>CAVRGN010000001.1:0-466556 GCA_963720725.1 uncultured Alphaproteobacteria bacterium
GGCACCGCCACCCGCTCCCACGTCTCCGGCGGGTTGGGGCGGGCCAGCCGCTTGCCGCTGCGCGGGTCCTTGACGTAGCTGCACCGGTTCCAGACCAGCTGGCCGATGTAGAGCTCGTTGTTGAGCAGCCCGGTGCCGCGGTCGCGCTGCCCGGCAAGCGTGCTGTCGCGCCATTCCCGGCCGTCCGGTCCCGGCACGTCCTCGCCGTTGAGCCGCCGCGCGATCGCATTGGGGCTGGTGCCGGCGGCGTAGAGCTTGAAGATCCGCTGCACCACCTCGGCTTCGACCTCTTCGATCCGCCGCGCACCGGTGTCGCCTGCGATCGTGCGGTAGCCATAGGCCCGGCCGCCGGCGGCCCTGCCCTGCAGCACCCGCCCCAGCAGCCCGCGCCGGGTCTTCTCCTTCAGGTCGGAGAGATAGAGCTGCGCCATGGTGCCGAGCAGGCCGACATGCATGGTGGTGACCACGCATGTTCACGGCGTGCACGGCGATGCGACGGAACTCCAGCCGGTCGTGCAGGGCGGCGACGTCGGCGAGCTTGCGCCCCAGACGGTCGACCGCCTCGCAGACGACAACGTCGAAACACCCTCCGCTCGGCGTCGGCCAGCAGCGCCTGGAAGCCAGGCCGGGCGGCACTGCCGCCGGAGAGCGCCCGGTCCTCGTACGTCCCACCACGGTCCAGCCGTGCCCGTCGATGTAGCGCCGGCAGACCTCGACCTGGTCCTCGATCGAGGCCGCACTCTGCTGGTCCGAGCTGTAGCGGGCATAGGCGACCGCGCGCATCATCCTATCCCCCGTCTCCGCCGCCGTGGCTCGGGCCGGTCGCCGGCCCGGCGCATCACGACCTGGTGCCGGCGGTTGGCGTCGATGCTGCCGGTCAGATTGTAGTACTTTTCCCCGGTGGCAAGGCTGCGATGGGCGAGCACGCTCTTGATGATCATCACGTGCTTCGGGTCCTCCACGGCAATGCTGGTCGCCTCGCAGTGCCGGAACAGATGTGGGTTGACCGCCACTCCTAGCTTCGCTTGGCTCAAGCGATTGATCTGGTTGCGGACCGCGTGGGGGCGCATCCAAGTCCCGTCCTGGGTGATTCAGAGGCGATCGCTGACGCCGCGCCCCAGGAGGACCGGCCGGTACCGGTCGAGGTAGCGCCGCAGCGGCTCCGTCAGCTCGTCGGGCAGCGGTGGGTCGTTCGACTGCCCATTCTTGGTCTCGTCCTCGCCGATATCGAGCCACCAGTTGTCGCCGCGCTCAACGATGCTGACGCCGAGGCGCAAGCCGGCCATGTTGGCTCGGCGCACCGGATTGGCCGCCAGCATCGCGACCAGCAATCCGTCGCGGAAACGCCCCGCGGCGCGACGTTTACCCCGGATACTTGGTGCCTCCGCCATTAGCTCGAAGCCAAGCCGGTACAGCCGGTCGATCGGCACCAGCCGCGACTGCTTCTCCTTGCGGTTCGTCATGGCGGCGCGAAGGTTGAACCGCGCCGGGTTTGCCGGAGGCTGGTTGGTTTGAGTTCTACGCGGCCATGCTGGTGCCTGCCAGCTGGTTGTAGAACGCGGCTTCGGCCTCAGCCGGTGGGACGAATCCGATGGGCTCGAGCAGGCGCCGGTGGTTGAACCAGTCGATCCACGTCAGGGTGGCGAGTTCGACCGCTTCGAGCGAGCGCCAGGGCCCGAGCCTTCGGATGACCTCGGTCTTGAAGAGACCGATGACGGTCTCGGCCAGGGCGTTGTCGTAGCTGTCGCCGACGCTGCCGACCGACGGTGCTATGCCGGCCTCGGCGAGGCGCTCGGTGTAGGTGATCGAGACGTACTGGACGCCGCGGTCGCTGTGGTGGATCAACCCGCCTTCCACCGGCCGGCGGGTGTGCAGCGCCTGCTCGAGGGCGTCGAGGACGAAGCCGGCCGTGGCCATTCGCGATACCCGCCAGCCGACGATCCGCCGCGCGAAGGCGTCGACGACGAAGGCAACGTGGACGAAGCCCGAGCAGGTCGCGACGTAGGTGAAGTCGGCGACCCAAAGGACGTTCGGCCTAGGCGCCTTGAAGTCCCGGTTCACCCGGTCGAGTGGACTCGGGGCCGCCTTGTCGCTCACCGTCGTGCGGACCGCCTTGCCACGAACGACACCGCGAAGCCCCATCGCCCGCATCAGCCGGCCGACGGTGCAGCGGGCGACCGCGATCCCCTCGCGCCGCAGCTGCCGCCAGACCTTGCGCACACCGTAGACTTGGAAGTTCTCCTGCCAGACTCGCTGGATGTGCGGCTGCAGCTCGGCGTCCCGCTTGGCTCGCGCCGGCAGCTTCGCGGAATTGCGCCGGCGCGCAACGTGCTCGAAGTACGTCGACGGGGCGATCGGCAGCAGCCGGCAGATCGGCTCGACCCCGTGGACGCCGTGGTGATCGTCGACGAACGCGATCCCTGCCGGTGCCCGGGGCACCGGCTCCTGGCGAACCGACACCCTGCCGTCATGGCTTCGACCGGCGGTCGAGCTCCGCCATCGCGAAATACGCCGAGGCCTTCCTCAGAATCTCGTTCGCTTGCCGCAGCTCGCGAACCTCCCGCTCCAAGGCCTTGATGCGCTCACGCTCCTCGGTCGTGGGCCCGGCGCGCTGCCCCTGGTCACGCTCGGCCTGGCGAACCCAGCCCCGCAGCGTTTCCGCCGTGCACCCGATCTTCGCCGCGATCGAGCTGATCGCCGCCCACTCCGAGGCATGCTCGCCTCGATGCTCGAACACCATCCGCACGGCCCGCGCCCGCACTTCCGGTGAGTACCTGGTCTGCCTCGTCATCGCTCCATCCTCTCAAGGGCTGGAGCCTCCGGCAAACCCGGCGCGGTTCATGTTGAGCAAAGCGACGCAGCCAGGATCAATTCCTGCCCGGCGCCACGATCGGTGCCGCGGCGGCGAGGTTGTCGAGCGCGATCACTATTGTCCCGTCGCGCCGGCCGTCGCGCAGCGCGGTGTGATACGCCCGCACTGTCGCAGGCATTATCTGGCTGCCCGGATCGGCCGCGCCGGCCAGCAGCCCCTCATGATCCAGGAAGCGCAGCCACTCGCCGTAGCCGCGCGCCATCATCTGCCATGTTGTCTCGTTCCTGCGACCGATGCCTTGGATCTCGGCAAACAGGTTGTCGCGGGCCTCGAATGTCCGCTCCCAGAACTCGCGATCCGCCGCCGGCCACGCCGCCAAGGGTAGCGGCGTGCGCCAGCCCACGGCCCGGCTCATCGCGCCCGCCCTCGGGCGACCGCCGGCTGCCGCGGCCGGTGAAGCAGCACCGTCTTATGATACTGGCGCACCGCCGGCACCATCTCCGTGCCGGCGTAGTAGCGCACCGTGGTCTTGAGCCGGGCGTGGCCCAGCAGCCGCCGTACGGTCTCGTACTCGCCCGGATTCTCCTCGAGGTAGAGGCCGGCGGCGAGATGTCTGAATAGGTGTGGATGCCACGTCGCGCCGAGCTCATCGCGCATCAGCGTGGTGATCTGGTTCCGCAGGACGACCAAGTGCTTGTGGCCGCACTCCACCTTGCCCGGGAATAGGAACGAATTGCCCGGCTCAGCGAGCCGGGCACGGAAGCGGCTGAGGTAGGTCTGCACCAGCTCGCAGCTGTCGCGGTCCAAGAAATAATCCAGCGCCTTGCCGTTCTTCATCTCCTCGGGCGGTAGCGCGATCGTAGCCTGGCCATCCTTGATCGCCAGCGGCGAGATGTGCCGGTCGAGCCGGAGCCGAATCAAATTGCCGATCCGCATCGGCGCCATCAGGAATATCTCGATCGCCACCGCCAGCTGCGCCATGCGCGCCGGCTTGGGGCCGTCGTCGTCCTCGGCCGCCGCGAGCGCCCGCTGCATCAGCCGCTGTGGCAACTGCACCAGCTCGCGCAGGCGGCGCTTGTCCTTGAAGATCGCCAGCGGCTCCCTGTTCTTGGCCGTGAGGCCGTCCTCCTTCGGCTGCAGGCGGCGACATATTCTGCCGATCGCCGCGACCCGCTCGGCGTCGAGCCGCAGGTAGTCGCGGGCGATGGTCTTCAAGATGCAGACCGTATTGAAGACGCGGCGGCGGTTGCCGGTCGGCGAGCGCTTGAGCAGTTCACTAAGGCCCAACTTGAGCATGGCCGGCTCGACCAACGCCGCGAGCGAGTTCAAGCGATCCAGCCCAACGCCCGACGCCCGCAGCGTCGAGATGTAAGCCCGCAGTGCGTAGTCCCATCCCTTCACCGTGACGGCGCGGCGAACCGTTAGTGGCCGCCAGTCCTCAACATCGATGGCGAATGGATCGTCCAGATCGGCAAGGGGATCGTCGTCCTGAGCCCAGGCGAGCATCGCTGCGATCTCGCCGGCGAGCGGCTCCGGCAGGTCCTCGTTCTTCGTGGTCCAGCAATTCGGCCACCTCCGGACCGGAATGGCGACCACCGGCCACCCCGGCACCGTTGCCAGCGCCTTGGTCCAGCCGTTGACCAACCGCCACCAGGTCGCCTTGGCAGCGCCACGGACATCGCCGGCGACCAGGCCGGCGCGGAATGCCTCGATATCGGCCAGCGTGACCGTAGCCGGTTCGGTATCCTGGCGCGTGAACCAGCGCGCCGCCCTTATCAACGTCGACTTCTCGGGATTGTCCACGAGGCCATCGAGCAGCGCCTTCCAGGCCGCGCTCGGTGGCGAAAGATCGCGGCCGCGCACGAACTCGACCCCGTGGTAGGCAAGGCCGTATCGGACCGCCCCGCGGACGTTGAACAAATGACCCTTGCTGATCCGGTGCCGCTTCGGCGCCACCGTGGCCAGCCTCTCCAACAGCGCGGTGTCGAACGGCAACAGGTCCGGCGGCGTGCCGAATTGGCGCGCAGCGGTACGCAACAGGGTGACCAAGGACCGCCGCCGCTCCGCGTCTATGCAGCAGTCGCTGCCAATCCGGCGAATGAGCTCGTCTACGGTCAGTGCGGGCACGAACGGGGCGTCGATAACTATCTTCCCCATGTGATTCTCCAGTACACAGGCCTACCTGTAAGGTACAGATCGGAACAAGGCAAGCGTACTGTGGACAAATATTAGAACAGTTGCTTTTGTTTGCTGATGTAACAAAAGGGACTGTTCTAACAATGCATCCGCAACTACTTGCCGCAACGGGACTTAGGCGGACGGAACTACCGCCGCCGCTGCCGCAGAAATTCCTCCCAGTCCTCGTCCGCGATCCGCCATCGCCGGCCGATTTTGTGGCCTCGCAGCCGGCCCCGTTCCATCTCGCGTAGCAGCGTCTTCTCGACCACGCCGACCTCCACGGCCCGGTCATGGAGCGAGCGCATCCGTTGGACGGGCTTGGCCTTGGTCTTGGTCATCGATCGTGCTCCGTCTGCGCCGGGGACGGCGCGGCCGAGCCGTTAACTTCGGTCACGAGGCAATCTCGGGCGGCCAGACGTCTAAGCAGGCCCGCCAGCTCGTGTAGGACCATGCGGGCAGACTTGCCGAACAACGAGGCCGCGGCCCGGTACGTGTGCCTCGAGGTATCGTCGGGCTCGGGGACCGATCTGGCCTCGTCCGTGAGCGTTCCCGTGGACATCTACGCCACCCACCCGAGGTCGAGGCAGAGCTGCCGGTCGTCGGCGACAAGGCGGCAACGCCCTGCGCGAGACGATGCGGCGCTAACGCGACTGGGCTCGCCTCGCTCGGACATCGCATCAGTGCGAGATCGGGGCCGACGGTATTGGCCCTCGGGGCTGTCCGAGGAGTTGATCTTCGCCGAGGCCGGCACCGGGTCCAGTGGGGCCTCTCGGAAGAGCTTGGAAGTCGTCGAAGTCCATCTCTGCCTTTCCTTGCCCGTCGTGGGCGGGGAAAGGCCGTAAAGAAAGGCGGATTGGTCAGCCCGGCGTCATGACCAGCTTTCTACTCAGCGAGGTGTTTTTTTCAGTACCTTCCGGGCGGTTTGGTACGGGACGCCATACCGCTTCTCGACGTGATGAGTGATACAGCTGACGGACAATTCCAGCTTACGTTGCTTGAGCGCCAGCGCGATCGGCAACCATACCGCATGACGCTCCGCTGCCCGCTTTTTGTTCGCCTCGATCCCATCTTTGCCGGCAGCCGGAACCTGCGCTCCCCGCCACCGGTGTCCGGCGACCACCGGATTGTTGTAGACCGTGGATGCCGCGGCAATGATCGCTCGATCGCCGTCTGTTTCCGTGAGCAGGCTCTCGATCTTGCCGAACGTCGACCCCCGGCCGTCGGCATCGCGCAGCTGCCCCAGGACGCGCACGCGCTTCTGGTCGAACGTCTCGTCGCCGATCAGGAGGGACATCCCGCCAGCGTTCATCCCGATTCCAATCCTTGGTTGAGCCAATTGGGTTCAGCTACACCGAATCGAATAACAACGCCAGCGCCACCGCCTGTGGGCAGGCCACGTCCATGAGCTTGGGGATTGGTGCGCTCAAACTCGCTGCGTGCCGCTACGTGCGTAGCCGAACCGACCTGTCGCTACTCAGCCGTCTGCTGCTGGAGGAACTGATCGATCGCTACAACGTCACGCGCGGCTGTGCCTGGCCCTCACGCACTTTCCTTGCGGCGCGGCTCGGTCGCGGCCCAACCCAGATCGGCGAGGCCTTCGCCGAGGTTCAGCGTGCAGGACTGGTTCAGATCGGCAAGTCGCTTGGGCCGACGGCATGCGGTCATCGCCATAATCTCTACGTCATCGATCTCCAACGGCTTGCTGTCGCGGACCCTGACCACGGCGGCCACGGCGCAAAGGACCAAAAGGTCGGAGTGGCCATCAACAGCATGTTGACCATGACCACCGACACCGGTTCTCCGCGGCACGACCACCGGAAAACCGGTGAAATACCACCGGAAAACCGGCTCCTAACGGATCAGAGAACAAATTAACGACTGGCGCGCGCGAGCGCGCGCAGGAGACGCGGCGCTCCGCTCCGCCTCCGCCTGCCGAAATGGCAGGCTACGCGGATCCCCGCGGGGAGGAGCAGCGGCAGCCGCGTCGCGACAGCACCACCGACAACGGCTCCTCCGTCGCCGTGGGCAGCATTCTCGCCAGCCTGCCGCTCGGATTGCAGGCCGCTCTAGGCAGCCTGGGCAAGCGGCTGGCAGGTTCCCAGACAGAGGTCGATGCGATAGCTCCCCTAGTCGGTGAACGCGCAGCTCGGCCAGCCTTCGCCAGCGCAGTCGCTTCCACGGTCGGAGCCACTGCATACGGATAGAGGAGCGCCGCACAGCGCCGGCGTCGTAGCCGGCCTTCAATCATCGGTTTAAGCCGTTGAAGCCTCCGGTCAGAACATGCTGTAGATGAACGGTCATTGAGGCGCCGGTGGACTGGGGCCGGGCGGCGATTGGTGAGGGTCAAGTGTCGATTGCGGCAGGCGTTCCGGAGCCAGGCCAGGTCGTCCGATTGCGGCAGCGCCGGTGGCTCGTTGAGCGGATCGCCGCACCGCCTCATCTCCGCGACGCCACCCTGGTTACCGCCTCCTGCGTTGACGACGATGCCCAAGGCACTCAGGTGAATGTGCTCTGGGAGCACGAGCTGGACACCGAAGTCCTTGACGACGCCGGCTGGGCGCGTGTCGGCGCCGACCGCTTCGACGATCCCGAGCTGTTCGCGGCCTACGCCCGTACCCTGCGCTGGGGCTGCGTCACCGCGACGAACCCGACCTTGTTCCAGGCGCCTTTTCGCGCCGGCATCAGACTTGACGCCTACCAGCTCGAGCCCCTGCGTAAGGCCCTCCTCCTGCCGCGGGTCAACCTGCTGATCGCCGACGATGTCGGCCTCGGCAAGACGATCGAAGCCGGGCTGATCATGCGCGAGCTGCTGCTCCGCAGGCGCGTCGAGACGGTCGTGGTCGCCTGCCCGCCTTCGATGCTGATCCAATGGCAGGACGAACTCTGGACCCGGTTCGGTCTCCGCTTCACCATCGTCGACCGGCCTTCGTGGCCCAGGTCCGGCGTGAGTGCGGCTTTGCCGCCAACCCCTGGGCGACGGACAGCCTGTTCTTGGTCTCGCACCGGCTCCTGATCGACGAGACCTACGCCGCGGGCCTGCGCATCCGCCTTGGCGAGATGCTGCCGCGATCCTTGCTGATCCTGGACGAGGCGCACCATGCCGCTCCGGCCTTTACAAGAATGCGCCAGAACCAAAATTGCATGCCGATCTACAGTCCGGACCGGCATCGCGATCGAGAACACCTTTGCCTGGACCGACTAAGCGGCGGCAACTCAGGGCGCTGCCGGTCCGATCAATCGTCGTAGAGCGTCGCCCACCAGTGGATGCTGAATGGGCGCTCCTGCTGGCGTGAGCTGCGGACCACCGCGTAGCGTCGGTAGGTGGCGCCGCTTTCGGTCACGCCTTCCGCTATGATGGCGAACACCCGATGCTGGGAGCGGGCAAGATAGGGTGCGGGCAGGCGCGCTGCCGCCGCCGTGCGGCCGGCCTCGGCCCCCCGGCTGCGGGCGGCGAGGATGGCCTCGGCCGTGCCGGGCTCCAACTGCGGGATGGCACTCAGGACGATGGGATCCGCCACCGCCGGGTCGATGCCGCGCTGATGCGTGTAGACCGTCAGATGCGGCCTGAGACGGCGAAAGAGGCCATCCGAGATCCCCGGGACCAGCCGCAGTTCCTCGACGATCTCGAACGGGCGGTTCTTCGGGCCATAGGCGAGGCCGGCCTCTCGATAGGCGCGGATTTCGTCGCCGCCGACACTGCCCGCATCGTCCTCGTCCCGGAAGTCGACGATCGCGCCGGCGAGACTGGCGGCGGCGTCGGGAGGAACGGCGACCGCGCGGAGCAGGCCGGCGATCAGCTCCAGGCCGGCGCCGTTGAGGTCGATCTTGCCGGCTTCGTCGGTGATCTGGACCCGCACCTCGCCGCCGTCCAGCGCGAACCGATGCATGCCGCCGTCCGCCGCCCAGCGTGCGTCGGGCCGGGGGTCGAACAGCCGGGCCATGGCACGGTGGACGCCGGCATCGGCAAGGGCCTCGGCCTGAAGCGAGCTCGATGCGGCCCGTGCCAGCTTGAGGCTGGCGCGGGCTTCGCTGTTCAGGGCGGCAGCCACCAGGGAGAGCAGCAGGCAGACCACGAGCACCATGACGAGGGCGAAGCCACGATCGTCCCGGCCGGGCGCTGCGCTCGCCTCGTCGGCGGTCACCGCGTCCGGCACCGGATCGACCGCGCGCGGGCCGGGTGGCGTCGTCATGCGCCGGGCAGCGGAACGGCCGGGGTCAGCGGCCGCGGCAGCCGGGCCGCAGGGGCTGCTGGCTGCGCTGCGCCATCGAGCCGCTGCTCCCCGCGTGGCAGCGCGAAGCCCCGCATCTTCTGGCGCAGTTCGCGCGAGGCCTCGTAGAGATCCCGATCGTTCTCGAGGATGCGCGGCGTCAGTTGGACGATGAGCTCGGTCCGCGTACTGGTCCGATCCTTCGTCCCGAACAAGGCGCCGAGCACCGGGGTCTCCGAGAGATAGGGAATGCCGGTGCGGTTCTGGCTGGCGCGATCCCGGATCAGCCCGCCGAGCGCGATCGTCTGGCCGGAGCGCACCGACACGCTGCTCTGGATGGCGCGCTGCTGGATGGTGGGGGAGTCGATCCCGGACGTGTTGGTCGGCACGACGTCGCTGACCTCCTGGCGGACATCGAGCGTCACCATGTCGTTGGAGCTCACGCGCGGCATCACCTCCAGGATGACACCAGTATCCCGGTACTGAACGGAATTGACGATCGGCGCATCGGGGTTCAGCACGCTCACCGCGGACTGGGTCGCGATCGGCACCTGGTCGCCGACGTTGAGCCGCGCCTGCTGGTTGTCGACGACCAACAGGGAGGGCGATGAGATGACGCTGACGGTGGTGATGGTCGAAAGTGCGTCGAGCAGAACCCGGATGTCGCTGCTGTCGAAAATGAGAGCGAAGCCCGGAGTCAGTGGTGCCACCGGGAGCGCCGCCCGTGTGAAGAACGCACTGACGTCACCATGTTGCAGGAACCACTGCACGCCGTAGCGGAGCTGATTGTTCAAGGTCACCTCGGCAATGGTGACCTCGACCAGGACCTGCAGCGGCGCCCGGTCGAGCTGCTCGAGCGCCTGCTCGATCTCCCGGTAGCGGCGTGGGGTGGTCCGGACGATGATCGCGTTCTTGTCGGTGTCGGCAACGATGCTCACGCCGGGGATGCTGAACGACGATGCCGACGCCGCGGCCTGCTGGAAAGCGCCGCCACCGGTGCCGCCATACGCAGCGGCACCACCAAGGCCACCCGCGCCGAGCCCGCCAGCGGCACCGGCGACGCCGATCGTGTCCCCCGCCGCGAGGCCGCCGCTCGAGCCGGCACCGCCCAAGAGGTCGCCGCCCGTCGCACCGCCGAGCACCGCTGGGCCGAGACCGGGAGCGGTCGGTCCCGACTGTCCAGGCGTCGCCGACGCGCCCGTGGCGCCGTAGATCTGCCCGATGGTGGCGGCGAGCTTCTCGGCATCGCTGTTGTGGGCATAGTAGACGAAGATCTGATCGTCGTCGGTCTCCGCCACATGATCGAAGGTGCCGACGAGTTCACGCGCGTTTTTCAGACCTGCCGGGCTGCGCGAGATGACCAGCACAGCGTTGAGGCGGTCGATCGGAAGTATCCTCAGGTCCTGCGACGCGGCGTTCGCCGGATCTCCGGTGAGCACGAGGCTCATGTCCTGGGCGACGTCGGCGGCTCGCGCCTGATCGAGTGGGAACACGCCGAACGACATGCCCGCGAACCAGTCCGCATCGAAGGTCCGCACCAGCTCCTGCACGGTACGGACCTCCGCCTCGGTGCCTGCGACGAGCAGCAGGTGCCGCGCCGGATCGGCATGCAGGTAGTGGTTCTCGCCGAGCAACGGCTTGAGCAGGTCCACGAGCTGGCTCGGATCGACGTAGGCGGTCGGGATCACCTGGATCCGGTAGCCACGAACCATCCCCGGGGGCCGGTTGCCAACCGCCACCGGCGCCATGTTGCCGATCATCTGCTGCGGGAGGACGTAGAAGACTCCCGCTTTCTCCGTCAGCGCCGCGCCGTTGACGCGCAGCGCCTGATCCAGGACTCCAACTACATCCTGGCGATCGATGGGGCCGCTCGTCTGCAGCGTGATGGTGCCCTTGACCGAGGGATCGATGACGTAGGAGCGGCCCAGCGTGGTGGTGAGGATCGCGCGCGCGACCTCGCCGATGTCCGCGTCGACGAAGTTGAGCTCGACACCCGGTCCGTCCGACAACGCCGGAGGCGGGGTGCCCACGAGACCGTTGGCGAACACGCCGGAGCCGGTGTGAACCACGGGCTGCAGCAGTCCCCCCGTCCCCTCGCCGGTTCGCGGACCCGACAAATTCGCCGACGATTGGGAGGGTCGTAGCGGCGGCGGTGGGGGGATGGGCCCCAGCGACTGGTCCATGGTCGGCACCGGAGTCGGCGGAGCGCAGCACGCGAGCGAAGCAGAAGCCGCGAGCGTCAAGATGGTCCTGCGAATGGCCGCGATCGGCGCGGTCACCTGGGTTCCGTCCGGCTCAGACGATCCGGTTCGGCCCCGGCCGCTGAACGCGCTCGCGGTCGCGGTCGCGTCGAGACCGAATGAGCGGCTTCAGCGCCGAGTGGCCGCAGCCGCTGCTCGTCGGGCATGGCGACGAACAACGTCGTCGACGTCGAGCCGGGAGCGCCCGGTATCGCGAAGTCCAAACCCTGCGTGAATGGCTCCGTGTAGGGACCATCCTCCCGCAGGGTGGTGACGAACTTCGTCCGGTCGACCTCGCGTCCGATTTTGAGCAGAACGTCCTCGATCAGCGACAAGGCGGACATCGCGCGCGCCTGGTCCAGGGGATGCTGGCCGCTGAGCATTCCGCTGATGGCGCGAAAGCCGGCTCGATCCTGGCGCGAGAAATCGAAAGGGCTCTCGGTCCCGACCAGGATGACGGGCACGCCCAGGCGGGCGGCCTCGCGGCCGCCGACGTCGGCCAGATTGTCGTAGAGGCCGAACAAGGCCGGAAAGCCCGGCTCGTCCGAGCTTGCGGCCACGGCATCCAGGGACTTCGCGTCGCCGAGCAGCAGCGGCACCTCGGCACGGTCCATTGCGTCGGCCGGACCGAGCAGCCGCGCGGCGCGTCCCAACCGCTCGATCGCCGCTACCGCATGGCCCGCCGTCGCTTCCTCGACGGTATCGTCGACGATCACGGCGACCGGCATATGGTCGGCAACCCGGCGCTGCAGTTCCTCCGTCAACGCATCGAGCTGGTCCGCCAGTGATGCCCGTAGCGCGAAAGTCGAGGTCCCTACCGGCCCTGGGCTCGCGTGGAACGGTTCGATGATCGGCAAGTCGACGCTTGCCGCATAGTCCGCGATGGCGTTGCCCTGCGCGGCCCCGAGCATGCCGATTAGCCCGAAGATCTCGCCCTGCTCATCGAGCGACTGCACGGCGCGCAGCGCCGCACCGGCGTCTTCGGGCGCGAAGGGAATGGCGCGAAGCGCGATCTTGCGCCCGAACACCTGCCGACGCAGGTTCATCTGCCCGAGCATGTAGTCGATGAACAGCCGCAACTCGCCGGCGCGTTCGGCTTCGGCGCCCGACAGCGGCTGAAGGAAGCCAAAGACGATCCGATCGCCGTCGACACCGGCACTGCGGACCGGACCAAGTGTCTCGAGGTAGTCCAGGAGGGCATTGAGGTCCCGTTGCGCCAGTTCGTAGCGCGGCATCGTCGTGGCCAGCTCGACCCCGTCCGAATCGATGCCTTCGGTGATCGCTCGCGCCAGTAGCCTGCGATCGTAGGGCCGTCGCGTGCGGTTGCCGCGGTCGCCTCGTCGGGCCAGCGCCCAAGCTGCGATCGGTGGCGCGCGCACCGAGGATTCGCGCAAACCGAGACCATCCACGCCATGGCATCCGGCGCATGGCACGGAGCCGCCGCCAAGTCGCAGCTTCGCCGAGTCCAATCTGCCGGTGATGGGGTCATGGCCGCGCCCTTCGCGGTAGATCTGGCCGCCGATGTTGTCGTGCTCCAGTGCATCCACAGCCATGAGCGGTGCGGCGGAAATAGTCAGCGAAACCGCGATCGCCGGCACCAGCCTCACGCCGCCGCGACTTCGTCGATGGCGCGCAGGATGTCTTCGGGTGCCGGAAAATCCCTGAGCGAACGCCAGACAGGATCGCCCATCCTGCCCACCAGAATGAAACTCGGGTGATCGGCGGGATCGTCGGTGAACGCACGAAATCCTCCGAGCACGCGCTCGACGGATGCTGGATCACCGGTCAGGAAGGTCCAACCGCCGCGTGCGCCGTAGCGGGCGGCAAATTCGGCGAGACGCTCCGGGCTGTCCGTTTCCGGATCCGTGCTGATGGACACCAGGACGACATCACTGCCGAGCCTGGGACCGAGCGCATCCTGTACGACCGAAAGGATCTGCGAGTTGATCGGGCAGATCGTCGTGCAGCTGGTGAAGATGAAGTCGACGACAGCAATGCGATCACCGATGACGTCGCGCAGATTCAGCGTCGCGCCCGATCGGGTGGTGAGTTGGGCCGACACCACCGCTACCTGGACCTCGTCAGGACTGACGGGTTCGGGCGGTGGATAGCGGCCGAAGCCGGGATGCTCAGCCAGCACCCGCCCGCTCGCCGCCAACATCGTTCCGAAAGCAGCCATGACCCCAACCGTGTGCCGACGGGTCCGTCCGGTCAGTGGCACAGCCCGTCCGTCCCAAACCGCGAAAGCGCCACCGTGGCGTGGCCAATTCTAACCAGATTTTTTATATTACTGCGAATCAAATCTACTATGACGAGAGAATCATCGGCGGCGACGAACAGGGTGCCCGTATCGGCGGATACCGCCACCGCTCTGGGCGATATCCCGAGGTCGAGAGTCGCCCTGAGCCGAAGGTCGCGCAAATCCACGGTCATGAGCTCGCGACCCGCGATCAAGGCCACCAATGAGCCCAGCACGGCGTTGAGGATCAGCGGGTCGCGCGCGGACGCCGGGAGCGGCATGCTGGAGCCGTCGTAGCGGACCAGCCATAGCGGCGGCGCGTCCGCGTGGACCGCAATGACGCCGTAAAGCGTTGGCACGATCCGGTTCGCGGACGACGCCAAAAGCGGACCGCCACCATCCGTCGGCCGTGCCTCCGAATCGAGCCATACCAATTTCCCGCTCGCGCTTAGACCCAGCTCCGCGCCCTGGTCGAAGGCGGCGACCTGGACCAGGGGCGTCGGGATCGAGATCTCGGGCATGACGCCGGGGTTCCCTGGCGCCTCAATCCGCACCGTCCGCTCGCTCGTGGCGACGAGCAGGCTGCCGTTCGCGGTCAGGGTCGCGCCGCGCAGGCGGCCCGGGACGCTCGAATGCGTGGTCAGCCGTAAGGAACCCAGATCGAGCGTGATGACGCTGGTGCCCGTCGCTTCGTCGGTGGCCAGGACATGGAGCAGCTTTTCATCCGCCGCCAGCAACGGCAACGGCCGATCTTCGGGTGTGTCGATCGTCAAGACCGTTCGAAAGTCGCGGACATCGACGACATCGATGCCCGGAGCACCGTCATAGGCGATGAGCAGGTAGGGCCGGGTGCGCAGCGCCACGATGTCGGCCGGCACCCCGCGAACCGGGAAGGCGCTTTGCACGGTCTCCCGGAAAGGGTCGAACACGAGCACCTGAGCGTCGGCGGTGCCGACGAACAGAAAGCGGCTTGCGTCCGCAGCACCGGCCGCCGCGGTGCTGCGAACCAGCCCCGCGATCAGGACGATGAGAGCCAGACTCACCAGGCGCACGAGTCAGCCTGCCGTCGGGCGGAAGGATGCGGGTCGTGCTGTCCGCGCCGCCCGAGCCTTACGCTCCTCTCGCTTCGCGGTCGGCTGGGGCGTCAACTCGGGTACATGCTGAAAGAGATCCTCGCGGACCCTGATCGACGTTGCGCGATTGCCGGGATCAGCAAGAACGATATGCGCGGTCTCGATGCTCCGGACCGACCAGCCGGCCACGGTCTCGCCGATCTGCAGTTGGTGGAGCTGTTCCGAATCGTCGCGCACCAGGGCGACGCGGGCAGGCCCGGTCACGATCGTACCGAGCAGCACGAGGTCCGGACGCTCCGCCACCTCCGGCTCGTCGACATCCTCGGGCAGCGCGGCCGCTACCCGCGGTAGGTAGGGGACGACGGCTGGACACGAAGATCGGCCGGCTTCGGTATTCGGTGAATGTCTCCAGATCGGGGACATCACGGCCGGTTGGCGCCAACTCCGGAGTCGGATCGACCGCGATCTTGCGATCGAGGACCAGCTGGTCTCCGGTCCTGAACTCGGACACCAGGCCGGCCGCAAGGAGGAGGCCCACGAGCGTGAGCGCGAGGCGGTAGGTAATCGGGCTGGGCATCAGACCTCCTGCCGCATCATGGCCGCCACGGTGACCCGAACATCCAATGTCGGGGGCTCGTCCATCGGTCCGCGCGCCATGCCGCGCAGGTGAATGGACACGTTCTCGATCCGGAGGACCGGCTCTTGCGTCTCGATCTGGTGAAAGAATGCGAGCAGCGTGTCCGGTCCCGCGGTGATCTGTGCCTGTACGGCGATCAAACGTAGCGACGCCTCGGTTCGACCTTCGAGCGACTGCAGGCTGGTCAGCGCCACTCCCGCTTCCTGCGCGGCGCGCTGCAGGGACCGTTGCACCTCGGCTGCCGCGATCGGCTCGGCGGGAGCGGTGAGGAAGAGGGAGGACCTGGTATCGTCTTCGGTGAGCCGGTCCAATGTCGCTTGCAGCTGGGGCTGGCGCGCCGCGAGTGCCGACAGCCTTGCCGACCGATCCCGCAGTTCTTCCAGCCGCTCGGCCTGGCCGCGATAGACCGCCACGACGTTCTGCGTCGCCAGCACGAGCAGCAGCAGCGGTATGGCCAGAAGTGCCATGGCCAATAGGCGTGAACGGCGCCGGTCCGGGGACAGGGTGGTCACCGTTTCACCTGGACGCTCAGGGCGAAGCTCTCGTCGCCGGTTTGCGGATTCTGGACGATCGCGGAGTTGAAGTGGGGATCGGCGAACAGGGGCGACGCGCCGAAGGCGCGCAGCAGGCTTGCCGCCGAGCGTGAATTGCCGGTGACGCTCAGCACCTCTTGATCCAGATCGACCGCGGTCAGCCAGCTGTCATCGGGTAGACGGAGCGCGATCTCCTCGAGCAGGGCAACCAGCGGCGGGGTCCCGGCAACAAGCTGCGCAACCTGGTTGCGAGCGGCTACGATGGCCGCAATGTCGCGCTGCAGGGCGGCGCTGCGCTCGGCCCCCTGCCGCGCTGCCTCGGCCCGTTGCGCCAGATCGCTCTCGACCGCGGCTCCGCGGAGATAGGGATAGACCAGAACCGCGGCGGCGAGCGCGGCAACGCCGAAGCCCAACAGGGCATCGATGCGCCCCGGGCTGGCAGGAGCGCGGCCCGCCAGAGGAAGGGTCGTGTCCGGGGTTTCGGCGTCCCCGGCGATGACGATCTCGCAGCCGGGCCTCGCGGCGCGCAGGTCCTCGATCAGGCGACGCTCGACCAGCGAAAGACGGACAGCGATCGTCCCTCGGTCCGGGTTGCGGGCGACGACCTCGCCGACATGCACCACGTCGTCGGCACGGAATGGCGTCAGCCTGTTCATCTCGTAGCCGAGCACTTCGTGCAGGGTCGATTCTGCCACGCTCGGCAGGCTCGCGATCCGACGGAACGACACCGCCGCGGGCAAGCGCACCTGGACGCGCCCGCGCTCGGCGGCAGCCTCCGCAGCGGCGGCAGCCATGGCCGCCGCCGGCTCACTGGGATCCAAAGACAGGCTGACGACCCTCGGGCGCCGGCCACGCGACTCGTGGGCTTTGCCGGTCAAATCGATCAGGAGGTCCACCCGCCGCCGGTGCCAGCTCGACGGCAGCAACTCGCCGAGCTCGCGTACCCACCAGGTGAAGAACCGCCCAACGAGGATCCGTGCCGAGGCCGCGAGTGCGGTGGTGGAGGAATGTGTCGGTGCCACGCTCATCTCACAATTGCCCGATGGCCGGCGCATCGATCTGCAGGCGAACAAGTAGCGGCGGCCAGGCGCGTGCGGGAGCACTGGGCTTGGCCTCGATCCGCACCATGAGCGGCAGCTCGGCCTGATTGAGCCAGCTGTCCGTCCAGAAGGGCGGCGCATTCGGATCGGTACGGCCGAAATAGGCGATCGATAGCCCACCGACGGCATCGAGCAGGCTGGTCCGCTGCGGAGCAGCCGCCAGGCTCAGCTCGGAGGCCGCCGGCGCCAGTCGAACTCCAGACGAGGTCGAGCCGCCGAGAGCCGTTCCCGGTCGGGACGGTTTCGAGGCGAACCACGTCGAAGCCGCCGAAGCCCAGCCAATCGGGTAGCGCGGTCACGAAGGTCACCCGGTCCGGCTCGCCGGTGAACGCCACGCGGTGCGCTTGGGGATCGCCGGACAGGTTGAACGGGTAGGCCCGCTGCAGCTCGCGCGACAGCGTCAGTTCGGCCGCGAGCCGGGCGTCGGTCGCATCGTCGCGCTCATGAGCCAGCCGCAGGGTGATGGCCCCGGCGTGCATCAGCCCCCCGACGGCAAGGGCGAGCAGGCTGAGAATGGCAAGCCCGACCACCATCTCGACCAGAGTGAACCCGGACTGCGACTTCACCTGTTGTCTCCGGCGAGGCGCAGGGTGGTCGCATGAGCGCCGATGCCGCGCCCGGCGTCGATCTCCAGCGACACCTCGAGTACGGTCCCGAGCGGACCGCCCTCGGATCCCGAATCGTCGCCGAATGGCCGCACGAAGAGACGTTCGGTGAAGCCGCCGCCAAGGTCACGGCTCTCACGTCCGGGGGTGTAGCGCCCCGTCGCGTCGAGCCGGGCGAGCTCCGAGCGCAGCAGCATCGCCGCCTGAGCCAGCCGCTCGGCGCTGCCGCCGATCCGGGTGCCGCCGTTGAGGAACATGAGGAGTGCCGCACCGGTCAGCCCGAGGATGGCGGTGGCGACCAGGAGCTCCACCAGCGTGAAGCCAGCCGTTCGTCCGGGGACCGTGGGCGATTCAGCCGGCCACATCGTCGCGCCTGATCCGACCGCTGAGCCAGTCGACGCGGATGACGATCGGTTCGCCCACGCCTTCGAGCCGCACGGCACCGCCAGTCGACGTGCCGTCGCCGTGGAACCGGATCCGGCCGACGGTGGAGGTGACCGTCTCGTTGCGCACCGTCAGCATGTGCAGCTGCGCACCCGCTGGCAGGTCGAGATCGCGGACTCCATGCGCACTCGCCATCCGTCCGCTTTCCAGGTCGAGGGTCACCGTCGTGTCGCGACCGAAGGTAAGGGCGTCGGCGCGCGCCTCGCGCAGCCCCGCAGCGAGGGCGCTGGCGGCCGCCCGCACCCTGGCCCCGGCGCCGGCCGTCGCGAGCCGCGGCAGTGCGACGGCACTGACCAATGCCACGATGGTGAGCACCACGAGCAACTCCACCAGCGTGAAGCCCGCAACGCTCCGGCCGCGGCTGCTATGGCTGCCAGCTCGCGACATCGGCGTTCTGCGAGGAACCACCCGGGGAGTCATCGGCGCCGAGCGTGTAGAGGTCGTAGGCGCCGTGCTCGCCCGGAAACTTGTAGCGATAGGGATGGCCCCAAGGATCGATGATCATGTCGCTGTGCTTGACATAGGGACCAGCCCATCCGGTCACGCCCGGCGGAGCCGCCACCAGGGCCTTGACCCCCTGCTCCGTGGTGGGATAGCTGCCGAGTTCCAGATTGTAGAGATCAAGTACCGTTTCCAGGTTCTTGATCTGAATACTTGCCGTGCTGGTGCGCGCCCGATTGAGGTAGCCGAGCGTCGCCGGCGTCGCGATCGCGGCCAGCAGTCCCAGGATGACCAGGACGACCAAGAGCTCGATCAGCGTAAAGCCGGCCTCGACATGATCTCGATTGGGCTCACCGTCGGCCTCGGCAACATGGGAAGGAAGCAGCACCGTCATAGCGGGATCTCGTACACGCTGAGCATTGCGGAGATGATCGCGCCGACCACCGTCGCGACGATCAAGCCCAGTCCAATGGTGATGGCCGGCACCAGCAGCGCGATCAGCCGCGCTATTTGGCTTTGCGCCTCCTCCTCGTACAGATCGGCGATCTTCTGCAGCATCGGCTGCAGTCTACTCGTCTCCTCACCGACGCCGATGAGCTGCAGGGCCAGCGGCGGAAACAAGCTGGCCTCCTCGAGTCTGCGGGCGAAGCGATTGCCGCGTACCACGCCACCCGTGACCTCCGCCAAGCCCGTCCTGAGGAAAGCGTTAGCCAAGGCGCCCTCGCACGTCCGCAATGCCGATGCCAGCGGAACACCGTTGGCAAGCAATGCGCCAAGTGTTCGGGCAAACCGCACAGTTTCGATGCGCAATATTATCCCACCTGCGATCGGCAGCTGAAGAAGAACTCGGTCCCAGCGATTGCGAAATGACGCCGAGCGCAGACTGATACGCACCCAGAGGAAGCCGGACAGCAGCAACAGGGGGCCGGTCCACCACCAGGCGCGGACCAGGTCGCCAGCATCCATGACCAGCCTGGCCACGGTCGGCAGCTTCGACCCCGCTTCCTCGAACATGCCGCGAAACTGCGGCAGGACCACGGTGAGCATGACCGTGAGCACCAGTCCCACCGTCACGAGCAGGACCGTCGGGTACACCAGCGCCGACCGGACCCGGGATTTCAGGCTCTCCATGCGCTCCAGATAGTCGGCAAGGCGGGCGAGCACATCGGCAAGTCCGCCGCCGCCGCCGGTCTCGCCGGCTCGCACCATGCCGATGAAAAAGGGCGGCACGGCGAAGGTCTGGTCCTCGAGCGCCTGGGACAGCGTGCGGCCCTCCTTCAGCCGCTCCAGCACCTCTCCCGCCAGCTGCGCGATCACTGCCGATCCGGGCTGCGCCTGCACCAGCGCCAGCGCCTTGTCGAGGGGCAGCCGCGCCTCGACCAGGGTGGCGAGCTGACGTCCGAACAGCGCGAGGTCGCTGGCGCGGAACGATCGCCGCGCGGCGAACAGTGTCTGGGTCGCCACGGCGGGCTCGGCGTGCAGCAGCAGGCAGCCCTCGGCGCGCAGACGCTCGAGCAGGGCTGCGACGCTCTCGACATTCGACGAGCCCGACAGCGCACGGCCTTGAGCCGAGACGGCCCGATAGTGGACCAGCACGGCCTAGGCCTCGCCGGTGACGCGCAGGAGCTCGGCCACCGTGGTCTCGCCGGCCCGCACCTTGTTCATGCCGTCCTTGAACAGCGGCAACATGCCCTCGGCCACCGCCGCTTCGTGGATCTCGGCCGCCGACCGGTTCGCGGCGATCAGCCCGCGTATCCCGTCGGAGAGCGTCAGCACCTCGGCGATGGAGATCCGGCCACGATAGCCGGTCTGATTGCAGCGGCCGCAGCCGACCGGGCGATGCAGCCGCGCCGCGGCCAGCGCGCGGTAATCCAGGCCCAGCGCGTCGGCCATACCCGGATCGGGCTCGATGGGCGTCCGGCAGTCGGGGCAGAGCCGGCGCACCAGCCGCTGCGCGCAGATGGCACCGAGGGTCGCGGTGAGCAGATAGCGCTCCGCACCCATGTCGACGAGCCGGGCGATGGTGGCGGCCGCCCCATTCGTGTGCACGGTGGAGAGCACCAGATGCCCCGTGAGCGCCGCCTGCATCGCGATCTGCATCGTCTCGAGATCACGGATCTCGCCGACCATCATGACGTCGGGGTCATGCCGCAGATTGGCCCGCAGCTGCCGCGCGAAGGTCAGGTCGATTTCCGGCTGCACCTGGACCTGGATGAT
This sequence comes from uncultured Alphaproteobacteria bacterium, assembly GCA_963720725.1. Taxonomy (GTDB): domain Bacteria; phylum Pseudomonadota; class Alphaproteobacteria; order Geminicoccales; family Geminicoccaceae; genus Benzoatithermus. The sequence goes on from CAVRGN010000001.1 coordinate 20,728, forward strand.
GCCGTGCAGCTGATACTCGATCGGGTCCTCGATCGTGATGATCTTGGCATGGACGGTGTTGACGCGCCGCAACGCCGCGTAGAGCGTGGTGGTCTTGCCGCTGCCGGTCGGCCCGGTGACCAGCACGATGCTGTTGGGCCGCTCCAGGGCGGCGGTGAGCCGGTCGAACGCGGTGCCGGAGAATCCGAGCCGCTCCAGATCGAACTCGACCGAGCCATGGTCCAGGACGCGGAGCACGGCGCTCTCGCCATGGACGCAGGGGGCGGTCGCCACGCGCAGGTCGATCGACTTGCCGCGCACGGTGGTTCGGATGCGCCCGTCCTGCGGCAGACGCCGCTCGGCGATGTCCAGCCGGGCGAGGATCTTGATCCGCGAGATGATGGCCGCCCGCAGATGCCACGGCGGATGGTCGACATCCTGGAGCACGCCGTCGATCCGGAAGCGCACGCGAAGGGCGCCCTCGAACGGCTCGACATGGATGTCCGATGCCCGGGCCTCGACCGCTCGGGCAATCAGGTCGTTGACCAACCGGATGACCGGCGCCTCGAGGGCCAAATCGCGCAGGCGCTCGATGGCGTCGCCGTCTTCCTCGCCGGTCGGCGTCGTCGGATCGACGGCGGCCGGCGCCTCGCCATGGAGCCGGTCGAGCGCCGCCTCGATTTCGGCCGGCACACCCACCGCCGGCAGCACAGGCCGCTGCAGGAGCATCTGCAGCGCCTGGATGGTCACCTCGTCGAGCGGGTCGGCCAGCGCCACCAGGACCCCTGCGCCGTCGGCATGAACAGCCACCGCGCGACGGTCCTTGAGGAAAGTCAGGCCATGGCCGATGTCGACCACGGGTGCCGCCGGGTAGTCGTCCTCGCCGATCAGCTTGAGCTCGAGCGCCGCGGCAAACGCCGCCGCCATGTCGCGCTCGCTGACCAGGGCCAGCTTGGAGAGCGCATCGTGCAGCGTCCCGCCCCAGCTCTGCTGCAGCCTACGGGCGCGCTCCAGGCCAGCCTCGTCGACGGCCCCGGCCTCCTTGAGCCAAGCGACCAGTCGATCCGCCGGCGAAAGCGGCGCCGCGCTCGGGTCCGGTCGTCCCTCCGGGAACCGGGCCACCGTGCCCGGCGCGGCCACGCTCACCCCGCCCATGCCACTAGCTCCCCGGGGTCCAGGTCGTGGAGCCTTCGACGCCCGACACCTCCAGTGAGGACGGAGCCGGCTTGACGCCGGTCAGGTTGAGCTTCCACTCGCCCAGCGCCTTGGCATATTTCATCGGGCCATAGCCGACCAGAACCAGCTTGGCGGCTTTGCCCAAGGCGGAGGTGGCTCTGACCGACAGCTTGCCGCGCTTGGCATTGTAGGTCACCGACGAGACGACGATGCTGAGATCGTAGCCGTTGCAGTCCTGGTCGATGCCGTCGAGGACAATGTCGGTGGCGCCAGGATGAACGGCTGCATCCCGGTCGTTGCAGTCTTGTGCTACCAGGTAGCCGTCTCCGTCCTGATCGTTCGGATCCACGATCGGAGTCGGGGTGTGTCCTTGGGCGATGGCGAGATCGAACGCCGCGCGCACGTCGATGCGTCCGAAGCCGTAGCTGGAATCCGGTCCGGTCGCACCGAGGTCGGTAGCGGATCCGGTCAGCAGCGCCGTCGCCTCGTCGACGCCCAGCTCGGGAAACGCCTGACGCAGGATGGCGAGCGCACCCGAGACGTGCGGCGTCGCGAAGCTGGTGCCGTTCAGGTAGGTGTAGGCGTCGGGAATGACGCCGCCGAAGCTGAGATCGGCTGCCTTGATGTCGATGCCAGGTGCCGTGATCGACGGATAGTGCTCGCCGCCACAGGAAGACGGCCCGCGACCCGAGAAGCCGGCCACGGCATCGTTGCGATCGGATGCCGCGACCGCGATCGCGCCGGGGTTGTTGGCCGGGCTCACGTCCGAGCCGAGGCTGGGCCCGGTGTTCCCGGCCGCGAAGACGGGAACGATGCCGGCGCTGCGCAGGGTTTCGATGTCGTCGATGAACTCGGTGACACAGGTGCCCTCGGACCCGAGCAGGCTCCAAGAATTGTTGACGATGCTCGGCGCGTCGTCGGTGGCGGGGTTCAAGTCGGGATCGAGGAGCCACTGGAAGCCGAGATGGATGCTGGACAGGGTGCCGACGCCGTTGTCGTCGAAGATCCGGCCGGCGATCCAGCGTGCCCCGGGGGCGACGCCGATCGACGAGCCGGTGGCGTCGCCGCCGAGAATGACGCTGGCGACGCTCGTGCCGTGTCCGGAGATGTCGGCGGGACTGGTGTGCTCGCCGAAGGGATCGAACCACCCGCCAGCACCGCTGCGCCAGCGCGACGCCAGGTCCGCGTGTCCGGGATCGACACCGCTGTCCAGGATCCCGACGACCATCCCTGTGCCGTCATAGCCGAGCTGCCACAAGGAGGGCGCGCCCAGCTTGTCGACGTTCCACTCGCTTGGCGAGGAGGGTGCCAGCTGCGGCGTGGGTCCGACAACGGGGGTGTCGAGCCGGATGCGGGCGACCTGCGGACGGCGCGCGAGACGCGCGATCGCCCGGGCCGGGACGTCGGCCGAGATCGCCCGGGCGATCCACAGGTCGCGGACCCGATTGCCGCCCTCGCCTTCCACCTGCTGGCGCAGCACGGCCCGGCGGGGACCGTCGAGGTCGCGCAGGCTCTTGCCGATGAGACGGCGCTGCCTGGGCACCTTGCCCGTCGCACGCAGCTCGCGGATGGCCGATCGCGACGCGGTCAACTCGATGATGACCTTGATTCGGGTCGCTGGCGTAGCGGCGGCGGCGACGGCGGCGTTGACCTCGGGGTCCACGACCGCTTCCGCGAAGGCGATCGACGCCTGCAGCGCGAGTGCGAGACCCAGAGCGGTCGCGAACTGGCAGCGCCGGTTCATTGGACCGCTCCATCGGACCTTGGTCGGGCAGCCGGAGCGGCGAACTGGCCCACGACCAGCCCCTCGATCAGGTGATCGCCGAACTGAATCGCCACCGTGTCGCCATCCTGGACACCCCGGCCGGGGTTGGCGAAGATGACCGCCAGCGTCTGGCCCACGCGCGGATGCTTCGGCAGCTGGCGCAGCGAGCCCACCATTTCGTCGGTCGGCACCTCGAGACGGCTCTGGCCGGACTCGTCGATCAGGATCGGCTGGACCCGCCGGTCGAGCAGCGGGGCGGCCTTGCCGAGGTCGACCAGCTTGAAGCGGAAGTCCAGCATGTAGCCGGCCGCCGACGGCAGGACACCCAGCACCTCGACGCCCAAAGCGTCGGCCAGCGGAGCGGGCGCCGGTAGCGCCGACCCAGCGGTGCCGACGAGCAGGGCGGCGGCCACCAGCGCGGTCCAGGGTACGGCCCGCCTCATGGCAGTGCCGCCGACTGGTTCACTACCACCGTCGTCGTGACGGGCGCGCTGCACAGCGTCACGTCGCAGACGTGATAGGTGATCGTCACCGGCGCTTTGCCGATCCGACCCTTGGTGATCTGCAGTGACCCGTCGGGCTTGAGCGTGACGCCCTTCGGGGCTGCATCGAGCACCGCCGTGAGCGGATCGTGCTCGATGTCGGTGTCGTTCGCCAGCAGTCCAGGAGCTGCGAGCTTGAAGGCCTTGCCGGCCACGGCCGACAGGGTTTCGGCCACTGCGACCGGGGGATCGTTGATGGGCGTGATGTTCAAGATCACGGTGCCGGGCGCGGAGAGCGTCGTCCCGTCATTGACCGCGTAGGTGAACGAGGCCGGCCCGGCATAGTTTGGTGCCGGTACGAACGTAAAGCTGCCGTCGGCGCTGAAGGTCAGCACCCCGGCGCCGCTGGCGGGTGCGGTGACCAGCGATGCGGTCGCCCCGGAGGGGGCCGTGTCGTTGGCGAGCACGCCGTCCAAGGCCGCAACCGAGAACAGCGGCGTGTCCTCATCGAGGTTGTAGGAGTCGCTGACCGCGACCAGACCGTTGCCGTCGGTCTCCAGCTTGCTGACCATGCCGCCGAGCTCGCCGCCGGGCGTCGGCCCGTCCCGCATCGGGTCGAACAGTGCTACGGTGCCGGTCGCGGTCGGCGTGTAGATCGCGTCCCTGGTCTTCCCGGCCACGAGTTGCACCGCATACTGCTGCCGCGCATAGGGATAGGGGTTGCCGTCTTCCGCGATGATGTCGAGGTAGCCGCCGCTCAGCGCCTGCACGTGGTTCAAAAAGCCGGTGTTGTAGAAGCGCAGCAGGGTCCGCGCGTTGAGCGTGACCGGGTGAGCGGCGCTACCCAGCAGCGGGTCCGGGTCGAACGGCGCGCCATTGACCAGGAAGTAGTCGGGCTCGTAGTCGATCAGATTGTCGAAGCGCGGATGAACATTGCTGTTCGGCAATGCCGCGACCGTGGCCGCGATCGCCTGGTGGGCATCGACGTCGATCTCGCTCAGCACGATGTCGATCTCGGCGTCGACGGCGGGCTGACCCTGATAGGGCACGCCGGCAGCCGCATCGATGCGGATGGCGCCGTAGAGGCCCATCTGCACCTGGGCGGCCGGATGGGTGGCGCTCTGGTAGATGAAGCTGCCGGGCTTAACGCTTGTCCAGTGATAGTCCCGCTGTTGATTGCGCGGCGTCTCGCGCGTCATTGAGTAGACGCGCGCGCCCGGTTCGGGGCGATCGGCATTGTTGATGATCGACGTGCCGTTGGCGCCGATCCAGGTCTTTAGTCGACTGCCGACCCCGGGGGCGCTAGCCGCGCTCACCCCGCTCAGCACCTGCCCGGGAATCTCGAGCGAGGTCGAGATTCGCAGCTTGTTGAGTAGATGAACGGTCAAGGCCTCGTCGGGGTCGATCACCAGCAGCGGACCGGGTGCGGTCGGCGTCGGCACCGGACCTCCGGCGACGATGGCGTCGAGCTCCGCCTGGGTGGCCACGGCCGCATAGCCCCACATCGGCACGCTGATGGTCCCACCGCCAGCCTTGGGCAGTTCCTGAACAAACGGCGCCGCAACCAGGTAGATGTCGGTCGCAAGGGCCGGCGCGGAGAGCACGGTTGCCGACAGCAACGAAGCCGTCACCGCACCAATGATCTTGTGACTACGCATCAACGTTCTCCTGATCACTTGATGTCGGTGACCGAGGGGGGCTCGACGATCATCATCGTCAGCATGCCGCCCGGATAGACGTCGTAGTTGGTGAGTTCTTTCTCGGTGTGGCTGTGCCACATGTAATACATGCCACCATGGATGTTCAGGCCGCCATTACCTGGCGGTAGATTGCCGATGGTGCCGAGGAACTGGCTGCCGCTCCAATAGGGTCCGTAGGCGATCTGAAACGCGTCCGGCATCAGCACCGGGAACGGCTTGCCGTAGTCGCTCACCCGACCCAGAGGGTCGTTGGGGCAGATCTGCTCGCTCGGCTTACACTTGCCGTCGTTGGGATCGGTGTGGCCGTAGACGTCCCAGCCGAGGCCCTCGCCGGTCCATTCCCAGATCGCGTCGTAGGTCTCGCCGGGCGTGGTCTGGATGGTGAAATCGAGTTCGGCCAGGTCGGGACCCACGCCGGGGAGATTTGGCGCGCTGGTCAGCAGGCGCCCGTCATGGGCGATCTGTGCGGCATGGTTGCCGTGGTGATGGAACGGGTGCAGGTCGAGCCCGGCGTCGATCACCCGCATCAGCACCTTCTTCATCGGCTGGGCGCGCGCCAGGGCGTTGTAGGGCTGGCTCGGCAGCCAGGGCAGGTCGGCCGTCAGCAGCGTGTCGAGCCCGGTGCGGCCGTTGAGCATGTAGTAGGTGGCGAACCGCTTGCTCATGTCGGGCTTGTGGCCCAGAGCCATGACGTCGTGGATGTCGCTGTCGATGTCGGTCTCGAGGAACAGATACTCGTAGTCGTAGGCCGTGTCGGAATGGCCGTAGGCCCTGGGCGCGCTCGGATCGAACCCACTCGGCCGCACGATCAGGGCACCGACGATCCCCATCTCCACGCCGAGATCGGTGCTCGATTCGTAGAGGTAGGTCCCCGGCGCTGCCGCCGTGAAGCTGTAGGTCACGGGGTTGCCGCGCTCGGCTTCCTTAGCCAACGGACCCACGACACCCCCGTCCGCGGTGACGCCGCTCTGCCCCGGAAAGATCAGCGACACGGTGTCGGGCCGCTGTCCGCCGGCCGGGAACGCATTGTTGAGCGTCACCGTCACCAGGTCGCCCTGGTTCACGATCAGGGTCGGGCACGGATACTGCACCTGCCCGCCGGCGCCCGGGGCACAGCCCCACATGTAGACGCTGCTGCCGTCGGCGGTGGAGATGTCGGTCTCGTTGACCGACAGGGTGAAGTTGGGGCCGGTCAGGCCCTTGATCTCCGCCGCCGCCTGGCGTGCGCCGGCGAGGCCGAGCACGAGCACCGAGGCGGTGGAGAGGAGGATTGCGCTGCGCATGGCTCGGACTCCCGTCACTGTACCACGACCTCGGTCATCATCCCGCCGAGGTCCTCCTCGGCGTTGCTGAGCATCTGCAGGTTGGCGGAGCGGAGAAAGTAGGTGCCGCGCGCAACGCCGGTCAGGTCGAGGATCACGTCGGCGGATTCGCCGCCGCCCAGGGTGACTGAGTTGGTCACGTAGGCGAGATCCTTGCCCGTGCCCTTGCCCCAGCCGCGGAACAGGCGGGCACCGCGGCCGACCACGGTCATCGGCAGGTCGGACACCAGCGTGTGGTAGCGCGTGACGTCCAGGCTCGAGAGGCGCAGCAGCACCCGCTGGCCTCTATTGGCGGTGATCAAAGCACTCTGCTTCTGCGATGCGTGAACGCCCCCGTTGTCGTCCGTCGTCGACAACACGGCGTTGATGACGGTGTCTGGGTAGCCACGCCCGTTGAGCATCGGGAAGTCGGTGTTCATGTAGGCGAAGGGCGGCGGCTGCACACCTTCGTCGGCCGCATGGAACTCGCGGTCGAAGCTGCCGAGCTGGACCGCATAGAACTTGTCGTAGCGGGTCGCCCCGTCCCCGTCATTGTAGGCGTAGTGGTCGCCGGTATGGTGGATGTAGCCGTTCAGGTTGGTGTTGTTCGGCTTCTTGTCCTGCTTGGGCCGGACATAGGCGTGGCCCAGCATGCCCATCTGCATGTGTTCCGCCGCCTCGACGTGGCAGTGGTACATGTAGGTGCCGGCCTCGGCGAAATGATAGTAGTAGGTGAAGCTGGACGAGGGCGCCACCGAGATCCCGGCCTCCGGCTCACCGTCGAATACTGTTGCGGCATTGGGATGGCCGTGAAAATGGAGCGTGTGCGGATCGAACAGATCCGGCCGCACGATCAGGCCGACGTTGGTCAGGGTGAGGTAGAGCTCGTCACCCTCGTCGACCTCGATCGCCGGTGCCGGGAAGTTGGCGGCCAGCAGACCGGTCGTGACCACGTTGGCCTCCGGGACGCCGGTGACGTCGTTGAACCCGAACGAGTAGGCCTTCTCGCCGTTGGCCATGGTCACGAAGCCGTCGCCGGCGGTCAGGCTCATGCACTTCGCGTGCGGGTGATCGGGATCGGGCGCGTCGATCACGCCGTCGCCGTTGGTGTCGCCCGGGCATTGGACGAACACCTCGGCCTGGGCTGCCTGGGCCATGGCGAGTAGCGAGACCCCGGCGAGAAGCAGTGCGGTGCGGTACATCGGATGCTCTCCTGGACTTGCGGGTGAGCGCCACCCGGCCGGCCGCTGCCGGCCGGGCTGCTGCTCCTCAGGGGGTCAGGTTGGCTTGCTGGGCGACGCCGCCCGCCACCTCGTCGGCGCCGATGTCTGGCGTGGGCCCGGTCCAAGGCCGCTGGTCGCCATCGGCATCGGTTGCGAGCGCCGAGGCCAGGTCACTGGTCAGCACGGCGGCGTCGCCCTGTCCGACCACCGCCGCCGGCGATCCGGTCAGGTGGTAGTCGAACTTGGAGAGATCGAGCGGCCCGTAGCGGACGTCGATGAAGTTCCCGCCCTCGTCGAACGCCGCTGCTACCAGAAGAGGCTGGTTCGCCGTCGTCCCGAGACCGGCCTTGACTGTCGTGCCATTGGTGCCGTTCAGCAGGGGCAGGACGAAGATAGAGTTGTAGTTGAGTCCGGTATCGCAGCTCAGGTCGCCGCCGGTGCAGCTCTTCACGTTGCTTGCGTCCACCGTCATGCTGCCGGTTCCGGCAGGCAGGACGGCGAAGTCCTGGATGTTGAGTGCCGCCGGAGACGCTTCCGAGGCCTGCTTGAGCTGGTAGGCGCCGGCAGCGACGTCGTCGATCTGGAAGAAGTAGCTGCGGTTGTTGTAGACGATGTTGTTGGTCAGCAGCGGATCGGAGAAGGCGCTGCCCAGCCTGGTCGCGGGTGAACCGGAGAGATTGCGCGTCCCGGTCAGTGCGGGCGAGTTGGCGTAGCTGACGATACCGGCTGGGTTCGGGCTCGAGCTTTGCGGCGTCAGGCCGGTGGTCCCGGGCGGGAACGAGGCGCCGTCGGTCGCCGTGCTCTGGTTGTTGACCACCGTGTTGTGGACGATGCGCGTGGTCAGGGCGTCGAGGAGCGAGATGGCCCCGCCCGCATGACCGGCCACATTGTTGGTGAAGTAATTGCCGGCCAAGTCCAGACGGTACCACTTGCTGCTGTCGGGATCCGCGGTTTCCGCCCCGTTGATCCGCTCCGCGCGAAGCCCGCCGCCGTCGCCGGCCCCGGCGAGGTTGCCATGGACCAGGTTGTTGACCACGCTCACCGAGCCCGAGCCCAGCGAGGGTGTGCCGATGCCGGCGCCGGCGGTGCCGCCGATGAAGATGCCCCCGCCGGCCGCGGTGAACGCCTGGGCGAAGGATTCGTTGAAGGCGATCGTGTTGTGCTCGATCCGGCCGCCGTCGCTGAGGCCGAGATGGCCGATGCCGGCGCCGCTCGCCTGGGCGAAGTTGCCGCAGATGAAGTTGTCGCTGACCTCGTAATTGTCGGCACCGGCGCCGATCGCGACCCCGCCGCCGGCGAGCGTGGTGAGATCGCCCTCGGCACCGTTCTTGGTGATCATGTTGTGGTGGATCGCCACGCCGTCATTCTGGGCGTCGAGGTCGAGCTGCTGCTCGCCCACAACCACGCCGCCGCCGAGGCTGCCGAGATTGGCCGTGATCACGTTGTTGGCGACCTGGGTCCCGGCCGCATAGGCGTTGATGACGACGCCACCGCCGCGGTCCGTGCCGAGGATCGTCAGGCCGTCGATCGCGGCCGGATGGTCCTTGAACAGCGTGCTGTTGGGGGCGAGCACGAGCACGCCCGCACCCTCGATGTCCGGCAGCGCGACGGGCTGCCCGGGCAGCAGATCGATAGCGCCGCCGTTGACGACCTCGGCCAGCTTCTTGCGGTAGGCCTCGAGCCGGGTCGACGGCAGCGACAGGGCGAACAGCTTGGTGGAACCGGCCCCCGCACCCTGCAGGCGCACCGGCTTCCACATGATCAGGTTCTCACGGTAGGTGCCCGCCTTGATCAGGATGGTGTCGCCGGGTGAGGCCGCGTCGATCGCCGCCTGGATGCTCCCGCCGGGCGCCACCGTCTGGGCCGGCGTGACGCCGACGCTGACTGTGACCGTATTCAGCGAGGTCAGCTGTGGCGCGGCGCCACGCGTGATCACCAGTTCGCCGGAGGGCGTGCCCGCCGGCACCGTGGCCACGATCTTGGTGTTCTTCCAGTCGGCGTTCTTGGCCACCATCAGCTCGACGTCGCCGATCTTGATCGTACCCTTGGCGTTGCCGAAGTTGCTGCCGGTGATGGTCAGCGTGCCGCCGGACGGGACGAACGGGCCGTCACTGCTATTGCTCGTGACCTTGTCGACGATCGGGGTGTTCTTGGGCAGCTCGCACACCAGGTTGTTCGCCACCGGCCCCGGGAACGCGGCGCGCGGCAGGATCGGCGTGTCGAGGTAGGTCGTGGTCCCCGGCATGAACGGCAGGGTGTAGCAGGCCGAGGAGTAGATCGGGTTGAAGTGCGGGTCGATCGATCCGTCGGGCAGCGGCCCGGGATCGTTGATGCAGGCCGAGAGCATGTTGGGCGCCACGCCCGACGGGCTCGGCACGTTGACGGTCCAGGTCGACGGCACCAGCGTGTCGAACAGGCCGAACTGGTCGGTGAAGGTCCGGCTGATCGTCGTTCCCTGCCAGTCGCGCAGTGCCACCGACATGAACGGCGGCGCGTACTTCTCGCCGAAGTTCGGCGACTTGGCGTCGAACTCGTTCGACAGGTCGTCGAGCACCAGCCCGACCGCATGGCCCGCGACCGGCGCGTCGGTCATCACCGAATAGTTCGCCACCGCGTTCTGGCCATTGCGCAGCTGCACGAACTTCATGGCACAGCTATGACGCGGACCGGCGTTCGGCGTGGGGTAGTCGCCGGCCGGAAGACCCATGTCCTGCGCGATCCGCAGCGTCGCGGGGACGGTCGCGACCGGCCCGACGCAGGCAGGCGGCAGCAGTTCGGGCGTGGGGACGAACTCGTCGCCGAAGTCGACGTTCTTGTCGGCCTCGTCGATGATCCGGTAGGGCGACAGCTTGTCTCCGAGGTCGACGAAGCGCGGCGGGATCGCCTCGACCACGTAATTGCCCGCGGTCAGCGGGGCCGTGCCGGTGACGTTGCCGTTGGCGTCCTTGGTGACTTGCTCGACGAAGCCGTAGCCGCCGTCGAACACGCCCGGGCGGATCTGATTGAAGTTCTGGCCGCCGTCGAAGCAGTCCTTCTTGACCTTGCCGATCTTGAAGTTGCCGGTTGGGCAGCCGTCGGGTTGGGCGTCGTCCCAACCGTCGGTGTGAACGATGGCGATCGCGTCGCCGTAGTGGAAGCTGTGGTCGCTCGGATCGAGCTGGTGCGCCTTGGCGCGCTCGATGTCCTCGGGGCCTTTGACGCCGCTCTCCTGCCAATCGAACGGATAGTTGTCGATGTCGGCGAGGTCGAGCTGCGTGGCATCGAACTGGCTCGCCTGCGTTACACCGGCCGGATAGAGGGCCAGCGGCGCCCGCGCGACGCCCGGCTCCCAATCCTCGACCACGCCATAGGCCGGGTCGTTCTCGGCCCGCGTGGTGGCGATATTGACCACGCCGGTGATGTCCCCCGGCTGCCCGGCCGGGTAGTTCTTGACCCCCCACTGGATCACGCTGGTCTGGCCGACGAAGCCCTGCACGCCTTCGAGCAGTGCTGGGCCTTGTTCGGTCCGCGACAGCTTGTTCTTGGTGTTCGGGTTCTTGACCGCCTGCTTCTGCGGATTGAGGGAGCCGAAGCTGGGGTTCTTCCAGCCATTGTCGGCCGGGATCTTCCCGCCCGCGTCGACCACCGCCGTCATGCCCGTGGGCATGAGCTTGGCGTGGTCGACCTCGGCGATCTGCCAATTGAAGTAGGGAAAGGCGGTCTCGAAGGTGAAGGTGCCGTCCGCACCGGTCGTTCCGGTCTGGTCGAGCGTGCCGTCGCGGAACCTTAGGTTGACGGGAAAGCCCGCCAGACCCTGCTCACCCGGATCGGGGAAGCCATCCGCGTCACTGTCGTAGAACACCTTCTCCTGCAGCCGGTAGAACCAGTCGTTGACCGGGATGTTGCCCAAGGCGCAGCTCGCGCCATTGTTGCAGGTCGGCGAGCCGCCCACGGCCGAGGGTGCTTCCACCGACAGCTGCTGGAAGGCGAAGATGTTGACCAGGTCGGTATCCCAGAGGACCAGCTGGTAATTGCCCGGCGGCACGTTCGGGATCGTGAACTTGCCGTTGCCGTCGCACTGGCCGGCCCAGACGCCGGTGCCGGTGGTGCCCGTGGTCAGGTTCAGCCCGGCCCAGCACTTGACCTGCGGGTTCTTGCCGCCGTCGAACACCGGATAGTAGGGCGGTGCGGAGGTGTGCAGGTTGGTGACCGTGCCGGTCACGGTGGCGCCGCCGGTGAGCACGCTGGCCTCGGCGAACGGCTTCACGAACCCGAACCAGGCATGCGGTCCGGCTGGTCCCACCTCGTTGAGCAGCGTCAACTCGTTGGGCTGCACCCAGATGTCGAAGGTCCGGGTGCCCTCGATCGTGTTGGTCTGCACCCAGCCCTGGCCGCGCGGCGGGACAGCGATCACGCCATACTTGCCGGGGATCAGGTTCTTGACCGTCACCATGCCGTCGGCGTCGGTCGTCAGCACGCCGCTGCCCTGCTTGGTGATGTTGCCGTCGGCGTCGTATTCGGTGCCCAAGAGGTTGCCGAACACGTCGACCACCGTCTGGCCGCCGCAACCGCCATAGCGGCCGCAGGCGTCTTCGAGGATGAAGGTGACCCCGGCCAGCGGCAGCTCGTCGTCAGGCTCGTTGTTGATCGGGTTGGTGTCCTGGAAGGCGTAGAACGTCGCCTGCGCCGCCGGCAGCGGGCCCTTGACCACGGGCACGGTCACGTCATCGCCGCCGGTGAAGGCGGCCCCGCCCACCGTCGCGCCGGCATTGTCGCCGATCGGCAGCACCGAGATGTAGTAGCGCTGACCCAACTCGACGATCTTGGGATCGTTGAGGATCGTCGAGACGTCGGCATCGGTGCCGGTCGCGAGTACCGGCATGTAGCTCTTGTGGAAGTTCACACTCAGGCTGTTGGGGTCGTTGGTCTTCTGGAGATCCGGGAAGGTCTCGTCACGCTCCAACGTGAAGTGGTACTGCGTGATCTGGTTACCGTCCGCGTCCTTGACCTGTAGGCTCGTCGCCCCTGCCGGCGCGGCCAGCCATAAAGACAGCAGTCCCAACGCGGTCGACGACAGCAGCCGTGCCCGCCCGTTCCTGTGACCGATCATCCCCGTACACTCCCTTCCCGCCAAACCAGGTTCCCGTCATTGACCAGCCCGCGCTCGCCGAACGAGCCGACGGGCGAGGGAGACTCCCCCTCGCCAACCCCGAACCGGCCACCGGCGCCGTGTCGCGGCCGGCTCGCGTCGAATTCCACGGTGCTCAAACCGCTGATCTGCATTTGCTTCGGCATAGCTCGAGCCATTCGATCCAGAATTTCCGATCGACTGTGTAACGTCGTTGAAATGGCTGCCGACCACATGAGCGGTAAGCTCGAACGATTTTGCGGCGCAATGGCAGCCTCGTCGCCCGACAGCGTTACTTTATCTTAATCAGAAGCAAAAGTCCGAATGCGCTTCAATATGCACTATGTTACATAAACTGATCGCTTCGCGCGGATTTACTATTGTATTTGATGTCAAGAAGCATTTTATCAATCTATGCATAATAGTATGCAGATCAAACCGGACGTCAGACACTTCCTACGCTGAAGCATACCGCGATGCTGTATGCTCGCGCGCCAGTGCTGTCCGAGACTTGTGCATGTCGCACGCTACCGGAGCCTACCACCACCACACCGGCATCGAGACGAATCTCCCCAGATCGACAGAGCGCCCATCGAAGAACGTATCCCTCCGGCGGGCACCCTGTCGTCGTCCGGTGGCGTGCTCGACCCTGGCGAGCTGGCAAACGGAGGGCAATAGGTGTCCGCCTACCGCGAAGCGGGCACCAACGAAGCGGGTGCCAAGCGTCGGCGCTGGCCGGATGCTTTGAAGCGTAGTTGTGTGTGTAAAGCTCTGCAATTTGGTCCTGGCCGCTGATGTGGTTGACCCGGTGGGCAACGCGCAGCGTTGTCCCCCGGGCTTTCAGGCGGCGAGCCTGAGCTGTTCCTTCTGGTGCTCGCGCAGATCCTCCATGTTCAGGTAACGATGCTGCTCCAGCCAGTTCTCGTGCGTCTCGACCGCCAATGCCCGGACCAGCCGCAGGCAGCTTTCGGTGTTCGGAAAAATCCGGACGACATGGGTGCGCCGTTTGATCTCCTCGTTCAGCCGTTCCAGCATGTTCGTGGACTTCATGTGCTTGTGATGCTGACGCGGCAGCCGGTAGAAGGTCAGCGTCTCCTCGATGTTCTCCTCGACCCAGCCAGTGAGCTTGGGGTATTTGGCCTGCCACTTCGCCAGCCAAGCGGCCAGGTCCCGCCGTGCTTCGCCAAGATCGCGCCGGTCGTAGAGCCAGCGCAGCTCCTGTAGGCAGTCGTCGTCGACCTTGCGCGGCACATAGTCGAGCGCGTTCCTCAAGAAGTGCACGTAGCAGCGCTGATAGGCCGCTTCCGCCAGCGCCTCGCGGAGCGCCGCGCGGAGCCCGGCGTGATCGTCGGCCACCACGAACTCGACCCCGCGCAGGCCGCGACCCTTGAGCCCGAGCAGGAAGTCGCGCCAGCTCGACCGGCTCTCCCGGTTGGCGACCTCGACCCCGAGCACGCTGCGCCTTCCGTCCCAGCCGACCGCCACCGCGATCAGCACCGCCTGGCTGCGGATCACCCCGGCCTCGCGGACCCGCTCGTAGCGGGCGTCCAGGATCAGATAGGGATAGGGCTCCTCGAGGCGGCGGCCGGCAAACTGGGCGAGCCCAGCATCCAGCCGCTTGTTGATGGTGCTGATACTCGAGGCCGAAAAGCTGTGGCCGCAGAGTTCCTCGGTGATCGCCTTCACCTTCCGGGTCGACACGCCCTGCACGTACATCTCCGCCAGGGCCGCCACCAGTGCCCGCTCGGAGCGCTGGTAGCGCTCGAACAGCTCGGTCGAGAACCGGCCGCCGCGATCCTGCGGCACGCGCAGCTCCAGCTTGCCGACCCGCGTCACCAGCGTGCGGCCATAGTACCCCGACCGGTAGCCGAGCCGATCCTCCGTCCGTGCGCCTTTGGGCGCGCCGACTGTCTCGGTCATCTCCGCCTCCAGCACCTCCTGCAGCGCGGTCCGCATCAGCGTAACCCTCCGGCGAGGACCACGGTCCGATCGCTCCGCCGGCGTACCTGCTCGTGCTGAGTTCAGGCGGCGTTGCTGCTGCGGGCTGCGGTTGGCGGTCGCCACATGATCGCCGCACGGACGCCGCCGCAATCCGAGCCGACGAAGAGCCATGATTTCCGGCCGAGCGCCACGCCGCGCAGCGCTCGTTCGGCCGCGTTGTTGGTGGCCTGAAAGGTGAGCGCGATCACTGGCCCGACACCTGGCGTGGTCATCAGCCGGCGGCAGAGTGGGTCATCGCGCACGGTGTCGAGCAGGCGTTTGTGCAGCAGGTCATATTGCGTCCGCACCGCCGCATGCGCCTCGAGCAGCGCTGTGATGACCATGTCGAGCGCTTCGTTGCCCTCGATCAGCTCGCGCACACGCTGGCGAAAGCCGCCCTTACCGACGACGCCGACCCGCAGGCCAAAATTCTTGAGCGTGCCCTGGACTTCGGCCTCGAGATCCAGCATCTTGGCCTGGAGTAGCTTGCGTGCGGTTAACAGCAGCCGGCGTTCCTGGCTTGCCGACGTCTTGATGTGTACCGGGCGGTAGAGACCAACCCGCATCATCTGCGCGATTCCGCGCGCGTCGTTGCGATCGGTCTTGTTGCGCTGTGCCGAGAGGGCGCTGCGCATGTGCTGGGCTTCGACGCAGATCACCGGCAGACCGGCCTCGGCCAGACCGGCGTGGAGCCATTGCGAGGGACTGTCAGGAATTTCGTGTGCAGGCCATGACGATGGGAAGGAAGGAACCCACGCATGGCACGCCGCAAAGCACCGGTGATCCCTGACGCATTGCTCGACCAGCTCCTTGCTGGCCGTGATCCGCAAACCGCTCTTGGCCGGGACGGCCTGGTCGACGAGCTGAAGCGCGCGCTGACGGAGCGGGCGCTGAATGCCGAGATGGACCACCATCTGGATGGTGAGGCGGCCGAGGGTCGTGCCAACAGCCGCAACGGCTATGGCCGCAAGACGCTGCTCACCGACGGCGGCAAGCTGCCGATCTCGGTGCCGCGTGACCGGCTGGCGACCTTCGATCCGCAGCTGATCGCCAAGTATCGCCGGCGCCTGCCGGGTTTCGACGACAAGATCGTGTCAATGTACGCTCGCGGCATGACCGTGCGCGAGATCCAGGGCCACCTGGCCGATCTCTACGGCATCGACGTCTCACCCGACCTGATCAGCGCGGTGACCGATGCCATTCTGGACGAGATCGCCGAGTGGCAGAACAGGCCGCTCGAGGTAGTCTATCCCTTGGTGTTCTTCGATGCCTTGCGGGTGAAGGTCCGCGACGAGGGCACGGTCCGCAACAAGGCGGTCTACCTCGCCCTCGGTGTCCGTGCCGACGGCCGCAAGGAGATCCTGGGGCTGTGGATCGAGCAGACCGAGGGCGCCAAGTTCTGGCTGCGGGTGATGGCCGAGTTGAAGAACCGCGGCGTCGAGGACATTCTCATCGCCGTTGTCGACGGCTTGAAAGGCTTTCCCGACGCGATCACCGCCGTATTCCCGCAAGCCCAGGTCCAGACCTGCATCGTCCATCTGATTCGCAACGCGCTCGATTTCGTGTCCTACAAGGACCGCAAGGTGGTCGCGGCGGCCTTGAGGGACATCTACAAGGCCAAGGATGCCGACGCCGGCGCCGCAGCATTGGACGCCTTCGCCACGGGCGAGTGGGGGCTCAAATACCCGGCGATCGCCATGTCCTGGCGCCGGCACTGGCCGGCCGTGATCCCGTTCTTCGCTTTCCCTATCGATGTCCGCCGGATCATCTACACAACCAACGCCATCGAAGCCCTGAACGCCAAGCTTCGGCGCGCCGTCAGGACGCGCGGTCACTTCCCGACCGACGATGCCGCGCTGAAGCTCTTGTTCTTGGTCTTGAACCTGGCCGAGCGGGAGTGGAGAATGCCGCCCCGGGAATGGGTCATGGCCAGAGCGCAATTCGCCATCCTGTTCGAAGAACGCTTCCAGGCGGCCTGAGCCGCCGATGTTCAACCCATGGCCCGTACACAGAAATTCTGACAGTCCCGTGCCGTCGGCCAGTGCATGCAGCGGCATCGGCACCAGGAGTTCCTGCGCTTCCTCAACCGCCTCGAGCGCACGATCCCAGCCGGCAAGCTGGTCCACGTGGTCCTCGACAACTACGGCAGCCACAAGCAACCCAAGGTCCGCGCCTGGCTCGAGCGCCATTCCCGCTGGACCTTCCACTTCACCCCGACCTCGGCCTCCTGGCTCAACGCGGTCGAGAGCTTCTTCGCCCGGTTCACCCGGCGTCGGCTCAAGCGCGGTGTGTTCCATTCGCTGGTCGATCTTCAGGCCGCCATCAACCGCTACCTAGCCGAGTACAACGTACGCGTCCGGTGAGGGCCGCGGTGAAGCGGCGCTGAGGTTGCGGGTCAGGCTGCGGCGCTGATCTTGGCGGAGGCTGTCCAGCGCCACGGCAGGAGCTGGTCGATGTGTTTGGCCGGATGATCGGGCAGTCGGGCGAGGACGTCGGCGAGCCAGGCCTGGGGGTCGATGCCGTTGAGCTTGGCGGTTTCGATCAGGGTATAGATCGCGGCGGCACGCTCGCCACCACGGTCCGAGCCGGCGAAGGTCCAGTTGTGCCGGCCGACGGCCACGCCGCGCAGCGCCCGCTCGGCCGCGTTGTTGCTCAGGCAGATGCGGCCGTCGCTCAGGAAGCGGCTGAGCGCGGCCCAACGCTTGGTCGTGTAGGCGATGGCCCGCCCGACCTCCGACCGGCGTGAGAGTCGTTCCTGCTGCTGCCGCAGCCAGGGCTCCAGCTCGGCCAGGATCGGCGCCGAGCGCTCCGTGCGTGCCACCAGGCGCGCTTCGGGAGGTAGACCGAGGATGTCGCGCTCGATGGCGAACAGCCGGTCGATACGCTGCACCGCCTCACTGGCGACCGGGGCTTTGGCCACGGCTGCGAGCTCGTAGAGCTTGCGGCGGGCATGGGCCCAGCAGGCGGCTTCGAGGATTGGCCCCGGCTGCCGACCGGGCTCGTAGAGCCGATTGAAGCCGGCATAGGCGTCGGCCTGCATGATCCCGGCGAAGCCGGCGAGATGCCGCTCGGGATGCTGGCCGCTCCGGTCGGGCGAGTAGAAGAAGGCCGCCGCCGGCGGCGCCGGGCCAGCGAACGGCCGGTCGTCGCGGACATAGGCCCACAATCGCCCGGTTCTGGTTCTCTCCTTGGCCAGCACCGGCACGGTGGTGTCGTCGGCGTGGATCCGCTCGGCCGCGAACACGTGGGTCCGGATCGCCTCGACCAGCGGCATCAGGCTGGCGGCCGCGGCACCGACCCAATCGGCCAAGGTACTGACGTCGATCTCGACCCCTTCGCCGGCGTAGATCGCACTCTGCCGGGTCAGCGGCAGGTGCTGGCCGTACTTGGCGGCCAGGACCAGGGCAAGCAGGTGCGGTCCGGCGCGGCCACGGGCGATCGGGTGCGAGGGCGCCGGCGGCTGGCTGATCGCCTCGCACGAGCGGCAGGAGACCTTCTCGCGCACATGCTCGACCACCTTCCAGCGCCGCGGCACGCATTCCAGGGTCGCGGTCACGTCCTCGCCGAGCTTGCGCACCGGGCCGCCGCATCTGGGACAGGCGCAGGGCGCGGGGTAGAGGATCCGCTCGCGTGGCAGGTGCTCGGGCAACGGTCGGCGGGCCGGCTTGCGGGTACCATCCGCTCGTGGCGGGCGCTCGACTGACGCTGCGGCGATCTCCACCGCGACCTCGGCTTCGGCCGCGGTCTCCTCGAGCTCGCTCAGCTGCAGCTCGAGCTGGTCGATCAGCCGCCTTCCCCGCTCGCTGGTCTGGCCGAACTGCTCGCGCCGGGCTCTGGCGAGCAGCAGCTTCAGGCGCTCGATCTCCAGCTTGGCGCCGGAGATCTGCGCCTCGGCCTCGAGGCGTGCCGCGCGCTCGGCCAGGATCATCGCATGCGCTGCGGCGAGGTCGGCCGGCAAGGCGGCGAAGTTCTGCATAGCTGAAGTCAAGCAAAGCCACTGGACTTGTCAGTATCGAAGAGAACAGCTGAGTCAAAAGGCCGCAGCTCTCGTCTTATCCAGCCAGCTCCGGCCGCCAGGTCCGCTGCGGCATCCGCCAGTCGATGCCCTCCAGCAGGTAGCCGAGCTGCGCCGGGCTGATCGTTACCACCCCGTCCGCCGGCGAGGGCCAAATGAATCGGCCATGCTCCAGCCGCTTGCTGAACAGGCACATACCCTGGCCATCGTGCCAGAGCACCTTGATCAACCCGCCGCGCCGGCCGCGAAAGACGAACAGATGCCCACCATGCGGGTCGAGCCGCAGGACCTCCTGCACCTGCAGTGCCAAGCCGTCGAAGCCCTTGCGCATGTCGGTGTGCCCGGCCGCCAGCCAGACCCGCGTGCCCGCCGGAAGCGTGATCACCGGCGCCGGCGGGGCGCCAGCACCGCGCCGATCGCCGCCGCCACAGCCGCCGGATCGACGGTACCCTTGATCTTGACCTTGGTCCCGCCGCGCAGCGCGATCTCGATCGAGCCTGCCAGCAGTGCGGGCAACACCGCCGGTGATCCGCCTCGCTCCTCCGCCATTGGGGATCTCAAGGGCGCGATCTCGACCGGCAGCAACCGCACCGGGTCGGCTGATGGTGTTCCCGCCGCGAATTGCCGCCGCCATTTGAACAGCTGGTTCGTGTTCACGTCATAGCGGCGGGCCACGTTCGATACCGAGGCCCCGGGCTCCGTCAGAGCCGCCACGATCTCCCGCTTCAGTTCCTCAGGCCAGCGGCGACGCTTGCCAGCCGCTTGCTTGGTGTCCGCTAAACGCGAAGCGGACGCTTCCCGATCGCTGCCATCCATGGCCCCCAGTCTGAACGTCCACACCCTTCACCAGAAGGCGGCCGTCACCGGACGGGTACGCATCAGCGACCGGACAAAGTCCGAGTCCGACGCGACCAGCGCCTTGAGATCAGCGGTCCCTCGCGGAGCATCCTTCACGGTCATGGCGTGCAACCTTGGCAGGGTCGGTGACGTCACACATCACCAGCACACCATGACCACCCGCCACCGCAGGCTTTTGCAGAACCCTACGCACAACTACCCGGCGCCGCTCGGTGGCCGTCGCGAGCTCCGCCTCCACCGCTTCCTACCGCTGCGACCCAGGCCCTGTATCCGCGCCTTCGTCGACAGCTCGTACAGCCCCCGCGAGAAGCGCAATTGGTCGGCACCGAACCGGCGCGTCGTCGCGCCAAAGGCCTTGCAGCCGTTCGTGATCTTGCCTAGAAACCGTTGGCGTTGGGCGCGTAGCTCAGCGGGAGAGCACGACGTTGACATCGTAGGGCTCACAGGTTCAATCCCTGTCGCGCCCACCATTCCCGTCAGAAACCTCGGCTCCGGTCGTCCTTCTTTTATCGTGCGGTCAAGCATGCCTTAGCCCATGAACCACGGCATCATTTCGCGGTGGCGAGCGCTGCCGGTTGTTGATTTGCCCAAACTGTGTTGACGATAGGATCAACGGGTCGCCGGGATACGAGTGCCATGCCAAAATCCCTGAGTAAATCCCATCCACTTCAGGTTTCCCTTTTACTGCGCATCCATTGGTAGGTGGTCGTAATTCCGTCCAACAAAGAGATCTTGTTTTCCCAGCTAAAGTCAGTCCGGGCCCGTGAAGAATCAAGTACCGAGATCCTGACGTCGATCGCGCGTCCCGGTTTGTGATGCTCCTCGATCGCGATCTTCGTCACGTCGCGTAGGATCTGCACGATCTCCTTTAGGGATCTGCCTTCACCACTCCCCGCATTGTAGGGTCCCGTCTTGTCACTCGCCACAGCAATGGCGCGAGTTCCGCAAGATCGCTTACATGAAGATAGTCCCTGACGACGTCTCCGCTACCCCAGATCTCCAGCCGCTCACCTGCCAAGATCCGCGTCAAGAAAGTCAAGATTACACCCTGCACTCCAGTATGTGCTTGGCGCGGGCCATAGGGATTCGACGCCCGAATAATGATAGGGGAAAGACCGCGGGTACGCTGGTACATTTCGAGGTAGTGTTCGATTGCTACCTTGACTATTCCATACGAATTGATAGGACGTAGTGGATGCGTCTCTGGGATCGGGATGATGTCCGGCGGGCCGTAAACCGTGCCTCCCGACGACAGGAACAGGATCCGCGAGATCCCGAGGCTGCTCATAAGTTCGAGCAGGGCGAGCGTGCCGACGAGATTATCCTGCACGTCCGTCTTGGGATCGAGATCGGCTGTGCCCGGCAAGGTGGTGCTGACCAGATGCATCACGGCGTCGACCCCGGTCATGGCGTCGATTATCGCCATCCGATCGCCGAAGCTGCCATAGATGTAGTCCACTCGTGCCAGCGGCTGACGGAACCGCTCGACCTGTCGGTCGAAAACTCGCACCGAATGACCGTGCGCAAGCAAACGATCAACAATGTGCGACCCGATGAAACCACAGCCACCGATGACGAGTATCTTCATGGTCAGATTCGGCCCTGCTACATTGTCGGTCCTGCGATGCCACAGTGCGTGGCGGTGCGCCCTACGTCAAAGTACCACTCCAACACTACCTTGTCACCTCACGAATATTCGTAACCGCGCAAGTCCACCCTTCAAGGATAGGAATGGTGCCGAAGAGTCGCTCCAGCGCGTGCAGCATCGTGCCATCTATCGGTAACGGCTCATGCGGATAATCCGACCAGTTCAAACTGAGGTTCACGAAACTCTGGAGAGCATGGGAGCGCATCCAGAACATGGTGCCTACCGGAAAGTTTATCAGACAGGGCAGCGCACTGTGACCAATCCGCTTGGCCAGAGCCTCTGCCACGAGCAAGTTCTTGGTCCAACTATATATGTGTGGATCATCTGGATACACGATCCCGACCGTCTCATCCCGCGCCATATGGTCCAGCGCAAGGTCGATCATAGCGCCGCCGCGGGTTCCCCCTAGAACGTTCTCAAAGAGGAAGTTGCTCCAATTCGCGACGAATGCCAAGTCTTCCACATGCGGGCTTCGCTTGATGTGAACATGACCAACCACATCATATCGATCGACGAGGGCCTGTCCGAATAGAGTAAGGAAAGCAGTATCTCGACCCGAGTTGGGTACTGCGACCGCAACGGTGCGGCCATCGTAGTCGTTCAGCACGGACTTCGCCTCGTCCGCGTGTGCCGCCGATCCAACGCTGACATAGAGGTCCGGCTTACTACGGTTTGCGTGCAGACGATCAATGATGTCGGGGAGCAAATGGGCAAAATACGCATGCACGTGAAGTGCGGCGTTCAGTGAGGCCGGTGGCAGAGCGCCGGTGGTCTCGGGACTGCCGTCAAGCACCGGCAGAGCCAGGCCCCCGGGGGGCGGCCTTTGCGTAGAAAATCGGCGTACGCGTCGGTGTTCCCGCGATAGTCCAGGCCGCCACGTTCGGCGTAGATGAAGGGATTGAAACCTGGCTCAGGCTTGCGCGCTGCTACCGGCCAGTTCAGCCGGCTAATGTACTCGCCGACGAGCTGATTGGTGACCGCCCGACCGTCGGCGCCCTGAGCGAAGAAGTCAGGCCTGAATGCTCCCGAGGACACTATCCATTCGATGTCGCCATCCCGATTTTCGACTCGCGCTCTAGCATTCTGACCGAGATCCTTTATTCTCATGCAGTAGCGCGGGAAGTCGAAGGCCACTTGGCCAAACTCCGGTCCGCTTGGCTACGTCTTCATAGAAATCCCGCATCCTCACGAGATTGAGCAGCTTTCGAGCGAGATCGCCCGTGTCGATATATTCAGCGACACAAGATTCACGAAGCCCGGCATCGCAAAGTAGATCCGCAATGCCAGTCGTATTGTTGAAGCACAGAACCGGTAGGCCAGCGCAAAGCGCATCAATCGCAACGTTGGGAGCGGGTCGAGTTGACTCGGCAGCAAAAGGACGTTGGACAGCTCGTAAGCCAAGTTAATTTCGGATGTGGCCGGAAGCATCAAAACCTGGTCCTGAATTCCCGCTCGGTAAATCTGATCTCGGAGATAGACGGAGTATACGAAGTCTTGCTCTGGATTGTATCCGGCCCCGATCCAGGCGAAGAAGACGTTTTTTCCCTCGGGGGTTTGCAGTACCCGCGTCGCTGTCTCAAGAAAAAGATCGACCCCTTTGCGTATCTCCACACTTCCCGCGCCAAGAACGACGAAGCGTTGCTCTAAATCACCTTGGGGCCGGAGCGACTGTCGAACGCGGCTTCTCTCCTGATCAAGGAATCCCCGCGCGGCATCCCGCCCGGGTGGCAGGCACTGTCCCTGAGGTATGACATGGATTTGCGGCGAGAAGTCCAGCACATTGTGTTCGAAAGCATTGTCGCGAGTTAGACGCGTCGAGAACACGATCTCGCTGGCCCACCGCGCGGCCTCGGCAAAAGCGTCCTTCCTGCCGGTGTATGACGCAAATTCATGCAGCAGTGCTACTGAGGGGATCCGATGCTCAGATAAAAGCGGCATGACGGCATGCGATTTAACGGAGTTCACGACAGCGAAGCTATACCTGCGCTGATGGCACAAGTGATTTATCAGTTTCCGATAGACGGATGCATCCATGGTCTGCTGATTGGCGTTGTATGTAGCGTTTGAACTGGAAATGAAATCTTCAAGTAGTTCGCCGCCTGCCAAGCACAGCGTAGTCACATTGTACCGCGAACGCAAGTGTTGAACAAGATTTAAGGCAAGGATGGGGGCGCCACTTCGGCTGGCCTGATGGCTGACGACGAGAACGTGCTCCCTGCTGGGATGCTCCAGCTCCGGGCCGAGATACTCGCGAGTCGATCAATCTCGGCCACTGGGGAATTGATGCACATCCCGACAAGCGGCGCCGAAAGCGATCGGTCGGGATCGCTCTCTCGCGCCCGTCGCGCAAACTGCCCTGCAGCCGCTTCAGAGTATGGCCTGCTGAGTCGGACGAGGTTAGCGTAGAACCTGAATTTCAACTTGTTGCGCACAAGCCTCCAGGGTCGGTTGCGTGCCCGGGCCAGTTCGCGCCCGAGCTTCGTCGCCCGCGACGCAGCAGCGTCGCGAGCCGCCACCGCAGCTTGCAGCGCGTCGCTTAGGACGGACTGAGTTGCTATTAACTCCTGCCGGGAAGGAGGTCCGGCGCAATCCCTTGCGGCACGTTCATTTGAGGCCAACATGGCAATCGTTCGGACCGCCACTGACAGATCGTAACCGTTGGCGGAAAGGACGTCCTGCCAGCCCTTGGCCCTTCCAGATCGCAGTAGGCCCACCTTGACGAAAGGGAATCCCTCCTCGATCAGGCCTATCCAATCCACTATGGTTCTGTTCCCGCGCAACTTGCTCGGAAACAGAACTTCACTTCGCAAACCAGCATCCTCAAAGGCTGCGAGAAGCGGCAGTTCGTACCAAGTGATGACATCTTTTTTCGTTTCCAGAGAGCGCACCCCGCCCAGAAAGTCCCGGAGGACTGCCACGCCCGCGTCCTTGGCAATCAAGAAATAGCTCTGGAAATGATGCCTGATCTCATGGCTGTCAGTGAGACCAATCAGCTGAGCCGTGGAAGTTCGTGCGCGCGCGACAATTTTCTGCAAGGCTTCGGCGGTGAAAGGTCCGATCAAGCTGTCGTTGGCAAGACAGACGATGCGCGTGCCAGATAGGTCGAGATGGTGCATCGCGTGCGCCCAAGCGGCGAAGTCGTAGCCTACGTTCTCCCGGATGAGTAGGCCGTCCGCACGGTCGATTAGGTCTTCAACTTCTACGCTGTCGACATGGTCTGTGGCGACGATGATGTTGGTGGCGAGACCCGATAGTCTTAGTGCGTCGATGTATATTGCGACGTGCGGCTTTATCTTGCCGGCCGGGGCATGGGTGACGAAGAGCACCAGTTCCTCTTCGGGGCGTGGTGACTTACGCACCACGAGGCGCGCGTCGGTGGCGCTACGGGCATTCACCACCCCGTTCGGCCGGCGTCCCTCCGCCTTTCCGTGGTTGAGGTAGTGAGCGAACGGCTCGCCGCCGGCTGCAACAATGTCCGGATAGGTCGCAAGGTACCAGCCCGGATCGAACTCTGCGTTAGGCTTAAGTCCGTCCTTTGAGCTAGCTTTCAGATAATGAAGAAGCGGACTCAATCCACTCCGCGCAGCATCAGGATATGACTTGGTATACCATGCTCCCGAAAAATTGGGGTTGGGATCTCGGCCTTGCGCCGCGCCATGCTCAAGATAGTGCCGTAGCGCGTCCTGTGTCGTCACGGGTGGATCGGGATATTTGGCCACGTACCATTCGGCGTCGAACAGCCCAGAGTTCTTCACCAGCATCGCATCGTCGCTAAGCGCGAGATATTGCTCTGATCCGGTGTTGGTCTCAATCCGATCTCGGTTTCCCTTAGGTTGATCCACCGTTTTGGGAGCGAGGAATATTTTTTTTTGCTTGAACGGCTTTCGCACGAGTTCCAACACGGCCCGGAGCGGTCGGGAGAGTCGCCGTGCCAGTGATCGCTTGCGTTTCCTGCGACGCCTGCGCTGTTTCTCGAGTTCGCGGGCGAGACGTTCGACGTGCCGCCGAGAGCGTTCGAGCGAGCGTCCCGTTTCTGCCAATTCTCTGGCGGCGCGCTCCGTTCGATCACTGAGTTGAGCAGCTAAATCCTCAGTAAACGCCTTCGCTACCGCTTCGCGGGCGTTCGCCGCCGCTTCGCGGGATCTCAGGTTCTGGATCTCGGCTTGCGCCCCGGCCAGTGCGGTGGTCAGTTCGTCAATCTGGTGCGTGAGGTTGGCGCCCTCGATCTCCAGGTCACCGCATCTGCGCACCAGTGCGGCTGCGTCGGATGCAGATCGGAGCGCGGTTTCCGCGTGATGAGTGGCTTCCCAGGCCTTCTGAACGCCTGCGCCCAGGCGCGCGAAACTCGTTCGCCAGAGCGCCGTCCGGGTCGGGGAGCGGGTTGCCTCGATGAGAACTTCGATTCCCTCCGGCACTGCTTCGCCGACACATGCCACGCCGAGACCATGATGGTGATGGAATGCGAAGGTCGGGAATTCACTGGCGAGTTCGGCCCAGAATTTCCAGACGCCGAAATTGCCCTCACGGACGTTGGTATCGTGCAGCAGAACCACGCTCTTCCGAGACAGTTTGGGTCGCCAAGTCTCGAAGTCATGCCGCACAGCTTCATAAGTATGAAATCCATCAATGTGGAGCAGATCGATTTCGCCATCCATGAAGTAGGATAGTGCCTCATCAAACTGGCAGCGGAGGAGCCTCGAAAATCCCTGATAATGTTTCTGATTGTACGCTGCGAGTTCCTGATATATCTCATCGCCATAATGACCGGCATGTTCGTCACCTTCCCACGTGTCGACGGCATAGGCTGCTGTTCCAAGCGACAGAGCATCTATTGCCTGACAGAACCCGCAGTAGGATGCGCCGGAATGGGTTCCGAGTTCCACGAAGACATTCGGGCGAACGGCGGCCGTCAGCCAGAAAGCGAAGGGAATGTGGCCAAGCCATGCCGATTCGACGAGCCGAGTGGGAACCCAGAACGCACTCGACCCGGGGGCAAGTGGCGTGAGGTCGTGATCTGGCGGGGCCCCGGGGTCTTGTGGCGGCTCCACGGCGCTGCCGGGGCGATTGATCGAATCCATTTCAGCCACCGCGCATTCCAAACCGATAAACTGCGTCGCCGCGGGTGGCATCGACCGCGCTGCCCGCTTCCGCCGCGAGTGACCCGAGGCGATAGCCCGCCACCGCAGCGGAACATCCGATCAAGCGCTCTATCGCATGCGCCAACGTACCATCAATCTGACCGATTTCGGGCTCAAAGTCTGTTTCGTCGAGCCCGAGGCCGAGTAGGGGAGTCAGTGCGTCGACCCGTGCGAAAAACATCGTGCCGGCAACGAAGCCAAGGTCTTCATGCCTCGTCGGTTCGATCCCCAGTGCAGACGCAAGTTCCGACACTCGCCCCGAATTCGCTCCTGGATAGCGCTGCACCGGGAGAACGTGCTCACTCGGCCCGACAATGCCAAATCCGGTCTGTCCGCTCAGTGCGTGAATGGCGGCTCGGGCCGCGTTTGCAGTTAGCAGAGCCTCAAGCATGGACGCACGCCACATGTCCCCATCGAAACGATGGTCGGACCGCTTGGTGTGGAGCTTCAGGAGTATGGAGTATCCCCTGCTCTGAACCAGCGGTAGCATCCTCAGAAAGGGGGCGATGTCGCGACCGCGGTTGGGAACGACCTCGACGTAGCCCTCCGCCACACCTGCCTCGCGAAGGTAGCCTCTGATCGTCTCTGCGGCGTCTTCACGGCAGGTCACGAACAGGTCGAACCTAAAATTTGCGGCAAGGAGCCGGTTCAACAAGTCCGGCAGCAATTCAGGATAGAATGCATGGATCACGACGGCAACACTTGCTTGATCAAGAAGCGCCGGATCCCTAGCAGTTGCAGGATCAACGGGAGCAATATTGTCCAGTTGCGGCGCAGATGGCGAAAAGATCGTCGGTGGTAATTCCGCGGCCTTGGCTTTTCGTGCATTCCGGCGTCTCAGAAGACCGGCAACCAAGCGAAGCGGGCGTGTCAGCTGCCAGGACATCGTCCGCTGCAGACCGGTCCGCTTCCGGCGTTCCTTGTCCAGTGCCCTCAGCAAGAACTCGCGTGTGTCGCGGAGAATCCGGTGACCAGCCTGCAATTCCACAACCTCGGCCGCGAGCCGCGTCGCTTCTTTCCTCAGAAGCTCTAGCTCCTTCACTAGGCGTTTGACTTCGATCTCGCTATCCAGCAGTTCGGTTCGCTCCATGCCGGAAGTGGAACAATGATGAGTTGTCGCCGCGAGATCTCGACGCGTAGACTGCAAATCCCCGTGCTCAAAGGTCCGCACGGAGCAATCTGTCTCCAAAACTGCGCTGGCATCCAATTTCGGCGTGCTCACACGACCAACCTCAGCGGTTTGGTCACACGCCATGAGAAGGAAAGTTTGATCTGCCGCAACTCGTCCCTTAGGCGCGTATTTTCAGCCCTGAGCCCCGCCATCAGATCGGTGGTATCGCCGCAATGCTGGGGATACTCGGACGCGCCCTTTGCTCGCACCCAAGCGGCAAAGGAGCGTTGACTGTCCGCTAAAGGAGGCCCCTCCTTGGTCGAGAACGGGTCGGGAAAGGCCCGCTGCAGGCTCGCACGCAGCCCGTACACCCGCCGGTGGCCGGGCTCGATCGCCGTGCCGTCGCCGTAGCGCCCGTAGGCCCAGGGCATCGCGGCCAGGGCGTCGTCCTTGATGGTACGGATGGCGGTGTGGTACCAAGCCACCAGCTGCTCGAGCGTCCGGTTGCCGACGCCGTTGCGCTCCGCCATCACGGCATGGGCGCCGCTGTCGAAGCCGGTGAAGTGGTAGAAGCCCAGCGGCTTGCCGTCGACCAGCACGGCATCCGGCGCCGTCACCGGTGAGTGTGCGCGTCGTGACGTTCCAGGTGGCGACGTTGAAGCGCGGCTCCTTGAGGATCTCGACCCCGTCGAAGAACACCGGGACGTGGTTGATCCATTTCTGGTCGGTGAACAGGCCCTGCTCGAGACGGTCGAAGCAGAAATGGGCGAGGCGGTGGGCCCACCAGTCGGCGAAGGCGTGCCCCGTCCGGCTGTTGCGCACGCCGATGAAGCCGAGATTGAAGATGCCCCACTTCAGGCTGCCGATCTCGTTGTCGAGGATGCGCTCGAGCGTCGCATCCGGCTTGGCCTGGTGGGGCGTGAGCACGATGGCGGCGGCGAGCAGCCGCTCGACCAGGTCGTCGAGGCGCGAGAACAGGACGATGTCGGGGTCGAAATAGAGCACGGCCTCGCAGTCCGGCCGGGCCAGGAGCTGCTGAAGGACGGCACCCTTGATGCCGGTGCTGAGCTCGACGATCGAATGCTGGAAGATCCAGCCCGGATTGCCGATCTCGGGCAGGCTCTCGACCGGAATCACCTCGTCGACGCAGTCCTCCTCGAGCCGCATGCCGTCGGGCAGCCGGTCGGCCAGGGCGTAGACCAGCCGGAATTCCGGATGGAACCGGCGCAGCGAGCCCAGGCACAGCCGCGCCTTGGGCAGATAGTTCAGCGCGGCGCTGGTGAAGGCGTAGATCATGGTCCGACGGCGGCGTTCGCGAGGGGAGCCGACACTTCGGCTACACCAGATTGCCCAAGCGATTGCCAGAATGTGTCCAGCTCGTCCAGAATCTCGTCCGCCTCCCGGCTCTGAAGGACGTGGCCGAGACGATAGTGCCGCAGCCGCTCCGCCGGTGCGCCCAGGTCGAAGGCCGCTACCGGCAGCCCCAGCCGGATCAATTCCTCGGCGACGTAGCAGAAGGTCTCCGGCCAGATCGAGGGCACCAGCCCGACATTGACGCCTGCCGCGGCCAGAAGTTCCGGCAGATCCGCCGCCCGGTAGCGGCCGGTCTGGACGATACCCGCGGCATAGGCCTTGTCGACGGTGCCGATCACGCTCAGGCGCGCCCCGCCGGAGCGGCGGCCGAGCGCCCGGGCTAGCCCGGCAACGACGGCCGCGCCCTTCGCGAACGAAATCTCCCCGACCACGCCGATATGCAGCGGCGCGCTATGATCGAGCGTGACCTTCCTTCCACCGAGCCAGTCGACGCGATGCGGCCGCACCTCGATGCTCCCGGCGTCGAGCCCCGGATGGGCGCGCAGCAGCAGTGCGCGCGAGGACCTCGAAAATGCGACGACCGGCCGTGCGCACGAAAGCAGGCCGGACCAGGCCGCTCGCCACAACTCGACGTTGCGTGGCGCGGACTGCGTCGCGACCGGCAACTCGATCCGCGCAATGCAGTCGCGGCAGCGTTCGAGGGATGGGACGCCGCAATGCTCGCCATCCGCGTCGAGCAGGTTGAAGGACGGGCATACTGCCAGGAAGTCGTGGAGCGGAAATTCGATGATGACCTTGCCGGCCCAGAGCCGATGCACGAGCGCGAGTGTGCCGATGACGTCCGGGTAGGAAGCGAGATTGTTCAAGAGCACGAAACGCGGCGCCAAGGCACCCAGCAGTGCCTCGACCTCCTGCAGGTCCACGGCCGCGGCGAAGACGCAGACGCCGCCGACGCCGAGCTCCAGAACGTAGCGACGGTCGGCGATATGGTAGGTGAGCAGAGCCACCGACCGGCCCGGCGTCAGCGCCTCGTCGAGCCGCTGGTCGCGATAGCGGTTGGCGCCGCCACCCATCGCATGGTCGATCACGAGCAGGTCGACCGCAAGTCCGGCCGTGACGGCGCGAGCGAAGGCGGCCGCCCTGAACGGCCCCAGTGGAGCCAAGCACCGAGTGGCGAACACGTCGCTGCCGGGTCCGCGCTGCGCGCGCATGTAGCGCCACAAGGAGCGGCCGGGCTTGCCGTGGCTCTCGCCCAGCGCCGCGGACTCGTCCGTCGACAGTCCTTGCCATGCGGATGACGGCAAAAAGCCGCGGCTCGCGCCGTGGACGATGAAGTGGTGAAGCGGATCACCGGCGAGTTTGGTGAGGCCGCCATAGGTGGCACGGTACCAGTCCGGGTCGAACAGGCGTGCAGCCCGCACGAGGCGATGGATGCGCTGGCGCCGGCGATCGCTCGGCTGGAGGAGCCAAGCGGGCACCGGCAGCCCCGGCGTTCTGACCGCCAGCCGACCCAGTCGGGAGCTCTGATCGCCAGGTCGAGCGATCGCGGCGGGATCGTTGCCGAGGCAGATAAAGCGCGCCTGGACTTCGCTGGCAGGATCTGATGTTCCGCGATCGCTCACTCGGCAGGCTGTCCGGTAGGGAGAGACGAGAAGCGCCGCACAGCGCTAGTGCGGTCAGGCTCTAGCCTTATCAGCTGCGCAAGTCCATGTGTCGACTCCACCGACCGTCTGCGGACCTCCCGGATCGCTTGGCCTAGGCCGCGAGCCGTGGGAGTGCAGCAAGCAGCCGAGCCAGGTCCTGCTCGCTGCCGGTCAGGGTGGTCCGCCACGGCCCTCGTCCCACCGTCACCAGACGGCTACCGTCGCGCTGACGTTCGCTGACCGCAACCATACCGCTTTCAGAGGACGCATCCTCCGCCGACCCAGCTGCCTCTGCGGTGTCCCGCCGCACGACCCTCGCCGCTCGACCGCTGGCAGCCAGAGTCAACAATGCGGCCGCGCGCCGAGCCGCCCACGGGTCGCGGCGTCGGAAAGCAGTGAGGTCCCGGTAGTAGCCCGGCCAGCGTCGGTGCAGCACCATCAGGTTCGCCTCCAGCAGCCGGCGCCGCTCATGCTCATCGAACGTGCCGCCGTGGGTGTGGAACACGAAGAGATCCGGGACGAGCATGGCGTGCCAGCCCGCACGGCTTGCCCGCAGCGACCAATCGGTCTCCTCACAATAGCCTCGGCCGAAGGATGCCTGATCGAACCCGCCGCAGGCCTGCCATGCCGCACGGTTGATGCCCATGCAGAAGCCGATCGCTGTCGGCGCACGCAAATCCGCACTGTCGGCGGGGCCTTGCCGCGCGAGCGCCGCGTCGATCGCGTCGAGCTCGATGCCGCCGGGCAGGCCGTGATCCTCATCGGGCGTGGGAAAACTGTAGATCGCCGCCGCGTTCGAGAAGGGCGTTGTCGAAGCGATTCGGCCGCCCGCCACGATCGGACGAAGGAGCCGCTCGAGCCAGAGGGCTGGAACCTCGGTATCCGAGTTCAAGATCGCCGCGTGCCCCAAGGTGGCTCCCATCGCGGCATTCACCGTAGCGATGAAGCCTCGATTCTTGTGACTGGTCATCACCCGGACGTTCGGGCGTCGTGCCGCCACCCACGCCAACAGTGCCGCTACCCCGGGGTCGGTGCTGCCGTCATCCACCAGTAGGATGCGATGCCGAGGGTCCGTGTGCGCGAACAGCGTGGCGAACAGGCGCTCGAGATGTGCCCGGCCATTGTGGACCGGCACGATGACCTCGACCGGCTCGGCTAGCGGCGCGGCCGGAGGCGCCGAGCTGGCGAGCCGGTCCAGGGCGTCACCGAGGTGAGGCAATGCAGGTCGGGCGATCCGCATCGTCGTGACGCCGTCGATCATGAGCCGGCGCGCCCGCTCGCGTTCTCCCCGGGCGTAGAGCTTTAGGGAACGCCTAAGCGATCCAGCGGCCATGCCCCAGTCCTGAAGCGAACCGCCGCGGATGGACAGGTCAGTCAGCTCCGAACATCCGGTACCCGCGGCTCACGCGGCCGAGTCCTCCAGATTGGGCAGCAACCGCCCCGACGAGACCAGCATCGCAGAGCCACCAGTCTCGATCCGGTACACCTGATGCGCCGCGCGCTGCCATGCCGGCTGGTGCGACACGGCCAGCACCGTCAGGCCGGTAGTCTCGCAAAGCTGTCGGATATGGGCGCAGATGGCCCATTCGGTCTCCTGGTCGAGACCGGTCGTGGCCTCGTCGAGGATCAGCAGCCGCGGTCGGTGCAGCAGGGCGCGGGCGATCGAGATCCGCTGGCGCTGGCCGCCCGACAGCCGGCTGCCGCGTTCCCCGACCACCGTGTCCAGTCCCTGGCGCGAGCTGGTCACGAAGTCGGCGGCACCTGCCGCATCGAGCGCTTCCATCACGGCCTCGTCCGTGATCCCGTCCTCGAACAGGGTCACGTTGTAGCGCACCGAGTCGTGGAACAGCAGCACCTCCTGCGGGATGTAGCCAATGTCCCGCCGCCACTGATCGAGGTCAATCTGCAGCAGGTCGGCCCCGTCGACGCGGATCGCACCCCCATGCGGCTGGTAGAGGCCCACCAGCAGGTCGACGATGGTCGATTTGCCTACGCCCGATGGGCCGATCAGCGCTGTGATCTCGCCTGCTGGAATGCGCAGATTGAGTCCGTTCAGCACCGCCTGGTCGCGGTAGGAGAAGGACACCTCGTCGAAGGTGATGGCCTCGTCGAGCGTGGGATTCCCGCGCCCGGGCCAGCTTTCGCGCGCGTCCTCGCTCACCTCGAGGAGCCGGTTCAGCGAGCGGTACTGGTCATAGGACTGAATGAACCGCTGTGCCAGGCGCTGCATGGGCATCATGGCCGCAATTGTCTTGACCATGAGAATCGACATGATCAGGAGATCGTGGATCTCGAGCTGCAGCTTGGTCACCGCCACATAAATGCCGACCGCCAGAGCCGCACCGACCACCGGCTCCTGCAGGTCGGCTGCGAATTGCGGGCTGAGCAGTCCCGGTCGCGAGTTCTTCTCGAGCAGGCGTGCCTCGTCCTCGAAGCGGTCCGCGAAGCGCTCGGCGCGCCCCATGGCCCGAATCGGCTTGATGCCTGTCAGTGTGTCGGTGAATTTGGCGGCGCGTTGCCGCACCTCCTGCCGCTGCTCCTTGGCTTGGCGACGCGATTCGCGCACCAGGCCGCCGAACCAGACCACGAGCAGGGCGGTCACGAAGATGGCGATCGCCAGCAGTTGCCACGACAACAGCCCGAGCACCGTCACGAATACCGTGACCTGCAGCACCGCGGCGATCAGGCTGGTCAGGACGCTGAAGCACTGGCCGGAGGCGTCGGCTTCGGGACCGATCGCGAATGCCAGCCGTCCCACCGACTGGCGGACGAAGTAGCCCCATCGGGCCCCGAGCAGGCTGTGGATCAGCCTGATGCGCATGTCCCGAGTGACCTTGCCGACGATCTTGTCGGCGTAGCGGGTCACCATCACCCCGACGACGCCTTTGAGCGCCAAGCCGCTGATGATGATCGCCATGATCGGCAGCGGTGCGAACGGGACTCCGAAATGGACCAGCACCGAGTGCAGCATGACGACCACGCCCTTGGTCGCCTCCTGATCACTGGTCGTGGCGATGATGAACGGCACCATCATCGTGAGGCCGATCAAGTCGAGGACGCTGGAAACGAAGGTGCCGACGATCACCAGCGCCCGTTGGCGCGCCGGTGCGAGGGCCAGGATCTCGACGATGGCGCGCCACCACTTGCCCACGCGCTTGCCCAGGCGGGCGGCTGTGGATCGAGGCGGCCGGCTGGTGGCGGCTTCCGCCCGGCCTGCGCGCTTCTGCTGCGGTCCCCCCATCAACCACGCCGCCGCAGATAGTAGTCGTAGCGCATCCCGGCCCAGGCGTAGAGCTCGCCCAGCGCATGCGACAGGCTGAGCAGGCAGCCCACGAGGCGAGCGCGGCTCCACCCGAGCGGCAACCGCAAGAGCGACTTGCCGAGTTTGCGCCAGCTGGACCACGCCAGCCCCCGAACCTGCTCGGAGCTGAGATGCGCCTTGGCGATATGGACCCTTGAGCCGCCGCGCAGAAAGCCGCGGCGAAGGATACCAATGAGGGTCAAGCGGTGCGGCTCCCAGGCGCGCACCACAATCAACTCGTGGGCACAGGCATGTGAGAAGCCGGCCCGCTTGGCACGGATGAACAGGTCGCTGTCCTCGCCGCCACAATGGGCGAACTCGGTCCGGAACGGTCCCTCGCAGTTGGAGAGCGCTTCAAGGACGCGCCGGCTCACCAGCACATTGTAGGTTCCAGCCCAGCCCGGTAGCCCAAAGCGGTTGCGATCGTCACGCTCGGGCGCGCGAAAGTAGCGCGTATTGAGCAGCCAGACGGGTAGACGCAAGTCGCTTGGCAGGCACCAGAAGCCGAACACCAGATCGGCTCCGGTCGTCATCTGCTTGTCGAGCAGCTGCCGGAGCCAGTCCGGACGCGGGACGTCGTCGTCGTCCAGGAAGGCCACGGCATCGGCGCCCCAGGCGAGTGCCTCGGCGGTGGCTCGATTGCGCGCAAACGAGATGCCAGGCGTGGGTTCCTCCAAGAATCTGAGTGGGATCGGCAGTTTGGGCCTGTGGTGCTCGCAGACGGCCCTGGCCTGGCCCTCCGGCCGATTGTCGACGACGATCAATATGACGTCGATGGCGGGCTGGCCGCCCAGCTCGATGTGCTCGACGGCCGCAAGCACCCGCGCCAGCAATCCGGCGCGGTCACAGGTGCAAATGCAGACTGCCACCCGAGACATCGGCTCACTCGCCGTCAAACTGCGCGTCGGCTAGCAAAACGCGCCACACGTCACAAGCGCGTGTCGCGCAGAGGCGTTCCTTGTAGACGTGGCCGCGTCCGAAGCGCGTCATGAACACAGCTTATCGCAAACTTCACCGTAACCGAAACTCCACTTGGGGCCACGTCCTTGCCGCATCGGGGGTTACTCCCTAGCTTGCGAGGCCGCGCGGCAAGGAGCAACGACGGTTCATATGGGCATGCAGCCGGGTTCTGCGACCGCGACGGCGCCGATCGTGTCCGGCGCGTCATATCTCATGGGCCTCAATCCGGAGCAATTCGCAGCCGTCACGGCAGCGGACGGTCCTTTGCTGGTCCTGGCTGGGGCCGGCACGGGCAAGACCCGGGTGCTGACCACCCGCCTCGCACACCTTCTGGTCACGGGCCGCGCCCGCCCCCACGAAGTGCTCGCGGTGACTTTCACCAATCGGGCGGCGCGTGAGATGGCCGAAAGGGTGGAGCACGCGATCGGGCGGAGCGTGTCGGGGATGTGGCTCGGCACCTTCCACGCCATGGGCGTGCGGATGATCCGGGCGCATGCCGAGCTGGTGGGGCTCCAGCCCAGCTTCACCATTCTCGATGCCGACGATCAGGAGCGACTGGCCAAGCAGGTGATCCAGGCCGCCGAACTCGACGAGCGGCGTTGGCCGGCGCGGCTGCTGGTGGGCATCATTCAACGATGGAAGGACCGAGGCTACCGGCCCGACCAGGTGCCAGCCGCCGAGGCCGGCGACTTCGCGCTTGGCAAGGGTGTCGCGCTCTACGCTGCCTACCAGCAACGGTTGACGACCCTCAACGCTTGCGATTTCGGCGACCTGCTCCTGCACGGACTGACCTTGCTCACCGGCCATGCCGAGGTGTTGGCGCAGTATCAGCGCCGGTTCCGCGCCGTGCTGGTCGACGAGTACCAGGACACCAACGTGGCGCAGTATCTGTGGCTGCGGTTGCTCGCGGGCGGGCACAGGAATGTCACCTGCGTCGGCGATGACGACCAGTCGATCTACAGCTGGCGTGGTGCCGAGGTCGGTAACATCCTGCGCTTCGAGCAGGATTTCCCCGGGGCTCAGGTGGTGCGCCTGGAGCGCAACTATCGCTCGACCGGCCACATCCTGGGGGCGGCGTCGGGGGTCATCTCGCGCAACCGGGCCCGCCATGGCAAAACGCTCTGGACCGAGGATGAGCAGGGCGAGCAGGTTCGCGTGGCGGGACTGTGGGACGACCAGGAGGAGGCCCGTTTCATCGCGGACGAGGTGGAAGCCTGGCAGCGCCAGGGGGGCAGCCTCAGTCAAGCGGCGGTGCTGGTCCGTGCCGGGTTCCAGACCCGCTCGTTCGAAGAGCGGTTCATCCAGCTCGGGATCCCCTACCGCGTGATCGGCGGGCCGCGCTTTTACGAGCGGGCCGAGATCCGCGACGCGATCGCCTATTTCCGGGTGATCTGCCAGCCGGACGACGATCTGGCGCTGGAACGGATCGTCAACCTGCCGCGCCGCGGGATCGGTGACAGTACGTTGCGCATTCTGCGTGCCGCCGCACGCGGCGCCGAGATCAGCCTGATCCAGGCGGCGCGCACGATGTGCCACACCGACGAGCTGCCGGCGCGCGCGCGCAATGCGCTGCTCGAGCTGATCGCCACCTTCGACCGCTGGCGCTCGCAGATGATCGAGCGGCCGCCGCGAGAGCTTGCCGAAATCGTGCTGGATGAATCTGGCTACACCGCGATGTGGCAGGCCGAGCGGACCCCGGACGCACCCGGGCGGCTCGAGAATCTGAAGGAGCTGGTCAAGGCTGTGCAGGAATTCGAGACACTGCCGGCCTTCCTTGAACATGTCGGTCTGGTGATGGAGAACGTCGCGGCGCCACAGGCCGATCTGGTCAGCATCATGACCCTGCACGGTGCGAAGGGGCTGGAGTTCGAGAACGTCTTCCTCGCAGGTTGGGAGGAAGGACTGTTTCCCAACCAGCGTGCACTCGACGAGGGCGGCAACAAGTCACTCGAGGAGGAGCGCCGGCTGGCCTATGTCGGCATGACCCGGGCACGCCGTCGCCTGACGATCAGCTTCGCGGCCAATCGCCGCGTCTACAATCAGTGGTCGTCGAGCGTGCCGTCGCGCTTCGTCGAAGAGTTGCCGGCCGAGCACATCGTGCATCTCCATCGCAATCCGGCCACCCGGCCTGACCTCGGCACCTTTCTCGACGACGAGCCTTTCGCCGCCCGCCCCACCAGCCGCTTCCGCTCGCGCAAAGCCGAACTGGGCAAGCTCATCGAGGGCAGGGTTGAGATCCTCCAGTCACGTCCACCGGGCAAGCCGGGCGCCTTCAAGTCCGGCGACCGGATTTTCCACGACAAGTTCGGCTACGGGACCGTGGAGACCGTGGACGGCAACAAGCTGGACATTGCTTTTGAGAAATCCGGCCGCAAGAAGGTGATCGACAGCTTCGTGCAGCCGGCCTGAGACGATGGCGGCCGATCCGGACCTGTGGCGTGCCAGCGTCATCACCGCGGGCTTTTCCATGCCGGAGGTGCCGGAAGGGATCGAGGACGAGGCGCTGAGCGTCTCGATGTTCGAGCTCGAGGACGAGATCACGGCCGAACCGCTCGGCTGGCAGATCGACCTTCTGTTCCGCGACCCACCCGACCCGGATCGCTTGGCTCGGGAGCTTGCGCCATTCCTCGCCCGGGCCGACGCGACCTTGGAACGCATCGCGGTCGAGCGGGTGGCGCCCGAGGAATGGGTGCGGGCGACCGAACTGCGCCTACCGCCGGTCCGCGCCGGCCGGTTCGTCGTGCATGGCTCCCATGCCCGAGGGGACGTTCCTGCCGGCGCCTTGCCAATCGAGATCGATGCCGGGCTCGCGTTCGGCTCCGGCGAGCACGCGACCACCCGCTCCTGCCTGCTCGCAATCGATCGCCTAGCCCGGCTGCGCCGCTTCGTTCGGGTCCTCGATGTCGGCTGCGGCTCCGGCGTGCTGGCGATCGGCGCCGCGAAATGCTGGCCGGCTCGATGTCCTCGCCATCGACAACGACCCCATCGCGGTCCGCGTCGCCTGCGCCAACGCCCAACTCAATGGGGTCGGCTCCCAGGTGCGTGCCGTGCTGGCCGACGGCTATGGCCACCCGCTGATCCGACGTCGACGTCCCTTCGACCTGATCCTCGCCAACATCCTGGCCGATCCGCTGATCGAGCTGGCGCCGGCGCTGCGTGCGCATCTGGCGCCCGGCGGTCGCGCCATACTTTCTGGATTGCTCGACAGGCAGGCCGATGGCGTCCTGGCCGCGCATATGCGCCAGGGTCTCCGGCTGCTCGACCGGGCGCAGGAAGGACCGTGGATGGCTTTGGTCCTCGAGCTCCCGGCGCGCCGCCAGCGCCATCCCTGAAGGATGGCGGGCCTGTCACCGGTCGTTCCTTCTACCAGACGGGAACCCCATCGATGCGACCGCTCCAAGGCATCCGCGTACTCGACCTCACCAACGTGCTGGCGGGTCCGTTCTGCTGCTATCAGCTGGCCGTCATGGGGGCAGACGTGATCAAGGTGGAGGTGCCGGGCAGTGGCGACCTCGCCCGCCAGCTCGGCGCCGACCCGGCGCTCAACCGGCAGAAGATGGGCGCCTCCTTTCTCGCCCAGAACGCTGGCAAGCGATCGGTCACGTTCAATCTCAAGCATGAGGCCGGCAAGGCAGTCTTCCGGCATCTGGTCGCCAGCTCCGACGTGGTGGTCGAGAATTTCCGGCCCGGCGTCATGGACCGGCTGGGCCTCGGCTATGCGGCGCTGAAGGCGGTCAAACCGGAGATCGTCTATTGTGCGATCTCCGGGTTCGGCCAGGACGGGCCGCTCAGGGGCGATCCGGCCTACGACCAGATCATCCAGGGCCTGTCCGGGGTGATGAGCGTCACCGGCACGCCCGCAACGGCACCGTTGCGGGTCGGGTACCCGGTTTGCGACACGATCGGCGGCATCACCGCGGCTTTCGCCATTGCCGCGGCGCTCGTGAAGAGGGAGCGAGCCGGCGAGGGCGAGTGCATCGACGTGTCGATGCTCGAGGCCACGCTCGTTACCATGGGCTGGGCGGTCTCCAACTGGCTGATTGCCGGCGTGCCGCCGACGCCGATGGGCAACGAGAACATGACCGCGGCACCCTCCGGTGCGTTCCGGACCGGCGGCGGCCTGCTCAACATCGCGGCCAACAAGCAAGAGCAGTTCGAGAAGTTGGCCCGGCTTGTCGACCGGCCGGAGCTCGTCACCGATGGCCGCTTCGCCAACCGCGAGGACCGCAAGGCCAACCGCGCCGAGCTGAAGGCCGAACTCGAGCTGGCGCTCGCCGATCGCGGCGCGGCCGAGTGGTCCAGACTTCTGAACGCGGCGGGGGTGCCGGCGGGCGAGGTCCTGTCGGTGCCCGAGGTGCTGGAGCACCCGCAGGTGGTCGAGCGCGGTCTGGTCAAGCGTTTCGCGAACGTGCCCGGCGTCGAGCGCGACGTCGCCGTGGTCCGGGCGGGGTTTCGTCTTGCCAGCGGCGATCCGGTGCCGGCATCGCCACCGCCAGCCCTGGGTGCCGACACCGATGCGATCCTGCATGAACTTGGCTATGCACCGCAGGAGATCGCGAAGCTGCGGGAGGAGCGCGTCGTATAGGCTGGTACCGGCAGCCGGAGCCGATGCAATTTGGGTTCCTTCAAGGTTGTCGGACGCGGTGACAGCTTCTCCCAGCCACCAGGACATAGCGCCATGACCGAACCATCCGATCGCCAAGCCTGCGAAGATTGGTGGGCGACGTCGATCATCGAAATGCGGCCTGGCATGATCCGCTATCGCGGCTATCCCATCGAGGAACTGATCGGCCGGGTCAGCTTCCCGGCGATGATCTGGCTGATGCTGCGTGGCGAGTTGCCGAGCGACGGCCAAGCCCAGTTGCTTGGCACGGCGCTCATGGCTGCAGTCGACCATGGACCTCAGGCGCCCTCGATCGCGATCGCCCGCATGGCGGCGACCTGCGGCGTAGGCATCAACAACGCCATGGCCTCGGCCATCAACGTGCTGGGCGACGTGCATGGCGGCGCCGGCGAGCAGTGTGTCGAGCTCTACCGGGCGATCGCCGCCCGCGTGGACACTGGCCTGACCCCCGCCGCCGCAGCGGAGGCGGAACTGGCGGAATTGGCCCGGCGGGGCGTCAAGTTCGTGCCCGGCTTCGGACATCGCTTCCACCCCCGCGATCCGCGGGGGCCTCGGCTGCTGCAGGTCGTGGACGAAGCCGCATCCGCAGGCACCGTCGTGGGAGGATTCGCCGCGATCGCACGCGCGGTCGAGGAACAACTCTCGCTGGCCAAAAGCAGGCCGATCCCCTTGAACATCGACGGTGCGACCGCGGTGATCTATGCTGAACTCGGCTTTCCCGCGCCGTTGTGCCGTGGCTTGTTTGTACTGTCGCGCTCGGTCGGGATCTTGGCGCATGCGTGGGAGCAGATGGAGCAGGGTGGTCGCAACAAGGGTCCGATTCCCCGCCGCTACCTCTGGTCCTATGAAGGTGCCGCGCCGCGACCGCTGCCTTCTTCTCCATGAGTTTACGATAACAGGGAGTGCTTCGATGCTTAGACTGTCACGCAAGGGCTTTGCCGCACTGGCGCTGGGCGCCGTGCTGCTCGCCGGAGCCGCAACCGGCCCGGCGCTGGCGCGCGTCGATGGATTGGACATTGTCGTGCCGGCCAATCCAGGAGGTGGCTGGGACCAGACCGGTCGCGCCATGGAGACGGCGCTGCAGACGAACGATCTCGCCAGCGGAATCCAGATCGCCAACATCGGCGGTGCCGGCGGGACCATCGGTCTGGCCCAGTTCGTAACCTCCAAGAAAGGCAAGGGCGACGCGATCATGGTGGGCGGCCTGGTCATGATGGGCGCCATTCTGACCAACAAGTCCCCGGTGACGCTCGACAACGTCACGCCGCTGGCCCGGCTGACCGGGGAGTATGAGGTGCTGGTGGTTCCGGATTCTTCGCCGATCCAGAACGTCGACGACCTGGTCAAGCAGCTCAAGGCGGATCCGGGTTCGGTCTCGTGGGGTGGCGGCTCCGCCGGCGGGACGGACCACATCGTCGCGGCCCTGATCGCCAAGTCGGCGGGCGTGGACCCCACCAAGGTCAACTACATCGCCCATGCCGGCGGCGGCGAGGCGTTGAGCTCGATCCTGGGCGGCCACGTCACGGTCGGCGTGAGTGGCTATCAGGAGTTCGCGAGCCAGATCGAGGCCGGCCAGCTGCGCGCGATCGGCATCACGGCGGACGAGCCGGTCGCAGGCATCGACGTCCCGACGCTGGCGTCGCAGGGCGTCGACGTGTCGCTCGTCAACTGGCGCGGCGTGTTCGCACCTCCGGGAATCTCCGACGACAAGCTGGCAAAGCTCTCCGAAATGGTCGGCAAAATGGTCAATTCGCAGCAGTGGCAGGATATTCTGAAAGAGCGCGGCTGGCTCGGCCTCTACATGCCGCACGATGAGTTCGCGGCGTTCCTGAAGGAAGATCAGGCCACGGTGGCGGCAACCCTGAAGGATGTCGGCCTGACCCAGTAGGCAGCGGTGCCGGCGCGCCCGGCCGGGCGCGCCGGCACGTATGTGTTCGGCCGGTTACGGAGCCGTTACTCACTTCCTCCGCGAAACTGCCGCTGAATCTTCCACCTCGGAGCCCACTTGGCCTATCGGTGGTGATGATGCATGGCGGGGGACAGACCGGCGCCAATTGCATCGGCGCGCCGGATGGCGCGCCCGACGGGTTCAGCTATGGCGAGCAGCCGACGCGTGCCTATGAGATCCAAGTCCCGCTGACCTACGACCCGCCGGTAGGCGATCCCGCTGACCTGAAGACGGTGCTGCAGGACAAGCCCAACGGCGACAGCTTAGCTTCCTGCTATGCCCAGACGGAGCCGGTGCACAAGCTGCCCGACCTGACTGGCGTCCCCGTCATCGTCGTTGCCTCCGAGGCCTCCTACCACGCGTCCTGCGGCCACTGCCGGGCCAAGTGGCTGGCGCAAGCCGGAGCGGAATCGAAATCTGGCTTTCCCGATGCTCGATCTCAACAACGTGCAGGTCGCCGACCTGTTGTCGCAGCTCTTGATGGAGAACAACCTGGATCGGTAGCCGCCAAGGCATCGGTATTGCACCGAGATCCGGCGCTAGGGCCATGGCGACGGTAGCGCGCTATCGTGTCGGCATCGGGCTCGGGAGGCCGATGCCGCGGGTCGAGGTCGCTATTGCGCGACTGCGCCGGTTTGGCTATATCCCCCCGGCTGTCGTCGCCGCGGCGCGC
Organism: uncultured Alphaproteobacteria bacterium; assembly: GCA_963720725.1. Lineage (GTDB taxonomy): Bacteria > Pseudomonadota > Alphaproteobacteria > Geminicoccales > Geminicoccaceae > Benzoatithermus. The sequence continues at coordinate 62,674 of CAVRGN010000001.1, forward strand.
GCGTGGCGGCATTTGGAGTTTTCCCTGACATGCCGAAGATGAAGTCCAAGCGGAGCGCCGCGAAGCGTTTCTCGTTCACCGGCACCGGCAAGGTGAAGCGGGCGGCTGCGTACCATCGCCATATGATGACCGGCAAGCCTACCGCCGCCAAGGTCGGGCAGCGCAGGGCGCGCTACCTGGAAAAGGGTGATGCGGCGCTCGTCAAGCTCATGCTGCCCTACGGCTGAGCGGCCGGCGAACAGAAGACTGAGGATCGATCGAGATGGCTCGAGTTAAGCGCGGCGTGACCACCCACGCCCGGCACAAGAAGGTGCTGGAGCAGGTCAAGGGCCAGCGTGGCCGCCGCAGCACCACCATCCGTGCGGCCATCCAGGCGATGGAGAAGTCCCATCTCTACGCCTATCGTGACCGTCGGGTGCGCAAGCGCGAGTTCCGCGCGCTGTGGATCCAGCGGATCAACGCCATCGTGCGCGAGCACGGCCTGACCTACGGCCGATTTATGCACGGTCTGAAGCTCGCGGGCGTTGGCCTGGACCGCAAGGTGCTGGCGGACATCGCCGTCCATGATGGGGCGGCATTCGCGGGCTTCGTCCGTCAGGCCGAGGCCGCTCTCCAGGCGTGATCGGGGCGGCGCCCGACCGGGCGCCGGTGTCCCGGGTAGGCGAAGAGGGGCCGTAGGGCCCCTTTTTTGTTGTTCGGTACCGCGAGGCGGGAGGAACGGATGGACGTCGACATCGACGGTCTCCGCGGCGATATCCTGGGCAGGGTGGCGAGCGTCGGCGATCTCGCCGCGCTGGAGGAACTGCGTGTCGGGGCACTTGGCAAGAAGGGCAGCGTGACCGAGCTCGTCAAGCGACTGGGCGGCCTTCCGCCCGAGCAGCGCCGAGACGCCGGCCAGACATTCAATGCGCTCAAGCGCGAGGTCGAGGAAGCACTGGTCACTGCGCCGTGGCGTCCTGGAAGCAGCGGCCCTCGACGCCAGGCTCGAGGCCGAGCGTATCGATGTCTCGCTCCCGGTGCGCGAGCGGCCGGAGGGGCGGATCCATCCGGTGAGCCAAGCGGCCGAGGAGATCATCGCCATCTTCGCCGACATGGGTTTCGCGGTCGCTGAAGGCCCCGACATCGAGGACGACTGGCACAATTTCGAGGCACTCAACATCCCGCCCGAGCATCCGGCGCGGCAGATGTTTGACACCTTCTATCTGGAGGCCGAGCGGGACGGGCGGCCGCTGCTCCTGCGTACCCATACGAGCCCGGTGCAGATCCGCACCATGCTCGCCGACAAGCCGCCGTTCCGGATCATTGCGCCCGGCCGCACCTATCGGCGCGACAGCGATGCCACGCACACCCCGATGTTCCACCAGGTCGAAGGGCTCCTGATCGACCGGCGTACGCACATGGGCCACCTGAAGGGCTGCCTGATCGATTTCGTCCGCGCCTACTTCGAGCGCGACGACGTGCCGGTGCGATTCCGGCCCAGCTATTTCCCATTCACCGAGCCCTCGGCCGAGGTCGACATCGGTTGCCGGCGCACGCGCGACGAGCTCGTGGTCGGTGAAGGCAGCGACTGGCTCGAGATCCTGGGCTGCGGGATGGTGCATCCGCGCGTCCTCCAGGCGGTCGGCCTCGATTCCGAGGAGTGGCAGGGCTTCGCCTTCGGCATGGGCATCGACCGGGTGGCGATGCTCAAATACGGCATTCCCGACCTGCGCACCTTCTTCGAGGCCGATCTGCGCTGGCTGCGCCACTACGGCTTCGTGCCCCTGGATGTACCAACGACCTATGGCGGGCTGTCGCGATGAAGTTCACGCTGCCCTGGCTCAAGGAGCATCTGGCGACCGACGCGTCGCTGGAAGCCATCTGTGAGCGGCTGACCATGCTCGGCCTCGAGGTCGAGGGCGTGACCGACCCGGGCGCGGACCTTGCCGCGTTCAGCGTCGCCCTGGTCCGGGAGGCGCGCCCGCATCCCAATGCCGACCGCCTGCGCCTGTGCACCGTCGAGACCAAGCACGGCGTGTTCGAAGTGGTATGCGGCGCTCCCAACGCCAGGACCGGCATGAAGGCGGTGTTCGCGCCAGAGGGATCGGTGATCCCGGTGACCGGCGAGGTCCTGAAGAAGGCGGTGATCCGCGGCGTGCCCAGCGTCGGCATGTTGTGCTCGATGCGCGAGTTGAAGCTCGGCGACGAGCATGACGGCATCATCGACTTGCCCGTCGACGCGGAGATCGGCACCCCTGCGGCCAGCGCCCTGGGCCTCGAGGGTCCGGTGATCGAGGTCAAGCTCACTCCCGACCGCAGCGACTGCTTCGGCGTGGCAGGCATCGCGCGGGACCTCGCGGCCGCTGGCATCGGAAAGCTGGTGCCGCGCGACTTCACGCCTGTGCCGGCCAGCGGGCCTGCCGGGCCGCGGATCGGGCTCGATTTCCCCGCCGGCGAGGCCGGAGCCTGCCCGCTGTTCCTCGGCCGCATCATCCGCGGCGTGCGGAACGGAGCAAGCCCGGGCTGGCTGCAGAACCGCCTGAAGGCCATCGGCCTGCGGCCGATCTCGGCGCTGGTCGACATCACCAACTATTTGACGTTCGACCTCTGTCGACCCCTCCACGTCTTCGACGCCGCCAAGCTGCGCGGCGACCTGAGTTTGCGCTTCGCCCGACCGGGCGAAGAGCTGGAGGCGCTGGACGGCCGTACCTACCACCTCGACGGCGGCATGACCGTCATCGCCGACGACTCTGGCCCGGTAAGCCTCGGTGGCATCATGGGTGGTGAGCGGACCGGGGTTACCGCGGAGACGACGGACATCGTCCTGGAAGTCGCTCTGTTCGACCCCGTGCGGACAGCGGCGACGGGACGGCGCCTTGGCATCGAGAGCGACGCCCGAACCAGGTTTGAGCGCGGCCTGGACCCCGACCTTGTCCTGCCCGCGACCGAGTTCGCGAGCCGGCTGATCGTGGCGCTGTGTGGTGGATCGCCCGGTCCCGCATCGATCGCCGGGGCCGTGCCGCTGCCGGCTCCCACCATCCACTTTCGAAACACGCAGCTCCCACGTTTGGCTGGCATCGAGCTCGATCCGCCGGAGATCGAGCGGATCCTGGCCGGGCTTGGTTTCGGGCTCAGCGGTGGCCTTGAGGTGTGGGAGGTGCAGCCGCCCTCCTGGCGTCGTGACGTGTCCACCGAGGCCTGCATCGTGGAGGAACTGGCGCGACTGCATGGCTATGACCGCATCCCGCCCGTCGCCGTGACCCGCAGCACGGCCGTCGGCACGGGCGTGCTGACGCCGGCGCAACGGCGCCGCTCGGCGGTACGCCGAGGCGTGGCCGATCTGGGCTATGCCGAGGCGGTCACTTGGTCGTTCATCCCGCCCGAGCAGGCGGCGCTGTTCGGCGCGCCCGAGCCGGTGCTCAAGCGCAACCCGCTCAATGCCGAGCTGGCGGCGATGCGGCCTTCGCTGTTGCCCAACCTCCTGGCGGCGGCGGCCCGAAATGTCGCTCGCAAGCTGGAGAGCGCCGCGCTGTTCGAGGTGGGCCCAAGGTTCACCGGCGCGATGCCGGGGGAACAGGTGGTCGCGCTCGCCGGCCTGCGCTTCGGTGCGGCGGAGCCGCGCAGCTGGGCCGTCGGCCAGCGGCCCGTCGATGCGATTGACGCCAAGGGCGACGCCCTTGTCGCGCTCGCGGCGCTGGGCGTCAAACCCGAGAGCGTCCAGGTGTCATCGGACGCCCCGGGTTGGTACCATCCTGGCCGATGCGGCACGTTGCGGCAGGGGCGGCTGGTGCTGGCGACCTTCGGCGAGCTGCATCCGAAGGTGACCAAGGCCTTCGACTTCGCCGAGGCCGCGGCGGCGTTCGAGATCGATCTGGATGCGGTGCCGCTGCCCAAGCAACGCTCCGGCAAATCCAGGCCAAGCCTGGAACCGCTGCCCTATCCGCCGGTCGATCGCGATTTCGCGTTCGTGGTCGACGAGGCGGTGCGCGCGGGCACGCTGCTCGATGCGATCCGTGGGGTCGACCGCAGGCTGATCCGCGAGGTGCGGCTGTTCGACGTCTATGCCGGCCCGGGCGTGGCCGCCGGAATGAAGTCGCTCGCCGTCGCGGTGCGCCTTCAGGCGCCCGACCGGACGCTGACCGAGGCGGAGATCGACGGTGTGGCCGGCAAGGTCGTGGCCGCGGCCGAGAAGGCGACGGGTGCCGTGCTGAGGTGAGCGGCGGCATCCGCCTGCCCGGCGCGGTGGCCACGCCCCTGGTGGCCGGCCCCGGCGTCCTATATTGCCTTCGCACGGCGCGCACCCAGCGCCCCAATGACCGGTAGCCATGTCCGACCTGTCCCGCCTGCGCAACTTCGCCATCGTGGCGCATATCGACCACGGCAAGTCGACATTGGCCGATCGGCTGATCGAGAAGTGCGGCGGGCTCGACGCGCGCGAGATGACCGCACAGGTGCTCAATTCGATGGACATCGAGCGCGAGCGTGGCATCACCATCAAGGCACAGACCGTCCGCCTGAAATACACGGCGCGGGACGGTCGCGACTACATCTTCAACCTCATCGACACACCGGGCCACGTCGACTTCTCCTACGAGGTCAGCCGCTCCATGCGCGCCTGCGAGGGTGCGCTGTTGCTGGTGGACGCCACCCAGGGGGTGGAGGCGCAGACCCTAGCGAACGCCTACCAGGCTATCGATGCCGACCTCGAGATCGTTCCGGTCCTGAACAAGATCGACCTGCCGGCGGCCGAGCCGGAGAAGATGAAGCAACAGATCGAGGACATCATCGGGCTGGACGCCAGCGACGCCCTGATGATCTCGGCCAAGACCGGCCTCGGTGTCGAGGACGTGCTCGAAGCCATCGTCCATCGCCTGCCGCCGCCGCAGGGCGAGGCCGACGCTCCCCTCCAGGCTCTGGTCGTCGATTCCTGGTACGACAGCTATCTGGGCGTCGTGACGCTGGTCCGGGTCAAGAACGGCGTGCTCGAGAAGGGCCAGAAGATCCGCTTCATGGGCAATGGCGCCGCCTATCCTGTCGACCGGGTCGGCGTCATGACGCCCAAGGCCCTCGTGATCGATCGCCTCGGGCCGGGCGAGGTCGGCTTCATCACCGCGGCAATCAAGGAAATCGGCGACGCACGAGTCGGCGACACGATCACGGACGACCGCAAGCCAGCCGCGGTCCCGCTGCCAGGCTTTCGCCCGAGCCAACCGGTCGTCTTCTGCGGCATGTATCCAACCGACGCGGACGACTACGGCGATCTTCGCGACAGCCTGGGCAAGTTGCGCCTCAACGACGCGAGCTTCGAGTACGAGCCGGAGAGCAGTTCAGCCTTGGGGCTCGGATTTCGCTGCGGCTTTCTCGGCTTGCTGCACCTCGAGATCATCCAGGAGCGACTCGAGCGCGAGTTCGACCTCGACATCGTCATCACGGCGCCATCGGTGGTCTACCGGGTCCATCAGAGCGACGGCGAGGTGCTGGAACTCCACAACCCCGCCGACTATCCGGACCCGACGCGGATCGACCATGTCGAGGAGCCCTGGATCAAGGCTACGGTCCTGGTGCCGGACGAGTTTCTGGGCGGCATCCTCCAGCTTTGCACCGAGAAGCGCGGGCTACAGCAGGAGCTGACCTATGTCGGCAACCGGGCCATGCTGGTCTACAAGCTGCCGCTCAACGAGGTCGTCTACGACTTCTACGACCGCTTGAAGTCGATCAGCCGCGGCTATGCCAGCTTCGACTATCATCTCGACGGCTACGGCGAGAGCGACCTGGTCAAGCTGGACGTGCTGATCAACAGCGATCGCGTCAATTCACTCTCGATGATCGTCCACCGCAGCAATGCCGAGAGCAAGGGCCGCAGCATCTGCGAGAAGCTCAAGGAGCTGATTCCGCGCCAGAACTTCCAGGTGGCGATCCAAGCTGCGATCGGCGGCCGCATCGTCGCTCGTGAGACCGTCAAGGCCTTCCGCAAGGACGTGCTCGCCAAATGCTATGGCGGCGACATATCGCGCAAGCGCAAGCTGCTCGAGAAGCAGAAGGAGGGCAAGAAGCGCATGCGGCAGGTGGGCCAGGTCGAGATTCCGCAAGAAGCCTTCCTGGCGGCCTTGAAGATGGGTTGAGCCGGCCGGCTCTGCGCAAGCGCCGTTAACGTCGCGTAAGCCGTTGTCCTAGAGTGTCGCTGGCTGCGTTGTGGGCGCCGGCTTCGATGGCGCGGGAGATGTCCGGAATGGCGGTGGCGGGCGACCCAAGGGGATATTACCGAGTCCTGGGCGTCGAGCGCACCGCTTCCGCCGACGACATCAAGGCCGCCTTCCGCCGCTTGGCGAAGAGCCTCCATCCCGATCAGGGCGGCGGTGCGGCGGACAAGGAGACCTTTCGCCGGCTGATCGAAGCCTACGAAGCGCTGCGGGACCCGCAGCTGCGCCTGCGCTACGACTGGGAGAGCCTTGAGGCCGAGCGCGGGACGACGGTGCCCGGGCACAGCGGCGACGTCCCGCACACGGATGATGCGGCCGGGCAGGACGATCCGCTGTCGCAGATATGGCGGCAGGCTAAAGCGCAGGCGCTGCTCGCAGGCGCGTTGGCGGTGGTCTCAGCCGTGGCCGTGCTCGGTTGGACGCGCGCAATGGAGCGCGGGCAGGAGGTGGCGGAGCTTAGCCGTCGGCTGGAAACAACAGCGGCCGGGCGGCCCGCGGTCGCAGTCGACCCGCAGCCGCCGCAGATCTATCGGACCGAGTTCCGCTTCCCTGCCGGGATCGCCGAACTCGATGCCACAGCCCGAGGGCGCTTGGCCTCGATCACCGCCGATCTGCGGCACCAGATCGCCGCACTTCCGGCGGGAAGCGAGTGGCTGATCGGGGTCGAGGGCGTGATCGAGCGCGCGGCCGACGGCGACGGGCTGCTGGTCGCGGCCTGGGAATTGGCGCTGCTGCGTGTCGGTGTCACTGCGCAGTATCTGGTAGGGCAGGGCATTCCCGCCGAGCGCGTGTCGGTGCGATTCCACGCCGGCGCACTCGCACCTGGACGCGGCCAGTCGCACGGCGTCGCTCTGAGCCTGTTTTGCTGCCTCGACACGCCGCTGGGCGGGTAGGGCAGCAGCCGAGCCGCAGACCTCAGGCCGCGGCGGTTGGCTCGGTTCCGCTCATGTACCAGGGTGAGAGCTGGAACCAATCCCTCCCGCCGGAACTCTAGGGGCGGAGGGTCAGCCTCTCCGTGTCACCGAGGTCCGGCTCGCGACCGGTCACATTGGCCCGAGCCACCTCCCACAGATAACGCATGCTGCTGCTGCTCGCGTCCCAATATTGGGCGCTGTCCGCTTCGACCTCGATCAGCGCCAGCTCGGGGTCATCCAGTCCTTGCGGAAACCATGCTTTCGCCATGGGGCTCCAAAAACGTCGCATGTGGTCGCGGTCGGTGCTGATCTCACCTCGTCCGGCGACCGAAACGTAGATGTTTTCACCGGTGTCGGCATAGGCCAGATTGAGCTTGTCGTAGCGTCCGATCTCATCGGTCTTGCCGGAGCTCCGGCGCGTGAAGAAGTAGAGCTTGCCCGCGAAGTCTTCCTGGTGCCCATGCATGGGCCGCGAATGCATGGCCTCGCCGTCCCAGCTCGTCATCATCGCTACTTTGATGTGCCTGATCATCGACCAGAGCTTGGCCAGTGCCTTGTCCCGTTCGGATCCTACCTCGGCCATCTGCGCCTCCGGCTGTGCTGTGCTGGTTCCGAACCGTCGCGCCGCGGCACAGGTTCCGGTCAGTCGGCGCGCAGCACCCGGTGCGAGGGCATGTGGCAGGGGTGCAACAAGCTGAGCGCGGCGGCACCAGTCTGTCTGAGCTGGCTACCCACCAAAGCGCCAAGACCCGAGCGGCCAGGGCTTCCGCTCGAGACTCGCCCAAGTGCCGGGTTACAAACCGTAACTATTAGTGAGTTGGCGCTAGTGCCTCGCCTCGCCATGTGTGCCTCGTGACAAGTTCGCCTGCTGCTGATTGCGGGCAGTTGATCCGAGTGTGATGATGTCGTTGCGTTCCGCCACCGCTCTGCGGCCCACCGATGCGCCTGAGGTAGCGAGGCTCCGTCCGGCGCGCCCGAACGTGTTCGCGCCGGGTACGGCACCGCGCGTCTGGGTGTTGTCCTCGCCCCGCGCCGGTGAGCGCACGCAGCTCATGGCCCTCGCGGAAGCGCTGGGCTGTTCCTACGAGGTCAAGCAGGTCACGCATCGTCCATTTGGTGCGGCGATCGAGCTGTTTGGCGGCGAGCATCTGCTTGGCGTCGACGTCGAACGCTCGGACACGCTCGATGCGCCGTGGCCGGACGTCGTACTGCTGGCGCATCAAAGCAACGAGACCGTGGCGCGTTGGATTCGGCGGCAGTCTGGCGGGCGTACTCGGCTGGTCCTGCTCGGGCGGCCCTGGACACCGGTGGACGAGTTCGATCTGGTGGTCACGACGCCGCAGTACGAACTGGCCGATGCCGCCAATGTTCTGCAGAATTTGCTGCCCCTGCATGGCGTGACGGCGGACCGGCTGGCCGACGCGGCGGCCAAGTGGGAGCCGCGTCTCGCCCACCTCCCGCGGCCGTTTGTCACCGTGCTGGCGGGCGGCAGCAGCGGTCCGTACGTTTTCGATGCCAAGGCGGCGGCCCGTCTCGGTCGCGAGGCCAGCGAGCTTGCGCACCGGCTCGGCGGCAGCGTGCTGGTTTCGACCAGCGCCCGCACCAAACCGGCGGCGGTCGACGCGCTGTTCGCTGCCATCGACGCTCCGGCCTGCCTGCACCGCTGGTCGCCTGGAGACTCTCAGAATCCCTATCTCGGCTTTCTCGGCCTCGCCGATCGGATCATCGTGACCGCGGACAGCATTTCGATGATCGCCGAGGCCAGCGCCACCGGCAAGCCGGTGCAGATGTTCGACTTCGGCAGCGGCCACGTTCCGATGCGCGCGGATGTCGCAGTCGACCAGGATCAGCCTCTGCTGGCGCAGATGCGCGGCCGGCTCTACGAGCTCTACATGCAGCTGCCGCGCTTCAGCTTGAACCGCAGCCGTGATCTGCGCATCGTGCATCGCGCCCTCCTGGCAACGGGCCGGGTCAGCTGGACGGGTGAGCAGTTGGCTGCCGGTGCAGTCGCGACGTTCGGCGACGAGATGACGCGTACGCTCAATCGGCTGCGTGGCCTGCTGAGCTTCTCGCAGCGGCCGGCCGTTGCCGAGGGTGTCACCACCGAGCTTCAGACCGCGCTGGTCGTCGCTCGGGCCTGAGTGCCTGCCCGCGACGGCGGTCGCCGCCCGGTGGCGCGCTGTCCTAGGCAACGCCGCGCGGGGAGGCAGGCTTGTCTAGCGAGAACATCAGCCTCGAGGTGATCGCCGACAAGCGGGGTCTGCGCCGCTTCATTGGTCTGACCCGATCGATCTACGTCAACGATCCGTTCTGGGTGCAGCCACTGACATTCGAGCGGCTGGATCATCTCGACGCGACCAGGAACCCGTTCATGCGGGCGATCGACGTTCGCTATTGGCTGGCCAGCCGCGATGGCCGACCGGTGGGGCGGATCAGTGCCCAGGTCAATCGCCGCCATCTGGAGCTACACCAGGACGACACCGGCCATTTCGGCTTTCTCGAAGCCGTCGACGACCCCGCGATATTCGCAGCGCTGACCGAAACGGCAGAGACGTGGCTGCGCGAGCGCGGCATGCGGCGGATCGCAGGCCCGTTCAACCTGTCGATCAACGACGAGAGTGGGCTGCTGGTTGAAGGCTTGGACACGCCACCGTCGATGATGATGGGCCATGCGCGGCCCTACTATGCCCAGCGGCTCGAGGCGCTGGGCTACGGCAAGGCCAAGGACCTGATCGCCTACGATGTCGACGCGACGGTCGCATGGCCCGAGGCTACCCAGCGACTGATCGCACGCGCCGATCGTATGCCCGGCCTGCGCATCCGCGCGCTCGACATGCGGCGCTACCAGGAGGAGATCCAGACCATCGTCCGCATCTTCAACGATGCCTGGGCGGACAATTGGGGCTTCATTCCGTTCGGCGAGGACGAGGCGGCCTACCTCGCCAAGTCGATCCGGCCATTGGTCGACGCCGACAGCTTCGCCATAGGCGAACTGGACGGTGAGGTCGTAGGCATGACCGTCACATTGCCCAACCTGAACGAGGCGATCGCCGGGTTGGACGGACGGCTGCTGCCTTTGGGCTGGCTGCGCATGCTCTGGCGGCTGAAGGTCCGGGGAGTCAAGAGTGGGCGCATGCCGCTCATGGGCATCGTCAAGCGGCTGCAGGGGACCACCAAGGGTGCGTCGATCGCCCTGGGCATGATCGAGCGCATCCGGCGCCGCTATCGCCATTTGGGCTATCGCCATGGCGAACTGTCGTGGGTGCTCGAGGACAATCAGGCCGTCCAGGCGGTGATCGCGGCCACGGGCGCGCGCGCCTACAAGCGCTACCGGGTCTACGACAAGGCTCTGGTGTGATCCCGGGTTCGCCCGTCTCGGCCCTCGTCCTGGCCGGAAGCCGGCAGGGTGAGGCGGATCCGGTGGCCCGCTACCGCCAGGCCAAGGCCAAGTGCTTGGTCGCTGCCGGTGGCGTGCCGATGCTGGACCGCGTCGTCGCGACCCTGGCGGCCAGTCCACGGATCGGCCGCATCCTCGTCTCGGCCGACCGCGTTGCGCTGTTGGAAGGGCTGCCGGCCCTGACGGCGGAGCGGACCGCCGGGCGCCTGGTGGTCCTGGAAAGCTCGGCCAGCCTCAGCGCCTCGGTCGCCTCTGGCTTCGCTACCGCCGGTGCGCCGCTCCTGGTGACGACCGCCGACCACGCGCTCCTGGACCCTTCGATGGTCGCACATTTTCTCGCCGCCACGGACGGGACCTCGGCCGATATCGCCGTGGCATTGGCCTCAGCCGCGGTGATCAGCGCAGCCTATCCCGATACGAGGCGGACCTACCTGCGCTTCCGTGACGGCGGCTATTCGGGTGCCAACCTGTTCCTCCTGCGAACACCCTCGGCCGAGCGGGGAATTGCGTTCTGGCGGCGGATCGAGCGCGATCGCAAGGCGCCATGGCGGCTGGCCCGCGCCTTCGGGCCACTGCTGCTCGGCGCGTACCTGCTGCGCGTCGCCACGCTCGCTCAGGCGATGCGGCTGGTGTCGCGCCGCCTAGGTCTTGTCGTGGCAGCGATCGAGATGCCGATGGCCGAGGCTTCGATCGACGTCGACAAGCCCGCGGACCTCGATCTCGTCGAGCGCATCCTGGCCCGCCGCGGCCGCGACGGAGCGCCGGCATGAGCGGCCTCAGGATCGCGGTGCTGAGCAATCCGCTCAGCCAGCGCAACCGGAGCGGAATGGCGGAGATCGAGGCAGTCCTCGCGGGGCGGACGGATATTCGGCATGTACGCTTCGAGCCGGGCATGGATCTTCAGGACCTGATGGGCGAGCTTGCCGCCTGGGATTGCGGCCTGATCGTGCTCAATAGCGGCGACGGGCTGGTGCACGGCTTGCTCGGCGCGCTGTTCCTCGGGCGCGCATTCGCGACGCCGCCGCCGCTGGCACTTTTGCCTCGCGGCATGACCAACATGACCGCGGCCGATGTTGGCTTGGGCGGCCGTGACCCGGCCACGCTGCGCCGCCTGCTCGACGTGGTGGCGCGCGGGGAGATCGGCCGGCACCTCGTGCGGCGGCGCGTGCTCAAGGTCGCGTACGATCCCGACCGCCCGGGCGAGCGCGGCATGTTCTTCGGTGCAGCGGGCGTCTACGACGGCATTCATCTCTGCACCGGCAGCATCCATACCCGGGGTCTCACCGGAAGCTGGGCCAGCACGAGCACGATTCTCGCCATACTCGGGCGTGCCGTGTTGCGCGGCGTAGATGCGACCGGGATCGGGGGAGATGAGATCGAGGTCAGCGTGGACGGCGGGCCATGGACGGGTGGGCCTCGCGCCCTCGTGCTGGCGACGACGCTGGACCGGCTGGTTCTCGGCACCCGTCCGTTCTGGAACAATGGCGGAGCGCCGATCCACTTCACCATCTTCGACCATCCACCCGTCGGGATCGTGCGCCACGCTCGACAAATTCTGTTCGGCGGTAAGAGTAGGGATCTGCCTGAGCCGCCGTTTCACAGCTGCTCGGCTGGTCGCGTGGAATTGCGCCTCGACCGCCCGTTCACCATCGACGGCGAGTTCTTCCGGGCACCACTGGGTGTGCCGGTGGTGATCACCGCCGAGGAGGAAATCCGCTACGTCAAGCTCAGGCCGTGAGCGACGAGGGCCAAGCCGCGCTGTCGGCACTGGTGGCGGAGGAGCTCTTGGTACCAGCCGATCCGGCGGTGATGGCCGTAGCCGAAGCGGCACGCACCAGCCATAGCGGTATCTGCGCTGTCCTGTTCTACGGTAGCTGCCGCCGCGACGGCTATCGCGAGGGGCTCCTCGTCGACCTCTACCTGATCTCGGACGGCTACGCCGCGGTGCACCCAACTCGGCTCATGCGCTGGCTGAATCGCATGGTTCCCCCCAATGTCTACTATGTCGAGGCGAAGCATGGCGGCGCCCGCGTGCGCGCCAAGTACGCGCTGGTCAGCCTCGATCAGCTCGAGCGGCTGGTGAGCCCAGCCACGTCAAATCCCTACTTCTGGGCCCGGTTCGCCCAGCCCACCAGCCTGCTCTGGGCCCGTCACGGTGACGTCGCCGCGGCGGTCCGGGCGTTCCTGGTGCAGGCGATCTTGACCACCGACGGGGCTGCGCGGCCCTTGGTCGAGGGCGATGCCGACGCGTCGACCTTGTGGAGCCGCGCATTCACCGAGAGCTACCGCACGGAATTGCGCGCGGAGAAGCCCGGCCGCGGCCGGATGATCGTCTTGGACGACCTCGACCGCTACCTTCGGATCGGCGCCGCTCTGGCCGGTCGCTCTGCGGGCGCGACTCGCCGGGCCGCGGCCAGGCGCTGGTTTTGGCGCCGGGTCCAGGGCAAGGCGCTTAGCCTGCTCAGGCTCGCCAAGGCCTCGTGGACATTCGCTGGTGGTGCCGACTACCTGGCCTGGAAGATCGGCCGACATGCGGGCGTGCCGGTCGAGTTCAGCCCTTGGGAGCGCCGGCATCCCATCCTTGCGGCGCCGCTCGTGTTCTGGCGCCTCGCTCGGCGCGGGGCCATTCGCTAGCCGGCAGCGGCAAGGGCAGGGGCTTGTTGCTCAAGCGCGGCCATCACTGTCCCGAATCGGCTTACGATCTCGTCGATCTGCTCGAAGCTGTGGGCCGCGGACACGCTGCTTCGCAGCAGGCACAGGCTGTTGGGCGTGCCCGGCGGCAGGGCTAGGTTGACGTAGACGCCGTGCTCGCGCAGCAGGTTCCAGGCCAGGGCCGCGGTCGCCTCGTCGGGCATCGGCACCGCGACCACGGGGCTCGGCTCCGAGCAGGGCCGCAGGCCAAGTCGTGTGAACCCCGCGTGCAGCCGATGAGCATTGGCCCAAAGTCGCTCGCGGAGGCCCGGATCGGCCTCGATCCTTCGCAGGGCCGCGCGGACCGAGGCGATGCTGGCTGGGCTGGGCGAAGCGGTGAACATGTAGGGTCGCGCGCACAAGCGCAGCAGATCGAACTGCGGATGGTTGGCGGCACCGAAGCCGCCGATGGCGCCCAGGCTCTTGCTGAAGGTGCCGACGACAAAGTCGACCTCGTCCTCCACGCCTTGCTGCTCGGCCAAGCCCCGCCCATGTTCGCCGAAGCATCCGAACGAATGCGCCTCGTCCACCAGCAGCCAAGCGCCGTGACGCCTCTTCACCTCGGCGAATTCCGGCAGCGGTGCCGTGTCGCCCAGCATGCTGTAGAGGCCCTCGACGATGATGAGCTTGCAGTCGCCCTCCGCTCCGAGCCGGGTCAGACGCTTGTCGAGGTCGGCGGGATCGTTGTGGCGGAAGCGGACGATGGTGGCGCCGGACAGCTTGCAGGCGTCATAGATGCTGGCATGCGAATCGGCGTCGATCAGGACGACGTCGCGCGCGCTCGCGAGCCCCGCGATCATGGCCAGGTTGGCCTGGTAGCCGGTGCTGAACACCATGCACGAGCGCTTGCCTAGGAACTGCGCGAACGCGGCCTCGAGTTCGGTGTGCATGGCGTAGGTGCCGTTGGCGATCCGCGAACCGGTGGTGCCGGTGCCGTAGTGGCGCAGCGCAGCCTCGGCGGCGGCGATGCAGGAAGGATCGTAGGTCAAGCCGAGATAGTTGTTGGTCCCGGCGAGGATGGTGGCGCGGCCGTTGACATCGGCCTCGGTCGCGGAGTGCAGCTCGTCCAGGCGCAGCGCGAAGGGGTCGGCACCCAGCGCCAGCAGCTGCTCGTGGCGCTGGGCGTACTGGGCGTACTTGTCGAGGATGTCCATCAGCGGGCCTCGCGGGCTTTGAGCTGCCGGTCGACTAGGGCCACAAGGTCGGCCACCGTGCTCATGTCGGAAACCAGATTGATCGGAATGTCGATCTCGAAGCGATCCTCGATCTCCATGATCAGGTCCATGGCCGCAACGGAATCCACGTTGAGGTCGGCCGCCAGATCGGTGTCGGGGCCGATGGTGTGCTTGGCCGTGTTGTAGCGCTCCAGGACCGCGGTCACGCCTGCCAGGATCCGGTCGTCCTCGTCCGCTGCGGTTCTCTGCATCCGACCTCGCACCTCATCGACCCCGCCTGTCCCGGCCGGACGCTAGAGCCATCCGGCCGCGCGATACCAAGCCAAGCTGGCGACCAGCCCGTCGCCGAACCGGATCTGCGGCTGCCAGCTTGGCACCGCCGCCGTGGTCCGCATATCGCTTACCCAGTCGCTATGGTAAAGCTCGGCCACCTTTCCGCGTGACAGCATCGGCGGCTCGTGTGACCGCCGACCAACCTGCTCGGCGAGCCAAGCCAACCAGCTGACCGGCGTCCTCGGTACCGGCAGCAGGCGCACGCGGCGACCCAAGCGCTCGGCGGCCACGGCTGCCAGACCGCTCCAGCCGTACCCGCCGCTCGTTCCGTCATCCGGCTCGAGGATCGTACCGCTGGTTGGTAGGTCCGCAAGCGCGCAGCAGGCAAGCCGGACAAGATCGTCGGCGTAGAGTAGCGAAAACCGCGCATCCCGGCCCGCAGGGTGTACGAGGATGCCGCGGGACAAGCTGCGCAGGAGGGGCAGTGTCGCCCGGTCCCCTGGGCCGTAGACTGCAGGCGGGCGGATCACCGCAACCTGCAGGCGGTCCGCATGTGCCAGGGTGAGGTGCTCTCCAGCGGCCTTGCTCGCAGCGTACGGCGAGAGGTGAGGGTGACGGGCTGCCAGCGACGAAATCAGGAGAAAGCGGCTGCCGGAGGGGCTGGCGGCGACCAGGCGCGCTGTGCCGGTCGCGTTAGTGCGCTGGAAGTGCGCCCCGTCGGCGCCACGCAGCGCGCCAGCGACATGGACAACAGCGGCGCAGCCGGCAACAAGGCCGTCAAGCTCTGCTTCCAGATCGCCGCGCCACAGCTCGATCCCACGCGCCGAGAGTCCGGGATCGTCGCGCCGGGCGAGGGCGCGCACTCGGTATCCGGCGTCGACCAGAGCGTAGGCGAGATGTCGGCCGATGAAACCGGTGGCACCGGTGACGGCGACCGTGGCGGCCATCCAAGGGCGAGCCGGCGGCCCAGGCTCAGCTGGCGACGGCCAGCCGCTCGAGCTCGGTGCGGGCACGTTCCGCGGGTTGGGCGGCGATATCGCGGATGGCCCCGCTGAGATAGTCGGCCTTGACCGCAGCGCGGCTGAGCTTGCCCGAGGTGGTGAAGGTCAGGGATCGGGTGGGTGCCAGCACCACTTCGCATTCGACGCCGGCCGCCCGGCGCACGGCTGCCGCCACGGCAGCGCGCAGCTGCTCCTGTGCCGCAGGCGTCGGCGCGCGGCATTGAACGACCGCTACAACGCGCTCGCTGTCGTCGTCGCGGTTCACCGCGAACGCAGCCACGTCACCTGCGCGCACGCCTTCCAGGTGCTCGACCGCCCACTCGAGGTCCTGCGGCCAGATGTTGCGCCCGCCGACGATGATCAGGTCCTTGCTGCGGCCGGTGATCACCAACTGGCCGTCGACTAGGTATCCGAGATCTCCCGTGTCGAGCCAGCCGTTCTCCAGAAGCACGCCGTGGGTCGCCACGTCGTTGCGGAAATAGCCCGACATCAGGCTGGGTCCGTTGATGCAGACCCGGCCTATCGAACGCTCGGGCCGCGGGAGGTTCTGCAGATCGCGCACCTCGACCGCATAGCCAGGCATCGGGCGCCCGCACAGCACGAAGGAACGCCCCGGCTTGCCGGCAGCCCGAGCGTCCGCCGGCACCGCCCGGCGCTCGACTTCGAGCGTCCGGCCGCGGCCGACGAGATCCACGCTGAGGCCCTCGCCCAG
Source organism: uncultured Alphaproteobacteria bacterium (assembly GCA_963720725.1). Taxonomy (GTDB): domain Bacteria; phylum Pseudomonadota; class Alphaproteobacteria; order Geminicoccales; family Geminicoccaceae; genus Benzoatithermus. The sequence continues at coordinate 79,016 of CAVRGN010000001.1, forward strand.
AGGCGCAAAGGTAACAGCGAGGGTGGCCTCGGCCAGCCCATAGCTCGGCAAGAAGGCGGTATGGCTGAAGCCGCTGGTCGCGAATCGCTCGGCGAACTCGGCCAGGACGTTGGCGCGGATCATCTCGCCGCCGACACCGGCCACGCGCCAGCGCGAAAGGTTGAGGCCCTCGGGGATGCCGGACTGCGCCCGGCGCGTGCACAGCTCGAAAGCGAAGGTCGGACCGAATGAGATCGTGCCGCCCAGATCGGACAACAGCTTCAGCCAGAGCAGCGGTCGGCGGGCGAAGGCCGTGCTGGGCAGATAGTCGACGGTGATCTGCGCCATGACCGGGGTCAGGCAGCAGCCGACCAGTCCCATATCGTGGTAAAGCGGCAGCCAGGAGGTGCAGCGATCGTCACCGCGCAGGGCCAGACCGTGGGTGGCGATAGCACGCGCGTTGGCCGCGATCGCGCGCTGCGTGACCAGCACGCCTCGGGGGAAGCTCGTGCTTCCCGACGAGTATTGGATATAGCAGGGCTCGTCCGGCCCGAACGGGACCACCGGGCCCTCGGCCATGGGCCAGCAGGCGATTTCCGCCGCAGTCGCGACACGAGTGACCTCGGTGGTGTCGGCGGCTTCGATCAGCGTCGCCGTCAGGTCGGCCGGTGCCACCGCGATCCGGGCGCCGGCAGCGATCAGCATGCCCCGCAGCCGCTCGACATAGGCATCGTGCCCGCCGATGTTGATGCACAATGGCAACGGCACCGGCACCAAGCCGGCATACTGGCAAGCGAAGAACACGGTGACGAAGTCGGGCGTAGTCTCGGCGACGATCGCTACCCGGTCGCCGCGCTCGGCCCCGCAACCGGCGAGGCGGCCGGCAAGATCCCGAGCCCGTTGCCGCAGCTCGCTATAGGGCAGCACCGTCTCGAGCTCGCCGCGCGACGAGAAGAAATTGAAACCCGTGACGCCCTCGGCAGCGTAATCGAGGCCGGAGACCAACGTAGTAAACCCGTCGACCTTGAATCGCAGCTGCGGATTTGTGGTCGGTGTGGGCGCGGTCATCTCGCTCGACAGCCTTGATAGTGCTGAACCGGACACCGGATATCCCATCTGAGCCCGTACCAGGGCGAGGTCATCGGCAGAGATAGGAGTCGGCTATCCCGCCTGCCATTCACGTTCTGTTACGGTTTCTTGCGCTTTGGCAGAACCAACGGCCAACCCTCGGTGCAGTCAACGAGCGTCATGATCCGCTGGTCCATCAGGCATTCCGCTGACGCATATTTGTCGCACTCGGCCTCGCGCCATGTGGGCAAGTCGAAGAATGGCGCAGAAGCCGGGCGCGGTTGCGGCTCCTGGCGCACTGTGCTTGATGGCGACGCTAACTGAGCCCTCCGTGAGGCGCAATGCGCCGATCGGTCTCGCCCAGCGGATAAGCGATTGTGACGAGCGTTCTTCGTATCTTCTTCAGTGCCCGAGGCACCAATCCGTGGGTCGTCCTGGTCAGCCTGATCGTCGCGAGCCTGTGCGAGGGGATAGGTTTCGCCACGCTCGTCCCGCTCTTGGGGGTGGCGAGCGGCTCCGCCAACAATTCCTTCATCTCCGAAAGCGTTCGTGGCTCGCTGCATTCGCTCGGTGTCGACGCGTCGCTCGGCACGCTGATCATCGTCCTGATCGTCGGGCTGGTCCTGAAGTCGGTGATCTCGCTCTACGTCATGCGCAAGGTCGGCTACGCCAACGCCGAGGTGGCCAACCTCATGCGGGTCCGTCTGATCAAGCAGATGCTCGGCGCGCGATGGAGCTACCTGCTCGAGCATCCGAGCGGCCGCATCGCCAACGCCTTCAGCGGCGAGGTCGGACGCTCGCAGCAGGCCTATCAGCTGGCTGCCCAGTTCGTGGCCGAGGGCGTCCAGACCGTCGTGATGCTGGCCCTCGGCATGCTGGTGTCCTGGAAGCTGGCACTGGCTTCGATCGTGATCGGCGTCGCCACCGGCGGCGCGGTGCATTTCCTGGTCGCTCGGGCCAAGAAGGCAGGCCGGGCGCAGACCGATCTCACCAAGGAGCTGGTGAGCCTGCTCACCGACACGCTGGACAATCTCAAGCCGCTCAAGGCGATGGGAGCGCAGCAGGAATTCGTCGCCTTCTTCGATCGGCGCCTGCATCGGCTGCGGCGTGCACTGCGCCGGCAGGTGATCAATCGCGAAGCCTTGCGCAACGGCCAGGACGTACTGCTGGCGCTGTGTATGGGTGCTGCCGCCTACATCGCGATCGCGGTGCTCCATACCTCGTTGGAACAGGTGATCGTGGTCGGCGTGATCCTGCAGCGCACGGTCAAGGGTTTCGGACGGCTTCAATCCTTCCTGCAGCAGGCGGTGATCGTCGAATCGCCGTTCAAGGAGGTGGAGACACTGATCGCCGAGCTGGCCGCCAACCAGGAGGATCCCGGCGGGCGCATCCAGCCGCATTTCGAACAGGAGATCCGCTGCGAGCAGCTGCGCTTCGCCTATGGCAGGCGCAGCGTCCTGAATGGAGCCAACCTGACCGTGCCGGTTGGCAGCATCACCGTGCTGACCGGCTTGTCCGGCGGCGGCAAGACGACCTTGATCGACCTCGTCCTGGGATTGCACCGGCCCCAGTCGGGACGAATCCTGATCGACGGCGTCGACCTCGCCCAGATCGAGCTTCAGGCTTGGCGGACGATGGTCGGCTACGTGCCACAGGAGCTGATCCTGTTTCACGCAAGCATTTTGGAGAACCTGACGCTCAGCGACAACGAACATAGCGAGGGCGCGGTCGACGAGGCCTTGCGCCTCGCCGGTGCCGACGAGTTCGTCTCGCAGCTTCCTGATGGGGTTCACACCGTCGTCGGCACCAAGGGCGCTCGAACTCTCCGGCGGGCAGAGGCAGCGCATCGCGCTGGCCCGTGCGCTGATCCGGCGGCCGAAACTTCTCATCCTCGACGAGGTGACCAGCGCGCTGGATCCCGAATCCGAGCGCGAGATCTGTCGCAACATCGTGGCGCTGCGCGAGCGGACCACCGTCCTGGCAGTAACGCATCGCCCGGCTTTCCTCGAGATCGCGACCAGGGTTTACCAGCTCGACGAGGGAATCGCGCTTCCCCGCGAGCTGCCGGAGCCGGCGACCGCATGATCCGAGCTCAGCTGGGGGACATGACCCTGGTCCGGCCGAGGCCGAGGGCCTTGGCGACCGCCCTCAGCCTGGGCTTGAGGATCTCGGCGTCCGGAGCGGCGTCGGGCACCGGCAGGTCCAGACGCAGCTCATCTCCGGCAATGCGGAGACGGCTGCTCGCCAGGAGATCGGGGACGGCAGCCGAGATCCGATAGCCAAGTTGCAACGTCGCCCCCAAGAGTTCGGCGCGGCGACGCTCCGCATCCGGCAACAGGGTGAGGATCTGGCGGATGAACAGATCGTCGGGGTGTCCCTCGTAGCGGATGAAGACGGCATAGGCGATGAAGGCCCGCTCCGCGTGGTCGACACCGATGAACGGGTATTGCGCGAGGCGGTAGAACGCTTCTCGTGCCCGGAAGGCCGGGTGCTCTCGCCAGGCACTGTCGGATACCTCGCAGGCGGCGAGCCGTAGCCGACGCTGCTCCGATGTCTCCTCGGAGACGACGGCCTCGGTCCAGCGGCCCATGGCGGCGCCGATCTCGGGAACTCTGGAACGCGACCGACCGAAATCCGCCGCGCCGGCCAGAAGCGGGTCCTCCGCCAGCTCCTCGGGCGACAGGCGAACGAACGCGCGTCCCTCGCGCAAACCGAAAGCGGAGAACACCACCAGCTCCGGCTCCAGCCGGCGTACGATGCGCTCCAGCAGCAGGGCTGCGGCACGCACCGTCTCCAGCCTCCGCCCCGGCATGCCCGGGACGGTGGCGAGCTCGGCGTCGTCCAGGCCCGAAATGCTCCGACCCAGGGTGATCGCCTCCTCGGCGGTCAGCCGATAGTCGTGCACCACCTTGAGCGGCGTGTCCGTCAGCGCCAGCCGGATCCGGGCCAGGGCCCGCCAGCCGCCGCCGACGACGTAGAAGTTGCGGCCGGCGGCGGCACCGGCGAGCCAGGGGACCCGGTCGAGCCGCTCGTCGATCATCGCTGCCGCCGACATGCCGCGGTCGAGCAGCATGCGCGTGACCGGCAGGGTGCCGATCGGCAGGCTGCCATAGGGCTCGGTTGGTCCTTCAGGCGTGACCACCGAGAGATCGACACTGCCGCCACCGAGATCGCCTACCACCCCCTTTGGACGGTAGAAGCTGCACGCGACGCCAAGGCCGGCGGCGTGCGCTTCGTCGTGCCCGGAGAGGATCACCACCTTTCCGCCGACGGCGCGCTCGGCCTCGGCCAGGAAGTCCGCGCCGTTCTCGGCACTGCGTACGGCCTCCGTCGCCACCCATTCGATGTCGTCGGCGCGCAGCGCCGCGGCGATATGGGCAAAGCGGCGCAGGGCGTGCAGGGCGCTGTCCATCTCCGTTCGACCGAGCCGACCGGTGGTGGCGAGCCCGCGGCCCAGTGCGCAGACCGTCTTCTCGTTGAACAGCGCGATGGGCGCCCGACACAGGCGCTCATAAACCACGAGACGGATCGAATTCGAGCCGATGTCCACGACGCCGAACGGCGGAGGCCGCACTCCCTCCGCGTACAGCATCGATCCCCGCGTGATGGCGGACCTGGCCGTCACGCTGCCTGCGGGTCCGTGATGCGTGCCAGTTGCAGGCCCCGGACGCCTTTCTTCTTCAGTGCGCTGCCACGTCCCGAGAGGCTGGGATTGGTCATGAAGTAGGTGTGGGCCGAGAATGCCTCGGCGTCGTCGGGCTCCAGCCGTTCGTAGTTGCCGTCGGGCCGCAGCAGCCAGCTGTTGGTGACGTCCTTGAGGTTCGCCACCATCACCTGCGACATGATCTGCTGATGGCAGGTTTCGTTCTCGATCGGTATCAGCGCCTCGACCCGGCGCGACAGGTTGCGCTGCATCCAGTCGGCCGAGGAGATGAACACCTTGGCTCTCTTCGACGGCAAGCCATGGCCTGCGCCGAAGCAGATGATGCGCGAATGCTCGAGGAAGCGGCCGACGATGCTCTTGACCCGGATGTTCTCCGAGAGGCCCACGACACCCGGGCGCAGGCAGCAAATGCCGCGTACGACGAGGTCGATCTTCACGCCGGCCATCGATGCCTCGTAGAGCTTGCCGATCATCCGCTCGTCGACGATCGAGTTCATCTTGGCCCAGATCTGGCCTTTGCGGCCCGCCCGGACGTGGGCGATCTCTTCGTCGATCAGTCGGATCAGGGTGTCGCGGATCCCGTCGGGCGAGAGCGACAGCTTCTCCAGACCTGCCGGGCGGGCATAGCCGGTCATGAAGTTGAACGCCTTCGCCGCGTCGCGCCCGAGCGAGGGGTCGCAGGTGAAGAAGGAGATGTCGGTATAGATGCGGGCGGTAATCGGGTGATAGTTGCCGGTACCGAAATGGCAATAGGTGCGGAAGCCCTCCGACTCCTTGCGCACCACCAGCGCCACCTTCGCGTGGGTCTTGAGGTGAATGAAGCCGTAGACCACCTGCACTCCGGCGCGTTCGAGGTCGCGTGCCCAACGGATGTTGCGCTCCTCGTCGAAGCGCGCCTTGAGCTCGACCAGTGCCGTCACCGACTTGCCGGCCTCGGCGGCCTCGATCAGTGCGGCCACGATCGGGCTGCGGTCGCTGGTCCGGTACAGCGTCTGCTTGATCGCCACCACATTGGGGTCGCGCGCCGCCTGCTGTACGAACTGGACCACCACCTCAAAGCTTTCGTAGGGATGGTGGACAACGAAGTCCTTCTGGCGGATGGCGGCGAAGCAGTCGCCGCCGAAGTCCTTGATTCGTTCGGGAAAGCGCGGCGCGTAGGGCGAGAACAACAGGTCCGGTCGGTCCTTGGTGATCACCTGGGCGACATCGGCGAGGCCCAGGATACCGTCGACCACGTCCAACTCCTCCGGCGGCACCTTGAGTTCGTGCTGGAGGAATTTGCGTACGTTCTCGGGCATGTCGGCGTTGACCGAGAGCCGGATCACGTTGCCCAGCCGGCGCCGTTTGATCATGGTTTCGAACTGGCGGACCAGGTCCTCGGCTTCCTCCTCGATTTCGATGTCGCTGTCGCGAAGCACCCGGAAGAATCCGCCCCCCTTGCACTCGAATCCGGGAAACAGAAGATCGGAGAAGCTGAGAATCAGCTGCTCGAGGCGGATGAAGCGGGGATGGTCCCCGGGCAGGCGGACGAAGCGCTCGAATTTCCCCGGCAGCAGGACGAGACCGCTCAGCATCTCGCCGCCGCCGCGATCCAGTTCCAGGGCCACGCCAATGCCGGTGTTCGGGATGAATGGGAACGGGTGCGCCGGATCGACCGCGATCGGCGTCAGGATCGCGATCGCCTCGTCGTTGAAGCGCCGGCGCACATGATCCCGATCCTCCGGGGTCAACTCGTCGACTTCGAGCATGGTGACGGACTGCTCGCGCAGAAGGTTCGTCAGCTCGTGCCAGCAACGCTGCTGCACGGTGGTGAGCGCCGCCACACGCTGCCGGATTCCCGCCAGCTGCTCGCTCGGGGTAAGCCCGTCAGGTCCGACGGGGGGAACGGGCAGCTTGGCGAGTTCCATCAACCCCGAAACGCGGACCATGTAGAACTCGTCGAGGTTGTTGTCCGAGATCGACAGGAAGCGCAGTCGCTCGAGCAGCGGGTAGCCGACATTGCTGGCCTCGCCGAGCACACGCTCGTTGAAGGCGAGCCACGAGAGCTCCCGGTTGATGAAATGTTCGGGATGCAGATCGGCGCGGCCCGCCTCGACGATCTGCGTCGCAGTTGAAAGATCGACGGATTGCTCGTTCATGGCCTATGGTCTCCCGCGGTCGCCCCCGACGCAAGCGGCAGCATGGTCCCTTGATCATCGCAGTAGCAAGCGACGGCGCTCAGGGAGCGGCCGGATGCGCCCTTAGCCCATTCCGGGAGGCTCTCGTCAAGATGCTGGAGCTGCTTCTCCTGCGTCATGCCAAGTCCCGCTGGGACGAGCCCGGAGGGGACGATCACCGCCGCGATCTCGCCCCGCGCGGATTGATGGCGGCGCGTCGCATGGGCGAACTCCTGCGTGAGCTGGATCTCGCACCCGATCTCGTCCTGTGCTCGACGGCCCGCCGGGCCGAGCACACATGGGAGATCGCCACAGCGGAACTCGGCGCCAGCGTGCCGGTGCGGCTCGACGAACGCCTCTATCTTGCGGCCCCGGACCGGATGATCGAGGTGGTGCGCGAGCTTGGAGGCGACGCACGCCGCCTGATGCTCGTCGGCCACGACCCCGGCATGCATCAGCTCGCTCGGAAGCTCGCTGCTGGCGGCGATGGCAGCTCGCGCTTGGCCGCCAAGTTCCCGACGGGGGCGTTGGCGCAGTTCAAGATTGCCGGCGATGGCTGGGATGCGTTCACTGGCGAGCCCGCCGAGCTGCTGGGCTTCTGGCGCCCACGCGACGTCGGTGTCGCAGGCGACTGATCTCGCGGTTGCGCGCCCTGCCCGCATCTGGCACTGAGCGTTGAGCCAGTCCAGAGAGGCGCGGCGGGAGGTACGTCGATGATCGGGCTGATCGGCATTGTCTTGTCGTTGGTCCTGCTCATCTACCTCGCCTATCGCGGCATCAACGTGCTGCTGTTGGCGCCGCTGCTCGCGACCGTCGCCGTCCTGTTCGCCGGCGGGATTCCGGTCCTCGCCAGCTATACCCAGATCTTCATGGTTTCCCTGGGCAAGTACGTGGCCCAGTTCTTCCCGCTGTTCATGCTGGGCGCCATTTTCGGCAAGCTGATGGACGACAGCGGCAGTGCGAGGGTGATCGCCAACTGGATCGTTGACCGGGTCGGCGACCAGCGGGCGATCCTGGCCGTGGTGCTGGCCTGCGCCATCCTCACCTACGGCGGCGTCTCCCTGTTCGTGGTGGCGTTCGCCGTGTTCCCGATCTCGGTGGCGCTGTTCCGGCACGCGCGCGTGCCCAAGCGGCTGATCCCGGGGGCGATCGCGCTCGGCTCGTTCACCTTCACCATGACCGCACTGCCGGGCACGCCCACCATCCAGAACGCGATTCCGGCCCCGTTCTTCGGGACCACGGCCTTCGCCGCACCCGGTCTCGGGATCATCGCCGCCCTGATCATGTTCGGCGGCGGCATGCTCTGGCTCAATCGGCGTGCCGCCAGCGCCAAGGCCGCCGGCGAAGGCTACGGCCAGGACGACGGGCCGGGTGCCGCGGCCCCGCAGCCGGACGCGGCCGTGGCCGGCCCCAGCTTCCTGGTCGCCATCGCCCCCATCGTGGTGGTGATCGCCGCCAACTACGTGGTCGCCTACCACGTCCTGCCGGTGCTCGACACGAGCTATCTGGCCGAGGAGAAATGGGGCGCATCCAGCATCACTTCTGTGCGCGGCATCTGGGCGATCATCGTGGCCCTGGTGGTGGCCATCCTGCTCACGGCGGCGCTGAACTGGGCGGCCTTCCGCGACCTGCGCCGCTCGCTCAACGAAGGCACCCTGGGCTCGATGCTGCCGATCTTCAACACCGCCTCCGAAGTCGGCTACGGCGCCACCATCGCGTCCCTGCCCGCCTTCATCCTGATCCGCGACGCCGTGCTCAACGTGGCTCCGGGCAACCCGGTGATCTCGCTCGCGGTCGCGGTAAACGTGCTGGCGGGGATCACGGGCTCGGCCTCCGGCGGGCTCAGCATCGCCCTGCAGACCCTCGGGCCGACCTATGTCGAGCTCGCCGACCGGTTCGGCATCAGCCTCGAGCTGATGCATCGCGTGGCCACCCTGTCCTCGGGTGGGTTCGACGCCCTGCCGCACAACGGCGCGGTGATCACGCTCTTGGGTATCTGCGGCCTGACCCACCGCCAGTCCTACGCCGACATCGGCATGGTGGCGGTGGTGATCCCCGTGGCAGCCCTGGTCGTCGTGATCGTCCTGGGCACCATGTTCGGCGGCTTTTGAGATGGCGACCCTCACCCGCCGCGTCGCCCTCGGCGCCGGGCTCGCTTTTCCTGTGGCTTTCCGGCAAGCGCATGCGGGCCTCACCCTGCGCCTGGTCACCGGCGAGTTGCCGCCCTACTGCTTCCACGTGCCGCCCCCCAATGTCGCCGAGGGCGGTCGGCCGATGGGCCTGGTCTACGACGTGGTGCGCGAGGTTGCCGCCCGGGTGGGCAACCCGCTGACCGTGGAGTTCCTGCCCTGGCCGCGCGCACAGGAGCTGGCGATGGCAGGCCCCGATGTCGGTATCCTCGCCGTCACCCGCACGCCGGAGCGCGAGGACAAGTACCGTTGGCTGTTCAATGTGATCACCGACGAGTTGGTGTTGGTGGGACAGTCCGGAACGGATCTTGGCGACCTCTCCGCGCTCAAGGACCGCCCGGTCGGCGTGCTCCGCATGAGCGGTGCCGAGGTCTTCCTGCGAGAGAAGGGATTCTCCCGCGTCGCACCTGCGGCCGAGGAATGGACCAACGCCCTGCGCCTGCGCACGGGTGCGATCGAGGCCTGGCTCGCGCCGAGGCTGATGGTGACGTGGGCCTGGCGCGAGGCCTTCGGGGATCCGGCCGACCTGGCGATCGGTCCGGTGATCCGCCAGAGCGAGATCTGGTTCGCGGGCTCCCCCGACATCGAGCCCGAGGTCGCCGCCCTCTGGGCGCGCAAGTTCGAGGAGGTGCGCGCCGACGGCGGCTATCAGCGCCTCCTCGATCGCTACCTGCGCCTCCGGCCCGAGCCGATGGGCGGCCGGCCCACCGAGATCCCCTGGGGCTACGCCGGCTGACGAGCGAGGCGGCTGCCCACTACCCCTTGACCGCGCCGATCAGCAGGCCGCGGCTGATATAGCGTTCCAAGGCGATCGCCATCGCGACCACCGGTGCGATCATCACCACGATCAGGACCGACATCGACCACCATTGCGGGCCGCGGGTGGCGTTCTGGGCGGCGATGAGAATCGGTAGGGTCTGAGCGTTGGCGCTCGAGAGAAAGAGGGCGAGCAAATACTCGTTCCACGCCATGATCAGGACCAGGATGAAGGTCGCCGCGAGGCCCGGAGCAGAGAGCGGCAGAACGATCGACCAGAAGATCCGGTAGCGCGAGGCGCCGTCGATCATCGCCGACTCCTCCAGCTCCAGGGGGATGCTGGTCAGGAAGTCGCGCATCAGCCAGACGACGATCGGGACGTTGACCGCGACGTAGGTGATGATGAGCGCGGTGCGGGTGTCGAGCAGGCCCAGATGCTGGAACACGACATAGACCGGCACCACCACGGTGACCGGCGGCAGGATGCGCTGCGAGACCATCCAGAAGGCGATGTCGTCGTTGCCCAGGGAGCGCTTCAGCCGCCGGCCGAAGCCGAGCAGCAGGAGGACGAAGAGCGCCAGCGCCACGGCGATGGCGACCGGTACCGGCACGCCCAGTGCGGCCACGGCAGCCACGGCCAAAAGCACGCACACCAAGAAGCCCAGGATGGCGCCGATGCGCGGCCGATAGGTAAGACGAACCAGGGCATAGGCGGCCATGGTGCCGACCGCCAGCGCGATGCCCGAGCTGAGCAGAGCCACGATCACCGTGTTGCGGTAGGGGCGGAGGGTGTCGCCGAGCATGGTGCCGAACAGGTAGCGCCAAGCGTCGAGCGAGGGCTGGAAGTCGATGAAGGGTAGGTAGAACGGCCCTTCGTTGACGTCGAGCGGTAGCTTGAACGAGGTAATCGTCACCCAATAGAGCGGGAACAGGACGACGAAGGTCCAGAGCCCCAGCAAGAGGTAGGCCGCGGCTGCGCCGAGCGGCGAGAGCTCGTCGAGCCCGCGCTGGCGACGCTTGGCGATCACGGCGCCGTCCCGCCGCGACTGGTCAGGCTCACGAAGGACAGGCAGCAGAAGGTGACGACGAACAGCAGGATGTAGGCCACCGCTGCCGAGCCGCCGAGGTCGAGCGCGCGCCAGGCCATGAAGGCGTGCAGGGTCAGCGATTCCGAGGCGATGCCGGGGCCGCCATTGGTCAGCACGTTGGGCAGATCGACGATCTTGAACGCCTCGATCATGCGGATCAGGACCAGGGTGACACTGACCGGCAGGATGGCCGGAATGGTGAGGTAGCGGAACACCTGCCAGCGCGAAGCGCCATCCACCATCGCCGCCTCGACCTGGTCGTGCGGCTGCGACTCCAGGCTGGCCAGCAGCACGATGAACATGAACGGGATCCACTGCCAGGCATCGCCGATCATCACCGCGATCCGTGCCCCCCAAGCGGTGGCGGCCCAGGCGAAGTCGCCCAGCCCGAACCACTGCCAGAATGGTGCGAACGGGCCCTTGGTGGTGTCGGTGAGCATGCGGAAGGTGTAGGCGATCCCGACCGGCGTGATCATCATCGGGATGAAGAACACCACGCGGAAGAAGCGGCGGCCGGAGATTTTCTGCGCGCACAGGAACGCCAGTCCCAGGCCGATCAGATACTGGATGGCCACGCCGCCGAAGACATAGACCAGCGTGACGCCGAGCGAACCCATCTGACCGCCGGCGCTCCAGGTCGAGGCGAACAGGAGGGCCAGGGCGATCAGGCCGCCCGCGATCACCAGGCGGCCGATCACCATGCCGATGCCGCCGCCGTGGCGGATGGACTTGACCACCGGCCACAGCACCAGCACCGCCACCGCCGCGACGAAGAGCCAAGCTCCGGGAGACAGCGGCACGAGCTTGCCCAGGAGATGGAACTGTTGTGAGCCGAACAGCAGCTTCTTGAAGTTGAACGTGCCGATGAAGTCGACGGTGAAACCGCCCTTGGCGAGCTTGAACCGCGACAGGGAGAGCCAGAGCGAGACGATCAGCGGGAAGATCGACATCGCCAGCACGATCAGCACCGCCGGCAGGATGAAGACCGCCGGTGCCCACCGCTCTCCCCCGCCTGTCGCGGGCGACAGGCGCAAGACGCCGCTCCCCCCTACTTGGTCACGCCCAGCGAGGCTTCGTAGGCCGCCTTCTGCTCGTCCAGGCCGAGTTCCTCGGTGATCTCGTTCCAGCCGGTGACGATCTCGGCGATCGTCTCGTCCGGTGTGGTCTCACCAGCGAGGGCCCGGTGGATCGCCGTGTCGAGCACGATCTGCTGGTAGCGCTGGTTCTGCGGCACGCGCAGGTCGAGCACCATGTTCGGGCTGTTCAGGCTGGCCTCGATGGCTCCCAGATAGTCCTTGGCCGCCTGCTCGCTCATGCCCGCCTTGATCCACAAGGCATCGTTCTCGAACTGCGAGATCCGGTACGGATTGAAGCCGGTGATGCCGATGGTCACGTCCTCGTTCGAATGCTCGGGCGCGCTCATGTAGGAGAGGAACGCGTAGGCGGCATCCTTGGTCTTGTCGTCCTTGGCGGCGTTGATCGCCCCCGACCAGCCTCCGAACGCCGCGAACGGCGCGTGGTTGACGCCGTCGATGGCGTAGGGGCAGGTGGTGGCATCGCAGTCGACCAGCTTGCCGGTGGCGCGGTCGATCACCTGCGTCGAGCCAGGGATGATCACCGCACCGACCTTGTCGGCGACGGTCGAGGTCTTGGGATCGATGGCGAGCGTGCCGATGTCGCCCCAGTCCAGGGTCAGCGCACAGCGGCCGGTGGTGAACAGGCCGCGGGTGTCGCCGACGTCGAGGTTGATCTCGTCGGGCGGACCGTACTTGGTCGATTCGATGTAGATGTCGAGCGCCTTGCGGAAGCCCTCATTGTCGATCAGCGGCGTCATGGTCTCGGCGTCGAAGAAGGCGCCCTGCGCCGTGCCCTGGCTCTGGATGAAGTTGCCGGCGATCGAATTGATGAACCAGTAGGCCTGGGCATTGCGCTTCTTGGAGATGCAGGAGCCGTAGTCGGGGTTGCCGTCGCCGTTGAGGTCCTTGCCGTGGAAGTGCTCGGCGATGGCCAGATAGTCGTCCCAGGTCTTGGGCGGTTCCATGCCGGCCTCCTTCAGTAGGTCGGTGCGGTAGTAGGCCATCTGGAAGTCGCCATCGAGCGGGATGGTGTAGATGTCGCCCTTGTAGCTGGCGCTGAAGTCACGGAAGAAAGGTGCGATATCGTTCCACTTCAATGCCGCATCGCCCTTGACCCGCTCGGTCAGCGGCTCGAGGTACTCGGACTCGATGAAATCGCCCATCCATTGTGGTGCGAAGACGGCGGCGTCGTAGCTGTTGGTGCCGGTGGCGAAGTCGGTCAGCAACTTATTGTACAGGTCGGAGAACGGAACCGTGATCACCTGTACCTTGGCGCCGGTCAGCGCCTCGAAGTCCGGCCCGCGCCGCTGCATCGGCTCGGCGATCTGCGGCCCGGTGAAGGTCAGGACGTTCAAGGTGACGCCCTCGTAGGGCTTGTTCTGGGCGACCGCAGGTCCATTCGCCATCGCCGCGGTGCCCGCGATCGCCAGGATCGCGCCCGTCGCCATTCGCCTCATGTCCAGCCCCCATTCGGTTATTGCTTCATGTCGACCTACGGCCATGCCGTGGGCCGGACCCTTGATCGCGGGAATGGTAGGTGTCTGGCGTCCGCGCGACAATCGGAATAGTGGCGTCGCCGGCTCCATGGACGGGTCGGGGCGCGCACGCCTATGGTTCGCTACTGGCGACTTAGGGAGCGGCGCATGCCCACAAGCCCAAGCGACAAGCGCGGCCTCGGCAAGGGCGAGCAGCGCAACAAGGTGGTAAGCTTGGCCGAGGCCGCGGCACTGATCCGAAGCGGCGACACCATCTGTACTTCGGGCTTCGTCGGCATCGGCACGCCCGACGATCTGCTGGTCGGCCTGGAGCAGCGGTTCGTCGAGACCGGCGAGCCGCGCAACCTGACGCTGCTGTTCGCTGCCGGGCAGGGCGACGGCAAGGAGCAGGGGCTCAACCGGCTCGGGCACGACGGGCTCCTCAAGCGGGTGGTAGGCGGCCATTGGGGTCTGATCCCCAAGGTTGGGCGGCTGGCGATCGAGAACCGGATCGAGGCCTACAATCTGCCGCAGGGGGTCATCTCCCATCTCTACCGCGACATCGCCGCGGGCAAGCCCGGCACCTTCACCAAGGTCGGCCTGCGCACCTTCGTCGACCCGCGACAGTCCGGCGGCAAGGTCAATGCGACCACCACCGAGGATCTGGTCCGACTGCTCGAGTTCGACGGCGAGGAATGGCTGTTCTACAAGGCCTTCCCGATACACATCGCCCTCATTCGAGGCACCACGAGCGATCCCGCCGGCAACCTGAGCATGGAGCGGGAGGCATTGACGCTGGACAATCTGGCGATGGCGATGGCGGCCAAGAACTCGGGGGGGCTGGTGATCGCGCAAGTGGAGCGGGTGGCCGAGCTGCACACCTTGCACCCTCGCACGGTGAAGATTCCCGGGATCATGGTCGACGCGGTGGTGGTGGCGGAGCCGGCTCACCACCACCAGACCTATGCCACGGTCTACTCGCCCGCCTTCTCGCAGGAGCTGCGGGTGCCGCTGGGTTCTCTGACCCCGATGGCGCTGGACGAGCGCAAGCTGATCGCACGGCGTGCCGCCATGGAGTTGCCGGCCAACGGCGTGGTCAATCTCGGCATCGGCATGCCCGAGGGCGTGGCCTCGGTCGCCAACGAGGAGAAGATCCTCTCTTTCATCACCATGACCGCCGAGCCGGGGGTCATCGGCGGCGTGCCAGCGTCCGGGCTGAACTTTGGTGCCGCGGTCAACACGGACGCAATCATCGACCAGAACCAGCAGTTCGACTTCTACGACGGCGGCGGCCTGGACCTGACGGTCCTGGGCATGGCCGAGTGCGATGCGCAGGGCAATGTCAATGTCAGCCGCTTCGGGTCCAAGCTCGCCGGTGCCGGCGGGTTCATCAACATCAGCCAGAACGCGCGCTCGGTCGTCTTCACCGGCACCTTCACCGCCGGCGGGCTGAGGATCGCGGTCGCGGACGGTCAGCTGCAAATCGTCCAGGAGGGCAGGGCCAGGAAGTTCGTGGCGGAGGTCGAGCAGATCACCTTCAACGGCGCCTATGCCGCCGAGCGGTTCCAACCCGTCGTCTACGTCACCGAGCGGTGCGTGTTCCGCCGCAGCCATGAGGGACTCGAGCTGATCGAGGTCGCACCGGGGATCGACATCGAGCGCGACATCCTCGCCCATATGGGGTTCAAGCCGATCATCCACACGCCCGATCTGATGGACCGCCGCATCTTCCACGACGACCTCATGGGCCTTGATCGAACCTTGTTCGACCTGGATCTGGAACGGCGGATCAGCTTCGATGCCGGACGCGGGACGCTGTTCTTGAACTTCGAGGGCATGCGCGTGCGCACGGCCAAGGATGTCGACGACATCAAGGCCGCCGTCGAGGGGGCGTGCCGCGAGATTGGGCATCTTGTGCCGGTCGTCGTCAACTACGACCATTTCCGCATCGATCCCGAACTGGTCGACGCTTATGCCGCCATGGTCCGCCACATGGAGGCGACCTGCTACACGGAGGTCGCCCGCTACACGAGCAGCGCCTTCCTCCGCTTCAAGCTCGGCGATGCGCTCGAGCGGGTCGGGGTCAAGCCGCACCTGTTCGAGACCGCGCGTCTCGAGCGCGGGCAGAAGCCGTGAGCTGCCGTTCACTCCCCATCAGCGGTGCGTGATGCGAACCCCTGATGATGTTCCCGCCCGGTCGACGCCCGGCTAAGGAAGGCGCGGTCCGCATCGGATGGGCCGTGGCTGAGGAGTGCGGGGATGTCGCGCAACGCGCCGATGACGGCACCGCTCGTGCCGGAGCTGACCGGACTCATCCTGGTGACGGCCATGCTCGCCGGCATCGCTGCCGACGTCACCTGGGAAGTTTGGGCGCGCTTGATCACGCCGCTCTGGGTCGGTGGCCCGCTCGAGCCGGCAGCGCTCGTGCAATCGGTGTTCGGCCTGCAGAGCCGGTTCGTCGCCGAACTGATCCACCTCGCGGTCGGGTTCCTGTTCTACCCGCTGGGCTACCTGTTCATCGCCCGGCCGCTCGCTCGTCTGGCGACGCCGTGGGCGCCGTGGTGGTTGGTCGCCATCGGCTACGGCATCGGCTTGTGGATCTTCGCGCTCTACATCATGGCTCACTTGGTAGCGGGCCTGCCGGCGTTCCTGGGTTTCATACCGCTGACCTGGGCCTCGCTCGGTGGCCATGTCCTGTTCGCCCTGGTCCTGGCCTGGGTCGTGCGCTGGCGCGAGGCCGGAGCAGCCACCGCTTTGGCCTGAGCCGTCCCATGCCATCGGCCGTCGCATAGCGTCGACGTAAGTGCCCATGGACCGCCCTTGTCACCGAACCATCGCTGTCTTGTGCACAGACTCGTCTCACGCCGCGGATGGGCCGGTGACAATCAGTTGGTGGGATCCAGGCACATGATGCGCAGCCAGCCCTTCGACGACATAGCGCTCAGCTATGCCGCACCCGAGGACGGCAAGCTGAAGCAAGCCGTGATCCGGGTGGTCGAGCGGCTGAGCGGGCAACATCGGGCGGAACGCATCTACCGAGAGGTCAAGCGCGGGCTCGGGCCCGGCAGCAACGTCTGGGGCGAAGCGGTTCGAGGGTTGAACGTCAAGGTCGACTACGACGCCGCCCGCTTGGCCAGCGTGCCCCGCACCGGACCGCTGGTGGTCGTGGCCAACCACCCGTTCGGCGTCGTCGATGGGCTGGTTCTCTGCCACCTCGTGTCTCAGGTGCGGGCTGACTTCAAGGTCGTCGCGATGAGCACCCTGTGCCGGGTGCCCGAGGTCCGTGACTACGTCCTGCCGATCAACTTCGCCGAGACGCCCGAGGCCGCGGCCACGAGTGCGCGTTCGCGGCGCGAGGCGCGCTCCCTGCTCAGGAGCGGCGGCTGTTTGATCATTTTTCCCGGAGGTGCGGTTTCGACCGCGCGCGCGCCGTTCGGCCGGGCAGTGGACAATGAGTGGCACCCGTTCGCCGGCCGTCTGATCATGGGGTCGCGCGCGGCTGTGCTGCCCGTGCACTTCGAAGGTCAGAACAGCCGCTTGTTCCAACTGGTGAGCCGGGTCAGCATGACCTTGCGGATCTCGCTTCTCGTGCGCGAAACGCTTCGCCGGATCGGTAGCGACGTGCGCGTCCGCATCGGTGCCGTATTGTCGTTCGAGGAGCTGGGGCCGACCAGCGATCCGAAGGCACTGGTCGCCGCGCTGCGCGCGCTCACCTACGCCATTGGACCTGAGCGCCGGAGCATCTGAGCGCTCTCAGCAGGCAGTCTGCCGCCCGGCCCGGACAAAGGCCTGGAGTTCGCGCAGGGTCTGCCGCGCGCGCATCGGCTCCAGCCCGTCGCGGCGCCAGATCAGACCCATCATCGGGTCCTCCAAGAGCTCCTCGAGCCTGGGCTCGCCGGTGCGGCCGACATTCCAGTCACTGGCCCCGGCAATCCCGGAAGAGGGCGTCCTGTGCTCATGGCGGTCTGCACGCATTCAGATCATCCCCCTCGCCAAGCCAAGAACGCGAACTCCCAATGCGCGTTCGATGGACACGGCATCCCTAGCATGAGACCTGCCGAAAAGAAAAGCCCTTATTGTGGTATGATGACTAGCCTTAATATTGCACTGCAGCGTAAACTTATCGACAGTTTGACGACATGTAGCCGGGCACTGTCGCAAGCTCGCGCGAAGCCTCGCCGACGGCAGCAGCAACCTCCTGGACCATGAAATCAGCAAACGCCTTGACCTTCGCGGGCAGCAGCCGACGGTGCGGGTAGACGGCGGCCAGAGTGACGGTCTCGGGCGGGAAATCGTTGAGGATTGGGACCAGCCGCCCGTGGCGCAGATGATCGCCCACCTCGAACGCCGGCTTGAGGACGATGCCTTGTCCAAGCAGCGCCCATTCCGTGAGCATGTCGCCGTCGTCTGCGTCCATTCTGCCGGCGACCGCGAAGGCCTCCGGACCGTCGGGGGTCGTCAGGGTCCAGCGGAACTGCTGCGAGCCGGGAAAGCGCAGCAGGAGGCACTGGTGGTCGAGCAGGTCCTCGGGGCGCGTGGGCGCGCCGCGTTTGGCGACATACTCTGGTGCAGCGCACAAGAGGCGAGGGCATTCGGCGATCTTGCGCGCGATCAGGCTGGAGTCGGACAGGACGGCCAAGCGGATCGCCACGTCCACCGCTTCGCCCAGCAGGTCGAGCAGGTGGTCCGACAGCCGTACTCTGACGTCGAGCTGCGGATAGCGGTCGACGAAGCGGGGGATGAGCGGTGCCAGGATGCGCCGGCCCAGGCCCAGCGGCGCGGTGACGCGCAGGCTGCCCCTGGGGGTGCCGCCCGATTCGGCGATGACGCTCTCGGCGTGGGCGAGGGCCGCCATCACCTCCAGGCAGGCCTCGTAGTAGGCACTGCCTTGCTCGGTCGGCTGCACCCGACGGGTGGTGCGGTTCAGCAGCCGGATGCCCAGATGGTTCTCGAGCTGCTGCAGGCGATGGCTGACCACGGCCGGCGAGAGCCGCAGGTGCCGGCCCGCGGCGGAGAGGTTGCCGAGTTCCACCACCCGGACGAACACCTGCATGTTCTCCAAGAGCATGGCCATGTCAGCCCCCGATCCGGTCCATTGTTTGCTTCCGTTTGAAGATCTTGGGCGAGGCCGGTCGGTTCACCGCCGCACCCGTTCAGACTAGCACCGACGGCACGGCACAGCGCGTGTCGCAGAGGAAGGGATCGCGGGGATGGAACCGATCTTGTGGGAGTGGCTGAACATGGCGGTGCGCTGGCTGCACGTCATCGCCGGCATCGCCTGGATCGGCAGCTCGTTCTACTTCGTCCACCTCGATTCCAGCCTGAAGCAGCGGCCGGGTCTGCCCGAAGGTGCTGCTGGTGAAGCGTGGCAGGTGCATGGCGGCGGCTTTTACAACATGGTGAAGTACCTGGTCGCACCGGCGCGGATGCCCGACGAACTGACCTGGTTCAAGTGGGAGGCCTACGCGACGTGGCTATCCGGCTTTGGCCTGCTGATCATCGTCTACTACTTCGGCGCCCAGCTCTATCTGATCGACACCCACGTGCTCGATCTTCCGGTCTGGGGTGCGGTCGCAATCAGCGTCGCCGGTCTGGTTCTGGGGTGGGTGGTCTATGACCAGCTCTGCAAGTCCAGGCTCGGCGACAGCGACGCCCTTCTGTTCGTGGTATTGTTCGCCTTCCTGCTGATCCTGGCCTTCGGCTTCACCTTCCTCTTCAGCGGCCGTGGCGCCATGATGCAGATGGGTGCGTTGGTCGGCACGATCATGGTCGCCAACGTCGCCATGGTGATCATTCCCAACCAGCGAATCGTGGTCGCGGATCTGATCGCCGACCGGCAGCCGGTGCCCAAATACGGTGCAGTCGCCAAGCAGCGCTCGCTCCACAACAACTATCTGACCCTGCCGGTCATATTTGTGATGATCGTTAACCATTATCCGCTCGCCTTCGCCACGCGCTGGAACTGGCTGATCTTTGGGATCGTCCTGGTGATCGGTGCGGTCATCCGACACTTCTACAACAGCCGCCACAAGGGGCTGCCATCGCCCTGGTGGACGTGGGCGGTTGCTGCTGGCGGGATGGCGGCGATCGTCGCGTTGAGCATGGCCGGGCCGACGGGTGCGGAGGAGGCTGCGGTGCCTGCCGAGCCTGTGACCTACGCTCAGGCCGAAGAGGTCGTGCTCGGGCGATGCAGCATGTGCCACGCGTCGGAGCCGCTTTGGGAAGGTGTAACCGTCCCGCCCAAGGGCGTGATGCTCGACACACCCGAGCGCATCCTGCAGCACGCCGACCAGATCCGGCTCCAGGCGGTGCTGACCCACGCCATGCCGCCTGGCAACATCACCGAAATCACCCCCGAGGAGCGGCAGGTGCTGGCGGCTTGGATCGCTGACGGCGCCAGGCCCGAATAGCTCGGATCCGACCATGAGCCAGCGCAACGCCATCCGCGGCCGCGTCCTCACCTTCTGCGCCGATCCCGCCGAGGTCGGCGCGGCCGCCAGCCATCGCTTCTGGCATGACGGCGTGGCCGTCATCGAGGACGGCGTCATCGTCGAGGTCGGCGATGCGTCCGACATCCTGCGGCATCAGCCGCCCGGAACGCCGGTCGATCACTACCCCGAGCAGCTTGTCCTACCGGGTTTGATCGACACCCATATCCATTACCCGCAGACACAGGTCATCGGCTCCTATGGCGCCCAGCTCCTGGAATGGCTGCAGAAGTACACCTTCGTCGAGGAGCAGAAATTTGCCGACCCCGCACATGCCGAGCGCGTCGCCCGCTTCTTCCTCGCGGAGCTGTTCCGCAATGGCACCACCACGGCGGTAGTCTACTGCACCGTCCGGTCCGAGTCGGCCGAGGCCTTCTTCGCCGAGAGCCATAGGCGCAATGCCCGAATGATCGCCGGCAAGGTGATGATGGATCGTGGCGCGCCCGAGGGGCTTCTGGACACGGCGCAGCGCGGCTACGAGGAGACCAAGGCGCTGATCGGGCGCTGGCACGGGCGCGGCCGGCAGCACTGCGCGATCACGCCGCGCTTCGCCCTGACCTCGACCGAGGCGCAGCTCGAGGCCGCGGGTACCCTGCTCCGCGAGCATCCCGACTGCTACCTGCAGACGCATCTGGCCGAGAACCACGACGAGATCGCCACCGCGCTGCGGCTCTATCCGCAGGCCGCGAGCTACACCGACATTTACGACCGCTGCGGCCTGCTCGGCCCGCGCTCGCTGTTCGGACACTGCATCCATCTCGGCGAGGCGGAACTCGAGCGTTTGTCCGCGACGCGCTCGATCGCGGCGTTCTGTCCGACCTCGAACCTGTTCATCGGCAGCGGGCTGTTTGACCTCGCCATGCTGCGCGACCAGCGCCGGCCGGTGCGGGTGAGCCTCGCCACCGACGTCGGTGGCGGCACCAGCTACTCGATGCTGCGTACCGCGGCCGAGGCCTACAAGGTACTCCAGCTGCGTCGACAGAACCTGCCGGCACTGGATGCGTTCTACCTCATGACGTTGGGCAATGCCCGCGCACTGTCGCTGGAGGACCGGATCGGCGGGCTGGAGCCGGGCCGTGAGGCGGATCTGGTTGTCCTCGACGCGCGGGCGACGCCCGCCATGGCGCATCGGATGGAAACCGTGACCGGCGACCTTGCGGAGGAGCTGTTCGTCCTGATGACGATGGGCGATGATCGTGCCGTGCGCGCGACCTACATCGCAGGCGAGAAGATGCACAACGCTTGAAGGGGGGCAGGCCGCATGCGCGCCTATCGAATCGCGGCCATACCCGGCGATGGCATCGGGCCGGAGGTGATCGACGCTGGACTCGAGGTGCTCGCGCTCTGCGCCGCGCGTGACGGCGGCTTCCGGCTTGAGATCGAGCGGTTCGACTGGGGCTCGGAGCGCTTCCACCGGGAAGGCTCGCTGATGCCCGAGGGCGGTCACGAACTGCTCAGGCCGTTCGATGCCATCTATTTCGGCGCCGTCGGTGCCCCTGGCGTGCCGGATCATATTAGCCTGTGGGGGCTCAGGCTCGCGATCTGTCAGCCGCTCGACCAGTACGCCAATGTCCGCCCGATCAGGCTCCTGCCCGGCATCGAGGGACCGCTGCGCAATGTCGCCCCGGACCAACTGGACTGGGTGGTCGTGCGCGAGAACTCGGAAGGCGAGTATGCCGGGCAGGGCGGCCGCTCGCACCGTGGTCTGCCGCACGAGACCGCGACCGAGGTGGCGCTGTTCACCCGGCACGGGGTGACGCGGATCATGCGCTACGCCTTCGCCCTCGCCCGTTCCAGGCCGCGCCGCCGCCTGACCGTGGTCACCAAGTCCAACGCCCAGCGTTTCGGCATGGTCCTATGGGACGAGATCGCCGCGGAAGTGGCGCTCGAGTTTCCCGATGTCGAATGGGACAAGATGCTGGTCGATGCGATGACCATGCGGATGGTCTCGCGCCCTCAATCCCTCGACACGATCGTGGCCACCAACCTGCACGCCGACATACTCTCGGATCTCGCGGCCGCGCTTGCGGGTTCGCTCGGCATCGCGCCTACCGCCAACCTGAACCCGGAAGGCTCCGCTCCGTCGATGTTCGAGCCGATCCATGGCTCGGCATTCGATATTGCCGGTCGAGGGATCGCCAATCCCATCGCCACCTTCTGGACCGCCTCGCTGATGCTCGATCATCTGGGCGAGCGTGACGCCGGGCAAAGGCTGATGCGCGCGGTGGAACGCGTCACCGCCGATTCCGCCTGCCACACGCCCGATCTCGGGGGCGGTGCCACGACCCGCCAGGTGACGGACGCTGTGTGCCAGGCGCTGAGCGGCGACAATAGCTGAGCTTCAGGCGACCGCCGAGCCGAGGTCCATGAGGCTGCAGGCCGGCCCCGGCCGGGCGAGCAGAAAGCCTTGCGCGGAATCACAGCCGCGCTCCCGGAGGAATTCGAGCTGCTCGGCCGTCTCCACCCCTTCCGCCGTCACCCGCTTGCCCAGACTGTGAGCGAAGCCGATCACCGCGGCGACGATAGCCTCGCTCGACGGATCCCGGCCGATCTCCGCGACGAAGGACGCGTCGATCTTGAGCTCGTCGAAGGGGAACTGACGCAGGTGGGTGAGCGAGCTGTGCCCCGTCCCGTAGTCGTCGATCGTCAGGGCCACGCCCATGGCGGCGACCTCGCGCAGCGTGGCACGGATTTGATCGCGGGCGCCGTCGACGAACACGGTTTCGGTCAGTTCCAGCTCCAGCAGTGCCGGTGCGAGACCGGCTTGGTCGAGCAGGCGCCGCAGCATCGGCACGAACCCGGCGTGGCGCAGCTGGGCTGCCGACACGTTGACCGTCGTGGTCAAGGAACGACCCGCGGCGCTCCAGGCGGCGCTTTGTCGGCATACTTGCGCGAGCACCCATTCGCCCAAGGGGTGGATCAGGCCCGATCTCTCGGCCAGCGGAATGAAGGTCGCGGGCGGTACGGGGGCGTTGCTGCCTTGCGGCCAGCGGACCAGCGCCTCGACCTTGATCAGGCGCTGCCGGGGCAGGCTGAACACCGGCTGGTAGGCCAGTTCGAGAGCGCCGGTTTCGAGGGCGCGGCGAAGGTCGCGCTGCAGCCGGCGGTCTCGCCGTAGCTCTCGGTCCAGCTCGCTTCGATAGGGCTGGAAGCGGCCGCGGCCGGCCGACTTCGCGCGGTAGAGCGCGACGTCGGCATTGCGGACCAGCAGCTCGGGCGTGTCGCCGTCGGTCGGGAACAGAGTGACCCCGAGGCTGCAGGCAATGGTCAGCTCCTGGCCGTCGATCAGGAACGGCTGGTCGAGCGCCGCGAGGATCCGCAGCGCCATGCTCGTCGCGCCGTCCGGCGCCTGCACTCCCTCCTGGACGAGTCCGAACTCGTCTCCGCCGAGCCGAGCCCAGGTGTCGCTGGCCCGGGCGACGGTGGCCAGTCGACCCGCGACCTCGCGCAGCAGGGTGTCGCCGGCGGAATGGCCGAGCGTGTCGTTGACGTCCTTGAAATGGTCGAGGTCGAGCAGCATGATCGCGACCTGACCCTGGCTCCGCCGGGCGCGTGCCAAGGCACTGGCCAGGCGATCCTGAAACAGCATGCGGTTGGGCAGGCCGGTCAGCGGATCGTGCAGGGCGAGGTGGCGGACCTGTTCCTCGGCGGCCTTGCGCTCCGTGATGTCCACCGCCGCGCCGACCGCGCCCACGATGATGCCGTCGGCGTCCCGGATCGGCGACGCGCTGGTGAGCTCGTCATAGAAGGTCCCGTCGTCGAACCTGACCCGCAGCTCGTCGTTGCGCACCGATTCGCCGCGCGCGGCGCGCTGCAGGGGCAGTCGATCGGGCGGCACCTCGACACCGTCACGGTAGAGGCGGAAATGTCGCGGTCGTTCCGGCGCCGGTGCACCCAGCGAGAAGTTGTCGCCGGGGGCCAGGCGAAGCTGCTTCGCCGCGTGACCGTTGCCGGTGATACGCCGTGCCTCGCGATCATGCGCCAGCCAGACCGCCACCGGGACCGTTTCCATCACCGTCTCGAGCTGGGCGGTGCGCGCCTGCAGGGCGCGTTCGGTGCGGCGCCGTTCCGTCACGTCCCGGAACACGACCTGGATCGCCAGCTGTCCATCGATGGCGACGGCTGCGGCCACGGCCTCGACCACGAATTGGGAGCCGTCCAGACGCCGATAGGTGAGCTGTGCTGCATCGACGCGGTCCCCCGGCGAACGGAGTTGCGCCGTCCGTTGCCGGGCGAAGGCGATGCACTCCTCGGCAATGAGATCGAAGGCCGATCTTCCGACCAGTTCCGCGGTACCGCCCGCACCGAAGAGTTCCGCCGCCTGCCGGTTGGCAAGGATGATTCTGCCACCTTCGTGGACCAGGACCGCGTCGGGCCCGGTCTCCACCAGCGCCCGGTAGCGCTCCTCGCTCTCCTTGAGTGCCTCCACGGCTCGGCGTCGATCGGTGACGTCGGCCAATGTGCCGACGCCGCGAACAGCGCGGCCCTCCTGATCGAAGTGGACGCGGCCCGTCACCTCGACCCAGCGCTCCGCGCCGTCGTTCGCGCGCAGGATTCGAAATTGAGCGCGGTAGCGCCCCCCGCCGGCGGGCTCGTAGGCACGCCGATACCGATCCATGACCCACGCCCGGTCGCCGGGATGGATCAGCGAAGCGAACAGCTCGGGATCGGGCTGCTGGTCCGCCGTGAGCCCTAGGATCGCCTTCTGCTCGTCCGACCAGCGACGCGCGCCGGTAACCTGATCGACGTCCCAAATACCGAGGTCGGTGGCCTCGACCGCCAAGCGGAGGCTCTGCGCGATGATCCCGAGCTTGGTTTCGCCGTCGCGCGCGGCCTGCTCGGCACGGCAACGTTCGGCGACCTCGGCCTGGAGCCGCGCGTTCGTCCGCGCGAGTTCCGCCGTGCGCGCTGCCACCTGCGCCTCCAGGTCGTCACGCGCCGCAGCCAGTGCCGATTCGGCCGCAGCGCGGCGCGCGACCTCCGCCCGCAGGCCCTCGTTGACTTGCCGCAGTTGCGCCGGGCTGGGGACATTCAGCGCGCTGGGGATGAGGCGCCATACCACGATGGCGGTGAGGATGGAGGCCATGGCGGTGACCGCCTTCATCAGGCCCTCGATGCCGTAGATGGGCCACCAGAGCGTGGTGAGGTCGGCAACGTGGGTCAGCCCGCAGGCGAGGATGAAGGTGGCGAAGAGTGCCGCCACTCCGGGATAGTCGAGGTCCGGCCGGCGGCGGAGAAACACCACGATCGCCGCGGGAATCGAAAAATAGGCGATGGCGGTCACGGCATCCGACACCGCATGCAAGGCCACCAGGTCGGGCCGCCATAGCAGGCAGTAGCCGTGCGGGACGAACGCGGCGGCGCCGACAATGTAATTGAGCGCGTCTCCCATGCGCATGCCGCTCCGTTCGGGCAAGGCGTATCGCCACAACTTATCGACGAAATGCAACTTAGGTCAATCAGCCATGGCGGGATTCCGGGCCTCGTTCGGTGCCAGAACTTGTCGTGCTCGCCAGCTATGGCGGCACTTGGTCGAACTGCGCGCCCGAGGCTCTGACGACCGGCGCCCACTTGGCGAGTTCAGCCCGAACGTGCAGAGCCAGATCCGCGGGGGTCGAGCCGACGATCACCGCGCCGGAGCCTTCCAGGGTCGTTCGCACTTCCGGGTCCGCAAGCGCCTTGACCACCGCTTGGTTCAACCGTGCGAGCACGTCAAGCGGTGTGCCTGCCGGAGCGAACAGGGCGTTCCAGCTGTAGGTCTCGAACCCTGGCAGCCCCGATTCGCCGACCGTCGGCAGCTCGGGCAATGCGGCCGCGCGCTCCGCCGTGGTCACGGCGATACCCCGCAGCTTGCCGGACCTGACGAATTCAGCAGAGGATGGGAGATTGTCGAACATGATCGGAACGAATCCGCCCATCAGATCGACCAGCGCCGGGCCGGCGCCCTTGTAGGGCACGTGGACCATGTCGACGCCGGCCATGGTCTTGAACAGCTCGCCGGACAGATGCGACGGCGTGCCATAGCCAGCCGAGGCATAGCTGTACCGGCCGGGATTCGCCTTGAGGAGCGCGATCAGTTCACCGACCGTCTCGACCGGCAGATCGGGACTCACCACGAGAACGTTCGGGACGACCACGAGAAGGGAGATCGGCGCGAAGTCCGCGACGGGATCGTAGGGCACGCTGCCGGGAACGGCCGGGTTGAGCGCATGCGTCGCCACCGTGCCCATGAGCAGCGTGTAGCCGTCCGGATCGGCACTGGCCACCGCCGCGGCGCCGGCGACACCGCCGGCACCCTCGCGGTTCTCGACCACGACCGGCTGACCGAGGTCCTGGCTCAGCTTCTCCGCGATCAGCCGGGCTACGAGGTCCGTGGAGCCGCCGGCCGGGAAGGGCACCACCAGCGCGATTGGCCGAAGCGGGAAGAGGGCCTGGGCCGCAGACCGACCTGGTTCGACCAGGATCCGGCCTGCCAGGATGGTGACTGCGACGATGGTGGTGCGTCGGCTGGGCAAGGATTGGCTCCTCTTGCCGTAGGGCGGTTGCGACAGGTGCCGCGAAGGTGCCAGGATCGGCCGGGGTGCGCGACCAGATGCTGCGCCGACCGCAGGGGAGATGCAGGTGGCCACCGACGAGATGCTTCTGGCAGACCTGTTGGAGCAGGAGGAGCGGCTGCAGCTCGCGGGCTTCGACCATGACGATGCGTTCCGCCTCGGCATGCTGCTGGTCGAGCGTGCCCGGGCCGAACGCCTGCCGATCGCCGTCGACGTCACCCGCGTCCAACATCAGCTGTTCCATGTCGCCCTGCCCGGTACCACCCCCGACAACGGGCATTGGGTCCGGCGCAAGACGGCCACGGTCTACCGCTTCCATCGCAGTTCCTTCTACATGGGTGTCTCCTGCCGCGCGCGCGGTGTGACGCTGTCCGAGCGGTTCGGGGTCGATCCGGTCGAATTCGCCGCCCATGGTGGCGCCTTCCCGATCCGGGTGCGCAAGGTGGGGATGGTCGGCACGGTCACGGTCTCGGGGCTGCCGCAAGAGGAGGACCACCGACTGGTGGTGACCGCGCTCGAGCGGTTTGTCGCCGAGGGCTGACCCGGCATGCGACGGTCGCCCAGCAGATCTTCGCCTTCAGCCGGTGACGGCATCCGTACGGGTCAGGTGCAGTCGGTCGGTCGCGCGCTGGCAATTCTTCGCGCGGTTGCGGAAAGCGGCGAGGGGATGACGCTCACCGACGTCGCGCAGATGGCCGGACTGCCGGCTTCGACCGCGCACCGCCTACTGACCACGCTCCAGCAGGAGCGGTTCGTCCGCTTCGATGCTACGGCGCATCTTTGGCAGGTCGGGGTCGAGGCGTTCATCATCGGCAACGCGTTCGTGCGCACCCGCGACGTGGTCGTCATGTCCCGTCCCTATCTCCGACGGCTGATGGAGGAAGGCGGCGAGACTGCGAACCTCTACCTCGAGCAGGACGGCGAGGCGATCTGCATGGCCCAGGTCGAGTGCCGGCAGATGATGCGCGCGATTGCGCGGCCCGGCGGCCGGGTGAAGATGCACTGCTCGAGCGCGGGCAAGGCGATGCTGGGCTGGCTGGCCGAGCCGGACCTCGCGCGGGTGATTCGGCAGCATGGGCTCAAGCGATTCACCGAGCGGACCGTCGACACGCCCAGCCGGCTACGTCACGACCTGGAGCTCGGTCGGGAGCGCGGCTTTGCCGTCGACGACGAGGAGCACGCGGTCGGTCTGCGCTGTGTCGCGTCCGCTGTGTTCGACGAGCACGGGCAGCCGGTGGCGGCCTTGTCCCTGTCGGGGCCCGGTGCGCGCATCGACGAAGCGAGGCTCGCAGAACTCGGCGCGCTCACCGCCCGCATTGCCGGCGAGTTCTCGTCCGAGCTCGGAGGCCATTCGGCTGCCCGCCTTTCCACTGCGCCAGCTGGAACCAGCGCCTGAATTCAAATGGATAGCCGCTCCTTTTCCACCATGCGGGAAGACTTCCACTTTCTGTTGCGGACATGTGGCACGCATCATAGTTTTCCAGTCACGAGACGTGCGATCAGGGAGATCGACGATGGCTAGGATGACGGCGGTCGAGGCTGCGGTGCGGGTCCTGGAGAAGGAAGGCGTGAGTGTCGCCTTCGGCGTACCGGGCGCCGCGATCAACCCGTTCTACGCGGCCATGCGCGATCATGGCGGCATCCGGCACATCCTGGCCCGCCATGTCGAGGGCGCATCGCACATGGCCGATGGCTACACGCGTGCGGTCGCCGGCAACATCGGTGTGTGCATCGGCACCTCGGGTCCGGCCGGAACCGACATGATCACCGGTCTCTACGCCGCGATTGCGGATTCCCTGCCCATTTTGTGCATCACCGGCCAGGCGCCGCGCGCCAGGCTGCACAAGGAGGACTTCCAGGCGATCGACATCGAATCGATCGCCAAGCCCGTGACCAAGTGGGCGGTCACCGTGCTGGAGCCCGGGCTGGTGCCGCGCGTGTTCCAGCAGGCATTCCACGTCATGCGCTCGGGCCGGCCGGGACCGGTGCTGATCGACCTGCCGATCGACGTGCAGACAGCCGAGATCGAGTTCGACCTCGACACCTACGAGCCTTTGCCGGTCTACAAGCCGATGGCCAGCCTCCGCCAGGTCGAGAAGGCGATGGCGATGCTCAATGAGGCCGAACATCCACTGATCGTCGCCGGCGGCGGGATCATCAATGCGGATGCCTGCGATCTCCTGGTCGAGTTCGCCGAGACCACCGGTGTGCCGGTGATCCCCACACTGATGGGCTGGGGCTCGATTCCCGACGACCATCCCTTGATGGCCGGCATGGTCGGGCTGCAGACCAGCCACCGCTACGGCAACGCCACCTTCCTCAAGTCGGACTTCGTGCTCGGCATCGGCAACCGCTGGGCCAACCGGCACACCGGCACGCTCGAGAGCTACACCAAGGGCCGGAAGTTCGTGCACGTCGACATCGAGCCGACCCAGATCGGCCGCGTGTTCAACCCGGACTTCGGCATCGTCTCGGACGCCAGGGCGGCGCTCGAGCAGTTTGTCGCAGTGGCCAAGGAGATGAAGGCAGAGGGCCGGCTGCCGGACCGCGGCGCCTGGGCGCAGGAGTGCGAGCACCGCAAGCTCAACATGCTGCGCAAGTCCCACTACGACGAGGTCCCGCTCAAGCCGCAGCGTGTCTATGAGGAGATGAACCAGGAGTTCGGCCGCGACACCTGTTACGTCACCACGATCGGCCTGTCGCAGATCGCCGGCGCGCAGTTCCTCCACGTCTACAAGCCGCGCAACTGGATCAATTGCGGCCAGGCCGGGCCGCTGGGTTGGACCCTGCCGGCCGCGCTCGGCGTGCGCGCCGCCGACCCCGACCGCGAGATCGTGGCCTTGTCCGGCGACTACGATTTCCAGTTCATGATCGAGGAGCTGGCGGTCGGCGCGCAGCACAAGCTGCCCTACCTGCACGTGGTGGTGAACAATTCCTATCTCGGCCTGATCCGCCAGTCGCAGCGTGGCTTCAAGATGGACTTCGAGGTCAGCCTCGCCTTCGACAACGTCAACAGCGGCGAGGTCGAGGGCTATGGCGTCGACCATGTCGCCGTGGCCGAAGGCCTGGGCTGCAAGGCAGTCCGGATCAAGAGCCCGAACGAGTTCAAGGAGGGCTTCGCCAAGGCGCGGGCGCTGATGCAGGAGCATCGCGTGCCGGTGGTGGTCGAGTTCATTCTGGAGCGGGTGACCAACATCTCGATGGGCACCGACATCCACGCAGTCACCGAGTTCGAGGAGATCCTGTGCCTCGATCCTTCGCTGCGGCTCGACCAGATATCGGGCTCGGCGCTCGAAGGTGCGGGGGCAGGGGCCGGCGCAAGATGACGTCGTGAACGTCTGCATGGTCGGCTACGGCATGATGGGGGACTGGCATTCCCGGGCCTTCCTCGATGCCGGCGCCGTCCTGCACACCCTGGTCGGCCGGCGGGCCGAAGCATGCCGCGATTTCGCCGGGCACTTCGGCTATCGCCGCTGGACCCTGTCGCTCGACGAGGCGCTCGCGGACGAGGAGGTGGACGCGGTCGTCCTGGCGACTCCGAGCGACCAGCACGAGGCGCAGGCGATCCGTTGCCTGGAGGCCGGCAAGCACACGCTGATCGAGATCCCGATCGCGATGAGCCTCGCGGGTGCGGAGCGCGTGGTGGCCGCGGGGGAGCGCAGCGGCGTGGTCTACGGACTCAGCCACCCGATGCGCTTTCCGCCGGCGACCGGCGACCTGCTGGCGCGGACCCGGCTCGGTACCGAGCGCATCCGCCACATCGCCGGCCGCTTCTTCATCGACCGCATGGAGAACGTCGGCGCCACCGGTTATCGCCGCAGCTGGACCGACAATATCCTGTGGCACCACTTCTGCCACTTCGTCGATCTCGGTCTTTACCTGCTCGACGGCGCTCCGGTCCGGCGGGTGCAAAGCCACTACGGACCGTGCCACGAGCGCACGGGCGTGCCGATGGAATGCGCGATCCTGGTCGAGACCGAGGCGGAGCAGACGCTCCTCGTCCACGGCTCCTACCATGCCGGCTTCCGGATCTACGACCACTTGGTCGTCACCGATCGCGACAGCTACGCTACCGATATCCTGGCGGGGAACCTGCGGACCCGCGCCGGCACGGAGGCAATCGAGACCGAGCAAACCAATGCCGCCCGGATCATCGACGATTTCCTCGATGCGGTCCGGACCAAGCGCCCGCCATTGGCATCCGGGCCGTCGGTGCTGCCGGCGATGCGGGTACTGCAGCAGGTGCAGGACGAATGGGATCAGCGCTTTGGGGCGCGCGCCATCCCCGGCCGCCCCTAGGTCCGCACGGTGAGGCGGTCGAGCGCACCGCGGGTGAGGCGCTCCAGGTGGTCGAGCAGTCGGTCGGCGCTGGCGGCTGCCGCGTCCGTGTCACCGGCGGAAATGGCGTTCAGCGTGGTGGCATGAATCCTCGAACCCTCGGGGAATGCGCCGCTGGCCTCGATCTGCGCGTACCAGAACCGGCGCGATTGGCCGTGGATGATCCCGATGGTCGTGGCGAGTGCCGCGTTGTGGGCCGCAGCGGGCTTCCGTGGCGTGAATGGTCCGCGTCGCGCTGAGGTAGCGGAGCGCATTGCCGGCCGCAGCGGCGGCGGTGATCTCGCCGGCGAGGGCGTGCATTTCCAGACGCTCCGCATCCGAGGCGCGCTCGGCGGCCAGCCGGACGACGAGGCGCTCCAGCGGGCGGCGGACCTCTAGCAGCTCGAGCTGCTTCAGCACGTCGATCGGCGCCACCAGGACACCGCGGCGCGGATGGATCTCTACATAGCCTTCGAACTTGAGGCGCTGCAGGGCCTCGCGGATCGGCGTCCGCCCGCAGCCGAGCTGCTCGCTCAGCTGGTTCTCCGAGATCATGGAGCCCGGCCGCAGGCTTTGCGTGACGATCATCTTCTCGATGGCCAAGTATGCCGATTCAGCCAGGGATTCCGGCGGGCCGTCGCGTGGTCGAGGGTTGAAATCCATGGCCGTACTCCGCAGCTGCGACAACATGGTTGGGACTCGATTGCTGTCAATCTAGCGTTTGACGTTCTGATCGCCAATTGATATGTCAGCTGTCGGTCAATTCGGCGTGAACTGTCGTGTTGACGGATATTGGCGTGGGCTGACCGGCCGTCGCTCAAGGCGGGGATGGTCACATGGGGGGATCATGAGGACGACAGCACTATTGCGTGGGCTGGCCTTCGGTGCGTGCCTGGCGATCGCGTTGCCGGCGAGTGCGCGCGAGCTGCGGTCCGCCGACACGCACGTCGACGGCTATCCGACGGTCGAGGCCGTCAAGTACATGGGCGAGCTGCTCAGCCAGCGGACCGACGGCAGGCTGACGATCCAGGTCTACCACTCGGCGCAGCTCGGCGAGGAAAAGGACACGATCGAGCAGACCCAGTTCGGCGCGCTCGACATGGACCGGATCAATCTGGCGCCACTCAATCAGGTGGCACCCGAGACCGTGGCCCTCGGCATGCCGTTCCTGTTTCGCGACATCGACCATCTGCACAAGGTTCTCGATGGGCCGATCGGCGAGGAGATCCTTGCGGCCATGGAGCCGCACGGCTTGATCGGGCTGGCGTTCTACGATTCCGGCACGCGTTCCTTCTACAACTCCAAGCACCCGATCACGTCGCTGGACGACATGAAGGGCCTGAAGCTGCGCGTCATCCAGTCCGACGTGTTCATCGCCATGGTCGAGGCGCTGGGCGCCAATCCTACACCGATGCCGTTCGGTGAGGTCTACAGCGCCATTCAGACCGGCGTGGTCGATGGTGCGGAAAACAATTGGCCGAGCTACTGGAGCACGCGTCACTTCGAGGTCGCCAAGTACTACAGCCTGACCGAGCACTCGATGACGCCAGAGATGCTGGTGATGTCGAAGATGACCTGGGACACGCTGTCGCCCGAGGACCAGCAAATCGTCCGCGAGACCGCCAAGGAGTCGGTCGGCAAGATGCGCGAGCTGTGGCAGGCGAGCGAGATCGAGGCCCACAAGGCCGTCGTCGACGGCGGCTCACAGGTCAACGAGGTCGACAAGCAGCCGTTCATCGACGCCATGGCGCCGGTCTACAAGCGGTTCGCCGCCGATCCCAAGGTGAACGACCTGATCGAGCGGATCAAGGCGGTCCAATGACCGCCCCGGCGCATCGTCCCGCGGCGGTCGCGGCGGTGCCGCCACCCCCCGGGCTACGGCGCCTGACCACGGTGCTGGGCGTGTTCGCACGCCTGGCGCTGTGGGTGAGCGGGATCGGCCTCGTCATCATGACGGCGGCGATCGGCTGGCAGATCTTCGGCCGCTTCGTCCTCAACAACTCACCGACCTGGACGGAGCCGGTCTCGCTCCTGCTGATGCTGTACTACATCCTGCTCGCGGCGGCCGTGGGCGTGCACGAGGGCTTCCATCTCAGCCTGGACTTGTTCCGCACCCTGGTGCCGGAGGGTGTGCGGCGTGGCTTCGACTACGCCAACCACGCCGTCGTCGGCATCTTCGGTCTGGCGATGGCCTGGTACGGGGCGGCACTGGCGCGCGCCACCTGGACCAACACGATCGCAGTCCTCGATTTGCCGCAAGGGGTCAGCTACCTGCCGATCGCACTTGCCGGCGCCCTGATCGCCTTGTTCTCGCTCGAGCACCTCCTGGTCCTGTTCTCCGGTCAGCCGGACCCGATCGACGAAACGGCGCGCGCCCAAGCCGTGCTTGGGGAGTAGGGAACAATGGCGACCTTGATCCTGTTCGGCACCTTTGTCGTTCTGCTGGTCATCGGCGTGCCCGTCGCCTTCGTGCTCGGCATTTCGGCGCTGGCGACGGCCGTCTACATGGGCTTGCCGCCGCTGGTGGTGTTCCAGCGCATGGCGTCGGGCATGAACGTGTTCGCCCTGATGGCGATTCCGTTCTTCATCTATGCCGGCGACCTGATGCTCCGCGGCGCCATCGCCGAGAAGCTGGTCCGGTTCGCCTCGGCGGTGATCGGTCATCTGCGAGGCGGGCTGGGTCTGGTCAACGTGCTGGCCAGCACCTTCTTCGGCGGTGTGTCCGGCTCGGCCGTCGCCGATGCCGCCGCGGTCGGCGGCCTGATGATCCCGCAGATGCAAAAGCGCGGCTATGCGGTCGACTACGCGGTCAACGTCACCGTGGTCTCGTCGGTGATCGCGCTGATGATCCCGCCCAGCCACAACATGATCATCTATTCGATCTCCGCCGGCGGCTCGATCTCGATCTCCGATCTGTTCACCGCCGGCATCGTGCCCGGCCTGCTGCTCGGCGTCCTCTTGATGATCACCGCCTATGTCGTCGCCCGGCGGCGCGGCTACCCGGCGGAGCCGTTCCCCGGCTGGCAGACCTTCGGCGCCATTTTCATCGCGGCGGTGCCGGGCCTGCTGCTCGCCGCGATCATCGTCGGCGGCGTGCGCTCGGGCGTCTTCACGGCCACCGAGAGCTCGACCATCGCCGTGCTCTACTCGATGCTGATCACCGCGATCGTCTATCGCAGCCTCAGCTGGGAAGACTTCAAGATCGCCACGCTGGGTGCGGTCCGCACGACGGCCATGGTCCTGCTCGTCATCGGCACCGCCTCGGCGTTCGGCTTCATGCTGGCGTTGCTGCAGATCCCGGCGGCGATGATCAACCTGATGACCTCGATCAGCGACAATCCGATCGTCATCTTCCTTCTGATCAACCTGATCCTGCTGGTCCTCGGCTGCTTCATGGACATGGCGCCGCTGATCCTGATCACGACGCCGATCTTCCTCCCGGTGGTCAAGCAGTTCGGCATGGACCCCGTGCATTTCGGGATCGTGCTGGTGCTGAACCTCGGCATCGGCTTGTGCACGCCGCCGGTGGGCTCGGTGCTGTTCGTCGGTTGTGCGGTCGGCAAGATCCCGATCACCCAGGCGGTGCGGACCATCTGGCCGTTCTACATTGCCGCCTTCGCCACGCTGATGCTGGTGACCTACGTGCCGGTGATCTCGCTCGGCCTGCCGCACCTGTTCGCCAAGTAGGAGTTGCTCATGACCAAGGTCGCCCTGTCCGGCGCCAGCGGCAATGTCGGCCAGTTCCTGCGTCCCGCCCTGATTGAGCGCGGTGTCGATCTGCGCTCGTCGGGCTGGGGTGAGCCGCTCGTGCCGCTGCACCAGGGCGAGGAGGTCCTGCTCGGCGACCTGCGCGATCCGGCGGTGGTCGACCGCCTGCTCGAGGGTATCGACGTGCTGATCCACTTGGCCGGCACCAGCGTCGAGCGGCCGCTGCCGGAGATCATCGCCAACAATCTGGTGGCGCTGCACGCGGTCTACGAAGGCGCTCGCCGGCATCGGGTGAAGCGCGTCGTGTTCGCCAGTTCCAACCACACGATCGGGATGCATCCCGTCGAGGAGAAGCTGACCCTCGACTGCGACTTCCGCCCCGACGGCTTCTACGGCCTCAGCAAGATGTGGGGCGAGGGCATGGCCCGGATGTACTGGGACAAGCACGGCATCGAGGGCATCAGCGTCCGCATCGGCAGTGCCCTGGCGCGGCCGATGGAGCCGCGCCATCTCAGCACTTGGCTCGGGCACAAGGATCTGCTGCAGCTGACCATGCGCTGCATCGAGGCTACCGATATCGGCTATCTCGTGGTTTGGGGCGTGTCGGCGAACACGCGCAGCTATTGGGACAACGCCGGCGCGGAACGGCTCGGCTACCACCCGACGCAGAACGCGGAAGACCATGCCGAGGAGATCCTCAGCCGGCCAAATCCCTTGGATGCGGCGGCGCAACGCTATCAGGGCGGCGGATTCGTCACGCAGGACTTCACGCCTCGCGAGCACCGCCCGGAACGGATCATGGCATGACCAGGAAGACTCCCGAGCAGCTGCGCTCGCACCGGTGGTTCGGCGTCCAGGATCTGCGGGCCTTCGGGCACCGCTCGCGGATCAAGCAAATGGGCTACGGTCCAGAGGACTATCTCGGCAAGCCGGTGATCGCGATCCTCAACACCTGGTCGGACATCAACCAGTGCCACGCGCATTTCAAGGAGCGCGTCGAGGACGTCAAGCGCGGGGTGTTCCAGGCGGGCGGCTTCCCGCTCGAGCTGCCCGCGATCTCGCTCAGCGAGCCGTTCGTCAAGCCGACCACCATGCTCTACCGGAATTTCCTGGCCATGGAGGCCGAGGAGCTGCTGCGCAGTCATCCGGTCGACGGAGCCGTCCTGATGGGCGGCTGCGACAAGACCACACCCGGCCTGCTCATGGGTGCGATCTCGATGAACCTGCCGGCGATCTTCGTGCCCGCCGGCGCCATGTTGCGCGGCAACTGGCATGGCCAGGTGCTGGGCTCGGGTTCCGACAGCTGGAAATACTGGGCCGAGCTGCAGGCCGGCACGATCACCATGCAGGACTGGAACGACATCGAGAGCGGTATCGCCCGCTCGGCCGGCATGTGCATGACCATGGGCACTGCCGCCACCATGACCGCGATCACCGAAGCGCTCGGCTTCTCGCTGCCCGGCGCCTCATCGATCCCGGCGCCCGATGCTGGCCACCCCCGCATGTGCGCCGAGTCCGGGCGCCGGATCGTGGAGATGGTCTGGGAGGACCTGAAGCCGTCGGACATCATGTCGGCCGGCGGTGTGGACAACGCCATCCGCTGCCACCTGGCCATGGGCGGGTCGACCAACGCCATGATCCACCTCGTCGCCATGGCACGGCGTGCCGGCATCCCGCTGGAGCTGGGTCGCTTCGACGAGCTGGCACGGCGGGTTCCGGTGTTGGCCGATGTGCGGCCGTCGGGCCAGTACCTGATGGAGGACTTCTTCTACGCAGGCGGCATCCGGGCGCTGCTGGCGCAGCTGCGCGACGAGCTCGAGCTGGATCGCCCGACGGTGAACGGCCGCAGCCTCGGCGAGAACATCGCCGGGGCCGAGATCTTCGACGCAAAGGTCATCCACACTTTGGCCGATCCGGTGGCCAAGGAGGCTACCGCGATCCTCTACGGCAATCTGGCGCCCGACGGGGCGGTGATGAAGCCCTCGGCGGCGGACCCGCGTTTCCTCAAGCACACCGGCCCGGCCCTGGCGTTCGAGGACTACGACGCCATGATGGCGGCGATCAACGACCCCGAGCTCGACGTCACGCCAGACCATGTGCTGGTGCTGAAGAACGCCGGCCCGGTCGGTGCGGGCATGCCGGAATGGGGCATGCTGCCCCTGCCGGTGAAGCTGCTCCGCCAGGGCGTGCGCGAGATGATGCGCATCTCGGACGCGCGCATGAGCGGCACCTCCTACGGCGCCTG
This sequence comes from uncultured Alphaproteobacteria bacterium, assembly GCA_963720725.1. Classification (GTDB taxonomy): domain Bacteria; phylum Pseudomonadota; class Alphaproteobacteria; order Geminicoccales; family Geminicoccaceae; genus Benzoatithermus. The sequence goes on from CAVRGN010000001.1 coordinate 115,779, forward strand.
CATCCTCCACGTCGCACCGGAAGCCGCGATCGGCGGACCGCTGGCACTGGTGCGCACCGGCGACCTGATCGCGGTCGACGTCGGCGCGCGGCGGCTCGACCTGCTGGTGGACGAGGCCGAGCTCGAGCGGCGCCGCGCCGGCTGGCGGCCCAAGCCGCCGCCGCCGCGAGGCTGGGGCCGCCTGTATGCCGCGCACATCCAGCAGGCCAACGAGGGCTGCGACTTCGACTTCCTGCTCGGCACCGACCCGCTGCCCGAGCCAGAGATTCATTGAGCTGAGAGAGGAACCGCCGTGGACCTGCCCGTCAACAGCTTCAAGCGCGCGATCAAGTCCGGCCGGTTGCAGGTCGGCCTTTGGAGCAGCCTCGCCAACAACACGACGGTGGAGATCCTGGCGGGATCGGGTTTCGACTGGCTGCTCTTGGACTGTGAGCACAGCGCCAACGAGCCGCCGATGGTCCACAGCCAGCTCCAGGCGGCGACGGGCGGCACCGCTCATCCGGTCGTGCGGCCAGCCTGGAACGACGCCGTGATGCTCAAGCGGCTGCTCGATATCGGGGTCCAGACCTTCCTGATTCCCTATGTGCAGTCGCGCGAGGAGGCCGAGCAGGCGGTGGCGGCCGTGCGCTACCCGCCGCGTGGCGTGCGTGGCTTCGCCTCGGCTTCGCGTGCGTCGCGGTTCGGCCGCGTCAGGGACTACCACACCCGCTGCGAGGAGGAGCTGTGCGTGCTGGTCCAAGTGGAGACTCAGCAGGGCCTGGATCAATCTCGAGGCAATCGCCACGACCGACGGGGTCGATGGCGTGTTCATCGGCCCGGGCGACCTCTCCGCCGCGATCGGCTATCTCGGTAGCCCGGCCCACCCCGAGGTGCAGCGTGTGATCGAGCAGGCGATCGCGCGAATCAAGGCCTGCGGGAGCATTCCCGGCATTCTGACCGGAGACGAGACGCTGGCCCGACGCTATATCGACCTGGGTTGCCTGTTCACCGCGGTCGGTGCCGACGTGGCGATCCTCGTGCGCGGCTCGGAGCAGCTGGCGGCGAAATTCAAGCAGACGGCGTGAGACAAGGCTCCGCCGGACAGGGAGGACGGGATGCCGAAGTTCGCCGCCAATCTCACCATGCTCTACAACGAGCACGATTTCGTCGAGCGCTTCGCCGCGGCGGCGGCCGACGGGTTCGAGGCGGTCGAGTTCCTGTTTCCCTATCCCTACCGCAAGGAACTGCTGGCCGATCTGCTCAAGGAGCACGGCCTCACCCAGGCCCTGCACAACATGCCCGCCGGCGACTGGGCCGCGGGCGAGCGCGGCGTCGCCTGCATCCCCGGCCGCGAGGAGGAGTTCCACGCCGGTGTCGTCAGCGCCATCGAGTATGCGACCGCGCTGGGATGCCGGCGGGTCAACTGCCTGGCCGGCATCCCGCCCAAGGACGTGCCCGCGGTCGAGGCGCGCCGGACCCTGGTCGCCAACCTGAAGCACGCGGCGCCGGAGTTCGCCAAGGCCCGCATCATGCTGGTGGTCGAGGCGATCAACACCCGGGACATCCCGGGCTTCTTCCTCAACCGCTCGGGCCAGACGATCGAGATCATGGACGAGGTCGGCTCGGACAACCTGTTCCTGCAGTACGACTTCTACCACATGCAGATCATGGAGGGCGACCTCGTGCCGACCTTCCGCCGGCTGAAGGACCGGATCGGCCACGTCCAGATTGCCGACAATCCCGGCCGCAACGAGCCCGGCACCGGCGAAATCAACTATCCCTTCATCTTCGCGGCACTGGACGAGGCCGGCTATGACGGGTTCGTCGGCTGCGAGTACAAGCCCAAGGGGGCGACCTCTGCCGGGCTGGGCTGGTTCGCGCCCTACCGCCGCGCCGCCTGACTCGAACCAGCAGAAGGGACGCACCGTCATGAAGGTCGGATTCATCGGGCTCGGCATCATGGGCAAGCCCATGGCGCTCAACCTCGGCAAGGGTGGCCACGAGCTCTACCTCAACAGCCGCAGCGGCGTGCCGCAGGACATGCTCGACGCCGGCGGCAAGGCCTGCGCCTCGCCCAATGAGGTCGCGGAGCAGGCCGAGGTGATCGTCACCATGGTCCCCGACACGCCCGACGTGGAGCGGGTGCTGTTCGGCGAGAACGGCGTTGCGGCGGGCCTGTCAGCCGGCAAGACCGTGGTCGACATGAGCTCGATCGCCCCCTTGGCGACCAAGGAGTTCGCCAAGCGGATCAACGAGCTGGGCTGCGACTATCTCGACGCCCCGGTCTCGGGCGGCGAGGTCGGGGCCAAAGCCGGGACGCTGACCATCATGGTGGGCGGACCCGACGCGGCGTTCGAGCGGGTGAAGCCGCTGTTCGAGCTCATGGGCAAGAACATCACGCTGGTCGGCGGCAATGGCGACGGCCAGACCACCAAGGTCGCCAACCAGATCATCGTTGCGCTCAACATCGAGGCCGTGGCCGAGGCCCTGGTGTTCGCCGCCAAGGCTGGCGCCGACCCCGCGAAGGTCCGCCAGGCGCTGATGGGCGGGTTCGCGAGCTCGCGCATCCTCGAGGTCCATGGCGAACGCATGATCAAGCGCACCTTCAATCCGGGCTTCCGGATCGAGCTGCATCAGAAGGATCTCAGCCTGGCGCTGCAGGGCGCCCGCGCGCTCGGCGTCAGCCTGCCCAACACCGCCACCGCCGCCGAGCTGTTCAATGCCTGTGCCGCCAATGGCGGCCAGGCTTGGGACCACTCGGCCATGGTCAAGGCGCTGGAGCTGATGGCGAACCACCCGGTCGCCGAAGGCTAGCAGGGTGGAGCCGCGGGTCCTCCTGCGCGCGCTGTTCGACGCCGCGGTGGCGGCGGCCGATCCGGCCCTCGTCCTGCCGGCGAATCTGCCCGAGCCGCCGCGCGGCAGGACCGTGGTCGTGGGTGCCGGCAAGGCATCCGCCGCGATGGGATTGGCGCTGGAGCGGCACTGGGCGGGCGAGCTGTCGGGGCTGATCGTCACCCGCTACGGCCATGGCGCCCCTTGCAAGCGCATCGAGGTCGTCGAGGCGGCTCATCCCATCCCGGATGCTGCCGGCGAGGCGGCGGCCGCGCGCATTCTTGACCTGGTGAGCGGGCTCGGCGAGGACGATCTCGTGCTGGCGCTGATTTCCGGCGGCGGCTCGGCATTGCTCAGCCTGCCGGCGGATGGGCTCAGCCTGGCCGACAAGCAGGCGATCAACCGAGCATTGCTGCGCTCGGGCGCCTCCATCGACGAGATGAACTGCGTCCGCAAGCATCTCTCGCGCATCAAGGGCGGACGCTTGGCGGTGGAGGCCTGGCCGGCCCACACCGTGTCGCTGCTGATCTCCGACGTGCCCGGGGACGATCCGGGCGTGATCGCCAGCGGCCCGACCGTGCCCGACGCCACCTCGACCGCCGACGCGCGGGCCATCCTCGGCCGCTACGGGATCGAGTTGGCGCCGGCCGTGCTCCGGCATCTCGGCTCCGCGGCCGCCGAGACGCCCAAACCGGGCGATTCGCGCCTCGCGCGCGCCTCGGTGCGATTGATCGCGGCGCCGCAGTTGAGCCTGGAGGCGGCGGCCAAGCTCGCCCTCGCGGCAGGTGTGGCGCCGGTGCTGTTGGGCGATGCGCTGGAAGGCGAGGCGCGCGAGGTGGGCAAGGTCATGGCCGGCATCGCGCAGTCGGTCGCCCGCCACGGCCGCCCGGTCGCGGCACCCGCGGTTCTGCTCTCGGGCGGCGAGACGACGGTGACGGTTCGCGGTCAGGGCAGGGGTGGCCGCAACGTCGAGTGTCTCCTGGGCCTCGCGGTGGCGCTCGGCGGTGAGCCGCGAATCTGGGCACTCGCCGCTGACACCGACGGCATCGACGGAGCGGAGGAGGTGGCCGGCGCGATCGTCGCCCCGGACAGCCTTGCCCGCGCCCGGGCCGCGGGGTTCGACCCGCGCGCGACGCTCGCCGCCAACGACGCCCACAGCCTGTTCGAGGCTCTGGGCGATCAGGTCGTCACCGGCCCCACCTTGACCAACGTCAACGATTTCCGCGCCGTCCTGGTGTTGCCGCCATGACCGGTGCCCCCTGTTGCGCGCCGCCACGCCCGTCGCTATGTTCCGGCCGCCTTTGCGGAGGGATGGCCGAGCGGTCTATGGCGCACGCCTGGAAAGCGTGTTGGGGGCAACCCCTCGCGGGTTCAAATCCCGCTCCCTCCGCCACCCCCTACGGCAGCAGTTCAGCTTCACAGTGTTCTTAGGCTCTTAGCCGCCCAGGCGCACGAGCCACTCGACACGAGTGTTCTCACACCCGGTTGTCGGGCGGCTGGCGAGCGCGCTTGGACTAAGATCGTCACACGAAACGCGGGATCGGTCCGTCCTGAGGGGTATGGTCGGCGCCGAGGTCCAGCATCACCTCGTCGACATAGCACCACCCCCATCCTTCCGGCGGATCGTAGCCCTCGATGATGGGATGGTTGGTCGCGTGGAAATGCGCGGTCGCGTGGCGGTGCGGAGACTGGTCACAGCAACCGACATGGCCGCAGGTCCGGCACAGCCGGAGATGAACCCAAGAACTGCCGCTCTTCAGGCATTCCTCGCAGCCGCGTGCGCTCGGCTTGACGTGGCGGATGGTGTCGAGATGATTGCAAGCTGAAGACATCCGATGCTCCTCTTGGTCGGCTGCGGCGGTGCGGTTCCACCTTCGGTCCGACGAAATGGACGATCATGCCCTTCGGCGATCCCTCTGGGGGATCGGCCGCCAGCCGACGCCATCCACCACGGCACCCTGCAGGCTCGCCGCCTGATCTCGGCCGGGAGTGTGGATCGGCACCGCCTCGCGCACCCACTCAGACACGCTGAGCGGAATTTCCGGTCGGTGCGGATGTCTGCAGCAACTTCATCAGTTCGGCTTCCAGCTGCTTCTGGCCGTATGGCTTGGCGAGTCTCGGCAAGTCGACTTTAGCCGGATCGGGAAGATCCGCATATCCGGGCCGCATGCGGCACGTCCCGATACCCGACCGATGGCATGCCCGGTCATCAGGATCCGAGTTCGACCCCACCGGACCACCCATCGGCAAGCGCGGCCTGACGCCAGCGGTGGGGGGTATCGCCAACGAAGCGCTTGAATACGGTGGTGAAGTGAGCCTGGGTCTGGAAGCCGACGCTGAGCGCGACCTCGGCCAGCTTGGCGCGCGGATCGGCCAGCATGACCTGGGAATGGTCGATCCTGCGCCGGAGCAGAAACTCATGAGGCCTCATGCCGGTCGCCGCCCGGAACTGGGCGGCGAAGTGCATGCGCGACAGCCTTGCGACGCCTGCGAGGTCCGCCAGCGTGACCGGCCCTTCGATGTTCGTGTCGATATACGCCTCAACCCGCCGCAGGCGCCAGATTGGCAGCGGGGCGCGGCTCCGCCGGCGCAGTGCCGGCGTCACCGTCGGATCGTGCCGTGCATCGAAGGCTGCACCCTGGACCTGCGCGCCATCAAAGGATGTGCTGTGGAACATCGCATTCCCTCCGCTGATCGAGCTATGCTCATGTCGAGTGAGGCTGGCTCGAACTGTGGCTTACCGGAGCAGGCGAGCGGAGGTGTATGACGACCGATCGAAGGATCTTGGATCGATCAGTTGCGATCCGTCACTTGTTCCGATTGCATGGAGAGAGATCTACGTATCGGATGCGTCTCAGGCCATTATACGCCGGGCGATGCTTTGCACGCATTGGTTTGTCGACATCATACCATGGTTTGGACGCTGTGCCAGCGTGCTAGCTGGACCTGGGCAAGCGCAGTGCGTCCTCGGTGTATTGGAACAGCTCCTGCGCAGCGAATGGTTTGCCCAGAAAGGCGATGGCACCCGCAGCGAGCGCTCGGTCGCGCAGCTTGGCGTCGGGATAGGCCGTCATCAAGATAATGGGCAGACGGTGGCCGAGCTCGGTCAGTCGATCATGCAGCTCGAGGCCGCCCATCCCTGGCATCTGCACGTCAGCGATCAGGCAGCTCGTATTGGCTAGACGGGGTGACTGCAGAAACTCCGCTGCACTGGCGAAGGACGTGACGGCCATCCCCCAAGAGCGCAGCAGGCTGTCCAGAGCCTTGCGAACCGACTCGTCGTCGTCGACGACGGCGATCACTGGTCGATCGGTCAATCATTCCATCCCATGGCGATGCCGGAGCGCATCCCCCGTCAATCAAATGGCGAACCCATAACAAGATGGGCGGCCTTGATGTCGCCGGGAATTATACAGAAGTCTTAGGTGATGAGTCCGCCTCTGCGCTGGCACCCAGCAGCTCCGCCATCCGGACCAGATCGGCCAGCGATTTCGCGCCCATCTTACGCATCGCGTTGCCCCGGTGAATCTTCACCGTGATCTCGCTCAGGCCAAGCCGCCCCGCCACCTGTTTGTTGAGCAAGCCGGCCGTGACGAGGCTCATGACCTCGCGCTCGCGGCTGCTGAGTTGCGCGTAGCGCGTCCGGACTTCGGCGGCCGCACCCTCCTCGATGCGCCGCCGCCGATCGCGCGCCAGGGCGGTCGTGACCGCATCCAGCATTTCCTGGTCACGGAACGGCTTGGGCAGGAAGTCGACGGCACCGGCCTTCATGGCCCGCACCGACATCGGAATGTCGCCATGGCCGGTGACGAACACGATCGGCACGCGGATACCTGCCTCGGCCAGCTTGGCCTGAAGATCCAGCCCGCTGAGGCTGGGCAGTCTGACGTCCAGAACCAGGCAGCTCTCCACGTCCGGCAGCGGATCCTCGAGCAGCTCGGCGGCCGAGGCAATCAGCTTGACCTGCAGACCGACCGACCGGAACAGGCTGCTCAGCGCCGCCCGGATCGATTCATCGTCGTCCACGACGATGACGAGCGGCGCCACGGACGCTGTCGGATGCGCATTTGCCAAGTGGCCGCTCCTCAGTTCCCGGTCATGGTCGCGGCCGGCAGCGATACCCGGAAGCTCGCGCCCGGCGCCTCGTGGTCGGCCAGCCAGATCTGCCCGCCATGCGCCGCCACGATGGTCCGACTGATGGCCAAGCCCATGCCCATGCCTTCCGACTTGGTCGTGTAGAACGGCTCGAACAGGCGATCTTTGGCTTTCGGGTCGACCCCGGCGCCATTGTCGCGAAAGTCGACCCAGACTGCGCCGGGCTTGTCTCGACCGCTGCGGATCTTCAGCAGCCGGGGGCGATCCTCCACGGCGCCCATCGCCTGGATCGCATTCAGGACGAGATTGATGAACACCTGCTGCAGATGCACGCGGTCGACCTTCACCGGCGGCAGATCGGGGGCGAGGGTGATCTCAAGCCTGACCCGATGGTTGGTGATCTCGCGCTGCACGAGCGCAAGTGCATCTTCCAACAATGCGTCCAGTGGATAAGGTGCCGGGCTCATCTCGGTGCGGCTGACCAGCGCCCGCAGCTTGCGGATGACGTCGGCGGCGCGACGGCCGTCGCCGATCATGTTCTCGATCCCTTCCCGCACCTCGCCGAGCTCGGGCTCGACGCGATCGAGCCAGCGCAGAGACGCCTCGCCATGCGTGATGATGCCGGCCAAAGGCTGGCTGACCTCGTGGGCGATCGAGGCGGCGAGCTCGCCCATCGTCGTCACGCGCGTCAGGTGCGCGAGCTCCGCCTGCGCCTGCTGCAGCGCCTCCTGCGCCTCCTTGGCTTCAGTCCCATCGATCGCCGCGCCGAGGAACTCGACCTCTCCGGCATCGTTGACATGGGCTTGGGCCACAGCGCGGATATAGCGGACGGATCCGTCCGGCATCACACACCGGTGCTCGAAGTCGAACCGGTCGGCGCCAAGCCTGGCGCGCTCCAGCACGCCCAGGAACTCGGCCCGGTCATCTGGATGGACGCGGCCCAGGATGAACTCCAGGGTAGGCTTCTCGTTCGCGTCGAGCTGCCACATGCGCCGGGCCTCCGCTGACCAGATCGCTTCGCCGCTGGCTGGCTTCCAAGCAAAGCTGCCGGTCCGGCTCAGGCTTTGCGCCTCGTTGAGGTAGATCTGATTGCGCAGCAGCGCCTGCTCGGCCTGCTTGCGATCCTCGATGTCGATGCTCACGCCGTACCATTTGATGATCGCGCCCGTATCGTCGCGCCTCGGGATGTTGTGGAGAATGTGCCAGCGGTAGCTCCCGTCCTTGCGGAGCAAGCGATGCTCGATCTTGAGTGGTTCGCCGGTCAGCTGAGAATCTTCGCGTGCGCGCCGCACTCGTTCCAGATCTTCGGGAAATACCACCAGCCGCCAATCGGCCAAGATGTCTGCCCTGGAGTAGCCACTCTCCTCCCAGCGCGCGCTGACATAGTCGATGGTCCGGTCGGGACAGGAGGTCCAGACGAGTGCGGGAATCCAGTCGATGATCAGTTGGAGTTCCTCGCGATGCCGCTGCGCGGCGGCCTCCGCGCGCTTGCGATCTCCGATGTCGTTGTCCGTCTCGAGGATCGAGACGGGGCGCCCGTCGGCGTCGCGCTGCAGATGCCAGCGGCTGGCCATGTCCAACCGGCGACCGTCCCGTGCCGCGTGGACGAGTTGTCCTTCCCAGCGTCCGTTCCGGAGCAGCTCCTCCATGATCTCCGGCAACGGCGCGGAAAACTCGGTCTGCAACAGTTCGTGGAGTTTTCGGCCGAGCGCCTCGCCGCGCGACCAGCCGTACATCTCCTCCGCACCCTTGTTCCAATAGGTGACCGCATCGTCCATGTTCCGCACGAGGACCGTGTCGTGGGTGAGGTCGAGCAGGCTCGCGCGTTGGGCGAGCACTGCGGCGACCGCCTGATTGCGCAGCACCAGCGCCGTCGCGACGACGATTGTCGCGACGCTTACGGCGCAGCGCAGAATGGCGTTCCCGTCTTCCGCGAACGAATGCGTCATGCCGAAGCTCGCGAGCGCCAGCACCACGCAGCCGGCGGCGATCAGGGCGAGCGTGCGGCCGCGGCAGCAGTTTCCGGCAAGCAGCACGACCACCACGTAGAGGACCGCCACCGCGAAGGTGGTCGGCGTCATCGTGTCGACGACGAACACGGCGATCGCCATGAGGACCGCGAGCACCGCTGAAAGTCCGGGCGAGGGAAACATCCCTTGCGCCGACATGGCCCGAATCGGCACGCTCGATCTCTCCCGGCGTTCTGCGTGATCTCCAGGCGTTTCTTGCCGAATCGGTGGAGCACGACAAGAACGCCGGACAGGTGGCCCCGATGGGCGGCAGCTCTCTCGGTGCGGTGCAATCCGAAAAGACCGGCGGCGTAGGGCCTGCAACATGTGCGCACCACGGCTGCCGGCCACGCCTGCCGCAACCGATGGTATGCGGCTGCCAAGGCGCCTGCGAAACCGCCTCACCCTAGCCAGCTGGTAAAACGACCATGCCTCTCCACGAGACCAAGCCGAACCTCGCCACACCGTCGAATCTGTCGCACGACGCGGTAAAGGACATTGCCGGTGCTCTGAACATCCTCCTGGCCGACGTGTTTGCGCTGTACCTCAAGACGAAGAACTTCCACTGGCACGTCTCGGGGCCGCATTTTCGCGACTATCACCTGATGCTCGACGAGCAGGCAGACCAGGTCTTCGCCACGACCGACGATATGGCCGAGCGCGTGAGGAAGATCGGCGGGACGACGCTCCGGTCCATCGGACAGATCGCCAAACTCCAGCGGGTGCTGGACAACGATGCCGAGTACGTGACGCCGCAGGACATGCTCGCGGAGCTGCGTGACGACAACAAGCAGTTCGTCTTCCACCTCAAGCAGACCCACGACCTCTGCGACGAGCACGAGGACGTCGCCACGGCCAGCCTGATCGAGAACTGGATCGACGAGGCCGAGCGGCGCGTGTGGTTTCTGTTCGAAGCCGGGCGTACGCGAGGCTCCGATGGATGACCGCCGATCGTGCGATCCGGTCGCCATGTCTGCGGCTGCGCGTTGTCTTGTGTCGAGGCGGATAGGATCTGGTGGGCCCAGGCCCTTCAACTCGGCCGAGCAGCTCGACCAGGCGCGCGCGGTCGCGCGATCCACCGAGGGCGAGTACGGCGCCGGGCTCAAGGCCACCGACGCGGCGCAGGCGCAGTTCGGTGAGGCGCAGGCCCGACAGAAGCGGGCCCAAACCGCTCCGCAGCAGGTGGCGCTCGAGGAAGCGGCGCTCAGTCACGCGTCGAGCCGGTCCACCACTGGGAGCATGGGCGGGCGGGCGCGTCCGACGCTGGCCTGGTCGCAAGAGCGTTACGTGGCCCGCGCCGCGCGCGGGCGGTGGTCGTGGTTCGCGTTCGGTGTCACGATAGGGGACCAGCAAGACAGGCCCGGAGCCATCCGATGACCCGCATGACCTCGAGCGAGGCGTTCGTCGAGACACTCGCCGCGCAAGGCGTGACCCACGTCTTCGGCATCGTTGGGTCGGCCTACATGGATGCCCTCGACCTGTTCCCCGCGGCCGGAATCAGGTTCGTGTCCGTGGCGCACGAGCAGGGTGCAGGCCACATGGCGGACGGCTACGCGCGCGCGTCCGGCCAGCATGGCGTCTGCATCGCCCAGAACGGCCCCGGCGTCACCAACTTCGTCACCGCGATCGCTGCCGCCTACTGGGCGCACAGCCCGGTCGTGGTCATCACCCCGGAGACCGGGGCAAACACCCAAGGCTTGGGCGGCTTTCAAGAGACCGAGCAGCTGCCCTTCTTCGACAAGATCACCAAGTATCAGGTGCATTGTCCGCAGCAGGCGCGGATCGCCGAGCTGTTGTCGCGCTGCTTCGACTATGCCATGCTCGAGCGAGGTCCAGCCCAGTTCAATATCCCACGCGATCTGTTCTACGGCGAGGCCGACGTGACCATTCCCCGTCCGATGCGGGTGGAGCGCGGCCCCGGTGGGCCCGAGAGCCTGGCTGCCGCAACGGAACTCCTGGCCGCCGCGCGCTTCCCGGTGATCCTTTCCGGTGGGGGCGTCGTCATGGCCGACGGCGTACCCGACGTCGTGCGGCTGGCCGAGCATCTCTCCGCACCGGTCATCAGCACCTACCTGCACAATGACAGTTTCCCCAGGAGCCACCCTCTGTGGGTCGGTCCCATCGGCTATCAGGGCTCGAAAGCGGCGATGAACCTCTTGGCCCAGGCCGATGTGGTCCTAGCGCTCGGGACCCGGCTCGGCCCGTTCGGCACACTGCCGCAGCACGGTATCGACTACTGGCCGAAGGATGCCAAGCTGATCCAGGTCGACGCCAACCCGCGCAAGCTGGGGCTGGTGAAACCAGCCGCCGTCGGGGTCTGCGGCGACGCACGTGCGGCCGCGGGCGAGCTGCTCTCTCGGCTGGAGACCGGAAATCGGGAAGTGGCCGCCCACGTCAGCCGCGAATCCCGGCTGACGGAAATTCGCCGCCAGAAAGAGGCTTGGGAGACGGAGCTGAACCGCTGGGGCCAAGCCGACGGCAGCCCGATCGGGCCACGGCGCGCCTTGCGCGAGCTGGAACGGGCGCTGCCGGCCGACGCCATGGTTTCGACCGACATCGGCAACATCTGCTCGGTGTCCAACAGCTATCTGCGCTTCGAACGAGCGCCGTCGTTCTTCGCCGCCATGAGCTTCGGCAATTGCGGCTACGCCTACCCTACCGCCATCGGGGCGAAGGTCGCAGCACCGGACCGACCCGCCATCGCCTATGTCGGCGACGGTGCCTGGGGCATGAGCCTGAACGAGACCCTGACCGCGGTCCGCGAGAACCTGCCCGTGGTGGCAGTGGTGTTCAACAATCAGCAATGGGGTGCGGAGAAGAAGAACCAGATCGACTACTATGCCGACCGGTATCTCGGGACCAACCTGCAGAACCCCAGCTTTGCCGCCGTCGCCGAGGCCATGGGCGCACGCGGGATCCGGGTCGCGCATCCGGGCGAGGTCGGCGACGCCTTGCGCGATGCTATCGCATGTGGTCGTCCCGCCGTGCTCGAGATCATGGTGACCCAGGAGCTCGGCGACCCGTTCCGCCGCGACGCCCTGAAGAAGCCGGTGCGTCTGCTCGACAAGTATCGTGCCTACACGGTCAATTGAGTTTCGGCGCGGGGCGGGGCCGGTTGCGCAAAGGAACCATGTCGGCCGCTGCCGATTGCAGGCCGGCACTGACGATGGATGGCCGTGATGACTTCGTTTCGACTGTCTGTGTTGCTGGCGGCGAGTGCGGGCCTAGCCTCCGCATGCTCCTGGCAGGGTCCGGCGCTGCAGGGGCATGAAGGATTGCAGTACCGGGTGACCAGCTACTATCGCGACCGTGCGTTCGAACGCGCGGCCGCGTGCCCCAATCCGGAAATCCAGTCGATCACCTCGTCGCGGGTGATCGAGGACAATTCCGAGCAGGTGGTGATGGACATCCGCTACTACTGGGTCGACTGGAGCCAAGCCTCCGATCTGCGGGGCGCCAGCGTCACGACCTGCAGGGACTGGGGTGAGCGCACCTTCACCTTTGCACCGCGATCCGACGGCACGCTGGAAGTCGTGGGGATGACGGGCGCGCAAAGGCGGGGCTGATCGCCCCGCCGGTACCTCAGCGCAAGCCCAGGAAGCCGAGGATTGCGAGAACCACCACGATCACGCCGATCAGCCAAAACACGTTGTTCACGAGCCTCATCCATACAGTAAGTTGAGATCCGGCAAAGCAACGCTTCAGCTTGGATGGCGTTCCCGGGTTCGGATGGGAGCCGTCGCCTATGACAGCGGTTGTGTTCGCGACTTCACGCCAGCCCTGGCGTGAGACAGATCGGGGAAGTCCGATGGCGACGCGACATCTGCTGACCGCGGCCCTTGTCGCCGCGGGTCTGGGCCTTGGCGGCTGCAGCGGCAACACGGGCAAGGGCGCTGCCATCGGTGCCGCGGGCGGCGCCGGTCTCGGCGCCTTGGGGCCCGGCAGCGTACTCGGCAATGCCGCAGCCGGTGCAGCGGCGGGTGCTGCCGGCGGCTATATCTACGACCGAGTCAAGGATGACGACGACAATGACAACGACAATGACTAGCGTCGATCGCGACTGGCCGGCTCAGGCGTTCTCACCCGGCTGCTCGTAGACCTGAGCTGGCGGCTGGGCATAGTCCTTCGGTGGAAGCGCGGGCTGTGGCGCCGCGTAGAACTTCGGTGTCCGTGCGTCCAGGGTCGGTTCGAACGGCAGACGCATGCGGGCCTCGGTGCCGTTCCGTTCCGCTTGATCGAGCGCCTGCTGCAGTTGCTGGGCCATCTGCTGATCCCAGGGCAGCCGATAGGCCCGCGGCTCGGGCTCGCCGGCGAGTTGCAGCCACAGATAGAGGCCTTGGCCCTCCTGCATCTGCGAGCCGAGGACCGTGGCTTCGGCGGCTTCGTTCAGCCACCATTCGAGCGCCACCGGCTTGGGCCGGCTCAGGAGGTCGCTGAGCCCGGCATAGGCCACCGGCATGAACAGGACCGCACAGGCAAGCGAGCCCGCCTTGATCCACAGCGATCGTGGTGCCCAGATGGCGATCGAGGCCAAAAGGGCGGCGAGGACGGAAGCCAGTGTGAAGAGGAACGGCAGGTTGCTCATGACTTGGTTCCCGAGCGTAAGGGCCGCTGCAGGCTGTTGACGCTGCCCGGCACGACGGCGCCGGCCTCGGTGAGCTTGAAGCGGAACACGGTTCGCTCCTGACCCTCGTGGTCCAGTTCGACCTTGCTCACCAGGATCTGCCGCGCCGGTTGGTCGGTCGCGGTCTTGGTGCTGACGATCACGGTGACCGGCACGGCCAAGTTGGGCGCCCGATTGCGGTAGAGGTGCAGATTGACCGTGTACTCTCCGGGCACCACGCCGCGGGCATAGCTGCTCTCGTAGTTCAGCCCGGACAGGTCGAGCTGATGGCCGAGATCGTCGCGCAGGAGATTGAACACCGCCCCGCCCTTGTTGGAGTAGCCGACCGGTACGTCTCCGGGCGCCTGCACCCAGAGATCGACGTCGCTGTCCATGTCCGGCGGCCAGTTGGCCTCGACCATCACATTGCCGGGCGGTGCCGTGTCTTTGGCGCTGGCGGCCGCGGCCTTCGGGTTGATGTGCGCCAGCATGAGCACGGCCACCGTGACGAACCCAGTGAGCATGAGCAGGATGAGGTCCCGGAAGACGATGTCGGAGTCGTCGCCGGCCTCGTCGTCAAGCAGCAGCATGGCGCTCGCCCTCCTCGATCGCCCGCGTCAGGAGGTGGACGGCCCCGCCCTCGAGCAGGCGGTAGTCGACCATCAACCAGACATTGAGCACCGAGCCGACCAAGGTCTTGAACAGGGCCATGGCCATCCCGTGGAGGAGGGTGGCGACCATGGGACCGATGGCTCCGGCATCGGTGACCGCATCCTGGTTGACGCCGGACAGGGCAATGACGAAACCGATGATGGTGCCGATCAGGCCCAGCAGCACCAGGGTGCTGGCGATGTGGCGGACGGGGGCGATCCGATGCGCGAGCTTCAGGCGCAGCACGCCCGCGAGTGCGGCGCGGGTCTCGCCGTTCCGCCCGGCGATCCCGCGCATAAAGGCCGTGATCTTGCCCGCCTGAACGCTTGGGCCGACATCAAGCGCGTTCAGTTCGCGCGACAGCATCCACACCTTTTGGCCGGACAGGACCAGCCCGCCCAGGAACAGGCCGAAGATCAATTTGCAGACGTGGGTGGTATCCGCGGCCAGGATCTGTGCGATCCACCCCTGGAGCCATGCCGCGGCGAGCAGCGCGAAGCCGGTCAGGTTGATGAGGAGGAAGCGCAGCAAGAGGAGGAAGCGGTAGCGGTCGACCCTGGCGAGGGTCCTGTCGTCGGTCCGTCGCAGGCCATGGTCCGGGGCCAACCCGGCAAGTGCGTCGGCAGCCAAGGTGCTCATGGACGCTCCATTCGTCAGCGCCGGCCGGGCAGCCGCCTTCCCCGCCAGGGCCGGCGATGCCAAGTCGACTTCCACACACGCAACAACCTACAATCTATCAGCGCGATACCTTTCTTGCAGTGCACAAATAGACACAACCAGTCCTGCGCAGCAGTCATGCGCTCGCAGTGACTGCGATAGCGGCCAGTTTCAACACGTTAGTATCTGCGCTTTGATTAAGCGTTCTGTGCCTATTCCCACATCATCACGACAACAAATGCTCGCGCTACCGGATTTATCCTTGCCCAATCCACGGGCAAACAGGCTGTTCCGGATGCCGGAATGCGACATTGCGACGCACAACTCGGCTGATCGGCGACGTTCTTTGCTGCCAATCGTGAACGGAGCCCATCCATCTGTGCCGGATCGGCGCCGCAGGCTCGTTTCCTGATCGACCCGCGACGGCGTTCAGTGCGGACGTTTTCTGCGAACTGCCAGCGCGGAATCCGCTGCTTTATGGTGCCCAAACCTACCGGGTAAACTACTGCAGGTATAGAGTACCGAAATGTCATCAACAGCAGCGGTGATTGCGCAGTGTAAGCGGGGCTTGAACTATGGCGGATTCTGCAACGATTGTGAGTTTGGCCACAAATATGGTGCCCGATTTGTGCTAAGCTGCCTATTGATTCTGGTATAGCGACTAGCGATTGGTCCTGCCGGATTCGATGGAGGTGGACGCCATGACCCTCCGTGGTGCGGTCTTGCTGCTCGCCGCCGTGATGATCGGCGAGCCGGCCAATGCCCAGGAGATCAGGATCGGATTGGCAGGCCCATTCTCCGGGCCGCTGGCTGCCTCAGGAGAACGCAACCGGGCCGCGGCCGACCTTGCGGTGCGGAGCATCAATGCTGCAGGCGGTGTCCTCGGCCGCGATGTCGCGTTGGTGACGGCAGACGATGCGTGCGGCACGGACCAGGCCGCGGCTGCCGCCTTGGATCTGGTCAAGGCCGGTGTCGCCTTCGTCGTCGGCCACATGTGCTCCCACTCGTCGCTGGTGGCGGCGGCGATTTACGAAGCCGCTGCGGTGCCCATGATGTCGCCGGATTCGACCCATCCCCGGCTGACCGAGGAGGGCCGTGCGAACGTGTTCCGGCTTGGAGGCCGCGATGATGAGCAAGGTCGCGTCGCCGGGGACTGGCTCGCGTCGCAGCGCGAGTCGTCGCAGATCGCGATCATTCACGACGGCAGCACCTACGGCACCGGACTTGCGAAGGAGGCCAGAGCACGGCTGCACGCGCTGGGCGTCACCGAGCGGCTCTCCTCGGAGTATCGCGCCGGTGCTTCCGACTACGGCGCGGTGATCGAAGCGGTGCGCGAGGCCGGTGCCAGGCTGCTCTACATCGGCGGCTACGGTCCGGACGCCGGCCGCATCCTGCGCAGCGCCCAGGACGGCGGGTATGCGGTTCGGGTGGCGGGTGGCGACGGTCTCGCCGGCGAGGAGTTCTGGTCCGCCGCCGGGCCGGCCGGCAATGGCACGGTGTTCACCGCGCGTCCCGAGGGCCCCCGCGGGCCGGAGGCGCGCAACGTGCTGGCGGCGTTTCGCGCACTGGGGTTGGGCGACCTGCCCTCCGGGCTCGGTGCCTACGCCGCCGTCCAGGTCTGGGCCCAGGCGGCACGGCGCGCGGGCACGCCGAAGCCGGAGGCCGTCGCCGAGGCCATCCATCATGGTCGCTTCCGGACCGTGCTGGGCCTGGTGGTGTTCGACGCCAAGGGAGATCTCGTCGGTGCGGACTGGCAGTGGTACCGGTGGCAGGATGGCCGCTACGCGCCACTCGGCGACCATGTCGCCGCCGGCGAGCCCCGGCGCCGTCATTAGGTCGGGCGCTCGGCGGGACGGCGAAGCACCCGATCCGGAGCCGCCGCTGCCCGAGGCGGCGCCGAGTCTCGACAGGAGCCGCCGGTGCCACTAAGCGACCCTGAGCGGTGCCACGCGATCGGGGAGCGGCCATGCCTCAGTTCACCTGCCCATCGGTCCGGTTCGACCTTGGCGAGCAGGCCGAGATGATCCGGGACTCGGTCGCCGGCTTCGCCGCGCAGGAGATCGCACCGCTCGCCGAGGAGATCGACCGCACCAACCGGTTCCCGCGCGAGCTCTGGCCCAGGCTCGGCGAGATGGGCCTGCTCGGGATCACGGTCGAGGAGGAGTATGGCGGTAGCGGCCTGGGCTACCTCGAGCATGTCGTGGCGATGGAGGAGATCAGCCGCGCCTCGGCCTCGGTGGGCCTGTCCTACGGCGCCCACTCGAACCTGTGCGTCAACCAGATCCGGCGCTGGGGTACGCCCGAGCAGAAGGCCCGCTACCTGCCCAAGCTGGTCTCGGGCGAGCATGTGGGAGCACTCGCCATGAGCGAGCCCGGCGCCGGCTCGGACGTGGTCGGCATGCGCACCCGGGCCGAGAAGCGCGGCGACCGGTACGTGCTCACCGGCAACAAGATGTGGATCACCAACGGCCCCGAGGCCGAGACGCTGGTGGTCTACGCCAAGACCGACCCCGAAGCCGGCCCCAAGGGGATCACCGCCTTCCTGATCGAGAAGGGCATGCAGGGCTTCTCGACCGCGCAGAAGCTGGACAAGCTCGGCATGCGCGGCTCGGACACCTGCGAGCTGGTGTTCGACGCCTGCGAAGTGCCCGAGGAGAATGTCCTGGGCAAGCTCGGCGGCGGGGTCAAGGTGCTGATGTCCGGCCTCGACTATGAGCGCCTGGTCCTCTCGGGCGGCCCCATCGGCATCATGCAGGCCTGCATGGACGTGGTGATCCCCTACCTGCATGAGCGCAAGCAGTTCGGCCAGCCGATCGGCGAGTTCCAGCTCATGCAGGGCAAGCTCGCCGACATGTACACGACCATGAACGCCGCCCGCTCCTACGTCTACATGTGCGGCAAGGCGGCGGACCGCGGCGAGATCACCCGGCAGGACGCCGCCGGCTGCCTGATGTACGCCGCCGAGAAGGCGACCTGGATGGCGCTGGAGGCGATCCAGTCCCTGGGCGGCAACGGCTACATCAACGACTACCCGACCGGCCGGCTGCTCCGGGACGCCAAGCTCTACGAGATCGGCGCGGGCACCAGCGAGATCCGGCGCATGCTGATCGGGCGCGAGCTGTTCAAGCTGACCAGCTGAGGGGGCGAAGGCTGGGTTCGTTTCAGGGCGAGAATCCAGCTTGATCAAGGACTTGGCTGGGTTCGTTCGGTAGTACGCGATTCGCGTTTCGGTTGGCGCTCGGGTTCGAGGAAGCTGTTGCCAAGAGTGCGCCGTCGGCGGAGCGTGCGCGAAGAGGCCGATCGCGCGAGATGGGTCGATGGCGGCATGGACTTGATCCTCGGCATCCGTGCTAGGGCGGAAATCCTAGCATAGATGCAGCTGCGCGGCGAGGGCGTTAACCGGGCGTTCGCGATCCTCATGCGATTGTGGGGATGGTGGAGCAGGGGTCGCGCCGGGACCGGAGTCCGAGCGAAGCGAGGGCGGGCAGGTTCTTCGGGGCTGGGGCTGCAGGCCGTGGGTAGCTGGCCGGCTACCAGGCGCCGCCGGTGCTGCCGGAGGCGGGGTAGGTGGGCGGGCTGTCGAGGTCGATGTCGGGGTAGGTCCGGGCGACCCAGGCCACCGTGGCGTCGAGGCCGGCCTCCTTGCCCGGGGCGTCCGGCACGCGCTCGTGCAGCACCTCCAGCAGCGCGTCGGTGGCCGGGCCGGCGGTGGTCGGCCATTTCAGCAGCTCGACGATGGCGGCGACGTAGGTCCTGGGCGGGTCGGCGGGCAGGGTCACGGCGATCGCCCTGGCGAAGGCTTTCCGCTACCGCCGGTTCGTCCGCCGCCGCGAGCATGGTCCGCCCGACCTCGATCACGGGCGGTGCGTCCATCGGGGGCGAGCCTGGGCCCGAGGGTCTGGACGGCCTGGGCCAGGGCCTGGAGCTGGTCGGGATCGGTGGTCTGGCGGATGGCGTCGAGGACCGGGCCGAGGGCGGCCTGGGCCTGCTCGGGCGAGCTTGGGTCCGAGGGTCTGGACGGCCTGGGCCAGGGCCTGGAGCTGGTCGGGATCGGTGGTCTGGCGGATGGCGTCGAGGACCGGGCCGAGGGCGGCCTGGGCCTGCTCGGGAGTGGGTCCGAGGGTCTGGACGGCCTGGGCCAGGGCCTGGAGCTGGTCGGGATCGGTGGTCTGGCGGATGGCGTCGAGGACCGGGCCGAGGGCGGCCTGGGCCTGCTCGGGCGAGTTGGGTCCGAGGGTCTGGACGGCCTGGGCCAGGGCCTGGAGCTGGTCGGGATCGGTGGTCTGGCGGATGGCGTCGAGGACCGGGCCGAGGAGACGCTGGACCGCTGTGGGTTCAGGTCGGAGCCCGAAGGCCCGGAGGATCGATGCCGGCCCGGAGGCGAGGGTCGCCACCTGATAGCGATCCTGCGCGAGCTGCTGGAGGAAGGCGTCGCGGACGGCGGCGTTGCCCGTGGCCAAGTCCCAGAGTGCCCGCACCGAAGCCTCGGAGCGCGGGTCCTCGGTGCCCTCGAAGTCGAGCCGGCTCCAGATGAGGGCGGCGCGCGTCTCGTTGGCGCGCGCCTCCGCCTGCCGCCAGCTATGCAGGACGACGCCAGCGCCGACGACAAACGCAAGGCCTATCGCCGCGATTCCGGTCCAGGTGAGCAGGCTGCGGCGCCGGCTCGTCGCGAACAGGCGCTGGACATCCTCCAGCCTGCCATCGTAGCGCTCGGCCCAGGCGGTAGTGCGGGGACGGCTGCGCCACCACTCCAGGCGGCGACGCAGCTGCCCGAAGGGCAAGGTTGCCGCCGACGGTCGCGCCGCGCCGTCGACATTGGCGAGCAGCCCACGATAGGTCCTGCCATCGGCGGACTCGTCCCACAGCCAGCCCACCCGTGCACCCGCCTCCTCGCGGCTCATGCGGCGCCAGCGCCGGATCAGAGCCTCGTGGCCGATGTCGACCACATCCTTGGCCGCCAGCGGCGCGCCGTCGTCGGTGAGCGGCGGGACCAGGAACGAGCAGTCGTCCTGGCGGAAACGGTCCACGACCGTCCGCAGATCGGCTTCGGGCAGGCCCGTCTCGGCGACGAGCTGGTCGAAGGTGAGGGGACGACGGATCCCACGGCCCTGGCGATCGAGTTCGGTCAAGGCCCGGAATACTTGCTCGACCACCAGCGGCCGGTCGCGCATGGCCGGCTCGCGCAGCACGGAGTTGGCGTGATGGGACACCGCGTCCGCGATGCCGCCGACGGCGCGATAGTCGTCGAGGACGAGATCCCGGCGCTTGGCGGTCTGCGCGTGGTGCCAGGTGCGGCTGAGCACGTGCTGCAGGACCGGGAGCTGGTCGAGCTCCTCGGCACTGTCGTTGAGCAGCCGTTCGACCAGGTCGTCGGCGATCGAGCCGCCCGCCTTCCGGACCGGTCCGCGGATCGCTTCCTCGCGTTGGTCGCGCGTGAGCGAGGGCACCAGGAACTGGCTGCCGGTCACCGCCTCGGGCAGGCCGTGGAAGCGGGCGCAGTCGCCAATGAAGTCGGAACGCATGGTGAGGACGAGACGGATTGGCCATTCGCTCGTCCGCGTCGCTTCCAGGAGCAGCTGCACGAACGCGGCCGCCTCCTCGCGCCGGCCGGCGCGTGCGGCCTCGCTGCCGGGCAGGTCGGCGAAGCGGAACAGCTCCTCGAACTGATCGACCAGGACGAGCGGCGTGGTGCCGGGTGCGAGGTCCAGGTCGCGCAGCGCGTCGATCAGGCCGAACGACGACCGGCGCAGGACGAAGTCGAGGCGCTCGCGGCGGGCGGCGCGCAGGCGGCCGGCCTGCTCGTCGGCGGCGGGTCCGCCCGCGAGCGCGTCCGCGAGGCGGGCGATCGGGGCGTCGCCAGGCCTAAGCTCCGAGCAGCGCCACCGTCGGCCGCCTTCGCCCGTGGTTTCCTTGGCCAGAAGCGGCAACAGGCCGGCGCGGACCACGGAGGACTTGCCGCTGCCCGAGCCGCCCACGACCGCGACCAGCCGGGCAAGGTCGAGCAGCCGGTAGAGCGCCAGGGTCTGCCTGGTCCGGCCGAAAAACCACTCGTGGTCGGCCTCGGCGTAGGGCCGCAGGCCGGGGAACGGGCGATCGGGGCCGAGGCGCGAGGTCACGCCCCGGGATCGCACAGCGGCCGGAGCTTGTCCTGGAGCCCAGCCGACGTGGGCTCGTCGGCCGAGGCGTCGATCAGCTGCTTGATTCCAACCGTCTCGACGAGCAGGTCGGCATCGATCTTGACCTGGTCCGGCGGCGGCAGGAGCACGATGGCCCGTGATCGGAACGGCTGCTCGCGGCCGAGGCTCGGATCCTCGTGCTCGTCGGCCGTCGCCAGGACCCAGACGTCGCCAGCCTTCGCCCAGCAGACGACCACACCGGCGCAGCGCTTCAGGTTGCGGCGATGCCAGGCGGCGACCTGCGCCGGGTCGCCCTGAGCGGCGGGCAGGGCAGGCCTCAGGCCCAGTTCGCGCAGGCTGCGCGCGACCGTCACCGCGTAGGCGCGGTCGAGCTCGTGGTGCTCGACATAGACCTCCGCACCCGGCTCCAGCGCGATCTGCTCGACGGCGCGCGGCGCCACCAGCGCCAGATGCTGGAAGAGGAAGTCGACGAACTTGGCCAGCGTGTCGGCATGGAGCTTGTCGCCGGGGTGGAGCGCCTGTTCAGGTCGGCCGTCGACGGGCAGACCCGAATGGGTGGCCAGGACCTGGAATGGCTCGCGGGGTGCAGCGCCGTCCTCGGCGCCGGGCATGATCCGCGGTGCCCAGATCAGCCGGTGAAACGCCCGGGGGTCGGCCGAGCCATTCGGAGCCGGGGTGCGCGCAGCGGCGAGGTCGAGCTGGAGCCTGACGATCGGGTCGGCACCCTCGGGGCGGAAGCCCTCGCCCTCGCCGAGCAGGTGGATCGAGAGCTCCGCGTCGGCCACCGCGTCTCGGATCATGGCCGTCGCCGCGGCACCGGCGCGAGGAATCGCCGCGGTGGGTTCGGGCAGGATCTCGAAGCCGCGCCGGGACAGCTCCTCGACGACGATGTTCCAGCTGCCTTCCATGTCGCCGGCCGGGCAGGCCACAAACAGCCTCCGACCGTTTGGCTGTACCGGTGGCTTGTTCTCAGGCACTGCCGCAGGCGGCGTAACCTTGGCGATCCGCTGACGCAGGTCGTCCGCGAGGTCACCGATGGTGCTGAACCAGCGGTCGTTGACGGCCCGGCCCCGGTCGGCGTTGAAGAAGGGCTGCTCCTTGCCGTTCTCGCGGTCGACCTCCAGGAGGTCGAAGCCGCTCTGGCCCCGCAGCCATTCCGGGTGGTCGCCGTGCGGAATCGCGTGGCGGCGCACCACGACAATGCGCTCGCGGAGCTCGTCGTCCGTGGCTCCGCCGGCCTTGGCCAGCTCGACGAAGGTCGCGAGCTCGCGGTGGCACCATTCGCGCTCCGGCGCCAGCCAGTTGCGCGACAGTACGACCAGCAGCAGCCGCGCGTCCCGCAGCGCTTGGCTCAGGCGCGCCTCGAACTGGTCCGAGGGCTGGATCTGCTTGACGTCGCGGAAGACCGTAGGCGTGGGCGGGCCGCGATCCTCGAACGCGGCGAGCAGCTGGTTGTGCAGCGAGCTGACGAATCCTTGCGCGCCGGGGAGGTCCGGTGCCCGGTCGTCCTTGCGGGCGTAGCTGATGAAGATCTCGCCCGCCATCCGACCCGTATCCACCCGTTCTTATGCGGCGAGTAAATTCCTGGTTGCGTCGGCGGTCAATCGCTTGCTGCGGACTGACGCGGTTCTATGAGTGGGAGTCTCCCCCATGCGCCGTCTCGCGATGGGCGCGCAGGAGATCCTCGCCGAAATGGTCGGTCGGGTCGTGCCAGACCGAGTGGGCGTGGTCGGTGTCGGTCGGTCGTACTCGACCAGCACGGTCGGGCCGTGCAGGCGCCAGTAGTGCAGGCGGTCGGGCGTGGTGCCGCCGGCCCAGGCGAGGTGGATGGTGTCGGTCCCGGCTTCGCGGGTGCGGCGCTTGATCGGCTGGGCGAGGTCGGGGTGGAGATGGTCGAAGAACAGATCCAGGAGTGCCAGGGCACTGGCCCGCTGGCCTTCGGCCATGGCGGAAAGCGGTAGCCCGGCCGGAACGGCGAGGCTCGCCTCGCGGCCGGGACGGGTGAGGAAGTCGGGGGGGGCTTCCGGTGCGATCAGGGCGCGGTCGAGCTGGTGCCGGTCCAGGTCCCGGACCAGCGCGAACGCCAGCGCCGACTCTCCGTCCAGGACCCCGGCGAGCCCGCCGTGGCCGTCCGGGACGACCTGGCCCGAGAACGGGTTGGCGCCGAAGAAGTGCGGGGTCACGGCGAGCCCGATGCCCGGGCCAGGGTGAAGGTGAGCGAGACATGGTGCCCCTCGAACCGCCAGGCCCAGGGGCCGTCGCCCGGGCGGCCGAAGATGGCGAGGGCGTAGTTCAGGGGGTCGCGGTGCGCCTTGCGCGCGGTGCCGGCCTGGAGGATCGCCTCCAGGTCGAGCACGCCGCGCGCCTTGGCGGTGCCGGCGGGTCCCAGTGCCGCCTCGATCAGCGCCCAGCACGCCGCGGCCTGGTCGCCGCGCATCGCGCGTAGCGGCAGGCCCGGCCGGGTGCGGGGCGTGTAGCCCCAGTCGCGGTGCAGCTCGGCCGCGAACGGCAGCAGCGCACGGGGCCGCTGCCCGCCGTCCAGCAGCTCGGCGAGCGTGCGGGCGGCGGCGGTCATCCGCGCGGCCGCTGGGGCGACGAGGTCCCAGGGCAGTCCTGCCGCCGGCGTGTCTGGCTGGTTCGGGTTCATGGCCCTGCCGCTCCCTGATGCTCGTCCGGGCTAGGTGCCTCAGTGCTGCCCGCCTGTCGATGTCCGGGGACGCAGCGGCTTGCCATGCCGTCCGGTTCCGGGCATCCCCGAGCGCACGAGCGTTGCCGGTGCCGACCTGCCCGGCAGCCGGAGCGAGGCGCAGCACAGGACCGGAACGCGATGGCCAATGTCGGTTGGGGAACGCTCGAGCCGCTGGACTTCAACGCCATCGACTTCGGCCGCTACCTGTTCCTGACGCCGAGCGACCGTGCGGCGCGCTACCATGCGGGTGATCTGCGCACGCTCGGGCTGCCCGACCACGAGGTCGAGTTCTTCGGCACCGGCTTCGTCTACGACGCCGCCGGGCAGCTGGTGTCCGGCGTGATCACCGCGGTCGAGGAGAGCGTCGGCGGCCAGCTGCTCGGCCGCTTCCGCGAGCTGTCGGTGACGGTCGAGCAGTTCCGCGCCTTTGCCGCACCGGGCCAGTCCCCGGCCGCGCTGGCCGTGCTCCTGGCCGGCGACGACCGGATCGCGGGCTCGCCGTTCGCGGACTATGCCGCGGGTTATGGCGGCAACGACCAGATGGACATGGGCTCGGGCGACGACGTGGCCTTCGGCGGGCCGGGCAACGACGTCATCAATTGCCGTTCCGGCACGGATACCGTCCTGTTGAGCGGCGTTGCCGCCGACTACCGGCTCGTGATCTGGGCCGACGAGGTTTCGCCCCTGCCGGTGACCGGTGCCGCGCTCGCCGCCGACGGTGTCGACAAGCTGATCGCCGCCGAAAGCCTGAGTTTCATGGCCTCGGGTGAGAACGTCGTGATCGGTGCCGACAATTTCGCGCCGTTGAACTACATCGCCGGCTACGAGGATCTCAGCCAGGCCTTCGGCGCGGACGCCGCGGCCGGGTTCGACCACTATATCTACGCGGGCGCCTACGAGGGCCGTGCCGTGCGCTTCTCGGGCTACGAGTATCTCGCCTCCCATGCCGATCTCGAGGCCGCCTTCGGCCCGAGCGGCGACACGGCGGCGGCCGCCCACTACATCACCACCGGCCGGTTCGAGGGCCGCTCCGTCACCTTCGACGGCCTGGCCTACATCGCGTCCTACGGCGATCTGATCCGTGACCTGGGCGCGGATGCCAATGCCGGCGCCGCCCACTACCTGGCCGTCGGACGCGACGACGGGCGCTCGGTCCGGTTCGACCCGCTGCAATACGTCGCCAGCCACCCCGACCTCATCCTCGCCTTCGGCACCGACCGGGACGCCGCGAGCACGCATTTCATCGAGCATGGCGCGGCCGAGCGGCGGGCGCGCGACAGCTTCGACGCCGAGCAGTATCTCGACAAATACGCCGATCTGCGCGCCGCCTTCGGCGACGACGAGAATGCCGCGACCGTCCACTACATCACCGACGGGTATCGCGAGGGCCGCAGCGACGATCCGACCGAGGCATCCGGCGCCGCCGGGGATTTCCTGCTCTAGCCAGGGGGCTCTTGCCACCCGGGCGGCGCTGCACGTCCGTGGCCGAGAGGGAAGCGTCGCCTCGATGTCGCGTTGACTCCCCCACGGGAAACGGTCGAAATGGGAAGCGATCGGGGAGCGCGACGGGCGGGTCGAACAGGTTGGGGGGGCACCCAGCTACAGGAGCGCGACACCGTGACGAGTACCTTTCGCAAGCTGCTGTTCCGCCGGCGCGGGCTGTTCGGCGGCATTGCCGCGGCCGCGGCGCTGACGGTCGGCATCCCGGTCGAGGCCGCCGAGGATCGGCATCCGGAATGGGAACTCCAGGCCGCCGAGCTCAAGGACCTCGCGCGTGACCGGTCCTTGTCGGACGCCGAGGCCGACGCGCTGTTCAGGCGAAGCTGGGAGATCGAGCGGCGGATCGGCTCCGTGGCCGCCGACACCCTGTGCGGTGTCGCGTCGCAGCTGCGCCTGGTGGTTGCCATGAACCAGCAGGGTGAGCTGGACGAGGCCGCGCTGGCAGGGCTGCGCAACGCCCTGGCGACGGTGGAGCGGCTTGCGCGCCGCGCCTGACCTCGCCGGCGGCGAGGCGCCGCGTTCGTATCATGGATGGTGCCCCTGGCCGGACTCGAACCAGCACGCCGTTGCCGGCAACAGATTTTGAGTTTGCCGCGTCTACCAATTCCGCCACAGGGGCACGGGCGCGCATCCTAGTGGTCGCTTTCCGCCGGTCAAGGCGGGGCAATGCGCTGCTGCGGCCTAGTGTGCGGTGCAGAAAAAGCCTTAGCTTGGTGCTTGGGAACGGGCTAGGTTTCGGGCAGGTTTTCGTGCCGCATCAACGGTCCGGACGTGTGGCGATGGCCAGCAGTCGCCCTGGTCGCGGGCCGGCAATGGAACGGCGGGAAGGCGTGGCGGTATCGGGCAGGGTTGCAGGCATGGGCGCGCAGTGGTCGCGGCGTCGGGCGCTCGGGGCAGGGATGTCGCTTCCCGCCGCAGGACTGTTGGCCCCGGGCCGTGCGGCAGGCGCGGATGCCGTCGAATTCGGGCCGCCTGACGCTTTCTCCTTCGAACGCCTGATCGTCCAGGCCAAGGAGATGGCCCAGCACAGCTTCGAGCCCCGGCCGCCCGCCGCGCAGTGGCTGACCGACCTGTCGCTCGAGCAGTATCGTGAGATCCGCTACCGACCCGAACGCGCGGTCCAGCTGGCCGGCAGCCCGTTCTCGCTGCAGCCGTTCCATCTGGGCACCTATCATCGCCTGCCGGTCCGGCTGTACGTGGTCGAGAACGGCCAGGCGCGCGAAATCCTCTACAACTCCTCCCTGTTCGATTTCGGCAATGTCGAGATAGCGGATGGGCTGTCCAAGGACACCGGCTTTGCCGGCTTTCGCGTGCACTACCTGTTCGAGGACGGCGGCGTTCCCCAGGAGCTGATGACGTTCCTGGGCGCCAGCTACTTCCGGGCGGTGGCGCGCGACACGCGGTTCGGCATCTCGGCGCGGGGCCTCGCCCTGGAGACCGGGCTCGGCAAGCCCGAGGAGTTCCCGGCCTTCACCCATTTCTGGGTGCTGCGCCCGAACGATCCGCGCGATCCGCTGCAGATCTGCGCCCTGCTCGACAGCCCCAGTGTCGCCGGAGCCTACCGGTTCGACCTGTCGCCGCGCGACGGCACCATGGTGGCGGTCGACTCCAGCCTGTTCTTCCGAGCCGACATCTCGCAGGTCGGCATCGCGCCGCTGACCAGCATGTACTTCTTCGGTGCCAACGACCGCGTCGGGGTCGACGACTATCGTGGCGAGGTCCACGATTCCGACGGTCTGTCGATCTGGCGTGCCACGGGCGAGGCCCTGTGGCGGCCGCTGGTCAACCCCGGCGCATTGCGGGTGAGCGTGTTCGCGGACGAGAATCCGCGCGGGTTCGGGCTGCTGCAGCGGGCGCGCGACTACAGGGTCTATGGCGATCTCGACGCGCGCTTCGACCGCCGCCCCAATCTCTGGGTGGAGCCGAAGGGTGCCTGGGGCGCCGGCTCGATCCGGCTGATCGAGATCCCGATCCAGGACGAGACCCACGACAACATCGTGGCGTTCTGGACGCCGCAGGAGCCGGTCAATGCCGGCCATGAGCTGCGCGTCGCCTACAGCCTGGTCTGGTCGCTGCAGCCTCCGCTGGAGACCGGGCTGATGCCGGTGGTGTCGACCCATGTCGGCCTGGGCGGCGAGCCGGGAAGCGACCGTCCGGCCAACCTGCGCAAGGTGGCGATCGAGTTCGCGACTCCGGGTGCCGCTGACCCGCCCGGTGTCTTGCCGCAGGCCGTGCTCGAATGCCACAATGGCGAGTGCTCGGTGGCCGTGGTCCGCGCCAACGAGGTCACCGGTGGCTACCAGGTGACCTTCGATGTCGGCCTGGGTGGCAACCCTGTCGAGCTTCGCTGCTTTCTCGTGGAGGATGGGAAGCCCATATCGGAGACTTGGCTCTATCGGTTGGACGACGCTTGATGGCCTCGGTCGGGACATAGGGTTCGATGAGCACCGCGCTCTCCGTGGGCATCTCGTCAGAGGTGGCCAATGGTCCGGCATGGTCGGCTGCCGCCGCGAGGCTTCGCTCCTATCTCGAGCTGGCAGGGCTGAAGAGTTCCGCGGCCGCCGCCCTCGCGCAGGAGATCGTGGCCGGTTGTGCCAACGAGCAGCCCGGCCTGGGCGAGGACGAGGCCATCCTGGCCGCCCTGCGGGTCGGGCGCCGACTGCTGACGGAGCGGCCGAGCCGCGCCGGCGAGCAGGCCGAAGGCGCTCCGCTCGCACCGCGCGACCAGCCCTTGAGCATCCGCCGGCGTGCCTTCCGTTCGCTGATCGACTGGCGGCTGACCA
Source organism: uncultured Alphaproteobacteria bacterium (assembly GCA_963720725.1). Classification (GTDB taxonomy): domain Bacteria; phylum Pseudomonadota; class Alphaproteobacteria; order Geminicoccales; family Geminicoccaceae; genus Benzoatithermus. Next base: position 143,714 of record CAVRGN010000001.1, read on the forward strand.
CCTCGCGCCTGAGGCGGTTGCTGCCGGCCATGGCGCCGCAGCGGGTCCGGCGCGTGCCGGACGGCAACGACGATTCGCGGCGCCGCCTGACCCTGCGCGCCCGGCTGCGCCGCGGCATGTTCACCTTCCTCATCCTGGCCACGGCGACCTGGGGCGTGGCGAGCTTCGTCGAGATCCTGGGCGCGGACGGCCTGAGCTACCTCGACCTCACCCAGACCGGCGTCTTCACCATACTTCTGTTGTGGCTGGCCCAGTCGTTCTGGACTCTCGCCGGGGGTGCAGCGGTGCTCGCCGCCAGGCTGGTGGGCGGGCGAAGGCCTTCGCCGCCGGTATTGTCCGACCCCCTGGCTCTGCCGCGGGTAGCGGTGATCGCGCCGATCTACAACGAGGACACCGAACGCGTCTTCGCCGGCTTTCGCAGCATGTGGGAGGATCTGCGCGCGCAGCCAAACAGTGAGCGGCTCGACCTCGTCATCCTGAGCGACACGACCGACCCGGATGTATGGCTGGCGGAACTCGACGCCTGGCAGCGCCTGCGTCAGGCCGTCGGCGGCTCGGAGCGGATCTACTATCGCCGCCGCCTGCGCAACGTGCGGCGGAAGATCGGCAACATCGAGGACTTCATCAGCCGCTGGGGCGGTGCCTATGGCTATATGATCGTGCTCGACGCCGACAGCCTGATGTCGGGCCGCGCCATGATGCGGCTGGTCGAGCGCATGGACGGCAATCCGGCGGTCGGGCTGATCCAGGCGCCGCCCAAGCTGGTCCGCGGGCACACCGTGTTCGCGCGCATGCTCCAGTTCGCGGGCGAGCTCTACGGTCCGCTGTCGGCTGCCGGGATCAGCTACTGGGCCCTCGGCGAGGGCAATTACTGGGGCCACAACGCGATCATCAGGGTAGCACCCTTCGCCGAGCTCTGTGGCCTGCCGCTGCTGTCGGGACGGGCGCCGCTCGGCGGCGAGATCATGAGTCACGACTTCGTCGAGGCCGCCCTGCTCCGCCGCGGCGGCTGGCAGGTCTGGATCGCCGACGACATCGGCGAGTCGTACGAGGAACCGCCGCCGAGCATCGCCGACTTCGCGACCCGCGACCGGCGCTGGTGCCAGGGCAACATGCAGCACATCAAGGTGCTGTTCGTGCGCAACCTGCACTGGGTCAGCCGACTGCATCTGGCGATCGGCATCCTCTCCTACCTGACCTCGCCTTTGTGGCTGCTGTTCCTCCTGCTCTCCGCGGCCCAGGCCTGGGAGCTGACCTACGGCGAGCCGGTCTACTTCACGGCCGGCTGGCCGTTCCCGACCCTGCCGGTGTCCGTCGCCGCCGAGGCGGTGCTGCTCTTGAGCATCACCTTGGCGCTGCTGTTCCTCCCCAAGCTCATGGGCCTGGCCCTGGCGTTGGTCGATGGCCCGCGGCGGCGCCAAATGGGCGGAGGTCTGCGACTGACCGTGAGCGCGATCGTGGAAACGCTGCTCTCGGCCATGGTGGCGCCCATCATGATGCTGCTGCACACCAATTTCGTCGCCACCATCCTTCTCGGCTCCGCGATCGACTGGCAGCCGCAGCGCCGCCAGGTCGCCGGAGGGCTCCTGGCCGAAAGCGCGCGCCGCTTCGGCTGGGTGACCGTGCTCGGCACCGCCGCCGCCACCGCCACCTTCATGCTGACGCCGTCCCTGTTCTACTGGCTGATTCCCGTGTTCGCCGGTCTGGTTCTGGCGATCCCGCTGGCGATGTTCACCAGCTCCGACATCTGGGGCATCCGCTTCGGGCGGGCCGGCCTCCTGCGCGTGGCCGAGGAGAGCGCGCCGCCGGCGGTCATGCGCCGCCTCGACGAACTGCTGGCGCAGCCCAGTTCCGCGCCGGCCGACTGTTTCGCGCTGGCGATGCTCGACCCCGGCTTCAACGCCCTGCACATCGCCATGCTGCGCGCCGCCGACGACCATCCGCCGACGCCGCCCGAAAGCCTGCGGGCGATCGAGCGCAAGGCGGTCTATCTCGGTTCCGCGGCATTGACCAAGCCGGACCGGCGGGCATTGCTCGAGAGCCCGGCGACCATGGCCCGCCTCCATCTCGCCGCTTGGCTGCACTGGCGCAGCAACCACGGCCTGGCCTGGGAAACCGACGAGCCGCTCCCGCCTTTGCCGCGCAGTGCGATCGCCGAGGGCGAACGAGCCGTGTCAGCCGCCGCCTGAGCGGGCGCGCCGCTGACGCCAGCGGTGGAGGCGGAACAGGGTCGGCGCCGCCATGCGCTCATAGGCGAAGCTCGTCAGGGCATGCAGCCCCGGCCGGCGGACCAGCCGAGCCAACCAGCGATAGCGTGGAAGTCGCTGCCAGATCTGGGCGAACGCGGCCACGCCGCCCGCGATCCGGCCGCCGCTGTCGACGGCATGGATCCGGCGCAACGGGCGATCGCCGACAAGCCCCAGGCGAGCCGCTCCGCCGGGATCGGCCGCGACGTCGAGAAAGCGCAGATCGGCATCCTCCGGCGCGAGGGCACGATAATGGTCGATCTCCGCGCGGCAGATGGGACACGCTCCGTTGTAGCACACGGTAAGTTCACCGGAATCGGCCATGACCACTCGTCCCTGTCCTGCCGCCGGAAAGTAGCTCGTCGCCGGCGTCCGGCAATCGGTGCGGTCAGCGGTAGACGATGGTCGGCAGCCAGAGTGTCAGCGCCGGGATGAAGGTGATCAGGACCAAGACCGCCAGCAGCGGGATGAGGAATGGTGCCGTGGCGGTGACGCAGCGTTCGAACGGCAAGCCCGAGACGCGGCTGAGCACGTAGAGGACCATCCCGACCGGCGGCGTGAGCAGTCCGATCATCAGGTTTAGGACCATGACCACGCCGAAATGGACCGGGTCGATCCCCAGATGGTTGGTGATCGGCAGCAGCACCGGCACCAGGATGGTGATCGCGGCAATGGTCTCCATGAAGCAGCCCACGACCAGCAGGATCAGGTTGATCAGGACCAGGATCACGTAGCGGTTGTCGCTCACCTGCAGGATCAGGGCGGCGAAATGCTCGGTGATCCGGTTGCTGGTGAGGATCCAGGCGAAGATCGATGCCGCGGCGACGATGAACATGACCACGGCGGTGGTTTCGATCGTGTCGAAGCTGACCCGCACGAAGCGACGCCAGGTCAAGGTGCGATAGACCAGGGCACCCAGAAACATGGCGTAGGCGCAAGCCGCCACCGCGGCCTCGGTCGGGGTGAACAGGCCGGCCATCATGCTGCCGATGATGATCACCGGCGTCATCAGCGACAGGAAGGCATGGGTGAACGCGCGCCACAGGCCAACGATCGAGAAGGTGGCGTCGCGCGGGTAGTTCCGGCTGTGGGCGTAGTAGAACACCATCACCATCAGCGCCGCCGCCATCAGCATGCCGGGCACGAAGCCGGCGGCGAACAGCTGGCCGATCGAGGCACCGGCCATCACCCCGTAGATCACCATCGGCAGCGAGGGCGGGATGATCGGGCCGATGGTCGAGGACGCAGCGGTGATGCCGACCGCGAAGTCGATATCGTAGCCGTGATCCTTCATGGCCTTGATCTCGATCGTGCCCAAGCCGCCGGCGTCCGCCACCGCCGCTCCCGACATGCCGGCGAAGATCACGCTGGCGCCGACATTGACGTGGCCGAGGCCGCCCTTGGCCCAGCCGATCGCCGCCAGCGCGAAGCTGAAGATCCGGTTGGTGATGCCGGCGGTGTTCATCAGGTTGCCCGCCAGGATGAAGAACGGCACCGCCAGCAGCGGGAAGCTGTCGACGCCGTTGATCATCCGATGCAGGACGACCACGTCCGGCACCTGCCCGGAAAGGAGGACGAACACGAGCGAGGACCCGGCCAGGGCGACGGCAACCGGCGTGCCCAGGACGATGAGGCCGAAGACCAGGACGAACAGCAGGAGGATGAGCATGGACTGCGCCGGTCAGTCGATGATTCGGCCGGGCACGTCCCCGTCGCCGGCGAGCTGCTCGCGCCTCATCGACTGCCACAGATTGCGCAGCCCGTAGAGGGTCATGGCGACGAAGCCGGCACAGACCAGCCAGTAGATCAGGTTCTTCGACAGGTCGACCACCGACATCATCTGCTTGGTGCGCATCGCCAGCTTGGCGGAAATCCAGATGCTCGAGCCGTAGAACAGGACGCACAGCGCGTCGTTCAGCACCGTGAGCCGCCAACGGCCGTTCTCGCTGAAATAGCGGCGGATGAACTCCACCGCGATGTGGCTGCGCTTGCGCACCGCCATCGCCGAACCCACGAAGGTCACGGCGATCAGCAGATAACGGGCGATCTCCTCGGTCCAGCCGATCGAGCTGTTGAGCACGTAGCGGCTGAAGAATTGCAGGAAGACCACGCCCGCCAGCGCCCAGAAGATCACGAACACGATCGAATCTTCCGGCCGGATATCCGACAGGTCGATATGCTCCTCGTCCGGGAGCGGCACGGCCTCGCCGAGCCGCTCCTCCACCGCCGGTCGTGCAGGGTCGCCTTGCGTCACTGAATGGCCTGGAGCTGGTCGTAGGTGGCCTGGTCCCAGGTGGCGGCCGGCCCGTTGTGCAGCTTCAGCACGGCCTCACGGAAGGGAGCGCGGTCGACCTTGTTGACCTTGACGCCCTGCTCCTCGAACCACGCCGCCAGCTCGTTCTGCTTCTTGATGATGTCCTGGGTGCAGCCCTCGGCGGCCTCGGTCAGCACGGCGGTGAAGATCTCCTTGTCCTCGTCCGACAACGAGTCCCAGGTCTGGCCACTGACGATCGTCAGCAGGGCATCGGTGATATGGCCGGTCAGTGCGATATACTTTTGCACCTCGTAGAACTTCTTGGCCTGGATTGTCGGCAGCGGGTTCTCCTGCGCGTCGACCGTGCCGGTCTGCAGGGCGAGGTAGACCTCCGCGAACGCGATGGGGGTCGGGTTCGCCCCCACGGCTTCCGGGAACATCTTGTAGAGCGGAGCGTCGGGGACGCGGATCTTGAGCCCGACCATGTCCTCGGGCGTCAGGATCTCCTTGTTGGAGGTCACCTGCCGCTCTCCATAGTAGGTGAGGGTCACGACATGGTTGCCGGTTTCCTTCGCGTACCCCTCGGCCAACTGGTCGAACAGGTCGCTGCTGCGGAACTTGGCCCAGTGGTCGTAGTCACGGAACATGTAGGGTGCGCCGCCAATGGCGATCGGACCGTAGAAGCGGCCGGCGAACAGCTGACCGGTATAGATGATGTCCACCGTACCGAGGCCGAGTCCCTCGTTGATGTCGGACTCCTTGCCCAGGGAGCTCGCCGGAAAGACCTCGATCTTGTAGCGGCCGTCCGTGCGCTTGGCGATCTCGTCCGCCGCCCACAGTGCCCAGGTATGATAGGGTTCGCTGATCTCGTAGACGTGCGCCCATTTCAACGTGGTCTCGGCCCGTACCGGGGCGGAAAGACCCAGACAACCCAGAGCGAGCGCGCCGGCAAGCGCGAGCGTACGGCGGGAAAAGCGCGCCATCATCTAAACCTCCCCAGCTGATTTCAGCCATGTCCGCCGCCCGTTGTGCGAGCGATCTCCGAGGGAGAAGCGCACAATCGGCGGCCGCGGGCAAGCCCTTGCGCTACCGACGTCCCGGCGCAGCCAGCAGACGCAGATAGGCATCCACGGCATGCTCGAGCGAGAAGTCGGCGGCGCGCATGGCGAGGTTGGCCCGGGAGGGCGGGGCGTCGATGGTCCGGGCGATGGCGGCGGCCAGCGCCGCGGCGTCACCGACCGGGACCAGAGGGCCCCAGAGTCCGCCAGCGAGGATCTCGCGTGGCCCGCGGGGACAGTCCGTGCTCACGACGGGGCAGCCGCAGGTCATGGCTTCGACCAGGACATCGCCGAAGCCTTCCCGGCCCGAGCTCAAGGCGAAGACGGCGGCACGGGCCATGAACGGGTAGGGGTCGGCCCGATCCTCCAGCAACTGGACTTCCCCGCTCACGCCGAGCAGCTCGACCAGCTGCTTGATGTCGGCGCGGACGGCGGCGGTGCCGCGACGGTCGCCGCGGCCGCGGGCCACGATCAGGAGCCGGGCGTCGCGCTGTGCGCGCAGCAGCGCGAAGGCGCGGATCAGCGTCGGATAGTCCTTCTCCTCGCTCAGCGGTCCGCTCCCCAGGACCACCGGCGGCGCGCCGCGCTCGAACCACGGGTGCGGGCAGGGCGCGGCCGCCCGGGCAGCGATCTCCGGTCCGGCCAGGGTATCGTAGACCACGGTGATGCTGTGGGGATCGATCCGCGCGCTCGCGGCAAGGTCGCCGGCGCCGAGCATCGAGGAGGCCACGATCGCGTCGGCCATCGGATAGTAACGGGTGACCAGCGGCAGGAGGCGGCGTTGCCCCCAGCCGCCGGACCTGGCGCGCTTCGCCGGCAGCCGGGCGCGCTCGCACACCACGACCCTGGCGTCGGTGCCGCCACGCTGGCGGGCCCAGATGGCCTCGAGGTTCAGCGTGGTCGCAGCGGCGATGATCCCGGCAGGCCGCTCGCGGCGCAGATAGCCGACCAGCGCCGGGAGAAACGCCAAGGTCGGCGACGGCCGCGGGCTCGTCAGCAGCGCATGGGCCAGCGGGAGCATGGCGGCGGGGTCGGCGAGAAACGGCAGCAGGCGCGCGAGCAGCAGGGCGCCAGGGCGCAGGTTGACCACGCGGACCTTGGCCGGCGCGATGCCAGTGCCGATCAGCCGCGGCGAGCAGAGCACAAGGTCGACCGGAAAGCCGCGTGCGGCCACGGCGCCCGCGAGGCGCAGCTGGCTGCGCCGGTCGCCGCCGCGGTCGAGGTCGCGCATCAGAAAGGCGAGAGGACGCAGGCTCGGCGTCGCTCCCGCCTTCACGGTGGTGCCGGCACCGGTGCGGGATCGTGACCCAGGTGATCCATGGTCAAGCCGAGCCCCGCGCTGCGCAGGAGAGCAAGATAGCGGTCGACCGCGCGATCGACGCTGAACTGGCGCCCGCGAGCGACGCTCTCGCTCCGGCTGCTGCGTTCCCGCAGCTCCGAGAGGATCGCCGCGGCCATCGCAACGTCGTCCCCGACCGGAACCAGCCGGCCGTGGCGACCGCCCTCGAGGATCTCGCGCGGTCCGCTCGGGCAGTCCGTGCTGACCACGGCAGCGCCGCAGGCGAGCGCTTGGATCAGGACCCCGGGCAGACCCTCGTGCTGGGAGGACAAGACGAAGACGCCAGCCCTGGCCATGTAGCAAAACGGGTTGTGCGTGAAGCCAGGCAGCGACAGATCCTCGGCGCAACCGAGCTCCGCCGCGAGCCGCGTCAGTTCGGCACGCGCATCGGGCTTGCCTTCGCCGACGATGACCAGACGGGCCGGTAACTGCGAGCGTACCCGGGCGAAGGCGCGGACCAGGGTCGGGAAGTCCTTCTGCGCGGTAAGACGGCCCACGCCGAGGATGACCGGAGGCTGGCTTTCCCCGAACCAGGGATGCGGCACCGGTGCCGCCGCCTTGGCCAGCACGGCATCGCTGACCACCGCATTGTGGATCGTGACGATCTGCGCGCGCGGCAGCCCGGTATGCTGGGCGAGTTCGTCCGCCACGCCGTCCGAGACGGCGACGATGGCGTCCGCCATCGGATAGTGGCGCTTGACCAGGGCGGGCAGGAAGCGGCGCTTCCATTTGACGCCGATCCTGGTGGAGCGCGTCGTGGTGTTGCGCTCGGTGACGACGACCTTGGTGCCGACGCCGGCCAAGCGCTTGGCGGAGATCGCCAGCAGATTCTCGAACGGAAAGGCCGAGATCAGGGCCGCCGGATGCTCACGGCGCAGGTAGCTCACCAGCGAAGGCAGCATGCGGTAGGAATTGGGTGGCCGCCAGCTCAGCAGCACCGGGCGGGCCAGCTCGGGCGCGCCTCCCGGATCGGCCGCCAGCACCAGCGCGCGGCCCAGCAGCGTCGGCGCCGGTCGCAGCGGCACGAGGCGCACCGCCGGCGGCACCTCGGCCAGCAACGGCCCGCGTACCCGGCAGAGCACCAGATCGACTTCGAGGCCGCGGTCGAGGAACCCTTGGGCGAGGCTGACCGCCGTGCGTTCGACGCCGCCGCCGGTGAGGTCGGGCAGCAGCAGCGCGATCCGCGTGACCGCGTCGGGGGCCTGCCGGCTAGGCATGGCCGGGCTCTGGGCCGAACAGCGCGGCGAGATAGCCGTCGACCGAGCGCTGCACGGTGAAATCGGCGCTGCGTCGCCGCAGCAGCTCGGGGTCCGGTGGCTCGGTCAGGACGTCGGCCATGGCCTCGGCCATCAGGTCGGCGGCGCCGACCGGCACCAGCCGGCCATAGCGCCCGCCGTCCAGGATCTCGGCCGGGCCGAACGGGCAGTCGGTGCTGACCACGGGGCAGCCGCAGGCCAGGGCCTCCACCAGCACGTTGCCAAAGCCCTCCCAGGCGGAGCTGAGCGCGAACAGACTGGAGCGAGCCATGTAGGCGTAAGGATTGGCTATGAAACCCATCAGGGACAGATCCGCGGCCACGCCCAGGCTCTCGGCGAGGGCGACCAGATCCTGCTGGCGCACCTCGGTCTTGTCTTCGGCCGTGGCACCACCGAGGATCACCAGGCGCGCCTCGCGCCGCCTGCGCAAGGCCGCGAAGGCCCGGATCAGGGTCGGGAAGTCCTTCTGCGCGGAAAGCCGCCCGGCACTCAGGATCACCGGCGGGGCGCCGGGCGCGAACCATGGATGGTCGACCGGCTCCCGCGCGAGCTCGTCCAGACTTGGGCCGACCACGGGGTTGTAGATCGTGATCACCCGCTCGCGCGGAAGGTGCGCCACCGCCGCCAGATCGGTGCCGAGATCACGCGACACCGCGACGATGACGTCCGCCTGCTGGTAGGTACGGTGCATGAGTTCCGGCAGGTGGCGGGTCCGCCAGCTCGCCGACTTGGTCAGCATCTTCGACGGCGCGGTGCGCTCGCTGATCAGCACCTTGCTCGCGCCGCCGGCCAGCCGGTTGGCCCAGACGGCGGCCAGATTGCAGCTGGGTGCGGCCGAGATCAGCGCGTCGGGCAGGTTGCGCCTGAGGAACCTCGCCAGCGACGGCAGGTACTTCAGCCCCGGCGGAGGCTTGCGCGGCAGGATCACCGGGAGGAGCAGCCGCGGCAGGGCCAGCGGATCGGCACGTAGCGGCGAGAGCCGGGCGGCCAGCCGCGAGCCCGCCTTGAGATGGTGGAGGCTGACGCCGGGCGGGATCTGAGAGTTGAGCACGCCTCGGGCCGAGTAGAGCACGATCATCGCCTCGTGCCCGCGCTCGGCCAGCGCACCGGCGAGCGAGAGGGTCATCTTCTGCACGCCGCCGCCGTTGAGGTCGGTCAGCAGCAGTGCGATCCGGCGCCGCGGAGCGGTTGCCGGCGGGCGGGGCTCGAGGTTCGTCCGGCTGGCCAGGTCACGCCCGGCTGGCGACGGCAGGGTTGGGGCTGCTCTCATTGCCCGGTGTTCATGCCGCTTGTGCCGGCATCTCCACAAGTGCGCCGATGCACGCGCCGGCGATCGAGCGTTGGCTCGGCGACCATTGCGGCCTAGAACGCGACCCTGATCGCCTCGCAGGGAACGGCTCCATGAAGCTCCACTCCAACCCGGCATCGCCCTATGGTCGCAAGGTCAAGGTAGCCGCGCATGAGACCGGGCTGATCGGAAGCCTGGCAATTCACAATGTACAGACCACGGCGGTAGGACCCGACCTCGGCCTCGCCGCCGACAACCCGCTGGGCAAGATTCCCTGCCTGGTGCTCGAGGATGGTGGAGCGCTCTACGACTCCCGGGTCATCTGCGAGTTTCTCGACTCGCTTCATCGCGGCACGCCTCTGTTTCCCAAGGACGGCGCGGAGCGCTGGGCGGCGTTGCGCCTTCAGGCACTCGCGGACGGTATCCTGGATGCTGCCCTGCTCGCGCGCTACGAGACGTTTCTACGGCCCGAGGAGCTGCGCTGGGCGGCTTGGATCGACGGGCAGCTCGACAAGGTCCAGCGCGCGCTGCATCGCCTGGAGGTGGTGGACGCTCTCGAGTTCGGCGATCGAGTGGACATCGGGACCATCAGCGTGGCCTGTGCCCTCGGCTATCTGGACTTCCGCTTCGCCGCCCTCGACTGGCGCCGGGACCGGCCGAACCTGACGGCGTGGTTCGAGACGTTCGCCGCTCGGCCGTCGATGCGCGCGACCGCCCCGGCCTGAGCCTACCGCGCCAGCCGCAGCGTGCGCTCCAGCAGCAGCTCGTACAATGGGCGGCCGTGCAGTGCCGCAGCGGTAAGGCTCGCCATCGCCGTGCTGAGGGTGATCGCGACCACCGCCGGATAGCCGTCGGTCAGCTCCGCCACGAGCACCACGCCGACGAGCGGGGCGCGGATCGAACCGGTGAACAGCGCCGCCATCGCCGCCGCCGCGACCACCGTCGCCTGAAGCGCCGTGCCGGGCAGCAGGAAGTGGACGAGTTCGTTGTACGCCACTCCCGCCACGCTCGCGAGCCCCAGGATGGGAGCGAACACTCCCCCAGGCATGCCGGCGGCGTAGCTGCCGATGGTCGCGGCAGTGCGCAAGAGCAGCAGCAGGCACAACTCGCCGAGCCCGTGCGACCCGGTGGTGAGAGGTGGCACGATCTGCTCGCCTCCGCCGGTGGCCGCGGGCACGAGCACCAGGAGCGCGCTCAAGCCGAGGGACAAGACGATCACGAGGCTCCAGCCCGCGCGCCGCGACCAGCCGGCGAACAGGTCGAGGCTCACGAGCAGGATGCGGTTGAAGAGTACGCCCGCGGCTCCGAGAAGGACGCCGAGCCCGATGAAGAGCGGGTAGTGCGCCAATGCCGGCGCCTCCATGTCCAGGCGCAATTCCGGGCCGACGCCGGCGAGCGCCTGGGTCATCAGCGTGGCGACGACGCAGGAGATCAGCACGGCATGGTAGCCCTGGAAGTTGTAGGGCGCCTCGCGCCGCAACTCCTCGGCGACGAACAGCGCGCCGGCGATCGGCGCATTGAAGGCGGCCGCTATCCCCGCACCGGCGCCGGCAGCCAACAGCGCCTTGGCCTCGCCGTTGGTGCAGCGTGCCCGCTTCGCGATGCCGAGCGCCGCGGCACCGCCCATCTGTACGGTGGGCCCCTCCCTTCCGAGGACGAAGCCCGCCCCCAGCGCCAGGCCGCCACCCAGGAACTTGACCGCCAGCACCCGCCGCCAGCGCATGGAGCGCAGCCCCAGCAGCGAGCCCTCGATCTCCTGCACCCCGCTTCCGGCGGCCTCGGGAGCGACGTGCCGCACCAGCCAGCGGGCGCCGGCCATGCACAAGCCGACGCCAGCCACCACCATAGCAAAACGCGCCAACGGCAGCGGTGGCAGCCACTCCTGCGCCGCCGCCGGCAGCTGCACGCGGGCGGCCGCGATCCAGCCGGCGAGCGCCTGGATGGGCGCGCTCGCGTCGAATCCGCCTGCCGCCAAGCTGCCGCGGACCGCCGCCATCGCGTCGACCGTGATGTGGAAGCCTACCGCGAGCAGACCGATCGCCAGCCCGACCAGGATCGCCAGCCAGTAGACGCGACCGCCGATGTCGGCGGCGAAGTCCGAGGAGCTGGTCAGTTCCGTCACTGGCCGTCCTCCCCGGCATGCCTGCGTTGAAAAAGCGGAACGGGAGCCGGCCTGCGGCTCCCGTTCGTCCTTAGTCCGGTCCGGCGCTCAGGTCAGCCCTTGACACCTTCCGGCATGACCTTGCCGTCGACCCATGCCTGCAGCAGCTTGTCGTAGTCGACCGTCGCCCCCTGCGGCTTCTCGTTCTCGAGCTTGGGCTTGGGGGAGAACTCGCCGCCGTTCGACTTGGCGAACCAGTCCTCCGCACTGGTCTCCGGATTCAGCTTCGGTGCGCAATCGCCACCGATGCCGGCCCGCTCAAGGCGCGCCATGACCTGGTCCTGCTGCTTGGCCAGATTGTCCATGGCCTCCTGCGGCGTCTTCTCGCCGGTGACCGCCTCGGCGACGTTCGACCACCAGAGCTGTGCCAGCTTCGGGTAGTCCGGGACGTTGACGCCCGTGGGGGTCCAGGCGACGCGCGCCGGGCTGCGGTAGAACTCGACCAAGCCGCCCAGCTTGGGCGCCATCTGGGTCATCGGCTCGGAGCGGATATCGCTGTCGCGGATCGGCGTCAGACCGACGATGGTCTTCTTCAGCGAGATCGTCTTGCAGACGGCGAACTGCGCATAGAGCCAGCCTGCCTTACGGCGATCGACCGGGGTCGACTTCATCAGCGTCCAGGAGCCGCAGTCCTGGTAGCCGAGCTTCATGCCTTCCTCCCAGTAGGGTCCATGTGGGGAGGGCGCCATGCGCCACTTGGGCGTGCCGTCCGCGTTCATCACCGGCAGGTCGGGCTTGATCGAGGACGCCGTGAACGCGGTGTACCAGAAGATCTGCTGGGCGATGGCACCCTGGCCGGGGATCGGGCCGGCCTCGGAGAACGTCATGCCGGGCGCCTCGGGCGGGGCATAGGCCTTGAGCCAGTCGATATACTTCTCGAGCGCATAGACAGCGGCCGGCCCGTTGGTGCCACCGCCGCGGCTGACGCTCGACCCGACCGGCCGGCAGCCCTCCATCCGAATGCCCCACTCGTCGACCGGCAGGCCGTTGGGAATGCCCTTGTCGCCTTCGCCGGCCATGGACAGCCAAGCGTCGGTGAAGCGCCAGCCGAGCGAGGGGTCCTTCTTGCCATAATCCATATGGCCGTAGACCCGCACCCCGTCGATTTCCTTCACATGGTTGGTGAAGAAGTCGGCGATGTCCTCGTAGGCCGACCAGTTGACCGGTACGCCCAGCTCGTAGCCCTTGACCTTCTGGAACTGCTCCTTGATCTGAGGATCGGTGAACCAGTCGTATCGGAACCAGTAGAGGTTGGCGAACTGCTGGTCCGGCAACTGGTAGAGCTTGCCATCGGGAGCGGTGGTGAACGACTTGCCCATGAAGTCGTCGACGTCAAGGGTCGCCAGAGTGACATCCTTGCCTTCGCCGCTCATCCAGTCGGTCAACGGCACGACCTTGTTGTAGCGAAAGTGGGTGCCGATAAGGTCGCTGTCGTTGATGTACGCGTCGTAGATGTTTTGATCGGACTGCATCTGCGTCTGCAGCTTCTCGATCACGTCGCCTTCTTGGATGATGTCATGGGTCAGGTTGATGCCCGTGATCTCACTGAAGGCCTTGGCCAGTGTCTGCAATTCGTAGACGTGGGTGTCGATCGTCTCGGAGACCACCTTGATGTCCATGCCCTTGAAGGGCTTGGCGGCCTCCTGAAACCAAGTCAGCTCCTGGATCTGCGCGTCGCGCGACAGGGTCGAGGGCTGGAACTCGTCGATCCATTTGTTGATCGTCGCATCCGCCGCATTGGCGCGGATGATGCCGGGCATGGCGAAGCCAGCGCCCACTGCCGCCGACGACATCAGGAACCGGCGGCGGCCTACATGCCATTTGGTCACGTCTGTGCTCTCCCTGTCATGCCTCCCGCAACTTCCGCCGACGGGTGGGAGGCGTTTCCCCGTCGGCGATCCGGAACTGCGGCTCAGCCGAACCGCATCACCGCCAGAAACCAGACTAGGGCGATGATCGAGCCGAGCCACAAGGCCTGATCGCTACCCATCAGCCAGCCGATATGGATCCAGGCGGCGCCCAGGAGCCCGACGAACAGGCGGTCGCCGCGCGTGGTGCGCATCGGCAGCCAGCCGCGCCGCTCGGCGGTCGGCTGGGTGATTTCCCACACGGTCATGATCAGCAGCATGATCAGGATGGCCGAGAAGAACATGGCCGTGGGCCAGGTCCAGGCCATGGAGCCGAACAGCTTGCCGACGCGGCCGAAAACTCCGGTATCTCCCATGTCCGCCTCGCTCAGACCCGCCCGAGGGCGAAGCCCTTGGCGATGTAGTTGCGCACGAACCAGATCACGAGGGCGCCCGGCAGGATGGTCAGGATCCCTGCCGCGGCCAACGTGCCCCAGTCCATGCCCGCGGCCGATACGGTCCGGGTCATGACCGCCGCGATCGGCTTGGCATTGACCGTGGTCAGCGTGCGGGCGAGCAGCAATTCGACCCAGCTGAACATGAAGCAGAAGAAGGCCGTGACGCCGACGCCCGACTTGATCAGCGGCAGGAAGATGCGGATGAAGAAGCGCGGGAAGGTGTAGCCATCGAGATAGGCGGTCTCGTCGATCTCCTTGGGCACGCCCGACATGAAGCCTTCCAGGATCCACACCGCCAGCGGCACGTTGAACAGGCAGTGCGCCAAGGCAACCGCCAGGTGCGTGTCGAACAGGCCGATGGTCTGGTAGAGTTGGAAGAACGGCAACAGGAACACCGCCGGCGGTGACATGCGGTTGGTCAACAGCCAGAAGAACATGTGCTTGTCGCCGATGAATTTGTAGCGCGAGAACGCATAGGCTGCAGGCAGGGCCACTCCCAGGCTGAGCACGACGTTGATCGCTACATAGATCAGCGAGTTGATGTAGCCCGAGTACCAAGCCGGATCCGTGAAGATGCGCGCATAGTTGGCGATCGTTGGCGCCACTGGCACCAGCGTGAGCCCGCTCAGGATCTCTTCATTGGTCTTCAACGACATGTTGAACAGCCAGTAGATCGGCAGGAGCAGGAAAAAGAAGTAGATCAGCAGGCCGTAGGTGCGCATTTTCATGCCCGGTCTCCCGTGCCGATCCGGGTCATCACGTTGTAGAAAATGAAGCTAAGGGTCAGGATGATCAGAAAGTAGACGATCGAGATCGCCGCCGCCGGGCCGAGGTCGAACTGGCCGACCGCGATCTTGGCGAGATGGATCGACAGGAACGTGGTGGCATTGCCGGGCCCGCCACCGGTGACCACGAACGGCTCCGTGTAGATCATGAAGCTGTCCATGAATCGCAGCAGCACGGCGATCAGCAGCACGCCACGCATCTTCGGCAACTCGATGAACCGGAACACGGCCCAGCGCGAGGCGCCGTCGATCGACGCCGCCTGGTAGTAGGCCGGAGGGATGGCACGCAGCCCGGCATAGCACAGCAGTGCCACCAGCGGCGTCCAGTGCCACACGTCCATGACCACGATGGTCAGCCATGCGTCCAGGGAGTGGGCCGCGTAGTTGTAGTCGATCCCCAGCATGTTGATGACACGGCCGCCAAGTCCGATGTCGCCGCGCGCGAAGATCTGCCAGATCGTGCCGACGACGTTCCACGGGATCAGCAGCGGCAGCGCCATGATGACCAGCGTGGCCGATGCCGCAGCACCGCTCGCAGGCATGGCCAGCGCCAGGGCGATGCCGAGCGGGATCTCGATCGCGAGAATGGTCAGGCTGAACACGAGCTGGCGGATCAGCGCACCGTGAAGATCCTCGTCGGCCAGAACCTGGCTGAACCAGTCGGTGCCGACCCAGACCCGCTCGTTCGGCCCGAAGATGTCCTGGAACGCATAGTTGACCACGGTCATCAGCGGGATGATGGCGCTGAACGCCACCAGCAGGAACACTGGCAGCACCAGGAGCCAGGCGCGGTTGTTGGTGGTCTTGCCCATGGTCCGCTCCGTCAGCCGATCAGCCGGCCATCGGCGTAGAGCAGCGTCCGCGCCGGTGCGAAGGCCAGGTGGGCGGTTTCGCCCGGTGACTGGGCGTCCTCGTCCAGCTTGGCCTTGAGCAGGTGCGGCCCGAGCCTAGCCGTGACCAGCTTGTAGTTGCCCAGGTCCTCGACGCGCTCGACCGTGGCCGGCAGGGTGGTTTCGTTCGCCGAGGCGGCAACCTCGACGAATTCGGGCCGGATGCCCAGTTCCAGCCGTGCTGCGGGCATTTCCGCCGCCGCCAGCGCCCAGTGGCCGCCCAGGACCGCGTCGGTGCCGTCGATCCGGACGCCGCCGCCATCCAGCCGGCACGGCATGAAGTTCATTCCCGGCGAACCGATGAAGTAGCCGACGAAGCGGTGCGCCGGGCGCTCGAACAGCTCCTGCGGCGTGCCCAGCTGCACGACCTCGCCGTCGTACATCACCACCACCTTGTCGGCGAAGGTCAGCGCCTCGTTCTGGTCGTGGGTGACGTAGACGAGCGTGTGGTGGAAGCGGGTGTGCACCTCCTTGAGCTTGCGCCGCAGCAGCCATTTCAGGTGCGGGTCGATCACCGTCAGCGGCTCGTCGAACAGGATCGCCGCCACATCCTCGCGCACGAGGCCGCGTCCGAGCGAGATCTTCTGCTTCTGGTCCGCGGTCAGCCCGGAGGCGCGCTTTTTCAGCAGCGGCTCGAGGTCGAGCATGGCGGCGACCTCGTCGGTCCGGGCCGAGATCGCGGCCGGCGCCACGCCACGATTGCGAAGCGGAAACGCCAGATTTTCGCCTACGGTCATCGTGTCGTAGATGACCGGGAACTGGAACACCTGGGCGATGTTGCGCTGGGCCGGCGCCAGCGGCGTCACGTCGTGCCGATCGAACAGGACCCGGCCCTCGCTCGGGCGCAGCAGGCCGGAAATGATGTTCAGGAGCGTGGTCTTGCCGCAGCCCGACGGGCCGAGCAGGGCATAGGCTCCGCCGTCCTCGAACGCGAACTGAAGGGGCTTCAGCGCATAGTCCCGCGGCCCTTGAGGATGCGCCACATAGGCGTGCGCCACGGCCTCGAAGTCGATCCTGGCCATCTCGGCGCTACCCCCTGGCCATGGCGCGGGCCGGCGCGGCTTCGAGCGCACCGGACGGAGCGAAGGCATAGAGGCGCGTCGGATCCAGGAACACCTGCGCCGATTGGTGCAGCCGATGCTCGTGCACGCCCTCCTCCTGCACCACCCAGTGCAGATCACCGTTGTGGACGTGAATGAAGGTCTCGGAGCCCGAGATCTCCGCCAGCTCGACCGTGGCCGATATGGCGACGTCCTCCGGACTCCGGGCGCGGATCGACAGGTGGTTGGCGCGCACCCCGAGGGTGTGAGGCCCGTCGCGCAGGTCGGCGAGCTGGCCGCCGAGCGGCAGGGTGAGACCGGTGCGGCTGCGCGCGACGCCGTTCTCGACCGTCACCGCCAGGGTGTTCATCGGCGGGTCGCTGTAGACCGCCGCCACGCGCAGCGAGCCGGGCTGGTGGTAGACCTGGACGGTCGGCCCCTGCTGCAGCACGCGGCCCTCGTCCATGACGATGACCTCGCCGCCCATGATCAGGGCCTCGAGCGGCTCGGTGGTGGCATAGACCACGGTGGTCTGCTGGCGGGCGAACAGATCGCGCAGCTCGGCGCGCAGCTCCTCGCGCAGCTTGTAGTCGAGATTGACCAAAGGCTCGTCGAGCAGCAGCAGCGAGGCCCGCTTGACCAGGGCGCGGGCGATCGCCAGCCGCTGCTGCTGGCCGCCCGACAGCTCGGCCGGCATCCGGTCGAGCAGGTGGTCGATGTGCAGCAGCCGCGCGGTGTCCTTGACCTTGGCATCGACCGCGGCCGCGGACTCGCCCTGCAGCCGCAGCGGCGAGGCGATGTTTTCGTAGGCCGTGAGCGTCGGGTAGTTGATGAACTGCTGGTAGACCATGGCGACGCCGCGCTTGCGCACCGACATGCCGGTCACGTCGACGCCGTCGACCAGGATCCGCCCGGAGCTCGGCTGGTCGAGCCCGGCCATCAGCCGCATCAGCGAGGTCTTGCCGGCCAGGGTGGGGCCGAGCAGCACGTAGAGCTGGCCCGCCTGGAGGTCGAGCGACAGCGTGTCGATCCAGACTTCCTTGCCGACGGTTCGGCGGACGGCGTCCAGGCTGAGGCTCATGGGTGCGCGGCCTCGAGCGGGACCGGTGCCGGCGCGGCGCCGAGCAGTTCCTCCAGCCGGGCAACCGTGTCCCGGCCGACATGGAGACCCAGCCGGGAGCGGCGCCAGAGCACGTCCTCGGCGGTACGCGCCCACTCGCGATCCGCCAGATAGCGCACTTCCGCCTCGTAGAGGCCGCCGCCGAGGTCACGGCCGAGATCCTCCAGACGGGCGGCGCTGCCCGCGATCGCGGCCAGCCGCGTCCCGTAGGCCCGTGCCCAGCGGCGCAGGAGGGGCTCGGGAATCCAGGGATGCTCGCGGCGCGCCGCGGCCAGGAACCGGGCGAAGTCCGCGCCGGGCATGTCGCCACCCGGGAGCACCGCGCCGGCGGTCCATGCGCCGGCCGCAAAGCCCATCACCGGCTGCAGCTTCTCCAGCGCGTGCTCGGCGAGCTTGCGGTAGGTCGTGATCTTGCCGCCGAAGATCGACAGCAGCGGTGCGCGCTCGGGACCGGCGTCGAGGTCGAACACGTAGTCGCGGGTCACGGCCGAGGCGCTGCCGCTGGCGTCGTCGTAGAGCGGGCGCACCCCGGCATAGGACCAGACCACGTCGGCGGGGGCGACCTCGTGCCGGAAATACCGGTTCACCACCCGGCACAGATAGGCGGTCTCCTCCGGCCCGATGGCCGCCGTCGCGGGATCGCCCTCGTACGGCACGTCGGTGGTGCCGATCAGGCTGAACGCACCCTCGAACGGGATCACGAACACGATCCGCTTGTCGTCGTTCTGCAGGATGTAGGGGTGCTCGCCCGGATAGAGGCGCGGCACGACGATGTGCGAGCCCTTGATCAGCCGCACCCGCTTGGCCGAGTTCACGCCCAACGCCCCGCCGAGGAAGCTCGAGACCCAGGGACCAGCGGCGTTGACGAGCGCCCGGGCGCGGACCTGGGTGCGGTTGCCGCCATGGTCGACCAGGTCGGCCAGCCAGCCGTCGCCGTGGCGGCGGGCGCTGTCGCATCGCGTCCGCGTGCGGATCACCGCGCCGCGCTCGGCCGCGTCCACGGCGTTGAGCGCCACGAGGCGGCTGTCCTCGACCCAGCAATCGGCATAGGTGAAGCCGCGCTTGACCCACGGCTTGAGCGGATCGCCCAGTGGGCCCGGTGCGCCGAGGTCGACCGCGGTGGAACCCGGCAGGACCTTGCGGCCGCCCAGGTGATCGTAGAGCAGCAGGCCCAGCCGGACCAGCCAGGCCGGGCGCTGCTCCGGGCTGTGCGGCAGGACGAAGTTCAAGGGCCAGACGATGTGCGGTGCCGCGCGCAGCAGCACCTCGCGCTCGATCAGCGCCTCGCGGACCAGGCGGAACTCGTAATATTCGAGATAGCGCAGCCCGCCATGGATCAGCTTGGAGGACCAGCGCGAGGTATGGCTGGCGAGATCGTCCTTCTCGACCAGCATCACCGACAGGCCGCGGCCCGCCGCGTCGCGCGCGATGCCGGCACCGTTGATGCCGCCGCCGACGATCAGCAGATCGACCCGCTCGCCCAGTTGCCCGCCTCCCGCTGCGCCATGAGGCACCTTGCTTGTGATGTTCGTATCAGAACGTCAACTGTTCGCAATCGAAAATTCCTGGCCCTCGCCGCTTGCGCCGCCGGCGACGAACAGGGCCACCTCGGCCGCCTCGATCCGCTGCCGCAGCGCCGCTGGCGGCGGCATGTCGGTGAACAGGGCGTCGATGTCCTCGAACCCGCCCAGGCGGACCATGGCGTTGCGCCCGAACTTGCTGTGGTCGGCGGCGAGGAACACCTGGCGCGAATTGGCGATGATCGCCTGCGCCACCCGCACCTCCTGATAGTCGAAGTCCAGCAGCGTGCCGTCCAGGTCGATGCCGCTGATCCCGATCACGCCGAAGTCGACGCGGAACTGGCGGATCAGGTCGATCGCCGCCTCGCCGACGATGCCGCGGTCGCGCGCGCGGACCACGCCGCCGGCGACGATCACCTGGAAGTCGGCCTTGTTTGCCAGCAGTGCCGCGACGTTCAGGTTGTTGGTGATCACCCGCAGCCCGACGTGACGCAGGAGCTGCTTGGCGATCTCCTCGGTGGTGGTGCCGATGTTGATGAACAGCGAGGCGTGGTCGGGGATGTGGGTCGCGACCAGCCGCGCGATGCGCCGCTTCTCTTCGATGCACAGCACCTGGCGGTCGAGATAGGCGATGTTCTCGACCGAGGAGGCGAGCGCCGCACCGCCATGATGCCGCTGCAGCACGGCCTGCTCGCACAGCGCATTGATGTCGCGGCGCACCGTCTGCGGTGTGACGGCGAAGCGCTGGGACAGCGCCTCGATGCTCACGAAGCCTTGCCGCCGAACCAGGTCGACGATCTGGGCGCGGCGCTCTTCGTTGCCGGCCACTCGGCCGCCTCCCAAGCGGATTTCTTTTCGGATGTGAACATGACACCGGCCATGCGCGATGCAAGCCGAAAATGCCTTCAGCTGCGCACCCGGGCGACCGCCCGGCGCCAGCCCGCCAGGAGACCGTCACGCTCGCGGCCGGTCATGGCGGGCTCGAACCGGCGTTCCAGGCGCCAGGAACCCTCGATCTCGTCCAGGGATCGGTAGACCCCGGCGGCGAGTCCCGCCAGGTAGGCGGCGCCCAGCGCCGTGGTCTCGACCACGGCCGGCCGCTCCACCGGGCGGTCGAGCATGTCGGCCAGGAACTGGCACAGCCAGTCGTTGACCACCATGCCGCCGTCGACGCGCAGCGTGCCGAGCTGCGCCGCGGCGGCGCCGCCCTGCATGTCGGCGACGAAGGCGTCGGCGAGATCGGCGGTCTGGTAGGCCACGGCCTCGAGCGCCGCGCGCACGATGTGGCGCACGCCGCTGTCGCGGGTGAGCCCGACGATGGCACCGCGTGCCTCCGGGTCCCAGTGCGGCGCACCCAGGCCGGTGAAGGCCGGCACCAGGTAGACGCCGTCGGTGGAGGGGAGATCGCGGGCATGGGCCTCGCTCTCGCCGGCGGTGCGGATCACGCCCAGCCCGTCGCGCAGCCATTGCACCGCGGCGCCGGCAATGAAGATGCTGCCCTCCAGCGCGTAGGTGACCCGCCCGCCGAGCCGGTAGGCGACCGTGCTCAGCAGCCGGTGATCCGAATGGACCAGCCGCTCGCCGGTGTTGACCAGCATGAAGCAGCCGGTGCCGTAGGTGCTCTTGCCCATGCCGGGATGGAAACAGGCTTGGCCCACCATCGCCGCGTGCTGGTCGCCGGCCATGCCCATGATCGGAATGGCGGCGCCGAACAGGGCGGGATCGGTGGTGCCGAATTCGCCCGAACAGTCACGCACCTCCGGCAGCACGCTCTCCGGGATGCGCAAGGCGGCCAGCAGCTGCGGATCCCATGCTTGGGAGCCGATGTCGAACAGCATCGTGCGCGAGGCGTTGGTGGCATCGGTGGCGTGGACGCGGCCGCCGGTCAGACGCCACAGCAGGAAGCTGTCGATGGTGCCGAACGCCAGGGCGCCGTGCTCGGCTGCACTGCGTGCGCCCGGGACATGGTCCAGGAGCCAGGCGAGCTTGGTGCCGGAGAAATAGGCGTCGATCACCAGGCCGGTATGCTCGCGCACATGTTCGGACAACCCCTCGGCGGCGAGGCGGCGGCAATGGTCGGCGGTGCGGCGGTCCTGCCAGACGATGGCGCGGTGCACCGCACTGCCGGTGCCGCGCTCCCACAGCACCGCGGTCTCGCGCTGGTTGGTGATGCCGATCGCAGCCACTTCGCCGGCGCCGATGCCCGCTGCCGCCATGGCCTGCCGGCACACGGCGACGACGTCGCGCCAGATGTCCTCGGGATCGTGCTCGACCCAGCCGTCCTGGGGAAAGTGCTGCGGCAGCTCCTTCTGCCCGGTGCCGACAGTGCGACCGTCGCGGTCGAACAGGATCGCACGGGTGCTGGTCGTGCCCTGGTCGATGGCGAGCACGTGGTGTCGGCCCATGCGGCAACCTCCCTTGGCTTCGACGCCGTTCTCACCCGCATCGTTGCTCCGGCCATGGGGATGCGCAAGCGCAGGCTGCTCTCGTTCGTGGCAGCGTTCGCGCAGCCTCCGGGCCGGATACGCCGCCGCTTCCCGCAGACCCATATCTATGAAGTAACATAGGTCTATCTTTAGTTGAAATTTGGGCGCTTCACCTAGAATGCACCTGCAATACGAAGTATTGTCTTCTCGAATAAAGCACCTTATACATGGCGGCGCTTGATTGGTTCCAGGAATGTTGCCGTCGATCAATCGATGAGGGAATGCGTGGGGAGGAATTTTAGTGTCCCGTGCGCCAGCAGTCATGAGCCATTCACAATAGGCGCGTATCCATCGGTTCGGCTTGCTTCCTTAGCCAAGCAATAGGAGCGGTTTAGCTGTTTTGCGTCGGCTGAACTCCTGGTCATCAAGATTCCGATATCGTAAATCAACAGCGGGAAGACCAAATGATCGCTCGTTCCAGGTTGGCTCTGTTTCTCTCCACGATCGCGCTTTCCATCGGCACTTTGGCAGCTCCGCCTGCATCGGCGAGCAACTGTCCGGTGTCGCACAACGAGCTGCGCCGGGCTTTGGTGAAGGCGGCCACAGAAGACATGACCGGCCTCAACAACAATTTCTGGGGCGTGGTGGTGAACCGGGAGGGCGTGGTGTGCGCGGTCGCCTTCTCCGGCAGCGAGATCGAACTCGCAGTGGCTGCTCAGCCGGCAGATCGCGGCCGCCAAGGCCTTTACCGCGAATGGCCTGAGCCTGGACGGATTTCCGATCTCGTCCGGCGCGCTCTATTCGTTCGTGCTGCCGGTAGTGCCCCAAGGCAACCCGGGCGATCAGGTGGCGCCGTCCGCCAACCCCTTGTTCGGACTCGCCGGAGGAAACGTGCTCGACAGCGCTGCCGCCTACAAGGGCAACTACGCCAAGTTCGGCTCGGCGTCCGACCCGATGGTCGGTTCGCGGGTGGGCGGCACGATCTCGTTCGGCGGCGGCCTGGGGCTCTATAGCGGTGGCAGCAACGCCGTGGGCGGCCTCGGCCTCTCGGGTGACACGGCTTGCGCCGACCATTCCACGGCATGGCGAACCCGGATCATCCTCGGCCTGGCGCCGACCGCAGCCGGGCTCGACCGCATCACCTTGAGCCCGACCGACCATCCGCATTGCCCGAACGATCCCAATACCCAGGGCACCAACTGACCGTTCGAGCCACGGGGCGCCCGTCCGCGGGCGCCCCGACCCGCATTCCACCGACGCAGCAAGCCGTGTTCCGACCTTGGGCGCAACCGCCCCGTGCCGGTCCCCGCAGCCTTGCCGCGCCGGTTGTCCGATCCCAGTGGCGGCGGGTCGGGTCCTTGCTCTAGAACCGCGGCGGCCAAAGCTGCGCGCCAATCGGGGCGCACCGCGCGCGCAGTGCGGACAGGGCGGCTCCCGGCCTGGGATCCTGCCTCATGTCGCCCGTGAACCTGACCCTGATGCTCGCTGCCGCCTGCATGTTCGTCACCGCCTCGGCGGGTGCCAAGCTCTACGTGCAGGCGCCGAACTGGTGGCGCCTCGCCGTCGTGCTCGCCCTCTACACCGCCGGCAATCTCGTCGTGATCCGTGTCCTGCGCGACGTCGGGCTCAGCCGCGTCATGTCGCTCAGCACCGTGCTGCAGCTGATCATCGTCAACCTGCTCGCGGTCCTGGTCTTCCGCGAGCGCCTGACGGTCACCCATTATATGGGCATCGGCCTGGGCGTCGTGGCCGTGGTCCTGATGATGTGGCCGGCCCGGAACTCCGCGCCGTAGCGGGCACGGGCGCTCCCAGCCGACCGGCCGCGGGTTTGCCGCCGAATGCCGGTTGGGCTAATTTGCCGCGATGCCCGTTCCGCCCGTCGACCATGTGGCGCGATGTGCTGCTTTCGTGCGGCAGGCCGATCGCAGGCGCGCGCTCGCCTACGGCATCGCCGTCGCATGCGTCGCCGTGGGCGTGTCGGTCAGGTTGGCCCTGGGCCTGCTCGAACTGCCCATCGTTCCCTTCGCCACCTTGTTTCCGGCCATCGCGCTCGCCGCGCTGATCGGCGGCATCGGACCCGGGCTGGTGGCGCTGCTGCTGAGCACGGCGGCCGCGGCGATGATCCTCCACGTCTACGGCTGGCTGGCGCCCGGCCTGTCGCAGGCGGGGCCGCTCAACCTGGGCCTGCTGAGCGTCACCGGCGGCATGCTGGTGGCCCTGGCCGCTCTCGCCAGGACGGCGCTGCTCCGGCTCGTCGCGGGCGAGGAGCGCCTGTCGCTGGCGATCAGCTCGACCGGGCTCGGCATCTGGGATGTCGATGGTCCTTCCGGCGCCAGGAGCTGGTCGGCGGAGTTCCGCGCCGTTCTCGGTGTGGCGGCGGACGTCCCGGCCGATGTCGAGCGATTCGCGGCACTGATCCACCCCGACGACCGCGCGTGGGTGACCGAGCGCTACCGTGCCGCCTACGATCCGGCCGGCGGCGGGCTCTATCATGCCGAATTTCGCATCCGGCGCGGCGAGGATGGAGCGGAGCGCTGGGTCGAGACCGCCGGCAGGGTCTACTTCGATCCGGCCGGGGCGCCGGTGCGGGCGGCTGGGACCATCGTCGACATCACCTCGCGGCGGCAGACCGAGATCGCCCTGCGCGAGAGCGAGGAACGCTACCGCACGCTGCTGGAGACCGCGCCCGACGCCGTTCACGTCCACCGCGACGGCGAGATCATCTTCGCCAACCAGCAGGCGGCAGCGCTGTTCGGCGCCGAGCGGGCCGAGCTCCTGGTCGGGCGCCGGGCACTCGACTTCGTCGACCCGATCAGCCTGGAACTCGCCCGCTCGCGCACCACCCAGTTGCGGCTGCCGGGCCAGCGCAACCTGCCGGTGGAGCTGACCATGCGCCGCCTGGACGGCAGCCGGGTCGTGGTCGAGGCGAATTCGGCCGCGGTCGTGCTCGACGGCCGGCTGGCGGTTCAAGCCGTGCTGCGCGACATGACGGCGCGCCTGCGGGGCGAGACCGCCTTGCGCGAGAGCGAGCACCGGTTCCGGCTCGCCGCCGCCGCGGTCCAGGGGATCGTCTACGACCTCGATCTGGCCACCGGCGCCGCCTGGCGCTCGGACGGCCTGAAACGGGTGATCGGCGTCGATCCGGAGGCGGCGCCGGGCGCCGAACAATGGTGGTCGGAGCGGATCCATCCCGAGGACGTGCTGCGCGTGCGGCGCGACGCGGCTCTGCTGGCCGATCCTGCCGTCCTGCACCTCGACCGCGAATACCGGGTGCGTCACGCCTCGGGTCGCTGGGTCCATCTCCACGACCGCAGCTACGTCGTCCGCGACGTCGCGGGCCGGGCCCTGCGGCTGATCGGGGTGGCGACGGACATCACCGAGCGCAAGGCGGCGGAGGCCCGGCAGGAGCTGATGGCGCGCGAGGTCGACCACCGGGCGCGGAACGCGCTGGCGGTGGTGCAGAGCATCGTCAGGCTGACGCGGATCGAGAACCCGCGCGATTTCGCCCGCGCCGTCGACGACCGGGTCGGCGCGCTGGCGCGGGTCTACACGCTGCTGGCCGACAATCACTGGCTGGACGCGGACCTCGGCATGCTGCTCGAGGAGGAGCTGGCGCCCTACCGCGGCGTCGCCTCCATCACGACCTCGGGGCCGTCGGTCCGTCTGCTGGCCAAGGCCATGCAGCCGCTGGCGCTCGCAGTGCACGAGCTCACCACCAACGCGGCCAAGCACGGCGCCTTCTCCGTCGCCGAGGGCGAGCTCGACGTCACCTGGTCGCTCGACGGCGCCGGGTCGCTGCAGCTGCTCTGGGCGGAACGCGGCGGGCCGCCGCTCGCAGCACCGCCGGAGCATCGGGGTTTCGGGCTGACCATGGTCGAGGCGAGCGTCAGATCCCAGCTCGGCGGCACCGCCGAGTTCACCTGGGCCCCCGAGGGGCTGCGATGCCGGCTGACGCTGGCGGCGCGCATGCTGGCGGCATCCCCGGCCGGCGACGACACCCCGCCGGTGGCGGCCGCCATGACCGCCTAGGCGCGCGGAAGCAGGCCGTGCGGTCTCGAGCATGGACAGGCGCGCTCCGGCATCATACGCGTTGGCTGGAACATCTTTAGCGGGTCGGGTCCGCTCCGCTCTCCCGCCGGCCCCCGCTCGCCAGGGCAATGCGATGCGCTCCAGCGATGTCGGCCTCGCAGCGGTGGTGTTCCTCAGCGCCGCCGCCGCACTCATGCTCGAGATCATCGCCGGCCGGCTGGTGGCACCCTATGTCGGGATGTCGCTCTATTCCTGGACCGCGGTCATCGGCGTGGTGCTGGCCGGCATGTCTCTCGGCCATCTGCTGGGCGGGCTGCTCGCCGGCCACGGAGTCGATGCGGTTCGTGGCCGGCTGCGGCTCGCGGCCGCCCTCGCCGCTGCCGCGGTGACCAGCCTCGCCGTCCTGCTGCTGCTGCGGATCCTGGCGCAGGCGGTGCTCGGACGCGGCCTGTCGCCGCTGGCGGAGATCGCCGCCCTGGCGTTCGGTCCGTTCTTTCTGCCCAGCCTCTGCGCCGGCATCGTCTCGCCGCTCGCGACCAAGCTCGCGGTCGACGCCGCTCCAGGCCGGGCCGGCCCGGTCATCGGCCGCATGTTCGCGCTCGGAGCGCTCGGCAGCATCGCCGGCACCCTGCTCACCGGCTTCGTGCTCATCGGCTGGCTCGGCTCGACCTCGAGCGTATTGGTGGTGGCGGGCCTCTACGCGGCCATGGCCTTGGCGCTGGCCCTCGCCGCAGGCCGCATCCGGGCCGCCGCCGCCGTGGCGGTCGCCATGACGGTCACCGGCGCCGCCATGGTCTGGGGCGGTGCCGCCTGGCGTCCGCTGACCAGTCCGTGCACCGTGGAGAGCGCCTTCTACTGCCTGCGCGTGGACGACATGGCGCCGCTGACCGGCCGAACCAGCGCCGTGCTGGTGATCGATCATCTGGCGCACGGCATCAACGATCGCGAGCAGCCGGG
This sequence comes from uncultured Alphaproteobacteria bacterium, assembly GCA_963720725.1. Taxonomy (GTDB): domain Bacteria; phylum Pseudomonadota; class Alphaproteobacteria; order Geminicoccales; family Geminicoccaceae; genus Benzoatithermus. Next base: position 170,388 of record CAVRGN010000001.1, read on the forward strand.
TCTGCTCTACAGCCCCTACCTCGCGCTTGCCGACGAGCTGGTGCGCCGGCGCTTCGGCGGCCGCGCGCTGCGCGCCTTCTTCATCGGTGGCGGCGCCTACACCTTGCCGCGGGCGTGGCAGCGCCCTGGTGCCAGGCTGCTCGTGAGCGAGATCGACCCCGAAGTGACCCGCACCGCCATGGACCGCCTCTGGCTGCGCCCGCAACCGAGCCTGGAGATCGTCCATCGCGACGCGCGCGTGACGTTGGCGCACCTGCCCGCGGACCCGCGCTTCGACGTGATCTTCGGGGATGCGTTCCAGGACGTGACCGTCCCGGCGCATCTCATGACCCGCGAGTTCCACCACGCGGTCGCAGGGCACCTCGCTGCCGACGGCCTCTACCTGATCAACCTGATCGACGCCTTTCCGCGCCCGGGGCTGCTGCCCAGCCTGGTCCGCACGCTCGAGCGGGATTTCGTCGAGGTCGGCGTCTGGCTCGATGAGGAAGCCATCGCCACCGGCGGGCGGGTGACCTACCTGGTGGTCGCCGCCTTTCAAGCCCCTGGGATTCGAGCGGATGGCGGCCGGTCGGTTCATCGCGCGCGACTGGCGCCGTCTCACCGAAGGCGAACTGATCGGACCCACGCCCGTCGTCCTGCTGACCGACGACTACGCCCCGGTCGACCGGCTCATGAGTCCGGTCATCCTGGACGGCGACCTGGCGGGGGAGTGAAGCGGATGCGGCGCCCAGGCGTTCTCACCGGCCTGCTCCTCGCCGCGCGCCCGCCAGCCTGGCGTGCTGCTCCGCCGAGCACGAGCGCCGTCCGACCATGCCCGCGCCGATCACATTCATACTTGATAGACCGCCATGCGACCGGCATGGCTGCAGCGGTCGCCAAGCGTAAGCCGAAGGGGGGCATCATGGCGGTGGCGCGGGCAGCGACGTTGGGCGCATTGGCCCTGATGCTTTGGGTCGACGGCCTCCAAGCCGGCGAAACGCAGGTCACCGAGAGCGGCGTGACCTTCACCATCCGCGACGGGCGGGAGGTGGACACCCCCTTGACGGCCGGCGGCGGCGATCCGGCGAATGGCGCCAAGGTCGTGGCCGGCCGCAAGCTCGGCAACTGCCTGGCCTGTCACGTGATCTCCACGCTGGACGGTGAGCCGTTCCAGGGTAATGTCGGGCCGCCTCTGGACGGTGTTGGCGATCGCTATGGCCCGGCCGAGCTGCGCTTGCAGGTGATCAACAGCAAGGTCATCAACCCGGACTCGGTGATGCCCGCGTTCTTCCGCACGGCGGGGCTGGTCGGAGTTCGCGAGGACTTCGCCGGCAAGACCATGCTCAGCCCGCAGGAGGTCGAGGATGTGGTGGCGTTTCTCAGTGGCCTGAAGGGATAGATGGCGGTGATGGCGACACACAGTGCAGCCGGGATGGGCCGACGCGACGTGCTGGTGGCCGTCGCCGGCGCGGTTCTCGGCATCGGTGCGGTGGGCATCCCGCGGCCAGCCCGGGCGGATCTCGCCGCCTTGCAGGCCGCGCTCAAGGAATTCGTCGGCGACAAGCCGATCGCGGAGGGCAGGGTGACCCTGACCATGCCCGAGATCGCCGAGAACGGAAACACCGTGCCGCTGGAGATCGAGGTCGAGAGCCCGATGACCGAGGCCGACCATGTCAGGGCCGTTCACGTGCTGGCACAAGGCAATCCTCAGCCGGAAGTGGTCAGCTTCTTCTTCACGCCGGCATCGGGCAAGGCCGCGGCCGCGACGAGGATGCGGCTCGCCTCGACCCAGAACGTGGTCGCGGTGGCCGAGATGAGCGACGGGTCGCTGTTCTCGACCAAGCGCGAGGTCAAGGTGACGATCGGCGGCTGCGGCGGCTGAAGGAAGGGACGCGAATGGCCACACCGAAGCCCAAGGTCCGGCTGCCCAAGAAGGTAGCGGCGGGCGAGATCATCGAGATCAAGACGCTGATCAGCCACGAGATGGAATCCGGACAGCGCAAGGACAAGGAGGGCAACCTGATACCGCGCCGGATCATCAACAAGTTCGAGGTCAAGTTCGACGGCCAGCCAGTGTTCACCACGGTCATCTATCCGGCCATTTCGGCCAACCCCTATCTGTCCTTCTACCTGAAGGCCGAACGGACCGGCGAGCTGGAGATGATCTGGACCGACGACGACGGGTCGATCTACACCGAGAAGCAGACCTTGACGGTCGGCTGAGCATCGGCCGAGACGGGCGACGGAAGGAAGCGGCGATGCGGGTGACGGTGCCGAGGCTCGGCGGGGCGATCGTGCTGGCGGGGGCGATCGCCCTGGGTGCCGATCTCGCCCTTTCCGATCCGGTCGAGGGCTACCAGTCCGTCAAGCCGCCGGAAGGCAGTTCGCTGAGCGAGTTGATCTCCGGCTATTGGTTCCGCACCGAAGAGACGCGCGCCATGCAGGACGACGAGTTCGAAAATCCTGGCCTGCTCATGGTCGAGCGCGGCGCCGAGCTCTGGGACGTGGTCGACGGGGCGGCGGGCAAGTCCTGCGCCAGCTGCCACGACGACGCCACGGAATCCATGAAGGGCGTGGCGGCGCACTATCCCAAGTGGAACGAGAAGCTGGGCAAGCCGGTAAACCTCGAGCAGCAGATCAATCTCTGCCGCACCGGCAACATGCAGGCCGAGCCCTGGAAATACGAAGCCGAACCGCTGGTGGCGATGACCACCTTCGTCCGCCACCAGTCGCTCGGCATGCCGGTCAGCGTTCAGATCGACGGGCCGATGGCACCGTTCTTCGAGAAGGGCCAGCAGCTCTACTACGAGCGACGGGGTCAGCTCGACGTGGCCTGCGCCAACTGTCACGAGGCCAACGCCGGCAAGTATCTGCGCTCCGATCATCTGAGCCAGGGGCAGACCAACGGCTTTCCCACCTACCGCCTGAAGTGGCAGGGCGTCGGCTCGTTGCACCGGCGCTTCGTGGGCTGCATGGAGGATGTCCGGGCGCAGCCCTTCAAGGCGGGCTCGGACGAGTTCGTCGATCTCGAACTCTACACGGCCTGGCGCGGCAACGGGCTTCCGATCGAGACGCCGTCGGTTCGCCAGTAGGCCATCGTCCAAGCCGCTCCTGTCCGTCCTGTCCGATCGATCTCCGGGGGAGTACCGATGAGCCTGTTCTCCCGGCGGGATTTCTTGGCCGTGGCCGGTGCAGCGGCGGGGCTGTTCGGCAGCGTCGGCGAGTTCCGCCGCGCCGTCGCCCAGACCCGGATCGGACTGGACGACATCACGCGCTTCACGCCGATGGGACAGGTCACACTGCTCCATCTGACCGATCTGCATGCGCAGCTCGTGCCGCTCTACTTCCGGGAGCCGTCGACCAATCTCGGCGTCGGCGCCGCAGCCGGTCGGCCGCCGCACCTCACCGGTCGCGACGTTCTCGGGCGCTTCGGCATCGCCCCCGGCAGCCTCGACGCGTACATGCTGACGAGCGACGACTTCAGCGCGCTCGCGCAAGCCTATGGCCGGATAGGAGGGCTCGACCGGATCGCCACGTTGGTTGCGGCGGTCCGGGCGGAACGGCCCGACCGGGTGCTGTTCCTGGACGGCGGCGACAGCTGGCAGGGCTCGTGGACCGCACTCCGGACCCGCGGGCAGGACATGGTCGGTCTCATGGCCCGGCTGCAGCCCGACGCGCTGACCGGCCACTGGGAGTTCACCTACGGCGCGGAGCGCGTGCAGGAACTGGTCGGCGGCCTCGGCTACCCGTTCCTGGCCCAGAACGTGCGCGACACCGCGTTCGAGGACGCGGTGTTCGAGAGCACCGCCTATTTCGACCGCGGCGGGATCAAGGTCGCGGTGATCGGGCAGGCCTTTCCCTACACGCCCATCGCCAATCCGCGCTGGATGATCCCGGAGTGGAGCTTCGGCATCCGGGAGGACGACCTTCGAGAGCGGGTCGACGAGGCGCGCGGCGCGGGCGCCCAGCTGGTGGTGCTGTTGTCGCACAACGGCTTCGACGTCGACCGCAAGCTGGCAAGCCGTGTGAGCGGGATCGACGTCGTGCTCACGGGACATACCCACGACGCCCTGCCCGTGGTGGTGACCGTGGGAAAGACGCTGCTGGTCGCCTCCGGCTCGAGCGGCAAGTTCTTGGGGCGTCTCGATCTCGACGTGGGGAGCGACGGGGTCCGCGACTACGCCTTCAAGCTGATGCCGGTGCTCAGCGACGCCATCCCGCCCGAAGCGGGCATGGCGGAGGCGGTGGCCGAAGTGCGCGCACCATTTCAGGCCGAGCTGGCTACGGTGCTCGGCCGGACCGAGAGCCTGCTCTACCGGCGAGGCAATTTCAACGGCACCGTGGACGACCTGATCTGCCAGGCGCTCGCCAGTGAGCTCGACGCCGAGATCGCGCTGTCGCCAGGCTTTCGCTGGGGCGCCACCCTGCCGCCGGACAGCGAGATCACCAAGGAATTCTTGTGGTCGCAGACCGCGACCACCTATCCCGCCGCCTACCGGACCGAGATGACGGGCCGGCAGCTGAAGGATGTCCTGGAGGACGTCGCCGACAATCTCTTCAACCCCGACCCCTATTACCAGCAGGGCGGCGACATGGTGCGCGTGGGTGGGCTCGGCTTCACCGTCGATCCCACTGCCGCCATGGGGTCGCGGATCGGCGGCATGACCCTGTTGGCCAGCGGCGAGGCGCTGGATGCGGGGAAGGGCTACGTGGTCGCAGGCTGGTCGTCGATCAACGAGGATACGCACGGGCCGCCGGTCTGGGAGCCCGTGGCGACCTGGATCGCGCGCCAGCAGACCGTGCGGGTGCCCGAGACCTCCCATGTGCGGTTGGCCGGCCTCTGACGACGGGTCATGGATCGTCTCGAAATCGGCTTCGCGGCGGCGTTCTCCGCCGGCATGCTGAGCTTTCTCGACCAGACCAGCTTCGCTGCGATCGCCATGCCCGACCGCGACGGCTTCTTCCTACCCGATCCGCGCCCCGACCCACAAAGCTGTACCGCGAGGCCTTCGTCCTCGGTCCCGAGCAGCGGGAGAGCGCCGGCTCCTGAAACTCGGCTCCATCGCTGGCGGAGTCCCTCTCGACATCGGCGTGCGCCTCACGACACAATGCCGGCTTGGACATCAACGCCGATCGAAGGATGCGATGGTCAGGACCAACCACACCCGCGAGGAGCAGTTGTTTCCGACACTGACCGCGCGCGAGCTCGAAACGGCGCGGCGCTTCGCGAGCGGGCCCGAACAGCATTTCGCGCCGGGTGAGCTGATCTACGCCGTCGGGGACCGGGACGTACCGGCATGGCTGGTGCTGAGAGGATCGATCGCGAGCAACCGGCAAGACGGGATCGGCAACGAGGCTTTCATCGTCATGCATGGCCCGGGTCAGATCAGCGGGGAGACCAGCCAGTTGAGCGGCCATGCCTGTCTCGCCTCCGGACGCGCGGGCGACGCGGGGGCGGTGGCGCTCCCCTTCGATGCGGCGCATCTGCGCGCCCTGATCGTCGGCTCGGCGGAGGTGGGCGAGACGATCATGCGCGCCTTCATCCTGCGCCGCGTAGCGTTGATCGAGGCCGGGCAGACCGGCGGCGCGGGATCGGTGCTCGTGGGTGCCCGCAACGATCCCGATCTCGTCCGTCTCTCCGGCTTCCTGACCCGCAACGGCTCTCCGCACATGGTGGTGCCCGCCTGCGAGCCGGAGGGCAGGGAGCTGGTGCAGCGGCTGGGCCTGCTCGACGAGGACATGCCGCTGATGATCTGCCCCAGCGGGACGATCCTGAAGCGCCCGAGCAACCAGGAGGCGGCCATGTGCCTCGGCATGCTGAGGCTTTTGAAGCCCGGCAAGCTGTACGACGTCGCGGTGGTCGGTGCCGGGCCGGCGGGTCTGGCCACGGCGGTCTACGCGGCGTCGGAAGGCCTGTCGGTCATGGTGTGCGATGCACGTGCGTATGGGGGCCAAGCGGGTGCGTCGGCGCGCATCGAGAACTATCTGGGCTTTCCCACGGGTATTTCGGGCCAAGCCTTGGCGGGCCGGGCTTTCAATCAGGCGACGAAGTTCGGAGCGGAACTCGCGATTCCGCTCAGTGCCATGCGGCTCCAATGTCCGGATCGTGAGGACGCTGGACCTTTCGCCCTGCACCTCGACAATGGGCAGAGCACGTCGGCTCGTACGATCGTGGTGGCCTCGGGTGCACGCTATCGACGTCCTGCCGTCGCGAATCTCGGCGAGGTCGAGGGCGCCGGCGTGTCCTATTGGGCTTCTCCGATCGAGGCCGCGCTCTGTGCGGACGAGGAGGTAGCACTGGTCGGCGGCGGCAACTCCGCCGGGCAGGCAGTCGTCTTCCTCGCTTCTTCCGTCAAAAAGCTCCATCTCTTCGTCCGGCGCGAGCTCGAGGGGACGATGTCCCGCTATCTCATCGACCGGATCAGCGCGCTTCCCAATGTCGAACTGCATCTTGGCAGCGAGATCGTCGGGCTGGAGGGCGATCGGTTCAGCGGCCTGACCGGCGCGGTGTTCCACGACCGGCGTTCAGGCGTGACGAAGAGCTGCCCGCTGCGTCATCTCTTCCTGTTCATCGGCGCCGATCCCAACACGGACTGGTTGAACGGCTGCGTGTCCCTCGACGACAAGGGCTTCGTGGTGACCGGCAGTGCTTGCGGCCCGGGAAATCCGCTGCCGCTGGAGACCAGCCGTCGCGGGATATTCGCCATCGGCGACGTGCGTGCCGGCTCGACCAAACGCGTCGCGGCCGCCGTGGGTGAAGGTGCTGCCGTCGTCGCCCAGATCCACCATTTCCTCTCGGAACGACCGGGCTGAAAGCCAGGGCAGGAAAATCGTCCGATATCACCGGCGGCCCTGGGCTCACACCAGCTCGCGCACGGCGTCCGAGGCGGCGGTGAGTGCGATCTTCTTGCGGTTGGGCGTGCCGCGGGCGAGCGCCTGGGCGAAGTGCGCGGCCTGCTTGAGCTCCACCTTGGGCGGCATCGGCGGCTCGTGCGGATCGACCACGGCCTCGATCACCGCCGGCCCCGGCGTTTCCAGCGCCTCGCGCAGGATGTCGCCGCAGCGGGTCGGGTCCTCGATCGTGTAGCCCCTGACCCCGAAACCGCGCGCCACGGCGGCGAAGTCGATCGGCTGCAGCTCGCAGCCATATTCCGGGTTGCCCAGAAAGACCATCTGCTCCCACTTGATCTGGCCCAGCACGTTGTTCTTGATGACGATGATCTTCACGTCGAGATTGTACTTCACGCAGGTCGCCAGCTCGCCGATCAGCATGGTCATGCCGCCGTCGCCGACGAACCCGATCACCTGCCGGCCGGGATAGGCGATCGCCGCCGCGTTCGCGTAGGGGAGGCCGCAGGCCATCGTGGCGAGCGTGCCGGAGCACGAGAACTTCATGCCGCCGCGCACCGTCAGGTGGCGCGCGATCCAGGTTGTGATCGTGCCGGAATCCGTCGCGACGATCGCGTCGTCGCGGACCAGCTTGTTCAGCTCGTGCGCCACGACCTGCGGTCGCATCGGCATGTCGGTCCTGGTGCCGCGCTCGATCATGAGCTCGGTCCACGCCTTCATCCCGGCCTGGGCGGTGTCCAGGAAGGAGCGGTCGGCATGGTGGTCGAGGCACGGCAGCAGCGCGGCGAGCGAGCGCGCGGCGTCGCCGACCAGGGCCGCTTCGGCCGGGTAGCGAAGCCCGATCCGGCAGGGATCGATGTCGATCTGCACGCAGCGGGCCTGGCCGGGCCGGGGGTAGTACTCGAGGTAGGGGAACGAGCTGCCGACGATCAGCAGCGTGTCGCAGTGCTCGAGCGCATCCTGCGAGGGACGCGTACCGAGAAGGCCGACCCCGCCCGTCACATAGGGACTGTCGTCGGGCAGGGCGCCCTTGCCCAGCAGCGCCTTGCCCACGGGCGCGCCGAGCCGCTCGGCCACCGCGGCGAGCTCGGCCGAGGCGTGCAGCGCGCCGGCGCCGGCCAGGACGAAGATCTTCTTGCCCTCGTTGAGGATGGCCGCCGCCTTCGCGACCTGGTCGGCCCCAGGCACCTTGGCGCCGATCGCGAGCAGTTCCGAGACGTGACCGGCCACGTTGCGCTTGGAGCGCGTGCCCGAGCTCAGCGGCTGGGACTGGACGTCGACCGGCATGGTGACGTGGGAAACGCCGCGTTGGGTCAGGGCCGTGCGGCAGGCGAGGTTCACCACGTTTTCCACATGCGGCGGACCCATGACGCGCGCGTTGTAGACCGCGACGTCCATGAACAGCTTGTCGAGCTCCACGTCCTGCTGCTGGCGGGTGCACAGGACGTCGTGAAACTGCAGTCCGGTGATGGCCAGGACCGGCGCGCCATCGAGCTTGGCGTCGTAGAGGCCGTTGAGGAGATGGATGCCGCCGGGGCCCGAGGTGGCGAGACACACCCCGAGCCGCCCGGTCCACTTGGCGTAGGCGCAAGCCATGAAGGCGGCCGCCTCCTCGTGCCGGGTCTGGACGAAGCGGATCCGGTCCTGGCGGGTGCGCAGCGATTCGATGATCCCGTTGATCCCGTCGCCGGGGATGCCGAAGATCGTGTCCACCCCCCAGTCGATCAGCGTGTCGACCAGGACGTCGCCGGCGGTGGTGGCCATCGCGATCTCCTCTCGCCGTGGCGCCCGCGGCCCGGCAATCCAAGGTCCATCGGCGAAAGGCGGAGCCAAGCGGCCGATCGAGCAGTTAACCCGATCGCGTGGACGCATGTTCCAGGACCGGAGGCGAAAACGCGGGCGATGCCAACGGCAGCCCGGAACGACAGGAGGTGGGGGATGACGTCGCAGTTGCTCGATGGATCTCGTCAGGCCCGACGATGCTGCGCCCGTGCAGGCATCCGGCCGCGGGGCCGAAGCTGATCCGGCGCGGGGGCTGATCCGGCGCCATGGCGGATGCGGTCCTCCACCCTCCCGCGGCCGGCGGTGTCGAAGTCGAGAGGCACGATCTTCGCGACGGGAGTCCGGTCCTCGCGGACAGGTTCATGGCCACCCGCACGCCGACCCGGCTCCGGGTCCGCCCGCGAGCCGCGCGGATCCATGTGCCGGGAGCGCAGCAGCCATCGCCGGGAACTCGGGCAAGCGGGGCACGCCCGGCGGAAAGCCGAGCATGACCGAAGCGCCTTCTCCGCCGCAAGGCGAGCCAGCCCGAACGCTGTTGATCATCACGCGCCGACGATTGCTGGTGGCAGCGCTGGCGCTGCCCGTGCTCGTCGCCGCCGGCGCGTTCGGCTTTGCCTGGTCGGGGCTCTACAGCGTCGCGGCCAGCCAAGGCCATCTGCGCGTCACGGCCTGGTTCCTTCACTTCGGCATGCGCCAATCGGTCAGAGACTCATGCCGCCTCGATCGAGCCGCCAGCGGGCTTCCGCACGCGGTCGATGGTGGAGCGCGGCGCGGGGCACTTCGCGCGCGGCTGCGCGCCTTGCCACGGCGCGCCCGGCACACCGCCGAGCCCGATCGCCCAGAAGATGCTGCCGACGCCGCCGGACTTGTCGGGTGCCGTGACGGAATGGGACACGAACGAACTGTTCTGGATCGTCCGCCACGGAATCAAATATGCCGGCATGCCCGCCTGGCCGGCGCCGGTCCGCGTCGACGAGGCTTGGGCGATGACGGCCTTCCTGCTCGAGCTGCCCGAGCTGACTTCGAGGAGCTACCGGGAGCTTGCCTTTCGCGCGATGGCCCCCGAGGGGTCGGAGCCGCCGGCAGCGCTCGCCTCCCTCGCGGGCGACAGCGCGACCTGCGCCCACTGCCATGGGCCCGACGGGCTGGGCAGTCCGTTCGGCGGTGTTCCCAAGCTTGCCGCCCAGAAATCCGGCTATCTTCGCCTCACGCTCGAGGATTATCGCAGCGGCAGCCGTCCGAGCGGCATCATGGGCCCGATCGCTGCCTCCCTCGACAATGCCGAGATCCTCGAGATCGCCGCCCACTACGAAGGCCTGGATCAGGGACCAACGCTGGTCTGCCGACGTGGACGCCGCCTTGCTGCAGCTCGGCGGCGCCCTGGCCGTCGCCGGGGATCCGGACTGTTCCATTCCCGCATGCAGCAGCTGTCACGGCGAGGAGGGCCGCGGGCGCGGCAACCTGCGGGGCTATCCCGCGCTCGCCGGCCAGCACGCGCCCTATGTGGAGCAGCAGCTGCGTCTCTGGCGGGCCGGCATACGAGGCGGGACCTACGACAACATCATGGCGGCCGCCGTCCGGAACATGACCGACGAACAAATCGTCGCCGTTGCGCTCTACTACTCACGGCTTCCGGCGAGGTAGGCCGATAGTGGCAGGCGCCGGCGGCGATCGTCCGGCATCGGACGGCTCAGCCGCGCGGCCGCCGCCCCGGCAGCCTGGCAAGGCCCGCGAGGCCCGGACGGCGAACCGGCCGCGGACTGCTTCATTGGAGCTGGCGGCCGGCAAGGTGGGGTCGGGTACCGGGCCTGCAGCTCGGCGAGCACCTTTCATCGTTAACCCTCCCCTCTCCTGTTTCGCTCAATTCTGTGCTAGCAATGCTTCTTCGGGGTTGAGGGAATTCCTTTGAGAGCGGAAGAGGTGGGATCATGCCGGAGCGGATGGTAGTCGACCAGCCCTGGGGCGGACTGAACGGCACGATCGCCAGGGCCGAGGCCGCGTGCACACAGTACCGCGAGGCCGCTGAAGCGCCCCAGGCCAGCTTGCGCGGGACCCAGGTCCGCCGGAGTAAGTTTCGGATTATGGAGCAGACGCTGGCGCGCTTGCAGGCGCAGAAAGCCAGCGCCGACGATTGCTGATGGTTACCAAATTGACCAATTAATTCTATTCTTCGTCCGAAATCGTATTGAGTAGCTGAAAGACGGTTGGCTCGTGTGGCTGCTGCGCGAGCTGACCGGTCGAGCGGTAGAGGCGCATGCGCTCTAGCCGAGCCACCAGAGCCTCTCCGCGAAGGTTCGCGTGTCCATCGACGCTCTCGTGCAGCACCTTGCGCCCGCACAAACCTGCCATGGGGTCCGAAGCGCGCGCGCAAACGACATTTGGAACAGCCCGCCCGCTGCGACCGTTGGCCGGTATGTGGTCGCATGGGCCGGCCACCAGCTTCGCGTGGTCACCAGATTTCCTGCCAAGTCTTTGAAAAGGTGGTGCCGCAGCGCGGACTCGAACCGCGGACCTGCTGATTACAAATCAGCTGCTCTACCGACTGAGCTACTGCGGCACGTGGCGCGGCTCCGCGCCGGACGGGCAGGGTTGGCGAGTAACCGATCCGCGCCTCCGCGTCAATCGGGCCGGGGCGGGGTCAGCCTGCGGCGGCGGTCGCCGGGCGTGCCTGGGCCGCGGCGGCGATCGCCTCGTCGGGTGGCAGGATGTAGGTGGTCTGCTCCATGCCGACCATGGTCGCGACCTTGGGCGGCGTGGCCCAGTTGACGGCGTCGAAGCGACCGCTCGGGGCCAGGGGCTGCCAGGCGGGCAGGACCTCGCCGGTGTCGTCGCACACCCAGGCACGATCCGGCTCGGCGTCGGTGGCGCGCGCCAGCCATTCGGCGGACTTCGCCCGGTCGCCGCCCGACTGGCGCTCGAGCTCGGAGAACAGGCGATAGACCCGGGCCGTCGGCTGGGCTTCCAGCGCCGCCTCGAGCCGGGTGCGGGCGGTCCCCCAGTCGCCGGCCTGCATGGCGGCCTCGGCCTGCAGCACCAGGGTTTCGGGATGGCTGCGGTTGAGGGGGGCCAGGCGGCTGTCGATCCGCTTCTGGCGCTGGCTCGCGCTCTCGCCCGGGTCGATCTGGGCATAGACCCTGGCGATGTCCGGATGGGGTGCGGTCCGCCAGCCCTCCTCGAGGATCTGCAGCGCGAGGCGGCGCCGACCGGCCTGCAGCGCCAGCTCGCCCGCCTGGGCCACGCCCGGCGCGAAGCCGGGATCGGCCTTGGCGGCGCGACGGGCCTGGGTCAGTGCGTCGCCGGCGCGGTCCTGCTCGCGCAACTCGGTGGCGAGCAGGTGGTAGAGGACCCCCTTCTTGTGCTTGGCCTGGGCGAGGTCGAGCAGCCCCTGGGCCTGCATCTCGTCGACCAGGGGCAGCGCCTCGTCCCACTTGCCGTCCCGGGCCAGGAGCTCGAACAGGGTCGTGAGCACCCAGGGCGTGGTCGGGCTGCGGCGGTAGGCCCTTCTCGCCAGCGAGAGCGCCTCGCCGAACTCGCCGGTCTTCATCGCCTGGGCCAGCAGCCCGCGCAGGCCGACGAACTCGGCGTCCCGCCGCTCCAGCATCTGCCGGAACTTGAGGTGGGCGATTTCCTCCTTGCCCTCGAGCTGCGCGGTCTGCGCCTGGAGCAGCAGGAGGCTGCCATTGTCGGGCAGGTGGCGCTCGGCCTGGCGGTGATAGGTGCGCGCGGCGGTGAGATCGCCGGCGGCCACGGCCATCAGGCCGCGCGTGAGCTCTTCGTAGCCTTTGACCTGGGTCCGGCGCCCGCGCGAGATCCGCCAGCTGCCCGGCAGGACCAGCAGCACGCGCAGAATCTCGAACAGGATGATCGCCAGGGCGGCGAAGGCGAGCAGCACCGCGATCACGGTCCCGACGCTCAAGACCAGCTCCTGGCCGAGCCACTGCACCGCGACGGTGCCGGGATGGTTGACCACCCAGACCGCGGCCCAGGCGAGCAGGCACGAGACGGCGAGGAAGAACACGAGGCGGAGCATGATGTTGGTCCTTCGCGGTCTGGCGGCTCAGCCCTGCCGGGCCAGCATGGTCTTCAGATGCTGGCGCAGGGACTCGACGGCGTCCGCGGCGGCCAGACGCTGCTCGGCGCTGGCGATCCAGTCCCCCGCGGCCGCGTTGCCCTGCTCGGCCAGGGGCTTCATCGCCGCCACGGCACCGGGCAGATCCTGGAGCAGCAGCGCCTCGCGGGCGTCGCGGACGGCCCCCTGTCCCGGCACGGCCTCCTCGTCGACCGGGTGGAGATCGACCAGGCTGTTCAGATTCTCGCGGGTGCGCTCCAGCCAGTCCGACGGCGGGGTCGAGGAGGCGGGCTCCAGGCTCTGCTCGATCGTGCGCAGCTGCTGCGCGAGCTCGGCCAGGGTCGGAATGCCCGTGCTCGCCATGGGCTCCAGCTTGTCCGCCACTTCGCCGATCGCCTGATCGTCCTTGGCGAGCTGGCGCAGGATGTCCACCGAAGGCGTGAAGGGCTGGCCGGTCTGCAGCGCGGCGTCCAGGCTGTTGGTCGCCAGCGACAGCCCGACGCTGCGCTCGCGCTGCGCACCCGCGGCGCTCAGGCGCGAGCTGGTGTCGGCGAGCTGCTGCTGCAGCTCGCTGCGTGCGCCCTGGACCTTGTCCGCGAGCTCGCCGCGGAGCGTCTGGATCTGCGCCGTGGTGTCGCTGAGCGCGGCGGCCTGCTCCTGATTGGTCTTCGCCTGGGCCTCCAGGTCGGCCTTCATGGCCAGCAGGTCGTGCTGCTGCGCCGCGATCTCCTCCATCCGGCTACGCGCGCCCTCGACCATGGTCTGGAGCGCCGCCGCCTGCTTGTTGCCGGCCTCGAGGCTCTGCGTCACCAGCTGCTCGAGCCGCGCCAGTGCCGCGGAGACCGATTGCTGGCCCTGCTCGATGCCACTCTGCTTGGCGGCGATGTCGGCGACGGTCTTCTTGTCGACAATGTCGGCCGGCTGCGACTGCTCGACCTCGACCAGCTTCGCGTTGACCGCCTCCATCCTGGCGGTGACCTGGTCGCCGGCGGCACGGAAGGCCCGGTCGGCCTGATCGAGCTTCGCGGCGAGGTCGGCGGTCGCACTCTCGGCCGCGTCGATCTTGTCGCCCAGCGCCGCCACCGCCGAGTCGGTCTGCTGCAGCGTCGTCTTGGCCTCGCCGAACTCGTTGCCGAGGCTGCCCATGGTGCCGCCGAGCTCGTCGAGCCGGCCGCCCAGGGTCGCGATGCCGCTTTCGGCGGTGCGCGTCGAGGCCGCCGTCGCTTCGAGCTGCTCCAGCGCGGGCTTGACCGGGCCGTGCTCGTAGGCATACCAGCCGCCGCCGCCGACCACCGCGGCGCCACCGAGCAGCCCGCCGATCAGGCCTGGCAGGAAGCCGCCGCGCCGCGCCGGCGGCGAACCGTCGGCCTCGGCCGGGGGCGGCGCCACGGGCTCGCGCACGTCGTCGGGCTCGGCCATCACCTCGATCCTTCCGGTATCAGCGTCCACGACGGCTTCGCCCACGGGGCCTTGTACCCCGGGTGCAGCACCCTCGGGCAATTCCTCGTAGTCGACCGCCTCGATGTTCTCGGGCGTGACCTTGCGGTCGGGCCATGCCGACCCGCCGGTCGCTCCAGTGCGGCCGCTACGCTTCCCGCGCGCCATCCGGCGGCCCCTCCCTCGACTTCTCGCGACGGCCGACCTTCGAAGGCCGCGACCGCTCACCCGCCACGACGCTGCCAGCCAAGCCGGAACCCCGCGTGCCGTGATCGGGTATCATCTTCACCCTCACCCATCAAGGCGACGCAGCAAGGCTTTTTGGTCGCGCGCATCGGCGACCCTGACGGCGCGCAGGGACAGGCCGGCGAGCTCGGCCGCCACGGCCTCGCTGAGGCAGGCCGCGATCACCGGGGAAAGGGCGCGGCCGAGGTCCGCGGCCCTGATCCTGGCGGCGAACAGCGCGGCGGTACGCGGCGAGAACAGGAGCACGGCGCCCAGCCGCCCGCCACGCAGCGCGGCTTCCGTCGCCGGCGCCAAGCTCTCGGCAGGTACCGCCTCGTAGACCACCGCCGGGCGGTAGCCGAGGCCCGCGGCCCCGAGGTCCTCGGCGAGGCCTGGGCGCACGTCCCGGCCGCAGAGGTGCAGCACGAGACCGCCCGAGGGCAGCGTGGCGGCGATCAGCGCCGCGAGCGATCGGCCGTCGCCGCCGGCCACGCCGCTGGGCACCGCGCCGATCTCGCGCAGCGCCCGTGCGGTGGCCCCACCCACTGCGAACAGCGGCAGCCCCGGGGGCAAAGCGGCCAGCGCCGGTACGGCGTTGGCGCTGGTCACCGCCACGGCCGCCACCGTGCCCGGCTCGACCTTCGGCGGCGCCAGCGGCTCGATCCGCAGCAGTGGATCGAGCAGCGGCTCGTGTCCCGCCGCCGACAGGAGACGTGCGGTTTCTTCCGCCTGGTCCCGCGGACGGGTGACCAGCACCAGCATGGCCGTCAGCCGGTAGGCGTGAAATAGCCCGGGGCCAGCCGGTCGCGAAGCTCCACGCCCGTGTCGTCGCCCAAGGCGACGCAGGCGGCGGCGGCACCGGTGACGTCGATGCGGTCGACCGCGCTGCCGTCGGGGCTCGCCACCAGGCCGCGCAGCCTCAGGTCCGGCCCCGAAAGCTCGGCCAAAGCGGCGATCGGTGTGCGGCAGGAGCCGTCCAGGGCACCCAGAAAGGCGCGCTCGGCGCTGATGCTGGTCATGGTCGGCGCATGGTTGATCGCAGCCAGGAGCTGGAGCACGGGCCCGTCGTCCGCCCGGCATTCGATGCCGATCGCACCCTGCGCCACCGCGGGCAGCATCTCCTCGGGCGGCAACGCCGCCGAGACCACCTCCTCCAGCCCCAGCCGGATCAGCCCGGCCATGGCCAGGAACGTCGCCTGGACCTCGCCGGCCTCCAGCTTGCGCAGGCGGGTCTGGACGTTGCCGCGCAAAGGCACCACCACCAGATCGGGACGGACCGCGCGCAGCTGCGCCTGCCGGCGCAGCGAGGCGGTGCCGACCACGGCACCCTTGGGCAGCTCGGCCACGCTGCGCGGCCCGCGCGCGATCAGGGCGTCGCGCGGATCGGCGCGAGGCAGCACGGCGCTGATCACCAGGCCCGCCGGCAACAGGGTCGGCATATCCTTCATCGAGTGCACGGCGAGGTCGAGCGTGGCGCCCAGCAGCCCGGCCTCGATCTCCTCGGTGAACAGGCCCTTGCCGCCGATCTCCGCCAGGGTCCGGTCCTGGATCCGATCGCCCTGGGTGCTGACGACGACGATCTCGACCGACGCGTCGTCGAGCGCCGGCTCGGCGGCGAGCAGGGCCGCCTTGACCATGCGCGCCTGCGCCAGGGCCAAGGGCGAGCCGCGGGTGCCGAGCCGGAGGGGAAGGCGGAGCGTCATGGCTGGTTGTCCAAGGATCGGCTAAGCATCGGCCACAATGGTCCGGAGGGAAAGTTGCGCGACGAGGACATCGTCCTGGGGATCGAGACCAGCTGCGACGAGACGGCGGTGGCCCTGGTCCGTGCCGACCGTCGGGTGCTGTCCGCCCCGCTGTTCTCGCAGCTGGCCGAGCATGCCCCCTATGGCGGCGTGGTGCCGGAGATAGCAGCCCGCGCCCATGTCGAGAAGCTCGACCTTCTCATCGCCCAGGCGATGGCCGAGGCCGGTCTCGGTTTCGCGGATCTCGCGGGCGTCGCCGCCACTGCCGGGCCGGGGCTGATCGGCGGCCTGATGGTGGGCCTGCTCACCGGCAAGACGCTGGCCATGGTGCATCGCCTGCCGCTGGTCGCGGTCAACCATCTCGAGGCGCACGCGCTCACCGCGCGCTTCATGGGCGAGCTCGATTTTCCCTATCTCCTACTTCTGGTTTCCGGCGGCCACTGCCAGCTCGTCGCGGTCCAGGGCGTGGGCAGCTACCGGATGCTCGGGACCACCATCGACAATTCGGTCGGCGAGGCCTTCGACAAGGTCGCGAAGATGCTGGGCCTGGGCTATCCCGGCGGCCCGGCTGTCGAGCGGCTGGCCCGCGACGGCGATCCCAGACGCTTCGAGCTGCCTCGCCCGCTCCACGGCACCGCCACCTGCGACTTCTCCTTCTCCGGCCTCAAGACCGCGGTACGCCACCGGATCCTGGAACTTGGCCGGGCGGCGGGCGAGCCGCGCACGATAGCCGACCTCTGCGCCGGCTTCCAGGCCGCCGTCGGCGACGTGCTGGTCGACCGGTCGCGGCGCGCGATGCGCCGTCTGCGCGACGAGTATCCATCCTGCCGCGCGCTGGTCGTCGCCGGCGGCGTCGCGGCCAACCTCCATCTCCGCCGGCGGCTGGAGGAGGCCACGGGCGCGGAAGGCTACGACCTGGTCGCCCCGCCCCTCGAACTGTGCACCGACAATGCCGTCATGGTCGCCTGGGCCGGCATCGAGCGCCTGCGGCTGGGCCCGGTCGACGACCGGGCGGTGGCCGCGCGCCCGCGCTGGCCGCTGGAGGAGCTGACGCCGTCGTTGGGCTGAGATGTACCAATGTCGCCTCCACGCCATCCTGCAGGCCCACCGAACCCGTCACCTCACTCGGACGCTCACCGTCACCATCGGCGAGCCGATGGCTCAGTAGGGCGTCAACACGTCCGCCAGCATCGGGAAGTGTTTGCGATTGCGGGTGACCAGCTGGAGCCGGTGCGCTTGTGCGGTCGCGGCGATCAGCGCATCGGCAAGACCCACGCCATGGCTGGCGCTCCAGCGGCGATTGAGCAGCCCCGCTTCGCGTGCGATTGCATTCGTGACCGGCAGCACATGAAACTGCGCCAGCGCCGAGTCGAGCTGCCGCTGTTCTCGACCATCGCGCACACCGGCGAAGAGTTCGGCCACATTGACCACCGACAGGCTGGGGATCACTTCGATCTGCTCGATGAACGCCACTGCGACCGGGTCGTCGCGGAAATAGTCGATCAGCAGGGTGGTATCGAGCAGCAGGCTCACGCGCCGGTAAGGTCCCGGTCGAAGCCGCGCCGAGCTTCGGCGACGACCCCATCCAGATCGCTACGGCCTCGCCACATGCCGCGCGCCTCTCGCAGTCGGGCCTTCCATTCGTCGGCAGGGGCCTCGTCCAGCAGCCGTTCGACCGCCTCGCGCAGCAACTCGCCGCGCGTGCGGCCGCGGGCGCGAGCAAGTTGCTGCAGCCGTTGGTCCTGCTCGTCGGTGAGATGTAGCAGCGTTCTGGTCATGGCAATCCTATTGTCGGCGTCGCTCGGATATACACTACCACGCCGAGGAGCGCCGACATGAAATCACACGGCGTCAACACGAAAGCACTCGGGCGGAGCCACCTGCATGATGACGTCGGGCGCTACCTTCTTCTCGGGACCACCGTCGACGATTGGTCGGCGAGGCGTTCGACAAGGGCGCGAAGATGCTGGGCTGGGTTATCCCGTCGACGATTGGTCGACCGGTCCGTGCGCGCGATGCGCCGTCTGCGCGACGAGCATCCCTCCGCCGCGTGCTGGTGGTCGCCGGCGGCCTGGCGGCCAACCTGTACCTGCGCCAGCGGCTCGAGCAGGCCGCGGGCGGGGAGGGCCACGCGCTGATCGCGCCGCCCCTGGCGCTGTGCACGGACAATGCGGTCATGGTCGCCTGGGCCGGCATCGAGCGCCTGCGGCTGGGCCCGGCCGACGACCAAGCAGTGGCCGCGCGCCCGCGCTGGTCACTGGAGTAGCTGGTGCCTCCGCGGTGACAACCTCGTGGGTTCCGCTGAACTGATCCGCCAATACTCCCGCGTACCTTCGTCCGAGCCGTTCAGGCATTGTTAATGGTCGGTGTGCAAGACGCTGCGCCATGGACCACGAACCCGATGATCATGCCGAGCCCACGACGCACTGTCGCTGGCGCGGGAGTCGCGCGCAGTGCTTGCTGCTGACGACTGGCAGCCGGGACACGGTTGCGAGGCGGCTCACGGTGCTGGCGGAGCCACATGCCGTCATAGATGCAGATATCGATCAGTGGATGCCCGAGGGGTTTTCCGCACCCGCTGAGGCCAAATTGGGCGAAACCCCCGGCTATTTGACGGCCGAGCAACGTGGGCAGATCACCAACTGGTGGCTTGAAAAGGTTCCTCATGCGAACACGCCAAACTGGGATCTGGCGTCGACCGCCACGATCGGGAATCGTCGCGGGCTATTGCTCGTGGAGGCCAAAGCGCATGTCCGGGAACTCAGTTCGGATGGCAAGCTCTCGGTGGGGCATCCAGCCAATCATGAGCGCATACAACAGGCGATTACTGAGGCGAATGATGGATTTTCGGCGTCGATGCCGGGTTGGGCTCTATCACGCGATGTATCATATCAGCTCGCCAATCGATTCGCTTGGTCGTGGAAGCTCGCAAGCATGGGCGTACCGGTGGTCCTCGTTTACCTCGGCTTTCTCGGGGCACGGGAGATGAGCGACCTCGGCCCACTGCTCGTCGACGCTCCAGCCTGGGACTGGTTGGTGAAGGCGCATGCACATCCACATGTACCGGAGGCAGCATGGGGGCAGAGCATGGCGCTAGGATCGGCTTCAGTTACCCCACTGATCCGCGCCTTGCCGGCAGTTCCGCTCTGAATGTAGCACCGACTACGCAAGTTCTCCCAGACTAGCGGCGGAGCGCACTACGCCGCCCGGACCCGTTCCGCGCGCGGGGTCTTTCCAAACATCTGCCGGTAGCACGTCGTGAAGTGCGAGGCGGAGACGAAGCCGGTGGCGCAGGCGACGCTCATGATCGGCATGTCGGTCTGGTAGAGCAGGTGGCGGGCGCGCTCGAGCCGGGTCTCGAGGTAGAACTGGGCCGGGGTGCGGCCGAGATGGCGCCGGAACAGGCGTTCGAGCTGACGGCGCGACAGGTCGATGCGCTCGGCCAGCGATTCCTGGCTCATCGGCTCCTCGATGTTGCCCTCCATGATCTCGACCGCGCGGATCAGCTTGGGGTGGTGCACGCCCAGCCTCACCCGCAGCGGCATGCGCTGGCGGTCGTGGGGGCCGCGGATGCGGTCGACGATGCACTGTTCGGACACCTTGGTGGCAAGCTCGGCGCCGTGGCCGAGCGCGATCCGATGCAGCATGAGGTCGAGCGCTGCCGTCCCGCCCGAGCAGGTGAAGCGGTTGCGGTCGATCTCGTACAGGTCCGAGCTCACCGGGATCTCGGGGAACGCCTCGACGAAGCCCGGCAGGTTCTCCCAATGGATCGTGCAGCGGTGCCGGTCGAGCAGGCCGGCGCGGGCCAGGACGTGGGCGCCGGTGCACAAGGCGCCGATGGCCGCACCCCGCCGGTCCCAGCGCCGCAGCCAGGCGAACACGTCCCTGTTCTGATAGTGCTCCGAGCCGAGGCCGCCGCAGAGGACGACCGCCGGCAGGCTGCCGGAGACGGGAGGTTCGGCGCCGGTGAGGGCATCGTCGACCTGGATCGCGATGCCGTTGCTGGCGGGGACCGGCGTGCCGTCCCGCGACAAGAGGCGCCAGCGGTACAGGGAGCGCCCTGACAGGCGATTGGCGATCCGCAGCGGCTCGATGGCGCTGGTGAACGCGATCATCGAGAATGCGGGGATGAGCAGGAAAAGGATGGTCTCGGTGGGCGCGCCGCTCGTTGGGAGGGATCTATCGCTCATGGGCCGGTCCGGACACTGCGCGAACTCCAGCTCTTGCGAGATCGCGACGCGGTCATGCTATCACAACGTCATCGCCGGCCGAACAGCCCTTCGAGCGGCCGCGCAAAGGGTGTCCGGATCGGTGGGGGCAGCGTCGCTTGGGCGCAAGAGAGCGGCTGTGGTAGCGGTAGGACACCGGTAGGGACGGGAGCCGGCTTCGCCCCGCGACCGCGCTCCAGCCACGAAAGGCCGCATGCAGCACTATTCGCTCTTCTCGCTGGCCCGCAACGCGCTCACGGGCCATCGCAACTGGCGGGCCGCCTGGCGCAGCCCCGAGCCGAAGCCGGCCTACGACGTCGTGATCGTCGGGGCCGGCGGGCACGGCCTCGCCACCGCCTACTATCTCGCCAAGGAGCACGGGATCACCGATGTCGCCGTGCTCGAGCGCGGCTGGCTGGGCGGGGGCAATACCGGCCGCAACACCACGATCTGCCGCTCGAATTACCTTTATGACGAGAGTGCGGCTTTCTACGACCACGCGCTCAAGCTCTGGGAAGGGCTGAGCCAGGAGCTGAACTACAACGTCATGTTCAGCCCGCGCGGCGTGCTGATGCTCTCCCACACCGTCCACGACGTGCAGAGCGCGCAGCGCCACATCCATGCCAACCGGCTCAACGGCGTCGACAATGAGTGGCTGACCCCGGCTCAGTGCAAGGCGTTCTGTCCGCCCTTGAACCTGGAGAACCTGCGCTATCCGGTCCTCGGCGGCGCGCTGCAGCGCCGTGGCGGCACGGCCCGCCACGACGCGGTCGCCTGGGGCTACGCCCGCGGGGCCGACGCGCGCGGCGTCGACATCATCCAGAACTGCGAGGTGACCGGCATCCGGCGCGAGGGCGACAGGGTGGTGGGAGTCGAAACCGGCAGGGGCTTCATCGCGGCCAGGAAGGTGGCGGTGGTCGCGGCCGGGCACACCAGCGTGGTCATGGCCATGGCCGGCCTGCGCATGCCGCTGGAGAGCACGGTCCTGCAGGCGTTGGTCTCCGAGCCGGTCAAGCCCGTGTTCCCGTGCGTGGTGATGTCCAACACCATTCATGCCTACATCAGCCAGTCGGACAAGGGTGAGCTCGTGATCGGCGCGGGCTCCGACCAGTACAACTCCTACAGCCAGCGCGGCAGCTTCCAGATCGTCGAGCACACGCTGGAGGCGATCACCGAGCTGTTCCCGCTGTTCTCGCGCATGCGCATGCTGCGGCACTGGGGCGGCATCGTCGATGTCACCGTCGACCGCTCGCCCATCGTCGGCAAGACTCCGCTGCAGGGGCTCTACGTCAATTGCGGCTGGGGCACCGGCGGCTTCAAGGCGACGCCCGGCTCCGGCCATCTGTTTGCCCATACCGTCGCGAAGGACGAGCCGCACTCCATCAACGCGCCGTACTCGCTCGACCGGTTCGCGACCGGGCGGCTGATCGACGAAGCGGCGGCCGCGGCCGTCGCGCATTGAACCATACCGTGGGGGATTCATGACGTTGGCGACCTTGGCTCGACGGGACCTGCTGGCTGGTGTGGGCGCACTCGCGGCAACCTCGCTGATCCGACCCGCACGGGCCGCGGACGGCGGCGTCGGCTCACTCGTCATCGTCGGCGGCGCCCTGCGCTTTGCCGATCCGGTCGTCTGGACCCGCATGGTGGCACTGGCCGGCGGCCCGGGTGCGAAGGTCGCGGTCATGCCGACCGCCAGCGGCAACCCGAAGAAGAATGGCGGCCTCGTCGTCGACGCGTTCAAGCGCTACGGCGCCGATCCCGTGCTGATCCCGCTGTCGCTCAACGCCAAGCGGATGGACGACCTGGACTACAAGGAGGTCCGCAAGGACCCGAAATGGGTCGAGGCGGTGAAGGGGGCCAAGCTCGTCTACTTCATCGGCGGCACCCAGGAACGGATCGTCGAGGCGCTGTTCGAGGACGACGGCAGCCGCTCGCCCATGCTGCAGGCGGTGTTCGACGTCTACGAGTCCGGCGGCGTGGTCGGCGGCTCCTCGGCCGGGGCGGCGATCATGTCCGATCCCATGTTCCGCGACGCCCAGAACGTGTTCCAGGTCCTGCGCAACGGTGCCCGCTACTGGGACGTGATGCAGGGCGACCCGCCCAACGGCGAGGAGACCACCCGCGGGCTCGGCCTGATGCCCAAGGGCTGGTTCGTCGACCAGCACTTCCTGGCCCGCGGCCGGCTCGCCCGGACCCTGGTCGTGATGCGCGACCGCAAGTTCCCCTACGGCATCGGCGTCGACGAGAACACGGCCGTGGTCGTCACCGGTGGCCGCGAGGCCGAGGTGATCGGCTATCGCGGTGCCCTGGTGATCGACATGTCCAAGGCCACCTCGGACTCCGCCCAGACCCTGTTCAACGTCAAGGACGTCCGGCTCAGCTACCTCGACCGCGGCGACCGGATCGATCTCGAGACCCTGGCGATCACGCCGGCGCCCGAGAAGGCCGGCGACCTCAAGATCGACCCGAACGCGGCCGACTTCGATCCCTACTTCACCGACGACGAGTGGTACGCCAACATCCTGGGCAACACCACCGTCCTCGACCTGATGGCGAACCTGATCGACAACAAGCAGAAGGAAGTGATCGCGACTCGCCTTCACGGGCAATCCGGCGATCGACCATCAGGACACGGGCTGGGAGTTCAAGTTCTACAAGGGCCCCGACTCGATCGGCTACTACACCGGCGCCTTCGGCGGCGAGGACTACTCGGTCTACAACATCCATCTCGACGTTCGGCCGATCAAGCTGACCGCACCTCTCTACCAGCCGCTCTGACTGGCGACGCCCATGCTCCTGGTTCCCTGTCCCTATTGCGGCCCGCGGCCCGAGGTCGAGTTCCGCTGCGGCGGCGAGGCGCAGGTGCTGCGGCCCGATCCGGCGACGGCCAGCGACGAGGACCAGGCCCACTACCTCTACTACCGGACGAACCCGAAGGGCCGGCACCGCGAGCGCTGGTACCATCTCCATGGTTGCGGCCGCTGGTTCAACGCCATCCGCGACACGGTGAGCGACCGGTTCGAGGCGAGCTGCAAGATCGGCGAGGAGCCATGAGCCGTCTCGACGGCGGCGGCCGGATCGACCGTTCCCGTCCGCTCGCCTTCAGGTTCGACGGCCGCAACTATCAGCGGCTTCGCGGGCGACACGCTGGCCTCCGCCCTGCTCGCCAACGGCGTCCACCTGGTCGGCCGCAGCTTCAAGTATCACCGCCCGCGCGGGATCATGACCGCCGGCGCCGAGGAGCCCAGCGCGCTGATCCAGCTCGAACGGCCGGGCGGGCGCAGCGATCCCAACCTGCGCGCCACCGAGATCGAGCTCTATGACGGGCTGACCGCCGAAAGCCAGAACCGCTGGCCCTCGCTCGGCTTCGACGTCGGCGCCGCCAGCGACCTGCTCTCGCCCTTCCTGCCGGCCGGCTTCTACTACAAGACCTTCCTCTGGCCGGCCTCCTGGTGGTCGAAGGTCTACGAGCCCTTGATCCGCCGTGCGGCCGGTCTCGGCCGCGCGCCGACGCGGCCCGATCCCGACTTCTACCTGCACCGCCACGCCCATTGCGACGTACTGGTGGTCGGCGCCGGCCCGGCCGGACTGACGGCGGCCCTTGCCGCCGGTCGCGCCGGGGCGCGCGTGATCCTGGTCGAACGCGAGGCCGAGCTGGGCGGCTCGCTGCTGGGCGAGAGCGGCTCGCTCGCCGACTTCGACGGGCGGGAGGGCGATGCCTGGCTGCAGGCGGTCGCGGCCGAGCTCGCCGCGCTGCCCGAGGTCACCGTCCTGCGCCGGACCAACGCCTTCGGCTATCTCGACCACAACTACCTGGTCCTGCACGAGCGGGTCACCGACCACCTGCCGCTGCCCCCGGCCGACCAGCCGCGCCAGCGGCTGTGGCGGGTGCGGGCGAAGCAGGTCGTGCTGTGCACCGGCGCCATCGAGCGGCCGCTGGTCTTCCACGGCAACGATCGGCCGGGCGTGATGCTGGCCGGCGCCGCGCGCACCTACCTCAACCGCTTCGCCGTGCGGCCCGGCAGCAGGGTCGTGGTGTTCACCAACAATGACAGCGCCTATGCCGCGGCCCTCGATCTGGCGCGCGCCGACGTCGCCGTCGAGGCCATCGTCGACCTCCGCGCCCGGCCCGACGGCCCGTTGCCGGCGGCTGCGGCCGAGGCCGGCCTGCCGATCCGGCGCAGTTCGGCCGTGGTCGGCACCGAGGGCCGCCTGCGCGTCGGCCGCGCCTGGGTGTCGCCGATGCTGGCCGACGGCAGCCGCGCTCCCGGTGAGCCCCACGCCCTCCGTTGCGACTGCCTCCTGGTCTCCGGCGGCTGGAACCCCACAGTCCACCTGTTCTCGCAGTCGCGCGGCCGGTTGCGCTTCGACGATGCCGCGGCCGCCTTCGTTCCCGACCGGTCGTTCCAGCCGGAGCGCTCGGCGGGTGCGGCCAGGGGCAGCATGATGCTGGCGGAATGCATGGCCGAGGGCGGCCGCGCCGGAGCCGAGGCCGCCCGGGACGCCGGCTTCGCCGCGTCCGCCCCGGAGACACCCGCCGTCCGCGAGCCCACCCAGGCGCCGCTCCTGCCGACCTGGGCCGTGCCGAGCCACGTCGCGCCAGCTCGCGCCAAGGCGTTCGTCGATTTCCAGAACGACGTCACCGCCAAGGATCTCGGTCTCGCCGTGCGCGAGGGCTTCCAGTCGATCGAGCACGTCAAGCGCTACACCACCACCGGGATGGGCACCGACCAGGGCAAGACCAGCAACGTCAACGCCCTGGCGATCGTGGCCGACAAGCGCGGCATCCCGATCGAGGCCGTGGGCACCACCACCTTCCGCATGCCCTACACGCCGGTCACCTTCGGCGCGCTGGCGGGCCCCCACGGCGGCGAGCTGTTCGACCCGATCCGCCGCACGCCGAGCCACGACTGGGCGACGGCCCACGGCGCCGTGTTCGAGGACGTCGGCAACTGGAAGCGGGCGCGCTACTTTCCGCGGCCCGGCGAGGACATGCACGCGGCCGTGCAGCGCGAGTGTCGGGCCGTGCGCGAGGGCGTCGGCCTGTTCGATGCCAGCACGCTCGGCAAGATCGACCTGCAGGGCGCGGACAGCGCGCAATTCCTCAACCGCGTCTACAGCAACGCCTGGATCAAGCTCGAGACCGGCCGCTGCCGCTACGGCCTGATGCTGCGCGACGACGGCATGGTCTTCGACGACGGGGTCACCGCCCGCCTCGGGCCCGGCCACTTCCACATGACCACCACCACCGGCGGAGCCGCGCGCGTGCTCGCCTGGCTGGAGGAATGGCTGCAGACCGAATGGCCCCAGCTCGAGGTCTATTGCACCTCCGTCACCGAGCAGTGGGCGGCGATCGCCGTGGTCGGCCCCAGGGCGCGCGACGTCCTGCGCGCCGCCGGCACCGACCTCGACCTCGGCCAACGAATCCCTGCCGCACCTCGCGTTCAAGGAGGGGCGGGTCGCCGGTCTATCGGCCCGGGTGTTCCGCATCAGCTTTTCCGGCGAGATCGCCTACGAGATCAACGTTCCCTGGGGCTACGGCCAAGCCTTGTGGGAGGCGCTGTGGGCGGCGGGCCAGGGCCTCGGCATCACCGCCTACGGCACCGAGAGCATGCACGTGCTGCGGGCGGAGAAGGGCTACATCATCGTCGGGCAGGACACGGACGGCACGGTCACGCCCTTCGATCTCGGGATGGACTGGATCGTCTCCAAGGCGAAGCCCGACTTCATCGGCAAGCGCGGGCTGCGCCAGTCCGGCGTCGCGGCCGAAGGCCGCAAGCAGCTGGTCGGCCTCCTGACCGCCGAGCCGGCCGAGGTGCTGGAGGAGGGGGCCCAGATCGTGGCGTCCGAGCAGTTCGGGGCGCCGCCGGTGCCGATGATCGGCCATGTCACCTCCAGCTATCTCAGCCCCAATCTCGGCCGCTCGATCGCCATGGCGCTGGTCCGCGGCGGGCACGGGATGCTCGGTCGGACCGTCCATGTGCCCATGCCCGGCCGGGTGATCGCGGCCAGGGTGGTCAAGCCCGTGTTCATCGATCCGGAAGGGACCCGCCTCGATGGCTGAGCCGGTCCGAAGCAGCCCGCTGGCCGGACTGGCCATGGCCGAGCGTTCGCTCCCGGGAGCGGAGCCGGTCGACCTCGCAGCCTTGCCGTTCCGGGGCAAGCTGATCCTGCGCGGCGGCGAGGCGATCCACGACCCTGCCGCCCGCGCGCTCGGCGGCGCCCTGCCTTCCACCATGCGCACCGCGACCGCCGGCGAGACCGAGCTGCTCTGGCTCGGCCCGGACGAGTGGCTGGTGCTGACCCCGCCCGAGCGGGCCGAGGCGGCGGCGGCAGCCCTTCGGGACGCGCTCGCCGGCCTGCACCATGCCGTGGTCGTGGTCAGCGACCGCATGACCGGCATCCGGCTCGCCGGCGGGCGCGCAGCCGACGTCCTGAACGCCGGCTGCCCGCTCGACCTGCATCGGAGTGCCTTTCCTCCGGGCGCCGTCACGCGCACGGTCCTGGCCAAGGCTCCTGTCGATTCTGCGGCGCCCCGGTGATGCCCCGGCGTTCGAGCTCTGGGTGAACGGCTCCTTCGCGCCTTATGCTTGGCGCTTTTTGGAACATGCCGCGCGCGAGTTCGGCATCGCCATTGCCGCCTAGCTTGGTTGCCGCCGCGGCCCTATAGCCCTTCTCACATGATGCCCGAAGATTTCCACTCAGGCGCAGGCGGCTCGGCCCGGTGACCGGTTTCGACGTGCAAGAATCCTTTCGGCGCGGCGCACGCGGCATTGCGCTGGTGCCGAGCGAGGGATTGGCCGAGGAGCCGGCGTCTTTCGCCGCGGGCGCCAACGAAGGCCTGCTGCTGGAACTCACGCGCCTTGCCGGTCTCACCGATGCCAGCGCCGCCTACGAGACCGGCCGCGCGCTGCGGCGTATCGTCCAGCTGTTCGACCAGGCCGGCGCGCCCGCGCGCATCGGCGCCCAGTTCCTCGACAATCTCGCCGGGGCCGTCGTGATCGAACGCATGCGCGGCCAGCCGCGCGCCTGGGGAGCGGCCGACACCGTCGACATGTTCATCGAGCTCTACGCCCGCGTGCTGGGCGGCCGGCAGGAAGAGCTCGATCGGATCCGCCGTGCGGTCATGGACTATGCCGTAGCCGCCAACGGCGCCGGCGGCGGCGCCCCCGCGCCCTGGTATCGGCGTCGCGCCTGAGTTTTTTGCGGCCCAATTGTGAGAACTCGTCCGCTGCCTACCGCCTCACCGCCGAGCGCAAAGCGATCAGGGCCCAGCCATAGAACAGCAGGTCGATGCCGACGAGCAGGCCGATCAGCCACACGGCCGAGCCGGGCCACCCGGAGATCACCAGCAGGCCCAGCAGGATCGAGCAGGCGGCGCTGAAGAAGGTCCAGCCGGCGCCTCCGACGCCGCGCAGCTGCCAGGCGGCGACCGCCTTCACCACGCCCGTGGCGACGAAGTAGGCGGCGAGCAGGAACGTCAGGGCGAGGGCGCCGGCGGCGGGATTGAGCAGGAGCCAGACGCCGGCGATCAGGGAGACCAGGCCGGTGAGCACCGCCCCGGCGATGCGCCAGCCGCCGTGAACCTGGAATGCCAGATAGAACTCGGCCACGGCCGAGAGCAGGAACAGCCAGCCGATGAAGGTGGTGACGAACAGCGTGGCGATGCCCGGTGCGACGATCGCGATCGTGCCCAGGACGATCAGGGCGATCCCCGCGATCAGGAGCGTCTTGGAGCAGCGCTGCAGGCCGGACTTGAGCGAGGCCACGAATTCCGAGCGCGGCAGGATCTGGCTGGCCATGGCGGTTCCCCCAATCGGCGCTTGCCGATGCAATTGCGCAAGTCTATCGGGAGCGCCGGAGCGGGGCAATGGCGCCCATGGAGCAGGCGATGAAGCTCAAGCACGTGGCCGCTGCGGTAGTAGCGATCCTCCTGATCGCCTCGCTGGCGTCGTGGATGTTCGCCGACGAGGACCCCCCGCCGCAGGGCGAACCCGTGTTGGAGGCGGGTTGAGCGGCCTCGTCGAGTTGACCGGCGGCGAAGCCTCCGTGCTGGCGGTCGAGCGCCGTCAGTGTGCCTCGTCGTGAAGATCGTGAATCAGTTTCGCGATCAGTCCGGTCCACCCGGTCTGGTGCTCGGCTCCCATGCCGCGGCCGGTATCGCCGTGAAAATACTCATAGAATAGGATATTGTCCTTGAAGTGGGGATCGGTCTGCATGATCGAGCACTCCCCATAGAGCGGACGCCGCCCGTCGGCATCGCGGGTGAACAAACGGAGCAGCCGGCGTGCCAATTCGTCGGCAATCTGCCGCAGGTCCAGCATGATCCCGGACCCGGTCGGGCACTCCACCAGGAAATCCGAACCGTAGTAGTGATGGAAGCGCCGCAGGCTCTCGATGAGCAGATAGTTGAGCGGCATCCAAATCGGACCACGCCAGTTCGAGTTGCCGCCGAAGAGAAAGCTGTCGGATTCAGCGGGAACGTAGCGGACCTCGTGGCGCGCGCCATCATGCTCGAACCGAAACGGGTGTTGGTCGTGGTAGCGCGAGAGGCCGCGGACGCCGTAGTCGGAAAGGAATTCCTCCGGGTCGAGCAGGCGGCGCAGCAGGCGTTTCATGCGGTGGCCGCGGAGAAGGGACAAAAGATGGCGATGCTTGCGGCCGGGCACCTCCCAGCGCGACACGAGTGCCGCCAGATCGGGACGGTAGCGGAGAAACCATTCCAGCCGCTTGGTGAATTGGGGAACCTTCTCCAACAGCTCCTCGTCCAGGATTTCGACGGCAAACAGCGGTATCAGCCCCACCATGGAGCGCAGTTTGAGCGGCACGATGTCGCCGCCGGGCAGGATGAGCTCGTCGTAGAAGAACTTGTCCTCGTCGTCCCATAGCCCGATGCCCTCGCCAGCCATGTTGGTCATGGCTTCGGCAATATGGAGGAAATGCTCGAAGAACTTGGTCGCCACGTCTTCGTAGACCGGATTGTGGCAGGCAAGTTCCAAGGCGATGCGCATCAGGTTGGCCGAGTACATCGCCATCCAGGCCGTGCCGTCGGCCTGGTTCAGATAGCCGCCCGTGGGCAAGGGCTTGCTGCGGTCGAATACACCGATATTGTCCAGGCCGAGAAATCCGCCCTGGAAGATGTTCCGGCCCGCCGCGTCCTTGCGATTGACCCACCAAGTGAAATTCAACAGCAGCTTGTGAAAGACACGCTCGAGGAATGCTATATCGCCGATGCTGTCGCCACGTCGTTGGCGGTCCATCTGGAAGACGCGCCATGTGGCCCAAGCGTGCACCGGCGGATTGACGTCGTCGAACTGCCATTCATAGGCCGGCATCTGGCCGTTGGGGTGCATGTACCACTCGCGGCACAGCAAGACGAGCTGCTGCTTGGCGAACTCGCTGTCGAGCATGGCCAACGGCACGGCATGAAAGGCGAGATCCCAGGCAGCGTACCACGGGTACTCCCACTTGTCGGGCATCGAGATGATGTCGGCATTGTTGAGGTGACGCCAATCGGCATTGCGCACCTTGCGTCGATGCGGCGGGGGTAGAGCCGGGTCGCCGTCCTGCCATTGCGGGATGTCGAGATAGTAGAATTGCTTGCTCCAGATCATGCCCGCCAAGGCTTGGCGCTGGATGCGCCGCTGATCGGCATCGACGATGCGCCGCTGCAGCGTCGCATAATATGCGTCGGCTTCGGCGCGGCGGTTGGCCAGGATGGCGTCGCAATCGCCGAAGGGGTCGGCCAGCCGCTGCCCTTCGACCAGCCGCAGACGAATGGTGCGAACTCCGCCCGGTGGCACCCCGATCCGGTAGAGCCCCGCCGCCTTGGTGCCGATCCGTGCCGGATTGACCCTGTCGGTGCGGCCGGACACGACATGTTCGTGAAAGGCATCCTTGAAGTAGCCTGATGACGGGCCGGCACCGAACAGTTTGTGGCAGTTCGTCTCGTTCTCGGTGAAGAGCAGATCATCAGGTTGTTCGAAGTGCGCGGTCATGGACCCGAGCGTTTTGTGCTCGATCGCGATGGCGTCTCCGGCAATGGCGCGCAGGGTCGGCTTGCGCCCGTCTCCGGACCAGCTCCAGCGGTTGCGGAACCAGAGCTGTGGCAGGACATGCAGCGGCGCCGCCTCGGGCCCACGATTGTGCACCGTGAGACAGAGGATGATGTCGTTGACGTCGGCTTTCGCATATTCGATCTCCACGTCGAAATACCGCCCGTCGTCGAACAATCCGGTGTCGATCAGTTCGTACTCGCCGGTCTTGCCACGCTGTTGATTGATGTCGAGTAAAGATTGATAAGGGTAGGTCAATTGAGGATATTTGTAGAGCATCTTAAGATAGGAGTGGCTCGGCGTCGCATCCAGATAATAGTAGATTTCCTTCGGATCCTCACCATGATTGCCTTCGTGATTGGTGAGTCCGAACAGGCGCTCTTTGAGGATCGGGTCCCGGCCGTTCCACAAGGCGATCGACAGACATAGCCGCTGCAAGCTGTCACAGAAGCCGCCGATGCCGTCCTCGCCCCAGCGATAGGCGCGACTGCGGGCGTGATCGTGGGGGAAGTAGCGCCAGGCGTCGCCGTTCTCGCTGTAGTCCTCGCGAACCGTGCCCCACTGCCGCTCCGCTAGGTATGGCCCCCAGCGGCGCCACCGGCCGATGCTTTCGTCCATTTCCCGCACGCGGCGGCCTTCGGCATCACCCGGCTGCGGCATTCCATCCCCACTCGGGTGCTCGGCTGGTGATGGCGCCATGCGCGACCCGTACGTACCCGGTCGAGCGGCAGACCGCCCTATCGGCCCCAGCTGCGCTCGAGCACGCGCAGCCAGTTGCCATGGGCGAAGTTCGCCAGCGCCGGCTCGTCCCAGCCACGGGCGCGCAGCGCGTCGATCAGCCGTGGCAGGCCGGCGGCGTCGCGGATCGGCGCCGGCACCGTGCAGCCGTCGAAGTCGCTGCCAAGCGCCACGCCCTCCGGACCCAACCTCGCCACCAGATGCTCGACATGGTCGCAGAGCGTGTCGAGCGGGGTGTCCGCGTCGTTGCGACCGTCGGCGCGCAGGAAGCTGACGGCCAGGTTGAGCCCGACCACGCCGCCACGCTCGCGGATCGCGTCGAGCTGCCGGTCGGTGAGGTTGCGCGAGCACGGGCAGAGGCTGTGCGCATTGGAGTGGGTGGCAACCAGCGGTGCGTCGCTGAGTGCCGCCACGTCCCAGAACCCGGCCTCGTTGAGGTGGCTGAGATCGACCACGATCTTCAGCTCGTTGCAGGCGCGGACCAGCGCCTTGCCGGCGTCGGTCAGGCCGGGACCCGTGTCGGGTGCGCTGGGAAAGCGGAACGGCACGCCGTGGCCGAAGATGTTGGGGCGGCTCCAGACCGGACCCAGCGAGCGCAGGCCGGCGGCGTGCAGGACCTCGAGCGCCTCGAACTCCGGGTCGATCGCCTCGGCGCCCTCGATGTGCAGCACGGCGGCGACCTTACCCGCCGCGATGCCCGCGCGGATCTCGCCCGCCGTCCGGCAGGTCACGACCTCGCCGCCGGAGGCACGGGCGACACGCTCGAGCCGTGCCGCCAGCGCGTTCACCACGGCCAATGCCCGTTCCCGCGCCGGCGTGCGCGGGAACGGCACCTGATAGCTGCCACGCTCGGCGGCGGGCAGGTCTTCGTCGGGGGTGTCGGACGGCACGAAGCAGGCGAACAGCCCGCCGGCGAAGCCGCCGGTGCGTGCCCTGGGCAGGTCGAGGTGACCCTCGTCGCCGCGCTCGAAGAAGGCGGAGACCGGCAGGCCCTTGCGGTAGAGCCGCAGGAGCGTGTCGTTGTGGCCGTCGAAGATCGGCAGGGGCGCAGGGCTCATGTGGCGAGGTCACTCCGCAGGTCGGCCATGGCCGGGGACGATAGCCCATGCGCCGCCCGATGGCACCTACCCAGGCTGGCGCCGTTCAGCCCATGGTCGGGATGCTGAAGTCGGCGCCGGCGCGGATGCCCGTGGGCCAGCGCGAGGTCACGGCCTTGAGCTTGGTGTAGAAGCGCACGCCTTCCATGCCGTGCGTGTGATGGTCGCCGAACAGCGAGCGCTTCCAGCCGCCGAAGCTGTGGAAGGCCAACGGCACCGGGATCGGGATGTTGACGCCCACCATGCCGATCTGGACCGCGTTGACGAAGGTGCGCGCGGCGTCGCCGTCGCGGGTGAAGATCGCGGTGCCGTTGCCGTATTCGTGGGCGTTGACCATCCCGACCGCGTCGTCGAATGAGGGCGCGCGGACCACCGACAGGACCGGGCCGAAGATCTCCTCGTTGTAGATCCGCATCTCGGTGCCGACACGGTCGAACAGGCAGCCGGCCATGAAGTAGCCGTTCTCGTAGCCCTGCATCTTGAAGTCGCGCCCGTCGACGACGAGCTCGGCCCCCTCCTTGACGCCCAGGTCGACATAGCCGCGGACCTTGGCCAGATGCTCGGCGGTGACCAGCGGGCCCATCTCGACGCCGGGCTCCATGCCCGGGCCGATCTTGAGCTGGCGCACCCGCGGCGCCAGGCGCTCGATCAGCGCGTCGGCGGTGCGCTCGCCCACCGGGACCGCGACCGAGACCGCCATGCAGCGCTCGCCGGCCGAGCCGTAGGCGGCCCCCATGAGCGCGTCGACCGCCATGTCGAGGTCGGCGTCGGGCATGACCACCATGTGGTTCTTGGCTCCGCCCAGCGCCTGGACGCGCTTGCCGTGGCCGGTGCCGGTCTTGAAGATGTGCTCGGCCACCGGGGTCGAGCCGACGAAGCTCACCGCGGCGATGCCGGGATGGGCGAGGATGGCGTCGACCGCTTCCTTCGAGCCGTTGACCACCGCGATGATGCCGTCGGGCACGCCGGCCTCGGTCATCAACTCGGCCAGCGCCATCGGGCAGGACGGATCCTTCTCCGACGGCTTGAGAATGAAGGCGTTGCCGCAGGCGATGGCGAGCGGCGCCATCCACAAGGGAATCATGGCCGGGAAGTTGAACGGCGTGATCCCGGCGCAGACGCCCACGGGGTGGCGGACCGACAGGAGGTCGACGCCGCCGCCGACCTGATGGCTGAACTCGCCCTTGAGCAGCTGCGGCAGGCCGCAGGCGAACTCGACCACCTCCAGGCCACGGGTGACCGAACCCTTGGCGTCGTCGTGGGTCTTGCCATGCTCCTCGCTGACCAGCCGCGCCAGCCGGTCGAGATCACGCTCGATCAGTTCCTTGAGCCGGAACATGACCCGCATGCGGCGCAGGACCGGCGTGGCGGCCCAGCCGGGCTGGGCGCGCAGGGCGGCCTGCACCGCCGCATCGACCTCGGCGGGGCCGGCCAGCGCCACGCGGGCGGTCTGCTCGCCCAGGGCCGGGTTGAAGACCGGTCCGAACCGCTCCCCGCCCGCAGCCACGCGGCGCCCGCCGATGAAGTGGCCGATCTCCTGCATCTCGCCCTCCCTGAGCAGCTGTGCAGCACTTAGGCCGGCCGTGGGGTGGTCGTAAAGCCGCGCGCCACCCTCACGCCAGGCTCTTGGTCGCGATCTCGAAGCTGTCACGCGAAAGGCCAGGTGCCGCCGCCACCCGCTCGAGTTGCCCGCGCATCTGAGCCTGCCGGCCGGAGTCGAAGCGGCGCCAGCGCCCCAGGGCGGAGAGGAGCCGGGCGGCGACCTGCGGGTTGCGCCGGTCGAGCTCCAGGACCTTGTCCACCAGCAGCCGGTAGCCTGCACCGTCGCGGCGGTGGAAGCCCACGAGGTTGAGCATCGCGAAAGCGCCGAGCACCGCCCTGATCCGGTTGGGATTGCTCCAGGCGAAGGCGGGATGGGCGATCAGCGCCTCGACCCGCTCCACGGCCCCCTCGTCCTCGATGGCGGCCTGCAGCGAGAACCATTTGTTGACCACCAGCGGCTCGTCGCGCCAGCGTCGATAGAACGCGGCCAGGGCCGCGTCGCGATCGGGCATGCCAGCTTCGGCGATCACGCGCAGCGACGCCAGGCTGTCGGTCATGTTGTCGGCGGCGGCGTACTGCGCGCGAACGAGATCCTGCGCCTCGTCGTCGCCGGCGAGGGCGGGATAGGCCAGCGCCAGATTCTTCAAGGCACGCCGCGCCATGGCTTCGGTCGCGATCGAGAACCCGCCCTCGTCCAGATGGGCGCGGTAGGCGGCCAGCCAGCGGTCGCGCAGGGCGAGCCCGAGATGGTCGCGGACATGGTCGAGGGCGTAGCGGATGCCCTCGACGTCGATCACCGCCATCTGCTGGCCGAGATAGGCGCTGCTGGGCAGCGACAGGGTGCGGGCGGCAAGCGCGGGATCCTCGCCCGCCCGGTCGAGACTGGCGGCGAACGCCTCGACCAGCCGCCGGTCGACCGTCCCCGCCGCCTCGCCTTCGGCATGCTCGCGGACCAGCGCCAGCAGCACGTTGCTCGCCAGCCTCTGCCCCGCATCCCAGCGCGTGAACGCGTCCTCGTCATGGGCCATCAGCACGGCGAGGTCGTCGTCGCTGTAGCCGGCGTCCAGCTTCACCGGTGCAGAGAAGCCGCGCAGCAGCGACGGCACGGCCTCGCGCTGCAGCCCGAGGAAGGTGAAGCGCTGGCTCGCCGCCGTGAGCTCCAGGACGCGCTCGGTCCCCTTGGGCTCGTTCTCGCCCTCGAGCTGCAGGGGTTGCGCGACGCCGTCGGCGCCGACCAGGCCCATCCGGATCGGGATGTGGAACGGCAGCTTTTCCGCCTGACCGGGCGTCGCCGCCGTGGACTGGCTGATCTCCAGGGTGAGCGCCTGCCGGGCCGGATCGTACTGCCTGCGCACCGCGAGCTCGGGCGTTCCGGCCTGCGCGTACCAGCGCATGAACTGGCCGAGATCGCGGCCGGAGGCGTCGGCCATGCAGGCGACGAAATCCTCGCAGGTCACCGCCTGGCCGTCGAACCGGTCGAAGTAGAGCCGCATGGCCTCCTGGAACGCCTCCTCTCCGATCAGGGTGTGGAGCATCCGGATGACCTCGGCGCCCTTCTGATAGACGGTGCCGGTGTAGAAATTGTTGATCTCGATGTAGCGGTCGGGACGGATCGGGTGCGACAGGGGCCCGGCGTCCTCGGCGAACTGCGCGTCGCGGATGAAGGCGACGTCGCCGATCCGCCTGACCGCGGCCGAGTGCATGTCGGCACTGAACTGCTGGTCGCGGAAGACGGTCAGACCCTCCTTGAGCGTCAGCTGGAACCAGTCGCGGCAGGTCACCCGATCGCCGGTCCAGTTGTGGAAATATTCGTGGGCGATGATGCGCTCGACGTTGACGAAGTCGAAGTCGGTGGCCGTGTCATGTCGGGCAAGAGTTGCGGACGTGTTGAAGATGTTGAGGCCCTTGTTCTCCATGGCGCCGAAATTGAAGTCGCTCACCGCCACGATCTGGAACAGGTCGAGGTCGTATTCCAGTCCGTAGCGGTCCTCGTCCCACTTCATCGACTTCTTCAGCGATGCCATGGCGTGATGGCATTGATCGATGTTGGCCTGTTCGGAGTAGATCCGCAGCTGCACGGTCCGGCCGGATCGGGTCACGAACTCATCGGCGAGGCAGGCGAGATTTCCGGCCACGAGCGCGAACAGGTAGGAGGGCTTGGGGAACGGGTCCTCCCACTGCGCCCAGTGGCGGCTGCCGGGAAGCTGACCCGTCCCCACCAGGTTGCCATTCGACAGCAGCGCCGGGTAGGCGGCCTCGTCCGCCTCGATCCGCACCCGGTAGACCGACATGACGTCCGGCCGGTCCTGCGACCAGACGATGCGGCGGAAGCCTTCCGGCTCGCACTGGGTGCAGAACACGCCATTGCTGACATAGAGGCCCATCAGGCTGGTGTTGGCCTTGGGGCTGATCCGGCTGGTGACCTCCAGCGTGCAGCGGTCCGGCAGGTCGACCAGGATCATCTGGTCGCCGTCGATCCGGTACCGGTCGGGGTCGAGCGGCGCGCCGTCCAACGTCACCGCGAGCAGCTCCTGATCCTCCCCGCGCAGGACGAGGTCGCCCGCGCCCGCCGGGTTGCGCTCCAGGCGCTGCCGTGCGGTGACCAGCGTGGCCTCGGGATCCAGGACGAACTCGAGCTCGACCGACGGCGTGAGGAATGCCGGTGGCTGGTAGTCCCGGAGTAGGACGGGCTGGCGCGATGTTGCCTTGCTCATGCGACGATCTCGGCTGACGGGTGAGCGCGCTATATCGCGCGCAGTCGAGCGGATGACAACGCCGCGGGCCCGCCGGCTTGCTGCCCAGCTGGCGAGCGGTTAGCGTCCGCACGCCCCCGTTTGGAGTGAGTGCATGACCCGAGTGGCGTTCGTCGGACTGGGCGTGATGGGCTTTCCCATGGCCGGCCATCTGGCCGGCAAGGGGCACGAGGTCACCGTCTACAACCGCTCATCCGGCCGGGCGGAGGAATGGTGCTCCCGGCATGGCGGCCGACGCGCCGCGACGCCACGAGACGCGGCCGCTGCGGCCGAGATGGTGTTCTGCTGCGTCGGCAACGACGACGATCTGCGCTCGGTGGTCACGGGCCCGCAAGGCGTGCTGGCCGGCCTGGAGCCCGCCGGCATCCTCGTCGACCACACCACGGCCTCGGCCAGCGTTGCGCGCGAGCTGGCGGCACTGGCCGGCGGGCAGGGGCGGCATTTCATCGACGCGCCCGTTTCGGGCGGCCAGGCGGGTGCCGAGAATGGCGCGCTCACGATCATGTGTGGCGGTGAGACCGAGGCGTTCGCCCGGGCCGAGCCGGTGCTGCGGTCCTACGGCCGCGCCGTCACGCTGCTCGGGCCCGCCGGTGCCGGCCAGCTGACCAAGATGGTCAACCAGATCTGCATCGGCGGGCTGCTGCAGGCGCTGGCCGAGGCGATCAACTTCGCCCAGAGCGCCGGGCTGGACACCGACCAGGTGCTGGCGACGATCTCCAAAGGTGCCGCGCAGTCCTGGCAGATGGACAATCGCTGGCAGACCATGGCCGCCGGCCGCTTCGATTTCGGCTTCGCCGTCGACCTGATGCGCAAGGATCTCGGGATTGTGCTGGAGGAGGCGCGTCGCAACGGATCGGCCCTGCCGGTGACGGCCCTGGTCGACCAGTTCTATCGGCAGGTGCAGGACAAGGGCGGCGGCCGTGGCGACACCTCGAGTCTGATCCTCAACGTGAGAAAAACGTGAGAAAGGAGTGAGCACCAACCGCGGCTGGCATGAAAGTCGCAAGGCGTCTGGGCGGCCGCGGGCGCGGCCACTTGGCGAAGGCCGGTCGGAGCGCCAATATCAGTGGCATGACCGGTGGGCGAAGGCGGTGGAACGAGTGATGCAGTCGAAGCAGGCGAAATTCACCATCGGGCAGGTGGTCAAGCACCGGGTGTTTCCATTTCGGGGCGTCATTTTCGACGTCGACCCGGAGTTCAGCAATTCGGAGGAATGGTACGAGGCGATCCCGGCCGACGTGCGGCCGCCCAAGGACCAGCCATTCTACCATCTCCTGGCCGAGAACGCCGAGAGCTACTACGTCGCCTACGTGTCGGAGCAGAACCTGTTGCCGGACGCGATCGGCGGGCCGGTCGGGCACCCCCAGATCGACCAGCTGTTCAGTGAGCTGGAGGACGGCCGCTACAAGCCGCGGCCGACCTACGCCAACTGACGCCGGTGCGCTTCCTTCGCGCGGCGCTGGGAGGTATTGTCGTTTCCCTGCCGTAGCCAGACGAGAGCCAGCATGAAGTTCTTCATCGACACCGCCGACGTGGCCGAGATCGCCGATCTGGCCAGCACCGGACTGGTCGACGGCGTAACGACCAACCCGTCCCTGATCGCCAAGTCCGGCCGCAATTTCATGGAAGTCGTGGCCGAGATCTGCGAACTCGTGCCGGGTCCGGTCAGCGCGGAGGTCACGGCCGTGCATGTCGATGCCATGTTGGCCGAGGGCCGCAAGCTGGCCAAGCTGGCACCCAATGTCTGCGTGAAGCTGCCGTTGACCTGGGACGGGCTCAAGGCCTGCCGGGCGCTCGCCGACGAGGGCACGCAGGTCAACGTCACCTTGTGCTTCTCGGCTGGTCAGGCACTGCTCGCGGCCAAGGCCGGAGCGACGTTCATTTCGCCGTTCGTCGGGCGGCTGGACGATGTCGGCCAGGACGGGATGCAGCTGATCTCCGACATCGTCGAGATCTATCGCAACTACCCGACGACGCTGCGCACCGAGGTGCTGGCGGCATCGATCCGCGGCCCGAACCAAGTGAGCGAGGCGGCCCGTCTCGGCGCCCATGTCGTCACCGTTCCGCCCAAGGTGCTGCGCGACCTCGCCCTGCACCCGCTGACCGACAAGGGCCTCGCGGCGTTCCTGAAGGACTGGGAAGCCACCGGCCAGCGAATCCTCTAAGGTGCGATGATGCGCGCGATCCTCGTCTCGCTGCTCCTCGCCGCCGGTGGTCTGGCGCCGGCCTCGGCCGACGAGCCGCTGGCCAGCCTGCTCGGCAAGCTCGGGCCGGCGGCCGTGCCGCAGGGCTCGGTCGAGGTGATGAGCTGGGTCGAGCGGAATGGTGCCGTTCCTGAGCTGGTGGTGACGCTGGTGCCGAGGGGGCAGGTCAAGATCGTGGCGGATCCGGGCGTGGTCGTGACCCCGCTCCCGCGCGAGGGGCTGGCTTGGAACGCCAAGGAGCCGGTGAGCTCGGTGGATCCGGCGCGCGACTATTTCGACGCGCCGCCGACGATCCGCGTCCCGTTCGCCGGCGAGGACGGCAAGCCGGTGGAAGCGGACGTGGACTACGCCTACTGCCTCGTCGACTATCAATGCCTGTTCGGCTCGACCAAGGTGTCGGCAGCGACCGAGGCGCCGCGCGGATGAGCCGCTGGGGCTAGCCCACCGCTCCCACATGGTAGATCACGCCGCTGCTGATCCTGCGGATCAGGTCGTAGTCGCGGGCGATCGGGCGGAAGATGGTCTGGTGCTCGTAGAGGTAGGACTGGCCGCCGGCGCTGCGGTAGGTCGCGGTTTCCCCGAAATCGAGCGGCTCCTCCTCTTCCTCGGTCACCGGGAAGATCTGCGCCAGAAGCTCCAGCGCCGGCTCGACCTCGAGGTGCATCAGGCGGACGATGAGAGTGTCGTGGGTCGTGGCGTGGCGGTCGGAGAAGTCCGGCACCCGCACCGCCAGCAGCATCAGCCGCTGGATCAGCGCCAGGCGCAGGGCGTGCAGCATGTGCAGGTTGTCGCGCGCCCCGGGCTCGATCGCGATCGGCTGCTCGCCGGCGTCGCGCGCCATGCGCCGGTGCTCGCGCAGCGCCCGGGCCAGGTCCATGTAGTCCCGGTGGAACAGCCGGTGGATGCGCGCCAGCCGGTCGTGCAGGTCGATGCGCTCGAGATAGTCGGCGACCAGGCGCAGCTCCTCCTGCTCGGTCTGCTCGACCGCCACCGCCGCACGGCGCAGCCACGGCTCGGGATCGAACTGGTCGACATAGGCCTTCACCACGTCGAGATCGGTGAACTTGAAGGCGTGCTCGACCATGGTCATCAGCCGCCGGAAGCGGGGGCTCTCGCGGTAGAGGCGTAAGAATCGATCGGGGTCCTTGGCCACGGCCTCGCCCACGCCGCCGATGGTGTTGGCCAGCGTGCCCAGCTGCTGGAGGATGCTGTTGTGCGGGATGGCGCGCAGCTGCGAGGGATGCTCGAGCGACATGCGGGCACCTGAGCCGTCATACTGCCGCTTCAGCGAACGCGAGCCCGTGGTGTAGAGCATGTTCACGCTGTAGGCGCCGAGGAAGCTGGCGTAGCACGGGTTCTCGATCAGCTCCTTGTTGAACTGCTCGACGGCGGCGAAGAACTCGTCGACATAGTCCTGCTCGACGTAGAACGGGTCGTCGGCCTCGGCCGCCGGTGCCAGGCAATGCTCGAGGATGCGCGTGGTCACCGCCAGCGCGCTCTGCGGCGCCAGGAAGTAGAGATAGCCGTCGCCGCCCTGGAAGCTGGTCTCCTGGCGCAGCGCGATGCCGGCGGCGGCGAAGCGGCGGCGGCTCTCGGGCGTGTCGTAGTAGCGCAGCCGATCGGGGAAGCTGCCGGGATGCGCGCCGCGGCCGATGCTCTCGCCATGGGTATCGAAGATGGTGAGCTCGAGGTCGGTCAGCCCGTGGGCCGCCAGCACCTCGGCCATGCCCAGGCGGATCTTCTCGATCAAGGCGCAGGCCGCGGGCTGGCCCATGTAGCGGCCGGCGTCCGAGAACCCGGTCTGGATGCAGATCCGGCCCCGCTTGCGCAGATAGTCGCGATAGGCGGGCACGGCCATCGCGCCGCCGATGATCTCGGCTCCGCGTTCCAGTGCCGTGCGGGTCTCGAACAGCGGCGAGATGTCGATCCGCTCCTCCACGCCGAACAGGCGGGCGAAGTAGAGTGCCGTCAGGATGGTGAACGAAGTCTCGCACTCGGCGACCAG
Source organism: uncultured Alphaproteobacteria bacterium (assembly GCA_963720725.1). Lineage (GTDB taxonomy): Bacteria > Pseudomonadota > Alphaproteobacteria > Geminicoccales > Geminicoccaceae > Benzoatithermus. Next base: position 211,076 of record CAVRGN010000001.1, read on the forward strand.
GAACCGGATCGGCTCGCTGCCGTCGAGATGCTTGAGCATCTGCGCCACGGTCATGAACATGCGCCGCGCCGTGGCGCGCTCGTCGGTGACCGACGCGAAGTTGATGGTCTCGGGCTCACTGGCCTCGATCAGCTTGGCGACCGCGTTGACGTAGGTGAGCCGGTGCGTCGGATCGTCCGGCGCATGATCCATGCCGATGGTCTTGCGGATCGCGTTGTGCAGCTGGATGGCGTTGATCCGCACCTGCGTGCCGGCGCCGACCAGCCCTTGGGCGGCGAGCTCGGCGCGCAGGATGCACAAGTCGCGCGCGAGATCGTCGTCGCGCACCGCGGCCAGGGAGCGGTCGACCAGGTCGAGCACCTGGTCGGCGTGGGTCAGCCGGGTTCCCCGGCTCTTGACCATGTCGCGGGCGACGCGGGCCAGGCGCTTGCGCCACTCCGCGTCCTGTTTGCCGGTGTCGCCCAGAACCTCGAGATCGTCCTCGGCGGACTTGATCGCCAATGCCAGCCGCGCCTCGAGCAGCTCGAGCAGCGGCACCAGCAGCGCCTCGCCGCCCGCTTTGGCGAGACAGGCCTGAGTCACCGTTCGGTAGTGCCTGAGCTGGTCGAGCTGCACCAGCAGCCGCTTGGCGAAGGTGATGGTCCAGCCGATGTCCGCCCGCCCGTCCGTGTCGTAGCCGACCCAGGTGGCCAGGGTGAGCAGCCGCGGCCGCAGCCGGCGCCATTCCTGTGGGTAGATCTCGCGCGCGACGTCGAAGGCGATCTCGTAGATCTCGCGCACGATGGCGCGGACCTGGCGGATCACCTGGATCGACTGGTTGTGCTCCTCGGTCAGGTCGAGCCGGGCCGGAGGCCGGTGGGGCAACCGCTCGGCCCGCGTCAGGACCTGCTCGCGGTGCGGGTCGCCCTCGGCGCCGAACGCGGCCGCCGCCAACATGGTCTGCAGCTCCATGGTCCGGCCGAAGGTCGGGTGCGCGGTGAACACGAAGCCGTAATAGACCCGCTCGACGCTCGCGGCGAAGTGGGCGAAGGACCGTGCCGTGCCGTCGGGTTCATGTGCCAATCCCAGCAGCAGGTGACGGACGCTGTCGCGGTTGCGGACCGGGTCCAGCTCGCCCAGGTAGCGCCGTGCCGCGCCGGCGCGCTCGGCGAAGGCCTCGCGGGTCAGGCGCTGGATCAGCGCCTCCGCGGCGCCCTCGTCGAGCGTCCCGGCCTCCAGCTTCTGCTCGAGGTCGAGCGCGAGCAACGCGATCGGATTGGCATAGGGATCGCCGTCGAGCCGGCCGCGCGCCTGGGCCAACGCCGCGTGCAGCTCCGCGATCGCCGCGTCGACCGAAGAAGCGGCGGATACGGGTGGCGGCGCCGGCGCCTCGGCCGGAACGGGCGTCGTGCTCGATGGTCGCAGCTTGCGGTCAGCCCTCGCGCGCATCGTCTCGCCACTCCCTCGGCATGCCGGCCTTGTTTGTGACAGAATGGCAGGGTCGATGCTGCGCCGCAACATGGTTCGACGGACTTGCGGGCGCGCCGTCGGCCATTCTTGACCCTGCGGTGTTTGCGGCTAGGTTGGCGCCGGCTTCGGGCGGGACGTCCGCAAGCTCGGTTGCAGGGTGGTCAGGGATGGTCGATCGAGCGCGCCGCGCGCTTCTCTTCTCGGTCGCCACCGCGGCGGCCTGCACCATGGCCGGCGCTCGGGCCTGGGCCGACGATCAGCAGCTGGTGGTCGACCGGGCGCGGATCGTGGTCGAGAGCTTCCTGGGCGATCCCGACTTCGCCAAGATGCACGTCTATGTCCAGAACGCCTACGGCGTGCTGATCATTCCCGACCTGCTCAAGGGCGGCTTCTTCGTCGGGGTCGAGCACGGCACCGGTGTTCTGCTCGGCCGCGACCCGCAGTCGGGCGAATGGAGCCAGCCGGCGTTCTTCGACCTGTGGGGCGGCAGCTTCGGCATCCAGTTCGGCGGGCAGACCTCCGAGGCGATCTTCACCGTCATGAACCCCGGCGCGCTCAACCAGCTGATGACCTCGCGCTTCCAGATGGGGGCGGACGCCAGCGTGGCGGTGGGCGAACTCGGCGCCGGCGTCGGCGCCAGCACCACGCCGCAGTTCGGCGAGGACATCTACGCCTTCGCCCGCAACATGGGGCTCTATGGCGGGCTCGCGGTCGACGGCACCTATGTCCGGCCGCAGGACGCGTGGAACCAGGCGTTCTACGGCCAGCCTCTGACGGCACAGCAGATCGTCACCCAGCGACAGGCACCCGAGATCCTGGGCACCCAGGCCCTGCGCGAGGCGCTGTCGCGCTTCTAGCGCCGCTTCGGGTCGGGGCTCGGCCTCGCTTCCGGCGCACTTTGGCGCTACCAGCCTTGGATGCTCATCGACCGTCATCTGCGGCGGCACCGCGCCACCTGGCTTTCGGCCGGGGCCTGGCGCGGGCGGCTGGTGTTCACGACCGGGGCGGTCGCCATCGGCATCGCGGCGGTGCTGTTCGCCCATGCCGCCGACTTCGCGACCGAGCTGTTCGAGTGGCTGCGCGTCCGCTGGCCCTACCTGCCGGTCCTGGTCACGCCTTTGGGCTTCGCCTTCTGCGCCTGGAGCGACCCAGCGCTGGTTCGCGGGTGCCCAGGGCAGCGGCATCCCGCAGGCGATCGCCGCCCGCCGCTCGCGCGACCGGGCGCACCGCCAGCGGCTCCTGGGCGCGCGGGTGACGCTGGGTAAGGTCGGGCTGACCGTGGCGGGCCTGGGCTTCGGCGCCTCGATCGGCCGCGAGGGGCCGACCGTGCAGGTGGGGGCCGCGATCATGCTGGCGGTCGCCGACTTTGCCGGGATCAGCCGGGTGCGCGGGCTGGTGCTGTCCGGGGCCGCCGCCGGGGTGGCGGCCGCCTTCAACACGCCGCTCGCCGGCATCGTGTTCGCGATCGAGGAGATGGCCAAGGAGTTCGAGCACCGCATCAGCGGCCCGATCCTGGGTGCGGTGGTGATCGCCGGCATCACCGGCATCGCCCTGGTCGGCGACTACCGCTATTTCGGTCACACCGCCGTCAGCCTCAGCGCCGCCCAGCAATGGCTGGCCGTGCCGCTGTGCGGGATCGTCGGCGGCCTTCTGGGGGGACTGTTCAGCCAGGCCGTGGTCACGGTGGCCGGCGCCGGCCACGGGCCGCTCGCCCTGGTCAAGCGGCGGCCGGTCTGGTTCGCCGCCGCCTGCGGCCTGGGGGTGGCGGCGCTGGGCCTCGCCACCGACGGCTACGCCTTCGGCACCGCCTACGAGCAGGCCCGTCAGCTGATCGAGCATGGCGGCGGCCTGCCCTGGTGGCAGGCGCCGCTCAAGCTCTTGGCCACGCTCCTGTCCTCGATCAGCGGCATCCCGGGCGGCCTGTTCGCACCGTCGCTCTCGGTCGGGGCAGGGCTGGCGCCGGGCCTGTCCGTGCTCCTGCCGGAGATCGACCTGCGTGCCCTGGCGCTGCTCGCCATGGTCGGCTACTTCGCGGGCGTGGTCCAGGCGCCGCTCACCGCCTTCGTCATCGTGCTGGAGATGACCGAGGACCGTGCGATGGTCGTCCCGCTGATGGCCACGGCACTGCTCGCCGCCGGTGCTTCGCGCCTGATCTGCCCGCATCCGCTCTACCACATGCTCTCGCGCAACTTCGCCCACAAGCGGCCGGAGCGGCGGCCGGATCCCGCCTGAACGGCGCGGCGGGCGGGCGGCGCGGGGTGCCCGCCCGCCACGCCGGGCCTCAGGCCAGCGTCATGCGGACCTCGATTCCGGTATATGACATCAGCGGCCGTCCATGACGGTACCGGCCCACGGCGCGCCGCAGGTTCACGGCCCGGAATTCTTTTTCTCGGAACCCGCGCCGCGCGCGTTCCTGGCCCGGCCGCGCGGCGAAATGGCTCCCGGCCGCGGCGGGCGTCCTGGACCGCTCGCATGCGCGGCTCAGAGGCGGTCGGCATCGATGACCGCCTGGGCGAAGGCCTGCGGCGCCTCCTGCGGCAGGTTGTGGCCGATGCCGCCGGTGATCAGCCGGTGCTGGTAGCGGCCGGTGAACTTCTTGGCGTACACGGCAGGATCGGGATGAGGCGCCCCGTTCGCGTCGCCCTCCAGGGTGATGGTGGGCACGGCGATGGCCGGGAAGGTCGCGAGCTGGCGCTCCAGCTCCTCGTACCGGGCCTCGCCCACAGCCAGGCCCAGCCGCCAGCGATAATTGTGCACGGTGATCGCGACCTGGTCCGGATTGTCCAACGCCGCCGCCGAGCGGGCGAAGGTCGCGTCGTCGAACGCCCAGCGCGGCGATGCGAGCTGCCAGATCAGCCGGGCGAAATCGTGGGTGTATCGGCGGTAGCCGGCCTCGCCGCGCTCGGTGGCGAAATAGTACTGGTACCACCAGGCCAGCTCCGCCCCGGGCGGCAGCGGCGCGCGGCCGAGTTCCTGGCTGCCGATCAGATAGCCGCTGACCGCGACCATGGCCTTGCAGCGCGCCGGCCACAGCGCGGCCATGACGTTGGCGGTGCGGGCACCCCAGTCGAAGCCCGCGACCACCGCCCGCTCGATCCCGAGGCTGTCCAGCAGGGCCACGGCGTCGGCGGCGAGGGCGGCCTGCTCGCCGTTCCTGGGGGTTTCCGGCGACAGGAACCGGGTCGAGCCGTAGCCCCGGAGATGGGGGACGATCACCCGGTAGCCCGCCGCCGCCAGCAGCGGTGCGACCTCGACGTAGCTGTGGATGGCGTAGGGCCAGCCATGCAGCAGCAGCACGGGCGCGCCGGCGGCGGGGCCCACTTGCGCGTAGCCGACCTCGAGCACGCCGGCCTGGATCTGCTTCACGCCGGCGAAGGCCGGGAGCGCAGCCGGCGCCGCGCGCGGGGCGGACACGGCGCCGGCTTGCGCCTGGGCATGCGCGGCGGGGCCCAGCCGGGCCGCGGCCACGCCGATCGCCGCCAGAGCGAGGAAGTCGCGCCGCGGCGCGGTGATCTGTTCAGGCAAGGATGTCCTCCCGGTCGTGGCTGCCGGACCCGACGCTGCCGATCCCGCGCCGTCGCGGCAGGTGGAGCGTGGGCGGCGGTCCGATCGGGTCATAGCGCAGCGCGACCGGTGCGCTCTTTCGCAATCCACCGACCGCGGGTGCGCGCGGTCGCCGCCGAGGAGCGGCGGGGCCGGCGGCGCGCGGGCGCACCGGCGCGGCCGCCCGCTTCGGCGCCAGGGCGCGGCGGGCGGCTTCGGCAGTGGTGCGGGGAGCGGCAGTGGCGCCACACCGGCGGGGCGTGGCGGGAAGGGGCGAGGGCAGGGTGGATGGGGTCGGTAGGCTGGACGACGGCGGCTCAGGGGCCGCGGGTGCGGCGCGGGCCGCGATCGGCAGGGCGGGCCTGCGGGTCGGCCGCGCCCGGCGGGTCGCCCACGGGCGCAGGGTGGCGCTTCGAGCCGGTCCGCTGCGGGTTCCGGCCGGCCTGGCGCAGCGCCAGGGCGCGTTTGGCGGCCTCGGCCGTGGTCAGGCGGGCGGCGGTGGCGTGGCGGATGGCGACCTCGCCGCGCACCTCGTCGGCGAGCCTGCGCTTGGTACGGCCGCACAGGGCGGAAAGCGGATCGTGGAGGCGGGGCGGGCGGCTGCGGATGCCGGGCTCGGCGGAAGGCGCGCGGCGGGGGCCTTTCAGGACGGCGTCGGCGACGGTGGCGGCGGGGTCGCGGCCCCTGGCCTCCTCGTCGAGCACGAACAGGGCGGCCCTGGGATCGTCCTCCCAGTCCATCGCCCGCTCCAGCGCCTGCCGGGCCATGACCACGAGCTTGCGGCGGGCGGCCTCCTCCGGCTCCTCCTGCCACTCGCGCGCGGCCTCGACCAGGGCCTGGAAGTCCTCGCGTTGCAGCAGCCCGGCCACCATGGCCTCGTCGCCGCCCTCGGGCAGGGCCGCGGCCTTGGGCGGGAGGCCGGCGGCGAGGCGGTCGGCGATGCGCAGCCAGTCCCGCCGCAACGGCCGCTGCCGCCGGCTGCGGCAGGAGAGCAGCGCCGGGAGCGTGAAGCGCATCACCGGGTCAAAGGGGAGGGCGAGAGCGGCGACCATGGGCGCGAGGATAGAGGAATTTAGTCTTCGATGCAACCCTGCCGTCCAGGTCAATCGACGGGGATGACCTCCGTTTTTCGTCTCTGGCCTTAACCGAAGGGCCCAAAGAGTTCCTGACCCCAAAAGCGTCTCAAAGAGTTCCTGACCCCAAAAAGCGTCTCTGAACTGGCATTCAAGAAGATCGCGTCGAAGCAGCCACAGAGGCCGGAAATGGAACGGCCTTCTGAGGAAGGAGAGACGAGTTAGATTTTGGTATCCTCTTAAGCATGTGGATCACCACGCCACGAATAGACCCCAGCAAGGCAATTGCGTCGTCTACTGTCTCTAACGAATGTTCTGGATGAACAAGCGGATTGCGATGCAAGTCTTTAAGATCCTTTAGAGCGGAAAGTACGACGGCTTCACCTACGCCTAGGCTCCTCATCTGATTAAGAAAATCCCCCATATTGCGACTATTTGGGCGCTCGGCGCCGTTTGATACCGCATCGAAGTAACGTCTGAGGACAAACTCGTTTGCTCGGTGCAAGTGAAAGCCGCTGGCGGTGGGTAGCTCAAAGGCTAAACATCGCGCGCCTTGCTTTACGTCCGGTATAGCCTCAGGAACCTTTTTGGCCAAATCCTCTGGAAACAATACGTCTCCATTTTCAATGAGATCAAATGTATCAAACCCTCTGCGCTTAGTTACCAGATAGAGATCTACCATATTTAATTCTGACTGCAGGGCGACCTCAAAGTTTGCTACGGCAGTCTGTAGATTATACGCATTCACATATCCTATCTCATTTAACTTGAGATCTTCATTTTCTGCCTCATGCTTTTGTGCCTGTATAACAGAAAGGCACCGAGTGCCGAATTGCATTGAAGATCGCAAATTGAAGACGCTCCCATGTAGGAGCGGCGCTAGGACACCCTCAGCCCGCAGGAGATCCAGGTAGAGATCCTGAAAAGTAGTATCGTGCGATACCTGGGAAAGTGGGTGAAGCATATAGCCAACGTGATACAAGTAAAATCCGTCGATACGCAGCATGAGCGAGACGCCTTTAGCCATACGACTGTCTGCGCTGATGGTGCCAGCGCGGGTGCCATGGTTGTTCGATGGCCTAAGCATATACGCCTGCGGCCATCATGAGTACGGGAAAGATTGTAGTAGGATGTTGATCCTTGATTCAGCCCCACCGTCCAGATTTATCGATTGGAATGCACTCCTGTTCGCTGTTGTGGCGACGGCGGTAGGAAGGAAAGGGGTCAGACGCCATAGGGGATTCCAGGGACACCCACCTCGATTAACTCTTCCTCGCGCCGGTCTGCGTCGTGCATGAGCTACACCAGGAGCGCCATGACCTCGATGTCGAGCCCCGCTACCAGGATCGGCGTGGCCGTGCTTTCGGTTACCCTGCGTCGCTCCGCATAGCCCTCGGGCCCCGGTCCCCAGAAAATCTCGACCGCGCGCCCGACTGGATCGACGATCCAGACCTCCGGCACGCCGTGGCGGGCGTAGAGGGCGAGCTTCGGGCCCCGGTCCCAGGCGAGCGAGCTGTCGGCGACCTCGACCAGGAGCAGCGGCGAGAGATGGGAGTGTACGAGCGCATTCTCGGGCCGGCGCAGCGGCCATGTGACGACAATCGCTTGCCGTCCGGCCTCGACGTAATTACAATGTGGTCACTCAAGTGGGAGATCGGTCGTGCGCGCGTCACTGGTACGGATCGGCAATTCGCGGGGCTTGCGCATTCCCAAGCCGGTGCTGGAGCAGTGCGGCTTCGGCAGCGAGGTGGAGCTGCAGGTCGAGCCCGGCCGGCTGGTCGTGCTGCCGGTGGCGCCGACGCGGGCCGGGTGGGACGAGGCCTTCGCGGCGCGAGGGGGCAAGCAGGAACTGCTCGTGCCGGACGAGGTCCGCCCCGAGTTCGACGACACGGAATGGACCTGGTGACGCCACCGGCCCGGTTCGAGGTGTGGCTGGTGAATCTGGATCCCAACGGTGGGTGCCGAGATCCGGAAGACCAGGCCCGCGGTCGTGGTGTCGCCGGACGAAATGAACCGGCACCTGCGCACGGCGATCGTGGCGCCGATGACGACGACGATCCGCGGCTGGCCGACACGCGTCGCCGTGCGGTTCCAGGGCACGGCCGGCGAGGTGGCGCTCGATCAGCTGCGGGCCGTCGACCGGGCGAGGCTGGTGCGGCGGATCGGTGCCATCGGGGACGACGAGGCCGACGCGGTCGTAGCGGTGCTCGCGGCGATGTTTGCGCGGGCGTGAGAGCGGCACCTCAGGCGGCGCGCGGCTCGATCGCGGCAAGCTCGTCGCCGAGCCGGCGAGCGCTGTGCCAGCAGGTCGTGATCGGCCTGGAGGCCGAGGAAGAAGCCCTCGGACAGGCCGAAATAGCGGGTCAGGCGCAGGTCGGTGTCGGCGGTAACGGCACGGCGGCCGTGGACCAGCTCGTTGATCCGCCGCGGCGGCACGCGGACGGCGCGGGCGAGGGCGTTCTGCGACAGCCCGAGGGGTTCCATGAACTCGAGCCGCAGGATCTCGCCCGGGTGCGGGTTGGGCAGGAGATCGTCATCCTCATGATAGCCGACGATGGCGACGTCTCCGGCATGGCCGTTCTCCTAGCGGAGGCAGATGCGTCGTGGGCTGCGGCGCGACGCTGCCGACGGGATCGACATTGGTTGCCGCGAGCCGTCCCCGGCCCTATACCGGTGATCATGATCCTGCACGAGCCGGTCGGCCAGGGCGAGATCCGCTACCTGGTCCTGTTGCAGCCGGAGCCCGACGGCGGCTTCACGGTGACCTGCCCGGCGCTGCCCGGGCTCGTCAGCTACGGCGCCACGCTCGAGGAGGCGCGGGCCATGGCCGCGGACGCGATCGCGGGTTACGTCGAGTGCCTGCGCGAGGACGGCGAGCCCGTCCCGTCCAGCGACGTCGGCGCCGAGCCGCCGCTGGTGGAGGAGTTGCGCGTCACGCTGCCGGCCGAATGAGCCGCAGGCTCCCGGCGCTGACGGCGGCGGACCTGCTGCGGGCGCTGCGCCGGGCCGGGTTCTCGGTCGAGCGGATCAAGGGCAGCCATCACCATCTGCGGCATGCCGAGCGGCCCGCCTTGCGTGTGGTGGTGCCGGTCCATCGCGGCGACCTGCCGGCGGGAACCGTGGCCGCGATCATGCGTCAGGCCGGGCTGAGCCAGGAGGAGCTCCTGGAGCTCCTCGGACGGTGACCGACGCCGCAACGCCAACTACCGGTGGGTGCCCGAGGGAGGCCTTGCGGCCTCCCTCGGCTGACCTGATCCCTGGGCGCTACCGGCCTTCGGCCTGCTTGAGCCGGGTTTACCTGGGGGCTATCCGGCCTTCGGCCTACATGAGCCCGGTCACCCCGCCTTGCGCAGGAGCTGGCGCTCTTCCTTCAGCGCCTCGGCCATCAGGAACGCCAGCTCCAGGCTCTGCTGGGCGTTGAGGCGCGGGTCGCAGTAGGTGTGGTAGCGGTCCTTGAGGCCGGCGTCGGTGAGTCCTTGCGCGCCGCCGGTGCATTCGGTGACGTCCTGGCCGGTCATCTCGACATGGATGCCGCCGGCGTGGGTGCCTTCCGCCTTGTGGACGGCGAAGAAGCTGCGGACCTCCGACAGGATCCGGTCGAAGGGGCGGGTCTTGTAGCCGGTGGAGGACTTGATGGTGTTGCCGTGCATGGGATCGCACGACCAGACCACGGCCTTGCCCTCGCGCTCGAGGGCGCGGACCAGGGCCGGCAGGTGGCGCTCGACCTTCTCGTGGCCCATGCGGGCGATCACGGTCAGCCGGCCGGGCTCGTTGTCGGGGTTGAGCGCGTCGCACAGGCGGAGCAGGTCCTCGACCGGCATGGTTGGGCCGGCCTTGACGCCGATCGGGTTGGCGATGCCGCGGCAGAACTCGACATGCGCCCCGTCGAGCTGGCGGGTGCGGTCGCCGATCCACAGGAAGTGGGCGCTGGTGTCGTACCAGCGGCCCGAGGTGGAATCGATCCGGGTCATCGCCTGCTCGAAGCCCAGGAGCAGGGCCTCGTGCGAGGTGTAGAGGGTGGTGCGGTTGATCTCGGGCGTGGTGAGGTCGGTGACCCCGCAGGCCTGCATGAACTCCAGGGCCTCGGTGATCCGGTGCGCCATGTCGCGGTAGCGCTCGCCCTGCGGGCTGCGGTCGAGGAAGCCAAGCGTCCATTGGTGGACGCGGGTGAGCGAGGCGTAGCCGCCCTGGGTGAAGGCGCGCAGCAGGTTCATGGTCGCGGCGGCCTGGGAGTAGGCCTGGAGCTGGCGGGCGGGGTCGGGCTGGCGGGCGGCGGGCGCGAACTCGATGCCGTTGACGATGTCGCCGCGGTAGCTGGGCAGCTCGGTGCCGGCGATCTCCTCCATGTCGGCCGAGCGGGGCTTGGCGAACTGGCCGGCGATGCGGCCGAGCTTCACCACCGGCAGGCCGCCGCCGAAGGTCAGCACCACCGCCATCTGCAGCAGCACGCGCAGGGAATCGCGGATCTTGTCGGCGTGGAAGTCGGCGAAGGCCTCGGCGCAGTCGCCGCCCTGGAGCATGAAGGCCTGGCCCTGGCAGACCTCGGCCAGGCGCTCCTTGAGCGTGCGCGCCTCGCCGGCGAAGACCAGCGGCGGGTAGGTGGCGAGACTGCCCTCGACCGCGGCCAGGGCGGCCTGGTCGGGATAGTTGGGCATCTGCTGCACCGGGCGGCTGCGCCAGGAATGGGGCTGCCAGTCGCGTGCCATCGCTGTTCTTCCTTCTCGCCTCGCCGAAGCCGCGTCTAGCCCGCGTGCGGCTGGTACATGGTGACGAACTCCTCCACCGCCGTCGGGTGCAGGGCCACGGTGGCGTCGAAATCCTCCTTGGTGGCCCCCGCTGTCAAGGCCACGGCGAAGCCCTGGATCATTTCGGCCGCATCCTCGCCCACCATGTGGCAGCCCAGGACCCGGTGCGTGGCCGCGTCGACCACCAGCTTCATCATGGTGCGGCAGGTCCTGCCGGTCATGGTGTGGAACATCGGCCGGAAGCTGGTGCGGTAGATGGTGAGCTCGTGGCCCCGGGCGCGGGCGCGCTCCTCCGACAGGCCGCAGGTCGCGGCCTGGGGCAGGGCGAACACGGCGGTCGGGATGGTGGCGTAGTTCACGGTCTGCGGGTTGGCGTGGAACTGGCCCTCGGCCACGGCCCGGCCCTCGGCGATGGCCACGGGGGTGAGGTCGAACGGCACCCCGTCCAGTGCCGTGCCGGCATGGTCGCTGCAGTCGCCGACCGCGAAGATGGCGGGGTTGCTGCTGCGGTAGGAAGCGTCCACCGCGACCGTGCCGGTCGGGTTGAGGCGCACCCCATGGGCCTCCAGGCCCAGAGCTTCCGTCTGCGGCGCTGGCGTGCGGCCGGTGGCGTAGATCACGGCGTCGACCTCCAGCGGCCCGCGCGTGGTCACCAGGTGCAGCCCGCCGGCGGCGCGCTCGATGCACGTCACGCGGGTCTCGTTCCACAGGCGCACGCCGTGGCCCTCGACCTCGACCGTCAGGTGCTGGCGCAGATCGTGCTCGAAGCCGCGCAAGGGCAGGTCGCCGCGCAGCACCAGCGTGGTGTGCGCGCCCAGCCCGTTGAAGATGCTGGCGAGCTCCAGGCCGATATAGCCGGCTCCCACCACGGCCAGGCGGCGGGGCAGGGGATAGACCTCCTCCAGCACGCGATCGGACGTCCAGGCGAGCTCGATGCCGGGGAGCTCGGGCAGGCCGGGCCGGGCGCCCACGGCCACCAGCACCTTGGCGGCGGTGACCTCCTGCGCGCCGGCGCGGATCACGAACGCGTCGCCGCGGCGCTCGGGCAGCAGGGTCGCGCGGTCGGAAAACAGCCGCACGCCGGCGCGTTCCAGCATGCCGCAATAGATGCCGCCCAGCCGCGCGATCTCGGCGTTCCTGGCCGTGCACAGGCGCTCGAAGGCCAGCGCCGGCGGCTCCAGGTCCCAGCCATAGGAGCCGGCCGCCTTGAACCACTCGGAAAAATGCGCGCCGTAATGCATCAGCTTCTTGGGCACGCAGCCGCGGATGACGCAGGTCCCGCCGAGCCGGCTCGACTCGGCCAGGCCCACCCTGGCGCCGTAGGACGCGGCCCGCCGCCCGCAGGCGACGCCGCCCGAGCCGCCGCCGATCACGAACAGGTCGAAGTCGGGCATGGGGATAAGGACTCCATCCGGTGCCGGGGCGGTATAGAGGGGCGGCGGCCGGCGCTCAATGCGGGGCGGCCAGGCCAGCCCGGGCACCGTCGTCCGGCGGCACCGGCGAGCGGGAGGTGAGGTGACGTGCCGAGTACCGTGAAGCCGGGCGTGCTGACCGTGCAGTCGGCCTACCCGGACCCGCCGTTCGAGCTGAGTCGAGGGCGGCAGCGCCACCGGATTCGACATCGAGCTGATGCGCGCCGTCTGCCGGCGGATGGGCCTCGCCCTGGAGACGGTCGCGTTCCAGGGTGCGGACTTCAACCGGATCTTCGACGCCCTCGCCGAGCGGCGCTGCGACGCGGTGATCTCGGGTACCACCATCACCGCACCGCGGGCCGAGCTGGCCCTGTTCTCCAGGCCCTACCTCCAGTTCGACCAGGGTGTCGCCGTCGACCGGCAGCGCACGCCCGCCATCGCCGCGACCAGCGACCTGCGCGGCCTCACCGCCGGCATCCAGGAGGGCAACACCTCGGACCTGGTCGCCCGGCGCCTGCTCGCCGCCGGCGAGATCGCCGACATCCGCTACTATCCCTACGATCGGATCGGCACCGCCCTGGACGATCTCGAGGCCGGGCGCATCGGGCTGGTCATCAAGCTGGCCCCGGTCCTGGGCTGGCTGATCAAGGATCGCCCCGCCCTGGCCCTGGCCCTGCAGGTGCCCACGCAGGAGAAGCTGGGCATCGCCTTCGCCCAAGATCGCGGCGACCTGTGCAGCACCGTCGAGGCGGCCATCGATGGGCTGCGCGCCACCGGCGCGTTCGCGCAGCTCCAGGCGCGCTGGCTGGGTGGCTCGGGCGCGGTCGGGCCGTGATGCGCGCGATCAAGCTCTCCACCGGACCGGACGGCGCCTCGCACGTCGCCCATGGCACCGTGGCGCTGGACCGGCTCACGGCTGCCGCTTCCGTGCGGTTCCAGGAATCCCCGCCGCACTCGGCACTCGCCTGGCACGAGGCGCCCGAGCGGCAATACGTCGTCACCCTGGCGGGTACGCTGGAGTTCACGACCCGCGACGGCGAGACGTTCATCCTCCGGCCGGGCGACGTGCTCATCGCCGCCGACACCACCGGCAGCGGCCATCGCTGGCGCCTGATCGACGACCAGCCCTGGCGCCGCTGCTACGTCGTGCTCGCGCCGGGGGCAGCCGATCTGTTCGTGCCGGAGGTGTAAGCGGGGGCGGTGCCGGCACCCGTGAGGCGACCGCGGCTCTGACGATTACGGCGAATGGCTAGTCGGTGCCGTCGTGCATCGGTTCTTCATCCAATGCATTTGGGCTATTGGGTGCGGATCGCTTAACTTACGTCTCGAATAAATCTACGAGGAATGATTTGCCAGGACGAGGGCTAACATTATTGAGAATAGGAAATCTAAAATCACGTGCAAGTTTTCCAGCCTCCTCTTCTAAATCTTGATTAATGAGCAGCCATTTGATAAAAAGATCTCCCGTCAAATCATCCTTCTTGTAGTCGAAATTAGTGTTATGACATAACCATTTTGGATAATTGCAATATGCTGGATACAATGAAGAAAGCTGATGAACCATCTCGACAGTCTCTTTCAACGTTCCGATTATTCGCCCGCCAATCGTAGCTTTCCTTAAAGCCTTTCGGTACCGGTTGAAATCTGGCGATGGCCCCGATGAAGCCAATCCATCGCGCGCAAGCGACTTAATTATGGATGCTGAGCCGCAAAGCTTCCGCAGGATAGCATTTTGTAATGCCCTCGAGCCTCGCAAGCCGGCAAGAGATGGTTAGCGGCAAACGCCGCTATGTCGAACTTTGCTTGGGGGTCATCGGTTTCGGCCGCAACCGCCGCGTTGACCGCAGGAGGTGCTAGTTCCGGCCCGGGAGGACTTGGAGGAGCAGTCTCAGGCGCAGGCCGAAAGTGGTTAGTTGCTCTTGCTATCAAGGCCGATATAGGCACTGCAGCGGATGCCAGTAGCCAAGTGCCTGCTAGTCCAACGAGGAACCAGCCAAAGGGACCGACTGCCTCAAGCCACGGGGTCACAGCAGCGAGCCCGCCCAGCATGAGCGTGCCAATGCCAGTCCATACCCAACTGCCGATGCCAAATGCGTAATCGGCAAATGTGAGGTGCGAGCCCCACTCAGCCGCAATCTTCTTGAGTTTCTCGATCTTCCCCATGTCTCAACCCTAGCCCGACTGAGGTGGAGTCGGTAAGTAGACATATCCATCATACCTACCCAACCTGAGCGCTTGCCGCTCGGCCGGCGATTGACCGACGCCAGGATACCTGAGACGGAAGGCTCCATAGCAGTGAAGATCAACCGGGGAGCATTTCCGGCATGGTTTCTGATCGCGACCATAGCAGCCGTTGGGGCGTCGGCTTTGCGCTTGGCGGATACGTGGCTCTTGTAGGGTATGCGGTCTTCACACAGCCAGAATACCGCGCGCCAATCACCCAATCCAGCCAAGCCATACAGGCCAAGGCGACTGAAATCCGAGAACAATCAGTCCCCACCCTATCCAGCCGCGACCGTGAAAGCCTTACGTGCTGCCGAAGACGCTGGCGCAGCCGATTGCGGCGCATTCGAGAAATGCCGCTCCGAGCAACGTGATTATTCCGACCTGCAAGCCCAATGGAAGGCTGCCGAAGGGGCGCAGAGGCAATTGCTTCTCGCACGCTGGCAAACATGGATAGCCGGCTTTGGGACGCTCCTCGTCTTTGCTGCGCTTATGATTTCCGTCAAAGGCACTAAAGCCGCGGTTGACGCTAACGAGATTGCCAGGAAAACCTATCTCGCTGACCATAGACCCATAATTACGTTCCGAGAGGTTGAACCCAAGATGATACTTGATGGGCGTCAGAAATTTCACACATTTGTGGTCCGTTGGGAAAATTGCGGGCGAACGCCAGCCATCCGAATGGATATGTGGCATATACTTAAGGTGATTGAACCAGATACCACTGCAAATCAGATAACCTTCGATTTCCCCGCAACTCCCCCATTTACGCAAGGCAACCTCGGCCCCGGCAATGTGGTATCCACCTCTCCAATTGGTTTTCGTGAGGATGCCGTTAATCTGCTCATGAACGGTGATAAAAGAGTTGTGATGTGCTGCCGAATAAATTACGAATTCATGCTTACTGATGTGATCAAGTCGCCGCCATTCTTCACTGAAGTTTGTATAAAAATATTGTGCGTTGAAACCCTTCTTCCAGATGCTATGCTTGGCATTGGGTTTGAGTCGCCCCATTGGCCCGCACAACAGTGCTAGCTAAGGCGCTTTCAACGAGCCAAAAAAGGGTTGGCCAAAAAAGGGATCTCGATTTTGATGCCGATAGGCCGGGCCGTCCGCGCACCCGCGTAGCCGCAGATAATCATTGACATTGGAGCGACCCGAAAGCGATCATCCTAGGATGATGGTCCTGTCAGCCGAACCCGACGCTGCGGAACGAACCCGACGCTGCGGAACGAACCCGACGCTGCGGAACGAACCCGACGCTGCGGAACGAACCCGACGCTGCGGAACGAACCCGACGCTGCGGAACGAACCCGACGCTGCGGAACGAACCCGACGCTGCGGAACGAACCCGACGCTGCGGAACGAACCCGACGCTGCGGAACGAACCCGACGCTGCGGAACGAACCCGACGCTGCGGAACGAACCCGACGCTGCGGAACGAACCGGACGCCCTGCAGAACCCACGCTGCGGAACGAACCCGACTGCCGCTGGACCCTGCGAATGTGCACAAGCGATTACCCCGGCGGCACGATCAGCTTGTTCATCACTTCTGTCCCCCGTGCGAGCGCCGGTGCGCTCCTGGTGGTCGCCTCGCCCGGCAGGCCGATCCTTCGAGACCGACAGCCGCGCCGGGCCAATCTGGAGCCGCGCCCGGATCGGGGCTTCCGGGTTCGCACCCCATCTTGCCGGTGCGCACGACGGGCTTCGCCGTGGCGGTCACCGCCGCGGTTCGGGATCGCCCTCCAGCCTGCGGCGAGAAGAGCCGGCCCCGTGTACCGGTCACGATCAAGCTCAGGCAGTATCCGTGAGGCGAGAACTCCGGCGGGGCCGAGGTCACGCAAACCAAATCGTCTCGCCTATTACGGGCGTTACTGGCGCCAAGCTCCTGGCGAGCGGTGCGCGTAGCTCCCAGCGAATCGCTTGCCGAAGTTCGTGGTGCGCCATAAAGTTTCAGAGCCGGTCGTCAAAGTTCGCTCTGGCGTTGCCGCCGAGCCGTCGGGGGTACGCACAGGGGAGCGGGGCCGGAGCCTCAAGGAGGGACACATGGTCCACAAATCGCCCAATACTTGGGCTCTCGCATTGGTTCTCACACCGGCCGTTTGGGTTCTGCCGGGCGCGGCGCCGGCAGTCGCCCACCCCTCGGCCGACCCGTCATGCTATACGCCGCCCTTTTCGCTCACCCTCAGCCCGTGCGTCCCGCACGACGTCCCGGCCGGGCCGGCTGCCAGCATCGCGGAGCTCGCGGTCTTCGCGTGGCAGGAATTCGTCGCGTTGAACTGGGTCGCGATGGATCCGGCGAGCACCGGCATCCGCGGGCGGGCCGCTCCCGACACCGACCCCAACACCGGCTTCCTCGGGATCACGAAGGATGCCACCGGCAGCTATCCCCTGCTCGTGTGGCAGACCTACCGGCACAAGAATGAACTGTTCCCGCCTGGCGGGACCGATGCCAGCTTCGACTCCAAAATACCAACCTACAACTATGTCACACCGAACACCCGCCAGCCGAACAATCCCAAGATGGGAACCGGCTTGAACGGCGCGCTTCCGAGCTTCAGTCTCTTCAACAATCTGGACGAGACCAGCCAGATTGGCCAAGCCAACATGTATGCCCACGCCGACCCGGTCTCCAATCCCGCGAGCGGGATACGCGTGGCCTACGAGGCAAAGGTCAACCGCGGGGTGTTCCAATATCTGGTCAACAGTGGCTTCACCAGCCCGACCGGCGGGTATGCCGCGCTGGCCAACGCCCAGGCCAACACGGGAACGGTCTACGGCGATCAGAACAGCCCGAACGCCGGAATATGCAGCCCCCCCATGGGTGTCAGCCCCACGTCGATCGTCCTGCTGCCGTGCGGCGACATCACCATGGCGGGCGACGCCGGCGAAGGTGCCATCGAGATCAAGGCGGCGTGGCGCGCCTTGACCATGGACGAGGTGAGCAAAGGCCGGTTTCTCACGCAGAACGTCATCTACTACTCCGGACAAAATCCCCAGCTCTACAACAATGCCGTATGGGGGCTCGTTGCCCTGCACATCATCCACAAGACCAAATCGTTCCCGGCCTTCGTGTTCGCGAGCTGGGAACAGATCGACAATTACGGTGACGACACGCCCGACAACCCGAACACCGAGAACCTGGCGTTCAGCAATACCGGCGATTCCGCGGCACTTCCCGACATCCCCGTGAGGCGCGCCCACGCGATCAACTCGGCGATCCCACCGGTCAACGATGCGGTGCATGCGGCTTTCAAAGCCGTGAACCCCGATACCGTCTGGCAGTATTACAAGCTGATCGGTGTCCAGGCCACGCCCACGGACCCACCGGATGCCAGCGCCACGCCGGACGATCTCAGCTATTACTATATGGCCAACATCATGGTCGAGACCAATCAGCCCCTGCAGAACTTCTCTGGTTCACTTTCCGCTTCAATTCCTCCGCCATCGCCCGGCAGAACCAATAACGTCTATGTCGCCGGTGCAACGGGAAGTCCCTTCCAGATGGGCGGCTGCCAGGGTTGTCACGGCTTCCAGGGGCAATATCTCGGCGGCGACATGAGCGTCCTCGTCGCCCAGGGAGCGAGCAATTCGACGACCCTCGAGTTCGATCGACGCGCCCGATGCAACGTCCATCAGGACGTATCGTCAGCGGGTGAGCGATGTTCGGCAGCGGAGCGGTCTATCGCTGCGCCACTTCTTTCCGCGCGGGGACGCCTACGCGAACAAGCCGGGCAAGAGCGCCAAGCACCACTGACGCTCGATCGCGTGCCGGGGCTCCACTGCTGCCATTGCGCGGGCGCCCCGGCACGCGATCCGGCCTCTTCCGCTCACGGCGGGCACGTGCCGCCGGTGTAGCTCCAGGCGATGTCGGCGAGCCTGGTACCCTGCATGCAGAAGCTCATCTCGTCGCTCGCCCGGCCGGTGAGCCGGATCGTCCGGCCGTCGGGCACCGGCGGCGCTGCCGCGGCGGTGATGTCGTAGAGCCGGCCGTCGCCGGTCCGCAGCATCAGGCAGCCGGTTTCGACGCCGGGAACCGGGCAGCCCTCGACGGCCACCGCCCCGGGCGCTGGAGCGGGTGGTGATGCGGTGCAGGCGGCGAGGCCCATGGCCGCGCCGGCCGTCATGCGGCGCAGGCCCCGCAAGGAGGTGCCGCTGCGCCCCGGCATGGATGTGGCCATCACCTACCCACCAGCTTGCCCGGCAAGGGCGCGCGCGAGGCCACGACCGCGCAAGGCCGGTGCGTCGCCGCACTCTCGGTCGGTCCCGCGACGGCGGTCAAGTCCTGGCCATGCGATCGGCGACGCCACCGCAGCCTGTCCGGATCGCTGGCGCCGCGGCATGCTCCTCATGTAAGACCTCTTCACATCCTGTCCGGCGGGAGCTTCATGGAGCGGCGCGGCTATCATCACGGCAATCTGCGCGAGGCGCTGATCCGCGCCGCGCTGAACCTGATCGCGGAGAAGGGGCCGGCCGGGTTCACCTTCGCCGAGGCGGCGCGCTCGGCCGGGGTCAGCGCGGCGGCCCCGTACCGGCACTTCCGCGACCGCGACGAATTGATGGCCGACGTGGCGCGGCAGGGGTTCGCGCGGTTCGAGGCCATGCTGGCGGTGGCCTGGAACGACGGGCTGCCCGACCCGCTGCACGCGTTCGGCAACATCGGCAAGGCCTATCTCGCCTTCGCGCGCACGGAGCCCGCCTACTATTCGGCGATGTTCGAATCGGGCCTGCCGGTCGACGCCCATCCCGACCTGCAGCAGGCGGGCGACCGGGCGTTCGCGATCCTCAAGGCCGCGGCCGATTCGGTGTGCCGCCGGCTGCCGCCGGGCCGCAGCCCGCCACCCCTGATGGTGGCCCTGCATCTCTGGTCGCTGGCGCACGGCATCGCCGCCCTGTTCGGCCGCGGCGACGCCGCCCGGCGCAAGCTGCCGATGTCGGCCGAGGACCTGCTGGAGGCGGGGCTCCTGGTCTATCTCGACGGGCTGGGGCTGCGCGGAGCCGCTTGACAGGGCAGCGGGCGCCGATATGTTAATGTGTATAACATTCACTTGGAGAGACGGATGGGCTTCGTCGCCAAGATCGACGAGTTCGGCAAACCGGCCTGGATCGCGCTGGCGGTCCTGGCTTTCTGCGTGTGGTGGCCGTTGGGGCTCGCCACCCTGGCCTTCGCGTTCGGGAGTGGGCGGATGGGATGCGGCAGGCGCGGCGGGTTCGGCCGCTGGCACAATGTCGACGGCGGCTGGGGCCGCGGGGTCGATGGCGGCTGGGGCCGCAAGCGCTGGGGCGGTGCCGATGGCAACCACGCCTTCGCCGAGTACCGCGACGCCACCCTGCGCCGCCTTGAGGAGGAGGAGCGCGAGTTCCGCGACTTCCTGGAGCGGCTGCGCATGGCGCGCGACAAGGCCGAGTTCGACCAGTTCATGGCCGAGCGCCGCCAGGGCGGCAGCACGGATCAGCCCGGAGCGGGCTGAAGGTTCCCGCCCGCAGCCCGCCGGCCCGGTCGAGGCCGGTCAGCCGAACAGGTGGCGGGCGAGATTGTCCGGGCTGGAGATGACCAGGCGGGCGCCGCTGCCGGCGCGGATGTCGCCGGCATGCTCGGCGATGCGGCCCAGCCCGTGGAGCAGGCCGACGGCGAAGGGGCGGATGCCGTTGCGGCCGAGGCCGGCCAGCCACTCGGCGACCGGCAGGAGCTCGTCCAGCTCGTCGACCTCGCCCAGGTGGAGCCAGGCGTAGCTGGCCGGCGCCAGGATCGCCGCCGGCACGCCCAGCACCACCGGGCAGCAGGCGTAGATGCCGGGCTCGATCGCGGTGAAGGCCGGCCAGGTGTCGCCGGGATCGCGCGGCAGGACCGGGCCGGGCTCGTCGACCCGGACCAGGGCACGGCCGGAGAGCTCGACCACCGCCCCGGCGGCGAGGGCCCGGGCCAGCAGGCGCGTGGCGTGTCGGTAGGCGTGGATCTGGGCCATCGCTCTTGTCCCCCGGCCTCGCCTTGGCGTCGAGGCCGTTCCCGCAGTGGTTGCGCCGCCCGCACGCCGTGCGATCCGGCCTCGCCGTCAGAAGTGTCACGAACCCAAGGCGCCGTAAAGCCGGTCGTCACACCAGCCGCAGCGGGCCCCAGGGCGGCTCGGTGCCGCGCCGGTCCCGGCAATGGCGGCGACCAGAAGTAGAACCAAAGCAGCGATGATCGGGGAGCAGATGTCGAGGGGCGCTTTTCGAGCTGCTGCGGGCTGAATCTCGATCAATCAAAAGTTGATGCTCGTCCGGCCACGGCGTGAGCTGCCGCCGATGGACGCCGCGAGCGGCGAGTTGATCTGAATCAAATGCGCCGCACCGCGATCATGCTAGATTGAGCCCGTATCGACCGCGCCGCAGTGGCGCGGTTCCCGGGAGGACGGAGCATGGACACCAACGACGTCAAGGCCCCGGTTGCGACCGAAGAGGCCGAGCCGCAGCCGACCCGCCACCCGCTCGTGGCGCTGCGCGACGAGGTCGATCGCCTGTTCGACGACTTCTTCTCCGGCATTGCCGCACCGGCCCTGCGCCGGCGGCTGGACACCGATCCCTGGCGGCGCTTCCAGGGCATGTTCGAGGGCACGTTCCCGAATGCCGACGTGGTGGAAGGCGAGACGGAGTACCGGATCACCGCCGAGCTGCCCGGCATGAGCGAGAAGGACATCGAGATCGCGCTCGCGGGCGACGTGCTGACGCTGAAGGGCGAGAAGAAGGAGCGGCACGAGGAGAAGGGTGCGAACCGCTACGTCGCCGAGCGGCGCTACGGCTCGTTCCAGCGCTCCTTCACCTTGCCCGATGACGCGGATCCCGAGAAGATCGCGGCCGAGTTCAAGAACGGCGTGCTCGCGGTCACCCTGCCCAAGCGGCCCGGCGCCAAGGCGCAGGCGCGCAAGATCGAGGTCAGGGCGGGCTAGGCCACCGCCGCTGCGCCATCGCTACAGGGATGGGAGCCGATCATGCGCAGTGCATTGTTCGTGAACTTTCGCCAGATCGAAGCCCCGCCGGCGCTCGAGCCGACGGTGTCGCGCCTGACCGAGGAGCTGGCCGCGCATTGTCCGAGCCTGTCGAGCTGCCGGGTCTACGTCCTGCGCGAGACCGAGGCCGGGCCGGTGAGCGACCGCTTCCGGGTCCGCGTCGAGCCGGGACCGCGGTTCTGCGACAAGGGGCGCCGCGGGCAGCCGGTCGCCGACCAGGTGGACCGGGACCTCGGCCGGGCGTTGCGCCGGGCATTCGATGCCGCCAAGCGCAAGGTCGGCCAGTGCGACGGGACCTTTGCCGCCGCGCGCACGGGCCGGGCGGTGCCCGAGCGCGCGCTGCTGCACTGAGAACCGGCCGTTCGGGCTCGCCGGCGGCGCGATCATGCCGATCGATGCCGCCGGCCGCCCGGCTGCCAGGCTGATCATCGGCGCATGCAGGGGAGGCCATGCGATGGGCGCTTCGGTTGCGGCGGCCGAGCGGCCGTGGCTCCGCACCTATCCGGCTGGCGTGGCATGGGACGCCGCGGTGCCGGCGCGCGCGGTCCACGATCTGCTCGTCGACGCGGTGGCGGCTTGGCCGGACGAGCCGTGCCTGGACTTTCTCGGCCGTATCTGGACCTACGGCGAGGTCGACCGCGAGGTCCGCGAGGTGACGGCAGGGCTGCGGCTGCACGGGGTGAGGCCCGGCAGCCGGGTCGGACTGCTGCTGCCGAACACGCCCCCGTTCCTGTTCGCCTTCTTCGCCGCGATCCGCTGCGGCGCCACGGTGGTCCAGCTCAGCACGCTGCTGGCCGAATCCGAGCTGGCGGTCGAGCTCGACGATGCCGAGGTCGAGCTCCTGATCACCCTCGACACCGACCAGCTCCTGGGGCGGTTCGCCGGCGTCCTGCGCGCCAGCCGGCTGCGCCGGGTCGTGGTCTGCGATCTCGCGGCCTTCCTGCCCCTGGGCCGACGCCTGCTCGCGTCGCTCCGGGGCGGGCGCGGGCAGGTCGGCTGGCAGGAGGACGACCTGCTCCTGCGCTGGGACCGGCTGCTCGGACAGCCCTCGGACGACCGGCCGGCCCCGGTGGCGCCCGAGCGCGACCCCGCAGTCATCCTCTACACGGCCGGCACCACGGGTCAGCCGCGCGGCGCGCTGCTCAGCCACGCCAACCTCACCGCCAACGCGTTGCAGAACCGCCTGTGGTTCACGCTGGCCGAGCCCGGCCAGGAGCGCGTGGTCGCGATCCTGCCCTTCTTCCACGCCTACGGGCTCTCCGCGGTGATGCTGTTCGCGATCGCGCTCGGCGCCCAGCTGATCCTGGTGCACCGCTTCGAGCCCAAGGGCTTCCCGCGCATGCTGCGGCGGACCCGGCCGACCTACCTCGCCGGGGTGCCGACGCTGTTCGCGGCCCTGACCGAGCTGCCGGGCGTCCAGCCGGACGATTTCGCCTCGCTCAAGCTGTGCGTGAGCGGCGGCGACTGGTTGCCGGAGCCCGTGCGCGAGCGGTTCGAGGCCTTCACCGGCGTGCCGCTGACGCAAGGCTACGGGCTCACCGAATGCGCGCCCGTGGTCGCCTGCGGCAATCCCCTGGCGCGCCGCGAGCGGCCGGGCTCGATGGGCCTGCCGCTGCCGGGCACCGACGTCGCCATCCGCGGCCCGGCCGGCGAGGCGCTGCCCGGCGGCGAGATCGGCGAGATCTGCGTGCGTGGTCCGCAGGTGATGCTGGGCTATGCCGGCCGCCACCACGGGACCCGGTGCGTGCCGAAGGACGGCTGGCTGCGCACGGGCGATCTCGGCCGGATCGACGCCGACGGCTATCTGTGGATGGTCGACCGGCTCAAGGACCTGATCGTCACCAACGGCACCAAGGTCTACCCGCATCGGGTCGAGACCGCGCTCCTGACCCACGCCGCCATCGCCGAGGTCGCGGTGGTGGGCGAGCCGGACGCACGCGCGGGTGCGGTGCCGGTGGCGCA
Organism: uncultured Alphaproteobacteria bacterium; assembly: GCA_963720725.1. Classification (GTDB taxonomy): domain Bacteria; phylum Pseudomonadota; class Alphaproteobacteria; order Geminicoccales; family Geminicoccaceae; genus Benzoatithermus. Next base: position 234,470 of record CAVRGN010000001.1, read on the forward strand.
CCTCGTGCTGCGGCCCGGGGCCAGCGTCACGGCCGAGCAGCTGCGGCTCTATCTGGCGCCGATGGTGTCCAGGCTGGCCGTGCCGCGCCGGTTCCGGTTCCACGCCAGCCTGCCGCGCACGCGGCTGGGCAAGATCGCGCGCGACGCCCTCGGCCGGGCGGGCTGACCCGGGCCTCAGCGGGTCGGATCGGGGGCGACCTGCACCAGCAGCTTGCCGAAGTTGCGGCCCTCGAGCATGCCGATGAAGGCCTCGGGTGCGTTCTCCAGGCCCTGGACGACGTCCTCCTTGAACCTGAGCCTGCCGTCGCGAACCCAAGGTGCGGCCGTGTGCCGGAACTCGGGGTCGAGATCGGCGCGGTCGTAGACGATCATGCCCTCGACCTGCAGGCGCTTGGTGAGGACCGCACGCCACAGGAGCGGCGAGCGGTCGGGGCCGTCGGGCAGGGCCGGCAGGTTGTACCACGCCACCGCCCCGATCACCGGGATGCGGGCATGCAGGTTGAAGAGCGGCAGCACGGCCCAGAGCAGTTCGCCGCCCACCAGCTCGACATAGACGTCGACCCCGTCCGGGCAGGCGGCCTCGAGCCGGGCTGCGAGGTCGGGCTCGCGGCGGTCGAGGCAGGCGTCGAAGCCGAGCTCGGCCTCGACGTAGCGGCACTTGTCCGGCCCGCCCGCGACGCCCACGACGCGGCAGCCCATGATCTTGGCGAGCTGGCCGGCGATGGCGCCGACCGCGCCGCTGGCCGCACCCACGACCACGGTCTCGCCGGGCTTGGGCTTGGCGATCGCGTGGAGGCCGACATAGGCGGTGAGGCCCGGCATCCCGAGCACGCCCAGCATCGTGCTGAGCGGGGCGTCGGCGGGATCGAGCCGGATCAGCTTGTCCGCCGGCAGGACGAAGCGGCTCTGCCAGCCGCCATGGCCGCGCACGAAGTCGCCGGGTGCCAGCCCATCGGCGCGGCTGGCCTCGACCTGGCCGACGCATTCGCCCGGCATGGCCTCGTCGAGCGCGGCCGGCGGGACGTAGGAAGGCGCGTCGTTCATCCGGCCGCGCATGTACGGGTCGAGCGACAGCCAGATGGTGCGGACCAGCGCTTCGCCCGGCCGGAGCGCCGGCAGGGCCGCCTCGTCGAGGCGGAAGTCGTCGGGCACCGGCGCGCCGTTGGGGCGCCGGGCGAGCAGGATGCGGCGGGTGCGGTCGTCGGCCAAGGGGCGAACTCCTGTGTCGCCGGTTGGAAGCGGTTCAGTGCTCCATATGGCTGAGAAAATAGCCCGCATGCTGCTCGCGCAAAGCGGTCTTGAGCAGCTTGCCCGTGGCGGTGTGCGGCAGTTCCGCGACGACCAGAGCCGCGTCCGGCACCTGCCAGGAGGCGACCCGGTCACGATACCAGTCCAGCAAGGCCTGCGGCTCGGGCTCGTGGCCGGGCTTCGCCACGACCAGCAGCAGCGGCCGCTCGTCCCAGCGGGGATGCTTCGCGGCGATGACCGCGGCCTCGGCCACGTCGGGGTGGCTCATCGCCACGTTCTCGAGTTCGATCGAGCTGATCCATTCGCCGCCGGACCTGATCAGGTCCTTGGCCCGGTCGGTGATCTGCACGTAGCCGGCGGGATCGATGGTGGCGATGTCGCCGGTGCGGAACCAGCCCTCGCGATCGACGGCATCGCTGCCGGCCCCGTAGTAGGCCCGGCAGACTCGAGGGCCGCGTACCAGGAGCTCGCCTGCCACCGCGCCGTCCCAGGGCAGGTCCTGGCCCTCGGCGTCGACGATCCGGTAGTCGATGCCGAACAGGGCGCGGCCCTGCCTCAGGCGAAGCCGATCGGCCACGGACCCGACCAGGGCCACGTCGGCCGGCTTGGGGCTGTTGTAGGCGCTGGCGGCGCTGGTCTCGGTCATGCCCCAGCCCTGGGCAACCGCGACGCCGTACTCGTCGCGCAACGCCAAGAGCAGCGCCAGCGGGCAGGGGGCTCCCCCGACGCAAAGGCGCTCCAGGTGGTCGATCCGGCCGCCGGTGGCGCGGAGATGCTGCACGAGGCCCAGCCAGACCGTCGGCACGGCGGCCGCGAAGGTGACCCGCTCGCTCTCGATCAGCTCGTGCAGGCTGGCACCGTCCGTCCTCGCACCGGCGAGGATCAGCGCGGCGCCGACCATGGCGGCGGCGTAAGGAATGGCCCATGCGTTGACATGGAACATGGCGACGACCGGCAGCACCCGGTCGACGGCGCGCAGGCCGAACACGTCCGGGAGATTGACCGCGAAGGCCTGAAGCACGGTCGAGCGATGGCTGTAGAGCACGCCCTTGGGATGGCCGGTGGTACCCGAGGTGTAGCAGAGACCGGAGGCCTCCTCCTCGTCCAGTGCGGGCCAGACGTAGTCGTCGGGTGTCGCCGCGAGCAGATCTTCGTAGGCATGGAGCGCCACGCCGGACGGCAGGTCCACCTCCGGCAGGTGCTCGCGGTCGCTGAGGACGACGAGCGCCAGCGGCCTGTGCCGCATCCGGGCCAGGATGGTCTGGACCAGCGGGACGAAGGCAGGTTCGGCGAACAGCACCCGGTCGCCCGCATCGTCGACGATGTAAGCGATCTGGTCCTCGAACAGCCGCGGATTGACGGTGTGCAGCACGGCCCCCATGCCCGGAACGGCGAAGTAGAGTTCGAGGTGGCGGTAGCCGTTCCAGGCCAGGGTCCCCACCCGGTCACCCCGTCCAACACCCAGCCGGTCGAGCGCGCGGGCCAGCCACCGCGCACGGCGCTCCGCGTCGCGCCAAGTATAGCGGTGGCGCCGGCCCTCGGTAACGTTGGTGACGATCTCGGCCTCGCCATGGTGGCGTGCCGCATGGGTGAGGAGCGAGGAAACCGTCAGCGGCTGCCGCTGCATCAGCCCAAGCATCGTTCTTCTCCCCGACCAGCACTCGCTTGAACAATGCTTGAATCATCTGCCTCGCCGGGCGTGCGTGCAAGTCCGGCGGGGACCGGCTTGCGGCTGGAGTGCCTGGTCTGGCGCGATGGTCGGCTGGCAGCGATCGAAAGGAACAAGATCAGAAGCCGAGCACCCCCGGCCCGGTCACCTTCTGCCGCTGACGCCTTTCGGCAGCTTGCGGTCGGTTTGCTGCAGAAGGAGGTCTGACCATTTGGCGTGAGCGGCCGAATGGCGGCATCGGCCGGCTCATCGCTCCTGCCCCGACCGAAGCCCGGGGCGCGGCGGTCAGGGATCGATCGGGCAGAGCGGCAGGGTCACCGATGCGTTGCCCTCGCTCGCGTCGGTGCTGAGCGGAGCGAAGGGCCAGCCGTCGACATAGACCAGCGGCACCATGCGCCCGGGATTGCCGCTGGTCGTGTCCAGCCCGAACAGGGTCACCACGATCGGCAGCCAGGCGTCGTCGCCCTCGATGCTCAGGACGATCGACTGGTCGGTGAGCTGGCTGCGCGTGAACTCGCTCAAGACCGGCAGGAAGTAGATGTTGCCCTCCGCACCCTCCAGGTCCGGCTGCGAGGTGTCGGGGATGGTGTGGTCGACCACGACCTCCTCGCCGCGCGTGATCCGGACATGGATCGGGCTGTCGGTGGCCGAGTCGCCGACATTGGTGCCGGTCACCAGCATCAGGCGGTTGATCTGGGTGCGGATCGCCCCTGGCGTGACCGGCCGCAGCGGCAGCGAGATCCGGCCCTCGTCGGTATCGGTGCTGAGGACCGTCTCGATTTCCTCGTCGTAGCCGAGCGGCACGACCGCACCGGAGGTGAACCGCGTGCACCAGGCCGCGATCAGGTGCGGCCGCCAGGCGTCATCGCCGCGGATGCCGATGCGGAGATAGTAGTTCTCAGGCAAAATCTGCGCTTCGGCGACATTGTGCCGGTAGAGCTTGCCGCCGCCGGTCTCGATGTCGCCGAAGCCGAGATCGCGGTGCACGACGTCGAGCCCGCCCTGGTTCATGATCACCACCAGCTCGCTGTCCGAGCCGGAATCGGGCAGCGTGCTGGTCAGGCTGGCGACATAGAGATTGCGGATGAACGGCATGGCGTCTCTCCCTGCTCGTGAATTCCACCATGCTAGCCGGCCAGCGGGGCCCGGAATGTGGTGCCGCGCACAGGTCGCATGTGCAGGGCATTCGCCCTTGTCGGCACGCGCCGTGGTTCACGCCCGGGTGGCGTGGCGGGACACGCAGAGGGGCCCCGTGGACGCTCCGATCACCGTCAGCCCAGGTGGGGCTATTTACGGGCGCCATTGGTCTTTTGTCGCTCACGCGCTATCTCGCTCGTGCGTTTCGCATCTCCCAACCAAGAGCCGAGCACGCCATGGCCGAGACCGTCCGAGATCTCCTTCAGTCGCATCCCGCCGATGCCGCCGCGATCCTGGCACCGGAGCGGCCGACCCTGACCTTCGGCGGCTTGCGCGAGCTGGCGGACGCGGTCGTGGCGCGGCTGAACGCGCTCGGGATCGGCCGCGGCGACCGGGTGGGGATCGTCCTGCCCAACGGACCGGAGATGGCGACCGCGTTCGTCACCGTCGCCTGCGGTGCCACCACGGCTCCCTTGAACCCGGCCTACCGGGCCGAGGAGTTCGACTTCTACCTGTCCGACCTGCGTGCCAAGGCGTTGATCGTGGCCGCCGGCGAAGAGGGCCCGGCGGTCGAGGCGGCACGCCGCCATGGTGCAGCGGTCCTACGGCTGGCCACGGCGCCGGACAAGCCTGCCGGTTGGTTCGAGCTGGTGGCCGAAGGCGGGGTGGGTGCGGCCGTCCAGTCGGGCGCCGCGCGGGAGGATGACGAGGCGCTGGTGCTGCACACCTCGGGCACCACCTCGCGGCCCAAGATCGTGCCGCTCCTGCAGCGCAACCTCGCGGCCTCCGCCCGCCACATCCGCACCACCCTGGCGCTGACGCCCGAGGACCGCTGCCTCAACGTCATGCCGCTGTTCCACATCCACGGCCTGATCGCGGCGGTGACCTCCTCGCTCTCGGCCGGGGCCTCGATCTACTGCACGCCGGGCTTCAACGCCTTGCGCTTCTTCCACTGGCTCGATGACGCGCAGCCCAGCTGGTACACGGCGGTGCCGACCATGCACCAGGCGATCCTGCCGCGGGCCGAGCGCAACCCGGAGATCCTGGCGCGCACCAAGCTGCGCTTCGTCCGCTCCTCCTCGGCCTCGCTGCCGGCGCAGGTGATGCTGGCGCTGGAGAAGACCTTCGGCGCTCCGGTGATCGAGAGCTACGGCATGACCGAGGCCACCCACCAGATGGCCTCCAACCCGCTGCCGCCGGCACCCCGCAAGCCGGGCTCCGTGGGCATCGCCGCGGGGCCGCTGGTGCGCATCTGCGACGATGCCGGGACCTTCCTCGCGGCCGGTGCCGAGGGCGAGGTGGTCATCTCCGGCCCCAACGTCACGCCGGGCTACGAGGCCAACCCCGACGCCAACCTCAAGGGCTTCTTCGAGGCCGAGGGCGGGCGCTGGTTCCGCACCGGCGACCAGGGAATCATGGACGAGGAGGGCTATCTGCGGATCACCGGGCGGTTGAAGGAGATCATCAACCGCGGCGGCGAGAAGGTGAGCCCGCTCGAGGTCGACGACATCCTGATGGACCACCCCGCCATTGCCCAGGTGGTCACCTTCGCCATGCCGCACGACAAGCTGGGCGAGGAGGTCGCCTGTGCGGTCGTGCTGCGCGAGGGCCAGAGTGTCACGGAGACGGAGATCCGGACCTTTGCCTCCGGCCGCCTCGCCGACTTCAAGGTGCCGCGCAAGGTGGTCATCCTCGAGGAGATCCCCAAGGGTGCCACCGGCAAGCTGCAGCGCATCGGGCTCGCCCAGAAGCTGGGGCTCGGCGGATGAGGATCTGCATCTACGGCGCCGGGGCCATCGGCGGGCTGATGGGGGCGCGGCTCGCCAAGGCCGGGGCGGAGGTCTCGCTGATCGCGCGCGGGCCGCACCTGGCGGCGATGCGCGACAAGGGCCTCACCCTGCGCTCCGCCGGGGAGACCTTCACCGTCCCGGTCAAGGCCAGCTCGGACCCGGCGGAGCTCGGGCCGCAGGACTATGTGGTGGTCACGCTGAAGGCGCATCAGGTGCCGGGCGTGGTCGAGCCGATGCAGCCGCTCCTGGGCCCGGGCACTGCCGTGGTCATGGGCGTCAACGGCGTGCCCTGGTGGTACTTTTACGGCCTCGGCGGTGCCTATGAGGGCCGGCGGCTGCCCAGCGTCGATCCGGGCGACGTGCAGTGGAACGGAATCGGCCCCGAACGGGTGATCGGCTGCGTCGTCTACCCGGCGGCGGAGGTGCCCGAGCCCGGCGTGATCGAGTTGGTCGAAGGCGACCGCTTCACCCTGGGCGAGCCCTCGGGTGCGAAGACCGAGCGCATCGAGCGGCTGTCGCAGGCGCTGATCGCGTCGGGCCTCAAGGCGCCGATCCGTGCCAAGATCCGCGACGAGATGTGGATCAAGCTCTGGGGCAATCTGTCGTTCAACCCGATCAGTGCCTTGACCTGCGCCACGCTCGACGTGATCTGCACCGACCCCGGCACGCGCGCCCTCGCCCGGGCGATGATGGTCGAGGCGCAGGCGATCGCCGAGAAGCTTGGCGTGCGCTTCCCGATCCCGGTCGACAAGCGGCTCGACGGCGGGGCCGCCGTCGGCGCCCACAAGACCTCGATGCTGCAGGACCTCGAGCGCGGCCGGCCGATGGAGATCGACGCCCTGGTCACCGCGGTCCAGGACATGGGCCGACTGGTCGAGGTGCCGACGCCTGCCATCGACGCCGTCCTGGCGCTGGTCCGGCTGCGGGCGCGGATGGCCGGCTGCTACGGGTGAGGCCCCGGCCTGCTCAGTTGGCGACCCTCACCTTGATCACCTGCGCGCCCGACAGCCCGTTCGCGGCGAAGACCTGCAGCCTCAAGGTGTGCGCGCCGTTGGACAGCAGCGTGGTGTTCCAACGGTTGTGGTCGCCGTTGATGTGGAAATGGCCGGATGGGTTCATCGGGTCCGTGTCCGCCGGCTTGCCGTCGATATAGAACTCGGCCCGCGCCATCTGCCCCACCCCTCGGCCTTCGCCGAAGAATTCGGCAGCGGCGCCGGAGACCGTATCGCCGTTGTGTGGGCTGGAGATGACCGCACGCGGCGCAGCGGCGGGCCGGTCGGTGTCCACGGCGGTGACCCTGAGGACCACCGTGGGTACCCCCGGCGACCACAGGCTGAACCGTGCCGCTTCGTCGGTGGCATCCCGGTCGGGCTTGGCCATGATGGCGAGAAGCTGGTTGCTGTCCCAATCGGCCGGCGTGAACGTAAGGGTCGCCTGGTCGGCGACGATCAGGTAGTCGCTCAGGCGGCGTTTGACGGTGACGACGACATTGGCGCTGGGCTTGGCGGCGAGGCGGACGGCGACCCTGGCGGTGGTGCCCTCGGTGACATCGAGATCCTCGCTCGCCACCAGGATCCGCTGCGCGGACTGCCCGGTATAGCGGATGCGCCGCATCTGCCCGCTGCCGCGCTGAGCGTAGTAGAGGGCGCCATCGCCGCCGACGGCGAGGCCGACCACCTGGCTCAGCCCAGACTGGAACTCGGTGGCGACGCCGGGCCGCGCCGGGTCGATATAGTAGATCCAGTTGCCGCAATAGTCGGTGAAGAAATACTTGCCGACGAACTGCGCCGGAAAATTCGCCTGATCGGGATTGTAGAAAGTCCCGCCGGTGATCGCGCAACCCCGTGGCGTCCCGGTGTCATGGGCATAGGCGTAGAGGGGGGAGGTGACGCCGCTGATCGTAGAATAGCCCTCGGAATCCGGCCAGCCGAAATTGCGGCCGGCACCGCCGACATTGATCTCCTCGAAGCTGAGCTTGCCCACGTCGTTGATCATCAGCTTGCCCGTGTGGGGCTGGAACGCGAAGGTGAACGGGTTGCGCACGCCGACGGCCCAGATCGCCCGGTTGGCGCCGGCCGTGGTGCCCGCGATGCGCGGGAAGCTCGTCGGGTTGTCGGCTGGGACCGAGCCATCCACGTTGAGCCGCAGGATCTTGCCGAACCGCGTCGTCAGCTTCTGCGCGTTGGACCCGCTGGAAGCGTCACCGACCGCGACGTAGAGCTTGCCGTCCCTGCCGAACGCCAAGGCGCCGCCCATGTGATGCGTCGCCCGGCCGAGGTCGTCGAGATCGAGGATCGTCTCGGCGCTGTCGCTGACCACGGCGTCGCCACTGACGGTGAAGCGCGTGATGCGGCTGTGCGCCGAGCCACTACCCGCCGGAACGGTGTAGTAGAAGTAGACGTGACGGTTGGCGGCGAAGTTCGGGTCGAAGGCGACGCCGCCCAGGCCACGCTCGTTGGTGCCGTCGACGGTCAGGGTTGCGAAGGGCTTGGGCTGCACCACACCGTGCGAGATGATCCGGGCGGTGCCGTTCTCATCGGAGACCACGATGCGGCCATCGGGCGCAAAGGCGAACGCGGTCGGTCGGCCGATGCCGCTAGCGAACGTCTCGTCGACGAAGCCGAGCGGCAGGGACAAGGCCGGGCCGGACTGCAGCATGCCGACCAGCAGTGCGGCGACGCCGCAGCCCAACCACCGGGCGGTCTGGCGCTGCCCGATGCCGGAGCAACTGCGCGCAGGGAATCTCCCGCGTCGATTCTGTCCGGCACCGGGCCGGATGGTGGGCGCATGCTCGGCGATCGACCCGACCGAGGGGGCGTAACCGGCCAACGTCGGATGTGTCGGCATCGACGTACCTCCGCTGCAGCATGTCCGCGCTGTTTCTTCGTGGCTGAGCTGGAGTTGTCGAAGACATGTGCCCATGATCGGTGGCTCACCACCGATCACGCTCAGAATGCGCACCTACCTATGGTGGATGAATTCGCCTCCCATGGCAACCCAGGCATATTGCCGAAATTGCAGGTATTCGCGGCCGGCCGCGCGTTGCGGGCGCCTGACCGGCTCAGTTGGCGATTCTGACCCGGACCTCGTGCGTGCCGCTCTTGCCCTGGTCGTCGAACACGGTCATGCGCAGCGTGTAGATCCCGTTCGGCAGCACCGTCGTGTTCCACAGATTGTGGTCGCCGCCGATATGGTAGTGCGCGGCGTCGTTCACGTCGGTGTAGCGGACCACGTTGTTGATGACGAACTGGGCGCGCACCAGGCCGCCATCGTCCCGCCCGTCGCCGAAGAACTCGGCGGTGGCGCCCGAGACGGAAGCGTTGGTGCGCGGTTGCGAGATGATCGCCCTGGGCGCGCCGGCCGGCCGGTCGTCGTCGACCGCGGTGACCCATACCTGGACGGAGGGGATGCCGGGCGACCACAGGCTGAGCCTGGCACTCTCGTCGATCGTATCGCCATCGGGATTCGCCGTGACGGTCAGCGACTGGGGCTGGTCCCAATTGTCGGGAGTGAAGACGAAGGAGCTTGGCGAGGAGGTGATCAGGTAGTCGCTCAAGGAACGGTCGACCTTGATCGTCACGTTCGCGTTGGGCCGGCTGGCCAGCCTGACGGTGACCCGCTCGGTGCTGCCCTCGGCCAGCTCGAACTCCTGGGGTGCGACCTGCATGCGCTGCCGGACCGTCGAGGTGTAGCGGATGCGGCGCAACTGGCCGTTGCCGCGCTGGAGGTAGTAGAGGGCGCCGTCGTCGCCGACCGCGAGCGCGACGGGCGCGTTCAGGCCGGTGGCGAACGGCGTGGCCGTGCCCGGATTGGCCGGATCGATGTAGTAGATCCAGTTGCCGCAATAATCGGCGAAGAAGTATTTGTCCAGGTAAGTGGCCGGGAAGGTCGCCTGCGCCGGCCGGTAGAACGTGCCGCCGGTGATCGCGCAGCCGCGCGGGGTGCCGCTGGCGTGACGGTAGGCGTAGATCGGGTTGGTGTAGCCGGCCGTGGCGACCGGGCCTTCCGCGTTCGGCCAGCCGTAATTGCGCCCGGCACCACCCGGATTGAGCTCCTCGAACTTGTTCTCGCCCACGTCGTTGATGATCATGTCGCCGCTGTGGGGATGGAAGGCGAAGCTGAACGGGTTGCGCAGGCCGAGAGCCCAGATGGCGCGGTTGCCGTTGCTGGTGTTGCCACCGACGCCGGGAAAATTCTTGGGATTGTCTGCCGGGATCGACCCGTCATCGTTGAGGCGCAGGATCTTGCCGAGGCGCGTGGTCACGCTCTGGGCGTTGGCACCCTCGCGGTTTTCGCCGACCGCCACGTAGAGCTTGCCGTCCTTGCCGAACTGGAGGGCGCCGCCATTGTGGTTGGTGCGCGCGGACAGGCTCTCGAGCGCCAGGATGGTGGTGGCACTCCCGGGCAGCACGGCGTCGTCGCGCACCGTGAACCGGGTGACGCGGTTGTAGGGCGGCCGGGTCGGCGCCGTCGTGACCGCGGGCTCGGTGTGGTAGAAGTAGACGAAGCCGTTGGCGACGAAGTTCGGGTGGAACGCCACGCCCAGCAGGCCGCGCTCGCCTTGCGGATCGACGGTCAGGCGCGCGAACGGCGTCTCCTGCAGGGCGCCGCGCACGACCAGCCGGGCGGTGCCACCCTGCTCGGTGATGACCAGCCGGCCGTCGGGGGCGAAGGCCAGGGCGGTCGGATTGTTCAGGCCGCCCGCCACGAGCTCGTCGACGAAGCCGCTGGGCGCCACCTGCGCCGCCGAGGACACGGCGCCGGATACCGTCGCGGCCAGGGCAAGCAGGGGCAGCGAGCCGAAGCGAAGGAATCCCGACGGCGATCGGCGACGGTCGGCGGCGGTCCGGTTCATCATGGTCCCTCGATGCGATGGTTGGCGAGCACCGTCACCGCATCCCGAAGGCGGGCTCGGCAAGGGCCGACAAGCAAGAGCCGCTTGATCCGGCCCGCTAGTCCTTGGTGGCTGGAGCAGGTGATTTCTACAAACCCAGGTTCAACTTGCCGCAGGTCAAGCGATTGCTGTCGCGCCGCCAGAAGCCAAGAGCCTCCACAGCGCACGACGTAACGAATTCTTTCGTCCAAACTAGCCCGCGGTTCACTCCATGGCAACCCCGCTCCTTATCTTCCGGTTGTGCTCGTCGCCTTGTGATTGTTTGGTGGCTGCGCCGGCGACGGTTCATTCCGGCTCAGTTGGAGACCCGCACCCGGACCTCGTGGCTGGCACTCTTGCCGTCTGCGTCGAACACGGTGAGTTTCAGGGTGTGGACGCCGTTGGACAACAGCGTCGTGTTCCACTGATTGTGGTCGCCATTGATGTGGTAGTGCCCCGTCGGATAGGTGTCGGTGAAGCGCAGGACATTGTCGATGTAGAACTGGCCGCGGACCAGACGGCCGTCGTCGCGACCGTCGCCGAAGAATTCGGCCCTCGCGCCCGACACCGTGTCGTTGGTGCGCGGCTGCGAGATGATGGCCCTGGGCGCGCCGGCCGGCCGGTCGTCGTCGACCGCGGTGACCCTTACCCGGACGGAAGGAATACCTGGCGACCAGAGGCTGAGCCGGGCGCTCTCGTCGTCCTTGTCACCATCGGGTTTCGCCGTGACGGTCAGCGATTGGGGCTGGTTCCAGTTGGAGGGCGTGAACAAAAAGGAGCTTGGCGCGGAGGTGATCAGGTAGTCGCTCAAGGAGCGGTCGACCTTGATCCTCACATTCGCGTCGGGACGGCTGGCCAGCCGGACGGTGACCCGCTCGGTGCGGCCCTCGGCCAGCTCGAATTCCTGCGGTGCGACCAGCATGCGCTGCCGGACCGTCGAGGTGTAGCGGATGCGGCGCAGTTGGCCGTTGCCCCGCTGGATGTAATAGAGGTCGCCGTCGTCGCCGACCGCGATGCCGACGGGCGCGTTCAGGCCGGTGGCGAAGACCGTGGCCGTGGCTGGGCGTGCCGGATCGATATAGTAGATCCAGTTGCCGCAATAGTCGGCGAAGAAATATTTGTCGAGGTAGGATGCGGGGAACGAGGACTGTGACGGCCGGTAGAATGCCGCACCCGTCACCGCACAGCCTCTCGGCGTTCCGCTGCCATGCCGGTAATGGTAGATCGGGTCGGTGAAGCTCGCGTTCGTTGACGGGCCCTCGGCGTTTGGCCAGCCATAGTTGCCGCCGGCAGTTCCCTTGTTGAGCTCCTCGAACCGGTTCTCGCCGACATCGTTGACGATCATGGCGCCGGTGTGCGGATGGAACGCGAAATTGTAGGGATTGCGCAGTCCGAGCGCCCAGATGGCACGTCGGTCCTGAGTTGGCGTGCCGGGCACACCGGAGAACTTGGTCGGATTGGTGCTCGGGATCGAACCGTCGTCGTTGAGCCGCAGCAGCTTGCCCAAGCGGGTGGAGAGGCTCTGCGCGTTGGCGCCGTTGCCGTTGTCGCCGACCGCGACGTAGAGCTTGCCGTCCTTGCCGAAACTGATCGCCCCGCCATTGTGGTTGGTACGTGACGAAAGGCCCTCGAGGGTCAGCATCGCCCTGGCACTCGACGGGAGCACCGCATCGTCCTGCACCTTGAACCGGGTGATGCGGTTGTGGGCCGGGCGCGACGATGTCGCACGAATGGTGTGATAGAAGTAGACGAACCCGTTGCTGACGAAGTTGGGGTGGAAGGCGATGCCGAGGAGGCCGCGTTCGCCGCGCGGATCGACCGTCAGCCGCGCGAATGGCACCGTCCGCAGAGTGCCGCGGGTCACGATCCGGGCGGTGCCGCCCTGTTCGGTGATCACCAGACGGCCATCGGGGGCGAAGGCCAGTGCTGTGGGATTGTCGAGGCCGCCGACGACGAGTTCGTCGACGAATCCGCCCGGCACATGTTGCGCCGACACCGGCTCCGCGGCGCAGACCAGGCCGCCCAGGGTCAGCCCGAGGAGGCGCAAGCGGGCAGACTTCGGAACCGGCCAGCGGCGGCGGGGGTCGGTGGTGCGGCAGGTCATGGGCACATCGTTCCCTGGCTCGAACTTGCTGGCTCCGGTCGCCGCCGATGGTGGCGACGGGACTGCTCTTGACGCTCGCCTCGGCCAATCGCCGGACATGTCAAATCCAACGGTCCAATTCTGGAAGTATGGCCCGAAGTTCGGCGCAATAAGATGCGCACGATGAGCATCAAATGGATGCGCTGGCCTGAGTTTCACGAACGAATTCGGCAATTCGCGCCCAAAATATGAGCCAGTTGCACAATTTATTGGCAAGATATCCGCTATTATATCGCGCTATGCTTCAATTACAATCGAGGGGTGCACTGCGATATGGCTATATACTTCACCGCAGGCTAACTCAGGCCTTGCTGCCTGGCAACCCCGTATCTGGACCTGAAGTTGCGCGCCTCCTCCTGGATGGCTCCTGCGTGGCCAATTGGACCCATCGAAGGTTGGGCGAGCACGCGACGTCGCCCGGTGGTCGGCGGTCGGCAGGCCTGCCCCCTCGATGCGTATCGCACTCCCCGATCGGGTATTGCCGTGGCGGGGGTGGCAACTATGTTGCGCGGCCGGCGCTTGAGAAACCAAGGGGAGTGCGATGGCGACGACACGAGGCTTCACCCGGGCCCTGACCCTGGCCACCGCACTCGGTGCGGGTTGCATCGGCGCTGGCGACGCGCTGGCGTGGGAGCCCTCCCGCACCGTGGAGTTCATCGTCCCGGCGGGGACCGGCGGCGGTGCCGACCAGATGTCGCGCATGATCCAGGGCGTGGTCCAGAAGAACGAGCTCATGGACCAGTCCTTGGTCGTGATCAACAAATCGGGCGGCGCCGGCGCCGAAGGCTTCCTCGACGTCAAGGCGTCCGAGGGCAACCCGAACAAGATCGTCATCACCCTGTCGAACGTGTTCACCACGCCGCTCGCCACCGGCGTACCGTTCAACTACGAGGACATCACACCGGTCGCGATGCTGGCGATGGACGAGTTCATCCTGTGGGTGAACGCGCAATCGCCCTACCAGACGGCCGCCGACTATGTGGCGGCGCTGAAATCGTCGCCTGCGGGCCAGATGAAGATGGGCGGCACCGGCTCCAAGCAGGAAGACCAGATCATCACCGCCGCCATCGAACAGGAGACCGGCGCCAAGATCACCTACATTCCGTTCAAGGGCGGCGGGGACGTGGCGGCGCAGCTGGTCGGCGGTCACATCAATTCCAGCGTCAACAACCCGATCGAGGCGGTCTCGCAGTGGCGGGGCGGCGAGCTGCGGCCCTTGTGCGTGTTCGATTCCAAGCGGATGGATTTCCACGAGCCGATCGCCGACGGCAAATCCTGGGCCGACATCCCGACCTGCACCGAGGCCGGGCTGCCGATCGAGTACAAGATGATGCGCGGGATCTTCACCACGCCCGGCGCCACCGACGAGCAGGTCGCCTACTATCAAGGTGTGCTCGAGAAGGTCCGCGGCACCCCCGATTGGCAGGAGTTCGTCGCCCGCGGCGCCTTCGAGGACCGCTTCATGACCGGCGAGGAATTCAAGACCTGGCTGGCCGGCGCTTACGAACAGCACAAGACGCTGATGGAAAAGGCGGGCTTCCTGGCGCAGTGATGATCGGGGCGGCGGGCTCCGGCCGGGGCCCACCGCCGCCGTTTGCCGAAGCGGGAATGTGATGGAAACCAGGACACGGACGGCCGAGGGCCGCCTCGTCGCGGTGTGGCAGGTCGACGTGGTCGTCGCCGCCATCCTGGCGGTGATCGGCGGCGTGGTGATGCTCGACAGCCTCCGCATCGGCATCGGCTGGGCTGCCGACGGTCCGGAGGCCGGCTTCTTCCCGTTCTATGTCGGCCTGCTGCTGTCGGCTTCGGCGATGGTCACGCTGGTGCGCGGCCTCGTGGCGACCAAGCGCGATCTCGACGTGTTCGTCGAACTCGCGGGCTTCCGCCGGGTCCTGGCGGTGCTGATCCCGTCGATCGTCTATGTCGCAGCGGTCGGGCTGGTCGGGATCTACGTGGCCTCGGCCTTGCTCATCGCCGCGTTCATGCGCGCCTTCGGCCGCTACGGCTACGCGTTCTGCTGTGCCCTGGGGGTGGCGATCGCCGTGGTCCTCTACCTGATGTTCGAGCTCTGGTTCCAGGTGCCGCTGCCCAAGGGCCCGCTCGAGGCGGCGCTCAACCTCTGACGCCGCCCGTCTCCCCGTCCGCCCGAGGAATTGCCCGTGGAAGCTTTCGGCTCGCTGATGATGGGGTTCGGGGTCCTGGCCGACCCCATGAACATCGTCTACATGCTGGTCGGCCTGTTCTTGGGCATTCTCATCGGCGTTCTCCCCGGTCTTGGCGGTGCCAACGGCGTGGCGATCCTGCTGCCGCTGACCTTCGGCATGTCGCCGACCTCCGCGATCATCATGCTGTCCTGCATCTATTGGGGTGCCCTGTTCGGCGGCGCCATCACCTCGATCCTGTTCAACATCCCGGGCGAGCCCTGGTCGGTCGCCACCACCTTCGACGGCTACCCGATGGCGCAGCAGGGCAAGGCCGGCGAGGCCCTGGTGGGCGCCTTCACCTCCTCGTTCGTCGGCGCTCTGTTCGCCGTGCTGATGATCACCTTTCTCGCCCCCCATCTCGCCCGGTTCGCGCTGCAGTTCGGCCCGGCCGAGTTCTTCGCCGTCCAGTTCCTGACCTTCTGCAGCTTCATCGGCATGGGCAAGGAGCCGCCGGCCAAGATCGTGTCCGCGATGATGCTGGGCTTCGCCCTGGCGGCCGTGGGCCTGGACTCGGTCACCGGCCAGCTGCGCATGACCTTTGGCACCGTCGAGCTGCTCAAGGGCTTCAACTTCCTGGTGGCCGTGATCGGCCTGTTCGGCATCGGCGAGATCCTGCTCACCATGGAGGAGGGGCTGGCGTTCAAGGGCAAGACCGCGAAGCTCACCTTGCCCATGGTGCTGAAGACCTGGGCCGGGATGCCGCGCTACTGGGCCACCTATCTGCGCAGCTGCCTCGTGGGCTGCTGGATGGGCATCACCCCGGGCGGCGCCACGCCCGCCTCGTTCATGGCCTACGGGCTGGCCAAGCGGCTCTCCAAGCGACCGGAGGCGTTCGGCAAGGGTGAGATCGAGGGCGTGGTCGCCCCCGAGACGGCGGCCCACGCCGCCGGCACCTCCGCCCTCCTGCCGATGCTGACCCTGGGCATCCCCGGCTCGCCGACCGCGGCCGTGCTGCTGGGCGGGCTGCTGATCTGGGGCCTGCAGCCCGGGCCGCTGCTGTTCACCGAGCGGCCGGACTTCGTCTGGGGCCTGATCGCCAGCATGTATCTGGGCAATGTGGTGGGCCTGTTCGTGGTCCTGCTCACCGTGCCGCTGTTCGCCTCGATCCTGCGGATCCCGTTCAGCATCATCGTGCCGGTGATCCTGGTCGTGTGCGCGGTCGGCGCCTACACGGTCAACAACGCGCTGATCGACCTATCGATCATGCTGGTGTTCGGCGTGGTCGGCTACCTGTTCAAGAAGCTCGACTACCCGCTGGCGCCGATGGTGCTGGCGCTCGTCCTGGGCGACATGGCCGAATCGTCGTTCCGCCAGTCCATGCTGCTGTCGCAGGGCAGCCTGTCGATCTTCTGGGCCAATCCCCTGGTCACCGGGATCATGACCCTGGCCCTGGTGCTGTTGTTCTGGCCGCTGGTCTCGTTCCTGCGCGGGCGGCTGCGCCCCTCGGCGGCCGCCTCGGCCGGCTGAGGTCACTCCAAGGGCGCGACCGCGACCCAGGCGCGGCGCCGGGCGCTGTCCAGGACGGCGTCGCACACCGCCTCGATGGCCCAGCCCTCGCGGAAGTCGGGCGCGGCCTCGCCACCCGTGGCGATGGCGTCGAGCAGGCCCGCGACCTCGATGGCCTTGAGGTCGTTGAAGCCGATGCCGTGGCCGGGGGCGGGGGTGAACCGGCCATAGTCGCCATGGTAGGGGCCGGTCATCACGGTCCGGTAGCCATTGTCGTCCTTGCGCGCACCGCTGCGGAACAGCTCGAACTCGTTGAAGCGCTCCTGCCGGAAGCGCACGCCGGCGAGCGTGCCGTAGAGCTCGAGGTCCGGGCCGTTCTTCCTGCCCCATGCGGTGCGGCTGGTGACCATGCTGCCCATCACGCCGCTGGCGAAGCGGAGCAGGCAGTGGGCGATGTCCTCGTTCTCGACCTCGCGCATTTCCGCCGGCTGCTCGACCCGCGCGAACTGCAGATCGGCGCCGGGCGGGGCCACCGCGCGCGCGGGCACCACCAGCGCCGTGTCGCCCAGCACCTCGGCGATCGGGCCGCCCAGAAAGCGGGCGAGGCCGAGCGCATGGCTGCCCATGTCGCCCAGTGCGCCGCTGCCCGCCTTGGCGTGCTCGCAGCGCCAGGAGAACGGCACGGCCGGGTCGGCCATGTAGTCCTCCTCGAAGGCGCAGCGCAGATAGGTGAGCCGGCCGAGCTCGCCGTCGTCCACCAGCTTCTTGATATGCCGGATCGCCGGCGAGCAGAGATAGTTGTAGCCCACCAGCGTCCGCACGCCGCGGGCCTCGGCGGCCAGGGCAAGCTCGCGCGCGTCGGCGGCGGTCAGCGCCAGCGGCTTCTCGCAATAGACATGCTTGCCGGCCACGATCGCCGCCAGCGCCATCTCCTTGTGCAGGAGGTTGGGGGCGGTGATCGAGACCAGCTCGACGGCCGGGTCCGCGACCAGATCGTGCCAGTCGGACGTTGCGCGGGCGAAGCCGAACCGGTCCCGCGCCCGCTCGGCCGCGGGCGCGTTGACGTCGGCGACGACCGCGAGCCGCGGCCGCAGCCGCGGCTGGAACAGCGGGGTGACCGCGGTGAAGGCCAGCGCGTGGCACTCGCCCATGAAGCCGGTGCCGATGATCCCGATCCCGATCTCGCCCATCGCGCTCCCCTGATCCGATCGCCGCTGCGAGCCTAGCAGGACCGCGCAGATCCCGCAGTGCCCGTGCTGGCGCAGCGCCGTGCTTCCCGCTAGCAGATAAGCGTGCTGCGGCGAGCGGAATGGCGGGCGATGGATGTCGTGACGGGCAGTTTCGGTCGCCACCGGCGCAAGATCGGGCCGGTCCCCGGCATGCCCGGCGCGGGGGAGTTCTCCTATATCGGACCGGCCAACCCCGCCGTCGCCGAATGGACGGCGGCCGGGCTGGCCGAGCCCGACTTCGCCGTGATCCGCGCCTACCGCCTGGAGCGGCTGCGCACCGAGCTCGCCCGGCGCGACTTCATGGGCTGCCTGCTCTACGACCCGATCAACATCCGCTACGCCACCGACGTCGCCAACATGCAGGTCTGGTGCCTGCACAACTGCACCCGCTACGCCTTCGTGCCCACCGAGGGACCGGTCATCCTGTTCGACTACGCCCAGGCCGTCCACCTCGCGGCCCGCTTCCCGCTGGTCGACGAGGTGCGGCCGGCGAAGGCCTGGTTCTACATGTACGCCGGCTCGGCCGCGGAGGAGTGGCGCGGCGCGCAGGCCTGGGCGCGGGAGATCGCGGACCTGGTGGCATGCCATGGCGGCGGCGGGCGCCGGCTCGCGGTCGACAAGTGCGAGCCTTTGGCCATGGACATGCTGCGCGCCCAGGGGATCGAGGCGATCGCCAGCCAGGAACCGTGCGAGGAGGCGCGCAAGCTCAAGCATCCCGAGGAGCTGAAGGCGATCCGCCGCGCCGTGCATACCTGCGAGGCCGGCATCGCCGCCATGTGGCGCGACCTCCGCCCGGGCATCACCGAGAACCAGCTCTGGGCCAGGCTGCACGAGGCCAACATCGCCCGCGGCGGCGAGTGGATCGAGACCCGGCTCCTGGCCTCCGGCCCGCGCACCAATCCCTGGTTCCACGAGTGCAGCGACCGGGTGATCGAGGCCGGCGACATCGTCGCCTTCGACACGGACCTGATCGGCCCCTACGGCTACTGTGCGGACATCTCCCGCTCCTGGGTCGCCCCCGGCCGCGCGCCGACGCCAGGGCAGAAGGACACCCACGCCCGGGCGCTCGAGCACATCGAGCACAATCTGTCCGTGCTCCGGCCCGGCCTGACCTTCCACGAGTTCACCGATCTCAGCTACCGGGTCGGCCCAGACTACGAGGCCCGCCGCTACGGCGTGGCCGCGCATGGCGTGGGCCTGTGCGACGAGTATCCGACCATCCTGCACCCGATCGACAAGGCCGGCGCCCATGACGGCCTGCTCGAGCCCGGCATGACCTTGTGCGTCGAGGCGCTGATGTGCAGCGAGCGGGGTGGGGAGGGCATCAAGCTCGAGGTGCAGGTGGTCCTGACCGAAACGGGGTGGGAGCGGCTCGACCGGTTCCCGTTGGATCTGGTGCCCGAGATCTAGCCGGTCGGGTACTGGCCTTCTCGCAGTGGCGCGGCATATAGGGCCATGCACCGCTCCGATGGAGACACCACCATGCGCCTCCCGCTCCTTCCGCCGGGCGAGCTCAGCGCCGAGCAGAAGCCGCTCTACGAAGACATGCGAAGCGGGATCGAGACCAATTTCAAGGGGTTCACGGCCATCGACGCCGACGGCTCCTTGTGTGGTCCCTGGAATCCGTGGCTGCGCTTTCCCAGGTTCGGCGGCCCGGTCTGGGAACTGGTCAAGGCGCTCTCCAGCTCGCCAGCACTGCCGCGGCCGGTGCGCGAGGTGGCGATCCTGGTGACCGGCGCGCATTTCCACTCCGGCTACGAGCTCTATGCGCACATCCTGGTGGCCGAGGCCCGTGGGCTGGGCGACGAGAAGATCGCCGCCATCGTGGCCGGCCAGAGGCCGGTCGACCTCACCCGCGAGGAGAGTGTCGCCTACGATACCGCGTCCGCCCTGGTGCGCGGCAGCACCTTGCCCGACCTGCTGTACCGGCAGGCCGTGGCGACGTTCGGCGAGGACGCCACGGCGGAGCTGATCAACCTCGTCGGCCTCTATTGCATGGTCTCGATCACCTTGAACGGCTTCGACGTCCCGGTGCCGGAGACCGCCGGGTGAGGGTCGTGCCAGCTGTCCGCGGGGAGTTCGCGGGCATGGTGCGCGTCGTCGCGGTGACCCTCGCCGTGGCGGCCCTGGTGCCGGGGCGGACGGCCAGGGCGGAGCTGACCGACCTGTCGCCACCACCGGCCGTCGCCGTGTTCCCGATCGAGGTCGCCG
This sequence comes from uncultured Alphaproteobacteria bacterium, assembly GCA_963720725.1. Classification (GTDB taxonomy): domain Bacteria; phylum Pseudomonadota; class Alphaproteobacteria; order Geminicoccales; family Geminicoccaceae; genus Benzoatithermus. The sequence continues at coordinate 254,420 of CAVRGN010000001.1, forward strand.
ATACCAGCGGGGAGCCCTCGAACCCGCAATGGCCGGCGCGGGTGGCGGCGGTCACCGTGGAGCTGGGACAGGAACTCGCGGCGTCCGGCCGCTACCGCGTGGTCGATCTCGACCCGATGCGGGAGCGGATCGCCGCCCTGGATCCGCTCTACGCCTGCGGCGGCTGCTGGCGCGACATCGCGCGCTCGGCCCATGCCGACACGGTGGCCATCGCCGCGGTCCACAAGATGTCGACGCTGATCGCCTCGCTGCATCTGTGGCTGCTCGACGTCGCGACCCAGCGCACGGTTTGGCAGGGGGCGGTCTCCCTGCGCGGCGACACCGAGGCAGCGTGGCGCCACGCGGTCGGATTTCTCCTGCGCCGTGGTCTGCTCGGCGGCGATTCCGGCCGGCCGATGCTGTCCTCGCCGTTCCCCGGCGGCTGACCGGTCAGCCGCCGGCGCCGGTCGGCAGCGTCAGCTGACCGGTCGAGCTGAAGCCGACCCCGCCCAGGCCGGTGCCGGCGAGGCGTCCGCGCAGTTCGTAGTCGAGCCGGCCGCGATCGCCCGACGCCAGACCCATGGCCTGCCGGATCATGGCGGTGACCGGCACCGTCACGGGCACGGTGAGCACGGTCTCGCCGAAGCGGGGCACGGTGCCGCGCACGTCGCTGACGCCGCTGGCCAGCCGCGTGCCGCGCACATCGAGATTGACCGAGACCCCGTCGAAATCGACCGGCGTCTCGTTCGGGTTCTGCACCCGCAGCTTCAGGCCGAAGCGTCCCTCCATCCCCTCGCTCGGCAGCGGCTCCAGCCCGACCACGTCCACGACCAGAGGTTCGCGCCCGGAGAGCGAGGCGCAGCCGGCGAGCAACAGCAGGGCAGGAAGCGCGAGGCGCCGGCAGCAGCGCAGCGTCATGGTGGCAACCTCCGTCGGGCCGGCGGATCCCTGCTTCGGGCGGGCGCCGCGGCTCCTCGTGCAACACGCGGCCCGGCACGGGAGACACCCGGGCGATCGGCCGAGGCCCCTTGCGCCGCCACCCCCACCGTGCTCCGGATCGCCGGCCGCGGCAACCTGATGCGGCGGTGCAACCTTGCGCGCGAGGTCGAATTGGTGGAGCTGCCGGGGTGGTGCAAGGAAGCTCTGGCTCGGCTATGGAGTTCGGTCAGCCGCCTGCCGGCGCTTCCCACCAGCCAGAACCAGGACATGAGTCGCAGGATTTCCCCCTCGCTGCGCGCCAGGGCCGGCGTGCTGCCCGCCAACGCCAAGCTCGTGATCATCGGCGGGCGGTTCGAGGCCGACAACCGCGCGGTGTTCGAGGCGATCGGCGAGCTCGCCGGGGGGCGGGTGGCGGTGCTGCCCACGGCTTCCGGCGACCCGCGCGAGGCCGGCGAGGAGACCCGCGACAGCTTGCGCGCCTACGGCATCGCCGCCGAGGTGGTGCCGCTCGACAAGGACAATTACCGCACCGCCGCGTTCGACCCCGGGCTCGTGGCCATGCTCGAGCGCCATGGCAGCTTCTACTTCACCGGCGGCGACCAGACCCTGATCGTGCGGGCGCTGATCCAGGACGGCCGGCCGACGCCGGCACTGGCCGCGATCCGCGCCGCCTGGGCCGCGGGCGGGCTGGTCGCGGGCAGCAGTGCCGGGGCGGCGATCATGAGCGATCCCATGATCACCAGCGGCAGCTCGGTCGAGGCGCTGGTGCATCCGCCGGCGGCCGAGCCGCACGACACCCGGCTCAGCCTCGGCCGCGGGCTGGGCTTCTTCCCGCTGGGCCTGGTCGACCAGCATTTCCTGCAGCGCGGGCGCCTGGGCCGGCTGGTGGCGGCGCTGATCGCGACCGGCGGCCGGCACGGCTTCGGCATCGACGAGAACACCGCCATGGTGATCGCGGGCGGCCGGCTCACCGTGATGGGCGAGACCGGCCTGATCCATGTCGACGCGTCCCGGGCCACCGGCAAGCGCGCCGGCATCGACCTGGCCGGCCTCAAGCTCAGCTATCTCGACCGCGGCGACAGCATCGATCTGGCGGCGCTCAAGGTGCAGCCCGGTCCCGCCAAGCGGCCGCTGCGGCTGCGCGAGCGCTATTTCCGCGCACCCACCCGCGTCGGCAAGGCGGCGTTCGCCGGCTACACCACCCACGAGACCCTGGCCCGCCTGGTCGAGGGCGATCCCGCCTGCTACCGCAGCGAGACCACCTGGGCCTACGACCATGCCAGCGGCACCGAGGTCGCGGTCGAGATCAGCCGCGGCCGCCGCGCCAAGGCGCTGCTCGAGCACGGTGACCAGGGCATGCGGGTGACCGCGCTCGGCTTCGACCTGCGCCTGCAGGTGCGGAGCGCGAGCAGCGCGGAATATTACCGCAACCGCGCCCTGGGGGGTCTCGCCGGTCCCGGCGCCGCGCCGCTGGCCGGACGGCTCGTCCTCCTGGGCAGCCCGCTGCGCGCCGGTGCTCCCATCCTGGCCGAGCTGCGTGAGCTGGTGACCCCGCCGGTGGGCGTGATCGCCACCGCCTCGGCCGAGCCGCACGCCGTGGCCGGCGAGACCGTGGCCCTGCTCGAGCGGCACGGCATCCATGCCGTCGATCTCGGCGCCACCCGGGACCGGCTGCGCAGCGAGAGCGGCCGGACGGCGCTGATCGAGCGCATCGCCGGCCTCAAGAGCTTTCTGGTCACCGGCGGCAACCAGCGCCGCCTGATCGACGGCCTCCTGTTCCGCGGCGAGGAGACCCCGGTTCTCAAGGCGCTCACCGACGCCTGGAAAGGCGGCGCCACCATCGTCGCGGTGAGCGGCGGGGCCGCGGCGCTGTCGCCGCTGATGATCGCCGGCGGCAGCAGCGAGGACGCCCTGCGCTACGGCGTGGCGTCCGACGATTCCCACCCCGGCCTGCTGGTCGAGCCGGGGCTGGGCCTGTTCGACGCCGGCATCCTCGACCAGAACCTTGTCGGCGGCCACCGGCTGGGGCGGCTGATCGTCGCCTGCGCGGAAGAGGCGGTGCCGTTCGGCTTCGGCCTGTGCGAGGAGGCGGGTCTCGTGGTCGAGCCCGACCGCAGCATGCGGGTGATCGGCGGGCAGGGGGTGATCGTGGTCGAGGTCGATCCCAAGAACCTCAGCTACGAGGACGACACCTTCGCCGTGCGCGGCGTGCGCGTGCGCGTGGTGCCGCCGCAGGGCTGGATCGCCGCCGACCACGCCCTGCCGGCCGACGCCACCGCCGCGGACGGCGGGCTCACCCTGGAGCGGCTGGTGAGCGGGCTGCGGCGCGAGGTGGGTGCGGGCGGCGACGGCCGGCGCGCCGCCGCGGGCCGGATCAGCATCACGCTCAACGCCGAGGCGGCGCTGCGTGGCCGGCTCGACATCGAGAGCAACCGCGCCGACGCCTGACCGGCGGCGCCGCGCAGCAGGTTGGGGGAGGCCGCATGGACGGCGACGACCAGGAAGCTCCGGTGGTCCGGCTCAACGCCCGCGACACCGACGCCTTCGACCTCGGCAACCTCGCCTACTATCCCGGCCCGAGCCTCTATCTGCAGCACCGGGCGCTGGTGTTCGACCTCGCCATCACCGGCGGGCCGCCGCCGCTGCCGGTGGCCGACTATGTGGCGGCGGTGGCCGCCCACTACCCGCAGCTCACCGGCACCAGCTATCCCGACCATGCCCACCTGTTCGCCGGGCTGGTCTCGCTGGTGAGCCGGCTCGACATCGGCCTGCATCTCCACCGGTTCGCGGTCCATCGCCGCGGCCGCTTCGAGCGCGTCGCCACCCAGGCGCTGGACCGGCGCACCCAGCATCGGGCGGTCTACTTCGTCTGGGACTGGCTGGAGGCGATCGGCGGCGGGCAGCCGTTCGACCATGCCGCGCGCATGGCCAAGCTGCAGGCCGAGTTCAACCGCTCGCCCTATGGCGGCCCCACCACCCACGCCATCTTGAGCACCGCCGCCGCGCGCGGGATCCCCACCTCCTACCTGCGCGCCGAGGGCCTGATCCAGTACGGCTACGGCCGCCGCCAGGTGCGCGGGGTGTCGACCACCTTCTCGACCGACAGCCAGCTCAATTCCGGCTTCACCACCCGCAAGGACGACTGCAAGGCGTTCCTCGCCCGGCTGGGCTTCCCGGTGCCGCAGGGCGACGTCGTCGCCGAGCTGGCGCAGGCGGTCGAGACGGCCGAGGAGATCGGCTACCCGGTGGCGGTCAAGCCTTTGGGCGGCCACAAGGGCATCGGCGTCACCGCCAACGTCCGCGACGCGGACGAACTCGCGGCGGCCTTCGCGCGCGCGGGCGGCAGCGAGGGCGCGGAGGTCATCGTCGAGACCAGCCTCGCCGGCAGCGACTTCCGACTGCTCTGCGTCAACGGCCGGTTCGTGGCGGCACTGGAGCGGCGCCCGCCCTGGGTCGAGGGCGACGGTCTCGCCACGGTCGAGCAGCTGATCGAGCGCGAGAACGCGACGCCCGAGCGCGCCGACAGCCCGGTCTCGCCCATGGGCAAGATCATCAAGGACGAGGCGATGATCGCCTGCATCGAGCAGCAGGGCTACACGCGCCAGTCGATTCCGGCTGCCGGTGCCGTGGTGGCACTGCGCAAGGTGGCGAACCTCTCGGCCGGCGGGGTCAGCATCGACACCACCCCGGGCGTGCACGTCGACAACGTCGTCCTGGCGCAGGAGGTGGCGCGCCATTTCCGCCTGACCTGCCTCGGCATCGACGTCATGGCCCTGGACCTCGCCCGCTCCTGGAAGGAGGGCGGCTTCGGCATCATCGAGATCAACGCCGCACCCGGCGTGTTCATGCACGTCAAGCCCGCCAAGGGCGAGGGCGTCGACGTGCCGGGTGCGATCCTCGACACCTGGTTCGGCCAGGGCCGCCCCGCCCGCATCCCGATCTTCGCCTTCAACGCGCTGGGGCCGGAATCGATCAAGGAGATCGTCGACCTGGTGCTGTCGCGCTTCCCGCACTGGAACGTGGGTGCCGTCTGCCCCAAGGGCGTGTTCATCAACCGCTCCGAGCGGCCGATGCACAAGGACTACCTGACCAACGTCGACAACCTCCTGCGCGACCCCGGCATCGACCTCCTGCTGGTCGCCTACGACGGCGACACGCTCGAGCAGGACGGCATGGCGCACGAGGGCCACGACATGGTGGTCCTCGACAAGCCCACGCCCGCGGAGGAGGTCCTGGCCCGCGACCTCCGCCCCGGCGGCACGCTGATCAAGCTCACCGGCAGGGACGTGATGGTGAGGAGGCAGGGGCTGGTGGAGGAGTTCACGCTGGACCCGCTGGAAAGGTTCGGGCGGGTGTTCCTGCGGGAGGTGGCGCTGATCATCGGGGGGATGGGGTAGCTATTCAGACAACATAGGGTCAGAACTCTCGAAATGAACGAGAGCGACGAGGGGAGCAAGTCAGGCGAGGCAGTGCGGCGGCAGCCATCTGGAAGATGCCATATCGGCCATGGCGCACCAGCCGTGCGCGCAAGTCTTGTTGAGGCGCTCCAGTAGGGAGGTCAGATGCAAGCGGCGATGTGAGGTAGCTGGAGTCTGTGCGCAGCCATGGATACGCCGGCTGCGCACCGACTTCAACCACTGCTCAGCGGGTGGCGCAGATGGCATAGCCGTCAAGGCGCCAGAAACCAGAATAGCCATTGCCGTCCTCATTGGCGGCAACAATAACGTAGTCGCTACCGGCGTAGGAACCCAAATTGATATCGTCGATACCCACCTCACCGGTGTTCTGCGACACGAAAACACCACCGCCGAGCACGCCCTTGCCCGCTGGGCAGGTTACCGTCAAGCCTTTGCCGATGCTCGTGGTGCCGCTGGAACCCGAAACGATCTGCAAGCCGGCCGGTGGCGTCGCGCAAAAGGCATGAGCTTGGACGTTCCAAGAGTTGGTCGTACCGGTGCCGTCCTCGTAGGCCGTAACCATTAGCGAGGTCGCGGTCGGCTGCACGCGATTGAGGACCACCTCGCCGCCCCCGCCGCCGACGCTGGCGGCGGTGCCAACAAGCTGCGTGTTGGCTGGGCAGCCGACTAGTGCATACTTGGGGGTCGTGCTGTTGCTAGCACTCGCGGCGGTAACGGTGATCAGGCCGGGTAGTGGATCGGCGCACACAGCGATCGCCTGGAGCGTCCAATTGGACGCGAAGCCGTTGTCGTCCTCATAGGCTACAGCCTCGATCCCATTGCCGAGCGGGCGCAGTTCTGGGACATGAACTTCGGCACGGCTCAGGGTACCGCCGAGCTGGTAGCCGCCACCGATGACTGAGGTGCCGGCAGGGCATGTCGCGATGATGGATTTCACCGACGCACTGTCGGAGACGCTGGTCACCTTCACGGTTGTGAGGCCAGGTACCGCCGCCACGGCGAGCATTGGCCCAAACAGCGCGGAACCTCCGGAGATAGTGAGGCCGCACGTGATCGTCATGGTCGAGCGCCGCAGCACTCGCTCAATGGTCGACATAACATTTCTCCAGATTCATGTGATCGTCCAAGCGCCGGCGCATTGTTGGGCCTAGGCTTGACGTGTGACATTGACTGGCAGTGCGAGCTATTCGAACGTTCGTAAGGGTTCGAATGTCAGATTTTTATATTGCTGAATGCGTCGTCCGCGGTCTGTGAGAATGACCACAATGACTGCGATACTTGGAGAATCAATCTTTGTTCGCCGGCGCCAGCACCAGCAGATCCCCCGGCCTGATCCGGTAGCGCAAGGGTGGCCGCATGCGCAGCAGCTCGCCGTCGGCGGCGACCGGCAGGCGGCTGGTGCGGGCGCGGACCTCGAGCTCGGTCAGCGTCAGGACGTCGAAGTCGCGGGCCTGGTCGACGCCGCCGAAGATCAGGCGGAAGGCGAACCAGGCGAAGGCGAGCGGGTGGCGGTGGCGGGCGACCAGGAGCCAGAGCTTGCCCTGGTCGAGGCCGTGGGTGCGGGGGATCTCGAAGTTCTTGGGGTCGTACTCGTTCACGCCCACCATCAGCGAGGGCGTGCGGACCGGCACGCGGCCGTCCGGGAGCGACAGGGTCAGGCGACGGCGCGGGAAGCGCCACAGCATGCGCAGGAAAGCGAGGGTCATCGCCGGCCACTTGCCGAGCCCGTGCTTGCGGCGGCGGCGCTCGCGGTCGGCCACCATGTAGGGATAGGCGCCGAGCAGCGAGTTGTTGACGAAGACCAGGCCGTTGACCTCGGCCACGTCGACCGCGCGCGGCGTGGCCGTGGCGATGGCGGCGGCCGCGGCCTCGAGCTCGTCCGGCATGCCGAGATCGCGGGCGAAATGGTTGAGGGTGCCCAGCGGCAGCACGCCCAAAGGAATGCCGGTGCCGGCCAGGATCCCGGCCGCGCCGTTGACGCTGCCGTCGCCGCCGCCCACCACCACGCCGTCGATCTCGCCGGCCTGGGCCAGCTCGCGGGCCCGGATCAGGGCGGCCGTCATCTCGCTGCCGGGGACCAGCTCGATCACGGCCTCGGCCCCGGCGAAGCCCGCTTCCAGGCATGCGCGCACCGTGTCCGGCCCTAGCCGGCCGGCGGTACCGCCCTCCCGGTTGACCACGACGCGCAGACGCCGCCTCGCGCCGACCGTGGGAGCCGGCGAGGCGGACTCGGACATGGTCGCCTCGGTCATGATCGCCATCCTCCGCATTGCCGGTTGAAACGGCCATAAATCCTGTCCGTTCCGCCGCCAAGCGGGGCGTGGGCATAGCCGTGCGGCATGGAGACCAGAGGCAGCCGGCATTTCAGCCCGGCGCCGCCGGCACCTATCCAGGTGGCCAAGGCGCCGCGCCGGTCGCGGCCCGCCACGTCTAGGGAGACCATGATGATCCCCGCCCGCTTCCTGCGCATCGCGGCTGCCGCCGCGGCCATCGCCCTGGCGGCGCCCGCCGCCCAGGCCGGCAAGGCCGAGCCGGTCAAGGAATGCCCGCCCGAGCAGCGGCTGACCGAGCCTCGCGAGCTCGTGGCTCCGCCCGACGAGGGTGCCATCCGCGAGGTGCTGAGCCACGCCGACCTCAGCGGCTGGCGCGGGGTCGAGGGGCTGGCGCTGCGCATCCGCCGGATCACCGTCAAGCCGGGCGGCTACGTCCCGCTGCACTACCATTTCGACCGGCCCTCGGTGGACTACATCGTCCAGGGCGAGCTCGTGGAGCACAACACGTTCTGCGCGGTGCCGATCGTCCACAAGGCCGGGGCCTCGTCCGAACGCTTCGGCGACTTCCTCGGCCACTGGTGGCAGAACGAGACCGACCAGGACGTGGTCCTCATCTCGTCCGATGTCGTGCCGCTGGAGAACGTGAATTACTGAGCGGGCGAAGTGCTCGTAGACCGCCGGCAGGGTCGACGGAGGCGGAGGTCTCGATGGTGCGCCTCGGGCGTCGTGCGTTGCTGGCCGCGTTGGCGGTGGGCCTGGCACTGCCGCGGGCCCGGGCCGGTGCCGCGGCGTGGGTCGCTAGCCCGGCCGAGGCGCAAGCACTGATCGAGGCTGGTGCGCTCGTGCTCGACGCCCGCGCCGAGCGGCTGCGCTGGTGGGCGCCGGTCGCCGGTGCGGTGCCGGTGCAGTGGGACTGGTTCACCGAGCCCGAAGCACCTGGCCAGGGGCGACTGCTCGCCGACGACGGCCTGCTGTCGCAGCGGCTGCAGGAGCTCGGCGTGCGCGCTGCCGTGCCGGTGGTGGTGCTGGGCGATCCGGTCCGGGGCTGGGCCGAGGACGGCCGCGTCGTCTGGATGCTGCGGGCACTCGGCCACGACGGTGCGGTGGTGGTCGACGGCGGGCTGCCGGCACTTGTGGCCGCGGGCCTGCCGAAGATCGCGGCACCGGTCGGGCCCGGCGACTTCACGGTGGCGCGCCGGGCAGCGCTGGAGATCACGGCTGAGGAGCTGCGTGCGCGCCTGGGCCAATCCGGCCTCGTGGTTCTCGATGCGCGCGAGCCGCGTGAGTATGCGGGTCAGTCGCCCTACGGCGAGAGCCGCGGCGGGCACGTTCCCGGTGCCAAGTCGCTGCCGCACCGCTCGCTGCTGGCCGAGGACGGGATGCTGCTGCCGCCGGGCGTGCTGCGCGCACGGCTGGCGGAGCTCGGCATCGGGCCGGACAGCGAGGTGGTGGCCTACTGCACCGGCGGGGTCCGCTCGGGCTGGGTCACCACCGTGCTCAACGATCTGGGGATCCACGCCCGCAACTATGCCGGGTCGATGTGGGAATGGGCCGCGGGCGATCCGGCGATGTACCCGCTGACGACGGCCCCGTGACGGCAGGCGGCGGCTCCCAGCCGTAGGTGCTGCGGCCGCCATGATCGTGCGAGCGGCGCCGTTCCTCGGCCACGTGGTCGGCGAACGCCGGTCCCGTCGCGTGGCGCTCCAGCCGGCGCGCCTCGCGGTCCAGCCGCCGCAGGGCCTCGAGGCGCTCCTCGTTGCCGAGCTTCGCCTTGGCGACGGCCGACTTCAGGACGGCCAGGGTCCGGTCGTAGACGGCCGTGGGCACGGGGAAGGGCTGGCGGTCCTTGCCTCCCAAGGCCAGCGAGAAGCGGGCGGGATCGGCGAAGCGGCAGGGCGTGCCGTGGATCACCTCGGCCACCAGGGCCAGCGCGCGCACGGTCCTGGCTCCCACGCCGGGGGTCAGGAGCAGCTCGGGGAAGTCCGCCGGTCCCCGCTCCGCCGCGGCGGTGAGCGCACCGTGCAGCCGCCGCACCATCACGTCCTCGGCGCGGACCGCGTGGCGGGCCGGCATGATGAGGTGGGGCAGGAGGGGCTGCTCGGGAGGGGGCGGCCCCCGGCCGTCGAGGATCGCCGCCTCGCGGGCGATGGCGGCGGGCCCGGCGTCGCGCAAAAGATCGAGCTGGCGGGCGCGCGAGGCGGCGGCGCGGCGGTCGGCGAGGTTGACGATCTCGCCGCCACCCTCACCCTCGATCGCGGCGTGGGGCGCATCGACGAAGCTCTCGAGGCCCTCGGATAGCCAGTGATAGCGGCGGGCGAGGCGCCGATCGCCGTTCATGCCCTGCTGCACGACGACCCAGGCACCGTCGTCGCCGACGACGAAGCCGTGGAGGTAGAGGTCGAAGCCGTCCTGGACGGCGGCACTGTCGACCTTGGCGACCAGCCGGCTGGCGCGGGCGAGCGCGGCACCGTCGAAGCCGGTGCGCTCGGCGATGGCGATGAGCTCGTGCGGTGTCTGCCGCGAATGGCGGCCCCGGCCGCCGCAGACATGGAGGCCGAGCTCGCCCGCCAGCGGCCCGAGACCGCGCTTGAGCGCACCCATGACACTCGTGGTGATTCCCGACGAGTGCCAGTCCATGCCCATGACCGCACCCATGGACTGGAACCAGAACGGGTGGGCGAGGCGGCGCAGGAATTCGTCGCGGCCATAATGGTGGATGATCGCCTGGGCCATCACCGCCCCGAGCTGCGCCATGCGCCGGCCGAGCCACGCCGGGACGCGGCCCCGGTGCAGTGGCAGATCGGCGCTGCCGGCGCGGCGCGTCATGGGGGGTATCCTTCAGGAACGGAACGCGAACGCCGCCGTTATCCTACGGGACAGGGCGGCAGGGCAAGCAGGACCGATGGGCTCCAAGCGGCACGGCACGATCCGCATCGGCGTCGGCGGCTGGGTCTACGCGCCCTGGCGCGGCCCGTTCTATCCCGAAGGTCTGGCCCACAAGCGCGAGCTCGAGTTCGCCAGCCGCAGGCTGACCGCGATCGAGATCAACGGCACCTTCTACCGCGTGCCCGCCGCCGAGACCTTCGCCAGATGGCGCGACGAGACCCCGGACGGCTTCGTCTTCACGCTCAAGGCGCCGCGCTACGCCACCACCCGCAAGGCCCTGGCCGAGGCCGGTGCGGCGGTCGAACGCTTCTGCGGCGGCGGGCTCCTGGCGCTCGGAGACAAGCTCGGCCCGATCAACTGGCAACTCGCCCCCACCAGGAAGCTCGACCTCGCCGACATGCGGGCGTTCTTCCGGCTGCTGCCGAGGTCGGCCGGGGGCCGCCCGATGCGCCATGCGATCGAGGTCCGCCACGACAGCTTCCGCACCGCCGAGTTCGTGGCGCTGGCGCGCGAGCACGAGGTCGCGATCGTGACGGCCGGCGATGGCGAGCATCCCTGCATCGACGAGCGCACCGCTGCCTTCACCTATGCCCGCATCATGGGCACGGCCGAGGGCGAGCCCCTGGGCTACGCCGCCGCCGACCTCGACCGCTGGGCCGGCTGGGCGCGGCAACGGGCGAGCGGCGCCGGCCCGCGCGACGTCTTCCTGTTCGTCATCGGCGGCCACAAGCTGCGCAACCCCGCCGCCGCCCAGGCGCTGATCGAGCGGCTGCGCTGAGCCTCACCCGCCCAGCCGGCGGTCGTATTCCAGCACCGCGTTGAGCAGCACCTGCGCCCCGGCGGCGCACTCCTCGAAGGTCGTGCTCTCGGCCTCGTTGTGGCTGATGCCGCCGAGGCAGGGGACGAAGATCATGGTGGTCGGTACCACCCGCGCCAGATAGGCCGCGTCGTGACCCGCACCGCTGACCATGTCGCGGGTCGCGTAGCCCGCCTGCTCCGCACCGTGCCGCACGCAGGCGATCAGGTCGGGGGCGAACTTCACCGCCGGCGAATTCCAGATCCGCTGCTCGTCGAATTCCAGCCCGAGCGGCGGCAACACCTCCGCGAGCGCGGCGCGGAACTCGTCTTCCATCGCGTCCAGCACCGTGTCGTCCGGGTGGCGGAAATCGACGGTGAAGAACACCTCGCCCGGCACCACGTTGCGCGAGTTGGGCCTGACCTCGACCAGCCCGACCGTGCCCACCGCCGGCGGGCGGGCCAGGGCGATCTGGTGGACCCGTTCGACCATCCGCGCCGCACCCAGGAGCGCGTTCTTGCGCAGGTGCATGGGCGTGGCACCGGTGTGCAATTCCTGGCCTCGCACCGTCACCTCGTACCAGCGCATGCCCTGCACGCCCTGGACCACGCCGATCACCTTGTCCTCGTCCTCGAGGATCGGGCCCTGCTCGATGTGCAGCTCGAACAGAGCCCCCAGCTTGTGCTCACCCACCGGCTCCGCGCCGCGGTAGCCGATGCGCTCCAGCTCCTCGCCGAACCGCTTGCCCTCGCGATCCTCGCGGCCATAGGCGAACTCGGGCGTGAACACGCCGGCATAGACGCCCGAGGCCAGCATAGCCGGCGCGAAGCGCGAGCCCTCCTCGTTGGTCCAGTTGACCACCTCGACGGGTGCCGTCGTCTCGTAGCCCATCTCGACCATGGTCCTGAGTGCTTCGAGCGCGCCCAGGACACCCAGGACCCCGTCGAACTTGCCGCCGGTCGGCTGGGTGTCGAGATGCGAGCCCATCGCGATCGGCGGGAGGTCGCCGTTCCTGCCCGGCCGGCGCGCGAACATGTTGCCGACGGAATCGACGGTGACGGTACAGCCGAGCGCTTCGCACTGCGCCTTGAACCAGTCGCGGACCAGTCGGTCCTCGTCGGAGAGGGTCAGCCGCCGGATCCCGCCCTTGGCCGTCCCGCCGAACTTCGCCGTCTCCATGAGCTGGTCCCACAGCCGCTGCCGGTCGATGGTGAGGTTGGTGCGGGGCTCGGGCATGGCACGGTCCTCGGACGGGTGGTTCGCTCCCAGCCTAGCACCTGCGATCACGCTCGGGCAGAGCCCGCTCGGGCGTCGAATCCATTGCGCGTGCGGCGTCATCGACGTTGACAGTTTTTAGCCCTGGCCGTTTGGTGCGCGCCGTCAATTCCAACGGGAAACGACGCACATTCGGGAGGAATACCGATGTTCAGATATGGCCGGATCTGCCTGGCCACGGCCGCGCTCCTGGCAGGTCTCGGGATGCAGGACGCGCGCGCCAACAATATCGAGACGCAGCTGCTGCGCGCCCCGGGCCTGCCCGCGACCTGCGCTCCTCGGGCATTCGCCCAGATCCGCGTCAAGACGCAGCCCGTGGCCGGCAACTATGCCGAGTCGCTCAAGGTCCAGATCATGAAGTTCGCGCCGCGCACCAACATGCGCGTGTTCATGACCCAGCTGCCCAACCCGCCCTATGGCGTTTCCGTCTATCTCGGCGACGTCCAGACCAACGACATCGGCTCGACCCATCGTTACTTCACGGGCCGGTTCGACCGAGACGTGTTCGTCGTGGCACCGGGAGCGGGCGGGGCGCCGACGCCGCACGGTGGCAAGGACGACGCCAACAACCCGGCGTTCGATCCGATCCACACCTACCATATCGGCCTGTGGTTCGCCTCGCCCGAGGACGCGCGCAAGAACAACTGCCCCGCGGATACCACGCCGTTCAACGAGACGCACACCGCCGGCGTTCAGCTGTTCAACAGCCGCAACGCCGCCGGCACCAACGACAAGAGCGGCCCCCTGGGCGCCATCTTCTACTAGATCGCGAACGTAAGCCGCGGACACCGGCGCTCACGATGTCCGCGGCCCGGGCGAGATCGAGCTAAGCCCCGCTCACCCGCCAGATCACGTCACCCACATCGTCGGCCACCAAGAGCGCGCCGTCCGCGCCGATCGCCACGCCCACGGGCCGGCCGTAGGCGTCCTTCTCGTCGGCCGAGAGGAAACCGGTCAGGATGTCGCGCGGCGGGCCATTGGGGCGGCCGTCGGCGAAGGGGACGAAGATCACCTTGTAGCCGCTGAGCTTGCTCCGGTTCCACGAGCCGTGCTGGCCGATCACCATGCCGTCGGGAAAGCCCGGCAGGGTTCCGGCCGGATGCCAGCACAGGCCGAGCGAGGCGGTGTGCCCGCCCAGCGCATAGTCGGGCTGCAGGGCGGTTGCGACCAAAGCCCGGTCCTGCGGCACGCGGTCGTCGATGGTGCGGCCCCAGTAGCAGTAGGGCCAGCCGTAGAAGCCGCCCTCCTTGACCGAGGTCAGATAGTCCGGCGGCGTCTCGTCGCCGAGGCCGTCACGCTCGTTGACCACGGTCCACAGGCTGCCCGAGGTCGGCTCCCAGGCGAGGCCCACGGGATTGCGCAGGCCGCCGGCGAAGATCCGGGCCGCGCCGCTGGCGAGGTCGATCTCCCAGATGGCCGCCCGGCCCTCCTCGGCGGCCATGCCGTTGTCGCCGATGTTGGAGAGCGAGCCGACGCCGACATAGAGCTTGGTGCCGTCGGCGCTGGGCAGCAGGCTGCGGGTCCAATGGCCGCCGGGCTTGAAGGCGGCGACCGGACGTCCGGGCCCGGTGGCGCGGGCGGCGGCCGGATCGTAGGGGAAGGACACCACGCCGTCGGTGTTGCCGACGTAGAAGGTCTCGTCCAGGAGCGCCATGCCGAAGGGCTGATTCAGTCCGTCGAGGAAGGTGTCGCGAAACTCGGCCACGCCGTCGCCGTCCGCGTCGCGCAGGCGCGTGATCCGGTTGGGGCTGTCGCCCAGCGCCGCCGCGCGCTTCATGGTGCTGTTCATGGCGAGGTCGAACACCGAGCGGATGCCGCCGGCCACGGTCAGCGCCTCGGCGGCCAGCACGTCGCCGTTGGGCAGGATCTCGAGCCAGCGCGGATGCTTGAGCCCGGTGGCGAAGGCGTTGACGGCCAGGCCGGTTGCCGCAACCGGGGTGCGTCCGGTGGGCCAGCCGCGCGCGGTCGGCATCTTCAGGGTGGGGATGGCCCCTTGCGGCTTGGCCGTGGGGATCGCCGGGGCGGAGCCGACCGCCTGCGGCGCGAGGTACGTCGCCGCCGTGGCGCAGCCGGACGGTGGCGTCGCCGACCAGGGCCACGGCGCGGCCGACGAGGCCGGAGAGGCTCATGGACGTGCTCCGAGGGCGCGGGCGTGATGGGCGACATGGTCGGCGACGAACGTCTGGATGAACCAGTAGGAATGGTCGTAGCCGGGGTGGCGGCGCAGGGTGAGCCGCTGGCCGGTGGCCTGGGCCGCAGCGGCGAGGAGCTCGGGCTTGAGCTGCTCGGCCAGGAACTGGTCGGCCTCGCCCTGATCGACCAGGAGCTCGAGCGGCAGCGGCCCGCGGCTGCGCAGCAGCTCGCAGGCGTCGTGCTCGGCCCAGGCGGCCCGGTCCTCGCCCAGATATCCCGTGAAGGCCTTGTGGCCCCACGGGCATCGGGTGGGAGAGCAGATCGGCGCGAAGGCGGACACCGAGCGCCACCGGCCCGGGTGGCGCAAGGCGAGCGTGAGCGCGCCATGGCCGCCCATGGAGTGGCCGAAGATCGCCTGGCGCCGGGGATCGGCCGGGAAGTTCGCGGCGACGATGTCCGGCAGCTCGGCCGCGACATAGCTCTCCATGCGCCAGTGGGCCGACCATGGCGGCCGAGTGGCGTCGAGGTAGAAGCCGGCGCCGACGCCGAAATCCCACGCCTCGGCCTCGCCCGGGACCTGATGGCCGCGCGGGCTGGTGTCCGGAGCGACCAGCATGATCCCGGCGGCCGCCGCATGGGGGATCGCGCCGGCCTTGATCAGGAAGGTTTCCTCGCTGCAGGTGAGGCCGGCGAGCCAGGTCAGGACGGGAAACGGTCCGGACCCGGCGGGGCGGAACACGCCGAACCGCATGGTGCCGCCGGTCGCATCGCTGGCATGGCTGTAGAAACCCACGGTGCCGCCGTGGCAGGCCTGCTCGGAGATCGTGGTCAGGCTCATCAGTAGAGCACCACCGAGCGGATCGATTCGCCCTTCTTCATCAGCTCGAAGCCGTGGTTGATGTCCTCGAGCGGCATGGTGTGGGTGATCAGGTCGTCGATGTTGATGCGGCCATCCATGTACCAGTCGACGATCTTGGGCACGTCGGTGCGGCCGCGGGCGCCGCCGAAGGCGCTGCCCTTCCAGACCCGCCCGGTGACCAGCTGGAACGGGCGGGTGGAAATTTCCTGGCCCGCACCGGCGACGCCGATGATCACCGAGGTGCCCCAGCCCTTGTGGCAGCACTCCAGCGCCTGGCGCATCACGTTGACGTTGCCGATGCACTCGAAGCTGAAGTCCGCGCCACCCTTGGTGAGGTCGACGAGATAGGGCACGAGATCGCCCTGGACCTCCTTGGGGTTGACGAAGTGGGTCATGCCGAACTTGGCGGCCAACTCCTTGCGGTTCGGGTTGAGGTCGACGCCGACGATCATGTCGGCACCGGCGAGCCGCGCCCCCTGGATCACGTTGAGCCCGATGCCGCCCAGACCGAACACGACCACCCTGTCGCCGGGCCTCACCTTGGCGGTGTTGATGACGGCACCGACGCCGGTGGTGACGCCGCAGCCGATGTAGCAGACCTTGTCGAAGGGCGCGTCCTCGCGGATCTTGGCGAGCGCGATCTCGGGCACCACCGTGAACTGGGCGAAGGTCGAGGTGCCCATATAGTGGCGGATCGGCTCGCCGCCGATCGAGAAGCGGCTGGTGCCGTCGGGCATCAGGCCCTGGCCCTGCGTGGTGCGGATCGCCTGGCAGAGATTGGTCTTCTGCGACAGGCAGTACTCGCACTGCCGGCATTCGGGCGTGTAGAGCGGGATGACGTGATCGCCCCTCTTCAGGCTGGTCACGTCGGGTCCGACATCGACCACGACGCCGGCACCTTCGTGGCCCAGGATCGCCGGGAACAGGCCTTCCGGATCGTCGCCCGAGAGGGTGAACCAGTCGGTGTGGCAGAGCCCGGTGGCCTTGATCTCGACCAGGACCTCCCCGGCCTTGGGGCCCTCGAGCTGCACCGTCTCGATCGAGAGGGGTTTGCCCGGGGCAACGGCAACGGCGGCGCGAACGTCCATGGGCGGCATCTCCTGAACAGCCTTGGCCCCGTGACCTAGCGGCGCCGGCCGGCCGCGTAAACCGGCGCGGTCGCGATGGCGGGATCGGTCGGGGCGATGGCGCTCAGGCGACCGCGGCGGTGCGCTTCCGGAACTGGACGTTCCTGATCATCTCGCGGATGCGGGGCTGGATCTCGGTGCGCCAGCGGGTGCCGTTGAACACGCCGTAATGGCCGACGCCGGGCTGGACATAGTGCCAGCGCAGCTGCGGCGGCAGGTTGATGCACAGGTCCTGGGCGGCCTCGGTCTGGCCCAGGCCGCAGATGTCGTCCTTCTCGCCCTCGACGGTCATGAGCGCGATGTCGCGGATCGCACCGCAGTCGACCGGCTCGCCGCGGTGCGTCATCACCCCGTCGGGCAGCGCGTGGCGCTGGAACACGGTCTCGATGGTCTGCAGGTAGAATTCGGCCGGCAGGTCCATGACCGCGAGATATTCCTCGTAGAAGGTCTTGTGCTGCTGGACCGAATCGCAGTCGCCCTTGACCAGGTTGGCGTAGAGCGACTTGTGCGCTTCGACGTGGCGCTCGAGGTTCATCTGCATGAAGCCGGTGAGCTGGATGAAGCCCGGATAGACCCGGCGCAGGAAGCCCGGGTTGGGCCAGGGCACCCGCTCGATGACGTTGCGCTCGAACCAGTCGATGCTGCGGCTCTGCGCGAGCTCGTTGACCTGGGTCGGGGTGCGGCGGGTGTCGATCGGCCCGCCCATCAGCGTGACCGAGGCCGGCCGGCAGGGATCGTCCATGGCCGCCATGCGCGCGGCCGCCGCCAGCACCGGCACCGAGGGCTGGCACACCGCGATGACGTGGGTGTTCGTGCCGATCCAGCGAATGCACTCGATGATGTGGTCGATGAAGTCGTCGAGGTCGAACGCACCCAGCCAGGCCGGGATGTCGCGCGCGTCGCGCCAGTCGGTGATG
Source organism: uncultured Alphaproteobacteria bacterium (assembly GCA_963720725.1). Taxonomy (GTDB): domain Bacteria; phylum Pseudomonadota; class Alphaproteobacteria; order Geminicoccales; family Geminicoccaceae; genus Benzoatithermus. The sequence goes on from CAVRGN010000001.1 coordinate 272,022, forward strand.
TAGAGATTGTGCTCCTGGATCATGGCGGCGACCGTGCCGCGCAGGAGGGTGGCGTAGTGGCCGGACATCGGTGCCACCAGCAGCACCTTGGGGTCGTAGCGCTTGCCGACCACCGTCTCGTCGCGGTCGAAGTGGAGCAGGTCGCAGAACGCGGTCGATCGGACCACCTCCTCGCGGATCGGCACGCGCTGGCCCACCACCGAGGTCTCCTCCAGACCCCAGGCCGGCTTGCCGTAGCGCCGGGTCACGCCCTCGAACACTTCGCAGGAGGCGGCGAGCTTGCGGCCGAGGTCGGTATAGGCGGCCGGGCTCAGCGGATGCGAGCAGACGCGGTGCAGCATCTGGGTCTGCAGCCGCAGCGGCCGCAGCATGGTGTGGGCGAGTTCGTAGCTGTGGTACTTCATGGGTCCGCAGTGACTGGGTTGCAGGCAGTATCCATTCGATCGTCCGGTACTGCCGTAGCCGGGCCGGGTGCGGCGCACCATGTGCACGCGCTTTCGATCATCTCGCAAGTGCGAACCAAGCACAGCCGCGGTGGGCCGTCCATATGCCGTGGAGTGAGGATACCCCTACGCACAAGGCTAGGGGCATCGCGGGCCGGCCGCTCCCGCGGACGAATCGTCGCCGCACCGGGACGTCGACGGCCGCCTCGCTCCGGTCCATCTTCGGGTGCAGCATCTCCTGAGACGGCATCGGATGGATGAGGCATGACCGGCGCAGCGGGCGATTCCGACCTCCACACCTCGCCGATTTCCTGGGTTTCGGACGACCCGCATCTCAGCGGCAACTTCGCGCCGGTGGGACCGGAGATCGATGCCGTGGACCTGCCGGTGGTGGCGGGGCGGATTCCCGACGCGTTGCGCGGTGCCTACCTGCGCAACGGCGCCAACCCGCTGTTCAGGCCGTTGTCCTACACCTATCCGTTCGACGGCGACGGGATGATCCACGCGGTCTATCTGGACAATGGGCGGGCGCGTTATCGCAACCGGTTCGTGCGGACGAAGGGGCTCGCGGTCGAGAGGCGGGCGGGCCGCTCGGTCTATGGCGGGGTGATGCGGCCGGTGCCGGTCGATCCCGCCCTGGTCGGGCCGGACGGACCCGCGGGCAGCTACAAGAACGGTGCGTTCATCAACGTGATCCGGCATGGCGGCAAGGTCCTGGCCTTGTGCGAGGCCACGACCGGCTACGAGATGACCATGGAGCTCGAGACCGTGGGGGAGTGGCGCGCCGGCACCGACCGCCCGCTGGAGCTGGGGGCGCACAACCGGCGTCATCCGCGCACCGGGGCGATGTTCGCGATCACCTATGCGGTCGACCGGCCGCTGGTGCGGGTCCACCAGGTCGATGCCGGCGGCACGCTCGTCGCGACGTTTCCGCTCGAGCTGGCGGCACCGACCATGATCCACGATTTCGTGCTGACCGAACGGCACATCGTGATCCTGGCCTGCCCCTTGGTGTTCGATCTTGCGGCCGCCATGCGCGGGCAGTCGCCGCTGCAATGGCGGCCGGAACTGGGAACGCGGATCGCCGTGGTCGGGCTCGACGGCGGGCCGGCGCTGTGGCTCGACGCCGAGCCGTTCTTCGTCTTCCACTTCGCCAACGGCTTCGAGGAGGCGGGCCGGATCGTGCTCGACTATGTCCGCCACGACCGGCTGGGGGTGATGGCCGGCGACCGATCCGGCCGGACGCCGCCCCGGCTGCACCGGCTGGCGATCGACCTCGCGGCGCGGCGGATCGAGGACCGGTGCCTGGCGGGGCCGATGGTCGAGTTCCCGCGCGCCAACGATCTGCTGGAGGCGCGGCCGACGCGCTACGTCTACGCACCCACCCTGACCGAGACCTTCGGCGAAGGCGCGGATGTCGCCGGCACCTTCAACGCGGTCGTGCGTGTCGACGCGCACACCGGTGACGTAGTCCGCCACGATTTCGGCCCGCGCATGGTCGGCGAGGCGGCGTTCGTACCGCGGCCGGGTGCCGACGGCGAGGCCGAGGGCTACCTGGCCTTGTTCGTGTTCGATCCCGCGACCGCGAGCAGCGATTTCGTCCTGCTCGACGCCGCTCGCCCGGACGAGGCGCCGGTGGCCGCGGTGCGGCTGCCGCAGCGCGTGCCGCAGGGCCTGCACGGCAACTGGCTGGCAGCCTGACGCGGGAGCGGGCTCGCCGGCGGCATCACTTCGGCTGCCAGATCACGTACCACTTCCTGACCGGTTTCAACGTCTCCCAGGTGCCCTTGAAGCCCATCGGGATGACGAAGCCGTCGCCCATGCCGTACTCGTCGACATGGCCGTCCTGGTCGGTGAGGCGGACCTTGCCGGCGAGCAGGAGGCAGAACTCGTGCTCGGTGTAGTCGACCTCGAGCACGCCGCCTTCGTGGGTCCAGTAGCCGGCGGAAAAGGCGCCGGTGGCGTCCTGGTACCATTCGACGGTGTCGACGGGCGGCTTGCGATCGAAGCGGATGGTCGGCATGCGCGGGTCCTTGCGGGCAAGTGGCGCGCAGCCTAAGCCTCCGCACCGTCGCACGCCAAGGGGGATGCCCGGTCCATGCTCGTCGCGCGCAGCGCCGTACTGGCCTTCCTCGCCTTCGCCTGCGCAGGGCCGGTCCTGGCCCAGGACCGCCCGCTGGTCGCCGTGACCGCCATCGTCGAACATCCGGCACTGGACGCGACCCGCGACGGGGTCAAGGAGGGGCTGGCGGCGGAAGGCTTCGTCGACGGCGAGACGATCCGGTTCGTCTTCGAGAGCGCCCAGGGCAGCCCGGCCACGGCGGTGCAGATCGCACGCCGGTTCGTGGGCGAGGACCCGGCGGTGATCGTGCCGATCTCCACGCCCTCGGCCCAGGCGGTGGCGGCGGCGACGCGGGACATTCCCGTGGTGTTCAGCTCGGTCACCGATCCGGTGGGGGCGAAGCTGGTCGGCGATCCCGAGCATCCGGGCGGCAACGTCACGGGCATGTCGAACCTGACGCCGATCGGCAGGCATCTCGACCTGGTCAAGGAGATCCTGCCGGAACTGAAGCGGCTGGGCGTGGTCCACAATCCCGGCGAGTCCAACTCGCGGACGCTGGTCGGCCTGCTCCAGGCCGAGGCGCCGGCGCGCGGGATCACCATCGTGGAGGCGCCGGCGGCCAAGTCGGCGGACGTGCAGGAGGCGGCACGCAGCCTGGTCGGCCGGGCCGACGCGATCTACGTGCCGACCGACAACACGGTGGTGACGGCACTGGAGGCGCTGGTCCAGGTCGGGCGCGAGAACCAGCTGCCGGTGATCGCGGGCGACATCGATTCGGTGCCGCGCGGTGCGATCGCGGCCTTGGGCTTCGATTATCTCGACGTGGGCCGGCAGACCGGCCGGATGGTCGCCCGGGTGCTGCGGGGCGAACGGCCCGGCGACATGCCGGTCGAATTCGCCGAGACCCTGCAGCTCGCGGTCAACCCGGCGGCGGCCGAGGCCATGGGGGTGACGCTGCCCGAGGCCGTGGTGGCGCGGGCGGACATCGTGGTGCGCTAGCGCGGATGCTTGCCGGCGGCTGCGGCCGCGCCTAAGCCTCCGCGCGATCGCACGCCCAGGGGGAGGCCCTTCATGCTCGTCGCACGCCGTGCCGCACTGGCCCTGCTCGCCGCCACCGCATTGTCCGGGCCGGCCCTGGCCCAGGACAAGCCGATGGTGGCGGTGACCGCGATCGTCGAGCACCCGGCGCTGGACGCCGCCCGCGACGGGATCAAGGAGGCGCTGGCGGCGGAGGGCTTCGTCGACGGCGAGACGATCACCTTCACCTACGAGAGCGCCCAGGGCAACCCGGCGACCGCGGCGCAGATCGCGCGCAAGCTCGTGGGCGACGCGCCGGCCGTGATCGTGCCGATCTCGACCCCCTCGGCCCAGGCGGTGGTGGGGGCGACCAGGGACATTCCGGTCGTGTTCACCGCCGTGACCGATCCCGTGGGTGCGAAGCTGATCGGCGACCCGCAGCATCCCGGCGGCAATGTCACCGGCATGTCGGACCTGTCGCCGATCGGCAAGCATCTCGACCTGGTCAAGGAGATCGTGCCGGGCGTGAAGACGCTGGGCGTGATCTACAATCCGGGCGAGGCCAACTCGCTGACGCTCTTGGAGCTGCTCAAGGCCGAGGCGCCGGCGCGCGGGATCGCGATCGAGGAGGCGCCGGCCCCCAAATCCGCCGACGTGCTGCCGGCCGCCCAGAGCCTGGTGGGCAATGTCGAGGCGATCTACGTGCCGACCGACAACACGGTGGTGACGGCACTGGAGGCCATCGTCCAGGTCGGGCGGCAGAACAAGCTGCCGGTGATCGCGGGCGACACCGATTCGGTGCCGCGCGGTGCGATCGCCGCGCTCGGCTTCAACTATGGCGACGTGGGCCGGCAGACCGGCCGGATCGTGGCCCGGGTGCTCAGGGGCGAGCGGCCCGGCGACATCCCGGTCGAGGGGGTCGAGATCACCGAGCTGTACGTCAACCCCGGGGCGGCCGAGGCCATGGGCGTCACGCTGCCGGAGGCGGTGGTGGCGCGCGCCAAGTCGGTGGTGCAGTAGCACCGAGGTGAGCCTGGTCGCGTTCCTGGGGGCGGTCGAGCTCGGGCTGACCTTCGGGCTGGTTGCGCTGGGCGTCTATCTGTCGTTCCGGGTGCTGAGCTTTCCCGACCTCACCGTCGACGGCAGCTTCCCGCTGGGTGCCGCGGTGGCGGCGACGGCGATCACCGGCGGGCTGGGCGCCTGGGCCGGGACCGCCCTGGCGCTGGCGGCCGGGGCCGCGGCGGGCCTGGTGACCGCACTCTTGAACGTGCGGTTCAAGATCCTCCATCTCCTCGCCAGCATCCTGACCATGATCGCGCTGTACTCGATCAACCTGCGGATCATGGGCCGGCCCAACGTCGCGCTGCTCGGCGAGACCACGGTGCTGACGCCGTTCGAGCAGCTGGGACTGCCGCTGCTGTGGCTGCGGCCGCTCGTGCTGCTGGGGGTGGTGGCGGTGTGCGCGGCACTGCTGGTGCGGTTCCTCTCGAGCGAGGTCGGGCTGGCGATGCGCGCCACCGGCGTCAACCCGCGGATGGCGGAGGCGCAGGGCATCCGCGTCGGCGCCGTCACCTGCCTCGGCATGGCGCTCAGCAACGGCTTCGCGGCCCTGGCCGGCGCCCTGTTCGCGCAGACCAACGGCTTCGCCGACGTGACGCTCGGGACCGGCACCATCGTGGTGGGCCTGGCGGCGGTGATCATCGGCGAGACGCTGCTGCCGCGTCCGACCGTGCTGGCGGCGGTCCTGGGCTGCCTCCTGGGCTCGGTGTTCTATCGGATCGTGGTGGCGCTGGCGCTCGAGGCGGATTTCCTCGGCCTCCAAGCTTCCGACCTCAACCTGGTCACGGCGGTGCTGGTCGGCGGGGCGCTGATCCTGCCCGGCACCAGGTTCCGCCTGCCCGGGCGGCGGATGCCCGCGCCGTGATCCGGCTCGAAGGCGTGGAGGTGGTGTTCCACCCCGGCACCGTCCTGGAGACCCGCGCCCTGCGCGGCCGTCGACCTGGCCATCCCGCAAGGGCAGTTCGTCACCGTGATCGGCAGCAACGGCGCGGGCAAGTCGACCCTGCTCAACGTGCTGGCCGGCACCGTGCGCGTGGCCGCCGGCCGGATCTCGGTCGACGGCACGCGACGTGACCGGCCAGAGCGCCGCCGCGCGGGCGCAGCTGCTGGCGCGGGTGTTCCAGGACCCGCTGGGCGGCACCTGCGGCACGCTCACCATCGAGGAGAACCTGGCGCTGGCCGAGGCGCGCGGCCGGGCGCGGGGACTGAAGCTCGCGGTGGCCGGGGACGGGCGCGCGCGCTGGCGCCAGCGGCTGGCCGAACTCGGGCTCGGGCTGGAAGGACGCCTTGGCGACCGGATGGGGCTGCTGTCGGGCGGGCAGCGCCAGGCGGTGGCACTCCTGATGGCGACCATGGCGCCGTCCAAGATCCTGCTGCTCGACGAGCACACCGCCGCCTTGGACCCGCGCACGGCCGAGTTCGTGCTCGATCTCACCACGAGGCTGGTCGGCCAGCTGCGCCTGACCACGCTGATGGTGACGCATTCGATGCAGCAGGCGCTGGCGCTCGGCGACCGGCTCTTGATGCTGCACGAGGGCAGGATCTGCCTCGACGTGGCGGGCGAGGCCAAGGCGCGGCTCAAGGTCGAGGACCTGCTGGCCGAATTCAGGCGGCGGCGGGGGGTCGAGATCGACGAGGACGCGCTGCTGTTGGGGTGAAACAGCTACTCCGTGCCGTCGGCGGCGCGAAGCAGCTGCAGCGTCCGCTCCAGCCAGACGCCTGGATCGTCACGGTGGTAGGGGTGCTCGGCGGGCTCGATCGCGTCCAGGAATTTGAGGTAGGTGGCCATCTGGCGTGCCGAGGCGATCGGGGCCAGGAGCTTGGCCGCGCGCGCGGGATCGCAGCCCGGGGCAGCCGTCCGCCACGCCGCGAACCAGTTCCGCCGCACGCCGTCGCATGCCCCGGGCGCGATCCCGCCGATGAAAGGCGGCAGGTCCAAGAGCGGGTGGCCGACGATGCTGTCGGCGAAGTCGATCAGGGTCAGGCTCGAACCGGCGCCTCGGACATTGCCGGGGTGGAAGTCGCCATGGACCAGCGACGCGGGCAGGCCGCAGGCGTCGACCGCCGCAAAACGGCGGTCGAGGCCGGCGACGAAGCGGTCGAGCAGCGCGCGGTCGGTGGCGGACAGGGTGGGCAGCCTGCGCCCGAGCACGGTCGTCAGGTCGGCGATCGCCGGAGTGCTGCGCCAGTCGGGCAGGCCCAGGGCGATGAGCCGGTCCACCTCGGCGGCCACCCCGGACTGCAGGCGGACGAGAAGGTCGACCGTGGCCGAGAGCAGCGGCTCGCCCATGTCGTAGAGATCCTGGCCCGGGACCTCGAACATTAGCAGGCGGCGCTCGTCGTTGGCCAGCAGGCGCGGCACCGGATGGTTTCGCAGCATGGCCAACAGCGGCCCTTCGGGTGCTGCGAAGGACGGCAGGACCTTGAGCCAGAGGTTCCCGCGCTCGGACGGCAGCCGCCATAGGCAGGATAGGTTCCAGCTGCGCACCTGGACCGGGTCGCCGGTACGCCGGATCGCGTTCGCCGTCATGGCCGAGCCGGCCCAGGCGAGGTCGGCGGCCGGGCCGCCCGGGTTGGCATAGCTGGGCCGTCGCGGGTCATCGGTCAGCCGGCCGGGCCAGGGAGCTGCGGGGCGACGTTCGGGCACCTCGGCCAGATAGGTCACGGTGCCGCCCGGGGGGCGAGGCCGATCCGCGTGGAGCATGCGCAGGATGAGGGGGCGGAAGCCATGCAGTGCCTCGCAGGCGGCGACGACAGGCTCGACGTCCGGCCACCAGGGCGAGGCGACCGGAAACGGCGGTAGCTGGCCGAATGCGGCCCCGTCCGGCGTAGCCAGGACGAGGACGACCTTGCGGCCTTCATTCCCGCTCAATGAACTTCCTTTCAGGCGATGCGGGCCGAGCATTTGCCGATACTCAGCCCTCGCACCTCGGCGTATGGTCGCACGCCGGGCAAGGCACACGGAGCCATGCGGATGGGGCATGAGGAGCGAATGGCGGCACTGCGGCTAGCGGTGACACGCTTCGGCGAAGCGTGGGCCTGCGGCGACTTTGCGGCTCTCGAGACCATGCTGTCGGAAACTTACACCCACATCGACGCCTATGGCGACTTCCACGACCGCGCATCCTGGCTGGCCTATGCCGGCCGCCGAGCCGGGCGCACCACCCGTATCGGTTTTCGCGACCTGCTGACGCGTCTGGTCGGCGATACCGCGATCGTCACCGGAATCAACGATGTCGCCGGCATGGGCGACCCACAGGCGGGCGCGCGCCAGGACCTGACCTTGCGCTTCACCCAGGTCTGGAGGTGGGACGAGGGGCGCTGGCTGCGCGAAGCCTTTCAGGCGACAATCTCGGACGCGAGATGACGCGACCTTGACCCCGACGCAGGCGCTCATGTCCGCACCGATCCGCAAGACCTTCTTCTGCGTCGACGGCCACACTTGCGGTTGCCCGGTGCGGCTGGTGGCGGGCGGCGGGCCGCTGCTGCAGGGCGCCACCATGAGCGAGAAGCGGCAGGACTTCCTGGCCCACTGGGACTGGATCCGTACCGCGCTGATGTTCGAGCCGCGCGGGCACGACGTGATGTCGGGCTCGATCCTCTACCCGCCGACCACGCCGGACGGCGACGTGGGCGTGCTGTTCATCGAGGTGTCGGGCTGCCTGCCGATGTGCGGCCATGGCACGATCGGCACGGTCACCATGGCGCTGGAGCAGGGGCTGGTGCGGCCGCGCGAGCCGGGCGTGCTCAACCTCGACACGCCGGCGGGGCGGGTGGTGGCGCGCTACGAGGAGGCGGGGCGGTTCGTCGAGCGGGTGCGGCTGACCAACGTCAAATCGTACCTGGCGCTGAGCGAGGTGCGGGTGGACTGCCCGGAGCTGGGCGAGCTCGTGCTCGACATCGCCTATGGCGGCAATTTCTACGCCATCGTCGAGCCGCAGAAGAACTATCCGGGGCTCGACGGGTTCTCGGCCGACCAGATCCTGCGCCTCTCGCCGCTGCTGCGCCGGGCGGTGAACGCTGCGGTCGAGCCGGTCCACCCCGAGGACCCGACCATTCGGGGCGTGCACCACATCCAGTGGACCGGAAAGCCACGGGGTCCGCGGGCACATGCCCGCAACGCCGTATTCTACGGCGACAAGGCGATCGACCGCAGCCCATGCGGCACGGGGACCTCGGCGCGGATGGCGCAGCTCGCGGCCAAGGGGAAGCTCAAGGTCGGCGACGCGTTCGTCCACGAAAGCATCATCGGCAGCGAGTTCGAGGGCCGCATCGAGGCCGCGAGCGAACTCGCCGGCCACCCGGCGATCGTGCCCTCGATCGCCGGGTGGGCTCGGATGACGGGGCTGAACACGATCTTCGTCGACGACCGCGACCCATACTGGCGCGGATTTCAGGTGAGCTGACAGCTCGTCGAGCTGTATCCGCCCGCCAGCGGCTCGCGCAACGCGCTCCCATCGGTTTCATGCACAAGCGCCGATCGCCTGCCCGACGGGCCGAACCGCAGCGGTCCATCCACTCCGACGTTTAGAGCCGCGACATTATTTGTCGTAAAAATAGAACAAATTTCATCCTAAAACGCGCATAGCTTGTACCGCGCTAAAGGCAAGGTTGCCATAACCGTGGGGAGCGGCTCTCATGTCGGTCAAGAACGCATTTTGGGGCGGAAATCACACGATCCTGCGGACCGGCGCTTCCAGCCGCAGGCGGGCGCAGACCGTCAGGGACGGTGCGGGCGTGGTGGGCGACGGCCATCTCGCTCGCCTTGGCGGCGGGTCCGGTCGCGACGGCCATGGCGCAAGTCGCCTGCCCGCTGCCCCCGGCCGATCAGGCGAACCTGTTCAAGAACCCCTTCAGTGCCGCCAGTGCCCACCATCGCCCGATCGGCCGCGGTGCGGTCTACGCAGGCGACGACGATCCGGGCACCAGGGATTGGCTGAGCGCGGCGCACTTCAACGTCAATGTCGGCAATCCCTCCGGCACCCACGTGATCGATGTCTCGATCAAGGATCCATACTTCACCGTCGGCGGCTTCGCTGCCTGCGACAAGATCGTCGGCATGCCGGTGTCGATCCGACTGCCTGCCTCCGGCTTCGTGAACACCACGGCCCGGCCGGGCAGCGCCTGCTCGGACAATGTCGTGGTCATCTTCGACAAGGGTGCCCCGAACTTCGACGACGGGGTCACGTATCAGATGCGGCAGTACTACTGGAACAATGGGAGCCCGGTGGCACAGAAGCGCGTCACCTGGGACATTCGCGGCCTAGGCCACGGCACCAGGCCGCTCGAGCGGGTCGGCACGGCGGCAACGGGAGTCGCTGGGCTGTTCGGGATACTGCGCGGCCACGAGCTCAACACCCCCGGCTACACGATCGCCCATGCCCTGCACATCGGGCTGCCGCGAAAGACCGGTGCCGGATGCAAGGTGATGCTGTCGGCGGACTACGTCCTGCCGGCGACCGCGCGCGACACTTCCTACGACAAGCCGGGCAACAACATCGGCCACATTCCGTACGGTGCCTTGCTGGCGATCAAGGACGACGTGAACGTCAACTCGCTGGGACTGACCGAGGTCGGCCTGCGGCTGGCGCAGGCGATCCAGGACTACGGCATCTACGTCATCAACGGTGGCGGCTGCACCAATGGCGCCCTCGACGGCGATCAGAATATCAGCGCCGCGGTCAAGCGCACGCTGCGGAGCGACATCCGCAAGATCTACCCGCACATCCGGCGCGTGATGAACAACAATGTTCTGGGCAGCCCGACGGCGGGCGGCGGCGAGCCGCGTGCCGCGAACTGCGCGTTCGACGCGACCTGACCGCTGCACCGGCCGATCGGCCGGTGCAGCCGAAGATGTCGGCGGGGATGCTGGCGTGACGGGCGCCGCCTCCCGCCGCATCTCGCGGCGCGATTCCCTTCGTGCCATCGCAGAGCGCGATTCCAAACTGCAGAGCAAACATTCCAAGACGAATTTTTGTCGCGCACAGCTTCAAATCGTTTAACGATCGAGCTTCCCCTGGTTCTGCGGATACACAGCACGCCGAAAAATGGCGGGGAGACGCTCCACAATGATGATCGATCAGGTTCATCCTGGCTGCGCCGCACGCGGACGGCGCTCGACCGCACTCGCCCTCCTGCTGACGCTGGCGGCGAGCCCCTTGGCCACTGCCCAAGCACAGGTCGCCTGCCCGTTGCCCAAGGCGGACAAGGCCAATCTGTTCAAGAACCCGTTCAGCGCCGCCAGCGCGCACCATCGGCCGATCGGCAGCGACGCGGTCTACGCCGCCGATGACGACCCCGGCACCCGGGACTGGCTGAGCACCACGCACTTCAACATCAATATCGGCAATCCGGCTGGCACCAGCGTGGTCGACGTGTCGATCCAGGACCCGTACTTCGTGATCGGCGGCGCCGCATCCTGCGACAAGGTCGTCGGCATGCCGGCCACGATCAGGTTGCCGGCGTCCGGGTTCCTGACCGGAGCGGCCCTGCCCGGCGGCAGCTGTGACGACAATGTCGTGGTCATCTTCGACAAGGGTGCTCCCAACGTCGACGACAGCGTCGTGCACCAGCTGAGACAGTATTACTGGAACAATGGCAGTCCCGTCGCCCAGAAGCGGGTCAGCTGGGACGCGCGCGGCCTCGGCCACGGCACCCGGCCGCTCGAGCGGGTCGGTACCGCCGCCACGGGCGTGGCCGGCCTGTTCGGGGTGCTGCGCGGCCATGAGATCAATCCTGCGGGCTACAGGATCACCCATGCCTTGCATATGGGCTTGCCCCGCAAATCCGGCGCCGGCTGCAAGGTCATGCTCTCGCAGGACTACGTCCTGCCGGCGACCGCGCGGGACACATCCTACGCCAAGGCCGGCAACAATACCGGTAACATCCCATACGGTGCATTGCTGGCGATCAAGCCCGACGTGGACATCACCGCGCTGGGACTGACCGAGGTCGGCCTGCGGCTGGCGCAAGCGATCCAGGACTACGGCATCTACGTCATCAATGGCGGCGGCTGCAACGCCGGGTCCCTCGACGCCGACCAGCACGTGGACTTTGCCGTCAAGCGCACGCTGCGCGGCGACATCCGCAAGATCTACCCGCACATCCGGCGCGTGATGAACAATGACGTGCTGGGCAGCCCGACGGCGGGCGGTGGGGCGCCTCGGGCCGCCAACTGCGCCTTCGACGCCCGCTAGCCCTGCGCCACGCGGTACGCCAGCTCAGCCGAAGATGTCCGCGGTGACGCTGGCGTACCACGCATCTGCCTCGGCACGGTTCCGCGCCCGTAGTGCCGGGTCCTCGCCGACCTGGCTGACGAAGCCGTCGACGCTTTCGAACCTGGCCTCGCGCGGCAGATAGTCGGCGCCGATCTTGACCGTGTCGCCGGGCGCCAGCGAACTCCAGCAGCTGTTGCTGAAGCGGGCGGGGAGGGGCGTGGCGCCGGTGAGTTCCGCGGCGATGAGCATCGCCACCGCCTTGCCCTGGCTGTTGGCGGCGAAGGCCGACTTCGGCATGGCGCTGGCGATCGCAGCGTCGCCCACGACATGGATGTCGGGCTGGCGACGGGACGTCATGCCTGCGGGCCGGATCGGGCACCAGCCGGTGTCGTCGGCAAGCCCGGCCTCGCGCGCGATCGCACCTGCCGCCTGCGGCGGGACGATGTTGGCGACGTCGGCGCGGTGGACGTCGCCGGCGGCGGTGGTGACGGTCATGGCGGCCGGGTCGACCGCGACGACCTCGCCGCCGAAGGCACCCGGCACCCACTCGATCATGTCGGGATAGTGGCGCCGCCACCCTTCCTCGAACAAGGCCTGCTTGCTGAAGCTGTCCTTGGCATCGAGGATCAGGATCTTCGCGCGCGGCTTGGTCCGCTTGAAGTAGGCCGCGACCAGGCTGGCGCGCTCATAGGGTGCCGGCGGGCAACGATAGGGTTCGGGCGGTGCTGCCACGACGAACAGCCCGCCATCGGGCATGGCCTCGAGTTGGGCCCGCAACAGGGTGGTCTGCGCACCGGCCCGCCATGCGTGCGGCATGATCTCGGCCGCGGCCTCGTCGTAGCCTTCGATCGCGGCGTAACGCAGGTCGATGCCGGGCGACATCACCAGACGGTCGTAGGGCAGGCTGGTGCCGCCGGCCAGGCGCACGGTGCGCCCCACGGCGTCCACCGCGACCGCACGCTCGGGCGCCAGCACGACACCGGAAGCGACGAGCTTGTCGTAGCCGTGGGTCAGGGAGCGCAGGTCGCGCCAGCCGGCGAGATAGAGGTTGCTGCCGAAGCAGCTGGTGTAGCGCGCCTGCGGCTCCACCAGGGTCACGGCGACGCCGCCCTTGGCCAGGTAGCGGGCGCAGGTGGCCCCGCCGGCGCCGCCGCCGACGACCACCACGCGCGGCGCGCTCTGGCCGCGCGCCTTCGCCTGGAGGCCGACCGCCTCGAGGGCGAACCCGCCGAGGCCCAGACCCAGGCGCCGCCGCGAGATCAGCATGCCGGACCATCGGAGCGCTCGGGTGAGCTGGCCGTGAAACAGGCGGCCGGGGGGGCGAATGACGCGCGCCGCCACAGGGCCGGCCGCCGAGCTTGTTGCTCTCCCACCACCGCCTCCTTCATGGGCCTCCGACCAGCTCCAGCATGAGCGTCTCCCGACGGGGTTGCAATCTACCGGCGTCCGGCTGCGGGTCACGTTATACCAAGGATGAGGCGCAACACCTCAAGTGTTCGAACCGCGCCCACTGTTTGGACAGGGCAGAACCAACACTTTCGGATAGCATCGCACACTGATGTTCCTGCCGAACTCGGTCTATTTACAACGCCAAGAATGTAATTGACTCGGGCAATTAAGCAATCGACGCAGAAAATCATTGACCATCGGCGGCATGCATCGATAGTGATGGATGCATCAGGGAAAGGAAGGGCAGCCCTCAGCGGGCCGATCCGACCTAGACAGGGAGGTGCGCATGAAACTGCGGGGCTCGACCATAAGTATTGCCTTTGGCGTCGCCGCCGCGGTCATTGCACATCCGAGCCTCGCCTACCAGGAGGGCCAAGTCAGCGACGGCGGCAGCATCAAGGGCAAGGTCGTCTACCAGGGCGACGTTCCGACGCGCACCATCGTGCCGACCAAGAACCAGGACGTCTGCGGCGGCGTGCGCGAAGAACCCGAAGTAAAAGTGGGTGCGGACGGCGGGGTCGGCGACGCGATCGTCTACCTGAAGAACGTCGAGACCGGCAAAGCCTGGCCGGCTGCCGGGACGCCCGTGCTGGAGAACAAGGGCTGCATCTTCCACCCGGACATCCAGGCGATCCCGGTGGGCAAGCTGGACATCGTCAACGACGATCCGGTGCTGCACAACACCACCGGCTATTTCGGCAAGCGCAACGTGTTCAACGTGGCATTGCCCAACCAGGGCCAGACCGTCGAGGTCGACATCACGCGTGCCGGACAGATCCGGGTCGAGTGCGACGCCCATGGCTGGATGCTGGGTTGGATCTATGCGGTCGCCAATCCCTACTACGCACTCACCGCCGAGGACGGCAGCTTCGAGATCACCGACGTTCCGCCCGGCGAATACACCCTGATCGCGAACCAGGCCTACACCGGCCCGGTCGAGATCCCGGTCACCGTCGCCGCCGGTGCCGCGGCGGAGGTGCCGATCGAACTCAAGGAGCCCTAAGGGCCGAGCCACCTCTCCGTCGAGCGGTCGCGAAGTCGACCAAAGGTTGATCAGGAGCAAATGCGATGAGTATCGACCATCATCACGACGACCATGGCGACAAGTTGCTGGAGTCGGAAGAGTTCCAGCAGGCCAGGAAGGAGATGCGCCAGACGCTATGGCAGCCGGGCGTGCGGCCCGACAGCGGCGTGGGCATCAGCCGGCGCGTCCTGATCAACCGGGCGGTATTGGGTGGGGCGGCTGCGGCGGCGACCATGGGTTGGCTGCCGCGCATCAACACCATGGACATGGCCTACGCCCAGGCAGATGGCTCGGTCGAGTCGTTCCGCTTCGCATGGATCTCGGATACTCATCTCTACCCCAAGGAGGTCAACACCCGGTTCGTCGACAAGGCGACGCGGGCGTTCAACGACGTCAAGGCCATGGACCCGGCGCCCGACTTCCTCATCTTCGGCGGCGACCTCGCCCAGCTCGGCGATCCGGTCGAACTGAAGCTCGGCAACGAGATCATCAGCACGCTCGACATCAAGAAGGTTTTCATCCCCGGCGAGCACGACTGGTACCTCGACATGGGGAAGACCTGGAACGAGCTGTTCGGGGTCACGCCCTGGACGTTCGACCACAAGGGCGTCCGCTTCATCGGGCTCGACACGGTTGGGCGGGCCGCGGACTACTGGACCGCTCGCAATATGAGCCCCGAGGAGCGCATGGCCGCGATGGCAGGCCTGGACGGCGGGCTAGCCGGGGCTTGGTCGGGGCTCGGTCCGGAGCAGCTTGACTACCTCGACAAGACGCTGTCGGACTGGGGCAAGGACCGGCCGGTGGTGATCTTCACCCACAATCCGCTCTACGAGTACTATCCGCCGTGGAACTTCTGGGTCCGCGACTGGCGCGAGGTCCACGAGATCGTCAAGCCCTACACCAAGATCACCAATATCCACGGCCACACCCACCAAGTGCTCTACAACGAGATCGGCGCCATGCGCTCGATCGGGATGCTCGCGACTTCCTGGCCGTGGCCCTACGCACCGGAAGGCGTGCCCGACCTGACCGTGCCGATGGCCCGCACCAATCCCGGCGATCCGTTCGACGGCGTCGGCTGGGGCAAGCTGGAGTTCAACGCTGAGACGCAGAAGGTCGACCACGAGTGGATGATGTGGCGCAATGAGGTCCTGGCCACAATTCCGCAGCGGTCCGGAACGAGCGACAACCCGACCACTTTCCTACGGAAGCGCCCCGATGGCCGATGATCGGCGGCAACCAAAGCAAGCGACCGAAACGGCTCCAATGGAGGCGAAGATGAGGGCGAAGCAGTCATCCTGGAGATTGGTTGCCACGGGCGCGTGCCTCGGCTGTGCAATCCTGCTAGGACAGCCGGAGCCGGCACAGGCCCAGTCGCAGAGCGTCGAAGACCAGTTGGCGACGATGAAGACGTTCGACCAGCTGTTCATGGAGCAGGTCAAGATTGGGGACGCCCTGTTCCACGGCGATGCCGACACGGCCAAGAAGATGAACGTGAACCTGTCGTCGACGGGCATGGCCTGCGCCATGTGCCACCCCTTCGCCGCCGACACCCACCCGGCGCAATATCCGAAGTGGCAGGAGCAGATGAGCAAGTTCGCGGCCCTGCGCGACATGATCAACTGGTGCATCGAGAAGCCGAACCAGGGCGAGGCGATCGATCCCGACGGGCCGGCGATGAAGGCGCTCGAAACCTACATCACCTGGTCCAACAAGAACTCACCGCTCGCCGCCGGCACGCATTGATGGAAGCCGGGCGCCCGCGGCGGGCGCCCGGCCGCCTCGGCAGCCTGCGTCGGCGCGAATTCATCGGCGCCGGTGCGGCCACGCTGTTGGCGGCCGGCGCCGGATGCCGTTCCGCCGCGGCATCCACCGCCCTGGAGACCGCGGTCACGGCCGCGATCGGCGACCGGCCGCTGGGGCCCGAGGCGCTGCTGCGGCTCGACCTGCCGGACAGCTACGAATTCGGCACCACCATCCCCCTGGGCATCGACGTGGCCAGCCCGATGACGGCCGCGGAGCATGTGCGTCGGGTCGCGGTGCTGGCCGAGGGCAACCCGTTCCCCGACGTCGTCACCGTCCATTTCACCCCCGCCAACGGGCGGGCCATGGCCTCGAGCCGGATCCGCCTCAACGAAGGCATCCGCCAGGTGGTGGCGGTCGCCGAGCTGAGCGATGGCCGAGCACTGGTGGCGCGGCGGTCGATCAAGGTCGCGATCAGCGGCTGCAGCGCGCAGAGCGGAGCAGCCGATGTCGCGGCGATGCCCATGCCCGAGCCGCGGGTCAAGCTTCCCACCGGGATGCGCAGCGGCGAAGTGGTCGAGATCCGGACCATGATCTCGCACTGGATGGAGACCGGGCTGCGGCGGGACGCCGAAGGCCGGGCGATCCCAAGGCGGATCATCAATCGCATGGTATGCGAGCTGGACGGCGAGGAGGTGTTCGCCGCCGACCTCACGCCCGCGGTCGCCGCCAACGCCTACCTCACCTTCCCGGTGATCGCCCGCGGGTCCGGGCGGCTGACCCTGACCTGGACGGAGGACGGCGGTGCCGTCTATCGCGCCGGCCAATCCTTGGCGGTGAGCTGAGCCTTGGCCCGGATCACCAGCCAAATCCGCTCGTGGCTGTTGGCGGCGATGCTGGCCTCGGGCGTCCCGATCCCGGCGCTCGCGGTCGAGATCGGCGGTCCGTTCGAGCTGGTCGACCAGAACGGCGCCACCCGCACCGACGGCGACTTCAAGGGCTCCTATCTGCTGGTCTATTTCGGCTACACCTACTGTCCCGACCTGTGCCCGACGACCCTGATCGAAATGGCCGCGGCGCTGGATGCTCTGGCCGAGCGGTCCCCGGCCAAGGCGGCCCGGGTCGTGCCGCTGTTCATCACCGTCGACCCGCAGCGCGACACGCCCGAAGTGCTCAAGGGCTACGTCGCGGGCTTCCACCCGCGAATGGTGGCGCTCACCGGTTCGCCGCGCGCGCTCGACAGGGTCGGCCGCAAATATGGGGTGTTCCACGCGCCGGTGCCGGGCAGCGGGTCCGACGACTACCTCGTCGACCATACCAGCTTCGTCTACCTGATGGGGCCGGACGGCAAGTATCTCGAGCATTTCGAGAAGGATGCGAGCGTCGCCGATCTGGTGGCCGCACTGCAACGTCAAGTCGTTCTGCCTGGTGGCGAAGGTAGCTAGCGGCGACCAGGCTCCGGCGGATCGACCGCTATCCGCACCGTTACCGGCCGGGAGAAGCCAAGAATGAAGGCGCGCCCCATCTTCGTTGCCCGCCGCGGCCTGTGGCTTCTCGCCGGGGCGGTGCTGATGGTCGCTGGCGAGGCCCGCGCGGAGACGGCGGCCGACGCCACGCCCAGGATCGCCGCCAGAACCCATGCCGCCACCGGCGGCATGGCCCATGAGGCGGACACCACGTTCGCCACCCTGCTCAACATGTTCGGCCTGCGCGCGGAGCAGCCGCCGACCCGGTTGAAGCCACCCAGTCCGGCGGTCACGAGCGTGGTGCGCACCGACCTGGGCGAGCTGAAGTGGGTCGCGACCAAGGCCACCGGCTACACGCCGTTGCAGGCCAAGGGGCGCGAACTCTTCATGAGTTCCGGCTGCACCTACTGCCACTCCCTCTACGCCCGGCCCGACAAGGACGAGGTCCGGCCCTGGGGCTACATCAGCATGGACGAGCGCCGCTGGGGGCCGGAGCCCGAGCCAGGCGAGAAGGCGTTCGACGACCCGATCATCTTCGGCACCCGCGGCATCGCGCCGGACCTGGGGCGGGTCGGCCTGAAATATGGCGACGAGTGGCATCTCGCCCATTTCTGGCAGCCGCCGACCGTGGTTCCGGGCTCGATCATGGGCGGCTTTTCCGGTCTGTTCGACCAGCCGCCCGATCCGGTGGCGGTGGTCGACGACGCTGCCGGCGAGCGGACGCTGGAGCGCACGCCGGTCACCGAGCGCCTGTTCGACTTCGCCAGCCAGGAGCAGATCAAGCTCACGCCGAACGAGGCCGGGGTGCTGTTCGTGCCGAAGCGGGCGCAGGGCAAGTACCCGCTGATCTGGACGCCCAACGACGAGTTCACGGGCGATGCGGTCAGGCTGGTGGCCGAGAGCGAGAACATCGCGGCACTCACCGCCTTCGTGCAGAAGATGGGCACCAACCGCGGCCGTTGGCGTGACCTGCTGGAGCCGGTCGCCGTCGCCGGGGCCGAGGAGGACATGCCGCGCTCGGACGAGATGGTCGCACGCGGCAAGCAGGTCTACGAGAAGCACTGCATCGGCTGCCACGGCGTGAAGGGCGACGGCAACGGTCCGGTCGCGACCTTCCTGCACATCCAGCGCCCGCGCAACTTCACCTACGGCATGTACAAGTTCCGGCGGACGGCGAGCCCGCTGCCGTCCGACGCCGACCTGCTGCGGACGATCTCGCGCGGCGTGCGCGGGACGGCGATGCCGCCCTGGTACGAACTGCCGCTGGAAGACCGCCTGGCGGTGATCCAGTATGTGAAGTTCGAGCTGACCGCCGACCGCAGCGATCCGACCGAGCCCTACTTCTACTTCGAGGAGGAGCCGCCGGGCGAGAAGCTGCCGATCGGGACGCCGCCGGCACCGACACCGGAACTGGTGGCGCATGGCGGCGAGATCTGGCAGCAGGCCAAATGCTGGGAATGCCACGGCAAGCTCGGCAAGGGCGACGGCGAGAAGGCGCCCGGCCTGAAGGACAAATGGGGCTTTCCCATCGTTCCGGCCAACCTCACCCGCGGCCAGTTCAAGTCAGGCCCCAACGTCACCGACGTCTACCGGACGATCTCCATGGGCCTGATCGGCACGCCCATGCCTTCGTTCAAGGATTCGTTCGCCGAGGAGGACCGCTGGGCGCTCGCCTACTTCATCCTGTCGCTGTCCGCCTTCAACGACCCGCTGACCGGCGAGCAGCTGCCGCTCAGTCCCGAGACACGCAAGGCGCTGGACGATCCCGACCTGCGGACTCCTGGACCGGAGCAGGCTTACGGTCTGCCGCACGGCTGCGTCGGCGCCAAGTGCAAGGTCGCCGGACTGGCGCCCGTCGCCGGCGCCGGAGAACTCAAATGAACTGGCTCGCCCGCCTGGCGATTGCGGCCGTCGCCCTCCTGGCGATCGGCGAGATCACGACCTTCCTGGGCGGCATCCTGTTCCAGGGCCAGCATCCGCCGATGGTCACCCAGCAGAGCGGCTATCGCGGCACCGGTCTCGTCCAGGTCCACCATCCCCGGCAGCAGGAGGAACTGCGCCTCGCCAACCTGGTGCCGACGGCCGTGCCGCCGCCGGGCGACGAGGGGCCGCGCGCCGGCGACGTCTACGAGAACCTGAAGGTGCTGGGCGACCTCAGCACCGGTGAATTCACCCGGCTGATGGTCAACATCACCGAGTGGGTGGCCCCGAACGAAGGCTGCGCCGCCTGCCACAACACCGAGAACTTCGCCGAGGACAAGCTCTACACCAAGGTGGTGGCACGGCGGATGCTCGAGATGGTCCGCCACATCAACGCCGACTGGACCCCGCACGTCGCCCAGACCGGGGTCACCTGCTACACCTGCCACCGCGGGCGGCTGGTGCCGGCGAACATCTGGTTCCAGGACCCGGGCCCGCAGCAGGCGGGCGGCTACGCCCAGATGCCCGTGGGGCAGAACCATCCCGCATCCACCATCGTCGGCCGCTCCTCGCTGCCGCGCGACCCGTTCACGCCCTTCCTGCTCGAGAGCAACGAGATCCGGGTCCAGTCGACCGAAGCCCTGCGCCGGGGCCAACCGCCTTCGATCAAGCAGGCCGAATGGAGCTATGCCCTGATGATGCACATGTCGCAGGCGCTGGGCGTGAACTGCGACTACTGCCACAACACCCGGCAGTTCCGCTCCTGGGAGCAGAGCCCGCCGCAGCGCACCAAGGCCTGGTACGGGATCCGCATGGTGCGCGACCTCAACAACAATTATCTCGTGCCCCTGCGCGACGTGTTCCCCGCCCACCGCTTGGGGCCTGCGGTCGCCGACGCGCCCAAGATCAACTGCGCCACCTGCCACAATGGCGTGTTCAAGCCGCTCTACGGCGTCAGCATGGCGCAGGGTTTTCCCGAGCTGCTGGGACCATCCCAGAACGCGGCGGTGCAGTAGCCTGCGGTCATGTGTCGCCGGCGAGCTCGGCGCGCAGGGCGATCAGCGACAGGCCCTCATTGGCGGCGTAGGTGCCGGGCTGGCCGTTGAGCCGCGCCATGCCGAGCTTGCCGCCCGCATGATGCAGCGCGATCGCCTCCCACAGCTTGCCGTTGAACACCGGGCTGCCCGAGCTGCCGCCCTCGGTGGGTGCGCGGTAATGGACCCGGCTCACGCCATCAATCTGCCGATGGCCGCCGGGCGGGCCTTCGTGATCGAGCAGCTCGTTGTCCTGGAACGAGAAGGCGAGGGCGCCGCCGCCGGGATGGCCCACGACGTAGACGCGCGCCTCGGGTTCGACCAGCGGCAGTGACCTGGCGAGCGGCAGCGGCGCGATGCCGGACACGGGCGATTTCGGGCGCAGCAGGGCGGCGTCGTGCCGGTCGGGCGGCGAGCTCCAGAGCACGGGCGCCTCGACCAGGTGGCGCCGCTCCCCGTCCACGGCCTCGAACACGATCTCCACCGCGTCGGGAGGCAGGCCCTCCACGGCACCCGCGTCGTTGACGACGTGGAAGTTGGTGAGCAGCAAAAGCTCGTCGCCCGGCGTCCGCCCGAGATCGCCGGCGCGCACCGCGAACGCCGTGCCGATCCGGTCGCCGTTGCGCTGGTAGACCGCCGCCACCGAAAGGGCCCGGTCGAGGCCCGTTCGCCACCAGCGATAGGTCTCCGGGCCCTTGCGGCCGAGGAGCGCCTCGAGCTGCGCCCCCGTAGGCTCGGGCTGGCGGCGGAGGTGGCGGACCTCGTCCGGATCGAGGGCCAGCGCACCGTCCCGGGCGAGGGCCAGCCGGGCGCGCAGGATGTCGACGATGGCCGCCCCGCGCCCGCCCTGCGCCGCCAAGTCCCAGACCTCGGTGAACTGGCGCAGCGTGCTGGCGATCAGGAACGCCTTGGCATCGTCGGCCGCGGCGTAGCGACGGATGGTGGCTTCGACCTTGTCCCAGTCCTCGATGCCGAGCGCCGCCTCGGCCAGGGTCGGCAGGTGCCACGCGTCGCGCGCGGACTCGGGGACGGCCTCGAGGGCCCGGACCAGCTGCGCCGCGATCTCGCCGGGGTGCAGGTCGGGTGCGAGGCGCATGCCGAGGCGTCGGGCACGGGTGAGGAGTGCGACGAGGTTGACGCCGTGCCAGGTGCATCGCCGCGGATCGCGCGCGTAGGGCAGGCGATAGGCGGCGATCGCGTCGCGCAGCGCCCGCTGCCCGGACGGCCCGGCCTTGTCCTCCGCGTCGAAGAACATCTGCTTGTGCGCCCGGCCCAGCAGGCCCAGGACCTCGGCATGCTCGCCATCGCCCGTCGCCAGGCGCCGGATCAGCGGCTTGAGCATGTCGACCGCGACGGTGGCCTGGCCGGATTCGATCAGGCACTGGGCGTAGAGCCTGCGGATGCGGGCATCCTTGGGATCGCGACGGCTGACCGCCTCGGCCAGCCGGGCCATGGCGGCGTAGTCGCGCTCGTTGCGCAGCAGCTCCACCAGCTCCTTGGCGGCGGCGAGCTCCTCCGCCGTGCACGAGCCGCGCAGGCGGGCCAGCGCGACCTCGACCCGCTCGCGCAGAGCCTCGGGATCGCAGGCGGCCCCGGTCACAGGCCGAGCAGCTGGCGCAGGCCGTCGCGCACCGCCTTCTGGCGGAAATACTTGCCTGCCGAGTGCCGCCAGGCGCCCGGGTTGCGGACCGCCCGGTCCGCGACGAGCATCGCGCCGCCCCGCCGGAAGTCGTTGGCCAGCGCCGGGTCGAAACCGCACACCGGATCCAGCCGGTCGAACAGATTGAGCCAGCCGCCGGCCACGCGGTCGCCGGGAAAGCCGTCGTCGCCGGTCCATCCGGGCTGCAGCTTGTCCTGGACCTCATCGAGCCCGAGCGGGCTGCCCAGGGTGACGAGGCCGTCGACGGCGGCGCAGTCCGCCACCCGCTTCAGGCAGTCATAGGCGATGACGGTGCCCATGCTGTGGGACACGACGATGTGCGGCCGGCTGACCGAGGGGTCGACGAGCTTGGCGATGAAGCGGCGCCGGATCTCCTGCTGCACGCGGTAGGTCGCACCGGCGCGGGGCGACCACTCGATGTCGAACAGGTAGTGATGAACGTCGCGCAGGAAGGCGGCGAGAAAGCGCTGCTTGATGAACCAGGGCAGCGGTACCCGTTCCAGTGTCCCGCCGGTCGACGGCAAGTCGCCGCCGGCGGCGATCTCCGCCTCGTCCGCCGTGGTGAGCCGTGCTTGCAGGCCGTCCAGGAACGCCTGCTCCTCGGGCGTGGCCGCGACCGGAACGGCCGCGTCGCCGGCGCCGTCGACGGCTTCCGGCCGGTTTTCCGCCACGCCCTCGAAGGCGGCGAGGTCGGCCTCGGGATCGGCGTAGAGGACATCCGCCCAGTAGACCATGGAGCTGGACACGCCGAGATCGCCCAGGGGCAGCGGGTCGTCGCCGTCCGCGAGCGCGTCGCGCCACAGCCGGTGCAGGTCCTGCTCGGGCGGCTTGTTGGAGATGCCGTGGATGAAGGTGAGGTGGGCCATGCGCTCGCTCTTCCGGTCAGCGCAGCAACAGATCGTCGCCCAGCTCGTCGGCGACCTTGGCGATGTAGCCGGTATCGCCGAAATCGAGCGGCACGGCGCGCTCGAAGCCGGGCAGGCCAACTTCCTTGCGCAAGGCGTTGAGGCGGTTGAGCCAGCCCTTGAGGAACACCGCGAGCTTCGGGCGCTGGGCGGCCAGCCGGCGGTAGAAGCCCTCCCGCTCCCGGCAGTAGCCGGCGACCGCGGCGCCGAGATCGCAGCCCTGGGCGGCGGCACGCGTCGCCGGTCCGAAATCCCCGTCCGCGGCGCAGCCCAGGCTGGCCTGCAGCAGCTTCACCGCGCGGCCGGTACCCATGTTGACGGCGGTGTCGAACTGGACGAGGTCGAGTTCGCGCTGCAGCAGGTCGCAGCGCGGCGGAAGCCAATAGTCGCCCTCGTAGATCGCGGCCAGCTCGCCGTCCTCGAGCTGGCGCACGTCGCGCGGCGCCTGTCCCTGACGCCGCCGCCAGGCGTCGTAGACCTTCTGCGTGACGCCGCGGTTGGTGGCGCCGCCGGGGTCGTCGGGATGGTCGACGTAGCCACCCTCCCACCGCAGCACGAACGGCAACGAGGCCTGGAACGCGATCGACGGCATCGGCGAGCCTCCCGTCCGGCCCGCATGCGTTCGTGATCTGCCGGAGCAGGTTCCGCAGGCCGGTTGACGGCAACTGAGTCAACGGCAGAACGGCCGGAGGGTCAACTCCCCTCTGCGTCGGCGCTTCCCGCAGGGCGCTCGCGCTCGTCCAGCTCGCGGCGGACTTCGCGGGCGTGTCGTTGGATCTCGGCGAGATCGAGCGGCTCTTCCGTGCTCAAAGGGGCGGCGCGCTCGATCATCATCAATTGGCGGGTCAACGCTGCGCGCTGATCCGCGGTGCGGGCAAGCGGTGCCAGCATGCCCAGCATGGCGACGAGCTCCAGCAGGATCGCCGGATGTTCCTGGCCGGACTGGCGAATCTGGCCGAACGCGCTGTCGACGAGGCCGCCATGGCTGGGCGCGGCGGCCACCACCCGGACGATCTGCTTCGCGTCGCAATATTCGCCCGGGGGCATCACGCGCTTGAAGGTCTCGGCCAAGCCCGCGCCCAACCGGTGGATGACCGCGATCGCGGTGAACGGATCGTTGATCCCGGGCGACAACGCCCGCAGCGCGATCTCGATCAGCTGCCGCATCGCGTACTCGATGTCCTGGGTCGGGCTGCGCTCCGAGCCGATGACGAAGCAGTCGCGGATCTTGCCATCGAGCCCGTCGTCCTCGGGCCTGTGCACGGCGATGTGCCGGCCGTCGGCCAGGACGAAGCTGCCGGCGCGGACGTCGACGCGGACCACGCCGTCATGCTCGGTCATCAACTCGGCCAGCCCGTCATAGTCGATGACCTGCACGTAGCCGGTCTGATTCAGCGACAGCCAGCGCGGTTCTGCTGCCGTCCCCGGGCGAAGCGGAACGAACGTCTCGACCCCGTTGCTGTCCTCGTACGTCCCGAGATTGGCGCGGATCGCCGTGTCCAGCGCCTCGGCGACGTTGTGCACCACCGTGTCGGCGATGATCGAGCGTGCGATCTTGTGGATGTAGAACAGCAGCACGAACAGGCACACGAGAGACAGCGCGGTGCCGACGGTCACCGCAAGATGAGGCACCTGGTCGGCCATGGTCTCGCCGGTGAGGCTGCGCAGCACCGTGACCAGGTAGAGAATGGTGCCCATGAACAGGCCGAGGATCAGCTTGATCTGCCGGTCGCCCATGAAATTGGTGACCAGCCGCGGCCCGAGCTGGTTGGCCGCCAGGGTCAGGACCACCATGGTGATCGAGACCACCAGCGACGTCATGGTGATCATCGCCGAGGTCAGGGTGCCCAGCAGATTGCGCGCCGTGTTCGCGTCGCCGCTGAACAGCCACCAGGCTCCACCCGGCACCGGCGAAGACAGCAGCGGCGACAGCCGCAGCATCGCATAGGCGCCGATGCAGGCGACGAGGCTCATGCCGGCGGGGATCAGCCATAGGCTGCCACGCACACGAACCAGCATGTTCCGCAAGCGCTCGAAGCCGTTCATCGCTCCCCGCCAAGACGGCATGATGCGGCCGCCCCGTGCGGGGCGGCCGCGCCACGTCGATAGCGATCATGCCGCCGGCTGGCTAGCCGCCGCTAGCCTGGTTGATCGGCCGGTCGGCGTCCCAGCTGTCCCAGTTGTTCTGGTCGTAGGCTTCCATGCCGCCGATCTGCTCGCGCGTCATGTCGGTCACGAGCCGGTCCTGCTCCATCCGGATCTGATCCAGCGGAATGGCCACGTCGCGCTCGCCGATGCCCAGGAAGCCGCCCACGCCGATGATCACCGCCGGCGACTTGCCGGCCCCGCGGCTGATCACGACATCGTCGACCTCGCCGATCTCGTCGCCGTTCGAGCCGTAGACGTCCTTGCCGACGATCTCGTTGCCGCGCATGGCGTACAGCGGATTGTCGTTCATGGAGTCGCTGCTGGCGGTCGCGTTGTCATTGGACATCGCGGCGCCGGTGGCGGCAGTCGTGCCGACCGCCTGCGGCTCGCTCTGATCCTGGTTCATCGTCGGCTGCTGCGACGGGTCGTTCTGCGCCTGGCTGCCCTGCTGCGCGTCCTGGTTCGGCTTCTGCTGCTGCGACGGATCGTTCTGCGCCTGGCTGTCCTGCTGGACCTGCACGTCGGGCTGGCCCTGCTGCTGCACGTCGACGTTGGCCTGACCCTGCTTCTCGACGCTCACGTCGGGCTCGGCCTGATCGACCGTGACCTTCGGCTCCGGCTGGTCGACCGTGACCTTCGGGTCCGGCTGATTGACCGTCACCTCTGGCTTGGGCTGATCCACGGTGACCTTCGGCTGCGGCTGGGTCACGGTGACCTCTGGCTGCGGCTGGGTCACGGTGACCTCGGGCGCGGGCTGCTGCACCGTGACGTCCGGTGCGGGCTGCTGCACCGTGATGTCGGCGCCCGACTGACCGCCGGATTGATTGTTCTGCGCGAATGCAGGCAGCGCCAGCATCGTCGTGGACGCCAACGCCGCGGCGAAGATAGTGTGAAGGGGTAGCTTCATGGCCCTGTCTCCTCGATGTTCAGCTGCCTGCCGCAGCCCCAATGACAAAAGGAAACCCCGAGCCTGGGTTCCATCGCTTGCGCATTGCAGATTTGAATATTTAGCCGAGGTTAGAGCAGCTTCTACAATGCTTTGCGCCGTCATCGCAGTAATTCGAGTTCCCTTCCGAGATGTCCGGCGCCCGGCCGCCATCATGGCCGAGGTGCCGGGCGGGACACTGTCCCGCCCGGCCACGACCATCGGTCAGTTGCTCGAGGTCGACTGCTGCGAATTGCTCGACCCAGACGAACTGCCGGCGTTGGCCTGCGAGCCTGCGGACGTGTTCGGCGGGTTGATGAACATCATCACCTGGTTGCCGTCCGAGGTGTCGGCCTGGACCAGATAGGCGGCGTCGAGCACGGTGATGTTGCTGAACCCGGCCTTCTGCAGGTTGCTGCGGAGCTTCTCCTGGCCCATCGCCTGGATCTGCTGCTTCTGCTGGCCCGCGGCGGCCTTGCCCTGCTGACCCGACTGGTCGTTCGACTGCGCGAAGGCAGGTGCGGCGGCCAGAGCCAGAGCGGAAAGCAAGCTGAGCGTCAATGTACGCATGGGGTTCTCCTCGTCCGAGTTGCGTTGGACCGAGACGTCGAACGCCTCGCTAGGTGAAGGCAGAACTCCGGAAGTGGTTCCGACATTTTTGAGGCGGGAGCGAGGAAGGTATGTTGTTGCTACGCTTTACTGCGGAGCTGGCGCTACTTTCACTACGGTCTTCTTCTAAGAAGAGCATGGATTTCAGCTGTTCGCGCGCACGGCAGACCCGGCTCTTGACCGTCCCGACCTCGCAGCCGCAGATCTGCGCGACCTCATCGTAGCGCATGCCGTGTACGCCGACGAGCACCAGCACCTCACGGTGACGCGGGCTCAAGGTGCGGAACGCGCCCATGAATGCCGCGACCTCGATGCCGCTCTCCTGGGCGGCGGGCGTCCACCAGCGCGCATCTGCATGGTCGCGATCATCCACCGGCAGTTCTATCGACCGGGGCCGGCGGGTCATCAGCGACAGGAAGCGGTTGCGCAGGATCGTGAACATCCATGCGCGCAGGTTCGTGCCGGACCGGAACTGATCGCGCGCCTGCAGGGCGCTCACCACCGTATCCTGCACCAGATCGTCGGCGACATGCCCGTTCTGGGCGAGCGAGCGGGCATAGGCCCGAAGGCGGGGTATGACTGCCAGCAGATCGTCGTGTTCGAAGCTCATCTCCGCCCTCCCCCTTTGCGGCTGTGGACAGGAGGAGTGACTAGCGCGGAACGGCAGCGATCACGGTTGGCCAGGGAACCGTACGGGCGGCAAATCAGCGTCCGACGACAATCGGGTCGTTGGCGGGCAGCAGTCGCTCGAAATGGTTCCGGACCGCACGGTAGCATTCGCACGCGGCTGCCTCGAGGCCACGCCGTCGGCGCACCACCACCGCACCGCGCCGCTGCTCGATGAGCCCTTCCCGCTGCAGCAGCTTGGCCGCGAGCGTGACCGTGCTGCGGTTGGAGCCGAGCATCTCGGCCAGGTAGTCGTGGGTCACCGGCAGGTTGGCGCGCTCGACCCGGTCGTGCAGGATCAGGATTTGACGGGCAAGCCGAGCCTCGACGCTGTGGTGGGCGTTGCATGCCACCGATTGCAGGATCTGGGCGATCATCAGACCTGCATAGCGTAGGCAATGCCGCCGCCATTCGGGGCAGGCCTCGAATACTTCGGCAAACCGGGCGCGGTCGATCCTGGTCGCCGTGCCGCCGATCCGCGCCACACCACAGGCAGTGCTCCGCCCGTCCCCCAGCGAGGAGACGAAGCCCATCATGCCCTCGCGGCCGATGGTGCACGTCTCGGCGCAGGCGCCATTCTCGAGCATCATCAGCACCGAGATCACGCAGTCGTGGGGAAACCAGATATGCTGGATGGCCACGCCGGGCTGGATCAGCAGCTCGCCGCGCTTTACCCGGATCTCCCGCAGATGCGGCGCCAACAGCCGACGGCTGGCAGCAGGCATCGACGCCAGCATCTGGTTGGCGGAGGCCATCCCGGCAGCGGCTCGCGGTTGCGGAATGGTGGACAGCGACGCGGCACTATTCAGGTTCAGCACGGCAATGCCTCCGCGGGTTCGGCGCCAGACATACGGGCGAGCAACGGCGAGGCAGCTCCGGCCGGGTGATCGGGAGCGGACAGTGCACGGGCTCGCCAAGGGCTGACCGACTTCGAACCGGCGATGATAGCGGTCGTTCCGCCCGGTAGGGGGCATAAACGCGGTCACAAGAACGGGAACGCACCGCCTGCGACGCAACGCTGCCGCGCAGATGGCATTGGCTCCGGACCGACGCCGCTCGCGACGGCGCCGCATAGCTCTCGTGGAGGTCCGCCAGATGATCCGTCGCCGCTCGAAATCATTCATGACGGTGGGTTCGATGTTGCTGCTCGCCGGCGCGGCGCCGGCGCCGGATGGTGATCTGGTCGACTGGAGCGGTTACGGCGGGCAACTGGCCGATCTGGTCGGCGGTCAGATCGGCAGGAAGGTGACCATCGGTTCGATCGAGGTGGGCACGTCCCTGCCGCCGATGCTTCGGCTACGCGATGTCACGATCGGGAACGCGCCTTGGGGAAAGGCCGACGACTTCGCCGAGATTGCCGAATTGCGCGTGCAGGCGCGCATCTCGGATCTGTTGGCCGGCAATGTGGTCATTCCAGAATTTGCAGTGCGTGGACTGCGCCTGAACCTGGAGCGCAGTGCGGACGGACAGGGCAATTGGAGTTTCGGCGGCTCGGGCGGTTCCGCAGTCACCGAACTGCCGGTCACCCCGGTGATCGAGAAGCTGAGCGTCAGCGATGCGCGTTTCGCCTACGCCGACCTTGCCAGCGGTCTCGACCTGACGGCGAGGCTGGCCTCCCTGTCGGGCTCCGCGACCGCGGAGGACGGCGTCAGCCTGTCCGGTGACGGGCGGCTGGCCGGCGAACCGCTGCGGATTTCCTTCCACGGCGCACCCCTCGACCAGCTCGACGCTGCGGACCAGCCCTATCCGATCCGGCTCGAGGTGGGGCTGCGCGACACCAAGTTTACCGCGGACGGCAGCATTGCCCAGCCTCTGGCACTCAGCGGTGCCGAGATCGACCTCTCCCTGGCCGGCCCCGACCTCGCCACCCTCGGGCTTGGCATCTTTCCGGTCCCGGAAACGCCGCCCTACAGCGTTCAGGGACATCTGCGCGACCAGGATCAGACCTACCGCTTCGAAGACGCCGAGGTCGAGATCGGTGAAACGCGGGCCAGGGGCTGGGCCGAGGCCGATCTCGGCGGTCAGACCCCGCAGGTCCGCGCCGACCTGCTGGTGCCGCACCTGCGCTACGCCGATCTGGTGCCCAGATCCGGGACCGAGCAGGCACCGGCACAGCAATCGGGCCGCCTGTTCCCCGACGAGCCCCTGCCGACCTCCTGGCTGCACCAAGCGGAAGGCGTCGTGCACGTCCGGGTCGAGGAGAATGATCTGCCGGGCGTGCCGGTCGACCATGTCGACGTGCGGCTCACCCTTCGCGACGGCCGGCTGGAGGCCAACCCCCTCGAGGTCGGGCTCGCGGGCGGCAAGGTCACGGGCGAGGCGGCCCTCAACGGCCGGACGGCAACTCCGTCCGCGGATCTCGACCTCGCCTTCGAGGGCCTGAAGCTCAAGGACGCGGCGCGCGGCACCCGGTTCGCCGACGAGACCTCGGGCACGGCGCACGGCAATCTCTATCTGCTCGGCACCGGGGCCAGCGTCCACGACCTCATGGCGACCCTGCGCGGACACGTGTCGCTGGTGGTGTCCGACGGCTCGGTCAGCGGCCTGCTCGTGGAAGCCGCGGGCCTCGACGTCGCCGAGGCGCTGGTGCTGTATGTCGGCGACGACGCGCCGGTGGGGATCAACTGCGCGGTGGCGGGCGCGACGGTCGACCAGGGCGTCGCCGACATCCGTCGCTTGGTGCTCGGCACCACCGATTCCGTGATCCGTGGCGACGGCACCGTCGATCTCGGCGCGGAGCGGCTGGATCTTCGCCTGGAGGCGCAGGGCAAGGACTTCAGCCTGCTCGATCTCGATGCCCCGGTGTTCGTCCAGGGCCCGCTGACCAAGCCGGGGGTTTCGGTCGGCAAGACGGCCCTGATCCCGCTGATCGATCTGGGCCTGCAGGGCGACGCGCCGTGCCAGCGACTGGAGCAGGAGGTGCTGTCCTTGGGCAAATCCGACGAGAGCAACTGAGTCGGTCGCCAGGGACCTTGCGGTCTTGGCGAAGCCGTCGCACCGGTGGAATGGAATTTTTGTTCCATTCCGCGACGCGATATGGAAGGCTCGCCCGCGCGTGAACGCCGGGTCTTGGGCGGCTCCTCACGCGTTCCGTCGGAGCAGGACTGATGCAGAGCGGGTTCGAGCTCTTGCGGGCCGACCTCGCCGCCAAGCGGGACCTTTTGAGCCCGCGCCTGCGGCAGATCGCCGATTTCGCGCTGCGTAACCCGAACGACATGGCGCTGGAGACCATCGCCGTGATCGCCGAGCGGGCCGGGGTGCCGCGCTCCAGCCTGATCCGCTTCGCCCAGGCGTTCGGCTATGACGGCTTCAGCGCCATGCAGCGGGTGTTCCGCTCCCAGCTGGTCGAGCGCACGGCCGACTATGCCGAGCGCATCCGCGGCCTGCGCCAGCAGAGCGTCTCGAACGGTCCGGCCTCGGTGCTGGACCGGCTGGCGACGGCGGGGATCGGCGCTCTGGAGCATTTGCGGGGCGCCACCCCACCGGAGCAGATCGAGCGTGCCGTGGGCCTGCTCGCCACGGCAGAAGCCATCCACGTGGTCGGTCAGCGCCGCGCCTTCGCGGTCGCAGCCTA
Organism: uncultured Alphaproteobacteria bacterium; assembly: GCA_963720725.1. Lineage (GTDB taxonomy): Bacteria > Pseudomonadota > Alphaproteobacteria > Geminicoccales > Geminicoccaceae > Benzoatithermus. The sequence continues at coordinate 302,943 of CAVRGN010000001.1, forward strand.
TCTCGGCTACGCCTTCGGCCAGCTCGGGATGCGCGCGCACCTGCTCGACGGCATCGGCGGGATGACCCTTCACCAAGCCAAGCTGATGGGGCCGCGCGACGTGCTGGTTGCGGTCAGCTTCTCGCCCTACGCGCCGGAGACGCTCGAGGTTATGCGTGGGGCGCACGGGCGCTCGCTGCCGATCCTGGCGCTCACCGACGGCCCGCTCAGCCCGCTCCTGCCGCTGGCCACGGTCGCGTTCGAGATCGAGGACGCCGAGCTGCACGGCTTTCGCGCGCTGTCGGCCACCATGTGCCTGGCGCTGACGCTGATCGTCCGGCTGGGTCAGCGCCTGGGAGAGGGCCAGCCTCGGCCGCCCGGGCGCCGCCGGAGCGGTGCAGCGCAGGCGGCCTGAGCTGTAGCGAAACGAAAATTCCGTTCGTCGCTTGTGCCAGAATATCGTATCTGCGATACCAGTCTGTACTGGCCCTAGGCCGGAACGGGCGGGGGAGGCAACGACATGAAGATGGACCGGCCATGCCCGCAGCATGGGTGCGCTGGAAAAGAAGGTGATGCCGACGACCAAGCGCGCACGGCACGGCATGGGCTGAGGGAGGAGACGGAGATGGCGGTCAAGCTCGGGACCAACCCGATCGCCTGGACCAACGACGACATGCCGGAGCTCGGTGGGGCCACGCCGCTCGAGACCTGCCTTGAGGAGGCGGCCGAGGCCGGCTTCAAGGGGATCGAGAAGGGTGGCAAGTTCCCGAACGACGCCGCCGCGGTCCAGGCGGTGCTCGGCAAGTACGGGCTGGAGCTGGTTTCGGGCTGGTACAGCGGTGAGCTGCTGACCCGCGGTGTGGAGGACGAGATCGCGGCGATGCGGCCGCATTTCGATCTCCTCAAGGCCTGCGGCTGCCCGGTGCTGATCTTTGCCGAGACCGCCGGGACCGTGCAGGGCAAGCGCGATGTTCCGGTGGCCGACCGGCCGGTGATGAGCGAGAGCGACTGGCCGGACTATCTCAGGAAGATCGCGCGGCTCGCCGACTGGATGGCCGCGCACGGCCTGCCCATGGCCTTCCACCATCACATGGGCACGGTGATCGAGAAGGCGCACGAGATCGACCGGTTGATGGCAGGCACGCCGGCGACGGTGGGCCTGCTCTACGACACCGGTCATCTCACCTTCGCCGGCGAGGACCCCGCCGCCGTCGCCCGGAAATGGGCGACACGGATCAACCACGTCCACGCCAAGGACGTCCGCCTCGAGGTCATGAAGCGCGTCCACGCCGAGCGGATGAGCTTCCTCGATGCGGTGGTCGACGGCGTCTACACCGTCCCCGGCGACGGCTGCATCGATTTCGTCGAAGCGCTCCGGCCGGTGGCGGACGCCGGCTATGCCGGCTGGTTGATCTGCGAGGCGGAGCAGGACCCGGTCAAGGCGCATCCGCTCACCTACGCCCGCAAGGGTCATGCTACCCTCGTCGACACGGTGGCCGCACTCGGCCTGCAGCTCGCCTGATCGCCCAAGCCGCGGAGGTCGCATCATGCCGACCCAGATCCACCAGCGAGCAGATCACGTCGCTCTGGCCGACTTGCTGCCGCGCCGGGGCCGGCTCGGTCATGGCGATCCTGCGCTGACGGGCACGCTCCATGGCTGACGCCAAGTCGCTCGACGTGGTCACGGTCGGCCGCTCCTCGGTCGACCTCTATGGCGAGCAGGTGGGTGGGCGGCTCGAGGACATGGCGAGCTTCGCCAAGTATGTCGGCGGCTGCCCCACCAACATCGCCGTGGGCACCGCCCGGCTCGGCCTGCGCTCGGCGCTGATCACCCGGGTCGGCGACGAGCATATGGGCCGGTTCATCAAGGAGCAGTGCGAGCGCGAGGGCGTCGACATACGCGGCATCGTCACCGACCGGCAGCGGCTGACGGCGCTGGTCATCCTGGGCATCCGCGACCAGGACACCTTCCCGCTGATCTTCTACCGCGAGAACTGCGCCGACGCCGCGCTCGGCGAGGCCGACATCGACGAGGACCTGATCGCCTCGGCCAAGGCGGTCGTGGTCACCGGCACGCATTTCAGCACCGCGTCGCTGGACGCCGCCTCGCGCAAGGCCATGCGGCTGGCCCGCAAGCATGGCGGCAGGGTCGTGCTCGACATCGACTATCGCCCGGTCCTGTGGGGGCTCACCGGCCACGGCCTGGGCGAGGAACGCTTCGTCGCCAACGACCGGGTGTCGGCGCATCTCCGGACCATCCTGCCCGGCTGCGACCTGATCGTCGGCACCGAGGAGGAGATCCACATCGCCGGCGGCAGCACCGACACCATGGCCGCGATCCGCGCGGTCCGGACGGCTGCACCCGAGGCGCTGATCGTGGTCAAGCGCGGCCCGATGGGCTGCACCGCGTTCCCCGGCGAGATCCCGGTCAGGATCGACCAGGGTGTGTCCGGTCCCGGCTTCCCGGTCGAGGTGTTCAACGTCCTGGGAGCGGGCGACGCCTTCATGAGCGGCTTCCTGCGCGGCTGGCTGCGCGACCTGCCGCTCGCGGAATGCTGCCGGCTGGCCAACGCCTGCGGTGCGTTCGCGGTGTCGCGCCATGGCTGCGCCCCGGCGATCCCCTCCTGGACCGAGCTCGAGGGTTTCCTGAAGGCCGGCAGCGGGCATCGGCGGCTGCGCGAGGACAAGGCGCTCGAGCAGGTGCACTGGGCGACCAACCGCAGCCGCCACTGGCCGCAGGTCCTTGCCTTCGCCATCGACCACCGGGCCCAGCTCGAGGAGATGTGCGCACGCTCCGGCACCAGCCCCGCGCACATCCCCCACTTCAAGCGGCTGGCGCTGAGTGCCGCCATGATGACCGCCGACGGCCGCGGCGACGGCGGCATCCTTCTCGACGGCCGCTTCGGCCAGGAAGCGCTCGACCAGGCCACCGGCACGGGCCTGTGGATCGCCCGCCCGGTCGAGCTGCCGGGCTCGCGGCCCCTGCGCTTCGAGGGCGGCCCCGACCTGGGCTGCACCTTGCGCACCTGGCCGGTCGAGCACTGCGTCAAGTGCCTGGTGTTCTACCATCCCGACGACCCGGCGGAGCTGTGCGCCGAGCAGGAGCGGCAGGTCCTGGTCCTGGCCGACGCCTGCCGCCGCAACGGGCTCGATCTCCTCCTCGAGGTGATCCCGGGCAAGTCCGACGCTCCCACCGACGAGACCACGCTCGCCCGGGCCGTGCAGCGCTTCTACGAGCTCGGGGTCCACCCCGACTGGTGGAAGCTGCCCCATCCGGGCAGCGACGCGGCCTGGGCCCGGATCGCCGCCGCGATCGCGGCGCACGACGCGCATTGCCGCGGCGTGCTCCTGCTCGGGCTCGACGCGCCGGAGCCCGAGCTGGTCGCGGCGTTCGCGCTGGCCCGGCGGCACCCGGTCTGCAAGGGCTTCGCCGTCGGCCGCACCATCTTCGGCAAGCCGGCGGAAAGCTGGCTCGCCGGGCGCATCAACGACCAGCAGGCGATCCAGGCCATGGCTTCCGGCTACCGGCGCCTGATCGACGCCTGGGAGGCGGCCGCATGACGGGGCTCCATCTCCGCCACCACGCGCCGGACGCGGCCGGCCTGGTCCACCGCGTCACCCCGGAGAGCGCGGGCTGGCGCCATGTCGGCTTCGAGCTGTGGCGGCTGCGGCCCGGGCAGCATCTGGCCTGCGCGACCGGCGAGCGCGAAGCCTGCCTGGTCATCGTCGGGGGCAGGGCGGACATCGCGGCCGGCGGTCGGTCCTGGTCGGATCTCGGCGAGCGCGGCGGCCCGTTCGAGGGCAAGAGCCCGACCTCGGTCTACGTGCCCTGGCGGGAGGAGTTCCGCGTCACCGCCCGCACCGAGCTCGAGCTCGCGGTGTGCACCGCGCCCGGCGGCGGTACGTACCCCGTCCGGCTGATCCCCGCCGCGGCGGTCGCCACCAGCAGCCGCGGCCAGGGCACCAACATACGCCACGTGCGGGACATCCTGCCCGAGGGCGAGCCCGCCAACGCGCTGCTCGTGGTCGAGGTGATCACGCCCGGCGGCAACTGGTCCTCCTATCCCTCGCACAAGCACGACACCGACGATCTGCCCGCGGAGTCGCTGCTGGAGGAGACCTACTACCACCGCATCGACCCGCCTCAGGGCTTCGCCCTGCAGCGCGTCTACACCGACGACCGTTCGCTCGACGTGGCGATGGCGGTCGAGGACGGCGACGTGACCCTGGTGCCGAAGGGCTACCATCCCTGCGCCGCCGCCCACGGCTACGACCTCTACTACCTCAACGTCATGGCCGGACCCACCCGCATCTGGCGCTTCAACACCGAGCCCGCCCACCGCTGGCTGCTCGGCTGAGCACCGTCTTCACCGGCAATCCCGATCGCTGTCGGGATGCACAACAGGAGGCAAGGCAACATGGATCGCACGAACCGGCCCCCCGAGGCGCCTGCAGGGAGAAGCAGCATCATGAAGCGCTTTGCGACACTGGCCGCGACCGCGGCGCTCGCCCTCGGCGTCGGCTCCGCCGCCATGGCCGAGGACGCGGCGCGGATTGTCGTGGTCGTGCACGGCCAGGCCTCGGACCCGTTCTGGTCGGTGGTCAAGAACGGCGTCGACGAGGCGCAGAAGGTGACGGGAGCCAATGTCGAGTACCGCGCTCCGGCCACGTTCGACATGGTCCAGATGGCGCAGATGATCGACGCGGCGGTGGCAAGCAGCCCCGACGGCCTGGTGGTGTCGGTTCCGGACGCCGCGGCCCTGGGCGATTCGATCAAGAACGCGGTGGCCTCCGGCATCCCGGTCGTGTCGATGAACTCTGGCTCGGACGTGCGCGAGGAGCTGGGCGTGCTCGTGCATGTCGGCCAGACCGAGTTCGAGGCCGGCGAAGGCGGCGGCAAGAAGATGAAGGAGGCCGGCGTCACCAAGGCGATCTGCGTCAACCAGGAGGTCGGCAACGTAGCGCTGGACCTGCGCTGCGAAGGCTTTGCCAAGGGTCTGGGCGGCGAGGTCGAGGTGGTCGCGGTGAGCATGGACCCGACCGAGATCCAGAGTGCCATCAAGGCGCAGTTCTCGGGCAACTCCGACATCGGCGGCGTCCTGGCCCTGGGGCCCTCGGCGGCGGAGCCGACGCTCGCCGCCCTCGAGGAGCTCGACCTCCTCGACAAGGTGAAGTTCGGCACCTTCGACCTGTCGCCGGGCGTTCTGGAGGCGATCCGCGACGGCAAGATGCTGTTCGCGATCGACCAGCAGCAGTTCCTGCAGGGCTTCCTGCCCGTCGAGTTGCTCGTCCTCTACCACAAATACGGCGTGATGCCGGCCGGGACGGTGATGACCGGCCCGGGCTTCGTGACCCAGGATACCGCAGCGCAGGTCATCGACCTCAGCGCCAAGGGCATCCGCTAGACCCAAGGCGGTCCCCGGCGCACGACCGCCGGGGACCGCACGCTATCGGGGAGGACAACGATCATGGCCGCCAGAACGGCTTCGATTCGCGACGAGCGCATGGCCGAGACCCCGCTCGCCCGCAAGCTGATGGCCCGGCCCGAGCTCGGCGCGGTGGCAGGCACGATCCTCGTGTTCCTGTTCTTCGGCGTGGCGGCGCGCGGGACCGGCATGTTCTCGGTGCTCGGCATCGTCACCTTCCTCGAAGTGTCGGCCCAGCTGGGGATCATCGCCGTGGCGGCGGCGCTGCTCATGATCGGCGGCGAGTTCGACCTGTCGGTGGGCTCGATGATCGGAGCCGCCGGGGTGGTGCTGGCGATTCCCGCGGTGATCTGGGGCTGGCCCTTGTGGCTGTGCATCCTGCTCGCCTTCGCCGTGGCGGCGGCGGTGGGCTGGATCAATGGCATGGTCGTCGTCCGCTCCGGACTTCCCTCCTTCATCGTGACGCTGGCCGGGTTGTTCATCCTGCGCGGGCTCACCATCGGCTTCACGCGGCTGCTCACCGGCCGCACCCAGGTCTCCGGCCTCAAGCCCCTGGTCGAACAGGACTGGCTGGCACCCTTGTTCGCGGGCAGCGTGGGCTATCCCGTGTTCGCCTGGCTGGCCGCCAACGGCTGGATCGCCGCCCGCACCGACGGCACCCCGCAGGTGCAGGGCATCCCCATGTCGGTGATCTGGTGGGTGGTCCTCGCCTGCGTCGCCACCTGGGTGCTCCTGCGCACCAGGGTCGGCAACTGGATCTTCGCCGCCGGCGGCGACGCCAACGCCGCGCGCAATGTCGGCGTGCCGGTGGCCAAGGTGAAGATCGGCCTGTTCATCTGCACCGCCATGGCGGCCGCCCTGTTCGCCTGCGTGCAGACGCTGGGGGCAGGCTCCGCCGACGTGCTGCGCGGCACGCAGAAGGAGTTCGAGGCGATCATCGCCGCGGTGATCGGCGGCTGCCTGCTCACCGGCGGCTACGGCTCGGCGGTCGGCGCCGCGTTCGGCGCGCTGCTGTTCGGCACCGTGCAGCAGGGGATCTTCTACACCGGGGTCAACACCGACTGGTTCAAGGTGTTCCTGGGCGCGATGCTGCTGATCGCGGTGCTGTTCAACAGCTACATCCGCAAGAAGGTCACGGGAGGACGCTGAGATGGCCGCCACGCCGCTGATCGACGTACAGAACGTCACCAAGCAGTTCGGCTCGGTGATCGCGCTTTCGGGCGTGTCCATGGCCGTGTTCCCGGGCGAGGTCCATTGCCTGCTCGGCGACAACGGCGCCGGCAAGTCGACCCTGATCAAGACCTTGTCCGGCGTGCACGCGCCCAGCGCCGGCCAGATCGTGATCGAGGGCCGGCCGGCGGTGATGTCCGGCCCGCGCGACGCGCTCGACCGCGGCATCGCCACGGTGTTCCAGGATCTCGCGATGATCCCGCTGATGAGCATCACCCGCAACTTCTTCATGGGCCGCGAGGTCACCAAGGGCTCTGGCCCGGCGCGGCGGTTCGACATCGAGACCGCCAACCGCGTCGCCCGCGAGGAGATGAAGAAGATCGGCATCGACGTGCGCGACCCGACCCAGGCCGTGGGCACGCTCTCGGGCGGCGAGCGGCAATGCGTGGCCATCGCCCGCGCGGTCTATTTCGGCGCCAAGGTGCTGATCCTCGACGAGCCGACCTCGGCCCTCGGCGTCAAGCAGGCCTCGGTGGTGCTGAAATACGTGGCGCAGGCGCGCAACCGCGGCCTGGGGGTGATCTTCATCACCCACAATGTCCACCATGCCTGGGCCGTGGGCGACAAGTTCACCGTGCTCAACCGCGGCAAGACGCTGGGCACCCACACCAAGGACAGCATCACCCGCGAGGAGCTGCTCAACATGATGGCCGGCGGCAAGGAGCTGGAGGAGCTCTCGGCCGAACTCGACGAGTTCAGCCGCGCCGACCATGCCCGGGCCGCCGGCAAGGACTCGCCGCTCGAGGCCGCCGCCGCGGGCGAGCACGCGATGGCCGAAGCCATGCGCCGCCATTAGGACGCACGCGCTGGCCTGGCCGGCTCGAGGTTCACGCTCGCGGGTCTACGCACGGGCCCGGTCGTCCGCTCGCCGGAGCGAGCGCCGGGCCGTCGTCAGCCCTCGGACGCGTCCGATGCCAGGGTGGCTTCCAGCCAGGCGGCCGTCCGCAACAGCCGGGCGTCCTCGCCCCAGCCGCCCACGAGCTGGACCCCGATCGGCAGGCCGTGCGGGCCGCGGAGCAGGGGCAGGGTGACGGCGGGCAGGCCGAGCAGGGACCAGATGGTGCAGAACACCGGATTGCCGGTGCTCTGCAGCCCCGTCGGCGCCTCGCCGGTGGCGGCGGGAGTGAGGATCGCGTCGTGCGTCTCGAACCAGGCGGCGAGCGACCGGCGCAGATCGGCGGCCAGTGCCACCGCCCGATGCCACTCGACCAGGGTGACGGTCTGGCCGCGCTCGATCATCTCCCGCAGCGGCGGGCTGATCCGGTCGCGGCCGCGCTCCCAGAACGGGCCGTAGTTGAGAGCCTGCTCGGCTTCCATGATCGTCTTCAAGGCGCCGTGGGCGCGGGTGAAGGGCTCCGGCAGTTCGCGCTCGGTGACCGGCTCGCCCAGCGCGGCGACAAGGTCCAGGAAGGCGGCCCGCGTCGGCTCCTCGGCACTCTCCCAGACCGGGGTCCGGGCGAAGGCGAGGCTCGGCCGGAAGCCGGCCAGGTCGCATGCCGCCGCCTGCAGGCGAGGCGCCGCGGCGAGGCGCGTGTCGGGATCGTCCTGGTCGTAGCCGGCGAGCACGTCGCCCAGCAGCGCCGCGTCCCGGACCTCGCGCGCGAACAGGCCGACATGGTCGAGCGAGCGCGACTGCATCAGGACGCCGGCGCGGCTGACGAGGCCGTGGGTCGGCTTGAACCCGACCACGCCGCAGAAGCTGGCGGGACGGATGACCGAGCCGTTGGTCTGGGTGCCGAGCGCCAGGGGGCACATGCGGTCGGCGACGGCTGCCGCCGTGCCGCTCGAGGAGCCGCCGGGCGTGCGGGTCGGGTCCAGGGGATGGCGCGTGCCGGCGGGATGCACGACCGCCAATTCGGTGGTCACGGTCTTGCCCATGATCACCGCACCCGCCGCGCGCAGGCGCGAGACCACCGTGGCGTCGCGTGCGGGTCGGCGCCCGGCACACAGGACGGTGCCGTACTCGGTCGGCATGTCCGCCGTGTCGATGATGTCCTTGAGCCCGACCGGTATCCCGTGCAGCGGCCCGAGCGGCCGCCCGGCCCGTTGCATGGCATCGCAGGCGTCGGCCTGGCTGCGGGCATGGGCCGGATCGAGGAATCGCCACGCGCCCACGACGGCTTCGCGTGCGGCGATCCGCTCCAGGCATGCCTCGGTCAACGCGCGCGCGGTGAGCGCGCCGGCGGCGATGGCCCGCGCCGCCGTCAGCGCCGACAGCTCGTTCGGCGCCCTCGCTGGTTCACCCATGGGTGCCGCTCCTAGCGGTAGGCCGCCAGGATCTCTTTCGGGATCTTGCAGATGTAGCTGTATTTGGGATTGACCATCTGGGTGCACCGCGCCTCGGCGACCTGGGCCAGCAGCAGGTAGGCGTCGCTGGCGGGGATGCCCCAATCGTCCTCCATCCAGTAGATCAGCTCCTCGAACGCGATCCGCAGCGCGTCCTCGAGCGGCCGGGCGCAGCCGACGGTGCAGTAGTGGGTGGGCGTCTCGATCCGGGGCCAGCTCATCCGCGCCGGCGCGGGCGACAGGCTCACCCGGACCTCGAGCTCGGCCGCGACCTCGACCGCCCCCATGCCGACGCACTCGCCGTCGCCCTGGATGGCGTGGCAGTCGCCCAGGAACAGGTGGGCGCCGGCATGATGGACCCGCAGCATGATGCGGTTGCCGGTGGTGATCTCCTGCACGTCGAGATTGCCGCCATGGGTGCCGTTGTCGATCGTCAGCACGGCCCCGTGCACCGGCGCCACGCCGATGACGCCGATCATCGGCCGCACCGGCAGCTTCAGCCGGTCGTTCCAATGGACGAAGCCGTCCTTGACCTCGACCACCTGGGTCTTGATGCCGAACTCCTGGTGCCGCACCCAGTCGGGAAAGATGCCGATGCCGGGCCAGAGCGAGCTGAAGCCCAGCCCGTCGACCTTCATGTCGAGAACCTCGACGGTCAGCATGTCGCCGGGTCTGGCGCCTCTGACCTCGATCGGGCCGGTGGCGCCGTTGACGTAGGGCAGGGTCACGTCGGCCGGGGTGAGCTGCTGGCCGACATGACGGATCGTGCCGTCATTGACGTTGATGGCGCACTCGACCTTGAACGTCTGGCCGGGCTCGACCGCGGCCACGAAGCCGTCGTTGGCGGACAGGGCATATTTGATCGTGCCCCGCTTGGAGACGGTGGTCGGCGCCATCGAATCCTCCCTCGCTTGGTGGGTGCCGGTCCTCGTCCTGGACGTCGCGCCGGCCGTCGGCGACCAGCGGGCGGACAGCGGTCAGCCTTCGGCCTCCGCTGTCTTCTCGGCAAGGGAATTGTCGATGATCCCGGTCGGCGGAACTACGAGGAGGAGGTGAAGGGCTGGACCACGCGCTCGGCGCTGATGCGCTCGGACGATGGCGACCGGGCCTCGATCATCGACCATGAGGAGCGGGCGCTGGTCCGAGCCCTGGCCGGGCGGCGCGCGACGGCCGCCGGCATCTCCGTCGCTGGATCACTTCAAAGGTAGAAATCCAGCGCGCTCAGGGTCTTGATGCCGGCGAGCTGGATCTCGCCCTCGCTGGCCATGTCGGCGTCGGTGCTCATGCGGATGATGGTGGTGCCGCCGGAGGTGAAGTAGCCGACCTCGCCCGGGCCGGTGAGTGCTGCCGAGCCGACCCAGTGGAAGGCCTGGTTGCCGGCCACCGTCGTGTCGGCGTCGATGCCCATCAGGTCGATCTTGTCCACCAGATGGTCGAAGTCGGTGATCACGTCGCGGCCGCTGCCCACCGGGCTGGCCGAGGTCAGGTTGTAGTCGTAGAGGTCGCGCCCGGCGCCGCCGGTGAAGGTGTCCTTGCCCTTGCCGCCCTGGAACCAGTTGTCGCCATTGTCGCCATAGAACCGGTCGGCGCCGCCGCCGCCGATGGCGCCCTCGATGCCGGTGAGCGTGTCGGTCTCGGTGCCGCGCTTGGCGGTGTCCTTGTCGCCGGCCGCGTCGCCGCGCAGGTCGACGGTGACCTTGGTGCCGCTGTCGCCATAGTTGGCGATGTCGATGCCGGCGCCGCCATTGAGCTTGTCGTTGCCCTTGCCGCCCTCGAGGAAATCGCCGCCGTCGCCGCCGTTGAGGGTGTCGTTGCCGGCGAGGCCTTTCAGGAAGTCGTGGCCGGCGAGGCCGTTGAGCGTGTTGGCGGCGGCCGTGCCGGTGAGCGTGTCGTTGTTGGCGGAAGGGACGTTGGAGTGGGCGAAGCCGCTTTCGGCGGCGCCGATGTCGGGGTTGGTGCCGGTGGGTGAGGGGCGGGGGGTGCCGATCTGGTCGGTGGCGCCGATGGCGAAGCGGTCCGCACCGCCCAGGGCGGGGTTGGCGACGTTGGCGCGGAGCGGGACGATGCCGGCGGCGTTGACCAGCCCGCCGCCGGTCGCGGGATCGATGGCGGCGAAGATGGCGCTGGCGGCGACGTTCTCGACGTCGCCGGCGATGTTGCCCAGGACGTCGCTGCCGAAGATGTTGTGGCCATTGGAGAGGGTGATCGTACCGGAGATGTCAGCGAGCGCCCGTTATCTCGCTTGGGTCCGAAGTGGCTGTGACACTGTTGCCGGCCACGATGCTGTTAGAAATGTCTAAGCTCGATGGTCTGTAGCTGCTCAGATAGATACCGCCTCCTATCGCGGACATCTGTACGCTGCGGCCGAGTTGCCGGTAATAGTGCTGTTGCGTAATATCAGCGAACCAGCAGCAGTGATCCCGCCGCCAATTTTACCGTAAGTATAATATGCTTCATTGTTAGCTATTGTGCTATCGAATTATAGTCAGCTGAGCTCCGCCGAAGGTGATTCCGCCCCGCCTTCGGCGCTATTACTGATTATTGAGCTTCCGACTTATTATTACCTGATCCATACTTAAGAACTAACCCGCCTCCACTGCCATAATCATAGTACCCTTCCACGTGATTACTGCTAATCAACGCTGTTTTCAAGCTGAAGATGTACCATCGATGGATATTGCACCTCCAGCTGAGTTAACGCCATTTGCGACGAACGCGCTATTTCTGATGGCAACTTGGGCGCCGCCGTCTGCGTACAAGGCGCCTCCCCGATCGCTGCCGTTGTTCGTAAAATGAGCTATCGCTAATGGAAAGATTGCTGCCGCTGAAGAAAATGGCGCCGCCCGCTCCAATACCGGCAGTGGTGGACATACTCGTATCCACTATTCTGGTCAAATTTGCAATTGTTGATTGTTAGCGAACTGCCGCTTGTGAATTCGACGGCACCGCCAGTAAAGGGTTTCCCCATCTCGGAACTCAATATCCCTTAGCGCAACGTCTAGCCCTGCTCCGGACGCTGTGAATGATCCCGCTCGCATCACCTCCGCTAAGCGTCACGCCGGTACCATCGTTGTTCTGGTCGCCGTCGATTGTCGTGTCCTGGTTGAGCACCAACTCGCCGCCCGTGAGCACAAGAGTTTGCCCCTCTATCGATGGCGCGAACACGATCGTATCGGCCACCGCTGTCGCGTTGGCCTGCGCCACCGCCTCGCGCAGGCTCAGAATGCCGTCGCTGGCGTTGACGACGTCGGGGGTGGTGGTGACGGTGAATGTAGCCATGAAATATCCTCTTCGATTACATGAAGTCAGACGTTAGTCGCACAAGCTAAATGCTGACCGATGATATCGGCACATCGTCAGTTTAGCGCTCGGGTAGAAGGCGGCGGCCGATCCGCCGCCCGATTTTCCGTGCTTGGCTCAGAACATGAAGTCTGTGCCGGCACAGATCCCGCCCGATCTGCGATGCGTTCCGACTGGCCACCGTAGACTGTCGGCTGACTGGTCAGCGTCCGTCCTCGTCGCTCATCGTGTAGGTGAAGATGTCGAGAGCGTTTCGCGCTCGTCATACTCGAGGGCGTGTAGAAGAGCCGGTGACCGCCGTCGCTGAGTCCACCGTCGCCTGACGAGCCGCCTCTCGAGACGGAGGCAACGGTCAACGTGGTCCCGCTGTCGATGTCGTCGTCGTTCAGCAGAACCGAGGGACAAGTTCGTTCAGTGGAGCTCTCAAAGAACGGTCGCCGCGATACGCTGACTGGCGCGTCGTTGGCGCCTTCGATCGTCATTGTCACGGTCGCCGTGTCCTGTACCCCCGCCGCGTTCTGGATCGTGTAGTGAAGCTGTCGGTGTCGGTCTCGCCCTTGGCCAGGCACTCGAACGCATCGTTGGGCTCGTAGACGATCCGTCCTCCGCTGGTGGTCTCGACAGATGCCTCAGCGTGCCCGTGTAGTCGACCCAACCAGGCTGAGACCGGCCGTGCCCCCGTCGAAGTCGGTGTCGTTGCCGAGCACCGGAATGCAGTGGTGCCGCTGTCCTCGTCCGACGGTGAAGGCGTCGTCGTTCGCGATCGGCGGCGGCGGCGGCTCGCCGATGCCGGTGACAGTCACGGCCACCGTAGCGGTGTCGGTCCCGCCCTGGCCGTCGCTCACCGTGTAGCTGAAGGTGTCCGTCTCGGTGACGCCGCCGGCCAGGTCGAAGCGGCCGGTGGGGTCGTAGGTGACGCCCTTGCCGTCCGCCGCGATGGCGACGGCACCGGTGGTGCCGCCGGTGCCGACCGCGGTGACCAGCAGGTTCGTGCCGTTGTCGAAATCGGTGTCGTTGGCCAGAACGGCGATGGTGGTCGCGCCGCCCTCGTCGGTGCGCGCATCGTCGGCCGGCGACCGGGGCGTGGTTGGCCACCGGTGACCGTGACGGTGACGCTGGCGGTGCCGAGCTGGCCGTCGGCGTTCTGGACGGTATAGGTGAACTGTCGGTGGCGGTCTGGCCGTCGTTCAGGCCGTCGAAGGCGCCGTTCGGATCGTAGGCGATCCGCCCGCTGCGCAGGATGTCGACGTCGCCGAGCGTGCCGGCGGTGTTCAGGTCGACCAGGGTCAGCGGCCCGCCGCCGGGTGCCGTGCTGCCGTCGTTGCCGAGCACGGCAAAGCGGGTGATGCCGCTGTCCTCGGCCACGGTGACGGCGTCGTCGACCGGCCGGGGGATCGGTCCGTCGGTGCGGTCCTCGCCGGCGCCGGCGACGATGTAGTGCAGGGTCGCCGCCTGGCCGTTGCCGCCGAAGGCGGCGGCGAGGTCCGGGTAGTTGGTCAGGTACTGCTTCTCGTCGAACAGGTCGGTGGCGCGACCCTCGTCGCGGCCGTTGGTGACGTAGTGCTGCTCGCCCGCCACCCGGTCGGCACCGAAGGCGTCGATCAGGTCCGGGTAGGAGGCGATATACTGCAGCCCGTCGAAGCCGATCGGCCGGTCGGTGCGCCCCTCGCCGGCGCCGTTGGTGATGTAGTGCAGCGTCGCCGCGTTGCCGTCGCTTCCGAAGGCGTTGCGCAGGTCCTGGTAGTTCGCGAGGTACTGCGTCTCGTCGAACAGGTCGGCACGCCTGCCCTCGAATTGACCGAAAGTCAAGTAGTGTTGCGTTGCAGCATCCGTGTTGGTGCCGAATGCCGCGATCAGATCTGAGTAAGATGCGAGGTACTGTACGGGATCGAATGTCTCGGCCACTATGAATCATCCTTTTTGGGCGCCGGTGGAACCGCACTAGTCGCTGCCCGCGTGACTGCCGTCAAGCACGCTGTAGTTTCATTTCCCGGCCGCTGTTCAGCCGCTCGCCGCCCGCGCGAATGCCGGGATGGCAAGTTCGCCTCCCCGTCCGTCGCGGCCCCGCCATCGCTCCCCCGGTTCCGGCCTGGTCCGCGCCGCGCTCCGCCCGGCGGCGGCGGCCGATCCGTGACAGGCGAGGGTCCGGGCGGGTACCGTGCCCCGGCTCGAGCGCGCGGGCGACGGGAGAGGCGATGCCATGGCCGACAATCAGGGTCGGACCTTCACCTTCGACTTCGGCGGCCCCTTGCCCGTGGTCTGGAGTGCGATGGCCGACACCGCCCGCTACAACGCGGCGGCGGCACTGCCCAAGCAGACCGTCACCGAGATCGTCGGGCCGGAGGGCGAGATCAGGTTCATGGCGCGGGCCAAGATCGGCGGGATGGCGGTCGAGTGGGAGGACCTGCCCTGCAACTGGGTGCGCGAGCACTGGTTCGAGCACCGCCGCCGCTTCACCCGCGGCCCGCTGGCCCGGCTCGACGCGCGGCTCGAGCTGGCGCCGGCCGCCGGCGGCTGCCGCGGCACCTACCGGCTGGAGGCGGCACCGAAGGGACTGCTCGGGCTGGTCGTCATGACCGGCGGCTTCATGCGCTCGGCGGAGAAGATGTTCCTGGGTCTGGCGGAGCAGGCCGACCGCTTCGCGCGCGGCCAGCGCGCAGTGCCGTTCGTCCCGCCCGCCGTGCCGGTGACCGGTGCCGCCCGCGCCCGGCTGGAGGGCCTGGCGCAGAAGCTGGCGGCCGGCGCCTACGGCCATGGGCTGGCCGAGCGCATCGTCGACCTGGTGGCCGAGGGGCTCGAGGTCGATGTCGAGCGGATCCGGCCCATTCCGCTGGCCCGGCGCTGGAACGCGCCCGAGCGCCACGTGATCGAGGCCTGCCTGGAGGCCACGCGCCTGGGCATCCTGGAACTGCGCTGGGACCTGCTCTGCCCGCGCTGCCGCGGCGCCAAGGCCAGCGCCGGCACGCTGGAGCAGATCCCCGAGGGGGCGCATTGCGGCACCTGCAACATCAGCTACGCCCGCAACTTCTCGCGCAATGTCGAGCTCGTGTTCCGCCCGGCCCCGGGCATCCGGCCGATCGAGGGCGGCGAGTTCTGCCTGCTCGGGCCGATGAGCACGCCGCACATCTGGGTGCACGTGACCGTCGAGCCCGGCGAGCAGCGCGACATCGAGGTGAAGCTCAGGCCCTCGGCCTACCGCCTGCGCACGCTCGAGATCGGCCCCGAGGCCGACATCGAGTACGCGGGCGGGCCGTTCCCGGCGATCGTGGTCACCGACGGCTGGGTGATGGCCGGCCCGCCCTCGCCGCCCGGCACGATCACGCTGCGCAACCGGTCGCAGCGCCGGCGCACCTTCGTGGTGGAGGAGCGGGGCTGGATCCAGGACGCGCTCACCGCCGACCGGATGGCGACGCTGCAGGCGTTCCGCGACCTGTTCTCGGCCCAGGTGCTGCGCCCGGGCGACGAGGTGGCGATCGGGCGCGTCACCCTGCTGTTCTCCGACCTCAAGGGCAGCACCGCCATGTACGAGGCGGTGGGCGACGCCACCGCCTATCGGCTGGTGCGGTCGCATTTCGCCTATCTGGCGGCGATCATCCGCGAGCATGACGGTGCCATCGTCAAGACCATCGGCGACGCGGTGATGGCGGCGTTCCACGAGCCGCTGCAAGGCCTGCGCTGTGCCATCGCGATGCAGGAGCGGGTGGCGGAATTCAACGCCCGCAACCCGCAGCCGATCGTGCTCAAGCTCGGGCTGCACGAGGGGCCGTGCATCGCGGTGACCCTCAACGACCGGCTCGACTATTTCGGCCAGACCGTCAACATGGCCGCCCGGCTGCAGGGCGAGAGCGAGGGCGGCGACGTGGTGATCTCCGGCCCGCTGGCCGAGATGGAGGGGGCCGCACCGCTGCTGGGGCGGCATCGCGCCGTCACCGAGAGTGCTATCCTGCGCGGCGTCTCCGAGCCGGTCGGGTTCGTCCGGCTGGTCGTGGACTCCGACTGAGCGGGAGCGGCCGATGCGCGTGGTCATGTTCAGCACGCAGCCCTACGACCGCCGCAGCTTCGAGGCCGCGAACGGTCCACACGACCACAGCCTGCACTACCGCGAGCCGCGGCTCGGGCCCGACACCGCGGCACTGGCCCAGGGCTTTCCCGCCGTGTGCCTGTTCGTCAACGACGTCTGCGACGCCGAGGTGCTGGCGGCATTGGCGGCGGGCGGCACGCGCCTGGTGGCCTTGCGCTGCGCCGGCTTCAACAATGTCGACCTCGCCGCCGCGGCGGCACTCGGAGATCCCGGTGGTGCGCGTCCCGGCCTACTCGCCGCACGCCGTGGCCGAGTTCACGGTCGGCATGATCCTGACCCTGAACCGGCAGCTCCACCGCGCCTACAACCGCACGCGGGAGAACAATTTCGCGCTCGACGGGCTGCTCGGCTTCGACCTGTTCGGCAAGACCGTGGGCGTGGTCGGCACCGGCAAGATCGGCGCCCTGGTCGCCCGCACGATGAAGCTGGGCTTCGGCTGCGAGGTGCTGGCCCACGACGTCGCCGCCGATCCCGGGCTGGTGGCGCTGGGCGTGCGCTACCGGGCCCTCGACGAGCTGGCGGCCGCCGCCGACATCCTGACGCTGCACTGCCCGCTGACCCCGCAGACCCGGCACCTGGTCGGCCCGCGCCTGCTCGAGCTGGTGAAGCCCGGGGTCATGCTGGTCAACACCAGCCGCGGGGCGCTGGTCGACATCGGGGCGGTGGTGGCAGGCCTGAAGTCCGGCCGGATCGGCTATCTCGCGATCGACGTCTACGAGCAGGAGGCCGACCTGTTCTTCCAGGACCTGTCCAACGAGATCATCAAGGACGACGCCTTCCAGCGCCTGCTCACCTTCCCCAACGTCCTGGTCACCGGCCACCAGGCGTTCTTCACGGCCGAGGCGCTGGGCGCCATCGCCGACACGACGCTGGCCAACATCACCGCGTTCGAGCGCGGCGAGCCGCTCGTGAACGCGGTCGGGGCGGAGCTGGTGAAGCAGCGCTGAGGCGTCACAGGCCGGTGTTGCGGTAGAGCGCGTCGAGTGCCACCCGGTCGGCCAGGGCCTCGCTGGCGAACTCGGCCGAGCCGCGCAACGGCAGCGTGACGATCCAGGCGTTCTCCGTCCGCTGCCACACCTGGACCCACCGCTCGCGGCTGTCGACCAGCCAGATCTCGCGCACCGAGGGGAGCTCGACGTAGCGCCGCAGCTTGGGCCCGACGTCCTCGCGCCAAGTGCTCTCCGACAGGACTTCGACGACCAGGAACGGCTCCTCCACGAAGGCGCCGCGTCGAGGCTCGGCGCATGTCGCAGCGACGTCGGCCCTGAAGTGATTGCTCTCGTCGACCCGGATGCCCGCCTCGACGATCGCCCGGCAGGGCGAGCGCTGTCGCAGGCGGGAGTCGATCTCGCCCCAGGCGTTGCCCGCGATGCTGCCATGTGGCTCCGACGGCGGCGCCATCGCAACGATTTCGCCATCCACCAGCTCGTAGCGGATGTCGGTCCCGTCGTCCCAGGTCATGAACTCGTCGGCGCTCATCACCCGCCGTGCTGGCTCACCCATTTCGGACCCCTAGCTGGTCGATGCAACCTAGCACGCCCCGCCGTCCTGTTGAACGCCCGCCGCTCCATCCCCAAATGCCTGCAACGCAAGGACATAACCCCAAGCAAGGGACTTCCGCGTCGCCATGACCGAGACCGTGCAGCCGTTCGAGGCCGATGTCAGCCGTGTGCTCGATCTGGTCATCAACTCGCTCTACAAGGAGCGCGAGATCTTCCTGCGCGAGCTGGTCAGCAACGCGTCGGACGCGTGCGACAAGCTGCGCTACCAGTCGTTGAGCCAGCCCGAGCTCCTGGGCGACGACCCCGAGCTCAAGATCCGCATCCTGGCCGACGAGGCCGAGGGGCTGCTCACGGTCAGCGACAACGGCATCGGCATGAGCCGCGAGGACCTGGTCGAGAATCTGGGCACCATCGCGCGCTCGGGCACGGGACGGTTCCTCGAGCAGCTCTCGGGCGAGAAGGACCACGATGTCAGGCTGATCGGCCAGTTCGGCGTCGGCTTCTACTCGGTGTTCATGGTGGCCGACCGGGTGGTGGTGCAGACCAGGAAGGCCGGCGAGGAGCAGGGCTGGGTCTGGGGCTCGGACGGCCGCAGCGGGTTCACGGTCCAGGAGGCCGCCGCGCCGGTGCCGCGCGGCACCTCGGTCACGCTGCACATGAAGGCGGACGCCAAGGAATTCCTGGATTCCTGGAAGGTCCGGCAGATCGTGCGGACCTATTCCGACCATATCGGCATCCCGATCATCCTCGAGCACCGCCCCAAGGCCGGCGACAGCAAGACCAATCTCGGCGAGCCGCAGCAGATCAACGAGGCCAGTGCCATCTGGACGCGGCCGAGGAGCGAGCTCACCGACGAGCAGTACAAGGAGTTCTACCACCACGTCGCCCACGCCTTCGACGACCCGTTCGCGCGGGTGCACTTCACCGCCGAGGGCACGCTCTCCTACACCGCGCTGCTGTTCGTCCCGAGCCAGCGGCCGTTCGACCTGCAGGACCCCAAGCGCCGCCACGGCGTGAAGCTCTATGTCCGCCGCGTGTTCATCACCGACGACCTCGAGACGCTGATGCCGCGCTACTTGCGCTTCGTCTCGGGCGTGGTCGATTCCGAGGACCTGCAGCTCAACGTCAGCCGCGAGACGCTGCAGCACGGGGCGGTCGTCGCCAAGATGAGGAAGGCGCTGGTGCGCCGGCTCTTGGACGAGCTGGCGGCCAAGGCCAAGCCGGCCGAGGGCGAGACCGGCAGCGAGACCTACGACAAGTGGTGGGGCGAGTTCGGCGCCGTGCTCAAGGAGGGTCTCTACGAGGACGCCGACAACCGGCCCAAGCTGCTCGAGCTCGCCCGCTTCCGCACCACCCACGGCCAGGGCTGGACCAGCCTCGCCGATTATGCGGCACGGATGAAGGAAGGCCAGGAGGCGATCTTCTACATCAGCGGCGAGAGCCACACGGCACTCCGCACCAGCCCGCAGCTCGAGCAGGCGCTGGCCAAGGGGGTGGAGGTGCTGCTGCTCGACGACCCGGTGGACGAGTTCTGGCTGCAGGAGGTCAAGAGCTACCAGAACCACGACCTGCGCTCCTTGACCCGCGGCGAGGTCGACCTGTCGGAGATCAAGGGCGGCGAGGAGCCGGCTCGGGACGAGGAGGCGCTGGGCGACGTCGAGCTGAAGCGGCTGATCGCGCGGCTCAAGGCCTCGCTGGGCGAGGAGGTGACCGACATCCGCGCCTCCAAGCGGCTCAAGGACAGTGCCGTGTGCCTGGTGGCCGAGGACCAGGGCATGGACCTGCGGCTCGAGCGCTTCCTCAAACAGCACAGCCAGATCGACAAGCTCTCGCGCCGCGTGCTCGAGATCAACGGCCAGCACGAGCTGACCCGGCGCATGGCGGCCATGGCCACCGACGAGGCCGGCGGCGTCCAGTTCGACGAGCTGGCGCGACTGCTGCTCGACCAGGCGCGGATCGTCGAGGGCGAGCCGATCCCCGATCCGGGTGCCTTCTCGCGGCGGATGTCGAGCTTCCTCGCCAAGGGCATCGCGGCCTGACGGCCGCCTCATGGCCATCTCCCACTATCTCGGCTCGCTCCGCGCCCATGTCGGCCACGAGCTGCTCCTGATGCCCTCGGTCGCGGTGATGATCCGCGACGCGGCGGGCCGGCTGCTGCTGGTGCGCGACCGGGACACGGGCCTGTGGCAGACCGTCGGCGGCGGGATGGACCCGAACGAGCAGCCGGCGGACGCGGCCGTGCGCGAGGCGTTCGAGGAGACCGGGCTGCGGGTGGCACCGACCCGGATCCTGGGCGTTCACGCGGGGCCGCTGTTCTGCCTGACCTACCCCAACGGCGACGTGGTTTCCTATGTCGGCATCTCGTTCGCGGCGCGGGTGATCGGCGGCGAGGAACGGCCCTGCCAGGACGAGGTCGACCGGCTGGGCTGGTTCGACGAGGGCGAGGCCCTGGCGCTGCCCACGGCACCGCACACGCGGCTGCTGATCGCGGAGGCCTTCCGCGACGCGCCCGAAGCGGCCTTCGTGGCACCGGGGGACCGTCCGGCCGGTTAGTTGGCCGGAGCGGCGGCCGGGTCTATAGAGGCCGCAACACATCGACGGGGCCGACGCGAGCGGCCCCTTCTCCGCAAGGACAAGGGCACCATGGCGACCGCACTCAAGGATCCCCGGATTCAACTCTCCGACCAGCGCCTGTTTCGCGAGCAGTGCTACGTCGACGGCCAGTGGATCTCCGCCGACGACGGCAAGACCATCAAGGTCACCGATCCCGCCAATGGCGAGACCATCGGCACCGTGCCCGGCGTCGGCGTCGCCGAGACCCGACGCGCGATCGAGGCCGCCGAGCGGGCGCTGCCGGCTTGGCGGGCCAAGACCGCCAAGGAGCGGGCGGCGGTCCTGCGCAAGTGGTTCGAGCTGGTGATGGCCAACGCCGACGACCTCGCCTTCCTGATGACCCGCGAGCAGGGCAAGCCGCTCGCCGAGGCCAAGGGCGAGGTCGCCTACGGCGCCTCCTTCCTCGAATGGTTCGCGGAAGAAGCCAAGCGGGTCTATGGCGACGTGATCCCGCAGACCGTGGCCTCGCGCCGGATCCTGGTCCTCAAGCAGCCCGTGGGCGTGTGCGCGGCGATCACGCCCTGGAACTTCCCCAACGCGATGATCGCCCGCAAGGTCGGCCCCGCCCTGGCCGCGGGGTGCACCATGGTGGTCAAGCCGGCCTCGGCCACCCCCTACTCGGCCCTGGCCATGGCCGAGCTCGCCGAGCGGGCGGGCGTGCCGGCGGGCGTGTTCAGCGTGATCACCGGCTCGTCCGGCCCGATCGGCACCGAGCTCTGCACCAACAAGACCGTGCGCAAGGTCTCGTTCACCGGCTCGACCGAGGTCGGCAAGATCCTGCTCAAGCAGTGTGCCGACACGGTCAAGCGCACCTCGATGGAGCTGGGCGGGCTGGCGCCGTTCATCGTCTTCGACGACGCCGACCTGGACAAGGCGGTCGAGGGGGCGATCGCCTGCAAGTTCAGGAACTGCGGCCAGACCTGCGTCTGCACCAACCGGATCTATGTCCAGGCCGGCGTCTACGATGCGTTCGCCGAGAAGTTCGCCGCCGCCGCCGCCAAGCTGCGGGTCGGCCCCGGCACGGCCAAGGACGTGTACATCGGCCCGATGATCGACATGAACGCGGTCGAGAAGGTCGAGGAGCATATCGGCGACGCCACCGCCAAGGGGGCGTCGGTGATGCTGGGCGGCAAGCGCCACCAGCTGGGCGGCCAGTTCTTCGAGCCCACCGTGCTCGCCAACTGCAACGAACAGATGAAGGTGGCGCACGAGGAGACCTTCGGGCCGCTGGCACCTCTGTTCCGCTTCGAGACCGAGGAGGACGTGATCCGGCAGGCCAACGCCGCCGACGTGGGCCTCGCCGGCTATTTCTACGCCCGCGACATCGGCCGCATCTTCCGCGTCGCCGAGGCGCTGGAGGTGGGCCTGGTGGGCGTCAACGACGGCGTGATCTCGGTCGAGGTGGCCCCCTTCGGCGGCGTCAAGGAAAGCGGCATGGGCCGCGAGGGCAGCAAGTACGGGATCGAGGACTATCTCGAGATCAAGTATGTGAGCCTGGGCGGCATCGGCTGAGTTGCATGGCGGCGCGTGAGCCCGAGTTGCTCTATGAGGAGGACTTCTACGCCTGGACCCAGCTCCAGGCGCGGGCGCTGCGCCGCCTCGCCGACACCCGACCCAACCTGCCGCTCGACCTTGCCCATCTGACCGAGGAGATCCGCGACTTGGGCAAGGAGCAGCGAAACGCGCTCCGCAGCTGGACGACACGGATCATCGAGCATCTGCTGCTGCTCCAGCATTCGACCGCCTCGGAGCCGCGACGGGGCTGGATCGGCGAGATCGTCGATTTCCGCAGCGAGATCGAGGAGCGGCTGACGCCGACCCTGCGCCGCGACCTGCAGCGGCAGTTGCCGCTGCTGTACGAGCGGGCACGGCGGAACCTGCTGCGTAAGATGGCGGCGCATGGCGAAACGGACGTGCCGTCGCTGCCGGAGAAGTGTCCGTTCGCGCTCGATGAGTTGCTCGGCGACTGGTGGCCGGAGAATCAGTGAGGTCAACCGGCTGGGACGTGACTTCGTCCACCGGAGGAGCGCGCGGGCTGCGAGGGAAGCCGGAGAAAGCACCGGGCACCAGCTAGTTAGTCGTTGGGCAGCCCGCTCGTGACGAAGGTGCGGGACTGGTCCCCGCCAATCCCGGCCAGAGCCGCGCGCAGGTCCCGATTCTCGGTGACGCAGTGGAACCGGAGCCGGTCGTCGGCAAGCTCGACGGCGGTGAGCACGCCGGTGTGGAAGCAGCCGCTGTCGATGCCGATCCGGTGCGGCAGCGCCTCCGGCCCCCCGGGCGTGTGGCCGTGCACCACGGCGAACGGGTGTCGCCAGCCGGCGCCGGTCAGGAACGGCTCGCGCATCCAGATCAGGTCGGCGACGCTGTGCGCTTCGGGCGCCCGGCCTGGATCGATGCCGGCGTGGACGAACAGGTAGCCGCCCGAGCGCCAGAGGGGAGCGAGGTCGCGCACGATGCGGATCAGCCGGGGACCGAACTGTGCCCGGAGCCGTGCCGCCACCTCCGCCGGATCGGCGCCGTCCAGCTCCTCCACGGCGATCCCGCACTCGGCGATGGTGGTGAGACCTCCGTTCTCGCACCAGGTCTGCATCAGTTCCGGATCGGGCATCAGGCGCAGGGCCTCGTCGAGCAGCTGGTCGTGGTTGCCCAGAAGCAGGTGGACCGGCACGCCGGTCTCCGCCTCGATGCTGCCGAGCGCCCGCAGCACGCCCAGGCTGTCCGGCCCGCGGTCGACATAGTCGCCGATCATCACCAGTTCGCAGCGCCGGCCCGATGCGCCGGCCTCCGCGATCACCCGGCGGAGCAGGGCCAACATCGCCTGCAGGTGAGTGGAACAGCCGTGCACGTCACCGATCGCGAGC
The DNA here is from genome assembly GCA_963720725.1 of uncultured Alphaproteobacteria bacterium. GTDB lineage: Bacteria > Pseudomonadota > Alphaproteobacteria > Geminicoccales > Geminicoccaceae > Benzoatithermus. The sequence continues at coordinate 326,221 of CAVRGN010000001.1, forward strand.
AGGGTCGTGTCGGGCGGCGTACGTGCCGGAGCTGCTTCCCAAGCGGTGCTGAAAGCGTGCAACGAGCTTCTCCGCTGACGGCCCGCGGGCCGGGGCCGGCGGCGGGCACCCTCGCGGGTCAAGGGACCGGTTCTAGGCCAGCGCGGCCGGCAAGGGGAGACGGCAGACTGAGAGCAGGTGCCTCGACGGCTGGCGACGCTCCGGCGCCGGCCGTGTAACTTCCGCGCAACCGGACCGGCCCGTGACGGCAGGGCCGAACCGCCGGAGCCCGCATGCACGCCGAGCAGACCATCCTGCGCCACTCGATCGCGGCGACCTTGTGCGTCGCGGCGCTGGGCATCGGGTTCGGGATTCTTTCCGGCTCGTTCTCGATCATCTTCGACGGCGCCTATTCGCTGATCGACGCCCTGATGAGCCTGTTGGCGCTGCTGGTCTCGCGCCGGATCGTTCACGACAGCACCGCTCAACGGCGCGACCGGCGGTTCCGGATGGGATTCTGGCATCTGGAACCCATGGTGCTGGCGCTGAACGGCATCCTGCTCACCACGATCGCGATCTATGCCTTCGCCAACGCGATCGGGCTGATCCTCAGCGGCGGCCGCCGGCTCGAGTTCGACTGGGCGATCGCCTATGCCGTGGTCACGCTCCTGGTTTGCGCCGCCATGTTCGTCTACGAGCACCGCGCCAACCTGCGGCTCGGCTCGGCCTTCGTCGGGCTCGACGCCCGGTCCTGGGCGATGTCGGCGGCGATCACGGCAGCACTGCTGATCGCGTTCGTGATCGGCCACCTGCTCGAAGGCTCCGCCCATGCCGACCTCGCTCCCTATGTCGACCCGGCGGTGCTGGCGCTGGTCTGCCTGATCATCGCGCCCCTGCCGCTGGGTACCGTGCGCCAGGCGGTGTCGGAGATCCTGCTCATGGCTCCACCGGAACTGGTCGAGCAGGTCGAGTCGGTGGCGCGGGCCACGGCCGCGCGTCACGGCTTCACCGGCTTTGAGACCTATGCCGCGAAGATCGGCCGCTCGCTGCAGATCGAGATCGACTTTGTGGTGCCGCGCGAATTCAAGCTAACCGGCATCGCCGAGCTGGACTCGATCCGCGACGAGGTGGGCCGGCTGATCGGCGGCGAGAGCCCCGACCGTTGGCTCACCATCATCTTCACGGGCGATCCGGCCTGGGCGCGGTGAGCCACGGGGCTGCATCCCCTTTTTGCGCGCCGCGGGCGATCGCTCGATCCAGCCGGCCCCGTCTTGCGGGCCGGCAACGCCGGTGCCAGCATCCGGTCAATCCGGGAGGACAGTCATGCAGACCCAGCTTCTGATCAACGGCCGGTTCGTCGACGGCGAGGGCTCGGCCGAAACGATCCTCAACCCGGCAACGGGCGAGCGGATCGCCGCGATCCCCGAGGCGTCGCTGTCGCAGGTGGAGGAGGCCGTCGCGGCCGCTGACGCCGCCTTTCCCGCCTGGGCGCGAACCACGCCGCAGGAGCGGTCGCTCAAGCTCCTGCAGGTGGCCGACCAGATCGAGAAGCACGGCGAGGCCTTCGCGGAGCTGGAGTCGCGCAACACCGGCAAGCCGCCGGCCCGGGCACTCGGGGACGAACTGCCGGCGATCGTCGATTGCTTCCGCTTCTTCGCCGGTGCCGCGCGCTGCGTGCCGGGGGTGGCCGCGGGCGAGTACCTGCCGGGACTGACCAGCATGATCCGGCGCGATCCGGTGGGCGTGGTCGCGCAGGTGGCGCCCTGGAACTATCCCCTGATGATGGCGGCCTGGAAACTCGCCCCGGCGCTGGCGGCGGGCAACACGGTGGTGCTCAAGCCGTCGGAGCAGACGCCGCTCACCACGCTCAAGCTCGCCGGGATCCTGGCCGGGATCTATCCATCGGGCGTGGTCAACGTGGTGGCCGGGCGCGGCGACACGGTGGGGGCACCGCTGGTCGAGCCACGACCGGGTGCGCATGGTCTCGCTCACCGGCAGCCCCGAGGCCGGCACCAAGGTGCTGGCGGCGGCCGCCGCCTCGACCAAGCGCACGCATCTGGAGCTGGGCGGCAAGGCGCCGGTGATCGTCTACGACGACGCCGACCTGGAGGCCGTGGTCGAGGGGCTCAAGGTGTTCGGCTTCTACAATGCCGGGCAGGACTGCACCGCCGCCTGCCGGGTCTATGCGGAAGCCAAGATCCACGACCGGCTGGTGGCCGATCTGGGTGCGGCCGCGGCCTCGATCCAGTGGGGCGAGCCCTCGGGCCAGAACATGGACATCGGCCCGCTGGTCACGGGGCGCCATCGCGAGCGGGTGGCGGGCTTCGTCGAGCGCGCCGAAGCGGCGGGCCACATGGAGATCGTCACCGGCGGCAGGCGCCGGCACCGGCGGCGGCTTCTTCTACGAGCCCACCGTGGTCGCCGGCGCCAGCCAGGAGGACGAGATCGTGCGCCGGGAGGTGTTCGGGCCGGTGGTCTCGGTCACGCGCTTTTCCGAGGTCGAGCAGGCGATCGCCTGGGCCAACGACAGCGACTACGGGCTTGCGAGCTCGGTCTGGACCAGGGACATCGGCAAGGCGATGAAGACCGCCGCCGCCCTGCAATATGGCTGCACCTGGATCAACACGCATTTCATGCTGTGCAACGAGATGCCTCATGGCGGCTTCAAGCGCTCGGGCTACGGCAAGGACTTGTCGATGTACGCGCTCGAGGACTACACCGTGGCGCGCCACGTCATGCTGGCGCACTGAAAGCGGCCGGCGGGGAGCCATTCTTGACCTTCGAGTTCCTGCTGACCTCGCTGATCATCGTCGCGGCGCCGGGGATCGGCGTGCTGTTCACCGTGGCGGCCGGGATCTCGCAGGGCGCGCGCGCGGGCGTGGCGGCGGCGTTCGGGTGCACGCTCGGAATCGTCCCGCATATCGCGGCGGCGGTGCTGGGCCTCGCGGCACTTCTGCACAGCAGTGCCGTGGCCTTCCAGGCGATGAAGTATCTGGGCGTGGCCTACCTCCTGTGGCTGGCCTGGGGCACGCTGAAGGAGCGGGGTGCCATGCGGGTCGAGCGGAACCCCACCCCGTGCTCGAACGTCCGGACGATCCTCTCCGCCGTCCTGGCCAACAGCCTGAACCCCAAGCTGTCGATCTTCTTTCTCGCCTTCCTGCCGCAATTCGTGGGCGCAGCGGAGCCGCAGCCGGTCGCGCGCATGCTGGAGCTCAGCGCCGTGTTCATGTTGCTGACCTTCGTGGTGTTCGTGGGCTACGGGCTGTTCGCCGCCGCCATGCGCGACCGGGTGATCTCCAGCCCGGTAGTTTTGGCCTGGATGCGCCGGTCCTTCGCCGGCGCCTTCGCGGCCCTGGGCGTCAAGCTGGCGCTGGCTGCCCGCTAGCCGCCAGCGCCCGCTGGGCAGCGCCCTCGACCAGGAGTACGTCGAAGCCCAGGAGCAGCATGCGGTAGCCAGCCGCGCGCTTGGCGCGGACCGCCTCCGGCGTCAGCGCCACGCCGCCCATGGGCAGGCCGGCGGCACGGATCTTGGCTTCGGCACCGGCGACCAGCCGTTGCAGCTCCGGATCGTCGAACCGGCCGGGAATGCCCATGGCCATGGAGAGGTCGAACGACGCGATGACCACGACGTCGATGCCGGGCACCGCCAGGATCTCGTCGAGTGCCTCGATCGCCGCCGGCTCCTCGATGGTGACGATGTTGAGCACCTCGCGGTCGGCGACCCGCAGATAGTCCTCCGTGGAAAGGCCCCAGCGGATGGGCGCGTAGGAGGGGGCGTAGCCGCGGGCTCCGGTCGGCGGATAGCGCACCGCGCGCACGGTCTCGCGCGCCAGCGCGGCGGTCGAGACCATCGGAAAATTGATGCCGTAGGCACCGGCGTCGAGAACGGGCTTGGCGAGCCAGGGCTCGCTCCACGGCACGCGCACCAGCGGCACCGCTCGCGTGCCTGCGGTAGCCGCGATCATCGCGTGCACCGTGGCGAGGTCGATCGGCCCGTGCTCCATGTCGAGGATCAGCGCGTCGACCCCGCTGCCCGCCAGCACCTGCGCCATCGCCACGCTGGGCATGGTGACCATGAAGCAGGTGGCGCACTGGCCGGCGGCGAGCTTGGCCTTGAGGGGATTGACGGTCATCAGGTCAGCCTACCGGGCGGTCTGTGCCCTCGCCAGCAGGAAGGCCTTGACCGCCCGGTCCTCGGCCATGCCGGCGGCGGTGCGGTAGGCCGTTGGCGGCATCGGGGTCGCCCAGAGCCGCCAGGAGGTGGGCGCGGACGGCCCAGTAGGGCTGGTAGGCGTGGGTGGTGCCAGGGGGCAGCTCGGCCAGGACGGCGAGGCCGGCGGCGGGGCCATGGACTTCGCCGAGTGCGGCGGCGCGGCCGACCAGGGCGCCGATCGTGGGCGTGAGGGCGACGAGCCCGTCATAGAGGAAGGCGATCGCCTCCCAATTGGTGCGGCCGGTGATCGGGCGCTGGATGTGGACCGACTGGATCGCGGCCTCGAGCTGGAACCGGCCGGGGCGAAGGAGCGACGCGGCGGCGGCGAGCTCGCGCTCGGCCGCCACGATCAGGTCGCGCGACCACAAGGAGGCGTCCTGCTCGGAGAGCGGCACGAAGCGACCGGCCTGGTCGCGGCGGGCGGGGGCGCGGGCCTCGCAGTAGAGCATGAGCGCCAGCAGGCCGCGCGCCTCGGGCTCGGCGGGCATCAAAGCGGTGAGGAGGCGGGCGAGCCAGATCGCCTCGGCGGTCAGTCCCTTGCGGCGCGCGTCGGTGCCGGCGGCATCCTCCCAGCCGCTGCCGTAGGCGGCGTAGATCGCGTCGAGGACGGCGGCGAGGCGCTCGGGCAGCTCCTCGGGTTCGGGGACGGCGAAGGCGATGCCGGCGTCGCGGATGCGTTGCTTCGCCCGAACCAGGCGCTGGCCCATCGTGGCGGGTGCCACCAGGAACGCCGAGGCGATGCGGACCGCGTCGAGGCCGAGCACGGCCTGGAGCATCAGCGGCGCACGGGCGGCGGGATCGATGGCGGGATGGGCGCAGACGAACAGGAGCTTGAGGCGCTCGTCGGGCAGGCTCTCCGGGTCGCGGTCGTGCCTCTCCTCGGCGAGGAGCAGCAGCGCCGGCTCGGCTCCCGCCCGAACCGCGCGATGTCGCCCGGCCTGGATCAGCTGGCGGCGTGCGACGGTGAACAGCCACGCCTCCGGTCGCTCGGGCACGCCCGCTCTCGGCCACACCCGCAAGGCCGCGGCAAAGGCGTCGGCCAGCGCATCCTCGGCCGCGGCCACGTCGCGGCTGCGTGCCGCCAGATAGGCGATCAGGCGCCCATAGGCGTCGCGCGCCACCGCCTCCGCGGTTGCGCGCGCGCCGTCCACCGCCGGTCGATCCTACCGCATCACCATGACCGGCCGGATTTCCACCGATCCGTCGGCGGCAGCGGGACAGCGAGCCGCCCAGTCGAGCGCCATGTCGAGATCGGGCACATCAAGGATGAAATAGCCGCCCAGCTGCTCCTTGCTGTCGGCATAGGGTCCGTCCTGCACCTGCCGCTTGCCGTCGCGCAGCCGGACCGTGGTCGCGGTGCCGGGCGGCTCCAGGCCATTGCCGCTCTTGACGATGCCGGCGCCGCGGATCGCCTGGACGTAGGCCATCCACGATCCCCAATAGGCCTGCTGCCGTGCGGGATCGCTCCGGGCTGCCCAGGCCTCGGCATCCTCGTGAATGATCATCATGACTTCCATGGCGCTCTCCTGCTCGCTGCCGGGGCGGGCCTGTGCCCGCGCCCGGACCGTTGAGGCGCGAGCGGTCCCGTTTTCGACAGCCTCGCCGAACAATCTGGCTCGGTCTGGCAAAAACGGGAACAAGGGCTTCGCGCAGCACCGGGCGAGTTCAGACCGCCAAAGTCGCGACGGCGGCGATCGCGGGGTTGGCCTGCTCTGGCCAGTGGCGATGGTTGAGGACCATGCCGTTCGCACGGACCCGGGCGACGAGGTCGAGATCGACTTCGGCATGGACCCAGCACGGCTGGTCGAGCTCGCCGATGGCGAGCACGCCGTCGGCCGGGAAGCCCTGGTCCGGCGGGCCGTAGACGGCGGCCGCCCCCCGGCTGATGTCGACGGCGAGGCCCTGGTGGAGCTCGACCACGCGGGCCTCGAGCGAGGCGACGGCGGGAAGCTGGGCCACGAGGTCGCCGGGCACGGGCTCGGGGAACAGGCTCGCCAGCTCCATCGCACCATATTCGGGGAACACCAGGAGCTGGGCGCCTTCGGTCACGGCGGCGGCCACCCACCGGCAAATCTTGTCCGCGTAGGCTTGCCAGCCGTCGAGACGGTCGATCGGGTACTGCGCCGCGGCCACCCGCAGCCGGCGGCTGGTCATGTCAGCTTCTTGACCCAGAACTGCATGGGCTTGGCCGTCTCCTCGGCCTCGCCCACGTCCCGCCAGCTGAGCGAGCCCACCATGCCCGGGACCGGCGCGAAGCCGCGCTTGCGCCAGAAGGCGTCGAGCGGGACGAAGTCGGGCGGTCGGCACGGATGGTCGGCCGGGCGCACCACGCCGCAGAACGAGGCCCAGTCGAAGCGGCCGAGCGCACGGGCGTGCGCCTCCCGCTCGCGAAAGAACGCGACCCCGACCCCGCTGGCCGCGATAGTCGGGCAGCAGCACCAACTCGCCGAAGTAGAACAGCTTGGCTACGTCAAAACCGTGGGCGGTGAAGGTGTCGGTCAGGCTCGGCGGCTCGTGCGCCAGGGGCAGGCCGGTCGAGGCGCCGATCACCCGGTCGCCGTCGAACGCGCCGACCAGCACGCTGTCCTCCGCCCGGACATAGGTCTGGAGGTAGCGCTCCTCATAGTCGAGCGAGCCGTCGTAGAGATAGGGGAAGGCGCGAAAGACGGTGATCCGCAGCCGCGCCAGATCCGGCAGGAGCGCCTGCAGCCGCTCCCCGGTGAGCCGCTCGACCCGGACCCCGCTCACCCCTCGGCCCCGACCTGGCGGCTCCAGTCGGCGAGGTTGTAGCAGGTGGTGACGCGCGCGATCCTGCCGTCGCGGATGGCGAAGAAGGTGCCGGCCGGCAGGACGTAGGTCTGCCCGCGCGCCGGCGGCAGGCCGGCGTCGGTGGCGAGGTAGGTGCCGTGCACGGTGAATTCGGCCGCGGCATGGCCGCCGTCGCCGCTGGTCATCACCACGATGTCGGCGAGCCGCTCGCGGTAGCAGCGGTCCATGTGGGCGAGGAACGCCCGGAAGGCGTCCTTGCCGGTCTCGCGTCCGCCCTGGTTGACGTCGTGGGCGACATCGTCGGTGAGGAGCGACAGCATCGCCTCGCGGTCGCCGCGATTGAAGGCGTCGTAGTAGGCGCGGATCAACGCCTCGCTCAATGTCGCTCCTCCCATCGCATCCTGGAGGTTCAGAGGGCGGCCAGGATGCCGTCGGCGCCGGAGACTTCCATCACGCCAGGGCTCTCCTCGACGTTGAGCGCCTTGACCACGCCATTGTCGACCAGCATCGAGTAGCGCTTGCTGCGGGTGCCGAGCCCGAAGCCCGAGCCGTCGAAGTCCAGGCCCACCGCCTTGGTGAAGGTGGCGTTGCCGTCCGACAGCAGCACGATCTTGTCGGTGGCGTGGACCGCCTTGGCCCAGGCGTCGAGCACGAACGCGTCGTTGACGGCGACGCAGGCGACCGTGTCCACGCCCTTGGCCTTCAGCGCGTCGTGATGCTCGAGATAGCTCGGAACGTGCTTGGCGTGGCAGGTGGGGGTGAAGGCGCCGGGAACGGCGAACAGCACCACCTTCTTCCCCGCGGTCAGCTCCTGCGTGCCGACGTCCTTGAGCCCGTCGGGCGTACGGACCTTGAAGGTGGCCTCGGGCAGCTTGTCGCCGACGGCGATCGTCATGGTGCGGTTCCTTCCCAATTGGCATGGCGGACGAGAGGCGCACCCGCGGGTGCCGCCGATAGATGGCACCGCGGCCGCAGCGTCGCAACCGCGCCCCCGCCCTTGTTGCCCGGCCGGGCGGGACGTATCTTCAGCACATGCCAGAGTCCGATGAGCACCCCCATCTCGCCGGCATGCTGCTGGTCGCCATGCCCGGCATGCAGGATCCCCGCTTCGCCCGCAGCGTGATCTATCTCTGCGCCCATTCGGAGGAGGGGGCCATGGGCCTGGTGGTCAACCAGGTGGCCGGCGAGGTCTCGTTCCCGGCGGTGATCGGCCAGCTCGGCATCGAGCCCGAGGCCAGCTGCGAGGACAAGCCGGTGCATGTCGGCGGTCCGGTCCAGCCCAGCCGCGGGTTCGTGCTGCACTCGCCCGACTATGTCCAGGACGGCACCATGGTGATCGACGAGCGCTTCGCGCTCACCGCCACCGTCGACGTGCTGCGCGCCATCGCGGCCGGCGAGGGTCCGGCGCGAAGCGTGCTCGCCCTGGGCTATGCCGGGTGGGACGCGGGCCAGCTCGACGCCGAGATCCACGGCAATGGCTGGATGCTGGCCCCGGCCGATCCCGAGATCGTGTTCGACGAGGACAACGAGTCCAAGTGGTTGCGCGCGATGCGCAAGATCGGGGTCGATCCTTTGCTGCTGTCGAGCACCGCCGGGCACGCTTGAGCCCGGCGGTCCCCGGCGGGTCCGATCCTCGATCTCAGGCGGCGATCTTGCGCGCCACCGGGCCGGCGGCGAGGTAGGCCTGCGCCGCCGCCACCCCCGACCCCAGCTCCACGCCGGCGTCGAAGTCGTGCAGGGCCATCTCCGCGCCGGCCAGCGCGGTCAGGACCATCAGTTCGTTGAGGGCGCCCAGATGCCCGATCCGGAACACCCGCCCGGCCACCTTGCTGAGACCGACACCCAGCGACAGGTTGTAGGTGTGGTAGGCGTGGTGGGCCAGCTTGGTGCCGTCGACGTGCGGCGGCACGTAGATGGCGCTCACCGTGTCCGAATGCCACCGGGGCTCCTTGGCGCACAGCTTGAGGCCCCACGCGGCCACGCCCCGGCGCACCGCCTCGGCCAGGCGGTGGTGGCGGGCGAACACGTTCTCCAGCCCTTCCTCGAGCAGCAGGTCGACCGAGCAGCGCAGGCCGCGCAGGAGCGTGGTGGCGGGCGTGTAGGGGAAGTAGCCGCCCTTGTTCGCCGCGACCATGTCGGCGAAGTCGAAGTAGCAGCGCTGCAGCTTCGCGGTCTTGTGGGCAGCCAGCGCCTTCTGGCTGACGGCGACGATGGCGAGGCCGGTGGGCAGCATGAAGCCCTTCTGCGAGCCGCTGACCGCGACGTCCACACCCCACTCGTCCATGCGGAAGTCGATGCTGGCGATCGAGCTGACGCCGTCGACGAACAGCATGGCGGGGTGGCCGCAGGCGTCCATGGCGGCCCGCACGCCCGGCACGTCGCTGGTGACGCCGGTCGCGGTCTCGTTCTGGGTGACCAGCACCGCCTTGATCTTGTGGGCCTTGTCGTCGGCCAGAATCTCGCCGAAGCGCTCGACCGGCACGCCCTCGCCCCACTCCACGTCGACCTCGACCACGTCCAGGCCGATGCGCTTGCACATGTCGATCCACAGGTGGGAAAACTGGCCGATGCGGGCCGCCAGCACCGTGTCGCCGGGCGACAGGGTGTTGGTCAGGCCGGCTTCCCAGCCGCCGGTGCCGGAGCCGGGGAACAGGAAAACCTGACCGGTCTCGGTCTTGAAGACCTTCTTCAGATCCTCGAACAGCGGCAGCGTCAGCTTGGGGAAGTCCGGCGACCGCATGTCCTCCATCGGCACGTTCATGGCCTGCCGCACCACGTCGGGAATGTTGGTCGGCCCGGGGATGAACAAAGCCGTATGGTAACGCATCTGCCTGACTTCCTGATCTGGGGTGGCCCTCCGCCCCGGCCTTTCGGGTAGGGCTCGCCCTATTCACTCGGGCTTGCCCAGGCCATGACGTAGACGCATGATGCCATGGCGGGCGTCCAGTCCAAACCCGGATAATTCTCATTGTTCGATGAGCTCAGATCATGGCCCAGCTGAGGCGCCGACTGCCGCCGGTGAACAGTCTGGTGGTGCTCGAGGCGGCTGGTCGGCACCTCAACTTCACCCGTGCCGGCGAGGAGCTGGCGCTCACCCAGTCCGCGGTCAGCCGCCAGATCCAGCTGCTCGAGCAGCATCTGGGTGCGGCCATGTTCCAGCGGCAGGGCCGGCATCTGCAGCTCACCCGCGACGGGGCCCGGCTGCACCGTGCGGTCACCATGGGCCTCGACCATATCGCCGACGTCGCGGTCGACATCCGCCGCCACCGCGGCACCGGCGAGCTGACGGTCGCCACCAGCGTCACCTTCGCCTCCTACTGGCTGATGGCACGCCTGGCCCAGTTCCGCTCCCTCCACCCGGAGATCGAGCTGCGGCTGGTGGCCTCGACCAAGATGCAGGACATGGTCGCGGCCGGCGTCGACATCGCCGTCCGCTATGGCGGCGGCGACTGGGAGGGCCTGGAGGCGATCCGCATGTTCGACAACGAGATCTGGCCGGTCTGCGCGCCCTCCTACCTCGCCGGCCGCGAGCGGGTGCCCAGCGTGGACGACCTCCTCGACGAGACGCTGCTGCATCTCAGCCAGTTCGACCGCAACTGGGTGACCTGGCCGGCCTGGCTGGGCGCGCAGGGCGTCACGGGCAGCCCGAGCAAGCGCGGGCTCGAGTTCGACAATTATCTCGTCCTGCTGCAGGCGGCCGTGCGCGGCGAGGGCATGGCCTTGTGCGGCGGCAGGCTGGCCGAGGACTTCATCGCCCGGGGCGACCTGATCCGCCCGATCGACGCCACGCTGCGCTCCGACCGGGCGTTCTACGTCCTCTATCCGCAGGGCGTCCGGCTCAGCGAGGCGGCGGTGAAGTTCCGCGACTGGCTGGTGGCCGCCGCCGGCTGACCCTGGCCGCCAAACGTGGCATTCTCTGCTGCGCGCCGAGCGATGGGACGCTCGTTGCCGCGACGGGGGAGACGGGCTCGCGATGACCTCGGGCGAGGAGCGACGGCTGGCGGCGATCCTGGTCGCCGACGTGGTCGGCTACTCCCGACTGATCGAAACCGACGAGGCCGGCACCCTGGCGGCCATGCGGTCCTTGTGGGCCGAGCTGATCGAGCCGCTGCTCCGCGCGCATCATGGCCGCCTGGTCAAGTCGATGGGCGACGGCTTCATCGTCGAGTTCGCCTCGGTCGTCGACGCGGTCAGCTGCGCCGCGACCCTGCAGCGGAGCATGACCGTCCGAGCCGCCGACGTCCCGGAAGATCGCCGGATCGCCCATCGGATCGGGGTCAATCTCGGTGACGTGGTCGTCTCCGGGGAGGACCTGCTCGGTGACGCGGTCAACGTCGCGGCCCGGCTGGAACGGCTTTGCGAGCCGGGCGGGGTGTTGATCTCGGGCACCGTCTACGACCACCTGCACGGCAGGACTCCCCACCGGATCGAATATACCGGGGAGCATCGGCTCAAGAACATCGACCGCCCGATGCGCGTCTATCGCGTGCATCCGACCGCCGGCACGGTATCGGGCCGACCGGTCCCGCCACTGCCGGACCGACCCTCGATCGCCGTGCTGCCGTTCGCCAACATGAGCGGCGATCCCGAGCAGGAATACTTCGCCGACGGCATGGTCGAGGAGATCATCACCGCCCTCTCGCGCGTGCGCTGGCTGTTCGTGATCGCGCGCAACAGCAGCTTCACGTTCAAGGGCCGCAGGCGTGGACGTGAAGCAGATCGGCCGCGAGCTCGGTGTGCGCTACGTGCTCGAGGGCAGCGTGCGCAACGCCGCCGGCCGGGTGCGGATCGGCGGGCAGCTGATCGATGCCGCCACCGGTGCCCACCTCTGGGCCGCTCGCTTCGAGGGCCCGCTTGCCGATGTGTTCGACCTGCAGGACCGGGTCACGGCGAGCGTGGTCGGTGCCGTCGCCCCCAGGCTGGAGCAGGCGGAGATCCAGCGCGCACAGCGCAAGCCGACCGACAGCCTGCACGCCTACGACCATTTCCTGCGCGGGATGGCCGGCATCCACGGCTGGACCCGGGAGGCCAACGATGCGGCCTTTTCCTGCTTCGGCAGGGCAATCGAGCTCGATCCGAGCTTCGCCGCCGCCCATGGCATGGCGGCGCGCTGCTTCTCCCAGCGCAAGGCCAGCGGCTGGGTCGAGGACCGCGGAGCCGACATCGCCGTGGCCGGCCGCCTCGCCCGGCGCGCGGCGGAGCTGGGCATCGACGACGCGATCGCCCTGGGCGGCGCCGCCATGGTGCAGTCCTACGTCATCGGCGATCTCGCCACGGCCGACCGGCTGATCGCGGACGCGCTGAGCCTCGATCCGAACTATGCCTGGGGCTGGCTGGTCAGCGCCTGGATCAAGGGCTGGGCCGGCGAGCCCGAGATCGCGATCGACCATGCCGCGCGCGCCATGCGCCTGAGCCCGGCCGACCCGCACACCTTCACGATGCGGACCGCAACGGCCGCCGCCCACTTCGTCGCCGGCCGCTACGACGAGGCGCTGGCCTGGGCTGAGGCCGTCACCTGGGAGAGGCCGGGTTCCTGATCGCCAACATCGTGGTCGCGGCCGCCGCTGCCCTGGCGGGACGACAGGCAGCGGCGGCCCAGGCCGTCGAACGCCTACGCGGGACCGAGCCCGCGCTGCGCCTCGCCACTCTGCGCGACCATTGGCCGATCAGCCGGCCCGAGGATCTCGCGCGATGGCGGGATGGCCTGGGCCGGGCAGGCCTGCCGGCCTGACCGGGACGACGCTACGCCCGGATCGCGCGTCCCACGTCATCCACCCGTAGCCACCGCTCGGGCGAGGCGACGGTGAAGTTCAAGGATTGGCCGCCGGCCGCGGCCAAATAGGCCGGCCACGTGAGAAATCGCACATCCGCAACTGGCATTTGACCGCAAGCTCAGCGGCACTTCCGTCCGCAGCTCATCTCCACGATGGTACGCCAGGATATTCACCATGTTTCGGCCACTGCTGTTGCTTGCCGCCGCTGCCGCCACATTGCTGGCCGCTTCCGACCAGAAGGCAAACGCCTTCGAGCGGGTGGGCAGCACGCTCTACTCGGGCGTGTTCCATCTCGCGCCGGGACAGGTGGCGCAAGTCACCATCGGCAATCTCGGCGGGCCCGACACCCTGCCGTCGTCCTGCGCGGCGCGGGTCTCGTTCTACGGCGCCGGGCGGCGTCTGGTCCGCGCGCAGAATTGAACGCTGGCGGCGGGCGAGGTCGTCTCCATCAGCGTCCCCTACGCAGCACTGGCCGCGCTGGCCACCGACGACCCCTCCGGGCGCAAGCCGATGCTGGCGGAGATCAAGGGCTTCAACCCGCAACCCGACCCGCCCGGCTGCGTCGCCACCATGGAGGTGTTCGGCGGCCGGAACGGCATCTCGGTCGCGATCAGCAATCCGAACATCGTCCCCGGCCCCTGAGCATCTATCCCTGGGTGAAGGTGCCGACCTTAGTCTCGGGCAGGCCCTCGACAGGGCGGTAAGCGTATTCGTGCTCCTCGTCCTCATGCAGGACCAGCATGCCAAGTCGCCTCTCATTGCCCGCCCAGTCCTTGCCGATCGCGTCGAACGCCTTGACGCTCATGCCGGCATGGGTCGCGAACACGATCGCCTCAAGATCGCGCAAGGTGAGCCTGGCCAACGCCTCCCGGTCGCCGGAAAGCGCGGTCTTGAACGGCTCTTTGTTCTTCCAATCCGGGTGCCCGGGTGCGAGTGCCACGACCCGGTCGAGCGCGAACACGATCTGGCTCTAGATCGGGCGCTCGACCCAGAGCGTGCCGTCCTGCTCGAAGGTGGCGAGCCGATCCGCGGTCGCCACGAAGTCGGGGCTGCCCGGCAGCGTGGTGGCGTTGCAGTCGCTGGCGGCCCTGCGCTACGGCAATGGCGAGCTCGACGAGGCCGAGCGCCTGCAGCGTGGGGCCATTGAGATCAGCCAGAACAATCCGGAGGGCTTGGCCCAGCTCGGCTGGCCGGACGTGATCGCGCGCCTCAATGCCGGCTTGGCCAAGGCAGGGCTGGTCCCCGGTCCGTGATGTGATCCCCGCGGTGGCGGCGACGGCATCTAGGCTCGGACCACCCACCTCGTCGGCCCAGACCGTGAATTGCTTCAGCGTGTTCGGGCCGAAGGTCATGCTGATCGCCACGTCGGCGGCGTCGCGGCCGCGGGCGATCAGGACGCGGCCGATGCGCGGGACGTTGTGGCGGGCGTCGAAGGTGTGCCAGCGGCCGCCGAGATAGGCCTCGAACCAGCCGCTGAAATCCATCGGCGCCGGGTCGGGCGGCACGCCGATGTCGCCCAGATAGCCGGTGCAGTAGCGGGCGGGGATGTTCATGCAGCGGCACAGCGCCACCGCCAGATGGGCGAAGTCGCGGCAGACACCCTTGCGCTCGTTGAAGGTCTCCCAGGCGGTGCGGGTCGCCCGCGCATGCTCGTAGCCGAAGGTGACATGGCCGTGGACGAAGTCGCAGATCGCCTGGACCCGGCCCCAGCCGAGCGGCGCCTCGCCGAACAGCTTCCAGGCCGGCTCGAGCAGATGTTCGGTGTCGCAGTACCGGCTGCCCAGGAGGTAGACCAGCGTCTCGTCCGGCAGCGCCTGCACCTCGTGCTGCACGGCCGACGGGTCGACCGGGTCGGGGGTGCCCGGATCCCTGACCACGGCGTCGGCCGAGAACCGGGTTGCGCCGGCGGGTGCCACCAGCCGCGAGCACCAGTTGCCGAAGCCGTCGCGGTAGGCCGTGACCGGCAGGGGCGGGTCGGTGACCAGATGGTCGGGCCGCTCGAGATCCGAGATGCGCGAATAGTGGACGTGGAGGGTCAGGATCATCGGGGTGGGCTGCGGGCATTCGTAGACGATGTCGAAGCCGACGCGGATCTTCATGGGATGTCGTCCTCAGAGGCGTACCGTGGCGGCGTCCCGATCGCGCTGTTGGCAAGCTCGGCAGGCCCCGTCGGGCCCGGCCTCACCCCGGCGGCAGGGCGGTCTGCGCCGCCTTCTGCGCCTGCTCGGCCTCGAGGCCCATCATCGCCTTCTGCAGCTTCTCGAAGGCGCGGACCTCGATCTGGCGCACGCGCTCGCGGCTGATGCCGTACTGGACCGACAGGTCCTCGAGCGTGGTCGGCTCCTCCTTCAGGCGCCGCTCGGTCAGGATGTGCTTCTCGCGCTCGTTGAGCACGTGCATGGCGGCACCCAGGAGCTCGCGGCGGTGGAGCAGCTCGTCCTCCTCGGCCAGCACGGTTTCCTGCGAGGCGCTGTCGTCGACCAGCCAGTCCTGCCACTCGCTCTCGCCCTCCGAGCGCAGCGTGGCGTTGAGCGAATGGTCCGGACCCTCCAGCCGGCGGTTCATGTCGATCACGTCCTGCTCGGTCACCTCGAGCGTGGTCGCGATCTCCTTGACCGCCTCCGGGCTGAGATCGCCCTCCTCGATCGCCTGCATCTGGCTCTTCAGCCGCCGCAGGTTGAAGAACAGCTTCTTCTGCGCCGCGGTGGTGCCCAGCTTCACCAGCGACCAGGAATGCAGGATGTATTCCTGGATGGCGGCCCTGATCCACCACATGGCGTAGGTGGCGAGCCTGAAGCCGCGGTCGGGGTCGAAGCGCTTGACCGCCTGCATCAGGCCGACATTGCCCTCCGAGATGATCTCGTTCATCGGCAGGCCGTAGCCGCGGTAGCCCATGGCGATCTTGGCGACCAGCCGCAGATGGCTGGTGACCAGCTTGTGCGCCGCCTGCACGTCGTCATGCTCGCGCCAGCTTTTCGCGAGCATGAACTCCTCGCCGGGCTCGAGCATCGGGAAGCGGCGGATCTCGTCGAGATAGCGCGCGAGGCCGGTGCCCTCTGTGGGTACGATCGGAAGACTGGCCATGCAGAGAAATCCTGGTCCGTATACGGCAGCGAGGGTCCCGCTCGCGGCGCGTGTGCCGGTCCAACCCGGGCTGGTGCCAGATTAGGCTACGGGCGCAGGAGATCAAGAATGGCGTCGAACAGTATCGGTGGCGGGACGTCGAAGGCGAGCGCGGCGCCGGTCACCGGGTGGGTGAAGCCGAGCCGGCGCGCGTGCAGGAGGATCCGGCCGAGCTCGCCCGCCGCCGCCGGCAGCTTGGCGTCGCGGCCGCGACCGTAGAGGCGGTCGCCGAGGATCGGGTGGCCCAGGCTGGCGGCGTGGACGCGGATCTGATGGGTGCGGCCGGTCTCCAGGCGGAACTCCATCCGTGCGGCACGGGTCGCGGCGGCGTCCAGCCGGCGCCAGTGGGTGACCGCGCGCTTGCCGCCGCGATGGACCACGGCCATGCGCTTGCGATCGACCGGGTGGCGTCCGAGCGGCCGGTCGACCGTGCCCGAGGCGACCGCGGGCACGCCCCAGACGATCGCCTCGTAGACCCGGTCGATCGTGTGCACGCTGAACTGGCCGGCCAGACCGACATGGGCGCGGTCGTGCTTGGCGGCGACCATGACCCCGCTGACCTCGCGGTCGAGCCGGTGGACGATGCCCGGGCGCAGCACCCCGCCGATGCCCGACAGGCTGGCGCCGCAATGGGCCATGAGCGCGTTGACCAGCGTGCCGCCGGCATGACCCGGGGCGGGATGGACCACCATGCCGGCGGGCTTGACCAGCACCACCAGATGCTCGTCCTCGTGGAGGATCTCCAGCGCCAGGTCTTCGGGCGCGGGCTCGGCCGCGCGCGGCGGCGGCACGGCCAGCGTCAGCAGGTCGCCCGGTTTGACCCGGTGCCCCGGCTCGTCTATCACCCGCTCGCCCAGCCGGAGGCAGCCCTCGCGGACCAGCGCCTGCAGGCGCGAGCGCGACATCTGCGGCAGCCGGTCGGCGAGAAACCGGTCGAGGCGCTGCCCGTCGGCGGCGTCCCCGACCAGGAGCCGCAGCGGCTCGAGGCCCGCGGCACCAGGGGCGAGCATGTCGGAATCACTGCTGCGCGCGGTCAAGCTGTTCGTCGTCTTGGGTGGCGTGCTGCTCATCGTCGGCACTGCTACGCTGATCACCCTCCTGGTCAAGCGCGGCACCCGGGTCGCCGGCGGCGAGGTTCCGGCCGCGGCGGCGGCCGCCGCGGTGGCATTGCCGCCCGGTGGCGAGGTCGTCCAGGCCACGCTCGCCGGCTCCGAGCTCGTCCTGCTCGGTCGCGCCGCGCGAGGCCAGTTCGTGCTGGTGGTCGCACTGGCCGGTGGCGACCGCCGCCGCCTGGTCTGGCTCGTCCCCGCCGACCCGTGAGCGACCGCGAGCAGGAGGTCGAGGTCACGGCACTGGGTGCGGCCGGCGACGGCATCGCCCTGGCCGGCGGGCGGCGCCTGTTCGTGCCGGGTGCGCTGCCCGGCGAGCGCTGGCGGGTCCGCCTCGCCGCAGGCGGCGAGCGGGCGACGCCGCTCGCCTGCCTGGTGGAGGTCCCCAGGGCGGCGCCGCCCTGCCGCCATTTCGGCCGCTGCGGCGGCTGCCGGCTGCAGCATCTGACGGACCGCGACTATGCCGCGTTCAAGCGTCGCCGGATCACCGATGCGCTCGAACGCCAGGGCCTGCCGACCGGCATGGTGGGGGAGGTGCGGGTGGGCCCGCGCGCGAGCCGGCGGCGGCTCCGGCTGGCGCTGACCCGTGTCGGCGGCCGCCTGCGACTGGGGCTGCGCGAGCGTGCGGGCCACGCCGTGGTGGCGCTGGAGATGTGCGCCGTGGCCGAGCCGGCGCTGGTGGCGCTGCTGGTGCCGCTGGGCGAGGCGCTGGCCGGCTGGCTCGCGGGGCCGTGGCCGGCGGAGGCCAGCCTCGCCTTGGCCGAGAACGGTCCCGACCTCCTGCTGCACGCCGCCCGGCCGCCGCTCCCCGCCGAGCGCGCCGGTGCTGCGGCACTGGCCGCCGGCCTGGGCCTCGCCCGGGTCGCCTGGCAGTCCGGCGACGGCCTGGCGGAAGCGGTGGTGACGCTGCGCCAGCCGGTGGTGCGCCTGTCCGGGGTGCCGGTCGAGCTGCCGCCCGGCGCCTTCCAGCAGGCGACGGCGTTCGGTGCCGAGGAGCTTGCCGCCGCCGTGGCACATTGGGGCGGGGATGCGCGCAACGTCGCCGATCTCTATGCCGGCATCGGCACGCTCACCTTCGCCCTGGCCGGCCGCGCGCGCCGCCTGGTCGCGGTCGAGAGCGACCCCGCCGCCGCCATGGCCTTGCGCCGTGCCGCCGCCGGCCGCAACCTCACCGTGCTGGAGCGCGACCTCGCCCGGCGCCCGCTGCAGCCGGGCGATCTCACCCACGATCTGGTCGTGCTCGACCCGCCGCGCCAGGGGGCCATGGCCCAGTGTGCGGCCCTGGCGCGCGCCGCGGTGCCGCGCCTGATCTACGCCTCGTGCCACCCCGAGAGCTTCGCCCGCGACGCCAGGGTCCTGATCGAGGCCGGCTTCGCCCTGGCCGAGCTGCGGCCGATCGACCAGTTCCGCTACAGCGCCGAGATCGAGCTCGCCGCCCTGTTCACGCGCCCGCCCGCCCGGCCGCGTCGGCGCTGACCCGGGACCGCGCGAATCGCCCCTTGATCCGCCATCGCCCGGCCGCTACATACGCGCGGCCCGCCGCTGTCCCCTTCGTCTAGCGGTCCAGGACGTCGCCCTCTCACGGCGAAAACAGGGGTTCGAGTCCCCTAGGGGACGCCAGCGGTCAGCCCGAAATCCATAGGTCGCATCGCCCGCCTGCGCTGATTGGGGTGGCAGGTCCGCTCCGGCTCGGGCGCCGACCTGCCGCGCCAAGCGCGCAACGCCCGCGTGCCGGCTGAGGCTCAGGCGCGTGTTCGACAACCTGCTCGGGCGCATCGGCGAACAGCGACGCGGAACGGACCCGGCCGTCTCCTGGAGGCACTGGCCCGCATCAGGCGGTGCTGGCGCTCTCCTCGCCGGGCTTGGCTGCGACCCGGTCGTCCTCGCCGCCGCCCCGCCGCGGGAGGTCGGGCAACTGTGTGGCGGGAGCATGGCGGTTCTGGGACGGCCGCGTGACCGGGTGAGGGGCTGCGGTCACAAGATGTTGGGTGGCGGCGTCCCGTCGGGCACTTTCGCTGCGATAGCCCTTGTCAATCGGCGGGACAGCCGCGATCTTCCAGCCATGGTTCTGCAGCCTGCGTTCCATGGTCGAGTGGTGGCGGTCCTCGGGCCGACCAACACCGGCAAGACGCACTTCGCCGTGGAACGCATGCTCGCCCATCGCTCGGGCATGATCGGCTTCCCGCTCCGCCTGCTCGCCCGCGAGGTCTACGACCGCATCGTCGCCATCAAGGGTCGGGCCGCCTGCGCCCTGATCACCGGCGAGGAGAAGCTGGGCGGGGAGGACGCCGCCTACCTGGTCTGCACGGTCGAGGCGATGCCGCTCCAGCGGCCGGTGGCGTTCCTCGCCATCGACGAGATCCAGCTCGCCGCCGACCACGAGCGCGGCCACGTCTTCACCGACCGTCTCCTCCACGCCCGGGGCACCGAGGAGACCATGTTCCTGGGCTCCGACACGATCCGCCCGATCCTGCGCCGGCTGGTGCCCGGGGCCGAGGTGATCAGCCGGCCGCGCTTCTCGATCCTGTCCTACGCCGGCGACAGCAAGCTGCACCGCCTGCCGCGCCGCAGTGCCGTGGTCGCGTTCTCCGCGGCCGAGGTCTACAGCCTGGCCGAGGTGATCCGGCGCCAGAAGGGCGGCGCGGCGGTCGTGCTGGGTGCGCTCTCGCCGCGGACCCGCAACGCCCAGGTCGCCATGTACCAGGCGGGCGAGGTCGAGCATCTGGTGGCGACCGACGCCATCGGCATGGGCCTCAACATGGACGTGGCCCATGTCGCCTTCGCCCAGCTGTCCAAGTTCGACGGCACCGAGCACCGCCGGCTGCGCGCACCCGAGATGGCGCAGATCGCCGGCCGCGCCGGCCGCCACATGGCCAACGGCACCTTCGGCGCCACCAATGGCTGCGAGCCGTTCGAGCCGCGCGAGATCGAGGCGATCGAGGGCCATGCCTTCCCGCCGCTCAAGAGCCTGCGCTGGCGCAACAGCGACCTCGATTTCGCCGACGTCGAAGCGCTCTCGGCCAGCCTCGACCGGCCGCCGCACCTGGACTGCCTGGTCAAGGTGCGCGACGCCATCGACCATCGCAGCCTGATCTTCCTGTCGCGCCGCGACGAGATCCGCCACGGCGCCTCGAGCGAGGAGCGCGTCCGCCTGCTGTGGCAGGTGTGCCAGATCCCCGACTTCCGCAAGACGCTGACCGACGCCCACCTCCACCTGCTGGCCACGGTCTACAAGCATCTGACCGGCAAGCGCGGCGTGCTGCCCAACGACTGGGTCGGCAACATGATCGCGCAGCTCGAGCGCTTCGACGGCGACATCGATGCCCTGGTCAGCCGCATCGCGCATGTCCGCACCTGGACCTACATGTCGCACCGCGCGAGCTGGCTGACCGACGCCCGGCACTGGCAGGAGCGGGCGCGCGAGGTCGAGGACCGGCTGTCCGACGCGCTCCACGAGCGCCTGACGCAGCGCTTCGTCGACCGGCGCACCTCGGCCCTGATGCGCTCGCTGCGCGACCGCGACGACCACGCCGCCGTGGTCGACGCCGGCGGCGAGATCGCGGTCGACGGCCACGTGGTGGGGCGGATCGAGGGCCTCAATCTCACCATCGTCGACGCCGGCCTGGAGGCCGACCGCCGGCTCCTGACCGCCGCCGCGCGGCGCACCGCGCTGCCGGCGCTGCGGCGGCGGGCGGGCGAGCTCGTGGCGGCGGAGGACGACGCCCTGGTGCTGGCCGACGACGACACGTTGCGCTGGCAGGGCGCGGTCGTGGCTCGGCTGCGGCCCGGAGCCGTGGTGCTCGCGCCGCGGCTGCAGCTCGAGCTCGACCCCACCCTGGACGCGGGCGTGCACGACCGGGTGCGTCGGCGGCTCGTCCGCTGGCTGGAGGGCTGGATCGGGCTGCGGCTGGGTGCGCTCGACCGCCTGCGGGAAGCCGCGGCCGGCGACGGTCTCACGGGAGCCGGCCGCGGCATCGCCTACCGGCTGGTCGAGCTGCAGGGCGCGATGCGGCGCGGCGAGGCCGACAGCCTGATCCGCGACCTCGTCCCGACCGACCGCCGCGCGCTGGCACGTCTGGGGGTGCGGTTCGGCCGGCACCACGTGTTCGTGCCGGATCTGCTCAAGCCCGCGGCGAGCGAGGCGCGCGCGCGGCTGCTGCGTGTTTTCCACGGCCGGCCGCAGCCCGTCCCGCCGCCCGGGCGCACCGTGCTGCGGCCGCCCTTCCCGATGCAGGGAGACGCCATGCTGGAAACGGGCTTTGCGGTCTTCGACGGCTTCGCCGTGCGCGTCGACATTCTGGAGCGGCTGGCGGCGCAGCTGCGCGCCAGGGCCCGCGACGCCGATTCCTTCGCCGTGCCGCCGAGCATGGCCGCCGAGGCCGGGCTGACCCGGCGCGAGCTTGCCGTCCTCGTCGAGTCGCTGGGCTTCCGCCCGGGTGCTGAGGAAGCGGGGGTGGTCGCCTACACCAGGCCCGCGTCGCGGCGGCGCGAGGCCAACGGCCCGCGCCGTCCGGCCAACGCTGGATCGTCGCAGTCGCCGTTCGCGGTGCTGGCGGGCCTGCGCCTGGCGCCGCGCGCATGAGCGACGGCCTGCGGCTCGACAAATGGCTGTTCCAGGCGCGATTCATCCACAATCGGCGCTTGGCCGAGAGCCTGGTCGCGGCACGTCGCGTGCGGCTGAACGAACAGATCGTGGGCAAGACCCACCAGCTGGTGCGCCCGGGCGACGTCATCACCCTGACCGACCAGCGCCAGGTGCGCGTCCTGCGGGTCCGCGCGCTCGGGGAGCGCCGCGGACCCGCGGTCGAGGCGCGCGGGCTCTACGACGAGCTCGCGCGGGTGGACTGACTACTTGGACGCCTCGTCGATGTAGGCGATGACGTTGGCGCGGTCCTCGGGCTTCTTGAGACCCGGGAACGCCATCTTGTTCTTCGGCACGTACGCCTTCGGATCGGCCAGATACTCGCTGAGCGTTTCGTTGGTCCAGACCAGGCCGTCCTTGCCGTGCTGGATCATCGACTCGGAGTACTTGAATCCTTCCACGGTACCGGCGGTGCGGCCGATGATGCCGTGCAGGGACGGACCGACGCGGTTCTTGGCCTCTTCGATCACGTGGCACGCCTTGCACTTGGCGAACACCTTCTCGCCCGCGGCCGCATCCTGCGCCGAGGCGGAGCCCGCGACGCCGACCGCAAGGGCGAAGCCTATTGCTAACTGCTTGATCATCCTGCCTCCCAATGGCAATGCGACGGTAGAAGACGGGCGGGCGCCGGTCGGTTCCGCCGGACGCCTCGGCGCGACACACAAGCCGCAACCGGGGGCGAAGGCAAGCGGTCTCAAGTTGGGGGCCGTGCCCGCGCGCCGAAGATCGCGGTGCCCACTCTTACGTGCGTGGCGCCGAATCGGATCGCGGTCTCGTAGTCGCCGCTCATGCCGATGCTGACCCAGGGCAGGTCGTGGCGCGCGGCGAGCTTGGCCAGCAGCGCCGCATGCAGGGCCACGTCCTCGTCCTCGGGCGGGATCGCCATCAGGCCCTGGAGCGCCAGACCCAGTTCGCCGCGACACAAGGTCACGAAGCCGTCCAGCTCCGGCGGCGCGATCCCCGACTTCTGCGGCTCCTCGCCGGTGTTCACCTGCACCAGCAGCCGCGGCGCCCGGCCCTGCCGCGACGTCTCCTTGGCGATCTCGCGCGCGAGCTTGGGCCGGTCGAGCGTCTGGATGACGTCGAACAGCGCCACGGCGGCGGCGGCCTTGTTG
Source organism: uncultured Alphaproteobacteria bacterium (assembly GCA_963720725.1). Lineage (GTDB taxonomy): Bacteria > Pseudomonadota > Alphaproteobacteria > Geminicoccales > Geminicoccaceae > Benzoatithermus. The sequence continues at coordinate 348,945 of CAVRGN010000001.1, forward strand.
CTCTGCAGGCCGCCGATCAGGTGCAGCTCGACGCCGGGCCAGCGCTCGCGCAGCCCCGGCCAGCGGCCTTGCGCCTCCTGGACGTAGTTCTCGCCGAAGACGCGCTGCCCGGCGGCCAGCGCGGCCGCGATCCGGTCCTCGGGCTGGGACTTCCCGACCGCGATCAGCGTCACCGAGCCCGTCGGCCGGCCGGCGGCGCGTTCGGCGGCCGCGATGCGTCCTTGCACCAGTTCCAGGCTGGCGGCGACGTCCCCCTGTTGACCCGGCTCGGTCATGCCTTAGTAGCTCCACCGCTGGCGCTGCATCGTCGGGAGACCCGGATGACCTTCGACGAGATCATGGCTCCGTTCGGGGCGGAGACCTTCACCCGCGACTATCTGTGGCAGCAGCCGCTGCATGTGCAAGGCTCGCCGGACAAGTTCCACGCGATCATGAACTGGGACGTGCTGAACCGGCTGCTCGGCACCACCACGGTCTGGACCAGCCAGACCATGGTGCTGATCCTCGACCGCGAGACGGTGCCCGCCTCCGCCTACACCACGCCCACACCGGCGCGCGGGGCCGGCACCGAGCTGCGGCCGGATCCGGTGCGGGTCCAGAAGTACCTGGCGCGCGGCGCCACCATGGTCTTGAACTTCATCGACCAGCTGACCCCCGAGCTCTCCGCCTTCGCCCGGTCGCTCGAGGCGGCACTGGGCGGCCGGGTGCAGGCCAATCTCTATCTGTCCTCCAAGCGCAAGCAGGGCTTCAACGCCCATTTCGACTTTCACGACGTGTTCGCGATGCACGTGATGGGCGAGAAGACCTGGACCGTGTTCAAGGGCCGCTGCGAATGGCCGATCCAGCATCCGATGTTCGAGGGCTGGTCGCGCGAGCGCCACGACCAGCACAAGGGCGAGCTGTGGCGCGAGGTGACGCTCAAGCCCGGCGACCTGCTCTACCTGCCGCGCGGCCAGTATCACTATGCGCTGGCCGACGACGGGCCTTGCGTGCACATCGCCTGGGGCGTCACCTATCCCATCGGCATGGACGTGGTGAGCTACGCCTTCGAGCGCATGGTCGGCGAAGCGCTGGGGCGTGCCAACCTGCCGCGCGACCGGGTGGCGCTGCAGGCCCGCCTGGCCGACATCGGCCGGATCGTCGCCCGCACGCTGAGCGAGCCGCAGGCGCTCGACGACCTCACCCGGACCTGGGACGGCTTCGGTGTCGGCCGCGAGCGCTACGATCTTCCGGACGTCATCGAGCTTGCCGATCCGGCCTATCGCGTCCGCCGCGCCGGGCTGCGGCTGGTGTCCCAGGGCGGGCGGCACGGCCTGGTCAAGGAGGGGACGCGCCAGGCGGTCGAGGTGCCGGCCGCGATCCAGCCGCAGGTCGCCTGGGTCCTCGAACGGGACGGATTCGCCAAGGGCGAGCTCGCCTCGGCCTTTCCCGATGCGGGTCCCGCCACCCTCGACCGGCTGCTCGGCGACCTCCACAAGATGGCCCTGGTGGAGCCCGTCTGAGGCCCGGGAACACTGTGGCAAACACGCGACAACAACCGTTGCAACGCCTGACTGTCATACGTCGATGATTGCATTGGGCGGCGATGCTTGAAACAAGACGGACATCGAATGGCCATCGGCGCATGGTGCCGACCGATGGTTTTTCCAGGCGCTCAGGGCGCCGGTCGGCAACGACAACAAGGCACCCTGGCAAGGCAGAGACCGGACAATGAAACTCAAGAATGTCATCCTGGGCACGTCGGCGCTGGCCGGTGTTGCCATGCTGGGCTTGGCTCCTGCACCCGCTTCCGCCGCGGAGGTCGTGCCGGGCGGGGCCCTGAACCTGACCCTGACGGGCTTTGCCCGCTTCGAGGCGTTCGGCGGCGAGCAGGACGATTCCAAGCTCGACAACTCGCTGTCGCGCAGCCTCGACTTCCGCAACGACACCGAGGTCCACGTCATCGCCCGCGGCAAGGACGAGCAGAGCGGCCTCGAATACGGTGCCACGATCGAGTTCGAAGCCGACACCAACAACACGGCGAACACCGACGAGAGCTGGCTGTTCCTGCGCGGCGGCTGGGGCGAGGTCCGGCTCGGTGACGAGGACGGCGTGGTCGACAACAGCTCGGTCGGCGCCCAGACCATCGCCGCCGGCACCGGCGGTATCGACGGCTCGGACGCGGTGATCTCGGCCGCCCCGGTCGTCTATCTCACCAACACCAACGACGCGACCAAGATCCGCTACTACACGCCGTCCTTCGGCGGCTTCAGCGTCGGCGTCGACTACACGCCGACCCAGCAGGTCATCAACAGCGGCGCCCAGAACGGCCAGTTCTTCGCCCAGAAGGGTGGCGGCGGCGATATCGGCATGCAGGCCAAGAACGTGGTCGAGGGCGCCCTCGTCTACGACGGCGAGTTCGGCGGCATCGGCGTGCTGGCTTCGGTGGTCGGCCTCTACGGCGACCTGAAGAACAGCGCCGAGACCGCGTTCGGCGACGACAAGTGGTGGGGCGTGCAGGGCGGCGCCTCGGTCGACCTGTACGGCTTCAAGCTCGCCGGCAGCGTCGCCACGACAATCGTGGGTGACACCAAGCGCGACTTCTTCACCGCCGGCATCGGCTACGGCTTCGGCCCGGTCAACACCTCGGTGACCTACGGCCAGATCTTCAACACCAACTCCGACTTCGACGAAGCGGTCGGCATCGGCGACTCGGCCTACAACTTGGTGGTGTCGGCCGACTACGCGCTGGCGCCCGGTCTGGTGCTGGCGGGTGACGTCAGCTGGTTCGACAACGACACGACGGGCGACAGTGAGACCGACTTCGGCACCGGCGACAAGGGCTGGACCGCGGTGGGAAGCGTCCGCCTGGCATTCTGACACACGGCTGGGCCTAGCCTAGCGACCTGGAGCGGCGGGGGTTTCACCCCCGCCGCTTTCCGTTTCGGCGCCGATGCTGTTGCGAGGCCATCACACCCGTGAGGCAGCCATGTACCGCCTCGGGCGACAGCGGTTGAATTGTGCGGGGTATGGCGCGAACAAGCCAAGGCGAAGTTTGGCGGCTGTGGGCGGGAGCATGTCTCGGCGTGCTGCCGGGGCCGAACTGGCGCGAGCGCCATCGCCGTTGTGCGCTGCGGCTAGAATCAGGGGACCAGGAATGACGCTGAAAAATATCCTTTTGGGCACAAGCGCTGCCATCGGTGCCGGTTTGCTCGTTTCTGCACCGCCTCTGGCTCCTGCTGCGCGCGCGGTCGAGGTGGCACCCGGAGGTGCGTTGAATCTGACGCTAACCGGCTTTGCGAGGTTCGAGGCGTTCGGCGGCGAGCAGGACGATCTGCATCTCAACGACACGCTGTCGCGCAGCCTCGACTTCCGCAACGACACCGAGGTCCATGTCGTCGCCCGCGGCAAGAGCGAGCAGACCGGCCTCGAATACGGTGCCACGATCGAGTTCGAGGCCGACACCAACAACACGTTCAATACCGACGAGAGCTGGCTGTTCCTGCGCGGCGGCTGGGGTGAGATCCGCCTCGGCGACGAGGACGGCGTGGCCGACAACAGTGCCGTGGGTGCGCAGACCATCGCCGCCGGCACCGGCGGCATCGACGGCTCGGACGCGGTGATCTCGGCGGCCCCGGTGGTCTACATCACCAACACCAACGACGCGACCAAGGTCCGCTACTACACCCCCTCCTTCGGCGGCTTCAGTGTCGGCGTGTCCTACACCCCCACCCAGCAGGTGATCGGCAGTGGCGCCCAGAACGGCCAGTTCTTCGCCCAGAAGGGCGGTGGCGGCGATCTCGGCATGCAGGGCAAGAACGTGGTCGAGGGCGGGCTCGTCTACGACGGCGAGTTCGGCGGTATCGGCGTGCTGGCCTCGGTGGTCGGCCTGTATGGCGAATTGAAGAACAGCGGCGAAACCAACTTCGGCGACGACAAGTGGCGGGGTGCGCAGGCTGGCGCCTCGGTGGATCTGTTCGGCTTCAAGCTGGCGGGCAGCTACGGCTACAACGAGGTCGGCGACCTGAAGAACCAGTTCATCACCGCTGGTATCGGTGCATCGCTCGGGCCGGTGAACACCTCGGTGACCTACGGCCAGATGATCGACACCAACGGCGACTTCGACGAGGCTCGCGGCATCGGCGACTCGGCCTACAACCTGGTGGTCTCGGCGGACGTGCCGATCGCACCGGGCCTGGTCCTGGCCGGCGACGTCAGCTTCTTCGACAACGACCAGACCGATTCGGAGGCCACCGGCACGGGCGACACCGGCTGGGCCGCGGTGGGCAGCTTCCGCCTGGCGTTCTGATCGGCCCGCTGCGACCTGCGAAGATCGGGCGGCGGGGCATGCCTCGCCGCCCGTCATTCTTGCGCCGTTGCACCGTTGCAACTCGCATGATCGCCGCCGTGATGCTATATCGGGACTACTTCTGTTGGCGGATGCAACGCGGTGAAGCGGACCCTCGGCAATATTTTGGCGGCGGCACTGATGGTGTCGGGCGCGTCCGTCGCGTCGGCGCTCGAGCTGGTGCCCGGCGGCTACGGTGCTGCGGCTCCGGCCCAGCAGTCGGACGTGGTCGACGAGAGTGTCGATCTGAGCGGCGGGCTCGCCTCGCCGAGCGTGGCGCTCGAGTTCACGCCGCGCGGGGGCGCGGCACTCTGGTCCCGCTCCGACGATCCCGAATCGCCCGGCCTCCGCTTCGACCTCACGGTCCATGGCAGCCCGACCGAACGGCTCGAGCGGTTCGATCTCGGCACGTCGCGCGACGCCTATCGCGCGAGTTCGACGGCAATGCCGACGGCGCTGACGGTCGGCGGGGCCATGCGCTGGTCCGACTGGAGCCTGGGTGGCGGGCTCGGGCGCGCCCAGGTGCTCGGCGAGGACGTCGACCTGATGGCCGCCAGCCTCGGCTACGGCCCGCTGACGGCGGAGCTGGCCTACGGTCAGTCGCAACCGGTCCAGGGTCAGCCGCGCGACGTTCTGATGCTGAGCACGGATCTCGCGGCTTGGTCGTGGCTGACGCTGGAGAGCGATCTGGCGGTGGGCTCGCGGGTCGACACGGTCGACGGTCAGCGCGACCGCAACCGCGAACCGGTGGCGGCCGGCCGGCTCGGGCTGCGTTTGAATTTCTAGCCGCCGCTCATGGTGGCGGCTGCTGCCTGTTGTGCTAGGGTCCGCGAAAGAGCAAGAAGTCGGCCGCGTTTGCCCGCGGCCGCCCAGTGGACCAGATCTATGACCCAGAACCTTCGACTTGCGTGCCCTCGGGCTGCTGCTCCTGTCCGGGCTGGGCATCGCCGGCTGTGGCGAGAGCAAGATGCCCGAGTTCACGGTCTTCGACCCGAAACAGCAGCGGCAGCGTGACCAGTCGGGCACCTTCACCGGCCGCGACGGCCTCACCATCTTCGGCACCGGCAACAGCGGGGCGGCACAGCAGGCGGCCGCGGCCAGTTCCGGCAGCGGCGGGATCGGGGTCAACGCCTATCTGTGGCGTGGCGCGCTCGAGACCATCAACTTCATGCCGCTGGCCTCGGCCGATCCGTTCGGCGGCTTGATCATCACCGACTGGTACCAGCCGGCGGGGCTCGCCGACGAGCGGCTCAAGGTGCATGTGCTGATCCTCGACCGGAGCCTGCGCGCGGACGGGGTCCAGGTTTCGGTGTTCCGGCAGTTGCGCGACGCGCGCGGCGACTGGGTCGACGAGCCGGTGGATACGAAGACGGTCAGCGACCTCGAGGACAAGATCCTGACCAAGGCGCGCGAGCTGCGCATCGCCGGGCTCGAGACCGCCGGCTGAGCCGAACTCGGCGTCGCCCGCGCCGCCGGGCTTCTTGTTCCTTGCCTGACGGTCGCTTGCGTGGCAGGCCGCAAGCACCGTCGGCCCGCACCGTCGAGGTTTGATGTCCCGCTATCCGTTCCGCGCCACCGAGGCGAAGTGGCAGCAGGTCTGGCAGGAGCGCCGCTGCTTCGAGGCGGCGATCGACCGGTCGCGGCCGAAATACTACGTGCTCGAGATGTTCCCCTATCCGTCGGGGCGCATCCATATGGGCCACGTCCGCAACTACACCATGGGCGACGTCGTCGCCCGCCTGAAGCGGGCCCAGGGCTTCAACGTGCTGCACCCCATGGGCTGGGACGCGTTCGGCCTGCCGGCCGAGAACGCCGCGATCCAGAAGGGCGTCCATCCGGCCGCCTGGACCTACGCCAACATCGCCGAGATGCGCGAGCAGATGAAGGCGATCGGCTGCTCGCTCGACTGGTCGCGCGAGATCGCCACCTGCGACCCGGCCTACTACCGCCACGAGCAGGCGATGTTCCTGGAGATGCTCGAGCGCGGCCTGGTCTACCGCAAGGAGAGCTGGGTCAACTGGGATCCGGTCGACCGCACCGTGCTCGCCAACGAGCAGGTGATCGACGGCCGCGGCTGGCGCAGCGGTGCGGTCGTCGAGCGCCGCAAGCTGGCGCAATGGTTCTTCAAGATCACCGCCTACGCCGAGGAGCTGCTCGTAGCACTGGACGGGCTGGAGCGCTGGCCGGACAAGGTCCGGCTGATGCAGCGCAACTGGATCGGCAAGTCCACGGGTGCGCGCGTCGGGTTCGCCCTGGTCGAGCGCGCCGAGACCGTCGAGGTGTTCACCACCAGGCCCGACACGCTGTTCGGCGCCTCCTTCGTCGCCATCGCTCCCGACCACCCGCTGGCGACGGCGCTGGCCCGCGAGAACGCCGAGCTCGCCGCGTTCGCCGCCGACTGCCTGCGCGGCGGCACCAGCGAGGCCGAGATCGAGACCCAGGAGAAGCGCGGCTTCGCCACCGGCCTGTCCTGCCGCCATCCGCTCGCTCCCGACCGGCTGTTGCCGGTCTATGTCGCGAATTTCGTGCTGATGGACTACGGCACCGGTGCGATCTTCGGCTGCCCGGCCCACGACCAGCGCGACCTCGATTTCGCCCGCCGCTACGGCCTGCCGGTGATCCCGGTGGTGCTGCCGCCCGGCGCCGATCCCGCCACCTTCGCGGTCGGCGACGAAGCCTATGTCGGCGACGGCGTGCTCTGCCACTCGGCCTTCCTCGACGGGCTCGACGTCGAGGACGGCAAGCGCCGCGTGATCGCGGAGCTGGAGCGGCTCGGGGCCGGGCGGGGCGAGACCACCTGGCGCTTGCGCGATTGGGGCGTGTCCCGGCAGCGCTACTGGGGCTGCCCGATCCCGGTGATCCACTGCGCTGCCTGCGGCGTCGTGCCGGTGCCGCGCGACCGGCTGCCGGTCGAGCTGCCGCAGGACGTCGACTTCTCCCGCCCCGGCAATCCGCTCGAGCGCCATCCGACCTGGCCCGTGGTCGACTGCCCCCGGTGCGGCGGGCCGGCGCGGCGCGAGACCGACACCTTCGACACCTTCATGGAGAGCTCCTGGTACTTCGCGCGCTTCGCCGACGCGGATGCCGCGGACCGGCCGTTCGGGCGCGCGGCCGCCGACTACTGGCTGCCGGTCGACCAGTATATCGGCGGCGTGGAGCATGCCGTGCTGCACCTGCTCTATTCGCGCTTCTACACCCGCGCGATGGCCGACTGCGCCTATCTGGACCTGGACGAGCCGTTCGCGGGACTGTTCACCCAGGGCATGATCACGCACCTCACCTTCAAGGACGAGGCCGGCGACTGGCTGGAGCCGGGCGAGGTCGCCCGCGACGAGCAGGGGACCTGGGTCACCGCGGCGGACCGGCGGCCGGTCACCGCCGGCCGGGTCGAGAAGATGAGCAAGTCCAAGCGCAACACGATCGACCCGGCCGCGATCATCGAGGGCTATGGCGCCGACACCGCGCGCCTGTTCATGCTCTCCGACAGCCCGCCCGACCGGGACCTGGAGTGGACCGACGCCGGGGTCGACGGAGCCTGGCGCTACCTGAACCGGCTGTGGCGGCTGATCGCCGACCGGGCGCCGGGCCTCCCGGCTCCCGCCGCCGGCGAGCTCGGACCCGACGCCCGGGCACTCAGGCGGACGGTGCACCGGACCATCGCCCAGGTGACCGCCGAGCTCGAGCGGCTCCATTTCAACAAGGCCGTGGCGCTGGTGCGCGAACTGTCCAACGCCATCGAGACCTTCGCGCCCGGCACGGACGCGGAGCGCGGCCTGCTGCGCGAGGCGCTGGAGACCGTCGTCCTGCTGCTGGGCCCGATGGTGCCGCATCTGGCCGAGGAGCTGTGGCAGCTGCTCGGGCACGAGAGCCTCCTGGTCGAGACGCCCTGGCCGGTGGCGGACGCGGCCTGGCTGGTCACCGATTCGGTGATCGTGCCGGTCCAGGTCAACGGCAAGCGCCGCGCCGAGCTGGCGCTGCCGCGCGGCGCCGCCGCTGCCGAGGTCGAGGCCATGGCGCTGGCCGACGCCGCGGTCCAGCGGGCCATGGAAGGCAAGCCGCCCCGCCGGGTGGTGGTGGTGCCGGACAAGATCGTGAATGTCGTGGTCTGACGCGCGCCGCCGCACGATCCTGGCGCTGGCTCTCGGGCTGGCAGCGGCCGGCTGCAACCTGAAGCCGATCTATCGCGGCCAGGAGGGGGCGGTGGTCGTGCCGGACCTGGCGGCGATCGACGTCACCCAGCTCTACGGGCGTCGTGGCCAGTATCTGCGCGGCTACCTGCTCGACGAGTTCAACCCGCAAGGCATCACGGTGCCGACCGCCTACCAGCTCGACATCGTGCTGCGCGAGGAAACCAACACGCTGGCGATCCAGCTCGACAACACGCCGACCCGCGCCAACCTGGCGCTGGGTGCTTCCTTCACCCTCAAGCGCGTCTCCGACGGCGCCCTGCTCTACGATTCGGCGGTGCGCCGCGTGGTCAGCTACAATATCCGCACCGACCCGTTCGCGACCCTGATCACCGAGCAGGACGCCGAGCGTCGCGCGTCGCGCGAGGTCGCCCGTCAGATCCGCACCATCCTCTCGCTCTATTTCGCGAACCCACCCAAGTGAAGCTCAAGCCGGCGGCGGTCGAGGGCTTCCTCGCCCGGCCCGATCCGCGCATCGTCACCGTCCTGCTCTACGGCCCCGACGCGGGCCTGGTCGCCGAGCGCGGCCGCCGCCTCGCCGCGGGCGTCGTCGACGATCTGCGCGACCCGTTCCGGGTCAGCGAGCTCTCCGCCGACGACCTGCGCGAGCGTCCCGGCCGGCTGGTCGAGGAGGCCCAGGCTTTGTGCCTGATGGGCGGGCGGCGGCTGGTGCGGGTGCGCGACGCCGCCGATCTCGCCACCACCGCGGTGCGCGACCTGCTGGCGCTGCCGGCGCAGGAGGGCTTCGTGGTGCTCGAGGCCGGCGATCTGCCGGCCAGCTCCAGCCTGCGCAAGTCCGTCGAGGATGCCGCCACCGCGGCGGCACTGCCCTGCTACCGCGACGACGCGCGCGACCGCGGCGGCTTCGTCCGTGCGCTGATGGCCGAGCACGGGCTGGCGGCAGGACCCGACGCGCTGGCCTACCTCGAAAGCCATCTGGGTGGCGACCGCGGCGTCACCCGCACCGAGATCGCCAAGCTCGCCCTCTACCTCGCCGACCGTCCGGGCGCGCGGGCGACGCTCGCGGATGTGGCCGCCATCGTCGGCGACAGCTCGGCACTGGCCGTGGACGACGCGATCAACGCCGCCCTGCTCGGCCGCCGGCGCGAGCTCGACCGGGCGCTCGAGCGGCTGTTGGCCGAGGGGGAGGCGCCGGTCCGCCTGATCGGCGCCGCGACGCGGACCGCCATGCGGCTGCTGCGCCTGAGCGCCGTCGCCGCCGGCGGGTCGATCGAGGCGGCACTCGCCGGCGCCCGGCCGCCGATCTTCTGGAAGCAGAAGGACCTGTTCAAGGACCTGCTGCGCCGCTGGTCGGCCGAGCGGCTGGCCGCCGCCCTGGCCCTGCTGCAGGCGGCCGAGCTGCGCTGCAAGAGCGCCGGTGCCACCCCGGATGCCGCCTTGTGCCGCGCCGTATTGGCGCAGATCGCCGCCATGGCGCCGAACGGCGAGCTTCCGGCTGACGGCCGCGCAAATCGCCGCTAGGGTGCCGCCGCTGCGAGCAAGGGGGGAACGTGCTCCGCTACCTGGTCCATCGACTGCTGGTGATGGTGCCGACCCTGGTCGCGATCAGCATGATCGTGTTCATCATCATCCAGCTGCCTCCCGGCGACTACCTGACCACCATGCTGGCCGAGCTCCAGTCGCAGGGGGAGGGGGCGCAGCAGGCGAAGATCGACTATCTGCGCGAGCTCTACGGCCTCGACCGGCCGATGTGGCTGCAGTACCTGTACTGGTTCTGGGGCCTGCTCCACGGCGATCTCGGCTATTCGTTCGAGTATGACCGGCCGGTCTCCGACGTGATCGGCGACCGCATCTTCCTCACTTTCGTGATCTCGTTCGCGACCATCCTGTTCACCTGGATCGTGTCGTTCCCGATCGCGATCTATTCTGCGACCCACAAATACAGCTGGGCCGATCACTCGCTGACCTTCGTCGGCTTCCTCGGCCTCGCCACGCCCAATTTCCTCCTGGCCCTGGTCCTGCTCTACGTTGCCAATGTCTGGTTCGGCACCTCGATCGGGGGGCTGGTCGATCCGGTCTATCTCGATCAGCCGATGAGCTGGGCGAAATTCCTTTCCGTGCTCGAGCATCTGTGGGTGCCGGTGCTGGTGATCGGCACCGCCGGGACCGCGGCCATGATCCGCCGCCTGCGCGCCAACCTGCTCGACGAGCTGCAGAAGCCCTACTACGTCACCGCCAAGGCCAAGGGCATGCCGCCCTGGAAAGCGCTGGCCAAGTACCCCTTGCGCATGTCCTTGAACCCGTTCATCGCCGACATCGGCAGCCTCCTGCCCGAATTCATCTCCGGCTCGGCGCTGGTGTCGGTGGTACTCTCCCTGCCGACCACCGGGCCGATCCTGGTCCGGGCGCTGCAGACCCAGGACATGTACCTCGCCGGCTCGTTCCTGATGCTGGAGTCCTTCCTGGTCGTGATCGGCGTGCTGGTCTCCGACCTGCTGCTCGCCTGGCTCGACCCGCGCATCCGCTTCGGCGGGGGGCAGACCCGATGAGCTCCGCCCCGCCCTTGCGGCCGCTGCCGGGTCGCTACGTCGACGCCGAGCCGTTCGACCCCTACGACGTCGAGCAGCTCACGCCCGAGCAGGAGCGCTTCTACACCGCCTCGCAGTGGCGGCTGATGTGGTGGAAGTTCAAGAAGCATCATCTGGCGGTGATCTCGGCGGCGATCCTGCTCCTGTTCTACGGTGCCATCATCGTGGTCGAGTTCATCGCACCCTTCGCCGCCCACACCCGCAACGCCAAGTTCATCTACGCCCCGCCCCAGTCGGTCCACCTGTTCAACCAGGGGCGGTTCATCGGCCCGCACGTGCTGGGCTACAGCTACCGGCTCGACATGGACACGCTCAAGCGGATCTACGAGCCCGATCCGACCAAGCCGCAGCCGCTGCGCTTCTTCTGCCGCGGCGACAAGTACAAGTTCTGGGGCAAGTGGGAGGGCGACCTGCATCTGGTCTGCCCGGCCGAGGGTGGCACGCTGTTCCTCATGGGCACCGACCGGCTGGGGCGCGACATGTTCTCGCGCATCCTCTACGGCGCGCGGGTCTCGCTCACCGTGGGCCTGGTCGGTATCAGCGTCAGCTTCATCCTCGGCATCGTCCTGGGCGGCATCTCCGGCTATTATGGCGGCTGGATCGACAATCTGATCCAGCGCCTGATCGAGATCATCCGCTCCTTCCCGATGATCCCCTTGTGGCTCTCGCTGTCCGCGGCCCTGCCGGTCACCTGGGACCCGTTGTGGGTGTTCTTCGGCATCACCCTGATCCTGGGCCTGGTCGACTGGACCGGGCTCGCCCGCTCGGTCCGCTCCAAGGTGCTGGCGCTGCGCGAGGAGGAGTTCGCCCAGGCCGCCCGCCTGATGGGTGCCGGCCCCACCCGCATCATCGGCCGCCACCTGATCCCGTCCTTCATGAGCCACCTGATCGCCAGCGCCACGCTCTCGATCCCCGGCATGATCCTGGGCGAGACCGCGCTCTCGTTCCTGGGCCTCGGCGTGCGGGCACCCATGACCAGCTGGGGCGTGCTGCTCAACGACGCCCAGAACGTCAACGTGATCGCCCTCTATCCCTGGCTGATGATGCCGGTGGTGCCGGTGATCATCGTCGTCCTCGCCTTCAACTTCATGGGCGACGGCCTCCGGGACGCTGCCGACCCCTACAGCTGACGCCGCCCGCATCGGATTCCCAGCGGGCCGTTGCTGCAGTATTCTGCAACATGGACTGGCGACCGCCCGCAGGGGAGGGTCATGGCGGCAGCAGCCGACGATGTCGGCTCACCGCAATCCTGGCCGCCGACATCGTCGGCAACTCCGGATGAGGCCGGCACGCTGGAAGAGCTGAACGACATCGTGCTCCGGTATCCTTACACCTACCGCTGGTCGTCCGACGGCCAGAAGTTGCTGGACCGGACGACGGCATGATCATCGCGGCCATGCCGCTGGAAGTCACCGTCCCGTTCCTCGCCGAGGCCCTGGGGCAGGGTGGCTCCTTCGGGCGCGCGCGTACCGCAAGGACGCTCGCCAGGTTCGGCCCGCAGGCAGTCGCGGCCGTACCAGCATTGATGGATGGGCTCGGCGACCCCAGCCCTGCGGTGCGGGGCGCGGCGACCGCCGCATTGGGGAAGATCGGTCCGCGAGGCAAAGGCGGCCATGCCCGCGCTCGCAGGCATCCGGAACGCGGACCTGCAGCCCCTAGCGGACGCCGCCGGATGCCGACATTGCCGCCGGCCACCGTCACGTTGGTCAGCGATCCGCCCGAGCCGGGCAGCCCGGTGACGCCGACGCCGAAATCGCCCCGGATCAGGATGTCCTCGATCGAACAGAGCTCGCGCGCCCTCCAGGGAAAGGCCGTGGCCGCACGGGTTGGCGCCCATGTCGATCGTCAGCCCGCGCACCAGCGACACATAGTGCCGGGCAGCACCCAGGCTGCCCTCGAAGCGCATGGTCAGGAGCGGGACGCCGACAAAGGCGCCCGCCTTCGCCTTGAGCACCGGATAGCCCCCGCCGGTCGCGTCGCCGACGATCTGGTTGCCGTGCTTGCGGTTGCTCGCGCCGCAGCCGGCGAAGTTCTCGATCTGCCGGGGGACCAGCGGCGCGCCGACGAGATAGGTGCCCTTGGGCAGGTGGACCACGAGATCCTGCTCGTAGCCGTCGGTGATGGCGCGCTGCAGGGCGGGTGCGGCGTCGGTCAGCCCGGTCCGGTCGGCGCGGTAGGGTGGCCGGGTCACGTCGAGATGGCCGGCGGCGATCAGCGCGTCTCCCTGCCCGGCCCGCACCTCCCCGCGCACCGGCAGATTGTCGAAGCAGCGCAGGCCGGCGGCATGGGTGACGTGGCTCCCGCCCGGCGACAGCAGGCCGGCGACCGCCAGGATCGCGCCGCGCAATACGATGGACAACCGCCCGCGGGAAGCGCTGCCGGCCCAGGTTGCCGCCAAGGCCGTGCTGCCGCGCGGATCAGCCCTTCACGAACGCCAGCAGGTCCGGGTTGATGACCTCGGCGTGGGTGGTCAGCATGCCGTGCGGAAAGCCCTGATAGACCTTCAGCGTGCTGTCCTTGATCAGCTTGGCCTGGAGCAGCGAGGCGTCCTTGTAGGGCACCACCTGGTCGTCGTCGCCCTGCAGGATCAGGGCCGGCACCGCGAACGCCTCGAGGTCGGCGGTCTGGTCGGTCTCGGAGAAGGCCTTGATGCCCTCGTAATGGGCCAGGGCGCCGCCCATCATGCCCTGCCGCCACCAGTTGCGGATAACGCCGTCCGAGACCTCGGCCCCCGGCCGGTTGAAGCCGTAGAACGGGCCCGACGCCACGTCGAGGTAGAACTGGGCCCGGTTGGCCGCGAGGGCCTGGCGGTAACCGTCGAACACCTCGATCGGCGTGCCGCCCGGATTGGCCTCGGTCTTGAGCATCAGCGGCGGTATGGCGCTGACCAGCACCGCCTTGGCCACGCGCCCCTGCGGCTGGCCGTACTTCGCGACGTAGCGGGCGACCTCGCCGCCGCCGGTCGAATGGCCGATATGGACCGCGTCGCGCAGGTCGAGATGCTCCGCCACCGCCGAGGCGTCGGCGGCGTAGTGGTCCATGTCGTTGCCGGTGCCCGCCTGCGAGGAGCGGCCATGACCGCGCCGGTCGTGGGCGACCACGCGATAGCCGTTGGCGAGGAAGAACAGCATCTGGGTGTCCCAGTCGTCGGCCGACAGCGGCCAGCCGTGATGGAACACGATCGGCTGGGCGTCCTTTGGGCCCCAGTCCTTGAAGAAGATCTCGGTCCCGTCCTCGGTGGTGACGTAGCCGCTGCCCATGTCGCTCGGTCCTTGTGCTGGGTGATCCGCGTCCTGCGCGGACGCCGTTGGGGGAAGCGAAGGCATGGCGGCCAGGAGTGCGATGCCGGCGATGGTCTCGCGCCGCGTGAGCGCGAGGGTCGAATGGGGTGCTTGCCGGTCCATGTCCGATGCCTCGTCGGGGTCAGGTTCACCCTGCAAAGCTAGCGGAGGGACGGTCGCACGAGAATCATACCTGTGGGTCCGGGGCTCATACGCAGGTTTGAGCCGATTGAACCTGCGCACAGGACAACACGCTGCAAGCAGCGGCGGGCTGGTCGCTCACCTCTGCAGCCTCGGGACCAAGCGGCCGATCCGGTCGACGCGGGCGAAATGGGAGGTGGGCTCAGCTGCCGCCGAGACAGCCGGTGACGTAGGCCGGATCTGTGGTGCAGTCGGGGGCAGGGGGTGGGGAAGGCGGTCGGCGACGGCGCCTGCTGGCCGTGCGGTACCCCGCCCGACGTCGCCGAGCGGACGTCGGGCGCCCTGGGTCTGGACCCCGGGTGCCCGACGGTTGCCGGATCAGACGGCGAAGCGGCCGGCAGCCTGCTGGTACGCCTTGCCGAATTCTTCGGCCATCCGTTCCGAGCCGCTGCGGAGGTCGGCGAACGCGGCCTCGCTCGCGGTCCGGACCTTGCCCATCTGGTCCTGGTAGGCGGTCTGCTGGACCTGCAGGGCGCTGATCGCGGACTCGAACTTGGCCTTCTGCTCGGTGCCGGCATCGCGTGCCTTGGCCTGGAGTGCGCCGAGCTCGGCCGCCCACTGCTTCAGCGTGGCGGCCATCTGATCGGCGTATTCGTCATGTGTCTTCATGGCTTTGCCCTCCTCGGGCGCTCGCATTTACTGCGATCACCGTACAATGGACCACAAAACCGCAATTGGCAATAGAAATAGATGAAATACTCCATAATAAAACCGGGTCCATATTCGGATGGGAACTTGCGCGGGCTGCGCTCGCGACCGTGCGTACGGCCAGCCCGCCCTCAGTCGAACCGGACCGAGTTGCCGCCGGCGAGGATCAGGTCGATCACCTCGACCGCGGCTTGATGGCGCCCGTCGTCGGGGTCCAGCCCGATCGCGTTGCGGTGAGCCGCGGCGGCGTCCTCGAGGATCGACCTGGCCTCGCCCGCGGCCAGGACCCCGCTTTCGCTCAGCGACAGCAGCAGCGATTCACAGATCGCCAGCGCAGCCAGTCCGGGCGCCTCGGCACTTCGGCTCATGGTTCGGTCCCCTGTCGGCCGACGGCCGCCTGGGGCGGCGACGGCGATCACCACAAGTCTGCAGCCTAGCGCCGCGGCAAGTTCGCGGACTGATCGAGAGCAGTATGCTATGAATTATATCGAGGATGCGAAGGCGGGCGGCGTCACGACCCCTGGCGTTCCTTGTTCAAGGATGACAACGGCATGGACGCCTCGGGCGGTGCGCTGGTCCGCAAGCTGACGCGTTTTTGGCCGCTGGGGCAGCCCGAGCTCGCGGCCCTCGAGCCGCTCTGGGGCAGCCGCCGCTGGGTCGCCGCCGGCACCGAGCTGGTGCACGAACAGCAGGTCGGGCATCACGCCTACATTGTCGAGGAGGGCTGGGCCTGCTCCTACAAGCTGTTGCCCGACGGCGGGCGGCAGGTCATCGACTTTCCGATCCCGGGCGACCTCATCGGCCTGCGCAGCGTGCTCCTGCAGGCCGCCGACCACTCGTTCGCCGCGGTCACCGACCTGACCGTGGCCGAGGTCTCCGCGCGACGGCTGATCACCCTGTTCGAGCAGCAGCCCCGGCTCGGCATCGCGCTGTTGTGGGCGGCATCGCGCGACGAGGCCATGGTGGTCGAGCATCTGGTCAATATCGGCCGACGCAGCGCCCTGGTCCGCACCGCGCACTTCCTGGTCGAGCTGGGGCAGCGCCTGCAGCTGGTCGGTCTCGGCTCCGAGACCGGGTTCGCCTGCCCGCTGAACCAGTATCTGCTCGCGGACGCCGTCGGGCTGACCGCGATCCACGTCAACCGCATCCTGCGCCAGCTGCGCGAACTCGGGCTGCTGACGTTTCGCCACGGTCGGGTGGTGTTCCACGATCTGCCCCGCTTGCGCGAGATTGCCGGCCATCCCGGCGTTCCCCCGGATCGGGCCGGCCGTTCGACCTGAAGGCCGAGCCGGGCGGCGGCGAGGATGATCGCACCCCGGGCCGATCCGGATCGGCTGCGGCCACCGCTGGATCGGCGTGAACTCCCGGACGATGAGCCGCCGGCGGTGCCGAGGCCGGCCGCTTCGTCGCCCGGAAGCTGATCCAGATCAGTGCGCGCCCGGCCGGGTGGGCCGATCATGCGGTGGCGACGGACGCGACGAGCGACGGGCCCGAGCCGAGCCGATGCCGAGGACTGCCATGGCCTATCTTCACACCGATGCCGGCCCCTACGGTGCGGGGTTCCCACGGCCCCTCCCGACCGTCCCCATCGACGGCCGCGAGACCCCGATGGCGGCGCGCCACGCCGGCGAGCTGCTGCTGGTCGACGACGAAGCCTACAGCCGCACGCGCCTGGAGCGCCCGCTGGCGAGCACGGGCTTCACGGTCACCAGCGTCGCCAGCGCCCTGGAGGCGCTGCAGGCCGCCGCGGACTGCCGGTTCGGCTACGCCGTGGTCGAGCTGCGCATCGGCCGCGACAGCGGCCTCGGGCTGATCGCCCAGCTGCGCGCCATGGACTCGACGATGCGGATCGTGGTGGTCACCAGCTTCGACAGCTTCGCCTCGGTCATCCTCGCGCTGCGCGCCGGGGCCGTCGACTACTTCTCCAAGCCCGTGCTCGCGGACGAGCTGGTCGACGCGCTGATCGGGCGCGGCTCGTCGCTGCCGCCGGTGCCCGACACGCCGGTCGCCCTGGTCCGCATCTCCTGGGAGCATATCCAGCGGGTCTTCGAGCAGTGCGACCGCAACGTCAGCAGTGCCGCACGCCTGCTGGGCATGCATCGGCGCACCCTCCAGCGCATGCTGGCCAAGCGCTCGCCGCCCGCGCGCGGCACCCCGGTGTCGGCCTGCTGACCGGGCTGGGGGCGGGCGTGCCCGTCGGGGTGTCACCGGCACCCAAGGTTGGCTGGCGGGCACGGCGTAGCGCCGGTCGCCTCGCTTGCATCTTTCCGCGATGCTGGCAGATGATAGCGTGAAGCTGCGCGGGATCCGCCCATGACCAACCTGCTGGTCCGCAACGTCGAAACCGAGCTCGTCGAGCGGCTGCGCCGCCAGGCCCGCGCGCATGGGCGCTCGGTCGAGGCGGAGCACCGGGCGATCCTGCGCGCGGCCCTGGCACCGCGTCGCACCGGCCGCGACCTGCTGGCGCTGGTCCGCTCCGGCCCAGGCCTGGACCTCGACCCGGATGCCGTCCGCTCGGCCGAGACCGGCCGGCCCGCCGACCTCGATGGCTGACGGCTTCGTCCTCGACACCGACGTCCTGGCCGAGCTGGAGCGCCCCGCACCCGATCCCGCCGTCGTGGCATGGTTCGCCGCCCAGGCCGCCGACGGGCTCCATCTCACCGCCACCACCGTCGCCGAGCTCTGGTACGGTATCGAGCTGAAGCCCGAGGGTGCCCGCCGCACCGCGCTGGCCGCCTGGCTCGTGGCCCTGCTGGACGATGGCTTTGCCGACCGCATCCTCCCCTTCGACGCCGCCGCCGCCCGCATCTGGGGCCGCCTGATGGCCGAGGGCCGCCGCGCCGGCCGCCCGCCCGCCGTCCGCGACGCCGAGATCGCGGCCGTGGCATTGGCCCACGGCCTGACGGTCGCCACGCGCAACGTCCGCGACTTCGCGCATTTCGGGGTGGCTTGGCTGGACCCGTGGCAGGCGGGGACGGCGACAGAGGGGTGAGCGGAGGTAGGGTGGCTCCTGCCCGAAACGGAACCCGACCCGGTAACCGCGTCGTCCCTCGCTACTGCCGCCGGGGCCGTCAGCCGCCGCCGAGATAGCCGGTGAAGTAGGCCGGATCGCCGCCCTCGTCCCGCGGCACCGGCCCCGCGATCTCCCGCAGCACCCGCTCGACCGCCTCGGGCGTCAGGACGAGCCCCGTCTCGGCCCGCAGGCCGTGCGCGATCTCGTCGCGCGACCTGCCCAGGCTGCGCAGCCGCAACAGGCAGGCCAGGCCCGCCCGGTCGGCCGCGTCGGCCGGCTGCAGCAGCCGCTTCTCCGTGGATTCCGTCATCGTGCTACCCCATGCCCGGCAGGTCTCGCGCGGTAACTGGCGTCCGCCGCCCGGTGTTCCCGCGTAGGCGTGCAGGCAGTCGAAAACGGGTCTGACCGGTCACCGCATTCGGACAGGCGATAAGCAACGTACCCCATTGCGGTAGCGATGCCACTATCAGCTGGTTAGCGCGACGCTGGGTACATGAAACGAGTTAGAATTCCGAATCTCATTGCGTTAACGCATGCAGGTCCTGGTACTTTCGTATGTAACTGCATATCGTCTTATCAGGAACGTACATAAATCGGCTATCTTCGTTGCCCTAATGTAGTCTGCGTCGATCTCAGTGCCGGCATACAGGCATTTATAGTCAAACCAGCATGTTAGAATGCACCATATATTGCCTCAATGCACATCCTAGCTGTGACGATTCATGTAACTAGGCTTTAAGTCAAGTGCTTATTTTAATGAATAGTCTTGGAATCATGATATTCCCAGCACTCGATAAAGTCTAAATGCTCTGCTATGCATATATTACTTAGCTCTCGATAGTGCTGCTGGTCTATGGCATCCATTGATGCCATTGATCCAAGTAATCGGCAGACAAGTATTAACCTGATATACTATTTCGATCAAGATGTCTCAACGACGGGAATTCATCAATCATCGTTCGAATGATCCGCAATGTAATACAACGGCATGTAACTCACCAGTCAAATCTGGATATTCGAGCTGTATTTAAATACATCACGATAGTCTTTCTCAGCATCAGAAGTTTGAATTGCAGAAGCTATACGATCAATAATACTTCAGATCTTGCTTTGGCGTATTTAATTTTTGTTCTGCAATCTATGACAGGCTGAACATATCTGTACGTTAATTTATAGTTTAGAGTTCCGATCTCGAACGTAAGCTAAATGACTTCTGTCAGCGGTCGGCGCAAAAATGATGCTTATGCCTGACTAGAAATTCAGCGATCTGTACGCTGCTTGATAAGGAACTGCATTGTCATTCGTGCCTCAGCATAATTGCCCATCGATAAGTTTGATTCAAGTTACGAAGTTTGTTTAGCTAGATAGCCTAATGCGAGCTCGAAATGAACACTAATTTCCGAAACAATCTGTTTCTAGCGACGGTTTATCACAGCTATATATGGTAGGATCTGCTGACGTCATATAGCCAATATGCTCTTACACTTTATATACTCAGCTGCATCTAAAGTAAGAACATCTCTACTGCCTCTGAAGTATTTCGCAGCATAATGCTAGTTTCTTGGCCGCAGAATCAATAGTTTGATATATGCCAGATCCCTAGTGATAGCTAGTCAAGATTCATACACGGAAGCGATTAGTACTGTTGATGGTCGAGAAATTGATAGCTGTACAGTTATTCTCGTCTCTGCAGATCGGAACATTCAAACGATAATCTAAATGTATGGGTCTCGGCGGCCGTACAGATTCTACTAACGAGCGTTAATCCTATGCCTTCGTCTTTCGCCACCGCCGTTCGTTGATCACCTTATAGCTCCCGGCATTGTAGCCGCGGCCGGTCGCCTTGATGCCCTGCACGACATCGGCCGCCAAACGGAAGCCGACATGCACCTTGGGCTGTGCCACCGGTGGCCGGCCGCGCTTGCGCCATGCGTGGTACTGCTCCGGGAAGACCTCCGCGAACGGCTTGGCACGCGCGAAGTCCTCGTCGGTGAGCTCGGGGACGTCGTCATCGTTCGTCTCATCATCGCGGTGTCCCCGAGCTGCGTCTGCACACAGCCGGGCAAGCAACCATCTGCCACGACGCATCGCCGGTCACGAGACCACTTGTCGCCAGGATCATATTCCTCTATACTTCTCCGCATGACCCTCCACTGCCTCCGCGCCATGAGCCCCGGCGACCCGCCCTGCTGGCGGTGGCGCTCTCCGGCCGCCGTCGGCGCCCATTGCATTGGGGCCATCACTGGCTGCGCATCGCCGACCGGCTGGCCGGGGGCGTGCCGCCGGCCGTGGCGGCCCTGCCCGAGGGCGGGGACGCCGCACTCGTGGGCGAGCTCCTGGCGCTGGAGGATTTCCGCGAGCTCGTGGCCGCGGCCGAGGAGGAGCGCGCCGTCCCGGCCGAGGACTACCGCCGCGATCTCGTCGCCATGGCCCGCCAGGCGATCGAGCGTGCGCTGGCCTGCGACGATGTCGGTGCGGCCCTGTTCGTGCTCGAGGAGGACGCGCGCGGCCGCGACGCTTGCGCCACCCTGGTCGACAGCATCCTGCGCTGCCGCAGCCGTGCGCTGGCCTCGGCGGCCATGCCCGCCGCGCCCGAGCCGGAACCCGCACCCGCGCCGCCGGCCTCGCCGGCCGCCCCGCGCGCGCACGAGCCCTTGCGCCGCCTGATCCACCGCGGCACCGCCCGGCTGCGCGACGACGTGGAGGTCGAGGAGGCACTGCACCGGATCGGCCGGCGGGCCGCCGCGGCCCCGCCCGACCCCGTCCCCGGCGGGGCCGCCGCCACCCGTGCCGCCGCCGAGCGCGCGCTGGCCCTGCGCCGTGCCGCCGCCGCTCCCGCCATCCCCCATGGCACCGCCCCGCCGCCGGCTCCGTCCGGCAGCACCCGGCACCCGTTCGAGCCCGCCCGTGCCACCGCGGCCCCCGCCGATCCGGCCCGGGCACCGCGCCGGGCGCGGGCACCCTGAGCCCGCGGGCCGCCACCTGCCACGCGCTTTCCTCCCTCTCGGCCTATGGGGCCCGCCGTGCTAGGACGGCCGGGACGGCGCCGCGCGTCCGCTGGCCGGCGTCCGGGGAGCACAGGAACGCCATGAACAGATCCGTCTTCGCCCTGGCCCTCGCCGGCGCCGTGCTCATGGCCGGTGCCGCCTTTGCGCAGTCCTCGCAGCAGAACCGGATGGCCGCCTGCAACGCCGGGGCCGGCGAGCGCGGGCTGTCCGGCGACGCCCGCAAGTCGTTCATGTCCGAATGCCTGAGCAAGGGGCCCGAGGCCATGGCCCCGGCCAAGGGCGGCCAGGCCTCGCCGCAGCAGCGCATGGCCGACTGCAACGCCGCCGCCTCGGCCGGCGGCATGAAGGGCGAGGCACGCCAGTCCTTCATGAGCGACTGCCTCAAGGGCGGCGGCACCACCGCCGCGGCCGGGGGCAAGCAGCAGGCCTGCGCCGCCCAGGCCGACGGCCGGAAGCTCGCCGGTGCCGCGCGCACCTCGTTCATGACCAAATGCGTGAGCGGCTGAGCGGCGGCGGGGAGCGGGCGATGCACACCCTCTACTGGGCGCCCGAGAGCGGCGCCTTCGTGGTCCAGGCGGTGCTCGAGGAGCTGGCGCTGCCCTACCGCCGCGAGGAGGTCTCGACCGAGCGCGGCGAGCACCGCCATCCCGACTTCCTGGCGCTCAACCCGATGGGCCAGGTCCCGGCGCTGCGGCTGCCGGACGGCACGGTGATCACCGAATCGGCGGCCATGGTGGTCCATCTGTGCGACACCCGCCCCGAAGCGGGAATGCTGCCCGCGGCCGGGACCAGCGAGCGGGCGATGGCCTATCGCTGGCTGTTCTGGCTGGCGACCGGCCTCTACGAATCCGACCTGCGCTACTACTATGCCGACCGCTACACCGCCGAGCCGGCCGGGGCCGAGGGGGTCCGTGCCGCGGCGCTGGCGCGCATGGACCGCCTGCTGGCGATCGCCGAGGACCTGATCGTCGGCCCCTACGTCCTGGGGGTCCGGTTCGGTGCCATCGACCTCTATCTGTTCATGCTGGCGGGCTGGCACCCGCAGCAGGCCGCCGTCCTGGCCCGCCATCCGCGCCTGGCCGGGATCGTCCGCCAGGTGCGCCGGCGTCCCTCGGTCGAGCGCATCTGGTCGGTGAACCATCCGGGCGAAGCGGGCTCGTGATCGATCTCGACCGGCTCGAGCGCGTGCTGATCCAGGCCGCACGCGAGGACCGGCCGGTCACCTACGGCCAACTGCTCGCCTTCTTCGGCTGGAAGGTCACCCAGGTGACGGTGGGTGCCTTGTGCCGCGACCTCGGCCGGGTGGCGGAACGTCGCGACGGCGCGGGCTGGCCCGACCTCGCCTGCCTGGTGGTGCGCAAGAGCGACGGGCTGCCGGGTGCGGGCTACTTCGCCAGCCTGCGCGCGGCCGGCGAGTATGACGGCCCCGGCACCGGGCCCGCGGCCGTGGCGTTCGTCCGCGGCCGCCAGGAGCGTGCTTGCGCCTGGGCCGGCGGCGCCCGGGGCGAGCCTCAGCTGGCGGCCTCGACCGAGGCGTCGGCCTCGCGCTCGAGATAGGCGTTGCTCACCGGCTCGATCAGCCGCTCGAGCTTGCTCGCGGCCGTCTCCTCCTGGCCCAGGATCTTGCGGCAGGTGTCGGCGACCTCGCCCTCGCCGCAGGCTTCGGCCATGGTGATCAGCGAGCGGTAGGTGGCGATCTCGAGATGCTCGAAGGAATAGAGCGCGAACAGGTTCTTGAGCACCGCGTCGGTGGCGACGCTGTTGAGCATCGCCTGCATGTTGCCGGCGATCAGGCCCGTGGTCTCCTTGAGCGCCGACGGCCCCTGGTCGAACCGCTGCAGGCACTCCTCGACCAGCTTCTGCTGCTGGCGCGTCTCCTCGAGATGCTGCTGCACGCCCTCCTTGAACTCGGGATAGTGGTAGAGGCGGTTCTGGACATTGTCCAAGGTCGCCAGCGCCTGGCTCTCGAGGGCGTAGGCGTTGCGCAGTCCGGCGATGAGGGTGTCTTTTTTGCTTTGCGCCATGATGATGCTCCCTGGTTTGCTGCATCCACTTTCGCGGTCGGGCGTCGGGACCGGGACGGGCGGGTCGCACCCGTCCCGCGACGGTGCTAGCGCGACGCCGCCATGTCGCCGGCCTCGCGCTGGGCGTAGGCGCGGGTCACGGGGTCGATCAGGCTCTCGAGCTTGCGCGCGGCGGTCTCCTCCTGGCCCAGGATCTGCCGGCAGACCTCGCCAACCTCGCGCTCGCCGCAATCCTCGGCCAGCGCGATCAGCGACTTGTAGGTCGCGATCTCGAAATGCTCGAAGGCGTAGAGCGCGAACAGGTTCTTCAAGATCTCGTCGCTGGCCATGCCGTGGACCATGGCCTGCATGTTGCCCATGAGCTTCAGCGCCGCCTCCTTGAGGCTCGACGGCTCCTCGCCGAAGCGGCTGAGGCACTGCTCGACCATCTGCTGCTGCTGGCGCGTCTCGGCGATATGCTGCGCCACGGCGGCCTTGAGCTCCGGATAATGCTCGAGGCGGTCGTGCACGTTCTCCATGGTGGAGAGCGCCTGGCCTTCGAGCCCGTAGGCGTTGCGGAGGCCGACGATCAGCGTGTCGCGCTTGCTGGTTGCCATGATGCGGTCCCTTGGTGGAAGCTAGGGCTCGTCGACGAGCCGCCCTTCGCCCTTAACCCGGCTATGGCGCGGCGGTTCCGGTGTCAGGGAGGGGTGGCATGCGCGCTCGCTCGGCCATGGCGGCGCTGCTGGTGCTGCTGTCGCCCCCCGCGGCCTCGGCCCGGCCGATCGCCCTCGCGGGAGTGACCTTCAGCGACGAGCTGGGCGGGGTGGTCCTGCACGACGGCTGGGGATCGGGCAGTGCGGCCGACCCGTTCGTCCTGGTCGAGGAGATCACCGAGGACGGCCCGGCGGTGCTGATCGTCCGCGGCATGAAATCGCGGCTGGGCGATGCGCCGGACGGTCGGTTCCAGCACGGCATGGTGGTGCGCAAGATCGTCACCAACGCCACCGCGCGCGACTGGAACGTGTTCGAGCTGGAGCTGCGGGAAACCCTGGAGCACACGAGCAGCTACGAGGACGGCTTGTCCTTCGGCCAGGCCCTGGCCGCGCCGCGCCCGGTCAGCAACGACCGCTACCGGCGCATGGTGATGACCGACGAGCCTCTGGACACGGTGGTGTTCACCGACGGCCTGGTCCGCCCGGGCGAGGTGGTGACGGTCACGGTGACGATCACCGACTACACGCCGCAGGACGAGTTCTTCCTCCTGCAGCGGCGCGAGAGCCCGATCGCCGCCCTGCCGATCGGGCGGCAAGGCTAGCGCCGGCCATCGGGGCCGGACGAGGCTGCCGCCCCGGTGACCGAGGGCGCGGTCATGACGGTTGTCAGCGGCGCGGGCCGCATGCTTATAGCGGGCGGCAACGAACCAAGCCGGTCCTGATCCGGCACTGACGAGGGAGACGGAAGATGGCCGATCTGATCTGCGTGGCGTTCGACCGGCCGGATACGGCCGACCGGGTGCTGACCGAGCTCACCGCCATGACCAAGGAGCAGCTGATCCAGCTCGAGGACGCCTGTGTGGTCGTGCGTCCGCCCGAGGGTGAGCTGCAGCTCAAGCAGATGATGCCGCTGACCAAGATCGGCGCCATGAGCGGCGGCTCCTCGGGTGCCCTGTGGGGTGCCCTGGTCGGGCTGCTGTTCTTGAACCCGCTGGCCGGAATGGCGATCGGTGCCGGGGTGGGTGCCGCGACCGGCGCGCTGGCCGGCAGCCTCACCGACTACGGCATCGACGACAAGTTCATCAAGGATCTGGGCAGCAAGATCCAGCCCAACAGCTCGGCCTTGTTCCTGCTCATCCGCAAGGTCACCGCCGACAAGGTGCTGGAGCGGCTGAAGGCGGACGGCTTCACCGGCCACGTCCTGCAGACCTCGCTCACCAACGAGCAGGAGCAGGCGCTGAAACAGGCGATCAGCGACGCCAGCGCCACCGCCTGAACGAGTAGCCGGCGCTGGAACCTCCGGCGCCGGCGCCTGGTTCGCTCCGCCATGACGACGGTTGGGAGCGCGGATGTCTGCTGAGTCGCTGGCGGAGCTGAGGGAGCAGGCGCTCCATTGCCGCAATTGCCCCCTTTGGGCGGACGCCACCCAGACGGTGTTCGGCGAGGGACCGGCCGATGCCAGTACTCCTGTTCGTCGGCGAGCAGCCCGGAGACCAGGAGGACCTGAAGGGGCGGCCGTTCGTCGGGCCCGCCGGCCAGCTGTTCGACCGGGCGCTGGCGGAGGCGGGCATCGACCGCGGGCGGATCTACGTCACCAACGCGGTCAAGCACTTCAAGTTCACGCCGCGCGGCAAGCGCCGGATCCACCAGAAGCCGGACTACAAGGAAGTACTCGCCTGCAAGCCCTGGCTCGCCGGCGAACTCGGCGCAGTCCGGGCGGCGACCGTGGTGGCGCTGGGTGCCACGGCCGCCCAGGCGCTGATCGGCCGCGCGGTGACCATCGGCCGCGAGCGCGGCCGGTTCCAGCCCTATCCGCCGGACCGCCATTTGTTCGTGACCGTCCATCCCTCCTACCTGCTGCGCCTCCCCGACGCGGACGCGCAGGCGGTCGAGTATCGGCGCTTCGTCGAAGAGCTGGGGGCGATTCGGCGCGGGCCGACGCCGACTGCACAGGACGCAGCACAGACCTCGCTATTCTGAGCCCGCGGCGCGAGCATGCCCTTGGTTTGGTGACGTTGCGTCGTCGTGCGATACACTCCGGATCGAGTGAGCGTCCTGGCTGAAGGCGGGCGATGAGGCGGTTCCGGTACCTGTGGCTGGCATGGAGTGTACCGGTGCCAGCGCCGGCCGGTACCGGCTTACTGGATCAGGCCTGGCGTTGCTGTCTCCACCTTCGCTGGGGCACGAGGCTCTGGCTGCTGCTCGCCGCACTGTTGCTCGGTCCCACGGGTTGGCCGTCGATCGTTCGGTCGCAGAATGGCGACATCGCGGTCCCGGCGGTCGGTAACGCGCGCGATTCCGCGCCGACGACGGGTTCGCCGACGGACAACGGCTTTGCGGCGCAGCTGCTGTTGTCGGGATCGCCAGACGGCTTGCTGACGGATGGTGCCGTCCTGCGGCTGGAAGCACCGCCGACTTCCTTGACGATCGAGCGCGTCAGCGCCGGGGCGGTGGTCCTCAGCTTCGGCACGCCGGACCACGAGACCAGCCTGTCGCTGGCCAGCGCAGATGACGCGCCCCTGACGGTCGGTCGCTACGAGCCCGTCCAGCGCTTCGGGTTCGCCGAGGGCCGGCCCGGCCTGGCGATCTCCACGCGGGGTCGGAGCTGCGAGGAGGTCGGTGGGGCGTTCGAGATCGAGGATATCGCCTACGGCGACGACGGTCACCTCGTGCGGCTGGACGTCACCCTACGCCATCGCTGCGACGCCGAACTCGTCGTCACGCGCGGGCGCCTGACATTGCGGGCCTTGCCGCCGACGGTTACGGAACCGTAGCGTCGCGGATTGCTACGTGCCGGCCGGTGATGACAAGCCGCTGCGGCGTGGGCTAGCATCACCCGGCACAATCAGTGACCGGAGCGGCTCAAGCCGCGATCGGTCCGCCAAGACGGGAGGCACGGATGCAACGTCGCACGATGCTGGGCACGACCGCGGCTGCGGCAGTCGCACTGGGGAGCCGGGCACGCGCCGCTGGCTACCCAGAGCGGCCCATCACCATCATCTGCCCGTGGGGTGCCGGGGGAGGCACCGACGCGACCTCCCGGATCGTCGCCAGCATCCTCGAGCGCGAACTCGGCGTGCCGGTGACGGTGGTGAACCGTACCGGCGGGTCCGGCGTGGTCGGCCACTCGGCGATCGCGACCGCGGCACCGGACGGCTACACGCTGGGCATCATCACCGTCGAGATCGGGATGATGCACTGGCAGGGGCTGACCGACCTCACCTACAAGGACTACACGCCGCTGGCCCTGATGAACGAGGACCCGGCCGGCCTGCAGGTGAGCGCCGACGCGCCTTACGATTCGGCCAAAGCGCTGCTTGCGGCGGTGCGCGACTCGGGCAAGGGCGCGCTCAAGGCTTCCGGCACGGGGCAGGGCGGGATTTGGCATCTGGCACTGGCCGGCATGCTGCAGGCGGATGGCATGGCGCCCGACCAGGTGCAGTGGGTGCCCAGCCAGGGCGCCGCACCCGGCTTGCAGGACCTGGTGGCAGGCGGCGTCAACATGGTCACCTGCTCGGTTCCGGAGGCCAAGTCCCTGCTGGACGCCGGCAAGGTGCGCAGCCTCGCGGTGATGTCGCCGGAGCGCAATCCCGCCTTCCCGGACGTGCCAACCCTCAAGGAGGCAGCCGGCCTCGACTGGACCTTGGGCGCATGGCGCGGCTTCGCCGGCCCCGCCGGCCTACCCGCCGAGGTCACCGACGTGCTCGTCCCGGCACTGGCCAAGACCTACGAAAGCCAGGAGTTCAAGGACTTCATGGGCAGCCGCGGGTTCGGGACCATCTACGCCCCGCCGGCCGAGTTCGAGACGTTCATGGCCAGCCGAGACGCCAGCCTGGGTGAAGTGATGAAGGGCCTCGGTCTCGCCGGCTAGGCTGGCGCGCCGCCGGCGATGCAGTTCAACGATGCGGTCTTCGGCGCCGTCCTCCTGCTGGCGGCGCTAGGCATCGCGCTGGTCGCGCACGGGTTTCCGGGCATGCCGGGCCAGCATTTCGGCCCGGCACTGTTCCCGGACCTGATCGCGACCGGGTTCGCGCTATGCGGGCTCGCGCTGGCCTGGAGCGGTCTGCGCAGGCCCGACTTTCCGGGCGTGGTTCAGTTGGGGGAATGGGCCCGGAGCGGCGGGCACCTGGTCGATGTCGGCATGGTCGTCGGCGGCCTGAGCCTGTTGATCCTGCTGTGGGACCGTATCGGCTTCCTGATCGCCGCGACCTTGCTCACCGGCAGCCTGATGGCGCGCTTCCGCGGCGGCCGGCTGGCGTCCTCCTTCGCCGGTGCGCTGGCCGCGTGCCTGCTCATCGACTGGATCTTCCGCCGCGTGCTCCTGGTGCCGCTACCCTTGGGTCCGTTGACGGGGATCGTCTGGTGAGCACGCTCGGGGCGGCATTCCAGCTCGTCTTCGACCCCTACAACCTGCTGGTCATGTTCCTGGCCGGCGCGTTCGGCCTGTTCGTCGGCGCGATGCCCGGCCTGACCGCGACCATGGCCACAGCGCTCCTGGTGCCCGTGACCTTCTTCATGGCGCCCGAGCCGGCGGTCGCTGCCATCGTCACCGCCACGGCCATGGCGATCTACGCCGGCGATATTCCCGGTGCCCTGGTCCGCATCCCGGGGACGCCTGCCTCGGCCGCCTATGTCGAGGATTCCTACCGCATGACCCAGCGCGGCGAGGCGGCCACCGTCCTCGGCGCCGGCCTCGTGTTTTCGGTCGTCGGCGGCATCTTCGGCTCGATCGTCCTCGCCATCGCCGCCCCCGCCATCGCCGAGTTCGCGCTCAACTTCAGCTCGTTCGAGTATTTCTGGCTGGCGCTGCTCGGTCTCTCCTGCGCCGTGTTCATCTCGACCGGCTCGCCGATCAAGGGCATCGTCTCGGTCCTGCTCGGCCTGTTTCTCGCCTGCGTCGGCATCGACCCCACCGCCGGACACCCGCGCTTCACCTTCGGCAATGTCGAGCTGATGGGCGGCATCAGCCTGATCCCGACCATGATCGGGATGTTCGCCGTCAGCGAGATCCTGCGCTGGGTCACCAGCTCGCGCCAGGTCCAGACCTCGGGTGTGCGGCAGGTCGGCAACATCTTCCGTGGCCAGCTCGGCCTGCTGCGCCGCTACTGGCGCAGCACCCTGCGCGGCGCGCTGGTGGGCACCGGCGTCGGCGCCTTGCCGGGGGCCGGCGCCGACATCGCGGCCTGGGTCACCTACGCCATGGAGAAGCGTCTGTCGAAGACGCCCGAGAAGTTCGGCACCGGCTACATCGAAGGGGTCACCGCACCCAGCACCGCCAACAATGCCAGCCTCGGCGGCGCCTGGATCCCGGCGCTGGTGTTCGGCATTCCCGGCGATTCGATCACCGCCATCGTCATCGGGGTGCTCTACATGAAGGGCATGAACCCGGGCCCGATGATCATGATCGAGCGCCCGGAGCTGCTCTACGGCATCTTCCTCACCTTCTTCGTCGCCAACCTGATGCTCCTGCCACTGGGCTACGCCGCCATCCGGCTGTTCCGGCTGATCCTCGCCGTGCCGCGCGAGGTGCTGATGCCGCTGATCCTGATCTTCTGCGTGGTCGGCTCCTTCGCCATCAACAACAGCGTGTTCGGGGTAGGGCTCATGCTGGTCATGGGCGTGGTCGGCTACGTGATGGAGGAGAACGGCTTTCCCATCGCGCCGGCGATCCTGGGCCTGGTGCTCGGCGGCATGATCGAGGCCAATTTCCTGACCTCGATGATGAAGTCCAACGGCCACCTGATCGGATTTTTCGCCCGGCCCGTCGCGGCCGTGCTCGGCATCGCCAACCTGGTCGTCTGGGGATGGGTAATGGTGTCGGCGTTGCGGCGACCGCGGGCAGGGCGGCGGGACAGCGCCCCTCCGCCCTGAGCATTCCGCGAAACGTGATGCGGCCTGCCACTCTCGTGAGCTGCGCCGTCCTCCGGCCGCATGGTGATGTCGGCGCCGGATCGATGGATGCGGGGGCTTCGGCCGATGATGCAAGCGCACGGCCTGCAAGTGGCCCCGGGCGAGTGGCAGGCGTCCCTCTTGCCGCAGACCGAGACCTTCGCCACCCTGACCGTGGCCCGGGGAGTGGCGGTACGCGGCTTCCAGCACGGTTCCTACCGGATGGAGAACCTTCCGGGCTGCCGGGATCACCTGTTCGCCTACCGGCTTTCCGGCGCTGCCAGGGCGGAGCGCCGCGTCGGCCGCAGCGTCCATCGGGCCGTCACACGCGCCGGCAGCATCACCATTGTCCCTGCCGGCAGGGCAAGCTCCTGGGCCATCGAGGGCCAAGGCCGGCTCATCTATTTCTTCCTGCCCTGCTCGCTGGTCGCCGGCATTGCCGGCGAGGTCGGTGCCGACGACACGACCGAAATCGTCGAGCGGCTGGGCGTCTACGACCAGGCCATGGGCGGATTGGCAGCAGACTTCGCGCGCGAGGTGGAACTCGGTCTGGCGGGCTGGTCGCTCTACGCCGAATCGATCGTGGCGCAACTCGCCGTATTGCTGGTCCGCCACCATTCCCGGGGCCGGGTGACGCTCGAGTTGCGCCGGGGCGGCCTGGCCCCGGCCGTAGCCAAGCGGGTGCTGGAGTTCATCGCCGAGCGTCTGGAGCAGGACCTCTCGCTCAGCGACCTCGCGCGGGTGGCCGGACTGGCGACGTCCCACTTCAGCCACAGCTTTCGCACCAGCTTCGGTTGCGCCCCCTATCAATTCGTTCTGCGCCAGCGGGTCGGGCGCGCGCGTCAGCTGCTCGAGTCCGGTCGCATGCCGCTGCCCGAGATCGCCCTCGCCGCCGGCTTCGCCTCGCAGGCCCATCTGACCACCCAGTTCCGACGGCAGGTCGGCATCACCCCAGCGGCCTATCGCCATAGCCGGCAGGCGTGATCTGCCGCGAGCGGTTCGACCGCAGGATCGCGCAACGGACCGCAGCATCCGGAAATCCCGTCGGACGCCGCGCCCTAGACTGACGTGGGATTTCCTTCCGTCCCACCCAGCAGGAGCAGATCCGATGCGAGCATCCGTATCAGCCGGCGCAGGTCGCCTGTCGCGCTGGCCCGTCCTGCCGTTGGCCGCCCTGATCGGGCTCGGCACGCTCGTGCCGGCCCAGGCGAACGACTGGCCCGACCGCGGCGGGCAGCCGCCCCACATCGTCTATGTGCAGACCAACACGCCGGGTGCCGGCCAGAACGGGGTGCTGGCCTACCGCCGCGATTCTGGCGGCAATCTGACCGCGTTGCGGGGCTCCCCGTTCGCCAGCGGCGGCGCCGGGTTCTTCGACAGCTCGTTCAAGCTCGGTCCGTTCGACTCCGACCAGAACGTGGTCGTCGATCCGTTGCGCGGCCTGTTGTTTTCCGTCAATGGCGGCTCGAACTCCATTGCCGTCTTCCGGATCAGGCCCAATGGCGGGCTCTCGCCGGTCAGGGGCTCGCCGTTCCCATCGGGTGGCATCAACCCCGTCGGCGTCGGCATCAAGGGCGACTTCCTCGTGGTCGCCAACAAGGATGCCGACCCGGCGCAGCCGGACACGCTCGACCGCCCGGGCTACAACACCTTCCGGATCGGCTTCGGCGGCTATCTGATCCCGGTTCCCGGCTCGGCCGTCCGTCTGGCCGAGGGGACGTCGCCGACCCAGCCGCTCACGACCAACACCGGCCGTTTCGTGTTCAGCAGCGAATTTCCGACTGCCGGCGTGTTCGACGTGCTGCGCCTGAACGTCATCGGCGGGCTGCGCCTGAAGGATTCGCCCGCAGTACCGCCGCTGCCCGGTTCCACCGCCACATCGGGTCCGGCACCTCTGGGCCTGTGGGCGCATCCGAAGCTGCCGGTACTGTATGCCGGCCTGACGGCGGCAAGCAGGCTGGGCGTGTTCCGCTGGGATCGCGCCGGGACCTTGGCGTTCGTAGGCTCCGTGCCGACCGGCGGCGCGGCACCCTGCTGGGTCCGGGTCAATCGGGCCGGATCGCGGATCTATGTCGCCGACACGGGCTCGAACGCGATCTCCGTGTTCGACAGCGGCAATCCGACCGCGCCGGTCGAGTTGCAGACGTTGCCGCTCAAGGGGCCGGGCTCGGTATTCCAGATCACGCTCGACCTCGACGAGCGGTTCCTTTACGCGCTCGATCAACGCGCTGCGGCCGCCCAGACCGGCGAGTCGAACAGCCTTCATGTCCTGCGCGTACTGAACGACGGACGCCTGCGTGAGGTCGACAGCTCGCCGCTGGTGCTGCCCGTGCCCGCGGACAGCCGCCCGCAAGGCGTGGCTGCACTCTGAGCCACGAGGTGCTCAGCCGGCGGTGGGCTCCGGCAGGGCGAGCCACAGCTCGAGGGTTCCGGTGCGCGGCTTCGCCTTGGCCCAGCCGGTGAAGTCGCGCACCTCGACCCCGAGATCGGCAAAGCCGAGCTGCGCGAGAGCGGACGAGGTCTGGTTGGCGAGGTCGCCCGCGGCCGGGCGGTCCTCCAGGTAGAAGTAGCGCACCTCGCGGCTGTCGTTGGGCATGCGGTCCTCGCTGGGAATGAGGTAGCCGTCGCCCCGCAGGCTGTCGGCGACCGCTCGCGCGACGTCGGGCGCCACGCTCTTGCCGTACTGCACGAACACGGTCGCCTCGCGCACCCCAGCGGCCGCCTGCTCGGCCCGTGCGGCGAGCGACTGCGCCTCCTGGCGCAGCCGGGCGACCTGGGAGGTGACTTCGGCGCGCTCGGCGATGCCGGCGAGATCGGCGATGTCCGCGGT
The DNA here is from genome assembly GCA_963720725.1 of uncultured Alphaproteobacteria bacterium. GTDB lineage: Bacteria > Pseudomonadota > Alphaproteobacteria > Geminicoccales > Geminicoccaceae > Benzoatithermus. The sequence goes on from CAVRGN010000001.1 coordinate 381,597, forward strand.
CAGGTGCGCGAGGGCGGCCACCGTGTCGCGGGTTTCGGCGAGCCCGCCGCCGATGCTGTTGCGGCTCTCCAGCACGTCCGCCTCGAGCTCGCGCCGCCGGACGACGACGGCGCCAAGCTGGTCGTTGATGCTCTCCAGGGTCGTGTCGAACTCCTCCTGCTGCTTGCCCAGCCGCGCCTGGAAGCTCTCGATCCGCCGCTGTGCCGCGTCCGCGTCGGTGGTGATCTGCTCGATCAGCGCGTCGAGCTTGCGCTTGTTCTCGCGGGCGAGCTCGAGCTGGAAGTTCATCTCGGTGATGGTGCGCTCGGCGTCCTTCGACACCGGGCCGATCGCCTTCACGACCAGATTGTCGATCCAGCTGTAGCCGGCGAGGCCCAGCACGAACAGGACAGCGGCCACGATGCCGGCATAGCGCACCTTCAGCGTCCGCTCGACCCGTTCGCCGACATTGTCCGCCAGGCGGCGCTCGAGCAGCTCCAGCATCTCGGGCGTGACGTTGGGCGGGTTGGTCATGATACATTCCCTCGCAAGCCGACGGAGGATCACCATCGACAGGTTGGCGCCCGTCGTCGATGCCCAAGCACGGACCGGCGCGCCGGCCGCGACGCCGGCGGCAATCGAAGGTAGAAGTTGATCCGCAGTTCTCGCGCGGGTAGGATCATGTACCGTTATTGACATGGCTGCAGGAATATTGTAGATCCCGCCTCACAAAAGAAATAGCTCGGCTCAGACAGCATCAAATCATATATTCTGCTGCTTGGAGGAAACGTAAGTGAAGATGAATTCTTTGGCGGCGGTCGCCTGCATGGTGATCGCCGGGTTCCCGCTCGGCGTGTCGGCGGGCCAGAAGCTGGCTGCCGAAGGTGCGGCGCCCGAAAGCGCCGATACGTTCTACAACTATCCCGGCACACCCAAGCTCGCCGTGTCGCGCAGCGGCAACGTGGTGCGCTACGAAGGTCCGACCGGCTACGAGCATCTCGGCATCGGCAGCTTCAGCGAGGGCTATGTCCTCTGCTACGGCGCGAAGAACGCCTTCGACACAGGCGCGTCGCAGACCGGCTTCGGCACCCCGACGGCGAGCTGCTCCGGCAGCAAGTGCACGATCACCCGCAACACCAGCGACGGCCTGCTGCAATTGAAGCAGGTGATCACCAAGAACGCTTCGTCCGACCGGTCGTTCGGCGTGGCGATGACCGTCAAGAACCTGACCGGCGGCAACATCACGGGCGTCATCCTGCGGCGCCAGGCCGACCTCGACGTCGATACCGGCGGCGCCCTGGGTACGGCGGGCTTCGTCAACTGGTTCGGCAGCACCGAGCGCGATTCGGTCACCGCCTGGAATCCGCCGAACCAGTCGCCGCGCGAGGAGCATGGCGTCGTCCTGTCACGACGGGCCCTGAGCCCGGCGAGCATCGTGGCGCTCGCCAAGGTGACCTCCAACATCCTCGACTCCTCCTGCAACCCGACCAACATCGCTGCCGGCGGGCCGGTCAGGGGTGACTACGGTGCCACGATCCAGTTCAACATCGGCACCCTGAACGGCGGGAAGTCGGCCAGCGCGGCGGTGCAGTACCAGCGCAACTGACCGGGTCGATCGACCCCGGATCCTTCCGGGCGCCCACCGCCGTTCATCGCGGCGGTGGGCGTTGACCGTGAAGCCCGAGCTTGCCAGCCGCCGCCGCGTCGTGATCCTTCTCGTCTTCTTGTCGCCCGTCGCGACATGGACCGGGGAGCGAACTGCATGGGTGCTGGGCTGGAGGGCAAGGTCGCGGTCGTGACCGGCGGCACGCAGGGACTGGGAGAAGCCGTAGCACGCCTCCTGGTGGAACGCGGCGCCGCTGGGATCGTGGTGACCGGCCGTGACGCGGCGCGTGGCGAAGCCGTCAGCGCCGCGCTCGCCGGCGGCGGCGCGCAGGCGCTGTTCGTCGCGGCGGAGCTGGCCGAGCTCGATCAGGTGCGGCGGGTGATCGCGGAGACCGACCGCGTGTTCGGGCGGGTGGACTGCCTGGTCAACGCCGCGGCCATCACCGATCGCGGCAGCATCCTGGACACCTCGCCGGAGCTGTTCGAGCGCATGTTCGCGGTGAACGTGCGCGCACCGTTCTTCCTGATGCAGGAGGCCGCTAAGCTGATGCGTCGCGGCGGCGCCGGCGGGACGATGGTCAACATCCTCTCGACCTCGAGCTATGGCGGCCAGCACTTCCTCGCCGCCTACTCCTCGTCCAAGGCCGCACTCGCGGCCCTGACCCGCAACGCCGCCTATGCGCTGATGCGCGACGGCATCCGGATCAACGGGCTGAACATCGGCTGGATGAACACGCCCGGCGAGCATGCGATCCAGAAGACGGCCCACGACGCGCCGGCCGACTGGCTGGACAAGGCGGGCTCGGAGCTGCCGCTGGGCCGCTTGCTCGACCCGCTGGAAGTCGCCCGCGCGACCGCGTTCCTGCTGTCGCCGGAAAGCCACCCCATGAGCGGGGCGCTGGTCGATTTCGACCAGTCCGTCCAGGGCGCCGGCGACCCGCCGCGGCCGATGGTGCGGCTGGGCCAGGCCTGATGGACCAAGCCGGCAGCGTCACCCGCGGGCGCGATCTGCGCACGGGTACGCCGGTCTGGCTGCGCCGGGGGCTGCCGGGGGTGCCGTTCACGCCGCTGGCCGAGAACATCGCGGTCGACGTGGTGATCGTCGGCGCCGGCGTCAGTGGGGCCCTGGTCGCGGACGCCCTGTTGCAGGCGGGGCGGAGTGTCGCGGTGCTGGACCGGCGCGGCCCGGTTCGGGGCTCGACCGCGGCGAGCACCGCACTGCTCCAGTTCGAGCTCGACCAGCCGCTCTCCCTGCTGGCCCGCAAGATCGGGCGCGAGAAGGCGGTACGCGCCTATCGGCGCTCTGCCGCGGCCGTCGACCAGCTGCGCGGCCGGATCACCGATCTTGGCCTGCGCTGCGGCTTCACGGAGCGACGCACCGTCTACCTGCCCGGCGACGTGCTGAACGTGGCCGAGCTCCGCGCCGAGGCCGAGCTGCGGGCGCAGGTCGGGCTGCGCTCTCGCTTCGTCGGTAGCAAAGAGCTCCTCGCCTTGACCGGGATCCACCGGCCGGGCGCGATCCTGTCCGCCGGTGCTGCCGAGGCGGATCCGGTCGCCATGGTCGCTGGCCTGTGGCGGTCGGCTGCCCGACGGGGCTGCCGGATCTATGCGCCCGAGCAGGTGGTGGGAATCGATTGCGGCCGCTCCGGCGTGACGCTCGCCACCGACAGCGGCCACGAGGTCCGGGCCGAGCAAGCTGTCTTCGCCACCGGCTACGAGCTCGTCGACCTGGTCAAGCCGCACGGCCACAAGGTGATCTCGACCTGGGCGATGGCGACCGCACCGCAGCCCGACCGGCTGTGGCCGAGCCGCTGCCTGATCTGGGAGGCGGCCGATCCCTATCTCTACCTGCGCACCACCCGCGACGGCCGCATCGTCGTCGGCGGCGAGGACGAGCCGTTCGCCGATGACGAGCGGCGCGACGCGCTGATTCCGAAGAAGATCGCCGCCATCGGCAGGAAGCTGGGCAAGCTCATGCCCGGGGTGGACACAAAGGCCGACTTCGCCTGGGCGGGATGCTTCGGCGAGAGCACGACGGGCCTCCCGGCCATCGGCCGCATCCCCGGGGCCGAACGCTGCTTTGCCGTCATGGGCTACGGCGGCAACGGCATCACCTTCAGCGCGCTCGCGGCACAGCTGATCCAGTGGGAGATAATGGGAATTCCCGATTCGGATTCCGACTTGTTTGCATTATCCCGCTGACGGCCAACCCCAGTTCGTGTACAGTGTAATTACTAGGCTCATTGAGCTGCAATAGTAGGATTATAAAATCAGCCGAAATTCGGCGCAACAAAGTGGAGGTCGTACCGTGTCTCGCACGATGATGATTGCGACAGTGACTGCCACGGCGCTAGTGAGCTGGCCAGTGGCCGCCGCCCCGGAACTCGTATGGGAGTTGACGGGCCTTGAGGCACCAGAATCCGCGTTGCCGGACCCAGCCGGTGAGGTGATTTACGTTAGCAACGTAGTGGGCGCACCAGATGCCAAGGACGGAAACGGCTATATTAGTCGGGTCTCACCGGATGGAAAGATTCTGGAGCAGCGCTGGGCTGTGGGGCTCGATGCTCCGAAGGGGCTCATACTACGCGGCAGCACACTGTTCGTATCCGACATCGACCGGCTGGTTGCCATCGACACGGCTTCCGGCAAGATCGCCGGCACCTGGGAGGGGAACGGCGCCAAGTTCCTGAACGATACTGCGGTGGACGCGCAGGGAAGGATCTATGTGTCGGACATGCTCGATGATACTATTTGGGTGCTCGACGGTGACCGATTTGAGCCTTTTCTTCGGGACAAGGCGCTCATAGCACCCAATGGCCTGGCTGTTGATGGGGACCGTCTGCTAGTTGCCGCATGGGGTACGATGGAGCCCGACTGGTCGACCAAGGTGCCGGGGCATTTGCTGGCAATCGACCTTGCTTCGAAGGCGATCAGCAGCGCCTCTGATGGGACCCCAATTGGAAATCTCGACGGACTGGAGCCCGATGGCAAGGGAGGCTGGCTCACCACCGATTGGATATCGGGTGGCCTGATTCGCATCGGGGCCGACGGTAAGGCCGAGAAGCTGGTCCCGCTCGCACCTGGTAGCGCAGATCTAGGCGTGATGCCGACAGACGGCCTGGTGCTCGTGCCGATGATGAAGGACAACAAGCTCCTCGCTTGGCGGCTTGAGTGAGCAATGGCGAACCAACGAGCCAGTCAAGTCAGGCGAACCTCCGGATCGAGTCGGCCTACGCTGCCTGGGACGCGGCATTCAACGCGCAGGATGCGAAGGCGGTCGGCGACCTTTAAGTCGCGAGCGCCATCTTTTTGCCGACCACCCACGAGGTGGTCGAGGGTCCCGCCGGCATCGAACGGTTCTTCGAGGGCATCTTCGCCGGCGGGCTGACCGGGCACAGGTTCGAACTGATCACCACCCATGCCGACGGTGATACGCTGGTCGCGGCGGCGAAATGGACCGTCCGCGGCAAGAACGCCGGCGGGAGCCCGGCTACGTTCGACGGCATCGCCACCCACGTTATCCTGCAGCAGCCGGACGGCAGTCTGAAGCTCAGGCTGCACACCTTCAATTGAATGCTCCGTGCTGGCAGCGCCGAAGCGCCGCCAGCACGGAGGCCAGGCTCAGCGGGTCACCGCCGGCATGCCGGCCAGGTAGCCGACATAGCCGCGCTGGTCGATCTGGCGGCGCAGGTCGTTCTTGATCTCGTCGGGGTATTTGGAGAGATCCTCCGCCGCACCGGGATGCTGAATGTTGGCCGTGATGTAGGCATGGCCGTTGTAGTCGTCGAACACGTTGAGCCCCGTGTTCTCCGCACCGGCTGGGCTGCTGAAGATCCGGGTCAACGACTTGGTGTCGGGGTTGAAGGCCCAGACGAAGTTGTTGAGGTGGGTACCGGAATCCTCGCCGATGAACAGGGTGCGCATCGCTTCCGACCAGCGGAGATTGTCGGGGTTTGCGACCAGGTTGGTATCGCAGGCGTCGTACTTGCCGGTAGTGGCCCCTTCCGGCTGCTTGGCGCCGTGCACGGGCGAATAGGCATCCACGGCGACCCACTCGCTGTCGATCGGCTGCCCGCCGGTATCCATTTGGCCGCCGGACAGGTTGCTCTCATAGACGGCGCCGCAGTTGAAGTCCTTGGAGTCTCCCACCAGCCGGATGTCGTCCTGGGGGCGGACGTCGTTCTTGCCGTCGGGCATGCCGGCCCGCACCGTGCTCGACACGATCCACCGCTTCTTGTCGGCGATGCTGTGGGCGACGCCCTCGATCTTGGTGAACTCGGTGGTCGCATCCAGATAGGCCGCATAGCGCCGGGTCTCCAGGAGCGCTGCGGCCTGCTCCATGCCCGGCTTGAGGCGATAATACTCGAGTGCCGCTTTCGAGCCGGTGCCGGGATACATGTAGAGCGGCTTGAAGCCTTCGTGCTTGGCCGGATCGGCCTGGACCGCGTCGGCGGCGGCCACTTCCCAGATGTCGCTGAACTTGATGCCGCCGTCGATGAGCGCCTTCGCCTCGGCGTCGCTGGCATGGCCCAAGCGAATCCAGTTCAGCTTGGCGCGACCGAAATCGTCGCCGCTCTCCTGGACCCATTTGGCGGCGTACAGCGTGCCGGCGGTGAGGTCGTTGGCATTGTCGGCGACGTACATCGCCCAGATGACGTCGTCACCGTCGTCGCCGAAATAGACGGTGCGGCCATCGCCCATGACGTCGCCGAGCTCATAGGCCAAGCGGCCCATGGAGTAGTGCTTGACCGCCTCGCTGGAGCCGTCGGGCTTGACCGTCACCTCGACGATATGGCCGTACATGTATGGGTTGGCGCCACCCTGGTCCCAGGTCTTGCCCAGCGTGCCGCGGTAGAGGTTCATCGGCTCCAGCGGCTTGGTCTCGAACACCCTGGCGTCGGGCTCGTACTCCTCGCTGCCCAGATGGGTCATCCACGGGGTGGTCGAGCCGTTGCACGGGATCCAGAGGCCCTCGACCGGGCTGAAGTCGACCGTCGACAGCTTGACCGGCGTCAACCGTCCCGTTGCCGGATCCTGGTCGAGCACGGTGACGTTCATCGCCATCGGCAGTTGGCCGTACAGCTCCACCGGCGGCTTGCTCGGGTCGATGTTCGGCGCCTCGGTCGAGTATTCCAGGTGGTTGACCAGGAACAACGGGTTGCCGGCGACGCCGTCGACCTTGGCGTCGGCGATACGCAGCAGCGAGGTGCCGTCCTGGCCGGCCGACATGAACGGCCCTGCGGCGACATTCCCTTCCTTGTCCGGCGCGCTCTGCTGGAGGGGTTTGCCGTCATGGTCGACGATCAGGCCCGAATACCAGCCGCCCACATAGTCGCCGGAGCGATGCAGGACGACGTAGCTCAACGGAAAGGTCTGTTTGCTGCCATCGGCAAGCGTCACCACCATCGACGACTGCGTGTAGGGGTTGGTCATCTCGAACTCGGTCGCAGGGGCCGGCGTCGCCGTGAACTCGACGGCGCTGACCTTCAGCGGCGCAGGCTGATCGGCGGCAAGTCCAGGCTGGGCCCAACCGCAGAGCGAGCCCACCAGTGCCGTGGAACCGGCCAGGATCCATCTCGATGGCATCGTTTATCTGCCTCCCCGTCGAATTGTTGCAGTTTTGTGACTAAAGCACCGGCGCCGTCGGCTTGCCAGAGGAAAAGGCGAGTTGAGGCTGGAACGGGGTCCGCCAAAGTCCGGGCCGTGGCGACAGTTGAACACCGTGGCGGGAGTGGCGGCCCGCGTGATCTCCGGGCAAGCTCGGTCGAGCCAATCAGGGGAGGTGGAGCCGTGGAGGCGACTGCGCAACGCGACCAGATCGAGATTGCCTACGCAGCCTGGGACGCTGCCTTCAACGTGGGCGACGCCAGGGCAGTGGCCGCACTCTACGTCGCCAACGCGACCTTCCTGCCGGCCTCGCATGAGGTGATCGAGGGCCCGGCCGGCATCGAGCGCTTCTTCGTCGAGGCCTTCGCCCAAGGGCTGACCGGGCACAGGTTCGAGCTGATCACCAGCCATGTCGAGGGCAACACGCTGGTGGCGGCGGCGAAGTGGACGGCTCGGGGCAGGGATTCGCAAGGGGCGCCGGCGACCTTCGACGGCATCGCCACCCACGTCTTCCTGAAGCAGGCGGACGGCGGCCTGAAGCTTCGCTTGCACACCTTCAATTGACGCGAGGTCAGATCACGTTGCGCTCGATCAGCGGGCGCCCGGCCGCGAACCGCTCGAAGCCGAGGTCCGACAGGTCCAAGGTCCGGTAGCCGCCATGGACGATCAGCTCGGCGATCCCGCGGCCGACCGCCGGGGACTGCTGGATGCCGTGGCCCGAGAAGCCGTTGGCGAAGTAGAGGTTCGTCACCTTCGGATGAGCACCGACGATGCCGTTCTGGTCGACGGTGTTGTACTCGTAGTAGCCGGCCCAGGCATTGATCACCCGCAGCTGCTCGAATGCCGGGATCCGGGCCGCGAGCGCCGGCCAGATCACCTCCTCGAACAGCGAATGATCGGGCTCGAGCGGCTGGTCGTCGTGATCGTCGCCCGGGCGCGGCGGTGCGCCGGTGATGAAGTGCCGCCCTTCGGTCCGCACCCAGAACCCCGACGGGTCGATGACCAGCGGGCAGCCGGGCAGCGCGGCCGGGCTCGCCAGCACGAACACGGAGCGCGCCCGCGCCCGCACCGGCAGCTCGATGCCGGCCATGGCGGCGACCCGCGCGGCCCACGGACCGGCGGCGTTGACGAGGATGTCGCACCCGAGGCTCGTGCCGTCTCCCAGCCCGACCGCGCGGACCTGGCGGCCTTCCAGCGTGACACCCGTCGCCTCCGCCGCCAGGTAGCGGGCGCCCTGGGCGATCGCCTTGGCGCGGAACGCGCGCAGCAGGCCGTAGCCGTCGAACCAGCCCTCGCCGGTCCGTCCCAGCGAGGCGCCGGCGAGGTCGTCGACCGCGAGCCAGGGATAGCGCCGCTGCAGCTCCGCCACGGTCAGCAGTTCGACGTCGGCGCCATGCGCGACCTGCACGGCATGGTTGGCGTGCAGGACCGCCATGCCGGGCTCGGTCGCCAGGAACAGATAGCCGGGCTCGACCAGCCCGATGTCCGGACACTCGCCGGCGACGGCCAGCTGGGCGCGGATGCCGCGCAGGAACTCGATGCCGAAGCGGCCGATGGCGATGTTGACCGGGGTCGAGAACTGCTGGCGGATCGAGCTCGCCGACAGGGCCGAGCTGGCCTGCCGGTAGCCGGGATCGCGCTCGACCACGACCACCTCGCCGGCGAAGGAAGGATCGGCCGTGAGCCAGTAGGCGATCGCGCTGCCGACGGCGCCGCCACCGATGATCACCACTCGTGCTGTCGCCAAGGGCCGCCTCCTTTGCGGCCGCAGGATAGCAGTGGTGCGGGTGGGCTAGCTAGCTGGGGCGGGGGCGAGCCTGCCAGCTCCGGGCCGGACTCCGACGATGACGGCAATGGCCGGAAAGCCTAAAGCGACGAGCTTCGCCGGCGCCGCCGCAAACGGGCCAGGCCGCGCTGGGCAAGCTGGGGCGCAGCGGCTATGCGGCCACCAAGGCGGGCCTGATGGGATTGACACGCACCTGGGCGCTTGAGCTTGCCGCCGACGGCATCACGGTCAACGCGGTGGCGCCGGGTCCGATCGCGACCGAGCTGTTCTCCGTCCACAATCCGCCACACGCGCCCCAGACCGAAGCCATCCTCAGACAGATCCCGGTCGGGCGGATCGGACGCCCCGAGGAAGTGGCGGCGGCGGTCGCCTTCTTCCTCGGCGAGCATGCCGGCTTCGTCACCGGCCAGGTCCTCTACGTCTGCGGCGGCCTGAGCGTCGGCAAGGCCGCAATCTAACCTCAGGGCTGCTGCGGCTGGCCGACCGCAGGTTCCGGCAGGCGCCGTCGTCCCGGCCGTGCGAACCGGCGCACCACGACGTAGAACACCGGTGTGAACAGCAGCCCGAACAGGGTCACGCCCAGCATGCCGGAAAAGACGGCGGTGCCGAGCGACTGGCGCATCTCCGCCCCGGCGCCGGTGGCGATCACCAGCGGGACCACGCCCAGGATGAAGGCGAACGAGGTCATCAGGATCGGCCGGAGCCGGGTGCGGGCCGCGTCCTCGGCGGCATTGGCCGGATGCTCGCCCTCGGCTTCGCGCTGCTTGGCGAACTCCACGATCAGGATCGCGTTCTTGGCGGCGAGCCCGACCAGCACGATCAGCCCGATCTGGACCAGGATGTTGTTGTCCAGGCCGCGGAACATGACGCCGGTGATCGCGGCCAGGAGGCACATGGGCACGATCAGGATCACCGCCAGCGGCAGGAGCCAGCTCTCGTACTGGGCGGCCAGGAACAGGAACACGAACACCACCGAGGCGATGAACACGTAGATCGCGGTGTCGCCGGCGAGCTTCTCCTGGTAGGCGAGGTCGGTCCAGGAATAGGCGAAGCCGTCGGGCAGCACCTCGGCGGCGAGCCGCTCCATCGCGGCGATGGCCTGGCCGGTGGAGAATCCCGGCAGCGTGGAGCCCTGCACCTCGGCGGCGGGGTAGAGATTGTTGTGCGGCACGCGGTAGGGGCCGGTGAGATCCTTGAAGGTCGCGACCGAGCCCAAGGGCACCATGTCGCCACGCTCGTTGCGCGTCTTCAGGTTGGCGATGTCGCGCACCTCGCGCCGGAACTGGCCGTCGGCCTGGACCTGCACCCGGTAGGTGCGGCCGAGATAGTTGAAGTCGTTCACATAGGCCGAGCCCAGATAGACGTTGAGCGTCGAGAAGACGTTGTTGACTGGAACGCCCAGCATCTCGGCCTTGGCACGGTCGATGTCGGCATAGACCTTGGGCGTATTCGTGTTGAACAGCGTGAACACCGAGGTCAGGCCGGGCTCCTGGTTGGCCCGTGCCACCAGCTCGTTGGTCACCGCCGCCAGCGCGTCCGCCCCGCGGCCACGCCGGTCCTCGACATAGAGCTTGAAGCCGCCGCCGGTGCCGATGCCGCGGACCGGCGGCGGGCTGATCACCAGGGTGAAGGCCTCCTGCATCGTGCCCAGCTTGGCCCGCAGGTTGTTGATGATGTCCTCCGTCTTGATGCCGGCGGCGACCCGCTCCTCGAAGGGCTTGAGGGTGACGAAGATCGCCCCCGAATTGGGCGCGTTGGTGAAGGTGGCGCCGTCGAAGCCGGCGAAGCCGGCGGTATGGGCGGTGCCCTCGACGGAAAGCGCGAGCTTGGTCGCCTCGCGCACGACCTTGTCGGTCCGCTCCATCGACGAGCCGGGGGGCAGCTGGATCACCGTGATCAGATAGCCCTGGTCCTGCTGCGGGATGAAGCCGGTCGGCGCGCGTTGGAACTGATAGACGGCAAGCCCAATCAGCCCACCGTAGACGACGAGCACCAGGACGCTGAGACGGACCAGCCGACGGGTGACGTTGCCATAGCCCAGCGACAGCTTGTCGAACAGGCGGTTGAAGCCGTCGAAGAACCAGCGGATGGGTGCGGTCAGTTTCGAATGCTTGGGATGTTCCTCGTGCGCCTTCAGCAGCAGCGCGCACAAGGCCGGCGAGAGGGTCAAGGACACCAGGCAGGAGATCAGCGTCGACGCCGCGATGGTGACGGCGAACTGTCGGTAGAATTGTCCCTGGATGCCCGAGATCAGGGCCGCCGGGATGAACACGGCGCAGAGTACCAGCGCGATGGCGAGCAAGGCGCCACCGACCTCGTCCATGGTCCGGTGCGCGGCTTCCTTGGGCGGTAGTCCCTGGCGCAGGTTGCGCTCGACGTTCTCGACCACGACGATGGCGTCGTCGACGACGATGCCGATCGCCAGCACCAGGCCGAACAGCGAGAGGTTGTTGAGGCTGAAGCCGAGGGCCGCCATCACGGCGAAGGTGCCGATCAGCGAGACCGGAATCGCCACGATCGGGATGATCGCCGCCCGCCAGGTCTGCAGGAACAGGATCACGACCACCACGACCAGCGCCACCGCCTCGAAGATGGTCTTGACCACCTCGTCGACCGACTGCTGGATGAATTGCGTCGGGTTGTAGATGATGTCGTAGTCGAGTCCGGCCGGGAAGCTCTTCTTGAGTTCCTCCATGGTGCGCTGGACCTCGGCGGCGGTCGCCAGCGCGTTCGATCCGGGCAGCTGGAAGATGCCGAGTGCCGTCGCGGTTCGGTCGTCCAGATAGGCGTTGCGCAGATAGTCCTGAGCGCCCAGCTCGACGCGGGCGACGTCGCGCACCCGCGTGATACGGCCGTCCGGGTCGGTCTTGACGATGATGTTCTCGAATTCGCGGACGTCCTCGAGCCGGCCCAGCGTCTGGACGCTGAGCTGGAACGCGCCGGGATTGGGAACGGGCAGCTGGTTGAGGCTGCCGGAGGCCACCTGGATGTTCTGGCCCGCCACCGCCTCGACCACGTCGTCCGCGGTCATGCCGAGCTCGGACAGGCGGTCGGGATTGAGCCAGATGCGCATCGAATAGTCGCGCGCGCCGAACACCTGGATGTCGCCGACGCCGTGCAGGCGCGCCAGCACGTCCTTGATCTGCAGCGTCGCGTAGTTGGAGATGTAGAGCTGATCGAGCGACCCGTCCGGCGAGTTGAGATGGATCACCATCATCAGGTCGGGCGAATTCTTCTTGGTCGTGATGCCGCGCCGGCGCACCTCCTCGGGCAGCTGGGGCTCGGCGATCGACACGCGGTTCTGGACCAGCACCTGCGCCTCGTCGAGATCGGTGCCGAGCGCGAAGGTGATGGTGACCTGGACGTTGCCGTCCCCCGTCGACTGGGAGACCATGTAGAGCATGTTCTCCACGCCGTTGATCTGCTGCTCCAACGGCGTGGCGACGGTTTCCGCCACGACCTCGGCGGAAGCACCCGGGTAGCTCGCCGACACCACGACCGTGGGCGGGGCGACCTCGGGATACTGGGCGACCGGCAGGCCGAAATAGGCGAGGCCGCCGATCAGCGTGAGCACGATCGAAATCACGGCCGCGAAGATCGGCCGGTCGACGAAGAAGTGCGAGAACCGCATCTCAGCCGGCCGCCGGCTCGGTCGGACTCGGGCGCGATCACGCCCTCCGTGGGCGTCACCTTCGCGCCGGGCCGCGCCCGGACCAGGCCGTTGATCACGATCCGGTCCTCAGGCGTCAGGCCGCGGCGGACGATGCGCAGGCCGCCCGGCCGACTGGGGCCGGGACGGATGATCTTGGGCGCCACCACCCCGTCGTCGCCCACCGTCAGCACCACCTTGCGCGACTGGTCGGTGACGATCGCGGAATCCGGGATCAAAAACGCGTCGTACTCGGGTGAGCCCGGGATCCGGATGCGGCCGAACTGGCCGGGTGTGATCAGGCCGTCCGGATTGGGGAAGGTGGCGCGGCCGCGGATGGTACCGCTGCCCTGGTCGACCACATTGTCGACGAAGCTCATCGTGCCCTCGTGGGGCCAGCCTTCCTCGTCGACGAGATGCGCCTGGACGATGGTCTCTCGATTGCGCGTCGAGGGCAGCTCGCCCTTGGCCGAGGCCCGCTGATAGGCGAGAAAGTCCGATTCGGACATGTCGAAGCTGAGATAGATCGGGTCGAGCTGGACGATGGTGGTCAGCAGCGTCTGGTCGCTGACCAGGTTGCCGACGTCGACGCGGCGGTCGGAGACCCGGCCGGCGAAAGGTGCGGTCACCCGCGTGAAGCCGAGGTCGAGCTCCGCTTGGCGCAGCTCCGCCTCCCGGCCGGCGAGACTGGCGCTGGCCTCGGCCAACTGCGCGTTGCGGTCGTCGAGCGTGGCGCGCGCGGCGGCCGAGGTGCTCACCAGCCTGCTGGTGCGGTCCTGGTCGAGCCGAGCCAGCTGCAGTTGGGCGCGCTGCTGCTCGATCTGGGCCTTGGCCCGGTCGACCGCGGCCTGGTAGGGGCGCGGATCGATCACGAACAGCATCTGGCCGGCCTCGACGATCTCGCCGTCCTTGAAGCCGATCTCCTGCAGGTAGCCGGCAACCCGCGCCCTGATCTCCACCTGCTGTACCGGCTCGAACCGTCCGGTGAACTCGTCCCACTCGGTCAGCCGCTGCACCAGCGGCTTGGCGACCGTGACTTCGGGCGGCGGCGCGGCCTTCGCGTTGGCCGCCCCATCCGCCGGTTCGTCGCAGCCGGCGAGCAGCGACAGCCCGACCCATACCAGGGCCGCGCGCACCAACCGCTGCAGCGATCCATCGTCCGTCATCCGACCTGCCTCCGGTCACAGCGATCATTCGTTGCAGTGCAGCACGTGAGCCGTTCGGCCAGGATCGTCAACCGAATCGGGCTCACCGCCGGCGCATGACCCGCATGACACCTGTTTGTGACCAGGATCACAGACTCCGGGGAGCCAGGGCAGCGGGCGGCGGCCCGCCGGTGGCCCAGTCCAGCAATTCCACGGTGTGGAGGACGGGAATGGCGGTGCCGGAGCCGATCTGGGTGATGCAGCCGATGTTGCCCGTGGCGATGACCTGCGGCCGTGTGCTCTCCAGATTGGCGACCTTTCGGTCACGCAATTGCCCCGCGATCTCCGGCTGCAGCAGGTTGTAGGTCCCGGCCGAGCCGCAGCAGAGATGCCCCTCGGGCGGGTCCTTGACCGTGAACCCGGCCTGGGCCAGCAGCTGCTTGGGCAGGCTCGTGATCTTCTGGCCGTGCTGCATCGAGCAGGCCGAATGGTAGGCGACCACGAGATCGGTGTCGTTCGCGGCCGGCGGCAGGCCCAGCCCGCCCAGGACTTCGGTGATGTCCTTGGTCAGTTCCGCGATGCGCGCCGCCTTGGCGGCATAGGCCGGGTCCTCGCGCAGCATGAAGCCATAGTCCTTGACCGTGGTGCCGCAGCCCGACGCATTGATCACCACGGCATCCAGCCCGCCCTGCTCCAGCTCGCGCGTCCAGGCGTCGATGTTGGCCCTGGCGAAGGCGAGCGCCGACTGTTCCCTGCCCATGTGGTGGGTGAGGGCGCCGCAGCAGCCCATGCCTTTGGGCACCACCACCTCGACACCCAGACGAGTGAGCAGCCGCACCGTCGCCTCGTTGATCTGCGGCGCCAGCACCTGCTGCGCGCAACCCGTGAGCAACGCCATCCGCGCGCGCTTCGCCCCGTGCGCCGCGAAGGTCTGCGGGCGGTCGACGGCCGAGGGCGCGGGCAGTGCGCGCGGTGCCAGCGACAGCATGATGCGCAGACGGCTCGGCACCAGCCCGGCGAAGGGGCGGGCGAGGGCGGCGCCCACCAGCGACAGGCGGAACAGGAAGGGATAGGGAATGGTGCGTTGCAGGACCCACCGCGTCAGCCGGTCCGGCAGCGGGCGGCGGTAGTGCTCCTCGATATAGGCGCGGCCGTGATCCACCAGATGCATGTAGTGCACGCCCGACGGACAGGTCGTCATGCAGGACAGGCAGGACAGGCAGCGGTCGATGTGCTTGACGGTCTCCGCCGTGGGCGGCTTGCCGCCCTCCAGCATCTGCTTCATCAGGTAGATGCGACCACGCGGGCTGTCGAGTTCGTCGCCGAGCAGCACGTAGGTCGGGCAGGTGGCGGTGCAGAAGCCGCAATGGACGCAGGTGCGCAGAACCTTCTCGCTGACCCGGTTCGCTGGATCCTCCAGCTGTTCCGCGGAGAAACTCGTCTGCATGCCCACCTCCCGCCATCTTGCCCGCGACATCGATACACCGGGACGAGTGCTTGTGTCGCGGACCGCCATCTGGTCGCGAGGCTGTAACAGGCCTATGCCAACCAGGATTCATCAGCGTTGCCTCGTCGGCTCGGCCGACCGGCCGCGGATGTTCAGCGCAGTGAGGGAATGATGCGTGCTCGCGACACCTTGCGCCCGGTAGCCGGCGATCAGCCGAGCAAGCCCGCTCCGGCACCGACCGATCCGTTGAGCGCCTACCTGGTCGATGCCGCTCAGCGCTCCGTGCTGTTCTGGGACGTGCTGCGCCAGCGCGGCAACCAGTACCTCGAGCACATGGCGATGCAGGCGCCGAACGTGCTCCAGTTCGACTTCGACCTCGTCGTCGACGGCCGCACGCTGCCCCGTCCGGTCAATTATGGCCTGGTGCGGATCACTCCGCCGCCCGGCGTAACCGTCGACGACCGCAAGCGGCCCTTCGTCGTGGTCGATCCCCGGGCCGGTCACGGCCCCGGCATCGGCGGCTTCAAGGCGGAGAGCGAAATCGGCGTGGCGCTGGCGGCTGGCCATCCCTGCTACCTCATCGGCTTTCTGCCCAATCCCGAGCCGGGCCAGACCATCGAGGACGTGATGAACGCGGAGGCCGCGTTCCTGCGCAAGGTCGGCGAGCTGCACCCCGACTCGGACGGCAAGCCGGTGGTGATCGGCAACTGCCAGGGCGGCTGGGCCGCCATGATGGTCGCTGCCGCCTATCCCGAGCTGTGCGGCCCGGTCATCGTGGCCGGGGCGCCATTGGCTTATTGGAACGGCGTGCGCGGCCGCAACCCGATGCGCTACACCGGTGGCCTCAACGGTGGGAGCTGGCTGACTGCGCTTACCGGCGACCTCGGTGGCGGCACCTTCGACGGCGCCTACCTGGTGCAGAATTTCGAGAACATGAACCCCTCGAACACGCTCTGGACCAAGCAGTACAACCTCTACGCCAACGTCGACACCGAGGGCCCGCGCTACCTTGGGTTCGAGCGCTATTGGGGCGGCTACGTCCTCCTCAACGCCGAGGAGATGCAGTGGATCGTCGACAACCTGTTCGTCGGCAACAAGCTGGCCACGGCCGAAATCGTCACCAGCGACGGGCGCCGGCTCGACCTGCGCAGCATCAAGGGGCCGATCATCTGCTTCTGCTCCCGGGGCGACAACATCACCCCGCCGCAGCAGGCCTTGGGCTGGATCCTCGATCTCTATGAAAGCGTCGCGGACATCCGCGCCAACGGCCAGACCATCGTCTACTGCGTGCACGACAAGGTCGGCCATCTCGGCATCTTCGTCTCGGGCGGCGTCGCCACGAAGGAGCATGCCGAGTTCGCCAACAACATCGACTTCATCGACTGCCTGCCACCCGGCCTGTTCGAGGCGGTGCTGACCCCGGTCGATGCCGAGGAGAACCGCGACGGGCTGGTGGTCGGCGACTACAATGTCCGCTTCGAGCATCGCTCCCTGGACGCCATTCGCGAACTGGGCACCAACGATGTCGACGACGAGCGCAGCTTCGCCGCCGTCAAGCGCCTGTCGGAGATCAATCTCGGGCTCTACCGGACCTTCGTGCAGCCCTGGATCCGCACCGCGGTGACCCCGGAGCGCGCGGCGGGGCGGCGGCAGCTCAGCCCGTCGCGGCTGCAGTACGAGCTGGTCTCGGACCAGAACCCGCTCGTGGCTCCGATAGCCGCGATGGCGGAGGAGGTGCGGCGCAATCGCCAGCCGGCGCCGGCCGACAATCCTTTCCTGGCCTACCAGGAGATGTGGTCGGAGCAGATCGTGGCGGCGCTGGACGCCTATCGCGACCTGCGCGACGCCGCCGGCGAGGCCGCGTTCTACGGGTTCTACGGCTCGCCCTTGGTCCAGGCGATGCTGGGCTTGCGCGCCTCGGACGCGCCGCCGCGGGCGCGGCCCGGCCGCGAGCCCGAGGAACTGGCGTTCGTCGCGCAGCATCGGCAGGCGCTGCTCGCCCGGATGAACGAGGGCGGGCTGCGCGAGGCCTTCATCCGCGCCCTGATCTACATCCGCCTGCCGCAGCTCGCGGCGGACGAACGCAGCTTCAACATGCTGCAGCGGCTGCGTGACGAGTACGCCAAGGACCTGACGCTGGCCGATTTCAAGGCGAAGTTCCGCGACCAGTTCATGATGGTGCTGTTGGACCCCGAGCGTGCGGTGGGCGCCTTAGGTGCGCTGCTCGCCGGCCGGGAGGCGGACGCACCCAAGGCCTTCGGGCTGCTGCGCGGCGTGCTCGAGGCGGGAGGGCCGCTGGTACCCGAATCGGAGCGGCGTCTGGGCCAGGTGGCGCAGATCTTCGGTGCCGGCGACGAGCCGGAGCCCACGAAGCCGGCGGCATCGCGGCGCCGGCTGAGCGTCGCGGGAGGCAGCGACGCCAGCTGATTCGCTCGCGCCGGCCGGGAACTGGGGCAATCGCGACCACCTGCTGCACGCCTTCCAGCCCGCGATGGACGCGGCGAACGCCGGCTATCCGTGCCTCCTGGCCGCACCCGGCAGCTACGTGCTGCAGACATGAAGACGCACGCGGGCGCGGCGCACATTGCCTGCCACAGGCTATGTGGATCCGCGGAAATGACCGAGACGCCGGCCGGCGCCATCCTGGCCGCCCACGACCTGAAGCGCATCGCCGAGGAGAAGGAAACGGCAAAGCTGCAGGAGATCCTGGTCCGCCGCCGCAGGGAGGAGGAAGAGGAGCACCGCGCGCGACAGGACTTCATGGAGCGCGAAGTCACGCCCGAAGGCATCGCTCGCTTCAATTCCCGGGTGCACCCACCGTCCCGCCGGTCGGGCTCTATGTCGGCTGGTAGCGCCTCAGGCGGCGAACGGGCGGCTGGCCGCGCGGATGGTCTCGGCCTCGGCGTTGGTGACGTGCACGTAGCGGCGCCCGCAGTATTTGCAGACGACCTCGCCGTCGCCTTCCAAGGTCATGAACTCCATCGGGTGGCCGAGCGGTCCGCCACCGCCGTCGCAACGCACGTGCATGGCGTCCGTGATCACCACCTCACGATCATCGACCAGCAGGAACTCCTCGATCGCCATTTGTCGCTCCACCCGCTCGCCGCCCTCGCTGCCCGCATCCCTGCCACGCGCGCGCCCGGTCCGCAACGCGCGCATCGACCGCCGGGCTCTCCGCTCCTATTCCTGTAGCTCCCGCGGGGGCTCCAAAGCCGTCGCGGCCAAGCGAACAGGAGGAGCACCGTCCATGACCGATCGCATCGCGCTGGGTAGCCTGCGGCTCGATCCGCCCCTGCGGCGTCGGATCTATGACAGCATCGCCGAGACGATCGGCAACACGCCGCTGGTCCGGGTGCCGCGGCTCTGCCGGGACGAGGGGATCGCGGGCGATCTCCTCCTCAAGCTCGAGTTCTTCAACCCGCTCGCCAGCGTCAAGGACCGGATCGGCGTGGCGATGATCGAGGCGCTGGCCGGTGCGGGCCGCATCGGGGCCGACACCGTGCTGGTCGAGCCGACCTCCGGCAATACCGGGATCGGCCTCGCCTTCGTCTGCGCGGCGCGCGGCATCCGGCTGATCCTGACCATGCCGGAATCGGTTTCGGTCGAACGCCGCAAGATGCTGACCTTCCTCGGGGCGGAGGTGGTGCTGACGCCGCGCGAGCAGGGCATGAAAGGGGCGATCGCCAAGGCGGACGAGATCCTGGACCAGCATCCGGGCGCCATCTCGCCGAACCAGTTCGGCAACCCGGCCAACCCCGAGATCCACCGCCTGACCACCGCCGAGGAGATCTGGGCGGATACCGAGGGCGCGGTCGAGGCCGTGGTCGCGGGCGTCGGCACGGGCGGCACCATTACCGGGTGCGGCCAGGTCCTCAAGGCTCGCAAGCCCGGAGTGCGCATCGTCGCGGTGGAGCCCGAGGCGAGCGCGGTGCTCTCCGGCGGCCCGCCGGGACCGCACCCGATCCAGGGCATCGGAGCCGGGTTCGTTCCCGACATTCTCGACCGGGAGGTCGTCGACGAGGTGATCCAGGTCGGCAACGACACCGCCTTCGCCCGCGCGCGGCTGCTGGCGCGGCTCGAGGGGATCCCCGGGGGGATCTCGTCCGGCGCCATCCTCGACGCGGCGATCACGGTGGCCAAGCGCCCGGAGATGGCGGGCCGGGCCGTGGTCGCGATCCTGCCCTCTTTCGCCGAGCGCTATCTGTCGACGGCGCTGTTCGACCAATCGTGAGGGTCGCGGCACTTCTCGCGGGCCTCGTCCTGGCGCTGGCCACCGCAACGGCGGCGGCAGCATCGCCCGAAGGCTGGGCCGAGGGCCGGCTGCATGCGGCGGTGCACGGGATCGAGCCGGTCCTGCGACATTGGGGCTATCCGGCCGTGGCCGGGATCGTGGCGCTGGACTATGTCGGCGTGCCGGTGCCCGCCGACACCATCCTGGTGGCGGCGACGATCGCCTCGGTCAGGGGCGATCTGCACCTGCCCGTCGTCGCGGCGATCGCGGTCGGCGCCATGATCCTGGGCAGCCAACTCGGCTTCGGGCTCGGCCGCTGGGGCGGTAGAGCGCTGCTCGGGCGCCTGCCGATCCCGCCCGCCCGCATGGCGGCGGTCGAGGCCCGCTATGCGCGCTGGGGGACCGGACTCGTGCTCGTCGCCCCCTTCCTTGACGGGGTGCGTCAGCTCAACGCCTTCACCGCCGGCATGCTGGGCATGAGCTGGTGGCGGTTCAGCGCGGCGAACGTGGTGGCGGCGCTCGCCTGGGCGGCGGTCTGGATCGGCGGCACGCTGCTGATCGAGGAGCATGTCGCCGGAGTCCTGCCGGCGCTGCGCAGCGCCAAGCCGTGGCTTTTCCTCGCCGCCTGTCTGGGGCTGGTCGCGCTGGTCTGGTGGCTGCGCCGGGAACCAGCCGGCCAAGCGCCTCGTTGATGCCGCACATCTGACAGCGACCGGCACCCTCTGCGGCTCGCCGGTGCGGCGAACTCCGGGAGGCAGCATGGCTGGCTTGGCAGGGGTCGTGGCAACCCTCGTTGCCACCTTGGGCAGCACGACCATCACGCCGGCCGACGCGGTCGGGGTCCAGGCGTGCGCCGCTTATCCACAGTTGCGCGACATGCTGGTCGCCAGGTTCGGCGAAGAGCCCGCCTCGTCCGGACGGACCGCCGACGGGACGGTGGTCCAGCTGTTCGCCTCGGACAGCGCCGATACCTGGACCATGGTCAACGTCGAGCCCGGCGGGCGGGCCTGCGTGGTCGCGGTCGGGCGGGACTGGCGGGCGCTGCTCGAGTTCGATCCGCGGTCAGCCGGTGTGAGCCTTTTTTCAGGGAGTTATCCGATGCACGCGAACCGCTACCTGCTGGCCGGCCATCTCGGCTTGGCCTGTCTACTCGCCGCCAGCGCGGTGCAGGCCCAGACTGCGGGGCAGCAGCCTCAAGCGGGGACCGAGATGCCGAGCACGCAGCATCAGCAGGACGTGCTCAAGCCCGTGCCCGACATGCAGGGTAGCGGCGGTGGCACCGGCCAGGCGCAAGGGAACGAGGCTGCGTCGCCGACCGCGGGTGCAGCCGCAGCCGCAGCACCAGAAGGGCCTTGTGGCGTGGCGATGCCGGCGACGAAGCATCAAGAGGAAACGATGCGCACCGCTCAGGACTGTCCGGACCAGGGTGGCATCGGCACGACCACCGGTCCTACGGGCGAAGTGCGCACCCAGGAGGGCGGGCAGACGACGCAGCCCTGACTTGGCATGACGGTGACGGGCAGGGTGGTGGGCGCTGCAAGGTTTGAACTTGCGACCCCCGCCGTGTGAAGACGGTGCTCTACCGCTGAGCTAAGCGCCCGGAGCGCCCGCAATTAGGCGCGGCCCGGGTGCCTGTCAAGCGGCGGGCTCAGCGGAACACGGCCCGGCAGATGTCGGCACGGGCCACCGTGCCCACCAGCTTGCCGCCCTCGACCACCGGGAGGCGGCGGATCTGCTTGGCCGACATCAGCGCCGCTGCCTTGTGCACCGGATCGGTGGGCGCCAGGGTGATCGGATCACGGATCACGTAAGGATCGATCGGATTGCCGGCGATCTCGTGCGCCTTCTCCTCGATCAGATCGTAATTGCCCTTGAGGGTCTCGCCGCCCGACATGGTGTCGCTGAGGCTGGGCAGGGCCGCACGCATCAGGTCGCCCTCGGACAGGGTGCCCAGGAAGGTGTTGGCCTCGTCCACCACCGCGAGGTCGGCGGCGCTCGAAATGGCCGACACCTCGGCCGCCTGCCGCAGGGAGGCGCCGATCAGGATGCGCGTGACGTTGATGTTCATGATCTCTCGGACGATCAAGGCAGTCACTCCGTCCCTTTGAGCTCCAGCATCGCTTGGCCGCGAGCGATCCGTCGCACCTGATTAGCAGGGAATCAAGCGTTCGGGTATGGTCCCTGCACCCGCAGCGAGGGCCGCGCGCCCTCTCAATTGAGGTCGCTGGTGAGGGCATAGGGCGCGAAGGACTTGGGCAGCTCTTCCGGCCGGCGCTCGCGGCAGGCCTGGAGCCACTCGCGTGACTGCATCTCCAGCAGGCGGCTGACGGTGCGCTGGAACTCGAACGCGCCGTCACCGGTCGGGTAGAGCTGCTCGGCTGGAGCCGCGGCGGAAAGGAACAGCATCATGCGGCGCTCGTAGAGCGCATCGACCAGGGTCATGAAGCGTCGGGCTTCGTTGCGGCGATTGGGAGCGAGCACCGGCACGCCGTCGAGAAAGAGGGTGTGGAAACGCTCGGTCAGAGCCAGATAGTCGGCAGCGCCCAGGGGCCGGTTGCACAGATCCGCGAAGGTGAAGCGCGCGACCCGGCCGGCGGCGACCGGCACGTGCAGAACCCTCGTGCCAACGGCGACGGCGGTCGCATCGGGCAACTCGTCGTCGGTAAGCGCCGCGAACGCCGCATCCATGGCGGCATCCGCTGGGGGCCCGAGCGGCTGGTGGTAGACCGCCAGATCGCGCAGGCGCTCGAGGCGATAGTCGATCGGCCCGTCCAGCGCCACCACGTCCACCTTGGACTTGAGCAGGGCGATGAACGGCAGGAAGCGGTCGCGGTTGAGGCCGTTCTCGTAGAGCCGGTCGGGCGGCCAGTTGGAGGTGGCGACCACGACCATCCCGCGCTCGAACATCCCTTCGAACAGCCGCCCCAGGATCATCGCGTCGGCGATGTCGACGACGTGGAACTCGTCGAAGCAGAGCAGGCGGCAATGCGCGGCGATCTCGGCCGCCATCGTCTGCAGCGGATCCTGAGCCGGACCCGCCTCGCGCAGCTCGTGCAGGCGGCGCTGCACCTCCAGCATGAACTCGTGGAAGTGGACCCGCCGCCGCGGCACGTCCCGCAGGTCCGCCGCGAACAGGTCCATCAGCATCGACTTGCCGCGGCCGACCCCGCCATGGAGGTAGACGCCGCGCGGTGGGGCCGGCGGCTCAGGCTCGCGGCTGAAGCCCAGCCGCGCGAACAGCCCGTTGCCCGGTGGCGCCGGCGCGGCGACGGCCTCCAGCTCCCGGCCGAGTCGGTCGAGCCGTTCCGCCGCCGCCGCCTGTAGCGGATCGGGGCGAATCTCGCCTCGTTGGATCAGGGCGCGGTAGCGCTCGAGCGGCATATAGGCCCCGGGCGGTGGGTACGCGCCGAGGTTTAGCGGATCGTCCGCCCGCCGGTCTACCGGCGCTCGGGCCGCAGGTCGCTGCGCGAGGCGAGCTGGGCCAGCAGCGCGCCCGCGGCGACCAGGAGCGCGCCCAGGAACTGGCGGCTCGACACGGAGCCACCGAATCCGAGCGCGATCATCATGACGTAGAACGGCGCGAGGTTGGTGTGGATCGCGGCGATGGTGATGCCCAGGAGGCGGGCGCTGGTGAACCACAAGGGCACGGAGAGCCCGATCGCCACCATGCTCATCCAGGCCAGGGCCGCCAAGTTGGGCGTGTCGAGCAGGGCGCGCGGGGCTGCCACACCCAGGACCAGCGCCACCGCCAGGACTGCGGCAGCGACCATGGCACCGGCGGCGAAGGTGAGCCCGCTCAGCGCCAGGTCGCCGAACCCCGCCAGCCGATGCAGGGCGGCGCGCGAGTACCAGATCCAGGCGATCATCGAGCCGAGCACCAGGAACTCGCCGCCGCGCGGCCCCTCCGGCCCGGCGGCGTCGGCGACGGTTGCCAGGCTGCCGCCGACGATCGCCAGGAGAATGCCGGCGGCGACCAGGGCACCCGGCCGCCTCCCGTCCAGGAACCAACTCATCAGCGCCGAGATCAGGGGCAGGGTGGTGCTGATGATGACGACGGTCACGGCGTCGGCCAGGCCCTGGCCCGCCACGAGCAGGAACACCGGGGCCGCCACGCCGCAAGCACCCAGCAGCCAGACGTCGCGCCAGGGTGCCCGCGCCAGCTCGCGGGCTTGGCCGGCCAGCAGGCTGAGCAGGAGGATGGCCGTGGCCGCGCCGGCCAGCCGGGCGACGCAGAGCATCATCGGATCCCAGCCGACGAGCAGGAACTCGGTTGCCGGGAAGGCGCTCGACCACAAGACCGTGCTGAGCAGCGCGATGAGATTGCCGGTCACGGCAGGCGAGGGAGAGGCCGGGCGGAGAGCGCGAAACCTATTTCGCGGCATGCGTCACGCAACCACTTTGCAGCGCCGCCGCGACGGCCCGGCCGCACCGCCGGTCCCAGGCCATTTCGGCGGCGAACACTCGACCACCAACCTGTGGCCATGCCGCCGTCCCGGCGGTCAAATAGCTGCGCCACGCGGACTGCGCCAGTCAGACAGCGCGTTGACCGGGGCTATTCACCCGGGCATCATCGCTCCGGGGAACAGGTCGGCGGGGAAGCTAAGGTTGCATTGCAGCACTGAGCGCGGCCGTCGCTGCCACTTGAAATCCCATACGCAGCACCCGTCTCGACGGGCCACAATAGGGAGGCAACCATGCGGCATTTGCTCTTGTGCTCCGCCGCCATCGCGGCGCTGTCGGTATCGGCGGGTGTCGCCCGCGCCGACGACAACATGACCAAGCTGCAGAACATGCAGGCCACCTCGACGGCCATGGCGGCGCTGCAGCCGGTGCCTCAGAACGACGCCAACGCCGAACAGCTGCGCAAGAACCTCGAGCAGATCAAGCTGCCGCCCGGTTTCAAGATCAACCTCTATGCAGTCGTTCCCGATGCCCGACACATGGCGGTCGGCCCTCAGGGCGTGGTCACTTTCGTGGGCACGCGCAAGGACGCGGTCTGGGCGGTTACCGACCGCAACAAGGATGGCACCGCTGACGAGGTCAAGCGGTTCGCACCGTCGCTGGATTTCGCCATTCCGAACGGCGTTTGCTTTTCCAAGGATGGGTTCCTCTACATCGCCGAGCGCAACCGTGTGCGCGTGTTCCCCGCGGCCGAGTTCTTCTACGAGGGTCCAGATGTCGCCGTCGGGGACGTGATCAAGGAAGGCGAGTTGATCCCCGGTGCCGACGAGTCGTTCAATCACACGGCGCGCGTCTGCGTGATCGGGCCTGACAAGAAGCTCTACATCCAGCTCGGCCAGCCCTACAATGTTCCGCCCAAGGAGAAGGTCGAGCCCTTCAAGCAGGCCGGCATCGGGGGCGTTATCCGGGTGGATCAGAACGGCGCCAACCGGGAGGTCTACGCGACCGGGCTGCGTAACCCCGTCGGCATGGACTTCGATCCGACCACCGGCGAGCTCTGGAGCAACGACAACCAGGTAGACGGCATGGGTGACGACATTCCGCCCGGCGAGCTGAACCGGATTACCGGTCCGGGGCAGGAGTTCGGGTTCCCTTGGTACGGCGGCGGCCATGTCCGGACCACCGAATTCAAGGACAGCGAGCCGCCGGCCGACGCCGTGTTCCCGGCGGTAGAGACCATCGCTCACGCGGCCGACCTCGGCATGGTGTTCTACACCGGCAGCAAGTTCCCGGAGAAGTACAAGAAGGGCGTGTTCACCGCCCAGCACGGCTCGTGGAACCGAACCACTCCCGCTGGCGCGCGCGTACTGTTCACGCCGATCAGCGATGACGGCACGGCCGGTGAGCAGGAGGTGTTCGCCTCCGGTTGGCTGACCGACGCCGGCGAATATATCGGCCGGCCAGTGGCCTTGACCCAGCTGCGTGACGGTTCGCTGCTCGTGTCCGACGACTTCGCCGGCGCGATCTATCGGATCACCTACGGCGGCTGAGCGGTTGCCGCTTGCTCATGAAGCTCGTGTTTGTCTGCAGACGGGTAAGCCAGCATGCATTCGACGATAACGGTGGTGTGCCTGCTCGCACTCGCTGCGCTCCTGCCCGGTTCCGCCACCGCCGCCGATCCGGCGACGGTGGCGGCCGGCAAGAAAAAGGCCGCAACCTGCGCGGTCTGCCACGGGCTCGACGGCCTCAGCAAGAACCCGGAAGCCCCCAACCTGGCCGGCGACAATGCCGACTACATCATCAAGCAGCTGAAGGCGTTCAAGTCCGGGGCGCGGCAGAACGATCAAATGGCGATCATAGCCCAAGGCCTGAGCGACGAGGACGTCGTCAGCGTCGCGGCCTGGTACTCGAGCATCAAGGTCGCGGCCGAGATGCCGAAGTGAGGCTAGAGCGGATTCGCGCTCACCGGAATCTGTTCCCGATTCACAGGCTTGCCAGGACGTAAGTCACACTTCTCGGTTGCAGCTAACCGAGGCGGTGCGATGGCGTGGAGATCCGGGCAGAGCCATTCGACCGATCTGCGGTCGCGGGTGCTGGTGGCGGTCGACGGCGGTAGCCCGGCCAAGGCTGTGGCCTCGCTGTTCCAGGTCAGCGAGTCCTATATCGACAAGTCCTTGGTGCGGCGCGCGGCCACCGGCGAGACCGAGGCACGGGCGCAGCGCAACCACCAGACGCTCAAGCTGGAGCATCGTCATGCGGCGATCGCCGCCGAGGTGGCGGCCCGGCCGGACGTCACCCTGGAGGAGCTGCGGGCGTGGCTCTTCGCCAAGCTCAAGGCCCTCCTGCGCAAGGCGGCCGAGCGCACCAAGGACGGCTTTCGGAACACCATCGGCAAACTGCTCGACCTGTTCCCGCCGGCTGAGTGCACCAACTACCTCGCCAACTCAGGCTATCATTGGTCAGCATGAAATCGCTTGTCTTATGACCTGTGCGGTCCGTCGGGAGAAGATGGACCGCCGCCGCGCCTTCCTCGGCGCGATTGAGGCCGACCCGGCGGGCGGCCTCCGCGAGGTCCGGCTCGCTGACGCCGAGGCGGCGTGCCCGGGCGCGGTTCAGCCGTCCCTCGGTCAGCAGGTGCAGCGGCCGACCCTCGACCAGCCACGAGACGCGGCGGCTGCTCGCCGCGGCCAGGGCGCCCAGGCGGTGAAGCAGCATCATGAGGGCGGTCGCCACCATCGTGGCGATCAGGGAGGCGTTGCCGGTGAGCGCGCGACTGAGACTGGAGCCGGCGATGATCGCAACGACGATGTCGAGGGCCGCCCAGCGCGCGAAGGCTCGCCGGCCCAGCAGGCGCACGAGGAGGAGACCGTAGGCAAAGATGAGCACGGCCCGGGCGGACTCCTGCCACCAGGTCAGTGGCGCCTCCGCGCCGATGATCGTCGTCCAGTCCACCATGCGATCCTCCCGAGGCGGGAACGGACCGGCGACAGCGGAGTTCGCCCGCCATGTCCATGGATGGCGAACTCCACGGCGCCTACGCGGTGGCCGAACTCCTGGCCCGGCTGATCGAGATCGCCGGGGTGGGGGTGATCGTTCTGGGCGTGGCCCTGGCGCTCGGCGTCTTCCTGGTCCGGCTGGTTGCCGCCGGGCCCCTGTCGCCTGCCTACAAGGAGCTGCGCTCCAACCTCGGCCGCGGCATCCTGCTCGGCCTCGAGCTCCTGGTCGGCGCCGACATCATCTCCACGATCACGGCCCCGATCACCTTTGAGAGCGTCGGCCTGCTGGCCGCCATCGTCGTGATCCGCACCTTTCTCAGCTTCTCGCTGGAGACCGAGATCGAGGGCCGCTGGCCCTGGCGCCGGGCGGCGGGCTCCGCAGCGGATGGCGGCAACCGACCCGCTGCCGGCGGGCGGCCACCGGGCTAGGGCGTGGCCGCAGGCGGCGGGGCTGGCACCGCGCGCGGGCAGGCGCCTCGGCCACGATCTCCCGCGGGCCCGGGCGATCCGCCTGCGCCGGACTGTCGCGGAGCGAGCGTGACAGGTCCCGGCGGTTGCGGCATCGTGGTGCGATCATAAGCAAGAGAGGGAGGCCACGACGATGCGTGCCATGGGTAGCGTCCTGTGCGGTGCGGCGCTGTTGGCGCTGGCGGCACTGCCGGCCGTGGCGGCCGATCCGATCAAGCTGGTCGGCGCCAGCCAGTTCGACGAGAACCACGCCTTCACCAAGACGATGCGCAAGTTCGAGGAGCTGGTGACGGCCTGTTACACCGACGGTCCGATCGAGTTCGAGATGCACCTCAATTCCGAACTCGGCCTGGAGAAGGATTACTTCGCCTACATGAACCAGGGGATCTCGGTCGATTATGCGATCGTCTCGCCGGCGCATATGTCGACCTTCTCCAAGATGGCGCCCCTGATGGACATGCCGTTCCTGTTCCGGGACGAGGATCATTGGCGCAAGGTGCTGGCAGCCGACGCGCTCAAGCCGGTGGCCGACGACGTGCTGGAGAAGGCCGACGTGCGGGTGATCGGCTATGCCGGCGGCGGCACGCGCAACGTGTTCGCCAACGTGCGCGTGGCCAACCTCGAGGACATGAAGGGCCTGCCGATCCGCATGCAGGGTGCCCCGATCTGGACCCGGGTGTTCACGGCACTGGGTGCGGCGCCGACCGTGATCGCCTACAACGAGGTCTACAACGCCATCCAGACCGGCGTGATCAAGGCGGCCGAGAACGAGGCCGCCGGGATCGAGCAGATGAAATTCTACGAGGTCGGCCCGGACCTGGCGCTGACCAAGCACGCGATCACCGTCCGCCCGCTGCTGATCTCCAACAAGACCTTCGTGCGCCTGCCGGAATCCCTCCAGGCCTGCATCCTGGAGGCCGGACCCCAGGCCGGGCAATACGGCCGCGAGCTCGAGAGCGGCCAGGACGCCGAGAAGATCAAGGCGCTGGAGGGGCAGGGGCTGCTCACCACCGTCGAGTTCACCGACCGCGCGAAGATGCTCGAGCTCGCCCAGCCGGTGCTGCAGGAATATGCGGCCGAGCTCGGTGCCGCCGAGGTGCTGGCCAACATCAACGCCATCCAGTAGCCGCCCTCGTCCCGACGGGACCGGCGGCGCGCCTCGTGCCCGCCACCGGTCCCCGGCGCCCCCAGCCGGATGATCGGCCGCACATGACGACGCTGCTCGACCTCTATTGCCGGGTGCTGCGCCTGGCGCTGACCTTGCTGATGGCGCTGCTGATCGTGCCGGTCACCATGCAGGTGGTCTCGCGCTTCAGCGACTTCGTCCCGCGCTACATCTGGACCGAGGAGCTGGCGCGGTTCTGCTTCGTCTGGATCATCATGATCGGCGCGATCATCGCCGTGCGCGACGGCACGCATTTCGACCTCGACGTCCTCCCCCACAGCGGCGACCCCAGGCGCGAGGCGCTGGCCCGGATCATGGTCCGCCTGGTCGTTGCCGTCGTGGCGGTGGTGTTCGTGATCTATGGCTGGCAGTTCGTCCGCTTCGGCTGGCACCAGACCTCGGAGATCGCGGAGCTGCCGATGGTCTGGATTTTCGCCGCCTGGCCGCTGGCCGGGCTCAGCTGGCTGGCGTTCCTGGCCGAGGGCATCACCGCCGATTGGCGCGTCGTCCGTGGGGCCCGCGCATGACCCCGGGCCTGGTCGCCCTGCTCCTGTTCGGCTCGTTCCTCGCTCTGATCGTCCTGCGGATCCCGGTCGCGTTCGCGTTGGCGCTGGCCTGCGTCCCGGTGTTCCTGCTCGAGCCGCGCCTGACCCCGATCCTGCTGCTGCAGGAGATGTTCCGCAGCTACAACGCCTTCCTGCTCCTGGCCGTGCCGTTCTTCCTGCTCGCGGCCAACCTGATGAACGCAGCCGGAATCACCGACCGCTTGATCGACCTCGCGCGCAGCATGGTCGGCCACCTGCCGGGCGGGCTGGGCCAAGTCAACGTGCTGGTGTCGATGTTCTTTGCCGGCATCTCGGGCAGCTCCACCGCCGACGCCGCCGGCATCGGCTCGCTCCTGATCCCGCAGATGCAGAAGCAGGGCTACAGCCCGAGCTTCTCCGTCGCGATCACCGCCTGTTCCAGCGTGATGGGCGTGATCATCCCGCCCTCGATCCTGATGATCGTCTGGGGCGGGCTGATGTCGGTCTCGATCGGCGGCCTGTTCCTGGCCGGCGTCGTCCCGGGCGTGCTCATCGGGCTCAGCCAGATGGCCACGGTCTATGTCTACGCCCGGCGTTACGGCTATCCGATCTACGCCCGCAGCACCCTGGCCCAGCTCGCCCGCGCCATCTTGCGCGCGACCCTGCCGCTGATGACCCCGGTGATCATCATCGGCGGCATCGTCGGCGGCTTCTTCACGCCGACCGAGGCCTCGGTCGTGGCCGTGCTCTACTCAATGGCGCTGGGCCTGTTCGTCTACCGCACCCTGGGCGCGGTGCGGCTGGCCGAGGTGCTCTACGATACCGGCCGCTTCGCCGCGATCTCGCTGTTCTGCATCGGCACCGCCTCGGCCTTCGGCTGGCTGCTCGCCTATTTCAAGATCCCGGCCGCCATGGTCGCCACCATCGGTGCCATGGATCTGGGCATCCTCGGCATGGGCCTGCTCGTGGCCGTGGCCTTCCTGGTCATCGGCTGCTTCATCGACGCCATTCCGGCGATCATCATCCTGGGGACCGTGCTGTGGCCGGTGACCCAGTCGGTCGGCATGCACCCGATCCACTTCGCGATCATCGGCATCGTCAGCCTGGCCTTCGGCCTGGTCACGCCTCCCTACGGCCTCTGCCTGCTGATCGCCTGCGCTATCGGCAAGATCCGCGTCACCGATGCGCTGCGCGACGTCTGCATCATCCTGGCGCCCATGCTGCTGGTCCTGCTCCTGGTGATCTGCTTTCCCGACCTGGTGCTGATCCTGCCGCGGCTGCTGATGCCGAAGTTCATCGATTGAGGCGGCCGTGGCTGGATCGGCGTCCGCGGCGGTCGCCGCCCTTCCCGCCGGTCTTGATCCAGATCAATCGCAGCCGGTGCCGGCACTGCTAGAGGTGGCGCCGTGAGCCGTGGAACGGCAGGAACCAGGAGCCAAGAATTGAACCATCGCCATCGCAAGGTGCTGCACGCGCTGTTCGACCATCCGGTCAGCGCCAATCTCCATGCCGGCGATGTGGAGGCGGTGCTGATCGAGCTGGGTGCGGAGCTCGAGCACACCCATCACGGCAAGCTCACCGCCCGGCTCGG
This sequence comes from uncultured Alphaproteobacteria bacterium, assembly GCA_963720725.1. GTDB lineage: Bacteria > Pseudomonadota > Alphaproteobacteria > Geminicoccales > Geminicoccaceae > Benzoatithermus. Next base: position 412,191 of record CAVRGN010000001.1, read on the forward strand.
CGACCACCTGCTGTCGCTGTCGCATGCCAATCACACCCTGGCGCCCGACCAAGTGCGCCAAGTGCGCAAGTTCCTGGAGGATTGCGGCGTCGATCCGGCGGTCTACCCGGCCTGAGCCCGGCCCGGTCGGTCACGACAGGCCGGTCACCTTCGGCCGCAGGTCGCCGTTCTCGAACAACGAGTTGCGGATGGTGGCCAGGCGCGGCGGCTCCTCGGCCATGAATGGCAGGGGGCGACACTGGCGGATGGCCTCGATGCCCAGCCGGGCGTGGAGCAGCGCATTGCCGGCGCCTTGGCCGGCGCGGGCCGACATCATCGCGAGCAGCCCGGCGCCGACGCTCTCGACTGCGGCGTGGGTGACCACGTCGGCCAGGCCGGCGAGTGCGGCGTTGCGGATCGAGCCCTTGAGCAGCGCCATGGTCGCGGTCGGTCCCGGCGCCATGCCATAGAGCCGGGCTACGGCGCGGAACAGGATGCTCGTGCGCCACAGGACCAGCACGCCGTCGAGCAGGCCCAGGGGGCTGAGCGCGGTGAGCAGGCCGATGTCGCGGCTGCTCTGCAGGACCAGGCGGTAGGCCTGGCGGTCGACCGGGGCCAGCACCTGGCGCTCGAACAGGCGCAGCAGCTCACCGTCGCTCATGGCATCGTGGCGCCGGGCGTTGAAGGCCTCGACGTCGGCCATCAGCCGGGGCCGGTCGGCGAACTGGGGTGTGAGCTTCGCCAGCAGCGGCTCGGCCTCGCCGTGCAGCTCGGACTCGGCGATCCGGTCGGCGCTCGCCCGCGTCTCCGCTCGCCGCGACAGCCGGCGCATGTCCGCGATCTCGCCGGTGGCGAAGGCGGTCAGCGCGAACAGCGCCATGCCCAGGAAGACCGCGAGCGGCCAGCCCAGCAGCGGGTCGGTGGCGAGCAGGCTGGTGACGTAGTCGACCGCCTGGATCACCCCGGCGCCGAGGACGCCCAGGGTGAACAGGCCGAGCAGGCGGCCGCTCCAGCCACGCTTGCGCGGCGTCGGCGGCAGGACCTCGCCCTCGAGCCCCTCCTCGGCTTCGGCCCGGGCCTCCTCGGGAGTGACCTCGACCACCTCTGCCCCTTGCGGGTCGAGCTCGAACGGGCGCGGCGCAGGGCGGGTGGAGGTCATGCGAGCTTGTCCCCGATCAGGAACTGCAGCGCCTGGTCGAGGCGGATCTGCTGGCCGGCGGTCGACGGCACCAGGCGCCGGGGTGCGAACTCCTTGAAGCGGAAGCGGCCGCTGGTCCAGTCGTCGGCCTCCGGCAGGTCCGGTGGGATCTCGCCCGGGAACAGGACGGTTTCGCGGTCGTCGTCCTTGAGGCGGCCGCGCACGCACGACAGCACCTGCCCGTGATGCTCGGTCCGCACCACGTCGGTGCAGCGCAGGGAGGCCAGGGTCATCACTTCGGTGGAGATGCCCTCGAAGCGCGGAGTGCGGGCGGCCGGCCGGATCATCAGCTCCAGCAGCTGCTTGAGCGCAGGATGCTGGTTCGGCGCCACATGGTCGGCCTTGCTGACCGCGAACAGCAGCCGGTCGATGCGCGGCGCGAACAGGCGCGCCAGCAGGCCGCCGCCGCCATAGCGGAAGCTCTTGAGGATCAGCGCCAGCGACTCCTGGGTATCGGCGAAATGGGCGGGGCCGTTGTTGAGGGCACCCAGCAGGTCGACCAGCACGACCTGGCGGTCGAAGCGGCTGAAATGGTCCTCGTAGAAGCTGCGCACCACCTGCTCGCGGTAGCGCTCGAACCGCTCGGCCATGCGCGCGCGATTGGTGCGGGGGCGCGGCTCTCCCGGCGGCAGGGGGCAGAACCGCAGCAGTGCCGAGCCCTCCAGGTCGCCCGGGTTGGTGAATCGTCCGGGCTGAACCCGGCTCAGGCCGAGCACCTTGTGGCAGTGGACGAGGTAGCGGCGATAGGCCTCCGAGACGGCGGCGATCGCCGCATCGTTCTCCGGCCCGTCGGCGTCGAACTCGGCCAGGCATTCGCGCCAGCCGGACGCGGCCGCGGCGCGCAGCGGCTGCTCGGCCAGGGACAGCGCCTCATGGGAGAACTGGGCATAGCTCTGCTCCAGCAGCGGCAGGTCGAGCAACCATTCGCCCGGATAGTCGATGATCTCCACGGTGAGATGTTGGACCGGCTGGATCTGGCGCAGCACCAGGCTCTGGGTGCGATAGGCAAGCTCCAGCCGGAGCGAGGTCAGCTTCTCCGTGGCCTTGGGCCAGCGCGGCGGCTGGGCGACGAGATCGGCGTGGAAGCGGGCGTAGGGGAAGCGGTCGGGCCGGTGCTCGCCTTCCAGCCGCGCGCCGAGATAGCGGCCGTCGTGGACCGGCTGCAGGAACGGCAGGCCATTGCCGTCGAGGAGATGGCTGACGGCACTGGTGATGAACACCGTCTTGCCGCTGCGGCTGAGGCCGGTGACCGCCAGCCGCAGATGACGATCCATCGCCCGCTCGGACAGGATCCCGAGCTCGTCCCAGACGTCGCCCAGAACCCGCACCGGGTTGAGGAAATTGGACAAGGTCGCCACGCGTCAGACCAGCGAGCCGATAAGCAATGCAAGGAAGATGGCAAGTCCGACGTCGCGGTTGGCGCGGAAGCGCTGCAGGCAGTCGCCGGCGTCGCCCAGGCGAAGGCCGCGCACCTGGCGCAGCAGCAGCCAGGCGATCGCCGGCAGCGCCAGGACGAACAGGATCCCCTTGCCCGCGAGAATGCCGGCCATCGCCAGCAGCGCCAGCGCCGCGCCGTAGAAGCCAACCAGCCAACCGGGCGTGGCGTCGCCCAGCAGCAGTGCGGTCGAGCGGACCCCGATCAGCGCATCGTCCTCCTTGTCCTGGTGGGCGTAGATGGTGTCGTAGCCCAGGGTCCAGAAGAAGCCCGCGGCATAGAGCGTCAGCGCCGCGGCGTCGAGTGTACCGGTAGCCGCCGTGTAGCCGACGAGCGCGCCCCAATTGAAGGTGATTCCCAAGAACGCCTGGGGCCAGTAGGTGAAGCGCTTCATGAACGGGTAGAGGATGACCAGAGGCACGCTCGCGACGGCGACCAGGGCCGCGGTGCGGTTCAGCGCCGCCAGCACGCACAGGCCGACCAGCGACTGCGCGGCCACGAACAGCACGGCCTCGCGCGGACCGATGCGGCCGGAGGCGAGCGGCCGGTTGCGGGTGCGCGCCACCCGTCGGTCGAACTCGCGGTCGGCGAGGTCGTTGATCGTGCAGCCGGCGCCGCGCATCGCCACTGCGCCCAGGGCGAACAGCAGCATCAGCAGAGGGTCGGGCAGGCCACCGGCCAGCGCCTGGCCCCACCAGCAGGGCAGGAGCAGGAGCCAGGTGCCGATCGGGCGGTCCCAGCGAGCGAGGGTCGCGAAGTCGCGCCAGCGGCCGGGCAGCCGCTCGACCCAGCCGGACTGCCGGTCGGCGATCGCGCTGCGGAGCTCGCTTCCAGGGCCTGGCATGGCGCGATCTCTAGCCGTCGCAGGGCGGCGGGTAAAGGCGAGGCGGCCATGAGCACGCCCAGGCTGCATCTGGACCAGTCCCTGGCACCGGGCGTGGCACTCTCGCTCGAGGGGGAGCGGGTCCACTATCTGCGCAACGTGCTGCGGCTGCGGGAGGGAGCCGAGGTGCGGCCGTTCAACGCCGAGGACGGCGAATGGCGCGCGCGGATCGCCGTCGCGGGCAGGCATCGGCTGGAGCTGGTGCTCGACCGGCGGCTGCGCGAGCCCAGCCCGGAACCGGGCCCTACGCTGGCGTTCGCGCCGATCCGCCGCAACCGGCTGGAATGGTTGGTGGAAAAGGCGGTGGAGCTGGGCGCCGCAGCGCTGGTGCCAGTGCTGACCAGGCGCACCGTGGTCCGCCCGGAGAACTCCGACCGGCTGGCGGCGATCGCGGTCGAGGCGGCGGAGCAGTGCGAGCGCCTGAGCGTGCCGACGATCGCGGCGCCGGTTCCTCTGGCGCAGTGGCTGGCGAGCAGTGCCGCGCCGCGGATCCTTTTCGCCGAGGAGCGTGGTGGCGGCGAACCGGTGCTCGCGGCCATGCGGCGGAGCCCTGGTGCCGTGATCCTGGTCGGACCGGAAGGCGGCTTTGCCGAGGACGAGTTGGCCCTGCTCCATGCCGCACCGGAGGCGGCGGCCGTCAGCCTGGGCCGTCTGATCCTGCGCGCGGAAACGGCCGCGCTCCATGCCCTGGTTGCTTGGCAGCTGGCCCAAACCGATGCGACACCGGAGCACCGCGCTTGACCGACGCCGATGCTGGCCCATGCTATACCGCACCGCGGCAATGGCAGACGGCCCGAGCGGGGCAGGAGAGCGCGGCGGTGGACGAATGGCGCATGCGGTCGATCGAGCCAGTGCCGAGCAACCCCCTGCCGGGGACCCCGCCCGCGTGATCGGTCGCAACCCGCGCCTGCCGTCGCGACGACGGCGACGCCCGCCGGTGGCGTTGATCCGGCCGGCGGCCGAATTGGTGCTGCGCCTCCATGACGGACGGCGCATGGGGGTCGCGGAATTCGGCCGGCGCACGATTCTCCCGGTGATCTACATGCATGGCTTCATCGGCAGCCGCCTGGAGCCTGGTGCCGGGGCCATCACCGACATCAACGTCATTTCCTTCGACCGCCCCGGCTACGGCGGCACCGACCTGCAACGGCTGCCATCCTTGCGGGCCTGGGGCGCCGACGTGGCGGAGGCGCTGGTGCAGCTTGGCGTCGCCCAGTGCCTCGTCGTGGGAGTTTCGACCGGCGCGCCCTATGCGTTGGCGGTGGCCGCCGCGCTCGGCGACCGGGCGCGGCGCGTGGTCCTGGCCGGCGGCATCGCGGGACCGGAGGTGCTGGAGACGGCGGGTGGCACGGCGCTGGTACTGTCGATGCTCGGCCGCGGCGGCAGCCGTACCGGCCGCTTCGTCCACCGGCTGCTCAAGATCGCGCGGGCGACGCGGCTCGACCGGCGTCTGATGGCGCGGATCGTGGCCGGCGAGCGCGAGGCGCTGGAACGCCAGGGCCTGTCCACCGAGGTGCTGCACGCGCGCCTGCTGCAGTCGTTCCGGACCGGCAACCGGCGCGGTCTGCGTGGAGCGCTGGCCGACGCAAGGCTGGTCGCCCAGCCCTGGGACTTCCAGCTGGCCGAAGTGCGGACGGAGGTGGAACTGCTGCACGGAACCGACGACCAGGTCGTGCCGCCGGCACACGCGCATTGGTATGCCGCACACCTGCCGCGCGCCCGTCTGGCCATGTCACCGGGCGAACTGCACCTCTCCATGTGCTTCCGCAGCGCCGGGCGGATCCAGGAGAGCTGCCGCGAACTCGGCACGGGGCCGGGGCATGCGGCCCGGGCGGACGTGCTGCTGGCCGAGGCCAACTCCTTCTGAGCGTCAGCACGCCTTGGTCGTGTCGGCCTGGCACTCGTTGAAGCGGAACGCCGCGAATTCGTCCGGGCGCATCGCGTCGAAGACCCGCTGGTCCTCGCAATGCGCCTTGGCCATCACCAGCCGCTTGCCGTCGACGTCGCGCTCGACGACGTGGCTGAGAAAGGCGACCTTGCAGCCTACCGCCAGGTCGATCTCCATCGCCAAGTCCGACTCCCAGTCCGATTGGGCCCTGACGGAAGTCGCCGCCATTGCCAGGATCACGACGAGCACCAACCGCTTCATGCCACCAGCCTTCGCTGCCATCGGGGCAAGGTAGGCCAAGCGGGCGAGGTTCGCCTTGATCCAGATCAAGAGAATCAGTCGGCCAGAAAGTACTCGACCGTCGAGACCACGCGCAGGCGCTTGGCGATCTGGTTGGGCTCCATGAGCCCGGGCGCCTCGTCGCGCGCCAGGATCTGGAACACGCCCTGGTTGGCGCTGCGGATCCCGCCCAGGGCACTGCCCGAGTCCTTGGCGAACTGCTCGGCGCTGGCTCGGGCGTTGCGGGTCGCCTCGGCCACCATCTCGGGCTTGGCCGCGTTGAGGCCAGTGAACAGGTAGACCGGCCCGCCGGCCGGGCCGCCCTCGCTGGAGAGCACCACGCCCGCCGAGACCAGTTCGCCCACGCGCTGCGCCAGGGCGGCCACGGCGTCGACGTCGGTCGCGCGCACCACCAGGGTCTCGGCCATCACGAAGCGGGCCTCGACGGGACCGCTGCGGTAGATCTGCGCCAGCGCATCGGTGACCTCGAAGCCCGCGACGGTCAGGGTGGCGTCGCCCAGCGCTCCGTCCTCGACGAATTTGCGCACCGCCGCCTCGTCGGCCACGATCTTCGCCCGCACCTCCCCCAACTCGTTGCCCGTGGCGACGAAGCGGAGCGGCCAGAGGGCGAGATCGGCACGGACATCGCGCTCGGCCAACCCCTTGACCGTCACCGAGCGCGCGCCCATTCGGGATTCGACGAACCCCTGGCCCACGAACCAGCCGCCCACGGCGAGGCCGCCCGCGATCGCGAGCGCCGCCAGGAGCCGGACCACGCCGCCGCCCGCGCCGGTCATGGTGTCGGAGTGGCCTCGAGCAGGGTGGCGCGCAGCTTGTCGTAGATCTCGGGATTGCCGGCCACGACGGTGCCCTCGGCGAACAGCTCGTCATCCCCTTCGAGCCGGCCGACGCGCCCGCCCGCCTCGCGGACCAGCAGCACCCCGGCGGCGATATCCCAGATCTTGGTGCCGTGTTCCCAATAGCCGTCCTGCCGACCGGCCGCGACATAGGCCATGTCCAGCGAGGCCACCCCCAGCCGGCGCAGACCGCCGCACTCGTCGGCGACGCGGTCCATCTGGCGGGTGAAGCCGAGCTCGCGGCCCTTCCAGTTCTGGATTGGCAGGCCGCAGCCGATCAGCGCCATGCGCATGTCGCTGCGCCGCGAGACCCGCAGGCGGCGGTCGTTGAGGTAGGCGCCGTGGCCGCGCTCGGCGCTGAACAGCTCGTTGCGCAAGGGATCGAACACGATGCCCGCGGTCAGCTCGCCATGCTGCTCGAGCGCGATCGAGATCGCCCAGTGCGGCAGGCCGTGCAGGAAGTTGGTGGTGCCGTCGAGCGGGTCGACGATCCAGCGATTGTGCGGCGAGCGGCCGGCTTCGACGCCGCTCTCCTCCATGATGAAGCCGTAGTCGGGGCGGCCCCGCTTCAGCTCCTCCTTGATCACCTGCTCGGCGCGGCGGTCGGCGGCGGAGACGAAGTCGCCCGGCCCCTTGATCGAAACCTGGAGCTGCTCGACCTCGCCGAAGTCGCGGGCGAGCAGGCGCGCCGCCCGGGTGGCGGCGCGGATCATGATCTCGAGGCTGGCGGAACGGGCCATCAGTGACTGCCATGGATGCGAACGGCCTGCGCCAGACTGGCGTCGGCCTCCGAGGTGGCGAGGAAATCCGCACCCGCATCCGCCATTGCCGCCGCCGTCTCGGGCGAGTAGCGGCCGGCAGCGGCGCAGGGCAGCACGAACAGCTCACGCCACCACGCCACGAGATCGGTGACCGCACCCGGCGGAGCCAGGTCGAGGGAGCCGAACAGCACATAGTCGGCACCCGCCTCGCCCGCAACCATGGCGGCGTGGCGCGACAGGCCGCAGTCGACGCCGATCAGCGCGTCGCGGCCCAGCGTCTGGCGGGCGCGGGCCACCTCCTCGGCAGCGGCGAGGTGCGCACCGTCGACCTCGACGCGGCTCGCCGCTGCCGGAGCGCCCCGCACCAGGAGCGGCAGCCGGTGGCGGCGGCGGACCTCGCCTGCCACGTCGTCGATGGCGGCCTGCGGCAGCACCATGGCGGCGACGCAGCCGGTAGCCAACAGCTCCGGCGTCGGCACGGCGAAGAGCAGGAGGCGGGTTGCCGCTTCGCCCGGATCGAGCCAGGGGCCATCCGCGGCTTCTGCCGCGGCGGCTCCCCGGCGGGCTCGGCTCACGCCTGCCCGAGATAGATCTTGACCGCTTGGTCGAGCAGCTCCAGCGCCTGCGCCTTCGGCCGCTGGAAGCTGTTGCGGCCGATGATCGACCCGTGTCCGCCGCCGTCGCGGATCTGCCGGATCTCGTCGAGCACGCCTTCCGTACCCTTGGCCTCGCCGCCCGAGAACACGACCAGCCGCCGGCCGCCGAAGCTCGCCTGCATCACGTGCGACACGCGCTCGGCCAGCGTGCCCATCGGCACTTCGGCCTTCTCGTAAGAGTCCTTGGCGGCGGCCAGGTCGACGCCGGCCTTGGGCGGCTTCACCTTGATGATGGTGGCTCCCATCAGTGCGGCCATGTGCGCGGCGTAGGCCACGATGTCGAGCGCGGTCTCCCCTTCCTTGCTGATCTTGCCGCCGCGCGGATACGACCAGACCACCGGCACCAGCCCTTTGGCCTTGGCCTCGTGGATGATGTCGCGCAGCTGTCGCTGCATGGCGTAGCAGGCGTCGGAGCCCGGATAGATCGTGAAGCCGACGCCGACGCAGCCCAGCCGCAGCGCATCGTCGACCGTGGCGGTCAGCGCCTGGTCGCTGACGTTGCTGCCGGCCAGGCTGTTGGCGCTGTTCATCTTGAGGATCAGCGGCACCTCGCCGGCATAGCTGACGGCACCGATCTCGAGCGGCCCGAGCGGCGCCGCGTAGGCCGAAAGCCCGGCCTCGATCGCCAGCTCGAACAGGTAGCGCGGATCGTAGGCGGCCGGGTTGGGCGCGAAGCTGCGGGCGGGACCGTGCTCGAAGCCCTGGTCGACCGGCAGGATCACGACCTTGCCCGAGCCGGCGAGACGCCCGTGCATCAGAATCCGGGCGAGGTTGGTCTTCACGCCGGGATTGTCGCTCTCGTACCAGGAGAGGATTTCCTTGACCTTGGGCGTCAGTCGCATGTTGGCTCCGGTTCGTTTGGCACGGTGGCTGGGTTGCGGCGGAGATTACAACCGTGGCCGCGCGATCAAAAGCCCGCTGGTGCCACACCGGTCGCCCGCGGGCCCCCTAGCGGCCGAGCGAGCGCGCCAGCGCCTGCCGATATTGCTCGGCGTCCCAGTTCATCAGCTCGGCCTCGTCGTCCCGGGTGAGGTAGCGCAGGCGCGCTTCTGGGCCCACGCGCTCCAGCACCAGGGCCAGGCACAAGGCGAGTTCGTCAGCACTGGCCTCCGTTCCCCCCGCGAGTCCGGCTCCGACGCCCGGCAGCAGGCGCAGCTTGCCGGCCTCGCCGTTCGCGGCGGGACCCAGGAAGATCACATGGTCGGGATACAGCGATCCGGCGCAGGCAAGGTCCAGGCGTTGCCGCTCGAGCGCCAGCGTATGGGCCAGCGGGTGCCGCGGCAGCCGGATTCCGGCCGGCAGCGCCGGCGGCACTGTCGGCGGCTCCAGCCGGTGGCGCGGGCCGTCGAGGCGCCGCTCGACCTCGCGGACCAGCGCCGCGGCGGCCGGCACGTCGTCGGCGCCGACGACGAGGCCGTGATTGCCCAGGACCAGGATGTCCGCCGGCCCGTGGCGCAGGGCGGAGGCGACCGTGCGCGTCAGCGGCAGGCCGGGCTTGCAGTAGGGGATCCAGGCCCAGCGCAGCCCGCTCAGACGCTCGCCCACCTCTGTCGCGCCATCCTCCAAGATCGCGAGTGCAATGGTGCGCACCGAGTGGGTGTGCACCACCACCCGGTGGGGCAGGAGCGCATGCAACGTGGTCTCGATCGACGGACGCAGGCCATGCGGGTTCAGGCTGGCGACCACGGCACCGCCCACCGGGTCCGGAGTGTCGGCCGTGATGCCGTCCAGCACCGGCTGCAGTGTCACCGGGACGAAGATGTCGCGGGTGAGCGCATCCGCGAGCCACAGGCCCGACGCCTTGACCCAGAGCACGCCCTGGTCCTTGAGCGACGTGTTGCCGCCCGCGGCCTGAACCTGCTCGGGATCGCCGCCGAGCTCGGCCGAGTAGGCCGCGAGCTCCGCCAGCCCCGGGGGGATCACGGCATCCCCCGCGCCAGCAGGGCGGCACCGTAGCCCGCCTCGAGGTTGGCCGGCGGCATCATCGGCACGCCGAGCAGCCGGGCGCGGATGTCCATCCAGGCGAGGTTGGCGGCACCGCCCCCGACCGTGCGCACCGAGCGCAAGGGCGGTGCTCCGAGTTCGGTGAGCAGGCGGTAGGAGCGTTGCTCGACCTCGGCGATCCCTTCGAGCAGGCCCTGGAACAGCAGCACCTCGTCCTCCGGCAGGGGCGAGGGTTGGAAGCGCATGGTGGGGTCGGCGACCGGGAACCGCTCGCCGGGCTCGGGCAGGGGATGCCAGTGAAAGCCGGTGGGCCGGTCGGTGCGAAGACGCGGGACCAGCTCGGCCATGCGGCTTGGGCTGAAGAACCGCAACAGGGCCTTGCCGCCGCTGTTCGAGGCGCCGCCGACCAGCCAGCGCTCGCCCAGCCGGTGGCTGTAGACCCCGTGCGCCGGCGCGAACACCGGTCGGTCCGACAAGAGCTTGAGGGTCAGCGTGGTGCCGAGTGCGGTGACTCCGTCGCCGATGGCGGCAGCACCGGTGGCGAGGAACGAGGCGCAGCCGTCGGTGGTGCCGGCAACGATGGTGCAGCCCGGCGCCAGCCCCAGTGCTGCCGCGACCTTGGGCAGCATCGGCCCCAAGGGTGTGCCGGGCATCACGACCTCGGGCAGCAGCTCACGGCGCACGCCCACCGCATCGAGCCAGCCCGGCCAGGTCCGGCTGACCGGGTCGAAGCCCAGCTTGAGCGCGTTGTTGTCGTCACTCATGCCGAGCCTGCCGGTCAGGCGCGCCGCGACCCAGTCCGCCTGGTGCAGGGCGTGGCGGGCGTGGGGATGGCGCTCCTGCAGCGCCAGCATCCGGGCCAGGGGCGAGGTGGCACCGTGGGCGCCGCTCTCCGGCGGGGCCGCGGCCTGGATGCGGCCGGCCATCGGCGCGGCGCTGGCGTCGTTGTACATGCCCGCCGGCTCGAGCGGCCTGCCTTGCGCGTCGGCGAGCAAAAGCGTGCCGGAGGTGCCGTCCACCGCGAGCGAGTCGATGCGATGATCCGGCATCGTCGCGCCGATGGTGCGGATCACGCGTGCGGCGGCCTCCCACCATCGTTCGGGATCCTGACGCAGGCCGCCACCCACCGCTTCGGGTGCCGGCAGGGGTGCGGACGACTGGGCCACCACGGCACCCTGGGCATCGATCGCCACCCCGCGCACCCCCGAGGTGCCGATGTCGATCCCGAGATGGACCGCGTCTCTGCGGGACATGCTGCTCCTCCGGGAGTCGGACCGACGTTAGGAGCCGTGCCGGCGCGGCTCAAGGGCCTACAGCCCGCTTCGCACTCTGGCGTCCAGCTGGGCCGCCATGCCCGCCAGCCGTTCCGCGGTCTCGCTGGGGCCCGTGAACAGCAGGTCGCGGCAGCCGGCGCGCAGGGCGGCCATGGCCAGCCCAGGATCGTCGCCGCAGTCGATCACGATCGGGTGGCCCAGCTCCAGCTCCAGCGCCCGCCAGAAGCCGGCACCGGCAAACGCCGTCACCGCCGCCTCGCTCACCAGCAGGACCTCGGCGCCCGCTGCGCGCGCTGCCGCGAGAGCATCCATTGCCTGACGCAGGTCGGCGACGCGGACGGTGGCGACGGTCATGGTGCCCTCCGCTGCGGCTGGAGTCTTTAGCGCAGCCCCAACACCGTGATAGCATTGCAGCGGGTTGAACGGTCGTGAGACTGCATGTTGGGTTCGTTCCGCGTCCACCTCGTGAGCATGGCTCGACTTCGCGCCTTCGCGCTGGCATTCCTGCTGCTCCTGCCAGCCGGTGTCGCGTCGGCGGCCGAGCGCGTGGCGCTGATCCTCGGCAACGGCGCCTACCTCAATGCGCCTTCCCTGCCCAACGCGGCCGCCGATGCGCGAGCCGTGGCCGAGGTCCTGCGCCGTCTCGGCTTCAAGGTGCTCGACGGCATCGACCTCGACCGGGCGGCCACGGACGCGCTGGTCCATCAGTTCGCCCGCGAGCTGGACGATGCTCGGGTGGCCCTGTTCTTCTATTCCGGTCACGGCATGCAGGTGGCGGGAGAGAACTACCTGGTTCCCGTCGATGCCAAGCTCGAGCATGAATCCGACCTGGATTTCGAGACGGTGCCGCTGCGGCGGATCATGGACCAGCTCGAGCGCAGCGACCGCACCAGCATCGTGTTCCTGGACGCCTGTCGCGACAACCCGTTCCTGCGCCGCGTCGCCAGCCGGTCGACCGGCACCCGAGGCGGGCTCGCACCGCTGCAGGGCGGCATCGGCACCCTGATCGCCTACGCCACCGCGCCGGATACCGTGGCCATGGACGGCAGGGGCGATCACAGCCCGTTCACCAGCTCACTGCTGGCGCATATCGAGACGCCGGGGCTGGAGGTCGGCCAGCTGCTGAAGAAGGTGCGGGCGGACGTGATCACGGAAACCGGCAGGGCCCAGGTGCCCTGGGACCACTCGTCTCTGGTCGGCGATTTCTATTTCGTCCCACCGTTGGCCGCATCCGCCGAGACGGGCGGCTCACCTGCGGCCGCAGTCGCCACCGACGAGCAGCGGTTCTGGGACGCCTCCCAGTCGTTGCAGGGTCCCGAGCGGAAGATTCCGGCGCTCGAGGCCTATCTGGCCAGCTATCCCTCGGGTGCCTTCGTCATGCTGGCGAAGCTCCAGCTCGACGACCTCAAGGCGGAGCAGGCGACCTCCACGGCGGTGGCCACCCTCGAGCCGCCCACCGAAGCACCGAACGCCAGCCGGACCAGCCAGCCCACGGTTCCGGCGCCGGAGCCGCTCGCGCCGGAGATTGCCGCGGAACGCGACCTGCAGCTGAGCCGGGCGCGGCGTCGCGAGGTCCAGCGCTGGCTCACCGACCTGGGTCTGGAGCCCAAGGGCACCGACGGCGCCTTCGGCCAGAACACCCGTACCGCCATCCAGGCGTTCCAACGCCGGAACGGCCTGCCGGCGACGGGCTATCTGGACACCGCCTCTTTGACCCGCCTGCGCGACGCCGCCGCGCGGGTGGCGTCGGTGCCAGAACCGGTGAGCGCGAAGCCCGCGGCCGCACCGGCATCCGCGCCGGCGATCGCCGCACCGGCCAAGGCCCAACTCGCGCCCTCGGCCCAGGTACTCTGCCGCGCTCCCGGCGATCCGAGCTGGATGGAGCCGCGCCTGATCATGCTGTTCCAGTGCAACCGTCTGGGTGGTCAGTGGACGCTGCCTTGACCTCCCGAGCCACCTGGAGGATCGCGCCGATGATCGGACGGATGGCACCCGCCGCGCTGGGTGTCGTGCTGCTGACGACGATGGCGGCCGCGGCCGAGCAGACGCCGGCGGCGACCATGGACGCGCGCGTGGCGCGCTGCGTGCTCGACAACATCGTTCTGGCCCGGACCAGGGCAGCGGCGGACCTCGTCGCCGAAGCCTGTCGGTCCTTGATCCTGCAGGCCGATGGCGACGGCGACAACATCGCGCTGGTCAAGTGCGTCGTCCCCGGCGATCCGCAGTGGGTCGAGTTCCGCCTGCTGACTCGCACCCAGTGTGCCGACGCCGCCGGGATCTCCGGAGGCTGAGCAGCAGGTGGCCGGGCTAGCTGCCCGTGGCCCTGAGCTCGGTGACCATATTGTTGTGGGCGTCGATGAGGGCCGCGATGACCGTCTTGCCGATGTCGGTGCTCGCGTAGCTGCCCAGCCCGCCGCCGATGCCATTGCCGCCGCCAAGGCCGCCGAACGTCCAGTCGCGGGTCTGCGCGCTGCCCTCGGAGGTCGCGACCTGCAGGCCGGTGCTGGTCTGGGTGAGGAACAGGACGGCCTGCGCCTCGCTGGCCTGATAGCCGAGCGCACCGCCGAGAGCCGACAGCTCCGCCGGCAGCATCGACGAAAGGGCGCCGATCGCCGCGCCGGCGCCGCCGGAATTGCTGTCCTGCAACAGAATGTTGGGTGTGAGGAAGTACTGGGCCGCCACCAGCTTGCGCTTGGAGCCGCCGGTCCCCGTCAGGGCCTGCTCCTCCTGGATACGGGTCAGCGCCTGGCCGCGATCCACCACATTGAAGCAACCCGATTGGGACAGCAGCAGGCGCAGCACGGGAAGCGGCGAGCTGAGGCCCGCCCGAGCCAGCGACGGGTTCTGCTCCTCGACCAGGGCCACGGTGCCCAGCGGAGCGTTGCACCGCGTCACCTTCGCCGCCTGCGCCGAGGTCGAGCCTTCCAGGCTGGCGCCGCCGCTCGCCAGGGAGCCACCCTCGCCCATGCTGGTCTGCGCACAGCCGCCAAGAGCGACGGCCATGCCGATCACAACCATCTTCCGCATCTTGCTCACCCCGCCCTGCGCCTCTGTGCCGGGACGGCCGAATGCTCTCGTCCACCCCATCCGGTGCCGAGCATTGCCCTCGCCGCGACCCTGCTGACTGTGATTTTCCACACGCTTGGAGATAAATCAATCCAAGGTTGATGATTCGACATTTGCCCCGGCGATCTGGTCAGGTCCGCGCCAACGCCGCCACGCCGGGCAGATCCTTGCCCTCGAGCCACTCCAGGAACGCCCCGCCGGCGGTCGACACGTAGGAGAACTGCTCCAGCACCCCGGCATGAGCCAGGGCGGCCACCGTGTCGCCGCCGCCCGCGACCGAGCGCAGCTTGCCTTCCTGGGTCAGCCTGGCCGCGGCCCGCGCCACGCCGTTGGTGCCGTGGTCGAACGGCTCGACCTCGAAGGCGCCCATGGGCCCGTTCCACAACAGGGTCCGGCATCCGGCCAGCTTGCTCTCGGCCGCCGCGACGGTCAGCGGACCGACGTCGAGGATCATCTCGTCGCCATGCACCGCGTCGGCAGCACAGGTGCGGGTCCGCGCGCCGGGCTTGAACTCGGTCGCCACCACCACGTCCTCGGGCAGGAGGATCGCCACGTCGCGGTGCTCGGCCTTGGCCATGATCTCCCGCGCGGACGCGGCGAGATCGTGCTCGCACAAGGACTTGCCGACGTCGGTGCCCTGGGCGTTCAGGAAGGTGTTGGCCATGCCGCCCCCGATGATCAGGACGTCGACCTTGTCCAGCACATGGCCCAGCACGTCGAGCTTGCTCGACACCTTGGCGCCGCCGATCACCGCCGCGGTCGGCCGCTGCGCCCCGCCCAGCACCGCCTGCAGCGCTTCCAGCTCGGCCTGCATCAGCCGGCCGGCATAGGGTGGCAGCCGCTCGGCGAGGCCGGTCACCGAGGCGTGGGCCCGGTGCGAGACCGAGAAGGCGTCGTTGACGTAGAGGTCGCCCAAGGTCGCGAGCTGGTCCGCGAAGGCCGGATCGCCCTTCTCCTCGCCCGCATGGAAGCGCAGGTTCTCGAGCAGCGCGACGCCGCCGTCGGGCAGCGCGTCGACCACGGCGTGGGCAAGCTCGCCGATGCAGTCGGGCGCGAAGCGGACGTCGATGCCGCCCAAGGCCCTGGACAGCGGCTTGACCAGCGGCGCCAGGCTCATCGAGCTCTCGGGCTTGCCCTTCGGCCGACCGAAATGCGACAGCACGACGACCTTGGCACCCTTGCCCGCCAGCTCTTCCAGGGTCTCGCAGGCGCGCTCGATGCGGGTCGCGTCGGTGACCTCGCCGTTCTGCATCGGCACGTTGAAGTCCACGCGCACCAGAACCCGCTTGCCGCGGGGATCGACGTCGTCGAGCGTGCGGAAATTCGCCATGGTCGCATCTCCTCAGCCGGACGCCGCTGCTACCATCCGGTCCTGCGTGTTGCCAGTCTCAAATTTAGTGCCGAAGAACCGCGGGACGGGGTGAGCTGAACCGGTCGATCCCGGCAAGAACAGCCCGGTGGGAACCGACCATCTCATTGGCGGTGATCCGTTCCGGCTTCGGCCGGACGGGAACGAAGTCCCTCAAGGCCGCACTCGAGCAACTCGGCTTCGGACCCTGCCACCACACGCACGAGGTGGTGCAGCAACCCGATCAGGTCGCCCATTGGCAGGCGATCGCGGCGGGCAAGCCGGTCGACTGGAACGAGGTCTTCGCCGGCTACCGCTCGCATGTGGACTGGCCCAACGCCCATGTCTGGCGCGAGCTGACCCAGGCGTTCCCGCAGGCCGAGGTGGTGCCCATCGGGCAGGCCCGGTAAAACGTCGACGGGCTCGGACCCTACCCGCCCGAGTGGCCACAGGTCCCGAATGGCCCCATCGGATCCGGCGGAACCCGGTTCAGAGCTGTTCGCAAAGCGCATGAGTCATGTTACGATGGTTGATGTCCGCCTCATGGGGAGAGCCACGATGACGTCGCTATCGAGGACAGTCGTCGCCAACACTTGTGCTAGTAATTGGGCTATAGTCAAAATGAGCCTCGTTGCGCTCCCGATAGTTTTGCAAGTCGAAGCAGCCATCGCATTCACGCCCGTGGATGTTCAGGGTTCGAATGCCAATATTCATCTGACGCAGCTGAGCACCTATGACGGTGGGTATTTCTCGACGACAAGCGCCGAGGTTCCTCCTGCCTACGATCGTCGCGAGCGGCGCCTATACTACATCAACAAGGCCCGTCGCTCGATTGATGTGCTCGACATCGACGACCCCGGCCATCTGCACCGGGACAAGACGTTCGATCTCGGGCCGGCGGCCCTGGGCGCGCAGGCGGTGGCCTTCCGCAGCGGTGTCCTGGCGACCGCTTTCTCCGGGCCGACCAAGTCGAGCGACGGCGTCGTCAGCTTCGTCGACCGCGATGGCCGGCCGCAGGCTCCGCCAGCCTTGGTGGGGCCACAGCCCACGATGCTGGTGTTCACGCCGGACGCCAGAAAGCTGCTGGTGCCGGGACGGGGCGAGGCCAGCGACGATTACAGCGCGGACCCGCAAGGGACGATCACCATCCTTCATTGGTGCGAGCACTTCCCCTGCTCGAGCGTCGGCACCAAGCGGATCGACTTCAGCGCCTTCGATGGGCGACGGTCCGAACTGGTCAGCCGCGGCGTGCGGCTCCACGGCCCGCACGCCTCCGTGGCGCAGGATATGGAGCCCGAGTCGATCACGGTGTCAGCCAATTCGCGAACCGCCTGGGTGACACTCCAGCGCAACAACGCCTTGGCGGTGCTCGACCTGACGGCGGAGCGCGTCATCGATATCCTGCCGCTCGGCTATAAGAACAACGCGCTCCCCGGGATGGGTCTGGACGCGAGTGATGTGGACGGGCGCATCCGGATCAAGCCTTGGCACCTCCGCTCGTTCTACGAACCCGATTACCTCGAGGCGTTTACGGCTGGGGCAGACACGTTCCTGGTGACGGCGAACGAGGGCGATCCGCGGGATTTCTCCGGCTATACGGAGGTGGCGCGCTTCGGCGATCTGCCGCTCGATCGGGCAGCGTTCCCGAACGGGGCGAGGCTGCAGCTTCCGCAAAACTTGGGCCGGCTCCAGGTGAGCCGTGTCGATGGCATCGGTCGTGGGGGCCGGTTCGTCAACGCATACGCCTTCGGCGGCCGCTCACTGGCGGTGTGGACGACCCGGGGCGAGCTCATTGCCGACACCGGGGACAGCTTCGAGCGAATCATCGCGGCAGCGGTGCCGGCCTTCTTCAACGCCCCCGACGACAGTAACCAGTCCGACCGGACCAGCCAGGGCCGTGGCGCCGAGCCGGAGCCGCTCACGGTCGGCACGATCGCCGGCCGGACCTACGCCTTCGTCGGTTTCGAGCGGCTTGGTGGCGTCATGGTGTACGACATCACCGATCCACGCAGCCCTCAGTTCCAACAGTACATCAACAACCGCAATTTCGCGGTCGATCCGGCAACGGTCTGCACCAAGGACATGCCGAAGTCGCCCGCCTGCGCCGCCGCGGGCGACCTCAGCGTCGAGGGCGTCCTGTTCATTCCGGCGAGCGACAACAAACTCGGCGTACCGTTGCTGATCGCGTCGCATGAGACCAGCGACACCGTGACTGTGTTCCGGATCAACTCGACGCACTAGCCGGTGCACCCGTACAGCCGTGCGGCCTTCGCCGCCGCACGGAGGGGGTCAGCGCCGCGCTGCCGCCCGAGCGGCCGCTCGCCTTGGAGATCGTCGAGGGATAGGGTTCACTGTGCTGGTTGCTGGCCTGCCCGAGCCTGCCCAACCATTTCCATACGACGATCTGCGCGGACTTCTGGAGCGTGGTCGGATGGACGTCGACCTAGTCGGACGGCAGGCGTAATCGAAACAACAGCGCGTAGCGCCGGCCGATCGCGATCCGATCGAGCACCGCGCCTCGCTCCCGGGCGAGTGTGTCCAGCGTCCTCTCGATTTCCGGCCGATGGCTTACATGAAACCGGGCAAGCCAGGTTCGCATGAGCGCCGCGAACCAGGGCGGCAGCCCGGCCATGTCGCCGAAGTCGACCACGTGCAGGGAACCGCCGGGCGCGAGGCTGGCCGCCGCGGCACGCAGCGCCGCCTCCGGATCGTCGACCATCGACAGGCAGTAGGAGATGGTCACGCGGTCGAACCCGCCCGGGCGGGCGAAGGTCGAGCCGGCATCGAGGGCCTCGGCGACGCCGTGCGCCAGGTTCGCTCGGACCCCGGCCTGGCGCAAGCGGGCGGTCGCGACCTCGAGCATGGGTGCCGCCGCGTCCAGCCCATGGAGCAGGGCGCCCGGATAGCGTCGCCCGATCAGGGCCAGGTTCCGGCCGGTGCCGCAGCCGATGTCGAGCAGGCTCTGGCCCGGCTCGAGGCGAAGGCCGTCGATCAGCCGGTCGCGGCCGAGCAGGTAGTATTTGCGGGTGACGTCGTAGATGTACTTCTGGGGCCGGTACATCCGTGCCATTCGGCTACGGATGTCCGCAGACGAAGGCTCCAGGACGGTCGCCATCAGCCCTGGTGCCGGTAGAGGTGGAAGCCGCCATAGATCGCCGACCGGTCGCGGGCATGCAGCACGCGTGACCTGTCCGCCTCGTAGGACCATGGCGCCAGGAGCTCGGCCGGCAGCATCTGGGGCAGGGGCGTTTCCTCGCCGGCGGTGCGGAAGATCACCCGCGCCCCCTTGCGGGCGGTGCGGTTCAGCTCGGTCCACAAGGCGGCGATCTGCTCACGGCTCATCCAGTCCTGGGCGTCGAGCAGGACGTAGGCGTCGATCGCCTGGGCGTCCTGGCGGCGCAGGAAGTCGGTGAAGCTGATCTGCTCGATGTCCACCCGGTCGACACGGTCGCGCAGGCGTTCGAAATTCTCGGACCGGAGATAGGGCGGCAGCCCCAGGCCCTGGCCGGGATAGCGGCGGCCGAAGGCCTGCCAGGCGAACCAGTTCTCCTGGATCGGGAAGTCGCAGGCCAGCCGCTCGACGCGGGCGCGCAGGAGCGTGGCGAGGTTGCCGCCCGCATCCGCCTTGAGCGCGTCGAACTGTGCCGGCGGAATGCCCAGGCCGAAATAGGCGGCCGGCAGGTCCGCCAGCTTGCGGACCAGCCGGCTGTCGAACACGGGCGCCAGCTCGTCCTCGAACAGGCGCCGCTGCTCGGCGAGGTCGCGGGCGTCGAGCAGGCGCTCGGGGCGCTTGCCGTGCAAGCGGCACACCAAGTGGCCGAGCTGGATCGTGCGGCCGAGCAGCCCGTGGCCGTAGAGGTTGCGGCGGAACATCGAGATCCGCTGCCGGCCGGCGAAATCGCGGCCCTCCCAGTAGTCGCGCACCTCGGTCGCCAGGTTCGGCGCCACGAAGCGGCGGTAGAGGCGCAGATTGTCCTGGGTGTCGGCCTCGGCGAAGAAGGCGCGGAACGCCTCGTAGTGGGGCAGATGGCGCGCCGCCGCGAGCTTGAGCTTGAGCAGGGCCACATGCGCGGGATTCAGGTCGACCGCACGGACATCCATGGGATCGGCCGTGAGATAGCTCATCACGTTGCAGCCGCCGGACGCGATGGTCACCAGCCGGCTGGTCGGCCCCAATTCCAGGGCCTCCATGTCGACCTCGGGATCTTCCCAGATCTGGGCGTAGACCAGCCCTTCGAACATCTTGGCGAAGACGCGCTCGAGAATGCCGCGCTTGGAGGTCGGGGCCGCCTGCAGGGCAGCGTCGCGCACGAGGGCGTTGGCCAACTCGGTCTCCTGCTCAGGGACAGTGATTGAGGACGACGCCGTCGGCGCCGACGGTCACGAAGCTCGCCGGCCGGTCGACCCAGCAGCCGGTGTTGAGGTACTCGATCGCCTGGCCGCTGGGTCCGGGCCGGTCGAACACGGCGCGCGTCGCCTTGTGGGTGTGGCCGCAGACGATCACGTCCACGCCCTGCTCGCTGGCATAGCCGCAGGCACCCTGCTCGACGTCGCGGCTGAGGCTGCTGAAGCCGACATGCGCCCGGTCCAGCCGCTTGGGCCACTCGCCGTGCTTCGAGAGCCAGCGCTGGGTGAAGGCATAGGCGTGGGAGAAGAAGGCGGAGGTCTTGACGTAGCTCGAGATGAAGCGGTCGAACCGGTCGCCGTGCAGGGCCATGAAGTCCCTGCCGTCATACTGCCAGCGGAACAACTCGGTGGTCTCCACGCCGACCAGCTTCGCCACCAGCTGCGAGAGGTGGCGGTCGTGATTGCCGAGGATCCAGACGATCTCGGCTTCGCGCTTCTGGCTCAAGGCGCGGATATGGGCGAGCAGCCGCCAGGTGTCGGTGCAGAGATGGCGAAAGCTCCAGTCGTGGAACACGTCGCCCAGGAGGATGAGGCGCTCGAAGCGCCACTGCTCGAGCAGGTCCAGGAGATCGCGTGGCCTCGAGGCGGGCAGCCCCAGATGCAGATCCGACACGATGAGCGTGTCGGCCACCCGCGGGGCGATGGTCGCCGTGCGGGCTAGGTAAGGCTCGATCGCGAGCGCGGTGGCCACTTGGCATCACTCCAGCCACGACTTCGGCCGATGCCCGCCGGGACTGGGCAACGGCCCGGCGGCCTTTGCGCGCGCTCTATAAGGCTGGTTCCGTGACAGGGTGGTTATTGGCGTGTGACGGTCGCGTGGCCGCCATGACGTGTGACATCGCGGCAGGCCCTCCCTGCTGTGGGAGGGCCTGGTCGCGGGAGCGGTCTCGCCGCCTAGAGCTTGGCCATCAGTGCTGCGGTGTCGCACATCCGGTTCGAGAAGCCCCACTCGTTGTCGTACCAGGAGGCGACGCGGACGAGCTTGCCCTCGATCACCTTGGTGGCCTTGAGGTCGACGGTGGAGCTGTGCGGATCGTGGTTGAAGTCGATCGACACCAGCGGCTCCTCGGTGCAGCCCAGGATGCCCTTGAGCGCACCCTGCGCCGCGGCCTTGATCGCCGCGTTGAGCTCCTCGACGCTGGTGTCGCGCTTGGGCACGAAGGTGAGGTCGACCATGCTGACGTTCATGGTCGGCACGCGGATCGCCACGCCGTCCAGCCGGCCCTTGAGCTCGGGCAGCACCAGACCCACCGCCTTGGCGGCACCGGTCGAGGTCGGGATCATCGAGGCCGTCGCGGCGCGGGCCCGGTAGAGGTCCTTGTGGAACACGTCGAGCAGGTTCTGGTCGTTGGTGAAGGCGTGGATCGTGGTCATGTGACCGCGCTCGATGCCGACCAGGTCGTTGAGGACCTTGGCCACCGGCGCCAGGCAGTTGGTGGTGCACGACGCGTTGCTGACCACGGTGTGCTCGGCGCGCAGCTGGTCGTGATTGACGCCGAACACTACGGTGATGTCGGCACCGTCGGCCGGGGCCGAGACCAGCACGCGCTTGGCGCCGGCGCCGAGATGCCCGGAGGCCTTCTCCCTGCTGGTGAAGATGCCGGTGCATTCCATGACGATGTCGATGCCGAGATCGCCCCAGGGCAGCTTGGCCAGGTCGCGCTCGGCCAGCACCTTGACCGGAGCCAGGGTCTTCCCCGCGTTGGTCCGGATCTGCAGCGTGTCGCCCTCGAGCTTGGCCTCGCCGGGGAAACGGCCATGCACGCTGTCGTAGCGGAACAGGTGCGCGTTGGTGGCCGGCGGCGCCAGATCGTTGATCGCCACGACCTCGATGTCGTCGCGGCCGTGCTCGGCCAGAGCCCTCAGGATGTTGCGGCCGATGCGGCCGAAGCCGTTGATGGCTACCTTCGCGGTCACGATGGGCTACTCCCCTGGCTGCGGCTTGCGGCCCAGAAGCGCGCGCGCCTTCTGCGCCACGTGCCCGGCCGTGATGCCGAAATGCTCGTACAACGCCTTGATCGGTCCGCTGGCACCGAACGTGGTCATGCCGACCACGTCATCCTCGCTGGCGACGTAACGGGTCCAGCCGAACGGGGAGGCGGCCTCGACCGCGATTCGCGGCGCCGCACCCAGGACCGACGCCCGGTAGGTCTCGTCCTGACGCTCGAACAGCTCCCAGCTCGGCATCGAGGCCACGGCGGCGGCGATTCCGTCCGCCGCCAGCAGCGCACGCGCCGCCAGGGCGATGTGCACCTCGGAGCCCGTGGCCAGGATCGTGACCTGCCGCTGCTCCTCCGCCGGGCTCAGCAGATAGGCGCCCCGCGCGCAGAGATTCTCGTCGGTGTGGGTCTCGCGCAAGGTCGCGAGCTCCTGCCGGGTCAGCGCCAGGGTCGAGGGGCCGTCGGCCCGGCGCAGCGCCAGCTCCCAGCATTCGAGCGTCTCGACCGCGTCGGCCGGCCGGAACACCAGCATGTTGGGGATCGCGCGCAGGCTGGCCAGGGTCTCGACCGGCTGGTGGGTCGGGCCGTCCTCGCCGAGGCCGATCGAATCGTGGGTGGCGACGAAGATCACCCGCTGGCGCATCAGCGCCGCCAGACGGAGCGCGGGGCGACAATAGTCGGCGAACACCAGGAAGGTCCCGCCATAGGGGATGATGCCGCCATGCACGGCCATGCCGTTCATGGCGGCGACCATGCCGTGCTCGCGCACGCCGTAGCTGACGTAGCGACCGCCATAGTCGCCGGGCCGCACCGGCTTGGTCGACGGCGTGTTGGTCAGATTGGAGTGGGTCAGGTCGGCCGAGCCGCCGACCATGCTCTCCACCGCCTCGGTCAGCACGCCCAGCACCTGCTGGCTCGACTTGCGGCTGGCCCAGGCCGGCTTCTCGGCCGACAGGCTGCGCTTGTAGGCGTTGACCGTGTCGCCGAGGCTCGGCGGCAGCTCGCCGGCCTGCGCGCGGTCGAATCTCTGCCGGTCGTCCTCGCTCGCGGCGGCGTGGCGCTCCCGCCAAGCGGCGTAGGCCGCTTGCCCCCGCTCGCCGGCCGAGCGCCAGGCCGCCAGGATCTCTTCGGGGATCTCGAACGGGCCGTGCGGCCAGCCGAGGGCCGCCCGCGCGCCCGCGATCTCGCTGGCTCCCAGCGGCGAGCCGTGGGCGGTTTCCTTGCCGGCCTTGGTCGGCGCGCCCTTGCCGATCACCGTCTTGCACGCGATCAGCGACGGGCGCCCGGTTTCACCGCGGGCGGCCTCGATCGCCTGTGCCACGGCCTCGGGATCGTGGCCGTCGACGGCGGCCGTGTGCCAGCCATAGGCCGAAAAGCGCATCAGCTGGTCGTCGGAAACCGACAGCGAGGTCGGTCCGTCGATCGAGATGCCGTTGTCGTCGAACAGGACGATCAGCCGGCCTAGCCCGAGATGGCCCGCCAGCGATCCCGCCTCGTGGCTGATGCCCTCCATCAGGCACCCGTCACCGGCGATGACGTAGGTATGGTGGTCAACCAGCTCGGAGCCGAACCGGGCCGCCAGATGGCGCTCGGCGAACGCCATTCCGACCGAATTGGCCAGACCTTGCCCGAGCGGCCCGGTGGTGGTCTCGATGCCCAGGGCGTGCCCGTGCTCGGGATGACCGGCGGTGCGGGCGCCGAGCTGGCGAAAGCGCCGCAGCTCGTCCAGCGTCATGTCCGGGTAGCCGGTCAGGTAGAGCAGGGCGTAGAGCAGCATCGAGCCATGGCCGGCCGACAGCACGAAGCGGTCGCGGTCCGGCCAGTCGGGATGTTGCGGGTCGTATTTGAGGAACCTGGTCCAGAGGACCGTGGCGACATCCGCCATGCCCATGGGCATGCCTGGATGGCCGGACTTCGCTTGCTCCACGGCGTCCATGGCGAGCGCGCGGATGGCGTTGGCGAGGTGGGCGTGGCTGGGCGACATGGGCGATTTCGCGACAGGCGGTGCAAAGGAAGGGGCGGCTGGCCGAGTGGGCGCAAAACTGGACGAGCAGCGGGAAATTGCAACTCCAATTCGGTGTGGTCATCGGGCGGCGGCGTTGACGGGTCGGAGCGGTTGTGTCAACCCGCAGGGCCATTCATCACCGTGATCGGGAACATCCGCGGACCATGTCGGCATTGCGCACGGCGGAAGCACGGGCGGGCGGCGCCATCGAACGCCTGGAGCGGGCGCTCAGGGCCAGGCCCGCAGGTGGAGCGCTGCCGGAGCCCTCCGTCCTGGAGCGCGACTGCGAACGGCTGCGCCAGGAATGCTCGGCCCTGCGCAGCGAACTCGCCGCGGCGACCGAGCGTTCGCAGCGTCTGACCGAGATCGTGGCCCAGGCCGAGGAGCGGATCGACGACGCCATCGAGCGCGTCGACGGCATCGCCGAGGCGAGGGCGACGCCATGAGCATGGTCGACATCACCTTCAATGGCCGCATACACCAGGTGCAGTGCGGCGACGGCGAGGAGCCGCGGCTGCGCCGCCTGGCCGCCTATGTCGACAGCTGCGCCGCCAAGCTGCAGCAGCAGCACGGCCAGCTCCCGGACGCCAAGGTGCTGCTGCTGACCAGTCTCCTGGTCGCCGACGAGCTCTCGGACGCCTATGAGGAGATCAAGCGCCTCAAGGCGCAGGCCGCCGATCTCGACCGCCGCGCCGAGGAAGAGGCCGCCCAGGCGCTCGATCGGGTGACTTCCCGCCTCGAGCAGCTTGCCGCGACCCTGGAGAGTGCCTAGGTTCGCGGTGGCGGTTGCTGCTGGGTGCGTGCCCCGTCGGAATCATCGCCCCGGGCCTAGTTCGTTCCAACGGGAGCTGTCCCTGTCGTGACCGTGGTCACGTCACATGGCGCCCACCTGCGTAGCAGGTCCCAGGGACGACCACGACGAAACGGCTTCGGCGGCAACCGCTACCTACATCCCCGGATTGTTCATGCTCGCCGTACCGGACCATGACCTAGCCGAGCGCAAGCGCGCGCTGCGCCGCGAGCTGCGCGCGCGCCGCATGGCCGTCGACCCTTCTGTCCGCGCCACGGCCAGTCGTGACGCCGCCTGGCACGCGCTGCGCCAGCTGCCCTGGCGCGAACGCCGCCGCATCGCCCTGTTCTGGCCGCTGGCCGACGAGATCGACACCCTGCCATTGCTGCACGCGCTCCATTGGCTCGGCGCGCAGCCGCTGCTGTCGCGCATGCAGGGCAGGGGACTTCCCCTCCTGTTCCATTCCTGGACCCCTGACCTCGCGCTGGTCGAAGGTCCGTTCAAGGTGCTGGAGCCCCCGGCCGGCCTGCCGCCGGTGATGCCGGACCTGGTCCTGGCGCCCCTGCTCGCCTTCGATGCTGCCGGGCGGCGGTTGGGCTACGGCGCCGGCTTCTACGACATGACCTTCGCCGCGATCGCGGCTGCGGGCGGTCGGCCCGTCCGCTGCGGATATTGCTTCGCCGGCCAGGAGGTCGCGGAAGTGCCGGCCGACGCCACCGACGTGCCGCTGGAGCTGGTGGTCACCGAGGACGGTTGCCGGAGCCTCGGCGGCGGGGGAGCCTGAGCGGGTGCGGATCCTCTTCGTGGGCGACGTGGTCGGGCGCTCGGGCCGCGCGGTCCTCCTGGCGCAGCTCCCGAGGCTGCGGAGCGAGCTCGCGCTGGATGCGGTGGTGGTCAATGCCGAGAACGCCGCCGGCGGGTACGGCCTCACCGCTGCCATCGGCGCCGAGTTCCTGGAGGCCGGTGCCGACCTGCTCACCATGGGCAACCATGTCTGGGACCAGCGCGAGCTGATCGGCCATATCGACAAGGAGCCGCGCATCGTTCGCCCGCTGAACCTGGCGCCGGGCGTTCCGGGTCGCGGCGCCGCCGAGATCAGGACCGCCCGCGGGCAGCGCGTGCTCGTGGTGCAGGTGCTGGGCCGCCTGTTCATGGCATTGGCCGACGATCCGTTCCGCGCCCTCGACGCCGAGCTCTCCCGCCACGCCCTGGGCGGCACGGTGCAGGCGATCGTGGTCGACGTGCATGCCGAGGCCACCAGCGAGAAGCTGGCCCTCGCCCACCATCTGGACGGCCGTGTCTCGCTGGTCGTCGGCACCCACACCCACGTGCCCACCGCCGACCATCGCGTGCTCGCCGGCGGGACCGGCTACATCACCGATCTCGGCATGACGGGCGACTACGACAGCGTAATCGGGATGGACAAGCAGGGCTCGCTGCAGAAATGGCGCAGCGACCTGCCGGTGCAGCGGCTGACGCCGGCCATGGGCGAGGCGATGCTGTGCGGCGTGTTGGTGGAAACCGACGATCGCACCGGCCTCGCTCTGCGGGTCGAGCCGGTCCGGGTCGGCCACGGTCTCGCCGTGGCGATGCCGGCGCTCAGCTGACGCCGTTGCGCAAGGCGGAGGAATCGAGGAGCCGCTCGACGGTTGCGGTCAGGCGCTCGCCCTCGTCCACGATCGCATCGAGGAAGCGCCGGCGCTGATCGTCGCTCAGGTCCGGATGGTCGCGGATGATCTCCGACAGCGACCGCATCGATGCCAGCGGCGTCTTCAGCTCATGCTCGATCTGTTCGTAGGTCATGGCGGCGCGCGCCGGGTCTTTCCTGGTTCGGGAAGCCATCGCGGTCGTCCTCCATTCGCAGGTCCAAGAGGCGATCCGTGCCCAGGGTAAATCGTTTTGCTGCGCTGCAATACAACAATGACCGATCCGCTGTGCGCTTCTGCCACGGTCCTCGCGGCGGGCGATCCGGCCCCGGCTTGCAATCGCGGCGACCCCGGCCCACCTTCCGCGCCCGCGCCATCAGGACCACCGCCATGCCTTACCCGACGATCAAGATCCTCCCCGGCGAGGACCGGCGGCTCCGCAACGGCACGCCGTGGCTGTTCTCCAACGAGCTGCGCATGGACGAGGCGGCTCGTGCCTTGCCACGGGGCAGCCTGGTCCGGCTTATGGGGCCCAGCGGCAAGATGCTGGGCGTGGCGCAGTTCAACCCGCACTCGCTGATCGCGGCGCGCCTGCTCACCCGCAACAAGGACGCGGAAATCGACCGCGGCTTCGTGGCACGGCGGGTCGCGCGCGCCTTGCAGCTGCGCGAGCGGCTGTTCGATCAACCCTGCTATCGCCTGATCCACTCCGAGGCGGACGGCCTGCCGGGCCTCGTCGTCGACCGGTTCGGCGACACCCTGGTCGCCCAGTTCAACACCGCCGGGATGGATGCGCTGGCGCCGCTGGTGGTGGCAGCCCTCGATGAAGTGGTCGGCCCGCGCACCATCGTCGCGCGCAACGATGGTGCCAGCCGGCAGCTCGAAGGGCTGCCGCAGCAGGTGGAGGTGCTGAAGGGTGAACTGCCGCAGCGGCTCGAGCTGGTGGAGAACGGCCTGACCTTCGTCACCGACCCCGGCGGCGGCCAGAAGACCGGATGGTTCTACGACCAGCGCGCGAACCGCGCCTTCGCCGCCCGGCTGGCCCGCAGCCAGGACGTGCTCGACCTCTACAGCTATGGCGGCGGCTTCGCGCTGAACGCGGCGGCGGCCGGCGCCGGGTCGGTCACGGCCGTCGACAGCTCCGGCCCGGCTCTGGAACTGGCGGCGGCCAGCGCCGCGCACCAGGGTGCTGCCGGCATCGCCACCTTTGAAAGGGCCGAAGCCTTCGCCTTTCTCGACCATGCGGCCCGCGAGAAGCGTCGCTTCGGGCTGGTGATCGCCGACCCGCCGGCGTTCGTGAAGAGCCGCAAGGATCTCGGTGCCGGGCTCAAGGGCTACCGCAAGCTGGCACGGATGGCCGCCTCCGTGGTGGCCGAGCCCGGCTTTCTCTGCCTGGGCTGCTGCTCGCATCACGTCCCGGTCGAGCAGTTCGCGACCGAGGCCTGGCATGGCATCCGCGAGGCCGGCCGCGGCGGCAGGCT
The DNA here is from genome assembly GCA_963720725.1 of uncultured Alphaproteobacteria bacterium. Lineage (GTDB taxonomy): Bacteria > Pseudomonadota > Alphaproteobacteria > Geminicoccales > Geminicoccaceae > Benzoatithermus. Next base: position 440,028 of record CAVRGN010000001.1, read on the forward strand.
GATCCTGACCGCGGGTGCCGGACCCGACCACCCGGTGCATCCCGCCTTGCCCGAAACCGCCTATCTCAAGTTCCTCGCCTACGCGCTGGACTGATGCTGTTTATCAACCATAATTTATTGCAATGGTGAGTTCTATCAACTAATAAGCGATATCCGCCACTGCTGGGTGGTCGAGTTCTGGGCCGGAGTGCCGGATGACCGCCGCGACGACGATGGGCCCGCGGGTCCTGGCATCAGATCCCCCGGCGCTCGACGGCGTGCTGCTGGGCTTCATCCGGCTGTGCCGCGAACTGCAGCGGCCGGTGACGGAAGCGGAGTTGCGCGCCTCGGTGTCCGTTCCCGAGAGCGGCGTCGATCTGGAGTGCCTCGCCAAGCTCGCCAGCCGCTGCGGCTTCGGCTTCGCCGCACCGCGCATGAGTGCGCGCGGTCTCGCCCGCCTGGCGCCGCCGTTCCTGATCCTCGGCCGCCAGCCGGGCCAGGCCTGGCTCGTCCGGTCGCGCGAAGGCGACCAGCTGCTCCTGGTCGATCCGGCGGCCGGCACGGCCATGCCCTGTACCATCAAGGTCGCGGCGGGCTTCGGCGACCACCTCGTGCGCCTGCTGGCGGCCGCACCGGCCCGTCATCGCGGCTTCTGGGGCTCCGCGCCGATGCGCGGCATCCGCGCCGTGCTGTGGCAGATCGCGCTGGCCTCGGTCGTCATCAACCTGCTGGCGCTGGCCACGCCGCTGTTCATGATGACCGTCTACAACAAGGTGATCAGCCACGCCGCGCTGCAGACCCTGGACGTGCTGGCGATCGGCATGGTCACCCTGGTCGCGTTCGAACTCGCGTTGCGGGCCTTGCGCGGCTACGTGACCGCGCATACCGGCGCCAGGCTCGAAGCCGCGATCGGCAGCGACCTCGTCCATCACCTCCTGCAGCTGCCCTACCGGTTCCACGAGGCGAACCCGAGTGCGGCGGTCATGGAGCGGGTGCGCCAGGTCGACCAGCTGCGCCAGTTCCTGACCGGGCACCTGCCCCTGCTTCTGGTCGATCTCGCCTTCGTCGGGCTGTTCCTCGCCGCACTCCTCGTGGTGGCGCCGAGCCTCGGGCTGGTGACGGCGGCGGCGATCCCGGTCTTCGTGCTCCTGTCGGTGCTGTCGCAACGGCGGCAGGAGGAGCATCAGCGGGCCAGCTTCCGCGCCACGGGTGCTCGCAGCGCGGCGCTCGGCGAGGCGGTCGGCCAGGCGCTGACGGTCAAGCTCCTCTCGCTCGAGGCGGACATGAAGCGCCGCTTCGAGCATCATCTCCTGCGCAGTGCCTGGACCGGCCTGCAGTCGGGCCGGGTCGCCCACCTCGCCAACAGCCTGGCGCAGGCCCTCCAGCATCTCACCGCCCTGGTGCTGGTCTATCTCGGCGCGCGGCTGATCGTCGTCGGCGACATGACCGTGGGCGCCCTGGTCGCCGCCTCCATCCTGTCCGCGCGCACCCTGGCACCGATGCGCCAGCTGGCCCTGGCCTGGCACCAGTTCCAGCAGGCGCGCGAGGCGGTGCGTCGGCTGGACGAGTTGCTGGCGGAGCGCGCCGAGGCGAGCGGTCGCCTGGCCGGTTCCGAGCTGCAGGTCATGGGCCGGCTCGAGGTCCAGGCGCTCACCTTCCGCTATGCCGGTGCGGCGACCCCCGCTCTCGACGAGGTATCCTTCGAGATGGCGCCGGGCAGCATGCTGGGGATCGCCGGCGCTCCCGGCTCCGGCAAGAGCACGCTGGTGCGTCTGCTGCTCGGCATCGAGGTGCCCGAGAGCGGCCGCGTCCTCCTCGACGGTCACGACCTCGCCACCCTCTCGCCGGTGAGCTACCGGGCGCAGATCGGCGTGGTGCCGCAGGAGATCCACCTGTTCGCCGGCACCATCGCCGAGAACATCGCCATGGGCGCCGCCGACCGGACGCTCGCCCGTGTCGTCGCCGCTGCCCGCTTCGTCGGCGCGGACGAATTCGTCCGCCGGCTGCCGCAGGGCTACGAGACCATGCTCGGCGAGCGCGGCACCGGACTTTCCCTCGGCCAGCGCCAGCTGCTGGCGGTTGCCCGGGCCGTCGTGCGCAACCCGCGCCTGCTCGTGCTCGACGAGGCCACGAGCGCTCTCGACGCAGCGACGGAAGCGCATCTCCTGGCCAATCTGCGCCGGGCCGGCAGCGGGCGGACCGTGCTCCTGGTGACCCACCGCCAGGCGGTGCTCGACGCCTGCGACCGGGTTCTGGTGCTCGACCGTGGACGTGTCGTCGGGCTCGGGAGCGCGGCCGAACTGCGCGTCGCCCGGCCGCCGTCCGCCGGGCTCCAGGCGGCGGGCTGAGGGATGGCGCGCGAGCTCCCGGCCGAGACCGAGCGCGAAGCCGACCTCGCCCGCCAGCTCCTGGACGGCCGCGCGCCGGCAATGGCCGGCACGCTGATCGCCTGCATCGCCGCCCTGTTCCTGGCCCTTCTGGCCTGGGTCGCCTGGGCGCAGGTCGACGAGGTGGTCCACGCCCTGGGCACGGTGGAACCGGCCGGCAGGGTCAAGATCGTCAACCATCCCCATGGTGGCCGGGTCGCGGCCATTCATGTCCGCGAGGGACAGGAGGTGGCCGCCGGCGAGCTCCTGGTCAGCCTGGACGGCGAGGTCGCGCGCAGCGAGCGCAGCGAGCTGAGCGGCCGGCTGGCGCTGCGCCAGGTGGAGGTGGCGCGGCTGGAGGCGGAAGCCTCTGGGCGGGAGCTGGCGCTGGCGTCGGCCGAGTACCGCCCCGACCTGCTCGCGGCCCAGCAGGCGTTGCTCGAGGCGCGCAACGCCGCCCTGGCCGACCGGCGCGAGGCGCTGGCGCGGGGACTGCAGACCCGCCGCGGCGAGATGCGCACGGCCGCGGCCGAGGTCGAGCGCCTGCGGACCAGCCTGGAGTTCCTGAAGCGGCAGCGTACGGCGGTGCGCGAGCTCGCGGATCGCGGCCTCTACCCCGAGCTCAAGGTGGTGGAGGTCGAACGCCAGTACAGCGACGACCAGGGCGAGCTCGCCAAGGCGAAGGCCTCGCTCGAGGCGGCGTCGGCGGCGGTGTCCGAGGCGGCGAGCCGGGTGGAGGGTCTGGAGACCGAGCGGCTGTCGGACGCGCTGGGGCAGCTGGCCCAGGCGACGGCCGATCGCGACCGGCTGGCCGAGCAGCTCCGCGCCCAGGACGCCATCCTGGACCATCTGGACGTCCGCGCGCCGGCCGACGGAATCGTGCAGGAGATCGTGGTGACCGCACCTGGCCAGGCCGTGGCCGCGCACGAGACCCTGATGAAGCTGGTGCCGCAGAGCGAGGGGCTGGTGGTCGCGGCCAAGGTCGCCAACCAGGACGTCGGCCGGCTGCGGCCGGGGATGCCGGCCTCGGTCAAGGTGCGCGCCTTCGACTATCTGCGCTACGGCACGCTCGACGGCACGCTGCAGAAGATCGCCGCCGACGCCACGCCCGACCCCCGCACCGGCGAGCTCACCTATGCCGTGACCGTGGTGACCGGACGGGCCCAGCTCGGCGTCGGCCCGGACCAGCACGCGGTGGCGTCCGGCATGCTGGTGGACGTCGACCTCAAGGTCGGCCGGCGGACGATCCTCTCCTACCTCACCGACCGGATCTTCCGCCTGCGCGAGGCGTTCCGCGAAGGTTGAGCGTCACGAGGAGGGCCGCCGCTGCGGCCCGGTCATGCTGCGCACCTGCAGGCTGCCGTCGGTCATCTTGACGAAGGTGAAGCGCCGCTCGGCGAAGCCGTTGCAGCGCTGGAACGGAATGCCGGCGAGCGGCAGGCCGCCGCGGTCGAAATCGAGCTGGCCTTCGTCGATCCAGTAGTAGCTGACATCCATCACCACGGTTTCTGGCGTCTCGTCGACGATCTGGGCCGAAGTGACCGAGCGTATGCGGGGCTGGGTGCAGACCGCGTTCTGCTCGAGCGCGTTGTTCTCGTAGTACCACTGGATCCTGTTCTGCAGCCCCGGATAGCCCGCGACCGCCGGACCCTGATAGTTGCACGCGCCGAGCAGCAGGAGCAGCGGGACGAGGGTCCTGACGACGGTCTCGAGGGGCATCGGCGCTCTCCGGTTGTCGGCCGTCCGGCTGGCCAGGCGCGCCGGCAGGCGCAGCCGGAATGTCGTACCCCGCTCGGAGGTTCCGGCGAGCTCGATCTCGCCGCCATGCGCGCGGACCAGCTCCCGGCAGATGGCGAGGCCGAGACCGTTGCCGTTCGGCTTCGCCGACCCGGCGAACGGTTCGAACAGGCGGTTGCGCACCTGCTCCGGGATGCCGGGACCGGTGTCGGCGACCTCGATCTCCAGCAGCTGCGGGTCCTGCTCGGCCGAGATCCGCAGCCGGCCGCCGCGTTCGCCCATGGCCTCGATCCCGTTCTGGGCGAGGTTGAACAGCACGCGGTAGAGCTGGTCGGGGTCGGCCTCGACCACGAGGTCCTCGGGCACCGACAGCCGCCAGGTCACCGGCCCCGGCGTCGCTTCCAGGGCGGCGCGGACCTTGGCCGCGAGCTCGGCCAGCAGCACCGCTCGCGGCTCCGGCGCCGGTGGGCCGCTGCGGGCGTAGCTCAACGTCTCGCCGCACAGCCGGACCGCCCGGTCGAGGGTCTCCACCAGCCTTGGCGCCACCCGCCGCACCCCCGGGTCGGCACTGCCTTCGAGCCGGTCGGAGATCAGCACGGCGGTGGCGAGGATGTTGCGCAAGTCATGGCCGATCCGGCTCATGCCGGCACCCAGGGCCGCCAGGCGCGTCTTCTCGGCCAGCGCGTGGCGCAGGTCGGCGCGCATGGTGGCGAACTCCGATTCCACGACCCCGATCTCGTCGTCGCGCCGCGTCGGCTCATGGTCGACGGTGCCGTCCTCGGGCCGGCTGCGGAAGGCGGCGATCTCCTCGGTGATCCGGTGCAGCGGCCGCACGATCATGCGCTGCAGGCCCAGGAACATCATGGCGGCCACGAGCAGGGAGAGAATCACGGACAAGGTGAGGATCCGGATCGAGTAGTCGACCATGGCCACCCACATCGGCGCCTCGGGCAGCGTGATGTCGATCATGGTGCCCATCTCCTGCGGCGACGGGCCGATCACCCGGACCAGCCTCTGGCCCCGGTTGAGCAGCGTGACGACGGTATCGGCGATCAGGGTGGCCCAGCTGTCGTCGCGCAGGTCGTAGAAGGCCGCCACCGGCGCGCGCTCGCCCAGCATGACCACGCGGCCCTCGCCGCCATTCACGGTCAGCGCCAGGACGCCCGCCTGGCCGAGCAGCGCGTCGGTGAGCTCCATGTCCAGCGGCCTTGCCGGCTCTTGCATCAGGCCGAGACTGGCGAGATGCGCGGCGGCGATCCGCTCTTGCAGGTAGGTGAGGCGGAAACGCGCCACCGACGGCACGTAGATCAGCACCTCGGCGATCAGCAGGCAGGCGACGGTCAGCAGGAGGATCTTGGCCGACAGGCTGCGGTTGAGGATGGTGCCGCGCATCGTGTCCGTTTCACTCGGACCGCTGGCGCCTCGCGCGACCTCGCGGCCGCGGGCAGCGGCGGGCCGGTCAGCGGTCCGCCTGGGCAGCGTCGTTCAAGCTCCAGTCGTAATCGTGGCCCGCGATCCCGTCCAGCTTTTGCAGGCGCATGGCGAGCCCGGGGCGGGCATAGGCCATCAGATGGCGGATCACGCCGGCCTCGTCGCCGCCGAAATCCTCCTCGAACCAGACATAGATGCTGGACAGGTGCAGGCCATCGGCGGCGAGGCGCACGCCGCGCGGATCGTTGACGAAGGCGATGGCGGCGAGATCGAGCATCCGGTCGAGGTCGGCGGCCTCGAACGGGCGCCGCTGGAGGTTGGGACAGCCGACCGAGGCGCAGTTGACCGCGTAGTGGATCCGCGGGTCGCGCCAGATCGGCCGCAGGATGCGGTGCTCGATATCGTCCAGCGTCAGGGGCTCGCCCTCGACCTCGATCAGCTGCGCGCGCCAAGGTCCGCTGCTGAACAGTCCGGGCGAGATGTCGATGTCGCGGATCGAGCCCACCGGATAGTGCTCGAGCACCACCTCCAGCGTGAGCGCGTTGTAGAGGTTGATCCAGTAGGCCAGCTGCTCGGCACGGTTCAGGCTCGAGACCGGCACGGCGGCCATGGCGCCGAGATAGCCCCGCAGCGCCGCGCGGTCCGCGCGGGTGACCTTGCCGTAGGCGACCCGGTTGAGGCCGGTGGCGTCGGTTTCCACGTAGCGGGCGAGCAGCTCCGCCCAGGCCCCATGGTCCACATGGATCGTCGAGCGGGCATCGTGGCGGGTCCAGCGCTGCCACAGCTCCGCAGCCGGAGCCGCCGCGGTCGGAAATGGCGCCGCTACGACGAGCAGGACGACGAACAGGAAGTGGATCATGGGTGGACGCTTGTAGCGCTTCGCCGCGTCCCGCCCGGTCACGACGCGGTGACGGCCAGCCGCGATCCCCTGCCCGTGACCGCCGCCGCCCGCGGTTGACAGCCGCACGCCCGCCGACTAATCACGGTCGCCCACGGCTCCTTCGGGCCGCGATGGGGGATGGTGCAGCAGGTAGCACGTCTGACTCTGGATCAGAAGGTCCCAGGTTCGATCCCTGGTCCCCCAGCCAAATTCCAGCACCTGACGGCAGAGTTCAACGCAGCGGCGCCAAGGTCGCCGTGCCGGCGCCGGGCGAGGATCCAGCGTGCTCGGTGCGCGGCTGCCGGCAAGCGCCCGGTTCCGATCCTGCGGCAGAACACCTGGGATGCGGCCGCCAATGGCTACGCGCGGCACCAGATCGCCTAGGCAGCGGCCGGCCTCGCCACGGTCGCCGGCGGCGACGTGGCTGAAGGCTGGCGTGAGTGAAACCTCGGGATTCATAATGATTCTCCCGCTGGGCCGGATCTCCCGCGCCAAGGGCACCTTGGCCCCCAGCGCGGCGTTGTAGCCTGACCACCCCGGGAGGCAGCATGTTCGACTGGATCACCGCCCTCGTCGCGCAGACCGGCTATGCCGGCATCGCCTTCCTGATGCTCGCCGAGAACGTGTTCCCGCCCATTCCTTCCGAGCTCATCATGCCGCTGGCCGGGTTCACGGCGGCGCGCGGCGAGCTCAGCTTCGTCGGTATCCTCCTCGCCGGGACCGCGGGATCGCTGGCCGGCGCGCTGTTCTGGTACGAGGTCGGCAGGCGCGTCGGCATCCAGCGGCTTCGGCACTGGGCCGCCCGGCACGGTCGCTGGCTCACCATGTCGCCGGAGGAGCTGGATCGGGCCGTGGCGTGGTTCCGCCGGCATGCCGGGCTGTCGGTGCTGGTCGGCCGGCTCGTGCCGGCGGTGCGCACCCTGATCTCCGTCCCGGCCGGGGTGGCCGAGATGAGCCTGCCGGCGTTCCTGGCCTGGACGTCGGTCGGCACGGCCTTGTGGACGAGCTTTCTCGCCGGCCTCGGCTACCTGCTGGAAGGCGGCTACGAGCAGGTGGCCGGCTGGGTGAATCCGGTGAGCAACGTCGTCGTCGCCATCCTGGTGCTGGGCTATCTCTATCGTGTGGCCACCTTCGGCCGCGCATCGGCGTCCTGATCGGCCATGCCGCTGCGGATCGAAGACTACGCACTGATCGGCGACTGCGAGACCGCGGCCCTGGTCGGCCGGGACGGATCGATCGATTGGCTGTGCTGGCCGCGCTTCGATTCCGGTGCCTGCTTCGCGGCACTTCTCGGGACGCCGGAGCATGGGCGATGGCTGCTGGCACCCACAGCGGCCGCGCCCGTGGTCGCCCGCCGCTACCGGCCGGGAACCCTGATCCTGGAAACGGAGTTCGCCACCGCCGACGGCACCGTCGCCGTGATCGACTTCATGCCGCCCAGGAGCGGCGTGTCCGATCTGGTGCGGCTGGTGGTCGGGCGGAGCGGCAAGGTGACCATGCGCACCGAGCTCGTCCTGCGCTTCGACTACGGCTCGGCCGTCCCCTGGGCCACGCGCATGACCGACGGCGCTCTCCGTTTCGTCGCCGGGCCCGATATGACCGTCCTGAGAACACCCGTCGCGTTGCACGGCGAGGACCTCACCACCCTGGGCGAGTTCACGGTTGCCGCCGGAGAGACGGTGCCGTTCACCCTGTCCTATGCGCCCTCGCATCATCTGCCGCCCGGAGCACTCGATGGCCCGGCGGCGCTCCCGGACACCGAGGCCTTCTGGCACGAGTGGGTCGGCCGCGGCACCGTCGGCGGGCCGTGGGCGGAGGCAGTGGAGCGGTCGCTGATCACGCTCAAGGCGCTGACCTACCAGCCGACCGGCGGCATCGTGGCGGCACCGACCACCTCGCTGCCCGAGTGCCTGGGCGGTCCGCGCAATTGGGACTATCGCTTCTGCTGGCTGCGCGATGCCACGCTGACCCTGCTGGCGCTCATGGGCGGTGGCCATCGCGAGGAGGCGCATGCCTGGCGCGACTGGCTCTTGCGTGCTGTCGCGGGCAGTGCCGCGCAGATGAACATCATGTACGGCCTCGGCGGTGAACGCCGCCTGCCGGAACAGGACCTGCCCTGGCTCCCGGGCTACGAGGGCTCCAGTCCGGTGCGGGTGGGCAACGCCGCGCACGGCCAGCTGCAGCTCGACGTCTATGGCGAGCTGATGGACGTCCTACACCAGGGGCGCACCCTCGGCATGAAGGGCGACGGCGCCGGCTGGGCACTGGCGCGCGGTCTCCTCGCCCATCTGGCCAAGGTCTGGCGCGCGCCCGATGCCGGGATCTGGGAGATCCGCGGCCCGCCACGCCACTTCACCTTCTCCAAGGCCATGGCCTGGGTAGCCTTCGATCGCGCCGTGCGCAGTGTGGAGAGCTGGGATCTGGAAGGGCCGGTCGAGGAGTGGCGCTTGCTGCGCGCGGAGATTCACGACCAGGTCTGCACCCATGGCTACGACCGCGAGATCGGCTGCTTCGTCCAGGCCTATGGCGAGCAGGATCTGGACGCCAGCCTCCTGCTGCTGCCCGTGCTGGGCTTCCTGCCGCCGGACGATCCGCGCATCGTCGCCACGGTGGCGGCGATCGAGCGCCGGCTCTCCTGGGACGGCCTGATCCTGCGCTACGATACCGGCAGCGTCGTCGATGCCTTGCCGGAGGGGGAGGGGGCGTTCCTGGCCTGCAGCTTCTGGCTGGCCGACGTCTACGTGCTGATGGGCCGGTTCGACGAGGCGCAGGCCTTGTTCGAGCGGCTGCTGGCACTGCGCAACGATGTGGGCCTCCTGGCCGAGGAGTACGATCCGCGCCGCCGCCGCCACCTGGGCAACTTCCCGCAGGCGTTCTCCCATGTCGGGCTGATCAACACCGCCTTGAACCTGAGCCGCCGGCACAAGCCGGCCGAGCAACGGGCTCATCGGCCGGCATCCGGTGCCGAGCGCGGCGGCTAGGGCGGTCTGCCGTGCCGGCGTTCGCATCGATCTCCGCCGAGACGCTGGACATCCTGCTGCGCCTGGTGACCGCCGCCTCGGTCGGCATCGTGCTGGGCCTCAACCGCGATCTGAAGGGCAAGCCTTCCGGGGCGCGAACCTTGGCCCTGGTGGCGCTGGGCGCGGCCCTGGTGGCGCTGGCGGCCACTCACCATCCGGACATGCAGGGACACCCGGATGCCATGAGTTGCGTCATCCAGGGCATCATCCAGGGCGTCATGGCGGGCGTCGGCTTCATCGGCGCCGGCATGATCCTGCGCGACCGCGCCAGCGACTCCGTGCGGAACCTGACCACCGCCGCCACGGTCTGGGTGACGGCGGCACTCGGCGTCGCCTGCGCCCTGGCGGCCTGGCACGTGGTGTGGATCGGCATCGGCCTCGCGCTCCTGGTGCTGCTGTTCGGTGGTGCGATCGAGCGCATGGTCGCCCGTCTCCTGGGCCGCCCGGCGCCGGACGACGAGGATTGAGAGCGGACTGGGTTGCGCCCCAGGCCCCGGTGGGCGATTGCTGCAGCCGCCATGGCTGAAGAATCCAACTGCAGGCAGGAAAGACCGTGAGGCGACCCGATCTGGCAGCGGTGCTCGCAGCTTGACTCCGCCCGAGATCGGCGTGGCGGTGGCGGCCCACGGCTCGGCCAGCCGCGTCTTCCACATCCCGCTCCTGCGGACCATTCCGGGCCTGCGCCTGCGCACCGTGGTGTCGCGGCGCCCCGACGAGGTGCGCGCGGCCCTCCCGGACGTTCGGGCGGAGGCGGACTTCGCCGCCGCCTGCGCCGATCCCGCCATTGCGCTGGTGGTGATCCCGACACCCAACGCGACCCACGCGCCCCTGGCGGCGCAGGCCTTGGCGGCCGGCAAGCACGTGGTGGTCGACAAGCCGTTCACCCTGGACGTGGCCGAGGCCGAGGCGCTGCTGGCGCAGGCACGGGCCGCGGGACGGCTTGTGTCCGTCTTCCAGAACCGGCGCTGGGACTCCGACTTCCTCACCCTCCGCCGGCTGCTTGCCGAAGGTGCAGTCGGCGTGCCGACCCATTTCGAATCGCACTTCGACCGGTTCCGTCCCCGGGTGCCGGACCGCTGGCGCGACCGCGCCGGCCCCGGCGCCGGCCTGTGGTACGATCTCGGCCCGCATCTGGTCGACCAGGCCGTGCAGCTGTTCGGGCCGCCGCAGGCGGTGTTCGTCGACCTCGCGGCCCAGCGCGACGGTGCCACCGCCGACGACCGCTTCCACGCCCTTCTGCGCTACGACCGCCTGCGGGTGGTGCTGCACGCCACCGCCCTGGCCGCCGCCGAGACGCCGCGCTTCGTGGTGCACGGCACCGCCGGCAGCTGGGTCAAGCACGGCCTGGACACCCAGGAGGAAGCGCTCAAGGCGGGCACGATGCCCGGTGCTGCCGGCTGGGGCCACGACCCGCGGCCCGGCCGGCTGACCACCGCCGACGGCACGGTCGACACCCCGGGCGAGCCCGGCGACTACCGGCAGTACTATCTCGCCACCCGCGACGCGATCGCCGGTGACGGGCCGAATCCGGTGACGCCGGAGGATGCGCTCACCGTGATGCGCGTGATCGAGCTCGGCCGGCGCAGCCACGAGGCGCGGCGCGAGCTCGCCATCGAGACGGACTAGGTTCCGGCGCCGCGCCCCTCGATCGCTTCGCCCAGCGTCCGGCTGAAGCGCGACAGGGCCCGCCCCAGGGCCGCCACACGCGAATCCCACGACGCGGGGTCGGCCGCCGGCTCGGCGATCCGCTCGCGGCCGGTCGCCACGAAGCGCTCGTCCGCACCCGCGAGCAGGGTCCAGCGGACGTCCAGCACCATCAGGCCCGCCTGGTCGCCGTCGAACCGCTGCACGTCCAGCGCCAGGCGGAAGTCGGGCGCGAGGTCGCGTCGGGCCGGCGTCTCCAGCACCCGGTCGGGCCCGAGGCGGGCGCCCAGCGCGTCGACGACGTAGCGCGTGATCATGCCGGTCAGGGGCTCGGCCCAGGTGCGCAGCTCGGCGAAGGCCACCTGGTCGGCCGCCACGCGCGACACGATCTGCGACCGGTCGAGATAGGGTGCCACCGTCGCCTGGTCGACGAAGACCACCGGCCCGCCCGCCGGCACGACCGAGCCCGCGGGCTCCGGGCTGAGCAGGTAGAAGTGCGCGGGCTCGCCCGGGCCGCAGGCGGCAAGGCCCAGGAGCAGTGCCAGACACCAAGGACGCCCGCTCATGGCGGTGGCCCGCCGCGCCGTCCGCGCAGGAAGGCGTCGGGCTGGCGCTGGAGCAGGTCCAGGACCTCGCGCAGCGCCCGGGTGGTGCCGGTCACCTCGCGCAGGAGCGCCTGCAGGTCCGACTGGAAGGTCGAGCGGCTGCCGAAGGTGGCGTCCATGGCCGCGATCGTGCGCCGCGCCTCGGTGGCGGCCCGGCCGGCCTGGTCGGTGGCGGCGACCGCGCTGGTCACCAGCGGCCCGCTCCTGGCTTCCAGCCGCGCGGGCAGGTCGCGCAACTCCGCCGACAGCGCCGTGATGTTCGCCAGCGCCGCGCGCAGCTCGGGTGCTGCCGCGTCGGTGGTCCGGGCCAGGCTGTCGATCAACGGATCCGCGTGCCGTGCCAGATCGCCGGCGGTCGCGCGCAACTCGCTCGCGGCACCGGCGAGGTCGAGGACCGCCTGGCGAAGCTCCGGTGCGGTCACCAGCTCGCGCACACCGGCGAGCATCGCCTCGAGCTCGCCGGTCAGCCGCTCGACGGGCAGTTGGCCCAGCTGCGCGAGCAGCCGCTCCAGTGTGACCGACATCGCCTCGAGGCGGGTGGGCACGGTGGGAATCAGCGCCACGGCGCCCTCGCCCAGCGACGCGGGCGCGGCGTCGGGCACGATGTCCAGGGCGATCTCGCGCCGCGAAGCCAGCAGGCTGGGGCTGGCCAGCCGCGCGCGCAGCCCGCCCGCCACCAGCACCGCCAGCGCGGTGCGCAGCTCCACCGGCGTTTCCGGCCGCTTCCCGTCGACGATCAGCGCGCCCGGAACGATGTCGATCGCCACCGGCACCTCGAGACGGCCGGCCGTGCTGTCGTAGGTCAGGGCGACCTCGCGCACGGTGCCGACGCGCAGGCCGCGCATGGTGACCGGGGCACCCACCGCCAGGCCTTGCACGTCGCCGGCGAAGCGCACCGCGAACGGGACGCCGGCCGGTGCTTCCACCGCCGCGTCGCGGTCGAGCAGCTCCAGCAGGGGCGCCAGCCTTTGGGCCGCGAGCGCCTGCATGCGACTCTCGACCGCCGCCGCATCCTGCGCGCTGGCCGGGCAGGCGGGCAGGAGCCAGGCCGCGGCCATTCCCGCGAGACCTGCGCAACCTAGGATTGCAAGATGACGCTTGATCTCGTTCGCTCCCGCGCGTCACGCCGTCGGCAGATTGCCTGCGGCCCGATGCCAAGCCCAGGAGAGATTGCGCCACAGCCTGTGCGCATTCGTTGGTCACAGTTTCTAATTTGCCCAAGCTTTGGGCAGCGATGACCGCAGCACGGTGATGCGGACCATGAGGGACGTCTGGCACGGAAATCGCTGCTTTGCATGCACAACGATAACGCTCCCTGCATGAGGTACCCAATGCGCCTGAGACATCCCTCACTTACCGCCATGGGCCTGCTCGCGGCACTGTCGCTGACGGCGGGCCAGGCGCTGGCGGCCGACGACACGATCAAGGTCGGCATTCTCCACTCGCTGTCGGGCACGATGGCGATCAGCGAGACGACGTTGAAGGACGTCATGCTGATGCTGATCGATGAGCAGAACAAGAAGGGCGGGGTGCTCGGCAAGCAGATCGAGGCGGTGGTGGTCGATCCCGCCTCCAACTGGCCGCTGTTCGCCGAGAAGGCGCGCGAGCTGATCGAGAAGGACCAGGTGGTGGCCACCTTCGGCTGCTGGACCTCGGTCAGCCGCAAGTCCGTCCTGCCGGTGTTCGAGGAACTCAACAACATCCTGTTCTACCCCGTCCAGTACGAGGGCGAGGAGAGCAGCAAGAACGTGTTCTATACCGGTGCGGCGCCGAACCAGCAGGCGATCCCGGCCGTCGACTATCTGATGAACGAGGAAGGCGTCGAGCGCTGGGTTCTCGCCGGCACCGACTACGTCTATCCCCGCACCACCAACAAGATCCTCGAGGCCTACCTGCAGCAGAAGGGTGTGGCGCCCGAGGACATCATGATCAACTACACGCCGTTCGGTCATTCCGACTGGCAGACGATCGTGTCCGACATCAAGGCATTCGGCTCGGCCGGCAAGAAGACCGCGGTGGTCTCGACCATCAACGGTGACGCCAACGTCCCGTTCTACAAGGAATTGGGCAACCAGGGCGTCAAGGCGACGGACATTCCGGTGGTCGCCTTCTCGGTCGGCGAGGAGGAACTGGCCGGCCTGGATACCGCGCCGCTGCTCGGCCACCTGGCCGCATGGAACTACTTCCAGAGCGTCGACACGCCCGAGAACGCCGACTTCATCGCCAAGTGGCACGAGTTCATCAAGAACGACAAGCGGGTCACCAACGACCCGATGGAAGCCCACTATATCGGCTTCAACATGTGGGTGAAGGCGGTCGAGAAGGCAGGTACCACCGATCCGGCCGCGGTGATCGACGCCATGATCGGGGTCGCGGTGCCGAACCTCACCGGCGGCTTCTCCGCCATGATGCCCAACCATCACATCACCAAGCCCGTGCTGATCGGCGAGATCCAGGACGACGGCCAGTTCAACACGGTGTGGGAGACCACAGGTCTCGTTCCCGGCGACGAATGGTCGGACTACCTCGAGGGTTCGAAGGACCTGATCTCCGATTGGCGTGCGCCGATGTCGTGCGGCAACTTCAACGTCAAGACCGGCAAGTGCGGCGGGACCGGCGGCAGCTGACGCCGGCCTGAACTCCTCGAAACGAAGTGCCGGGGGTGGTTCGCCGCCCCCGGCGCGCCTCGCGACCGGATAGCCCCCGCGCATGCGCCGAGTTCCTCGCCGTCCTGATCTGCCTCTTGGGTTTCGCCGCCACGGCCGCGGCCCAGTCGATCGACGCGCCGCTGGCGAAGCTCGCATCGACCAAGTTCGACGACATCGAGGCGGCCATCGCCGGGCTCGCCGCCAGCGGCAACCCGCGCGCCACCGCTATCCTGGACGCCCTGGGTGCCGGCAACCTGATGGTCCAGCCGGCACAACGCAGAGCCTACATCAAGGCGGCGGACGGCGGTCTGATCGACGCCGCCACCGGCGAGGCAGCACCCGCCGACCTCGCCGCCGGCAGCTTGAAGCCGGTGCGCGTGAACAACCGCATCCGCCGTGCGATCGAAGCGGCCGTCGGCGGCCTGACGCTGATGAGCAAGGACCCCGTGCGCCGTCTCGAGGCGGCACAGGCGGTGTTCCGCTCGCGCGATGCCGCCGCACTGCCCCTCCTGGAGCAGGCACTGGCCGCCGAGCAGGACGAGGAGGTCGAGGAGGCGCTGGCTGAGGCCCGCGCCGCCATCCTGCTGCCGATGCCGAACGCCGCCGAGCCGGATCGGATGGCGGCGGTCGAGACCCTGCGCCTGCGCGGCGACCGGGAAGCCCTGGCGATCCTGACGGCCGTACCCGACACCGCGCCCGACAACGTCCGCGCCGCCGCCGCCGAGGCCGCGGCGACGATCCAGCGCCACCTCGATTTTGTCTCGGCCGCGCAGAACGTGGTCTACGGCATCAGCCTGGGCTCGGTCCTGCTCCTCGCCGCCATCGGCCTCGCCATCACCTTCGGCGTGATGGGGGTCATCAACATGGCCCATGGCGAGATGGTCATGCTGGGAGCCTACACGACCTTCATGATCCAGGAGTTCTGCCGGACCAGCTTCCCGGCCGGGCTGGAATGGGCCTTGATCGTGGCGCTGCCGGCGGCGTTCCTGGTCGCGGGCGCCATGGGCGTGCTGATCGAGCGAACGGTCATCCGCCGGCTCTACGGCCGTCCGCTGGAGACGCTGCTGGCGACCTGGGGCATCTCCCTCATCCTGCAGCAGCTGGTGCGCAACATCTTCGGCCCCAACAACCGCGAGGTCTCCACGCCCTCCTGGATGAGCGGCTCGGTCGATCTCGGCGGCGGCTTCACCATCACCGACAGCCGCCTGGTCATCATCATCTTCAGCCTGGTGGTGTTCGCGGCCCTGCTCGCCGTGATCCGGCTCACCCGCTTCGGCCTGGAGATGCGCGCCGTCACCCAGAATCGGCGCATGGCCGCGGCCATGGGCATCCGCACCAGCTGGGTCGACGCCATGACCTTCGGGCTCGGCTCCGGCATCGCCGGCATCGCCGGCGTGGCGCTGTCGCAGATCGACAATGTCAGTCCCAATCTCGGCCAGAGCTACATCATCGACAGCTTCATGGTCGTGGTGTTCGGCGGCGTCGGCAACCTCTGGGGGACCTTCACCGGCGCCTTCACCCTGGGGATCGTGAACAAGCTGCTCGAGCCCACGGTCGGTGCGGTGCTCGGCAAGATCCTGGTGCTGGTCGCGATCATCCTGTTCATCCAGAAGCGGCCGCGGGGCCTGTTCGCCCTCAAGGGCCGGGCCGTGGAGGCCTGATGCTCAGATCGTTCCCCGCCTCGACCTGGGTGGTGGTTCCGCTGCTGCTCGCGGTGGCCGTGCTCGTCCCGTTCCTGAACCTCGCCGTCGATCCCGCCAGCCCCTGGCATGTGCCCACCTACATAGTGAGCCTGACCGGCAAGTATCTCTGCTACGCGATCCTGGCGCTGAGCCTCGACCTGGTCTGGGGTTATTGCGGCATTCTCAGCCTCGGCCACGGTGCCTTCTTCGCCCTCGGCGGCTACGCCATGGGCATGTACCTGATGCGCCAGATCGGCGACCGCGGCGTCTACGCCAACCCGAACCTGCCCGACTTCATGGTGTTCCTGAACTGGCAGGAACTGCCCTGGTACTGGCACGGCTTCGACATGTTCTGGTTCGCGGCGATCATGGTGGTGGCCGTGCCCGGTGCGCTGGCCTTCGTGTTCGGCTGGTTCGCGTTCCGCAGCCGGGTCACCGGGGTCTATCTGTCGATCATCACCCAGGCGCTGACCTTCGCCCTCCTGCTCGCCTTCTTCCGCAACGACATGGGCTTCGGCGGCAACAACGGCCTGACCGACTTCAAGGACATTCTGGGCTTCGACATCCAGGCCGACGGGACGCGGGCCGGCCTGTTCGCGGCGACCGCCGTCGCCCTCGCCATGGGCTTTGCCGCCTGCGCCTACATCGTGGGCTCGCGTACCGGCAAGGTCCTGGTGGCGATCCGCGACGCCGAGAGCCGTACCCGGTTCTGCGGCTACCGCGTCGAGCACTACAAGCTGTTCGTCTGGACCTTCTCCGCCATGCTGGCAGGCATCGGCGGTGCCCTCTACGTGCCCCAGGCGGGCATCATCAACCCCGGCGAATTCGCACCGGCCAACTCGATCGAGGCCGTGATCTGGGTCGCGTTCGGCGGGCGCGGCACATTGTGGGGTGCGATCGTCGGCGGCGTCGGCGTCAACGCCATCAAGTCCTGGCTCACCGGCAGCTTCCCCGAGCTCTGGCTCTACGCTCTGGGCATCCTGTTCGTGGCCACCACCCTCTTCCTGCCCCGCGGCGTCGCCGGACTGGTGACCGGCCTGTGGGCGAAGCGGCGCAGGGCACCGAATGCGGTGCCGGCGCTGGCGACCGGGGAGGGGGCCAAGGTATGAGCGTCGTCACCGAAACCGTCCATGACGGCCGGGCGCCGGGGACGATCCTCTATCTCGACGGCGTGTCGGTGAGCTTCGACGGATTCAGGGCGCTGAACGACCTGTCGCTCTATCTCGACAAGGGCGAGATGCGGGCGATCATCGGACCGAACGGTGCCGGCAAGACCACGATGATGGACGTCATCACGGGCAAGACCCGGCCGGACAAGGGCACGGTGCTGTTTCGCGAGGACATCGATCTCACCCGGCACGACGAGTCCGACATCGCCCGGCTGGGCATCGGCCGGAAGTTCCAGAAACCCACGGTGTTCGAGAGCCACGACGTCTGGACCAATCTGGAGCTGGCGCTCAAGGGCGAGCGGGACCTGTGGCGCTCCTTGCTCTTCGGACTGTCCGGCGCGCAGCGCGACCGCATCGATCGCGTGCTGTCGATCGTCAGGCTCAAGGATGCCGCCCGCCGGCTCGCCGGCGAGCTCAGCCATGGCCAGAAGCAGTGGCTGGAGATCGGCATGCTGCTGGTCCAGGATCCCGAGCTGCTGCTGGTGGACGAGCCCGTGGCCGGCATGACCGACGCCGAGACCGAAGCCACGGGCGAGCTCTTGCGCGAGATCAACCAGAGCCATTCGGTGGTGGTGGTCGAGCACGACATGGAGTTCGTGCGCGGCCTCGACTCCAAGGTCACCGTGCTTCACGAAGGATCGGTCCTGGCGGAGGGTTCGCTCGAGCAGGTCCAGAACGACCAGCGTGTCATCGAAGTCTATCTGGGGCGCTGAGCATGCTGCGTGTCGAAGGCATCGACCTGCACTACGGCGCCAGCCAGGCGCTGTGGCGGGTATCGCTCACCGCGGTGGTCGGCGAGATCACCTGCGTGCTCGGCCGCAACGGCGTCGGCAAGACCAGCACGCTGCGCGCGGTGGTCGGACAGGTGCGGCCGTCGGCCGGCCGGATCGAGTGGGACGGCCAGGACATCACCCAGATGTCCACGGTCGAGCGGGCGCGGCGCGGCATCGCGCTGGTGCCGCAGGGCCGCGAGATCTTCCCCCTGCTCACGGTCGAGGAGAACCTGCAGACCGGCTTCGGCGCCCTGCCGCGCGCCCAGCGGCAGATCCCGGACCAGATCTTCGAGCTGTTTCCGATCCTCAAGACCATGCTGCGGCGCAAAGGTGGCGATCTCTCCGGCGGCCAGCAGCAGCAGCTGGCGATCGGCCGCGCCCTGATCATGCGGCCGAAGCTGCTGGTGCTCGACGAGCCCACGGAAGGCATCCAGCCCTCGATCATCAAGGACATCGGCCGGGTGCTCGAGCTGTTGCGCTCCCAGGGCCAGATGGCCATCCTCCTGGTCGAGCAGTATCTCGACTTCGCCCGTGGTCTCGCCGACCGGCTGGCCATCATGGACCGCGGCCAGATGGTGCTGTCGGGCCGCCCCGACGAGCTCGATGACCAGGATGTTCGACGCTATCTCACCGTTTGACGGCTATGGCTCCGGTGCGGCCGTCCGAAGCTGGCGCGGCGGGGCTCCTCGAGCTCGGCTTCGCGCTGGATGGGACCGTCACCCGGGTTGCCAAGCTCTACCAGAAGACACCGTTGCGCGCCTTCTTTCCCCGTCACGAATGCGGCGACCTCGCCGTCGCGGCCCTGGCCAATGTCGGTGGCGGGCTGGTGGGCGGCGACCGTGCCGAAGTCCGTGTCAGGCTCGGCGCCGATGCCCGTGCCATGGTGACCAGCCAGGCCGCCGAGAAGGTCTACCGCTCCACCGGTGCGGACTGCGTGCTCACCACGCGGCTGGAGGTCGAAGCCGGCGGCTGGCTGGAATGGTGCCCGCAGGAAACCATCCTGTTCGACCGCTCGCGCCTGCGGCGCTCACTGCGGCTGGACCTCGGCGCGGGTGCGCGCGCCATGCTCGGCGAGACCATAGTACTCGGTCGCCTCGCTTCCGGCGAGCGCACCAGCCATGGCCGACTGCACGACCGGATCGACGTGCATGTCGGCGGGGCGCTGGCCTGGACAGATCGCCTGCGCCTCGACGGTGACTATGCCGGCGTGCTGGCCGCCGCCGCCGGCCTGGGCGGTGCGCTGGTGATCGCGACCTTCGTCTACGCCGCCGCCGATGCGGTCGACTGGCTGGAGCGAGCCCGCGAATTCCTGGCCGGCGACGGCGTGCGCGTCGGGCTCACTGCCGTGAACGGCCTTCTGGTCGGCCGCTTCCTGGCCCAGGATCCGCTTGCGCTGCGCCGTGCGTTCGCACAGTTCTGGACCCGCTTTCGCGCTGCCGCCGCCGGCCTGCCGCCCGTGCTGCCGCGCCTTTGGCATGTCTGAGGGAACGCCATGCATCTGACCCCGCGCGAGAAGGACAAGCTCCTGATCGCCATGGCCGCCCAGGTCGCCCGCCGCCGACTGGAACGCGGCGTCAAGCTGAACCACCCCGAGGCCGTGGCGCTGATCAGCGACTTCGTGGTCGAGGGTGCCCGCGACGGCCGGACGCGTAGCCGAGCTGATGGCCGCCGGGTGCCGAGGTCCTGACCCGCGCCCAGGTCATGGACGGCGTGCCGGAGATGATCCACGAGGTCCAGGTCGAGGCGACCTTCCCGGACGGCACCAAGCTGGTGACGGTGCATGTGCCGATCCGGTGAGGGCGGATCAGAGCCCGCTATTCGCGTAGAGTTGATCGAGAGTAACTCGCACCTGCAACACGGGGCTGGCGAAAGCCGCGCTTCCAACAAAGTCTTGCCCGAGCCAGTCGCTCTGATCTCGCCGCCAGTGCTGGACCCAGCGCCTCTCGGAGTCGATCATCCAGATCTCTATTACGGTCGCCAGGCTTTTGTAGTCGACGAGCTTGTGACCAAGATCATGAGTGCGCGTGTTCGGCGAGAGGACTTCGATCACGAGCGACGGGTCCGCGATCTCCCGGGCTGCCGGTTGGCACGTGACCGCAAGATCCGCCTGCCACATCGTATGGGCGTTGATCCTCAGGCCAGCCTCGGCTTCGCCGCGGCACGGCGGGCGATTGCTCAGCGCGTTGTAGACAGTGCCCGACGCGTTGACGACGATCGTTCGGTGCGGCCCGCCCGGCGGCGCCATCGCTTGGATAGTGCCGTCCAACAACTCATATCGCGTGTCGGTGCCGTCGTCCCAGGCCAGGAACTCGTCCACCGTCATCAACTTGACCGCCTGCTCGGCCATCGCCCGCTCCGTCGTCTGCGCCCGCATCATAGAGGAAATCGCCAATGATCCCAGGTGAGATCATGCCCGCTGCCGGCGAGATCGAGCTCAACGCCGGCCGGCCGACCGTGACGCTGACCGTGGCCAACACCGGCGACCGGCCGATCCAGGTGGGCTCGCACTACCATTTCTTCGAAACCAACGCAGCGCTCGCCTTCGACCGCGCCCAGGCCCGCGGCATGCGCCTGAACATCCCCGCCGGCACCGCCGTGCGCTTCGAGCCCGGGCAGTCGCGCGAGGTCATGCTCGTGGCCTATGGCGGCAGCCGCAAGGTCTACGGCTTCAACCAGAAGATCATGGGGGCGCTGTGATGGCCTTTCGCATGTCGCGTGGCGCCTACGCCCACATGTACGGGCCGACGGTCGGCGACAGGGTCCGCCTCGCCGACACCGACCTCGTCGTCGAGGTCGAGGAGGACCGCACCGTCTATGGCGAGGAGGTCAAGTTCGGCGGCGGCAAGGTGATCCGCGACGGGATGGGGCAGGGCCAGGAGACCCGTGCCGCCGGGGCGGTCGACACCGTGATCACCAACGCGCTGATCCTCGACCATTGGGGCATCGTCAAGGCCGACATCGGGCTCAAGGACGGGCGCATCGCCGCCATCGGCAAGGCCGGCAACCCCGAGACCCAGCCCGGCGTCGACATCGTCATCGGCCCCGGCACCGAGGCGATCGCCGGCGAGGGCCGGATCGTCACCGCGGGCGGCATCGACGCCCACGTCCACCTGATCTGCCCGCAGATCCTGGACGAGGCGCTGATGTCCGGGCTCACCACCATCTTCGGCGGCGGCACCGGCCCGGCCGCCGGCACCAGTGCGACCACCTGCACCCCCGGCCCCTGGCACATCGGCCGGATGCTGCAGGCGGTCGAGGCCTGGCCGATCAACATCGGGCTTCTGGGCAAGGGCAATGCCAGCCTGCCCGACGCGTTGCGCGAGCAGGTCACGGCCGGCGCCTGCGGGCTCAAGCTGCACGAGGACTGGGGCACCACGCCGGCCGCCATCGACTGCTGCCTCGCCGTCGCCGACGAGATGGACGTGCAGGTGGCGATCCATACCGACACCCTCAACGAATCGGGCTATCTCGAGACCACCGTCGCCGCCTTCAAGGGCCGCACCATCCACGCCTTCCACACCGAGGGTGCGGGCGGCGGCCACGCGCCCGACATCATCAAGGTGGTGGGGCTCGCCAATGTGCTGCCCTCCTCGACCAACCCGACGCGGCCCTACACGGTCAACACGGTCGACGAGCATCTCGACATGCTCATGGTCTGCCATCACCTCGATCCCTCGATCCCCGAGGACGTGGCGTTCGCGGAGAGCCGGATCAGGAAGGAGACCATCGCCGCGGAGGACATCCTCCACGATCTGGGTGCGATCTCGATGATGTCGTCCGACAGCCAGGCCATGGGCCGGGTCGGCGAGGTGATCATCCGCACCTGGCAGACCGCCCACAAGATGAAGTCCCAGCGCGGCCGCCTGCCCGAGGAGACCGGCGACAACGACAATTTCCGTGCCAAACGCTACGTCGCCAAGTACACGATCAACCCGGCCATCGCCCAGGGCGTGGGCCACGTCGTGGGCTCGGTCGAGCCCGGCAAGCTCGCCGACCTCGTGCTCTGGCAGCCCGCCTTCTTCGGCGTGAAGCCCGAGATGGTGATCAAGGGCGGCACGATCGCCGCGGCGCCGATGGGCGATCCCAACGCCTCCATCCCCACGCCGCAGCCGGTCCACTATCGGCCGATGTTCGGCAGCTTCGGCCGCTCGGCCGTCGCCAGTGCGGTGCACTTCGTCTCGGCCGCCGCCTTGAACAACGCCGTGCATCACAGCTTCGGCCTGCAGCGCGAGCTCTGCGCCGTCCGCAACACCCGCGGCGGCATCGGCAAGGCCGCCATGATCCACAACGGCGCCACGCCGGCCATGGAGGTCGACCCGGAGACCTACGAGGTCCGCGCCGACGGCGAACTGCTCACCTGTGCCCCCGCCACGGTCCTGCCCATGGCCCAGCGCTACTTCCTGTTCTGATGGCCGAACCGCTCCCACGGGCCACGGCGGTGGTGCGCCACGGCGCGCCCGCCGCCACGGTCACGCTCGCCTACGACGACCGCCACCGCCGCCGGCTGCGGCTCGCCACCGACTCCGGCCGGCCGTTCCTCCTCGACCTCGCGCAAGCCAGCCTGCTGCGCGGCGGCGACCTCCTGGCCCTCGACGACGGCACCCTGGTCGAGGTCCGCGCCGCCCCCGAATCGGTCCTCGACGTCGCGGCTCCCGACGCCCTGGCGCTGGCGCGGATCGCCTGGCACCTCGGCAACCGGCACACGCCGACCCAGATCCTGCCCGGGAGCTTGCGCATCCGCGCCGACCATGTGCTGGAGCATCTCCTGACCGGCCATCTCGGTGCGACGGTCACCGCCGCCACGGCCCCCTTCGACCCGGAGGGCGGCGCCTACGACTCCGGCCACGGTCACGCGCATGACCATTGAGGCCGCCCTCTACCGCCTCCACGCCTGGCTCTCGCCCGCCTTTCCGGTCGGCGCCTACAGCTACAGCCACGGCCTGGAATGGGCGGTCGATGCCGGCCTGGTCCGCGATCGCGCCGGCCTCGAGAGCTGGCTCGCCACCATCCTGCGCCATGGCGGCGGCTGGCAGGATGCCGTCCTCCTCGCCCACGCCCACCGCACCGTGGCCGCCGGCGACGAGGCCGCTTGGCTGGCGCTGCGCGACCTCGCCCAGGCCTGGGCGCCCACGGCCGAGCTGGCGCTCGAGACCCGCGCCCAGGGCGAAGCCTTCGCCGCCGCCGGCCTCGCCTCCTGGCCGGATCCCGACGGCCGCCTGCCGGCCCTCCTCGCCGACGGCCCCGGCCTCACCTACCCCCTGGCCGTGGGTGCGGTCGCCGCCGCCCACCTGGTACCGCTGCCGCTGGTGCTCCCGGCCTACCTGCAGGCCTTCGCCGCCAACCTGGTCTCCGCCGCGGTCCGCGCGGTACCCCTCGGCCAGACCGACGGCCAGCAGGCGCTGGCCGCGCTGGAGCCCGTGGTCGCCGAGGTGGCGGCCCGCGCACCGTCCTGCGCGCTCGACGACCTCGGCACCGCCGCGCTGATGGTCGACCTCTGCTCCATGCGCCACGAGACCCAGTATACGAGGCTGTTCCGCTCATGACCGCCACCATCGGGCAACGATCCGGCCACGGCCCCCTCCGCGTCGGCATCGGCGGCCCGGTCGGCTCCGGCAAGACCATGCTGTGCGAGGTGCTGTGCAAGGCCATGCGCGAGCGCTGGGACATGGCGGTGATCACCAACGACATCTACACCAAGGAGGACCAGCGCCTGCTCACCGTCGCCGGCGCCCTTCCCCCTGAGCGGATCATGGGTGTGGAGACCGGCGGCTGCCCGCACACCGCGATCCGCGAGGACGCCTCGATCAACCTCGCCGCCGTGCGCGACATGACCCGCCGCTTCCCCGGCCTCGATCTGCTCCTGATCGAATCCGGCGGCGACAACCTCGCCGCCACCTTCAGCCCCGAGCTCGCCGACCTCACCATCTACGTCATCGACGTCGCCGGTGGCGAGAAGATCCCCAGGAAGGGCGGCCCCGGCATCACCCGCTCCGACCTCCTGGTCATCAACAAGACCGACCTCGCGCCGATGGTCGGCGCCGACCTCGCCGTCATGGAAGCCGACACGCGGCGCATGCGCGGCGAGCGGCCATTCGTCATGGCCAACCTGCGCGGCGGGGTCGGGTACGGCGGAGGTCATCGACTTCATCGCCCGCGCCGGCGGTCTGGTCCGCGATTCGGCATAGCCGACGCGCCGTTCCTTCCCCCTCTCCCGCGAAGCGGGGGAGGGCCGGGGGGGGGGGTGGGGGCTCTCCTGTCGATGGTGCCCTCCGCCACAGCCTGCGCAGCCGGGCGCTGCCCGATCTTGTGTCACATCATCTAGGCACCACAGGGTTTCGTAGATCTGGAGTGGCTGGCCGCCGAGGGTGCCTGAATCCAACAATGCTGGCGCTGTGACGTCGCGGGCGTTAGATTGTCCAGCAGCCTACAACCATCGTGCCGGACAGCATGCCCGACCAGTCTCGTCTCACCATCGCGCTCGATCCCGGAGTCAGCGCACGACTCGACCGGTTGGCGGACCGCGAAGGCAAGCCCGCCGCCGAGCTCGCCGCCGCGGCCGTCGCCGAGTATGTGGCGCTCGACGCCGAACACGTCGCCGAGATCGAGGCAGGCCTGCGCGAGGCCGACGCCGGCGACTTCGCGACCGACGCGGAGGTCGCGGCCGTTTTCGCCCGCTGGAGTGTCGACAGGCCTCGATGAAGGTCGTCTGGCTGCGCACGGCTCTGCGCAATCTCGACCAGTCGGCAGCCCATATCGCCCGTGACAATGTCGACGCGGCCGGCCGGGTGGTCGAGCGCCTGCGTCGAGCGACGGACCGCCTCGTTCGGTACCCCGAGAGCGGTCGCGTCGGCCGGGTCGCCGGAACGCGCGAGCTGATCGTGCCCGGGCTGCCGTTCATCTTGCCCTATCGCGTACGGCGCCGTAGGATCGAGATCCTACGGGTCCTGCATGCGTCGCGGCGCTGGCCCGACCGGTTGCCATAGGGCTGACGATTGGCACCAAGAAGATCCGCCTCCAGCGTACAAGCCTGAGTGACCTGGAGCCGCTCTAAGCGAGACCGATGGCTATGCCGACCGTGAGCATCACCGAGGCCAAGACCCGCCTCTCCGCCCTGATCCAGGCTGTCGAGCGCGGTGAGGAGGTGGTGATCACCAACCGCAACCGCCCGCGTGGCCCGCCTCGTTGCGGTTACGCCGCCGCGCGAGCGCCCGGTGTTCGGCTCCGCCAAGGCCGCCTTCGAGCGGTCAGGCCTGACCGAGGCCGATATCGAGAAGGCGCTGGCGCCGATGACCGAGGACGAGTTGCGCGAGTGGGGGATCGATTGAGCCGCTGGCTCGCCGATGCCTGCGCCCTGATCGGCTTCTATCGCTCGGCACCCAACTTCCCGGCGGGCGTGCGGGCTCTCTTGATCGACGAAACCGCCAAAGTGGCCGTTGCCGCAACGACCATCTGGGAGATCGCGATCAAGACCGCTCGAGGCAAACTTGCGGACATCCGCAGCGGCGGACACTCGACGCTCAGCGGGATGTTGGAGAGCCATGGCTTCGACCTCCTGGGCCTCGACGCCGCCACGGCCGAGCAGGCGGCCGGGCTGCCACCCCTGCACGCCGACCCGTTCGACCGGGCACTGGTCGCCCTGGCCCAGCGCACCGGCCGCACGGTGCTGACCTCCGACAGTTTGATCGGGCGCTACGGTGTCCCGGTGCGATGGTGAAGTACGAGTGCAGGGCGTCGTGAAGCTGCGAGAAGGTTGATTTCGTATAGTGTCAGCGAAATTCCCGGGCAATCTCTTCATCGCGGGGTTCATCAACCATGAACGATCCCTTCGGCAGCCCCAAACGTCGTCTCGCTAGGGCAAACGAGCACATCAGCGCCCTTAGGGCAGGCTGGCGCGCATTTGCCGAAACAAAGCCATACGTTCGCGTGGTCGAGCCAGACCTGGATTCTGGAGACCAAATCCACAAGGTCAAGCTGGCCCGCCAAATGCCCGATGTCCTCACCGACATCGCCGTCGAGAGCGTCGAAGCTCTGCGCTCCGCACTTGATCTGGTCGGCTATGCCGCGGCAGTGGCTGGCGGCGTCGCCCGCCCGAAAAAGTCCTACTTCCCCATCGCCGATGATGCCACAAGCCTCGACAACGACATCATCCGCCGCGGCCGATGCAAGGATTTGCCTGCGGATATCTTGACGCACTTTCGCTCGTTCAAGCCTTACAAAGGTGGGAACGATTTTATCTGGGCCTTGAATAAGGCGTGTAATACCAGCAAGCACTGCTTGATAAGCGCAGCAGGCATCACAGTCGGTAAAATGGAATGGAACGCCTATATTGAGGGAAGCGGTCACGCTCTATATGGCCCAAATTGGGATTGGCAAAAAAATGAGAATGATTCTCGCCAGACTGCTCCCTGGGCAACAGTACGATTACAACGTCAAGCTCAGCTTTTTTTAGCGTTCGGCAAGATTGAGGGACTGCAGGGAGAACCCGCGCTCCCTGTCCTCCGCAAGATCGCATCCGAGGTTGAGCGAATCGTGTCCAGCACCGAAAGCGAGTGCCGCCAACTCGGCCTGATCGCCTAGCTACCCCCGAAAACAACG
>CAVRGN010000002.1:0-144510 GCA_963720725.1 uncultured Alphaproteobacteria bacterium
GCTGGCGCTCTACCAGGCTGAGCTACGCCCCGACGGAAGGTGCTTCTACGGCCAAACCGCCTGCGGCCGCAACCGCCGAGCCTTGACGCGTTCGCACAGCCCCGGCTCTATCCGCCCCATGCAGCTGCCGCTCGCGTTCCTCGATGGCCCCTGGAAGCTGGCCATGGGCCTCAACGCGCTGGATCCGGCCGACTGGCTGTGGCGCGACGAGGCCTTCGCCGCCGAGGCGGCCATGCGCCTGGCGCTCCTGGCCGAGCGGCCGGACGAGGTCCTGGCCGTCCTGGCGGAGGCCGCTCCGGCCGTGGTCGAGCTCGTGGCCATGGTGGAGACGCATCTCGGGCTGCACCCGACCGGGAGCGCTTCGCTGGCCCGGCTGGCGGGGCTGGCACAGGAAGATTTCTGCGTCATGCAGGCGAGGGCCGACGGCGCCTACGCCCTGACCGCCGCCCTCCTGTGCGCCCCCGCGCACTGGCGCCTGGGCGAGAAGCTGGGCAGGCCGATGGCCGAGATCCACCGGCCGGTCCCGGGCTTCGCCGAGCGCCTGGGCGGCCCGGCCGAGCGCTTCTTCGCCAACCTCACCGTCGCCCGGCCGGTCTGGCGCGCAAACTGGTCGGTGGTGGAATCGCCGGTTCTATTCCACCCGCAGCCGCGGCAGCCGGTGACCGGCATCACGGCCGAGAACGCCGGCGAACGGCTGTGGCTGCGCATCGAGCGCCAGACCCTGCGCCGGCTGCCGGACAGCCGGGCCGTCGTCTTCACCATCCGCACCCTGGTCCGCCGCCTCGACACGGTCGCCGCCGAGCCCGGGGTCGCCCGCGCCATGGCCTCGCGGATCGGCGAGATGTCTCCCGGCATGGCCGGCTACAAGGGCATGCCCGCGCTGCGCGAGCCCCTGCTCGGCTGGCTCGCCGCCCGCACGTAGGAGGATGCCGCCCGCGGGCGGCAGAACCGCGCCGGCCAGGGTGCGGAACTGCAGCCGCGCCGGGCTTTCGCCGGGCATGACGATGTTGCCCGGGGCGACGGAAAAGCCGTAGCGCGCATAGTAGGCGGGATCGCCCACGAGGAAGACCAGCCGCCAGCCCGCGGCCTCGGCCACTTCCAGGCTGGCCCGGGTCAGCGCCCGGCCGATGCCTTGCCCCTGGCGCGCGGGCTCGATCGCCAGCGGGCCCAGGAGCAGCGATGGCTGCGCGCCCAGCCGGATCGGCCAGTATCGGATCGAGCCCACCAGCACGCCGCGCTCGCGTGCGACCAGGCCGAGCTCGGCCAGCGGTGCGACGCCCTCGCGGTAGCGATAGGAGGTCTTGCCGCGCCGGTCGGCGCCGAATGCCCGGTCGAGCAGCACCTCGATCGGTTCCCCGTCGGCAGGGCCTTCGCCAGTGATTGCCAGCATGATGGTTCCAGCAGGGAGCGGATGAGAGGTTCACCCGCGGGCCGGAAAGACCTGGAAGTCAGGCGGCCGGATGGGTGACGCGCGGACCGGAGGGTCGGCGTCGTCGTCGCGACATGCTCAGGATGGCCTGCTCGGACATGCGCGGCTCGATAGCAGAACGCCAGGTTCTGTCAATGGTTAGCCGGCCTCGCCCGCCACCGCCTCCGGCTGGCCGGCACCCGGGTTGCCGACCGTGACCAGGGGCCCGTGGCTGCCGCGCAGCGTCCCGGCATGCTCGAGGATCCAGCGCACGGTCGGGAAGGCGAGATCCTCCCACGGGATCTCGTCCCAGCCCAGCAGCCGCACCTCCAGGCTCTCCGGTCCCGCCGCCACGTCCGCGTGCAGCAGCCGTGCACGGAAGAGCAGCTGCACCTGGCCGATCCGCTCGACGCTGTAGACCGCCATCAGCCCCTCGAGCTCGATCCGGGCGCGCGCTTCCTCCCAGGCCTCGCGCCGGGCACCGGCCTCCGCACTCTCGCCGAGCTCCAGATAGCCCGCCGGGATGGTCCAGAAGCCCTGGCGCGGCGGGATCGCCCGCCGGCACAGCAGGAGCCGCTCGCCCAGCGTGCACACGCTGCCGACCACGATCTTGGGATTGTGGTAGTGGACCGTGCCGCAACCCGGGCAGACATGCCGCTCGCGGTCGTCGCCCGCCGGCACCTTGAGCTCGACCTCGGCCCCGCAGCTCGGGCAGAACCGCATCAGTCCGGCTCAGCCCCCGGCGGTCGCTTGAACAGGGCCTCCGCTGCCCCCCTCACGTCGGCCTTGCGCTTGAGCTCCGCGCGTACCCGCACGATCTCGGCCTCGAGCTGGGCGATGAAGCCCTCGAGCTCGGCCACCGACATGAGGGTCAGATCGCGGCCGAGGCCGGTGTTCGGCCTGATCCTGATCTCCGGCTCTTCCATGGCGTGCGTCCCCTGCGGCGAAGCGGCAAGGTACCCCCGGGCGGCCGCTTGACAAGTGGCACCGGCCGCGAGCACTCACCGCCAACCGCCAGCCTTGCGAGCACCCGATGAGCGAGCCCGCCCGCCACTACTATCCCGTCTCCTGGGAGCAGCTGCACCGCGACGCCAAGGCGCTCGCTTGGCGGCTGGCCGAGCGCGGCCCGTTCGAGCGCATCGTCGCCATCACCCGCGGCGGGCTGGTCCCCGCCCACATCATCGCCCGCGAGCTCGACATCCGCCTGATCGACACGGTCTGCATCAGCTCCTACGACAATGAAAGCCAGCGCTCGGCCGCGATCCTCAAGGAAGTTGAGGGCGACGGCACGAGCTGGCTGATCGTCGACGATTTGGTCGACACCGGTACCACCGGCCGCATCGTCCGGGATATGCTGCCACATGCCCATTTCGCCACCATCTACGCCAAGCCCGCCGGTCGCCCGATGGTCGACACGTTCGTGACGGAGGTGAGTCAGGACACGTGGATCCTGTTCCCGTGGGATACGGAACCGCAATATGCGCAGCCGATCGCCGGGAGGCGCACTTGACCACCGGGCAGAGACAGCGAATGGGCTGCTGCTAATTCAAGGCGGCTCAACCCAGCACATCCAACCGTCGGCGATAGCCTCGCTGGCCTCGTCCACCCTGTTCTCCACCGGTGCCTCCGGCGACGGCTGTGCCGTGGCGCGGTGCCAGATGTGGCGATCGCCACATCGCGCCCACAGCCCCGCCACTAAGCTCCACTCTTGCGGTGCCGAGCGAGCACCGGCGAGCGGCGGAGGGATGTCATGGCCATGGCGGAGCACAAATTCTGGCGCCAGCTGCGGCGCCGATGGCGCCGGGTCCACGCCTTCGGCTGGGCTCTGTTTCGGGTGCTCTGGGCCAGCCGGGTCAGCGTGTTCGGGCTCCTGTTGCCGGCGGCCCTGATCATCGGGGTGGCGCAGGCGCGCGACCTGTTCTCCTACTTCGCCGGCCAGATGGTGCCGAACAACGGCTTCCAGCCGGACGTCTTCCGCGGCGAGATCCTCACCATCCTCTACTGGTCCGCATTCACCGGCCTCACCGCGTTCTTCTGGTGCTACCCGGTGCATTTCTCGGCGAGGATCCTGCTCTACGAGCCGGACTGGCTGTTCCGGCCGGGCCGCAATCCGAGCGCGGCCCGGCTGCGCTGGACGCAGATGCTCTATCGCGGCCCGATCATCTGGCTGCCGCGGGTATTGGGCTCGCTGCCGTTCCTGGCCCTGGCCCTGGGCTGCTGGCGGGCCCGCCGCGATGTCCCGAGCGAGACGATCGGAGCGCTTCAGGACAGTGTCTCCTCCGGCGAGATCACGGCGATGCTGTGGCTGCTGCAATGGGCCTTCGTGCTCGCCGGGTTCGCCACCTTCGGCTATCTCAGCGGCTTCCGCTCCAAGGCGATCGGGCGGCGCGCCAGTTCCGGCGCCCAGGTCCCGCGGTCGGCCGGGCTGCAGCGCCGCTACCGCGCCATGCTCGGCGATCCGCAGCTGATCGCCCGCGACGTCGCCATCGGCCGCCTGGTCCTGGCAGTGATCAGCGTCGTCCTGATCGCACTCCTGGTCGCTCCCTCCCATGTGACCGGCATCCTGTTCCTGGCGCTCGTGCTGCCGGTGGTGGCGGGCGGCTGGGTGCCGGCCTTCACCTGGCTCGCCCGCTGGGGGCACCGCCTGCGCCTGCCGCTGATCACGGCCACCCTGGCCGGGCTCGCTTGGCTCACCTTCGCCTTCGGCGACAATCACGACGTCCGCCAAGCGGGCGAGCCCATGCGCCCGCGCCTCGATCTCGCCACCGCGGTCGAGCGCTGGAAGGCCGCCAACTGCAATGCCGCCGGCTGCCCGCAGCCGATCATCGTCTCCAGCGCCGGCGGCGCCAGCCGGGCTGCCTTCTTCACCGCCACCGTGCTCGGCGACCTGATGGACAACCCCTCCTTCCACCCCCTGCCCGGCGTGACCACTCCGGCCGAGAAGGCGCGCCACGTCGTGCGGCGGATCTTCGCCATCTCTGGCGTCTCGGGCGGCTCGGTGGGAGCGGCGGTGTTCGCGGGGGCGGTCGCCAACAGCCCCGACGGCGATCCCCCCTGCGTCGACCGGCCCTCCGGCTTCTGGTTCCGCGCCGGGGCGCCGCAGGGGTGGCGCGGCTGCCTGCAGGCGATCCTGGCCGAGGACTATCTCTCGGAGACCATCGTCGGGCTCGCCTTCCGCGACAACCTCAACTTCCTGGCGAGCCTCGTTCACTGGCCCGACCGGGCGGCCACGCTGGAGGATTCCTGGATCGCCGCCTTTTCCCGCTGGGTGCGGCCGCCAGAGGGCGTGCCGCTGCGCGGCATGGATCAGCCGTTCACGAGCTTCGGGCCGGCTGGGCTGGACCAGGGCGCGTGGCAGCCGCTCCTGGTACTCAACGGCACCTCGGCCAGCACGGGCCGGCGCATCCTCACCACCCAGCTCGATCCGGTCACCCGTGGCACGGAGGGCAGCGGCCAGCGCCTGTTCATCGACGCCTACGACCTTCTCGAGATCGTGTCGGGCGAACCCGCCTGCATGGAGGGCCAGTGCAGGCCGTCCGCTCCCGGGCTGCCCGACGTCACCCTGGCCAGCGCCGCCTCCAACAGTGCGCGGTTCCCGATCATCTCACCGCCCGGCAGCCTGCGCCGCTGCGACGGGCAAGCCTGCAACGTCGTCGACCGCATCATCGACGGCGGCTATTTCGAGAACGACGGCGTCACCACCACCATCGATCTGGTGCGCGCGCTGCGCCAAGCCGGCCTGCGGCCCGCCGTGATCCATATCGCCAACGATCCGCTGCCCTATCCGCGCGCGGTGGACACCGCGGACGGCCTCGGCCGGTTCGACGCCTATCCCTGGCGTCAAGACGGCCCTGCTGTGCCCGATGCCGAGGACCGCAGCTGGTTCCTGTTCTTGCGCGGCCCGCTCGGCGGGCTGCTGGCGACGCGCGGCGCGCGCGCCAGCTACGCCCTGCGCCAACTCGAGGACGAACTGGAATCCCGCGACGATTTCGCCGAGATCCTGGTGTTCGGTGAGCCGCTCCAGGGCTTTTCCGAGGCGCCGAAGGCCGGCGCCTGCAACGGAGTGGCACCGGTGGTCCCGGGCACGGAGATGAAGACCGTCTCGATGAGCTGGTGGCTGTCGCAACCGGTCCAGGAATATCTCGACACCCAGCTGAAGCTGGCCAAGAACTGCGTGGCACTCGACCAGGTCCGCGATTGGCTGGCGCAGGGGCTCGCCCCTGCCGTGGCCGACCTTGCCAGCGCGCCGCGGGCGGCGGCGCGGACCGACTGAGACCGGCTTGCGGCCGGGAGGCTGCGATTCCGCCAGCGCGGCGCCGATCCCGGGCTCTAGCCGGTCCAGGCCGGGGGATCGCTGGCCGGGAAGGATTCCTCGCTGGCCTCGTCCACCCGGTTCTCCATCGGTGCCTCCGGCGATGACTGCGCCGTGGCGCCGGGCCGGCTGTGGCCCTCGGCGATCAGCTCCTCCTCGGCCATCAGCCAGAACTGGTCGGCTTGACCGTCCGGGCTGCCCTGGCGCTCCCAGATCCGATAGGCCCGCTCGCGCACCAGCTCGTCCCAGCGCTCGTCCATGGCACCCGTCTCCTGCAGGACGTCCGAGGCATCCCGAACGTTAACCGCGCATTTTACACCAACGGGCCATCGGGTGAAAAGCTGCACCCGCGCCACAGCGCCCGTCGACGCGGGGGCGCTACGCCGCCGCGATCACCTCCAGCGCCCGGTCGATCTCCGCCTCGCTGTTGTAGTAGTGCGGCGAGGCGCGCACGACCGGCGGCAGGCCGCGGGCGGTGGCATCCAGCAACGTGCTCGAGGGCCGCGAGACGCTGAGATTGATCCCGGCCCCCGAGCAGCGCGCCTTGAGCGCGGCCGCGTCGGCATGGGCCAGGGTGAAGCTGACGATGGCGCACGGATCGCGCCCCAGATCGTGGAGCGCAACGTCCGGGATGGCCGCGAGGCCTGCCCGCAGGCGGCCGGCGAGCGCTCGGCAGCGAGCCTCGATCACGTCCAGGCCCAGCGCCAGCGCGTAGTCGGCGGCCGCCCCCAGCCCGAGCAGCGCCGCGTAATTGTTCTCCCAGTTCTCGAAGCGGCGCGCGTCGGGCCGCAATTGGTAGGCGTCGGGTGCGGTCCAGACCGCGCCGTGCAGGTCGATCATCGCCGGCTCGAGACCGGCCAGCCGCTCCCGGCGGACATAGAGAAAGCCCGTGCCGCGCGGGCCGCGCAGGAACTTGCGCCCGGTGGCGGAGAGGAAGTCGCAGCCAAGTTCGGCGACGTCGACCGGCAGCTGGCCGACGGCCTGACAGGCGTCGAGCAGGTAGGGAATGCCGTGGCGCCTGGCGATCCGGCCGATGGCAGCGGCCGGATTGACTAGCCCGCCATTGGTCGGGATCCAGGTGAGCGCGATCAGCCGCACCCGCTCGTCGATCATCGCCGTGAGCGCCTGGGGGTCGGTGGCGCCGTCGGCATCGTCGGGGACGACCTCGATCACGGCACCGGTGCGCCCGGCCACCTGGAGGAACGCCAGGTAGTTGGCGGCGTACTCGGCGCGCGCGGTGAGGATCCGGTCGCCGGTGCGGAAATCCTGGGCCAGGGCGTAGAACGCCATCTGCCAGGCGACGGTGGCGTTCTCGACCAGCGCGATCTCGTCCGGCTCGGCGCCGACCAGCCGGGCCACGGAACGGTAGATGTCAGCGATCGCGTCTTTGGCCTCGGCGGCGGCCTCGTAGCCACCGATCGCAGCCTCGCGGCCCAGATGGCGCAGCTGCGCCTCCAGGACCGGCTGCGGCATCAGCGCGGCCCCGGCATTGTTGAGGTGGATGCGGTTGGCGACGCCGGACGTCTCGGCGCGCAGGCGGGCGAGGTCGAGAGGCATGGCGGGCGGCTTTCGGCCTGGATCAACGGGTCGCGGCGCGGCCGGTGCGTTCGAGCTGCACGAGCGCGCTGCCGAGATTGCCTAGCAGCATGCCGACGCTGCCGGCAATGAACAGGTAGCTGGCCCAGGGCTGGGCTTGGTGCAGGAACAGGAGGCTGCCGGCCAGGAAGGTGACGTTGCCCAGGATGCCGATCGCGAGGTGGATCGCTTGGTAGTGACGAATGACGGCGCGGATCGTTCGCATGGCGGCGGAGCTCCGGGAGACGCTGACCAAGGGGGCAACAGGGGCGTTCGCGCGGGCGTTCCGGCCGGCCGGAATGCTTGACAGGAGCATCGACTTTACTAGAACAAAACAAGAACAAAAGAACGGTGCGTTGCAATGAGCAGGCGCTATCTCTCGCTTTGGTTGTCAGAATGGTCGCTGGAACGCCTGCGGCTGGCGGCTCGGCGCGGCGGTCGGCCGTTCCCGGCGGAGGAAGCGCCTCTGGCCCTGGTAGCATCCGAGTGCGGCGTGCCGCGGCTGGCCGCGGTAGGGCCCGCCGCCCGGGTCCTGGGGCTGGTGCCCGGCATGGCGCTGGCCGATGCCCGTGCCGCCTGCCCCGATCTCCTGGTCCATCAGGCCGAGCCCCTGGCCGATGCCGCGGAGCTGGCGGCACTCGGCCTCTGGTGCGCCCGCTACAGTCCGCGCGTCATGGCCGACGGCCTGGATGGGCTCGCCATCGACCTCACCGGCTGCAGCCACCTGTTCGGCGGCGAGCGCTCGCTCATGGCCGACCTCGACCGTCGCCTGGAACGGCTGGGCCTGACCCGGCGGCTGGCCGTGGCCGGCCGCCTCGCCGCCGCCTGGGCTTGGGCCCGGTTCGGCACGGGCGGGCTGTTGCCGGCCGAGCCCGAGGCCCTGCTCGACCTGCCCGCCGCCGCCCTGCGGCTGGATGCCGATCTGCTCGCCGCCCTGCGCCGGCTGGGGCTGCGCCGCGTCGGCCAGCTCGCCGCCCTGCCGCGCGCGACCCTCCTGACCCGCTTCGGCCCCGCCCTGCCGACCCGGCTCGACCGGCTGCTCGGCCGGGGCGAGGAGGAGTTCGTGGCGCTGCAGGAGCCTGTGGCGTTCTCGGTCCGCATCGGCTGGCCCGAGCCCATCGGCCGGACCGAGGACATCGCCGCCGCCACGCGGCACCTGCTCGCCGCCTTGTGCCGCGAGCTGGAACGCCGTCAGCTCGGTGTGCGCCGCCTGGCGCTGGGGCTGCACCGGGTCGACGGCCGGGTGGCGCGGCTCACGGTCGGCACCGGCCGCCCGGTGCGCGAGCCCTTGCACCTGTTCCGTCTCCTGGCCCTCGAGTTGGACGGGGTCGACATCGGCTTCGGCGTCGAGTTCATGCTGCTCGAGGCGGTGGAGACGGCGCCCCAGGGCGCCGCCCAGGCCGACCTCGCCAGCGATGGCGACGCCGCCGAGCTCGACCGGCTGGTCGATCAGCTGGCGCAGCGGCTGGGAGCCGCGCGCGTCGTCCGGCTGCAGCCGGTCGACAGCCACCTGCCCGAGCGCGCGCAGACGCTGGTCCCCGCCGGCACGGCGCTCAGCCCGCGTCCCTGGCTCGCCCGCCAGCCGCGGCCCTTGCGCCTTTTGCCCTACCCCGAGCCGGTCGAGGCCATGGCCGGCGTGCCCGACGGCCCGCCCTTGTGGCTGCACCGCCGCCGCCTGCGTGAGCGCGTGCTCGCCGCCGCCGGCCCCGAGCGCATCCTGCCCGAATGGTGGCGCCCCGGCGACGGACCCGGCCGGCCGCGCGACTATTACCGCGTCGCCACCGCCGAGGGCGGCAGCTTCTGGCTCAGCCGCGACGGCAGCTACGGCGACCCTCGCCCGCCGCAATGGCAGATGCGGGGCAGATTTGCTTGATTCCGTACCTCCTTTCCGACGTCGATCGGCTGCGGGCCGATCTCGCGCCCTAGCGTCGAGACGGCCGCCGATGCCCCATGCCCGCCTACGCCGAGCTCCAGGTCACCTCCAATTTCAGCTTCCTGCGCGGTGCGTCGCATCCCGAGGAGCTGGTGGTGCAGGCCCAGGCACTGGGCCTGGCCGGGATCGCGCTCACCGACCGCAACAGCCTGGCCGGCATCGTCCGCGCGCACCAGCAGGCCAAGGAGCTGGGCCTGCGCTGCCTGGTCGGCTGCCGGCTCGATCTCGCCTGCGGCACCTCGCTTCTATGTTGGCCCACCGACCGGCCGGCCTATGCCCGGCTGAGCTCGCTCCTGACCCACGGCAAGCGGCAGGCGGCCAAGGGCGGCTGCACGCTGACCCTCGATGACGTGCTGGCCCACGACGAGGGCCAGGTCATGGCCCTCCTGCCGCCCGAGGATCCCGACGCGTCGTTCGCCGCATTGGCCCGCCGCCTGCGGCAGCGCTGGACCCGGCTCTACCTGGTCCTGACCCATCGCTACGCCGGCGACGATGTCCGGCGCCTCGCGGACATCGCCGACCTCGCCCGCACCACCGGCCTGCGCCCGCTCGCCACCAACGACGTCCACTACCACCACCCCGACCGCCGGCCGTTGCAGGACGTGGTCACCTGCATCCGCGGCCACGCCCGGATCGCCGAGGCCGCCTCCCTGCTGTTTCCCAACGCCGAGCGCCACCTCAAGCCGCCCGCCGAGATGGCGCGGCTGTTCAGGGACTGCCCGCACGCCCTGGAGAGCAGCCTCGAGATCCTGGAGGCATGCCGCTTCTCCCTCGACGAGCTCGCCTACGACTACCCGATCCAGGCCGACTATGACGGCCGCACGCCGGACCAGGAGCTGGCGCGGCGCGCCTGGTCGGGTGCGGCCTGGCGCTATCCCGGCCACCTGCCGGCCAAGGTCGAGCAGCTGATCCGCCACGAGCTGGCCCTGATCGCCAAGCTCCGCTACGCCCCCTACTTCCTCACCGTCCACGACATCGTCGAGTACGCCCGCAGCCCGCGGCATCCTCTGCCAGGGCCGCGGCTCGGCCGCCAACTCGGCCGTCTGCTACGTCCTGGGCGTCACCGCGGTCGACCCGTCCCGCGTCGACCTCCTGTTCGAGCGCTTCGTCTCGGCCGAGCGCGACGAGCCGCCCGACATCGACGTCGATTTCGAGCATGAGCGGCGCGAGGAGGTGATCCAGTGGATCTACCGGACCTACGGCCGCGACCATGCGGCCTGGCCGCCACCGTGATCCGCTACCGCGCGAAGTCGGCGATGCGCGAGGTCGCCAAGGTCATGGGCCTGACTGCCGACGTGCAGGAGGCGCTGAGCCGCACCGTCTGGGGCTATGGCCGCGAGGGCCTGCAACGAGCCGGCGCTCGCGCGAGGCCGGCCTGGACGCCGCCGACCCCACCTTGCGCCTGACCCTGGACCTCGCCCAGGAGCTGATGGGCTTTCCCGCGCCACCTTTCCCAGCATGTCGGCGGCTTCGTCATCGCGAAAAGCCCGCTGCGCCAGCTGGTCCCGATCGAGAACGCGGCCATGCCCGACCGCACCGTGGTCGAGTGGGACAAGGACGATCTCGACGCCTTGCGCATGCTCAAGATCGACGTGCTGGCGCTCGGCATGCTGACCTGCATCCGCAAGGGCTTCGACCTGCTGCGCGCCCATTACGGCGTCGCCTTCGAGCTCGCCACCATCCCGGCCGAGGACGCCGCGGTCTACGAGATGCTATGCCTCGCCAATTCGATCGGCGTGTTCCAGGTCGAGAGCCGGGCGCAGATGTCGATGCTGCCGCGGCTCAAGCCGCGTACTTTCTACGACCTGGTGGTCGAGGTCGCCATCGTCCGCCCCGGCCCGATCCAGGGCGACATGGTCCATCCCTATCTGCGCCGGCGCGACGGCAGCGAGCCCGTGGCCTTCCCCTCCGACGAGCTGCGCGAGGTGTTGGGCAAGACCCTGGGCGTGCCCTTGTTCCAGGAGCAGGCGATGAAGATCGCCATCGTCGCCGCCGGTTTCACCCCCTCCGAGGCCGACGGCCTGCGCCGCTCCATGGCCGCCTTCCGCCGCTCGGGCCAGATCGAGCGCTACCACGCCAAGCTGGTCGAGGGCATGGCCGCCCGCGGCTATGCGCGGGAGTTCGCCGAGGCCTGCTTCCGCCAGATCGAGGGCTTCGGCTATTACGGCTTTCCGGAAAGCCACGCCGCGAGCTTCGCGCTCCTGGTCTATGTCTCCGCCTGGCTCAAGTGCCACTACCCCGACGTGTTCTGTGCGGCGATCCTCAATGCCCAGCCGATGGGCTTCTACGCCCCGGCCCAGCTGGTGCGCGACGCGGTCGACCACGGCGTGGAGGTCCGGGAGGTCGACGTCAACCACAGTCACATGGACAGCACGCTGGAGCCACGCCAGCGCCGCGGGCCGCTCATGACCGCCGTCCGCCTGGGCTTGCGCCAGGTCAAGGGCCTGGCCGCGGAGGAGGCCCGCCGCCTCGTCGCCGCCCGCCTCAAGCCCTACCGCACGCTGGAGGAGATCCGCCGCCGCGCCGGCCTGCGCCGCGCCACCCTGGTCACGCTCGCCGAGGCCGACGCCTTCCGCTCGCTGGGCCTGGACCGCCGCCAGGCGCTCTGGGCGGTCCAGGCGCTGAAGGACCGAAGCCTGCCGCTGTTCGACCACGCCATGGACACGGCCGCCCCCGGCTCCAACCTGCCACCCCTCGAAGGCAGCGACGAGCCCTGGCTCGAGCTGCCCGAGATGGGGCTGGGCGAGCATGTGCTGGAGGACTATGCCAGCTTGCGCCTGTCCCTGAAGGCCCACCCCCTGGCCCTCCTGCGCGACTGGCTCACGGCCAAGCGCGCCATCACCGCCCGCCAGCTCTGGCACGCCGACCCCGGCCGCCGGGTCACCGTCTGCGGCCTGGTCCTGGTCCGCCAGCGCCCCGGCAGTGCCAAGGGCGTGATCTTCGCGACGCTGGAGGACGAGACCGGCTTTGCCAACCTCATCCTGTGGCCCAACCGCTTCGAGCAGTTCCGCAGCACCGTCATGACCGCCCGGCTCCTCGCCGCCACCGGCACGCTCCAGCGCGAGGGCCGCGTCATCCACGTCATCGCCGAACGACTGACCGACCTCACGCCCTCGCTGCGCCGCCTGCGCGACCACGCCGTCGACCCCAAGACCTTCGACGGTGCGATGTCCCGCGCCGACGAGTTCAGGCGCGAGCCGCGGGATCTGCGTGACGCCATGCCGGAGGGGCGGAACTTCCGGTGACGCCAAGAGCTGGCCGCCGGCTCGCCATGCGCGGCTCTCGTTGACGGCAGCCCGCCAAGTCCTTCAATGGTTGGACCCGGTCGGGAGCAGGGCCATGAAGATCCGCCGCAGTCATGCAGCGCGCACGATGCGCCTGCCGGATGATTGGTGCACAGGGCCGGGCTGGCTCGTACGCTTCCTCGCAGTCCGTCACGCGACGGGCGCTCGATCATCTCCCGCCGTCACCGGACAAGTCGCCAGTGGCGGTGTGCCGGCTCGCCTCGACGATCTAGCTGCCGGAGTAGCGCGCAGGTCCGAGAAGCCGGCCTATCCCAGCTCGGTCATTCCCCTCTCGCCGCGCTCTCCTCAATCGCGTCCACCCTGTCGGAATAGAAGGCGAGATGATCCTTGATCGCCGCGACGGCCTCGTAGGGTGCCTCGTAGGTCCAGATCGCATCCACGGAGCGTTCCCCGCCGACGGGGATGCTGAAATAGGCGGCGTCACCCTTGTAGGGGCAATGGGTCTGCGTCTCCGAGCGTTCCAGCGCATCCATGTCGACGTCCTTGCGCGGAACGTACTGGACGGGCGGATAATGCGCCTCGCGCAGCACCAGCGCCTCGGTGGTGTCGGCGATCGTCTTGCCGGCGACCCTCACCACCAAGCGACCTGGATTGCGCTCGATCGTAATCGGATGGTCGGGACCGGGAATCCTCACCGTCTTTGCGGGCATTGCGGTCTGTCCTGAGCTCGAGGTCGGGAAGTCGGCGCAGGCCGTCGGCAGGATGCGCACTCGTACCACCCGGTTCCTGAACCTTCAAAGCTTCGAACCGCCGTCCAGATGCAAGGTCTCCCCGGATACGCAACGAGCCGCATCGGACGCGAAGAATCCAAGTGCACGCGGCGGCGATGGCACCTCGCCAGGCACGCGATGCTTGGACAAGGCTCGGCGTCGGCGGCAGTCTGGGCCGAACCGAGCGCAGACAGTGAAGGAGGCTCATGGGCTCGATCCCGGGCAGCAATGCTCTGGCCGCCGTGCCGGCGTCGCTGCGCCGGTTCACCGGCCACCTCTACGCCGCCGCCTGGCGACTCAGCGACCATGACGGCCTCACGGTCGCCGGCTACATGGCGTTCGCGGCCTTCACCTCGCTGTTCCCGTTCCTGATCTTCCTGGCCGCACTTGCCAGCGTCCTGGGCACGCAGCAGACGGCGAACGAGACCATCGAGGGCATGTTCCTGTTCCTGCCCGCCGACGTCGCGAGCACCCTCGCACCCGCCGTGCACCAGGTCATGTCCGGACACCATGGCGGCCTCCTGACCATCGGCGGCCTCGTCACCCTGTGGACGGCGTCGAGCGGCGTGGAGGGCCTGCGCACGGCATTGGACCGGGCCTACGAGGTCAGGGACCTGAAGCCGATCTGGTGGCGGCGGCTGCAGAGCATGGTGATGGTGGTCGTGGGAGCCCTGGTCCTGTTCTCGGCCTCGCTCGCCGTCATTCTCGGGCCGGAGCTGTGGCGGCTGATCCAGCTGTTCGGCCGCCCCAGCGAGGAGGAGGCGGTGATCTGGACGCTCGGGCGCTACACGCTGGCCGCGGCCGTGCTCGCCCTGGGCCTCCTCGGGCTGCACCGCTGGCTGCCCAACCACCATCCCGCTCTGCGGGCGCTCGTCCCCGGCGTCTTCTTGACCCTGGTCCTGTGGCTGGTCGGCGCCAGCCTGTTCTCGCTCTATCTCGGCACCGTCGCGGACTACAGCGTCACCTATGGCAGCCTCGCGGGCGTCGCCATCACCCTGCTGTTCTTCTACCTCACCGGTGCCCTGTTCATCCTCGGCGCCGAGTACAATGCGGTGCGGCTCGCGGACGGTCCGGTCCCGCAACGATGATCGCTGTCCATGCCTTCCGCCGCTGGCCTCCGCCGCCGTCCGGTAGGGCTTGCCTCAACCCCTGCTGTGATCCGCGACATAGGCTCGCCGTCGGCCCATCGGGCGCGGGTCGCCCGTGGTGGTGTCGCGGCGGGTCTGCAGCTCGAGCTCGGAATTGAGCTCCGCACCCAGCAGAATGACCAGCGCACTTAGATAGAGCCACATCAGGAGGATGATGGCGCCTCCGAGCACTCCGTAGGTCTCGTTGTAGGAGGCGAAGTTGCTCACGTACCAGGAGAAGCCCAGCGAGCCCGCTCCCCAGAGCAGCGCGGCCAGCAGCGAGCCCGGGGTGACCCAACGCCAGCGTGCCTGGGCACGGTTGGGGCCGAAGCGGTAGACCACTCCCAAGCCCAGCAGCAGCAGGACCAGAAGG
Organism: uncultured Alphaproteobacteria bacterium; assembly: GCA_963720725.1. GTDB lineage: Bacteria > Pseudomonadota > Alphaproteobacteria > Geminicoccales > Geminicoccaceae > Benzoatithermus. The sequence goes on from CAVRGN010000002.1 coordinate 14,744, forward strand.
ACGGCCCAGGAGGCGGCCTTGATCGCCACCCCGCCGATCGGACCGAGCGGCAGGTAGGCCAACACGGCCGGCAGCACCACGATCACGCTCAGACACAGCGCGATCGCGAGGATGGCGGCCAACGTGAACGCCAGCGCGGTCAGATTCAACCTCAGGAATCCTCGCTCCTCGCGCTCCTCATAGGCGATGTTCAAGGCGGTGAAGAGGGTCTTCACGCCCGAGGACGCCGTGTAGAGCGCCAGCAGGATGGCCAGGGTGGCACCCCAGCCGAGCACGCCGCCAGCACCTCCCGCCACCGAACTCGCCTGGGCCACGATGAGGCCGGCGGCCTCCTGCGGCAGCACGCTCTGCAGCGAGCCGAGCTGCTGCTCGACCTGGTTCGGATCGGCGACCAAGCCGAAGATCGACACCAGCGCGGTGATGGCCGGGAACAGCGCCAGCATGGCGTAGAAGGCGCAGCCCGCAGCCACCAGGAGCATGTTGTCCCGGTCCACCTCGTCCCAGACGCGCCGCAGCACCATCAGCCATCCACGCGGCGGGATCTCGGTCGGCCGCTCGGCCTGTTCGCCGATGCGGCCGGAGGCTTCGGACCGATCCCCTAATTCGTGCACGGGCCGAACGGGATCGCCGACCTGCCGCTGCGCCGGCCGGCGGCGTTCGGCGAAGGCGAGCAGGGCCAGGGACAGGCCCAGCAGCAGTGCCGAACTGGCGCCCGACCGTCCGTTGCGTCCGTCACCCGCGCCTGCTGTCTGCGTCGCCATCGAGGTTCCTCGCGCTGGTTGGAAGCGGTTCTGCAACCGTCGAGACGGGGCGCGGTTGCGCCGCCGCCTCGGAACGGCCTGACGCCGCTCGCGTTGATTCCCGCAGGCGGCCCAAGTTCACCGTGCGTGGTGCTCCGAGCAGTGGAGCGACTGCGGCAGCCGCCCGCAACCGGGAGACGATACGTTGCGCCCGACCCTCGCCGCGCTATCTTCCGTCGCCATCCTCCCCGCCATCGCGGCCTATGCGCAGTCGCAGCCATCCGGCACCCAGCCCTCGGGACAGATGCCGGCCGGTGGCGACCAGCAAGTGGCCCAGCAATGCCGCGAGGACCTTCTGGCGTTCGGGGAGCGCGTCGATCAGGATGGCTACTGGCTGACCGGCTGGCGTTCGGGCGGCGCCGCAGGACCCATGACGGCGACCACGCCGCCACCGGCGACCGTGCCCAGCACGCCCGCCGGCGGCACCGCCACGGTCGGCGCGCCTGCTGCGGTCGGGCCGTGGGGCAATATGGGCTGGCAGCAGGCGCCGGCGCACGAGCTGGGGACGCTCTACGATGCGGCCTATATCCTCTCCGCACGCGGCGACCAGGCGGGCTGTGAGGCGGTGCTGGCCGAGCTGGACCAGGTCTATGGCGAGTACACGACGCAGCTACGCGAGGCCGGCGTCGAGCCGGACGCCGTATCGGGCTGGCGGGCGCGGGAGATCGTCGCCGCCCGGCCCGTGACCGAGATGAGCCGGACCCTGCGCCTCGACGACATCGCCGACACCGATCTGCGCTCCTCGAACGACGAGTATCTGGGCAGCGTCGAGGACGTGGTGCTCGACCCGCAGAGCGGCAGCGTCGCCTACGCGATCGTGGAGCGCGATACGTTCCTGGGCATCGGCGGCGACTCGGTCGCAGTGCCGTGGAGCGCGCTCAAGGCGACGCCTGGACTCAACATGTTCGTCCTGAACGTCGATCAGGGGACCATCGAGGAAGCGCCGACGGTCGATCCCGACACGCTCGGCGATCCGAGCGAGTTTCAGGCGCGCCGCGCGGAGATCGACCGCTACTGGCAATCCCACCTGCAGCAGTAGGCGGCTCGCGCCACCTGCTGCACCCGGGATTGCCGGAGCCCCATCCGAGCGCTACCCCCGGCAGCGACCGCCCGCACGGTCGACGCCGGGGAGCCTTGGATGCGCCGAACCACCTCTGCCATCTCGCTGGCCGCGTGCCTCGCCGGCCTCCCGTCGCCGTCGACGGCCGCCGACGCGGCCACGGTGCCGATCACCGTGGCGACCATGGGCCCTGTGGCGCCGGGCACCGCGCCCGGACATGCCCTCTATCTCGTCCGCTACGAGATCCAACCCGGCGCGCAACTTCCCTTGCACCATCACGAGGGCACGCAGTTCGGTTTCGTGGCCCCGGGCGAGCTCACCTACCATGTCGCCGAGGGGGAGGTGCCGGTCTACCGCAAGGGCGCAGACGGCAAGCCGATTCTCGACCGGACCCTCGGTGCCGGCGACACCGGCATGATCGCCGCCGGCGAGTGGCTGGTCGAAGAACCGGACGACCATCATTGGGGGGCGAACAGGGGTGACGTGCCCCTGGTGATCTTCACCTCCGCCCTGCTCCGCGAAGGCGCTCCGCTGGCGACGCGCGATCCGCCCTGACCTGCCCGCGGAGCGGCGGTGCAGCACCTCGCCCGCTAGGATCCGGCCCCGTCCTCGGTACGTCCGAGAAAGGGGTGGCTGGTCCGCAGCCGGCCGGTGATCTCGGACACGGGCGCCGGCCGGGCGAACCAGTAGCCCTGGAGTTCGTCGAAGCCCAGGCCCTTGGCGATCTCGACGTGGCGCCAGGTCTCCACGCCCTCGGCCACGACGACCAAGCCCAGATCATGGGCGAGCCGGACGACGTGGGCGCAGATGGTCTCGGCGCGCCGGTCGCCGAACTGGCCGACCAGGGTCCGATCGATCTTGACCGTGCGCAGGTGCAGCCGATGCAGATAGCTGAGGCTGGAATAGCCGGTGCCGAAATCGTCCAGGGCTACGGCAACCCCCAGCTGGCGCAAGGCGTCGAGCTCGTGATGAACGCGAGGATCGTCGTCCAGCAGGACGTGCTCGGTAAGCTCGAGCTCGATCAGCGCCGGTGGGATGTCGGCAGCGTCGATCAGGTCGGCCAGCCGCTGGGCGATACCGCCCCGGCGCAGCTGCGAGGGCGAGAGATTGATCGCGACCCGCGGCGGCGCGATGCCGTTGGCGCGCCAGCGGCCGATCTGGCCCAACGCGTCGTGCAGCACCCAAGCACCCAGGGGCTCGATCAGGCCGGTCTCCTCGGCCAGCGGCAGAAAGGAGCCCGGGGCGAGCGTGCCGCGCTGCGGATGATGCCAGCGCAGCAGGGCCTCCAGGCCGGTGACCGAGCCGTCGGCGGCCGCCACCTTGGGCTGATAGTGCAGCTCGAGCTCGCCCTGCTCGATTCCCCGCGCCAGGTCGCGCCGAAGCAGGCCGCGGGTCCGGGCCTCGGTGGTCAGCTCCGGCCGGTAGTAGGCCATGCGAGCGCGGCCGGCGGCCTTGGCGCTGTAGAGGGCGACGTCGGCGTTGGCGCGCAGCTCGTCGGCCGTGCCGCCGTCGTCGGGATAGAGTGCGATCCCGATGCTGGCGCCGATGACCAGATCCTGCTGGCCGACGCGGATCGGCTTGGCTGCCGCGGTCATCAGGCGCTCGGCCAGGATGGCGGCGTCGGTGGCGGTGCGCAGCTCGATCTGGATCACCGCGAACTCGTCGCCGCCCAAGCGCGCGATCGTGTCGCCACCACGCACCGAGGTGGCCAGGCGCTCGGAGACGATGCGCAGCAGCTCGTCGCCGGCTCTGTGGCCCAGCGTGTCGTTGATCTCCTTGAAGCCGTCGAGGTCGAGATAGAGCAGGGCCAGCCGGCGGCGGGCACGGGCGGCGACGGCCAAAGCCTGGATCAGCCGGTCCTCGAACAGCCGCCGGTTCGGCAGCCCGGTGAGCGCGTCGTGGTGAGCCAGATGCTGGATCCGGTCGCGCAATTCCTCGGTGCGGGCGAGGAGGCCCTTGGTGTGGCGGACTTCCCGCCAGAGCAGAAAGACCAGGATCCCGGCGCTGGCGAGCAGGCCTGCCAGGGACAACCAGCCGATCGGCCGCAGTTCGCGGAGATAGCGTTGCACGGCGCTGTGATCTTCGGCCGACTTGTGCAGCAGCACTAGCGTCAGCTCCTGGAGCTTCGGCGCCTCAGCGTCGAGCTCGTCCCGCAGCATCCGCCAGGCTCCAGGATCGGCGGCCGCCACCCCGTCGGCATGCCGGTCCAGGGTGGCCTGGAGCCGCTGCAGGAGATCGAGTGCCCCCGGCAGCTCGCGAAACGGCCGCGAATCCTGCCCAGCCCGGAACGTCGTCACCCGGCTCCAGAACAGATCGAAACGGTTGGGCAGATCGCCACGCGGGTCCTTCCCGGTGACTACCGCGACGTCGAGGGCGCGCAGCAGTCGCGAAAGCTCGAACTCTCGCCTGAAACACGCTCCAGCTCAATTCGGTCGCACCCTCCGCCAAGCCTTGGCTTAGCCGCTGCAGCCGGCTCTCGATCAGGCTCAAGCTTGCCGCGAAGACGAATAAGGCCACGAGCAGCAGCGCCGTACCCGCGAGCCGCGCCCGACGGGAAGCGTTCACGCGACCTCGACGTGGGAGAGCTGCCAGATCGAGCGCTGGCGATAGACGCGGCCGTCCAGGTCCGGATGGTCGCTGAACGGATAGATCACCCAGATCGGCCCTCGCTCACGCACCGACAGTGCGCGGCCGTCCTGGTCAAGCGCGAGCAGCACCGGATAGGTCCGGATGTCCGACATCGGAATTGTGACCGCATAATCGTTGAGTGCCCGGGTCCGCAGGCTGGTTCCGTCGGCGCCGAGCCGATCGAGCAGTCGCGATGCCAGCACGCCGGAGAAGGTCGACACGCCGTCGGTGAAGGGCGTCGACGTCAGCAGCTTGTCCGTGCCGCCGGCCAGCAGCAGCGCTCGATCCAGCCGCACGGTCCCGCCGGCGATGCGGCCGGTCACCGTCAGGATCACCCGGCCGGTCGGGGCCGGCAGCGGCTCCACCGCCGCGGCGAAGGCGGGAACGGCAAGCAAAGGCGCGGCGAGCGCACGCAGCAGGCGCCGGCGCTGGACCATGTCAGCCTAGCCCTCCTCGCAACCACAAGCTGCCCGACCCACGGCCGTGGATCCTCGGCGGCGCCCGATGGCTGCATACGGCGCACCTTCTGCCGTCAACCCCACGGCAGCGTCAACAGCCGACGGTACCGCGCTGCGGCACGCTTGCCATGATCGGGGCTTGTCGGCCATGAGGTTACCGATCGAGTCTCGAACCGGCATGATCACGGATGCCCCAGACCGCGGGCCGCAGGCGCCTCTCCACCCAGGATTATGTTGCCGGAGTGCGCGGTGGCGACCGGACCCTGCTGTCGCGGGCGATCACCCTGATCGAAAGTGCGAATTCCAGTCATAAAGCTCAGGCACAGGAGGTGCTCCAGGCGCTGCTGCCGGCCACCGGCGGCGCCCGCCGCATCGGCGTCACCGGCGTGCCCGGGGTCGGCAAGAGCACGTTCATCGATGCGTTCGGCACGGCACTGACGGGCCACGGCCACAAGGTCGCCGTCCTGGCGGTCGACCCCTCGAGCACCCGCACCGGCGGCTCGATCCTCGGCGACAAGACGCGCATGGGCCGCCTCGCCACCGATCCTATGGCCTTCGTCCGGCCCTCGCCCTCGGGCGGCACGCTGGGCGGGGTGGCGCGCATGACCCGCGAAACCATGCTGCTGTGCGAGGCGGCGGGCTTCGACGTGATCCTGGTCGAGACGGTGGGGGTTGGCCAGTCGGAGACCATGGTCGCGGGCATGGTCGACCTGTTCCTGGCCTTGATGCTGCCGGGTGCCGGCGACGAGTTGCAGGGGATCAAGAAGGGCCTGCTCGAACTCGCCGACCTGATCGCCGTGAACAAGGCCGACGGCGACAATCTGCTGCGCGCGCAGCAGGCGGTGACGCACTATCGCGCTGCGCTCCGGATCATCGAACCTGAGAGCGCGGCTTGGCGGCCAACCGTACAGACGGTGAGCGCCCTCACCGGTGCAGGTCTGGCGGAGCTGTGGCTCGAGATCCAGCGGCACCGCACGGCGCTCGAGGGCGCGGGCGAGTTCGCGGCCAAGCGTCGGCGGCAGCAAGTGGCTTGGATGTGGTCGATGCTGGAGGTGCGGCTCATGAGCGCGCTGCGCGCGCACCCCGCCGTGCGCGCCCTGCTGCCGGACCTCGAGCAGGCGGTGGCGAGCGGTGCCGTGACCGCGACGCTCGCGGTCGAGCGGATCCTGTCCGCGTTCGCCGCCGATCAGAAGCCGAAGAACGACCGGATGCCATAGGTCTCGGGATAGTCGTCGGGGAACAGGGCGCCCACCGTCCGCCAGATCAGCCGGTCGATGTCGGCTGCACCGGTACCGGAGGTCGATGCCGAACTGTCGGCAATGAAGGTGCCGGCGTCGCAGAACACCGCGCGCAGCCGCAGCGGCTCAGGCGACGGCACCGACGCCGGCAGAGACGACGCCGCGCAGACCCGCTCCACATTGAGATCCTCCGGCGGATCGAACAGCAGGACGAGGCGTGCGGAGCCCACTGCCTCCGGACCGTCGGTGAAGTGGACGTCGAGGTTGCGGATACCCCGCGCCGCCTGCTCCGCGAGCCGGGGCGCGCGCAAGGTGGTGTCGCTCGCCCGCACCATCCCGTTGGCCTGGATCCGCACCGGCCCATCCGCCGCGGCCGAGGCCAGGAGCTGGCGGGCGGCACGCGGATCCGAATCGGGCCCGAGCCGGGCCGGGCCACCCGAGCACCCGGCCAGCGCCACGGCCATGATCGTCAGCAATGCTCCGCGCACCATCGAACTCCCGTTCTTCGCGTCCGTCGCCGTAGCGTGGTAGGCATGACGGCATTACCGCCCAGCCACGTGGCGCGACGCCGATATACGCTAACGGCATGCTAACCAAGCGTCATCTGCGCTGGCGGCTGCTGGCCCTGGCCATCGGTCCGGGGAGCGTCGCCGCCTGCAGTGGCAGCGCCCATCAGGAGCAGGTCTTCTGCTACCGCACGCTTGCCGACGTCAGCTGCTACCGGCAGCCCAACTCCGGCCGCGAAGCGCAGCTGGTCGGCACCTATCTGCGCGACGTGCCGCCGGAAAACCATGCCGGCGGCAAGGGATCGCCTGCCGCCCCAACCGAGGAGGAAACCGTCGGCTGGATCGCCGGGGTGCTCGTCGCCTCCGCCGAACTCGTCGGCCGCGTCCTCGCACCGGTCGGACCGATCCTGGGCCTGTTCCGCTGAACTAGCGCGTTGAATTCCCACGGACGGACCGCGACGCGGGCGCGGATGTCGCGTTGACGCCCGACTCGCCCGCTCTACTATCTCGCACACGCAACATGGACGGCCGCGCTCGGGCAGGCGTTCCGTGATCCCGTCGGGAGTAGAGCATGGCTCAGGCGAGCAGGCCGCTGTCGCCGCACCTCGGCATCTATCGCTGGTACCTGACCATGGCGATGTCGATCGCGCATCGCGTGACCGGAGCCGGTCTCACCGTGGGGCTTGTCCTGCTGGCCTGGTGGCTCCTCGCCCTCGCTGGCGGGCCGGACAGCTTCGCCACCGTGCAGGCGGCGATGGACAATGTCTTCGGCGGCCTGATCCTGTTCGGCTTCACCATCTTTCTGTTCTACCACAGCCTCAACGGCGTCCGGCATCTGGTCTGGGACACCGGCCGCAACTTGGACAAGGCCGGCGCGCGCACCAGCGGCATGGTCGTGCTCGGGGCGACCGTGGTCCTGACCGCGCTCACCTGGATCCTCATCATCATCGTCGGCGGCTGAGGAGCACCCGCATGGCATCGGTCGGCAAGTCGCTCAGCGCCCGCATCCTGGCCCAGGCGTCGACGCGGCAGGGTTCGCATCACTGGCTGATGGAGCGCGTCACCTCGGTGGCGCTGATTCCGCTCAGCCTGTGGTTCATCGTGGCGGCGGTGTCGCTGTCGGGCGCCAGCTATCTGGAAGTCCGGGCATGGCTCGCAACGCCGGTCAACTCCACCGCGATGCTGCTCCTGATCATCGCCACGGTCTGGCACGCGATCCTTGGCGTGCGGGTGATCATCGAGGACTATCTGCATGACGAGACGACCAAGCTCGCCTCGCTGATGGCCGCGAACTTCGCCCTGATCGCGATCGGGCTCGCCTGCGCCGTCGCGGTCCTCAAGGTTTCCCTCGGGAGCTGATGTCATGAGCCGGGCCTATCCGATCACCGATCACTACTATGACTGCCTGGTCATCGGCGCCGGGGGCTCCGGCCTGCGGGCCGCGGTCGGCATGGTGGAGGCCAACCTGAAGGTGGCCTGCATCAGCAAGGTCTACCCGACGCGCTCGCACACCGTGGCGGCCCAGGGCGGGATCAACGCCGCACTCGGCAACATGAACGCCGACAATTGGCGCTTCCACATGTACGACACCGTCAAGGGGTCGGACTGGCTGGGGGACCAGGACGCCATCGAGTACATGACCAAGAACGCCCCGGAGGCGGTCTACGAGCTCGAGCATTACGGCGTGCCGTTCTCGCGCACGCCCGAGGGCAGGATCTATCAGCGGGCCTTCGGCGGCCAGTCCACCGACTACGGCAAGAACCAGGCCTACCGTACCTGTGCTGCCGCCGACCGGACCGGCCACGTCATCCTGCACACGCTGTTCCAGCAGGCGTTGAAGAACAAGGTCCGCTTCTTCAACGAATATTTCGCCCTCGACCTGATCATGGACGACGAGGGTGCCTGCCGTGGCGTCATGGCGCTGTGCATCGAGGACGGCTCCGTGCACCGCTTCAACAGCCATCTCACCTGCCTCGCCACAGGCGGCTACGGCCGCGTCTACGCTTCGGCGACATCCGCCCACACCTGCACCGGCGACGGCAATGCCATGGTGCTCCGCGCCGGCCTGCCGCTGCAGGACCTCGAATTCGTCCAGTTCCACCCCTCTGGCGTGGCGGGTGCGGGCTGCCTGATTACCGAGGGCGCCCGCGGCGAGGGCGGCTATCTCACCAATGCCGAAGGCGAGCGGTTCATGGAGCGCTACGCGCCGACCGCCAAGGACCTGGCCTCGCGCGACGTGGTCAGCCGGGCCGAGACCATCGAGATCAACGAGGGGCGCGGCTGCGGTCCCAACAAGGACCACATCCACCTGCACCTGGAGCATCTCGACCCCAAGCTGCTGCACGAGCGGCTCCCCGGCATCTCCGAGACCGCACGGATCTTCGCCGGCGTCGACGTGACCAAGCAACCGATCCCGGTCGTGCCGACCTGCCACTACAACATGGGCGGTATCCCGACCAACTGGCGCACCGAGGTGGTCCGGCCCGTCGGCAACGACCCCAACGTGGTGGTCCCGGGACTGTCGGCGGTAGGCGAGGCAGCCTGCGCCTCGGTGCACGGTGCCAACCGGCTGGGCGGCAATTCGCTGATCGACCTGGTCGTGTTCGGGCGTGCCGCCGCGCACACCGCGGCCGAGATCGTCCAGCCGGGCGCGCCGCACAAGCCGCTCTCGGCCAGCGCCGGCGAGCAGTCGCTGGACCGGCTGGACCGGGTCCGGCACGCCGGAGGCAGCATGAACACGGGCGAGATCCGCGCCGCCATGCAGCGGACGATGCAACGCTACGCCTCGGTGTTCCGTGACGGGCCGATGCTCAGCGAGGGCTGCGAGAAGATCGGCGACGTCGCGGACAGCCTGGGTGAGCTGCGGGTCAGCGACACGTCCAAGGTCTGGAACAGCGACGTGGTCGAGGCGCTCGAGTTGCAGAACCTGATACTGCAGGCGGTGGCGACCATGCAGTCGGCGAGCTTCCGCACCGAAAGCCGCGGCGCCCATGCGCGCGAGGACTTCCCCGAGCGCGACGACACCAACTGGCTCAAACACACGGTGATCTGGCTCGACGAGGGCTACGGCGCGAGCCTGGGCGACCGGCCCGTGCACCTGAACACGCTCTCCAACGAGGTCGAGCCCGTGCCGCTGGCCAAGCGCGTCTACTGAGCCTGCGGGGGACGAGGGATCCAAGATGGTCGAGTTTGCGCTGCCGAAGAACTCGCGGGTGCAGCCCGGGACGGTCTACAAGGCCAAGCCGGGTGCGAAGAAGCCGCGGGCGTTCAAGATCTACCGCTACGATCCCGACGAGGGGAAAAATCCCCATCTGGACACCTACGAGATCGACCTCGCCGAATGCGGGCCGATGGTCTTGGACGCTCTGATCAAGATCAAGACCGAGGTCGACAGCAGCGTCACGTTTCGGCGTTCCTGCCGCGAGGGCATCTGCGGCTCCTGCTCGATGAGCATCGACGGCGAGAACACGCTGGCCTGCACCAAGGCGATCGAGGACATCGACGGCGAGGTCGCCATCTATCCCCTGCCCCACATGGAGGTCATCCGCGACTTGGTCGTCGATTTCACCGGGTTCTGGGCGCAGTACGAGTGGACCAAGCCGTGGCTGCAGTCCTACGCGCCGCCGCCGGACAGGGAGCGCACGCAGTCGGTGGAGGAGCGCGCCAAGCTGGACGGCCTCTACGAGTGCATCCTGTGCGCCTGCTGCACGACGTCATGCCCGTCCTACTGGTGGAACGGCGACAAGTATCTGGGCCCGGCCGCCCTGCTGCAGTCCTACCGCTGGCTGGTCGACAGTCGCGACGAAGCCACCGGCGACCGGTTGGAGGCTCTGGAGGACCCCTACAAGCTCTATCGCTGCCACACGATCATGAATTGTGCCAACACATGCCCCAAGGGACTGAACCCGGCGAAGGCAATCGCCGAGATCAAGAAAATGGTGGTTGAGCGCAAAGTCTGATGTTCGCCTATTTGATGCCTAGCCGGAACCAAATCAACGGCTAAGATGGGTGAATAACGAGGCGTAAGCCCACACACGCAGGTCCGATCTGAAAAGGAGGTTAGCGCCTCCTTTTTTCTTGTCCGGCCTCCTACGGGGTGCCGGTGATCCGGCCCAGCGCCAATACGGCCAATGGTTCCGCGCCGGCATCGAGCCGTGCTTTGGTCAGGTCGCCACTCAATTGCCTGCGCAGGTCCCGGCCCAGCACCTTGCGGCTCTTGACCGACCAGGACAGCACCGGGTTGCCGGCGACGACGTGGATCTCGACGCCGCCGTCCTTGAGCGCTCCCCACAGATGCGGCACGAACTCGGCGTCCGCGTGCCAGGCGTAGAGATCGCAGTTGCGCGATCCGATCGGCGTGCCGTCGGCGAGCCGGGTGTAGGCCAGGGTGACCGGCTGCACTGCGATCGGGCAGTCCAGGATCCAGGGCTCGGCGACGCTGAGCAGGCTGGTCTTGATCGGGCGCACGGCAAGGCCGTTGCTGCTGGTGCCCTCGCCGAACAGGATGAAGCTCTCGCCATTGCGCATCCGGGCCGCCAGCGCGTTGCGCTGGATCAGAGCACTGCGCCAATGCCGACGGATGAACAGCGTCCTGGTGAGACGGCCGAGGGTCCCGAACAGCGGCCAGCCCGCGATCTCCGACTTGGCGATGAAGGTGCCATCGCTCCAGGCGCCGAGCGCCAGGATGTCGAGATAGGATACGTGGTTCGCGACATAGAGCGTCGGGCAGTCGGTGAACAGTCGCCCGCTCCAAGTGACCCGGACGCCCAGGATCGCCGCGGTCCCGCGGCACCAGAGGCGGCGCACGGCCACTGCCGCCCGCGTCCCCAGCGCCATGGCCATCAGATAGAGGACGAACAGGATCGCCGTCAGGGCCAGGAACGCTAAGCCGCGCGCCGCGCCACGGAGCGCTTGTCGTTCCATCACATTCAGGCGGCGACCGCCGCGCGCAGGCGATGCTGCCGGTAGTGGCGCTGGTAGTTCGCCTGGACCCGCTCGGTCGGCAGCACCAGACAGACGTCGATGGTGTTGAACTGGCGGTCGATCACGGCGCCCTCGCCGATCATGCCACCCATGCGCAGGTAGGCCTTGAGCAGTGGCGGCAGCTGCCGCAGGGCGGCGCGTGCGTCCACGGCCTCCGCCGGCATGCGGTCGGTCGGCACGAAACGGTCGCCCAGCGCCCGCGGACGCAGGCCCTCCGGCGCCAGCACATGATGGTGGAGGAAGCTGAGCGCCAGCGCCGCGGCATCGGGATCCGTGCCGGGAAGGCTGGCGCAGCCCAGCATCAGGCCGACCCGATGGCCGTCGATATAGTCGGCGATGCCGCGCCAGAGCAGCTGCATGACGGCACCGTTGCGGTACTCCGGCTCGACGCAGGAGCGACCCAGCTCCATGATCTCGCCCGAGGCACAGCTCACGCCGCTGAGGTCGAACTCGTGCGCGGTGTAGAAGGCTTCCCGGCCATGGGCAGCGGACTCGCGCAGGACGCGGTAGCAGCCGACCACGCAGGGCGTGCGCGGGTCGCCACGGTGCAGGTCGACCACCAGCAGGTGGTCGGCGATGGCGTCGAACCGGTCGCCGTCGATCCGGCTGGCCCGCATCGCCGTTGTCGGCACGGCGCCCATCTCCTCGTAGAACACGCGGTAGCGGAGCCGCTGTGCTGCCTCGATCTCGCGGGGATCTTGGCTCAGCCGCAGTTCGAGCTGATTGACGCGTGCCAGGACCGTCATGGTGTTCTCCTCGCAGCATGACGGCGATCGGCACCGCCGCGCTGCGAGCCGGACGCTATGGACAGGCCGCGATAGAACCGGGACGGCGCGATGACAGTTTGACGATGTGACGGTTTGGCAGCAGGTACGCGGCAACGCAGGCGATCGGGTCCGGGGGGACGGCATGAATTTACATCGCGAGCTGCAACGGCGGCAGGCCGAGGGTCGGCCACTCCGCGTGGGCGTGATCGGCTGCGGCAAGTTCGCCGGCATGTTCCTGGCGCAGGTCCCGTCCACGCCCGGGCTGCAGGTGGTCGCGATCGCCGATCTGGACCCGGACCGAGCGCGTGCCAACCTCGCAGCGGTGGGGTGGAATCCCGAGCGTGCCACCGCCGCCTCTTCCGGGGCCGCGGTGCGCGACGGCAGCACCTGGCTGACGCCGGATGCCGCGGCGGTCGCCACCTGCCCGGAGGTCGAGCTTGTGGTCGAGGCCACGGGCGATGCGGTGGCGGGAGCGGCGCATGCGCTGACGGCGATCGAGGCCGGCAAGCATGTGGTGATGGTCAATGTCGAGGCCGACGTGCTGTGCGGCGCCGCCCTGGGGCAGCGCGCGCAGGATCGCGGCGTGGTCTACAGCCTGGCCTATGGCGACCAGCCGGCGCTGATCGCCGAGCAGGTCGACTGGGCGCGCGCCTGCGGCCTCGAGGTGATCTGCGCCGGCAAGGGGACCAAGTACCTGCCTGCATTCCACCGCTCGACCCCGGACACGGTCTGGGGCCACTACGGCATCACGCCCGAGCGTGCCGCCGAGGGCGGCATGAATCCGAAGATGTTCAACTCCTTCCTCGACGGCACCAAGTCCGCGATCGAGATGGCCGCGGTCGCCAACGCCTGCGCGCTGGACGTGCCCGAGGACGGGCTCCGCTTCCCGCCCTGTGGCGTCGACGACCTGCCCTTCCTGCTGCGCCCGGCCGAGCTCGGCGGCGTGCTGGAGCGCCGCGGCACGGTCGAGGTGGTCTCCTCGCTGGAGCGCGACGGCCGCCCGGTGCATCGCGACCTGCGCTGGGGGGTCTACGTGGTCTTCGCGGCACGGTCGGACTACACGGCCCGCTGCTTTGCCGAGTACGGGGTCGTGACCAGCCCCTGCGGCCGCTTCGCAGCACTCTACCGACCCTATCATCTGATCGGGCTCGAGCTCGGCGTCAGCGTCGCCTCGGCCTGCCTGCGCGGCGAGCCCACCGGTACGCCGACCGGCTGGCGCGGGGACGTGGCGGCCGCCGCCAAGCGGGATCTCGCCGCCGGCGAGGTGCTGGACGGCGAAGGCGGCTACTGCGTCTACGGCCGGCTGGTCCCGGCACGGCGCGCCTTCTCCGAGCGGCTCCTGCCCATCGGGCTCGCCGCGCGGGTGCGGCTGCGGCGGCCGGTCCGCGCCGACGCCCTGCTGTCGCTGGACGACGTCGACCTGGAGGGCACCTCCACCGCCATGACCCTGCGGGCGGAGCTGCGCCCGGCGGATTAACGGCCCGTTAGCAATTGGCGCCTAGGGTCATCCCAGCCGCGGGCGGTGACGCCCGCACCAGGGAAAAGGCCCGGCCATGACCCAGCTCGCCCCTTCCGCATCCGCGATCGCAGCACCTGCGGCAGCGGCTCCGGCCCACAGCAGCGACGAACGGCTGCCCATGGGCCAGTCGGTGCTGCTGATCGTCGTCCTGTCCTTGGGACTGTGGACGACCATCGGTCTCGCGGTCCGCTGGGCTATCGCCTGAGCCGATCCGGCCGCCACTTTTCCGATTGACGGGCAGGGTTGCCTCGCGGGCATCCGAACGGCTAATCCCGGGCACGGCCGCTCCGGCCGGACCTGGTGCGGCAGCTCATGAACGCCACCCGCGAATCCTGGCGGCTTGCCTGGCCGCTGATCCTGTCCAACCTATCGGTGCCGCTGCTGGGGATCGTCGACACGGCCGTGGTCGGCCATCTCGACTCGCCGCGGTATCTGGGCGGCGTCGCCCTTGGCGCGCTGGTGATGAGTGTCGTCTACTGGCTGTTCGGCTTTTTGCGCATGGGCACGACCGCACTGACCGCCCAGGCATTCGGAGCGGCCGACACCGCCGAGAGTTCGAGCCGCCGTCGCTCGTGCCATGCTGCTGGCCATTTGCCTGGGCATTACGGTCATTCTGGTCGGGCCGCTGGTGGTGCTGCTGAGCGAGCGGCTGTTCGCACCTTCGGCCGAGGTGGCGGTGGAGTTCGAGCGCTACCTGTCGATCCGACTGTTCGGCGCGCCTGCGGCGCTGGCCAGCATGGTCCTGCTCGGCTGGCTGCTGGGGCTCCAGGATTCGCGCCGGCCGCTGCTGCTGATGATCGTGACCAACTTCGTCAACGCCGTGCTCGCCGTGTCGTTCGTGTTCGGCCTCGGGCTTGCCACCACGGGTGTCGCCACGGCCACGGTGCTGGCCGAGTATGCGGGCTTGGCACTCGGCCTGTTCGTGGTGCGCGGCTCCTGGCGCCGCCAGGGTGGCTGGCCGGGATGGCCCACCATCCTGGTGCCGGCCCGCTTCCGCCGGCTGCTCGCGGTCAACCGCGACCTCTTCCTGCGCAGCATGCTGCTGGAGGCGGCCTTCCTCGCCTTCGCCGCCATCGGCTCGCGCCAGGGCGAGGTGGTGTTGGCGGCCAATGCCGTGCTGATGAACTTCTTCACCGCCGCCGCTTACGGCCTCGACGGTTTCGCCCATGCGGCGGAGGCCATGGTCGGCCGCACCGTGGGCGCCCGCGACCGGCCGGGCTTTCGCGCCGCGGTGCGGGCCAGCTTCGCCAACGCGGCCCTGCTGGCGGTGCTGATGACCCTGGCCTTCGCAGTGACCGGCGGCTGGGGCGTGCGGCTGATGACCGGCTTGCCCGAAGTGCGGGCCCAAGCCATGGCCTTCATGCCCTACGTCGTGGCGCTGCCGTTGGTCTCGGTCTGGGCGTTCGTCTATGACGGCATCTATTTCGGTGCTACCCGCACCGCCGAGTTGCGCAACGGCATGGCCGCGTCGCTGGTGCTGTTCGCGGTCACGGCCGTCCTGCTCGTGCCCGCGTTCGGCAATCACGGCCTGTGGCTGACGTTCCTGGTGTTCCTGGCCGGTCGCGCGGCGATCCTGGCGTTGATCTACCGCCGTGCCGAAGTCGCAGCCCCATTCGTGCCGGCCTGAGACCGCATTGGCGCGGTCAGCAGGCCCAGGAACGGCCGGTCGCGCGCACCCTCCACCCCGATCGGCATGCCGGGGCTGCGCGCGGTGCGGCTGCGGGAGCGAAACAGCGGATCCCAGAAGCTGAACACGGTGCCGTAATTGCTGTCGGTGTCGGAACGGCGGGCATGGTGATGCACCCAGTGGATCGCGGGCGTGACGATCAGCCGGCCGAGCGGCCGCTCGAGCGAAGGAGGCAATCGCGCATCGGAATGATGGAAGAGCGCGGTCGCCAGCACGAGCGCCTCGAACAGGACGACCGACGCCAGCGGGAGGTCGAGGAGCAGGATGACCCCGGCCCGTACCAGGGCCGAGAGTGCCACCTCGCCGAAATGGAATCGGACCGCGCTCGAGGTGTCGAGCAGCTCATCATAATGGTGCACGGCGTGGAAGCGCCACAGGAACGGGATTTCGTGGTTGGCCCGGTGCCACCAGTAGATCCAGAGATCGAGCAGTAGCAGGTCGAAGGCGAGCCCCAGGGGTCCGGCGAGGAAATCGGGACGCAGACCCAGCGAGAACGAATCGGCCCACAAGGTCAGGGGTAGTACCAATAGGGGCGACAGCAGCAGGTTGAGGGCGAACAGGCCGAGGTTGCGGCCGAGCCGGCGCCACGCGGCGCCAGAGCCGCGCCGGAAGCGCAGCAGGAGCGGGCTGGCGACCGCGGGCCGAAGCCGTTCCCACAAGGCGAACACCAGGGCGGAAGAGGCGACCAGCGCCGTCTTCAGCCCGACCAGGGCGCCGACATCCATCCCATCACCTCGGCTGCGCGATTTTTCGATCGACGACCCTCTTGCATGCCGCGGGCTGTCGCCCAAATACCGCAGCAGACAGTGGAAGCCGGGATCGAACGTGATACGGCATCCGCTAGTTAGTGCCCGGTCTTCGGACGGGCAATCGCCAAGGTCGCTCAACTGGAGGACTTGTGATGCGTGCTCTGGATCTTTCCCCGCTGTTCCGGTCGACCGTCGGGTTCGACCATCTCGACAAGCTGTTCGAGACCGCCTTTCGCGAAGCGGGTCGCGACGTCTCCTATCCCCCCTATAACATTGCCAAGCTCGGCCAGGACAAGTACCGCATCTCGATGGCGGTCGCCGGCTTCGGCGAGCGTGACCTGGACATCACCGCGCACGAGAACGTGCTGACGGTGAAGGGGCAGATCAGCGAGCCCGAGCAGGGCGTCGAGTATCTGCACCGCGGCATCGCGCAGCGCGGCTTCGAGCATCGGTTCCAGCTTGCCGACCATGTCAAGGTGGTGGGTGCCAAGCTCAGCAACGGCCTGCTCGATGTCGAGCTGGTGCGCGAGGTGCCGGAGGCGATGAAGCCCCGCAAGATCGAGATCGGCGGCACGGCGCAGCCGCGCGTGATCGACAGCAAGGCGGCCTGACCGACGGACCCGCGGCTCCGTCCGCGCAGCGGACCGGGCCCGATGACTGGTGACGCGGAGGGGGCGAAAGCCCCCTCCTTTGCATTTGGCGACAATGCAGCCGCCAAGGTCTGCGACTTGTCCTCTCAGGCTGCGCCGGGCTATAGCCTGCCTTCCATGAACGAGAGCCTGCCGGCCCCGCTCGTCGGGGTCACCGCCTGCCTGAAGACCCGCGACGGGTTCCACTTCCACAGCGTGGGCGAGAAATACGTCGATGCCGTGGCGACCGGTGCGGCCGCGGTGCCGTTGCTGATCCCGGCGCTCGGGGCGCGCCTCGAGCCCGCGGATCTGGTGGGGCGACTCGACGGACTCATGGCCACGGGCAGCCCGTCCAACGTCGAGCCGGCGCTCTATGGCGGCCCGCCGGCGCGGGCGGGCAACGAAGCCGACCCCGCGCGCGACGCCACCTCGCTCCCGCTGATCCGGGCGGCGCTGGCGCAAGGCGTGCCGCTGTTGTGCATCTGCCGCGGGCTGCAGGAACTGAACGTGGCGCTGGGCGGCTCACTGCATCAGCATGTCCACGAGGTGGCGGGCCGTTTTGACCACCGATCCGACAAGACCAAGTCCCCGTCCGAGCGCTACGGCGTCGCGCACCCGATCACGCTCACGCCCGGCGGCGCTCTGCACAAGCTGTTTGACGGCGCGGAACGGATCGAGGTCAATTCCCTGCACGGCCAGTGCATCGACCGGCTTGCCGACCGGCTTATCGTCGAGGCCGTTGCGGAGGACGGCACCATCGAGGCGGTCAGCGTCCGTGGTGCGAGCGGCTTCGCCTTGGCGGTCCAGTGGCACCCGGAATGGGCGGTGCTCGACAATCCCTGGTCGCGCCGCCTGTTCGCCGCATTCGGCGCAGCCGCGCGCGTCCGTGCCGCCGCCAGGACAGCGACGGCCGCCACCGGCGCTATCGTCTGACCATGTCGGCGCGCGAGCGCCGGATTCGACAAGAACCGATCGAGGCCAAACCGATGACCACCAATGCCGACCTGCTCGCCCGCCGCAACGCGGCCGTCCCCCGCGGCGTCGGGCACGCGACCCCCGTATACGCCGCGCGGGCCGAGAACGCGGAAATCTGGGACGTCGAGGGTCGGCGCTATGTCGACTTCGCTGGCGGGATCGCGGTGCTGAACACCGGCCACCGTCACCCCAAGGTGATGGCGGCCGTGGCGGAGCAGTCGGAGCGCTTCACCCACACCGCCTTCCAGGTGATGGCCTACGAGCCCTATGTCCGGCTCGCCGAGCGGCTCAACGCGGCGGCGCCATTCAGCGGGCCGGCCAAGACCGTGTTCTTCACCACCGGTGCGGAGGCCGCCGAGAACGCGGTCAAGATCGCCCGCGCCGCTACCGGCCGCACCGGCATCATCGCCTTCACCGGCGGCTTCCACGGCCGGACCATGATGACCATGGCGCTCACCGGCAAGGTCCTGCCCTACAAGAAGAGCTTCGGTCCGATGCCGGGCGACGTGTACCACGTGCCCTTCCCCGTGGCGCAGCACGGCGTCACGGTCGCCGACTCGCTCAAGGCGCTCAACTACCTGTTCAAGGCCGACATCGAGCCGTCACGGGTCGCGGCGATCATGATCGAGCCGGTCCAGGGCGAAGGCGGCTTCCACATCGCGCCCAGAGAGCTCCTGGTCGAGCTGCGCCGGCTCTGCGACGAACACGGCATCCTCCTGGTCGCGGACGAGGTCCAGTCCGGCTTCGCCCGCACCGGCAAGCTGTTCGCGATCGAGCATTCGGGCGTCGAGCCGGACCTGGTCACCATGGCCAAGTCGCTGGCCGGCGGGTTCCCGCTGTCTGGCGTGCTGGGCCGCGCCGAGATCATGGACCGCCCGGAGGCCGGCGGCCTCGGCGGCACCTATGCGGGCTCGCCGGTCGCTTGTGCCGCTGGGCTCGCCGTCCTCGACGTGATCGAGGAAGAGGGGCTCCTGGCCAGGGCGGAAGAGATCGGCGCGCGGATCGAGGAGCGGCTGCGCTTCATGGAACGCCGCAACGACCTGGTGCCGATCGCGTCGATCCGACGCCTGGGGGCCATGGTGGGCTTCGACATCGTCAAGGAGCGCGGCACGTCCGAGCCCGACGCCGCCACCACCAAGCAGGTGACCAGCAGAGCGCTGGACAATGGCCTCGTGCTCCTGTCCTGCGGTACCGAGTTCAACGTCATCCGCATCCTGGTGCCGCTGACCGCGAGCGACGCCATCCTGGACGAGGGCCTGGGCATGCTCGAGGAGAGCCTCAAGCTCGCCGCCTGATCACCCGATCATCGAGGGTGGGGTCCGGTCGCCCGCATGGAGCGCCCGGTAGCTGCGGTAGCTGCCCAGGTCCTCGGCCAGGTAGGCGCCCCTGCACACCGCCCGGGCCATGACGTCCGCGGCGATGGCGCCCAGGCGCACCAGCGTGTCGGCGCCTTGCGGTACCGGAGCCGGGGCCGTGGTCAGCGCGAATACCACGTCGCCGTCGAGATGGGTGTGGATCGGGCGGATAGCATAGGCGTACCCGTCCTGCGCCATGACCGCGAGGCGCCGCAGCTGGCCTTGGTCCAAAGCGGCGTCGGTGGCGATCACGCCGATCGTGGTGTTGTCGGCGATCCCGTCCTTGGTTTCGAGCTGATGGCCGGTGGCGACGGTGGGCGGCACCTGGCCGCCGAGCTCGCCCGCCTGCTCGAGGTGCCAGGCCCACATGGTCGAGCTGCCGGGCATGGTGACCGAGCCCACCGGATTGACCGCGACCAGGGCGGCGATGGTCGCCCCGCTGAGCGGATCCACGGCGGAGGCGGTGCCCAGTCCGCCCTTGATCCGCCCGGCAATGGCGCCGAAGCCGGCTCCGGCATTGCCCAAGGCGAAATCGGGCCCCGCCCGTTCCGCGGCGGCACGCGCCAGCTGGCGATAGGGCGGCATCTCGCCCCAGGCCTTGTTCCCGCCATTGGCGAGGTCGTAGATGATGGCCCCGGCCACGGTCGGGATGCAGCAGCCGGCGATCCGTGCGCCGTGCCCGCGCATCGCCAGCCAGCTGGTCAGGCCGGCGGCAGCCTCCAGGCCGAAGGCGGAACCGCCGCTGAGCACCAGGCCGTGCAACGCCTTGACGATGCTGCTGGGATCCAGCGTGGCCGTGTTGACGGTGAACGGTGAGCCGCCGCGCACGTCGACGGCGGCCAAGACGGGGCGGTCGGGCAGGATGACGGTGACGCCGCTCCAGGCCCCGGGATCCTCCGCATTGCCGACCTGCAGCCCGGCGACATCGCTCAGGCTGTTGCGGGGACCGGGGACGATCATGACGGGCGCTCCTGCCGCGAAGGCGGGAGCGCCGGCGGCGAATGTCTAACCGGTGTCAGGCCGCAAGGACCCCTGCGCCTCGGCCGCCGGCGCCGCGACCGGATGCCGCTCCGGCAGGGCGGCGTAGAGTGCCGGCAGGACGAACAGGGTGAGCAGCGTACCGAGCGTCATGCCGCCGACGATCACCCAGCCGATCTGCTGGCGGCTCTCGGCCCCCGCACCCTGCGAAAGGGCCAGCGGCACAGCACCCAGCACCATGGCCGCCGTGGTCATCAGGATCGGGCGCAGCCGCAGGGCAGCCGCCTGCAGCGCCGCCTCGCGGCGGCTGGCGCCGGCGGCAAAAGCGGTGTTGGCGAACTCGACGATCAGGATGCCGTGCTTGGTGATCAGGCCGATCAGGGTCACCAGGCCGATCTGGCTGTAGACGTTGAGCGTGCCGCCGGTGAGGTGGATCGCCAGGAAGGCGCCGGCCAGCGACAGCGGCACCGTGACCATGATCAGAAGCGGCGACAGAAAGCTCTCGAACTGCGCGGCGAGCAACAGGTAGATGAAGGCCAGCGCCAGGCCGAAGATCAGCAGAATCGAGCTGCCGGCCTGCTTGAACTCGCGCGAAGGGCCGGAATAGTCGTAGCGGAAATTGTCGGGCAGCACCTTGCGCGCCGTAGCCTCGAAATAGTCCAGTGCCTGGCCGATGGTGTAACCGGGCGCCAGGGCCGCCACCACCGTGGCCGAGCGCAGCTGGTTGTAGCGGGTGAGCTCCTTGGCGGCGACGGTCTCGTGCATCTCGACCAGATTGGAGAGCTGGATCATCTCGCCGCCGCGGCCGCGGACGTAGATCGCCGCGAGGTCGTCCGGCTCCTTGCGGTCGGCGTCGGCCACCTGCACGATGACGTCGTACTGCTCGGCATTGCGGTTGAAGCGGGTGACGGTGCGCCCGGCCAGGAAGGATTCCAGCGTACGGCCGACGCTGTCCACGCTCAGGCCCAGGTCGGCGATCTTCTGACGGTCGAAATCGACCTCGAGCTGCGGCGTGGCCAGGGTCAGCTCGCCCGAGACGTCGGTGATGCCCGGCCAGTCCTCGACCGCGCGAACGAAACGCTCGGCGACTTCGGCCAGCTCCTGGTAGCTGCCGCTGGTCTGGAGGACGAGCTGCACCGGCGGGCTGCGCGAATCCTGCCCCAGGGACGGCGGACTGCTGGGTGCCGCCACCATGCCGGGCACCTTGGCGAACTCCGGGCGCAGCGAGGCCAGGATCTCCTGCTGGCTGCGTTGCCGCTCCTCCCACGGCTTGAGCCGGATGACCGCGATGCCGCGGGTGACTTCGGGCACGCCGGCGATGACGAAGGTGCTGGCGACCTCGGGGACCGCGGCGAGAATCGGCTCGAACTGGGTCAGGTTGCGGGTGGTCCACTCGATCGTCGCCCCCTCGGGGCCGCGGACCGAGGCGCGGATGTAGCCGCGGTCTTCGGTCGGCGCCAGCTCGCTGGGCGTGCGCTGAAACAGGGCGACGCCGCTGCCCAGGACCAGACCGACCAGTGGCAGGAGCAGCCACGAGCGGCCGAGGACCATCCCGACCAGCCGCGCATAGCCTCGCTCCATGGCATCGAGCCCGCGCGAGATCGCGCCGGCCACGGCATTCTCCCGGCCGTGCGGCGCCAGCAGCCGCGAGCACATCATGGGGGTGAGGGTGAGGGCCACGAAGCCGGAGACGACGACCGCGCCAGCCAGTGCCAGGGCGAATTCGATGAACAGCCGGCCGGTCCGGCCCGGCGTCATGGCGATGGGCGCGTAGACCGCGGCCAGGGTGAGGGTCATGGCGACGACGGCGAAGACGATCTCGCGCGTGCCGATCAGCGCCGCCTCGAACGGCGGCTCGCCCTTCTCGATGTGCCGGTAGACATTCTCCAGGACGACGATGGCGTCGTCGACCACGAGCCCGATCGCCAGCACCAGCGCCAGCAGCGTAAGCGTGTTGACCGAGAAGCCGGCGGCAAACATCAGCGCGAAGGTGGCGATCAGCGAGACCGGGATGGTCACCACCGGGATCAGCGTGGCGCGAAACGAGCGCAGGAACAGCAAGGTCACCAGCACGACCAGCCCCACCGCCTCGGCGATCGTGACGAACACGGCGGAGATCGAGCGCTCGATGAACACGGTGGTGTCGTTGGCGATCACCGCGTCCATGCCGGCCGGCAGGTTCTCGACCAGGGCCGGCAGCGCCGCGCGCACCGCGCGAGCGACGTCGAGCGGGTTGGCGGTCGCCTGCTTGATGATACCGATCGTGACCGAGTTGTGGCCGTTGAACCGGGTGGCACGGCGGTCGTCCTCGGCCGCGACCTCGACCCGGGCGAGGTCGCCCAGGGTCACCGCGAAGCCGTCGGCATCCTTGACCACGATCGCCGCGAACTCCTCGGGCGATGTCAGGCCGGTGCGCGACAGCACGGTGAACTCACGGTCCACGCTCTCGATCCGGCCTGCCGGCACCTCCAAATTCTGGCGCCGGATCGCCTCCTCCACGTCCTGGACGGTGAGGCCGTAAGCGGCCAGGCGGTCGCGGTCGAGCCAGATGCGCATGGCGTAGCGGCGCTCGCCCAGGATCTGGACCTCGGCCACGCCGGGCAGGTTCTGCAGCCGGTCGCGCGCATCCCGGTCGACGAAATCGGTGATGTCGAGAGAGGAGATCCGGTCGCTGGTGAAGGCGAGATAGAGGATCGGGTCGGCGTCCGCCTCGACCTTGCTGATGATCGGCTCGTCGATCTCGTCGGGCAGGCGGCCGCGGACCCGCGAGACCCGGTCGCGCACGTCGGCCGCGGCATCCTCGGGATCGGTCGCGAGGGTGAACCGGGCGGTGATCCGGCTGGTCTCCTGCCGGCTGGTCGAGGACAGGACGTCGATCCCCGGGATGCCGGCGATCGAGGCCTCCAGCACCTGGGTGACCTGGGTCTCCATGATCTCGGGGCTGGCGCCGGGATAGCGGGTGACAACCGAAACCACCGGCTGGTCGATGTTGGGGTACTCGCGCACCGGCAGGCGCAGGTAGGAGACGACACCGATCAGGATCAGCAGCAGGCTGAGCACGCTGGCGAAGACCGGGCGGCGGATGCACAGCTCGGGCAGGCTCACCGTCTCAGCCTTCGCCGGCGGGAGTCACCAGCTCGACCAGCGCCCGGTCGCGCAGCCGCACATGGCCGTTGACCACGACGGTGGCGCCCACCGCCAGGCCCTGGGTGATCTCGACCTGGCCGTCGCGCCGCATGCCGGTGACGACCGGGGTGAGGGCGGCGCGTCCGTCCTCCACCCGGTAGACCACCGGCCCGCGCTCCTGGAGCACCACGGCCGCCTCGGGCACGAGCACCGCGTCGGGCCGCTCGTCGATCTCGATGTCGACCCGGGCGAACAGGCCCGGGCGCAGGCTGCGGTCGGGATTGGGCACGGTCGCCCGCAGCTGCACCGCGCGGCCGTTGACGTCGACCTTGGGGTCGAGCGCCGCGATGGTGGCGGGAAAGGTGCGGCCCGGCAGGGCGTCCACGTTGATGTCCAGCTTCTCACCCGGGGCGAGCTTGGTCAGCCAGCGCTCCGACAGGCGGAAATCGAGGTAGAGCGGATCTATCCGCTCCAGGGACACCAGCTCGTCGCCGGGCTCGACATAGCGGCCCACGCTGAGCTCCTTGAGGCCGACCACGCCGTCGAACGGGGCGACGATGTCGGTATGCGCCAGGCGCACCCGGCACAGGTCGACCTCGGCTTCCGCGGTGCGCAGCGTGGCCCGAGCCTCGTCCAGAGCCTGCGCGGCCGTGGCGCCACGGCGCGACAGCTCCTGCGAGCGCTGGAAGTTCTCGCGCGCCAGACCCAACGCGGCCTCGGCCTTGACCAGTTCGGCCTGGAGCATCTCGGGTGCCAGCTTGATCATGGAGGTGCCGGCGGTCACGGACTGGCCCTGGTCGAACAACACGGCCGTGACCCTGCCCGCGATCTCGGGCTGCACCACCACCGCGTCGCTGGCTCGCAAGGTGCCGGTGGCATGGATGTGGGTGGCGGCTTGGCCCGCCCGGGCGATGGCGGTCTCCACCGGCACGGCGCGGACCCGAGGCCCCGGAATCTCGCGAGCACTCGATGCGGGCTCGGCGAAGAGGTACCAGCCACCGACAGCTCCGCCCGCTCCCAGGAGGACGGTGGCGAGCAGGGTGAACAGAGGTTGGCGCATGTTGTCCAATGTACCGGCGGCTGGTGCACTACACCAGAGATCGCGCACGGGCGCCGGATCGGCAATCACGCCTGCTTGATGGCCTGCGATTGCCTCCGGCCCGGGATGCTGGCAGGCTCGTGGCCGTCACTGCACCAGGACTCCTCGAATGCCGGACAACTCGCGAAAGGCGCATTTCCAGAACTGGCTGCGCGAGCACCATGTGACCGAGGTCGAGTGCATCATCGCCGACATCAACGGAATCGCCCGGGGCAAGATACTGCCGGCCGAGAAGTTCGTCCGCTCGCTCGACGACGACAGCCTGCGCCTGCCGGAGAGCATCTTCATCCAGACGGTGACCGGCGAATACCCCGAGGAGGACGTGATCGACCCGGTGGACCGCGACATCCGCCTGCGTCCCGACCAGAACTCGATCCGACTCGTACCCTGGTACCCAGAACCCACCGCCCAGGTGCTGGCCGACTGCTACTACCATGACGGCTCACCGGTGGAGATCTCCTCCCGCCACGTGCTGCGCCGGGTGCTCAATCTCTTCGTCGAGAAGGGCTGGGACCCGGTGGTGGCCCCCGAGCTCGAGTTCTTCCTGACCAAGATCAACGAGGACCCGGACTATCCCCTCGTCCCCCCGATCGGCCGCTCGCGTCGCCAGGAGACGGCGCGCCAGTCCTTCGGCATCGACGCGGTGAACGAGTTCGACCCGATCTTCGAGGACGTCTACGACTGGTGCGAGGCGCAGGAGATCGACGTCGACACCCTGACCCACGAGGCGGGGGCGGCGCAGATGGAGATCAACTTCAACCACGGCAACGCGCTCGAGCTCGCCGACCAGGCGTTCCTGTTCAAGCGCACGCTGCGCCAGGCCGCCCTCAAGCACGGCATCTACGCCACCTTCATGGCCAAGCCGATGGCGGGCGAGCCGGGCAGCTCGATGCACGTGCACCAGAGCGTGTTCGACCGCGGCACCGGCCGCAACCTGTTCTCCAAGGCGGACGGCGAGCCCTCGCCCGAGTTCTACTGGTTCATCGGCGGGATGCAGAAGTTCCTGGGCGCCGCCATGCCGCTGATGGCGCCCAACATCAACTCCTACCGGCGCCTGCGGCGCTGGTCGACAGCACCGATCAACGTCCATTGGGGAATCGAGAACCGTACCGTGGGCCTGCGCGTGCCCATCTCCTCGCCCGAGGCCCGCCGGGTCGAGAACCGGATCGCCGGCGCCGACGCCAACCCCTACCTCGCCATGGCTGCCACGTTGGCCTGCGGCTGGCTGGGGATCGTGGGCGAGATCGAGCCCAGCGACCCGATCAAGGGCACCGCCTACCGACTCGCCCAGACCCTGCCGCAACAGATGCCGGAAGCGCTGCGCAAGCTGCAGCAGAGCGGCCCGCTCAAGGAGGTGCTCGGGGAGGACTTCGTCGCGGTGCTGCTCGCGGTCAAGCAGACCGAGCACGACGCCTACCAGCAGGTGATCAGCTCCTGGGAACGCGAGCACCTGCTGCTCAACGTCTGAGCGCCGGACACCAGGAGGCGTCGGCCCCAGTGCGCCCTGCCCGACCGCAGCCGACGCCCGGCGCGACCCCAGGGCCGACACCGCTCTCGCCGCAAGCCGCCATTACCGCCCGCGCCCGGATCGCAGACCGCACGGGCGATTCAGAGCTGTAGCGGGCGGCAGGGCTGGGCGTCGCTGCCCAGTTCCAGGCACAGCGCAGTGGCCGCCTGCTCGCTAGCGACCGGCCCGAGCAGCATCGGCTCGAGCCCGCTGCCGGCACCGGCCAGCCGGCCGACCCCAGTCAGTGCGGTGGCATGCCGGACCCGCAGGCCGTGCCAACGCTCAGCCGCTGCCGCGGCGTCGAACGCCCCGACATCGACGAACCAGCCGCCCGCCGCCGGACCGCCAGCCTCTTCGAGCAGCGGCATCAGGGGCCGCGGACCGGTCGCCGGCGCCGCGGCCGGGGCGGGAACCGGAGCCGGCGGCAGGGGCGGCGCCGCACTGCGGCGGACCGCCCGGGTCGTGCGCGTCAGGCGGGGCTCACCGGCGCGGTACCCCTGCTCCGGTATCAGCGCCGCCGCCCGCACCGTCGGCGGCTCGATGCCGCGCACGGCGGCGATGTAGGCCAGGTTGTTGGCGAGATCCTCGCCACCGAGATCGATCCGGCCCAGACGCTCGGCCGCCTGCATGTCGCCCTTCAGACCGTAGACCAGCGCCAGGTTCTGCCGGGAGCGCCGGGTGGCGCCCGGTCCTTCGGCCAGAGGCCGCAGCAACTCCACGGCTTCGGCGAACTGCTCCTGCAGCGCCAGCGACAGCGCCAGATTGTTGCGCACGGAAATCGAGGTTGGCACCACCTCCAGCGCGCGGCGATAGGTGGCGACGGCGGTCGCATGGTCGCCCAGCAGGTCCTGGGCGACGCCCAAGGCGTTGAGGGCTTCGACACTGCTCGGATTCTCGGTCACCAGCTGCTGCAGATGCTCGGCCGCCACCTCCGGCCGCTGGATCGCGATCATCGAGCGGGCATAGCCGTAGCGCGCCGCCTGGAGGGCGGGCTGGATCGCCAGGGCGCGCTCGAACGCGCGGCTGGCATCGAGGTCGCGCCCGGCGGCAAGCAGGGCGTCGCCCAGGCCGATCGCGGCCACGACGTTGCGGCCGTCGGTCAGGGTCGCCTGCTCGAACAGGCCGACCGCGGTCTCGATCTCGCCGCTGCGCAAGGCCGTCTCGCCGATCCGGACCAAGCTCGCGCTGCGCGCCTGGGCATCCTCCGGCGCCGGCGGATCCAGGCTGGGCTCCGGAAGAACCGGTCCTACCGGCGCACCGCCGCAGCCGGCGAGCGCCAGGGCCAGCAGAAGCAGCAGGGCATGCGGACGCCCGCGGCGAAGCGGCAGGGCCATTCCAAACTCCAGCACCAGACAACCGACGCCCGATCATCCGCGACAGAGCTTAGAAATTGGTTAAGCGCCACCGCTCAGGCCTCGGTGATCTTGCCCAGCAGCACGCGGCGGCGGGCGCCGGTCACCTCCGGCGCGTTGGCGGCGCGGCGGTCCAGGCGCGCCGAGGCCAAAAGTGCGAACGCTACCGCCTCCTTGAAGTCGGCGGAGAGACCGACCCGGTCGCTCGCCGTCAGTTCGACCGGCGCGAAGGCGGCGGCAAGCCGCCGCATCATCTCCGGGTTGCGGGCGCCGCCGCCGCTGACGATCACCGCCGCGACCGGCCGCACCGGAGCCACATGGCGGCGATACGCCTCGGCCACCGCCCGCACCGTGAGCTCGGTCAGGGTCGCGAACAGGTCGCGCCAGTCCTGCTCGCCGCGCGGCGGGCTGCGGGCCAGCAGGGCGTCGCAGAAGGTGGCGCCATACTGCTCCTGCCCGAGGGACCGGGGCGGCGGTGCGGCCAGTTCCGGCGCCGCCAGGAGTTCGGCCAGCAGGCCAGCGTCGACCGTGCCGGCCGCGGCCAGCCTGCCGTCGCGATCGCAGCTCTCGGCTCCGCCCGAGCGACGGCGGGCGAGCTCGTCCAGGACCATGTTGCCGGGGCCGCAGTCGAACCCGATCAGCGGCACGTCATCCTCGCCGAGAGGCGGAACCGCGGTCAGGTTGGTGATTCCGCCGACGTTCAGGGCAAGGATCGCGTCGTTCGGTCGCGCCAGCAGCCAGCGGTCGACGACGGGAACGAGCGGCGCGCCGCAGCCGCCCGCGGCGATGTCGTTCTGGCGGAAATCGGCCACGACGGGGCAGCCCAGCCGCTCGGCCAGCACCGCCGCCTCGCCGATCTGCAGCGTGGCCAGCCCGTGGTCATGGGCCACGGTCTGGCCGTGGCTGCCGACGAGATCCAGTGCCACGCCGAGTTCCGCCGCCACACCCCCCGCCGCGTCGGCGAACGCCGCGCCGACGGCCTGGTTGAGACGCGCCAGCTCCAGGGCGGGGGCGGCGTGTGCCAGCCGCAGCCGCGCTGCCAGCGCCGGTTCCCACGGCACCGTGCGCGCGCCCAGCACCGCCAGCAACCGCGGCGCGCCGGCGGCCACCCGGCAGATCGCGACGTCGATGCCGTCCATTGAGGTGCCGCTGATCAGCCCCGCCACCACCCGCTCCGGCGCCGCCTGCACCGCCTCCAGGCCGATGCGCCGCGACGGGATGCTTGGGTTCACAACAGCCCCGGATAGGCGCCGCCGTCGATCAGCAGGTTCTGGCCGGTAACATAGCCGGCATGGTTCGAGCACAAGTAGGCGCAGAGCTGGCCGAACTCGGCGGGCTCGCCAAAGCGGCCGGCAGGGATGGCCGCGACCGCGGCCTTCTCCGCCTCCTCGAAGCTGACGCCGCGCCGCTGCGCGCCCGCGGCGAGGTTGGCCTTGAGCCGGTCGGTCGCGAACCGGCCCGGCAGGATGTTGTTGATCGTCACGCCCTTGCCCGCGATCTGCCGGGCGACGCCGCTCACCAGGCCGGTGAGGCCAGCCCGGGCGCCGTTGGACAGGCCGAGATCGGGGATCGGTGCCTTCACCGCGGCCGAGGTGATGTTGACGATCCGGCCGAAGCCGCGGGCGGCCATGGGGTCGATCACGGCGCGGATCAGGGCGATGGGCGCAAGCATGTTGGCGCGCAGAGCGGCGAGCCAGGCCTCCTCCCCCCACTCGCGAAAATCGCCGGGCGGCGGACCGCCGGCATTGTTGACCAGGATGTCGGGCTCGGGGCAGGCGGCGAGCAGTGCGGCACGGCCTGCCTCGGTCGCGACGTCGGCCGCGACCGCGGTCACCTCCACCCCGTGCGCCGCGCGGATCGCCGCCGCGGTCGCCTCGAGCTCCTCCGCGCCGCGCGCGTTGACGACCAGCGCCACGCCGTTCTCCGCCAATGCTTCGGCGCAGGCCCTGCCCAGCCCCTTGCTCGCGGCACAGACGATCGCCCGCCGTCCCCTGATGCCCAATTCCATCATGTCTCTCCTTCGGCCGCGCGCTCCAGGGCCAGCTCGTCGAGCACGGCACGGGCGAGCGGCATGGTGATCGGTCGGCGCGCGCGCAAGGAAGCCCGGTCGAGGGCGCGCACTACCGCGCGAGCGCCTGCGAACGAGCGCTCGATGCGCCGGGTCAGGAACGCCACGACCTCCCGATCGGCGCGGATCTGTCGGTCGGCAAGCTGCTTGACCAGCAGGGCACCGAGCAGTTCGTCGTCGGGCGGCTCGATCCGGATCGGCCACGCGGTGAGAAGACGCGAGCGCAGGTCCGGCAGATGGAGTTCCCAACTGGGGACCGGCGCCCGGGCGGTCAGCAGCAGCTTGCCGCCACGCTCGGCCAGCCGGTTCCACAGATGGAACAGCTGCGGCTCCTCGGCGGCGGCGTCGGCGTCGTCGACCGCGCAAGTATCGGCCGACTGCACCCGACGCAAGGGCTCTGCGGGCTCCCACAGCTCGGCGCCGCGCAGGAGGACGGCACCGGTGCGCTGCGCCCAGATCTTGGCGAGGTGGGTCTTGCCGCAGGCGGCAGGGCCGATGAGCAGGCACGCGAAGCCTGGCCAAGCGGGCCGGCCGAGCACGGCGTCCAGCGCGGCGCGGTTCGAGGCCGCGGGCATGAAGTCGGTTAGATCCTCGCCGACGGCGTGCGGCAGGTCGAGCACGAGCTGGCCTGCGGCCGCACCCGATGGGCTGGCGCCCGGCACGGGGCGAGCGATCACCGCGGCACGCGCGCCAGAATCCAGATCCGCCCGGCCGACTGCACGTAGGCCGCGGCCGAGGCCGCGACCGCGAGCGCCGTTGCGACCGCCAGGGGCCGGATCCAGACCTGCAGGCCCGGCAGCACCGAGAGCTGCAGCAGCACGGCGCCGCCGAGCACGATCTGCATGAAGGTCGAGACCTTCCCCAGGAGCAGGGGCTCGACCCGAAAGCGACCGGCGAGGTAGCGCAGGGCCAGGGTGCCGGCGACGATCAGCAGGTCGCGGGAGATCACCAGCACCGCGATCCAGGGCGGGAGATAGCCGCCGAAGGCCAGGGTCAGGAACAGGCTGTCCATCAGCACCTTGTCGGCGACCGGGTCGAGCACCGTGCCGAAGTTGGTGACGGCGTTGAACCGCTTGGCGATGTAGCCGTCCAGTCCGTCCGTCGCCGCGGCGATCAGGAACAGCAGGGCGGCCTGATGGAAATGCCCGTCGCGTACGAGCAGTACGATCGGCAGCGCGGACAGGAGTCGCGCCACCGTCAGGAAGTTGGCGGCGTAGGCGGCGATCACGCTCAGGGCGTGACCGAAGCGTCGGGCAGGAGCTCCAGTGGGACCGCCGACATGTCCGCCGGTCGCAAGAGCCATCCTTCGGTCTCCTCGGCGAGCGACAGTCCGATCCGACCGACGGCACCGCTCAGGCGTTCGACGTCACCGAGATGGCCGATGGTCACCCGAGCGCGACTCTGCGTGAAGGAGTCGACCGTCACCCAGCGAACCTCTGGCAGGGCGGTCAGATCGCGCCTTATGTGCACCCAGCCGGCGAGGTCGGCAAGCGGCACGGTCACGTCGAGCGTCGAGACCTTGGCCGCCCTGGCGGCAGTGCGGAGCTTCCAGTCGTCCTCGATCGCGAGGACGGCCTCGTTCACCGCGTCCTTGAGCGCCGTCGCGGGATCGGTGGCCGTGCCGGTGTCCACGGTCGACTGGAAGATCGGCTGTCCCCAGTCGTCGGCGCGCCTGAGATCGATGCTCACCGGGCCGGAGAGACCCGCGTCGGCGGCGGTCGCAGTGGCCACGATCACGGTCGTGGCGCCGTAGCGCACGCCCAGCAACTCGAGAGCGGCCGGATCGCCGGCGAGCAGCGATTCGACCGGCGCTCCGGCGATATCGGCGAGATCGCCCAGCGGCAGGGCCACCACCACCAAGGTCGCGTCCTCGGTCGCCGAGAACCAGGCGTCGCGCCAGGGACTCGTCTCCAC
Source organism: uncultured Alphaproteobacteria bacterium (assembly GCA_963720725.1). GTDB lineage: Bacteria > Pseudomonadota > Alphaproteobacteria > Geminicoccales > Geminicoccaceae > Benzoatithermus. The sequence goes on from CAVRGN010000002.1 coordinate 46,142, forward strand.
CCACGCCTCGGCCCTGCCGCCCGCCACCGTGACCGGCACCACCAGGATCGGGTCGGAACGGCGGGTGAGGTAGGGGATGCCGGCGCTACCCAGCAGCCCCTGGACCTGGCCAGCGATATAGCTGACGTTGATCACGCCCAGGTAGCGGTTGGGCCCGACCTTCTCCTCGGCGATCTCGAAGCTGTTGACGTAGCGCTCGATCGCCAGGTCCGCCACGTCCGGGAGCCGGCCGTGATCCGCGGGCGAGGTGAGCCGCTGCATCAGCCGGGTCAGGCCGTCGCGCTGGCCCTGGGCTATGGCCTGCTCCCGCGCCACCACCCCGCTTTCGCTGGTGGCATCGATATCGATGCCTTGAATGCGGTAGAGGTCGGTCGCGTCCGCCCGGGCCACGAGTGCCAACAGCGCCACGAGCGCCAGCGCGGTCCTGCGCCACCAGATCACGAATCCTGCTGCGTTGCGCATCTCGCCGTCACTCTGTAAGGCTTGCCGACCTTCGGCAGCCGACTGCGACCAGTGTCACCTAGCGATCCGGGCATGACTACTCAAGCGACACCCGGCGGCAGCCGCTACGCCGAAGCCGGCGTCGACATCGATGCCGGCGCCGACCTGGTCGACCGGATCGGCCCGGTGGCGCGCGCGACCGCGCGCGCCGGCGCCAACGCCTCCTTAGGCGGCTTCGGCGGTCTGTTCGATCTCGCCGCCTGCGGCTTTGCCGATCCGGTGCTGGTGGCGAGCACGGACGGAGTCGGCACCAAGGTGCTGCTGGCGGCCGAGGCCAGGGCAAATCACGGCATCGGCATCGACCTGGTCGGCATGTGCGTCAACGACCTCGTGGTGCAGGGTGCCCAGCCGCTGTTCTTCCTCGACTACTTCGCCACCGGCCGGCTCGACGCCGGCGTGGCCGGCGAGGTCGTGGCCGGGATCGGCGAAGGCTGCCGGCTCGCGGGCTGCGCCCTGATCGGCGGCGAGACCGCCGAAATGCCCGGGCTCTATGGCCGCGGCCATTTCGATCTCGCCGGCTTCGCGGTCGGCGCCGTCGAGCGCGGCGGCATCCTGCCGCGGCCGGACCTGATCTCCGAAGGCGACATCGTGCTCGGATTGGCAGCCTCGGGCGTGCACGCCAACGGCTTCTCCCTGGTGCGCCTCGTGCTGCGTGAGCAGGGCCTCAGGCTCGCCGAACCGTGCCCATGGGACGAACGGCTCAGTCTCGCCACCGCTCTCCTGGCGCCGACCCGAATCTATGTCGCGAGCTGCCTCGCCGCCATCGCCGCCGGCGGGGTGAAGGCGCTGGCGCATATCACCGGCGGCGGGCTGGTCGAGAACCCGCCGCGGGTCCTGGGTCCCGGCCAGGTGATGCATCTCGATCTCGCCGCCTGGGAACTGCCCGCGGTGTTCGCGTGGCTGGCGCAGGCGGGTCGCCTCAGCACGCTCGAGCTGTTGCGTACCTTCAACTGCGGGCTGGGCATGCTGCTGGTGGTCGACCGGTCCCGCGCCGAAAGGATCGGCGCCACGCTCGAGGAGCACGGCGAAGCGGTCCGGATTGTCGGCCGCATCGGTAGCTGCACCGGTCGCACGCACGTCGCCTTCTCCGGGCTCGACACGGCATGGCCCGTAGCCGCGTCGCGGTCCTGATCTCCGGCGGCGGCTCCAATCTCCAGGCCCTGCTGGACGCGTCCCTTGCGCCCGACTACCCGGCCTCGATCGCTTTGGTCGTGAGCAACGTCGCGGATGCGTTCGGCCTGCGCCGCGCCGAGCGGGTGGGCGTGCCGGCGGGCTGCCTCGACCATCGCGCCTTCGCCGACCGCACCGGCTTCGACGCGGCGCTCGACCGGATGCTGGGCGATGCCGGGATCGATCTCGTGTGTCTCGCCGGCTTCATGCGGATCCTCACCGCCGACTTCGTCGAGCGCTGGCGCGACCGGCTCTTGAACATCCATCCTTCCCTGCTCCCGGCCTTTCCGGGCCTGCACACCCATGCGCGCGCGCTGGCCAGTGGCGTGCGCGTGCACGGCTGCACGGTGCACCTCGTGCGTCCCGCCCTCGACGACGGGCCGATCCTGGTCCAGGGCGTCGTGCCGGTGTTGGTCGGCGACGATCCAATTGCCCTGGCCGGGCGTGTGCTTGAGGTGGAGCATCGCTGCTATCCGCTGGCGCTGGCCAACCTGGCGTCCGGTGCATTGACGGTCCAGGGCGAGCGCGTGCGGGGCGCCGGAGGCCGGCTGGTGCTGCATCCAAGTCTGGCCGGCCTTTAGATCGACCTTCCCTCCAGCAGCCGGCGCAGCGGCGCGAAATGCTGCGCCAGCAGATCCAGCACCACCCGGATCCGAGCGGTCCGCCGCAGGTCGGGGTGGGTCAGCAGCCAGAGCGCGGAATCCATTTCTGGCTGCGGCGGCAGCACACGCGCGAGGTCCGGATCCAGGTCGCCCATGAAGCAGGGCAGTGCTACGGCTCCGATACCGGCGCGAGCGGCAGCCCGGAGCGCGCTGAGCGAACTCGCCCGCAGCACCACGCGTTCACTCGGGATCTGAGCTGCGATCCAGCGGGCGGCACCAAGGTGAGCCAGGCTCTCATCGGGGGCGACCCAGTCCATGGCGGACAGCTCAAGCTTCGGCGCGTCGGTGCGCGCGTAGACCGCGGTGGCGATGACGGCAAGGCGGCGGGCCACCAAACCTTCGGGCGCCGTGGCCGCCGGGCGAAGTGCGATATCGGCGTCGCGGCGGGTAAGCGTGAAGAAGGCATTGTCCGTGACCAGTTCGATCAGGATGCCGGGATGGGAGCGGCGCAGCTTGGCAAGGGCCGGAGTCAGCAGGTCGAGCAGCGTCTCGGTCGTAGTCAGGCGCACCGGTCCGGCCGGCCGGACATCATGCCCCGCCAGCCGCTGCTCCAGCTCGGCCAGACCGTCGAGCGTCCGCAGCGCCACGGCGATCGCCTCTTCGCCGGCCGAAGTCGGCTGGTATCCGGTCCGGCTGCGGTCGAACAGGCGCACGCCCAGGCGCGCCTCGAGCGCGCCCAGGCGCCGCCACGCGCTCGCATGGTTGATGCGGGCCGCACGCGCCGCACCGGCCAGCGAGCCTGCTTCGGCCAGTGACGCGAGCAGGCGAAGATCCTCCAGCTGGAATGATCTTTGTTTCATGAGCAAAGTCATCGTGCCGGACTGCCATATTCGCTTGCGGCATGGCAATCCCAGATGATGCGGACCCCGGCACGTCACGGAGCTCGCCCATGTCCGACCTCACCCTCGTCAGCCACCATCTGTGCCCTTACGTGCAGCGCGCCACGATCGCGCTTTCGGAAAAGGGCGTGCCTTTCGCGCGGCGCATGGTCGATCTCGCTGCCAAGCCCGCTTGGTTCACCGCGATCTCGCCCTTGGGGAAGGTTCCCCTGCTGCAGGTCGTTCGCGAGCATGGCGAGCCCGCCGTGCTGTTCGAGAGTGCCGTCATCTGCGAATATCTCGAGGAGACGCAGCCCGGCCCGCGCCTGCACCCGGAAGACCCGCTGGAGCGGGCACGGCATCGCGGCTGGATGGAGTTCGGCTCGGCGATCCTGGGCGACCTCTGGGGCCTGGAAACCACGCCGGACGCTGCCGTCCACGCAGCGCGGCGCGCGGCCCTGACGGCGAAGTTCGCCCAAGTCGAGGCAGCTCTGGGCAGCGGCCCGTACTTCGCCGGCCGGCAGTTCAGCCTCGTCGACGCGGTGTTTGCTCCGATCTTCCGCTATTTCGACCTGTTCGACACGATTGCCGACCTCGGCGTGTTCACGGCGACGCCGAAGGTCCGCGCCTGGCGCGCCGCCCTGGCCGCCCGTCCGAGCGTCCACGCCGCCGTCGAAGCAGACTATCAGGACCGGCTGCGCGCGTTCCTCCTGCGCCACGATGCCCATCTCCTGCGCCTCGCCGCGTGAGGGCGGCATGACGTCCGCCACCGCCTGGGCGGCACTGCTGCTCGCGGGCATGCTCGACGTGGCCTGGGCCGTGTCGATGAAGCTCGCCGCCGGCTATACAAGGCTTGGCTGGTCCGTCCTGTCCCTGCTTCTGCTGGCCGGGTTCGTCTTTCTGCTCGGGCGCGCTCTCCAGGCGATCCCGGTCGGTTTGGCCTACTCGGTCTGGAGCGGCATCGGCGCGGTAGGCACCGTGCTCCTGGGCTGGCTTCTGTTCGGCGAGGGTCTGGGACCGCAGCGTGTCCTCGGCATCGCGATGGTGCTGGTCGGCATACTGGTGCTCAGGCTGGCCCCTGCCTAGCCGCGGCGGTAGGCGGGAACATCGCCCAGGCTTTCGGCCTCGTAGACCCCGCGCATGATGGCCCTGGCCACCACGTCGGCGGCGATCGCACCCAGCCGGACCAGGGCGTCCGGGTTGTCCGGCAGGCTGACCGCACCGGTCGCCAGCGCGAACAGGGTGTCGCCGTCATAGGGCGTAAAGATCGGGCGAATCGCGTAGGCGTAGCCGCTCTGCGCCATCGCCGCCAGCCGCTGGACGCCGCCATGGTCGAGCACGGCGTCGGTGGCGACCACGCCGATGGTCGTGTTCATGCCGATGGCGCGCTTCGTCTCGAACGCATGGCCGGTGGCGTTCCTTGGCGCCACCTGGCCGCCCAGTTCGCCCTGCTGCTCGAGATGCCAGGCCCACATGGTGCGGCTGCCCGGCATGGTCACCGAGCCCACGGCGTTCACCGCCACCAGCGCCGCCACGGTGACTCCGGTCGCATCATCCACCGCGGAGGCGGCGCCGAGACCGCCCTTGAGCGCTCCTGCGACCGAGCCGAAGCCGGCGCCGACATTGCCCAGGGCGCTTTCGGTACCGGCGGCCTCGGCTGCCCGCTGCGCCAGGGCACGGTAAGGCGGGATGCCGCCCCAGCCCTTGTCGCCGCCATTGAGCAGGTCGAACAGGATGGCACCCGAGACGATCGGCAGGCACGGCCCCCAGTCGGTAAAGCCGCGGCCCCGCTCCGCCAGCCAAGCGGTCAGGCCGGCAGCCGCCTCCAGCCCGAACACGGAGCCGCCCGAAAGGACGACCGCATCCACCTTCGAGATCAGCCCGCCTGGGCGGAGGAGGTCGGTGTTGATGGTCCCCGGCGCGCCGCCCCTGACGTCGACCGCCGCCTGGACCGGCCGCTCGCCCAGGATGACAGTAACCCCGGTCCACGCCGCGAGGTCGTGGGCATGGCCGACCGTGAGCCCGGCGACATCGCCGAGCCCGTTGCGCGGTCCCGGGCCGATCATCGGGCTACGCCGAGCAGGGAGAGCGTCGCCAAGGCCATCACCTTGGCCGACGCCAGGAGGTCGTCGACGGCCACGAACTCGTCGGGCTGGTGGGCGAGGTCGAGGATCCCAGGTCCATAGGCGACGCAGTCGTGAAGGTGGCCGATGCGGGCAACGTGCTTCTGGTCGTAGGTGCCCGGCGAGCAGATGAACTGGGCCTCGCGCCCCAGAACTTGGCGCACCGCCCTCGCGACCGCGTCGGGCACCGGCATGTCGGGTTCGGTCAGCACCGGGTGAACCTCCATGACGTCGCGCACCCGGTAACGCAGGCCGGGACGCTCGGCGGCCAGTCGCTGCAACAGGCCGTGAACCTCGCCCTTGACCTCCTCCAGGCTCTCCTCGATCAGGAAGCGCCGGTCGATCATCAGCCGGCAGCTGTCCGGCACGCAGGGGCTGGGCAGCCCGGCATGTTCCTCGGTCTGCCCGCCATGGATCGAGTTCAGGTTCAAGGTCGACGCCCGCGCACCGTCGGGCACCACGGGCATGGCGGTGCGCCGGGCCGCCAGTGCCGGCCACAACTCGCGCTCGAGAAGGTCGATCACCGCCGCCATGTGGCGGACCGCGCAATCGCCCAGGAACGGCATCGAGCCGTGGGCGATCCGCCCCAGGGTTTCGATCTCGGCCCACCACACGCCACGATGGCCGATGCACACCCGGTCGACGTTGAGCGGTTCGGGGATGATGACGTGATCGACCCGCGGCGGGGAGAAGTAGCCCTGCCTCGCCAACCAGGCGACACCGCCATAGCCGCCGGATTCCTCGTCCACCGTGCCCGAGATCTCCAGCGTCCCCGGCAGCCGGATGCCGCTCTCCAGCAGCGTCTCGATCGCCACGATCGCGGCGGCGAGGCCGCCCTTCATGTCGCAGGTGCCGCGCCCGTAGACCCGGCCGTCGCGGACCTCTCCGCGCCAAGGGTCCATGGTCCAGCCCAAACCCGGGGCGACGACGTCGATATGCCCGTTGAAGTGGACGCACGGGCCGGGCAGGCCGCTCTCGTGCCGGGCGATCACGTTGATCCGCGGATGTCGGTCCGTGTCGCCGGGGGTTCCCTCGGCGCGCAGGTAGGCGATCTCGAAGCCCCGACGGCGCAGGCGCTCGCCGATCCATTCGGCGCACGCCGCGTAGGCGTCGCCGGGCGGGTTGACGGTGGGGATGCGCACGAGATCTTGGGTCAGGCCGACGATCTCGTCGCACCTGCCGGAGAGCCGCTCCAGGACGTCCAGGGTCATGCCGGGCAGGCTAGGAGGTGGCTTCCGGGCGTGTCAAACTCGGCCTTCGTTGCCGTTGGAGCCGAGCATGGATCAAGCTGCGCTCGCCCGCGCCGCCGAGCTTGTGGTGACATCCCGTCTCGGCAGGCGGCGCCTCGCTCGACTGACCGACGCGGACTCGCTGCTGCACGGCTACGCCGTGCAGCAGCGCGCGAACGGCCTGCTCGAGGCTCGGCTGGGGTCCCGGGTCGGTCACAAGATCGGCGGCACCACCGAAACCATGCGCGAGTATCTCAGCGTGCCGGAGCCGATGGCGGGAGAAGTGTTCGCGAGCCAGGTGCATGCCGACGGTGCGGTGGTGCGCCGGAGCGACTTCGTCCAGCTTGGCATCGAGACCGAAATCGCCGTTTACCTGGCGCGCGATCTGCCGCGGCGGGCCGAGACCTACGGCCGGGCCGAGGTCGCGGCGGCCGTGGCCTCCTGCATGGCCTCGATCGAGCTGGTGGATGACCGGTACGAGGATTTCCGCACCGTCGGCGGTCCGACCCAGATCGCGGACAACGCCTTCGATGCCGGGGTCATCCTGGGCTCGCCTCGCACCGACTGGCAAAGCCTCGACCTCGCGGGGCTCACAGCCCGCACTTGGCGCGACAACTCGCTGCTCGCCGAGGGGATCGGTGCCGCCCTCCTGGGCCATCCGCTCGACGCGCTCGCCTGGATCGCCACCAAACGTTCGACATTGGGGCTGGGACTTGCCGCCGGAAGCTTCGTCACCCTCGGCTCGATCACACCGGTCGTTTGGGTCGAATCCCCGGCATCGTTCCGTATCGAGGTCGACGGCCTGGGCGCGGTCGGCGTGAGGGTCGCCTGAGCGTCAGCGCCAGCGATCCCGCTCGATCTGGCGAGCTCGAGCACGGTCCAACCGCCGTGACAGGGCGACATCGTTCGCCGCGACCTGCTCAGCCTCGCCGGCCAGCGCCGCACGCAGGCGAGGCTCGGCCACCACGCCGAGCAGCAATGCGGCGAGCAGCATGCCAGCCAGCAGGGCTGGCGCTCCTGGCGCCAGCCACCAAGCGACCAGGACCGCGAAGATCACCGCTACCGGGAGCAGCGGCGGGCCATCCTTGACGAAGCTCCAGCCAGATCGAGTGGGGCCAGTCGCTTCCACACTGGCGGTCGCCTGCTCGTACGTGTCAGCCACGAAGCCCCCCGCTCGCGCCGGTAAATCCTCCGCATTCAAATGACGCGGCCCAGGCGCACGTCAATGAGCGGCGCCGCACGCCAAGATGAAATCCACTTTATTTTTGCGCAGCCGCCGGTCAGTCGGCGGGCGCCAGCCCCGCGCGGTAGCGCTTCCAGTTGTTGACATATCTCTGCGTGCCGCGGCGGATGCGCTCGGCTTGGTCGGGTCGGACCTCGCCCACCACCTTGCCCGGCGTTCCCATCACCAAAGAATTGTCCGGTATCTCCTTGTTCTCGCCGACGAGCGCCCCGGCCGCGATCAGGCAGTTGCGACCGATTTTCGCTCCATTGAGGATCACCGCTCCAATGCCGATCAGGCAGCCCTCGCCGATCTCGCAGCCGTGCAGCATGGCCATGTGGCCGACGGTGACGTTGGGGCCGATCAGGAGCGGTGTGCCCGGATCGGTGTGACAGATCGTGCCGTCCTGCACGTTGCTGCCCCTTCCCACCACGATCGGCTCGTTGTCGCCGCGCAGCACCGCACCCCACCAGACCGACGCTTCCGATTCCAGGCGGACCCTGCCGATCAGGACCGCGGTGGGCGCGATCCAGAACTCTGCATCCTCGCTCTCGGGGCCGACACCGTCCAGAAGATAGCGCATGCGATGGTCTCTCCCGTTAGCCGGATGACGCGCCGGACCGCGCCAAAGGCGCGCCGGTCGGCGTCCATGATCGCGCGTGGATTGTCCTTGCGGCCACGCCTGCGCGATGCCACCAAGGCGACGCTCCGGGAACAAACAAAAGGGGATCTGTCATGCGCATCTTGATCGGCTTGGTGGTGCTCGCGGTGGTCGCGTTCTTCGGCTACCGCATGTACCAGGACAAGGCTACCCAAGAGACGATGCAGCAGGCGGCCGAACAGGCGAGCCAAGCTGCGACCCAGGCAGCCGACGCCGCCAAGGATGCCGCGGGTGCGGCGCAAGAAGCGGCAGGCGCTGCCGTCGAGGCGGCGGGCGACGCCGCCAACCAGGCGGCTTCGCTGGTCGTCGGCGGCGTCGACGTCGGGGCGGAGCTCAAGGGCATGCTCGACAAGGTCAGCACCACCCTGGGCGATATCACCGACCAGGCTTCGGCCGATGCGGCGCTGGCCAATCTCAACGAGGCCAAGGGCAAGGTCGAGGGCATGACCGCCCAGGTCGACCAGCTCCCGGCCGAGGGCAAGAAGATGCTGGCCAGCATGGTCAGCGCCGCCCTGCCTTCACTCAAGGAGCTGGTGGCCAAGGTCGAGACGGTCTCGGGCGCGGAATCGATCAAGCCCACGCTCGACGCCATGATCGCCAAGCTGGAGACCTGGGCCAACGCCCCGGCCTGACCACCGGGCATTGCCGGCCATTGACGCGAGGTGTGACCGCCGCCCGTGTCAATGGCCCAGCAGGGGGCTCGACGCGACGGGCAGCTGCCCGGCTCGGCCGGTCCCATCGGGCTCGGACAGGCGGAATGTCCCGCGCCCGGAGGCCTTCGCGCGATAGAGCGCCCGGTCGGCGAAGCGCAAGAGCTGCGCGGGTTCGCGGCCGTCTCGGGGCGCCAAGGCCACGCCTATGCTGACCCCGATCCTGATCGCGGATCCGCAGACGAAGAAGGGCTCCGCCAGGGCACGCACCAGTCGGTTGCACAAGCGCGTAGCCGCGGCGGGCGTCTCCACCATCGACTGCACGACGGCAAACTCGTCGCCACTGATCCGGGCCACGGTATCGACCTCGCGGACCAGCGACCGCAGCCGTTGCGCGACCTGCCCCAGCAGCAGGTCGCCGCCCTCGTGCCCGAGGGAGTCGTTGACGTGCTTGAAGCCATCCAGGTCCAGGTAGAGGACGGCCACGCCATGTCCTTGGCGCAGGCCTCGGGCGACGGCCGAGTCGATCCGCTGTTCCAGGAGGATCCGGTTGGGCAGGCCCGTCAGGTGATCGTGGGTCACCTGAATCCGGGTCCTGTGCAGCAGGCGCACCGTAGTGCGTGAGCGGTGCGCCGCGAGCAGTGCCATGACGGCGAGGCCGGCCAGCGCCAGGGTCATCCCCGGCAGGACCTGCCTCAGCAGTGCCTGACCGGGCAGGTCCAGCTCCCAGGCAAGCGTCCCCAGTTCGACCCCGCCCGGTCCGTAGAGCGTCAACTGACCGGGCCCGTCGAGCTCTGGCCGGGTTCGCCAATGAAGCCCGGCCAGTCCGAAGTGCCTCGCCCATCGGTCCAGCAGCTGGTGGTCGAGAGGGTCCACGAAAACCAACACCGATCTGCCGTGGCTGTCCGAGCCGGGTGTGCCGATCGGGGCGGCCAGTGCGATGGCCGGCCCCGAATCGATCCGCACCAGCGCCGATTTCGGCTCGCCCGCCGGATCCGACCGCAACTCGTCGAGCAGCGGCTGCAGTTCCGAAGGTAGCGGTAGGCCCATCATAAATTCGGCACGCCTGCCGGACTCGGCGGCGTAGGTCACCCGTCCTAGAGCGTCGATCACCAGACTCAGGTCGACCTCACCGGTGCGGAACGCCCAACTGCGGAGATTGTCGTCCGCCCACTCGACGTCGACCGTTCCGCCGGTGCGCTGGAAGGCCTCGTCCCAGACCGCATAGTCCTGCACCAAGTTGGTCAGGACCTCGGTTCGACTGCCGATGGCGCCGACGACCACCTGCCTCGCCGCAGCGGCGGCGAGGCCGTCCTGGGCGCGCGCGTGCCACCAGAACATGGCACCGATGCTCATGGCGGCGACGACGACCGCCACCACCAGCCCGGCCGCGACATCCCATGTCGCCGGTCGCACGCCAAATGGTCCGAGTGCGCCCCACATCCGGCGCTGAACTTCACCAGCCATCGGGTCTCCCCGCGACACTCTCGAGGCTCTACGTCCGGCTTTCTCTACCAGGGCGGCAGAAAAGTGCCAGTGGCAGAAACCACACGTCGAGAGAAGCGACGTGTCAGCCCACCCGGGCCATCGATCTCTCGGGTATGTGCGGCCGTCAGCCCTCGAGCGGCGGGCCCACGAATTCGGTGGCGAAACGCTGGGCCAGCTGGGCCACCAATGCCGGATCGGGCTCGCCGCCGCCGCTGGCGGCCGCAAGCGCGGCGAAGAACGCTTCGGCCTCGAGCGCTGGTGTCAGGATGAACAGCAGTCGCGCCGGCATCGCGCCGACATTGCGAAAGGTGTGCGGCACGCCCGGCGGCACGATGGCGGCAGCACCCGCGGTCGCTCGGAAGCGACGCTCGCCAACCGCCAGCTCGTATTCGCCATCAAGGAAACGGAAGATCTCGGTTTGGCGATGATGCACGTGCAGCGGCGGGCCCCTGCCCGGGGCGGTGGTCTCCTCGAACATCGCCAGCTGACCGCCCGAAGCCGTCCCGGGCGCGACAACGCGGGTCTCGATGCCGAGCGTCGGCAGGAGGATGCGCTCCCCGTCGGCGGCGGCCACGAATCGGCTGGGAAACTGCATGGCCAAACCTCCCGCCACCGAATCAGGTCTCGCGCCAGTGATGGCAGGCGACCTCGTGGTTGTGCGCGACGCGCTCGACCTCCGGCACCAGTTCCGCACAGACCGCGGTCGCGCGCGGACAGCGCGTACGGAACACGCAGCCCGACGGCGGAGCGAGCGGCGACGGCAGGTCACCCGCGAGCACGATCCGGTGGCGCGAGCGCTCCAGCTCGGGGTCCGGGATCGGCACGGCCGAGATCAGCGCCTGGGTGTAGGGGTGCCGCGGTGCGACGTAGAGGTCGTCCCGGTCCGCGATCTCGGCGAGGCGGCCGAGATAGAGCACCATGATCCGGTGGCAGATGTGGCGGACCACGGCGAGATTGTGGCTGATGAAGATCAAGGACAGGCCGAACTCGCGCTGCAGCGCCATCAGCAGGTTGACGATCTGCGCCTGGATCGAGACGTCCAGGGCCGAGACCGGCTCGTCGCAGACGATCAGCTTGGGCTTGAGGATCATCGCCCGGGCGATGCCGATGCGCTGGCACTGGCCGCCCGAGAACTCGTGCGGGTAGCGGTTGATCATCTGCGGCAGGAGGCCCACCGCGCGCATCATCTCCTGGACGCGCGCCCTGACCTCGACCCGCGCCAGCCCGGGCTCGTGGGTGACCAGCGGTTCGGCGATGATCTCGCCGACCGGCATGCGCGGATCCAGGCTCGCCAGCGGGTCCTGGAAGATGATCTGGAGGTCGCGGCGGTAGCGGCGCATGCCGGAAGAATCGCGGCCGGCGAGGTTTTCTCCCAGCCAGATGACCTGGCCGTCGGTGGAGGGGATGAGCTGGAGCAAGGCCCGCCCCAGCGTGGACTTGCCGCACCCCGATTCCCCGACGATGCCCAGGGTCTCGCCCGGCCGCAGCTCGAACGACACGCCGTCGACGGCCTTCAGCGGTATGTAGCGGCGGCGGAACATGCCGCCCATGGGGATCGGGAAGTGCACCTTGAGATCGCGCACGCTCAGGATCGGCGCGGTCATTGCAGCCGCTCCAGATGACAGGCCTTGGCGCTGTCCGGTGCATAGGGGCACGAGTTGCGGGCGCTCGGTCCGGCAGCGGTCGAACACGTAGGGGCAGCGGTCGGCGAACACGCAGCCGCGCGGCAGCGCCTGCAGATTGGGCGGCTGGCCGGGAATGGTGACCAGCTCGGTCGAGGTCGCCTCGTCCAGCCGCGGCATCGAGAGCAGCAGGCCCTTGGTGTAGGGATGCTGGGGTGCCCGGAACAGCTCGGCCGCCGGTGCGATCTCGACCGCGCGGCCGGCGTACATCACCATCACCCGCTCGCACAGCCCGGCCACGACGCCGAGATCGTGGGTGATGAGCGCGATCGCCATGCCCAGCTCCCGCTTGAGCCGGCCGAGCAGTTCCAGGATCTGCGCCTGCACCGTGACGTCGAGGGCCGTGGTCGGCTCGTCGGCGATCAGCAGGTCGGGCTCGCACAGCAGCGCCATGGCGATCATCACCCGCTGGCGCATGCCGCCGGAGAACTCGTGCGGGTACCTGTCGAAGCGGCGCGCGGCCTCGGGGATGCCCACCAGGTCGAGCATCGCGATCCCCCGCCGGCGGGCTTCCGTCTCGCCCATACCCTGGTGCGCCCGCATGACCTCGGTCAGCTGGCGCGAGATCCTCAAGAACGGGTTGAGCGAGGTCATCGGGTCCTGGAAGATCATGGCGAGGTCGTCGCCGCGGATCCGGTTCAGGTCGCGCGCCGGCAGATTGAGGATCTCCTTGCCACGATAGCGAACCGAGCCGGTGCTGCGCCCGTTCTTGGCCAGGAGCCCCATGATCGAGAGGAAGATCTGGGTCTTCCCGGACCCGCTCTCGCCCACCACGCCGAGGCTTTCGCCGGGTCCGATCGTGAACCCGACCTCGTCCGCCGCCAGCACCTCGCCGTCCGCGGTGGCAAAGCGCGTGGAGAGCTTTTCGACCTCGAGCACCGGACTCATGGCAGGATCCTAGCGGTCCTTCGGGTCGAGCGCGTCACGGAGGCCGTCGCCGATGAAATTGAAGCAGAACAGGGTCACCGCCAGGAACACGGCGGGATAGATGAGCATCCAGGGAGCGCTCTCCATCTGTCCGGCACCTTCGGAAATCAGCACGCCCCAGGAAGTGTACGGCTCCTGCACGCCCAGGCCGAGGAAGGAGAGGAAGCTCTCGGTCATGATCACCTCGGGCACGGTCAGCGTGACGTAGACCACCACCGGCCCGAGTACGTTCGGGATGATGTGGCGGCGGACGATCTTCCAGTTGGACACGCCCGCGGCGTGGGCCGCCTCGATGAACTCCTTGCGCTTCACCGACAGCGTCTGGCCGCGCACGATCCGGGCCATGGTCAGCCATTCGACGGCACCCAGCGCCACGAACAAGAGGATGATGTTGCGCCCGAACACGACCATGAGAATGATGACGAAGAACATGAACGGCAGCGAGTAGAGGATGTCGACGATGCGCATCATCACCTCGTCGACCTTGCCGCCGAGGAAGCCCGCGACGGCGCCGTAGACGACGCCGATCACGAGGCTGACCAGGGTCGCGGCGAAGCCGACCGCGAGCGACACGCGGGCGCCGTACAGCACGCGCACGAACAGGTCGCGACCGTTGTTGTCGGTGCCGAACCAGTGGGCGTTGGCATAGTCCGGCGGCATGCCGATCCGGTCCCAGTAGATCTCGTCGAACGGATGCGGGCTGAGCCACGGCGCGAACACTGCGCCGAGCAGGATCAGCAGCAGCAGCACCATCGAGACCACGGCGGCCTTGTTGCGGAACAGACGACGACGCGCGTCCTGCCACAGCGAGCGCCCTTCGACCTCGCCGGCGTGGGCGAGCAGATCGGCGTGGGCTCCCATGGCCATGTCAGTCAGCCCTCACCTTGGGGTCGAGGATGCCGTAGACCAGATCCACGAGCATGTTCAGCACGATGATCATCGCCGCGTAGACGATCACCACGCCCATCACGACGGTGTAGTCGCGGTTGAGCGCACTCTGGACGAAGTAGCGGCCGATGCCCGGGATGCTGAAGATGGTCTCGATCACCACCGATCCGGTGAGCAGGGCCGCGGTCATCGGCCCAAGATAGGAGACGACCGGCAGCATCGCGCCCGGCAGGGCGTGCCGGAGCAGGACCAGCCGCTCGCGCAGGCCCTTGGCGCGGGCGGTGCGCACATAGTTCGCGTGCAGCTGCTCGATCATGGCGCCGCGCGACAGCCGGGCGACGCGGGCGACCTGCGGCAGGGCCAGGGAAATCACCGGCAGGATCAGGAACAGCGGCGCGCCGCCGCCCCAGCCGCCGGCGGGCAGCCAGCCGAGATAGACGCCGAACACCAGGGTCAGCAGCGGCGCCATGACGAAGCTCGGAATCGCGATTCCGATCATCGCCAGCGACATCACCGAGTAGTCCACCCAGCTGTTCTGCCGCAGCGCCGCGACCACCCCGGCCGTCAGGCCCAGCGCCACCGACAACAGGACGGCAAGGCCGCCGACCTTGAAGCTGGCGGGCGCGCCCTCGGCCAGCAACTCGCCGACGGTGAAGTCCTTGGTGCGGTAGGACGGGCCGAAATCGCCGCGCACGATGCCGCCGAGATAGCGCGCATATTGCTGCCACAGCGGCTCGTCGAGGTGATAGGCCCGTTCGATGTTGCGCAGGATCTCGGGCGGGATGGGCCGCTCCTGGTCGAAGGGCCCACCAGGCGCCAGACGCATCAGGAAGAAGCTCAGCGTGATGATGATGAAGAGCGTCGGCACGCCGATCGCCAGTCGGCGCGCCAGGTGCCGCGACACCGCTCAGCCCTCGAGCGAGATCCAGCGGGAGCGGTGGGTGTGCTTGGTGTTGTCGACGTAGCCATGAACCTTCGGCGAAACCAAGGCCTTGGACACGTAGTAGTAGATCGGGATCCAGGCGTCCGCGTCGATCGCGATCTTCTCGGCCTCGTGCATGAACTTCATGCGTTCCGCCTGATCACGCGAGGCCGCCTGCTCCATCATCAACTCGTCGAACTCCGGATTGCTGAACCGGCCATAGTTGTTGGGGCCGGTGCGGGTTTCGAGCAAATAGAGGAAGTTCTGGGGGTCGTTGTAGTCAGCGACCCAAGCGGCACGGGCGATGTCGAAATTGTTCTGTTTCAGCTCGTCATAGTGGACCTTCACCTCGCGGTTCATCAGCTCGGCCTGGACGCCGATCGCCTTCCACATCGCCTGCGCGGCCACCGCAATGCGTTTGTGGTTCTCGCTGGTGTTGTAGGAGAGCGTGAACTTGAGCGGGTTGTCGGGCCCGAACCCCGCCTCCGCCAGCAGGTCGCGGGCCATCTGCTGCCGCTCGGCCAGCGGCAGGCTGGCCCAATCGGGCACGTAGGGGTCGCCATACTGGCCCGTGTTCGGCGGCACGACGCCATAGGCCGGCAGCTCACCGGTCTTGAGCACCTTGTCGGTGATGGCCGGGCGCTCGATCGCCATGGTCAGCGCGCGCCGCACCTTCGGATTGTCGAACGGCGGCTTGTTCAGATTGATCGGATAATAGTAGGTACCGAGATAGGGGTAGATCCGGGTTTCCTCGGGCAGGTTCTGCTTCAGGAAATCGATCTGCTCAGAGGCGAAGTCGTCGACATAGTCGATCTCGCCGGCGCGAAATCGCTTCGTGACCTCGTTGCGATCCTCATCCGGATAGTAGATGACCTTGTCGACCTTGACGTTGGCGGCATCGTAGAACTCGGGATTTTTCTCCGCTACGACGCGTGCGTTCGGCGTCCATTCGATGATGCGGAACGCACCGTTGCTGACGATGTTGCCCGGCTTGACCCAGTCGCTGCCATACTTGTCGATCACGTGCTTGGGCACCGGAAACGAGGTGTAGTGCGTGAGCAGCTCCAGGAAGTAGCCCGTGGGGTTCTCCAGGGTCACCTCGAGCGTCTTGTCGTCGAGCGCCTTCACGCCGAGCTGCGTCAGGTCCGTGATTTCGCCGGAATTGATCTTCTCCGCGTTCTTCACCGGATACATGATCGACGCATACTCGGCCGCGGTCGCCGGATCGAGCAGTCGCCGCCAACTGTAGACGAAGTCCTCGGCGGTCACCGGCGTGCCGTCGGACCATTTGTGGTCGCGCAGCTTGAAGGTGTAGGTCAAGCCGTCGTCGCTGATGTCCCAGCTCTCGGCGGCGCCGGGGATCGGCGTGGCGTCAGCGGCATCGGTCAAGAGGCCCATGAAGGCGTCGCCGACGATGTAGTTCTCCCAGGTGCCAGAGACGACATGCGGGTCGAGGCTCTTGGGCTCGCCCATCGTGGCCATGCGGTAGACCATCTCGGCGTGCGCTGCAGAGGGCATTGCCAGCATGCCCAGGCACAGGGTCGAAGCCGCGAAGATAGCTCCCAGACTACGGCGGCGCATGTGTTCCTCCCGAACTGCGGGCTGGGCGGCCCCGGCGTCTATGCCGGGCCGAACATGCCGGAACCGTAGGACCGTCGGGCATGGGCGGCAATCGGGAATGCTCATCCCCAGGGCTGGCGTTGCCTCGCGCCGCCGCTATGGTCGCGATGTGAAGGTCTAGAACGTTCGGTTCGGCATGAGCCCCAAGCAACTCGGCACCGCGCTCGCCTTGACGCTGGCGCTGAATATCGCCGCGGCCCGCGCCCAGGAAGGGCCGGCCACGGCTCCGGCCGCCCCCTCGTTCGACGAGGTGCAGGCGACGATCAAGCGCATGCAGGAGCGGCTGAACCGTCTGGGTGACGCCGCCGCCGAGCGCGATCAGGCGCTCCGCTTCCTCGAGCAGCAGGTCGACCAAGCCAGCGGGGAGATCGCCGGCACCGGCAAGACCAACGAGTCGCTGCGCGGCGAGGCCGCCGCCCTCTCGACCCAGGTCGAGGATTTGAGCCGTCGCCGCGACGAGCTGCAGGGCCAAGTCGGCGAGCGTGGTGCTGCCGTCGAGGATCTGCGCACGCAGATCGCCGACCTGTCGGCCGAACTGGGCCAGGCGAAGTCCGCCGGCACGGCGCTGTCTCGCGAGCTGGCGTCGGCCACCGCCGAGCTCGCGGCCGCGAAGGCGCGCGAGGGCGATCTCGCGGCGAGGATCGCGACGCTGGAGGCGACGGCGGACTCGTCCACCAAGACCTCGGCCGAGAGGATCGCAGCGGCGGAGGCCGCGGCGGCGGATCAGGCGGCCACGGCCCAGCAGCTGCGGCAGCAGCTCGCCGCCCTCGCCCGTACCGTCGGCGAGAACACCAAGGCGGCAGCCGATCGCATCGCCGAATCCCAGCGCCTCGCGGCGGACCTGCGCCGCGAGCGCGACGGGCTGAGGTCCGAGGTGGAGGATCTCAACCGGCTGCTGGCCTCCGCCGAGACCAAGATCGACGCGCAGCAGGATGCCATCGACGGCCTCGACGAGCGGCTCAACGATGCCCTGAAGGCGAAGGTGGAGGAACTCGAGCAGTACCGCTCCCAGTTCTTCGGCGAGCTGCGCCGGGCGCTCGGGGACCGGCCGGACCTGCGCGTGGTCGGCGACCGGTTCGTGTTCCAGTCCGAGCTGCTGTTCGCCTCGGGCTCGGCCCGGCTCGATCCCGCGGGCCAGGCGCAGCTGCGCCAGCTCGCCGCCACCCTGCAGGACGTGGCGGCCCGGATCCCGCCGGGACTCGACTGGGTGCTGCGCGTCGACGGCCATACCGATCGCCAGCCGATCCGCGACGGGGCGTTCCGCTCGAACTGGGAGCTGTCGGTCGCGCGCGCGATCTCGGTGGTCGAGTTCCTGATCGCGCAGGGCATCCCGCCGACGCATCTTGCGGCCGCCGGTTTTGGCGAGTACCGCCCGATCGACCCGGCCGACGACGAGGTGGCCTACCGGCGCAATCGTCGCATCGAGTTCAAGCTCACCGAAGGCTGACATGCCCCAGCATCAGATCATCCTCGACTGCGACCCGGGCCAGGACGACGCCGTGGCGATCCTTCTGGCCCTCGGGTCGCCGGAGGAGATCGAGATCATCGCGATCACCACGGTCGCCGGCAACGTGCCGCTGGCCCGCACCACCAGCAACGCCCAGCGCATCCTGGCGCTGGCCGGCCGCAACGACGTGAGGGTGCATGCCGGCTGCGCCCGGCCCATTTTGCGGCCGCTGGAGACGGCCGAGTACGTCCACGGTGAGACCGGGCTGAACGGCGCCACACTGCCCGACCCGCCGGTCGCGGTGGCCGCGGGACACGCGGTCGACGTGATCGTCGACGAGCTCATGGCCCGGCCGCCCGGCAGCGTCACCTTGTGTCCGATCGGCCCGCTGACCAACGTCGCCCTGGCCATCGTCAAGGAGCCGGCGATCGTGCCGCGGATCAAGGAAATCGTCCTCATGGGCGGATCCATGGAACTCGGCAATGTCACCGCCGCCGCCGAGTTCAACATCTACGTCGATCCGCATGCCGCGCGGGTCGTGTTCGAATCTGGCGCCCCGATCGTGATGCTGGGCCTGGACGTCACCCACAAGGCCCTGGTCACCGACGGGCGGCTCGCCCGGATCAAGGCGATCGCCAGCCCGGTGGCGACGGCCTGCGCCGGGCTGCTGGACTTCTTCAACCGCTACGACAAGGAGCGGTACCACCTCCCGGGCGCGCCGTTGCACGACCCCTGCGTGGTCGCCTATCTGCTGCGCCCGGAGCTGTTCCGTGGCCAGCAGCGGCGGGTGGACGTGGAGACCGAAGGCACCCACACCTCGGGGCGCACCGTCGTCGACTGGTGGCGGCGCAGCTCGCGGCCGCCTAACGCGCTGGTGATCAACGACCTCGACGACGAGGGTTTCTTCGACCTGCTCGTCGAACGCCTGGCCCGTCTCTAACGAATTCAAGGGGGAGGTACTCTCGATGACCAGGACCTTGCTCGCCGCGCGAGCGGCAGCGTTCGCCACCCTGCTCCTGGCCGCGTCGGCAATCGGATGGGCGCAGGAGGCGGCGGCCCCGGCCGATCCCGGCAAGGTCGATGCGCTGGAGGGCCAGATCCGGACCATGAACGATCAGGCGGCCCAGCAGAAGGCGCAGCTCGAGGCGCTGCAGGCCAAGCTGGCCGAGCGCGAGGCCCGGATCTCGGCCCTGACCGCACAGGCATCCGACGCCGCCGACGAGGTCAAGAGCATCCAGCAGCGGCTGTCGGAGGCCGAATCGGCTCTGGCGGAACGCAATGGCGCGCTGGAGCGGCAGCGGAGCGAGCTCCTGGCCGCGCGCAACGACCTCGCCTCGGCCGAGATGCGCCTCGACGTCAAGGCCAAGGAAGTCGCCGCCCTCACCACGGCCGGCCGTGAGCTGGTCGCCGCGGGGGAGGAGAACTCCAAGGCGCTCGAGGAGCGCGACGCCCAGATGGCGGGATTGCGCAGCCAGCTCCTCGCCGCCCGCAACGATCTGGGCTCGGCCGAGACCCACCTCGCCGACAAGGACAGGGAAATCGCCGCCTTGACCGCGGCCGGCCGGGACCTGGTTGCCGCGGGCGAGGAGTCCGAGAAGCTGGTGGCGGAGCGCGACGCTCAGGTGGCCGGGCTGCGCGGCCTGCTGATGGCGGCGCGCAACGACCTGGGCTCGGCCGAGGCTCAACTCGCCGGCAAGGACAGGGAAATCGCCGCCCTGGTGGCGGCGGGACGCGAACTGGCGGCCGGGGGCGAGCAGCTGGCGGCCACCAATGAGGCGCTTGAGCAGGAGCTCGAAGATCTGACCGGCCCGACGGAAGACTTCCTGGCGAGCCTGCAGGAGACGCTCGACCCGGACAGCGGGGTGCGGATCGAGGACGACCGCCTGATCTTCCCCGGCGACCTGGCATTCGTGTCGGGCTCGGCCCGGCTGACCCCGGCGGCGCGCGACAAGGCCCTGGAGCTCGGCCGTGAGATCGCGGCGGCCACCGACGTGCTGCCCGTCGACGGCGACTGGGTCCTGCGCGTCGACGGCCACACCGACCGCCAGCCGGTCGGCGGCCGCACGTTCGCCTCCAACCGCGAGCTGTCCGCGGCCCGCGCACTGGAGATGGTCGAGGTGCTGAGCGAGGCCGGCGTGCCGCAGGAGAGGCTGCTGCCGGCGGCGTTCGGCGAATACCGGCCGCTCGACCCCGCGGACACGCAAGAGGCCTACCGGGCGAACCGCCGAATCGAGCTGCAGCTAGACGAGCGCTGAGGGCCCTCAGGCGGCGGACCGCCATGCCGCCGCCGCTCCGGCGAGGTAGGCCGAAAGATGGTCGGCGAGGTCGGCCGCGTCGGCGCCGGCTCCGTCGATCAGCGTCGACTTGCGTCGGCGCATGAACGGCAGGCCCATGACGTAGAGGCCCGGCGAAGCCACCACGCCGCCCTCGTGGACAATGCGGCCCTTGCGATCGACCACCGGCACGTCGAGCCAGCCATGGTCCGGACGGTAGCCGATGGCCCAGACGATCGTGGCCACCTCGCCGCTGCCGAGATCGAGGCTCAGGCGGGGCCGGTCGGGGACGAGGGTCGGGCCGTCGCGGTACCCGGCACCGCCGCCGCCCGCGATGGCGTCGAACTGGTCCAGCAGCCGGCCGAGCTTCAGATCCGCCAGCGTACAGCAATTGCGCAGCGAGCCCGAGAACTGCAGTCGGCCGTCGTGCAGCCCGGCGACCCGGCCGACCAGCTCGACGCCCATACGGCTCAGCGCGTTGAGGTCGAGCGTGCGCCGCTCCGGCGAGCCCACGAGCTGGAACGACGGGAGGCGACGCGCTCGCGCGAGGTCGTCGACCTGGTCGTAGCGCTGGTCGAGCACCCCGGCCCGATCCAGCCACCATTGGACGTCGCGCCCTCGGTAGATCCGCGGCACGCGCACATGCTCGCCGACGGAGAGGATCACGGGCCGGCCCGAGCGATGGATCTCCTCGGCGAGCTGCACCCCGGTCGCCGAGGCGCCGACGACCAGCACGCCGCCCGGCGCCAGCTGGTCGGGCGCCCGGTAGTCTCTGGGCGTCACGCAGCGTATCGACGACGGCAGCGCCGCGGCGAGCGGAGGCACGCAAGGAAGGTTGCAGGCGCCGCTGGCGATGACCACGCTCCGGGCCTGCCAGGTGCCGCGGTCGGTGACGGCGAGGTAGCCGCCGTCGATCCGCCGCAGGCCGGTCACGCGCGTGGCGGTCTGGACCGGCGCCGCGATGGTTCGCGCGTAGCCCTCGATCAGCCCGATCACCTCGGGCATGGAGCGGAAGCCGTCCGGATCGGCGTTGCTGGCGCCGAGGCCCGGCAGCCGGCTCTGCCAGTTGGGCGTCAGCAGCCGGAGCGAGTCCCAGCGCTCGGTGCGCCACGAGTTGGCGACCTCGCCGCGCTCGAGGATCACATGGTCGATCGACCGCTTGCCGAGGCAGTGGCTCATCGCCAGCCCGGCATGACCGGCGCCGATGACCAGGCAGGTGACCTTGCGCATGGCTCCCGCTCCGTGCTGCTACCGACTACTTCACCTCAACGGTGACGTCGGTCGGGTTGGTGATGATGTCGAACACGGCCGAGCGCTTCTGCGACTGGGCCACCAGTGCGCGGATCTCGTCCGGGGTCGCGTCGGCATCGATCTCGTAGGTGACCTTGATCCCGTCGAAGCCGTTGCGGACGTCGCCGTCGATACCGAGGATGCCTTGCAGGTCCATGGCACCCTCGAGCGTCGCCCTGACCGAGCGCAGCTGGATGCTGCGGTTCTGAGCGATGGCTGCGATGCCAGCGGTCAGGCAGCCGCCCAGACCGATGAGCACGTACTCGACCGGGGTGGGGCCATTGTCCTCCGAGGCGAAGATCTCGGGGTGGTCGGCGTCGAAGGTGAACTCGGTCTTGTGGCGCTGGTCCTGGCCCAATCCGAAGAAGCCGGCGACCGTCGAGCGGCTGTGGGTGCCGTTCACCCAGGCGCAGGTCGCCTTCCAGTTGAACCGCGCCGCCTCCGGTGCCGCGGTCAACGCCTCGCGGGCGCCGAGCAGGGCGGCGACATCGACCCCGTTGTTCACGATCTGCTCACTGGTGGGCATGATTGAACTCCCTGTCGCGCCGGATGAGCGAGGCGGACGCCCGGGCGGCGGCGACGACGAACTCGCCCGGGATCCGATAGCCATCGCCGACCGCGTAGGCGGCGATGGAGCGAAGGTATTCGGCGTGCACAGCCGCGCGGGTGGCCGCGTCGAAGCGGCCATAGGCCAGCGCCACCGGTCCGCCGAGGAAGGCCGCGCGCAGCGCCTCCTCGGCCGAGGCATAGGCGAGCACCGTCCGGATCCGCTCGACCTCCACGCCGGCGAAGCCGGCGGCGGCGAAGGATCGCGCCAGCGTGTCGCCGGTGCCGAGATGGAAGAACATCGGGCAGACGTCGGAAGCCACCCGGGCATCGGTGATCGGGAAGATCTCGGCCCAGCCGCAGGCTTGGCGCGCACCCCACACCGCCACCGCCGCCCTGCCCCAGGGGCGCAGCACACGCCGCATCTCCTGGAGCGCCCGCACCGGGTCGGGAACGTACATGAGCCCGAGCCCGCACAGCGCCACGTCGAAGCTGCGGTCGGCGAGCGGCAGATCCTCGGCGTCCGCGCGCTCGAAGCGTGCCTGGCGCAGGCCCTGTCCGGTGGCGGCGCGCGCCGCCACATCGATCATCTCCCCAGAGATATCGGTGCCGACGACCGTACCGGCGGCACCTACCGCCCGTGCTGCCCGCAGGCTCACCAAGCCGCTGCCGCACGCCACGTCGAGCACCTGCTCGCCCCGATTGAGTGCGGCGATCTCAAACATCGAGTCGTGCGCCGGCGCGAGCTGGGCCCGCCAGCCATCCTCGTAGCAGGCGGCGGCCCGATCCCAACCGTAGCGCTGGATCCGTCGTTGCAGGCGCCCATCCATGACCGTCAGACCTCCTGGCCGCTCAGGTGGATGGCCCGGCGGAGCGGGACCGCCCGGCCGAAAATGTCGAGGTAGGGGCTGTGGCGCTCGACCCGGTCGAGCAGCCGGTCGAGCTCGACCGCAGATGCCGGACTGTCGATGGCGATCCGGTAGCGGACCTCGCTGTAGCCGGGCTGGATGTCCGCGCCGACGCCGAGTTCGCCGCGGGCATTGAAATCCGCCTCGACCTCGACCTCCACCCCACGCAGCTCGACTCCCAGGCGAGCCGCCCAGCTGGCGACCCCGATGGCAAGGCAGCTCGCGAGCGCGCCGCGGCCCAACATGCCCGGCGTCGGCGCCGTCTCCTCGCCGCCTGCCTTGGCCGGCATGTCGGCATGAAGCCGCCACGGCCCTTCTGCGATTTCGCAGCTGAGCCCGTCGACCAGACGCGCCTTGGTGCTGCCGGTCAGGAAGCCGCGCGACGGCTTGAGCGCCAGCATCTGGGCATTGCGCTCGGCAATCCGGCGGATGGTGTCGACGTCGGGCATGTCCCCCTCCGAGGCGAGTGCGGTAGCCGATGAGGCCAAGACTGCCGCTGGGGTGTTTCGCGCCGATGTCGCGGCACGGCCGCCACGGTTTCGATTGTTGCACCGTCGCCGACCCCGGCGGATCGGCGACGGCGACCCGCACACCGGGGTCGACGCGAGCGCGGGCTTACTCCATCTTATTGCTCGTGGCCGGGCGCATCGGGCGGCCCGGCGGCGTCTGCGACGAACTGGGGCCCATGACCAACTGGACGATGCGCGACCTCGAATACTGGGACGACCGCGTGCGCGAGGTCGTGGCCGAGATCGGTCTCGACTGCTACCCGCAGGAGTTCGAGGTCTGCGACCAGAACAGCATGCTGGGCTACATGGCCTATCACGGCATGCCCTCGCACTATCCGCACTGGAGCTTCGGCAAGGCGTTCGAGCAGACCAAGACCATGTACGACCATGGCGTCTCGGGCCTGCCCTACGAGATGGTGATCAACAGCAACCCTGCCCTCGCCTACCTGATGCGCGACAACTCCCTGTGCCTGCAGATCCTGACCATCGCCCACGTCTATGGCCACAACGACTTCTTCAAGAACAACTTCACCTTCACCTCGGGCACCAACGCCGGCGAGACCATCGCGTCGTTCAAGGCGCGCGCCGACCGCGTGCGCTCCTACATCGAGGATCCCTCGATCGGTTCAGAGGTGGTGGAGGAGTTCCTGGACGCGGCGCACGCCATCTCGTTCAGCCGGTCGCGCAACCTCGCCATCAAGAAGCTCAAGCCGGCCGAGCAGCGCCAGCGCCTGCTGGACGCGGCGCGGCCGGCGCCGGACCCGTTCGCCCGGATCCACAAGCGGCAGGAGCCCACCCCAGTCGACCTGTCGCGCGAGCCTTTGGAGCCCGAGGCCGACATTCTCCTGTTCATCCGCGACCACAATCGCGATCTGGCGGACTGGCAACGCGATCTCTTGACCATCGTCGACGAGGAGACCCGCTACTTCCTGCCCCAGATCGAAACCAAGATCATGAACGAGGGCTGGGCCAGCCACTGGCACCATCGCATCATGTCGGCCCTCGACTTGCCGCAGGAGATCTTCCTGGAGTTCATGGTCCGCCACAACCAGGTGATCTGCCCGCACCCCGGCGGGCTCAACCCGTACCATGTCGGCTTCATGGTGTGGCGGGACATCGAACGGCGCTTCGGCGGCGAGCACAGTGTCGAGGGCCGCGGCAAGCTGTTCGAGGTCCGCGAGACCGAGCGCGACGTCTCGTTCCTGCGCCGCTACCTGACCGAGGAGCTGTGCCGCGAGCTCGATCTGTTCACCTGGAAGCCGCGGGGCGAGCATCTGGTGGTCTCGGAGGTCGCCGACGTCGAGCACTGGGACGACGTGAAGAACGCTCTGCTGCGCCAGATCGGCACCGGCTCCATGCCCTCGATCCGGATCCACGATGCCAACTTCAAGGGCAGGCGTGCCCTCTATCTGGTCCACGACCATGACGGCCGCGACCTCGACATGACCCATGCCGACAAGACCTTGAATCATCTGCGCACGCTCTGGGGCCGCGACGCCTACCTGCTGACCTATGTGCGCGGCAAGAAGACCCTGATGAGCGTCACGGATTCCGGCTTCGACGCCAAGCTGGTGAGCTGAGGGGTCGCAGCGGGGGCGCGCGGCGACAATTGAAACACCGGTGTCCGCGCGCGCCATCGGGCAGAAACCGAGATCGGTTCAGTTCCCGGCCCACGCACCTCCGGAGCGAGGAAGGTGCGCCGACGCCAGGAGCGACCATGACCAGGACTGTTCGAACTCTTTCTCGCCGGGGCCATCGCGGCCTCGGCCCTGCCCGCCTCCGCCGGTGCAGCGGAGGAGCGGGGCGCCTATCTCGCGACCATCATGGATTGCGGCGGCTGCCACACCACCGGGACCCTGACCGGCAAGCCGGATCCCGACAGGTTCCTGGCCGGCTCCGACGTCGGGTTCGCCGTGCCGGGCCTCGGGATCTTCTACCCGCCCAACCTGACCTCGGACCCGGAGACGGGGCTGGGCGCCTGGAGCGAGGCGGAGATCGTGACTGCGTTGCGCACCGGGGTCCGTCCGGACGGTCGCGAACTGGCGCCGGCCATGCCCTGGCGCTCCTACTCGGCACTCGACGATGCCGACGCCACCGCCCTGGCCAGCTATCTCAAGAGCTTGCCGCCGATCCGGCACCAAGCGCCGCCGCCCACCGGCCCGGACGAGCATCCCTCGGCCGCCTACCTCACCCTGGCCCTCCCGGACTGAGCCGGGAGGTCCCATCGTCGTGGGTTGACCAGCCTCGACCGTGGCCGCACCCTCGCTACGGTGGGCTGCTGCCCGACCCGCTGGGCAAGCCGGCCGAACACAGCCGCGTTGGCGTGCGCGCCACGGATGGTGTAGCACCTTCACGTGAGTTCGGGAGGCTGGGCCCGACCCTCGGTCGGAAAGCCCGAGACCGGCAGGTGTCTTCGCGCCGATGACCGCTACCCGCACAGCCGATCCAGGCCCCAATGCTCCTGCGCCTGCCGAGCGGCCGCCGCCTGAGGCGACGATCCTGATCCTGGGCTCCAAGCCGGGGCCGTCGCTGCCGTCGGCCGACACCTATGCCGCGCTCGCCTGCGCCAACGCCTCCGGGTTCTCCGCCCGCGCGCACGGGCTGCGGCAGCCCCTGTTCACCGTGGTCACCGCGGTGCTGGGTTCGAACAACGCCAGCGACCGCCATTCCCTTGCGGCGCTGGCCGGGCTGGAGGCGGGCCGGGTCTATTTCCTGCCACGGCCGCTTCCCCAGGGTGTCTGGCGGCGACTGCGCCACCGTGTCGTGCACTGGCGCCTGCAGGCGCCTTGGGTCCGCCACGTGCTGCATCGCCGCGGCCTGCGCTTCTCGGCGTTCACCCGCCGGCCGACCGAGGCCTATGACGGGCTGCTGCTGCGGCTCGCCGGCGACGATCCGGAGATGGCTGCGCTGATCGAGCGCAAGCGGCCCTCGACTGGATTGGTCGCCCTGGCGCTGGGGCTGACCGAGGCCGGATTCGCCCAGGCCATTCTCGCCGGCTTCGACTTCACCCTGGCCCACGCCTACGGGCACAACCCGCTGATCGACCAGCGCGGCGAGGCGCTGAGCAAACACGCCGACACCGACATCGCGATCCTGGCCGCGATCCAGGCGCGGCGGGGCTGCCTGTGGACCAGCGAGCCGGCGGTGGCGGCCCGCACCGGCATCCCCCTCCTGGCCGGCGGTTGACGCCGGCCACGGCTCCCGCAAGAACGGGCGCGCCAAAGCGCAATTGAGGACCCTCGATGTTCTTCGACTACGGCCAGGCCAAGTTCCGCTACACGCCCTTCCCGATCGGGATCGCCAAGCCGGTGATGCCGGACGCGCGCTATGCCGAGCTCGTCGCCAACTTTCCGCCGGTCGAGCTGTTCGAGAGCTTTGAGCAGATGGGCAAGAAGGGCCGCAAGTTCACGCTCTCGCCCAAGGAAAACAAGAAGCGCTACGACCAGTTCGTGCAGGGCAACGCGCTCTGGCGCGAGTTCCACAAGTGGATCAAGAGCCGCGACTTCGTCTACGGCGCCCTCGACATGCTGGCCGGCCACGGGCTGGATCTCGGCTACCGCTACGTCCCGCCGGGACTGCGCGCCGTGCGGCAGGCCAAAGCACTGCTGCGCGGCAGGCGCGCACCCGGCTACGTGCCGCTGGAGGCGCGCTTCGAGTTCTCGGCCCTGCCCGCCGACGGCGGCAACCTGCCGCCGCATACCGACGCGCCGACCAAGATCGTCACCATGATCGTCTCGATCCTGGAGGACGGCGAGTGGGACGAGGCGATCGGCGGCGGCACCGACGTGAACTGGCCCAAGGACGAGACCAGGACCTTCAACCAGATGAACCGGGTCGCGACCTTCGACGAAATGGACGTCCTCGACACCTACCCGTTCACGCCCAACCAATGCGTCCTGTTCGTGAAGACCTTTAACTCCTGGCACTCGGTGGCGCCGATGCACGGCCCTGCCGGCAAGCTGCGGCGCACGCTGACCATCAACATCGAGGCCCTGGCCTGAACACGTCCGGGCAGCGCCGCGTCGCGCTGCTGTTCGGCAGCTTTCGCGGCGGTGGGGTCGCGACGTCGTTCCTGCGGCTGGCGGACGGACTGCTGGCACGCGGCTGCGCGGTCGACCTCGTCGTGGGCCGCGAGCGCCAGGACCTGGCGCACATGGTGCCCGCCGGTGCCAGCGTGGTGATGCTGGAGCGCGGCGGCGCGCTTGCCACCTACGCCGCCGCCCTGCGCGCCGACCGGCGCCTCCTGGGCGGCCTCCTCGCCGCCCTGCGCCAAGGGCGCCAGCCCAGCGGCAAGCTGCGCCATCTGGCCAGCTTCGCCGACTATCTGCGGCGGACCCGCCCCGACGGGATCATCGCCGCCACCGCACCCTTGAATCTCGTGGCCTTCCTCGCGCGCCGGCTCACGGGCATCGCGCCGCCGCTGGTGATGAGCGAGCACAACCGCTTCGCGGTCGAACGCGACCAGGGCGGCAGTGCCTGGCGCTACGACTGCCCGCCCGAGCTGGTCCACCATGCCTATGCCGAGGCCGATGCCCTGGTGGCGGTGTCCGACGGAATCGCGACCGAGATGGCGGCCTTCGCCGGCGTGCCGCGCGAGCGGGTGGTCACCGTCTACAACCCGGTCGCCGGGCCGCACCTGACCCGGCGCGCCGGCGAGCCGGTCGACCATCCCTGGCTGCGCCCGGGCGGACCGCCGGTAATCCTCGGCGTGGGCATGCTCAAGCCGCAGAAGGACTTCGCCACCCTGATCCGCGCCTTCGCCCAGTTGCGGGCGAGGCGCACGGCCCGCCTGCTGATCCTGGGCGACGTGCGCGGCGACGCCAAGGACGTCGCCTGCAAGGCCGAGCTCCTAGCGCTGCCCGGCGCATTGGGAATTGCGGCCGACGTCCAGTTTCCGGGATTCGTCGACAATCCCCAGGCCTGGGTGGCGCGGGCCCAGTGCTTCGTGCTCTCGTCCCGCTGGGAGGGGCTGGGCAACGTGCTGATCGAGGCGCTGGCGTGCGGCTGCCCCGTGGTCGCCACCGACTGCCCGAGCGGCCCGGCCGAGATCCTGGCCGGCGGCACCTATGGGCGCCTGGTGCCCGTGGGCGACGCCGTCGCCATGGCCGAGGCCATTGAGGCGACGCTGGACGCCCCGCCGGCGGCTGCGGTCCTCGAGGCGCGCGCCGACCACTTTTCCATCGACCGTGCGGTCGACCGCTACGCCGCCCTGCTGTTCGGCGACGATCTCAGTGCTCGTGCTCGATGTTGATGGTCAGGCTGCGCCGCATCGCGTTCGAGCCGGCGCCGCGCATCGGCCGCACGCAATGCCAGGAATTGAAGGTCTTGACGAACACCACGCACTGATTGGGCTCGAACTCGTAGACCCCCAGCGGCTCCATGTCCTCGAACTCGGCCTTGCCGTTCATGCGGTTGAAGCTGCGCTCCGGCTGGCGGTGCCGGTTGACCTCGGTGCCGCCGCCATAGGCCGGATCCCACTCGCCCGGCTGCGCCATCGACACCACCATGGTGATGATCTTGTCGGGATTGTCGGTATGGGGGGTGACCGAGCCGCCGTCGGCCGGCAGCATCGAGAACTCGAAGCGCGCCGACAGCCTGTCCTCGCCCTGCCACCAGCGACCGGCCAGCAGGCTGCGGAAGCGGCGCTGCATCTGCTGCGCCTTGGTGCGCCGCTTGAAGCCGAGATCGACCGACCGGCGCGCCAGCTCGTCGAGGACCAGGAACACGAAGTCCGGAGACTTGATCCAGCGATGGAATTCGTTCCAGCAGTCGTGGCTCTTGATCCACTCGTGATACTTGTCCGGGTGGTACTTTTCGGAAAGACAGTACTTGTTGCCGACCTTGGGGATGTACTCGAACAGCCCGATCGGCGGATAGCGCTCGAGATAGGTATCGTAGCTCGCGTCGTCCATGATCGGGCGGGCGACGCCAATCGGGAACGGCTCGTAGCGCAGGTCGAGATTCGCCAGGGAAAAGCTCATCGAAAACCCACTCTATCGCATGGCCGGCCGGCTGAAGCCGCTGGTTGGCGGCCGCCCGACCGCCATCCGCATTGGCGACACTGCCGCAGCAGCGAGCATTGTCGACTTTGGGTTCCAGAGGTAGTCGCTCCGCATCCGGATGGCAAACGTTGGCAGGCAGTCGGAGAGCCGCAATCACGCGGCTGTTGCCGCCGGGTCTCGCCTCGATCATGACCTCCGGCGGCGCTCGTGCCCCAAGGCGGCCGGAGAGGCGGCGATGACGACGTGATCGAGGCGCTGGCGCCCGTGGCGCTGCTGATCGCGCTGGGCTACGCGCTGCGCGCCAGCGGCTTCCTGCCCGAGGCGTCCTGGTCGCCGATCGATCGGCTGGTCTACTACGTGCTGTTCCCTGCCCTCCTCGTGCGCGAGATCGCCGGCGCGGACCTCACCGGCCTGCCGATCGTCCGCATGGCCGGGGTGCTGCTGGCCACCCAGTTCGCGATGGCGATCCTCGCCACCTGGGCGAAGCACCGCCTCCGGCTCGATGGTCCGGCCTACACCAGCGTCCTGCAATGCGTGGTGCGCTGGAACACCTACATCGCGCTGGCGCTGGCGCCGGCCACGCTGGCAGCCGAGGGCGTGCCACTGGTCGCGCTGGCGGTCGCCGTGATGGTGCCGGTGGCGAACCTGCTCAGTGTCGCCGCCCTGGCACGCCACGGCACGGCCGGCCGGGCTGGGCCGGCAGCCTTCGCCCGCGCCGTGGTCACCAACCCGCTGATCCTGGCATGCCTGGTCGGCATGGCTCTCAATCTGGCCGGCCATGCGCTGCCGCTCCTGATCCGCGAGCCGCTGGCGATCCTGGGTCGTGCCACCCTGGCGCTGGGCCTGCTCACGGTCGGCGCGGGCCTCCGGCTCGGGCTGATGGCGGACCGGGGCGGCGTCGTGGCGCTGACCACGGCAGCTCACCTGCTGCTGCGGCCGGCCGTCGGCATCGGCCTGGCGCTGGCGGCCGGCCTGGGTGGAACGCCGGTCGAGGTGGTGGCGCTGGCCTGCGCCGTGCCGACCGCGACCTCCTCCTACATTCTGGCCCGCCTGCTCGGCGGCGATGCCGTGCTCATGGCAGCGCTGGTGACGACGACCACGGTGGGAGCCTTGGCCACCCTGCCGGCGGTGATGGCCCTGGTGCGGGCGCTCGGCTGAACGGCCGTCAGGGGCGCAAGCCGCGCGGGCGGCGGATGGGCCGCTCCGGGCGGACCACGGCACCGGTCTCGTCGATGACACCTTTGGTCAGGATCATGTTGGCGTAGGGCCGGCGTTCGAGGGTGGCGAACACCGCCACGCAGCCACGCGCCTCCTCGTAGAAGCGGAACCGCTCGATCGACCCCATCGGCCAGGGGCCGGCCACCTCCTCGACCATGGCCGCGAACGCCTTGTGCGCCTCGTTCGGCTCCTTGGCGCGGCCGTCGACCTCCATCCGCTGCACCGGCGCATCGACGAAGCCGTCCAGCGGCATGACCGAGAGAACCGCGCGGCCGGCACGCACCAGGTCGGCATCGATGCGGATCGCCGGTGGTCCAAGGTAGTGAGCGGGGAAATTGGCGTCCGCGAGAACGACACTATCGCCGTGGCCCATGTCACGGAGAAGGGCCAGCGCGTCACCGCTCAGCAGTGGGTCGAGCCCGATCAGCATCACGCCTCCTCATGTTGCACTGCGGTCAGCCTAGCCACACCGCGATATGGAGCCAGCGGTTTTACCGGTGCTCCCGTGCTTGCGTGGTGGTCCGCCGTCCACTAAGGGGCGTCGTCAGCCCTCGCAAGAACGTGACGAGCCCGGAGTCCGGATGCCCGCACCCGATCCCTGCCGACCTGCCGGCACGCCCTGCGTCACGACGGCCCTCCACTGATCGGCATCGCAACATGAGCTGGGCCGACGTCGAGCCGTACTTCGTGCTCGGGCTGCTGGTCGTCGTCTTCGGGACGATGGTGAGCGAACGCGTGCGCCTCGACATCGTCGCCGGCTGCGCCATGGCCATGCTCCTGGTCACCGGGGTCCTGTCGACCAAGGAGGTGCTGACGGTCTTCAGCAACGAGGCGCCGATCACGGTGGCCGCCATGTTCGTGCTGAGCGCCGCCCTCGAGCGCACCGGTGTCGTTGAGCAGGCCGGGGCGCTGTTCTCCCGGCACGCGAGCGGTTCGCCGCTGAAGGCGATGCTCGCGATCACCATCGGCGCGGCGTCGGTGTCCGCGTTCATGAACAACACGCCGGTCGTGGTGATCCTGACGCCGGTGGTGATCTCCCTCGCCAGTTCGATGGGCATCAGTCCGTCGCGCTTCCTCATCCCTCTGTCCTATGCCGCGGTCTTGGGCGGCATGTGCACGTTGATCGGCACCTCTACCAACATCGTGGCCAGCGGAGCTGCGGCGCAGCAGGGCCTCGCACCGTTCAGCCTGTTCGAGATCTCGGTCGTCGGAGTCCCGCTGACTCTGGTCGGCATCATCTATCTCTGTGTCTTCGCCTACCGCTTGCTGCCCGACCGCGAGACCTTCTCGGCGATTTCCGCCGGTCAGCGGCAGCGCCAGTTTCTCGCCGAGGTGCTGGTGCCGCTGGGCTCGCCGCTGATCGGCAGGACCCTGGAAGAATCCGGCATCGCCAAGAAGCTGAACGCGCGGATGATCGACGTCATCCGTGACCGGATCTCGTTGGTGCCCGAGATGGATCGGGTGGTCCTGGCCGCGGGTGACCGGGTCGTGCTCCGCACCAATGCGGGCGACGTGATCGGCTTGCGCGACAAGAGCGATGTCGCCTTCGGCGTCACCGGACAACACGCGATCGAGCCGATCGCGACGCAGAACACGACCATCATGGAAGGCATTGTCGGCCCGCACTCGCGCTTCGTCGGCTATCGCCTGGCCGACCTCAACCTGCGCCGCCAGTACAGCGTCTACATCCTTGCCGTGCACCGCCAGGGCGAGAACCTCGGCGGCAATTTCGATCAGGTCCGCCTTGCCTTCGGCGACACGATCTTGATGGAGGGACCGCCCGATGGGCTGAGGCGCCTGTTCGAGCAGGGTGCGCTGGTAAGCTTGAACGAGCCCGCCGAACAACCTCTACGCCGAGAGCGTCGCTGGCTGGCGCTCGGGGCGTTGATCGCCGTCATCGTCCTTGCGACCTTCGAGGTGCTGCCGATCAGCGCCTTGGCGCTGATCGCATCGGTCGTGGTCATCGTCGGCGGATGCCTCGACGCCGACGAGGCCTACACTGCCATCCGCTGGCCGTTGCTGATGCTGATCTTCGGCAGCCTCGCCCTGGGTCGAGCCATGGAATCGAGCGGCGCCGCAACACTGGTGGTGGATGGCGTGATGCATCTGATCCACGGCCTGAGCCCGGTCGTGGTTCTTTCGATCATCTACTTGCTGACCATGATGCTGACGGAGTTCCTGAGCAACAACGCGACCGCCATCCTGTTGACGCCCATCGCCATCGGCCTGGCCCATGGCCTCGGTGTCGACCCGCGCCCGTTCGTGGTCGCGGTGATGGTGGGCGCCAGCTGCGCGTTCGCCACCCCGGTCGGCTACCAGACGAACACCTTCGTCTACAACGCCGGCGGCTACAAGTTCTCGGACTTCGTCAAGGTCGGTCTCCCGCTCAACCTGCTCGTGTGGGTGGTGGCCAGCATCCTGATCCCGATCTTCTTCCCGCTTTGAGCGGCGGGTCTCTCCGCGCTCGACCTTCGCCGTGCCATTGGCTAAGCAGACGGTAACAAGCGCGTCGATTCCCCCGGATCGGCGCCTACCGGGAGGTATGGCATGCGACAGGTGACAAGGCGCTGGCTGGCGGTCGGCGCGATGGCGGGTGCGGCATTGCTGGTCGGCCCGGCGGCTCAGGCGGAGCAGTTCGTCAACGTGCTCACCGGCGGTACCGCCGGCGTCTACTATCCTCTGGGCGTGGCCCTGGCCAAGATCTATGGCGAGGCCATCCCCGACGTGCGGACCTCCGTCCAGTCGACCAAGGCCTCGGTGGAGAACCTGAACCTGCTGCAGCAGGGCAAGGGCGAGGTGGCGTTCACCCTCGGCGATTCCTTGCTCCTGGGCTACAAGGGCGACGAATCGGCCGGGTTCAGCAAGCCGCTCGACAAGCTGCGCGGCATCGCGGCCATCTACCCCAACTACATCCAGGTCGTGGCCACCGCGGATTCCGGCATCAAGACCCTGGCCGATCTCAAGGGCAAGCGCCTGTCGGTCGGCGCGCCGAAGTCGGGCACCGAGCTCAACGCCCGCGCCATCTTGACCGCTGCGGGCATCAGCTACGACGACCTCGGCAAGGTCGAGTACCTCCCGTTCGCCGAGTCGGTCGAGCTGATGAAGAACCGCCAGCTCGACGCCACCCTGCAGTCGGCCGGCCTGGGCGTCGCCTCGATCCGCGACCTCGCCGCCAGCGTGCCCATCACGGTCGTGTCGGTACCCGCCGAGCTCGTGGCGCAGGTTGGCTCGCCCTACGTCACCGCGACCATTCCTGCGGGCACCTACAACGCGCAGGAAGAGGACGTGCCGACCGCGGCCGTGGTGAACTTCCTGGTCACGCACAGCGAGGTGAGCGACGAGCTGGCCTATGGCATGACCAAGGCCCTGTGGGAAAACCTGGGCGACCTCGAGGCCGCGCACGCGGCGGCCAAGGCGATCAAGCGCGACCAGGCGCTGAACGGCATGCCGGTCCCGCTCCATCCCGGGGCCGAGCGTTACTATCGTGAGCAGGGGATGCTCTAAGCGGTCGAGTGGCGGCAGTGCCAGCTGGAGCCGGCGGCATCGGATGACCGCAGTCATGGCCTGACCTGGGGCGGGGGCGTCCCGGGTCAGGCCTTGTTCGCAGTGGCCCTGGTCTTCTCGACGTTCCAGCTCTGGACGGCGGCGTTCAGCCCGCTGCCGAGCCAGATCGTCCGCGCCGTCCATGTCGGCTTCCTGTTGCTCGTCTGCTTCGGCCTGTTCGCCAACCAGTCGCCGCAGGACCGGGCCCGCTTCTGGCTGTACTGGGCACTCGGTGCCGCGGCCTTCCTCACCGGCCTCTATCACTGGTGGGAGTATGGGCCCCTGATCCTGCGGTCGGGGGACCCGAATCAGACAGACATCGTGGTCGGCGTCGTGGCCCTCGCCCTCGTCTTCCTGGGCGCCTGGCGGATCATGGGCCTGGCGCTGCCGACGATCGCCGGTCTGTTCCTCGCCTATGGGCTGTTCGGGCAGCATCTGCCCTCGCCTCTGAACCATCGTGGCTACGATTTCAGCCAAGTCATCGACCAGATGTTCCTCGGCACCGAGGGCATCTACGGTGTGCCGACCTACGTCTCCTCGACCTACATCTTCCTGTTCATCCTGTTCGGCGCATTCCTCGAGCGCGCCGGGATGATCAAGCTGTTCACCGACCTGGCGCTGGGCACGGTCGGCCACACCCGTGGCGGGCCGGCCAAGGTGGCGGTCACCTCCTCGGCACTCATGGGCACCATCAACGGCAGCGGTGTGGCCAACGTCGTCACCACCGGCCAGTTCACCATCCCACTGATGAAGCGCTTCGGCTTCGGCTCGGCCTTCGCCGGGGCGGTGGAAGCTACGGCCAGCATGGGCGGCCAGATCATGCCGCCGGTGATGGGGGCCGTGGCCTTCATCATGGCCGAGACCCTGGGCATTCCCTACATCGAGGTGGTGACCGCCGCCATCATCCCGGCTCTCCTCTACTTCTTCACCGTTTTCCTGATGGTCCATCTCGAGGCCGGCCGCCTCGGCCTGACCGGCCTGCCGCCCGACGAGTGCCCGAGCGCCCTGCGCGCCATCCGCGAGGGCTGGTACCTCCTGTTGCCGCTCGCGGCCCTGGTCTACCTCCTGTTCTCCGGCTACACGCCTCTGTTCGCCGGCACCATCGGTCTGGGACTGACCGTCGTCCTGATCCTGGGCACGGGCGTCGCCCGGGTGATCGGACCGCTCGCCTTGCAGGTCCTGCTGTGGGTGGCGCTGGGTCTGGCCTGTTCCGCGTTCTTCCGCTTCGGGATCGCGGCAATCCTCTGGCTGATCGTGCTCCTGGTGCTGCTCAACGCTCTGCGCGCGGGCGGCCGTGCCACCCTGGTCCTGTGCCGCGACAGCTTGGCCGAGGGTGCCCGCAACGCCCTGCCGGTCGGCATCGCCTGCGCCCTGGTCGGGGTGATCATCGGCACCCTGACGCTGACCGGGGCGGCCAGCAACTTCGCCCAGTTCATCGTCTCGGTCGGCGCCAGCAGCCTGTTCCTGTCCCTGGTCCTGACCATGCTGACCTGCCTCGTGCTCGGCATGGGCATTCCCACGATCCCCAACTA
Organism: uncultured Alphaproteobacteria bacterium; assembly: GCA_963720725.1. GTDB lineage: Bacteria > Pseudomonadota > Alphaproteobacteria > Geminicoccales > Geminicoccaceae > Benzoatithermus. The sequence continues at coordinate 81,973 of CAVRGN010000002.1, forward strand.
CATCATCACCTCGTCGATCGCCGGCCCTGCGCTCCTCGACCTGGGCGTGCCGCTGCTGGTCAGCCACATGTTCGTTTTCTACTTCGGCATCATGGCCGACCTGACGCCACCGGTCGCACTGGCCGCCTTCGCCGCCTCGCCGATCGCCCGGGCTCCCGGGCTGCGCATCGGTCTGCACTGCATGCGGATCGCCATCGCCGGGTTCGTCATCCCGTTCATGGCCGTCTACACGCCGGCCCTGATGCTGCAGGACGGCGGCGCCCTGGCGCAGTCGATCGGCTACCCGGCCGCTGTCTGCTACATCGTCCTCAAGGCGCTGCTCTCGGTGACCTTGTGGGGTGCGGCCGCCATCGGCTACGGCCTGAGGCCCCCTCGCCTGGCCCGAACGGCTGCTCGCCGCCGCGGCCGCGTTCAGCCTCGTGACCGCCTTGCCGGCCACCGACGAGATCGGGTTTGCGCTCGCGGCGCTGTTCATCGGCTGGCACTGGTGGCGCAACCGCGCACCGAAGGCCGGCATCGCTTAGTGGGCTTGTGCCTCGTCGCCGGTGGCGTGCTGGCCCGTCTCGCGGTCGTCAGCTTCACCCTGGCCTGGACCCATTCGGTCGAGCGGGTGCGCTGGGAGGAGGACTGGAGCATCGTGGACGGCAGGCTCGTTGCGGTCGCCGCCCGCATCAAGGGCAGCGGCGCCGGTATGGAGCCGCCCGACGACGCGGTGCTCGTGGACGGCTATTGGAGCTACCGTCCGCGCCTGCCGCCCCTGGCGCAGCTGGATCTCGCCCGCAGCGACGCGGTGCCGGACTGGCAGCTCTGCATCGAAGGCGACTGCCGCGAGCTCGGCTCCTACCTGCCCGCCTCGGCCGAGGGTGTCCCCGTCACCCTGCGGCCGTGCCCGGACTGATCAGACTCCGGCCGAGGCCAGGCTTTCCACCGACACCTTGCGGCCGATCGGGTCCAGGAGCACGCGGCGGTCATGGAACGCCACGACGCTGGGCTTGTGGGCGATGCTGACCATGGTGAGCTCGGGCAGCCGCTCCGCCAGCAGCTCGTACATGGCGGCCTCCGTCTTCTCGTCCAGCGCCGAACTGGCCTCGTCGAGGAACAGCCAGTCCGGCCGCACCAGGAGGGCACGGGCGAAGGACAGTCGCTGCTGCTCGCCCGGCGACAGGACCATCGACCAGTTGCCGGTCTCATCGAGCCGATCGGCGAGATGGGCAAGCTGACTGAAGGTGAGCGCCTCGCCGACCTCGACGTCGCTGTGGTTCTCCACCTTGTCGGGGTAGCACAAGGCCTCCTTGAGCGTCCCGACGGGGATGTAGGGCTTTTGCGGCAAGAACAGCACTTTGGCGCCCTGCGGGATCCGAACCTTCCCACGCCCGAACGGCCACAAGCCGGCCAGGACCCTAAACAGGGTGGTCTTGCCGCTGCCGGATGGACCCTGGATGACCACCTTCTGCCCCGGGGTGATCGAAAGATCGACATCGTCCAGGATCACCCGGCCGTTGGGCAGTGCCACCTCGACATCGTCGAGCGTCAGGTTCGCCTTGGACGTCGTGGCGAGATCGAAGCCCGGTGACATGGCCTGCTCGGCCTGGGTCGCGGCCATCGTGTCCGAGAACCCGGTCAGGCGGTCGACCGTGGCCTTCCATGACGCCAGGGTGTCGAAGCTGTTGACGAACCAGGACAGGGAGCCCTGTACCTGCCCGAACGCGCTGGAGGTCTGCATGACCACGCCGAGCTGGATCTCGCCGGTGAAGTAGCGGGGTGCCGCGACCAGGAACGGAAAGATTACGGCCGCCTGACCGTAGAACGCGGTCAGCCAGGTCAGGCGCTTGTTGTAGTTCATGTAGTCCCACCACGTCGCATAGACGCGGCTGAAAGCCGAGCCCAGCCGGCGCTCCTCGTCCGGCTCACCCTCGTAGAGTGCGATGCTCTCGGCATTTTCGCGGATCCGGGTCATCCGATAGCGGAAGTCGGCATTGTAGCGTTCGAGATTGTAGTTGGTCCGTACCAACGGCAGCCCAACCTTGTAGGTCAGCCAGGAGCCGATGGCGGCATAGATCACCGCGACCCACATCATGTAGCCCGGGATCGGCACGCCGCCCAGGATCGGCAGGATGAACGTGCCGGAAAGGTTCCACAAGATCACCGAAAAGGTGACGAGGGTCAGCAGCTCGGAAATGAGATCCAGGGTCAGGAACAGCGTCTGAGCGCAGAAATCCCTGATATCCTGCTCGACCCGCTGCTCGGGGTTGTCGGTGCCGTGGCCGGTCAGCTCCATCCGGTAGTAGGTCTTGTCGGCCAGCCACGTGCGCGTATAGACCCCGGTCAGCCATTGCCGCCAGCGGATTTGCAGGTACTGGCGCAGCCAGAGCCGGTAGACGGCGACGACGATGAAGACGAAGGCGAGAATGCCGAAGAAGCGCATCTCGACCCAGAACGCCTCGGCATTCTTGTCCTGCAGCGCGTTGTAGAAGCGGCCGTACCAGTCGTTGAACTGCTTGCTCAGGTAAACGCTGAAGATGTTCAGAAATAGGATGATCACCAAGAGCCCGCGCGCGATCCATCGCTCCGACAGAGTGACGCGGAACGAGCCGACGCCGATCTCCGCCGTGCCCTCCGCCCACCAATAGGGCGCGGCCAGTTTCCAGACCTTGCCGAGAAAATGACGCGCGTCGGCGACGCGACTGAGTACGGGTTGGGGCATGCGGGATCCTCGACGCGGCCGCGCTGCGGCGGTACGCGCGAGGGGTTAGACGCAATCCCGCACAGCGGCAAGACAGCGGAACATGACGGATGCGTCACCCGGCGCCGGCCGAGGACGCATCGCAGGGCTCAGGTCAGCGCCCGCTCCTGCTGCAGGCCCTTGAACGTCCCGACGCACATCACGAGCAGCACCAGGGCGAACGGGAACCCGGTGGCGATCGCCGCTGCCTGGAGCGAGGCCAGCCCGCCGCCCAGCAACAGCGCTATGGCCACGATGCCCTCGGCCGAGGCCCAGAACACGCGCTGGGCGACCGGCGCGTCGGTCTTGCCGCCGGCGGTGATCGTGTCGATCACCAGCGAGCCGGAATCCGAGGAGGTGACGAAGAACACGATCACCAGGACGATGCCGAGGAACGACGACACCGCCGGCAGCGGCAGCACCTCGAGCATCTTGAACAGCGACAATTCGGGCGTCCAGTTGGTGACCGTGTCGGCAACCCCCTGGTAGCCGCCGCTGACATACTGGTCGATCGCGGTGCCGCCGAACGCGGCCATCCACAAAACGCACACGAGCATCGGCACGATCAGCACGCAGGTCAGGAACTCGCGCACGGTCCGGCCGCGCGAGACGCGGGCGATGAACATGCCGACGAAGGGCGACCAGGAAATCCACCAGGCCCAGTAGAACGTGGTCCAGCCGTGCACGAAGTCGGTATCCTCGCGTCCGACCCAGTTGCTCAGCGGCACCAGATGCTTGAGGTAGGCCACGGTACCGGCGAACAGGTCGGTGAAGATCGCCACCGTCGGCCCGAAGACGATGACGAACAGCAGCAGGGCGCCGGCCAGTGCCATGTTGATCTCGCTCAGGCGCTTGACGCCCGAGTCCAGCCCGGCGACCACGGACCAAAGCGCCACGCCGGTGATGGCGGCGATCAGCACCACCTTGGTGAGGTTCGTGACCGGCACGCCCCACAGATAGTTGGCGCCGGCCAGCGCCTGCTCGGCGCCGAAGCCCAGCGAGGTGGCGAGGCCGAACAGGGTGGCGAACACGGCCAGGATGTCGACGGTGTGGCCGGGCCAGCCCCAGATCCGCTCACCGAGGATCGGGTAGAAGGCCGAGCGGATCGTCAGCGGCAGGCCGCGGTTGAACGAGAAGAAGGCGAGGCTCAGCGCCACCACGGCGTAGATCGCCCAGGGATGCAGGCCCCAGTGGAAGATCGTGGCGGCGAGGCCCATCTCGCGGGCGGCCGCGGTATCGGCGGGATCGACGCCCAGGGGCGGGGTGAGGAAGTGGTTCACCGGCTCGAGCACGCCGAAGAACATCAGCCCGATGCCCATCCCGGCCGCGAACAGCATCGCGAACCAGCTGAAGTAGCTGTAGTCGGGCTTGGCATCCCGGCCGCCCAGGCGGATGCCGCCGAAGGGCGAGACGATCAGGAACAGGCAGAACAGCACGAAAATGTTGGCCGCACCCATGAACATCCAATCGAAGGTGGATGTCAGCCAGGGCCGCAGCCAGCCGAAGAAGGTCGCCGAATCCTCCTGGAACATCAACACCAGCAGAATGAACCCGACCACGACCAGCCCCGAGACGAAGAATACCGGGTTGTGGACGTCGAGACCGAAGAACTGGACGTTCTGGTGGCCGACCGGGCGCTCGCTGACGGGGGCGCCGGGTGCCGTTTGCGCTGTCGCTTGCATGCTGCGCGTCCTCGCATTCGTTGGGATACGCACCCGGAGGCGGCGGGTACGGACGGTCAGCGATACAAACAGATGATTGCCGCGCAGGCTTCAACTCACGCGACCTTTCCTGTGGGCGCAGGCGACAGACCGCCGCCGAGGCGGTCAGGCGGTCGGCTGTTCCAGCGCACCGACCGCCGCCCCCAGCAGGAGCGCGCACGAGCAGGCCCCGGGGTCGATGCGATTCACGCTCGCCACGCCGAGATCGGCCGCGAGGCCGTGCTTGGCCTGCAAGTGGGTGGTGCCGTGCAGTCCGTGCGCCGCGGCGGCGACGATCCGCGCGCCGATGCCCTCAGGCCGGCCGAGCTCGATCTGGCTGCGCACGCCTTGCGCCACCGGGATCAGAACGTCGAGCAGCGTCTTGTCGCCTTTGGCGGCGCCACCTTCGCTCTTCACCGCCGCGACGCCGGCATCCAGCATCGCCGCGAGGTCGGCAGGCGCCACGGCCCTCGAGAGGTGCCGCTACCGCCATGCCGCGGCACAGCGCGGCGTAGAACCGCCCGCCGTCACCGCCGGCCTCGGCTGCGAGGATGCCAGCCACCTGGTCGAGCGCATCGCCCAGCGGCAACTCCGCCAGCCGCGCCCGCTGCGCCGACAGGGCGCCGAACGCCTTGGCCAGGTTGGTGCCGTGATCGCCGTCGCCGATCGCCTCGTCGAGCGCGTCGAGCTGGATGGCGTGGCTCTGAATCGTGCCGTGCATCGCCTCGATCAGGCGTGCGATCGGTTGCTGCTCCATCCGTCCTCCATGGGGCTGTGCCCGCGCGCCCTCGTCGCTTGCGAGTAAGGCCGCACCGCCCTCGCGGTCAACCCGCCGCCTCTATTCGGCGGCGGCCGGCCGCGCCTCGTCGGGCATCGCGATCACCGGCTCCATCGCCTGGAGTTCCTCCGGCGGCAGGTGGCAGAGGATCTGATGACCGTCGGTGAACTCGCGCAAAGGCGGCGTTTCGGTCTCGCAGATCTGGCCGATCTTGCGATGGCAGCGGGTCTGGAACGGACAGCCCGGCGGCAGCTTCAGCGCCGAGGGGATCTCACCCTCCAAGACGATGTGCTTCTTGCGGATCTTGGTGTCGGCGATCGGCACCGCCGACAGCAGCGCTTCGGTGTAGGGGTGGTAGGGCGGGCTGAACACCTCGTCGGTGCTGCCCTGCTCCATGATCCGGCCCAGATACATGACCACGACGCGGTCGGCGAGATAGCGCACCAGGGACAGATCGTGGCTGATGAACAGCAACGTGGTTCGGTTCTGCCGCTGGATCTCCATCAGCAGCTGGGTCACCGCCGCCTGCACCGAGACGTCCAGTGCGGAGACCGGCTCGTCGGCGATCACCACCTTGGGGTTGCCGGCGAAGGCCCGGGCGATGCCCACGCGCTGCTTCTGGCCGCCGGAGAGCTGGCGCGGACGGCGGTAGTAGAAGGCGCGCGGCAGCTTCACCAGGTCGAGCAGCTCGAACACCCGATCGCGGATCTTGGTGGGATCGTTCTCGCCACCGAACTTGTGGACCACGCGCGCGATCTGGCCGCCCACGGAATGGCTGGGGTTGAGCGTGTCGAAGGGGTTCTGGAACACCATCTGCATGTAGCCGACCGTGTCCCGGCCGCGCTTTTGCACCTTGGTGCGGGAGATGTCCTTGCCGTTCAGCCTGATCTCGCCCTCGGTGGCGGTCTCCAGACCCATCATGACCTTGGCGAAGGTCGACTTGCCGCAGCCGGATTCGCCGACGATCGCCACGGTCTGCGCCTCGCGCGCATCGAAATCCAGCTGCTCGTTGGCCTTCACGGTCTTGCCGCCACCGGGGCGGAGAAAGCCGAGCAGCGAGTTGTCGGCGATCTCGTAGTACTTTTTGAGGTGATCGACCTCGAGCACCACGGGCCCGAGTGGCGCCATCTCGACCGGCTTGCGCACCGGTTTGGCGGCATCCCAGTCGATCTCGCGGAATCGTCGACAACGGGCGGCATGGCCGCTGGCCGCATCGACGGATTCCATCTGCGGCCGACCGGAACCACAGACCTTGTCGACGAAGTAGTCGCAACGCGGGCCGAACCAGCAGCCCTGAGGGCGTTGATGCGGCAGCGGCAGCTGGCCCCGGATCGGGATCAGCGGCCGGGCGTTCTTGTCGGCACCCGGCAGCGGAATCGAATTGAACAGGCCCCGCGTGTAGGGGTGCCGCATCTGGTCGAACACCTCGCTCACCGTGCCGCTTTCGACCGCCTCGCCCGAATACATGACGGTGATCCGGTCGCAGGTCTCGAGGATCAGGCCCAGATTGTGCGAGATGTAGATCATCGACGTGCCGAACTGGCCGGCAATGTCCTTGATCAGCGCCACGATGCCGGCCTCGACGGTCACGTCCAGAGCCGTGGTGGGTTCGTCCAGGATCAGCAGCGCCGGGTTGGAGAGCAGTGCCATGGCGATGACCACGCGCTGCTGCTGGCCGCCGGAGATCTGGTGGGGGTAGGAGTTCATGATCCGCTGCGGATCGGGCAGCTTGACCGCACCCAGCAGCTTGGCAGCGCGTTCCCGCGCCTCCGCCTCCGTGACCTGCTCGTGGTAGAGCGGCACCTCCATCAGCTGCCGGCCGATGGTCAGGGACGGGTTCAGGGACGCCATGGGCTCCTGGTAGACCATGGCGATCTTGGAGCCGCGCAGCTGGCGCAGCTCATCCTGGCTCATCTTGGTCATGTCGCGGCCCTTGAACCTCAAGGAGCCGCCGACGATCCGGCCGTTCTTGCCGAGATAGCACATGATCGCCAGGGCCACGGTCGACTTGCCGCAACCGGACTCGCCGACCACGCCCACCGCTTCGCCCGGCATGACCCGGAGATTGAAATCCACCACGGCCGGGATCTCGCCCTGCCGGGTGAAGTAGGAGATCGAGAGGTTCTCGCACTCGAGGATCGGCTGCTGGTCGGCCATGGCCTCAGTCCTTCAGCGAGATCTCCCGCAGACCGTCCGCGAGGAGGTTGAAGCCCAGCACCAGCGAGGAAACGGCCAGCGCCGGGATCAGCATGGCGTGGATGGCGAAGACGCCGACCGGCACCGCCTCGGCGATCATCTGCCCCCAGTCGGGGTCGGGCGGCGGCAGGCCGAGGCCCAAGAAGCCCAGGGTGGCGATGGTGATCACCGTGTAGCCCAGGCGCAGACAGGCATCGACGATCAGCGGCCCCCGCGCGTTGGGCAGGAGCTCGAGCAGCATGATCCGCCAAGGCGACTCGCCGCGGGTCTGGGCCGCGAAGATGTAGTCGCGGGTCTTCAGGTCGAGCACGAGCCCGCGCACGATTCGCATGATGCCCGGCGCCGAGGCGAAGGTGACCGCCAGGATGATGTTGAGACCGGACGAGCCCAGATTGCTGATGATGATGATGTAGAGCACCATCACCGGGAACGAGAGCAGTACGTTGCCGATGAACGAGAGCACCTCGTCCCACCAGCCCCCGAGATAGCCCGCCGCCACGCCCATCAGCATGCCGACGATGTAGGCCACCACGGTGGCGAGCGTGGCCCAGATCAGCACGCGCTGCGAGCCCCAGATCAGGCGCGAGAGGATGTCGCGGCCCTTGTGGTCGGTGCCCAGGGGGAAGAACTCGCCCTTGGGTCCCGTGGTCCAGATCTTCTGGAACGGGGCGATCGCCTGGTTCGGATCGTGCAGCGGCAGGATCGGGGCGAGGATCGCCATCACCACCCAGAACAGGAGCAACGCCGCGCCCAGCATGCCGATCGGGCTTTCGCGCAGCAGCGCCACGGCGCTGAAGAAGCCGCCGAGCTTGGAGGGCGCGACGGGGGTCTCGTTGATCGCGGTGCTGGCCATGGCGTCAGCTGAACCTGATGCGTGGGTTGAGCAGGGTGTAGCCGACGTCGGAGATGAACTGGGATAGCACCGCGACGAACACGGCCACCATCGTGCACGCCTCGATCAGGTAGATGTCGCCGAAGGTGGCGGCGTCGAACAGCAGCTTGCCGAAGCCGCGATAGGCGAAGAACACCTCGACCACGATCACGCCCGACAGCAGCCAGTTCAGCTGCAGCACAATCACGGTGAACGGCGCGATCAGGGCGTTGCGCAAGGCGTGGCCCACGATCACCGTCTTGCGTGGCAGGCCCTTGAGCACGGCCGTGCGGATGTATTGCGAGGTCATCACCTCGGCCATCGATGCCCGCGTCATCCGGGTGACGTAGCCGAAATCGTAGAGCACCAGGACCGCCACCGGCAGGATCAGCTCGATCGGGCTGAAGCCCCCGGTCATCGCCGAGGTACCGGGGAGCCAGCCCAGCTTGAAGACGAACAGCGCGACGAGAAAGGTCGCCGACGCGAATTCGGGAACCGACGTGGTCAGGATCGAGATGAACGAGATACTTCGGTCCAGGGTCGACCCTTCGCGCATGCCCGAAAGCACGCCCAGAACGAGGGACAGCGGGATCATGATCCCGAATACGCACAATGCCAGAATGCCGGTATTGCCCAGTCGATCCCAGAGCAGTTCGCTCACCGGCGCCTTGAAGCGAATCGACTGGCCGAAGTCGCCCTGCACCGCCCGCCCGATCCATTCGGCATAGCGAACCACGAACGAGCGGTTGTAGCCGTTCTGCTCCAGCCAGAGCTCGCGCTGCTCGACCGAGGAATAGGGACCGAGAACCTTGCCGGCGACCCCCAGCTTGTTGCTTTCGAAGATCACGAACAGGATCAGCGACACCACCGCCATGATCAGCAGCATCGAAGCGAGGCGGCGCACCAGCAACAGCAGCATCGGCTCTCGACCTCAGATGGTGGTGCCGGCCCGGCAGTCTGCCGGGCCGGTCGTCCCTCTTGGCGTCAGGCCGTTACCCAGACCCGATGGAACTGATGGTACTGCGTCGGGTGGGCCTTCAGTCCGCCGACCTTCTCGGACGCGACAAAGAATTTCGGCTGCCACAGGGGCATCACCATGATCGCGGCGTCCTGCATGATCTGCTCGACCGATTCCATCGCCGCCCGCCGTTCCTCGACGTCGACCAGCGATTCAGCCTTGTCCAGGGCTTGGTCGAACTCCTTGCTGGCGAAATGGCTCTCGTTCCACGGCACGCCGGTGCGGTAGCCGAGCGACAGCACCATGGTCCCCAGCGGCCGATGCGTCCAGGCCGTGATCCCGAAGGGAGTCTTGTCCCAGATCTCCCAATACTGCGCCGCGGGCATCACGTTGATGTTCAGCTTGATCCCGGCTGGCGCCAGCTGACCCTGCAGGATCTCGCAGACCTGCTGCTGCCACGGCCCATTGGTGTTGCCGCAGTCGATGGTGACCTCGATCCCGTCGGCATGGCCGGCTTCCGTCAACAGCTGCTTGGCCTGGTCGACATCCGGCTTGAGCGGCTGCAGGGCGAAGTATTCGGGGTGCACGGGCGACACGTGGTGATGTTCGCCGACGCTGCCGCGGCCCTGGTAGACCAGCTCAGGGTAGACCGACGCATCGCAGCAGATCTGGATCGCGCGCCGGACCCGCTGGTCGTCGAACGGCTTTTGGTCGACCTGCATCCGCAGCGTACCGCACTGCGCGGTCTGCGCCTCGTAGATCATCGAGTTCGGGATCGAGGAGGCCATCGCATAGGAGGCGATGTCGAACTCGTAGATGGTATCCACCTGGCCGGACGCGAAGGCGGCCAGCTGGGCGGTCGAAGCGGCACCGTGATCGTAGTAGTGGATCTCGTCCAGGTAGATCGGCCCGAACATGATCGGATCGGGAATGTCCGTGCCCCAGTATGGCTGGCTGCGGCGCTTGAGGATGCACTTCTGGCCGACCGCGAAATCGGCGAGCTCGTAGGGGCCGGTGCCGACCGGCCACTTGGACAGATCCTTGCCGTTCTTCTCGAAATCGCGATGCATGATCGCGGTCGGATAGTTGTAGAAGTTCTCCGGCACGGACAGGATGGCCTTGGAGAAATTCAGCTTGATCGTGTAGTCGTCGACCTTCTCGATCGCGCCCTGCCGCTCGCGCTGACCCATCTTGGGGTTGCCGTCGGCGTCCTTCTCGCCGGTGTCGTAATCCTCGGCGAGACCGCTGAACAAGCCGATGTTCGATGAGCCCGTGGCTGGGTCGAGCCAGCGCTTGAGGTTGAACACGACGTCGTCCGCCGTGAACGTGTCGCCGTTGGTCCAGGTGACGCCCTGGCGCAAATGGAAGGTCCAGGTCTTCAGGTCGTCGGACGGTTCCCAGCTCTCGGCCAGATAGGGCCGGGTGATGTTGTCGGGCCCGGTATAGGCCAGATACTCGACGATGTGCCGGGCCTGGTTGGATTTCTCGACCCAGTCGAACAGCGCGGGGTCGGCCATCTCCTGCACGACCATGGACACGCGAAGCGTGCCGCCCATGACCGGGTCGCCCTCGGCCGCCGCGGCCGGTGGGACGATCGCCTCGCCCAGGATCTCGCCGGCCATCGCGTAGGCGGCGCCCGCAGACACCCCCAAGAGAGTCACGTTGCGCAGGAAGTCGCGCCGGTCGCTCTTGCCCTCGGCCAGCTGCCGCCGTGCCAAGTCCACGAGCGGATGCTCGCGCCGGCCATGCTGCTGTTCACTCATGCCTCGCTCCCTATTCCTTTGTGCCGCCTGCGCGGCCGACCCGGTTGCCCGGACTGACCCACGTCAGCCGACAGCAACGACGGCCTGCCGCCGAGCGTCTTCTACTCGGGGCGACGCGACATGACGTCGCCGATGACGGTGCATTGGCCGGAACGATAGTCCGGCTCCAGGTGGGTGTCAAAACCGCATCCTCGCAGCGGGATGGCCGCCTTGGCGTGCATTCGTGCCGCATCTTCCCGCGCGAGGCCTCGGTCGACCGGGCGGATCATTGCCACCACTGCCCGGCTCGCCACCGCTTGAGCCTGTTCAGCGGGCGGTCGGACCCGACGCCGCCGGGGCACAGCGGTGGAGCGGGAACGCCACCGTCGCCGTCAACCCGCAACCATGCGTTGTCGCGAAGGTGCCCCCGATCTGCTTGGCGAGCGCCCGCACCAGACGCAGCCCGGTGGAAGCCGGGCTCTTCCGGTGCACGGGCAGTCCGACGCCGTCGTCGGCCACCGTCAACGCGATACGGTCGCCCCTACGTTCCAGAACCACACCGATACTCCCGGCGCGCTCGTCCGGAAACGCGTAGCGCAAGGCGTTGGTCAGCAGCTCGGTGATGATCAGACCCAGGGGAATGGCGGTATCCACGTCAATCACGACCGGTTCCAAGTGCTTGGCGATCCGCACCGTCAGGTGTGCTGATCCGAAGGCGGCGACCACCTGATCGACTACATCCGCGACATACGCCGCAGCCTCGACCTCGGTAAGATTATCGGAGGCGTAGATGCTGCTGTACAACTGCCCCATGGCGCCAATCCTGCCGCCAAGCTCGGAGAACAATGCCTCTGCCTCCGGGGGAGCACGCCCTGCCGAAAGCCGCACTAGGCTCTGCATCATCTGCAGGTTGTTCTTTACCCGGTGATGCACCTCGCGAAGCAGCACTTCCCGCTGCCTGAGCAGACCCTCCCGCTCGGCGATGCTGGCCCGAAGCTCATACTGCCGCTCGCGGTTGCGCAGAGCCAACCGAACCGCCTGCACCAGCGTCTGGCTCCGCATCGGCCGTTCCAGCAGGGTTGCATTCCGGACCGAAGTCAGCTGGGCGATCATGCGCCAATGCGCGGTTGCCTCACGACGGCGGGAAGTCAGCACGATCAGGGGAATATCGGACCACGCCGGCTGCCGATCCAGGAAGTCCCACAGACATTGGGTCCCCGCCAGCGCGTCCTCGTCCAGCAGGACGACGGCAGCGCCGGCCGCAGCCGTGGCGCAAAGCTCAGGGGCAGTGAGGCAAAGCTCCGCCGCTATGCCCCCGGCCGCAAGGACCTGCGATGCGACCACGCCATCGACACTGCTCGTCGGCAACATCACCACGCGCCGTTCCAGCTCCGCCGGAGTGCGCACCTGGTTCATTTGGATGGGGCCCCGTCCCGGAACTCCGGCACGCCGGTGAGGATTCCCCGGAACTGCAGCAGCGGGGGTCCGATGTGGATACCGTTCGCGTCGCAATCGATGTCGCGGATCGAACGCTGATGCGAGCCGCCGCGGCGTTTGAACACCGATATCGCGCGCCGCACTTCGCCGCCGGCCTCGTAGTAGCGCAGCAGAACGACCGTGTCCGCCAAGTAGCTGACGTTGCCTGCGACGTCGTCCATCGGGCCGATCAGCCCATGCTGGACCGACACGAGTACCGTGGTCACTCCGTGTTCGGCAAGGAAGTTGAGCAGGTTACGAAGCTGCAGCATCAGGCTGCTCTCATCTCCCATCGACGCCATGTACCCGGTCAGGCTGTCCACCACTACCGTCCCGATGCCCTCCTCGACCGCCGTTCGCACCTGATGCGCGAACTTGCCCGGTGACAGTTCGAGCGGATTGATGAGGGGCATGACGAGCTGCCCGCTGGCGAGAAATGGCTGCAGCCGCATCCCCAGGCTCGACGCACGCTTGAGGAGGATTGGCACACGTTCTTCGAGCAGATAGATGGCGGCTTTTTCGCCGCGCTGCAAAGCCGCCAGGGCGATCTGCGTCGCAAGTGATGACTTGCCGCTACCGGCAGGACCCATCAGCAGCAGGCTGGTGCCGCGATCCAGGCCACCGGAGAGGATTTGGTCGAACTCTGGGATGCCGGTCTCGATCTGCTCGCCGGCCTCCGCTACCCGATCTTCATCCGACACCAGCCGCGGGTAGACGACGATGCCGCCGGTGCGGATCTCGAAGTCGTGCAGGCCTTCCAGGAACCTGACATTGCGCATCTTTCGCACCCTCAATCGGCGCCGATAGGGCCCGAATTGGGGCGTCAGATAGTCGAGCGCGATAACTCCATGCACCAGGGTGTGGAGGGCAAAGCCGTCCTGGCCGGTGATCGGCCCGTCGGCCAGGACGATGGTGCCGGCGTGCGCGAGCAGGCTCGGCTTGAGCGATTCGAGTTGCAGCCGAAAACGAGGTCCGTCGCCCGCCAGGTGGCGCAGCTCCGAAAGGCTGTCGATCACGACGCGCTTCGGCCGAAGCTCGATGATCCGGGTCCGGATCCGCTCGATCACCTCGACAAATTCGATCTCGGAGGGATGGAACAGGCTCTGCTGTTCCGCCTCGCCGAGGATACGTCGCAGATCAGAGAGATCCAGGACCGTGATGCCGTCGAGCGACCAGCCGTGCGAGGCGGCGAAGGTGGCGAGCTCGTCGAGCGTCTCGGAGAAGGCAACGAGCAGGGCGGGCTCCTTGCGCGCCACCCCATTCCGCAGAAACTGAAGCGCCAGCGTGGTCTTGCCCGATCCGGCCTCGCCTTCGAGCAGGTAAAGACCGCCGACGGGAAGGCCGCCCCCCAGCACCCGATCCAAGCCGTCGATGCCAACCTCGACGCGCAGCGGCGATATTGCCGTAAGCATGCTCCCCCCAAGTTGCTTAAGTTCGTCGATCCTGCGCTGAGTTCCCCTGCCGCCCGAAATGACTCTTGCTTGACTTTTGCCGGAAAGCAGCGCCCCGGCAGTCCTGCTGCGCCTCGTCGTTTGTCCTGGCGCGGAATGTGCTCCATCGTCCGGTGGATGGCCAGCCGCCGCGATCGCCGACCCGCGGCGGCTTGAGCTGCCCGAAAACTAGGCACCAGCCGCCTAGGCTAGATCGCGTCGGTTCATTGTTCGAGGCCAGACATCATGGTCATGCAGGTCGCCCTGCGCCATCGCACCAGCTACCGCTACGACCGCCTGGTCGGCCTGCGCCCGCAGCTCGTGCGGCTGCGCCCGGCGCCGCATTGCCGGACCCGGATTCTGAGCTACACGCTCAAGGTCGAGCCCAGGAAGCACTTCATCAACTGGCAGCAGGATCCGTTCGGCAACTACCTGGCCCGGCTCGTCTTTCCCGATCGCACGACCGAGTTCAAGGTCGAGGTCGACCTGGTCGCCGAAATGGCGGCCCTTAACCCGTTCGACTTCTTCGTCGAGCCCACCGCCGAGACCTTCCCGTTCACCTACGAGCCCGCGCTCAAGAAGGACCTGGCGCCCTATCTCGAGTGCGAACGGCCGGGGCCGCTCCTGGTGACGCGGCTGGCCAACGTCTCGCGAGCGCGGATGGCAATCGTCGACTTCCTGGTCCGCATCAACCAGGAGCTGCAACAGGAAGTCGGCTACATCGTCCGCATGGAGCCGGGCGTGCAGACCTGCGAGGAGACGCTGGCGCTGCGCTCCGGCTCCTGCCGCGACTCGGCGTGGCTGCTGGTGCAGATGTTGCGCCATCTTGGCCTCGCCGCCCGCTTCGTCTCGGGCTACCTCATCCAGCTCAAGCCCGACCTCCAGGCGCTGGACGGGCCGTCCGGCGCGGAGCAGGACTTCACCGATCTGCACGCCTGGACCGAGGTCTACCTGCCCGGCGGCGGCTGGATCGGGCTCGATCCGACCTCGGGCCTGCTCGCCGGCGAGGGCCACCTGCCGCTCGCCTGCACGCCGGACCCCAGCAGCGCGGCACCCATCACCGGTGCCGTCGACCCCTGCGAGGTCGAGTTCGGCTTCGAGATGAGCGTGCGGCGGATCCTCGAGCAGCCGCGGGTGACCAAGCCCTACAGCGAGGCCGAGTGGCAGGAGATCCTGGCCGTGGGCCACCGGATCGACGCGCGGCTCGCGGCCGGCGACGTCCGGCTCACCGTCGGCGGCGAGCCCACCTTCGTCTCGATCCACGACCGCGACGAGCCCGAATGGAACACCGCTGCGGTCGGGCCCACCAAGCGCGACCTGGCCGACGACCTGATCCGGCGCCTGCAGGCCCGCTTCGCGCCGGGCGGCATGCTGCAGTTCAGCCAGGGCAAATGGTACCCGGGCGAGCCGCTGCCGCGCTGGGCGTTCGCGCTGCACTGGCGCGGCGACGGTCTGCCCTTGTGGCGCAACCCATCCCTGGCGGCGGTCGAGGGGGAGCCGGTCGGCGCGACGCTGGAGCATGCCGAGCGGTTCATGCTCGGGCTGACCGAGCGGCTGGGCCTCGACGCCGAGCTGGCGCTGCCGGCCTACGAGGACCCCGACCACTTCCTCGCCAGGAAGGAGGCGCTGCCGCCGAACGTCGACACGGCCGACAACAAGCTCGAAGACCCCATGGAGCGCGCGCGGCTGGCCAAGGTGTTCGAGCGCGGGCTCGACGTCGCCACCGGCTACGTCCTGCCGATCCAGCGCTGGCAGTCCGGCGGGCACAAGCATTGGCGCAGCCAGCGCTGGGAGACGCGACGCGGCAAGCTCTACCTGGTGCCCGGAGATTCGCCGGTCGGCTTCCGCCTGCCCCTGGGCTCCCTGGCATGGGTGCCTCCGGACGAGCGCGATGCCGTGATCCCGCTCGATCCGTTCGCCGCGCACGCCGCCCTCCCCGCCCACGCGCCGGTGCTGCAGCCGCGCCTCCCGTCCGCGCCGACGGCGGCGGCGGGAGCACCGCGCCAGCGGTTGGGGGCCGTGCGCACCGCGATGGCGATCGAGCCGCGCGACGGCCAGCTGTGCATCTTCATGCCGCCGACCGAAAGCGCCGAGGAGTTCACCGAGCTCGTCGCCGCGATCGAGGACACGGCGGCCGCGATCGACCTGCCGGTGCTGATCGAGGGCTATCCGCCGCCCGACGACCCGCGGCTCAACGTGATCAAGGTGACGCCCGATCCCGGTGTGATCGAGGTCAACATCCATCCCTCCCACAATTGGGAGGAGCAGGTCGCGATCACCGAAGCGCTCTACGAGGAGGCGCGGCTCGCCCGCCTCGACACCTGCAAGTTCCTGATCGACGGGCGCCAGGTCGGCACCGGCGGCGGCAACCACGTGGTCATCGGCGGCAAGTCGCCGGCCGACAGCCCGTTCCTGCGCCGGCCCGACCTTCTGGCCTCGCTGGTCACCTACTGGCAGAACCACCCGAGCCTCAGCTACCTGTTCTCCGGCCTGTTCATCGGGCCGACCAGCCAGGCGCCGCGCCTGGACGAAGCGCGCGAGGACCAGCTCTACGAGCTCGAGATCGCGCTCAGCCAGGTGCCCGACCCCGGCGGTGCCGAGTGCCCGCCCTGGCTGGTCGACCGGATCTTCCGCAACCTCCTGATCGACGTCACCGGCAACACCCACCGGGCCGAGATCTGCATCGACAAGCTGTTCTCGCCCGACGGCCCGACCGGGCGGCTGGGCCTGGTCGAGTTCCGCGCCTTCGAGATGCCGCCGCACGCCCGGATGAGCCTGGCCCAGCAGCTGGTGCTGCGGGCGTTGGTCGCCTGGTTTTGGGAGCGGCCCTACCGGCGGCCGCTGATCCGCTTCGGCACGGCCCTGCACGACCGCTACATGCTGCCGCATTATCTCTGGCGCGACTTCGAGGCGGTCTGCGGCGATCTCGCGGCCTACGGCCTGCCGGTGCGCGCGGACTGGTTCAAGGCCCACTTCGAGTTCCGCTTCCCCTATTACGGCCACGTCACCCACCGGGACATCACCTTCGAGCTGCGCGCGGCACTCGAGCCCTGGCACGTGATGGGCGAGGAGGGCATGGTCGGCGGCACCGCCCGCTACGTCGACAGCTCGCTCGAGCGCCTGCAGGTGAAGGTCGACGGTCTCGAGGGCAGCCGCTTCACCATCGCCTGCAACGGCCACGCCCTGCCGCTGCAGCCTAGCGGCGCCCGCGGCGAGTCGGTGGCCGGGGTCCGCTTTCGCGCCTGGCAGCCGCCGGCCTGCCTGCACCCGACCATCGGCGTGCACTCGCCGCTGAAATTCGATCTGGTCGACCGCTGGGCCGGCCGCTCGCTGGGGGGCTGCACCTACCACGTCATGCATCCCGCGGGGCGCAACTACGAGAAGCTGCCCGTCAACGAGCTCGAGGCCGAGGGCCGGAGGCTGGCCCGGTTCGAGGCCGGCGGGCACACGCCCGGACCGCTGAGCGTGGGCGAGCCTTCGGTCAATCCCGATTTCCCGCACACGCTGGACCTGCGCCGGTTCGGCTAGGGCATGGACAGGTCCGGCCGCTTGCGGCATCGGGTAGGGATGCGGTGATCTCCCCGACCCGCGTGCGCAATCTGGTCCAAACCTTGTCCGACGCGCCCGACGAGCGACCCGAACGCGACCGCCTGCTGGCCGGCTACGGCGCGGCGGCGGCGGGCTTCGACGAGATGCTCGGCGCCGACGGCGCGGTCCGGCCGCACTGGCGCACGTTCGTCGACCGCTTCGCCGCCATGGGGCCGGAGGGTCGCACGGCGGCGGCGGAGAGCACGCGCCGGCTGCTGCGCGAGAGCGGCATCGCCTTCAACGTCTACGCCGACCCCGACGACCGTGCCCATGCCTGGCGCCTCGATCTCATTCCGGTCATCCTCCCGGACCGCGAATGGGAGCGGCTGTCCGCCGGCATCCTGCAGCGCGCCCGGCTGATCGACGCGGTGCTGGCCGACCTGCACGGGCCGCAGCGGCTGCTGCGCGACGGCCACCTGCCCGCCTCCCTGCTCCTCGGCAGCCCCGCCTTCGTGCGCACCAGCGTCGATCGCGAGGCGCCCGAACGCCGCTTCCTCTACGCCTATGCCTGCGACGTGGCGCGCACGGCCTCGGGGGAGTGGGTGGTCCTGGGCGACCAGACCGACACGGCCATCGGCAACGGCTATGTCCTGGCGAGCCGCGTGGCGCTCAGCCACGGCCTGGCCCAGCTGTTCCGGGATTGCCGCACGCGGCGCCTCGCCGGCTATTTCCTGGGCATGCAGGAGACGTTCCAGGGCCTGTGCCGGCGCGACGACGGGCGGATCGTCATCATGAGCCCGGGGCCGGCCAGCCCGTCCTACTTCAGCCACGCCTACCTTGCCCGCTATCTCGGCTACACCGTGGTCGAGAGCGGCGACCTCACGGTCCGCGACAACCAGCTCTACCTGAAGACCCTGGACGGCCTGCAGCGGGTCTACCTCGTCGTCGCCAAGCAGCCCGGTCACCTCATGGATCCCCTGCACCTGCCGGGCAACGGGCTCGCCGGGATCCCCGGCCTGGTCCAGGCCGCCCGCAGCGGCAATGTCGCCATGGTCAACCGGCCCGGCAGCGGTGTCATCCAGAACCACGGCCTGGCCCCGTTCACGGAGGGCCTGTTCCGCCATCTGCTCGGCGAAGCGCCGCTCCTCGGCGACCTGCCGACCCGCTGGCTCGGCGCTCCCGGGGCCGCCGCCTCGGTCCTGGCCGACCCCGAGCGCTGGGCGATCATCGAGGCCACGGCGCGCAACGACCCCGGCGAGCCAGCGCCCGCGCTCGGGCCGGGTCCGCTGAGCGCACCCGCGCGGAGCACGCTGGAGGGCCGGCTCGCGGCCGAGGCGCACCGATGGGTCGGGGTCGAGCCGGTGGGCCTGGCTACCACGCCCTCGTTCGACGGCGAGCGGTTCGTCCCGACCCCCTATGCCCTGCGGACCTTCGTGGTCGCGACCGAGAACGGGTACCGCATCCTTCCGGGCGGCATGGTCCGCCTCGCCGGCGCGTCCACCGCCGCGACGCTGCCCAACGGCTTCGGCAGCAAGGATCTGTGGATCAGCGCGGCCGAGGCCGAACGCGAGGCACCCAGCATCCTGCGCGCCAGCATGCGGGAGGTGCATCTGCGGCGCACGGGCCGCGACCTGCTGAGCCGCACCGCCGACAATCTGTTCTGGCTCGGCCGCTACGGCGAGCGCGCGGAAGGCACCATGCGCCTGCTCCGCAGCGTGCTGTCCCGCTTTCTCGAGGACGGCCGCCCCGACAGCAGCCCCGAGGTGCTCCAGCGGCTGCTGCAGCTCCAGTTGCAGCAGGGTGCGGCATCCGACGAGGAGCCGGCCGAACCCGGCTGGGACGGCGTCGAGGAGCTGGTCCGGACCCTGCTGCACGACCCGCGCGCCTATGCGCTGCGCGACAGCCTCGAGCAGGTGCACCGCACCGCGACCCTGGTGCGCGACCAGATCAGCCACGACGCCTGGCGCATGCTCAACGCGATCCACGTCGACCGCCGCTGGCGCCAACCCAAGGACGGTGGCCTCACCTGGCCGACGCTCGAGCTCCTGGACGAGGGCATCCGCTCGCTCAACGCCTTCAGCGGCACCGAAGCCGAGAACATGACCCGCAACTTCGCCTGGCGGTTCCTGGAGCTCGGCCGCCGGATCGAGCGCGCGCGCCAGCTGGCGGAGTTCATCCGCGCTTTGGTCTGCGCCGGCCCGGAGCCCGAGAACGACGGCAGCCTGCGGTTGCTCCTGGAGCTGGGCGACAGCTTCATGACCTACCGCTCGCGCTACCTGATGACGCCGCTCACCGCGCCGGTGCTCGACCTGTTGCTGCTCGACGAGACCAACCCCCGCGGCATTGCCTTCCAGCTGGCCCGGCTCGACGCGCATTTCGAGCTTCTGCCCAGCGAGGGGCCGCACCGCAGTCCCGGCCAGCGCCTGATCCTCAGGCTGCTCACCGCCGTGCGCCTGGCCGAGGTCGAGGAACTCTGCCAGCGCAACGACGAGGACGAGCTGGAGCGGCTGGAAAGGCTGCTGGGCACGCTGGTCGAGGGCCTGCCGCAGCTGTCCGACCTGATCGGCCGCAGCTATTTCGCCCATGCGGAGATGCCGGTCGCCACCCTCGTCATGGGCCGGCGGGACGAGCCGTGATCTACGAAGTCAGCCACCGCACCGTCTACCGCTACAGCCAGCCGGTCTCCATCTCGCATCACCTGCTGCACCTGACCCCGCGCGACGGCGGCTGGCAGACATGCCGCGACACGGCGGTCGAGATCACGCCCGCACCGACGGTCCGCGCCCCCGGCACCGACTATTTCGGCAATCCCACCACCTTCGTCACCATCCAGCAGAACCATCTGGATCTGATCCTGCACGCACTGAGCATCATCGAGGTCAACGACCGGCCGATCCCGGAACCGTCCACCACCCTCGCCTGGGAGACGGTGTGCCAACTGGCGCAGACCGATCGCTCAACTGGGGCCCTGGACGCGCTGGAGTTCACCTTCGCCTCGCCCTACGTGCCGCTGGCGGCCGAGCTGCGGGCCTATGCCGCCGCGTCGTTCCCGGCCGGTCGGCCGATCCTGGCCGGTGCGCGCGAGCTGACCCACCGCATCTACACCGATTTCTCCTACCTCCCCGGCTCCACCGACCTGGGAACCGGGGTGCTGCGCGCCTTCGCCATGCGCAGCGGCGTGTGCCAGGACTTCGCGCATATCCAGATCGCCTGCCTGCGCGCGCTGGGCCTGCCGGCGCGCTATGTCAGCGGCTATCTCCTGACCCGGCCGGCGGAGGGCAAGGAGCGTCTGGTGGGGGCGGACGCCAGCCACGCCTGGCTGTCGGTCTGGGTGCCGGGCCACGATTGGGTCGACCTCGATCCCACCAACGACCTGATCCCCGGACGCGAGCACATCACCATCGGCTGGGGCCGCGACTATGGCGACGTCAGCCCGGTGAGCGGTGTGATGTTCGGTGGCGGCGAGCACGAGGTCACCGTGGCCGTGGACGTGCTCGCGGTCGGCTGAGCCGTCACCGTCCTGCCTTGCGGGCCTGCTAGCCACTTGTGTTGGAGCGTCAGCGAACCGCCATGAGCCTACGCAGCCTGCGCCATCTGTTCGAGCCCGAACGGATCCTCTGGGTAGGCCCCGAGGGCGAGGCGCCGGGCTGGGCCCGGATCGCCGAAGCCAATCTGTGGGAGGCGGGCTTCGCAGGTCCGATCCTGGCGCTGCGCAGCACCGGCCGCGCTCCCGCCGATACCCGGCTGGAGAGTCTGGACGGCCTCGCGGCCGAACCGCGACTGGCCATCGTCTGCCTGCCGCAGACCGAGCTGCCGGCGCTGCTTGGCCAGCTCGCGGCCTGCAGCTGCCGCGCCGTCGCCCTGGTCGGTGGCGGTGCACCCGCCGTGGCGCTCGATCCCGAGCAGGCGCGGGCGGCCCGCGAGGTTGCACAGGCACATGGCATGCGCCTGATCGGGCCCGACCGGGTCGGCGTCATCGTGCCGGCCCGCAAGCTCAACACCGGTGCTGCCACCGTCTCGCCGCCCGCGGGCGACCTTGCCTTCGTCACCCAATCCGACTCGATCGCCACCGCGATGCTGGAACGGGCGGCGGCGCAGAGCATCGGCTTCTCGCGCATCGCCTCGCTCGGCGAGTTCGCCGACGTCGAGCTCGGCGACATCCTGGACTATCTGGCCTTGGATCTCGCCACCCGGGCCGTGCTCGTCCATCTCGAGGGCATCGCCGACGCCCGGCGCTTCATGTCGGCCGCGCGCGCCGCCGCCCGGGTCAAGCCGGTGATGGTGCTCAAGGCCGGCCGGCAGGTGCACCCGCGCCCCGAGCGGCCGGGCGGCATGGGCATGCGCCTGCACCGCGACCTCGTCTACGATGCCGCCTTCGCGCGCGCGGGCCTGGTGCGGGTGGGCTCGATCGAGGAGCTGTTCGCGGCCGCGGCCAGCCTCGGTCCGGGTGCTGCCCGCCGCGGCCACGGTCTGCGCCGGGGCCGGCTCGCGCTGCTCACCAACGGCCATGGACCGGCCGAGTTCGCGGCCGACGCCCTGCTCGCTGGCGGCGGCACGCTGGTGCGCCCGACGCCGCCGATCCACGCCGCCGTCGCGGCCGCGGTCGGCGAGGTGGCGTCGCTGGCAAGCTCGGTCGATCTCGGCCCCGATGCCGGACCCGAGGCCTATGCGGGGGCGCTGAACGTGCTGCTCGAGACGCCGGATCTCGATGCCGTGCTGGCGATCCACGCCCCCTCGGCCGGGGTCGATCCGGGTGGGGTGGCCAGTGCGGTCGCAACCGCCGCCGACCGGCGCAAGCCGCGCAGCGCCCAACGCCCCGTCTTCGCGGCATGGCTCGGCGAGGTCGGCCAGGATGTGGCGCGGGCGGCGCTGGAACAGGCGGTGATCCCCACATTCCGCACCCCCGAGGCGGCGGTGCGCGCCTTCCTGCACCGGATGCAGCACGAGCAGCGCCAGTTCGTGCTGCGGCAGATCCCGGCCTCTCGTCCGGACAGCCAGCTGGACCGCGAGCGGGCGGCGAGCCTGGTC
This sequence comes from uncultured Alphaproteobacteria bacterium, assembly GCA_963720725.1. Lineage (GTDB taxonomy): Bacteria > Pseudomonadota > Alphaproteobacteria > Geminicoccales > Geminicoccaceae > Benzoatithermus. The sequence continues at coordinate 104,402 of CAVRGN010000002.1, forward strand.
GAACCGGCGCTGGCGGCAGGACGCCGCTCGCTGAACGAGCCCGAGGCCATGTCCCTCCTCGACGCCTACGGGATTGCGAGCGTGCCGACGCGCGTGGTGCCGGACCTGGACCATGCCGCCGCCGCCGCGCGCGAGCTGGGCTACCCGGTGGCGCTCAAGATCGTCAGCTCGCGCCTGCCCCAGAAGAGCTCGGCCGGCGGCGTGGCGCTCGACATCGTCGACAAGGCATCGCTGCTGCGGCGTGGCCGCCGGATGCTGGAGGAGGTCGCCGCCACGGCGCCCGACGCGCCGATCGAGGGCCTGCTGGTGCAGCGCATGCAGCGCTCGCTCACCCCGATCGAGCTCTATCTCGGCATGGAGACCGACCCCACCTTCGGCCCGGTGCTCCTGCTCGGCCACGCGGCCCTGCGGACCACCGGCACCGCCATCGCCTACCTGCTGCCGCCCTTGGATACGACCCTGGCTCATGCCATGCTGGACGAGACCCCGATCGGCCGGTTCCTTGCCCAGCAGCCCGGCGGCATGGAGATGCTCGCGGGCGTGGTCGAGATCGTGGTCCGCCTCTCCGACCTCGTGGTCGAGCAACCGGCGATCCACCGGTTGGCGATCGATCCGCTCCTGGTCAATCGCGAAGGCATGGTGGTGCTCGACGCCCATGTCGAGCTGGCGCGCCCCGACGGCGGCCGACGGCTGGCGGTGCGGCCCTACCCGCGCGGGCTGGAGCAGACGGCGACCTTGCGCGACGGGCAGGAGATCCGGCTGCGGCCGATCCGCCCCGAGGACGCACCGGCGCTTCAGCAGCTGTTCCACAGCCTGACGCCGGAGGATCGCCGCAAGCGGCTGTTCTCCTCGATGCGCGATCTGCCCGACGAGCTCGCCGCCCGGCTGAGCCAGATCGACTACGACCGGGAGATGGTGCTGGTGGCGCTCGATCCCGAGGATCCGCAACTGTTCTGGGGCGGTGCTCGGATCGCTGCCGACGCCGACAATCGCCGCGCCGAGTATTCGGTCACCATCCGCTCCGACAAGCAGGGCCTCGGTCTCGGCCGGATCTGCTTCGAGCGGGTGCTGGACTATGCCCGCTCCCGCGGCATCGAAGAGGTCTGGGGCACGGTGCTGGCCGAGAACGACGGCATGCTGGGCCTGGCCGAGCGCCTGGGCTTCACCCGCCGCCGCGATCCGGACTCGCCGGAGATCTACATCACCGAAAAGCGGCTGGGCTGATTTCCCGTCCGGCCGGCCGAGCATCGAGGAGCATTGCCATGTCGCTGCGTTTCGCCGTGATCTACGGGTCCGTCCGGTCGGACCGGCAGGGTATCCGGGCCGCGCGCTTCGTCCTCGACCAGCTGGGGCGGCGCGGGCACGAGGCTACCCTGGTCGATCCGCTGGAGACCCGCTTGCCGCTGCTCGACCGCATGTACAAGGAGTACCCCAAGGGCGAGGCGCCGCCGGATCTGGAGCGGCTGGCGCAGCTCTATCGTGCCGTCGACGGCTTCGTGATCGTCAGCGGCGAGTACAATCACGGCATCCCGCCGGCGCTCAAGAACCTGCTCGACCACTTCCTCGAGGAGTACTTTTTCCGGCCATCGGCCATCGTCTGCTATTCGGCGGGCTCCTTCGGCGGCGTGCGCGCGGCGATGCAGCTGCGCATGACGCTGGCCGAGCTGGGGACGGTCACGATCCCGTCCCTGTTCCCGGTACCCAAGGTGCAGAGCGCCTTCGACGAGTCCGGCAAGGCGCTGGATCCCGCCTACGACAAGCGCATCGGGCGCTTCCTCGACGAGCTCGAATGGTTCGCCCGAGCACTCCAGTCGGCGCGAGCGGCGGGCACGCCCTACTGATCGCCCCTCAGCTGGCGGCCAGCAACTTCACGCCCAGGGCCGCCAGCGCGGTGCCGAGCACGCCCTCGATGCCGCGCCGCGCTCGGGCGTAGAGGCGGACCAGGCGCGGTCCGGAGAAGGCCAGCGCCAGCGCCGTGTGCCAGGCCAGGGACAGCGCCACCGCGACTCCCACCGCCAGGCACGCCGTGGCCGCGTCGAGGTCGGTGCCGAGCAGGACGCCGGTGAGCGAGACCCAGAAGAAGCCGGCCTTGGCGTTGAGCAGCATCAGGGCGAGGCCCGTAGCGAAACCGCCGCCGGCCGGAGCAGGCGCGGCAGCGCCGGCACCCTCGCCGCGCCAGGCCGAGCGCAGCGCGCCGAAGGCCAGCCACAGCAGGAAGCCGCCGCCCGCCCAGCGGATCGCGGTGCCCAGCACCGGATAGTGCAGCGCCAGGGCGGCCACCCCGAACAGGGCGGCGAAGCCCCAGACCGCCTCGCCGACCGCGATGCCGAGCGTGGTGCGCAGTGCCGGCCCGCGCCCAGAGCCGAGCCCGATCCGCAGCATCAGCGCGAAGTTCGGGCCCGGGCTGATCAAGGCCAGCGCGAACGCGGCCCAGAAGGCGAACAGCGCCGGCCAGTCCATGTCAGGTCCGGTCGGGCTGCGGCTTGAAGCGCTCGATCAGCCTCGGGCAGTTCGCCGCGGTCAGCCGCTCGTCCTCCGGCAGGTCGAGCTTCGCCAGCAGGTCGGCATAGGTGCCGCGCAGGTTCTCGGCGGTGGCGTCGATCAGCGCCGTCTGCTGCTCGGGCGTCAGGATGCCCTTCTCCACGCCCACCTGCGCCGCCGTGCACACCCCCATCAGCGTGCCGCCGATCCCGCCGCCCAGCATGCCGACCATGGCGCCGCCGCCACTGCCGGCGACGAAGCCGAGCCCGCCCACGACCACGAAGGCCAGCAGCCACAGCAGCACCTTGAGCACGCGCATGGTCGATCGTCCCCCGCCCGGCCGGCCCGAGCGCCGCCCGCCGCGTGCTGCGATCTATCGCGATCGTGCGGCCGGGGGAAGTGCGGGCGGTTGACCGGCCGGCCCTGCCTGCCCAGTGTCTCGCCGCGGACGATGGGGGCAAGGTGCGGTGGGGCAGGCATGGCGTGCGGCAGGGATCGGGATCGCGCTGGGCGCGGCACTCCTGCTCCTCGTCTACCTCGTGAGCGGGATCCTGCTGCCGTTCATCGTCGGCATGGCCGCGGCCTACGCGCTGGATCCCCTGGCCGACTGGCTGGAGCGGCGCGGGCTCGGGCGCGGCATCGCCACGCTGCTGATCACCGGGCTGTTCTTCGCCAGCCTGGCGCTGCTGGTGCTGGTGCTGCTGCCGGTGGCGGTCGAGCAGGCGGTGGGCCTGGGGGCGAAGCTGCCGGGCTATTTCGACGAGCTGCGCGTCCGCATCCTGCACCTGATCGAGCGGCTCGAGCGCCAGAACGTGGTCGAGGGCGGCCAGGTCGAGGGGCTGGCCTCGAGCTTCGCCGAGCGGGCGCTGAGCTATGTCGGCACCGCGCTCAGCAACGTGGTCCAGTCGAGCCTGGTCGTGCTCAACCTGGTCTCGCTGGTGTTCATCACCCCCATCGTCACCTACTATCTCCTGCGCGACTGGGACCGCATGGTGGCGGCGGTGCGCAGCGTCGTGCCGGCGCGCTACCGGCCGCCGGCGCGCCGGCTGGCCCGCGAGACCGACCAGGTGCTGGCCGGCTTCCTGCGCGGCCAGGGCATGGTGTGCGCCTTCCTGGCCCTGTTCTACGGCCTGGGCCTGGTGCTGGTCGGGCTCGACTATGGGGCGTTCATCGGCTTCCTCACCGGCCTGTTCTCCTTCATCCCCTATGTCGGGATGTTCATGGGCGTGGCGGTCGGCATGACCGTGGCGGTGTTCCAGTTCGGCGCCGTGCTGCCGGTGGCGCTGGTCGCGGCCGTGTTCGCGCTGGGCCAGTTCATCGAGGGCAATTTCCTGACCCCGCGCGTGGTGGGCAGCCGCATCCGCCTGCACGAGGTCTGGGTGATCTTCGCCGTGCTCGCCGGCACGGCCCTGTTCGGTCTGGTCGGCACCTTCCTCGCCACGCCCGTGGCGGCGGTGATCGCGGTCGTCGTCCGCTTCGCCGTCGAACGCTGGCAGCGCAGCGACTTCTTCCGCGAGGCCTCCGACCTCCCGGTGGCACCGCCGCCGCCGCGGGCGAGGCAAGCCGACTGAGTTGAGCGGGCAGCGAACCTCGCGAAGCACGGCCTCGACTTCCGGGATGCCGGCAGGATCATGCGCGGGCCGGTGTTTCACCGCATGTCTCCCCGCGGCGCGGAAGTCCGGCTGGTCACGGTTGGGCGCCTGGCGGACAAGCTTGTCGCCATTGTCTGGACGCCACGCGATGGGCAGGTTCGGGTCATCTCCATGCGGAGGGCACGGCGTGAGGAAGCGGCAGGATATCGTAAGCTATACGGCCGAGGAGCTCGACCGGCTGCCGAGCGAGACCGACTGGGCCAAGGTCGATTCGATCTCCGACGCCGAGCTGGACGAGATCGTCAGGAACGATCCCGACGACGTCTACCTGACCGAGGCCGAGCTCGCCGACGCGATCCCGGTCTACCCGGTCGACCTGAAGAAGCTGCGGCGGCGGCTCGGGCTGACCCAGGAATCGTTCGCGGCCCGGTTCGGCTTCGCGCTCGGCACCTTGCGCAACTGGGAACGCGGGCGCCGGCGGCCCGACGGGCCCGCGCAGATCCTGCTCCAGGTGATCGACCGCGAGCCGGAAGCCGTCGAGCGGGCGCTGGGGCGCAAGCCGCGCGCCGCGTGATCGTCCGCCTCCGCCTGGACCTTCAGGGGCCCTTGCGCCCAGGTGCGGAGCAGGTGACGGGGCTCCGCTTCGGCGGAAGCCAGCGGGGCGGCGGTACCGGCGCGCAGGCGGGCGGTCAGCGGCGCTGGGGCGGCGGGGTTTCGCGGCCGGCTGGGCCGCGGGCCAGGACTTCCGCCTGGGCCTCGGCCGCCTTCGGCTCGGGCAGATGCGTGAGCGCCTCCTCGCGGCCGAGGATGGCGCGCAGGCCCGACGCGGCGCGGCCGAGGGCGGCGTCGACGGGGTCGTAGGCGCGGGCACGGCGCGGGCGGACGGGCTTGCCGGGGTTTCGGGCCAGGGCCCGGGCCTGGGCGTCGAGGACGGCCTGGGCCAGCGAGCGGGCGGGGTGGCAGCCGCGGCGCATCTGGTCGGCGACGAAGGCGGCGGCCCGCCAGTCGCCGGTGCCCACGGCCATCTCGAGCACGCACCAGGCCATCCGCTCGAGCTGGCGCAGGCGCTCCTCGGGCGGCAGGGCTTCCATCTCGGCCAGGGCGGCGAGGAGTTCCTGGAAGTCGGGCTGGGCGAGGAGCTGGTCGATCTCGGCCGGGGTGACGTTCTCGGCCCGGGCGAGGTTGGTGCGCGACATGCCGGCGGCGAGGCGGTAGGCGGCGCGCAGCTGGCCGCGCGGGGCGGTCAGAGGCGGGCGACGCGGGGTGGGCCGGCGGGTAGGCATGGGAGCCGAATATAGGAAAATGATCCGCAACGCAAGGCCTGAATGACGCGTTCGGTGGCAATCTGTCGAAGCTCAGGACGCGGACCGACACCTGCGCGCCGCGTGAACCCGGAACGGGGTCAGCCCGACGGTCCGGACCCTGAGAGAGATTGGCTCATAGTGGATCAGCTGCCGCGGGCGGACGGGGCGGCTCAATTCGGGCACAAGAGATTGAATTGTGCATGTCCCCGGAATCCCGCGGACCCGAACCGCGGGCCTGCGTAAATACCTGCCGCGAGAAGCGGATCCGGCGGCGATCACAATTCATCATCTGCACCGAGATCCGTCCGTCGGACCGCTGATGGACAATCGGTCATTGCTTCAATGGCACGCAGCGGACACGATTGGGCCACAAGCAATGACGAGGGGATGCCGCATGACCGCGATCGTCGTCGGGCTCGACGGATCGGCTCCGGGGGAAAAGGCGTTGGCACACGCGAAACGCCTCGCGAAGCTGATCGGTGAGTGCGAGCTGGTGCTCGCCTACGTGATCGAATGGACACCCTACTCGTTCCACACGCCGGAAGAACTGGCTGAACGACACAAGCGGCGCGAACAGGAAATCGACCAGGCGCATTCGCATGTGCTCGATGCCCCGGCCAGGGCGGCCAAGGCCGAAGGGTTCAAGGTCGAAACCGTCGTGCGGCACGGCGATCCTGCCGAACAGCTCGACAACATCGCTCGCAAACATGGCGCCGAGCAGATCATCCTCGGGCGAACCGGCGACCGCGGCCTGCGCCACCGGTTCTTCGGCGGCGTCGCCGGCAAGCTGGTCGCCGCGGCGACCGTTCCCGTGACGATCATTCCCTGAGGGAGGCGCGGAGCACATGCGACGTCTGATTCTGTCCACGACACTCGCGCTTCTGCTCGCCCTGCTCGCGGCGGTGCCTCTAGCACCGTCGGGCGTGGCGTTCGCGCAGGATGCGGCCGCTCCGGCCGCGGGGGAGGCGACCGGCGAAGCGGCGGAGGCCGACCTGACGACGGTCCCCGCAGCGGCAACCGAGCCTGCGGTCGAGACGGTCGACCAGCAGGTCGACCGGATCTTCGCCGCGTCGACCGGCTGGTTCGTCAACCTGATCTTCGCGCCGCTGCCAGGCACGGGCTTTCCGTGGATCGTGCTGTGGCTGGTGGTCGGCGCCTCGGTCTTCACCATCTACTTCGGCTTCATCCAGTTTCGCGCGTTCGGGCACGCGATCAGCCTGGTCAAGGGTGACTATTCCGACCCCAACGACGCGGGCGAGGTCAGCCACTTCCAGGCGCTGGCGACGGCACTGTCCGGCACGGTCGGGCTCGGCAACATCGCCGGCGTCGCGGTGGCGGTCGGCATCGGCGGTCCCGGGGCGACGTTTTGGATGATCGTCGCGGGTCTGCTCGGGATGGCCTCCAAGTTCACCGAATGCACGCTCGGCGTGAAATACCGCAACGAGTACCCCGACGGGACCGTGTCCGGCGGGCCGATGTACTACATGACCAAGGGCTTCAAGGAGCGCGGCTTCGGCGGCGGCCGCTTCATGGCGGTGTTGTTCTCGATCTTCTGCATCGGCGGCTCCTTCGGCGGGGGCAACATGTTCCAGGCCAACCAGGCGCATGCGCAGATCTCGGGAATCCTTGGCGACTATCCCGGGTGGATCACCGGCATCATCTTCGCCGCGATCGTGTTCGCCGTGATCGTGGGCGGCATCAAGTCGATCGCCCGGGTGACCGAGAAGGTCGTGCCCTTCATGGGCATCCTCTATGTCGGCACGGCGCTCATCATCATACTGATCAACTACGACAAGATCGGCTGGGCGCTGGGCCAGGTGCTCGACGGCGCCTTCACCGGGCTCGGCGTGGCGGGCGGCCTGGTCGGGGCGTTGATCCAGGGCTTCAAGCGCGCCGCGTTCTCGAACGAGGCCGGCGTCGGCTCCGCGGCGATCGCCCACTCGGCGGTGCGCACCAAGGAGCCGATCACGGAAGGCGTCGTGTCGCTGCTGGAGCCGTTCATCGACACGGTGGTGATCTGCACGATGACGGCGCTGGTGATCACGATCTCGGGCGTGCAGATCATCGATCCCGCCACCGGGAAGTTCGTTCTGAACGAGAGCGGACTGATCGAGACCACGGGCGGAGTCCAGGGCGTGCAGCTGACCTCCGCTGCCTTCGCTTCCGGGCTGAGCTGGTTCCCCTATGTGCTGGCCGTGGCCGTGGTGCTGTTCGCGTTCTCGACGATGATCTCGTGGTCCTATTACGGGCTGAAGGCCTGGACCTACCTGTTCGGCGAGGGCAAGACCAAGGAGCTGATCTTCAAGCTGCTGTTCTGCTTCTTCGTCGTGGTCGGGGCCGCGGCCCAGCTCGGCGCGGTGATCGACTTCTCCGACGCGATGATCTTCGCGATGGCGGTGGTCAACATCGTGGCGCTCTACCTCCTGATGCCGATCGTCAAGCGCGAGATGATTTCGTACTTCGCGCGCCTGAAGTCGGGCAAGATCCGCAAGTACGTCCACGCCGTGCCGGCGGAGTGACCTCCTCACCCGGGCCGAAAGGCCCGGGTGCTTCCGACAAGAACGCCGCTGGTATGGGCTGGAGCTCAGCAAGCTCCCGAAGGCAGCGGTCCGCCAGCCGCCGCAGAGCCGTTCGGCCTCGGGCAGCGCCTCCAGCTCGGCCAAGGCGGCGAGGAGTTCCTGGAAGTCGGGCTGGGCGGGCTTGACATCAGCGCCGCCGTGCTCGTGCGCCAGATTGCGGTGCCGCTCAACCGGGTCGGCCAGGTCCTCCCCGCCCGCCGTGCGGTCACTGCCGATGCCGCCCTGCGCCTCGCCCGCCGGTTTGGCACATCCACCGAGCCGTAGATGAATCCACTCCCGACCGACGAGCCCAATCCTGTGCGGCAGCAGGTCGGTGACGCCATCGGGCGGCTCCCACCCGTCCGGTGATCGCCCTGGCCGAGCCGGCGGCATAGTCCGATAAGGGCATGAGCGAGATTGAGAAGGACGAGTCAACGTCAATGCGCAGGACAAATTTGGCCTGACCCATTTTCTTTCGCGCGGATAGTCGAGGACCGGCCGAGGCTCATCCGGCTGCGGGAAGCGCCGTGGGCCGTGATCGGCCGTCATCCGAACCTCCCCGATGCCTCCGGACCAGCCATGCCCGAACCTGGTCCCGCCTAGCTGACCTTTCACCCCGTCGCAACGGCGGGCGGTCGCCCGGGCCGGACGATCGGAGGAGGACTCCGACCGACACACCGCCCGCGCGAAGCTCGAGGCAGCGGGAGGAGATGGCTGCCGCCTGATGTGGTGAGGTTGTTGCCACGATCGTGCGGGGTTCATCCAAGCACCGGCGGGAAAGCGGTCTGACCCCGAAGCCTCCTGATCGTGCTGAGTCGCCGCGATCAATCGTCAATTACGTAGGGTGTCACCGGAATCTCCCACATGGTAGTCCTCGCCGACAGCGGCGCGCGTCAGGTGGCGCCAGCGCAGGCCGAAGCGGGGCACGTCTCGGGATTCGGTGCAGGGGACGGCGGCGGAGGCGATGGGCGGAGGTGAGCGAACGGTCTCGGTCGTCATGTCGGAGTCACCGCGATGGTCGGGGCCCTGGTCCGTCAGACGGCCGCACGAACATCGGTGTGGCCCAATTCCGCGCCCTTGAACAGCAGGAGTGTTACGCGCCGGCGGGCCAGCGCGTAGGCGAACAGGGAAAAGGGGTCTGACCCCGAAGCTCCCGGAAGCTCAAGCGAGTTCACCAAATGTTGGATTCGATCCACCAGCGCGAGTACGATCGCTATTTCTATAGAATAACCCCAATGCCGTTATTGCTAATCTTCACCCACTTGAACGTTGCCATCTCATATCGTTTAAAAGTAAGGCTAAGACCAGCGCGCGTCACGACAGCATCGAAAGCGGGTGTTGGTGAAAGATAGCCGGAGCGTGTCGCAGTGAAATCCAATACTCTAGAATTAATCTTGGCATAAATCTGCGATGAATGAAAAGTTGTTCCAATATTATTTATTTTTCCTCGACATCTCACTGAAGATCCGTAGTTGACAAAGGTTTCTGTAATTAGGGAATCACTTGATCTCGCTCGATAGTCATACTTGAAGGCAAATGCCATATTGATGTAATCATCACCAATAGAACTTGTTCTGACTACTTGTAATACCAAGCGTGCTGCTTTGACTTGGAATTTCTCGCTTGGAAGATTCTTGTACTGATACTTTCCCTTGTACGAAGGACCTACTATCGTACCAGTAAAACCAGCTAATGCTGGTTCACCGCCGATTGGCAGCATTGCGGTACCAATTCCAGCAGCAAGCAATGAACGGCGATTCCATACTTTCATTTGCTATGCTACCTTCCTAACGAATATCAGTCGCAAAATCATCCCCTACCTGGGATGTATCGAGGCTTGGCTCAAAAAATGGGATCTGTCAACTAGCGAATTTGACGGGATTCCGGGGACACCCACCTCAATTAACTGTTTCATCGCGCCAGCTTCATCCGCCGCGGTCTACGCCAGCAGCGCCGCGACGTCGATCTCGAGCTCAGGCACCAGCGTCGGCGCGACCATGCCCGCCGTCAGCCGCCGCCGCTCGGCGTAGCCATCAGGCCCCGGGCCGCGGCAAACCTCGACCGCCCGGCCGGGCAGATCGACGATCCAGACCTCCGGCACGGCGTGCCGGGCGTAGAGGTCGAGCTTGGGGCCGCGGTCCCAGGCGAGCGAGCTGTCGGCGACCTCGACCAGGAGCAGCACGTCGGCCGCGGTCGGGTGGCTGGTCGTGTAGTCGTCGGCGCGTGGGCGCAGGAGCATCAGGTCGGGCTGCGGCTCGTTGAACGGGTCGAGGCGCAGGGGGCTCTGGACGCTCGCGACGACGCGGCCGTCCGAGGCGAGACGTCCGACGAGGCCGGTCAAGCGGTTCGTCGTGCCCGAATGCGCGCTGCCGATCGGGGCCATCTCGACGATCTCCCCGTCGATCAGCTCGACCCGGTCCTTCGGTGAGAGGATGCCGGTGTCGGCCATGCGGTAGTAGGCGCCGACGTCGAAGCGGCGGCGCGTCGGGATCTCGGGGCGGTCGAGGATGCCCTGCATGGGCCTAAGTCTCCGATGCACCGGCAGAACGTACCGCATCGGGCCGGCGCGCGACAGTGCCAGCGAGATCGCAGACGCGAGCCGAGGAATTCTGCGCCGATGCGAGCCGGGACGTAGCCCAGCCGCCCTACCCCGCCGTAGCCCCTGCCTGCACCGCCTCGATCCGGAAGGCGGCGGCCATCAAGCGCGCGAGTGTAGGGGTGGCGGGGGGCCTCGAAGATGGCCTCGGTCGGCCCGCGCTCGACCACCACGCCGTCCTTCATCACCACGACCTCGTGGCTCATGGCCCGGATCACGCGCAGGTCGTGGCTGATGAACAGGTAGGCGAGGCCGTGGCGGCGCTGCAGGTCGCGCAGCAGGTCGACGATCTGGGCCTGGACCGACATGTCCAGGGCCGAGGTCGGCTCGTCGAGGACGACCAGGCGCGGGCGCAGGACCATGGCCCGGGCGATCGAGATCCGCTGGCGCTGGCCGCCGGAGAATTCGTGCGGGTAGCGGTCCTGGTCCTTCGGGTCGAGCCCGACCTCCTCCAGGATCGCCGCGACCAGGGCCCGCCTGCCGGCGGCACCGTCGCCGATGCGGTGGAGCTTGAGGCCCTCGGCGACGATCTGGCCCACCGAGAGGCGCGGGCTCAGGCTGCCGAACGGGTCCTGGAACACGATCTGCATCTCGCGCCGCAGGGGCCGCAGGGTGCCCGGGCTCAGGCCCTGGATCGGGCGGCCGGAGAACTCGATCGCACCCTCGCTGGCGGTGAGCCGCAGGAGGGCCAGGCCCAGCGTGGTCTTGCCCGAGCCGCTCTCGCCGACCACGCCCACGGTCTGGCCGGAGCGGACCGCGAGCGAGACGCCGTCCACGGCCTTGACGTGGCCGACCGTGCTGCGGAACAGGCCGCGCTGGATGGGAAAGTGCACCTTGAGGGCGTCGGTCGACAGCACGATCGGGGCGGTGGGGTTGGCCGGCGCCGGCTCGCCCTTGGGCGCGGCGGCCAGGAGGTGGCGGGTGTAGGCGTGGCGCGGCCGGTCGAACACCTCGGCGACGGCACCCTGCTCGACCACCTCGCCCCTGGTCATGACGCAGACCCGGTCGGCGAAGCGGCGCACGATGGTGAGGTCGTGGGTGATGAACAGGATCGCCATGCCCAGCCGCGCCTGGAGCTCCTTGAGGAGCTGGAGGATCTGCGCCTGGATGGTGACGTCCAGTGCGGTGGTCGGCTCGTCGGCGATCAGGAGGTCGGGCTCGTTGGCCAGCGCCATGGCGATCATCACCCGCTGGCGCTGGCCGCCGGAGAGCTGGTGCGGGTAGGAGCCGAGCCGGGTCTCGGGCTCGGCGATCTGGACCAGGCGCAGCAGCTCGAGGGCCCGCGCCCGCGCCTCGTCGCGGCCGAGGCCGCGATGGACGAACAGGACCTCGGAGACCTGGCGCTCGACCGTGTGCAAGGGGTTGAGCGAGGTCATCGGCTCCTGGAAGATCATGCCGATGCGCCGGCCGCGGATGGTGCGCAGGAAGCGGTCGTCGCGCCCCACCAGCTCCTGGCCGTCGAAGCGGATGCTGCCCGACGGGTGGGCGGCCAGGGGATAGGGCAGGAGCTGCAGGATCGACAAGGCGGTCACCGACTTGCCCGAGCCGCTCTCGCCGACGATGGCCAGGGTCTCGGCGCGGTCGAGCGCGAAGGAGGCACCCTTGACGGCGTGGAACGGCCGCTCGCCGGTGCCGAAGGTGACGCTGAGATCGGTGACCTCGAGCAGGGCCATCAGCGGAACGTCTTGCGCGGGTCGAAGGCATCGCGGACCGCCTCGCCGGCGAACACCAGCAGCGAGAGCATCACCGCCAGCACGACGAAGCCCGAGATGCCGAGCCAGGGCGCCTGCAGATTGTTGCGGCCCTGGTTCAGGAGCTCGCCCAGAGACGGCGAGCCCGGCGGCAGGCCGAAGCCCAGAAAATCGAGCGAGGTCAGGGTCACGATCGAGCCGTTGAGCACGAAGGGCAGGAAGGTCAGGGTCGAGACCATGGCGTTGGGCAGGATGTGGCGGAACATGATGGTGGCGTCGCCGACGCCGAGTGCCCGCGCGGCGCGGACGAAGTCCAGGTTGCGCGCGCGCAGGAACTCGGCGCGGACCAGGTCGACCAGGGCCATCCAGCTGAACAGCAGCATCAGGATGAGGATGGTCCAGAACCCCGGCACGATGAAGCTGGACATGATGATCAGGAGGTAGAGCGTGGGCATCCCGCTCCAGATCTCCATGAACCGCTGCATGGACAGGTCGACCAGCCCGCCGAAATAGCCCTGCACCGCACCGGCGGCGATCCCGACCACGGAGCTGAGCACGGTGAGCACGAGGCCGAACAGGACCGAGATGCGAAAGCCGTAGATCACCCGGGCCAGCACGTCGCGGGCCTGGTCGTCGGTGCCCAGGAGGTTCTGCGCGGTCGGCGGCGAGGGTGCGGGCGTCGGCAGGTCCTTGACCACCGAATCGTAGCTGAAGGGGATGGGCGGCCAGATCATCCAGCCCTTCTCCTCGATCAGCTCCTTCACGGCGGGATCGGTGTAGAGGGCCTCGGTCTCGAAGAAGCCGCCGAACTCGGTCTCCGGATAGGCCACGAACACCGGGAAGTAGAACCGGCCGTCGTAGCGCACCAGCAGCGGATGGTCGTTGGCGATCAGCTCGGCGAACAGCGAGACCACGAACAGGACCAGGAACACCAAGGCACTGACATAGCCGCGCCGGTTGGCCTTGAAGTTGGCGAGCCGGCGCGCCGCGATCGGCGACAGGCGGCGATCGGCGGCCAGGAGCGGGGCCGGTGGCGCGAGCGCGGCCATCGCCTCAGCTCGCCCGGGCTTCGAAGTCGATCCGCGGATCGACCAGGACGTAGGCGAAGTCGGAGACGATCTTCAAGAGCAGGCCGAACAGGGTGAAGAAGTAGAGGGTACCCAGCATCACCGGATAGTCGCGGTTCAAGGCCGCCTCGAAGCCGAGCAGGCCCAGCCCGTCGAGCGAGAAGATCACCTCGATCAGCAGCGAACCGGTGAACAGGACCGAGACGAAGGCGGCGGGGAAGCCCGCGATCACGATCAGCATGGCGTTGCGGAACACGTGCCGGTAGAGCACCGCGTTCTCGTCCAGGCCCTTCGCGCGCGCGGTCAGCACGTACTGCTTGCCGATCTCCTCGATGAAGCTGTTCTTGGTCAGCATGGTGAGCGTGGCGAAGGAGCCGATCAGCATGGCCCCGATCGGCAGCACCATGTGCCAGAGATAGTCCAGGACCTGCTCGTACCAGGGCAGCGACCAGAAGTTCTGGGACACCAGCCCGCGCAATGGGAAGATCTGCCAGTAGCTGCCGCCGGCGAACAGCACGATCAGGAGCACCGCGAACAGGAAGGACGGGATCGCGTAGCCGATGACGATGACGCCGCTGGTCCAGACGTCGAACGGCGAGCCGTCGCGCACCGCCTTGCGGATGCCGAGCGGGATCGAGATCAGGTAGGTCAGGAGCGTGGTCCACACGCCCAGCGAGATCGACACCGGCATCTTGTCGACCACGAGGTCGAACACGGAGCGGTCGCGGAAGAAGCTGTCGCCGAAATCGAAGCGCAGATAGTTGCCGAGCATCAGGACGAAACGCTGCCAGGCCGGCTTGTCGAAGCCGAACTGGCGCTCGAGGTCGGCGATGAAGGCGGGGTCGAGACCCTGCGCGCCGCGATAGCGGCTGTTGAGGTCCGCACCCTGTCCGCCGGTGCTGCCGCCCATGGCCTCGTTGCCGCCGCCGGTGATCCGCGCGGTCGCACCGACGCCGCGCCCCGAGAGCTCGGAAATCACCCGCTGGACCGGACCGCCCGGCAGGGCCTGGATGACCACGAAGTTGATCAGCAGGATCCCGAGCAGGGTCGGGATCACCAGGAGCAGCCGGCGGGACAGGTAGGCGAGCACGCGCCGGGCCTCAGTTCGCGGCCGCGCCCAGTTCCTGGCGCGCCTTGGCGATCTCCTCCGCCCCGCGGGGATCGACCCACCAGGCGAACAGGTCGACGCCGTAGCGCGGCCAGGTCTCGGGGTGGTCGAGCTTGTCCCAGAAGGCGATCCGGGTCACCCGGTTGTGCCATTGCGGGATGACGTAGTGGCTCCACAGCAGCACGCGGTCGAGCGCGCGGCAGGCGGCGATCAGGTCCTCGCGCGAATGGGCGGTGATGATCTTGCCGATCAGCTCGTCGACGATCGGGTCGTGCACGCCGATCAGGTTGCGGCTGCCGGGATTGTCGGCCGCCTCGCTGCCCCAGAATTCGCGCTGCTCGTTGCCCGGCGACAGGCTCTGCCCGAACACGCCAGTGATCATGTCGAAATCGAAGGTTTCCAGGCGCTTCTGGTACTGGGCGTCGTCGGCGGTGCGCAGGTCGACCTTGATGCCCAGCCGCTCGAGCGACTTGGCGAACGGACCGACGATGCGCTCGAACAGCCCGCCGGAATCGAGCAGGATCTCGAATTCCAGCGGCTGGCCGGTCGCCGTGTTCACCAGCCGTCCCCCCTGGATCTCGTAGCCGGCCTCCTTCAGCAGCGTCACGGCCTTGCGGAGATTGTCGCGGTTGTTGCCCGAGCCGTCGGTGACCGGCGGCCGGTATTCCTGCGTGAACACCTCCGGCGGCAGGCGGTCGCGGTAGGGCTCGAGCAGCGCCAGCTCGTCCGGCCCGGGCAGGCCCGACGATGCCAGCTCGGTATTGGCGAAGTAGCTCGCGGTGCGGGTATAGGCGCCGTAGAACAGCGTCTTGTTGGTCCATTCGAAGTCGAAGGCATAGGACAGCGCCTCGCGCACCTTCGGGTCCTTGAACTTGTCGCGCCGGGTGTTGAAGACGAAGCCCTGCATCCCGCCGCCGCCCTGGCTCGGGATCTCCAGCTTGGTGATCAGGCCCTTCTGCAGCGCCGGGCCGTCATAGCCGGTGGCCCAAAAACGCGAGCTGCTCTCGACCCGCAGGTCGAAGCGGCCGGCCTTGAACGCCTCGAGCGCCACGTTGGGATCGCGATAATACTCGTAGCGGACCTCGCCGAAATTGTTGCGGCCCTTGTTGACCGGGATCTCCGCGCCCCAATAGTCCGGCACGCGCTCGTAGACGATGCTGCGCCCGGGATCGACGCTCTTGATCCGGTAGGGGCCGCTGCCGAGCGGCGGGTCGAGCGTGGTCTTCTCGAAGTCCCTGCCCTCCCAATAGTGCTTGGGCAGCACCGGAAGCTGGCCCACGATCAGCGGCAGCTCGCGATTGGTGGTGCCGTCGAAGACGAACCTGACCCGGTTCGGTCCGTCCGCGACCGCCTCGACCACGTTGGCGTAGTAGGCGCGATAGAACGGTGCGCCCTTGGTCTTGAGGATGTTCAGGCTGAAGATCACGTCGTCGACCGTGATCGGCAGGCCGTCGTGCCAGCGCGCCTCCGGGCGCAGCTCGAACGCCACCCAGGAGCGGTCCTCCGGCATCTCGATCGTGCGGGCGAGCAGGCCGTATTCGGAGAACGCCTCGTCGTTGGACTGGGTGGTCAGCGTATCGTAGACGAGCCCCAGGCCCGATGCGGGCGAGCCGCGGACGATGTAGGGGTTGAGATTGTCGAAGCTGCCGATGGCCGCCATCACCAGGTCGCCGCCCTTGGGCGCATCGGGGTTCACGTAGGCGAAGTGGGTGAAGTCGGGCGGATAGGCGAGATCGCCGTGCATGGCGACGCCGTGGGCGGGTGCGGCCAGCGCTCCCGGGACCGCCATCAGCAGCGCCAGCGTGGCGGCGGTCAGCCGCTCGACGATCTTCCCCATGCCCTGCAGACTCCTCCGATCGGATGCCGCCGTGAACGTAGTGAGCGCGTCACCGCTCGAAAAGCGCACCGACCCGTATCAGGCGAGCAGCCCGCAGGCGGCGGCGTGGATCCGGGCGTCACCGGCGGCGACCACCTGCCCGGCCGAGCCGAGGTCCAGGGCGCGGCCCTGCCAGTCGGTGAGGTGCCCGCCCGCACCCTCGATCACCGGCACCAGCGCCATGAAGTCATAAGGCTGCAGGCCGGCCTCGACCACGAGGTCCGCGAACCCCATGGCGAGCAGCCCATAGGCATAGCAGTCGCCACCGTACATCGGCAGCCGGACGCGGCGCTGGACCCGGTCGAAGGCGTCGTTCTCGGCCCCGGCGCGGAACATCGCGGGGCTGGTCGCGAAGAGCACCGCATCCTCGATCCGGGCGCAGCCGCG
Source organism: uncultured Alphaproteobacteria bacterium (assembly GCA_963720725.1). GTDB lineage: Bacteria > Pseudomonadota > Alphaproteobacteria > Geminicoccales > Geminicoccaceae > Benzoatithermus. The sequence goes on from CAVRGN010000002.1 coordinate 121,062, forward strand.
GACGGCGATCGGACGACCGTTCCAGGCCGATCCTTCACCCGCCACGCCGACCCACCGCTCGCGCAGGATTGATTGATCGATCATGCCGACCACCGGCCGGCCGCGATGGGCGAGTGCGATCAGGGTGCCGAACAGCGGCCGGCCGGTGATGAACGATTTGGTGCCGTCGATGGGGTCGAGCACCCAGACGAACTCGGCGTCGACGCGATCGCGACCATGCTCCTCGCCGAGGATCCCGTGGTCGGGATAGGCCGCACCGATCAGCTCGCGCATCGCCGCCTCGGCCTCGCGGTCGGCGATCGTCACCGGGCTTTCGTCGGCCTTGGTCTCCACCGAGACCGGCGTCCTGAAGTAGCGGCGCTGCACCTCGCCGGCGCAGTCGGCCAGCCGATGCGCCAGCGCCTCGAACTCCCGATAGGATGCGCCGGCCATGCGGATCGGCGCCGTCAGCTCCCCGGCAGCGGTGCGGGTTCGTCGGCGAGGCTGCGCAGATAGGCGATCACGTCGGCGCGGTCGCCGTCCTTGCTGATGCCGGCGAAGCTCATCTTGGTGCCCGGCGCGTAGGCCTTGGGGCTGGTGAGGAAGTGGTTCAGGTGCTCGTAGTCCCAGACCTCGCCGCTCTTGCTCGACAGGGCATCGGAGTAGCTGAAGCCCTCATGCGACGCGATGGGCCGGTTGACCACGCCCCAGAGGTCGGGGCCGACCTTGTTGGCGCCGCCCTTGTCGAAATTGTGGCAGGCGGCGCATTTCTTGGCGATCGTCGCGCCGGATTCGGCGCTGGCGGAGGCGAGGAGCTCGCCGATCGGCGGGGCCTCCTCGGCGGGGGCCGCCTCGCCATCGCCCTCGGTGGCCGCCGCCTCGACCCGGTAGACCGGCTCCTCGAGCTGGTGCGGACGGTAGATCAGGCCCGCGAACACCGCACTGCCGACGCCGACGATGCCGGCCGTCAAGACGGCCGCGACGAGCTTGTTGCCCTCTAGAGACCCTGCCATGGGGATAAGATCCTCGTCGTTTGCTCGAACCAGCGGCGTCGGGCGCCGCGCTTGCGCTCCGCGTGCGGGGTAGGTAGACCACCGGCCACGTTCGCGGCAAGGGCCCGCAGCCCGGTCGCGGCCTGATCACTGCGCGAGGGGAATATGGCGTCGCGACCCGCGCCGGAAGGCGATGACATTTCGTCGCGTACGATCGTTCTGATCCCCGCCCGCCTGGGCTCGACGCGCCTGCCCGACAAACCGCTGGCGATGATCGCCGGCGAGCCCATGATCGTGCAGGTCTGGCGTCGGGCCCGGGAGGCCGAAGCCGGGCCGGTGGTGGTGGCCTGCGCCGAGCCGGCGATCGCGGCGGCCGTGCGGGCGGCCGGTGGCGAAGCCGTGCTGACCGACCCGGCGCTGCCCTCCGGCACCGACCGGATCTTCGCGGCGCTGCAGGCGGTCGATCCCGGGCGCCGCTTTTCCCGCGTCGTCAATCTGCAGGGCGATCTTCCTACCCTCGATCCGCGCGTCGTGCGCCAGGTGCTGGAGCCCCTGGACGTTCTGGGCACGGACCTCGCCACGCTCGCCAACCCGACCGAGGACGCGCACGAGCGCCTGGATCCCAACGTGGTCAAGGCCGTGATCAGCTTCGATCCCGCCGATCCCCGCCTCGGCCGGGCGCTCTACTTCACCCGCGCCACGGCACCCTCGGGACCGGGGCCGGTCTGGCACCATATCGGCATCTACGCCTTCACCCGGTCGGCACTGGAGCGCTTCGCCGCCCTGCCCCCCAGTCCGCTCGAGCAGCGCGAGCGCCTGGAGCAGCTGCGGGCGCTCGAGAACGGGATGTCCATCGGCGTGCGGCTGGTCGATGCGGTCCCGTTCGGCGTCGACACCCCGGCCGACCTGGAGAAGGCACGCCGGATCCTGGAGAACCGCACATGAGCGAGGCGCCCGCGCCCGCCCTCGATCCCGACCGCACCATCGCCTTCCAGGGCGTGGCCGGCGCCTATTCGCACCTCGCCTGCCGGCAGGCCTATCCCGAACTGGTGGCGCTCCCCTGCCACTCGTTCGAGGACGCGTTCGCGGCCGTGCGCGAGCGCCAGGCGCGCTACGCCATGATCGCCGTCGACAACTCGATCGCCGGCCGCGTCGCCGACGTGCACCATCTCCTGCCGCGCGGCGGGCTGCACATCGTCGGCGAGAAGTTCGTCCGGGTGAACCACCAGCTCCTGGGCGTGCCCGGCGCCACCCTGGAGACGGTCAAGGAGGTGGAGAGCCACGTCCACGCCATCGGCCAGTGCCGCGACTTCCTGCGCCGCCACGGCTACCGCGCCCGCGTGGTCGCGGACACCGCGGGTGCCGCGGCCGACATCGCCGCCGCCGGCGACCCGACCCGCGGCGCCATCGCGTCGCGGCTGGCCGCCGAGATCTACGGGCTGGAGATCCTCAAATCCGACATCGAGGACGCCGAGCACAACACCACCCGGTTCCTGGTCATGGCGCGCGAGCCGCGGCATCCCGAGCCGAAGGACGGGCCGGTGATCACCAGCTTCACCTTCCGGGTCCGCAACCGGCCGGCAGCCCTCTACAAGGCGCTCGGCGGCTTCGCCACCAGCGGCGTCAACATGATCAAGCTGGAAAGCTACGTCGACGGCGCCTTCACCCAGGCGGAGTTCTACGCCGAGATCGTCGGCCACCCGCAGCAGGAGAACGTCCGGCTCGCCCTCGAGGAGCTGCGCTTCTTCTCGCACCAGGTCGACGTCATGGGCGTCTATCCGCCGGACCGGTTCCGCGAGCGGATCGGCTGAGCGGCCATGACCAGGCTCGAGCGGCTGGTGGAGTCGCTGCTGGAGACCGGCACGAGCAGCGACGACCCGGCGGACCTGATCGACCTCGCCTGCGCCGGCATGACCGAGCTGGGCGTGCCGCTGCGCCGCTTCAGCGTCGGCATCCAGACCATCGACCCGACCGTGCGCGCGGTGTCCTATGTCTGGCTGCGTGACGGCGGACTTTCCCGTGAGACCACGCCCTACCTGCCCGGACCCGACAACGACCTCCCCTACCGCCGCAGCCCGATCTACGCCCTGGTCCGGGACGGCCTGACCGAACGCCGCTGGCGGCTCGACCGGGGCGAGGGCTGCACGGAGATCCCGCTCCTCGCCGAACTCCAATCCCAGGGGATGACCGACTACTTCCTGCGCGTCGTGCGCTTCGGCGGTGAAATCGCCGCGGCGGTGCCGGGCGTGGCCTTCGCCATCGCCACCGATCGTCCCGGCGGCTTCGCCGAGCAGGACATCGCCACCTTCGCCGCGCTGACGCCTGCCATGGGCCTGGCCAGCTACCGCTACATGCTGTCGCGCGTGACGACCGAGATCCTGGGCGTCTATCTGGGCATGCGCACGGCGCGACGGGTGCTGGCCGGAGAGGTCAGGCGCGGGACCGGGCGGGCGATCGAAGCCGCCATCCTGCTGGCCGACCTGCGCGGGTTCACCGGCCTCGCCGGCCGCGAGCCAGCCGCCCGCGTCGTGGCATGGCTCGACCAGCATCTGGAGGCCATCGGCGAGGCGGTGGCGGCACACGAGGGCGAGGTGCTCAAGTTCCTGGGTGACGGTCTCCTGGCGGTGTTCCCGGCGGACGAGCCCGGCTGCAGCGCCGGCGATGCCTGCCGGCATGCTTTGGCGGCGGCGGAGCAGGCGCTGGCGAGCACCGCCAGCGTGAACGCCGGCCGGCGCAGCCAAGGCCAGCCGGAACTCGCGCTCGACGTCGTGCTGCACTATGGCGAGGTGGTCTACGGCAATGTCGGCGCCGCCCGCCGCCTCGACTTCACCATCATCGGCCCGACCGTCAACGAGGCCAGCCGGATCGAGGCGCTCTGCGACGAGCTCGGCCGCAACCTGCTCCTGTCCGCACCTTTCGCCACCCGCTGCGGGCGGGCGACGGCCAGCGTCGGCAGCTTTGCGCTCAGGGGGTGTCCGGGGCGAGACCGAGGTCCTGGCGCTGGCTTGAGCGGATGGCGCGACGGGAGCCCGCTTCCCAAGCGAATGGCTGCAGGTGAAACTACAATATCACCCTACGATCCGGCCTCATTCGCTCGCGCCAGGAGCTGCAGCGTGCTCCCCTCGGCCCCACCGATGGTGATCGCGCGGCGGATCTCGTCGGTCTGGAAGCCGATCGCCATCGGTCGCACGCAGTCGCGGAGCACCGCCACGTCGTAGAATTCGTGCAACAGGCTCTCGAAGCGCACCCAGTGGACGACGTCGCCGGTGCGCAGGTCGATCACCTGGATGGCACAGCGCGCCTTGGCCTTCTTGGCCTCGATCCGCGCCTGCAGGGCCAAGCCGGCGAAGGCCTTCTCGCCGCGCGGCTCGGACAGCCCGACGACCGCGAAATCGCCGACGAAGTCGAGCCCGCGCAGGTAGCCGGGGCAGAAGGTGACCGGCTCGAAGCGTCCGCGCTCGAGGTCGGCCCAGCCGAACTCGCCGGTGCCCGAATTGTGCAGCCACAGCCGGTCGCGGTACCAGCGCGGCGAGTGCGGCATCGACAGCCCGCGCAGCACCACCTCGTTGGCCGCGATGTCGATCACCACCCCGCCGTCGTCGCGGTGGTCGCGCCAGTCGTCGACCACGTCGCCCTCCGACGCCGCGGTCAGATAGGCCGGCCGGCCGTCCTTCAGCGCCAGCCCGTTCAGGTGACAGCGGTCCTCGGCGGCGAGCTTGGAGACGAAGGGCGGCCGGTAGAGCGGCACGAAGCTGTGGCGGTCGCTGACCGTGGCGAGGCAGCCGAACAGCGTGTTGACGAACAGCAGCCGGCCGTCGGCGTCGACCGCGAGGTCGTGCACGTCGAGATCGCCGGTGACGTGGCTCTGCCGCGGCACGTAGAGCCGGTCATGGCCCTCGTGCGAGTTGCCCCGGGGCGAGCGCGTTCTCGAACCGCCAGATCTGGTAGAGCGCGCTGACATGTAGAGCGCCCGCGTGCGCCACCATGCCCATGCAGCGGGTGAGGCCGCGCCGGTGATGCGCGAGCCGCCCGTCGGGCATGCGGCCGACGAACACCAGAAATCCCGCCTGATAGGTGGTGAAGGCCAAGCTCACCCGCTGCTCGGCGAGCCAGCTCACGAACTGGCGCGAGGCCGTCATGTCCAAGGGCGCGAATGCCGGATCGGCTGCCCTGGGCGCGCCCGGCGGTCCGGCTCCGTCATTCGTGCTCATGGCCGCCATTGCCCACCCGGATCGAGCCGGGCCGCGAGGCCCGCGGCCCGTGTCGGCCCGCGTGCGGCGGGTCGTGTCAAGTGAACACAATATCTCCTGGCTGCGGGTCGGTGAACCCTGCCAGTCGGATGGTGTCGACATGCGCCGCATCGCCGACTGATGCGCCGATGTCGATCACCGTGCTGCCACCGGCGACCGTGATGGACAAGGTGTCACCAACGGTGAGGCCGTAACCCTTCAGCTCGATCAGGTCGCCCTCGTCGGGGCGGAAGTCGAAAACGACGTCCCGCCCGCTGTGTCCGGCAAACAGGAACGTGTCGGCACCGCCCGCGACCGCATTGAGGGGATCGCCCCAGATAAGGTCGTCACCGCCACGGGCTGTCGCCGACATGACCTGCGCATCGCCGACCAGGAGGTCGTCGCCGATGCCGCCGATCAGCCGGTCGTCGCCGCCCACGGTGTTGTCGTTCATTCGCCGCGCGTCGCCGAAGAGGCGATTGTCGTCACCTACGGCGATCAGGCTGTCATTGCCGCCTACCGTGTTATCGAACATGAGAATAGCATCGCCATGCAGGAGATTGAAGGTACCAGTAGCGGTCAGGATGTCGTTCCCGCCGCGGGCGTTGTCTTCAAAGATGGAAGAATCGCCAACGAGGTAGCTGCCGTAGTTTGCGGAATTTTCCGTGGAGATCAGGATGTCGTTGCCGCCGCGAGCGTCGCCGCGCAGGAGGGTGCCTTCGCCTGAGAGTGAGCTGGCACCGTAGACGCCGGTGTTTTCAGCCATCAGGTAGTCGTCGCCGCCGCGAGTGTGGCCAAGCATGTCGGAAGCATCGCCGAGAATCTGGCAATTGCTCGTACTTGTGATGTGGTCGTTGCCGCCGCGGGCCCGATCGTACATGAATGTAGCGTCGCCGTAGGAGCTGCCCGCGAAGTAGCCTGGGATACCTGTGACCGTAATCCGGTCATTGCCTCCGCGAGCATCGCCGGACATCGAGCGGGCGTCGCCGTGGGAGTAGTTGTAGCGACCCGTGACGGTAAGGCTGTCGTTGCCGCCGCGGGCATCGCCCGACATGTCGAAGGCATCGCCGAACGAGTAGTTGCTATCGCCCGTGACCGACAGACGGTCGTTGCCGCCGCGGGCGTCGTCGGCCAGGGATGCGGCGTCGCCATATAGGGAGCTCGAATTGCCCATGGCGGTCACACTGTCGTTGCCGCCGCGGGCATCGCCGGCCATCGAATAGGCGTCGCCGGCGAGGGCGTTGTAGTCACCCGTGACGGTCAGGCGGTCGTTGCCGCCGCGGCCCTTGCCCGCGATCGCCCAGGCGTCGCCGAAGATCTGGTCGCCGCCGCCGAGCCCGTCGATCCGGTCATTGCCGCCCTTGCCCGACGACAGCGGGCCGCCGACCTCCTGCACGCCCAGCGTGTTCCCCGTCGTGAACGGGTCGCCGAAAATGTTGTCGGCGCCGGCCGTACCGAAGATGTGGTTGTTCTTGCCCGGAAGGCCCGGCGTGAAGCCGCCGATCAGGTCCGCCATCGTTTCACTCCCTGCTCATCTGCGCTGCCGCGGCCTTGGCCGCCCCCGCGCTCTCGGTTCTTCTTCCCTCGAACAATCGCCCGCCACTTCGGCGGCTTACGCGAAGAGAAAATCCGTGTTCGTGAGCGCTTCGTCGAACCCTGCGAGGCGGATGGTGTCGACGTGGGCCGCCTCGCCGAGGGAGGCGCCGATGTCGATTACCGTGCTGCCGCCGGCGACATGGGTCGAGAGGTCGCCGACATCGGTGAAGTCGTAGGCCCGCAGGTCGAGTACGTCGCCCTCGCCGGGGCGGAAGTCGAAGACGATGTCATGCGCGATGTGTCCGGCGAACAGGAACGTGTCGGCACCGCCGGCGGCCGCGCCCTTGGCGTCGCCCCAGAGTTGGTCGTTACCGCCACGGGCCGTCGCCGACATGGTCTGCGCATCGCCGACCAATCGGTCGTCGCCCGCGCTGCCGATCAACCGGTCATTGCCGCCGCGAGCCTGGTCGCTCATCGACCCGGCGTCGCCGAAGAGGAGGTTGTTCTGCCCACCTGTGGCAATCAGGGTAAGTGTGTCGTTGCCCCCGCGGGCGTGGCCGGACATGAAGTCGGTGTCGCCAGAGAGAAAGTTCGTGAACCCCGTGGAGGTCAGGGTCAGTACGTCGTTGCCGCCGCGGGTGTCGCCGGACATGCGGTGGCCAGCGTCGCCCTGAAGAATATTGGAGGAGTAGGCACCGGTCGCGGTGAGACTCAGCCGGTCGTCGCCGCCACTGGCGTGGCCAGACATCTCGCCGCTGGCATCGCCGGTCAGGTAGCTGTTTCTGCCCGTGCAGGCCGCTATCAAGCTATCGTTCCCGCCCCGCGCGTGGTCGGACATCGAATTGGCATCGCCGGTGAGTAGGAGGAATGTGGCAGTGGCGATCAAGCGGTCGTTGCCGCCGTGGGCGTCACCAGACATTTCCAGGGCATCGCCTCTTATCGTTGCGCTGTTACCGGCGACACTCAGAAAGTCGTTGCCACCGCGGGCGTCACCAGACATTCGGTCGGCGTCGCCGAAGAAGCTGTTGAAGTAGTCAGAAGTGCCAATCAGTCGGTCGTCGCCGCCGATGGCGTGGCCGGACATCGAGTAGGCGTCGCCGCGAGCGAAGCTGCCGCCAGTGTCGATCAATCGGTCGTCGCCGCCGATGGCATGGCCGGTCATCGAATGGGCGTCTCCGAAGAGAGCGCTGAACTTATCGCTCGCGGCCAATCGGTCGTTGCCGCCGCGCCCGTCGCCGGTCATGACGTTGGCGTCGCCGAAGAGGAAATCGGCGATTCCCGTCGAGGTCAGAATATCGTTGCCGCCGCGACCGGTGTCCAACGGGAAGATGTTGAACGGATCGCCGTAGAGCGTGTCACCACCGTCGCCGGGGATGATCGTGTCGTTCCCGGTGGTGCCGGGACTTGCAATTGCCACCATGTCGACATCCTTCTGATGATTGGCTCATATTTCGCGGAATGGGTTATCTATTGATAGGGAAAGAAGTTAATCAGTGAAAAAGCGATTCTTAACCGACAAAGGAATATAGCGTCCGCCTTTGGATGGATTGCGTCAAGCTTCGCCTGGCTTGAGCGACAGCCTTCCAACCGGGGCGGGTTGCACCATGTGGCTTGGCGCCGATCCGACGGCAGCGGTCGACAGATCTCGCGCGATCGTAGTTTCGCCGATGACCCGACGCCTAGATCCGACATGCGTCAAGTCGCCGCATATTGCACATCTCTGTCCCAGCGTTTTCTCACGAATTACTGCGATTAGAACACGAGCTATTGTCTATATGTTGAAAAACCGTCAATTTGGGCCTGCGAAATCAATCCATAGATGATTGTGCGGCCCGATACAGATGTCTGAATATTTACTTACCGTGACCGCAGACAGCCCCAGGTGTCTCGGCCCGGCTTCGCGTGCAATGCTGCCAGGATGTGGTGTGACCACGCGATAGTACGGTCTACGGCAAGGTCGGTGGTGGCATTTGCAACTGTCAGCGCCGCTCGCGGCCGCCGCGAGACGCGATCACGGGAAGGTCTGCGCATAGGGGCTCGAAGATCAGGTCGAGGCGATAGCGGAACGCGACGAGGCCCACCCGGCTCCGGCTCTCCCGGCCCAGTGCGGCGCAGATCTCGCTTCCCGCCCTGGCGACGGCGTCGAGATCGACTCCCGTCGCCACGCCCATCCCGTCGAGCAGGTAGACGAGATCCTCGGTGGCGAGATTGCCCGAGGCACCCTTGGCGTAGGGGCAGCCGCCCAGGCCGGCCACCGAGCTGTCGACCACGCGCAGGCCCATCTCCAGGGCGGTCAGCACGTTGGCCAGCGCCTGGCCGTAGGTGTCGTGGGCGTGGATCGCCAGCGCACCCGTCGGCACCTCGTCGAGCGCACGGCCTCCAGCATGGCCGCGACCTTCCGGGGCGTGCCGACGCCGATGGTGTCGCCGAGCGAGATCTCGAAGCAGCCCATGGCGTGCAGCTCGGCCGCCACGCGCGCCACCGCGGCGGGGGCGATCTCGCCCTCGTAGGGGCAGCCGGCGACGCAGGAGACGTAGCCGCGCACCCGAACCCCGCGCGCCCGGGCCGTGGCGACCACCGGCCGGAAGCGGGCCAGGCTCTCGTCGATCGAGCAGTTGATGTTGCGCCGGGAGAAGCTTTCCGACGCCGCCCCGAACACCGCCACCTCGTCCGCTCCGGCGGCCAGTGCCGCTTGCAGGCCCTGCAGGTTCGGCACCAGCACCGGGTAGCGCGTGCCGGGCCGGCGGCGGACGGCTCGCAGCACCTCGTCGCTGCCGGCCATCTGCGGCACCCATCTGGGCGAGACGAACGAGCCCGCCTCGACCACCGGCAGCCCGGCCGCGGCCAACGCCTCGACCAGCGCCACCCTGGCCGCGACCGGGACCGGAACGGCCTCGTTCTGCAGCCCGTCGCGCGGGCCGACCTCGACGATGGTGACCTCGTGCGGGATCGAGGCGAACAGGTCGGCCGGGTTCATGGCGGGGTCTCGGCCGCCTGGAGGTCGAGCAGCACCGCTCCCTCCTCGACCTGGTCGCCCTCCGCGACGTGGACCGCACTGACCAGCCCGTCGCGCGGCGCGTCGAAGCGGCTCTCCATCTTCATGGCCTCCAGCACGGCGAGCGGCTGGCCCTTGGCGACCCGGTCGCCCGCGGCCACGAACAGCCGGGTCACCTTGCCGGGCATCGGGGCGGTGAACAGGCCGCTGTCCTCCTCCTCGCCGCGGGCGGCGAAGCGGCCATCCTCGAGGACGAGCGTCCGGCGGCGTCCGTCCAGCGTGAAGGTCAGCGTGTGGCCGACGATCGCCGCCGGGAAACTGCGCCGCAGCCCGTCGCTCTCGATCCAGACCCGGCCGTCGGCGACGCCGGCACGGGCCTCCAGCGTCGCGGGGCCCAGCCGTGCCGTGTAGCGCTCGGCCGTGCCCTCGACCACGACCACGTGCAGGTCCTTGCCGTCGAGCAGGCGCACGAGCCCGCGCGGCGGCTGGTTCAGGCGCCAGGCGTCGAGCCGGTGCCATGGCGAGGTCCAGTCGGCGCCGGGGTCGCGGGGCGGACCCGGGCGGGCGACGCTCAAGGCCACGGTCGCCAGCGCGGCCAGGAGCAGCGTGGCCGGGTCGGCCGGCGCCTCGCCCGCCAGCGCCGCGGTGCCTTCCCGGTCGAGCCAGCCCGTATCCAGGCGCATCTCCTTGAACTCGGGGCTGGCGCACGCCGCGCGCAGGAAGGCGAGATTGGTGGTCACGCCCTCGACCTGGGTGGCGTCCAGGGCGGCCGCCAGCCGCTCCAGCGCCGCCCCGCGATCGGCCCCGTGGGCGATGATCTTGGCGATCATCGGGTCGTAGTAGGGGGTGACCGCGTCGCCCTCCTCCACGCCGGTGTCGACCCGCACGCCGTCCAGACCCGCGGGCAGGCGCAGCGTGCGCAGCCGGCCGATCGAGGGCAGGAAGCCCCGGGCCGGGTCCTCGGCATAGAGCCGGGCCTCGAAGGCGTGGCCCCTGGCCGCGATCTCCTCCTGGCGCAGCGGCAGAGGCTCGCCCGCGGCGATGCGCAGCTGCCACTCGACCAGGTCCAGGCCGGTGATCGCCTCGGTCACCGGATGCTCGACCTGGAGGCGCGTGTTCATCTCGATGAAGTAGAAGCCGCCCGCCTGGTCGAGCAGGAACTCGACCGTGCCGGCGTTCTCGTAAGCAGCGGCGAGTGCCGCTCCGGTGGCGGCCTTGCCCAGTGCTGAGCGCAGATCGGGCGTCAGCGCGGGTGCGGGCGCTTCCTCGATGATCTTCTGGTGCCGGCGCTGCAGGGTGCAGTCGCGCTCGAACAGGTGCACCGCCTGCCCGTGCCGGTCGGCGAACACCTGCAGCTCGACATGGCGCGGCCGCTCGATCAGGCGCTCCAGCAGCACCCGGTCGTCGCCGAACGCCGCCTTGGCCTCGCGCCGGCAGGCGGCGAGCAGGTCGAGGAAGTCGCCGGGATCGTCGACCCGCCGCATCCCCTTGCCGCCGCCGCCGGCCACGGCCTTGATCAGCAGCGGAAAGCCGATCCCGCCGGCCTCGTCGCGCAGCCGCGCATCGTCCTGGTCGGACCCATGATAGCCCGGCACCAAGGGCACCCCCGCCGGTGCGAGCAGCGCCTTGGCACTGTCCTTGCCGCCCAGCCGCTCCATGGCCTCGGGCGGCGGCCCGACGAACACCAGCCCGGCATCGCGCACCGCCCGCGCGAACGCCGCACTCTCCGACAGGAACCCATAGCCCGGATGCACCGCCTCGGCCCCGGTCCGCCGCGCCGCCTCCAGCACGCGCTCGGCCAGGAGATAGCTCTCCGCCGCCGGCGCCGGCCCGAGCCGCACCGCCTCGTCGGCCAGCCGCACATGCCGCGCGTCGCGGTCGGCGTCCGAGTAGACCGCCACCGTCCGGATACCCAGCCGCCGGCAGGTCGCGACGATCCGGCAGGCGATCTCGCCGCGATTGGCGATCAGCAGGCTCGCGAGCACCGAGTTCGCCTCCCCAAGGTCGCCGTTGCCCGGCGGTCATCGACCCTTTGCCGTTGTCACCACCTTGCACCGCGAGGCAAGGCGGCCAAAGCAAATTCCTTCACTCTGCTACGCTGATAGCGTATCCTTTGTCCGTGTGGACCAGCACCGATATCGCGGTCGAGATCGAGGACGCGGAGGACCGCACGATGATCGCGACGGTGCGGACACCCGTCGGTGAGTTGACGGTCATCGCCGAGGTACAGCTCGTGGCGGGCGTCCTTTGGGCCCGCAATGTCCATGTGCAGGGCCTGTCGCCCGGTGCGCTCGGCCGAGCCGGCCTCAACGCGGTGGCGCGCAAGTTCCTGGAGGAAGCCAATGCGGAAGAGCTTGTCGTTGAAGGGGCTACTCGCACGACCGGCGCCAATCCGCACCGGCGCCCGTGGACCTTCCGCTATCCACGCTGACTTCGCCCTGCGCGCCACGGGTCCGCTGGCCCGGCCCGTCTCGGTCGCCCAGACCCTCGCTGCCCACGGCCTCGGCCTGCGCAAGGCCCATGCGGCGCTGAACCGTCTGGCCGAGGGCGAGACGGTCGTGGTCCGCATGCCCGCCGCCGACAGCGCCGACCTGCGGCGCGGGCTCGCGGAGCTTGGCGTCGCCGCCACGCCGCGCCAGGTGCCCGAAAACGTCGACGTCAGGGCCATCCGTGATCGCCTCGGCCTGACGCAGCTCGAGTTCGCGGCGCGGTTCGGGCTCGATCTCGACGCCGTGCAGAACTGGGAGCAGGGGCGGACCCGGCCCGACCGCAATGCGCGCATCCTGCTGCAGGTGATCGCGTCTTCGCCCGACGCCGTGGAGAAGGCGCTGAGCTGACCGCCCCGCTCAGCCCTCGACCCAGCCCGGCTTGCGCTTCTCCAGGAACGCGCCGATCCCCTCCCTGCCCTCGTCCGACGCCCGGCGCTCGGCGATCATCGCGACGGTGGCCTCGGACAGGATGCTGCCGCCCTGGGGCATGGTGCGGACGAGCTGGACCAGGCGCTTGGCCTCGGCCAGGGCCTCGGGGCCGCCCTTGAGCAGCTCGGCGACCATGGCGGTGCCGCGCGCCTCGAGCTGGTCGGCGGGGACCACCTCGTGGACCAGGCCGATGCGGCGGGCCTCCGCCGCACCGAAGCGCTCGGCGGTGAGGAACCAGCGGCGGGCCTCGCGCGGGCCGATGGCGCGGACGACGAAGGGGGCGATCACGGCGGGCAGGATGCCCAGGCGCACCTCGCTGGTGGCGAACACCGCACCTTCGGCGGCGATCGCGATGTCGCAGGCGGCGACCAGACCGACGCCGCCGCCGATCGCGGCACCGTTGACCAGGGCGACCACGGGCTTGGGGCACTCGTCGATGGTGCGCAGCATCAGCTCCAGCGCACGGGCGTCGGCGCGGTTGCGCTCCTCGTCGTAGGTCGAGGCGCGCTGCATCCAGTTGAGGTCGGCCCCGGCGGAGAAGCTCTTGCCGGCGCCGGTGAGCAGGACGACGCGCACGGCGGCGTCCTCGCCCAGGGCGGCGAAGGCGTCGGCGAGGCCCTGGATCAGCGCCTCGTCGAAGGCGTTGTGGAGCTGGGGCCGGTTCAGCGTCACCCGGGCTATGGCCCCGTCCCGCGCGATCGCGACGTCGCTCATGTGGCCCTCACATCCGGAACACGCCGAAGCGCGTCTCCGGGATCGGCGCGTTGAGTGCTGCCGACAGGCCGAGGCCCAGGACGGTGCGGGTGTCGGCGGGGTCGATCACGCCGTCGTCCCACAGCCGTGCCGAGGCGTAGTAGGGGTGGCCCTGGCTCTCGTACTGGGCGCGGATCGGGGCCTTGAACGCCTCGTCCTGCTCGGCGGACCAAGTCGCCGCCCTTGGCCTCGACGGCATCGCGGCGCAGCGTCGCCAGGACCGAGGCCGCCTGCTCGCCGCCCATGACCGAGATCCGCGCGTTGGGCCACATCCACAGGAAGCGCGGCTCGAAGGCGCGGCCGCACATGCCGTAATTGCCGGCACCGAAGCTGCCGCCGACGATGAGCGTGAGCTTGGGCACCGCCGCGTTGGCGACGGCGTTGACCAGCTTCGCCCCGTCCTTGGCGATGCCGCCATGCTCGTACTTCCGGCCGACCATGAAGCCGGTGATGTTCTGCAGGAACAGCAGCGGAATGCCGCGCTGGCAGCACAGCTCGATGAAGTGGGCACCCTTGGCGGCGGACTCCGAGAACAGGATGCCGTTGTTGGCGATGATCCCGACCGGATAGCCCCAGAGCCGGGCGAAGCCGGTGACCAGGGTGGCGCCGTAGCGCGGCTTGAACTCCTCGAGCGCGGAGCCGTCGACGATCCGGGCGATCACCTCGCGGATGTCGAAGGGCTGGCGCGGGTCGGCCGGGATGACGCCGTAGAGCTCGCGCGGATCGTGCAGGGGCTCTTTGGGCTCGCGCACGTCCAGCCCGATCCGCTTGGCGTGGTTGAGTGCTGCCACCAGCCGGCGGGCCAGGGACAAGGCGTGCGAATCGTCCTCGGCCAGATGGTCGGCCACGCCCGAGATCCTGGTGTGCACGTCGCCGCCGCCGAGCTCCTCGGCGGTCACCACCTCCCCGGTCGCGGCCTTCACCAGCGGCGGGCCGCCCAGGAAGATGGTGCCCTGGTTCTTGACGATGACCGCCTCGTCGGACATGGCCGGCACGTAGGCGCCGCCGGCGGTGCAGGAGCCCATGACCACGGCGATCTGCGGGATGCCCTCGGCCGACATGGTCGCCTGGTTGTAGAAGATCCGGCCGAAATCGTCCTTGTCGGGGAAGACCTCGTCCTGGTTCGGCAGGTTGGCCCCGCCGGAATCGACCAGGTAGATGCAGGGCAGACGGTTCTGGCGCGCCACTTCCTGCGCGCGCAGGTGCTTCTTGACGGTCAGCGGGTAGTAGGTGCCGCCCTTGACCGTGGCGTCGTTGACCACGACCACGCATTCGCGGCCCGACACCCGGCCGATGCCGGTGATGATCCCGGCCGCCGGCACCTCGTCGCCGTAGAGCCCGTGTGCCGCGAGCTGGCTCAGCTCCAGGAAGGGTGCGCCGGGATCGAGCAGCCGCTCCAGCCGCTCGCGCGGCAGCAGCTTGCCGCGTGCGACGTGCTTGGCCCGGGCATGGGCATCGCCGCCCTCGACCACGCGTGCCACCTGGGCGCGGAGATCGGCCACGACCTCGTCCATCCGCGCGGCGTTCTGCCGGAAGGCGTCGCTGCGCGGGTTCAGGCGGGTGTCGAGAATGGACATGTAATGGAGCGGCCTCCCCGGAAGCCGTTCTACCCCTTTGCCCAGCGGCCGTCCAATGGTAGGTTCTTCCTCGTCGTCCGCGGAGGAAGAAAGTGGCGCTCAACATCAAGTCTCGGGAAACCGACCGCCTCGCCCGAGAGCTCGCGGCGCTCACCGGCGAGAGCATCACCGATGCGGTCAGGCGAGCGATCGAGCAGCGGTTGCGTCACGAGCGTGGCCGTAGCGACGCCGAGCGGGAGCGAAGGCGTCGGAAACTGATGGAAATAGCCGATCGCATCGCGCGCTATCCCGTGCTCGATAGCCGGTCCGAAGACGAGATCCTGGGCTACAACGAGTTCGGTACGTTCGATTGATCGTGATCGACAGCTCGGCGTTGATCGCCATCGTCACGGGGGAGCCCGAGCGGGCGAGTTTCGTCGACGCCATCCTGGCGTCGTCGGAACCGGTAATGTCGGCTGTCAGCCACTTTGAAACGCGAACCGTCTTGCTCCGTCGCGCTGGCGAGAAGCCCCTGCGTGACCTGCAGGAATTCCTGGAGGTCGGCCAGGTCGAGGTCCGCGCGTTCGATCACGACCAAGCCTGTGCGGCGCTCGATGCCTATCGCCGCTTCGGCAAAGGGTCTGGCCACAAGGCGAAGCTCAACCTGGGTGATTGCGCGGCCTATGCTCTGGCCCGGTTGCTCGACCTGCCCCTCCTCTACAAGGGTGGCGACTTCGTCCACACCGACGTCCGCCCCGCGTTCCCCTGAGCGTCACCGCTCGTAGACGATGAACGAGGTTCGCCGCGCCAGCGTGTCGTAGAGCGCGCGGCCCTCGGCGTTGAACTCCTGCGTGTGCCAGTAGAGGCGCGACGCCCCGGCGGCCTGCGCCGCCACCGCAACCGCCTCGATCAGCGCCCGCCCGACCCCCTGCCCGCGCGCCTCGGGTGCGGTGAACAGGTCCTCCAGGTAGCAGTAGCTCGTCCTGCTCCAGGTCGAGGGGTGGAACAGGTAGTGCGCGAACCCGACCAGATTGCCGTCCAGCTCGGCCACCAGCCCGTGAGGTTGCGCGCCCGGATCGAGCAGCCGCGTCCAGGCGAGTTCGGTGACGTCGGGGTCCAGGCGGCTGCGGTAGAAGCGGAGATAACCCTGCCAGAGCTTTTCCCAGGCCGGGCGGTCTTCCGGGCGCGGCGGGCGAACTTCCAGCTCCGTCGTCACCATCCGCCCGTGGCCAGCCAGCGCTCGACCTGGTCGAGCCGGTCCGCCCCCCAGAACGGCTCGCCGTCGACGAAGACGAAGGGCGAGCCGAACACGCCGCGCTCCAGCGAGCGGTCGGTCTCCTCCTTCAGCCTGGCCTTGATCGCCGGGTCCCGGGTCGCCGCGGTCAAAGCGGCCGGGTCGATGCCGATCCCCGCCCCGACCTCGGCCACCTGCTCGACCGTGGAGATGTCGCGGCCCTCGGCCCAGTGCGCATGGTAGACGGCCTGGGCGAAGCCCTTGGCCATGTCGGGGTCGTCCGCCTCCAGCCACCAGAAGGCGCGCGAGGCGGCGAGCGAGTTGCAGGGCATCACCGGCGGGATCACGAGCGGCACGTCGAGCAGCCGGGCGCAGCGCGGCGCGTCGTGCAACAGGTAGGGGCCCTTGAGCGGCAGGTTCATGTTGGGGCCGCCGCCCACGACCTTGAACGCCGCCCCCAGCATGATCGGCCGCCAGTTCACCTCGCGATCGTAGGCGGAGGCGACGGCGTCGATGCGCAGGCTGGCGAGGTAGCCATAAGGCGAGGCGAACTCGAAGTAGAAGTCCAGGGCTGCCGGCACGATCGACCTCCCGGTTGCGCTAGCCACCCGGTTCTGCACCGGCGAAAGCGGATTGTCATCGGTCCTGTCGCCGCCTAGCGTTCGACGACAGCCCAAGCGCGGAACATGGAATGGCGGCAGCAGACCCGGCGTCGGCCGGTGGCGATGCGATCACGCTGGCTGGCGTGAGCCGGGTCTACGGGGCCGAGGGTCCAAATCAGGTCCGCGCCGTCGACGACATCACGCTGACGATCCGCGAGAACGAGTTCTTCACCCTCCTCGGCCCCTCCGGCTGCGGCAAGACCACCCTGCTGCGGCTGATCGCCGGCTTCGACCACGCGTCGAGCGGCAGGATCCTCCTGCACGGGCGGGACGTGGGCGGCCTGCCGCCGTTCAGGCGGCCGGTCAACACGGTGTTCCAGAGCTACGCCCTGTTCCCGCACATGACCGTGGCGCAGAATGTCGGTTTCGGCCTCGAGATGCTGGGGCGGCCGAAACTCGAGATCCAGGGCCGGGTCGCCGAGATGCTGCAGCTGGTCCGGATGCAGGAGCTCGCCGACCGTGCCACCGGCCAGATCTCGGGCGGGCAGCAGCAGCGGGTGGCGCTGGCCCGGGCACTGGCTCCGAAGCCCGAGGTGCTGCTGCTCGACGAGCCGCTCTCGGCTCTCGACCTGAAGCTCAGAAAGGCCATGCAGATCGAGCTGAAGCGGCTGCAGCGCGACACCGGCATCACCTTCGTCTTCGTCACCCACGACCAGGAGGAAGCGCTGACGATGTCGGACCGCATCGCCGTGATGAGCCAGGGCAGGATCCGGCAGGTCGGCAGTCCGCGCGAGATCTACGACCACCCGGCGGAGCGCTTCGTCGCCGATTTCATCGGCGAGGCCAACATGCTGCCCGGCGAGCTGATCCGCGTCGACGGCGGTGCGGGATTGGTGCGCCTGGCGCCCGGGATCGAGGTGGAGGCGCGCCTGCCCGCGGGTGCTCCCACCGCGGGTGCCGTGACGGTGGTGGTCCGGCCCGAGCATGCGAGCATCACCGCCGACGGGGATGGCGGCCTGCCGGCGACGCTGGAGACGGCCGTCTTCGTCGGCAGCGACACGCAGTACCATCTGCGCCTGGCGAGCGGTGCGCCCTTCCTGGTGCGCAGCCAGAACCGCGGCCCGGACACGGGCGCCTGGGAAGCGGGCGTCAGGCTCGGCATCCGGTTCGACGGGCGCTCGCTGCAGGTGCTGCGCGATTGACCGCCGAGGCTGCCGCGGCCGACGGTGCGGGCCGCCGGCACTGGCTGCTGCTGGCGCCGGCACTGCTGCTCCTGGCGGTCGGCGCCGTCGGGCCGATGGCGATCGTCCTGGTCTATTCGTTCCTCACGCCCGGCGACTATGCCGGCGTGAAATGGGTGTTCTCGACCGAGGCCTGGGTCAACCTCGTCCTGCAGCAGGACATCTTCGACGACAGCTGGCAGTGGGCGGACGCCCATCTCTCCATCTTCGGGCGCACGCTGATCCTCTCGGTCCTGGCGACCGCCATGACCCTGGTCCTGGGCTTCCCCACCGCCTGGTTCATCGCCACCCGGCCGAAGCGCGACCGCAGCTTCTGGCTGTTCCTGATCACGGTGCCGTTCTGGTGCAACCTGCTGGTCCGCACCTTCGCCATCATGGAGCTGATCCGCAACGAGGGCGTGATCAACAGCGTCCTGCGCTGGGCCGGCGTGATCGAGCAGCCGATCCAGATGCTCTACACCGACTTCGCGGTCGGGCTCGGCATGGCTTACGTCTACCTGCCGCTGATGGTCCTGCCCCTCTACGCCAGCATCGAGAAGCTCGACTTCCGCCTGATCGAGGCCGCCTACGATCTCTATGCCACGCCCCGTCTGGCGCTTGCCCGCGTGGTCCTGCCCCTGGTCCGGCCCGGGGTCGTCGCCGGCTCGATCCTGGTCTTCATCCCGGCGCTGGGCGCCTACGTCGTCCCCCGGCTCCTGGGCGGCGGCAAGCGGATGATGATCAGCAACCTGATCGACCTGCAGTTCGGCCAGGGGCGCAACTGGCCGCTCGGCGCCTCCCTGTCGATCCTGCTCATGCTGATCGTCATGGCGGCACTCCTGGTCTATGTCCGCCAGACCGGCCGGGCGAGCCCCGGCCATGGCTGAGCGCACCTTCTCGGTCCGCCGGATGCCCGGCTTCGTGCCCACGGCGATGTTCGTCTTCGTCTTCCTCTATGCCCCGATCGTGCTGCTCACGGTCTACTCCTTCAACGCCGGCACCTCGCTGGCGATCTGGGAGGGCTTTTCGTGGCGCTGGTACGTGGCGGCCTGGAACGACACCGAGGCGCAGGCGGCGGCCATCCGCTCCCTGGTGATCGCCACCGTCGCCGGGGTGGTCGCGACCACGGTGGCCACCATGGCGGCGGTCGCCACCACCCGGACCGAGCCCTTCCGCGGCCGTGGCGCCGTGTTCGCCGCGATCAACCTGCCGCTGATGGCGCCGGAGATCGTGACCGCGATCGCACTCCTGATCTTCTTCGCCCTGGTGAAGGTCGCGACCGGCTATTCCGGCCTGGGCTACATCGGCCTGGCCCACACCGCCTTCTGCATCCCGTTCGCCTTCCTGCCGATCCGCGGGCGGCTGGAGGACATGGACCGCAACCTGGAGCTCGCCGCGGCCGACCTCTACGCCACGCCCTGGCAGGCGTTCCGGCGCGTGACCCTGCCGCTGCTCTGGCCCGGCATCCTCGCCGGCTTCATGCTGGCCTTCGTCATCTCGCTCGACGACGTGGTGATCACCAACATGATCGCCGGCCCCGGCCAGGAGACGCTGCCGATCTACATGCTGGCCAAGCTGCGCCGCACCACCACGCCGGTGATCAATGCGGTCTCGACCGTGATCCTGGCGGCCTCGATCCTCCTGGTCTCCTTGTCCTTCCTGCTCAGCCGCGAGAAAGAATGATGCGCAAGCCCTACCCCACCGCGGCCGCCCTGGCGGCATTGCTGCTGACACTGCCCCAGGCCGCCGACGCGGCAGGCAAGCTCAACATTTTCAATTGGGGCGACTACACCAGCCCCGAACTGATCGAGAAGTTCGAACAGCAGTACGACGTCGACGTCACCATCACCGACTACGACAGCAACGACACGGCACTGGCCAAGGTGAAGGCTGGCGGCCACGGCTTCGACATCGTGGTTCCGACCTCGACCGTGCTGCCGGTCTGGATTCGCGAGGGGCTCCTGCTCGAGAGCCGCCCCGACCAGATGGAGAACTTCAAGAACATGGACCCGCGCTGGGTCGACGTGCCGTTCGATCCCGGCCGCCACTACTCGGTGCCCTGGCAGATCGGCACCACCGGCGTGGTGGTGAACAGCAAGTTCTACAAGGGCGATCCGAACAGCTGGGCCATCGTGTTCGAGCCGCCGCCCGAGCTCGCCGGCAAGATCAACGTCGTCCCCGAGATGAACGACATCATGGCGGGTGCGATCATGTATGTCGGCGGCACCCCCTGTACCGACGACCGCGAGGTGCTCAAGAAGGCGCGCGACGTCATGATGGCGGCCAAGCCGAACTGGGCGTCGATGAACTATGCCAGCCCCGAGGTCTACGCCAAGGAGGATATCGCCGCCGGTGCGAACTGGAACGGCTACACGTTCCGCGCCCGGCTGCTCAATCCGGACGTCCACTACGCCTTCCCCAAGGAAGGCTTCCCGATCTGGATGGACAATGCCGCGATCCTGGCCGACGCGCAGAACGTCGACAACGCCAAGCTGTTCTTGAACTTCATCATGGCGCCCGAGAACGCGGCGATGCTCTCGGCCTTCGCCCGCTACCAGAACGGCATCATGGGCAGCGAGCAGTACATGCCGGCCGACATGCAGGGCGCTCCGGAGCTGACCCTGCCCGAGCCCAACAAGGGCGTGTTCCTCCAGGCCTGCCCGCCCGAGGTCAACGACATCATGACCAGGATCTGGACCGAAGTGCAGAAATAGTCGAACCGGACCGCAACTTTCCACTCAGGAGACACGCTCATGCGCTTGTCGATCATGATCGCCGCCGGAGCCGTCGCGCTCCTGCCCCTTTCCGACGCGGCGCAGGCCGCGGGCGAGCTGAACATCTACAATTGGGGCGACTACACCAGCCCGGAACTCATCAAGAAGTTCGAAGACAAGTACGACGTCAAGGTGACCATCACCGACTACGACTCGAACGACACCGCCCTGGCCAAGGTCAAGGCCGGCGGGCACGGCTTCGACATGGTCGTGCCTTCGGCCAGCTTCGTTCCGATCTGGATCCGCGACGGGCTGCTGCTCGAAACCCGCCCCGACCAGATGGAGAACTTCAAGAACGTCGACCCGCGCTGGATCGACGTCGAGTTCGACCCCGGCCGGCACTACACCGTGCCGTGGCAGTGGGGTGTCACCGGCGTCGCGGTCAACACCAACGCCTACAAGGGTGACATCGCCACCTGGGCCATGGTGTTCGAGCCGCCGCCGGAGCTCGCCGGCAAGGTCAACATCGTGCCCGAGATGGTCGACATCCTGGCGGGTGCGGTGATGTATGTCGGCGGCCAGCCCTGCACCACCGACAAGGAGGCCTGGCGCAAGGTCAGGGACCTGCTGGTGAAGGCCAAGGAGGACTGGATCGCCATGAACTACGGCACCAGCGAGGCCATGCCCAAGGGCGACTACCTGGCGGCGGCGACCTGGAACGGCGCCGCCTTCCGCGCCCGGCTCAAGGAGCCGGCGATCCAGTTCGCCTTCCCCAAGGAGGGCTTCCCGATCTGGATGGACAATGTCGCCGTGCTCGCCGACGCCAAGAACGTCGAGAACGCGAAGCTGTTCCAGAACTTCATCATGGACCCGGAAAATGCCGGGATGATCTCGGCCTTCGCCCGCTACTCCAACGGCATCATGGGCAGCGAGCAGTACATGCCGGCCGACATGCAGGGTGCACCCGAGCTGACCCTGCCCGAGCCGAACAAGGGCGTGTTCTCCAAGACCTGCCCGGCCGACATCGCGGAGATCATGACCCGGATCTGGACCGAGATCCAGAAGTGACGGCCGATCTCCTGATCGAGAACGCCCGGGTCCTGACCATGGACCCGGGCCAGCCGCGCGCCGAGGCGGTCGCCGTCCGCGGCAACCGCATTCTGGCCGTGGGCGGCCGTGACGACATGGCGTCCTGGCGCGGGCCCGGCACCCGGGTGATCGACGCCGGCGGCGCCACCCTGCTGCCGGGCTTCATCGAGGCGCACATGCACGTGTTCCCGGGCGGTGCCGGCCTCGCCAGCCTGCAGCTCGCCGACGTGCACGGGCTGGAAGCGCTGACCGCGGCCGTGCGCCGCTGGGCCGCCGCCCATCCCGACGACGCGCTGATCTACGGCGTGCAGGCCTCCTACCAGGTGGCCGGCGCACCGCTCACCCGCCATCTGCTCGACCGGGTCCTCCCCGACCGCCCGCTCGGCATCCACGCCTTCGACGGCCACACCGTCTGGGCCAACACGAAGGCACTGGAGGTGGCCGGCCTGCTGCACGGCCGCTCCCTGCCACCCGGCAACGAGATCGT
Organism: uncultured Alphaproteobacteria bacterium; assembly: GCA_963720725.1. Classification (GTDB taxonomy): domain Bacteria; phylum Pseudomonadota; class Alphaproteobacteria; order Geminicoccales; family Geminicoccaceae; genus Benzoatithermus. The sequence continues at coordinate 143,366 of CAVRGN010000002.1, forward strand.
CCTGGGCACCGACGGGCTCGCCACCGGCGAATTGCGCGAGCCCGCCGCCTACGCCCCGCTGATGGCGCTCCTGCCCTCGGGCGGGCGCGAGAAGTTCGGCATCACCACCGGCCGCGACCCCGACCCGCCGACCACGCCCGCCGAGCGCGCGCTGGACCGCGCCACGATCAGGCGCGGCCTCGACTGGTGCGCGCGCCACGGCATCACCTCGATCCACAACATGGACGGCAACCCCTACCAGCTGGAGCTGCTGCGCGAGCTGGACGAGGCAGGCGGGCTCGCCTGCCGCATCCGCGTGCCGTTCCACTTCAAGAACGACATGAGCACGGCCGACCTCGAGGCCACGGCCACCGCCATGCGCGCCCGCTCGCGGCCCGACCGGGTGGTGTGCGACTTCGTCAAGATCTTCGTCGACGGCGTGCTCGATTCGACCACCGCCTTCATGCTCGACGACTATGAGGGCCAGCCCGGCAATCGCGGCCTGCCGCTGTTCACGCAAGCGGAGATGGACGCGGCCGTGATCGCCGCCGACCGTTTGGGCTTCCAGGTCGCCGTCCACTCGATCGGCGACGCCGGCGTGCGCCGCACGCTCGACGCCTACGCCGCCGCGCGGGCGGCCAACGGCCCGCGCGACAGCCGCCACCGCGTCGAGCACATCGAGCTCATCGACCAAGCCGACATCCCCCGCTTCCAGGAGCTGGGCGCCGTCGCCTCGATGCAGCCGCTGCACGCGCCCGGCCCCGTCAGCTACCCCGGCCACGAGATGATGGCGCTGCTCGGCGAGCGCCGCGAGCCCTTCACCTTCGCCTGGCGCACGCTGCGCGAGGCCGGTGCCACCTTGTGCTTCGCCAGCGACTGGCCGGTCTCCCCGGTCGACCCGCTGCTCGGGGTCCAGGCGGCCCTGGTCCGCCGGCCCTGGCGCGAAGGCCAGCCGCCCCAGGCGCAGACGCTCGCCGACACGCTGGCCAGCTACACCCGCGACAATGCCTGGGTCGAGTTCGCCGAAGACCGCAAGGGTGTCCTCAAGGAGGGCTACCTCGCCGACCTCGTCCTGCTCGACGGCGACCTCGAGGCCACCCCGGTCGAGGCCATCCGCGCGCTGAAGGTGCGTGCTACGGTGTGCGACGGCACGGTCACCTACGAAG
>CAVRGN010000003.1:0-1765188 GCA_963720725.1 uncultured Alphaproteobacteria bacterium
CGTCGGATCAAGGTCTGGATAGTTATTACAGAAACGTGATCTTCCTTGGTCTATCCTTACGGCTTTAGCCGCAGTCATGTTAGGACTTCACGCTAAATACTCTAACTTTGTTTTGGTGCCACCTATGGAGCGGATGGTTCAGCGATGGATGTGATCTTGCTAATCTTTCGCTGCCCTGGCCACGGATGTAAGCCGCTTAGGGAAAGCTCGTATTTGTCCTGTTTATCTGCCGCTGTTTCGCACATCCGGGGTCGCAGGATCTATAGGAAACGCTGCCGGCACGTGTGGAGGGGAGCAGAAGCGAGCCAACAGAATACTTCAGACCCTATGCCAGCGTCGCTTGAGGCGACGCAGCATGCCCTCCGCCACCACGAGCGGCGTCGGCCGCTCGACGATAACGGAGATCATCCTGGGGCCAGCTTGGCCGAGGCTGGTCTTGTAACGATCGTCGCCGGCCATGAAGTCGTAGATCTCCATGCCGCGGGCAAGGTGACGTCGATGCACAGGGTGTGGCTCACCAGCCCGGGCTTCAGCCGCTTGTCGCCTCGTAGCGGAAGCCGCTGAATAGGAGAGACCGTGCCGCGATAGATAAAGTTGTAGAGGTAGCCGATCGGCACGTTGCCCACCGAGATTCGCACCAACTCGACGACGCCCTGTGGCAAACCGTCGGCAATGAGCCGCTCGTGGAAACGGATATAGAATGGGTAGGCGAAGGCCCCTGGTTTGCCGCGAGGCTCCCATCGCGCCTGATGCAGGGCACCGGCAGCACGAAAATAGGCCAACCCCTCGTCGACATCGCACGCGACATCAAGGCGCAAGGGTCCGTGGAGCTCTCGATAAAGAGTCATCGCGCGGCGAACCTGCCTGCGTGTGTTGGCGCTGAGATGATCGAGATACGGTCGCCCCGCATGGCGCAACGCAGCCAGATCGACGAAGGCCGTCGGTGCCTCCGCAACGACACGCCAAGGCCGCTTCACCTCGGCCAGCAGCGCGGTCAATTCACCCGCCAACGCGCCGCGCCACGCAATGGCCTCGACCCGCGTTCCGTCCGGCAGCCGCTTCAGCTGGAGCAGGTATCGCAGACAAGCTCTGCGGACCTCAAGAGCATACGAACGATCCGCCAGGAACTCGTTGTACTCGATGGTGACGACATCTCTCGACTTATCGCCGGTCTGGTTGAGGTAGAGTATCGGGGTTCGCACAAGGCCGCGATGGCGCCGCACCACCGCCAATCCGAACAGGGCCAATCCAACCACCCGACCATCGATGCGGGCCGTCAGCCACCACGTCTTGGAGTTGATCGCGCTAGCCCAGCTACCGATCCAATGCCAGCTGCCGAAGATTGTGGTATCGGCTCGCGACTTCGAGCTCACGCCAAGTGTCTTGGGCCGAGCCGTGGCAAGCGCTAAAGTCAGAGCTGATAGTCACATCCACTATTTGACCTCCAGGTTGGAACGAGTGCTTCGGACGGACTCTGCTTGCGGTACGATAGCCGTAAATCGGCCCGTTTGAAATGAGTTCTATGCTGTCTACGTGCATCCTACATGACCTGGAGTTGTTTTGACCGAGAGTGCTCCCATGCCGTTCACGCACAACTGATATTGTGAAATGAGGTTGATACTCAAGCGCTGGTTGTTCGCTCTGGGTTTTGCGCGGCTTTTGCATCGGGCTCGCAACCGCAGGATGTTGACCGTGGTCATGTTCCATCGCGTGTTGCCTCCTGAGGATCCACGTAGCGCAGGTGCCAATCCGACCTACACCGTCACGAAGGACGAGTTCGAGCAGTGTCTTGGGTTGTTCGCCCGCTTCTACTCACCAGTTAGCTTGGCCATGGTGCATGATGCAACCTTTGGTGCACGCCTGCCTCCGTGTCCAATGCTCCTGACGTTCGACGATGGGTGGCGCGATACTTACGAATACGCGCTGCCGGTTCTTCAGGCGCACGGCTGGCCGGGCGTGCTGTACACCGCCACCGGCTACATCGGAGCTCTCAGGGGTTTTTGGCAGGAGCGGGTATTCGATTGGGCGATGACCAGGGATGGGCGTGGGTCCGTGCCGCCGACGGAGGCGACGGCAAAGGTCGAAGCACTGGCCGTGATGCCGGACCGGGAGCGAGTCCAGATGATGGCCCAGATGGACGAAAGGTCGCTACCGCGCGCCATGGTGGATGCGCACGAACTGCGCCGCTTGCAAGATGCGGCTGTCGCCATAGGAGGACATGGTGATAGCCACGACCCACTTACCAAAATCGACGATCCTTTGGGCGAGATGCGAAACTGTCGCGAGAAGCTGCGCATCAACGGCTTGGGAGGCGAGACACCCTCATTCTCTTTCCCACACGGTCAACTGAACGACCGCCTCGTCCAGCAGGCGCGCGAGGTGGGATTTGGGCTATGTTTCACGAGCCAGCCCACGCTTACCCGAATTCTCCGCCCTGAACGCCGTCAACGTCATCGGACGAGTGTCGATCGAGTTGACCTCATTCCGTCGCGCTGGAGGTCTCGACATGGCATCCCTCGCCTTCTCCCTGATCACGCGTGCCAGGGTCGGATGATCATGGCGCGCCGGGGATCGAGTTTGACGGCCGAGGTCAAGCGGCCTTCCGCGCTGGATGCCATGGAGCGCGAGACGTGGCGGCAGTTCATGGCGGTCACCCCCCACCTGCAGCGTGCGTTCTTCACCCACGCCTTCGCATTGGCCTGCGAACGTGCCCATCATCGCGCGTATGTGGCCGTCCTGCGCCAGGGACCAGACATCGTCGGCTTCCTGCCCTTCCAGTTCGCCGGCCCATGGCAGCAGCGTGTGGGCCTCGCCGAGCGGATTGGCGGTGCGTTGTCCGATCATGCCGGCATTGTTGCCAAGCCTAGCTTCGATATTGACCCACCAAATTTGCTCCGGCTCTGCCGCTTGTCGATCCTGTTCATGGATCATTTGAGCGATGGCCAAGCCGAGTTCGGCCTGCTCGGCCTGGATACACGATTAGGTCACGTCGTCGATCTTCGAAATGGAGTGTCATCCTATTTCGCCAGTCTAAAGGCCACGCACAAGAAATTATTCCAGGACACGGAAAGGCGGCAAAAACTAGCTCACTCTCAGTTTGGAGAAATAAAATACAGCTTCAATACACGACCTGATTGGCGCGACGTGAGCGAACTACTGGAACATAAGCGTCAGCAGTATATCCGAACCAAGGTCAAAGATGTTTTCTTTGATAATTCATACATTAAGATCATTAGTAACATTATATCTATGCATGACACGGTTTGTCAGCCGGTACTCACTAGAATTTCCGCCGGCGGTCGGATACTGGCCCAGCATTTAGGACTGATTCACGCCGGCCGACTGAGCTATTGGTTCCCTGTATACGATGTCGCGGCGCGGAAAGTCTCGCCTGGCCGCATGCTGCTTTGGCACACGATTGCTACCGCCGAGCAACATGAGCTGCGATGGATCGACCGCGGCGAAGGCGACAGTCAGGCCAAGCGCGATTTCTCCACCGGCATACAACACTTTGGCCGGGCCAACTGGTGTGCCGTCGGATGGCGACCGCTGATCGCAGGTACGTTGCAGCGCGTTGCCTGGAGGCTCAGCGCTTGAACGGGATCCGTCCCGACAATGGTTCGCCGTTGGCGCAGTTGGCGCCGAAGGTCAGTGTGGTCGTACCGGCCTTCAACGCATCCTCAATGCTGGAGTTTCGCTGGGATCGATCGCACGCCAGACGTTACGCGACCTCGAGGTGATCGTCGTCGACGATGCCAGCGGTGACGATACGGCCGCGCATGCGGAGATGTTACTGCAGTCGTACGGACTTGCCCATGCCATCATCCGATTGACGGTCAATGGGGGCCCATCGGTGGCCCGCAACCGCGGCGTAGCGCTGGCGCGCGGCGAGTATGTCGCCTTTCTCGACGCGGACGACGAATGGCTGCCGGACAAGCTTGGCTTGCAAGTGGCGCTGATGGACGCGAATCCGAGGATTACGCTGTGCGGTTGCCAAGCCGATTGGGTGGACCTCGCCGGGCAGTTGATCCGGCCATTGTACCAGGATTTGCCGACGCTGCTGCCCGATGGTTGGAAGCTGCTTTTGTGGAATTGCTATGTGGCCACTCCGTGCGCGATGGCGCGACGGCTCGACCTGGGCATCCATCCATTCGACCCAGGGCTGCGCGTAGGCGAGGACCGGGACTTGTGGATCAGGCTGGCCAGTAATGGCACGGTCGGCCTCGTCAACCGCAAGCTCGTCACCATCAAGACGTCGAGCGGCAGCCATATGGCCAAGCATGCCACCCTGGTCATGGAACACACGCGGCCCATGATCCGACGCCACCTGGCCGCATTTGCCGATTATCTCAGCATCGGTGATCGAATGCGGGCCGAGGGACTGCTGCACAGTCAGATCGGCAAGAGCATGGCCAGCGCGCCGGGCCAGTATCGGCGCAGCGCCAAGCATATGCTGCTCGCACTGCTCGCGGGCTATCGACCTCTCGACAGCGCGCGCCAGCTCGTCCTCACTTTGCCTGTCGTGCGGGACGCCAAGTCCTATGTGAAGGGCGCGCTGCGTGTCTGAGCTGGCGGCGGCGGATTTCCGATCGGAGACGAGATCACCGCCGTGCTTCATCGAGGCGGATCTTGCCGGGCTCGATCGCCCCTTGCTGTGCGTGGTCGTCGACACGGAGGAGGAGTTCGATTGGTCCGGCCCGTTTTCGCGTCGCCATGTCTCCGTCGAATCCCTGGCCCACATCCATAGGGGCCAGGAGGTGTTTCGGCGCTATGGGCTGAAGCCGGCCTATCTGGTCGACTACCCGGTCGTCGCCGATCCGCGCGCCGCAGAGGTTTTCGGACCATGGCTCGCCGCGGGCGAGTGCGAGGTCGGTGCGCAACTGCATCCATGGGTCACCCCCCCATTCGAAGAGGTGGTCTGCCCGTACAATTCCTATCCCTGCAATCTCGAGCCGACCCTCGAACGCCGGAAGCTTACGACGCTCACCGCCGCGATAAAGGAGCGGCTTAGCATCACCCCCCGCATCTACAAGGCAGGTCGTTATGGGCTAGATATTAGCCGCGAGAGAACGCTGGTGGAACTCGGATATCGGGTCGACACCAGCGTCATGCCATATCGCAATTTCGCGGGCCTTGGAGGAGGACCGAACTTCTTCGACTGCCCTGACCGGCCGTTCTGGGCCTCAGCCGAGCGTCGGCTTCTCTATTTGCCGGTCAACCAATCCGTGGTCGGCCCACTTCGGACACTCGCGCGTAGCAGGTTTGGCAATGCGCTCTTCGGCAAGGCGTCCAGCGGGCTACGGCTGCCTGGCATACTGGCGCGACTTCGACTGCTGGAGCGTATCACGCTGACGCCAGAAGGCGTCTCTTTTGAGGAGATGTGTCGCTTGGTCAACTGCCAAATCGGACTCCGGCAATCGCGTTTTCGCTTTGTCAATGCACAGTCCGTCGTTCATGCCGGGCGGGTCACCGTATACTCGTGATACTCAAGATTTAGAAAGGTTCAAAACGAAGATAGAGAAAATTCTTGTCCATCTATTTTTCAGAATGGGAGCTGTTCCAGTGACGCCTATAGAAATAGAAGATTTTTGCCAACATCAGTAATTGCACGAGCCAGCAGAACCACCTTGAACGGCCTAGCGGATATTCAACGTGTCGGTAGTCGCCCAGAGTCAACCTCGGCCATGCCATGGCCAGGGGATCTGCCTGGATGGTCGTCGGCCGCTGGACGATGCGTTTCATAGGGTTTATCAGTACAGTAATATTGGCAAGGCTTCTTACGCCAGGTGATTTCGGCATGATCGCCATGGCAATGCTGGTGATCGGAGCCCTGCAGGTGCTGTCCGAGATGGGCCAGCGCCAAGCCATCATCCGACTGAAGGAACCGGCGCGAGCACACTACGACACGGCTTGGACGATCGGCCTTCTGATGGGCTGGGCATTTTCTCGGTGCTGGTTCTTCTTGCGCCGATCGCGGCGGATCGGTTCGACGAGCCGCGCCTGGAGTGGGTCATTCGGCTGCTCGCCGTTCGTGCGCTGATCCAGGGTGCCGAGAACATCGGGATGGTCGATTTTCAGCGGAGGCTGGATTTTCGCCGCGATGTGCAGATCGGCCTGCTCACCAAGGGCGCAGGGTTCCTGACGACGATTGGCCTGGCCTACGTGCTGCGCAGCTACTGGGCGCTGATCGCCGGGACGATCGTCGGTCCGCCATCTCTGTCCTGCTGAGCTATGTGGTTCTCCGGCTACCGGCCACGCCTCGACCTGGCGAAGACGGGCGAGATTTGGTCCTTCTCGAGCTGGGCTCTGGTCAGCGCACATCGGTGTCTTCGCCGGCGAGCGGATGGACCAGGCCATGCTGTCGGCCAGCGCTGATGCGGGGACCGTCTGGCACCTACGCCGTCGGCGCCGAGTTGGCCGCGCTACCCACCGAGGAGCTGGTGGTGCCGCCAGTGCGCGCGCTCTATGCGGTATATGCTCGCTCGTCGGCGACAGCGCCGCGCTGCGTCGAGCACTACTTGGCCGCCTTGTCCTTTCTGGCGTTGCGGCGAGTTCCACCGCGGTAGGTCTGGCCTTGGTGGCGGAGGATGCGGTCGCGTCGTGCTTGGCGACAAGTGGCTCGAGCGCGGTGCCCTTGATTCCCTGGCTGGCGCTCGCTGCGGGAGCTGCTGGGCGTCGCGGGAGCGTCAACGCGGTCCTGCTCGCCGCCGGTTTTGCCTGGGCCAATGCGTGGCGAGCCATCGCTTTCGCCCTGGTTTTCTACCATGCAGTCTGGCCGGTATGGCATGGATGGGTCCCGAGGGCGTGGCGATCGCCCGCTTTGCCGTCACAATCGCATTCGTGCCGCTGATGCTGATATCGCAATGCGGCTGCTGCAGATGCCCCTACTGCTCCTGGCGGCGGTGCTCTGGCGGCCCATTGCTGCGGCGGCGATGATGGCAGGTTGCGGTGTGGCCGATGCATCCGCTGATCTGCCGACGACCGATGCTGCGGCTGTTCGGGGATGCAGCTTGCGGGCGACGGCGTATTTGCGGGCGCTTGGCGGTCCTGTGGTTGGGATTCGGCCGGCCTAAGGGGCGCCGAGAGGACGATATGGGCGATTTGCGCGCCGAGGGACGGTCGTGTCTTCTTGATCCAAGAGCGCAGGATTGGTCGCACAACGATCGCGGCTCCTCCACTTGCGTGAAGCTGAAGGTGGCCGCGCACCGTGAAAGTCCAACGCTGCGGTAGACGATGCGATGCACTGATTACCTTATCACCGGCGGCTGCGGCTTCATCGGCTCCCATTTGAGCGATGCTGCTCGTGCTGCGAGTGACCGTGCCGTTCGCGTGGTCGACGACCTCTCGACCGGTAGCCTTGACCATCTTCCGCCGACGGCGGAGTTCGTGCACGGCGACCTGCGCGAGCCTCCGTCGCCGCTGAAGCGCCATGGCCGGCGTCGACGCCTGCTTCCATCTCGCCGCCGTGGCCTCGGTCGCCCGCTGCAACGAGGACTGGCACCACAGCCATCTCGCGAACTCCGCGGGTACGGTGGCGGTGTTCGAGGCCGCGGCCAAGGCCGGGATCCCGGTGGTCTATGCCTCCTCGGCCGCGGTCTATGGCGACAATCCGGACGTGCCCCTGCGCGAGGACGCCAGCTTGCGGCCGCTCTCGCCCTATGGCGCCGACAAGGCGTCCAACGAGCTGCAGGCGCGGGCGGGGGCGGAGGTGCATGGCCTCGCCAGTGTGGGGCTGCGCTTCTTCAATGTCTATGGGCCACGGCAGCGCGCGGGCGATCCCTATTCCGGCGTGATCTCGACCTTCCGCGACCGGCTCGCCAGGCGCCAGCCGCTGGTGCTGCACGGCGATGGCGGGCAGAGCCGGGACTTCGTCTATGTCGGCGACGTGGTGCGCGCGATGGTGGCCGCGATGGAGGCGCTGCGCTCGGGAAGGCTGACGGGGGCATCGGTCTACAATGTCTGCACCGGACGGGCGGTCACCGTCGCCGGGCTGGCGCAGGCGATGATGCGGGCCACCGGCGTCACGGTGCCGATCGAGCACGCGCCCGCGCGCGCCGGCGACATCCGCCGCTCGGTCGGGTGTCCCGAGCGCGCCGCGGCGGAACTCGGTTTCAGGGCCGAGGTCCCGATCGAGGATGGCCTGCGGCACCTCCTCGGCACGGGCCCCGAGGACGGCATCTGACGAGCCATCCCGAGTTTCCGCAAATCGACCTCGAGCAGATCGACAACCATGTGAAGGACCGATCCGCTGACGCGGGTTTGCTGCCGGCGCTTGCGGCGCCGGCGCGGGCTGCCTAGGCTCGAGTTGGAGCAGGCTATACGGGATCGGCGCATGGCGGGGTCGAGGACAGCGGGCAAGGTCCGCGAGGCGGTGGCGGTGTTCGAGGACGTTTCGGGCCTGGAGGCCGCCGTCGACGAGCTGCGGGCCGAGGGCTTCGCGCAAGACTCGATCAGCCTCCTGGCCGCCCACGATGCGGTCGAGAGCAAGCTCGGCCACATGTACGCCCGGGTCGAGGAGCTCGAGGACGATCCGTCCGCACCGCGCACCGCCTTCGTCTCGGGCAGGAACATCGACCGGCGCGAGGACCGCCTGATCGGGTCGCTGACCGTGCTGCCGACCATGATCGCGGCCGGCACCGTGGTCGCGACCGCCGGCATCGTGGCGGCGGCCGTGGTGGGCACGGCGGTCGCCGGCACCTTGCTCGGCACCGTGTTCGCCCACTGGATGGATCAGCGGCACGCCGACTGGCTGCAGGAGCAGCTCGACCGCGGCGGCATCCTGCTCTGGGTGCACACGGCGGACGAGGCCGAGGAGCGCAAGGCCATCGCCGTCCTGACCCGCTTCTCGACCCACGACGTCCATATCCACGAGATCCCGGTCGCTGCCTGAGCGCGATGCCGCTCGCGGGCCGGCTGGCGCCGACGGTGGCCACCGCCTTCGCCGGTGCCGCGATCTAGATCCGCGTCTCTGAGCAGCCCACCCTGCTGCGGCCCGATCCGCCGGCGCGCTCCTGCCCCTGGCGCCGCCCTAGCGCGGCAGCAGCAGCCAGTCGCGCCAATTGGACCAGCGCAGCCGCAGCGACGTGGCCGCCCTCGGTTGCCCCAGGCGGATCACGGAGCGGGCGATCATGGGAAGCATGGCGGATCTCCACACCGGTTGGCAGCCGAGTCAGACGGGGCAGCCAATATGCACCATGTGCGCATACGGTGCAATGCCGATTTGTTCGCCCCCGCTCAGGCGGCCTGGCCGCACTCCTTGGCGGCAGGCGCCCGGCGCTGACGGCGCTTGAATTGCTGCGCCTCGGGTTCGTCCGGCAGCGGGTCAAGGAATTTTAGCCGAAGTCAGGAGCCGGATTGGAGCAGATGCTGCCTGCGACGCGGCGATCGACCTGAGATCGTGTGGCCCGCTCGGCTGGCCCAACGCTCCCGGCGGGCTGGCGTCGCGGTTGGACTCATGGCAACAGGACGCATGCGGCGCCGGACGTCGCCAAGAAGGGGAGGCCGGACGATGATAGGGCTGGGTGCGAGATGGGCGGTCGCGGGTGGCCTGCTGGTCTGCGTGGCCGCGGCTGCCGCGGGGGCGGCCGAGAGCGAGCGCTGCGGGGAGCTGTCCAGCGAGGCTGCCGCCGCGAGCGACATGGATTCGCGGCAGATCAGTCTGGCGCTGTTCAAGGCGGCGGATCTGGATTGCGCCGCACTGGTCGAGCGGTTGCTGGGGCAGGGTGCGTCGGTGCATGCGCGCGACCGGTTGGGGCGCACCGCGCTGATCCATGCCGCGCGCGCCGGGGCTTCGGCCAGCGCGCGCGTGCTGCTGGACCGCGGTGCGCCGGTCGACCAGCCGCAGCTCAACGGCAGCACCCCCCTGTTCGTCGCGGCGGAGGCCGACAAGGCCGACATCGCCGAGCTGCTGCTGGCCGCCGACGCCGACATCAACATCCTCGGCCGCAGCGGCCTGTCGCCGCTGGCGGCCGCCGCCTTCAACGCCGACGACCGGATGGCGTTGCTGTTGCTCGATCGCGGTGCTGACGCCACGGTCGCGGACAGGACGGGCAAGACGCCGATCCTCTACGCGGCGGCGCGGGGCCGGGCCGTGCTGGTCGGGCGCATGCTCGATCAGGGCATCGATCCGAACCAGCGCTACGCCCACGAGCTGACCGCCCTGATGTGGGCCGCGGGCCATCCCGACGAGGTCGCCGAGGCCGACGCGGTGGCGGTGGCGGGCCTGCTGCTCGAGCATGGCGCGCGGGTCGACGACGCCGACGACCGCGGCCGCACCGCGCTGATGATCGCCGCCGAGCAGGGTCACCCGCAGATGGTGGAGATGCTGCTCGGGGCCGGGGCGGCGCCGGAGCGGCGCGACCTGGACGGCAAGTCGGCGTTCGACCTCGCCGCCGACACGACCCGCGAAAGCCTGCCGACGCCGCGCTGAGCGCGCGGCTACAGGCTGCCGAGATAGGCGGCGACGGCCGCGAGGTCGGCGTCGGGGAAGGACTCGACGATCCCGGACATGCCGGGATTGTTGCCGCGTTCCTTGGTCTTGAACTGGTGCAGCGTCAGCGCGAGATAGGGCTGCTGCTGGCCGGCCAGCCGCGGCGCCGTGCTCGCCCCGAGATAGCCCTCCATGTGGCAGGCGGTGCACATGCCCGCGGTGTTGGCGCGCTGGGCCACCGCCGCCTGGTCGGCGGTCGCGGTCTGGTCCAGGCGGGGCCACGGCTTCTGTGCGAAGTAGGCGGCCAGCGCCTTCATCTGGTCCTTGGTCATCTCGGCCGCGATCCCGTTCATGACCTCGCTCTGGCGCGCGCCGGTCTTGAAGTCGCGGAGCTGGAAGTAGAGGTAGCCTTCGTGCTGGCCGAAGATCATCGGGATCTCGGGGGCGACCGGCAACCCGTCCTCGCCGTGACAGGCGGCACAGGTGGCGGCGGTCTCCTCGACGGTGTCGGCCCATCCCGGGCTCGGTAGAGATGCGGCCGCCGCCAGCAGCGCGCCGAAGATCCAAAGCCGCATCATCGCGTCCCGCTCGAGGAAAGACGGGCGGGGCCGATGCGGCCCCGCCCGGGTCATGCCAAGCGCGTCCTGCCTAGTCGGTCAAGGAGAAGGCGATGATCGAGTTGCCGCGCTTGTAGTCGAGCTGGGTGTTGCCGCCGGCGCCAACCACGATGAACTGGCGGCCGTCGACGGTGTAGGATGCTGGCGGCGCGTTGACGCCCGCACCGGCCTGGAAGGTCCACAACACCGAGCCGGTCTCGGAATCGAAGGCCTCGAACGTGCCGTTGCCCTCGCCGGTGAACACGAGCCCGCCCGCGGTCGCCAGGGCGCCGCCGATCATCGGTTGCGCGGTCTTGACCTGCCAGCGGATCTTGCCGGTGCCGTAGTCGACGGCGGTGACGTTGCCCCACTGCTCCTCGGTCGGGATTGCCTTGAAGGCGCCGCCGAGCCAGAGCTTGCCGCCGGGATAGGGCGAGCTGTCGACATGATAGGTCATCGGCTGGTGCAGGTTGATCGCGTAGGCCAGGCCCAGCTTGGGATCGACCGCGATCGGCGACCATTCCACGCCGCCATTGGCACCCGGCAGCATCCGCGCCCCGTCCTTGGTCGGCAGCACCCACATGTTCTCCTGCGGCACCATCGCCTCGGAGAACCGGATCAGGCTGCAGTCCTTGCGGTCGTTGACATAGAGATGGCCGGTCTTGCCGGCGTGCAGGACGCCCGGGACCATGGCGCCGTCTTTGTCCGGCACGTCCACGAGCACGGTCGGGCTGACCGAGTCCAGGTCCCAGACATCGTGTGCGATGTACTGGAAGTGGCAGGCATACTTGCCGGTGTCGAGATCGACCGCGACCAGCGAGTCGGTGTAGAGATTGTCGCCGGGGCGCAGGCTGCCGTCCAGGTCGGGCGAAGGATTGCCGACGACGAAGTAGATCCGCCGGTTGGCGAGATCGACCGACGGGTTCTGCCAGACGCCGCCGCCCAGCGTCTTGTAGGGATCGCCGTTCTTCTCCAGTGCCGCCTTCTCGGCGGCGATGTCGCGGTGCATGTCGCGGCCGGTGGCGTCGTGGGTCGCCCAGACGCCGACCGAGTCCTCCGGGACCGTGTCGAAGGTCCAGAGCAGGTCGCCGGTCTTGGCGTCGTAGGCCTTGACGAAGCCGCGGATGCCGTACTCGCCGCCGTTGGTGCCGATCAGGATCTTGCCGTCGACCGCGGTCGGCGCCATCGTCTCGCTGTAGCCGAGTTCCGGGTCGGCGATCTCGACGTCCCAGACCTTCTTGCCGGTCTTGGCCTCGAGCGCCACCATCCGGGCGTCTAGCGTCGCCATGTAGACCATGTCGCCATAGACCGCGACGCCGCGATTGTTCGGGCCGCAGCAGAAGGTCGTGATCGGCCCCAGCGCGTGGGCATAGCTCCACAGCTGCTCGCCCGTGCGCGCGTCGAGCGCGAACACGTGGTTGAAGGCGGTGGTCACGTACATGACCCCGTCGACCACGATCGGCGTCGTCTCCAGGCTGTCGCGCACGTCGAGCTGGAAGATCCAGGACGGGCGCAGCTTGCCGACATTGTCGCGGTTGATCTGCCGGTTCGGATAGTAGCGGGTCTGCTCGTAGTTGCCGTTGGTGTGGAGGAAATTGTTGCCGTCGCTGGCGGCGCGGCTCAGCAGGTCCTGGGTGACCGTCGCCATGTTGCCGTAGAGGGTGGCGTTCTTGACCTCCTCGGCGTGCGACCCGCCGGCGGCGCAGATCGCAAGAAGTGCCGCGGTGCCGAGCAGCGACATCGCGTGAAGACGCGTGTTGACCATTGTTCGCTCCCTGAGCCGCGCCGATTGCCTCTCCCCCGAGGGCTTGTGATCGCGCGGCCGCCGGGAGCCTGTGTGATGGTCCCAGCAACGTCAAGGAATCTCGCCGCGCAGAGCGCCGGCCCTCGGCTTCCAAGCGCGCTCCGCTCAGCTATACTCCCGCACCGATGTCCGCACCTCGCCCGCTCCCAGCCGGCGGGAGCGACGAACGTGGGAGGAGGGCCAGATGGTCACCATGCGTGCCGTGCAGGTGAAGGCGCCAAACGCCGGGCTCGAGCTGGTGGAGCGCGACCTGCCGGAACCCGGCCGCGGGGAGGCCCGTGTCCGCATCCAGGCCTGCGGGATCTGCCACAGCGACAGCTTCACCGTCGAGGGCACGTTCCCGGGCATCGCCTATCCCCGCGTGCCCGGCCACGAGATCGCCGGCGTGATCGACGCGCTGGGCGAGGACAGCGAGCCCTGGCGGGTCGGGCAGCGCGTCGGCGTCGGCTGGTATGGCGGGCATTGCGGCCATTGCGACCGCTGCCGCCGCGGCGACTTCGTCACCTGCCGCGAGGGCCGCATCCCCGGCATCAGCTACGATGGCGGCTATGCCGAGTACATGGTGGCCCCGGTCCAGGCGTTGGCCCTGATCCCCGACGAGCTGTCGGCGGTCGAGGCCGGCCCGCTCCTCTGCGCCGGCATCACCACCTACAACGCCCTGCGCCACGGCGGTGCCCGCGCCGGTGATCTGGTCGCTGTCCTGGGCATTGGCGGGCTGGGCCATCTCGCGGTCCAGTTCGCGGTCCGGATGGGCTACCGCACGGTCGCCATCGCCCGCGGCACCGACAAGGCCGACCTCGCCCGCCAGCTGGGCGCCCACGCCTACATCGACAGCCGGGCCGAGAACGTGGCCGAGCGCCTGACCGCCTTGGGCGGTGCCGCCCTGGTCCTGGCCACGGTCACCAGCGCCAAGGCGATGAGTGCGGTGATCGACGGGCTCGGCGTCGGCGGCAAGCTGCTCGTGGTCGGCGCCAGCCCCGAGCCGATCGAGGTCTCGCCGTTGCAGCTGATCGGCGGTCGCCGCTCGATCCAGGGCTGGCCCTCCGGCGTCGCCGCCGACTCCGACGACACCCTGGCCTTCAGCGCGCTCAGCGGCGTGCGGCCGATGATCGAGACCTACCCGCTCGAACGCGCCGCCGAGGCCTATGCGCGGATGATGAGCGGCGAGGCGCGGTTCCGGGTGGTGCTGGAGATGGGCACGTGATCCGCTACGGCTTGTCCGGATGCCCGTCGTGGGTCTTGATCCTCTGCGGCAACCGGACCCAGCCATGCCGGCGGCAGTTGTAGACCGAAGGCTCTTGCAAGAGGGCAAGCCGGGGTCGGCGATGGCACCGACGACCACCGCCACCTAGGTCCAAGTCTATCGCGTATTGACTTCGAACTCGTTTGACCTGCGGATCGCCAGTCGCCATCCAGCCCGCTCATACCTCACGGCGATAGCCACCAGTGGAGTTCATTCACGTCCTCGGGCGGGATGATGCCGCCGACCACGACCGGGATCTCGCCGATGCCGAGCTCGCGCATCCGGCGCAGGACCTCCTTGACCAGCGGCATGTGCGAGCCGGAGAGGATCGAGAGGCCCACGATGTGCACGCCCTCCTCGAGCGCTGCGTTGGCGATGCGGGCGGGGGTGAGGCGGATGCCCTCGTAGACCACCTCGATGCCGGAATCTTGCGCGGCCACCGCGATCTGCTCGGCACCAGTTGCTGTGGCCGTCGAGCCCGGGCTTGCCGACCAGCATCTTGAGGCGGCAGGCGAGGCGTACGCTTTGGCCAACGGCTGCTATTCCAAATGCCGCCGGATTCCGGTATCTTGACAGTTGTGCAAGTGACTGCGGGTCAAATCTATGCAGCAGATTCAGGACTTCGTTGATGAGCGGCAAAAGTCGTGGTGCATTCACTGTGCGCGGGCCCTAGTTGGCCGTGACACGAACGAGGATCACGTCCCGTCAAAAAGCCTGCTACTGGCACCACGCCCTCATCACCTACCGAAAGTCAGGATTTGCAGGGAATGCAACTCGAGCTTCTCGTTGGATGAGCAGTACGCTGCGACCTTCGTGAGCTGCGTTCTAGCCGGCTCCACGGACCCGGATAAGCAGCCGAACTCTAGCGCGGAGCGCGCGCTTTCAGATAGCCCACAACTGCGCGCTCGGATCGAGCACTCCCGAACGGAATATGTAACCGAAGGTGGGGAGACGCGCATCCTATGGAGGCCGGAGATGGACCGCATCAAGCGCGTCGCGCTGAAGAATGCCCGTGGGCATGCATACTTTGAGTACGGGGAACCAATGCTGGACGCCCCTGCACACATATGGGTACTCCCGCTAGAGAGCTTGACGGCACAGGAGCGCCGGGACTTCGACGGGGCAAGCGATGAAGAAAGCCTCGCTCCCTGGCCGGAAGTCGGCAGCCGTATGATGACACGCTTGGTCACGGGCGAGGACATGGCAGGACATTGGATCGTCGTGCAGGACGGTACCTACCGTTATTCGGTCCAGCAGGCCGGAGGCCTGCGGGTTCGGTCGGTCGTAGCTGAATACCTCGCGGCCGAAGTTCAATGGGGGGATTGGTCGGGCTAGCGGGCTAGCGGGCTAGCCGATCAGCATCTGGAGACGACGGCCGAGGCGAGCGTCGAGTTCGGCCAAAAGAAGAGTGACATTCCTACAGCCTCACGGGAAGGTAGCAGATGCCGCTGGCAGCAAAAGTCCGCCTGCGTGGGCAGATCTATACAATTGCCAATGCACTACAGCTGATAGCACGAGGCCAGCCGAACAAATTTTACTGCACAGAATGCAAGGAGCTGGTCAGAATTCATAGATCCAGTGCAAACGGCATGGCCGCTCACGTTGAGCATAAGTTCCGCAATCCTGCCTGTTCGCTTTCGGTTGCTTACTACGAGACTAGAAGAGGAGGAAGTTAGTCATACAATCACTGATTACTAACGACAAACCCTTGGGCAAAACTCCCCTGTGCCTCCGGGGCCTGAATAGCATGGACCTCCTGGACCTGCGTAACATGGTCCTCCCGGCCCATCATAGGCTGGCCCCCCGGGTCCGCTATATGACGGACCTCCCGGTCCATCGTATCGTGGACCCCCGGGTCCATCGTAGGCTGGTCCTCCCGGCCCCCCGTATTCGTTCCCACCAGGACCACTGTAACAGGGTCCTCCTGGGCCTGCGTAAGCTGGGCCCCCTGGTCCGTCATAGGCTGCCCCTCCCGGACCCGAATAACACGGACCACCTGGCCCATCGTATCCTTGGCAGGAACAAGCGCCATAGCCAGAAGCACTGTGTAAGATTAGATGACAAAAAAAGCATGCAATGATAGTAATTCGGATGCGCATTTTTGAAGCCTTAATTTACTATCAGCGGAACCTAACGTGCGGACAATTTTGTCCGATCTCTACGCTGCCTGCTCGTATCCCACGGCGATGTCCACCAGATCGCTCATAATGTCCTGGATCTCGTAGTCCTTGGGCGTGTAGACGCGCGCCACGCCCGCCGCCTGCAGCTCCTTCGCGTCCTCGGGCGGGATGATGCCGCCGACCACGACCGGGATCTCGCCGATGCCGAGCTCGCGCATCCGGCGCAGGACCTCCTTGACCAGCGGCATGTGCGAGCCGGAGAGGATCGACAGGCCGACGATGTGCACGCCCTCCTCCAAGGCCGCGTTGGCGATGCGGGCGGGGGTGAGGCGGATGCCCTCGTAGACCACCTCGATGCCGGAATCGCGCGCGGCCACGGCGATCTGCTCGGCCCCGTTGCTGTGGCCGTCGAGGCCGGGCTTGCCGACCAGCATCTTGAGGCGGCGGCCGAGCTTGGCGTGGGCGGCCTCGACCTTGACGCGCACGGGCGCGAACACGTCGGCGGCGGCGACACGGGCACCGGAGACGCCGGTAGGCGCGCGGTACTCGCCGAACACCTCGCGTAGACACTGGCCCCACTCGCCGGTGGTGACCCCGGCATGGGCGCAGGCGATCGAGGCCGGCATGACGTTGCGGCCCTCGCTCGCCGCGGCTTTGAGTTCGGCCAGGGCGGCGGCGGCGGCCTTGGCGTCGCGGGACGCCCGGTGGGCCAGGAGGCGCTCGATCTGCTCGGCCTCGGCCTTCGGGTCGACCGCCATGAAGCCGCCATCGTCGCCGGTGGTCAGCGGCGAGGGGGCGGTCTCGGTGTAGGCATTGACGCCGATCACCTTCTGCGCCCCGCTGGCGATGGCGCCGATGCGGATGGCGGCACTCTCGACCAGGCGGCTCTTCATGTAGCCGGTCTCGACCGCGACCAGGGCCCCGCCCATGTCGTCGATCCGGGCGAGCTCCGCGCGGGCCTCGGCCTTGAGCGCTTCCACCTTGTCGGCCACGGCCTTGGAGCCGTCGAACAGGTCGGGATATTCGAGCAGGTCGGTCTCGTAGGCCAGGATCTGCTGCATGCGCAGGGACCATTGCTGGTCCCAGGGGCGCGGCAGGCCCAGGGCCTCGTTCCAGGCCGGCAGCTGGACCGCACGGGCCCGGGCGTTCTTCGAGAGTGTCACCGCCAGCATCTCGAGCAGGATGCGGTAGACGTTGTTCTCGGGCTGCTGCTCGGTCAGGCCCAGCGAGTTGACCTGGACGCCGTAGCGGAACAGGCGCTGCTTGGGGTCGGCGATGCCGTAGCGCGTGGCGCAGATCTCGTCCCAGAGCTCGTTGAAGGCGCGCATCTTGCACAGCTCGGTGACGAAGCGGATCCCGGCATTGACGAAGAAGCTGACCCGGCCGACCGCCTTGCCGAAATCGGCCTCGGGCACCTGGCCGCCCGCGCGGATGGCGTCCAACACGGCGATCGCGGTGGCCAGGGCGTAGGCCAGCTCCTGGACCGGCGTGGCGCCCGCCTCCTGCAGGTGGTAGCTGCAGACGTTGGTGGGGTTCCACTTCGGCAGCTCGCGGTAGGTGTAGGCGATCACGTCGGTGATCAGCCGCATCGAGGGCTTGGGCGGGTAGATGTAGGTCCCGCGCGACAGGTATTCCTTGATGATGTCGTTCTGGACCGTGCCCTGCAGCTTGGACACGTCCGCACCCTGCTTCTCGGCGACGGCGATGTAGAGGGCGAGCAGCCAGGGGGCGGTGGCATTGATGGTCATCGAGGTGTTCATCTGCTCGAGCGGGATGCCGTCGAACAGGGTCGCCATGTCGGCGATCGAGGTGACCGGCACGCCGACCTTGCCGACCTCGCCGGCCGCCAGCGGGTGGTCGCTGTCGTAGCCGGTCTGGGTCGGCAGGTCGAAGGCGACCGAGAGGCCGGTCTGCCCGCGCGAGAGGTTGGTGCGGTAGAGCTCGTTGCTGGCCTGGGCCGAGCTGTGTCCGGAGTAGGTGCGGATCAGCCAGGGCTGGTCGCGCTTCACCGCAGGGCTCTCAGCCATCTCAACACCTCTCCTGCATTGCACCAAAGTGATAGGCCCAACACCTGCCCGAACGGCCAGGGACCAGGATCCATGCGGATTGGAACCTCCTAACACTTTTGCTGCAGCCGCGTCAAAGGTCTTTTCGTGTTGACGGCTAGCACGTCCCGTGTCAGGTGTTGGCGCGTCGCAGCCGGGGTTACGATCAGCGATGAGCAGAGACACGGTCGAGAACGTCATCCGCAAGTTCGGCTCGCAGCAGCGGGTCGCCGAGCTGCTGGGGATCTGGCAGACGGCCGTCAGCGGCTGGGTTCGCAGGGGTGCGATTCCCGCCCGCCGCCAGGAGGAGCTGCTCGAGATCGCCCGCCGCGAGGGCCTGGACCTCTCGCCCGCCGACTTCTTCTTCGAGCCGATGCTGTCCATGGCGGCCGCCGGCGGCGGCCGGACCCAGAGCCGCTTCGTCGAGCCCCGCCATCCACCACTGCAAGGAACGCGCACCGCCATGACCGCCACGTCCGCCGAGGTGATCGAGCTCAAGCAGCCGGCCGTGAACCGGGTCGCCACCAAGGACCTGTACGAGATCGGCGAGATCCCGCCGCTCGGCCACGTGCCGGCCAACATGTATGCATGGGCGATCCGCAAGGACCGCCACGGCGAGCCGATCTCGGCCATGCAGCAGGAGGTCGTGCCGGTGGCGCAGGTCGGCGACGACGAATGCCTGGTGATGGTGATGGCCGGCGGCGTCAACTACAATGGCGTCTGGGCGGCGCTGGGCATCCCGCTCTCGCCGCTCGACGTCCACAAGCAGCCCTACCACATCGCCGGCTCCGACGCCGCGGGCATCGTCTGGGCGGTGGGCGCCAAGGTGAAGCGGTGGAAGGTCGGCGACGAGGTCGTCATCCACTGCAACCAGGACGATGGCGACGACGAGGAGTGCAACGGCGGCGATCCGATGAACTCGCCGTCGCAGCGGATCTGGGGCTACGAGACCACCGACGGCTCGTTCGCCCAATTCTGCAAGGTGCAGTCGCGCCAGCTGATGGCGCGGCCCAAGCACCTGACCTGGGAGGAGGCCGCCTGCTACACGCTGGTGCTGGCCACCGCCTACCGCATGCTGTTCGGCCACCAGCCGCACGCGCTCAAGCCCGGCGACAACGTCCTGGTCTGGGGCGGTGCGGGCGGCCTGGGCTCGATGGCGATCCAGCTGATCGCGGCCTCGGGCGGCAACGCGATCGCGGTGATCTCCGAGGAGGACAAGCGCGAGTTCGTCATGTCGCTCGGTGCCAAGGGGGCGATCAACCGCAAGGACTTCGACTGCTGGGGCGAGATGCCCGACCCCATGGACAAGGACGCCTACGGCAAGTGGCTGGCCGAGGCGCGCAAGTTCGGCAAGGCGATCTGGGACATCACCGGCAAGGGCAACGACGTCGACATGGTGTTCGAGCACCCCGGCGCCTCGACCTTCCCGGTCTCGGCCCTGGTCTGCAAGCGCGGCGGCATGGTGGTGATCTGTGCGGGCACCACCGGCTACAAGCTCACCGTCGACGCCCGCTACCTGTGGATGCGGCAGAAGCGGCTCCAGGGCAGCCACTTCGCCAACCTGAAGCAGGCCTCGGCCGCCAACAAGTTCGTGCTGGCCCGGCAGGTCGACCCCTGCATGAGCGAGGTGTTCGCCTGGGCCGACATCCCGCGCGCGCACATGAAGATGTGGAAGAACCAGCACAAGCCCGGCAACATGGCGGTGCTGGTCCAGGCCAAGCGTCCGGGCATGCGCACCCTCGAGGAGGCGATGGAAGGCTGATGGCGACGCAACTGGCCGAGGCCCGGGCGACCGGCACCGATCTCCTGGGCGACACCGCCGCGGCCGTGGCGGCGGCCGACCGGTTCCTGGCCGCGGCCCACGACGCCGTCCAGCGCAAGGTGGTCAAGGGCGGCCGCGTGGACCCGGCCCTGCTCGACCGCGAGCAGCACGCCGCCCACGGCCTGGCCTGGCTCAAGGTCTACGTGGCCTCGCTGCACGCGATGCAGGACTGGGCCCTGCGCCTGCGCGAGGCCGGCCGGTTCGGCGAGCGCGAGGAGCTGATGCACCGCCTCGCCTTTGCCGAGTATCTGGCGCGCATCGCCGGCGGCATCCCGATGAACCAGGTCGAGGCCGTGCGCCCCCACGATTTCGGCCTGGGGGCCCGCGACGTCGAGCGGTTCCTGGCCGAGCCCGTGCGCTCGCTGATGACCGATGCCACGCCCGAGCGGCGCCTGCGGCTGGCCGAGCTGATCCACGACGGCGACTTCGGCGACTGGGGGCTGTCCGACGACAGCCTGGAGATGATCCGCGACCAGTTCCGGAAGTTCGCCGACGAGGAGGTCCGCCCCTTCGCCCATGGCTGGCACGAGCGCGACGAGTTGATCCCGCTCGCGGTGATCGAGCAGCTGGCCGAGCTCGGCGTGTTCGGCCTCACCATCCCCGAGGAGTTCGGCGGCCACGGCCTCACCAAGGAGGCGATGTGCGTCGTCACCGAGGAGCTCAGCCGCGGCTATATCGGCGTGGGCTCGCTGGGTACCCGCAACGAGATCGCGGGCGAGCTGATCCGGCTGGGCGGCACCGAGGCCCAGAAGGCCCACTTCCTGCCCAAGATCGCGTCCGGCGAGATCATCCCGACAGCCGTGTTCACCGAGCCCAACATCGGCTCGGACCTGGCCTCGCTCACCACCCGGGCCGTGCGCAAGGACGGCAGCTGGGTGGTCACGGGGGCCAAGAACTGGATCACCCACGCCGCGCGTGCCGACCTGATGACCATCCTGGTCCGCACCAACCCCCAGGAGAAGGGCTACAAGGGCCTCTCCATGCTGCTGGGCGAGAAGCCCCGCGGCACGGACGCCGATCCCTTCCCGGTCGATGGCCTCACCGGTGGCGAGATCCACGTCCTGGGCTACCGCGGCATGAAGGAGTACACGCTCTCCTTCGACGGCTTTGCCGTCCCCGAGGCCAATCTCCTGGGCGGCGTCGAGGGCCAGGGCTTCAAGCAGCTCATGGAGACCTTCGAGAGTGCCCGCATCCAGACCGCGGCCCGTGCGGTCGGCGTCGCGGTCAACGCGCTGGAACTCGGCCTGCAATACGCCAAGGACCGCCACCAGTTCGGCAAGCCCCTGTTCGCCTTCCCGCGCGTCTCGGGCAAGCTCGCCTGGATGGCCACCGAGATCATGATCGCCCGCCAGCTGACCCTGTTCGCGGCGCGCGAGAAGGACGCCGACCGCCGCTGCGACCTGGAGGCCGGCCTCGCCAAGCTCAGCGGTGCCGCGGTCGCCTGGGCGGTCGCCGACAACGCGCTCCAAATCCACGGCGGCAACGGCTACGCCATGGAATACCAGATCAGCCGCGTGCTCTGCGACGCGCGCATCCTCAACATCTTCGAGGGTGCGGCCGAGATCCAGGCGCAGGTGATCGCGCGGCGGCTGCTCAGCGAGTAGGCCGCATGGCCAGCGCGCTCTAGGCTCGACCCGAGGGGCTCTCGGGTCCCTGGTGCAAGCCGGCGAGAAGCGCTTGCACCAGCCGGGCCAAGGACTCGATCTCGACCGTGGCGGTGCGCCAGACGACGCCCGCGTCGATCTCGTCGTAGTCGTGGCGCAGGACATTGCCGATGCCGGCGATCTTGCGCCATTGGATGTCGGGGTGTGCTGCCTTCAGCTGCGCCGGGAGCCGGCGCGAGGCCTCGGACATGACCTCGAGACAGCGCTCGACCCCGCGCTGACAGAGTCGATCGGCTACGAACTCGGCCCGGCCCTTGCCGGCCAGCAGCGCCCGGAGATCCGTGACCGCATCGAGCATGTGCTCGAGCGCCAGGCGCGTCCGGCTGTCCAGGCTCAAAACACCCGCACGAGGTCGGGCGCGATCCGGGCGGCGAACCACGGCCGCAGGCGGCTCCGAAACGCGATATCGACCGGCCGGCCCAGCTCCTCGGCCAGCGCCTCCTTGAGATCGACGAGGTCGAGCAGCCCCAGGACGGACGATTCGTCCAGTTCCAGGACCAGATCGACGTCGCTGGCCGAGCCGGCCTCGCTCCGCGCGGTCGAGCCGAACAAGGCGAGACCGGTGACACCCTTCGCCCGAAGCTCATCTTCACGCGCACGCAGAGCCTGCAGCGCCTTTGCCCGAAACATGGCGGACGGCAAAGTCGCTGCGGCAGGCCCCACGAGCTGGCTCAAATCCTGTCCCATGAGCGCCATCATGCCACGTCCGAGGTCCGCCGACCACGACCAGAGGATGAAGCGGCATGGCCCGGTACGTGGCGGGTCCCAGTCGGATGGACTTGACGCAGTTGGCGCCAGGGTACCAGGTAAGGTTCAGCCCGAGCTCAGCGGTGCCGCGGTCGCATGGGCCACCGCCGACAACGCGCTGCAGATCCACGGCGGCAACGGCTACGCCATGGAGTACCAGATCAGCCGCGTGCTGTGCGACGCGCGCATCCTCAACATCTTCGAGGGTGCGGCCGAGATCCAGGCGCAGGTGATCGCGCGGCGGCTGCTCAGCGAGTAGCGAGGACGCTGCTGGCTCAGGTCAGCAGCCCCTCGATTTCGTCCGCAATCCGCTCGCCCGCGAACGGGTTGCGGACGGTGACCCCGCCATGCCGGGCGCCGTCGCCCATGTCCTCGCTGAGCACGACCGTGCAGCCGGCACGGTCCAGCGTCGCGAGCAGCAGCGCGTCCCAGTAGCCGAGCCTTCCCGCCACCGCGGCCGTAGCGGCGGTCCGGGCATCGGCGGCGGTCGGCGAGGCGATGGCGAAGGTGACGGTGAGATCGTCCACCGCCTGCTGTGCGACGGCTGGCGTGGCCAGCCCCTTTCTGACCGCGACGACGAAGAACTCGCCCAGGCTCTGCACCGATAGAACGCAGCGCCCGGTGGTGGCTGCGCGCTCGACGACCTCGCGGGCGCGCGCCTGCCGGTCCGGCTCACGGCCGTCGATGAGGTAGATCAGGACGTTGGTGTCGAGTCCGAACCGCTCAGCCGCCACCGCCGGCCCGTTCCAGCCGCTCGGCGTAAGCGTCCTCGCGGTCGAAGCGCCCGATCCCCGAGGGCGAGTTGACCGAGAGCAGTCGCGCCAGCGCCGCGCGCTGCTCGGGCGTCAGCCGGTCGGGCCGGTCCTCGACCGGCAAGAGGCGCGCCACCGGCTTTCCGTGCCGCAGGACGACGAAACCCTGCCCTGTCGCCTCGACCCGCCGGACGAGCTCGGAGAACCGCTGGTTGGCGTCGCGCAGACTGATCGGGGCGAGATCGGCCATCCTGGGCTCCAAATGTGTGCTACAGGGTAGGACACATGTCGCCAGGGCGCAAGCTTGGTCCGCTGACGGCGGCGCACGACGTCGCATCGTTCCTGCCGCAAGCCGGCACTCGACCGCTGGCTTAAGACGCGCGCCCTGACGATCCAGGTGAAGGGCTTCACGGTCGTCATGATGGTGCACGAGGCCGGGCTGGCGGTCGGCTACTGCGGCCTCGCCCCCACGGCGGTCCTGCCGGCCGCGATGCCGCGCGGCATCGCGGCCGGCCAGCCGCCGAGCCCGGTGCCGTGCCTGCTGCTGGGCCAGCTCGCCACGGACCTCGGCTGGGCGGGACGCGGGATCGGGACCGCCCTGCTGGCGGACGCGCTGCGGCGCTGCCTGGCGGGGGCGGCGCTGATCGGCGGTCGCGCGGTGGTCGTCAACGCGCTGGACGCGGAGGCGGCGTGGTTCTGGGCGCGATGGGGGTTTCTTGAGAGCAGGGACGACCCGCTGGTGCTGTTCCGGTCGATTCCGGACATCGCGGCGTCACTTGGAGCAAGCAGCGGCCATGGAACCTAACGTGCATTGCGGTAGTGCCTCTCGCCTATCGCAAGACATGGAGAGTTCAGACCCTGTAGGCGCAGACCCACAGGTGCTCGCGCGGGCAACCCAGGCAACGGCCACCCGTTGGGTGTCGTGAACGGGACCAACCTGGAGAGGCTTGCATGCAGCTGCCCAAGAACACCACCATCGCCGCTGCCGACGGCACCAAGCTCCATCTGTACCGCAACACCGGCGACGAGGCGCATCCCAAGCTCGCAGCACTGCCAGAGCCCGCCATCGGTGGCGACAACAAGAGTGCGGGTGTGCGCCACTCCAGCAGCTCCGCCAACCCCAACGACAGCCGTCTGGAAGAGGACAGCTTCGCTGCCGCCACCGCCGATTGGCTCAACAAGGAAGTCCTCGGTCACCGCATCGACTACCTCGTCGTCATCGCGGCGCCCAAATCGCTGGGCGAATTGCGCAAGCACTACCACAAGGCATTGCATGGCAAACTGCTTGGCGAACTCGCCAAGGATCTGACCGGCCACTCGGTCGCCGACATCGAGGCGGCGCTGGCGAAGGCCTAAACTTGGCGAGCTACAAGCTCTGCGGTTTCTCGGTCGAGCCGCAGATGACCTTCCGCACCGCCCTCGACCAGCCCACCGAGATCGTCATCCGGCGCAAGCCGCGATCGTTGGCAGCTGGGAGAAGTCTCCGTGGCGGCCGCCTAGTGCATTGACGCATACGGAAGATTCCTGCTTGCGTTGCGTTGTGCTACGTTCTGTCGATGTCACAGACGGTCTGCTCGTTTCTCTCGGCGGAGGATCGCCAGCGCTTGGCGGCGGTCCTGGCCGATCGCAACCGGCCGCAGAAGCATGCGGCGCGGGTCCGGATCATCCTGCACTCGGCCGAGCGGCTGGACGTGGCGGAGGTCGCCCGGCGGGCCGGGATCAGCCGGCCGGCGGTGTGGCGCTGGCAGCAGCGCTTCGCCGAGGCCGGCGTCGACGGGCTGCTGCGCGACCGGACCCGTAAGCCCGGCAAGCCGCGCACGCCGGAGGCGACGGTGCGGCGGGTGGTGGCGCTGACCTGTGCCGAGCCGCCCGGCGAGGCGACCCATTGGACCGGCCGCATGATGGCCAAGGCCAGCGGGCTGTCCTTGCGGACGGTGCAGCGGATCTGGGCGGCCCACCAACTGCAGCCCCACCGCATCCGCACCTTCAAGCGCAGCCGCGACCCCGAGTTCGTCACCAAGCTCGCGGACATCGTCGGGCTCTACCTGGCCCCGCCGCGCCACACGGTCGTGCTGTCGGTCGACGAGAAGAGCCAGATCCAGGCCCTGGACCGGACGCAGCCGGGCCTGCCGATCAAGCCGGGCAAGGCGGGAACGATGACCCACGACTATGTCCGGCACGGCACGACCACGCTGTTCGCCGCGCTCAACGTGCTCGACGGCACCGTGCTCGGTCGCTGCATGGCCCGCCATCGCCACCAGGAATTCATCCGCTTCCTCAACACGGTCGAGGCGGCGGTGCCGGCCGGCAAGCTGGTCCACTGCATCCTCGACAACTACGCCACCCACAAGCATCCGAAGGTGCGGGCCTGGCTCGATCGGCACGAACGCTGGACGTTTCACTACACGCCGACCTCGGGCTCCTGGCTCAATGCCGTCGAGAGCTTCTTCTCCGCCCTGACCCGCCGCCGGCTGCGCCGCGGCGTGTTCCACTCGCTGGTCGACCTGCAAGCCGCCATCAACCGCTACCTTGCCGAGCACAACGCCAACCCCAAGCCGTTCGTCTGGACCGCCACGACCGCGAAGATCATCGCCAAGCTGGAACCTCTGAATGCGTCAGTGCACTAGTGTCTCCCGCAGGGAGGAGTTCGGATGCTGTCTTGAAGCGTCCGCAAGAGATATGCAGACGTAAAGAGTCCCAACCCCGTCAGGAGCGACCCCTTTAACACGAATCACCACGAAGTCGAACGCCGTAGCTGTCGCCTCCTCTTTCTGGCTTATCTTGGCGCCTATCAGTCTAGACCTGTTTGTATTCTAACTGCTGGCATCCAACGTCGAGCCGCGGCCCTTTCGACCCAGAACGCCCGCGAAAACGCCACGGCCGGCGATGGGGGCAACCAATCGAATATCCTTGCAAATTCTTAAATTTTGTCTGGTCATATCTAATTTACGTTTATATCTATCTTTCGTGGACGATACGTCTTATTATTGGCTTGAGAAAATGATTTGCCCGAAGGAATCAGACATGCTTGGCATCGTCGGTAAAACTGGGGCCATCGGCGCGGCCCTAGCGATCACGATGGCACTCGGCGGAGAAGCCCGAGCGGGCGGTGTCACCACCGAGTACCTGGGCCACGGCGACGGTGCACCATCGATCTCGGATAACGGACAGTTGGTCGCCTTCACGGCCCTGGCGGCAAGACTTGGCGGCCCCCTCAAGCTCCAAGTGTTCCTAAGCGACCGGCAAGCGGGCACAACGCTGCTGGTGAGCGTAGGGTTCTGCTCACGCGCGGCGTGCCAGTACGGTAACGAAGACAGCGTTAATCCCCGCGTGTCGGCGGGCGGACGTTTCGTAGTGTTCACGTCGGCTGCCTCCAACCTCGTGGCGGGCGACACGAACGGAGACTTTGACGTGTTCGTGCGCGACCTGCGAGCCGGCACGACCGAGCGGGTCAGTGTGGGAGCATCCGGCACTCAAGCTAACAACAGAGAGCGACGGGGGATCCATCTCGGCGGATGGGCGATTCGTTGCATTCAGTTCGCCGGCAAGCAATCTGGTACTCAAAGACACCAACAACTCAACCGACGTATTTGTCCGCGATCGCCAACTGGGCATCACGACGCTGGCGAGCGTGCGGTGCGTAGTTGGAGGATTTTGTACGGTGGGCAATTTCGTGAGCGCCGGTCCAACTATCTCGGCAGACGGGCGCTTCGTCGCCTTCGGCTCCGGGGCAAGCAACTTAGTCCCGGGTGACACCAACCACATGATAGACGAGTTCGTCTTCGATCGCACGACGCTGACGACCACGCGCGTCAGTTTAGGCCTGCTAGGCGCGCAACCGAACGGACCCTCCTCCTTTAGTACATCCATGTCGCCGGATGGACGGTACGTCGCTTTTTCAAGTGCAGCAAGCAATCTGGTCCTGAGCGATACCAATGGCGCCAACGACGTGTTCGTCTACGACCGGCTGAACAACAGCACGACGCGAGCGAGCGTGAGCACGGCGGAGGTTCAGGCTAGCGGTTTCAGTCTTATGCCCTCCATCTCGGCGGATGGCCGCTTCGTAGCGTTCGAGTTGCCGGCCAAAAACCTTGTTCCGGGCGATTCGAACAATCGCCGCGACGTCTTCGTACGCGACCGTGTGCTGGGCACAACAACGCGCGCAAGCGTGAGCGCGTTCGGCATCCAGGGCAACGGTGATAGTACACGTGCGGCAATCGCGGCGAACGGGCACTTCGTCGCGTTCCACTCGGAAGCTAACGACCTTTCGCTCAGCGGTGACATCGGCATCTTCGTCCGCACCCTCGCACCCTGAGGCGGCGCACGCTGTCCGTAGGTGAAGTCAGGCCCGGCTTGGCTCTTGCTGGGCAATGCGCACACGACGCGCGAAGGTGCGGGCCGCGTGCGAACCTCCTAGCCGCCCTCAACTGCTGCACACGGCTACACCCAGACCATGGGTAAGCGTCCGACGAAGGCGGCCTGGGCTGTTGGGCTTTGGCCTGGTATTCTCGCCGGGCTAGCGTGAGGTTCGAGCATGTCCATTAGCGCGGTAATGCACACGATTGGTTCGCGCACCTCGGGTGGAGCGAGGATCGAGGATAGGCCAAAGGGGTCAAGAGGCTAGAGGAGTCAGACCAAATTGAGGAGGCCATGCGGCCGTGCGGTATTCAGCCAGCCCAGTCCACCGCGCCGTATGCATCTGCTGAGAAACTGGTCCTGCACCGTACCCCCCTCGTCTTCGCCCGCGTGTCAGTGCCCACCCCACAACTGCAACAACTGTACGCACCGTCTTATCGCCTTTTCCGTGTCCTGCAGGCTGATCCACTCCAACGGCCCGTGGATCTACTGCATCCCGGTGAACAGGTTGGGAGTCGGTACGCCGACGCCGACCCGCCGGCAGGCCCCGAGCGCGAGCTCGACCAGGCCCATGTCGTGCTTCAGCCAATAGCGCATGTTGCGGAGCAGATGCCTCCAGGGCACGTTTCGAGTACATGAGCCCAGGACGGGTTTGGTGCTCCGGGGCGTCGCTCCTTCGCCCATTTAGGCCTATCGTTAGCTAGTGGACCGTGTCGAGCTTGGACGATCCATGCTCTGCGGTTGAGGTCTGTGGCACTCTGACACCACACTACTGGCGGGCAGGACGTCGTGGAGTTCGGCGACTAAAGCTCGCTGTGCGCCACCGCGCAGCACCGTGGTGCCAGCACGGTTGAGCCTACTACGCAATTCGCGTACTCTGCGGCGATGCGGGTGTTGCCCAATCCCGACAAGGAGGCGGTCAACCTGCGCAAGCACGGCTTGGACTTCGCCCGCGTGGCCGAATTGTTGGCGCAGTCCTATCTGGACGAGCCCGACGATCGGCCGCTCGGCTACGAGCAGGAAGGGCGGTTGCGGATCACCGGGCGGGTCGGCATGCGCGTGCTGGTCCTGATCGTCGAGCCGGTAGCGATGGCGGGTGGGGAGATCGCGGCGAGGCCGATCTCTTTGCGTGACGCGACCCGAGCGGAGGAGCGCCACTGTTGGAGATGGCACGGATGAACGAGACCGAGAGCGATCGAGGCCTGCCGCCGCGCCGGAGCGATGCGGAGATCGCGGCGGCCGTCGGTGCCGATCCCGACCAGGCGCCGGTGCGGACCCGAGCGGCGATGGCGCGTGCCCGGCGTGACGAAGCGCAACGCGACATTTATGGCGTCTTGCGGCTGCGGCGCCGCCTGAGGATCGGGCAGATCGAGTTCGCCAACCGCTACGGGCTGGCTCTGGGCACGCTGCGCAACTGGGAGCAGGGGCGTGCGGAGCCCGACCGGTCGGCCAAGGTGCTGCTGGCCGCGATCGCGTCCGACCCGGACGGGGTGGCCCGTGCGGCGACGCATGCCGGCGATCCCGGCTATCTCGCGACGGGCCCACGTCAGGCCGCCTGAACGTCCCGCGTGGCTTTGCGGGCTAGGCCATGGGGTCGAGGCACGTTACCTCGCCAGGTCAAGTTGCGGCTGCTCAACCTGCCCCGTTCACCGTGCCGGCGGCTTCGGCCGACCCCGCCGCCCCGCTCCACAACTGCACCAGCTCCACGCACAGCCGCGTCGCCTTCTCCATGTCCTGCAGGCTGATCCACTCCAGCGGCCCGTGGATCTCCTGCATCCCGGTGAACAGGTTGGGCGTCGGCACGCCGAGCTCGGTCAGGCGCGAGCCGTCGGTGCCGCCGCGGATCGGGGTGGAGAAGGGCTCGACGCCGATCCGCCGGCAGGCCTCGCGCGCGAGCTCGACCGGGCGCATGTCGTGCTCCAGCCAGTAGCGCATGTTGCGGTATTGCTTCGTGATCGTGCACTCGATCCTGGCCCGCGGCTCGGTCGCCTGGATCGCGGCGCAGACCTGGCGCAGGAGCTCGCCGTGTGCGGCCAGGCCCTCCTCCTCGAAGTCGCGCAGGATGAACTTCAGCTCGGCCGCGGCGGCGGTGCCGCTCATCTCGGTGAGGTGGAGGAAGCCCTGGCGGCCCTCGGTGGTCTCGGGCGTGCGCGTGACCTGCGGCAGGGTGTCGACGATCTTGGCCGCGAGGTGCAGCGCGTTGACCAGCTTGTCCTTGGCCCAGCCGGGATGGATCGAGACCCCCTGGACGGTGACCACGGCCCCGTCGGCCGAGAAGGTCTCGTACGACGATCTCGCCCAGTTCGGCGCCGTCCAGCGTGTAGCCGACCGCGGCGTCCGAGGTCCTTGGGCAGGTCCTTGTGGACGCCGCGCCCGATCTCCTCGTCCGGCGTGAAGCAGATCCGCACCCGCCCGTGCGGCAGCTCGGGATGGCGCAGCAGGTGGCCCACGGCGGTCATGACGATCGCCACGCCCGCCTTGTCGTCGGCACCGAGCAGCGTCGTCCCGCTGGTGGTGACGATGTCCTCGCCGACCTTGGTCGCGAGATAGGGCAGCTCGGCCGGCCGCAGCACCATCGCGGGTCGTCCGGCAGGACGATGTCGCCGCCCTGCCAGTTGCGGTGCAGGATCGGCTCGACGCCGGTGCCGGTGAACTGCGGGGCGGTGTCGACATGGGCCAGGAGGGCGATCGTCGGCGCCTCGGACGGGACGGTCGCCGGAAGCGTCGCCAGCACGGCACCGTAGTCCGTCAGCCGCACGTCCGCGACGCCGAGCTCCGTCAGCTCCGCCACCAGCAGGTGCAACAGGTCGAACTGCTTCGTGGTGCTGGGCGAGGTGGGCGAGGCCGCGTCCGACTGGGTGTCGATGCGCACATACCGGTCCAGCCGCCGAAAGAGCTCCTCCGCCAGTTCCGATGCCATCCGCCGTCCCTCCGCTCCGGGGTGCCCCGGTGTCGTCGCATCCTACAGCTCTGCGCGAGCAGGAGGGGAGAAAGGGGATAGCGGTCCGGTGCCTAGGCCGGCAGGCCGTCACGGACCTCCGGGCCATCCGCTGACGCAGGCGGGTTGACCCGGCGCAGGGTCAGATTGATGCGGCCGCCGCCGGGGACCAGCGCCGAGGTTCCGGGCAGGATGCGGTCGATGCCGTGGAAGCATGAACGCGCCGGCCCGCTCAGGAGGACGAGGTCGCCGCTCGCCAGGGTGATCCGCCGCGTCGGGCCGCGGCGGGTGGTGCCGCCGAGCCGGAACTGTCCCGTGTCGCCCAGGGAGACCGAGAGCACCGGGGCGGCGAGGTCGGCCTCGTCGCGGTCCTGGTGCAGGCCCATCCGCGCCTCGCCGCGGTAGAGGTTGACCAGGCAGGCCTCGGGCGGTGCGGCCCAACCGGCCACCTCGTCCCAGAGCGCCCGGAGGACGGCGGGCATGGGCGGCCAGGGCCGGCCGGTGACCGGGTGGCGCGCCTGGTAGCGGTAGCCCCTCCGGTCGCCGACCCAGCCCAGCGGCCCGAGATTGCACATCACCACCGACAGGGGCCGGCCCGTGCGCGGCATGGTCGGCTGGAACCAGCCGGCCTCCGCCACCGCCGCCAGCACCTCGGCCAGCAGGCCGGCCTGGGCGGCCGGGTGGAGACGGCCCGGCAGGTGGCGGAAGCCCGGCGGCCAGTCGGCGGGCGGCGCGGCGATCGGCGGCGGAGTCATCCCGTGCATGTGGCAGGTCGCAAGCGGCGCGCAAAGAGGCTAGAGGTCGGCGCAGCCACCGTTGCGGAGACCGTCATGGGCAGCAGTTCGTCGCTCGACCTCCACGCCGTGCCGATGGCGGTCCACGAGCGGTTCATGCGGCTGGCGATCGAGCAGGCGCGGGCGAACCCGGCCTTCCCGTTCGGGGCGGTGATCGTGCGCCTGCCCGAGCGGCAGGTGGCCGCGGCGGCGGTCAACCGCGGCCACGACAACCCGATCCTGCACGGCGAGATCGCGGCCATCCACGACTATGTCGCCCGCCACGGCAACCGCGGCTGGGAGGAGACCGTGCTCTACACCACGGGCGAGCCCTGCCCGATGTGCATGAGCGCCATCGTCTGGGCCGGCATCGCCGGCGTGGTCTACGCCACCTCGATCGCCGGCCTCAAGCAGGTCGGCTTCGACCAGATCGACATCGGCGCGCCGGCGGTGGCGGCCTCGGCCGGGTTCTGGCACGGCGGGATCCTGGGCGGGGTGCTCGCCGAGGAGACGGATTCGATGTTCGCCGGGCGCCCACGCGGCTAGCGGTCAGCGCCGCAGCGTGGCCGCGGTCTGGCCGAACATCACCCGCTTGGCCTCCTCGTCCATGGTCGCCTCGCGCCGCTGGTGAGCCCGGCCGATCTCATAGGCGCGGAGGGTGGCGGGCCGGGCTTCGATGGCGCGGTACCAGCGCTCCAGGGCGGGAAAATCGGCCAGCTTCTGGCCCTGGCGCTCGTGCGGGACGATCCAGGGATAGGCCGCCATGTCGGCGATCGAATAGTCAGCACCGGCGACGAACGCCCGGTCGGCCAGCCGGTGGTCCAGCACGCCGTAGAGCCGGTTGGTCTCGTTGACGTAGCGGTCGATCGCGTAGGGGATCTTGTCGGGCGCGTACTGCGAGAAATGGTGGTTCTGGCCCGCCATCGGCCCGAGACCGCCCATCTGCCAGAACAGCCACTGCAGGACCTCGGCCCGGCCGCGCAGGTTGGCGGGGATGAAGCGCCCGGTCTTCTCGGCGAGATAGAGCAGGATCGCACCCGACTCGAACAGGCCGAGCGGCTCGCCGCCGTCCGTCGGGGCGTGGTCGACGATCGCCGGCATCCGGTTGTTGGGCGCGATCGCCAGGAACTCGGGACGGAACTGCTCGCCGCGACCGATATCGACCGGGACGATGCGATAGGGCAGGCCGGCCTCTTCGAGGAACAGGGTGATCTTGTGCCCGTTGGGCGTGGGCCAGTAGTGGAGATCGATCATGCCGGTGGTGCCTTCGCTCTGGTGCCGTTGGTGCCTGTCTGTCGCCACAGATAGGCTTGGCCGGTGCAAGTCTCCATGCGCGTCCGCGCATCACGGCTGTGCGAGAGCGGACCTCGGCGGTGGCCCGCCGTGCGGGGTGCGATAGAGTGGCCGCGGCAACCTCGAGCCGGACAGGGGGCACAAGTGAAGCAGGAGATCATCGACCTCTACGACGAGTTCACCCATCGCGGGCTCGACCGCCGCGTGTTCATGGGCAGGCTGGCCGAGCTTGCCGGCGGCACCGCTGCGGCGGCCGCCGCCCTGAGCCTCCTGCGGGCCGACCCCGCCGGGGCGGCGATGGTGGCCCCCGACGATCCGCGTCTCGATGCCGACACGGTGACGATCCGCGAGGGCACGCCGCCGCTCCAGGGCTACTTCGTCCGGCCGGAAGGCGACAGCGGCGCGTTGCCAGCCGTGGTGGTGGTGCACGAGAACCGGGGCCTGAACCCGCACATCCAGGACGTGGCTCGCCGCCTCGCCACCGACGGGTTCATGGCCCTGGCGGTCGATTTCCTGTCGCCGCTCGGCGGCACGCCCACGGACGACGAGGACAAGGCGCGCGACATGATCGGCACGCTCGACGCCGGCCAGACCGTCTCCGACGCCGAGGCGGCCGTCGCCTGGCTCAAGGCGCGCCCCGACAGCAACGGCAAGGTCGGCATCGTGGGCTTCTGCTGGGGCGGCGGCGTGGTCGGCCGGGTGGCCGCAGCCGAACCGAATCTCGACGCGGCCGTGGTGTTCTACGGCCAAGCCCCAGCCAGCGAGACCGTGGCCGGGATCAGCGCGCCGCTGCTGCTGAACTATGCCGGGCAGGACGAGCGCATCAACGCCGGCGTGCCGGCGTTCGAAGCGGCACTGAAGGAGCACGGCAAGACCTACACCCTCTACATGTACGAGGGCGTGCAGCACGCCTTCCACAACGACACCTCGGCCGCGCGCTACGACGAGGCGGCGGCCAAGCTCGCCTGGCAGCGCACGGTGGACTTCTTCAAGGAGACCCTCGCGACCTGACGGTGGGACCGCCGCGGGCGCAGCGCTGCGGCGGTCCCACCGTCGCATCGGCGTGCCGCGCCGGAGGCGCGCAGCACGAGAGCGCGAACGACGGCCACCTGGCGCATGGCAGGCTGCCGAGACCTTCCGCCGCCCTAGCGCACAGCCGCGGCCGGCGTCACGCCTTGGGCGATCCGCCATCGGGTCAGGCGCTCGAACCGGAGGACCATGACCAGCGCCACGGTGGCCAGCGCGAAGGCGAGCCCGATCCAGATGCCGCGGCCGGCCAGCGCGGTGTGGAAGCCCAGGAGCCAGCAGATCGGGAAGCCCACCACCCAGTAGCCGAACCCGGCCAGCCACATCGGCACCTTGGTGTCCCTGAGCCCGCGCAGGCTGGCGATGCCGATCACCTGCAGCCCGTCGACCAGCTGGAACAGGGCGGCGATCCGCAGGAAGCCGACGGCAAAGGCCGTGGCGGCTGCCCCTTCCGGCGTCCTCGCATCGAGGAACATGCCGATAAGCGTTTCCGGTGCCATGGCGAACAGGAGCGCCATCGTGGCCATGAAGGCCGTGCCCAGTCCGCACGCCACCCGCCCGGCCAGCCGCGCGCGCGCCCAGTCGCCCGCACCGACAGCCAGCCCGACCCGGATCGTGGCCGCATGGCTGAGCCCCAACGGCACCATGAAGGCGATGCTGGCCAGCTGCAGGGCGATCTGGTGCGCCGCGAGCTGGGCCGTCCCGATCAGCCCCATGAACAGGGTCGAGGTGGCGAACAGGCCGGTCTCCATGACGACCGCCCCGCCGATCGGGAAGCCCACCCGGTAGATCTCGCGGAAGGTCGCCCAGTCCGGCCGCCAGAAGCGCCCCAGCACGTCGTAGCGGCGAAACGGCGTGACCAGGAGGCAGTAGGCGAGGAGCAGGCCGAACATCAGGGCGAAGGTCACGGCAACACCGATGCCCGCGCCCAGCGTGGCCATGGCCGGGATGCCGAGACCGCCGAAGATGAGGAGCCACGACAGCGGGACGTTGATCAGCGCCGCCACCAGTGCCGCTGCCAGAATGGCCCGAGCTTGGCCGAAGGCGGCGACGAAGCTGCGCAAGACGATGAAACCGACGCTGAACGGCAGCCCCCACAGCGCGGCGCGCATGTACTGCTCCGTCATCGCCAGCAGCGACTCGTCCTGGCCCATGAGGCTGAGCAGCGGGCGCACGTACCACAAGGCGACCATCAGGGGCAGCGTGATGGCCAGGGTCATCCACAGGCCCTGGCGCACGACCCGCCGGATCTGCCGCGGCTGGCGCGCGCCCTTGGCCTGGGCGATCAGCGGTGCCGTGGCGCTGGCGACACCGATGGCGAACATCATGCCGGTATGGAACAGGGCCGCCGCCAGCGTCGCGGCCGCCAGCGCCGCCGCGCCCAGCCGCCCCAGCATCAGCACCTCGGTGGTGTGGACCAGGATCTGGGTGAGCTGCGTCAGGACGAGCGGAAAGGCCAGCCAGAGCATGGCCCTGAGCTCGCGCACGACTCCAGTCGTCGCGGCGAACGGCGGCACGGCCGTCGCTGCTGGGATGGTCGACATGGCCCGTCGGGTCTACTCATGCGATTGAGCACCGCACCTAACATGGTGCGGACACCGTGGGCAAACGCCGGCGGGAGACTGGTGGAGCCGGGCGGGATTGAACCGCCGACATCCTGCTTGCAAAGCAGGCGCTCTCCCACTGAGCTACGGCCCCGGAAGCGCCGCTATATGGCGCGGATGATGCCGTTGCGCAAGCGCGCTCAGCTCGCCGCCAGGGCCGCCACGAACGCGTCCAGGGCACGTCGGCGGTGGCTGATGCCATGCTTCTCGGCCGCGGTCATCTCGGCGAAGGTGCGCGTCTCGCCGTCGGGCACGAAGATCGGGTCGTAGCCGAAACCGCGTGCGCCGCGCTGGCTGTCGACCAGCTGTCCGTCGCTCCGGCCCTCGAAGAAGCGCTCGCCGCCGTCGGGCAGGGCGAGGCACAACACGGCCACGAACGAAGCGGCACGATCGGCAGCGGCGAAGCTGCCGTAGCGGGCGACGAGGCCGTCCAGCACCTTGCGGATCGCGAGATCGAAATCGCGGGCCGGCCCGGCCCAGCGGGCGGAATGGATGCCGGGCTGCCCATCCAGCCCGCGGACCACGATCCCGCTGTCGTCGGCCAGGGCCGGCAGCCCGGTGGCGGCACAGGCGGCGCGGGCCTTGAGCCGGGCGTTGGCCTGGAAGCTGTCGCCGGTCTCCTCGGGTTCCGGCAGCCCCATGGAAGCAGCGCCGACCACTTCGATCCCGTGGGGCGCCAGCAGATACTCGAACTCGCGCAGCTTGCCGGGATTGTGGGTGGCGACCAGCAGCCGCCGCCCGAGGCTCAGCATCCCAGGGCCGCGCTCTGCAGCGCCACCAGCGACGCGATCCCCTGGGCGGCGAGGGCACGCATCGCCTCGAACTGCTCCAGGCCCAAGGGCTCGTCCTCGGCCGTGACCTGCACCTCGACGATGCCGCCCGAGGCGGAGAGGACGAAGTTGGCGTCGGCCTGGGCCCCGCTGTCCTCGACATAGTCGAGGTCCAGGACGGCCGTGCCGCCGACGATCCCGCAGGAGATCGCCGCCACCGGCTCGCGCAGCGGCAACTTGGGCAGGGCACCGGACTCCACCAGTTTGGCCAGCGCGCGATGGAGGGCCACGTAGGCGCCGGTGATCGAGGCGGTCCGAGTGCCACCATCGGCCTGGAGCACGTCGCAGTCGAGGATCACCTGGCGCTCGCCCAGCGCGTCGAGCCGGGTCACCGCGCGGAGCGAGCGGCCGATCAGGCGCTGGATCTCCTGGGTGCGGCCGGACTGCTTGCCGCGGGCGGCCTCGCGGGCGGTGCGGGTGTTGGTCGAGCGCGGCAGCATACCGTACTCGGCGGTGACCCAGCCCTTGCCGGAGTTGCGGAGGAACGGCGGCACCCGCTCCTCGACCGTCGCCACGCACAGGACATGCGTGTCGCCGAACTTGACGAGGCAGGACCCCTCGGCATGCCGGGTGACGTCGAGCTCGAGGCTCACCGCGCGCATCTGGTCAACGGCGCGGCCGGAAGGGCGCATGTCAGGGGATCCTCGAGGTGAGCGGGAGCGCCGTCCTAGCGCATGCCCGCGCTCATCTCAACGCCGGCGGCGTCGGGTCGGGCGGCGACCGCGTCCGCCCAGGGGTGCCGCGGCTCGGTCATGCCTTCGCGCCAGCCCGAGCCGGTCTCCTCCAGAACCGCCGTCGGGCAGGCGAACAGGAGCGGGCTCGGCCGCGGCGCCAGTCGGCGGAGGCTCGTGCCCTGCGGGGCGTCGACCTGGAAGGGAAGGCGGGCGTCGACGGTGACGAGGTCCGGGCCGCTGACGTCGAGCCGCGGCTGGCCGAACGCCTCCTCCAGAGACATGCCGTGATCGATCAGGAAGGTCGCGATCTGCAGGACGGCGGGCAGGATGCGACGGCCGCCGGAGGCGCCGAGCGCGAAGCGCCGCCCGTCGGCGAGGCCGATCGCCGGGCACATGTTGGACAAGGGCTGGGCACCGGCGGCGAGCGCGTTCGCGCGCCCGGGGCGGGGGTCGAACCACATGATGCCGTTGTTGAGCATCAGGCCGGTGCGCGGTCCGAGCAGCTTGCTGCCGAAGCTGGAGAGCAGGGTCTGCGTCAGCGCGACGAGGTTGCCGTGCCCGTCGACCACGTTGAGGTGCGAGGTGCAGGACGAAGACGCGGGATCGCCGTCCAGCCGCTCGCGATAGGCCCGGACCAGAGTGCGCGCCAGGGCGGCGAAGCCCGCCGCGTCCGGGGCGGTGCCGAGGGCCTCGGCACCCAGCAATTGCAGACAGCGAGCGAGCGTACCACCGGCGAACGGCCCCGGCATCGCCAGCACCGTGCTGTGGCGATAGCCGATGGTGAGCGGTGCGCCGAGCCGCGCACGACAGGCGGCGAGATCGTCGGCGGCGATCGGCACCCCCAGTTCGGCAAGATCCGCCAGGAGGGCCGCAGCGTTGGCACCCTCGTAGAACCCGCGCGGACCCTCTTCGGCGAGCCGGCGGAGGGTGGCGGCGAGCGCCGGCAACGGCCGGCGGAGAGTCTCGCCGGTCCAGGGCGCCACCGGTGGCAGACCGTCGGGCAGCCACACTGCCGCGGCATGCGGGTAGCGGCGCAGGTCGGCGGCGGCACCGGCCACCATCTGGGTCGCGTACCAGTCGATCGCGAAGCCCTCCTCGGCCAGCGCCACCGCGGGCGCCACCAGCTCGTGGAACGGCACCGAGCCGAAGCGCTCGTGGGCGAGGCGCAGGCCATCCGCCAACCCCGGCACGGCCACCGCCAAAGGCCCGTGCAGGTTGCGATGCTCGACGACGGCGGGCCAGCCGAACAGATCTCCGGCCATGCCGCCCGCCAGCGGGTAGGCGGCGGGATCGAGGCGCCGCGGTGCCACCATCCCACAGTCCAGTGCGTGTGCCGTGCCGTCGGCCAGCCGCAGCAGCATGCAGCCGCCGCCCCCGAGGCCGCTCATCCAAGGCTCGAGCACGCCCAGTGCGAGGGAGGTGGCGATGGCGGCGTCGATCGCGTTGCCGCCGGCACTCAGGACCTCGGCGCCGATCTCGGCGGCGCGCCGGTGCTGTGCAGCCACGATCCCGCCGCGAGCCCGGACGGCTTGCTTGCGCACCAACCAGGTGTCCTGGTCCATCTTCCCTCTCCCGCGATCGTCGCACGGGGATCACTTGCACGCTCCGGAGGCTGGCACCAATTCGAACCGACGGCGGTGCACTGTCGCGCCCCCGCACGAGGGCCACGGCGATGCGCTTTTCCGGGCTGTTGGTGGCGGCATTCGGCATGCTCGCCGGCTGCGTGTCGGACGGAGGGTTCGGTGGCGGGCCCGGCCCGTCCGGCATCCAGTGGAGCGGCCCCTACGACGCCGACCCGTCCGGAAGGCGGACGTCCCCGTTCTCCAACCCCTTCGGGACGAGCGCCTATGGCGGCAGCGGCGGCGGCCGCACTTTCTCCCCGAGCAGGGGCGTGGTCTGCGACCGTGCCACGGAGACCTGCTACCGCGGCCGCGAGATCGATGCCAGCGAGACACGGGACAATTTCGGCCGGAGCGCCGCCCGGCGCGTGGATCGGATTCGCGACCAAGCGGGTACCAACCGCATCTACCGTGTCGACGACGACGTGGTGTGCAACCGCCGGCAAGAGGTCTGCTACAAGAACGGTCGGCCCGATCGCAGTGAAACACGGGATTTCTTCGGCAAGAATGCAGCTCGTAGGGTCGATTGAAACAGAATATCCCGGTCGCGGTCAGGGCTACTGCAACAGACCGGTATGATCGGTCGGCAGATCTGATGCATGCGACAATCGTCCGCCCGTTGCAGCGCAACAGGCGGAACCTATATATGAGTGACTGGTTCATTTTCTCGTCGATCTGACGGGATCCGCTGACGCTTTACCCATTCCCTGCGGGACCCGGAGGATTTTGGGCCGAAGGCGTCTGCCGACAGCCCAAGCACGGAGTGGACGAGATGCGCCGTATGTCGGTGTTCTTGTGCGGTGCCGCCGCATTGCTGTTGCTCGCTGCTGAGGGCCATGCCGAATTTGCCGGTCACGGTGCGGACGCGGCATTCCGGCAGGTGGGCATGGCGTCGTGGTACGGGCCGGGATTCCATGGCCGCAAGACCGCCAGCGGGGAACGGTTCGACCAGAACGACCTCACCGCCGCCCACCGCAAGTTGCCGCTGGGTACCGAGATCACGGTGACCAACCTCGAGAACGGCAGCTCGATCGTGGTCGAGGTCAACGACCGTGGGCCCTACGCCAAGGGTCGGGTGCTCGACCTCTCCAAGGCTGCGGCGCGCAAGCTCGGCATGGTGGAGTCCGGTGTGGCGAAGGTGCGCATCGAGGCTACGCCGCGACAGCTCACCAGCGCAGACCGTTAACAGCGGGTCAGCGGGCTGCGGCCAAAGTTCGCGAGCGGGTGCGGCCCGATCCGGCCAGAGCGCAGTCGAGCGCCGGTCCGCTCGAAGCTTCTCCGGGCAGGTAGTGACGCATGAACACGTGCGCGCCGATCACCGCGGTGCGTTTGAGCTTGGCGAACCAGGCGCATTTTCCCGGATCCATCTGCCGCGGATTGACGAAATAGAGAGCACCTCCCGTCGGGTCGCGCGCCGGCCATATGGCAGCCGCGGCGGCCAGGCGCCAAGCGGCCACCAGCCGCAGCCGGGCCGAGGGCGTGGTGGCACCAACGGCGTCGGACAGGCTGCGGCCCGCAGGTGCCGCGAGCGCCAGGCGAAGGCTCGGCCGGTCGCCCACCGGCTGGAACTGGCCCGGCTCCAACGCCACGGCACAAGCGTCGCCCGCGAAATGGGGATGTACCACGCGATTGTGGACCACCTTCATCACCGCCAGCATGCCTGCAGGCCCCTCCGTGGCGGCCTCGGCATAGGCGATCATGGCGAGGCAGCGCCGCTCCCGGTCGCTGGTCGCCGCCGACGCGTCCACAGGAGCGATTGGGAGCAGCAAGACGATGATCGCCAGGATGATGGCTGGCCGAGCCAAGCGCTTACTCCATTGTGACCGCCGTTGCCTACCGTAGTCGAGATACGGCCGCAGCCGCCAGGGGAAGCTCCATCTTGAAACCTCGTCTGCCCGGCGGGCTTGTCCTGGCGACACGTTCTGATATCTGGCCCCGATCCATACCGAACTGGCCCTGGTGGCGGCACCGGACGGAGGGTAGCATGCTCCCATCCCTGGCGATCGCGGCGCGGCCGCTCGACGTGGCGGAGATGATCCCGCTCGCGGCAGCGGGCAGGCAGCCGCTGTTCTTCTTCGGCACGCTGATGGATCTGGACGTCCTGGCCTATCTGCTCGAGCGGCCGGTCGACCTGGACGACCTGAGGCCGGCCTCAATCGCAGGCTTCAGCCGGGTCCGTGCGGTCGGCGCCAGCTACCCGCTGCTGGTGCCGCGAGAGGACGCCGTGGTCGAAGGCCGCCTGCTGCGCCGGGCCACCCGGCGCGACATCGCCCGGATCAATCATTATGAGAGCGGCGAATATCTGGCCGAGCTGCGCCATGTCGTCACCGGCGACGGCAGCGAGGTTGCGGCCTGGCTCTATCTCGGGCTCCATCATCTTCGGGCGAGCGCCGATCCTTGGTCCCTCGCCGACTGGCAGAGCTGCCACAAGGCCGGATTCTTCGATGCCTGCGACGGCTGGATGGAAGACTTCCGCGGCGAAGCCTGAGGGTGCCCGCATGGAACCGAACGAGGCGGCGCTGGGCCGGTATCGCCGCGATGGCTTCCTCGTGCTGGAAGGTTTCGTCGATGCGGGGACCTGCGACGCCCTGCGAGCGCGCATGGACGAACTGCTCGACGGCTTCGACCCCGAGGGCGTGCGGACGGTGTTCGGCAGCGGCGATCAGCGCCATGCGCAGGACGAGTGGTTCCTCGATTCCGGCGACAAGATCCGCTTCTTCTTCGAGCCCGACGCATTCGACGGGTGCGGCCGGTTGCGCCAGCCCAAGGAACTGTCGGTCAACAAATGCGGGCACGCGCTGCACGACCTCGATCCGGTGTTCGCGCCTTTCTCCCGCGATCGCAGATTCGCGGACCTGACCCGTGCCCTGGGCCTGCGGCAGCCGTTGCTGCTCCAGTCGATGTACATCTTCAAGCAGCCGCGGATCGGTGGCGAGGTGGTCTGCCACCAGGACGGCACGTTTCTTGGCACCGACCCGCTGAGCTGTGTCGGCTTGTGGCTGGCGCTGGAGGATGCCGACCAAACCAATGGCTGCATGTGGGCCGAGCCCGGCGGTCATCGCCGCCCGCTGCGGCAGCGCTTCGTCCGCGCGGGCCGGATGGCGCGCATGGAAATCATGGACCCGACGCCCCTGCCCGTGGACGGCCTCGTGGCCCTGCCCGCGGCCAAGGGCACGCTGATCCTGCTGCACGGTCAGCTGCCGCACCGCAGCGGCGCCAACCTCTCCGACCGCTCGCGCCATGCCTACGCCTTGCACCTGATCGACGGCATCTGCCGTTACCGTCCCGACAACTGGTTGCAGCGTGGTGCCGACATGCCGCTGCGCGGGTTCTGAGCGGCCGGTGGGCGATGGATCAGCTCACAGCCGCGGCGCGCAACGTGTTGGGTGAGCCACTCGAGAGCTGCTCGACGGCACCCATGACCGGGTTCTTTCGAACCGGCTGCTGCGAAACCGGTCCCGAGGACCGCGGCATGCACGTGGTCTGCGCGCGTGTCACCGCCGATTTCCTGGCATTCTCGCGCAGCCGCGGCAACGACCTGATCACGCCCATGCCCGCCTACCGCTTTCCGGGCTTGAAGCC
This sequence comes from uncultured Alphaproteobacteria bacterium, assembly GCA_963720725.1. Classification (GTDB taxonomy): domain Bacteria; phylum Pseudomonadota; class Alphaproteobacteria; order Geminicoccales; family Geminicoccaceae; genus Benzoatithermus. The sequence continues at coordinate 41,918 of CAVRGN010000003.1, forward strand.
GGGCGACCGTTGGTGTCTGTGCGCCGCGCGCTGGCGCGAGGCCTTCGAGGCCGGCGTGGCGCCACCAGTGGTGCTGGCGGCGACCCACGAGCGTGCTTTGGAGGTGGTCAGCTTGGCTGCGCTGAAGCGGCACGCCCTCGATCTGGTGTGAATCCATCGCGCGATGACGGGTTGCCAGACAGCATTGGCGCACGGCAAGTGGCGACCTAGGTAACGGTTGGGCGATCGGTGCAGGAGGGCATGATGCCGCTGAGCTGGGTGCGGGCGAAATTCGGCGATTTGCGGGCGCAGGTGCTGGACGAGCTCGCGAACGAGCTCGAGGTGGAGGTGAGCGAGGATCTGGTCGAGGCACTCGCCGCGGCCACGGCCCTGGTGGCATTCGCGGATGGCGTGGCCAGCCCCGAGGAGCGGGAGGAGCTGCTAGCGGTCTTCGAGGAGGAGGACCGGCTGACCGAGATCGATCTCGACGACCTGTTCGACGCCTTCGACGACTATGCCGAGCGCTTCGCCGAGGACGCGAAGGCAGCCGAAAGCGAGGCGCTGACCGCCGTCGCGGTGTTCGACGATTCCCCGGATCTGGGCCGGCTCGTCGTGCGTGCCGCGCTGGTGGTGGGCAGCTCGGACGGTGTTCTCAAGCCGGGCGAGGAGAAAGCCGTTCGCCAGCTCTGCGATGTCCTCGGCCTCGAGCTCACCGACCTGAAACGTCCCGTCAAGCGCCGCGAGGACGAAGACGAGGATGACGACGAGGAAGAAGGTGACAGCGAGGAGTGAGGCGAAGGGTCGCCGACCCGCCTCATGGATGCATGCGCGAGATTCGATCGGCCAGGCGTGTCGGTTCCGGCAGGCGATAGCCGGCGAGTGTCGTCTCGACCAGTTGCACCGCCTGCTCCAGTGACACCAGATGGCCCACCGAGACATATAGCGGGCGAGCCCGTTCGCGGGTTCGCAGGACCGTGCCCAGCGTTTCGCCCCCTTGGGTCAGCTCGGCGCGGCTGCCGCGGACGGCTCCCGGTTCGTCGTGGCGCCCGATCAGCCGCGACTTCGCCACGCCGATGGCGGGAAGTCCGGTGATCACTCCCAGATGTGCCGCGATGCCCAACCGGCGGGGATGGGCGATGCCGTGGCCGTCGACCATCAGCAGGTCCGGCGGACGCTCCAGAAGTGCCAGCGCGGCCATGGCGGCGGGAATCTCGCGAAACGAGAGGTAGCCCGGAACGTAGGGAAATCCTGTGGGCACCGCCGCCAGCACGCTGCGCACGAGTTCCAGTGTCCGGAGCTCGACGACGGCGAGCGCGGCCCAGGTCAGGCCGCTCGCGGGAGAGACGTGGATATCCACGCCGGCGACTTGCCGGAAGCCCTGGACGCGCTCGCCCACCACGACCTGCGAGCGCAACCGCTCCTGGACGGCGCGCGCGTCGGAGACGGTGGTGGGCCAATCGCCGATCACGCGTCCCGTGCCGGCTCGCACGTGCTGATAATGGCCACGACCTGCGCGTCCTCGACTTGCCGGAAGTCGCGGTAGAACTGCCCCACGGCCATAAGGTCCCGGGCAGCATGGAGGCACACCACGCGATCGGCGTCCTTGGCCAATTGCTCCAGCGCTTCCGTCGCGGCCACCGGGATGGCCAGCACCACCTCCCTGGGCGCCGCACGGCGCACCGCATGCAGGGCAGCGCGGACCGTCGCCCCGGTGGCGATGCCATCGTCGACGACGATCGCCGTCCGCTCGCCGATGGGCGCCCGGCGCCGGCCCCCAAGATAGAGCGTCCGCCGAAGTTCGAGTTCGGCGAGCCGCGCGGCCTTCTGCCGATCGAGCCAGGCGGGCTCGATCCGGTAGCGGGCGACGATGTCGTCGTTCAGCACCAGCTCCGGCTGGTCGCCGTCGACGATCGCTCCTACCGCCAGCTCCTCGTGCCCGGGCGCGCCGATCTTGCGGACCAGGACCAGGTCCATCGGCGCGCGCAGGCGCCGGGCGATCTCGACACCCACCGGCACCCCGCCGCGAGGCAGGGCCAGCACGACGGGATCCGGCAAATCGAGTTCCGCCAGCCGGGCGGCGAGCCGGCGGCCGGCATCGGAGCGATCGGAGAACAGCATGGCCCACCTCGCGCCGAGATCGGACGAAACTCTCCTATAGCCTGTGCCGTGCCCGGTGCCCATAAATGGGGCAGTGGCGATAACAGGGAGAGTGGTGGTGACCGGAGGCGAACTCGACGGCATCCGGCTCCTGGCGCCGCTGAGCCCCGCCGACCGCGCGAAGTTGGCCGCCCGTTGTGCGTGGCGGCGGTTCCGGTCCGGGGAACAGGTCCTGAGCCGTGAATCCGACAATCGCGACGTCCTGTTCCTGGTCACCGGCCGGCTGCGCATCGTCAATTATGCCGCGTCGGGACGCGAGATCGCCTATGGCGTGGTCGAAGCCGGCGCCCATGTCGGCGAGCTCGCGGCCCTGGACGGAGGCCCGCGATCGGCTTCCGTCGAAGCGATCGACGACTGCTTGGTCGCCTCGCTCCCCAGCGTTCCCTTCCACGAGCTTCTGCTCGGCCATCCCTCGCTGGCCGTGGCGATGCTCAAGAACCTCGCCCGGATCATCCGGCAGACCGACGAGCGGATCGCCGAGCTCAGCGTGCTGAGTGCCATGCAGCGAATCTTCCGCGAACTCCACCGCTTGGCGCGGCCGGGGCCGGACGGTACCTCGATCCAGCAGCTGCCGACCCAGGAGCAGCTCGCGGCCGTGGTGGGCACCACCCGCGAGACGGTCGCGCGCGCCCTGGGCCAGCTCGCGCGGGACGGCATTGTCCGCCGCAGAGGTCGCGAGCTCCTGATCCTGCGGCCCGAGCAGCTCGAGGAGTTGAGCGAGCCGGACGGCTAGAAGGTGCGGGTCACCTTGAGCAGCCCGGGCGGACGGTCGGGATCGCGCCCGCGGCGGCGGGCCAGCGCCTCGGCCAAGGGGTAGAAGGCGAGCAGCGCCACGATCGGGTCGAGCAGCGGGTGCAGCGGCGCCGGCAGGGGCAGGTGCAGTGCTGCGCCCGGTGCGGGCGCATGGGTCGCCACCATCACGCTGGCGCCGGCCGCTGCGAGATCGGCGGCGAAGGCCGTGGCGTCGGCGCCGCCCGGATCGTCGAGGCCGTAGGCAAGCACAGGAAATCCTGGGCCGATCACGGCCTTGGGCCCGTGCTGGATCTCCGCGGCGCTCAAGGCCTCCGCGAGCACGCCAGAGGTTTCCTTGAGCTTGAGCGCGGTCTCCGCGGCGACCGCAAGCCCTGGTCCCCGACCCACGACGTAGAGGGCCGAGGCGGGCTCGAGAATGGGCAGGGCCGACGACCAGTCGCAGTTCAGGGCTGTCTGCAGATGGTCGGGCAGCCGGTCGAGCGCGGTCAGGAGGGCCCGGTCCTGACACCAGGTCGCAACCAGCCTTGCCGAAGCGGCCAAGGTCGCGATCACGCTCTTGGTGGCGGCGACGCTGCGCTCGGGACCGGCATGCTGCGGCAGCCAATGGGCCGCCGCCCGCGCCAGGGGCGAGTCGGACTGGTTGACGATCGCGGCCGTGACCGCCCCACCGGCCCGCGCGGCCTCCAGCGTGCGGACGATGTCCGGGCTCGCTCCCGATTGCGACAGCGACACCACGAAGGCCCGCTCGAAGCCGAGTGCGGCGCCGTAGCGGGTCACCAGCGACGGCGGCAGCGAGGCGGTGATCCGCCCGGCGACGATCCCGGCGAGGCTGGCGAGGTAGAGGGCGGCATGGTCCGAGCTGCCGCGCGCCACCGTGACGATGAACGCCGGATCGCGCAGCCGCAGCTCGCCCGCGAGTGCCGCGTAGGTATCGCCGTCCTCCTGCAGCATCGCCGCGACCCTTGCCGGTGCTGCACGCGTCTCCTCGAGCATGAGCGAGATCATCGGGCGGGTTCCTTGGAAGCTCAGACGAGATCGGGATATTCGGACGGAGCCGCACCGGTGGCGACCAGCCAGGCTCCGCGCAGCGGATCCGGTCGCACGCCAGGGGGAAGGACCGCTTGCGGCAGGGCAGCTTCCAACCCGACGCGGTAAGCAGCAGCCAGCCCGCCACCCAGGCAGAGCGGAGCGTCGGGCGAGGGTGCCAGGGCGCGGGCTAGGCGCATGATGTGGGCACGGCCTTCGTCGAGCAGCACCGCGCCGAGGGAGTCCAGCTCCGTGGCCGCCGCCGTCACCGCTGGGGCCAGGGCAGCGAAATCGCCGGCGCTGGCCGAGGCGAGCCGGGCCAGGATGCCCTCGCGCTCGGTGCCGAACGCCTCGGCCGCCACGCCCCACAGCTGGCTACCCGCATACCTGTCGACGCCGTCGAGATGGTCGAGATATTCCGCCGCAAGCCGAAAGCCGAGCCAGGCGCCGCCGCCGCGATCCGCAACCGGAAAGCCCCAGCCGGCACGAATGGCGGGCGCCGCTCCCGGTCGGCGGACGAATGCAACAACGCCGGTGCCGATCGAGAGCAGCGCCCCAGATCCCGTACCGAACACGCCAAGGAAGGCGGTGTAGCCGTCGCTCGACAGATGACGGCCGGCAAAGGCGGCAAAGGCCAGGGCGAAGGCGCGTCGTTGCACCGTACCGCTGGCACCGGCCAAGCCGGCGCTGACGACGGTTCGTGCGGCCATCGCCTCGGGCTCGCGCGACGCCTGACGACAGAGCTCCCGCCACGCGCGGTTGATTTCGGTGAGCCCGGCATCCGGATCGCGGTAGAGATTGGCAGGGCCGACGCGGCAACGGGCAAGCTCGTCGCCGGCAGCGGTCAGCAGTGCCGCCGCAGTCTTGGAGCCGCCGCCGTCGACAGCGAGGACATGACAGGGTTCGGACATATGCGGATCCATACCAAAAGAATGCCAATTGGCAAGAGACCCGCTGAATCGCGCCGATATACGCCAAAGGATGATGTTCCTGTTGTAAATTGGTATCTGTACTGGTATCCATCAGGCGACAGAACGGAGGCATCATGGACACCGAGGGCAGGCTCGCGCGCTACCGCGACGCCGACGGCTGGCCGACGGAGGAGGCGCTGGCAGCGATGCTGGACAACCAGCAGGCGGCCTTCGTCGCGGTGCGCAACGCGCTTCCGGCACTGTCCCGTGCGGTGCAGACCGCGGCCGCCCGGCTGGCCGATCGGGGACGTCTGGTCTATGTCGGCGCCGGAGCCTCCGGACGCTTGGCGGTGCAGGACGGGGTGGAACTCTACCCTACCTTCGGCTGGCCGCGCGAGCGTCTGATCCACCTTCTGGCCGGCGGCGAAGCTGCCTTGGTCCGCTCGCTGGAGGGTGCCGAAGACGACGCCGCCGCGGGTGGCGCGGAGATGACCGCGCTGCGGCCGACCGCCGACGATGTGGTGGTGGCGGTGGCGGCGTCGGGCACCACCGCTTTCACCCGCGCGGCACAGGCGTCCGCCGCCGCCGGCGGCGCGCTGACCATCGCGCTGGCGAACAACCCGAGCGGGGCGCTCCTGGCCGAGGCCGAGATCGCGGTGCTCCTGCATACCGGCCCGGAGTTCCTGGCCGGCTCCACGCGCATGACCGCGGGAACGGCGCAGAAGATCGCGCTCAACCTGTTCTCGACCCAGCTGATGACCGAACTCGGCCGCGTCTATCAGGGGCTGATGGTCAACGTCGTCCCGGCCAACGCCAAGCTGGTCGACCGCAGCCACCGCATCGTCCAGGCCATCGCCGACTGCGACCTCGCCACCGCCGCCTCGGCCTGGGAGCGCGCCGGCCACGACATCAAGCTCGCGGTCCTGCTGGTCGACGGACTCGCCCCGGCCGATGCCGCCGACCGGCTCCGGGAGGCCCGCGGCGATCTGCGCCGCGCCCGCCCGGCATCGACCACGAACCGCTGACTTCAAACTTCAGGGAGGATCCCGATGATGCTCACCCGCCGCAAACTCCTGCCGCTGGCCGCTCTCTTGCTGGCCGGCACCAGCCTCGGCTCGGCACATGCGGCCGAGCTCGTGATCGAGAGCTGGCGCAACGACGACCTGTCGATCTGGCAGGAGAAGATCATCCCGGCGTTCGAAGCCCAGCATCCCGACATCAAGGTCAAGTTCCAGCCGACGGCACCCAAGGAGTACGACGCGGCGCTGCGTGCCAAGCTCGACGGCGGCACCGCCGGCGACCTGATCACCTGTCGGCCGTTCGACGCCGCGCTGCAGCTCTTCCAGAACGGCAAGCTCGAATCGCTCACCGGCATGCCGGAACTGGCGAACTTTCCAGACTTCGCGACCGCGGCCTGGAGCACGGACGACGGCTCGGCCACCTTCTGCATGCCGATCGCCTCGGTCATCCACGGCTTCATGTACAACAAGGACATTTTCGCCGAACTCGGCCTCGAGGTGCCGACCACGGAGGCCGAATTCTTCGCCGTGCTCGACAAGATCAAGGAGGATGGCAGCTACATCCCGCTCGACATGGGCACCGTCGACCAATGGGAGGCGGCGACCATGGGCTACACCAACATCGGCCCGGCCTACTGGCAGGGAGAGACGGGCAGGAAGGCGCTGCTCGACGGCTCGGCCAAGCTCACCGATCCCGCCTATGTCGAGCCGTTCGAAGTGCTGGCGCGCTGGAAGCCCTATCTCGGCGACGGGTTCGAGGCGCAGTCCTATCCCGACAGCCAGAACCTGTTCACCCTGGGGCGAGCCGCGATCTACCCCACCGGCAGCTGGGAGATCTCGCCCTTCGGCAAGGATGCCACCTTCGAGATGGGCGCCTTCAAGCCGCCGGTGAAGAACGCCGGCGACAAGTGCTACATCAGCGATCATGTGGATATCGGCATGGGCGTCAATGCCGCGAGTCCCAACAAGGAAGCGGCCAAGACCTTCGTCGAGTGGGTCGGCTCGCCGGAATTCGCCGAACTCTACGGCAATGCGCTCCCGGGCTTCGTCCCTCTGTCCAAGGCCCCCATCGAACTCGAGGACCCGATCGCCCAGGAGTTCGTGAGCTGGCGGGCGCAGTGCGACGCCACCATCCGCCTGCCCTACCAGATCATCAGCCGCGGCACGCCCAACCTGTGGAACGAGATGTGGGTGGTCTCGGCCAATGTCGTCAACGGCACCCAGACGCCGCAGGAGGGCGCCGAGCAGCTGCAGAAGGGCTTGGCTTCCTGGTACGCGCCCCAGCAGAAGTAGTCTGAACCGTGCCGCAGGCCGCAGCTCTGCGGCCTGCGGCACGCCCCTCCAGCCCAGGCGGGCGATAGCCATGTCGAGCAAGATCGCGAGCCCTGCGCCTGCGCTGCGCCGGGAATTCCCATGGCACATCCTGGTGTTCCTGGCGCCGGCGGTGATCGTCTACACGCTGGTGATGATCCTGCCGCTGGCCGAGACGCTGCGCCTGTCCTTCTTCAACCGTACGCCGGGCGGACCCGAGCTCTGGGTCGGGCTGCAGAACTTCCAGCAGCTGTTCTTCGACGAGCGCTGGTCGGAGCGGTTCTGGAACGCGCTGCGGAACAATCTCTACTTCTTCATGATCCACATGGTGGTGCAGAACCCGATCGGCGTGGCGCTGGCCGCCATGCTGTCCATGGCCAACCTGCCCGGGCGCACCTTCTACCGAACCGCGATCTTCATGCCGACGATGCTGTCGGTGGTGATCATCGGCTTCGCCTGGAAGCTGATCTTGAGCCCGATCTGGGGCGTGTCCAGCTCGCTTCTGGGTGCGGTCGGCCTGAAATGGCTCTACGCGCCGTGGCTCGGCAAGGAGGAGTACGCGCTCACCACGCTCTCGCTGATCTCGGTCTGGCAATATGTCGGCATCCCCCTGATGCTGATCTACGCTGCCCTGCTCAACGTCCCCAAGGAGGTGATCGAGGCCGCCGACCTCGACGGGGTGCGCGGACCGTCGCTGTTCTTCAAGGTCAAGCTGCCGTTGATCCTGCCTTCGATCGGGATCATCTCGATTCTCACCTTCATCGGCAACTTCAATGCCTTCGACCTGATCTACGCGACACAAGGTGCGCTGGCCGGCCCCAACTTCTCGACCGACCTCTTGGGCACCTATCTCTACCGCGTCTTCTTCGGCTTTCAGATCCAGACCGGCGATCCGCACATGGGTGCCACCATAGCCACGATCATGTTCCTGATCATCCTGGCCGGAGTCATGGCCTACCTGTTCGGCATCCAGCGACGCATGCAGCGCTACCAGTTCTGAGAGCGGCGACCATGAACCTCGCCCGTCGCGATTTTTTCGGCCAGGCCACCGCGCACGTGATCCTGATCGCCTACACGATCGTCGCCCTGTTCCCGATCGTCCTGGTGCTGATCAACGCGGTGAAGAGCAGGAAGGCGATCTTCGGCTCGCCTCTGTCGCTGCCGACGCCCGAGACATTCACGCTGGCCGGCTTCCAGACCGTCTTGGACCAGGGCGACTTCACCCTCTATTTCGGCAACAGCCTGATCGTGACCATCGTCTCCCTGGTGCTGATCCTGCTCTTTGGCGCCATGGCGGCATTCGCGTTGGCCGAGTACCGCTTCCCCGGCAACGCGTTCCTCGGCCTGTTTCTGGCGCTGGGAATCATGATCCCGATCCGCCTGGGCACGGTGGGCATCCTCGAACTCATGGTCCGGCTCAACCTGGTCAACACGCTGACGGCCCTGATCCTGGTCTATACCGCCCAGGGCCTGCCGCTGGCGATCTTCATCCTGTCCGAGTTCATGCGCAGCGTGTCCAAGGACCTCAAGGACGCGGGCCGGATCGACGGACTGTCCGAGTACACGATCTTCTGGCGCATCGTCCTGCCCTTGATGCGCCCGCCGATGGCGACCGTGGCCGTGTTCACCATGATCCCGGTCTGGAACGACCTGTGGTTCCCGCTGATCCTGGCCCCCGGCGAGGCCACCAAGACCATCACGCTCGGAGCGCAGGTGTTCCTGGGCCAGTTCGTCACCGACTGGAACGCAGTGCTGGCCGCACTGTCGCTCGCGATCGTGCCGGTGCTGCTGCTCTACCTGATCTTCAGCCGTCAGCTGATCCGCGGCATCACCTCCGGCGCCGTCAAGTAGGGACCGTCGTCATGGCCCAGCTCAAGATCGACCAGATCCGCAAGTCCTTCGGCAAGACCGAGGTGCTCCAGGGCGTGGACCTCGACATCGCCGACGGCGAGTTCATCGTCCTCCTGGGTGCGTCAGGCTGCGGCAAGTCCACCCTTCTGCGGATCATTGCCGGGCTGGAGACCCAGTCCTCAGGCAGGGTCAGCATCGGCACGAGCGTGGTCGACCACCTGCCGCCGGCCAAGCGCGGCATCGCCATGGTGTTCCAGAGCTACGCCCTCTACCCCCACCTCGACGTTGCCGGGAATTGGGCTCTGGGGTTGAAGCAGGCGGGCGAGCCGGCGGCCCTGATCGCCGAGCGGACCAAGGAGGCGGCGCGCATCCTGGCGCTGGAGAGTCTCCTGCAGCGCAAGCCCTCCGAACTCTCCGGCGGCCAGCGGCAGCGGGTGGCGATCGGCCGGGCGATCGTGCGCCACCCGCAGGTGTTCCTGTTCGACGAGCCGCTCTCCAACCTCGACGCCGCCTTGCGCTCGACCGTGCGGTTCGAGATCGCCCGGCTGCACAAGCAGCTGGGTGCGACCATGGTCTACGTCACCCACGATCAGGTCGAGGCCATGACGTTGGCCGATCGCATCGTGGTCATGGATCAGGGTGTCGTCCAGCAGGTGGGCACGCCCGAGGAACTCTACCGCCGCCCGGCCAACCTGTTCGTCGCGGGCTTCATCGGCTCGCCCAGGATGAACTTCCTCGAGGGTGAGCTGACCGGGAGCGGTGAGGTCCGGCTGGGCCGGGGCAAGACCGTGGTGGGCGTACGGCCTGACGGTTTCCAGGTCACCGAGGCCGATGCGGCCCCCATGCGCGGTCAGATCGTTCTCAACGAATATCTGGGGCGGGAATCCTACCTGCACCTCGATCTCGAGGGTGGGGGCACGGCGGTGGTGGAAGTCTCGCCCGACCTCCACCTGCCGGCGGGCCGGACCGTGGGCCTGACCATCAAGCCGGGCGCCGCGCATCTGTTCGGCGCGGCCGACCGGCAGCGGATCGCCGCGTGAGCGTGGCCGCCCTTGCGCTGGACGAGCCGGCCTGGGAACTTGACGGGCTGCGACCTGACCCGCAGGCGGCCTCGCCGCTCTACCTGCAGCTGGTCGATGCGATCACGGCCGCGATCACCTGCGGTCGGTTCAAGGACGGCGAGGCGCTGCCGGCGGAGCGCATCCTGTCCGAGCGGCTCGACGTCTCGCGGACGACGGTGCGCAAGGCGCTCGACGAGCTCACGGCACGCGGCCTGGTCACCTCGCGCCACGGGTCGGGCAATTTCGTCGCGGCGCGGCTGGAGCAGCCACTTGCCAGCCTGTCCAGCTTCAGCGACGACATGCGCGCACGTGGCCGCCGTCCCGGCTTCACCTGGCTCGAACGGGGCCTGTTCGCGCCCTCGCCCGAGGAAGTGATCGCACTGGCGCTCGCCAGCGGCGAGCGCGTCGCGCGCTTCGTGCGCGTCCGCCTCGCGGATGACGAGCCGCTCGCGGTCGAGCGCGCCTCGATCGCCGCGCGCGACCTGCCCGACCCGGCCGAGGTGGTCAGTTCTCTCTATGCCGTACTCCGCGCACGCGGGTGCGAGCCGGTCCGCGCCCTGCAGCATCTGCGCGCGGCAGCGGTCGGCACCGAGGACGCGCGCCATCTCGGCATCGCGCCCGGCGCCCCGGTGATGGCCACGGTGCGCCACGGCTATCTCGCCGACGGCCGTCCGGTCGAGTTCACCCGCTCGGTCTATCGCGGCGATCGCTACGACTTCGTGGCCGAGATGCGGCGGGGCTGAGGAGCGGTGATGGACGAGACCAGGATCGCCGGCCAGATCCTGACCCCGGCCGGGTGGGTCGCCGGCGCATTGCGCTGCACCGCGCGGATCCTGGCGATCGAGCCTGGTCCGGCACCTGTGGACCGGTTCGTCATCCCCGGCTTCGTCGATCTGCACGTGCATGGCGGAGACGGTGCCGACTGCATGGAGGGCGCGGACGCCGTCCGGCGGATGGCGGCGTTCCATGCCCGCCACGGCACCACCTCCCTGCTCGCGACCACGGTCACGGCACCCGCAGCCGACCTGCGTCGCGCCATGGCCGGGATCGCGGAGGCGATGCGCGCGCCGGGCCCGGGAGCACGCGTTCTCGGCGCCCACCTGGAGGGTCCGTTCATCAGCCCGGCGGCGCTCGGCGCTCAGCCGCCCCACGCGATTCCGCCGGACCTGGAACTCCTGCGCGAGCTGGCTGCTGCCGCACCGATCCTGGTCGCCACCTACGCACCCGAGGTCGATCCGTCCGGCGAGTTGCTGGCCGCGTTCCGTGGCCTCGGCACCCGTGCCCAGATCGGCCACACCACCTGCGACTACGCGCAGGCCCGGGCAGCTCTGGCCGCCGGTGCCGCTGGCTTCACCCATCTCTACAACGCCATGTCGGGACTGCATCATCGCCGCCCTGGCGCCGTCGGTGCCGCCCTGGCCCTCGCCCGCTCCGCCGAGCTCATCCTCGATTTCCAGCATGTGGAGGAAGGCGCAGCGCGCGCCGCCCTGCGCGCGATACCCGATCTGCACTGCGTCACCGACGCGGTGGCAGCCGCAGGAATGCCCGACGGTACCTATCGCCTGGGCACGCACGCGATCCGGAAGAGTGGCGAGACCGTCCGGCTACCCGACGGCAGCCTCGCCGGCAGCGTGTTGACCATGGATCGGGCCCTGGGCAACCTCCTCCGTCTCGGCCTGACCCTGTCCGAGGCGGCCGGCCGCTGCACTGTCCTGCCGGCCGATTATCTGGGGATCGCCGAGCGCGGGCGGTTGGTGCCCGGCTGTGCTGCCGACATCGCGGTCGTCGACGCGGCCGGCGCCATCGTCGCGGTCCTGATCGAGGGTCGCGTCCTGGCGCGCTGAGCGCTTGGCTGCTGCGCCCATAGCCGCTATCGAGCAATTCCCCGACCGAAGGCGAGGCAGCGCGCATGATCGATCTCTATACCTGGTCCACGCCCAACGGCCGCAAGGTGTCGATCATGCTCGAGGAATGCGGGCTGGGCTACGAGGTCCATCCGATCGACATCGGCAAGGACCACCAGTTCCACCCCGACTTCCTGAAAATCAGCCCCAACAACAAGATTCCGGCAATCGTCGATCGCGAAGACGGCCAGAGCGTGTTCGAATCCGGGGCCATCCTGATCTATCTCGCCGAGAAGACCGGCCGCTTCCTGCCGCTCGCCAAGGGCGCGCGCATCACCACGCTGGAATGGCTGATGTTCCAGATGGGTGGGGTCGGTCCGATGCTGGGCCAGGCCCACCACTTCCTGCATTTCAACCCCGGCAAGGCGCCCTACGCCGAGTTGCGCTACGGCGCCGAGGCGAAGCGGCTCTACGGCGTGATGGACCGGCGGCTCGGTGAAGCGGCCTACCTGGCGGGGCCCGAGATCACCATCGCCGACTTCGCGACCTGGCCCTGGCTGTCGCGCTGGGAGTGGCAGGGGATCGACCTTCCGGCGTTTCCCAACGTCAGGCGATGGTACTTGGAACTTGCCGCACGCCCAGGCCTGCAGCGGGGCTACGACGTTCCGGCGCTCGGTCACCAGATCCCGTTGCCGCAGTAGGCGCGCTCGCTGCGAACGCTTCGGTAGCGCGGGACCGCGAGCCTCTCTCGAGGATAGGGCGCGACCAGCGCATCGTGGAGCTCTGCGCTACCGTCCGCACCGGCGGACGCGGCACCGGCGTGCGATGTGCCCGATGGTGGCATCGTCACGCCGCTGGAGTTCGAAGCAGGCGCCCTGATGGTTCTGGCGCTGGCGGCAGGCGATTGCCGCCGCGACATTAAGGCGCTGCCGGCGTTCCTGGATCTGCCCGCCACCGCCAGCCTCGCCGCGATGCCGACAAGATCCGCGATGTCACCGGCCTTGCCATCGGCGGTGGCCCCGGTTGGGCATCTGACGCCGCTTCCGCCCGCGATCGACGCCCGTCGCGCTCGTTCACCGGCTGTTTGCGGCCGCCGGCCATTCGCGTTGTGCCTTCGCCACCGACCACCCCGAGCTGCGGACTCCTGCCTGCGGCACCGTGTCGGCGGCAACGACTGAGCCGCAAGGGACCGGCGGTGAGAGTTTTGGAGCCGCTGCCGCGGCTACGAATTGGTGACGAACGGATGACGTCGATGAAGATCATTTTCGCCGACCGTGCTGTGCGCTTCAATGTTAACCATGGAAGCGGCAAGGTCGTCGACTATTTATCCTAAAAGTTTCGCTTTCCGTCGTGGATTAACTCTTGTCGGTCCGTGTGGGGTATGCTGAGATGCGATGGTCGATCAATTCGTATGCATGTAGTCTCGTATCTTAACTGTGGGTTGTGATCGTTCCAGGTAGTTCTCCTGTGTCCGAGGCAATCAAGTGAAAAACGGATCTGACTGAAGCGGGAGAACAGCCCGCGAAACGAACCGTCGGGGCGGTCGAGGGCGGACTTGATCTGACTTGCCCCTGCATAGCTTGTGAGGGATGCGATGCGCTCACTGATCCAGAGAGCGAATAGGGTAATTTTGTCTCTCATCACCGTCGAATTTGCTTCCTTGGCGATCGTATTCTGGGCACTGGCAACGTTCAATCAAAGCGAGACGGTCCCCACGAGCGACACATTGACCGTCGCGCTGACCTTTGCTTGTCTGACCATCACTGCGACCTTCTCCATCGGAGCGTACCACGGCAGTTGCCTGCGTTCCGCGCGCAACATGGCGCCGAGGCTGTTGGCCGGAGCGTTCGTCGGCGCGGTGATGATCTCTGCCATCTGGTATCTTGCGGACAGCACCGTGGCGACCACTTGGCAGGTGGTCACGCTCGCCCTGGTTGCATCGTTGTCACTGCTGGGTGTGCGGGTCCTGGGCCTGCAGCTCAAGAGCCTTCGCAAGCACCTGAAACCCAAGGTAGTTGTTCTTGGTACCGGCGCCGCCGCTTCCGCCCTGTGGAGAGCCTGCGGCGACCGTCATGGCGTGCGTTTGCACCGCTTCTTCGAGATCGACGAGGAGGCGGCGCACGCGCGCGGCGATGCTCTGCCGCCGGACCGCGTGGCAGTGCTCGATGACGACTTCGTGCGGCGCATGCGGGACGAGCAGGTTGAGGAGATCGTCGTGGCGCTCGACGATCTGCGCAGCAGACTGCCTGCCCAGAGCCTGCTCGAATGCCGGATGTCGGGGATCCGCGTGACCGATCACATAAGCTTTCTGGAACGAAGCACAGGTAGGATCGAGTTGCGATGGGCTCGGCCCAGTTGGCTGATCTTCTCCGACGGCTTTCACAACCGGCGGCTGCAGGTCCAGGCGAAGCGGGTGCTCGACGTGGTCACCAGCCTCGCCCTTCTGGCGCTCTTCGCGCCCTTGTTGCCGCTCATCGCCGCGGCGATCGCATTCGACAGCAAGGGACCTGTATTTTACCGGCAAAAACGCGTCGGCGTCGATGGCAGCGCATTCTGGATGCTGAAATTCCGCACCATGCGAGACGATGCGGAACGGGCGAGTGGACCGCAATGGGCCAGGATCGCCGATCCGCGCATCACGCGGGTCGGGGCCGTCCTCCGGCGCACGAGGCTGGACGAACTGCCTCAGCTCATCAACGTGCTCAGGGGAGACATGAGCATGGTCGGACCGCGGCCGGAGCGTCCGACGTTCGTCCGCGAGCTGACCGCGGAACTCCCCTACTACAACGAGCGCCACAAGATCCGTCCGGGGATCACGGGCTGGGCGCAAATCAACTGTGAGTATGGTAGCAACGTCGACGAGGCGCGTCGCAAGCTTAGCTACGACCTGTTCTATCTCAAGAACCGCAGCTTCTCGCTCGACCTATTGATTATGATGCGTACGGTAGGCACGATGCTGTTCGGCGATGGCGCCAGATGAGCGGCGGTCGGATTGGCTGCGAGGGCGAGCACGGGTTCAGGTGGCTGGACGTGGCCGTGCGGCCTCCGACCCGACAACCGCAACGAACCTCTGTCGCAATATTGTCGTCGCGCCGGTGGCTGGATCGTGGCGCGATCATCTGGTTCGGGGAGCCGAGGCTTGAGCGGGTGGTGGAAGCGGATGACTACCTGGCGGGCCACGGACCGGAAGCGCAGAGCGTCGACGGCGTGGCTGCTGGCCGCCACCCTGTTCGTACTGCAATCGGGGTGCACGCGCCTGCCGCCGCCGCCCGAAGATCCCATCAAGGAGCTGGGATCGGCAGCGGAGTACGAGATCGGCCCCCTGGACACGCTGGAGGTCTTCGTCTGGGGAGCGCCGGATCTGACCCGTGAGAACACGCAGGTCCGCCCCGACGGGCGCATCTCCATGCCGCTCGTGGGCGACGTGCAGGCGGCAGGGATGACCCCCGTCGCACTCGGCTCGACCATCGCGGGCAAGCTGCAGGCCTACGTCCAGAATCCTCAGGTGACCGTGAGCGTGACCAGCTTCGGTGACGCCGTCGGCCAAACGGTGCGGGTGGTGGGCGAGGCGGGCAAGCCCACGGCCGTTCCCTACCGCGCCGGGATGCAGGTGCTCGACGTGATGGTGGCGGCCGGAGGGCTCAGCGAGTTTGCCGCCGGCAACGACGCCGTGCTGATCCGCGGCCGCGGCGACCAGGAGAAGATCTACGGCCTGCGGCTCGACGATCTGCTCAACGACGGCGACACCAGTGCCAACAGCTTCGTTCTGCCGGGTGACGTCATCCTCGTCCCCAAGAGCTTCTTCTAGGCTGCCGCGCCATGAACCAGCTGAAGGCCCTGGCGCTTCAATATGTCGGCGAGCTGTGGCAACGGCGCTGGGCGATCGTGGCGGTGGCTTGGCTCGTCTGCCTGGCTGGGTGGCTGGCCGTGGCGCTGCTGCCGAACCGCTACGCCTCGACCGCGCAGATCTATGTCGACACCGAATCGGTGCTCGGTCCGCTCATGGACAAGCTCGCGGTCTCGCCCGACATCCAGCGCCAGGTCGAGGTGATGCGCCAGACGCTGCTCACCCGTCCCAATGTCGAGCAGCTGATCCACATGACCGACCTCGACCTGACGGTCGACGATGCGTTCGGGCGCGAGCAGCTGATCGAGGATCTGCCCAGGCAGATCGGCGTCAGTGCCGTCGGCAAGAACCTGTTCAAGGTCAGTTACAATTCGACCGACGCCCGTCAGTCCTACCGCGTCGTCGACGCCGTGCTGCAGATCTTCGTCGAGCAGAATGTCGGCATCACCCAGCGCGACGTGAGCTCGGCGCAGGACTTCATCGGCCGGCAGATCGCCGAGTACGAGGCCAAGCTGCGCGCGGCGGAGCTCACCGTCGCCAACTACCGCCGCGAGCATGCCGAGGAGCTGGGCGGCGTGGATCGGGCGCAGCGCCAGCTCGAGAGTGCCGAGACCGACCTGCGCTCGATGAGCAGCGAGCTCGAATCCGCGGTCTGGCAGCGCGACCAGCTGGCGACCCAGCTCGCGACCGTGCCGCGCTATCTGAGCCAGGCCGAGGCCGCGCGCGTCGCCACCCCGGCCGAGCAGCGGGTCGCGGAGCTGCGCGACCGCCTGGGCCAGGCGCAGCTCACCTACACCGACCAGCATCCGGGCATCGTGACGCTCAAGAGCCTGCTGGCCCAGGCGGAGGCCGAGGTCGCGACCCAGCGGCGCGCCAGCGGCACGGGCCCCGGCGGCCCGCGCCTGGACAATCCGGTCCATCTCCAGGTCCAGGAGCAGCTCAAGGCGGCCGAATTGCGCGTCGCCGACCTGCGCCGGCGGATCGAGCTGGTGCGGCCGCAGATCGACCGGCTGGCCGCCATGGTGGCCCAGACCCCCGAGGTCGAGGCCGGCCTGACCCGCCTCACCCGCGACTACGACGTGCTGCTGACCCGGCACAAGGAGCTGACCGAGCGCGCGGAATCGGCGCGGCTGGCCGGACGCCTCGACGCCGAGACCAACCGGATCGACTTTCGCGTCGTCGAGCCGCCGGTGGTGGCGGTCAAGCCCAGCGGGCCGCCGCACGGCCTGCTGATGGCGGGGGTGCTGGTGGTGGGCTTCGGCGCCGGGGTCGGCTGGGCGCTGCTGCGGATCCAGCTCGACGGCACGCTGCGCAGCAGCGCCCAGCTCAAGGAGCTGTTCGACCTGCCGGTGCTGGGGTCGATCTCGGTGGTCCGCTCGGCCCTGCACCGGCGGCTGCGGGCGGTGGAGGCGCTGTCGCTGGGGACGGCGACCCTGGCCCTGCTGGTCCTGTTCTCGGGCGTGTTCTACCTCTATCAGCTGCGGCCGACCAAGCCCGACCTGCCGGCGCTCGCCCGCGATCTGCAGGGCGAGCTGGCCCAGCGCGCCGGCCCGTGGCTCGACTATCTCCGCCAGCGGGTGTGAAGCGATGGCAGCGAGCCTGATCGAGCGCGCGGTCGGCCATCCCGGCTGGGGACCCCGGGGCGACGCCCTCGCCACGCCGGCGGCCGCCGCACCTGCGCCGGCGCCCGCGATCCCGGCCGAGCCCACCTTCCGCCCGGTCTGGCGGCGCATGGCGCGTCAGGGGCTGCTGACCCCGGGCACCCTGGGCTCGCCGCTGGCGCGCGAGCTGGGTGCCGCCAAGCGCCGCCTGGTGCGCCAGCTCGACCTGTTCCGCCGGCCCGACGCCGCCGGCGCCATCGTCCTGGTCACCTCGGCCGAGCCCGGCGAGGGCAAGAGCTTCGTCGCGGCGAACCTGGCCTTGAGCCTGGCACTCGAGGAGCAGCTGCCGGTGGCCCTGGTCGACGCCGACCTGCACAGCCCCAGCCTCGCCCGCCTGCTCGACCTGCCGCCGCGCCGGGGCCTCGGCGACCGGCTGGCGGCACCGGCGCTGGCGCTGGACCAGATCCTGCACCGCGCCGACGGCCTGCCGCTGTCGGTGATCGACGCCGGCGACCGCAGCGCCTCGCCCGCCCGCCTGTTCGGCGCCCCGCCCATGGCCAGCCTCCTGGCCGAGCTCGCCCGGCGCCACGCCGGCGGCCTGGTGATCCTCGACGGCCCGCCGGTGCTCGCCACCAACGAGGCGCCGGTCCTGGCCCAGCAGGCGGCGCTGGTGATCCTGGTGGTCGGCGGCAGCCAGGCGACCGAGGAGACGGTGGCCTCCGCACTGGAGCTCCTGGACGGCGGCGACCGGGTGGCGCTGCTCCTCAACCGGAGCCGGACCGCTTCCGACCCCGCCACCTATGCCCGCTCCTACGGGGCGCCGGGGTGAGGCCGCCCCGCCCCGGCGCTTCGGCGCCTCCTGGTCCGCCGGACGGCTCGGCCGGCCGCATGGCGAGGATGCCGCTCTCCGCGGCACTGTCGTCCGGCTTGTCGTGGGTCAGCGCCCAGTGCAGCAGCACGCCCAGGCCGATGAACTGGAGCACGAAGAAGACGGTATCGACCATGCGGCATGCGACATCCTGCCACCGGCCGGCCGGCTGTCCGCCGCGTACAGCATCAGGCAAGCGCAGCCCGCGACCCGGCGATCGACCGCGCCACCGGCCGAGCCGCCGCACGACGGTCTGAGCCCATGCGCAACCTGCTGTTCTTCCTCGCTTTCCTGCCGATGCCGTTCCTGAGCTTCTTCCGGCCCTGGATCGGCATGCTGATCTGGGGCTGGCTGGCGCTGATGAACCCGCACCGCGACCTCTGGGGCTTCGCCTCGACCGTGCCCTACAACCAGATCATCGCCATCGCCACGCTCGCCGGCTGGCTCGTCAGCGGCGAGTTCCGCAAGTTCCGCCTCGACCTCACCGCCGGCCTCCTGATCCTGCTCTGGTTGCCTGATGACCGTCTCGACCTTCTTCTCGCTGGCGCCGGAGCTGACCTGGCCGAAATGGGACGAGTTCAGCAAGATCCATCGCTCTACGCCTGGTCCTGCTCAGCTCCTTCCTGACCACCGCGCCCGCATCCACGCCTTGATCTGGCTGATCGTCCTGCTGCATCGGCTTCTACGGCGTCAAGGGCGGGGCGCTGTTCATCGTCAGCGGCGGCACGCCACCAGTTCACCGGCCCGACCGGCACCATGATCGAGGACCGCAACCACCTCGCCGCTGGCCATGCTGATGGTCATCCCGCTGATGAACTATCTGCGGCTGCAATCCGCCCATCGTCTGGATTCGCCGCGGCCTGCTCGCCGCGATGCTGCTCTCGGTCCTGGCCGTCGTCGGCACCTATTCGCGCGGCGGCTTCATCGGGCTCGTGGCCCTGGGCGGGTTCATCTGGTTGCGCTCTCAACACAAGATCGCCGCGCTGCTGGCAGTCGGCGTCTTGGCCATAGGGCTCATGGCTGTCGTGCCGTCCGTGTGGCTTGAGCGCATGCAGAGCATCAAGACCGCGGATCAGACCGACGACTCATTCAAGAGCCGGTTGATTGCTTGGCAGACTGTACCTCGCTGCTGGGCTGGACCGCCCCCTGGTTGGTGCAGGAATGTACGCATTGAACGGACGCGAACCATACCTTCACTACCAACCGTTCGAGACTGGAGTCGACTTCGTCAACTCCTCCCCACGCGCTGCCCACAGCGTATATTTCCAGCTCCTAGGCGAATTGGGCTTCCCCGCACTGTTTGTGTTCTTCGCAATCTCAGCTGCAGGATGGTGGAACGCATCACGATCGGATTGGTCCAACAAGTTCCAGGTCAATAACTGGTGGATACACGATCTAGCGACAATGCTTCAGGCGAGTTTAGTCGCTTATTTCGTAGCCGGCACCGCTTCATCGCTAGCATACTATGATCTGTATTATATGTTCATCGTCCTGTCCATCTCCTTGCGCCACTTCAGCAAATCACAAAGTCGTCCCTCAGAGTGGCCCGAAGAGACGGCCCCACTGTCTACAAGATCTGCTCCGCCTATCGCGCGCTAGCGGCGCTGGAGACATACTATGGCATCCTTCTTTTCGCCCGTTCAGCAGCAGATAAACGCGTACTTTCCGCCAGCGACCCATCCCTACCGATTTTTGAGCGATCCATTGTAAATCGTTTGCATCCGAACGATACAGTCTTGGACATCGGATGTGGGCGGCAGGCCACCATGTTACTCGGACTTCGTGGCAAAGCCCGCAGACTTCAAGGCGTCGATGTTCAGCCATTTGGCATCCGCAACCATTCTGACGTTGAGCTATTCATCAACAGCGTCGAAAATATGCGCGATATCTCCACTGCTACCGTAGATGTTGCATACGCCAGATGTGTACTAGAACATTTGCCGCAAATTGACCAATCTTATAGCGAAATCAATCGTGTCCTACGCGTCGGAGGAGTTTTCATCTCACTCACTCCCAATCTTTATGACTATGCCACCATCCTATCGTATCTGCTACCCAACCGTCTACATCCTTTAATAGTAAACTTAGCTGAGGGTCGGGCCCCGGATGACGTGTTCCCTACGTACTATCGGTCGAATACCAAATCAGCTGTCCACCGCTTAGCTCAACGCCACGGCTTTCACGTAGAGCAACTAAATTATTTGGGGCAGTACCCTGCTTACTTCTCGTTCAATCGAACCTTGTTCTTATATTGCTGGCTTTGTATGAACGAGCAATCTGCCGGCAGCCGGCCCTCCGCTTCCTGAGCGGCTGGCTTTTTCTGTACTCCGAAAACTGTCTGCATCCAGTAGATAGTTGTACATAAGGAGGGCGTGAATGTCTGCAGACCTTGCCAGCCGCTATATTTGCCCGTGTGACGGCGGCGCATTGCGACAGATCGGGAATCGACTTCAGTGTGGCCGATGTCCCGAATCCTTTCCTATTGTAGATGGTGTCCCAATTCTGAAAAACGAGTTCAATAGTGTATTTCGGATATCAGACTACTTAGGATGCTCAGCTTATGGCGGCGCCTCTGCCCATGGAGGTTCGTTGGACCGAGCCGGCGGGCTGAAGAAGCTTTATCGCCGCATCGCACGATGGTTGTCCGAGGCTCCTATGCCCGGCCATAAATTTGACCCATTTAAAAAAATTTCGGGTCCATCGCATGAGGTTCTGGTAGTCGGTTGTGGCGATCGTCATGTTCCTGGCAATGTTACCTACACGGACGTCGCCTTTTCGGCGCAGGTTCAATGTATTTGTGACGCTCATGATTTGCCGTTCCGGGACGGAACATTTGACGTCGCGGTTATTGAATCCGTACTTGAGCATGTGTGTGATCCGCAGAGATGTGTTTCCGAGATCGTCCGAGTTTTGCGGCCACATGGTTTTGTCTTTTCTGTTACGCCGTTCTTGCAGCCGGTTCACATGGGCGCTCACGATTTTACTCGTTTCACATTCCTTGGCCATCGCCGGTTGTTTAGGCACTTCGATGAGGTGGCTAGCGGCATGTGTGGAGGTCCGATTTACTCGTATATACACTTGATCAGGAAGGGTATAGTGGTACCTTTTAGTAACCCCCGTTTTACTGCATGTGCTCGGATGTTCGGTCTTCTAATAACGTACCCAATGCGATACCTTGATCCACTCTTCGCTCGTTCGGACGCTGCATTCAACGTTGGGTGCGCTTTCTATTTTCTCGGATCCAAACGCGCAGCTCCCATTCCTGATCGGGAGATCATTACGTATTTCCGTGGCACATGACTGGAAGAATTCGCTGGAGTGAGTAGCTAGTGCAGCTTGTGGCGCGTGAAGCCAAAGCTCCGAGCGAGTATTAAAGAAGGTTCTCACCGTCGTAGTTCCATGTGGCGAATGTTGAGAAGTCATTCTGCTTCGGAGCGAACCATGAACGCGCCCGAGTCAAGGTTGACTTGGTGATGCTACCGTGAACTTCTCCGGCCGCTTGCTCAAATAATGCGAATGCAATTGAGATGTAGTCGTCGTCGTTGGGCCAGTAGCGTACGCCATTCGGCCCGACCTCCGAGTAGGCGCTGAACGCTTGCATCGTGATACACACTTCTACCGAGCCATCACTAACGCTGATAGCGGATCCGTCGGCGGTTGTAGCGAGCTGGAACGTGTTTCCACTTACCCGGACGAGATAATATAGATCCCCAGGTTGATGCCGCTAGGCGCGGTCTGATTTCCAGCGCCTGAGTGAACGCCAATGACTTGTAACTTATCGCCGTTTTGCCAGGACAGCCCGAATGGTGGTGTGGCAGTCCCCACGGCGCGCTGAAATGTGCAGGAGAAGGATGCCGGCCATTCGTCATCTGGCAGGAGCGTCATAAAACCGGCACCATCGATGTTCCAGATGGTGCTGTACGCAGATGTGGCGTACGGCGCGTTCATAATTAGTTTGATTATGTATTTGGCCCCCAACTCTGCTGCGCGCTTGGCGCCGCTCTTTCCATTCCCATCTAGCGGCAGGAAGTCGCACAGTCTAGCCGTTTGGTATGCTGCCATGGCTTGCCAATTGAACATCCAGTGCTTGGTCATTCCGCAGTAGCTCATATTTACATAAAACGGCCCTTTGTTTATGTGGGCTGAGGTGAAGTAGTCGATGCTGTTGGCCATCCAGCCACTGAGGTTAAGCATAAAATTCTTGATGAAAGCTCGCTCTGGATGTGTATCCGCTCGGACGGCATAGGCGTGGTTAGTGATGTTGATGCTCCAGCCCATCGAGCGCTCTTGCTGTAACATGTCAGGCAAGGTGCCGTACTTGACAGATGTGTTGCTCGGCACGCCCTGAGTTCGCACCACGCGAGCTGCTTGCGTAGAGCAGCGGCGCGTCGTGGCCGTAAATGTTCCAGTAACTGCAGAAGCTCTGGCCGTTGAATTGCGAGACTGCGGCGTCGCCCAGATAGGCCTCGCCTTCCAGAAAGGCCATCGGTCCGCAATAATTGTGCGCATGCGCGTCGTCATAGCCGCTCATCGCGCCCGTGCCGCCGGTCGGCGCGTCTTGGATCAGAACGGTAAAGCCGTGCGTGTCTTGTGTCGCACCGCGCGTGTAGATTACCGGCGACGCCGAGGCCGGCGTAGCTCTGCGAGCCCGACACAGCCGTCTGCCGAAAGGCAGCGGGATCAGTCCGGTTGGCGCATCGGTGCCGCCGTTGACGCCGCTGGCTGCTGCGGTGATCGCGAACGTGGATGTAGACCGACATGCCCGGCCTGCGCCATGACGCGCGAGTTGCGCCAAGCGCCCTCCGCCGTCGCTGGCGTGGCCTGGGCCTGCCGCGACAGACCAGCTTGGCGTCGGGATCGCCCCAATGCCGCGGCCGACATAGCCGCCACTGCTGGGATGTAGGCGCGGTGGCCGTTGAGCCCGAGGGGCGTGTAGGTCGTTGGATAGGCGTGTCGGCATCGTGTAGTTCACCCCCAGCCTCAGCGGCGGAATGTACCCCGCCTTCATCATCCGCTTCAGGCTGCTGTCGTCGTACTGCACCCGCACGGTCGGCATCTGGCTGAGCCCCAGCCCGATCCAGTGCTTCCTGGCATGCTGGGCGTCGTCCTGCGGGCGCAGGCTGGCCCAGCGGCAGTAGTAGGCGTGGTCGAGGCGGGTGCGGGTGTCGAGGACCGTGGTGCCGTACTTGACCACGGCGTCGTAGGTCTGGCGCTCCTTGGTCTGGGTCGTGCCGAACGGGTCGGCGACCCACCAGTGCTGGGTGAGGACGGGGGCGAACTCGAGGCCCCAGGGCTGGCCGGTGCCGTCGAGCCAGAAGTCGAGATGGTACTCGCAGATCAGGTGCTCCTCCTGGGGCACCTTCTGCCAGGCCTTGATCCGCACGAAGCGGCGGGTGTCGCTCAAGATCTCGCGCCGGGTGGTGGTGGCGATCGCGGTCTTGAGCGAGAACAGGAGGTCGGGCCTGGGGCCGGTGGCCGAGCCGGTGCGCGCGGTGACCGCGACGGTGAGGTCGTTGCCGTGGGCGGCGAGCCAGGCGAACGGGTCGAAGCCGCTGGTGGCGATGGCACCGTCCTTGACGAACACCTCGTAGGTCCGCGAGTCGCCGGCGGGCAGTTCCACGCCGTCGATCATCACCAGGCCGCCGTCGGCGGTCGAGCGCAGCGAGCCATCGGCCCATGTGTTGGTCGCAGCCGCGGCGGCGAAGGCGATCTGCGGCCCGCCCCGCTGGCGGACGACGATGCGCTTGCCGGCGGGCACGTCGCCCTTGAGGAAGGCGAGGCCGAGCCGGGCGATGGTCTGGGTCGCGGTGGTGCCGCTGGTGTTGTGCAGGGTGAAGCTGTGCAGCGTGCCCTTGCGCGCGGGCGTCTGCTGTCCGGTACCGGCGCGGGCGTCCTTGCCGGCGACGACGGGGGCGTTGGGGCCGCAGCCCGGGGCCAGGATGGTCATGCTAGTCGCCAGTCCGAACAGCGACCGCCGTGACATACGCCCCTTTGCGCCCAGAACCATCGCTCGTTAGCCCATTCGTTGAGGAAAGCCGGAAGGTAACCAAATCTCCGGTGGTGAAACTAGCGCCCGATACGCGCTCTGTCTCCCCCTGCGACAGGGCGAGCGGGCTGGCGAACCCGCCGAGCGCGACGCCGTTGCGCTCCGCCACGAGCTGGGCCGTGCCGGCGCGGGTCCTGGCGTACACCGATTCGACGACACCCGGCCAGGGCGCGCGAAAGCCGCCGAAGCTGCCGTCGCCCGCCGGGTCGACGACGTCCGAGGTGAAGGCGTGGCGGTCGGTGCGCGGTTCCTGCGCCGCACCCGCGGCATCGACCGCCGCATATTGGTTGGCGTCCAGTGCCAGGAACCCGATCGGCGACAGAGTGAGCCAGACCGGGGCGGTTGCGGCGATCTTCACCAGCCGCACCGTGTCGCCCGGCGCCAGCAGGATGCTCGCTCCCGCGGCGGTATTGATGCCGTCCGGCCCGGCGGAGATGGTCAAGAACCCGTCGTCGCCCGGGGCGTTCTCGTTGCGGACCTCGAGCCAGTCGAGCTCGGCAAAGCCGGTGCCGTCCAGATCGAGCGTGACCGCCTCGCCGACGACGCGGAGCAGCCGGCCGCGGTCGGCAGCGGTGAGGGCAGCCGATGCGGCGATCTGTCGCTGGCCGCTGTAGGATCCACCACCGCCGCCGCTGCCAGCCGGTCCGACAGGACCCTGCGGTCCGGTCGCACCCTGTGGTCCCACAGGTCCGGGCGGTCCTTGAAGGCCGGGATCGCCCTTGGGACCGGCCGGCCCGATCGGGCCCTGGGCACCGGTCGCCCCTGTCGCGCCCTTGGCCCCGGTCGGGCCAGCGGGGCCGCTCGGTCCAGCGGGGCCGGGGATCCCTTGTGGCCCCATCGGGCCGGTTGCGCCGGCCGGACCGGCGAGCGCGGTGGGCACGCCCCAGCCGGCGGCGGTCTTCGCTCCGTACAGAGCAGGGGCCGCCAGGTCGACGTAGAGGTCGCCCTCCTCGCCGAGATCGAGGGTCGGTGCTCCGGCGCCGCTGCGCAGCGAGCGGCCGTCGCTGCCGGCGGGCCCTTCCGCCCCGACCACCCCGGCAAGCTCGACCGCAGCCAGCTCGAACCGGTCGGCCGTGCTCTTGCCGGCAGAAACCTTGGCGAACAGCCCGTAGGTGACGGCCTGGGTGGTGCCGGGACGATCGACCGCCAGGACCAGCAGGGGCCCGTACTGGCTGCTGGCCACGGCCTGGCTCTTGGTGAGGCAGCTCAGCCCGACCTGGGGGTCGGCGCGGTCGCTGCCGCGCCGGAGGGTCAGCGTGGCCAGCCGGGCGGTCGAACCGCCGTCCTTGGTCAGGTCGGCTCGCGCCAGGAGGAGAATCGGCGAAGAGGCGTGGCTCGGAGTGATGCTCACCACGCCGATCTGCGCCTCGCCGCTTGACAAAAGCGCGCTCGGCGAGCCCGCGGCCAGCGCGTGGTTGAGCGCTCCCCCGCTGGCCGGCGGAAGCTGATCCGCCGGAATCCGGCCCAGCGCGTCGAGCGTCGCGCAACCCAGAGGAGCGCCCTTCTCGCCGCTGCGCAGCTTGGGCTCCCAGTCGTCGGCCGGGCTGACGCTGTCCGTGGCCCGGGCGACGTGGATCCGGCCGCTCTCGGTGTCGAGATATTCCTGGCCGAGAAAGTCGGCCGGCAACGCCGGCGCGCCGGCGCCGGACAGGCCCAGCCGCGCGAAGTTCGCGTTGAGCTTGGCCACCAGCGCCGGCAGCGGGTCGGCGGCGAGGACGATCGGGTCGAGAGCCATGGAATCCTCCTGGGGCGCGATAGCCACGTCAGGTACAAGGAACATGACCCGATACTAGGAGTATTATCCCTTCTCTGTCAACCGATATGATCATGCACCCAGATGCCGTGCTCAGGGCCGTGCGGCGAGGAGATGCCGCAGGCCAGCATCAATCGGGACCTCGGACCTGAAACCGAGTTCCGCCGCGGCGCGTTCGGGACACCCGACGGAGCGGCGAATGCCGTCGGCACGAGCAGGCGCGTGCTCGATCGGCACCGTGACGCCGGGCCTGCATCATCGCCTGCGCCGGCCCGGCGAGCAGGCGGTTGCCCTCGCGAAACGGGCCGTCGCGACCACGCTCCAGTCGATCCCGCCACAAGTACCGCGCCCGAACGCCGCCGGCACCAGGACGAGGGCACAAGGGACGAGCAGGAACAGCGCCAGATGGAGCAGGCCCGGCAGCGTCAGCGCCAGCCGGAGCCCGCCCCCGATCACTTGGCGGCCATGATCTCCGCGACCGCGCGCGCATAGGCCTTCTGCGTCGCACCGACGTAGCGCAGCTGCTCGAGCTTGATCAGCTCGGCCGGGGCCATGGCGAGGTTCGGGTAGGTTTCGAGCAGGGCCGGGTCGATCGCGTCCATGGCCGCCTTGGACGGCACCTTGTAGAGGATGTTGCTGGCCACCCAGGCGCCGTTCACGGGGTCGAGGACGAAGTCGATGAACTTGTGCGCCGCTTCCTTGTTCTCCGAAGCGGCCGTGATCACCATGGTGTCGACCCAGAGGTCGCTGCCTTCCTTGGGGATGGCGTACTTGATCGCCGCATTCTCGGTGATGCCGTAATTGCACCAGCCGTCCCAGGCCTGGACCAGCTCGGCCTCGCCCGAGACCAGCTTGGAATAGAAGGTGGTGTCGTCGTAGGCGAGCAGTGTGTGCTTGGCGGCGATCAGCAGGTCGCGGGCCGCGTCGATCCGGGCCTGGTCGGTGGCGTTGACCGAATCGCCGTTGGCGAGGAAGCCCGCCGCCAGCAGCCAGCGGTCGGTCGACAGCATGGTGGTCTTGCCCTTGAGCGCATCGCCGGGCTCCAGCAGGTCCTTCCAGCTGGTCGGATCGGCCTCGACCAGGTCGCTGCGCCAGCACAGGCCGGTGGTGCCCCAGGTGTAAGGTACCGAGAATTTGTTGCCCGGGTCGTGCGGGAGTTCCCGCGCCTCGGGATAGAGGTTGGCCAGATTGGGCAGCTGGGCCGGATCGAGCGGGGCCAGGAGCTGCAGCTGCTGCAGGGCCTCGGCAAAGGGCGAGGAGACGAACAGCACGTCGAAGCCCTGCCCACCCGAGGCCGTGACCTTGCCCATGATCTCCTCGTTGGTGGCGTGCACCGCGACCTCGGCCTCGATCCCGGTCTTGGCCTTGAACCGCTCGAGCAGGTCGGGCGGCATGTAGGCGTCCCAGTTGGAGACGACGAGCTTCTCCTGAGCCGCCGCCACCGGGCCGAGGGCGGACGCGGCGCCGAGCAGTGCTAGGCCGAGCAGACCAGCCGCGATGCGCGACATTGCCCCTACCCCCTTGTCGGTGTTGCTGCCGACGGTGGGTGGAGAGCCCCCGCCGTCAACGGCGATTCGCCTACGGCCGGTCGGGCGATTCGAAGTCCACGGCGATCCGGATCTCGCGGCGCGGACGCACGATGCGGATGGTCTCGGCATAGAGCGGGTGCGCCTTGTAGCGCTCCAGCGCGGCGAGGTCGGCAAATTCGCCATAGACCACCAGGTCTATCTCCGCCGACAGGCCGTCACGCTTGGCATTGCGCGCCACTTCCAGGCGGCGTGCCTCGGGGATCTCGGCCAGCCGCGCCAGCGCGCCGTGGACCAGCTCGAGATCGGCCGGGTCACGGACACTGAACAGGACGACGTGGCGGATCATTCGGTCCGGTTCCGTGGTGTCTCCAGCAGTGCTGCCGGCAGGCGCCAGAACCCGAACGGATCGACCAGCCGCAGCCATGCTCGCCACGGGTCCAAGGCCGCGCCACCGCTCAACAACCGGAACGGATCCAGCAGATTGGCGGCGGCGGCGAGGTTCGGTGTGGCACGCAGGCTCACCGACAGATATTCGGCACCCTCCTCGGGCGCCTCGCGGTGCAGGATCTCGATGTCGAGGCTGGGCAGCTTGGCCACGGCGCGAGTCTCGGTCATTGCACTGGCTCCACCGATTGTGCAGCGCAACGTAGGTCGGGAGGTCACCGGCGTCCAGTTCCCGAACCCGCTCAGGCGTCGGCGAACCGGTCGGTCGCGGCCAGCAACGCCGCCTGAATGCCCGGCTCCGAAAAGGCGTGACCGGCGCCTTCGACCAGGACGAACTCGGCCTCGGGCCAGGCGCGGTGCAGCTCCCATGCCGAGGCAGGCGGGGTCGCAACGTCGTAGCGACCCTGCACGATCACCGCCGGGATGTCGCGCAGCCGGCCGACCTCCCGCAGGAGCTGGTCGTCGTCGAGCCAGGCGTCGTGGACGAAATAGTGGTTCTCGATCCGGGCGAAGGCGCGGGCGAACTCGTCGTCGCCGAACTGACGGCTGAAGCTCTCGTTCGGCAACAGGGTGATGGTCTCGCCTTCCCACAGACTCCACGCCCGCGCCGCGGCCAGCTGGACGGCTGGATCGGGATCGATCAGGCGACGCCGATAGGCGGCGATCAGATCGTCCTGCTCCTCGGCCGGAATCACCGCCAGGAACCGCTCCCACTTGTCGGGGAACAGCAGCGACGCGCCGTGCTGATAGTACCAGTGCAGTTCCCAATGGCGCAGCAGGAAGATCCCGCGCAGGACGAGTTCGGTGACCCGCAGCGGATGGGCCTGGGCATAGGCGAGCGCGAGCGTGCTGCCCCAGGAGCCCCCGAACACCTGCCAGCGCTCGACGCCCAGCAATGTGCGCAGCCGCTCGATGTCCGCGACCAGATGCCAGGTCGTGTTGGCGTCCAGGAAGGCCAGTGGGCGGCTGCGCCCGCAACCGCGCTGGTCGAACAGGAGAATGCGATAGCGGGACGGATCGAACAGCCGGCGGTGCTCGGGGCCGCATCCGCCGCCGGGGCCGCCATGCAGAAACACGGCCGGCTTGCCGTTCGGGTTGCCGCACACCTCCCAATAGACCTCGTGGCCGTCGCCGACATCGAGCCGGCCATGGTCGTAGGGCTCGATCGGCGGGTAGAGCGTGCGGGCCGCCATCAGACGACGACGCGGCCGTCCGTACCCTCGCCCGTCTGGCCCGACATCGCACCGAGCCGGCCCAGGGCGGCACGGAAATTGGGTGCTGCGGCCACCATCGCGCGATAGGCCGCTGTCGATGCGGCCTCGTCCCGGGCCGCCGCGACGTGGGCCGCACAGTCGAAGGCGAGCTTCAGGTCGCCGATGGCGATCACGTCGCCGAACTGCAGCGGCGCGCTGTCCACGGGCTTGTCGTTGAGGAAGGTGCCGTTGCGGCTCTTGTGATCCTTCAGCACGAACTCCGTGCCGTCGAAGGTGACCTCGGCATGCAGTCGCGACGCGCGCGGTTCGTCCAGGGCGATCGTGCAGCTGGCCTCGCGCCCGAGGGTCGACTGGCCGTAGGGCAGGAAGTAGCGGGTGCCGATCTCGCCACCCTCGACCACCTCGAGATAGGGGAAGCGAATACTGTCGGGCACGTCGGCGGGCTTCGCCGCCAGGGCCGCGGCGGCGATGTCCGCAGCCGATTGGCCCTCCGGCAGCTTCGTCTTGAAGCGCTCGACCACGGCGTTGAGGGCCGACGCCTTCTCCGCGCTCAGCTTTTCGAACTGCGCCTTGAGCTCGGACTGCAGACGGCCTTCGGCCTCGGTGAGCTGCTGGCGTACCTGGGCCAACTCCTGCTCGAGCGCCGTGGTCCGCTCATGCATCGCCGAGATGTTGGGGGCGATCACGGTCTGGTCGAACGAGCCCGCCCCGACCGCCTTTTCCAGCGCCTCCATGCGCTTTTGGAACTGGGCTTCGAGCTCGGCGCGCTCGGCTACGAGACGGGCTTCGGCCGCCTCCGCCCGGCGCCGCCACTCGTCGAGCTCGGGCGGCATCCTGCCGCCCGCCACCGCGCGCAGATTCTCCACCTCCTTGGTCAGCTTGGCGAGCTCGGCGGCGTGGTCCTTGCGCTCCTGCATCAGGTCGCCGCGGACGACCCGGAGCTCCTGGGTGGCCCGGCGCAGCTCGTCGCCACCGCCCTTGCCGGCGCCACCACGCCCCACGAGCCAAAGTACGAAGAACAGGATTGCCAGCAGCGCCAGGACGGCCACCAGGATGACACCGGTCGGGCCCGCCAGGGCCGCCCCGAATTGGTCCAAAGCACTCATCGGTCCCGCCGCATCCTGCTCGCTCCCGCGCACGCCGGCATTATTGCGCCGCGGCGCGCCGCTCGTCGACCTTGTCGGTCACGAACCAGGGGACGCCGTGCGCGTCGAGATAGAGCTGGTCCATCTCCGCCTTGGTGAACGGTCGGGAGCCGAGCCGCCCGAACACCGCCATCTGGTGGCCGGTCTCGTCCACCGCCCGGTCGCGGTCGATACCCTTGGACAGCGCCAGCGCCGGCCCGGCCGTACGCTTGGTCGCGATCAGCTCCGGCTTGGGCTCAGGGGTGAAGCCGTAGAAGTTGGGCTGGCTTTCGGGCGAGGTCAGCTGCAGCACCTTGAGCCCGTTCTTGCCGTCGGCGACGTAGGCGTAGAGCGAGGCGTTGGTGGTGGCGACGACGACGTCGCTGGCATCGTTCAAGGTCCCGTCGGCGGTGAAGCGCGTGTACAGTCTGGGCGCCTCCGGCCGTTCCACATCGACGATCGCCAGCCCCTCCGCCCCGGCCGCGATATAGGCATAGGTGCGGGCGACGTAGATCCGGCGCGCATCCGCGAGCGGCACGCCCGCACCCTCGACCAGCTTCGGACGCTCGGGGTGGGTGACGTCGATCACCTTGAGCCCGTCCTTGTCGAGCGCAAACAGGTAGCGGAACTGCAGCGCGGTCGCCCGCACATCCTGCAGCGGCAGCACCGCCGCCACCTTCGGCGTCATGGGGTCGTCCATGTCGAGCACGACGATGCCGGCGTCGGCGGCCACATAGAACCAGGTGCCGGCGATGGTCAGGTGGCGGGCACCGGTGAGGATGCCGCCCTCGTTCCAGGTCAGGGCGCGGGTGAAGAAATTGTCGCGCGGCTCGGCGTTGGTCAGGGTGTTGACGTCGGTGGCGATCAGGCCCTCCACCCGGTCGGTGATGAAGGCATAGTTGTAGATCGGGTGGAACGGTTGCTCCTGGTTGTCCACCCGCATCAGATCGCCCTTGTTGCGGTCGGGATGGATCGGCTGGGTGGTCGGCAGCACGACGCAGGTGGCGTCGGTCGAGGCGATGTGCAGGTTCTGCCCCAGGGGCGATACCGGCCCGCTGAGAATCCGGTCGGACACGCCCTTGTTGGCGATGCTCGCGACGTCGTAGGCGGTCGTGCCGCTGCTGCCCTGCGCCGCCAGGACGTACTCGCCGCGCAGCTGGAGGCAGCCGGTCCGGCCGCCGCTCTGTGAGAAGGAGAGCGGCAGTTCGCGGTTCGCCTTCAGATGGGCCTCGTAGCGTGAGGGATAGGCGTACCGATGCAGGTAGCTGCCGATCACCGCCTGCGGCTCGTCCCACTCGGTCACGGTCACGGCCTCGATGCCGGATTCCTCGCCGACCCAGGCGTTGAAGCCGACGAAATTGACGAAGTTGGTCCCGAGCAGCAGCAGCTGGGCCATGATCGCGTTGTTGTCGTTGGCCTCCGACAGGTGGCAGTCGGTGCAGGTCTTGGTCTCTGTCTTGCGCTCGGTGTGCGGGTAGTGCGGCGCGAAGGCCTGGCTGGAATAGCCCGAAGCCGAGATCGGCGGCTGCTGGATGTAGATGCGCTCGCGGTTGATGTTGGTCGATGACAGCACGAGCGCGGAGGAGGAACGGACCGGTGCGGTGATGTTGCCCTTGACCGTACTGTGCTTGCCGAGCTGGAACATCTGGTCGCGCGCCACCTGCGGATTGTAGGTGGCGAAATTGCGGGTGATCCCACCCTCATAGTGCTGCCGGGGGGTCTTCCAGTTGGCCTCGATCGGCAGGTGGCAACCGCCGCAGCTCGTCGTCCACGAGGTGTGACAGGTGTAGCAGGTCATGGAATCGTCGCCGTGGGCGAGATCCTTGTTCGGCACGGATGGGCTCCATGCCATCGTCGTGCCCTTGCTCATCAGCTTCGCGCGGGCGGCCTTCGGGTTGTAGTGCTCGTTCTTCGGATCGACGGTGTCCTTTACCAGCGACATCCGCCACTCCAGCTTGGGGTCGACCATCGAGCGCTGGTAGAGTTCCTTGCCCTTCCACTCGAAGCGGCGGCGGCCGTCGGGCGTACGCAGCAGCGTCAGGTCGGTTCCCTGTGGCGGGGCCGCCGGGTTGCTGGTGCGCAGGGTGGGCAGGGCCTTGGCGGTGCCGTGGCAGTCCTTGCAGCCGATCTCGACCGCGTCCGCCACCTCGCCGTAGAGCAGCCCGTTGCCGTGGCCGTCCTGCTGGAAATGGCAGTCGACGCACTGCATGCCCTTGTCGACGTGGATCGACGACATGTGCACGGCGCGCTTGAACTTGTCCGGCGCGTCGTTGGGAACGATGTCCCCCGCGGCGTCGAGCAGGTGGCCCTTGCGGTCGCGCTTGTAGACGGCGCGGAAGTTCCAGCCGTGTCCGTGATAGTCGGCGAACTGGGTGTCCTTGGCCTTCGGATTGACGTCCGTCCACACGTTGCTGAGAAAATCAAGATCGCCCCAGCTGCCGCGGACCGCGGCACCTTCCGGATTGCGGTCGAGGATCTGCCGTTCCTCGTGGAAGCTGAGGTGCTTCTCCTCCTTGGGCCACATCAGCGGCGCGTCGGACTCGTAGTCCCACATGGTGTAGCCGAGGAAGGTGTTCATGAACATGTTCGGCTGGTGCATGTGGCAGATCATGCACTGGCTCGACGGGATGGCGCGGGTGAACTCGTGCCGGATCGGATGACCCGGCTGGTCGCGCGGAATCGTCGGATCCTTGGTCTGCGTGGTGCCGTGATGGCCGTAGGCGGCATAGGGACCAGAATGGCGCGGATCGCGGTCGTTGGCGTAGACCACGTGGCACGAGCCGCAGCCGGAGGTACGATAGTCGCCGGGCTGGTCGTTGGTGCCCAGGAACCAGGTGAAGGGGTCGTTCAGCCGGGTCTTGGTGATGTTGAGCACCGGGATCGCGACGCGAATTCCGGTGCCCGGTCCGCGGTTCGACTGGCGGATGTCCGGTCTGCCGGGCTCCTCGAGCCGCTGCAGCTGGCCCAGCGCGTCCGGCAGGCCGATCTCGGGGAATTGCGAGACGATGTTGCGGCCGCCGCGCTCGAAGATCCGGAACGGGTCGGCCGGCGGCACGGTCTCCCAGGCCGGCAGCGGATAGAGTGCCTCGAGCACCCCGCGCGCCTTCATCTTGGAATCGACCTTGACCACGCTCTCGACCTTGGCCGGTTCGCCGTCGCGCGTATAGGCTTCGCCCAGGATGTAGTTTTTGTAGGGCACGATGCCGTTGTTGTAGGATGCACCGCCCCAGAGCATCGCACCGGTGGCCATCATGCTGCGTTCGGCTGCATGAATGAGGTTCTGGTGGCAGGCGCCACAGGACTCGCGCACGACCCGGTAGTCGCTGGGATTGACGAAGCGGATATATTCCGGGCTCTCCTTGTTCAGGAGCGTGTAGCTCTGCTTCGGATTGGCGCTGCTCGGAAAGTGCCAGCTCTCCGGAAGCGTCGGGAGGACATGTGCTTCCTCGGTGAGCTTCAGGTATTGCGGGTCCTGATGGCCGATTCCCGTTGCCTTCACGTGCGCATTGCCACCGTGGCAGTCGGTGCAGCCGAGCACGACGCCCGGGTTCTTGTGCATCGTCGCGGCATCGGTGGCGGTGTGGCAGGTCAGGCAGCCCTCGCTCTTCAGCGCCGCCTCGGCCGGGGTCTGCGCGCGTGGTGCCGGTGGGGTGACGGCATAGACGATGCTGCGCGGAGTTTCACTGCCCTCGGCCGCGAAAGCGGACGGCGCCAACGCCAGCAGCGGCGCCAATACCGTGATGTGCGACAGCCTGAACATCGCAGCCGCTCCTAATAGGTTAGCACGAGGTTCGCGAGACCGGAATAAAAGAAGTCATCGTCCGTGGCGTAGAGCTGCTTGAATCCGTCACCCGCGACCAGCGTCGCGCCCGACAAGCGGAAGACGACATTCTGGGTGTTGAATGGACGCCAGATGATGGCGGCGGACAGGTCCCAGCCGATCTCATTGTCGATCTGGTCCTGTTGGCGGACCGCCTCCAGAACCTCGGTCTCGTTGAAGCGCAGATAGTTGGCGTTCAGCGACAGCCGCAACTCGGGCAAGATATCGAAGTCGGCGCCAGTGCCCACCAGCGTCAGGCCAGGATTGGTGAAATTCGACTGACCCTGCTCCTTGGAGGAACGGAGGTTCGGCAGAATGCCGTTGCGTCCGCTGAGCTGCACAAAGCCGCCACCGATCAGCGGCACCGCTTGGCGGATGAAGTAACTGGTGTCGGCGCCAGCGAATTGCGGGTTCTCGAAGATGGCGTCGAACCCAGTGTCGGTGCCGTCATAGGGGTCATTGTCGCCGCTGGCGTAAAGCCCCGACAGCCTCAGGCGCACCCAGTCGAAGTCGATCGACGGTTCAGCAGCGGCGAAGAATGCTCGAACGTTCGTGTCCTCGCCGGACAGAGCCGAGTTCTTGTTCTCGCCTATGGCACCGTAGATCGAGGCCGTCAGGTTGATGCGGCCAAACCGGCCGTCGAAGTTCAGACCTGGATAGACGATGTCGTACTCGCGCAGCTCGTCGACGCCGAACTGTTCCGGCCGCGCGGGGAAGCCGTTCTTGTCGGTGATCTCGTTGTCGCGATTGTGATTGTAGATCAACGTCGCTTGTGAAGTCATACCGAGTACCGGAAAATCCTGCCGATACAAGTTGGCGACAAAGATATCGTCCTTGCGAAGATCCTCCCCGAGATCATTCAGGCCGCTGTTGGTATCCTTTTCGATGCGACGGAACCAAGCCAAGTTGTACTGGTAAAGGTTGTTCTCGCGATTACCAAAAAAGCGCACGCCAAGCTGGTTGTCCTGGAATAGAAATCCACGAAAGTCAGATGAGAAGGGCTGGATGCCGACGCGCACCGAATCGAAGTCGTAGCGGTCGGAAACGTTGCGGATATGGTAGTCGATGAATGCTTCCTGGACGCCGAGGAAATGGTCCGTGCGGGTGTTGCCATCGAGTGGGTTCGCTTCGAGAAAGCGGTCCTCCTGCGCCCAGGCGTAGTTGTAATTGTAGGCCAGGGTCAGCCGGGCCTCGAAGTCCTGCGGCTTGAATGCCGTGTTGCCCTTGATCAACGAGGCGCTCAGGATCACCGTCTGACTGGCGAACACCTGTTCGGTGTCGCCGAACACGTCGTTGCTGCCGGGAGAGCCGGTCTGGATGCCGACAGGAACGGGAGTCGAGCGCGGCTCGAACACCAAATCCGAGATGGCGCTGAGGTTGATGAACCAGTCTTCGCCGAAGATCGGCCGGTCGCCCTTGAGCGTGCTCTGATTGTAGGGATCCCACCAGCGCTCGTTGACGCCGAGATTCTCCACGATGCGCCAGCGGTCGGGTACTGGAATGAAGTCGTTCGGGAACGCCTCCGGCGGCGGCACGGTGACCGCCCCTGGATCGACCGGCGGCGCCGGCGGAGCGGGAATCGGCTGCGATGGGCCTGGTCGCCGTTGGACCTGGGCCATTTCCATAGACGGGTCGGGAGCCGCGGTCTCGGCCTGCACGTCGCCGACGGCCGCCATCGCCGCCAGGACCGGCAGTATCGACCGGAGCGGGTAGCCCGGATTCACTATCATTTCCCGTTGCAGACACTTTGTTCATTTGAGCCGTTGAACGGCTTGAACGGGCATTGCACGTAGCGCAGGTTGGCGCCGTCAGGACTGAGCCGGTCAGCCCGCCGCGACTTCGGCGCGTTGTGGATGCCGGTCTTCAGCCCGCGGCCGGCCCGGTCGACGCCGAGAAACGCGATCATGCTGTCCTGGTCAATCCCGTCCCCCGAGACGCCGATACCACCCACGGGCGTGTTGTTGCGAAAGATCGGGACGGAGCCGGCGAAAATCTGCAGACCGTTGCCGAGGTGCGGCGCACAACCCGCAGCTGTATCTGTGGAGCCAGTCTGCACAAAGAAAAGATGGTCAACTAGACCACCGACGATTAAATCGAGCTGTAGACCAGTATTGAATGGACTCCAGCTTGCAAACGGCTTGCTCAAGGGGCCGTTGCGTCGGCCGTTTCTGCCGTCTGGGTAAAATGGGCGGGCGAGGTTGCCGAGCGATGTCTCGGTGAATGCCCACCAGCCCGCGAGCCGCTGGCCAAGAAACTTCTGCATGCGTATGAAATAGACGCCCGGCGCCAATCCCAGCTGGCCAAGCACTGGATTCACCGGCGTAGGCAAGGTCGGCAGGATATTGAACGCGGCTGGAGAGGAGAAGAAGATCGCCGTACGCGCCTTCTGCAGCGAGACATCCGTGCCGAACACCGGCGCATCCGGGGTCCGGACCAGGCCGAGGATCGTGCCGTCCTTGTCGGTGACGGAGATGGTGACCTCGACGAAGCTGCCCAGCGGCTGGCGGATCTGCGCCCGAGCCTGCAACGCCACGCCGAGTGCCGACTTCAAGATCTGCGTCACCTCGGCTGCGGTCATGTCGCTGCCGGCGATCGGTGGAAAGCGGTTAACCCCGGCAGCATCAGTGAGCACATAGGCTTGGCTATTCTGAAAAATACCGTCCGGGTCGGGCAGGATGCCGGATTGACCGAAACCAAAGGGCTGCCCGGCGAGGGCGCCGGGGCCGTCATAATAGCCGGTCACCGGCACGAACATGCCGACGTCTTCGAGGACGACGCCGTCGGAGCCGGCGAGCTGGTCGCTACCGATCGCGCTGGTGTTGCTGAAGGTCAGGGTGCGCCCGTCGACCACGACCCGGTTGGCCTTGATCTGATCGGGAGGTCCGAACCCGGTCGTCGCCGACAGTGCGAACAATTCGTCGTTGCCGCCGTCGGCGTCCTTGTTGCGCACCAATCCGTAGATGCCATCGGAGATTACGCCGACGCCGCCGACGAGGACGCCGTTCTTGTAGAGCGGCAAGCCGCCCGGGTCGGCCGAGAAGCCGAGCGGCGACCGCTTCGGCCCGATCGTCGGGTCGATCACGCCGCCATTGTTGGACGCGAAGCGGACCGAGAGGTCCGAGCAGGGCAGCTGGCTCAACTGAACCCCGAACAGCGGCCCCCCTTCCAGACCCGAGGAAAGCGGGTTGTAGTTCTCCTGAATGATCTGGCTCGCCGTCCGGGTCGTGAACGCGTTGCCGTTCGACGATAGATAGGCCCCAGTGATCGCCTTGGCGATCGCGACCGCGTCGGCGGGCAGCGAGAGCCCGACCAAACCACGCGGTGGTTTCACCGGACGGCCGGCACTGACGATCGCCGTGCTGCGCGAGTTGAACATCCGGTAGACCGCCAGCACGTTGCCGACGCGGTCGACGACCGCGACCGTGGCCGCCGCCGAGCGCGCCCGCGCCGCCACCACCGTCTGCTGGAGAATGCGGGTGACGTCGGCGGCAGTCAGGAACTCGGGGCGAGGCAACGGATTGGCGCGTGCACCGCTGCCCGCGGCGCACATCACGATTCCGGCGATGACGATGCTGAACAGTCTGCCAGCTTTCAATTTGGCCGCCATTGGGCAATCCCCCGTCGTTACGCCACCGACATTGCCGATGACTGGCTCGCCCAGCACACCCACAGCATCGCCCACGCACCAACTTAGCCAAGTCAAGCAAGGCCAAGTCAATACTTTGATT
The DNA here is from genome assembly GCA_963720725.1 of uncultured Alphaproteobacteria bacterium. GTDB lineage: Bacteria > Pseudomonadota > Alphaproteobacteria > Geminicoccales > Geminicoccaceae > Benzoatithermus. Next base: position 79,804 of record CAVRGN010000003.1, read on the forward strand.
AAGCGATTTTCAGAACCACCGTAACAATCCTACTTGGTGTGGTCAACCTGCGTCCCTCAATTGCCGGCCGCGGTTTCGGCGGTCGCGACCGGCATCGGGCAGTGAATTCCGCCAGTGGCCATGACGGCTCCCGCGCCCGGCACCATCGGGCAGGTACCCTTCTCCTGGTGGTAGACATGGCACATGATGCAGGTGGACGGCACCGCTGCCGCCGACACCTCGCCTTGATGGCAGCGCGCGGCAATTGGCGATCGGCGGCAACAGAACGTCCGAGCTCTCCAGCGAGCCGGCCGCCTCGTGGCAGTGGGCACAAGGCAGGTTGGCGTGCGCCGCGTGATCGAAACGCGCCAGCGGCTCCCAGATCCGCTGCACCTGCACGGGCACGATGCCGTAGTCGATGCCCTTTGTCGCCCTGCTCGGCGGTGGTGCGATGGCAGTAGCCGCAGGTGGAGACGCCGTCGTCCGCGAACACGCGCTCCAGCCGTTTGGCGAATGCCGCGTTCGGTACCTGCGCAGCCGCCTGACCCGTCGCCGGCGCAGGCGCCGGGGCCACCGCCGGCTCTTCCTTGGCTCCCGGGCGCCGCCGCAACTTGGTCTTGGTGTCGGTGCGCAGCAGCGGCGGCCGCACCGCCTCTGCGCCGTAGAAATAGGTGAGGACGTCGACGACCTCGTGGGGCTTGCCATGCGGCAGCACGCGCTCGCGGATCGTCCTTGTCGAATTCCAGCGAGTGGCAGTAGGAGCAATGGTTCTCCATGCTCACCGGCCGCATGTTGGCGCCGCCGGCGTCCGGCAGATGGCAACTGGTGCAAGTCAGCTTGGCGAGCAGCCGGTTGCCGTCGCGCTTGAAGGCGGCCGACATGACGCCGTCAATCTCCATCGACACGAGTTCGCCCGTCGCCGGCGCCTCGGCATCGGCCCGCGGCGGGTAGGACCGGGCGGTCAGCAGGCCGTCCTGCTTGGCACACAGCCAGCCGGGTTCGCCCTCCTTCCCCTGGCGGATCGTCCCGCCGCCCAGATGGCAGGCATGGTCGAAGCGCAGTCCCGAGCTCTCCTTCGGCGGCACCGGGCCACCCAGTTCCACGCGCTGCACGGTCCCCGCCGCGGCGTCGACCACGACGGACGGCCTGAACTGCGGATGATTGCGGCCGAAGTCGGTGACGTCGCGGAGCTCTGTTTTGGTCGCGAATTTGGTCAGGTCCTGATGACAGCCGACGCACAATGCCTGCCGGGTCGGGATCGCGCCGTTCGGACCCCGATGCTCGGAGTGGCACGCCGTGCAGCGAGCAGGCTCCAGCCCACCCGCCTGAAGGGCAGACGTGATGACACCGTCCTTGTCCGCGAAATGATGACGGACCGTCCCATGGCAGGCGCCGCAGTCTTCGTTGCGGATTGGCTGGAACGGCACCACGTGACAAGCCTCGCAGCGCTGCTCCAGGAATTTATGGGGATTGGAGAGCTCGCCGGTGTCCCAGGCATGGTCGAAGCCCGCCAACACGGTCTTCGGCGCGTCGCCGCCCGTGCGCCCGTCGGCCAGCACCGGCGCACGATCGGTCTGGTAGCCGAGATTGGCCAGCACGGGGAGCACCAGGCAGCCGACCAGCGCCGCGGCGAACAGCAGCCATGAGAGCGGCCGCCGCGCCAGGAGACCGCCACGGAGCCGCAGCGGTGCCGAAGCCGTCACCGGCGCGGTCGCGGCGGTCTCGCCGGATTCGATCGCCAAGTCGAGATCGAAGCCGCGTTCCGGCGGCAGCAGCCTGATCTGGTAGGGACCGATGCCCAGCACCGTCTCGGGTGCCAGGACGCCTCGGCCTGCGGGGACATCGTCGAAGCGGACGGCGCTGCCCGCCACCGCCTCCACCACGATGTCGAAGTCGCGCACGATGATGTCGGCATGGCGGAACGCCACCGACAGATCCTTGAGCACGATGTCGTTGTCGGTGCCACGCCCGATGCGGACACGGTTACCCGAAGTCGTGACCTCGCGATCCTTGGTCGAGGTGGTGCCGTTGGGCAGCCGGGTGACGTTTTGGACCCTGCAGCGCATCGCTCCCGTCAGCCCCAGTAGTAGAAGACGGAGACGATGTGGGCGATCAGCGCCGCCAGCAGCGCAAAGGTCAGCGGCACATGGATGTGGAGCCACACGTCCATCAGCGCCTTGTAGCGGAGGTCCCGCCGTGCGCGCTGCAGGAGCGCCGCCTTGCGGCTCAGCGCGGCTACCAGAACGGAGGGTCGGTCGCCGAAGCCGGTGCGCTCGGTGGCGAGTTTTTCCACCATCGCCAGGGCGCGCACGGTGCCGCAGCGCGGGTCGCGGCCGCTGAGCAGCCGAGATGCCGACCCGCCCAGGCTCGAGCCGTCACGGCTGATCTTGACCGCCGCGTCGTATTCCTCGCCGAGCTGGTTGGCGAGCGCCACGCATTGGCGGTCGATCTCGGCGAGCTCGAGTTGCATGGCCTTCAGCGTCAGGCCGCGACGGTTCTCGGTCATGCGCTCCGGGAGGCGGGCATAGTTGACCACGCCCCAAACACCGCTGGCGATGACCAGGAGCATCAGCACATAGGCCAGCGTGTGGATGTTCCAGCCGACCTGGAAGGCGGCGTGCAGCGTCGCCACCACGATCAGCGACAGGCCGAGATAGACATGCGCCGACAGCCACGCCTTGAGGCTGAAGGCACCGGGCCCGTAGCGGCGCTTGCGGATGCCGAACAGCATCAGCCAGACGATCAGCAAGGCGCCGATGGTGCCCAGCGTGTAGCCGAGCCAGGTGCCGCCGTTCTGCCCGGAAAGCGTGCTCAGCTTGTAGGGAAACCAATCCGCACCGAGATAGCCGCCGGCGGGGCCGGTCAGCACGTAGGCGGCGATGCTGGCGGCGCAGAGCAGCAGCGACACCTTCAGGTAGAAGAAGTGGTCGTGCGCCAGGAAGGATTCGTGCGCGGCACTACCGGGCGCCGAGCGCAACTTGCCCGCGGCGGCGGCCTTCATGGCGCCTCCGCCGTGGCATCGAGGAAGTCGGCCGGGGACACGCGGATCGCCGCACCGGTCGGGCAGGCGCGCACGCAGGCGGGGCCGCCGGTGATGCCCTTGCACAGGTCGCACTTGACCGCGAGCTTGTGCGAGGCGTGTTCTCCGTCGCCCTTCTTGGCCTTGTGATGGCCGCTGTGGTCCTCGCCGGGGCCTGGACCGCGGCCCAGGAGCAGCCAGCTCAGCAGGCCCGGCTTGGGCTCGGCCGGCTCCGCCATGCGGATCACGCCGTAGGGGCAGGCGGCGGCGCAGTTGCCGCAGCCGATACAGGTGTCCTCGATCCAGACCTCGCCGGTCTCGGCACGGTGCAGCGCGTTGGGCGGGCAGTCGGCCATGCAGTGCGGGTGCTCGCAATGCCGGCACGAGGTCGGGACATGGATCATGGCCACGGTCGGCCCGGCCTCGCGGTCGAGGCGCGAGACGCCGTCATGGCTCTCGGCGCAGGCCTTCTCGCAATTGTCGCAGCGGATGCACAAGGATTCGTCGATCAGGAGGACATCGGTGGCCTCGCCGAACCCGGTGCGCTCGAACAGCGCCGCGAGCGGGCCGTAGCGCGGATCCTGCTCCTTGCCGGCGCTGAGCCGCTGCCGCTGCTGCAGGGCGCCCTTGAAGCGCTGGCGCAATTCGGGATGACGGCGCAGCAGCGACTCGAACGCCGCGCCGTCGATGCGCAGGGTCTCGGTGTTGATCGCCGCCGTGATCGTGTTGGGCTGCGGCACGTCGTAGAAGATCGCCATTTCGCCGACGAACCGGCCGGCGGCTTCGTAGGCCACGACCACGTCCTTGCCGTCGACCTTGTGCGACAGGGTCACCGAGCCGGAGCGGATGAAATAGACGTTGCGGTCGCCCTTGGCCCCTTCCTCGGCCAGCTTCTGCCCGGCCTTGAACGATTTCAGCTCGGCGGTGGCGATGACCGGCGCCAGCTCCTCGTCGAAGATGTCGGCCGCCAGATGGTCCTGGAGCTGGCGCAGGATCGACATGCGCTCGAAGATCTCGCGCGCCGGGGCGACCGAGGTCACCAGCTTCTTGGCCGAACGCCGGGCGAGCTCGATGAACACCGTGTCGGTGCGCGCCCGCATGGTCGCGGTGCGGCGATCACCGGCGACCTGCCCGACATCGCCGAAGAAGTCGCCCTCGCCCCGGGTGATCACCCGGGGCGGCGCGTCCGGGTGGCGATGATCGAGCAGCTCGATCTCCACCATGCCCTGGACGATCAGGACGATGCCGTCGCCCTTGTCGTTGCGCCGGAACGCATAGTCGCCCGCCAGCAGCACGTGGGTCTCGCTGTCGAGCAGGAACTCGCGCAGCTGCAGCGTGGTCAGGCTGCTGAGCAGCGGCAGCCGCGACTTGATGAGCTCCAGCGCCTGCGACACGGACGGGCGTCCGGGCATGCCCAGCAGCCGCTCCTGCAACAGTTGCTCGTCCGCCGGCTCGACCGGGCTGCCGGCGATCGTCTGGATCACCTCGTAGCCCTGGTTGAGGCACTGCTTGATCAGCGGATAGCCGGCGAGCGCGCCGATGGCGAAGAGGCCGGGCACGTTGGTCTCGTAGCTGACGCTGACCTCGGGGTAGCCCGAGCCACCCTTCGGCAGCTCGATGCCACAGGATTCCAGGAACTTGCGCGGTGGGTCGGCACCCAGGCGGGCCAGCACCAGGTCGCACGGAAAGTCGCGACTTCCGTCCGGCGTCTTCAGCGTGATCGCCCCGCCCTCGATCTTGAGCGGGGAGGCCTGATAGGCGCACTGCAAGAGGCCGGAACGGATGGCCTTCTCGATCGCCAGCAGGTTGCCGGTCTTGGCACGCGCAAACTCGGGCTGCCGGTTGACGATCGTGACCTGATTCTGCTCGGCCAGGGCGATCGCGTTCTCGATCGCGGCGTCGCCGGCGCCGATGACGACGATGTTCTGCTCGGCATAGGCCTTGGGGTCGTCGAGCTGGTACTGGACCATGGGCGGCGCGTCGCCCGGGACCCCGAGCTTGCGCAGATTGCCCTGCAGGCCGATCGCGAGGATGACGTTCTCGGCCTCGACCGTACCGCCCTCGGCCAGCGTCAGGGTAAAGGCGCCCTGGCTGCCGCGCACGGCCGTGACCGTGGCGTTGTAGCGAACGTTCAGGTTGGTCGAGTTGATTTCGGCGGCCCAAGTGTCGAGCACGGTCTCGCGGCTGGAGGCCTCGAACGACATGTCGCTGCGCCGGGGCAGGATGTCCGGCGTCGCCATCACGAACTTGCCGCGCGCGTATTTCTGGATCGTGTCGGCGTGCTTGCTCTCGCGCTCGAGCAGAACGTGCGAGAGGCCGAGCTTGGCCGCGCGCGCGGCAGCACTCAATCCTCCGGGACCAGAGCCCACTACGGCCACCTTGAGGCGTTCCATGACCTTCGTCCTCGGGTGGGCGAGCGCCTCAGCGCGCCACCGACTGCACGCGCTTCATGGCGTCGAGCGCCACGTTCGGGCGGTAGCGCTCGTCCTCGCCCACGGCGGCGTACATGCCGTCCATCAGCGCCTCGACGCGGGCGGCCTCGGCCTCGGGAATCACCCCCGCGTCGCGCATGGCCTGGACCAGCGTACCGATCGCCATCGTGGTCTGCTCGGCCACCATGTAGTCGACATACTCGCCCTTGCTGCCTTCGCGGACCAGCGCATCGAGCAGCGCCTTCATCGTCCGCGGATCTTCGAAGTCGTGCTGGGCGAACACCTCCGTCGCCTGCCGCGCGGTGGACTGCAGCGCGCGGGCGGCCGCCTGCCACTGCTGGTCGCCCTTGAGGCTGGCGAGATGGAACGCCCGCCCCTGATCGGCGAGCTTCTTCGCCAACGGTGGCGAAACAACGCCGGCGATGATCCGCAGCATGACCAGGTTGGCGTCATTGAAGCGCACGACGCCCGGACCCAGGCCCTGGCTCGGCCGCGCCTGCCAGTTCAGTCCGTGCAGCGACTGGTGGCAGGCATGGCAGTCGAACAGGACCGGCTCGGGGAAGATCCCGTCATGGTTGCGCTTGGGATCGACCACGGCATCGAGAACCTGCGCCACGGCCATACCCTGGCCGATGGCCCAGGTCTGCACCGCGCCCGCCACGTGCTTGCGGGCCTGGTAGTCTTCGTCGACGTTGAAATGCGCCGGCTCGATCTGGGTGAAGGTGTCGAGCTCGAAGGACAGCCGCGGATGGCCTGCCCCCATCAAGCGATGATCGACGAACTTGGTCTCGTCGCCGAAATGGCAGGACAGGCACAGGCGGGCGCGCTGCTTGGGGTCCGGCGTGGGGAACAGGCCCGCCGCCACGTTGCGCGCATGGCCGTTGGTGTCGTCGTTGACCGTGTGCACGCCGATCCAGTTCTGTGAGCCGCCGTGGCAGGCTTCGCAGCCCACCCCGTCGGAGAGCTGGAACTTCTCGCCCCGGCGCTCGGCCGGCACATTGTCGGTATGGCAGTCCAGGCAGATCTTGGCCTCGTGCGCATTCTCCAGCCCCAGGTTGCGCGCGATCTTGCGCGAGGGCTCCTCGAACAGCAGCGCGTAGGCGCGGGCATGCTTGTCCTGCTCGAGCCAGGTGACGGCCTCGTTCAGCAGGACGTTGCCGCCCGTCGCCGGCACGGCCGCACCGTGGCAGGTCGAACTGGCGCAGCTGGCGACGCCTAGGTGGGCTGCAGTACCGTACTGCGGCACGACCGGCGGCTGCAGCGATTGGGCGAACGCCTCGCCGCTCAGCAAGCTCGCGCCGATCGCGATCAGACGCCACGGGGTCCTTGCGATCATCGGATATTCTCCCGCCCGCCGCAGCACCGAGGCACCTCTTTCGAAGATGCCAACGGCTCGGTTCAACTGTGCGCGACGCGCAAAGACCTATGCAAGGCCTAAGGCGTCCGCTGGACAAACTCGATGCGCTCGACATCGACCGACTTGGTGCCGGTCGCGGTGTCGTCGAGCGCCGGCAACAGCACGTCGAGGTAGCCCTGCAGCGGCTCCTCGATCTCGCGCATGCCCGAATAGAGCGGCTTCTCGCTTGCCGTCAGCACCAGGTATCCAGCGCCCAGCGGCGGCACCACCTGCCAGTGTCGGACGCCCTCGGCCTGCTCCGATTCCTCGACACCCAGGCGCACGGTCTGGCCACCGGCCAATTGGTTGTCGGGCGTGAGCGGCTCGGGCATCAGGTGGATCGCGGCACCGGCATCGGTCAGCAGGTCGACGTAGAGATATTCCGTGCCGCCCGGCGGCATGGTGACGTTGAGGACGACGAAATCGCCCTCGCGGTAGATGCCATCGGGCCGGTTCATGGTCATCGACGGCGCCGCACCGGAGATGTCGCCCACCGCGCGCTCGACCTTGGCGGCGGCGAGGCAACCGGGTGCCGGCACCACGCGCAGCGCGTCGGTGACCGATTTGACCCCACTCACGTCGGAGATTGCCCGCTTGACGGAATCGGCCAGCTCCGCGTCGCCCACCGTGCCCGCCAATTGCACCAGGCCGCCCTCGGCGACGGTGGGCGTCACGTCGATGCAGGGCAATTCGGCCAGGGCCGAAGTGAGTGCCGCCTCGTCGACCGGCGGCAAAGTAGGCTCGGGCGGCAGTGCCGCCTGCTGCTCAGGCTCGGGCGCGGGCGGCTCGGTCGGAGCCACCGTCTCCTGCGGCGGAGGTTCCGCGGGCGCAACTGCAGCCGGCTCCTGCACCGGCGGCACGACGGGCTCCGGCGGCGGGTTGGCAGTCCCCTCCTGAACCGCCCCGGGAGCCGGTTCGGCCGCGGCCTCCGGCGGCGGTTCCGGCTCGGCTGGTGGCGGAGGGTTTGGCGCAGTCGCCACCGTGCTGCTGCTATCGGCGGGAGGCGTCGGCTCATCGCCGGGCAGCATGAAATAGACCAGGGCCGCCAGCACCGCCGCGGCCGCGACACCGCCGCCGATGAGTGCGGGGGGGGCGAAAACTCTGCTCTTTGGCGCGGCGCTGACCGCGGACGTGGTCTTGCTCATGGTGGGTGCTTGCTGCGCCGTGGTGGCGGAGGTGGCGTTGGCGCCGCCCGGCCGTGCGAATGGCAGCAACTCCTCGGCGACCTCGTCGGCGCTGTCCGGCCGGCCGCCCCGCGACTTGCTCAGAAGGCGCGAAACCAGGGCAGCGAGTTCCGGCGGCACGTCCGGGCGCAGGCTGGCGAGGCGCGGCGGTTCGTCGGCGATGATCGCCTGGTAGAGCCGCGGCAGGCTGGTCGCCGAGAAGGCGGGCTGCCCGGCCAGCATCTCGAACAGCGTGGCACCCAGGGCCCACAGGTCGGTGCGCGGGTCGACCGGCTCGCCATGGACCTGCTCGGGCGCCATGTAGCGCGGCGTACCGATGGTCTGGCCGTGTGCCGTGAGCTGCTGATCCTCGGGCCGGTCGCGCTTGGCGGCACCGAAATCGGTCAGCTTGGCGGCACCGGTTCGGCTGTCGATCAGGACATTGCTGGGCTTGACGTCGCGGTGGACGATCTTCGAGGCATGGGCGGCGCCGAGGCCAAGCGCGATGTCGCGGGCCACGCGCGCGGCGTCCCGCACCTCGAGCTTGCCCTTTTCCTTCAACCATTGGTCAAGCGACCAGCCGTCGACCAGCTCCATGACGATGAAGGGCACGCCGTCGGCGGTATCGAAATCCTTCACCCCGACGATGTTCTGATGGTTCAGGCTGGCGGCCGCCCGCGCATCCTCGAGAAAGCGGTCGGCATACTGGCGATCCGCACTCACCTCGCGGCGCAGGATCTTGAGCGCCACGCGGGGCTCGAGCTGCGGATGCTTGGCGACGAACACCACGGACATCGCACCCTCGCCGAGGGGCTTCTCCAGCAGGTAGCGGCCGATCTTGTCTCCAGGCTGCATGCGGGGGCGTTCCTCGGTGCTCAGGGCGATGGTTGGGCGGCGGCGAGCGAGCGGCGATCGGCCGCGACCAGCACGAGGCTGACATTGTCCCTGCCGCCGGCTTCGAGGGCGGCGGCGACCATGGCGTCGGCGGCCTGATCGAGATCGGCGATGCCGGCGAGCCGCCCCAGTGCCTGGGCGTCCACCAGTCCGTGCAGACCGTCGCTGCACAGCAGAAAGCGCTCGCCGCTGTGGACCTCGCCGTGGCGCACCTGGAGGTCCAGAGTGGGCTCGACACCCACCGCGCGCGTGATGCGATTGCGCAGCGGATGCCGGACCGCCGCCTCCGCGGTGATGGCGCCGGCATCGACCAGCTCCTGCACCACGCTGTGGTCGGTGGTCAGCAGCTCGACCTTGTGGTCGGTACAGCGGTAGAGGCGGCTGTCGCCGGCCCAGAGGCAGGTGTAGCGGTCACCCCTGATCGCCAGCGCCACGACGGTGGTGCCCGACATGCCCGAGGTACCCAGCTCGGAGCGCACCCGTTCGTGCGCGGCCGAAATGCCCTCGCGCATCGCCTCGGCGGCGATCTCGGACTCGGCCGGCTCCGGCTGGAGGCGCGTGAGCTCCTCCTGCAGGATGTGGCTGGCACGGTCGCCACGATTGTGACCTCCCATCCCGTCGGCCACTGCCCAGATCCCTACGGTCGGACGATCCACCACACTGTCCTCGTTGCGCGGCCGTACCAATCCCCGGTCCGTGCGCGCGACGCTGCGAAACTGCCACTGACGGCTACTGTCGGCTGTCACGATGTCTGCGGCCCTGGCCCCGGGACTGCGTTGTTTCTAGCGTACGCTTTGCAGATGCCTGTGAGGTTTGTCACAGCAACTGGCGACCCGTCGCCCCAATCTGCCTTGCAGCCGCACCACCCGGATGCAGGTCGGCTGGGATCGCCAACTGGACGATAGCCCGGTGCTCCAGCCAATACAATCCGGCGACGGTTGCTGCGGTGAAGCTTTCGGTCTATTGCTCGCAAGAGCGCATAAGCTCCGCAGGAGCGGAGGAGGGGACCATGAAAAGGAGTGCTTTACTGGCCTTCGGCGTGCTCGGTGCCGCACTGCCCGCAGCGGGCTGGGCGCAGAGTGCCAGCCCTGCGCTGAGCGCCGAGGACATCGCGAAGATGCTCAAGCCGGGCGTCGAGCTCAGCAGCACATCGTCCTCCGACGTGCTCAGTGCCGATGATCTCGCAGCGATCCTGAAACCGTCGTCGAGCCCTGCCGGTGCCACGCGCAGCTTGTCGGCCGGGACCGGAGGCGGCGCACCCAAGCCCGCCGGACAAACCGGCAGCGGCGTGGTCAACCTGCAGATCAACTTCGCCTCGGGCTCGAGCAAGATCTCGTCGGAGGCACGCGATCAGCTCGACCAGCTCGGCCGTGCCATGAAGTATCCTGAGCTGGAGGACCTGCGGTTCCAGATCGCTGGGCACACCGACGCCGTCGGCAGCGCCCAGTACAACAAGGTGCTGTCGCAGAAGCGCGCCGAGGCCGTGGTCGGCTATCTGGTCTCGGAGTACTCGATCACGCCGAGCCGTCTGCAGTCGATCGGCTTCGGCGAGGAGAATCTCATCGATCCCGCCAACCCCGCCAGCGGCAAAAACCGCCGGGTCGAGGTCAAGGCCGAGTAGCAAAGACCGGTCGAAGCCAACAGGCCAGGCCCGCCGGGGCATCCCGGCGGGCCTTTTCATGTCGGGCGACGGTTACTGCGCGACGGGCGACCGGCCGATGTGGCGCAGCCAGGCATTGGCCATCCCGCTGGTGTTTGGATCCACCGCCGCGATCTGGAGGAACTTGACGGCCTTGCTGCGACCGGCGTCGTCGGGCTGGCCCTCGACCACGATCTCGGCCATCCGCAGCGCGGCGTTGGCGTCACCGCCCATGGCCGCCTGCTCCAGCCACTTCATGCCACCGTCGCGATCCGGGTTCGGGTTCTCCGGTGCGACCAGCATCATGCCCAGGAGCCCGGCCGAGCGGGCGTCGCCCTGGTTGGCCGCCATCTCGTAGAACGTGCGCGCCGTGGAACGGTCCTTGTCGAACGACGGCGCCTCGACGAAGGCCGGATCGTAGACCATGCCCATCACCCGCTGCGCCTCGACCTCACCGCGGAAGGCCTCGCCGACGATCTCGTTCAGCTTGAACTCCGGCAGGTCCTGCCGCGGCCGGTCGCGGGCGGCGGTGCGGTTGAGCGCGATCATCTGCTGCGGGGTCAGCCGCCCGGACTGCTCGATGAACTGCGAGCGCTGCCAGCTGCGCACCGCCAGGGTCAGCTCCGGCGTCGGCGCGCCGTCCTCCGCTCCCGACCAGAATTTCAGGCTCTTGAGCGACCGCTGCACCACCAGGACCTCGCCGGCGGTGAGGTCGGCCATCTCGAGGCCCACCGGCTCCGGCGGGCCGGGCACCAGATAGATCGGGTCGCCGCCCAGCGCCGCCCACATGTCCGGCCGCTGCGCGTCGCCGGTGGCCTTGCGGACCTCGTCCGACACCTTGCCGAACAGCTGGCGCACGTCGAGCTTCTGGGTCTTGATGTTGCGCAACAGCGCCGCGGTGAAGGGGCTGTTGCGCGCCTCGGCGGCGCCGTCATAGGCGACGAAGTCGGCCGCGGTGGCGTAGGCGATCAGGCTCTGCGACGGCGGCAGCCTGGGCGCCGCCAGCCCCTGGCCGAGGCTGGTGGAGCGGGAAGTTCCCAGGCTGCGCGCCAGCGCCTTCTGCGCCAGCGGATCGTTGCGGCAGGCATCCACCACCACCAGCGCCAGCTTCTTGGCCTGCCCGGTGTCCTGGATGACCTGGCTCAGCTCGACCATCTCGCGCAGGTCGTACTCGTCCTTGATCTCCACATCGATCGGCACGAGGTAGTTGGTGCGCTCGAACTGCATGCCGTGACCGGAATAGTAGGTCATGGCAATGTCGGCGGTGCGGGCCTTGCGCGCGAAGTCCTTGGTGATCTGGTTCATGTCGTCACGTGACAGGTCGATTCCCTTGAGCACTTCGAAGCCCAGATCGGCAAGCGCCTGCGTCACGTCCTCGGCATCATGCTTGGGATTCACCAGTGGCGTGACGGAGCTGTAGTTGCCGTTGCCGATGACCAACGCCACGCGCTTTTCGGGCATCTCGGCCTTGGGTTCGACCAACTCGTACGGACCAGCCGACTTGACCACCAGCGGCGTCGGCGCGGCCAGCGGCGCCTGAACCAGGGGCGGCTCGGGCAGGAGCGGCGGCGGGGGCGGCGGCGGCGGTTCCGTGGGAGTCGCCAGCGCGATCAGCGGCGGTTCCGCGACCTTTGGCCTGATGGTCTCGGAAGGGGGTGGGGCTGCGGCGACCTTGGTCTCGGGACGCGCCAGCATGACCTGGGCCAGCACCGCCGCGTCCAAGGACTGGGCCAGCGACTGGTCGACCGCCACCCCCGACTGGCGCCCGCTCGCCGCCAGCCACCCCTCGAGCGCCCGGTGCGACATGGGTCCGAACGCACCGTCGATATCGCCCTCGTAATAGCCGAGATCGGCCAGCGCCTTCTGGATCCGACGGTTCAGATCCTGCTGTTCCGCCGCGGCGATGGCACGGCGATGCGCCAGCTCTTCCTCGGCCGCGGCCAGGAACTGTGGTCCAGGATCGGTCCCCCGCGGCAGCCCGATGTCGGCCGCGAACGCGTCGAGCGCCTCGCGGGTCTTGGTGCCGAGGAGGCCGTTGACCGCGCCGACATCATAGCCCAGCTCACGCAATGCGAGCTGCAGCTTGCGGAGCTGAACCGCGGGGTCCTCGGCCGCCGGAGCGGGCGCTGCCTCCGCCACCGGTTCCTTGGGCGGCTCGGCCGCGGCGCTGACCGGAGGCTCCGGCGCGGCCAGCGCGGTCGCCGCCGGCGGCGCAGTGGGCTCGGGCGGCACTGCGCCCAGCGCCGCGATCTTGATGCGCCAGACCGTGTCGCCGGGCCGCAGAGCGGCCAGACGCTGGTAGTCGGCGATGGCGTCCTCGCGCCGGCCGATCGCCTCGTGTGCCTGCGCCCGGTACTTGAGCGCACGCCAGTCGTCCGGCGTGAGCCGGATGACGATGTCGAGATCGTCGATCGCCGAACTCGGGTCGCCGTTGCGCTGCTCCGCGACGCCGCGGTAGCGCAAAACCCGCGCCCGGTCGGCCGGCGTGGGCTGCTTCGCCTGGATCTTGCTGCAAGCCCTGATCACTGCCGGAAGATCGCTCGGTAAGGCGTCGAACGCCCGGGCGCAAAGGATCCCCTCGTCACCAACGATCCGGCGCGCGCCGCCAGTGGTGGTGGCCCCAGCGGACGGCGACTGAACCAGCGGCACCGGCCCGCCCGAATTCTGCGCGAACGCCGTTCCGCCGGAGAAGAATGCCAGCAAGCCGAACATGGCGACTATCAGGGGTCGCATTGTGCTCTCCACTCCTGCGCCTGCCAGCCTTCGAGAGGGCTCGCGATGCGCCACGCCGGCTCGAGCGGCGGCGATACCAATTGGTGCCAAGATTCAGTCAGCGTCGAGCGCCCATACCTAGCGCAGGCAATAGCATGTTTTCCACAGGCTGGCGAGACGCTCGCCGTGACAGTTCTAGGCGTGCCAGATTCCCGGACGGCTAAGCATTGGACAACCTGCCTTCTTCGGCAGGTCGAAGCAGGTCCTCAACTTATGCGTTAATTAACGATCGAGCTATTTTCCTGATCGCCGGATACTCGCACCGTATGGGCGCCAGTCCTGCGACGTCGCACTGGGTTGCGGACCCGACGGTGACGGGGCACAGCTGGATGGAACCGCAGCCGAGGTGAAGTGGAATGCCGCCAGCAGCAGCCGCGCGACCGCGGGTCAGCCTCGCCCTGCAGGGTGGAGGCGCCCACGGAGCGTTCACTTGGGGCGTGCTCGACCGGTTGCTCGAGGACGGCCGCATCGAGGTCGAGGGCATCTGCGGGACCAGTGCCGGAGCGATGAACGGCGTGGCCGTGGCCTACGGACTCGCCCGCGGCGGAGCGGAGGAGGCTCGCGCGACCCTGGGCCGGTTCTGGCATTCGGTGTCGGAGCGGGCGCGCTACAGCCCGTTTCAGCCGACGCTGCTCGACCGCGCGCTCTCGATCGGCAACATGGACTTCTCGCCCGGCTGGCAGATCTACAATTCTCTGTCGCGGATGATCTCGCCCTACCTCGCCAACCCAGCCAACTACAATCCGCTGGCGGAGGTGCTCGACGAGCTGATCGACTTCGCCTGGCTGCGCGAGCACTACACGCTGCAGCTGTTCGTTTGCGCCACCAACGTCAAGACCGGGAAAATCCACGTCTTCAGCGGCGAGGACATCTCGGCCAAAGCGGTGATGGCCTCCGCCTGCCTGCCGTTCCTCTACCAGGCGGTCGAGATCGACGGCCAGCACTTCTGGGACGGTGGCTTCATGGGCAACCCGCCCCTGTTCCCGCTGATCTATCACACCGAGTGCGAGGACATCATCATCGTCCAGGTCAACCCGATCGAGATCGAGGAGGTGCCGACTACGGCCTCCGCGATCATCGACCGGATGAACGAGCTGTCGTTCAACAGCTCGCTCATGCGCGAGATGCGGGCGATCTCCTTCGTCCAGAAGCTGGTGGCACAGGACCGGGTCGACCGGGGCCGCTACAAGGCGGTCAAGATCCACACGATCGAGGCCGAGAAGGACATGCGCAGTCTCGGCTACTCGTCGAAGCTGAACGCGACCGAAGGCTTCCTGCGCTGGCTGTTCGAGCTCGGCCGCGAGCGCGCCTCCCAGTTCCTGGACCACAATTTCGACAAGATCGGCCGCGAATCCTCAACCGACATCGCGGGCAAGTTCCTCTAGTCGGGCTCAACCCGGCTGCGCTAACTTCTCCTCCACAGCTCGGCCGTGGAGCGCGATGGCGAGATCGACCGCCACATCATGCGTCCGAGCGAGCAGGGAGCCTAGCGCTCAAGGCGCGATGAGTTCACTGCGCGCCACGCACCAGGTCACGTTGTTGGCGTCCTCGGACACGTAGAGCGAGCCGTCGGCGCCCACGGCCACTCCGACCGGCCGGCCCCATACCTCGTGGTCGGGCAGGTTGAAGCCGGTCATGAAGTCCTCATAGTAGGGCTGGACCTGACCGGCCGGGTCGAACACCAGCCGGATCACCTTGCCGCCGATCGGGTTCGCGCGGTTCCAGGAACCGTGGGTAGCCACGAACAGACTGCCCATGTACTCCGCCGGGAACTGGCCACCCTGGTAGAACGTCGACCCCAGTGCCGCGGTGTGGGCCTGCAGCAGCACGCTGGGCATGGCGACCGGAGGAAAGGCGGCGGGATCGATTCCCGCATGGCGCGGGTCGACATGACCGCCCAGATAGAACCAAGGCCAGCCGTAGAACTGCCCCGGCGCCAGTGCGGTGACGAAATCCGGCACGAGATTGTCGCCCAGCCCGTCGCGCTCGTTGACCGTGGTCCACAAGGCACCGTTCACGGGGGAGAGGTTCAAGGTCACCGGATTACGCAGGCCCGAGGAGAAGGTTCCCAGCGGCGTTCCATCCGGCTGGAAGGCGAGCACGGCGGCACGCCCCGCCTCGTCCTCGCCGTTCTCCTGGACGTTGGAGAAGGAGCCGACCGACACGAACATCGCCGCGCCATCACCCGTGAACACGATGTCGCGGGTCCAGTGCCCCTGCCCCGGCAGCTGCCCGGCGCCGGCGGGCAGTGCCACCACGGGCTCGGGCGCAGCACCAGCCACGAGTGCGCCGTTATGATAGGGATAGCGGACGACCCGGTAATGCTCGGCGACGTAGACATACTGGGGATTCGGCCCGGGGGGATAGAACGCGATGCCGAACGGCAGCTCGAGCCCGCTTGCGAACACTTCGCTGCCACCGTTGCGGCAGATGCCTGTCGGCCGCATCACCCGGATCTCACCGGCGTAGCTCTCCGCCACGAAGATGTCGCCGTTGGGAGCGGTGCGCAACAGGCGGGGCTTGTCGGGATGCCGCTGGAATTCGACCGCACTGAACCCGGCCGGCAGCTGCGGCCAGGCTCCCTCGGGCCGCGGGACGGTCTTCGAATTGCTGCTGTAGCTCTCGGCGGGCGGCGGCAGGTCCCCGGGCAGGATCAGCCGGCACAAGCCTGGCTGGTCGACCGTCCAGTCGCTGGCGACTGCGGCCGGGCCGGCCAGAATGCCGGCAGCACAGGGAGCAGCACGGGCATCGGCCGCGCCGACCGTGAGGATCGCGGCTCCCAGCGCCGCACCCAGCACCCGCCACGACCATCGAACGTCAGCCATCGTCACCCTTCTCTCCGCAACCGCTTGGACGGCGACGGAAGCGCGGAGGGGTGGAGAAGGTTCCGGGCGGCACGGGCAACCTTCCGGCACCGGCCGCGCAGATCGACTCGCTGCGTTGGGACTAATGCCGGCCCGGGCACGTCAATCCCGTGAACGCCCGGTAGGATTAGTGTCTTCCAGTTGAAAATACCGGGACTGATCGTGAACCTCAGATCTAGGGAATTAGTGTGATGTCCAGTCGATTGATGTTTGGCGTGGCGTTGAGGTTGCTTTCGCTGCTCATCGGCGTTGCATTTGTCGGTACCCAGGTACAAGCTCAGACGGCCCCGATCGTTGGCGAGCGCACCGTCCGCCACCTCAAGGGGAAGATCAAGGCCGACGGCGGGCTGATCACGAAGTACACCTTCACGCCCCGCGACGAGTATTACCTCGACTACACGATCCTGTTCCGCAGCGGGTTCGACTGGATTCCCGAGGGCCGCCCGCGTGGCGGGAAGTTCCCGGGACTGGCCGGCGGGACGGGGACCGGAGGCTGCAAGGCCGTCGACAAGGCCGGCTGGTCAGCCCGCCAGACCTGGGGTGCCAATGGCGAGGCCAATCTGTACCTCTACCACCAGAATCGCAGGAATCGCTGTGGCGACAAGTTCTCCTACCGGATGAACGGCCAGCCGTTCCGGTTCGTCACCGGCAAGCAGTACCGCGTGACCCAGCGGGTGAAGGTGAACACGCCCAATGCGCTCAACGGCGAGGCCGAGGTCTGGATCGATGGCAAGCAGGTGCTGCTGATGAAGAACCTGCGTCTGCGTGGCAGCGTCAGCGCCGCCACGGCGCGGGTCGACCAGGTCAAGTACCATTCCTACTTCGGCGGCGACAATCTGCGCTTCGCACCGAAGCGCGACAGCTACACCGAGTACGGCAAGATGTACGTCACCACCTGCAAACCGAACTTCGGCAAGGCCCCGGGCAATTGCTGAGATCGCGGCATTGCCCTCGGCTTCGCGGCGCGCGATCCTGCTTCGTTCGAGATCGGCCAGCGGAGGAGAATGGTGCCGCCAGATAGGATTGAACTATCGACCTCACCCTTACCAAGGGTGCGCTCTACCACTGAGCTATGGCGGCTTGAAGTGGCGGGGTTGATGCCACAGCGGTCCCGGTGGTGCAAGGCGGAATGCGGGCGTGGCGGACGAGCCTGACCGGCCGACGCTCACGCCGGCGCGCGCGCAGGCCGAGGCGGCGCGGCGCGAGCGGCTGGCGCAGGCGATGCGCGCGAACCTCAAGCGGCGCAAGGAGCAGCAGCGCGGGCGGGAACGGCCGGCGGCTCCTGCCGAGCCGGTTGAGGAAGGCTGAGCGATCTTCTACAAGCGGCCATTCGCGCAACCGAGGATGCGGGCTCAATGGCGATCATGCCGGATCGATGGATCCGCGAGATGGCGCAGGCGCACGGCATGATCGAGCCGTTCGTCGACCGGCAGACCCGCGAGGGGGTGATCTCCTACGGGCTGTCGTCCTACGGCTACGACGCGCGCGTGGCGCCCGAGTTCCGCATCTTCACCAACGTCGACAACGCGCTGGTCGATCCCAAGCACTTCAACGCGCAGAGCTTCGTCGAGCGCAGCGGCGAGTCCTGCGTCATCCCGCCCAACAGCTTCGCGCTGGCGCGCACGATCGAGTATTTCCGGATCCCGCGCGACATCCTGGTCATCTGCCTGGGCAAGAGCACCTATGCCCGCTGCGGCATGATCGTGAACGTCACCCCGCTCGAGCCGGAGTGGGAGGGCCACGTCACGCTCGAGATCAGCAACACCACGCCCTTGCCGGCCCGCGTCTACGCCAACGAGGGCATCTGCCAGTTCCTGTTCCTGAAGGGGGCGGGCGAGCCCGAGGTCTCCTATGCCGACCGTAAGGGCAAGTACATGCGCCAGACCGGGGTGACCCTGCCCAAGCTCTAGCCGCGAAGGACGATCTCTGCGCCCATGGACCGCATCCTGATCAAGGGCGGCGTGCCGCTCGAGGGCACCATCGAGATCAGCGGGGCGAAGAACGCCGCGCTGCCGATCATGTGCGCGGCACTGCTCAGCGCCGAGCCGCTCGATCTCGCCAACGTGCCGGACCTCGCCGACATCGCCTCGACCCAGCGGCTGCTCCAGCATCTGGGTGCCTCGGCCACCCATGTCGCGGGTGCCGCCGACCGCATGGTCCTGCACGCGCCGCGCATCCTCACCGATACGGCACCCTACGACCTCGTGCGCAAGATGCGCGCCTCGGTGCTGGTGCTGGGACCGCTGCTGGCGCGCACCGGGGCGGCCCGGGTCTCGCTGCCCGGCGGCTGCGCCATCGGGCCGCGGCCGATCGACCTGCACCTGATGGGCATGGAGCGGCTGGGCGCCACGATCGAGCTGGAGGGCGGCTACGTCCACGCCAAGGCACCCAACGGCCTGACGGGTGCGGAGATCCGCCTGCCCAACCCCTCGGTGGGTGCGACCGAGAACCTGCTGATGGCGGCTGCGCTCGCCAAGGGCGAGACGCTGATCGCCGGTGCCGCGCGCGAGCCCGAGATCGTGGACCTCGCGGACTGCTTGATTGCGATGGGTGCGAAGATCGAGGGCGCGGGGACCAGCAATATAAGCGTCCAGGGCGTGCCGGTGCTGCGCGGCGCCAGCCACAGCATCATTCCCGACCGCATCGAGGCCGGCACCTACGCCATGGCGGCGGGGGTCACGGGCGGCAGCATCCTGCTGAAGGACGCCCGGCTCGACTTCTTCGGTGCCGCCAAGGAGGTCATCGAGGCCGCCGGCATGCTGCTCGTCGAGGTCGAGGGCGGCGTGCTGGCGCGGGTCGCCTCGGGCGGCCTGAAGGGTAGCGACGCCATGACCCGCCCCTTCCCCGGCTTCGCCACCGACCTGCAGGCGCAGTTCATGGCGCTGATGAGCGTCGCCGACGGTGCCGCCATGATCACCGAGACCATCTTCGAGAACCGGTTCATGCACGTGCCCGAACTCGCCCGGATGGGGGCGCGGATCAACGTGCATGGTGCCTCGGCCATGGTGCGCGGCGTCGGCGAGCTGAAGGGCGCGCCGGTGATGGCCACCGACCTGCGCGCCTCGGTTTCCCTGGTCCTTGCGGCTCTGGCCGCCAAGGGCGAGACCGAGATCAACCGGATCTACCATCTCGACCGCGGCTACGAGCGGCTCGAGGAGAAGTTGGGCGCCGTGGGCGCGCGGATCGAGAGGGTGCCATGAGCGAGAAGCTGCGCCTGCGGGCCGCCGACGCCGAGGACCTGGGCGTGATCGCCGCCTGCCTGCAGGATGCCAGGATTCCTTTGCGCGAGATGGTGTTCTCGCCGGCCGAGCACCGTTTCGCCGGTGCCTTCACCCGCTACCGGCGGGAGCGCCAGACCGACTGGTCGTCCTGCGAGGGGCTGACCGAGTGCCTGGCGGCACTGGTGTTCGACGGCATAGACGAGGTCAAGTACCGCGGCCTGGACACCGCCAACCCGGATCGCGAACTGACGCTGCTGACCATCGCGACCGGTCCCGGCAAGGACCATCTGATCACCATCGACCTCGTGTTCGAGGGCGACGCGCAGATCCAGCTGCGCACCGACCGCATCGCCTGCCGCCTCGACGATTTCGGCGCGCCGCAGCCCTGCAAGGTGACGCCCTGCGACCATCTGGGTCAGGGCTGGATCACGGAAGCCCCGGCGTGACGGTGTTCCTGAACGATCGCGAGGAGGGTTTTGCGGCGGGGTTCGCGGCGCTGGTGGAACGGCGGCGTGAAGAGACTGCCGATGTCGGCGACGCGGTCCGCGCCATCGTGGCCGACGTGCGCCGCGACGGCGACCGGGCGCTGCTCGAGCATACCCGCCGCCTCGACCGCCTCGAGCTGACCACGGACGGCTTGCGGCTCGGCCATGGGCGCATCGCCGCCGCCCGTGCGGAGTGCCGTCACGAGGACCTCGCCGCCCTGGAGTTCGCGGCCGCCCGGATCAGGGCCTTCCACGAGCGGCAGCTGCCCGAGGACATGGCGTGGATCGACGAGGCCGGCGTCCGCCTGGGCCTGCGCTGGCGTCCGCTCGACGCGGTGGGCCTCTACGTTCCGGGTGGCACGGCGGCCTATCCCAGCTCCGTTTTGATGAACGCGCTCCCGGCCCGCGTCGCCGGAGTGGAACGCGTCGTCATGGTCGTTCCGACGCCGGACGGTGTCGTCAATCCGCTGGTCCTCGCCGCCGCCGGCATCGCCGGCGTCGACGAGGTCTACCGCGTCGGCGGTGCGCAGGCGGTGGCGGCGCTGGCCTATGGCACCGCCACGATTGCGCCGGTCGACAAGATCGTCGGACCCGGGAACGCCTATGTGGCCGAGGCGAAGCGGCAGGTGTTCGGACGCGTCGGCATCGACATGATCGCGGGGCCGTCGGAGGTCGTGGTCGTAGCCCAGGCCGTGGCCGATCCCGACTGGATCGCCGCCGATCTGCTGGCGCAGGCCGAGCATGACGAGCGGGCGCAGGCGATCCTGATCACCGACGATCAGGGCTTTGCCGACCGGGTCGTGGCGGCGGTCGAGGCGCAGCTGGCGCGCCTGCAGCGTGGCGCAATCGCAGCGGCGAGCTGGCAGGCCGAGGGAGCGGTCCTCGTGGTCGGCCGCATCGAGGATGCCCTGCCGCTGATCGACGCCCTCGCTCCGGAGCACCTCGAACTGATCGGCCCCGGTGCCGAGGCGCTGGCGCCGGCGATCCGCCATGCGGGCGCCATATTTCTGGGTGCCCTGACGCCGGAGGCCATCGGCGACTATGTGGGCGGGCCCAATCACGTGCTGCCGACCGGCCGGACCGCCCGGTTCGCCTCCGGTCTCGCCGTCCACGACTTCCTCAAGCGCACGACCATCCTTGGGTGCGACGCCGCGGGCTTCGCCAAGCTGGCGCCGGCGGCGGCCACCCTGGCGCGGGCGGAGGGTCTCGAGGCGCACGCCCGTTCGGTCGAGCGCCGGATCGAGGGCGGCCCGTGAGCGAGTCCAAGCATCGCATCGCAGCGCTGGAACTCGACCAGAAGAGCATCGTGCGCTGGAGCCCCCAGATCGAGCACGAACGCAGCGTCGCGATCTTCGATCTGCTCGAGGGCAACCATTTCCGCCTCGTCGACGGCGACGAAGGTCCCTACAGCGTCGTGCTGTCGCTGCGCGAGAGCAACATCGTGCTCACGGTCGCCGCCGAAGGGCAGACGGAGCCGGTCGAGGTGGTGCTGACCACGCGCGCCTTCCGCCGCGTGATCAAGGACTACTTCATGATCTGCGACAGCTACTTCCAGGCCATCAAGGGTGCGACCACGTCGCGGATCGAATCAATCGACATGGCCCGGCGCGGATTGCACAACGAAGGCTCCGAAATCCTGCGCGACGCACTGGAGGGCCGAGTGGACATCGACCACGACACGGCCCGGCGCCTGTTCACGCTGGTGTGCGTGCTGCACATCCGGGGCTGATGCGGGAGCTGCCGGGCAGCGTCCTGTTCGCCTGCGCGCAGAACGCGATCCGCTCGCCCATGGCCGAGAACCTCATGCGCTATTTTCATGGACGCAAGGTGTTCGTGCAGAGCGCCGGCGTCCGCTCCAGCGAGGTGGACCCGTTCGCGGTCGAGGTCATGGACGAGATCGGCATCGACATCTCGCGCCACCGCTCGCGCAGCTTCGAGCAGCTCGACGACGAGTTCTTCGATCTCGTGATCTCGCTGGCGCCCGAGGCTCAGCACCGCGCGGTCGAGATGACCCGCAACAGCCACTGTGAACTCAAGTTCTGGCACATGCCCGACCCCAGCGTGATCGAGGGCTCGCGCGAAGTCAGGCTGGATGCCTACCGGGCGCTGCGCGACCTCCTCATGCGCCGGATCCGCGAGGAGTTCCCGGTCGAAGGCACGCCGCAGCTGTAGCATGATCGTAGCACGGCGCCGCGGCGCCCGAACTCGGCAATGAGCCGTTCGCAGGCGTTCGAGGGATCCGATCCTGCCCGGCGCGCCGGCATTCGACGGCAACGCGCAGACGGCAGCGGCCCAGAAGCAGCAGTTCGGCTACAACAACGATTTCGTCGGCTACTTCCCGCTCGAGGGCAGCGCCGAGCATGGGCTGCTCGTGGTCAACCACGAGTATACCGGCCGCCCTGCTCCCCGTCATCGCATTGTCATCGAGTGTCCCTACGCGGCTGTGACGACAAGGGAGAACCGTCGATGCCGAGAAGCGCGCTTCTGACGTCCACCGCCCTGGTGGCATTGGCCGGGGTCCTGCCGGCCCATGCCGCCGGCACCTACTTCGAGCGCGTCGCGACGCTGCCGGTCTATGCGACCCTCCCCGAAGGCGCCGATTCCACGACCGAGACCTCGGCCGAGATCATCACGGCCACGCCGGACGGGATGATGCTGATCTTCACCGACAGTCCGGCCGAAAGGATCGGCTTCGTCGACATCGCCGATCCCGCGGCGCCCCAGCCGGCAGGCTCGCTGGAGCTGGGCGGCGAGCCGACCTCGGCCACCGTTGTCGCCGGCTCCGTGCTGGTCGCGGTGAACACGTCGGAGAGCAAGGCGAGTCCGAGCGGTCATGTCGCGGTCGTCGACCTTGCCGGACGGTCCGTTGCGGCCACGTGCGACGTCAAGGGCCAGCCCGATTCGGTGGCGGCCAGCCGCGATGGCCGGTTCCTCGCGGTCGCGGTGGAGAACGAGCGCGACGAGGACCTGAACGACGGCGCCCTGCCGCAACTGCCGGCCGGGCACTTGGCGATCTTCGATCTCGGCGCCGACGGCCGCCCCACCAACTGCGATGCCGTCCGCATCGTCGACGTCACCGGCCTCGCGCCGGTCGCGCCCGAGGATCCCGAGCCCGAGTTCGTCGACGTCAACGGCGCGAACCTCGCCGCGGTGACCCTGCAGGAAAACAACGGCGTCGTGCTGGTCGACCTCGGCTCTGGCGAGGTCACGGGGCACTTCGACGCCGGAGCGGTCGACCTCGACAAGATCGACGCCGACGACGACAAGGTGATCGCCGCCACCGGCAGCAAGCAGGGCGTGCCACGCGAGCCCGACGCGATCGGCTGGCTCGGCGAGGATCGCCTGGTGACCGCCAACGAGGGCGACTACCAGGGCGGCAGCCGCGGGTTCACGGTGTTCGACGCCAGCGGCAAGGTGCTCTGGGACGCGGGCAACCAGCTCGAGCATCTGGCGATGAGCCACGGCCACTATCCGGTCAAGCGCGCGAAGTCCAAAGGCGTCGAGCCGGAAGGCGTGGAGGTCGGGACGTTCGGCGACCAGCAACTGATCTTCATCGCCTCCGAGCGCGGCAACTTCATTGCCGTCTATACCGACCCGGGCGCCGGCAATGCGCCGCAGTTCCTCCAGTTCCTGCCGACCGGGATCGCTCCCGAGGGGCTGGTGGCGATTCCCGGTCGGGACCTGCTCGCGGTCGCCAACGAGGCCGACAGTGCCGAGGACGGCTTTCGCGCCACCATCAACCTCTACCGGCGCGGTGCGACGGCACCGGCCTATCCGACCATCGTCTCGGCGGACGACCCCGCCACCGGCGCGCCGATCGGCTGGGGCGCCCTGTCGGGCCTGGTCGCCGACCCCGCTGCGGTCGACACGCTCTACGGCGTCAGCGACAGCTACTACGGCACCTCGCGGATCTACACGATCGATGCATCGGCGTCGCCGGCGCGGATCATCTCGTTCGTGGAGCTGAAGAAGGATGGCCAGCCGGTCGCCTACGATCTGGAAGGAATCGCGCTGAAGTCGGACGGCGGGTTCTGGGTGGCCTCCGAGGGCAACCCGGACAGCAAGAACCCGCTCACGACTCGCAGCCTGCTCCTGGCCGTGGCGCCCGACGGCACGGTGCAGGAAGAGATCTCCCTGCCCGACGCGCTCTATGCCGAGGCCGTGCGGTTCGGCTTCGAGGGCGTGGCCGTCTGGGGCGAGGGTGCGACGCAGAAGGTGATCGTTGCGGTCCAGCGCGAGTGGCAGGACGACCCGGAGGGCATGACCAAGCTCGCGGTCTACGATCCCGCCGAAAAGAGCTGGGGCTTCGTCCACTATCCGTTGGACGCGCCGGTCGGTCCGGGTTGGGTCGGACTTTCTGAGATCACCGCCCTGGGCGACGACCGGTTCGCGCTGATCGAACGGGACAACCAACCCGGCGATGCCGCGGCGCTCAAGAAGGTGACGGTGATCTCGCTGGCCGGCGTCGAGCCAAAGGCCTACGGCGAAACCCTGCCCGTAGTCGCCAAGCGCGATGCCATCGACCTTCTGCCGCTCATGCGGGCGACCCATGGCTGGATCTCGGACAAGCCCGAAGGCTTGGCCGTACTCGCCAACGGCGAGCTCGTGGCGGTCACCGACAATGACGGAGTGGACGACGCGACCGGTGAGACGCTGTTCTTGCGTCTGGGCAGCGTCCCGCCGCCCAGCTGACCGGTACGGCTGGTCATGGAACCTTAACGCGAGACATGCTAGTTCACGTCCGGCGCAAGGGTTCGGTAGAGACCCCGCCCCGAGTTTCGGGACGCCACAAGTCGGTTTCGGTGCGAACGGGCGGCCTCGGCCGCCCGTTTTCGTTCCGTCGGGCCGGGCCGGTCATCGAGCTGTCGCGGCGATGCGCCGCCTGCGTCACGAGGTGGGCGCCCTGGTGAACACGCTCGACGCCGACGTGTTCGGTCAGCCCGATGTCTTCCTCAACGGCATCCGCGGCGATGTCCGCACCCAGGAGACCAACCTCGGCAGCCTGACCGCCGACGCCAACATCTTCTATGCCGAGCAGTACCTCGCCGAGTATGGCGATGCGCTTCTTCCCGGGTTCGACGGCATCGACGTCTCATTCAAGAACGGCGGCGGCATCCGCGACACCGTGACCGCGGCCGGCCTGTACGAGCTGGCCGAGCATTTCGTGTCGGGCATCGAGATCATCAGCGGCCGGTTCGGCCAGATCGGCGGGATTGCCTTCAGCTTCGACCCCACGGCAGCTGCGCGGACCGCCACGACGGCGGGCGAGCGTATCCAGAACCTGGTCCTGCTCGACGACGATGGCAGCGTGCGCGAGGTCATCGTCCAGGACGGCACCCTGGTCGCGGACCCGACCAGCACCTACAGCGTGGTGACCCTCTCGTTTCTAGCCAACGACCTCGGGACAGGCGTCGCCGGCGACAGCTATCCCCTGGTGCTCGACAACGTCGTGTCGCTCGCGGACCTCGCCGAGCCTACGGCGCTTGGGCAGGCCGAGCTGGCCGCGGGCGGCGAGCAGGACGCCCTCGCCGAATATCTGGCCGCCACCTTCGATGAGGATCACGGCTTGTCCGCCTTCGCGGAAGCGGACACCGCACCGGCCGAAGACCAGCGAATCCAGAACCTCGCGGCCCGTAAGGACACCGTGCTCGCCGGCATCGGCGACTTCATGATGTGAGGGCCAAAGCTGCGGCTCATGGGCCCATCTTCTCCATCACGAGCCCGGTGATCAGCTGCGGGATCGCCACACCGATGCCGCCGGCCAGCTGAGCGATCAACGGCCAATAGCCAGCTCCTCTCTGTCAGCGGTGGCATCCGCCGCCGCTGTCATCTCTCGCCGCCAGCGGCCAAGCGGCGATGATCTGGGAGAGGGCCGCCGCCAGAGGCGTTGCCGATGGCGCCCGATGATGAACCTTGCGATGCCTTTGCTGATCGTTCCGGCTGTCCTCGACATCGCGGCGAACGTGGTATTTGTCACATTCGGCAAAATCTCGGGTTGTTAAGCTCCGCAATACCAACGGGGTGCTGGCAATGGATCTGCCGGGCTTGTCGATGCCGATCGTCAGCGGGCTCGCCGCGGCATTTCTCCAGGCGCTCGGCTTTCTGGTCATCGGGGCTGCGATGCTGCAGGGCGAGGCAAAGCCGAGCCCGCTGCAGCTGGCTGATCTGGAGCGTGGTCGCCAGCCTCGCCGCCGCAGGGTCCTGGCAGGCCGGTGCGACCTGGCCGCTGGCCGGCGCCGTCATGAATGCGTTCGGCTGTATCACCATGCTGATCTTGTCCTGGAAATACGGGCAGTTCGAGCCCAATCGGGTCGATCTGACCTGCCTCGCCGCCGCGACGGTGGGGGTCGGTGTCTGGCTGATCACCAGCAATCCGGTGGCGGGCCTCATGCTGTTCCTCGCGGCCGATGCCTGTGGTGCCTTGCCGACCCTGCGCAATGTCGCAATCGATCCGCAGCGAGAGAGTATTCGCGGCTGGGCGCTGCTGGCGCTGGCCGGAATTGCCGCTGTGCTCAGTGTCGACGCCCAGCAGTGGCGCTGGAGTTGCGACCGGCTTCGGGTATTGGGGCGGTGCGATTTACGTGGCGCTGGTCAATCGGCGGTGGTCGCCAGCATCGTGCTGACCCGAGCCGTACGGCGGGCGCCGGCCACGACGCCCTCGTCCGCCAACGCGGCCTAGTCACTCCCAGCTCGAGCGGAGTCACCGCGATCATCATCGACGGATTCCAGGGTGCCGGCTCCTTAGGTGCGATCGGCAACCGTCGCCGCCAGGCAAAAAACTCAAGGGCTTCAGCCGCGTCGGATTCCCGACTAGCTGTTGGCCCGGCCTAGTAGATCATCCCCAGCTCGAGCTGGGCCTCCTCGGTCATCATCGATGGGTTCCACGGCGGATCCCAGACGATCTTCACCTCGCAGCCGGCCACGCCCTCGACCGCAGCGACCTTCTGCTCGACCTCCGGGGGCAAGGTCTCGGCCACCGGGCAGGCGGGCGAGGTCAGCGTCATCTCGATCAGGACCCGGTCGTCGTCCTCGATGTCGATCTTGTAGATCAACCCGAGCTCGTAGATGTTCACCGGGATTTCCGGGTCGTGGACCGTGCGCAGGACCTCGATCACCTGTCGTCCGGTCTCCTCGACCTGCGCCAGACGCTCCTTGTGGGCCTGCTGCTCGGGATCGTCGGCCAGGATCGCCTCGGCACGCTCCATCGCCACGTCCATGGTAGCGCCTTCCGTCATTGCAGAATTTCCCCCGCCCGTCGCAGGCTGGCAGCGAAAGCGTCGAGGTCCTCGATGCTGGTATAGAGCCCTACCGAGGCGCGCGCGCTCGCCGCCAAGCCGAACCGCTCGTGCAGCGGCATGGCGCAATGGTGGCCGGTGCGGATGGCGATCCCGTCCAGGTCGAGCAGGGTACCCAGATCCTGGGGATGCACACCGTCCATCGCGAAGGTGAGCACGCTGCATTTCTCTGCGGCGGTGCCGATCACGCGCACTCCCGGGATCTGGTTCACCGAGCGGGTGGCTATGGCCAGCATCTCGGACTCGTGGGTGGCAATGGCCTCCAGGCCGAGCGCCTCGACATAATCGATGGCGGCACCGAGTGCCACGATACCGGCGATGTCCGGCGTGCCCGCCTCGAACTTGAAGGGGATCTCGTTCCAGGTGGTTCCGGCAAAGCTCACCCGGTCGATCATGTCGCCGCCGCCCTGGTAGGGCGGCATCGAATTCGAGGCGCTCCGCCTTGCCGTGCAGCACGCCCACGCCCGAAGGGCCGTAGAGCTTGTGGCCGGAAAAGACGAGGAAGTCGGCGTCGAGCTCCTGCACGTCGACCGGAATGTGCTGCACCGCCTGTGCGGCATCGATCAGGATCGGCAGGCCGCGTTCCCGGGCGATCCGGACCAACTCATGGACGGGGTTGACGGTGCCCAGCACATTGGAAACCCAGGCCACGGCGATCATGCGCGTACGCTCGGTGATCCGCGCGACGAAGGCGTCCAGTGGCAGCTCGCCGGCATCGTTGACCGGTGCGGCCACCACCCGGGCACCCGTGGCCGCAGCCGCCATCTGCCAGGGCACGATGTTGGCGTGGTGCTCCATCTCGGTCACCAGGATTTCGTCGCCCGGCTGGAGCAGCGGCCGCAGGAAGCTGGCGGCGACCAGGTTGATCGCCTCGGTGGCGTTGCGGGTGAACACGATCTCGCGCCAGTCGGCGGCGCCCAGGAACCGCTGGACCTTGCGCCGCGCGGCATCGTCGGCGGCGGTGGCGCGCTGGCTGAGATCGTACACGCCACGATGGATGTTGGCGTAGTCCCGCTCGTAGAAATGCCGCAGCGTGTCGATCACCGCACGCGGCTTCTGCGCACTCGCCGCCGTGTCCAGATAGACCAGCGGCCGGTCGTTCATCCGGGTCGCCAGGATCGGGAAGTCGCCGCGCACCCGAGCGACGTCGTAGCCCGCCGGCACGACCCGCGCGGCGGCCGCGGTCACGCCAGCTCCTCCAGGTCGGAGCCACCCGGCAGGCGCTTCACGGCGGCCTGGCGCACATGGTGGCGAACGGTAGAATCGGCGAAGCGGTCGATCACCTCTGCGGCGAAGGCGAAGGTGAGCACGCTTTCGGCCGCCGGCCGCGGCAGGCCGCGCGAGCGCAAGTAGAACAGCGCCAGTGGGATCCAGGTCACCGGAGGTGGCGCCGTGGCTGCATTTCACGTCGTCGGCGTAGATCTCGAGCTCGGGCTTCGTGTCGATCTCGGCGTCGTCGGACAGGAGCAGGTTGTCGTTCTTCTGGTAGGCGTTGGTCTTCTGGGCGTCCGCGTGGACGATGATCTTGCCCGCGAACACGGCATGGCCCCTGCCGTCGACCACGCCCTTGTAGAACTGATTGGAGTGGCTCTCCGGCGCCATGTGGTGGACGCGGATCAGGTTGTCGACATGCTCGCGGCCCTGCGCGTGGTAGAGGCCGTTGAGCAGGCAGTCGACGCCGCGGCCCAGGATCCGCGCCTCGGTCTCGTTGCGGACGAGGCCGCCGCCCAGGGTCGCCACGGTCTGCGCCAGCTTGGCGGTGTGACCAAGGCGGACATAGGCCTTGCCGATGTGGGTGCACTCGGGCGTCACCAACTCTACCCGGTCGTGTTCCAGCACCGCACCCGGCGCCAGATCGATCTGGCTGACAAGGTTGGTGAGGCTGGCGCCCGCACCGATGCCGACGTGATTCTCGATCAGCCGCAGACGGGCATCCCGGCCCAGGCGGACGACGATCCGCGGGTGGCTCATGAAGGCGGAAGGCTGGCCGACGGTCAGGAACACCAGCTGCAGCGGATCCTCGGCGTCGGCGCCGTCGTCGAGCTCGATCCAAGCGCCCGCACCGGCGAAGGCGCCGTTGAGTGCTGTAAATGAGCGCTCGTCCTCGACCACGGCCAGGACGTCGGCCACCCGTTCCGGGTCCACCTGCAGCGCGCGCGGCAGGCTCATGATGCGCACGCCGCGCGGGAGGCTCTGCACGTGGCTCAGCTCGGGCACGATGTGCCCGTTGACGAAGATCAGCCGGCGCGCCTTGTGCCCGCCCAGGAGGAAGGGGCCGATCACATCCAGGCCGATCTCCGCGCGCGGCGCCAGCGCCAGCGGCACGTTCGCGGCCTTGACGACGTTGGTGTACTTCCAGTCCTCGGCGCGGCTGGTGGGGATCCCCTGGGACACGAAGCGCGCATAGGCGTCGCGGCGCCAGTCGCGCAAGCCCGGACCCGGCAGCTGGCCCAGCGCGCCGGCGAAGGCGGCAGCGTAGGCCGCCAGCGGCTCGACCGCGGCACGGTTGAGTGCCATGGCGTCAGGCCCCCGCCCGCTGCTCGGCGAACTCGGGACCCAACACGCCGGCATAGCCTCCCGCCTCGAGCTCCAGTGCCAGCTCCTTGGTCCCGGAGCGCCGGATTTGGCCGTAGGCGAGCACGTGGACGTGGTCGGGCACGATATAGTCGAGCAGCCGCTGGTAGTGCGTGATCACGACGATGCCGCGGGACGGGTCGCGCAGGGCATTGACACCGTCGGCGACGGTGCGCAGGGCGTCGATGTCGAGGCCGGAATCGGTTTCGTCGAGGATGCAAAGGCGCGGCTCGAGCATCGCCATCTGCAGGATCTCGTTGCGCTTCTTCTCGCCGCCCGAGAAGCCGAAATTGAGGTCGCGCTTGAGCAGCTCCTCGCTGACGCCCACCACCTTGGCCTTGGCGCGCAGGCGCTTCATGAACTCGCCGGCGCCGATCTCGGCCTCGCCGCGGGCGCGGCGCTGCGCGTTCATGGCTTGGCGCAGGAAGTACATGTTGGCCACGCCCGGGATTTCGACCGGGTACTGCATGGCCAGGAACACACCGGCGGCGGCGCGCTCTTCCGGGTCCATTGCCAAGAGGTCCTCGCCGTCGAAGGTGACGCTGCCGCCGGTGACCTCGTAGCCCTCGCGGCCGGCGAGCACGAAGGCGAGCGTGCTCTTGCCCGAGCCGTTGGGGCCCATGATCGCGTGCACCTCGCCTGCTCCGACGGTGAGCGAGAGGCCGTCGATGATCTTCTTGCCGTCGACCTCGGCGTGGAGGTCCTTGATCTCGAGCATCATCCGAATCCGATCTGCGTAGGGTGTCAGCCGACGCTGCCCTCGAGCGAGATGCCGAGCAGCTTCCGGGCCTCGACCGCGAATTCCATGGGCAGCTCCTCCATCACCTCGCGGCAGAAGCCGCTGACGATCAGGGCCACCGCGTCCTCGGCGGGGATGCCGCGGCTGCGGCAGTAGAACAGCTGGTCGTCGCTGATCTTGCTGGTGGTGGCCTCGTGCTCGCACTTGGCGGTGCGGTTCCTGACCTCGATGTAGGGCACGGTGTGGGCGCCGCACTTGTCCCCGATCAGGAGGCTGTCACACTGGGTGTGGTTGCGGGCACCCTCGGCCGACTTGAGCATCCGCACGAGGCCGCGATAGGTGCTGTCGGAGCGGCCGGCGGCGATGCCCTTGGCCACGATCCGCGAGCGGGTGTTCTTGCCGATGTGGATCATCTTGGTGCCGGTGTCGGCCTGCTGGCGGCTGTTGGTCACCGCCACCGAGTAGAACTCGCCTACCGAATCGTCGCCCTGCAGCACGCAGGACGGGTATTTCCAGGTGATCGCCGAGCCGGTCTCGACCTGGGTCCAGCTGATCTTCGACCGGCGGCCGCGGCAGGCGCCGCGCTTGGTGACGAAGTTGTAGATGCCGCCCTTGCCGTCCTTGTCGCCCGGGTACCAGTTCTGCACCGTCGAGTACTTGATCTCGGCATCGTCGAGCGTGATCAGCTCGACCACGGCGGCATGGAGCTGGTTCTCGTCGCGCATCGGTGCCGTGCAGCCTTCGAGGTAGCTGACATAGGCGCCCTCGTCGGCGATGATCAGCGTGCGCTCGAACTGGCCGGTGTTGGCGGCGTTGATGCGGAAATAGGTCGAGAGCTCCATCGGGCAGCGCACGCCCTTGGGCACGTAGACGAAGCTGCCGTCGGAGAACACGGCCGAGTTCAGTGCCGCGAAGAAATTGTCACCCTGCGGCACGACCGAGCCGAGATATCTGCGCACCAGCTCGGGATGCTCGCGGATCGCCTCGGAGATCGAGCAGAAGATCACGCCGAGCTCGCCCAGCTTGGCGCGGAAGGTGGTCGCGACCGAAACGCTGTCGAAGACGTAGTCGACGGCGACCCCGGCCAGGATCTCCTGCTCGCGGATCGGGATGCCCAGCTTGTCGTAGGTCTTGCGGATCTCGGGATCGATCTCGTCCAGCGACTTGGGCTGCTCCTTCCGCTTGGGCGCCGAGTAGTAGCTGACCGCCTGGTAGTCGATCGCCGGGTAGTGCGGCTTCTGCCACGTGGGTTCGGTCATGGTCAGCCAGCGGCGATAGGACTCCAGCCGCCACTCGGTCATCCACTCCGGCTCGTCCTTCCTGGCCGAGATCTGACGCACCACGTCCTCGCTCAGCCCGATGGGGACGCGGTCCTCCTCGACGTCGGTGACGAAACCGTACTTGTAGTCGGTCCCGGTCGTGTCGCGGACCTGCTCGAGGGCCGTTGCCATCGTCTACTCCGTCGCGTTCCGGCGGCCGCCGCGCTTCACAGGCGCGCCGCCGCCACATGTTCGCCCGGCAGGAGGAACGCCGCCGGGATGGTGTGCGCCATCTCGGCCAGCGTCACCTCGCTCAGGGACTCCCGGATGGCATGGTTGATCCGCGCCCAGTTTGCCCGGGCGGGACACAGGCTGAGGATGCTGCAGTCGCCGGGCGTGGGCTCGGTGCAGGTGGTGATCGCGATCGGCCCGTCCAGCGCCTCGACCACCTCGGCCACGCTGACCGATCCGGCGGGCCGGGCCAAGCTGTAGCCGCCCTGGGCGCCGCGATGGGAAACCAGCAGCTCCGCGCGGGTCAGCAGCTTCAGTACCTTGCTGGTCATGGCAGCGGGGACCGCGGTCGCCGCGGCGACGTCGCCCGCCGTCTGCTGGCGCCCCGCGTGACGTGCCAGATGGGTGGCGATGACGATGCCGTAGTCGGCTAGCTTGCTCAGCCTGATCACGGTCGGTCCGATACCTGTGGAAAACTGGACCGTCACGGTCCTGATTACTCGTTTAGTTGTCCCCTGCGGCCTGGAAGTCAAGGCGGGAAACCGGCCGGCGGCTTGCCCCGGCGCGGTCGCCGGACTAAGCACCGGTCCCGATCGGGCGGCAGCCCGTGGCGGATGGGAGATCGGTGATGGCGCAGTCGCTGTCCGGCGTTCGGGTGCTCGACCTGACCAGGATCCTGGCCGGCCCGAGCTGCACCCAGCTCCTTGGCGACCTTGGCGCCGACGTGATCAAGATCGAGCGCCCCGGTGCCGGGGACGACACGCGCAAATGGGGACCGCCCTACGTCCAGGGCCCGAACGGGCCGAGCACCGAGAGCGCCTACTATCTTTGCGCCAACCGTAACAAGCGCTCGGTCGCGGTCGACATCGCCACCGAGGCGGGTCAGGCGCTGATCCGGCGCCTGCTCGCACGTTGCGACGTCCTGGTGGAGAACTTCAAGGTCGGCGATCTGGCGCGCTACGGCTTGGCCTGGGAGCAGCTAGAGAGCCCGTTTCCCCGGCTGATCTACTGCTCGATTACGGGCTTCGGCCAGACCGGCCCCTACGCGCCCCGTGCTGGCTACGACTACCTGGCGCAGGGGCTGGGGGGCATCATGAGCCTGACCGGCGCAGCCGACGGGCCACCGATGAAGGTGGGCGTGGGCATCGCCGACCTGATGTGCGGGATGTACGCGGCGGTGGCGGTCCTTGCCGCCCTGCGCCACCGCGACGCCACCGGGCTGGGGCAGCGGATCGACGCGGCACTACTCGATACCCAGGTGGCGTGGCTGGCCAACGAGGCCACCAACTATCTGGTTTCCGGCCAGGTGCCGGCGCGCCAGGGCACCGAACATCCGAACATCGTCCCCTACCAGACCTTCGCCAGCGCCGACGGCTACGTCATCCTGGCGGTCGGCAACGACGCGCAATACCAGAAGTGGTGCCGCTTCGCCGGCGCATCGGATCTGGCCACGGACCCGCGCTTCGCCACCAACAGCCTGCGGATCACGCACCGGCGCGCGCTCTACGAGCTGATGCCCGCCTACATGCTCGCCAAGACGACGGCGCAATGGGTGGACGGGCTGGCCGGGCTCGGCGTGCCGTGCGGTCCGGTGAACACGCTGGAGCAGGTGTTCGCCGACCCGCAGGTGCGGGCGCGCGGCATGCGAATCGACCTGCCGCATCCCAGCGCGGCGTCGGGTTCGGTGCCGGTGGTCGCCAATCCGTTGAAGATGAGCCTGACCCCGCCCGACTACCGCCACAGCCCGCCGACCCTGGGCCAGCACACCGACGAGGTGCTCGAGGAACTGCTCGATCTGGGCGAGGCCGAGCGGACCGCGCTGCGCGCCGCGGGTACGATCGGCTGAACCGCTAGCGGCGCGCCCGGAAGAACGCGCGCAGCAGCTCGGCGGAACGGCCTGCCGCGATCCCGCCATAGACCTCGGGACGGTGGTGGCAGGCGGGGCTGGCGAAGATGCGCGGGCCGTGCTCGACGCCACCGCCCTTGGGGTCGTCAGCGCCGAAATAGACGCGGCGCAGTCGGGCGAGGCCGATCGCGGCGGCGCACATCGGGCACGGCTCCAAGGTCACGTAGAGGTCGCAGCCGACCAGGCGCGGCGTCTGCAGCAGCGTCGCGGCCGCCCGGATGACCAGCATCTCGGCATGGGCGGTGGGATCGCGCAATTCCTCGATGCGGTTGCGGCCACGCGCGAGCAGCGCGCCGTCGGGTCCCACCAGCGCGGCGCCCACCGGCACCTCGCCCGCCGCCGCAGCGGCTTCCGCCTCGCTCATCGCGATTGCCATCGGCCGCACGGCCAACCCTCACCGCATCAGGGCTCCACGTCGAACGACACCGAGAAATCCTTGGCTTCCGGCGGCGGCGCGTCGAGCTCGACCTCGAACCGAGCCGCGTCGCCTGGGCCGAGCGCCGGCTCGGGAGGGTCGAACGACCCGTGGTCGAGCTCGCGGCGATCGGCGTCCAGCACCACTACCCGGATCGGCGGCACCTCGCGCCGCTGCCCGGAGATATTGGTGATCTCGCCGGTCACCACCAGCACCGGCAGCCCCTTGGCCAAGCGGCGCTCGGAGCCGAGATCGCGGAACTCGATCCCCAGGGGCAGCTCCAGGGACAGGCCGAGGCGCTGGTAGACCGGGGCCATGGCCGGCAGGTGGCTCGCGATCTGATTGCGCCCGGCGATCGCCGCCGCCGCCAGGAGCAGCAGCAGCGCGCCCGCCAGCCAGCCGGTCAGCCGTCGCGACGGCACCATTCCCGGGTCCGTCCGCTCGGCCGGGACCATGTCCAGCGGTGGCGGCGCCGGATCTGTGAACGCCTCGACGAACCAGCGTTCACCGCAGCTCGAGCAGCGCACGTTGCGGCCCGCGGCGCCGAGCGAGGACGGCGGGAGCTGGAACTTGGTATGACAGGCGGGGCAGGTGATGATCATCGCGTCGCTCGCCGTCGGGCAGCGGCTTGCTGCTCTTTGCAGTTGATCTTCTGAGATTGAACTCTACTATAACGATTGCCATCTGTCAGCAGGCGACGCAGCGCAGGCGCGGCCATTGGACCCGAACGGCACCATCATCGTGCAGCTGCAGGACGTGGCGATGCGCTACGGCGACGGTGCCGACGTGCTGCAAGACGTCGATCTGCGGCTGGCAAAGGGCAGCTTCCATTTCCTGATGGGACCGAGCGGCGCCGGCAAGACGTCGCTGATGCGGGTCCTGTCCCTGGCCCAGCCGGTGTGCCGCGGGCGGATACAGCTGTTCGGCAGCGACGCGACCCACCTCGACCGGACCGAGATCGGCGGTCTGCAGCGGCGGATCGGCGTCGTGTTCCAGGACTTCCGCCTGCTCGAGCATCTGAGCGCGTTCGAGAATGTCGCCCTGCCCTTGCGCCTCGCGGGCGCCGAGGACGGCCAGATCGACCGCCATGTCGCGGAGCTGCTGGACTGGCTGGGGCTGGCCGAGGCGATGCGCAAGAACCCCTCCGAGCTGTCGATGGGTCAGCGCCAGCTGGTGGCAGTGGGACGCGCGGTCATCGTGCGGCCCAGCCTGCTCTTGGCCGACGAACCCACCAGCAGCGTCGACTCCGGCCACGCCCGCCGGCTCATCCATTTGCTGCTCTCGCTCCATCGGCTCGGCACGACCGTGGTGGTGGCCACTCACAATGAACGGCTCGTCCGCCAGCACGGCTTTCCGGTCCTGCGGATGGCCGCAGGCCGCTTGGTCGCGCCGTCTTCGGCCGCCCCAGCAATGGCGCTGGGGGCCTGATGCGCGCCGGCGCGGCACAGCGGCGCGAACTGCCCTTGCGCGAGAATCCGGCCGGGCGTCTGCTCGCTTGGCTCGCCAGCGGGCTGGTCTGCATCTCGGTCCTGGCCTTCGCGATCGCCGCGGCTGCGCAAGCGCGGCTGCACCAGCTCGGCCTCGAGCCGCGTGTGGTGACCCTGGCAATCCCGCCGACCGCGGCACGGACGGCGACCGAAGATGAACTCGGACCCGTCCTGGCGGCGCTGCGCTCGCTGCCGGGCCTCCTCGGGGCGCGGGTGATCCCGATCGGCGACCTCCTGCCCACGCTAGTGCCGGAAGGTGGCGACGCCGGAACCCTGGCCGAACTGCCACTGCCCCGATTGGTCGAGCTCGCGCTCGATCGCACCCGGCCGCCCGACCGTGCCGCGATCGCCGAGCGACTGGCCGGGGTGGTACCCGATGCGGTGATCGGCGAGCCGGCCGAGAGCGGCGTCGAGAGCGCCACGGCCATCTGGCGGCTGCGGCTGCTGGGCTGGGCGGGCGGCACGCTGGCGCTGGCGAGCCTGATCGCCGGCTCCACGCTGGTGGTCCGGGGTGCGCTGGCAGCGCAGCGAGAGACCGTACGCCTGCTGCGCTCGTTGGGGGCCAGCGAATCCCAGGTCGCACGCCAGTTCGAACAATATGCCGCCCGCAACGGGCTGCAGGGCGCGATCTTTGGCTTTCTCGCCGCGGTCACGCTGCTGGTGGGCCTGGCCATGGCCGGCGCGGCTTGGCCAGAGGCCGGTCTGGCCGAGCCGCGGCTGATGCTCGCGGACTGGCTGCGGCTGGCGGCGGTGCCGGTCGCCGCAGCGCTGCTCGCCGCCGGCGCGGCGCGGTTGACCGTCCGCCTGGGTCTCGCCCGGCTGGGCTAGCCCCAGCTTGCCAAATGCCTCTCGGCCCGCTTTCTTCCCGGCGCGGTTCGAACCGGGGAGCATGGGCCATTGTCGGCAACGCCAGTCCTGGTCCTGCGCGCGCTGCTGTTCCAGGCGATCTTCTACGTCTGGACGACGGTCTACTGCCTGAGCGTGCTGCCGGCCTACCCGTTCCTGTCGCCCTCTGCCATGCGTGCGGTCGCCCGGACCTGGCAGCGCACCATCCTCTGGCTGCTGCGGGTCACGGTCGGCCTGACCTACGAGGTACGTGGCCGCGAGAAGGTCCCGCCGGGGCAGGTGATCGTCGCGAGCAAGCACCAGTCGGCCTGGGAGACTCTGGTGTTCCATGCGCTGATGCCCAACATCGCGGTCGGCCTGAAGGAGGAGCTGACCCGCATTCCGGTCTTCGGCTGGTATCTGATGCGCGCCGGCAACATCCGCATCGACCGCGGTGCCGCCGCCACCGCCATTCGCTCGCTGGTCCGCGGGGCACGCGCGGCCGTGGCGAACGGGCTGGACGTCATGATATTCCCCGAGGGCACCCGCCGCGCACCGGGCGAGCCCCCCGACTACAAGCCCGGCGTGGCGGCCCTCTACGGCGCCCTGAACCTGCCGGTGGTGCCGGTGGCCCTGAACTCCGGCCTGTATTGGCGACGGCGCGAGTTCGTCAAACATCCCGGCCGCGTGCTGGTGGAGATCCTCGAGCCGATCCCGGTCGGGCTCGACCGCAAAACGTTCATGCGCGAGCTCCAGGGGCGCATCGAGGCCGGGACGGCCCGGCTGGTGGCCGAAGCCCAGCGCACCGGCTGACCCTCGGGCTGGACAGTGCCCGGTGTCGCCGCTATATGCCCGCAGCCAGATGCCCAGGTAGCTCAGTTGGTAGAGCAGCGGACTGAAAATCCGCGTGTCGGTGGTTCAAATCCGCCCCTGGGCACCATTCTCCCGGCTGCGTGCCGGCACTCGCTCGCGCGCCACCAGCGAACGATGATCGTCTGTGCCCAAGCGGGGCGAGGTCGGGATCGAGCGATGCAGCGGGTGACGATCAGCATGGCCGAACCGTTCGCGGACGAGCTCGATCGGTTCATGCGGCGACGCGGCTACGGCAATCGCTCGGAGGCCTTGCGCGATCTGGCGCGGATCGGGCTCGACCAAGCCAGCGTCGAGGACCTGGCGGCCGAGGCCTGCGTCGCCACGCTGTCCTATGTCCAGGACGAGCGTCAAGTAGGCCTGACCCGCCGGCTGCAGACCGCGCAGCGGGAACATCACGACCTCGCCGTCGCCAGCCTGGGCCTGGCGCTCGATCACGACCATGCGCTCCAGGTCACCGTGCTGCGCGGCCCGTTGCACGCGGTCACACGCTTGGCGCGCTGGGTCATGGCCCAGCGCGGCGTCCGCCATGCCCACCTCAACCTGGTGCCCGTCGACCTCGCCCTGGCCGACCATGGCCATGTCGAGGGCGACACGCCCCGGCCGCACATTCACAGCCGCCCGATCGCCTGAGCGAACGGCCGGCGTTCCCCCGAGGTCTCACGGGCCGTTGTGCTCGTGGTCCGGGTCCAGGCCGTGGATGTGCGGCGCACCCGCCGAGAGGGGATGACGGTGGACGGTGGCGGGTCGAAGCCGCCCGGCGCGCAGGACCAGGACCCGCCGGGCGAGACGCTCGATGAACGGCCGGTCGTGCGACACGATCAGCATCGCTGCCTGCTGTCGCTCCAGGATGCCGGTCAGCAGGGCGAGATAGGCCTCGTCGAGCGCGTTGGTCGGCTCGTCGAGCAGCAGGAGCTCGGGCCGCATCGCCAGCACCGCGGCCAGCGAGACCAGACGCTTCTCCCCGCCCGAGAGCCGGTAGGTGACCCGGTCTGCGAGATGGCCGAGACCCAGGCCGTCCAGTGTCGCCCGCGCCTCGCCATAGGCTTGTGCCTCCCGGAGGCCGAGATTGAGCGGACCGAACGCCACGTCCTCGATCACGGTGGGGCAGAACAGCTGATCGTCGGGCTCCTGGAACAAATAGGCCGCCCGCGTTCGGACGGTACGGAAATCGCGTTCGCTGCGCCGCTCGGCGCCGAAGGCCCGCACGCGTCCGGCGCTGGGCCGCTCGAGCCCGACGATGGTGCGCAGGAGCGTGGTCTTGCCGGCACCGTTGGCGCCGACCACGGCCAGACGCTCGCCCGGGGCGACGTGCAGCGACAAGCCGTCCAGGACGACCTGACCACCCCGCGCCACGGTGATCTTGTCGAGTTCGACCAGCGGGGTCACCAGTACCGCTCCCCTGCGACCAGGAGAACGGCCAGCGCGGCGGCGCAGCCGCCGAACAGGAAATCTCGGCCGGCGAGCGGTTCGCCGGCGAGCATGGGCAGCCGCCCGCTGAAGCCACGACAGCGCATGGCCTCGTCGACGCGTTCGGCGCGATCCACGGCCCGCACCAGCAGCATGCCGGCGAGATGGCCCAGGGAGCGCCAGCCATGCCGACTGGAGCGGGCGACGAACCCGCGCACGCGCATCGCCTCGCGCAGCCGCCGCAACTCGCCCTCGAACAGGGCGAGATAACGGACCATGAACAGGAAGAGATGCACGAGCCGGAGCGGCGCACCCAGCCCCGCCAGTGCCCTGCCGAGCCTTGTGGGCTCCATCGTGCCGATCAGCGCCGTCACGGCCAGCAGGCAGGCGTTGATCTTGACGACGAGGACCAAGGCCTGCTGCAGGCCCTCCTGCGATACGACGAATGGGCCCAGTTCCAGCAGGGGCAAGCCCGGGACGGTGAGAGGCAGCAGGAGCAGAAGGGCGAGCAGGAAACCTTCGACATGCAGCAAGCGCAGGGCGACATCGCGCCGGTCGAGTTCGGCCAGCACGATCAGCGTGCCGGCGGCGAGCAGCGCCGCCGCCGACCATTCCGGCGTCGCCAGGGCGGTGGTGGCGAGAACGAAGGTGAGCGCCACCATGATCCGGGTCCGCGGGGCCAGCCGGGCAATCAACGTGTCTTCGGACGCGTGCAACGGGTCCAGCAGCGTCATCGAGCTTGCCTCGATGCCGGATTGCGTCGCCGCGAGACCGCCCAGGCCCACACGCCGCCGAGGCCCAGGATCATGCCGACTCCGCCGGCCACGTCGTTGAAGCGCAGCCTGCCTTCTGCGAGCGCATAGGCCTCGAGCAGCGGTGCGACCTGGCGCGCGACCGCGGCATCGACCAGGGCCGCAAGATCGTTCGCGGTGCAGCCGTCGGCAGGGGCAGCGGCGGGCGAGACCGTGATACCCGCGGCAGGCGACGGCAGGACGACACCGCCCAACCGGTCGGCGCCAATGGTGATGCTGGCGCTGTGGCCGTCCCCGGCATCGACGGCCAGCCGGTAGGTCGCAACCTTCGGCGTGCGCCAGCGGAACGCACCCGCAGCGTCGGTTTCGCCCCGATAGACCTCGGAACCGCTCGCGTCCGTGACGATCAACCTGGCCGCGGCGGGCCTGCCGCCGCCGACAAAGAAGGCGTAGCCGACGATCGCACCGTCGGCGACGGTGGCGAACAGCTTGAGCCGGTGGGCGTTCGCCGGGGCGATGGCGGCCAACAGCAGCATCAGGGCGATCAGTACTGGCCGCATTGCCGATCAGCCCGGCGCCAGGGGCCGGCCGGGCATGAGCATCTCGGGGCGGACGCGCTTGAGGAACACGATTGCGAACCCGGTGACCGCAGCCTCGCCGAGCATCAGGGGCAGGTAGGTCAGGAACATGATGCCGGCCGACGGCAGGAACTCGCTCGAGGAGAGGACCAGCGCCAGCACGACCATGGCTCCGGTCCCGGCCACCGCGAGAGCAGTACCCAGAGCGGCCAGGAGCCCGGCCCGGCCCGGGGAAAGACGCGCCAGCGCCGGTCCGAACAGAACCCCGAGCAGAACGCCCGGCAGGGCGATGTCGAGGGTGTTCACGCCCAGGGTGGTGAGGCCGCCGAAGCCGAACAGGAGAGCTTGGAGCAGCAGGCCGACCATGACCGCGGGAAAGGTGGCAGGTCCGATCAGGAGGCCCATCAGACCGGCCAGCAGGAGGTGAACGCTGGATGGGCCGACCGGGACAGCCAGCAACGAGGCGGCGAAGAAGACCGCGGCCAGGATCGCGACCAGGGGAATTCGCCGCTCGTCGAGCTCGTGCAGGCCCCAGGCGACGCCGCAGGCCGCTAGCGATCCGCCTCCGGCGAGCACGGGCAGCGACAGGACACCGTCGGGGATGTGCGCCATGGGAACCTCAAGGCGGGTCCATGGCCGTGGCGCGGACCCAGATAAGCCCGGCCTCCTCGACCGGCACCTCCGCCCCGTCGGGTGCCGTCATGGTCGCGTCGCCCTGGGTCAGGGCGGCGAAGCCCCACCAGCCGGGACGTGGCATGGCGAAGGCGAAGACGCCGGCCTGGTCGGCCTTGATCACCTGGGTGACGAACGCGTCGTTGGGTGCCGCCAGCGAGCCGTCATTGACATATTCGACCTCGATCGGGGCGAACGCTACCGGTGCGCCGTGCCGACGCACGATTCCGCGAAACAGGCTGCCGGCCCAAAGACCGGTCGGTCGGGCCAGCGGCTCGATCTCGACGGGCAGGCCCACTTGCGCGTCCCAGCCTTCGCCCGAAGCGAAGGAATCGACGATCACCTTGGCGTAGTGGACGAGGAACTTGCGCTCCGCCGGCTCCCAATATGGCGCCGGCTCCACGAAGAACACCGCGGCCCCCGGCTCATCCAGTCGCGAACTGGCCCGCCAAGTGCTCTTGCCGTCGACCTCGTGCGCTTCGAGCTGAGCTGAAAGATCGGTGACGCTGCCCTGACGCAGAACGCCGAATCCCCTGGGCCGTGCCATGTCCATGGTTGGCCCGCGGTCCATCGGATGGGTGAACACCAGTTCCAGCGTCACGTCGCCGCCTTCGGGCAGGACGTCGGCAGACGGCAGGATCTCCTGGAAGTGAGCCGATGCCGGCCAAGCAGGCGCGAGCAGCGCTAGGGCGAGCAAGAATCGCAACGGCAAGGTCTCCAGATGTCGCCGCCCGAGTGTAGGACAATCGGGACGAGTTTGCATACCCGGAGCTTGCGCTTGGCGAACCGCGACGCATGCGGCGACGACGCCGGCAAGGCCCAAAACGCAGCGATGCCCGGGCGGAGCTGCC
This sequence comes from uncultured Alphaproteobacteria bacterium, assembly GCA_963720725.1. GTDB lineage: Bacteria > Pseudomonadota > Alphaproteobacteria > Geminicoccales > Geminicoccaceae > Benzoatithermus. The sequence continues at coordinate 121,532 of CAVRGN010000003.1, forward strand.
CGGGCACGACGTCACGTCATAAGACGAGCCGGATGGAGCGGCTAGAGCTCGTCGCGCTCGGCGCGCTTGCGCAGCAGCTTGCGGTAGCGGCGGACGGCCTCGGCCTTCTCGCGGGCGCGCCGCTCGGATGGCTTCTCGTAGTGACGGCGCATCCGCATCTCGCGATAGAGGCCTTCGCGCTGCATCTTCTTCTTGAGCGCGCGCAGTGCCTGGTCGACATTGTTGTCGCGTACCTGGACCTCGACGATGGTTCCCACTCCGGCCAGATGGATTCGGGGCGACAAAACCCCTCCCCTCGTTCGAGGGGCTGCTGAGCAGATAGCACGGGACATGCGTTCCGCCAAGCCGCCGCGCATCTGTTCGCCGACTTCCCGGGACGCTATCAATGCCGCATGACCTTGCGCGCGATCGCCCTTCTGGGCCAGCCCGTCCTGTTGACGAAGGCCGAGCCCGTGTCCGATCCGGCGGACCTCGTGGTGCAGCGCCTGATCGACGACATGCTGGCGACCATGCTCGATGCCGACGGCATCGGCTTGGCGGCGCCCCAGGTCCACGAATCGGTGCGGATCGTCGTCGCGCTGGAGATGCCGGACCGCACGCAGCGCGACACCGCCGTCGCGCACGTCCTGATCAATCCGGAACTCACTCCCGTCGATGACGCCAGCGAGCACGCTTTCGAGGGGTGCTTGTCGATACCTGGCCTGCGGGGCCGCGTCCCCCGCCATGCCGGTGTGCGCTACCGTGCCCTCGACCGCGATGGACACAGGCTCGAGGGCGTGGCCACGGGTCTGTTCGCTCGCGTCCTGCAGCACGAGGTCGACCATCTCGACGGGATCCTCTACCCGATGCGGATGACCGACCTGCGCGAGCTGGCTTTCAGCAGCCGACTGCCCCATCTGACGGCTTGGCTGGAACAGCGTGGAGATGTCGCGTGACCGACGCCCTGACGGAACGCCGTGCCCTGAAGGACAGCGTGATCGAGGCGGCCCTGCTGCACGCGGCGTTCGACGGCTGGAGCCGCCGCACCCTCCTCAACGCTGCGCAGGATGCCGGGGTCGATGCCGCCACCGCACGCCGCCTGTTCCCGCAGGGCGGCGACAGTCTGCTGGCCTGGCTCGACGACTGGGCCGACCGGCGCATGGTCGAGGCCTTGGCCGATGTCGACTTGCCGAAGCTCCCGGTTCGCCGACGCATCGCGCTGCTGGTGCGGACGCGGCTGGAGCTGCTCACGCCCCACCGCGAAGCGGTGCGTCGTGCCGTGGCCGCGCATGGTCTGCCCGGCAACCTCGCCGGCACGAGCCGGGCCCTGTGGCGCACGGTCGACCTGATGTGGCGCACGGCCGGGCTCGGCGGCGACCCGGCCGAGGGCTTCAGCTACTATTCGCGCCGGGCCACTCTGGCGGGCGTCCTGGGCACGACCCTGCTCTACTGGCTGGACGACCAGTCGGCCGACTGTGCCGACAGCTGGGCCTTCCTCGACCGGCGGATCGAGGGGGTGATGCAGATCGGCCGCCTCCGCTCGACCCTGGATTCCTGGACCTCGTGGCTGCGCGGTCGCCCGCCGGCCACCGCCACGCGCTGAGCCCGTCTATCGGCCAGAGCGTGCCGGAGGGCGCCGTGCCGCGCACTGCCAGCCCTCGCACCCCGGACTCAGCAGGGCGGCGCTGGAGCATTTCGGTGCCGGGCGGAGACGCTTTGCCTCAAGCGGGCCAAGGGCCGATCGGACCGAGGGAACGAACACGCTTCAGTAGGGTAGCAGGATGTCGAGTGCCTGTGCGCCGTAGCGCGGCTGTTGCACGTCGGTGATCTGGCCCCGGCCGCCATAGGCGACGCGCAGTTCGGCGATCTTCTCGTGCGCGATGGTGTTCTTGGGCGTGATGTCCTCGGGCCGGATGATGCCCGCCACGATCACCTCGCGCACCTCGAAGTTGACCCGCACTTCCTGCCGACCGTGGATCACGAGATTGCCGTTCGGCAGGGTCTGGGTGACCACGGCGGCGACGTTCATCCGGATCTGCTCGGCGCGGTTGACCGCCCCGCGGCCGGCGTTGCGGGTCTGGCTGTCCATCTTGACGAAATCGCTGGGGTCCACGGGCGTGCCGTCGCTGGCGTCGGGAAGCGCCTTCACCGCCAGGCTCTGCAGCCCGAAAAAGTCGGGAATGCCCAGATGGTCGTCGGTCTGGCGCGACCGGGTGGTCTGGTTCGACCAGTTGGCATTGTCCGACATGCTGACCTGCACGGTGAGGATGTCCCCCACCCGCCGGGCGCGCTGGTCGCGGAAGAAGCCTTTCGCACCCGAACGCCACAGGGAGCTGGCGCCAGCGCTCTGAATCGGCTCCGGGTCCGGCATCGGCAGCGAGACTGGGCGGTAGCCGCGTTCCTGGACCGGATTTGCGATTGGCGACAGGCTGGGCGGCCGACCGATGTCGCCGAGGCGCTCGGCGATCGAGCATCCGCCCAGCAGCAGCGCCAGCGTCAAGACCAGCTGTGGCAGCACGCGGTCTCCGGTCATGGCGCGACGCTGCGCACCTCGACCCGTCGGGTCCCGATGACCAGGGCCTGGCGCACCTCGCCGCTGACGGCATTGCGGACGCGGATGGTTTCGCCGGGCCGGCCGTTCTCCAACGCCTCCGCGGCAGTGACGATCTGCAAGCCGCCGCGGCGAAACGCCATGCTGGCCTGGTCGCCGCGCCTGACCGCCCAGGGCTCGGCAACCTCGCCGGCGCGTACCGCACGGCCGGCGGCGAGCATCCTCACCGCCTCGCGACCCACCAGGTCCTCGGGCCGCAGCACGCCGTCGTCCGGCAGGGCCGCGAGCGGCAGCCAGGCCGTGGCCAGGTCGCCCGTGGCGATCGCCTCTCCGCGCGCGAGCGGCCGAATCGGCACCGGGACTTCCACCAGCTCGTCGACCCGGCCCGCGATCGGCACGGCCGACGCCTCGCCGGAGGGGAGGACCGCCTCGAGCCTGCCCTGGAAGCGCCCGGTGCGGCGATCGTGTCGAAGTTCCGACAATGCCACGCGCATCTTGGTTCCGGCCCGGTTGGGCACCGCCACCGCCGGCTGGCGGACCTCGACCGCCAACTCGCCCGCCAGCCCGCGGCCGGCCAGCTCGTCCCGAACGAGATCGGCCACCATCTCCGCCGTCAGCGGCGCGCCGGCGGCCAATGCGATCTCGGCGGCGGCGAGCGGGTGAACGGGTGCCGCGACGCCGAGGACCAGGACGAAGGCGATCGTGCGCATCGACCGACCTAGCGGAGCTGGGTCATGGTGGCCATCATCTCGTCCGACGCGGCGATGACCTTCGAGTTCATGTCGTAGGCGCGCTGCGCCGCGATCAGGGCGGTGATCTCCTGCACCGGATTGACGTTGGAGCTCTCCAGGAATCCCTGCAGGACGGTCCCCAAGCCTTCGGCCCCGGGCGGCCCTGCCAGCGCTGGGCCAGAAGCGGCGGTCTCCTGCAGCAGGTTGCTGCCGGTCGCCTCCAGCCCCGCCTCGTTGACGAAGGTGGCGAGCTGGAGCTGGCCCAGCTCCTGGTCCTCGACCTGGCCCGCGATCTTGGCCGAGATCAGGCCCTCCTGGTTGATCGACACCTCGACCGCATCCTCGGGGACGGTGACGCCGGGGCTCACCGTGTAGCCGTCGGGAGTGACCAGCTGGCCCTCGGGGCTGATCTGGAAGTTGCCGGAGCGGGTATAGGCAAGGTCGCCGGTCGGCAGCTCGACGACGAAATAGCCGTTACCCTGGATCGCCAAGTCGAAGCTGTTCTCGGTGTTGACGAACTCGCCCTGGTCGTGGATCCGGTAGACCGCCGCGGTCTTTACGCCAAGGCCAAGCTGGACGCCCGCCGGCACGACGGTGCCTTCGGCCGAGCTGGTCGAGCCGATGCGGCGCTGGTTCTGGTAGAGCAGGTCCTGGAACTCGGCCCGACGGCGCTTGTAGCCGGTCGTGGTCATGTTCGCGATATTGTTCGAGATCACCTCGACATGCAGCTGCTGGGCCATCATGCCGGTGGCGGCGACACTCAACGAGCGCATGGTCGGCTACCCCTTTCGTCCCCGGCTTCTAGCGCGGAGCACCTTTCGGCATGGTTAACCGGCGCCACGGCCGGCCCGCTCTATCGCCTGCCGTTCCAGCTCGTGCTCGGTGTCGAGCATGCGCTGGGCGCCTTCGAAGGCGCGCGCGGTGGCGAGCATCGTGGTCATCTCCAGGACCGGCTGGACGTTCGAGCCCTCGAGGGCGCCCTGGATCAGGTGCGCATCCTCCGCCGGTGCCGCCGCCTCGCCGGCCTCGAACAGCCCGTCGCCGACGCGGCGCAGCGCCTGCTCGTTGGCAAAGCCGTAGATACCGATCCGGGCGATCGGGCCGTTTCGACCCGACAGCGTGCCGTCGGCCGCCACCGCGATGCCGGTCTCGTCGGCGGCCAGGACGACGGCGTTGCCGCCGTCGTCGAGCAGCGGCCGACCGGCGGAGTCCACCAGCCGTCCGTCGGGCGCGATCTCCAGCCTCCCGGCACGTCCGTAGCGCGTGCCGCCATCACCCGCGAACGCCAGGTAGCCGTCGCCCTGGATGGCAAGGTCGAGCGGGTTGCCGGTCTGGGTGATCGGCCCCGGCGACAGATCGCGGGCGAGGCCCACGTCCTGGACGAAGGCCACTTGCCGGCTGCCGGTCCGGTGCAGCGTTTCCTCGAACACCATGTGCTCCGCGCGGTAGCCGGAGGTGGTGGCGTTGGCCAGGTTGTTCGCGACCGTCGTCATCTGCCGCTCGAGAGCGGATTGCCGGCTGAGGGCGAGGTAGCTGGTGGTGCGCATCGCAAACTCCTTCGCCCCCGACCCAGCAAGCCGGATGCCAGCTGCCGGATCCGGCTCGGGCAGGTGGCGAGGCCGCCGCTCGCGGCAGGAATTGCCGGGCAGAACTTGCCGCCACGTCGCCCTCTGCCGCGTTAGCGGCGCGTTAACCACGCGCTGCTATCCCGGCTGGCGTCCCCGGGGACACCGGCGTTGACGAGCAGCGAACCAGGAGTGGCCGGCGATGGCGACGAGCAGCGAGGCGGCGGGCGCGCCGGCGGGCAAGGGCAGGGGCAAGCTCCTGCTGCTGGGCGGAGTAGGCCTGATCCTGCTGCTGGCCGGCGGCGGTGCGGCCGCCTACTTCCTGGGCCTGTTCGGCGGTGGCGAAGCCGTCGCCGCGCACGGCGAGGCCGGGCCGGCGGCAGTCGAGACCCATGGCGCGGGGGAGCATGGCGAGGCCGCACAGGCCGGAGGAATCGCCTTCGTCGACATGCCGGACCTGATCGTCAACCTGCAGTCGCCGGCGCCCCGCCCCCGCTACCTCAAGCTCAGGATATCGCTCGAGGTCGCCGACGCGGCCGCCGTGGAGGCGGTCGGGCGGCTGATGCCGCGAGTTCTGGACAGCTTCCAGCTCTACCTCCGCGCGCTGACGCTGGACGACGTCCAGGGCGCCGCGGGCATGCAGCGGCTCAAGGAGGAACTCACCGCTCGCGTCAATCTCGCGGTCGAGCCTACGGCGGTGAACGCGGTGCTGCTCAAGGAAATGCTCGTCCAGTGACCGGGACCAAGGCGCGACCCATGGCCACGATGGCTGCCGAGGACGACCTGATCGACCTGGTCGGTCCCGACGAGAATGGCGAGCAGGACCTCGCGGGCGAACGCATCGCCGGTGATCTCAGCGGGATCATGGCGCTGGTCCAGTCGCGCGACATCACCTACGAACGCCTGCCGATGCTGGAAGTGGTGTTCGACCGCCTGGAGCGGATGCTCACCACCAGCGTACGCAACTTCACCTCCGAGAACGTCGACATCAGCCTGGAGAACATCACGGCCCAGCGATTCAGCGACTACATGAACACCGTGTCGAGCCCGGCGATGATCGCGATCTTCAAGGCAGTCCAGTGGGACAATTATGGTCTGATCGCCGTTGACAGTGCGATGATCTACTCGATCGTCGACGTGCTGCTCGGCGGGCGGCGCGGCACGGCGCCCATGCGGATCGAGGGCCGCCCCTACACGACCATCGAGGCGTCCCTCGTCGAGCGGCTGGTGCGACTGATCCTGGACGATCTCAGCCAGGCCTTCGCGCCGATCACGCCGGTCAGCTTTCGCTTCGAGCGGATGGAAACCAATCCGCGCTTCGCGGCGATCGCCCGGCCGGGCAATGGCTGCATCGTCTTCCGCTTGCGGGTCGATCTCGAGGACCGCGGCGGCACCGTCGAGTTCCTGATCCCCTACGCCACCCTGGAGCCCGCGCGCGACCTGCTGCTGCAGATGTTCATGGGCGAGAAGTTCGGGCGCGACTCGATCTGGGAGAACCACCTCGCCAATGAGATCTGGGTCACCGGAGTGGAGCTTCGCGCCGTGCTGGAGGAACTCACCGTAAGCTTGAGCGACATTCTCAGCCTGGAAGTGGGCAGCACGCTGAGGTTGAGCGCCGGGACGGATCCGCAGGTGCTGCTGCGCTGCGGCCAGGTCGCGATGGCGCGGGGGCGGATCGGCCGGACCGGCGATCGGCTCGTGGTCAGGATCGAGGACCGGATCGAGCGCGAGATGCGGGCATGATCGCGCTCGCGACGGACATGGTCATGGCGTTCCTCCTGGTGCTGACCACCAGCTGGTGCGTCCTCCTCTACCGCCGGCTCGATCGGCTGAAGGTGGAGCGTAGCGACATCGAAACGTTCCTGGGTGCCGTCGACGGCGCGGTTCGGCGGGCCGAGCAGGCGGTGGCCGGCATCCGCGACGGGGTCGGCGAGGCCCAGCGCCAGCTGGCGACCGAACAGGGACAGGCGCAGCAACGCGCGGCCGAGCTCGCGCGGCTGGTCGACAGCGCCGGTCGCATGGCACGCCGGGTCGAATCGGCCATCCATCAGGGCGCCAGGGCGATGGCCGAGGACAGCCTCGAACGGGACCGCGACGGTGCCGGCGGGAGCAAGCAAGCGCCGCACACCGAAGCCGAAGCGCGCGAGCGCCCGCGCCGGCCGCGCATCGAGGCCGAACTGCTCAAGGTGCTCGAGGCGTTGCGTTGAGCAGGCGGAGCCGCCCGGGCCCGTTCGCCGCGCGCTCGCGCCTGCTGCTGTTCACCGCAGGCATCTTGACCATGGCGGCCCTGATGCGCCTACCATTGCCGGCGCTACCCTGGACGCCGGGCCAATCCGACGCTCCTGCCGCTGCGGCCCCGCCTGCCTGGTCGCAGCTGCGTGCGCTCGAACCGGGGAACGGGCCGGAGCCGGAGGTCACCCCACGACCGCCGACGCCCAACGTCGCGGCCGCGCCAACGGCGCCAGCGCGGGAACCAGGCAGCCCTGCCACCCTGGATCCGCTCACCGTGGCGGCGCTGCAGGCGATGGCCGACGAGCTGAGCCGCCACAGGCAGGATATCGACGAGCGCGAGCGGCGGGTCGCGTTGCGCGAGGCGGTGATGGCCTCGGTCGAGGCCAGGATCGGCGAGCAGCTCACGCGACTCGAGGCGCTGAAAGACGAGCTCCAGCGCCTGAACGGGCAGGTCGACGCGGAGCAGCAGGCCAAGGTCGCGCAGATGGTCAAGGTCTACGAGGCGATGAAGGCCAAGAACGCGGCGGCCATCTTCGAGCCGATGGCGCTCGACCTGCTGCTGCCCATCGTGCGCGGCATGCGCGAGACCAAGGTGGCGGCGATCGTCGCCGAGATGGACCCGGCGAAGGCGCGGGCGCTCACGGCGGAGCTGGTGCGCAAGGGCAGCGCGGCACCGCCGTGACAGACCCGGGCCGCTCAGGCGACCGGACGGCGCAGGTGGGCATGCAGGCGGTGCTCGGCCATGCGGAACAGCCAGACCAGAGCGAAGGTCAGCACCAGGTAGAACAAGCCGGCGGTGATGAAGGCCTCGTAGGGGGCGTAGGTGCGCGATTGCACCAGCCGGGCGGCGCCGGTCAGGTCGAGGATGGTGACCACGCTGGCGACCGCACTGCCGTGCAGCATGAAGATGACTTCGTTGCCGTAGGCCGGCAGCGCGCGGCGAAAGGCGCTGGGGAGGATGATCCGACGCAGCATCAGGAACGGCGACATGCCGGCGGCCTTGGCCGCCTCGACCTCACCCGTGGGTGTGACCTCGATGGCACCGCGCAGGATCTCCGTGGTGTAGGCCGCGGTGTTGAGCGCGAAGGCGAGGAGCGCACAGAACCACGCCTGTTTGAGCAGCGGCCAGACTACGCTCTGCTGCACGACCTCGAACTGGCCGAGCCCGTAATAGATCAGGAACAGCTGGATCAGCAGCGGCGTGCCGCGAAAGAAGTAGGTGTAGGCCCAGACCGGCCAATTCACCAGCGGGTTGTGCGAGGTTCGCGCCACCGCCAAGGGGATCGACAGGCAGAGCCCGATCGCCAGGGCCGCCGCCACCATCCAGACCGTGGTCCAAAGTCCCTGGAAATAGAGCGGAAGATTGTCGAAGACGATTTTAATGTCCATGGACCGGCCGCCGGTATGGCTTCTCGGCGCGTCGCTCGGCCCAGCCGAGCAACACGGTCGAGACGGTCGTCAACACCAGATAAATCGCCGCCGCCGCCAAGTAGAAGTTGAACGGCTCGCGAGTCGAGCTGGCCGCCTTGCCGGCGGTAAACAGCAGATCGGGCAAGCCGATCACCGACAGGAGTGCCGTCGTCTTCAGCAACACCAGGCAGTTGTTGCCGAAGCCCGGCAGCGCGTAGCGGACCGTCTGCGGCACGAGGATCTCGCGGAACACCTGCCAGCGGCTCATGCCGAATGCCTGCCCCGCCTCGAGCTGGCCCGGCGGCACGGCGAGAATCGCGCCGCGAAAGGTCTCGGTCATGTAGGCGCCGTAGATGAACCCGATGGTCAGCACGCCGGCAATGAACGGGCTGACGTCGATATACTCCTCGTAGCCGAGGAACTCACCGATCTGATTGACGGCCATTTGGCCGCCGAAGAAGATCAGCAACATCAGGACGAGATCCGGCACACCGCGGATCAGCGTCGTGTAGACGCCGGCGAAACCCTGCGCCGCCACCGACCGGGAGGTCTTCGCCAGGGCCCCGAGCACCCCAAGCGCGGTCGCCACGGCGAGCGAGACCAGCGCCGCCTCGACGGTCAGCACGGTGCCGGCAAGCAGGCTTTGCCCGTATCCGCCGAGGTCCAGCACGGTCAGTGGGACCCGCAGAGACTAGCGACGGCGACACTCATCGCACCGGACGCCGTCGGATGGTCCATGTCAGCTGCCGTAGACGTCGAAGTCGAAATACTTGGCGGCGATCCTGTCCCAGGTGCCATCGGCCCGGATGGCGTCGATCGCCTCGTTGAACTTGTCGCGCAGGTCGGTGTCCGACTTGCGCAGCGCGATGCCGACGCCCGAACCGAACCATTTCGGGTCGGTATAGCTCGGGCCGACGAACTCGAATTCCTTGCCCTGGTCCGTCTTGAGCAGCCCTTCGTTCAGGGTCACGGTGTCCGCGAGCAACAGGTCGACGCGTCCGGAGACCAGATCGAGGTTGGCCTCGTCCTGGGTGCCGTAGCGGACGATCTCGACCGAATCGCCGAAATTGTCGGTGAGGAAGCTGTCGTGAATGGTCGCGCGCTGCACGCCCACCCGCTTGCCTGCCAGTGCTTCCTTGGAAATTTCGGTGACCGTACCCTTCTTGGCCACGAACCGGGCCGGCGTCTGGTAGTACTTTTTGGTGAACTCGACCTTCTGCTTGCGCTCCTCGGTGATCGACATCGAGGCCACGATCGCGTCGAACTTCTTCGCGAGCAACGCTGGGATCATGCCGTCCCAATCCTGCTGAACCAAGGTGCACTCGACCTTCATCTGCTCACAAAGTGCCATGGCGATGTCGATGTCGAAACCCACCAGATTGCCGCTTGGGTCGATCGAGTTGAACGGCGGATAGGCGCCCTCGGTGCCGATACGCACCTTGGTCCAGTCCTTGGCCTGGGCCTCGCTGGCCAGGAGCGCGAGGCCGGCGATCGCGGCCAAGGCCAGCCGGCGGATGAGTGGCGTCATGGTGGTGTCCTCCATGGGTTCGAGCGCCGAGGGCTCGTGACTCGGCCGACTTCCGGTGGCGTCAGGCGGCCGCCCCCTGGCCCTGCTTGGTAAAGTTGAACAGGAACTGGCGGAACCTTTCGCTCGGCGGATCGGCAAACATCCCGTGCGGCTCGCCCTGGGCTTCGATCCTGCCCTGATGCAGGAACACCACCTCGCTCGCGACGTCGCGAGCGAACCCCATCTCGTGGGTGACGACGAGCATGGTCCGACCCTCGTCGGCCAGATCACGCATCACTTTCAGGACTTCGCCCACAAGTTCGGGATCCAGCGCCGAGGTCGGCTCGTCGAACAGCATCACGGTCGGCTCCATCGCCAGCGCACGGGCGATCGCCGCCCGCTGCTGCTGCCCGCCCGAGATGTGCGCCGGATAGGCGTCGCGGCGCTGGAAGATCCCGACCTTGTGGAGCAGCGCCTCGGCGCGCTCGATCGCTTGCTTGCGCGGCACCTTCAGAACATGGATCGGAGCTTCGATGATGTTCTCCAGGATCGTCATGTGCGACCACAGATTGAAGCTCTGGAACACCATCGCAAGCTTGGCGCGGATGCGCGCGAGCTGGCGCGGATCCTTGGCCTGAAGGCTGCCGCCGCGGCCGGGCGTCAGAGCGATCTCTTCGCCGGCCACCGCGATCCGGCCCTCGTTCGGCGTCTCCAGCAGGTTGATGCAGCGCAGGAACGTGCTCTTGCCGGAGCCGCTGGCGCCAAGGATCGCGATCACGTCCCCCTTGCGCGCCTGGACCGAGATGCCCTTGAGCACCTCCACCTGGCCGAACTGCTTTTTGATGCCCTCGGCCGCCAGGGCGGGCGGATTCTGTGTCATAGTGGGGCTCGGCGGCTCCGTTCTCTGGGCGTGGGCCGAGTTTGCGCCCGTTACGCGCCGGTCTGTCAAGTCCAAGAAACGATGCGGCCACTGGGTGCCGTCGGCGTGGCGCTGCCAGCCCATGCGCCCCGCATGCTCACGGCCAGCGGGGGCAGTCCATTCAAACCCGAGGCGGTTCGGCTGCAGCCACGGTCACGAGGCGGGCAGCACGTGCTCGATGGCCGCCTTGATTTCGGCCGCATCCGGATCGACCGAGGACGGCCAGGCCGCTACCGCCCGGCCATCCGGGGCGATCAGGTATTTGTGGAAATTCCAGCGCGGACCTGCCTGCGTTCCGAGTTGCTGCCGCAGCCAAGCGAACAACGGATGCGACTGCTCGCCCTCGAACATGGGCCTTCTCGGTGAGCGGAAAGTCCACGTCGAAGTTCGTCTCGCAGAACGTCTTGATCTCACTGGCCGAGCCCGGCTCCTGTCCTCCGAAGTCGTTGGAGGGGACGCCCAGAACGATCAGCCCGCGCTGGCGATAGGCCGCCCACAGCCGCTGCAGCGCGGCATATTGGTAGGTGTAGCCGCACATGGACGCCGTGTTGACGACGAGGACGGGGTGGCCGGCGAAGCTCTCCATGGGCAATGGCTCGCCTTCGATCGACACGAATGCGAAGCTGTGGGCGGAGGGCGTCCCCGGCGAAGGCAGGGTGCGCGAGGCCAAGGCCGAGGATCATCACCGCGATCAATTGTGCCGCTCGCACCATGACCATTTTCCTTCGCTGCTGCCGTCCGGACCGCGTTGGCGACACGCTTGCCACTCCCGCTCAGGATGTATACGCCCAAGCCCGCGGTCGCGGATCTCCCGACCCATGCCAGATGCGCCCCGCGGACCAGATGCTCAACCTCACCGTCGCCGCGCTGTTCCTGATCGGGACCCATCTGGGCATCGCCAGCACCAGTCTGCGCGGCCAGTTGATCGCGCGGCTGGGCGAGGGCGTCTATCGCGGGATCTACTCGCTGCTTGCCCTGGTCGTGCTGGGCTGGCTGGTGACTGCGTGGCAGGCAGCGCCCATGGTGCCGATCTGGGCGGTCGGCTCCGGCACGCGCTATTTCGTGGTGGCGCTGATGCCCTTCGCCTTCCTCCTGCTGGTCTGCGCCGTCACCGCGCCGAACCCGACCGCAGTCGGGCAGCGCCCGGACCCGGACGGGGCGCCGGCCACGGGGATCATCCGCGTGACCCGGCATCCGCTCATGTGGGGCATCGCGCTCTGGGCGGTGCTGCATCTCATCGCCACCGGCGACGCGGCATCCGCCATTGTCTTCGGCAGCCTCACCGCCCTGGCGCTGGCAGGCACGTTCCTCATCGACGCCCGGCGCACGCGCGAGAACGCGCCGGGCTGGGGCGTATTCCTTCAGGCCACGTCCAACCTGCCCTTCGCAGCGATCCTGGAGCACCGCCAGAAGCTGGTGGCGGGCGAGATCGGGTTGTGGCGCGTGGCTGTCGCACTCGCGGCCTATGTCGTCCTGTTCTGGCTGCACCCGCGCCTGTTCGGCGTGAACCCTCTCGGTTGAGCAAGGCTGCTCAGGCCAAGTACCACATCACGGTGCGGACCAGCGCAAACACGATACCAGCACCGACCAGACCGAGAGCCACCGCCTCGAACCGCCGACGCCGCCGAGCATCGTTCGCCATGCCGCGACCAACGAGCCAAATCAGCAGCGCCGCGCCCGCCACCACCCCGAAAAGCTGATCTTCACGCATCAGGCGGTGCTAGGCTGTTCGATGCGGGCTGCCGCTGTCGCAGGAGATGGCCGCGACGCCGCTATGCCCAGAAGCGATATAAGACGAGCAGGACCAGCCAGATCGGCAAGCTCAGCATACAGCCGATTGCGATGCCGATGCAGGGATTGCCGGGCTCGCGCTCGTTCCCAGCGGCTATGGCCCAGCCGACCGAACCATCCGCGCGAGCCGCCGGAAGCACGGACGTCGGCATGGACCCCCCGATCCGACCACCCACGCGAGGGGCGATCTCAAAGTTTATGTTCTTGGCCATGTATCCAACATAACCGGAGGCAGCAGTGATTGCAACTCAACCAATATGCCATATCCTGTTGCCATTATGCGACATGCAAGAAACTTGTCGTTACGTGGACAATTGCCGGCGCGGCGGCTAGCGTCGACAGGCGCCGACCGACACTGGAGGACCCTTCCGACATGCGTGCCAATCTGCTCACCCGCGCCTGGTCGGAAGGCAGGCGGACCGCAAACGGCTGGCTGTCGATTCCGTCGAGCTTCGCAGCGGAAGTGATGGCGCATCAGGGTTGGGACAGCCTCACCATCGACCTCCAGCACGGCGTCGTGGACTACCAGACCGCCGTGGGCATGCTGCAGGCGATCTCCACCACCGCCACGGTACCCATGGTCCGCGTGCCCTGGCTCGACCCCGGCATCGTGATGAAGATGCTCGACGCGGGCAGCTATGGCGTGATCTGCCCGATGATCAACAACCGCGAAGAGGCCGCGACCTTCGTGCGCGCCTGCCGCTATCCGCCTCGCGGCAACCGCAGCATGGGTCCGATCCGGGCCACGCTGTTCGCCGGCGAGGACTATGTCCAGCACGCCAACGACACCGTACTGGCCTTTGCCATGATCGAAACCGCGGCCGCACTGGACGATCTGGATGCCATCCTTGCCACGCCGGGGCTCGACGGGATCTATGTCGGTCCGTCCGATCTCGGCGCCGCCCTTGGCTGCCCGCCGATCCTCGACCCGGTCGAGCCGAAGGTGGTGGCCGCGGTCGAGCATGTGCTGGCGGCCGCCAAGAAGGCCGGCTTGCGCGCCGGGATCCATACCGGTGCCCCCGCCTATGCGCGGCGCATGCACGAACTCGGGTTCGACTTCATCTCGCTAGCTTCGGACTCGCGCTTGCTGGCGCTCAAGAGCCAGGAATCGCTCGCGGTGATCCGCGGCGAGCATGGCCCGGACGCGAAGGTGGGAGGATACTGATCAAGGGTGGAACTGCAGCAGCCGCTCGGTCGGGACCATGCCGACCGCGGTGTAGTCCAGCCGGTCCATGCTCCAGCGCAGCTGATGGAGGCCGTCGCCACTCTGATCCACCGGCAGCTCGGCCGGCTCGGCTGGAGCAGCTGCGCCCCCGCTGACGAAGACCATCACCGGGGCCGATTCCGGATCCTCCAACTCGGCATAGACCAGTGCGCCCGACTCGGTTCCGGCCACGGCGGCCCGGCTGGCACCGACCAAGCGGTAGCCGTCGGGAACCTGTGGCAGGACCACCGGGCGACCGAGCTCGGCCGTTAGCCAGTCCGCGGCTTGGCGACTTTCGCCGGTAGGCAAAGTCGGCACCGATCCATTGCGCCGATAGTCCAGGTAAGCCTGCTCAGCCGTCGGTTCGCCCAACCCGGTCAGGTTGCCCCGCAGCACCTGATAGGCGGCACCCAGCGCCATCGCGACCAGCAGCGCGCCTGCCAGCTTCGAGGCGGTACCACGACCGCGGGTCCGCGGTGCCGTCACCGCTCGGCCGTTGGCTCGTCGGGCCGCCGCGTGGGACGATGCCGCCGCCCCGTCCGGCCGCGGCGGCGGCCGGGGCGAAGCGAGCAGCCGCCTTCCGCCCACGGCACCGTTGCTGCCGACCAGGTCAAGCTCCAGCCCCGCCCAGACCGAGCCCGGTTCGTGGATCAGGCGGAAGCGCCGCTGCGTGTCGCGCTCGAACTGCCGCAACCGCTCCACACGGGCCTGGCAGCCGGCGCACAGCGCCAGATGTCGGCGCAGCACCGCGGTGCGGCTGCGGCCGAGCCGACCGTCGATGAAGGCCTCGAGATAGCGTTCGAGGTCACCGCAGCGCATGACGACCTCCCAAGGCGCTGGCGCGAGGGCTGGCCCGAGCCGGCTTGGCAGGACTGTCACTCAACCGCGCTCCGGGCGCAACGGGGCATCGCACGACTTGGTGGCCATCCGTGCGCGGCGGCGCCCCCGCCCTGTCATGCGACCGTCGTTTTCCTGTTGCCAAGCCTCACGGGCGCCTTGAACATGACAGCCCAAACAGAACCGAGGCGGTGACCCGCCGGCCAGGCAGTCAGGGAGGCGTCATGGGGGCGAACACGACGGCGCGCAATGTCGCCCTGGTCGGGGCCAGCGGCGCGGGCAAGACGACGCTGCTCGAGAGCATGCTGTTCGTATCCGGCGCCATCGGGCGCAAGGGCGGCGTGGGCGACGGCACCACGGTCGCCGATGCCAGCGCCGAGGCCCGCGCCCGGCATATGAGCACCGAGGTCAGTGTCGCCGGCTTCAACGCGCATGGGCTGGACTTCACCGTTCTCGACTGTCCGGGCTCGGTCGAGTTCGTCCACGACGCCTACAACGCCGCGCTGGGATGCGATGCCGCGCTGGTCGTGGTGGAGCCCGTCCTCGAACGGTTGATCACCGTGGCGCCGCTGCTCCAATTCCTGGATGCGCACGCGATCCCGCACCTGATCTTCGTCAACAAGATGGACCGCTCGGAGGTGCGCTATCGCGATCTGCTGCAGACCTTGCGCGATCTCAGCGCCCGTCCCGTCGTCCCGCACCAGTACGCAATCGGCCGCGGCGAGGATCTCGTCGGCTACGTCGATCTCGTCAGCGAAGAGGCCCATGCGTTCCGGCCCGGCGAGCCCTCCGACGTCATTCCCGTGCCGGTGGAGTATCTGGAGCGCGAGCAGACGGCCAGGCGCGAGATGCTGGAGACACTGGCCGACTTCGACGACGACCTGATGACCCTGCTCCTCGAGGATCAGGAGCCGCCCACCGATCTGATCCTCCGCGATCTGCGCAAGACCCTGGGCGCCGATCAGGTGGTACCGGTCTTCATGGGTGTGGCCGATCGCGACATGGGCGTGCGCCGGCTGCTCGAGGCGCTGGCCAGGGAGGTGCCGGAGCCTCGTGTGCGGCCGACGCAGCTCGGTCTCGCCGAGGACGGGCCGGCGCTGGTTCAGGTGCTCAAGAACTACTATCTGCCGCACGCCGGCAAGCTGTCACTCGTCCGCGTCTGGCGCGGTTCGGTCAAGGACGGCACCACGCTCGACGACATGCGGGTCGGCGGAGTCTACCGGCTGTTCGGCGGGCAGCAGCAGAACGTGGGCGTGGCCGAAGCGGGCGAGATCGTGGCCCTTGCCCGGCTCGAGGGTGCCCGCACCGGCGCCCTGCTGGGCGACGTCGAGGCGGCCCAGATGCCGCAACCGCCGGCGACCAAACACATGTACGCGTTCGCGGTGACCGCGGCCAACCGCAACGACGAGGTCAAGCTGTCCAGCGCCTTCGCCAAGCTGGTCGACGAGGACCCCGCCCTGCGCGTCGAGATCGACCGCGAAACGCACCAGACGGTGCTGTGGGGCCAGGGCGAGATTCACCTGCGCGTGGCGCTCGACCGTCTGAAGAACAAGTACCATGTCGAGGTGATCCCCGAGGTGCCGCGCACGCCCTATCGCGAAACCATCCGCAAGGGTGCCCAGGCGCATGGTCGCCACAAGAAGCAGTCCGGCGGCCATGGCCAGTTCGGCGACGTCAAGCTCGAGATCCAGCCCCTGCCGCGCGGCGCGGGCTTCCAGTTCGAGAACAAGGTCGTGGGTGGCGCCGTACCGCGCCAGTACATCCCGGCGGTGGAGGCCGGGGCGCGCGAGCACCTGCAGCGCGGCCCCCTCGGCTTTGCCGTGGTCGACGTGGCGGTCAGCCTGCACGACGGCCAGTTCCACACCGTCGACAGCAACGAGCTTTCGTTCAAGCTGGCCACCGGCCAGGCGCTGAAGGAGGGCCTGCCGCAGTGCGATCCTGTTCTGCTCGAGCCGATCTTGAGCGTCACCATCTCCGTGCCCGCCGACTACACCGCCAAGGCGCTGCAGCTGGTGTCCGGCAAGCGCGGGCAGATCATGGGCTACGAGGCCAAGGGCGGCTGGACCGGCTGGGACGAGATCAGCGCCCATATCCCGCAAGGCGAGATGCACGATCTGATCGTGTCGTTGCGCTCGCTCAGCCAGGGTACGGGCTTCTTCGACTGGACCTACGACCACCTGCAGGAGGTTCCCGACCGGCTGGCGCAGGCGATCGTCGACAGGCACCGCGATCTCGCGGCATAGCCATGACCCAGAGCCGCCCGGATACTCCGGCCGGCCAAATCAGGCCCGCCTGCCCTGCCCGCAAGAGCCAGACCTGCCAGAGCGCGCCGCCGTTTCCGTCTGCCCGCGCGCGCCACGCTGCTGCGGGCGGCGATCGTCTTGGCGCTGCTGCCGACGGCGCTCATCCTGGTCTACCGCTTCGTTCCGCCGCCATTGACCCCGCTGATGCTGGTTCGGCTGGTCGAGGGCGAGGGCCTGGACAAGAGCTGGCAGCCGCTCGAGCGCATCTCGCACTATCTGCCGCAGGCGGTGATCGCGTCGGAGGATAACCGCTTCTGCCGGCACTGGGGCTTCGACTGGAAGGAACTCGGCGGCCAGATCGACCGTGCCATGGCCGGCAAGAGCGCGCGGGGCGCCAGCACCATCAGCATGCAGGTGGCGAAGAACGTCCTGCTCTGGCCCGGACGCGACGTGCTGCGCAAGCTGCTCGAGGTTCCGCTCACACCTCAGTTGGAGCTGCTCTGGGGCAAGCGGCGGATCATGGAGGTGTACCTGAACGTCGCCGAGACGGGCCCTGGCATGTACGGCGCCGAAGCGGCAGCGCGCGGCTACTTCGCCAAGCCCGCAAGCGAGCTCACCCGCCACGAGGCCGCTCTGATCGCGGCGGTACTGCCGAACCCCCTGCTCTGGTCCCCGCGCCGGCCCACCGCCTACATCCGTGGGCGCGCGCGCGTGATCGAGCGCCGCGTCGGCCAGCTCGGACCGCTCCTCGACTGCGTGCGCTGAGACGCTCCGACGCCGCCGGGCTCAGGACGGCCCGAAGCTCTGGACCAGGCTGCCCACCACCAGCGCCCAGCCATCGACCAGGACGAAGAAGATCAGCTTGAACGGCAAGGAGATCATCACCGGCGGCAGCATCATCATGCCCATCGACATCAGCACCGACGCCACGACCATGTCGATGATCAGGAACGGCAGGAAGATCAGGAAGCCGATCTCGAAGGCGCGGCGCAGCTCGCTGATCATGAACGAAGGCAGGAGCACCCGGAACGGCGTCTCCGCGAGCGGCGGCACCGGCTCGAGGCGGGCGATCTCGGCGAACAGGGCGACGTCCGCCGCCCTCGCCTGCCGCAGCATGAAGGCGCGCACCGGCTCCGCCGCGCGGTTGAGCGCCTCGCCCTCGTCGATCTCGTCGGCCAAAAGCGGCTCGAGCCCATCGCGATAGACCGCCTCCAGGGTCGGCGTCATCACGAACAGGGTGAGGAACAGTGCCAACCCGACCAGTACGCTGTTGGGCGGAGTCTGCTGCAGGCCGATCGCGGTGCGCAGGAACGACAGCACGATGACGATGCGGGTGAAGGAGGTGACCATCACCAGGATCGACGGCGCCAGGCTCAGCACCGTGATCAGCATCACCAAGCGCAAGATCTGGCCCGACACGGCACCCCCGGACTGGCCGAGGTCGACGCTGATCGACTGGGCCGCGGCGGTGCGCGTCAGGACCAGGGCGATGCCGGCGCCCACCGCTGCCACAAGTAGCGCCGCCGGCGACCTGCTCAAGCGGCGCGCTCCCTCGAACCGGCGATTGCGGTCCCCTCCTGCGGGGAAGCATCGAGCCTGGCGATACCGGCCGGACCCACGGCCAGCATCAGCTCCGTCGGTCCGTACCGGACGACCACGATCCGGTTGCGGGCATCCAGGCTCAGGCTCGCGACGACGCGAAGCGCATCGGCGGCCGGAACCGCCGGCGAAAGCGCGAATCCTTGACGCGCCATCGTCCAGCGTGCGGCCAGCAACAGTAGCAAGACGGCTGCGAGCGCCAGAACCGCGCGGGCGAGCGCCGGCAGTGAGCCGTCCACGAGGCTCATCGCGGCTGCGGGCCCCGGCCGTAGGAATGCTGCGCCTGCCGGTGGCGATCGAGGGCCACGATCCGCGCCCGCGCCGCCTCGCGCTCGAGCTCGAGCTGGCCCACGAGCCCGGCAAGCTCGTCGAGCAGGGCCATGAGCGCGGCGCGGTCGGCTTGCACGGTGCCCAAGGGCGGCAGGCCGCCGACGAGCGCGTGCAGGCGAGCGCGCAGGTTGGCGTCGGTCTGTGGGGCCGTCGCCGCCAGCCGCCGGCGCAGCTCGGCCGTCGAGGCGCAGAGATCGCGCAGCCGCTCGCCCATGTCCGGATCCCGTCAGCAGGTCACTGTCGCCGGCAAGGCTAGCTCCCTATGGTTAATTTGGGCTTAACGGCCAAGGAGGGCCCGATGGCGACGGCACCGTTGAGCGAGGACGAGATCGCGCGCTATGCGCGCCACATCGTGCTGCCCGAACTGGGCGGCGTCGGCCAGTTGCGCCTGAAGCAGGCGCGCGTCCTGGTCGTCGGCGCCGGCGGTCTAGGCAGCCCCCTCCTGCTCTACCTGGCCGCCGCGGGAGTCGGCACGCTGGGAGTGGTGGACGACGACCAGGTCGACCTCTCCAACCTGCAGCGACAGGTGCTGTTCTCCACCGCCGCCGTCGGCGCGCCCAAGGCGGCAGTGGCGGCCGCCGTTCTGCAGCGGCTCAACCCAATGGTCGAGGTGGTGGTTCATCCGGTCCGCCTCGACGCGAGCAACGCATGCCAGCTGATCGCGGGCTATGAGCTGGTGGCCGACGGCAGCGACAACCTGGCGACGCGGCTCGCGGTTCACGACGCCTGCCGCGTCCTCGGCCGGTCCCTGGTCAGCGCCTCCGTCCAGGGCTTCGATGGCCAGCTCAGCACCTACAAGGCGCATCTCGGCAGTCCGCACCCGTGCCTGCACTGCCTGCTCGGCGACCGCACGGACGAGGACGCCCTGCCTTCCTGCGCGCAGGGCGGGGTCCTGGGCGCGGTGGCGGGCGTGATGGGGTCCCTGCAGGCGGTGGAGGTCGTCAAGGAGTTGAGCGGCGTCGGCCGATCGCTTTCGGGCGAGGTCCTGCTCTACGACGCGATGACGGCCACCTTCGACCGAATTCGGCTGCGCCGACGCGCCGCCTGTGCCGGCACCTGTCCGTTCGCGTCCGGCCGAGCGGCAGGGCTGCCGCCATCGCCATGAAAATTCGCACGCACGAGAGGCTTAGGGGACGTCAAGCGAAAGGTTCGGGTTGCGTGCGCGGGATCGCCTGCGGTAAGTGGCGCCGCATCTGATGGGTGACGTCGGCACGGCCGAGGGCGGATCGGTACTGCCGACGCGCAGCGGTGGAAGAAGTGACATGACGCTCGAGGGAACGGAGCCGCTCGACGCGGTATCAGTGTCCGAAGTCATCCCCGCGGACTATCGGCCGTCGGAGGACGAGCCCTACATGAATGGGCGCCAGAGCGAATATTTCCGGCGCAAGCTGCTGCGCTGGCGTGACGACATCCTCCGTGGCTCCGACGTCACGCTGCGACAACTCAAGGAAGAGGACATGCGGCTGCCGGACCAGTCCGACTGGGCTTCGGCGGAGATCCAGCGCAGCTTTGAGCTGCGCACCCGCGACCGCGAACGCAAGCTGCTGAGCAAGATCGACGCCGCGCTGAAGCGGATCGAGGACGGCAGCTACGGCTACTGCGAGGAGACCCAGGAGCCGATCGGGATCAAGAGGCTGGAAGCCCGGCCGATCGCCACCCTCAGCATCGAGGCGCAGGAGCGCCACGAGCGGCGGGAGCGGGTCTACCGCGAGGACTGACGGCCGCGGCAGCGAACGCCCCGGCAAGATCTGCCGGGTGGCACCATTCGTGCCGGGTGGCGACCAGAGCGATTCCCAGCGAATCCGGGAGATGCGCCAGCTTTGGCTGGTGGCATGGCGGTTGCTGACCAGCGTCCGTCATGGAGATCTCATCCGTCATAGGCTTGGTGCCGGACCTCTCGCCTGAACCGGGGCCGACCGCTCCCGGCAGCGGCGATCCGTTCCTGGCGCTGCTCGCCGGCCTGATGCAGCCGACGCCGTCCCCTGCGGCGGCACCCCCGGTCGCGTCGACCACCGCCGCGGCAGAACAGGCCGAAACGCCGTTGGCCTCGCCCACGGTGACGGCCGCTGGCGACCTCATGGCACCGGTGGTGACGACTGTACCCGACATGGCGGTGGCGCCGCCGAAAGGTCCCGGGCCGCCAGCAGCCAGCGCTCAACCAAGCTACCGACAGCCTGCCGCCCGAAGCCGAGCTCGCGGCTGCAGTGGCCGAGCCGGCGCCCGGTCCGACCGGAGCGGTCGTGCCTGCGGCATTCTCTCCGGTTGCCGTAAAGGCCGTACGCGACGTGACCGCTCCCGCGAAATCCGGCCGGAACACGGCTGCTGAGGATGGCGCCGGCCCCGCACCCGCCGCCGCGGCCCCGCCGCAGGCATTCGCAGCGACCGGGGATCTGGCCGCTGCAGGTGCGGCACGGCCGGCGCAAAATCAGCCTTCCATCGGTGCCGAGCCGGATGCGGACGGTGCGGCACCGCCGCCATTGCCACCGGGCGTGACCTCGATCGATCAGGCGGTCCGGACGGGGCCCCTTGCCGAGGCGACGCCGGCACCACCTGCCGCCCCGCCCACCGTCGACGCCGCGCAGGTGCGGACTCTGCCGCCGGTCCAGCTGCCATCGCCGGACCATCGCGGGCGAACCGTGACCGCCAGGGTCGAGCTGGCACTGGATGGGGCGGGCAGCCGGGTGCGCATCGATCTCGAGCCGGCGGATCTCGGACGGGTGGAGGTCGCACTTCGTCTGGACGACAACGGAACCGCTGCGGCGACCTTCACGGTCGATCGCCCGGAGACGCTGCAGCTGCTGCAGCGCGATGCGCGGGTGGTGAACGAGATGCTCAGTGCCGCGGGTTTCTCGGTCGACCAGCGCGGTCTCGATTTCACCTTGCGCGATTCCGGCGGACGCGCCGGCGACGGCGAGCGCCGCTTCGGCCAGAAGGGCCGGGGCGATCCGGGTTCGGCCGCATCCGCGCCGCCGGGTACCTCCGCGCCGCGCTCCCGGCGCGGCCTGCTTGATCTGCAGGTTTGAGATGGGTCCGCACCCGTTCGCGAGGAGAGGCCGATGGCAGTAGGCGCGGTCGCGCCCGGCGGGACCGGCGAGGTCAAGTCCTCGTCCCATTCCCTCGCCGGAAATTTCGATTCCTTTTTGCGGCTGCTCACGACCCAGCTGCAGAACCAGGATCCGCTGGCGCCAATGGACGCCAACGAATTCACCTCCCAGCTGGTCGAGTTCGCTTCGGTGGAGCAGGCAATCCAGACCAACACCAAGCTGGGCGAGCTCGGGAAACTGGTCGCGACCAGCGGGACGACCTCGGCCATGGCCATGCTCGGCCAAGAGGTCACCGCAGCCAGCGACCTGGTGGGATTGCCGGCGAGCGGCGACGCCCAGATCCGCTATCGGCTGCCCGAGGACGCGGCCAGGGTCACCGTGACCATCCTGGACGGCCAGGGCCGCGCGCTGCGCAGCCTGTCCGGCAGCGGGGCCGCCGGTGAGAACCTGGCCCCATGGGACGGGCTGGATAGCGCCGGCACCCGAATGGCCGCGGGCAGCTATCGGCTGCGGGTCGAGGCGCTGCGTGCCGACGGAACGGCTCTGACGCCCGATCCGTACGTCACCGGCACGGTGGAGGGGATCGAGCCCGGCACCGACGGGATCACCCTCGTGGTGGCAGGTGCGGAAGTGCCGATGAGCGCGGTGCGCAGCGTACGCACGCCGCAGCCGGCTGGGGGGTCCATATGACGACCCCGTTCTTCAGCAAGATAGTGGGAGTGGACGCATGAGCCTGTTCGGTTCGCTGTTCTCCGGCGTGTCGGGGCTGAATGCCCAGAGCCGCGCCATGGGCATGATCTCCGACAACATCGCCAACGTGAACACCACCGCCTACAAAGGCGCGCTGGCGCAGTTCGAGAATCTCGTCACCCGCAGCCGGGGCAGCTACAGCTACAGTCCGGGCGGGGTACGCGCGCAGAGCTTCTATACGGTGGCGACGCAGGGCCTGATCCAGAGCAGTGCATCGCCCACCGACGTCGCGATCTCGGGCGCCGGCTTCTTCGTCGTCAATGCCCCGCCGGACGGCCGGGGCGAGCAGCTCTACACCCGGGCGGGATCGTTCTCGCCCGACTTCCAGGGCGACCTGCGCACCACTTCCGGCAACTACCTGCAGGGCTGGGCGCTGGACGCCGACGAGAAGATCATCGACGTGAACCAGCTGCAGACCGTCAACGTCCGCAGCATCAACGGGCTGGCCGCGGCAACGACCTCGGTCGCCATCGGCGCCAACCTCGACGCGGACGCCACCGCTTTCGCCGGCGCCTACGCGGCCGGCGACCTGAATGCCTGGAACACCAGCGCCGGGGCCCTGGGCGTCCAGCCCACCTTCACCCGCGACGTCCAGGTCTACGATAGTCTCGGCCGCGCCCATGACCTGACCATGTCGTTCCTGCGCAACGGCGCGGCCAACAGCTGGGCGGTGGAAGTTGCGGCCCTGCCTGCGGAGATCGACACCGGCGTGCACGCCAATGGCCTTCTGGCGTCCGGGACACTCACCTTCAACGGTGACGGCTCCCTGCAGTCCTCCGCCCTGACCCCGGTGATCTCCGGCGCGCCCGGCACGCCCGTGGACGTACAGTGGTCGGCTGCCGCGGGTGCCGCACCCAGCGCCATCACCTTCGATTTCGGCGACATCGGCGGCGTCGACGGGGTCAGCCAGTTCGCGAGCCCGACCAACGTCGCCTTCGTCAACCAGAACGGGGCCGAGGTGGGCGAGCTCAACGCGGTGAGCATCGACGACCAAGGCTACGTGATCGCCTCGTTTACCAACGGCGAGGAGCGCCGGCTCTACCGGCTGCCGGTGGCGACCTTCGCCAACCCGGCAGCACTCGACCCGCGCTCGGGCAATGTCTACGCCTCGACCGACGCCTCGGGCGAATTCAACCTGCGCGAGGCGGGGTCGGGCGGCGCCGGCGTGGTCGCGCCCTCCGCTTTGGAGGCGGCCAATGTCGACATCGCCGAGGAGTTCACCAAGATGATCGTCACGCAGCGTGCCTACTCAGCCAATGCCAAGATCATCAACACCACCGATCAAATGCTGGAGGAGCTGATCAGGATGACGAGTTGAGGTGATCTCAGCATTCGGTAGCTTGGAAAACGTGGTTACTTTCCGTTATCCAAGATATCCGGTCCTGAATTAGCTCTTGCTTAAGTCAACACGCTTAAGAAGGACGGGTCGGACTCATGGGCGGTACGCCTGGCGCAAGTCGGAGAAAGGTGATGTCGGATCGCGGGTCTAGCCGGAGATCGCTGCCCTCATCGCCGGCGCGCGGCCTGTCGCTTGCCGATCTGCCGCCGCCCGAGACCCGCCGCTGGGTCGCGCGGCGCAAGGCGCAGGTGGTCGCGGCCGTGCGGGACGGCGTGCTCAGCCTGGAGGAGGCGTGCCTGCGTTACACGCTTTCCGCCGAGGAGTTCGCCGCGTGGGAACAGGCCATCGACCGGCACGGCGTGCTCGCGCTGCGCGTGACGCGGCTGCAGGACTTCCGGCACGGTTGAAGGCGCGCCACCACTCCGGACGGCGCGCGGTTAACCACTCCTTTACCGTGCCGCCACTAGCCTCGGCGGGCCTGAGTGAGGGCTCGGCCCGAGGCTGGAACGGATGGAGCAGAGGATCGCGACCGTCGAAGGAGGTGCCGCCGACCCCGGCAGTCGCGGGGTCGTGCTTGGCTCATCGCCTTGGATTCAGCTCGCCCGTGCCCTGGGTGCGGGGCGGATCCTGGCCCTTGGCATCGTCGCCGTCACTCTGCTGGGCTTCTTCGCCTATGTGGTGAACCGGGCCGCGGAGCAGTCCTACACTCTCCTGTTCTCCGGCCTCGAGCTCGCCGACACGCAAGAGCTGGTCGGTCGCCTGGAAGCCATGGACGTACCCTTCCGGCTGAGCCCGGCAGGCGATGCGATCATGGTCCCTGAGGGCGATGCGCTGCGCCTGCGGATGGCGCTGGCCGAGGAGGGCATGCCGGTCGGCGGCACCGTCGGCTACGAGCTGCTCGACCAGGCCAGCCCGTTCACCACCAGCGATTTCCTAGCCAACATCAACCTGCGCCGCGCGGTGGAGGGCGAGCTGGCGCGGACCATCGGCACGCTGCGCAGCGTCCGCGCCGCCCGGGTGCACATCGTCGCACCGGAGCGCACACCGTTCGGCCGCAGCGACACCACGCCCACCGCGTCCATCGTGCTCACCCTTCGTGGCGCCGAGGAGCTGGACAAGCGCCAGATCGCGGGCATCCGGCAACTGGTCGCCGCCGCGGTCCCCGGCCTCAAGCCCGATGCGGTCACCCTGGTCGACGGCGCCGGAAACCTGCTGGCGACGCCCGCGGCGCCGGGCGCCGATCAAATCGGCTCCAACGACACCGAGGCCTATCGGGTGGCGCTCGAGGACCGGGTGCGCGGCAAGATCGTACAGCTGCTGGAGCGCTCCGTCGGCCCGGGAAAGGTCGATGCCGCGGTCAGCGTCGACCTCGACTTCGACGAGGTGGCGACCACGGCCGAGACCTACGATCCGCAGAGCCAAGTGGTGCGGAGCACCCAGACCACCGAGGAGGTCACCGACCAGAAGGAGACGCAGCCCGGCGATCAGGTGGGCGCCGCGGGCAATCTGCCGACCGAACGCTCTGCGACCGCGGCCAACTCGCCGGGAAGCAGCGAAAAGAGCAACAAGACCGAGGAGACGGTCAACTACGAGATCTCGCGCACCGTCCGCAACCAGACCAAGCGCGGCGCGACGCTCCGGCGCCTTTCGATCGCGGTCCAAATCGACGGCACCTACCGGGCGCAGCCGGACGGCACGACGGTCTACGAGCCGCGCGGCGCCGAGGAGCTCGAGCAGCTGGCGGCACTGGTGCGCAGCGCCGCCGGAGTCGACGAGAGCCGCGGCGACGTGGTGGAGGTGGTGAGCAGGCCGTTCGCCGCCGCCGCTCCGTCGCCGGAGCCCGAACTCGAGGCTGCCTGGACCGAGCTCCTGAGCGACGGCCGTGGCCGGCTCCTCGACCTGGGCGTGATGAGCCTGCTGACGTTGCTGGTTCTGTTCTTCGGAGTGCGTCCGGCCGTAAGGCGGGTTTTCGCCGCCGTCCAGCCCGCCGCGGCACCGAGCTCGACCGCGGTGGTTCTCGGCGCGGACGGCAAGCCCCTGCTCGTGCACGGCGCGACAGGTGCGACGATCGGGGTCGACCGCGCCGGCAATCCGGTCGTTGTGCGCGAGCCCGTGGCCGCCGAGGCGCCTCAGCCGCGGCTGGGCCAGGGCGAGGCTGCGGCGCAAGCCGGCGAGATGATCGACCTCAAGAACGTGCATGGGCCGGTCCAGGCCTCGCTGCTCGGCGAGGTGGTGCGCGCGATCGAGGCCAACCCCGAGGACGCGGTCCGGGTCGTCCGCGGCTGGCTGCACGGGGGCTGACCGGCATGACCGACGTCACCGACGTGATCTCGAGCATCGCGCAGTGCACCGGTGCCGAGAAGGCATCGATCATGATGCTGGCGCTGAGCGAAGCCGACGTCGCCAAGCTGTTCGGCCTGCTCGACCACCAGGAGGTGATGGAGATCTCGCAGACCATGGCGGTCCTCGGCCGGGTCGAGTCCAGCGTGGTCGAGGCGCTGCTGATCGAATTCGGCGAGCGCCTGGTGCGCAAGGGCGGCGTCGTCGGCGGCTTCGACGCCACCGAAAAGCTGCTCCTGCGCGCGCTCGACCCGGGACGGGCCGAAATCATCATGCAGGAGATCCGGGGGCCGGTCGGCCGAACCGTCTGGGACAAGCTCGCCCACGTCAACGAGACCGTGCTCGCCTCCTATCTCAAGAACGAGTACCCGCAGACCGCCGCGGTCGTGCTCAGCCGGATCGATTCCGCGCACGCCGCGCGCGTGCTCACCCACCTGCCCGACGATTTCGCCACCGAGGTGGTGATCCGGATGCTGCGCATGGAGGTGGTGCAGAGCGACATCGTGGCCGACGTCGAGCGGACGCTGCGCGCCGAGTTCATGAGCAACCTGGCGCGTACCAACCGGCGTGACAACCACGAGCTGATGGCGGAGATCTTCAACTATTTCGACCGCGCCACCGAGGCGCGTTTCATCACCGCCCTGGAAGAGCGCAACAAGGAGACCGCCGACCGGATCAAGGCGCTGATGTTCACCTTCGAGGATCTTGCCAAGCTGGATCCCGCCGGCATCCAAACCCTGATGCGCTCGGCCGGCAACGACCGGATCACCGTCGCGCTGAAGGGGGCCAGTGAGACGCTGCGCGACCTGTTCCTCAAGAACATGTCCGAACGTGCCGCCAAGATCCTGCGCGAGGACATGCAGGCGATGGGTCCGGTACGGCTGCGCGACGTCGAGGAGGCGCAGCAATTCCTGGTCAACATGGCCAAGGAGCTGGCCGCCTCGGGCGAAATCGTCCTGGCCGACGGCAAAGAAGATGAACTGGTTTACTGACGGCGCGCGCGTCCGTGGGGAGCCCGCGGCCAGGCCGTGGCAGCCGGAAAACCTGGCCGCCCTCACCGGTGATGCCGCCGCCGAGGAGGAGGCGCCACCGATCCCCGGGCTGTTCTTCGACGAGCACGAGGTGGCGCGCATCGCCGCGACCGAGCGCCTGCGCGAGCGGCAGGCGGCGGAGGCGGCGATGGACGCCGACCCGGCGACCCGGCAGGCCCGAGCCATGGAACGGCTCGCGCAGCATCTGGCCGAGGCCCGCCGCGAGGAGGTGCACGATGCGGAAACGGCGATGCGACAGACCATAGCGCTCGCGGCGGCGATCGCCCGTGCGGCACCCTGCGCGACGGACGACGCAGCCGCTCTCGCGGCCCGCTGCGGCGAGTTGCTGACCGCCGTGGCAGGACCGGCTCGGCTGGTCCTGCCGCCGGCCGATGCCGAGGAACTGCGGCCCCTGATGCCGGAGCTGGCGGCGCGCGCCGGCCTGGCGGACGGGCTGGAGCTGGAGGCCGATCCGCTGCTGCCGCCGGGCGCCGCGCGCCTGCTGTGGCCGGGCGGTTGGCTCGAGCAGGATCCTGCGGCCACGGCGGCCCGCCTCGCAGCTCTCCTAGCCGGCCACGGCGCACCGACACCGACCGCCACCACGAGGGAAACCTAGATGTCCGAGATCCATGCCGACCTGCCCGCCACCGTCGCGGCGCCCGAAGCGGGTCCGACCGTCCAACCGTCGATCGAGCAGCTGAGCGCCGTGTACGATATCCCGGTTCAGCTCTCGGCCGTGCTCGGCAAGACCACGATGCCGGTGAGCCAGCTGCTGCGCCTTGGCCGCGGCGCGGTGGTCGAGCTCGACCGGAAGGTCGGCGAGCCGGTCGAGATCTATGTCAACAACCGGCTGGTCGCGCGCGGCGAGGTCCTGGTGGTCGACGACCATCTCGGCATCACCATGACCGAGATCGTCAAGGGCGACTGACGTGCGCCGCGACCGGAACGACCCCATGGTGCCCCGGAGCCGCAGATGAGGCTGCTGTTGGTCGGCGGCACGCAGGCCGAGATCGTCGCCGCGGCGGCCATGGCCGCCGCGCGCGGCGCCGCGGTGCGCCATGTGCCGACGTTGGAGGCGGCGCTGACCCAACTCCGTGCCGGGCGGGGCGCCGACCTGCTGCTGCTGGACGCCTCGGACCGCATCGACGTCGCCATCGCCCGCCTCGGCGAGGAGCGGTTCTTCTTGCCGGTCGTCGCCTATGCCACCCATTGCACGCCCGAGCAGGCCGCGGCGGCGATCAGGGCCGGCGCACGGGAGTTCCTGCCCCTGCCGCCCGAGGCGGAGCTGATCGCGGCGATCCTGGCCGCGGTCGGCGAGGACCAGGCGGAGCTGGTCTGCGGCGATCCGCGCATGGCCGAGGTGCTGCGGCGGGCACGCCACTACGCCGCCGCCGAAGCCTGCGTCCTGATCACCGGGGAGAGCGGGACCGGCAAGGAAATGGTGGCGCGGTTCCTTCACCGCCACGGCCGCAGGGCGCAAGGCCCCTTCGTCGCCGTCAATTGCGCGGCGATCCCCGATCATCTGCTCGAGTCCGAGCTGTTCGGGCATGAGCGCGGCGCTTTCACCGGCGCGCTGGCCCGGCGCGTCGGCCGGTTCGAGGAGGCCAATGGCGGCACCCTGCTCCTGGACGAAGTCAGCGAGATGGAGCCGCGCCTGCAGGCCAAGCTGCTGCGCGCCATCCAGGAACGCGAGATCGACCGCGTCGGCGGCGCGCGCGCCGTTCCTGTCGACCTCCGCCTGATCGCGACCAGCAACCGCGACCTGGAGCGAGCGGTCGCCGACGGCAGCTTCCGCGAGGACCTGCTGTTCCGCCTCAACGTGCTCAGCCTGCCATTGCCACCGCTGCGCGAGCGGCCGGGCGACATCGAAGCGCTCGCCCACCACTTCGCGGACAAGCTGGCGCGGGCCAATGGCCTGCCGCGGCGGGCCCTGGGCGGCGGCGCACTCGCCCGGCTCAAATCCCTGCCCTGGCGGGGAAATGTCCGTGAACTCGAGAGCTGCATCCACCGCGCCGTGATCCTGGCCCAGGGCTCCGCGATCGGGCCCGAGGACATCGAGCCTTCGGTCCATGCGGCTGCGACGACGGTAGCCGCCGACCGCCCGGGCCTGGTCGGGCGCACGGTGGCCGAGGTCGAGCAGCTGCTGATCGTCGACACGCTGCGCCACACGCTGGGCAACCGGACCCACGCCGCCACCATCCTCGGGATCTCGATCCGCACCCTGCGCAACAAGCTGCGCGAATATGGCGAGGCGGGCATCGCCGTGCCGCCAGCGGCGAGCGGCGAGCGCGCCGCCTGATGGGCGCGTTGGCCGCGCTGCAGGGTGCGCTGCCGCAGCTGCGGCTGGTGCTGCGTCAGGGCGACGTGCTGCTGGCCACCGGCGTGCTCGCCATCCTGGTGGTGCTGATCCTGCCCCTGCCGGCGATCCTGCTCGACTTGTGCCTCGCCATCTCGATCACGCTGGCAGTCCTGATCCTGCTCACCAGCCTGTTCATCGAGCGGCCGCTCGAGTTCAGCGCCTTCCCGACGGTGCTGCTGATCGCGACCATGCTGCGGCTCGCGCTCAATCTCGCCTCGACCCAACTCATCCTCGGCCAGGGCCATCTCGGGCCCGACGCCGCCGGACACGTCATCGAAGCGTTTGGCGGCTTCATCATGCAGGGCAACGTGATCATCGGCGTGATCGTGTTCGGCATCCTGGTGATCGTGAACTTCGTGGTGATCACCAAGGGTTCGGGCCGGATCGCCGAGGTAGCGGCCCGATTCTCGCTCGACGCCATGCCCGGCAAGCAGATGGCGATCGACGCCGACCTGTCTTCGGGATTGATCGACGAGGCGGCGGCGCGCGAGCGCCGCCGCGTGCTGGAAGCCGAGAGCTCGTTCTTCGGCGCCATGGACGGTGCCGCCAAGTTCGTGCGCGGCGATGCGATCGCGGGCCTGCTCATCACCGCCATCAACCTCATGGGCGGGTTCCTGATCGGCGTGGCGCAGATGGGGGTGTCCTTCGGCGAAGCCGCGCGCACCTACACGTTGCTCACCGTCGGCGACGGGCTGGTGACGCAGATCCCGGGCCTGATCACGTCGGTCGCCGCCGGCCTGCTCGTGTCCAAGGCGGGCGTGGCCGGACGTGCCGACATCGCCGTGTTCGGGCAACTGGGAGCGTTTCCGCGTGCGCTGGGCGTGACCGCGGCGCTGCTCACGCTCCTGGCGATCCTGCCCGGCCTGCCGGCGGTCCCGTTCCTGCTCCTCGCCACGGCCACCGGCGCTCTGGCCTGGAAGGGCGGCCGGCCAAAGCCGGCCGAGCGCGGCGGCGAGACGGCCGAGGCACCGCCCGCCGCCGCGGACGAGCCCCTCTCGGCGGCTCTGGCCATGGACCCCGTCCGGCTCGAGCTCGGCTACGGGCTGCTCAGCCTGATCGGCGACGATCGCGGCCAAAGATTGCCGCACCAGATCCGCGCCCTGCGCCGCCAGCTGGCGGGCGAGCTCGGCTTCGTCATGCCGTCGGTGCGGATCCAGGACAATATCCACCTGCCGGCGAACACCTACGTGGTGCGGCTGAAGGAGATCGAGGCTGGCCGCGGCGAGATCCGCGCCGGCATGCTGATGGTCATGGACCCGCAGGGCCGGCCGATCACGCTGCCGGGCGAGAGCACCACCGAGCCCACCTTCGGCCTGCCGGCGGCGTGGATCCTGCCGGCACTCCGCGACGAGGCGCTGGCGATCGGGCTGACGGTGGTCGATTCCGCCACCGTGATCACCACCCACCTGACGGAGGTGGTGCGCGACAACCTCGCCGACCTGATCACCTACGCCGAGACGCAGAAGCTGCTGGGCGAGCTGCCCAGCGAATACCAGAAGCTGCTGGGCGAGCTGGTGCCGGCGCGCATCACGACGGCGGGGATCCAGCGCGTGCTGCAGGGGCTCCTGGCGGAGCGGGTCTCGATCCGGGATCTGCCGCGCATTCTCGAAGCGATCGCCGAGGGCCTGGGCGCCACGCAGAGCACGCTCCTGATCACCGAACATGTCCGCGCCCGGCTCTCCCGGCAGATCAGCAACGCCTGCACGGCCGAAGGCGGCTTCGTACCCGTCCTCGCCTTGTCGCCGGCCTGGGAGCAGACGTTCGCCGCGGCCATCGTCGGCCAGGGCGAGGAGCGCCAGCTCGCGATGGCTCCCAGCGACCTGCAGCGTTTCGTGCGCGGATTCCAGGAGGCGCTGGAGGCGCATGCGATGCGCGGCGAGCTGCCCGTGCTGCTGACCTTGCCGGGCAGCCGTCCGTTCGTGCGCTCGGTCGTCGAACGGGTCCGGCCGGCGACCACCGTCCTGTCGCAGAACGAGATCCATCCCAAGGCCCGCATACGCACCTTGGGGCAGCTCTAGGCCCCCGCACCGTGACGCTGGACAGCTCGGCCCCCGCCACCAAGCCCGGCAGGGACCAAACCGATGCACGAGGCGACAAGGTGCTTGTCCTACCTGTCGAGGTGATGACAGTCTCTCCAGGCGGTGGAACGCCGACGGATGATGCGGCAGTGAGCAGGCTCGACAGTTTCATCAGAAGGTTGCAAGCGCAGCGCGCCTGCCTCGACGCGACGCCGCCCTTGATCGCCGGCCTGCCGGGCCCCGTCCTGGAACTGGGGCTGGGCAACGGCCGCACCTTCGACCATCTGCGCGGTCTCTACCCGGATCGCGAGATCTTCGTCTTCGAGCGCCAGCTCGCGGCGCACCCTGGTTGCGTTCCCGACGCCGCTCACCTGATCCTCGGCGACATCCGCGCCACCCTAGCGGCGGCGCTCGACCGGTTGCCGGACCGCGCCGCACTGGTGCACAACGATATCGGCACCGGCGACGCGGAGGCCAACGCCGAGCTCGCGCGCTGGCTCGCCGCCGCGTTGCCGCCGCTGACCAAGCCCGACGCGGTGATCCTGTCCGACCAGGCCCTCGACGATCCTCGGCTGGCGCCCAGGCCGCTACCGGCCGAGCTTCCCGCGGGCCGCTATTTCCTTTACCGTCGTGTGGGTTGATCCGCTCGGCGGTGCAATCGGGAGGGCCGCGCGGGTGATGGCTGGTGTTCGGGTCGGCCCGCGGGGCGGCGGTAGGCTCGGCTGATGGGGACAGGCAACGGTTTCACCGTCCGCTTCTGGGGCGTGCGCGGCACGATCCCCTGTACCGCAGCCGCGACCATGCGCTACGGCGGCAACACCGCCTGCGTCGAGATGCGCTGCGGACCGCAGCGGCTGATCTTCGACGCCGGCACCGGCCTGCGCCAGCTCGGCCGCGAGATCGTATCCCACGGTCGACCGATCCGCTCGCATCTGTTCTTCACCCACACCCACATGGACCATGTCATCGGCCTGCCGTTCTTCAAGCCCGCCTACGACCAGCGCAACAGCTTCGAGTTCTGGAGCGGACACTTGGCCGGCCAGGGACGCCGCCTGGCCGACGTGCTCGATCAGCTGATGCAGCCGCCATTCTTCCCGGTGCCGCTGGACATCATGCATGCCTGCATCGCGTTCCACGATTTCGTGCCCGGTGAGCCAATCAGTCTCGGGGATGGCGTGACGGTGCGGACTGCGGCGCTCAACCATCCCGGCGGCGCCGTCGCCTACCGGGTCGAGTTCGCCGGCCGCTCGGCCTGCTACGTCACCGATACCGAGCACGTCCCGGGCGACCCCGACCGGGCCGTGCTCGACCTGATTGCGGGCGCCGACCTCGTGATCTACGACGCGACCTATACCGACGAGGAATTCGACCGGTTCCACGGCTGGGGACATTCCACCTGGCAGGAGGGCGTGCGGCTGTGCGAGGCGGCCGGCGCTCGGCAACTGGTGGCGTTCCACCACGACCCGGACCATGACGACGAGGTTCTGGACCGGATCGGCACCGCCCTGGAGGAGCACCGGGCCGGATCCCTGGTGGCCCGGGAAGGCATGGTCATCGAGCTTTGACGGGTGACGCCGCGTCCTGGCGCCGCCTGCGCCTCGGCCTGCGCACGCTGCTCGGCGGCCGGCCCGGTGGCTACTTCATCCCCTACCGCCATGCCGACGCGGTCGAGCCGGGCGGCTACCCGGCGCTGGAGCCACTGTTTGCCCAGGCGGTGCCGGACATGCAGCGCTGGCTGGGCCGAATTGAGGGCCTGGGCGAGCGCCTCCGCCTCCTTTCGGGCCCGCCGCCGCAGCCGCGCTGGGAGCAGGACTGGTTTCCCCGACTGGACGGCGCGGCCCTCTACGCCATCGTGCACACCAGCCGTCCCCGCCGCGTGCTGGAGATCGGCTCCGGCCACTCGACCCGGTTCATCGCACAGGCGGTCAAGGACGCGGGCGTCGACTGCAGCATCACCTGCATCGATCCGCGGCCCCGCGCCCAGCTGGCGACGCTGCCGATCGAATTGCACCGGCGGCTGTTCGGGCCCGCGGACGCAGCACTTGCCCGCGCGCTGGCAGCCGGCGACATCCTCTTGGTCGATTCCAGCCACGTCGCCATGCCCGGCAGCGACGTCGACCTCCTGCTGAACCTCGTCCTGCCGCAGCTGGCCGCCGGCGTGCTCGTCCACCTGCACGACATCTTCCTGCCCGACCCCTACCCCGCCTCCTGGGCCTGGCGTGGCTACAACGAGCAGCTGGCGGTGGCGCCGCTGCTGCATGGCGGCGGGTACGCCATCCGCCTCGCCAGCCACTATCTGGCCACACGCCACGCCGATCGCCTCGCCAGCGGCGTGGTCGGCCAGCTGCCATTGGCCCCCGGCGCGTTCGAGAGCAGCCTGTGGTTGGAGAAGCTGCCCCGCGCCCCGACCATCCGGCCGGAGCCTCAATCGGCGTAGAAGAAGGTATCCGGCCGGTAGAGACCGATCTGGCCCTGCGGCTCCCAGTTGAAGATTGCCTCTTGCGGCAGGTTGCGCAGCTTGGCGCGCATTGCCAGGGGCTGTCGCACCTCCTGCATCAGGCCCAGCGTGAAGCATTGGCTGGTGTAGAGGTCGAGCATCTCCTGCCAGATCGCCGCCTGGCGCGTGGGATCGAACGTCTGCTGCCACTCTTCGAACAGCGCCATGAGCCGTTGCGCTTCCGGCAGGTCCGGCGGCTCGCCCGCGGCACCCTTGGTCTCGTAATATTGCCCCCATTTCGGCCATTGCGCCTGATTGGCCTGGCTGGTGGGCGCGAAGTCGACTGGCGGCATGGCCGCAGTCGGCATCCCGTTGTCGATCCCGTAGAAGATCGTCATCAGGGCGTCGCCGGAGAATATACGGTTGCGCAGGGTCTCGCGGTCGGAGGGCTTGGCATGGATCGCGAAGCCGACTTCGCGCCACTGGTCTCGCAAGAGCTCGAGCACGTCGACCTGCTCGGTGTCCTCGCCCGCGGTTTCGACGGTGAGCTCCATGCGGCGGCCGTCGGGCAGGAGCCGCACGCCGCTGCCGTCGCGACGGTCCAGCCCCAACTCGTCGAGCATCCGGTTGGCGCGGTCCGGGTCGAACGCGGTGCAGCGCTGGCCGTACGCGTCGCGCCAGAGCGGGCTCTGCGGGATAATCGAATTGTTCGAGGGCTGCGCCAGCCCGACATAGAGAAACTGGATCAGAAGCTCGCGGTCGATCGCCAGCGACAGGGCCTCGCGAAAGCGGCGGTCGCGAAAGAGCGCGCGCCATACCGGGTCCCTGGCGTTCAGGTTCGGGTAGAGGGCGAGATGCGCACCGCGCCCCTCCGGCCACAGCAGCGGCTGCAGTCCGCTGCGCTGCTCGCTGTCCTTCAGGAACGTATAGTCGTTGAAGAACAGATGCCGGAACTGCAGGTCGGTCTCGCCCGCACCGGTCTTGATCGGCACCAGCTTGGGATCGACCACCTCCAGCACGAACTGGTCGAAGTAGGGTAGCTGCTGCCCGCGGCTGTCGACGCGATGGAAATAATCGTTGCGCACGGCGTCGAACCGCTGCGCCGGCGGCGCCGTGGTCGGGCGCCAGGGCTGGAGCGTAGGCATGTCCGGATTGTCGAACTGCTCCTGACGGTCCTTGCGCAGGTACAGCTGCGCCCAGTCGCGCGAGTTGGTCTCCTTCACCAGCCGAGCGAGCTCGGCGGGGTCGGCGTAGCGCTCGTGAAACTGCTTGAGATAATGGGCCGGCCGGTAGATCTCGACCGACGTCGTCGCCGCCAGCGCCGGCAGGAACAGTGGATTGGGCCGGCTCCAGCGGTAGCGCACCGTCAGCTCGTCGACGATTTCTACCTGCGGCGGCTCGCCACCAGCCAGGAGCTGCACATCGGGTCCGCTCGGCTGCACCGCGGGATTATTGGCAACGTCCTCCCACCAGAAGCGAAAGTCCTCGCTGGTGAAAGGATGCCCGTCCGACCAGCGATGACCCTTGCGCAGCCTGAGCGTGAACACCCGTCCGTCCTCGACGTCGTAGGACGCCAGGATATCGGGGATCAGGTCGAGGGCGAGATCGTAGCCGACCAGCCGGGCATGGCCGAAGACGAAGAACAACCTGGTGTCCCGCGCGCGCCCGACCAGCGAGCGCAGGGTACCGCCCGGTCGGCCGAGCTCGGGGATGTCGTTCAGGATCCGGGGCTCGTCCGGCGGCTGCGCCGCGGCCGCGGTGACCCAGCCCAGCAGGACCAGCGGCAGAAGGGCGACGAGCCGGATCATCGCGATACTCCTCGGGGACGGCCGGTCAGTCGTGGAAGCGCACGAAGTGGCCGGGGACCACCTCGCGAAACCGGCCCGACCGATCGGTCAGGGTATAGGGTGCCGGCCATTGCGCCGGCACGGAAGTCCGGCCGCTGGCAAGGGCCGCGAAGTCGAGCGGGTTGGCGAGATCGGGCTCGGGCACGGCTGCCAGCAGCGCCTTGGTGTAGGGGTGCTGCGGGTCGGAGAACAGCCGGTCGGTCGGTGCCAGCTCGACCATTCGCCCGGCGCACATCACCGCGATCCGCTGCGCCACGTACTTCACCACCGCGAGGTTGTGGGAAATGAAGAGGTAGGTCAGGCCCAGCGCCTGCTGCAGGTCCTTGAGCAGGTTGAGGATCTGCGCCTGGACCGAGACGTCGAGTGCGGAGACCGGCTCGTCGCAGATCAGGATCTCGGGCTCGAGAGCCAGGGCACGGGCGATGCCGATGCGCTGGCGTTGCCCGCCGGAGAAGCTGTGCGGATAGCGGCGCATGTGGCGCACATCGAGACCCACCGCCTTGAGCAGGCGCTTGACCCGCTCGGTCCGCTCCTCGTCCGTGCCGATGCCGTGGATGAGCAGGGGCTCGGCCACGATGTCGGCCACCGTCATACGTGGGTCGAGCGAACCGAACGGGTCCTGGAACATGTACTGGATGTGGCGGCGGAAGCCCTGGAGCGCAGCCTCGTCCAGCGCCAGCACGTCCACCGGACCGTCGGCGCCGTGGAACAGGACGCGCCCCTGATCGGGCTCCACCGCCCGCATGATCATCTTGCTCACGGTGGTCTTGCCGGAGCCGCTCTCGCCGACGATCGCCAGCGTCGCGCCACGGTCGACCGAAAAGCCGATGTCATCGACCGCCACGACCTCGCGGCCTTCGCCACCGAACCAGCCCGAGCGCCGGGTGAGAAACACCTTGCGGAGGCCCGAAACCTCCAGGATCGGCCCATTCGAGCGGCTGCGCGTCGCACCGTTGCCGGCATCGAGCGTCAGCGAGGCATCGACGTCGACCTCGCGCAGCGAGGTCAGCCGGTGCTGGGCGTTGGTGTGCAGCCGCGGCACCGCGTGCAGCAGGGCTCGCAGGTAGGGGTGCTGCGGGCGCTCGAGCAACTCGGCGCAGGTGCCGCGCTCCATCACCCGGCCGCGGTAGAGCACGACGATGTCGTCGGCGATGTTGGCGACCACGCCCAGATCGTGGCTGATGAACAGGATCGACATGTCGAACTCGGCCTGGAGATCCTTCATCAGCTTGAGGATCTGGGCCTGGATCGTCACGTCGAGCGCCGTCGTCGGCTCGTCGGCGATCAGGATCGCGGGGCGGCAGATCAGGGCCATGGCGATCATCGCCCGCTGCCGTAGCCCGCCGGAGAGCTCGAACGGGAAGAAGCTCACCGCCTGCTCGGGTGCTGGGAAGCCCACGCGACGCAGCATGTCGATGGTCCGGCTGGTCGCGGCGGCGCCGTCGACCCGATGGTGCAGCATCAGCGCCTCGCCGATCTGGTCGCCGATCGTGTGCAGCGGTGAGAGCGAACTCATCGGCTCCTGAAAGATGATCGAAATCCGCCCGCCACGAATGGCCCGGCGTTCGGCGCTGTTCTGGGCGAAGGCGGCAAGATCGAGCGCCACTTTGCCGCGCTGGGGGTCGTTGAACCAGATCGACCCGCCGGTGATCCGCGCATTGGCCGGCAGAATGCCCAAAATCGCCTGAGAGATCACGGTCTTGCCGGAGCCGCTCTCGCCGACCACGGCCACGGTCCGGTTGGGCGGGATGTCGAGCGACACGCCGGCCACGGCCTGGACCTCGCCCTCGTCGGCGGAGAAGGTGACGCGCAGATCCCGGATCGCCAGCAACGGCTCGCTCATCTGCCCTCCCGAAACAATGACCCCGCGGCCGCCAGCGTGACGCGCGACTGATCCTGGACCAGCGCCAGCAGGCGGTCGAGCGTGGAGAACGCCGCAGCGTCCATCACCTTGTGGTGGCTGAGGATGCCGATGGGCTCGTCGCCGTGCGCCAGCGATCAGTTCAGCCCAGCCGCGTCACAGCCTCGGCCGTCTCCAGATGGCGCCCGCCCTCACGCCAGGCGACGAGGTCGAGGTGCGTGTTCACACGTCTCAGGCCGGGCGCCTCTTGGCAGCGCGGCCCGAAGGTCGAGAGCCCGATGAAGCCCAAGGCCCGGGAGGCTCGGCAGCAGGTCGGCGGCGATCCGGTTCCAGGGCGGAACCAAGGCAGGCACGAAGCGGTCGCCAAACCCGTGGGCCAAGCGCTCCCGTCCCCGAGCCAAGTCCCTCAGCAGAACGGCGCGCTGGGCCGTGCCACCGAGTTCGATCTTCTTGGCCGGCGGCAGCGAATGGTCGGCATGGGCGATGCCGTGCTGGAGCACGGTCGGCTCGTCGGCAGCCAGGATCCGCGCTCGGCACGGCTCCCCAAGCCAGTTCGGCACCACGGCCAGGGCCACAGGCACCCGACGATGACGAGCCAGCCGAAGCAGCGGCTCGAGCGGTGCCGCATCGGCGCCGGCATCGTCGTCGCGCCACCAGATCCGCACCGGCGCCGGTGCGGCTGCCAGAGCCGCGGCCAAGTTCCGCTCAAGCGTCACCGAATCGCTCCCGCACCAGATCCGCAACCAGGTCAGCGGTCCGCCCGGCGCCGTCGAACGACCAGCGCCCGGGATCGGGCCGAGTGCGGACAGCGACGCGATCGATGGCGGCCGCAAGCGATGGACCGTCCACTTCGGCCTCGCCGACGCGCTCGGCCAAGCCCAGCCCGACCAGACGCGCGGCCCGCCGTTCCTGCTCGTCCTCCTCGCCGGCGGCGAACGGTACCAGCACCATCCGCGCACCGCCGGCCAAGCCCTCTACCACCGTGTTGTAGCCGGCTTGCGACACGGAAACCTCGCAGCGGCCGATCAGGGCCGCCAGATCCGGCCGGTGCCGCTGGAACGTGCAACAGCCCGGCAGCCCGCGTCCCAGCGCTTCGAACTCGGCCGCGGACAGATTGTGGCCGCCGACCAGGAGCCACGATGCGGTGGCGAAGCGCGTGAGCG
Organism: uncultured Alphaproteobacteria bacterium; assembly: GCA_963720725.1. Classification (GTDB taxonomy): domain Bacteria; phylum Pseudomonadota; class Alphaproteobacteria; order Geminicoccales; family Geminicoccaceae; genus Benzoatithermus. The sequence goes on from CAVRGN010000003.1 coordinate 160,619, forward strand.
GTCGGGCGCGCAATGCAGCCCGCAGCAACCGGGCGCCGACGGCGCCGCCGCCGGCGCTGACCAGCACGGCGGGGGCCTCGTCCTGCGGAGCGCCGGCCGAGTCCAGATGGACGAACCCGGTATGCACGACACGCCCACCCAGCTCCGCAGCCGGCGGGAACGACGCGGAGAATGGCGTCAGGCGGGCGTCGCCATGGACCAGGACGCGGTCATAGTGAGCGACGCAAGTCTCGACCATCCAGCGGTAGCGCCCAGGATCAGGCTTGCTCACCAGGATGTCGCGCACACTGGCGCAGACGACGGGGCGCGGCCGCTGGACCGCTGCCGCTTCCAGCATCGCCAGAAGCTCGGCGCGAAAGGCGCGCCGGCCGAACGGGAACATCTCGGTGACGACCAGCTGCGGCCGGGCGGCCATGAGGTCCAGCAGCAGACCGCGACGCTCCGCGCGCAACGCCTCGTCGAACGGCCGACCTTCCGCGTCGACCAGATCGCCGAAGTCGCCGCCGCGTGCCGTCACAGCCGGGAGTTGCAGGACTTCCACACCGGCCGGCGCCCCCCAGGGCCCGGACGGGCCGCCATTGACGAGGGTGACGGCGCCGCCGCGATTCGCCATCGCCTCGGCCAGCACAAGAGCACGCCGCAGATGACCCGAGCCCAGAAGGCTCTGGACCCAGAACAGACACCGCCACGCCGTCACGGCACCGTGGCCAGTTCGGCGGCGGCCACCAAGCTCGGCGTGCCATCGGGGCTCAGCTCGTGGACGAGCGCGCGCGCCGGCGAGAAGCGGACCGGCGGCTTGCCCATCATGTCCCACCCGAATGCGAGCACCAGCGACGCACGCAGCACGCCTTTGTGCGCAACCAGCACATGGTCGCGCGCGGTCGCCGCGACGTCGCGCAGACAGGCCGCGAGCCGCTCGGCCACCTCACGCGGGCTTTCGCCGCCCGGGGGGCGGAAGTCCAGGCCCGCATCCTCCAGCTCGCGCATCGATCCGCCGAGCTCGACCCGCAGATCCGCGAGTGTCCGGCCCTCGAAACCGCCCCAGGCCATCTCGGCTAGCCTTGCGTCCTGACGTGGCCGAAGTCCCAGGAGCCGGGCGGTCTCCACAGCCCGCGCCAGCGGGCTGGCGAGACAGTCGGCATCGGCAAAGCCGTCCGGCAACCGCCAGGACCGGACCTGCGCCCGGCCAAGATCGCTCAGCGGCATGTCGGTCCGGCCCTGGATGCGACCGGCCTCGTTCCAGCTCGTGCTGCCATGCCGGATCAGGCAGACCCGCATGGCGGCATCCCGATCGCGGCCAGCGCAGCGGCCATACGCGCCCTGGCGGGGGCGAGGTCGTGCCGCTCCAGCACACGTGCCCGTGCCGCGCGGCCGAAGGCGCAGCGCCGCTCGGCATCGACCAGTAGGGAGCGGATTGCCGCGGCGAAGGCTGCAGGAGCACGCGGCTCGACCAGCAGACCGGTCGCACCGTCCGCCACCACGTCGGCCACTCCGCCCTCGCGGCCGGCGACCACCGGCAGACCTGAGGCCTGCGCCTCCAGCGAAGCCATGCCATAGGCCTCGTTGCAGGCCGGCCAGGCGTAGAGGTCGGCCGCCGCATAGATCCCCGGCAGCTCGGACGGCGGCACAGCGCCGGTCAGCACCACCCGCGTGCCGAAGGGAGCGAACATCGCCTGAACCTCGGGCCGTGCGTCGCCGTCGCCGACCAGAACCAACCGCCACGGCAGGTCGGTGAGCTCCAGAAGAGCGCGGGCGAGCAGGCGGTAGGACAGGGCCTTGGCGTCGGAGCGCATCATCGCGACGGCGAGCAAGGTCGGCGTCGCCACTTGCGGGTCGCGCGCGGGCGCCGTGAACGCGGCTGCGTCCAGGAAAGGTGGAAACAGCCGCAGCCGCTCGGCCGGGACCGCCGTGGAGAGTCCCGGCAGGTCGTGCTCGGTCATCGCGAGCACCAGATCGGCGCTCACGATCGCGGCTCGCGAGGCGGCATAGCCCACGGCCCAGCGGCCGAGGGCCTGCTTGGCGGCAAGCGACGCCTCGGCGGCGACGTAGGGGATCGCGAGCGCGCGGCTGACCGCCGGGCCCAGCCAGTCCGGGGCCTTGTGGTAGAGATGGTAGGTGAACCACAGCTGGGGCCGCCGGCTTCGGTGCTGGCGCACGTAGCGCGCCGCCAGCCTGGCGCCGATCCGTTCGACTCGCGCCTGCCGGACCGGGTCGCCGGACCGGTCGAAGCTGCGGAAGGCGCTGGCCAGTTCCACCTCGTGGCCGAGATCGCGCAGCAGCGCGATGAAGGCGCGGGCCATGCGCCGGTCTCCCGACGGGACCGGATGCCCCGGCGGTTTCATCGGGGCATAGAACGCTACCCGCATCAGGCGGCCTCGCGGCGCTCGGGCAGGCCGAAGCGCTCTGCGAGCCGGGCGATGCCGGTCTCGAATGCGAACCGCTCGAGAATCCGGCGGCGGCCCGCCTGGCCCATCGACCGCCGAAGCGTCGGCGCGCGCAGCATGCCGGCCAGCGCCTCGGCCAGCGCTTGCGGATCGTCCGGTGCCACGATGCGTCCGGTGAGCCCCTCGGCCACGACCTCGTCGATGGCGCCCGCGGCGGTGGCCACCACCGGCAGCTCCTGCGACATCGCCTCCATGATCACGTTGGGAAGACCGTCCCGGTCGCCGTCGTGCGCCACCCGCGCCGCGAGGCAGAACAGGTCCGCCCGGCGCAGCGCCGCCAGCACCTCGTCCTGCGTCCCGGCCCCGAGCCACGCGATGCGTTCGGCGATCCCGAGCCGGGCGGCCAACGCCCGAAGCTCGGGGATCAGGGCACCGCCGCCTAGGTGCTCGAAGCGCCAATGGAGGTCGGCGGGCAGCCGGGCCAACGCCTCAACCAGGACGTCCAGGCCCTTCTTCTCCACCGCGCGTGCGACGCACACGATCCGCACCGCGTGGGAGGGCTCGCTCGCGTCACTTCCGGCCGCCCTGGTCGGTGCCGGAAACCGCGCAGCCTCAAGGCCGTGATAGACCAGCTCGAGATCGGCTGCCGGTGCCAGCGTGCGCAGATGGTCGAGGTTCATGCGGCTGCAGGTCACCAGCCAGCGTGCGTCGGCGATCTTCTCTTGCTTCTCCCAGGCCGGGATGGTCCACACGTCCTTGGCGTGCGCGGAGATGCTGAACGGCAGCCCGCGCAGGATCGCGGCGTAGCGGGCGACCGAGGCCGGGGTGTGCAGATAGTGCACGTGCAGCCAGTCGATGGTCGCCGGCAACTCGGCCGCGAGCACCCAGGCCTGGCCGAGACGGCGACCGCGGTTGGCCGTGAAATCGCGCACCAGATCGCCCAGCCATACCCGCAGCAGACGCCAGAAGCCGCGCCGGCCGATGACGCGGGCCAGCGAGCACAGGACCCGCCAGGGCTCCTGGTAAAGATACTCCGGCAGGTAGCGGACCGGCGCGCGGATCGCCGCGTGCATGGGGTGGATGCGGCCGTCGGTGGGATGGCGCAGCGAGACGATCTCGAGCTCGAGCCCGCGCCGCTCGAGCGCCAGAATTTCCTGGGCGATGAACGTCTCCGACAGGCGCGGGTAGCCCTTGACCAGGATGGCGACGCGAGGTGGCAAGGCCGTCAGGCGAAGCGCGTGCGGCGCAGATCGCCGCCGACGCGGCCGGGGCCTAGCCAGGGAGCAGCCAGCTTGGCGATGCGCTCCAGCCCCTGGAGCATGGGTGCCCGCACCGCGTCGGGCAGCACCGGCATGTCGGGCAGGGAGCGCAGTGCGTCGGCCATCAGGCCGGCCGCGCGGTAGCCGTCGTCGGGCAGCATGCGCACCAGCCCCAGCGCCTGTGCCCGCTCTGAGCGCAGATACTGCTCCAGCCGCGGCGTCGTGCGCGGCACGAGCAGCGCCGGCTTGCCGAAGGAGAGGATCTCGCAAAACGTGTTGTAGCCGCCCATCGCAACCACGGCGCGCGCCTGCTGGAAGAAGGCTTCGACCCGCGCCTCGAAGGTGATCGCCTGCAACCTGGGATCGCGCTCCGCCCGGGCCTGGAAGGCCAGGCGCTGCTCGACCGGCATGAACGGCCCCAGCAACAGCACGGCCCGATGCGGCAGCAGCGGATCGGTCTCGTAGGCGCGGATCACCCAATCCACCAGCTCGGCCCCGTCGCCGCCGCCGCCCGGTGTCACCAGGATGAAGTCGTCCGCTGGCAGCCGGTGCACTGGCTGCGAGCCGGACGCCTCGGGTACGGAGCGCTTGAGGTAGCCGGTGAAGCGGACCTTCTCGGCGAAGGGCTCCATGCCCGGGATCTCGCGCAAGGGATCGAAGATCTGCGGCAGGCCGTAGACCCAGATCTCGTCGTAGAGCTCCTCCAGCGCCGGGAACACCATCTTGCGCTGCCACTCGTCGACCAGGCTCGCCGGCTCGTCCATCACGTCGCGCAGCCCCAGCACGCAGCGCGTGCCGCGGGCGCGCAGCATCTCCAGGGTCGAGCGCACCTCGCCGCGCAGACCCAGGGGCTCCTTGTCGACCAGGAACAGGTCGGGCTCGAAGATCTCGGCGGTGTGGTGGATGATCGAGCGGCGGATCTCCAGCGTCTTCTCGATATCCAGGTGGAGGTTGAGCGAGGTGTAGGCGCCGTTGCGCAGCTTGATCACCCCCGGCACGCGGACGAAGTCGACCCGGGAGCGGAAGTCGAAGCTGCCGATGATCGGCGAGCCTGACAGGATCAGCACCGAGAGCTGCTTGAACTGCTGGACCAGATGATGGGCGATCACCCGGCAGCGGCGCAGATGCCCCAGGCCGAAGCTGTCGTGGCTGTAGATCAGCAATCTTTTGCCGTGGTCCATCGCGGCTCGGCCCAGACTGAGGCCAGCTCCTTATGACAGGTCGCCTCCGCAAGGCGAATAGGAAGCTGCGCGGCTATAGAGGAATATCTTCCCTTTTGTCAGGGAGTTGGCTATAAGGCTGGGAATGTGCGGCGTCGCGCCGACCAGATTCATAGCTGACGGAGCCGAGCATGGCCGTGATGTTCCCACTCGACGATGACGGGCACCCGATCCCGGTGCTGGGCTTCGACTATCGCGGAACCCAGAAGCTGGCGGTAGGGGCCGCGTCGGCCCGCCATACCGCGCCGATTCCCTCCGACATCGAGATCGTCAGCCTGGTCGCCACCGGCATGTGCCGGTTCGAGGTCGGCGACGCCAGCGTCACCGCCGACCCGATGCTGAGCCCGGTCCTGTTCCCGGGCCAGTATCTCGACGTGCCGCTGCGCCACGGCGAGCGCTGGATCGCCTTTATCGCCGAGGGCGAGCCTTGCGACGCCTACGTGATCGGCCGGGTGTGACATGCGCCTGACCGTGCGGCTGACCGGCACCACGCTGCGGTTGACCGGCTCGAGGGCGGGCTGGTCGCGGCCGGCGCCGCCGGGAACGCCGACGCTCCTGATGACCGAGACCGGCGACCTCCTCGCCACCGACGCGGGCGAGCAACTCCTGGCGGGACCCTCCCATGGCCAATAAGCAGATCCACGAACTGCCCGCCGCCGCGGCGCTGCTGCCCGAGGACCAGCTCGTCGTCTCGCAGGCGGGCAGCAACGCCACGCGCCGCGCCGCTCTCATCGGCCTGCCGTTCCAGTCCCCGCTGCCGGGCTCCAGCCGGCGCACCATCGCCGGCAAGCTCGGCGAGACCGTCTCCGTCCGCGATTTCGGGGCGGTCGGTACCGGCAGTGCCGACGACAGCGACGCCTTCCAGGCGGCACTCGACCAGCATGGGTCCATCCATGTGCCGGCCGGCATCTACCGCCTCGACCGCGAGATCCAGGTCAAGCCACGCCGTCGCCTGTTCGGCGCGGGACGCGACGCGACGGTCATCGACGCGCGTGGGCCGCGGGCCTTCACCTTCAACCGCAATGCCGGAGCCTTCCAGGTCGACTCCTCGGCGGCGGGTGATTGGAACCGCTCCGCCGTCTCGGGAATGACGGTCCGCATGGCCAAGGGCGGCATCCGCGCCCACGGCCACGAGTTTCGCGCCACCAACCTCCTGTTCTCCGGCGGTGCAGCGCCCTTGGGCCAAGCCGACCCGGACGGCTGGTGTCTCGACCTGCTGGACGCGAACGAATTGGTGCTGCGCGAGATCCAGGCCGGCTATGGCGGCGGTGCCGGCCACAGGATGCTGGCCAACGGCATCCGCCTCGGCGCCGGCACGCCGTCGGTGAACTACGGCGACGCCCTGCTGCAGGAGATCTCGATCAAGCTCGGGGCCGCCAACACGGTGGCCGTGCTGCTCAAGGGCGACGGGACCGGCCTGATCAACAATGTCCTGCTCAGCCGCGTCCAGGTCAACGCGCCGCAGGGCGGCACCGGGATCACCCCGCTCGCCGGCACCAACGGCATCAAGCTCTGGAACGCCGCGCGCGTGGTCTGCCTGTTGTGCGACGTCGAGGTCGTCGACGTCGCGTTCGAGGAATACAGCGAGAGCCAGGGCGGCACCGCAGGCGCCTGCAGCAACAACAGCTATATCGGCTGCTTCGTCCACTATCCCGGCACGGCAGCCTACAAGGACAGCAACGGAACCTTCACCCGCTCGGTCATCCGCACGACCTTCCTCGGCTGCGACAATCTCGGGCCTTTGCCCGTCGGCAACGTCAACGGCGACGGCGGCCGGGTGCAGGACGGCGATCTCGTTGCTCCCGGCTTGTGGGTCTGCGACCAGTACCGCCAGCCCTCGATCCAGCTGCGCTCGCGCGACAAGGACGTGCTGCTGATCACCAGCGATCAGCAGGGCGCGGCGCAGGGCAACGCCGACGGCCATCCGAGCCAGGGCGCGCCCTATCGCGGCCTCCTGATCGAGCATTCGAGCAAGCAGAGCACCAAGATCACGCGGCCCGTGGCGCACGGCGCGCTCGATCCCGACGACGGCACCACGCCCCTGGTCGACGTCCGGCTCGAGCTGGGCAACGGTGAGGGCGACGCCCGCGGGGAGCTCGCCCGGGTCCAGGTCAACGACCCGCTCTACCTGCGCCCGCGGACCACCCAGCCGATCCGCCCGCTCGACGGCCTGGTCTGGTACGCCACCAACCAGGCGGCGGTGCCGGCCACCGGCGAGTACTGGCTGGGCAACGGCCTCTATGCCCGCATCAACAGCGGCGAGGCGGTGCCCCTGGCCGTCACCCGCGGCGCGGTGCCCGAGCGCGAGCGCAACGTGTCGTTCACCGCGTCGGCGGCCGATTTCGGCAAGATCCACCGCATCAACAACGGCAACGAGGTCACGATCACCGTACCGGCCGGCCTGATCGCGGCCGGGCAGGGCGCGCGCCGCTTCTGGGTCATCCGCCAGGGCGCCGGCGGCGTGCGCTTCGCGGTTTCCGGCGGTGCGGTCCTGCGCTCGCCCGGCAACCGCGTGACGGTCGCCAAGCAGTTCCAGACGGTCGAGGTGGTCATCACCTCGGCCGGTGACGTCTATCTCCTGGGCATCTATCCCGACGCCGACCTCTCGCCCACCTGGGCCAGCCAGCATCGCGAGCGCAACTCCAGCTACACCGTAACCAAGGCCCATCTGGGCGAGCTGCATCGCTGCAACCACGGCTCGAACCCGATCATCGTCACCCTACCGCACGGGCTTTGGCCCGCGGACACCGGCGAGGACGTGGCCGAGCTGACCGTCGTGCGGGTCGGCAACGCGCAGGTCTTCCTCCGCGCTGATGCCGGCACGACCGGAACGGCACCGATGCAGTTCCGCCTTTCGGCCACCACGCCCGGCGTCACCCAGTACGACCGCGGCGACGGCCAGTTGCACAACCAGTACGAGCTGGCGCCCTGGGAGACGCGCCGCCTCATCATCCGGAAGACCGATGCCACCACCGGCGAGCTCTTTCTCGACGGCGTCCGCTGACCCCACCCGCTTCGGAGTACGAGCGATGGACCTCTACCGCACCGCCCGGGAGACCGCGCTGCTGGGCGCGCTCCGCGTCGCGATCGCCCTGTTCGCCATGATCGGCCGCGAGCTCGCCATGAGCGAGGCCGAACGCCGTGCCATTCTCGCCCGCATCGAGCGCGCCCTGCTCGATCCGGCCAACGAGGCCGGCGCATAATTGATCTAGATCAATGCGGGCGCCCGGCATGCGGCGCAAGTTGCCGCTCGCATTGATCCTGTCCTGGCCGGTGACACCACCATCCGCCGCCCGGGCAGCTCGATGGCTCAATGCCCCCACGGCGGTCGGGGAACGCAGCCGACGCGGGGACGATCGCGCGGAGAGGGTGCCTGCCAACCCTCTCCGCGCATTTTTTGCGGCATAGGGGCAGCAAGCGCGGCGGTCGAGCCGGCGCACAGCTACATCACCGAACACGGAAGAAGCATGGAGCCTTCCGTCCCAGGTGACCCGGCATTGGTCAATCGCTTGGCCAGTCCGGCGTAGCCGAGACCGGCCGGCCCCAGCTCGGCTTTGCGCCCGCAAGGACTATGCTCGTTCCCGCGATGTTCTCTCCCGCCGATGGTGGACGTTCGCGGCGAACGCTAGCCGCGCACGGGATATAGGGGTCTGACCGGCCGAGCGGCCTCGCTGCCTGGGTCCACCCTCTGCCTTTGCACTGGACGCCGGCACGGCCAGCGCGTGTAGTCGGGGCGATCAATTCGGGCGAGCCGGCCGATGGACCCCAAATTCCTCGACTTCGCCACCCTGGCTCTGCACGCCGGGCAGGTTCCCGACCCGGTGACCGGGTCGCGGGCGGTGCCGATCCACCAGACCACCTCCTACGTGTTCCGGGACGCCGACCATGCCGCGGGCCTGTTCAACCTGGAGCGCGCCGGGCACATCTACAGCCGGATCTCCAACCCTACGGTGGCGGTCCTCGAGGAGCGGGTGGCGGCGCTGGAGGGGGGCGCCGCAGCAGTGGCCACCGCCAGCGGCCAGGCCGCCATGCATCTGGCGATCGCCACGCTGATGGGAGCGGGCGCCCACATCGTGGCGGCGCGCAACCTCTATGGCGGCACCGTCAACCTGTTGCGGCTCACCCTGCCGCGCTTCGGGATCGAGACCAGCTTCGTCGACCCGCGCGATCCGCGCGCCTTCGCCGCCGCGATCCGCCCCGAGACGCGCCTGGTGCTGGCGGAGGTCGTGGGCAATCCTGGGCTGGAGGTGCTGGACCTGCCGGCGGTGGCCGAGGTCGCGCATGGCCACGGTCTGCCGCTCCTGGTCGACGCCACCTTCGTCACCCCGGCCTTATGCCGCCCGCTCGATCTCGGCGCCGACATCGTCGTGCACTCGCTGACCAAGTGGCTGGGCGGCCATGGCGTCGCCATCGGCGGGATCGTGGTCGACGGCGGCCGGTTCGACTGGGCGGCGTCGGGCCGTTTCCCGACCCTGACCGAGCCCTATCCCGGCTATGCCGGCCTCGCCTACGCCGACAGTTTCGGTCCGCAGGCCTTCGCCGCCCGCGCCCGCACCGAGGGCCTGCGCGACTTCGGCGCCTGCCTCAGCCCGCAGAACGCCTTCTACCTCCTGCTCGGCATCGAGACCCTGCCGTTGCGCATGGCTCGCCACACCGCCAACACCTTAGCGGTGCTGGACTTCCTGCGCGGCCATCCCGCGGTGGCCTGGATGGTCCATCCCGGCCTCCCCGAGCATCCCGACCATGCGCTCGCCGCCCGCCTGTTGCCCAAAGGGGCCGGGTCGATCGTGAGTTTCGGCGTCAAGGGCGGCCGGGCGGCAGGGGCCCGGTTCATCGAAGGCTGCCAGCTGGCCTCGCATCTGGCCAATGTCGGCGACGCCAAGACGCTGGTGATCCACCCGGCTTCCACCACCCATGTCCAGCTCGGGCCGGAGCAGTTGGCGGCGGTAGGCCTGCGCGACGACATGATCCGACTGTCGGTCGGACTGGAGGATCCCGGTGACATCACGGCCGATCTCGACCGGGCCTTGCGCGCGGCGCAGCGGACCTGAGCATGGCGGCCTACGTCTCCTCCTACGGGCGGCCTCTCCGCGCGGCAGCCGGTTCGGTCGTGCTGGTCCACGGTGCCGGCATGGATCATACGGTCTGGGCGCAGCAAGGCCGCCACCTGGCGTTCCACGGCTGGAACGCGCTGGCCGTCGATCTGCCCGGCCATGGCCGCTCCAGGGACCGGCAGCCGGTACGGTCGATCGAGGCGATCGCGGACCTGTTGGCCGACCTCGCCGGACCTGAGCGGCCGGTGGTACTGGTCGGCCACTCCATGGGAGCCCTCGCCGCACTCGCTGCCGCCGCGCGCCATCCCGAACGGGTCGCCGGCTTGTGCCTCGTGGGCGCGGCGCTGCGGATGCCCGTCCATCCCGACCTTCTGGCGCTGGCCGCCGCCCACGACACGAAGGCGATCGAGCTGATGTGCGACTGGGCCTTCGGCCCGCGCGGCAAGGTGGGCGGCAATCCACAGCCCGGCGGCTGGCTCCAGGGCACCGCGCGGGCCTTGCTGCGTCGCGGCGACCCGGCCGTGCTCAGCACCGATCTCGCCGCCTGCGACGCCTACGCCTCCGGGGCGGAGCATGCGGCCGCGGTGCGCTGCCCGACGCTGGTGGTGATCGGGGCCGAGGACCGGATGACCCCAGCCAAATCGGGCCGGGCGCTTGCCTCCGCCATGCCTGACGCGCGAACGGTGGAGATCGCCGGCGCCGGCCACATGGTGATGGTCGAGGCGCCGGACGCGCTGCGCGAGGCGCTGGACCGCTTCCTGCGCACATCCATGGCTTGAGGACCAGGCGGCGATGCCGCCTCATCGGCACCGACCCGCCCGATCAGGCGGTGCTTCGTGCGCGCCAATCGTGAGACGATTGCGCGCCTGGACAGGACGGCCGCACTGTAGTGAGTTCGACGCGCAAAGCCGGGCCATCAACGAGCTTGCACCTCCGCCGGACCGCGATTCGCGCCGGTGGAGTGCCCTTCAGCAAACAGTCGAGGCCCGATGACCGACGCCGACCCGCCCCGCCGCATCCGCCGCCTGCTCGCGGCCAACCGCTCCGAGATTGCGATCCGCGTGTTCAGGGCCGCGACCGAGCTCGGCATCCAGACGATTGCGATCTACGCCGAGGAGGACAAGCTCTCGCTGCACCGGTTCAAGGCCGACGAGGCCTACCGAGTGGGCCGGGGCAAGGGTCCCCTCGAGGCCTATCTCGACATTGACGAGGTGATCCGCGTCGCCAGGGACCACGAGGTCGACGCCATCCACCCGGGCTACGGCTTCCTGTCGGAAAGTCCCGAGTTCGCCGAGGCCTGCGCGGCGGCCGGCATCATCTTCATCGGTCCCACGCCCGAAACCATGCGCACGCTGGGCAACAAGGTCTCGGCGCGCAACCTCGCGGTGTCGGTGGGAGCCCCGGTCATGCCGGCGACCGATCCACTGCCCGAGGATCCGGCCACCATCCGCCGGCTCGCGGCCGAGGTCGGCTATCCCGTGATGCTCAAGGCGTCCTGGGGCGGCGGCGGGCGCGGCATGCGGCCGATCGAGCGCGAGGAGCAGCTGATCGAGGCGGTCAACGCGGCGCGGCGCGAGGCCAAGGCCGCGTTCGGCAAGGACGAGGTCTATCTCGAGAAGCTGGTCCGCCGCGCGCGTCACGTCGAGGTCCAGCTCCTGGGCGACACCCACGGCAACCTGGTCCACCTGTTCGAGCGCGACTGCACCATCCAGCGCCGCCACCAGAAGGTGATCGAGCGCGCGCCAGCACCTTACCTCGACGAGGAGCAGCGCGCGGCGCTGTGCGAGGCGGCACTCAAGATCGGTCGCGCCACCGACTATTGCGGCGCCGGCACGGTCGAGTTCCTGATGGATGCCGACACGAGCGACTTCTACTTCATCGAGGTCAATCCGCGCGTCCAGGTCGAGCACACCGTCACCGAGGTCGTGACCGGGCTCGACATCGTGAAGGCGCAGATCCGGATCGCCGAGGGTGGTCGCATCGGCTCGCTCGCGGAAACCGGCATCCCCGCCCAGCACGCCATGCGCCTCAACGGCCACGCGCTGCAGTGCCGGATCACCACCGAAAATCCGGAGAACAACTTCATCCCGGACTATGGCCGGATCACCGCCTATCGCGGCGCCTTCGGCTTCGGCATCCGCGTCGACGGCGGCACCGCCTATTCGGGCGCCGTGGTCACCCGCTACTACGATCCGATGCTCGAGAAGATCACCGCCTGGGCGCCCTCGCCCGAGGAGGCGATCGCACGCATGGATCGCGCCTTGCGCGAGTACCGCATTCGCGGCGTCGCCACCAACCTCGCCTTCCTCGAGGCCCTGCTTGAGCACCCGCGCTTCCTCGCCGGCGAATACACCACCCGCTTCATCGACGAGACGCCGGAGCTGTTCCAGCTCGGCAAGCGGCGCGACCGCGCGACCAAGCTCCTGACCTACATCGGCGACGTCACCGTCAACGGCCATCCCGAGACGGTGGGCCGCACGCGCCCCAGGGCCGACGCGCGCACCCCCGAGCCGCCGCAGTTCGCCGCCGAACTCGACCCGGCGCAGGGCAGCAAGCCGCTGCTGGACCGGCTCGGGCCGCAGGGCTTCGCGGCCTGGATGCGTGAGCAGACCCGGGTGCTGATCACCGACACCACCATGCGGGACGCCCCGCAATCGCTGCTCGCCACCCGCATGCGCACCTATGATCTGGTCGCCTGCGCCGACGCCTACGCCCGCGGCCTGCCGCAGCTCCTGTCCCTGGAATGCTGGGGCGGCGCGACGTTCGACGTCGCAATGCGGTTCCTGACCGAGGACCCGTGGGAGCGCCTGGCACTGCTGCGCGAGCGGGTGCCCAACCTGCTGCTGCAGATGCTGCTGCGCGGCGCCAACGGCGTCGGCTACACCAACTATCCCGACAATGTCGTCCGCTACTTCGTCAAGCAGGCGGCCGGCGCCGGGATGGACCTGTTCCGCATCTTCGACTGCCTCAACTGGGTCGAGAACATGCGGGTCTCGATCGATGCCGTGGGCGAGGCCGGCAAGCTGGCCGAAGGTGCGATCTGCTATACCGGCGACATCCTCGATCCCGACCGCGCCAAATATTCGCTCGGGTACTATGTCGGGCTCGCCAAGGAGCTGGAGGCCGCCGGCTGCCATGTCCTGGGGGTGAAGGACATGGCCGGCCTGCTCCGGCCGGCGGCCGCCCGCGCCCTGATCCGAGCGCTCAAGGACGAGGTCGGCCTGCCGATCCACTTCCACACCCACGACACCTCGGGCATCGCGGGCGCCAGCATCCTGGCGGCGGTCGACGCCGGCGTGGATGCCGTCGACGCCGCCATGGACGCCATGTCGGGCCTGACCTCGCAGCCCTGCCTGGGCTCGATCGTCGAGGCCCTGCGCCATACCGAGCGCGACACCGGCCTCGATCCCGAGGCCATCCGCCAGCTGAGCTTCTACTGGGAGGCGGTGCGCGCCCAATATGCTGCCTTCGAGAGCGACCTGCGGTCCGGCGCGTCGGAGGTCTATCTCCACGAGATGCCGGGCGGCCAGTTCACCAACCTGAAGGAGCAGGCGCGCGCGCTGGGGCTGGAGACCCGCTGGCACGAGGTCGCCCGCGCCTACCGTGCCGCCAACGACATGTTCGGCGACATCGTCAAGGTGACGCCCTCGTCCAAGGTCGTGGGCGACATGGCGCTGCTGATGGTGGCGCAGGGCCTGACCCCGGACGAGGTGGTCGACCCTGCCCGCGAGATCGCCTTCCCCGGCTCGGTGGTGGAGATGCTGCACGGCGATCTCGGCCAGCCGCCGGGCGGCTGGCCGGCGGCCCTGCAGAGAAAGGCGCTCAAGGGCGAGACGCCGATCACCGTCCGCCCGGGTTCGCTCCTGCCGCCAGCCGACTTGGCACGGGAAGCCGCCGAAGCGGAAAAGCGCTGCGGCCGGGCGCTCGAGGAGCGCGAGCTCGCCGCCTATCTGATGTATCCGAAGGTATTTTCGGAATTCGCCGCGGCGTCGCGCAAGTACGGACCGGTCTCGGTGCTGCCCACGCTCAGCTATTTCTACGGCATGGCGGTCGGCGACGAGATCATGGTCGAACTCGAGCGCGGCAAGACCATGGTGCTGCGACTGCAGGCGGTCGGCGAAACCGACGACGAGGGTCAGGTCCGGGTCTTCTTCGAGCTCAATGGCCAGCCGCGCATCGCGCGCGTGCCCAACCGCGCCGCCGTCGCCAAGCTGCCGACGCGCCGCAAGGCCGAGGACGGCAATGACGGCCACGTCGCCGCCCCGATGCCCGGATCGGTCTCCACCATCTCGGTACGGGTGGGCCAGCCGGTGAAGGCGGGCGACGTTCTCTTGACCATCGAGGCCATGAAGATGGAGACAGCACTCCACGCCCCACGCGACGGCGTCGTCAAGGAGATCCTGGTCCACGCCGCCAGCCCGATCGACGCCAAGGATCTGCTGGTGGTCCTGGACGACAGCGAGTAGCCGGCTGGTCTACGCCACCATCCTGATCACCACCCCCGCGATCGCACCCATCGCCAGGGTCGGCAGAATGCCGAGGTGGAAGCGGAACATGGCGAGCATGGCGGCGGCGGCGAGCAGGGCCGCCCGAGGGTCGAGGCTGGCCCAGACCGGGACGCTCAAGCGCAGCGGGCCCAGGACAGCCTCGCCGACCTCGGCGAACATGGCGTGGAGGGCGGACCGCACGGCGAGGTTGAGGATGACGCCGACGACTGCGGCGGTGGCGGCGGAGAGTGCGGTCTGCGGCGCGCCCGTTTGCCGATTTGCAGTACCGCCTCGACCACGATCGCGAGCACGGCGGTCTTGAGTCCGAAAACAGGGTGTCCAGCCCCATGACGCGGGTGCGATCTTCGGCAAGCCGGAGCGTGGAAGGGATCGCCGTTGTTCCACGAGCGGCCTTAATGGACGGCCGCCGGCACTGTCAACGCGGGCCCGGCTGGCGGCCGGCTGTTCCTCGCCACATCATGTTGCAGACGCGCAACGATATGAGCGTGAGCACATTTTTTCGTTGTGGATCATGTTCCTGCGCAATGCTGCATTGCAATATGAGAGATGGCGAAACTAAGGTCGACGCACGAGGTTGAGTAGCAATCGGGCCACCGAGATGGGCCGATCGGATCAGGGAGGGGACGTTGAACCCTCCCGGCTTAGGCGGCGATGCCGCCGTGCCGGTCTTGCTTGGAGATCGGACGAATGGACCTGCTGAAGGAAACCTATCGCATCTGGGCCATGCACCGCGAGTTCCGCACGGTGCTGGCGGAGCTCAACGGCTATACGGATCGCGAGCTCACCGAGCTGGGCCTCAGCCGTGCCGACGTGGTGCGCGCCGCCTATGACGAGGCCGAGCGCCGGATCATGGCCACCGAACCGGAGCGCCGGAGCGTGACGGCCCGCGGCCGCCGCTGGTACGGCCCCGTCCCGGCGAGCGTGGAGTAGGTGGTCCCACGTTGGCCGACTGCCCGCAACCCGAAAGGAATGAAACGATGAGCAACCAACCTTATGCCCTGCAGCCTTCGCGCGCGACCGACGGCACCCGGGGTGACTTCGGCCTGATGCGCTGGCTGCGTGAGCGGGTCCGCTACGTCCAGGCCATGCGCGAGCTGAACGGCCTCGATCGTGGCACGCTCGACGATATCGAGATCGCGCCCGACCAGTTCCCGATGCTCGCCGAGCGACACGCCCGCGGCCTGCCGCCGATCGAGCGAGCGCAGGCCGGCTAGTGACCGGGCTGTCGGTGGGGGTGGCCGGTGTTCTTGGCGATCAGCCAGAAGATGAAGGCCAGGCCGAAACCCACCAGGAGAAAGCCGACCACGGACAGCATCGGATCGTGCGCCCTGCTGGCAATGAACAGGCCGACCATGCTGAGCACGGCCATGAGGACGCCGAAGATCCAGGTACCCATGCGGGCCTACCTCCCATTGCGCGGTTGCAGCGCGATCAGCTGCCCTCGGGGAACGTCACCAGGTCGCGGTAGGCATGCCAGGTGGCATGACCGATCAGCGGCAGGGTGACGATCAGGCCGAGATAGAGAGTGGCGAGGCCGGCGGCGCTGAAGCCGGCGATCAGCACCGCCCAGAACAGCATCGGTCCGAAATTGGTCTGGACCGTGCGGAAGCTTGTGGCGATCGCGTCGATCACGTTGGCCTGTGGCCGGTCGAGCAGGAGCGGGATCGAAACCACGCTGATCGAGAAGGCGAGCAGCGCCATGAAGGCGCCGACCGCGGTGCCGAAGAACAGGAACGGCAAGGCGTTCGGCGTGAGGAAGGTGGTCGAGATCAGGTCCTCGAACGAGGGCGGCTCAAGCCCGAAATAGAGGAAGAAGATCAGGGCGGCGATGCGCGCCCAGGCGAACATGAGCAGCATCAGGGCCACGCCCATGAGCGCGATCTGG
This sequence comes from uncultured Alphaproteobacteria bacterium, assembly GCA_963720725.1. Lineage (GTDB taxonomy): Bacteria > Pseudomonadota > Alphaproteobacteria > Geminicoccales > Geminicoccaceae > Benzoatithermus. The sequence goes on from CAVRGN010000003.1 coordinate 176,929, forward strand.
CTGCCATTGCGCTGGAACGCCGCCAACGCCTGCGCCAGCGAGGTCGATTCGCCTAGCTCGGCCCGGCGACTGACCTCGTAGAGGCCGACCGCCAGGATCGGGCCGACGATCAAAAAGCCCGCGGTCAGCGGTAGCACGAGGTAGAGCAGGTCGGCCCAGATCAGCCCCAGCGTCAGGGCGTAGCCGGTGACTGCCGCCAGCACGCCGTAGGTCAGGCTCACAGCCGGCGCCCTGCGCATGTCCTGCCAGCCCTTGACCAGCCATTGCCACGGCCGATCAAGCTCGATCTTGCGGATCGCGGGCAAGGGGCTCGCATAGACCGGGACGGACTGGGCCGTCAGTTCAGATTCAGCCGCCATCTCGCCTCTCCCTCACCGGGACCTTCGTCCGCCTGCCCGTCGCGCAACATCGCTCATTTCGACGCATCGGAACTTGATCCAGATCAATGCACCGCCTCAAGCCGCGCTGGCAAGGTCACGTCGTCGCACGGCACAGATTCCAATTCACCGCCGCGGCCCGAACCGATAGCCAATGGTGCGGACGGCTGGTGAACGAAGCGGGGCGGGTCAATCACCGGCATTGGCCCGATAACTCCACGCTGGCCGCGCGCTTGGCAGGCAGGAGAGGATCATGTCAGCGGCCGCCATTGCCGTCCGGGCTTCGGATCAGCCCGCCTACAACGAGGATGTCGTCCGCCTGTTCACCATCGCCACCATGTTCTGGGGCGTGGTCGGCTTCGCGGCGGGCACCTTCATCGCCTTCCAGCTCGCCTACCCGGCGCTGAACCTCGGCCTGGAATGGACCAGCTTCGGGCGGCTGCGACCGCTGCACACCTCGGCGGTGATCTTCGCCTTCGGCGGCAACGCGCTGCTCGGCACCTCGCTCTACGTGGTGCAGCGCACCTGCCGGGTGACCCTGTTCGGCGGCCCGCTGCTCGCCAACTTCCTGTTCTGGGGCTACCAGCTGTTCATCGTGATGGCGGCGCTCGGCTACGTGCTCGGCATCACCCAGGGCCGCGAATATGCGGAGCCCGAATGGTATGTCGACCTGTGGCTGACACTGATCTGGGTCGTCTACCTGGTCGTGTTCTTCGGCACGATCCTGATGCGCAAGGAACCGCACATCTACGTGGCGAACTGGTTCTACCTGGCCTTCATCGTCACCATCGCCATGCTGCACATCGTCAACAATCTGGCGGTGCCGGTGTCGTTCTTCGGCGTGAAGAGCTATTCGTTGTTCGCGGGCGTACAGGATGCCCTGACCCAATGGTGGTACGGCCACAACGCCGTCGGCTTTTTCCTCACCGCCGGCTTTCTCGGCATGATGTACTATTTCGTGCCCAAGCAGGCCGAGCGGCCGGTCTATTCCTACCGCCTGTCGATCATCCACTTCTGGGCCCTGATTTTCCTCTATATCTGGGCCGGCCCGCACCATCTGCACTACACCGCCCTGCCCGACTGGGCGCAGGTGCTGGGCATGACCTTCTCGATCATGCTGTGGATGCCGTCCTGGGGTGGCATGATCAACGGCCTGATGACCCTGTCGGGTGCCTGGGACAAGCTGCGCACCGACCCGGTGCTGCGCTTCCTCGTGGTCTCGATCGCCTTCTACGGCATGAGCACCTTCGAAGGTCCGCTGATGTCGATCCGTCAGGTCAACGCGCTCAGCCACTACACCGACTGGACCATCGGTCACGTGCACTCGGGTGCTTTGGGATGGGTCGCCTTCGTCAGCTTCGGTGCCGTCTACTTCCTGGTGCCACGGCTGTGGAAAGTGCAGCGCCTCTATTCCTACAAGCTGGTGGAGTGGCACTTCTGGGTCGCGACCATGGGCATCGTCCTCTACATCACCGCGATGTGGGTGTCGGGCATCATGCAGGGCCTGATGTGGCGCTCCTACGATCATCTGGGCTTCCTGCAGTTCTCCTTCATCGAGACCGTGCAGGCGATGCACCCCTTCTACGTGATCCGCGCCTTCGGCGGCGTGCTGTTCCTCGCGGGGGCCCTGATCATGGTCTACAATCTCTGGCGCACCGCCCGCGGCGACGTCAGGGCCGAGGAGGAGGCTGTGCTCCAGCCGGTCTACGCCCCGCGCGCCACCCCGGCCGAGTGAGGAGCAGCCCATGTCGCTGTTGCGCAAGCACGAGAAGGTCGAGACCCGCGGCCTCCTGCTCCTGGTGCTGATCCTGATCACGGTCTCGATCGGCGGCATCGTCGAGATCGCACCCTTGTTCACCATCGAAAGCACGATCGAGAAGGTGGACGGGGTCCGGCCCTACAGCCCGCTCGAGCTGGTCGGCCGCAACATCTACATCCGTGAGGGCTGCTACAACTGCCACAGCCAGATGGTGCGGCCGTTCCGCGACGAGGCCGAGCGCTACGGCCACTACAGCCTCGCCGCCGAGAGCATGTACGACCACCCGTTCCAATGGGGCTCCAAGCGCACCGGGCCAGATCTGGCGCGCGTCGGCGGCAAATACTCCAACGAGTGGCAGGTGACGCATCTGATCGACCCGCGCAGCGTGGTGCCCGAGAGCATCATGCCTGGCTACGCCTTCCTGATCGACCGCGACGTCCATGCCGCCGACATCGCGGACCATCTCGCCACCCAGAGGATCGTGGGCGTTCCCTACAGCGACGAAATGGTGCAGACGGCAGCGGCCGATCTCCTGGCGCAGGCCTCGGTCGACGGCGACCACGAGGGCGTGGAAGCGCGCTATCCGAAGGCCGTCGTCGGCGATTTCGACGGACAGCCCGGTCGGGTCACCGAGATGGACGCGCTCGTGGCCTACCTGCAGATCCTGGGCCGCATGGTCGACTTCACCTCGATCCGCACCGAAGACCTGCTGCAGTAGGCCGGTCCGTGGACACGCTCCTGCCGTTGCTCAAGCAGTTCTGGGTCGTCTGGATGATGATCCTGTTCGTGGGGATCGTCGTCTGGGTCTACTGGCCGGGCCGGCGCACGGAAATGGAAGACAATGCGCGCATCCCGTTCCGGGATGAGGAGGGGAACGATGGCCGCGAAGGGTGATGTGGACGCCGTCACCGGCGTCGAAACGACCGGCCACGAATGGGACGGCATCAAGGAGCTGAACAACCCGCTGCCGCGCTGGTGGGTCTACACCTTCTATGTGTGCATCGCGTTCGCGGTCGTCTGGTGGATCCTGTTCCCCTCCTGGCCCTGGACATCGGGCCATTCGCCGGGCCTGCTCGGCGGCAACCAGCGACTCGACTTCGAGCGGCGATACGCGGCGGCACGGGCCGCCCAGGCGCAGTGGACCGACCGGATCGCGGCCCTGGACGCCGCCGCCATCGAGGCCGATCCGGAGCTGGTCCAGTTCGCCATCGCCGGCGGCGAGAAGGGCTTCAAGACCAATTGCGCGCCCTGCCACGGCCTGGGCGGCGCCGGCCAGGGCTTCTTCCCGACACTGGCCGACGACGACTGGATCTGGGGTGGTGCGATCGACCAGATCGAGTACACCATTCGCCATGGCATCCGGAACGGTGTCGACCCAGATGCGCGCGACAACGCCATGCCGGCCTTCGGCGCCGACGGGCTGCTCGACAAGGCGCAGATTGCCGATGTCACCCAATATGTCCTGTCGCTGACCGAGCGGCAGACCGACGCCGAAGCCGCCCAACGCGGGTCCGCCGTGTTCGCCGAGAACTGCTCCGCCTGTCACGGCGAAGCCGGCGAGGGCGTGGTCGAGCTGGGCGGTCCGGCGCTCAACGACATGATCTGGCTCTATGGCGGCGAGCCCGACCAGATCATGGCGCAGATCAACCGCCCACGGCTCGGCGTGATGCCGCCCTGGCAGGGCCGGCTAGACGACACGACCATCAAGATGCTGGCGGTCTACGTCCACAGCCTGGGCGGCGGGGAGTAGCCGACCGGGGGCCGGGCCCCCTGCACCTTAGCTGGCTTGGACGACAGGAACTTCCCCACTCGCACCGGACGTGCTGAGGGGAGTGGAAAAGCCCCTGTCGTTCATCGAATTCTGCGCGCTGCGTGATCGCATGTCGCCACTTCGTTGCAGGGGACCATACGATGCTACGGCGCCGAGGGGTGATCTGCCGGGCAGCGCACCCCATGGCCGGTCGAGATCCGCGCTTGGCCTCGCCGCGTCCTCTGGCATAGTCAGCAATGCGGCGTGGGCTTGATCCTGGCCGCTGGCTCGAACTGTGAGCAAGGGAGCGGCAGGATGAAGGTACAGGAAATCCTCACCCACAAAGGCGCCAAGGTCGTCACCATCCGTCCCGATGCCACCGTGTCGACGGCGGTGCATCGGCTGGCGCTGGAGCGCATCGGCGCGCTCGTGGTCAGCGAGGACGGGGTCTCGATCGCCGGCATCTTCTCCGAACGCGACGTCATCCTGGCGCTGGCCGACGAGGGTGCGGCGGTCCTCGCACCCGACCGGCACGTGCGCGATCTGATGACCAAGGGTGTGCGCACCTGCCGGCCCGACGACGCGGTGAAGGCGGTCATGGCCGAGATGACCCGCCACCGCTTCCGCCACATGCCGGTGGTCGACGGCGGGAAGCTCGCCGGCGTCATCAGCATCGGCGACGTGGTCAAGACGCGGCTCGACGAGATGGAGCTGGAGACGGTAGTGCTGCGCGAAGCCTACATCGCCGGCCACTGACCGGCGCCACCGGGACCACGGGCCGAGCTCCGATCATGCGCCTGCAACGCACCATCTCGCCGGTCGACGGCCGGGTCCTCGTCGAGCGGCCCCTGGCCGCGGAGGTCAACATCGCCGCCGCCCTCGAGCGGGCGGCCATGGCCGCCGCCGGCTGGCGCGACACGCCGGTCGAAGCGCGGGTGGCGCTCATCGGCCGAGCGGTCGACCACATGGCCGCGCGACGAGAAGAGCTCGCGGCCGAGATCACTTGGCAGATGGGTCGGCCGCTGGCGCAGAGCCCGGGCGAGATCCGCGGCCTGGAGGAGCGGGCCCGCTACATGTTGGCGGCAGCACCGCGGGCGCTGGCCGATCGCGAGCCCGCAGCCAAGTCCGGCTTCACCCGGTTCGTCCGGCGAGAGCCTTTGGGCCTGGTGTTCGTCGTGGCACCCTGGAATTACCCCTACCTCACCGCCGTCAACAGCATCATCCCGGCCCTGGCCGCCGGCAATACGGTGCTTCTGAAGCATTCGGCGCAGACGCCTTTGTGTGCCGAGGCGTTCCAGGAGGCATTCGACTCGGCCGACCTCCCGCCAGGGGTGTTCCAATACCTGCACCTGGACCATGAGGACGCCTTGCGCATCGTCGCCAGCGGGGCCGCCCAGCTGGTGGCCTTCACCGGCTCGGTGCCGGCGGGCCATTCCGTGCAGGCTGCGGCAGGCCGGGCGTTCATCGCCACCAATCTCGAGCTCGGCGGCAAGGACCCCGCCTATGTCCGCGCCGACGCCGATCTCGACCACGCGGTCGAAAACCTGGTCGACGGCGCCTGCTTCAACTCGGGCCAGAGCTGCTGCGGGATCGAGCGTATCTATGTCCACCGCAGCCGCTTCGACGCCTTCGTCGAGGGTTATGCCGCGCTCGCGGCCAAGTACGTGCTGGGCGATCCCACCGACCCCGCCACCAATCTTGGGCCCATGGTCAGGGCGACGGCAGCCGATTTCGCACGCGGACAGGTCGACGAGGCCGTGGCCCGGGGTGCGCGCGCGCTGATCGATCCTTCGGGCTTCACGGCGGACGCGCGTGGCTCGGCCTACATGGCGCCGCAATGCCTGATCGGCGTCGACCATGCCATGCGCCTCATGAGCGAGGAGAGCTTCGCGCCGATCGTCGGGATCATGCCGGTCGCCGACGATGACGAGGCGGTGGCGATGATGAACGACAGCCGCTTCGGGCTCACCGCCTCGGTGTGGACCCGCGACGCCGCGGCGGCGCAGGCGATCGGGCATCGGGTCGCGACCGGGACCTTCTTCATGAACCGTTGCGACTATCTCGACCCGGCGCTGGCCTGGGTCGGAATCAAGGATTCGGGACGCGGCTGCGCGTTGTCCGACGAGGCATATCTGCATCTGACGCGGCCGAAGAGCTTCCACCTGCGGGTCACGTACTGAGGCAGCGACCGCCATGCTGCATCCGCTGATCACCTCCGAACATGTCGACGCCTACCAGCGCGACGGCGCCGTGCTGATCCAGGGCCTGTTCCGGAACCATGTCGACGCCCTCCGCCGCGGGGTCGAGACCAACATGGCCGATCCGGGCGACTGTGCGGCGGAGAACTTGAAGGCCGGCGAGGGCGGCCGGTTCTTCGACGACTACTGCAACTGGCGGCGCATCCCGGAGTTCGAGAAGGTGATCCGCCACTCTCCCGCCGCCGAGGTCGCCGCCGACCTGATGCGGTCGAGCACCGTGCAGCTGTTCCACGAACATGTGCTGGTCAAGGAGCCCGGGACGTCGAAGCCCACTCCCTGGCATCAGGACGCGCCCTATTATTTCGTCGCCGGCCGACAGACGGTGAGCTTCTGGTCGCCGCTAGATCCGGTGCGCGAGGCCACCCTGCGCTGCGTCGCGGGATCGCATCGATGGCCCAAGCCGGTGCTGCCGACGCGCTGGCTGTCGGACGAGAACTTCTATCCCGACGCCGAGACCTACATGCCGGTGCCCGATCCGGACGCCGAGGGCATGACCATCCTGGAATGGCCGATGGAGCCGGGAGATGCCGTGGCCTTCGACTACCATGTCCTGCACGGCGCCCGCGGCAACGAGAGCGCCTCGCGACGCCGGGCCTTCTCGCTGCGGCTGGTGGGCGACGACGCGCGTTACGTGCAACGGCCGGGACGCACCTCCCCGCCTTTCCCAGGCCATGGCATGCAGCCGGGCGAAAGGCTGCGCGAGGACTGGTTCCCGGTGATCTTCCGCCGCTGAGCGCACCGGGCCCCCAACCGGGGACGATGGTCAGGCGACCTGCGCCGCCACCACCATGGCGATCGCGGCGCAGGCGGCAGCGACCAGGAGAAAGGTGAAGCCGAAGTCGTAGAGGCGCATGTGCTGCCGCTCCTAGGGCAAGTGGCTAGTTCACATAGTATTTCTGGTACTTGCCGTAGTACTGTCCGACGTCGCCGTAGCCATACTGGGCGTGCTTGGCGACATCGACTTGGGTCAGCACGACACCGGCGACATCGCCCCTGGCCTCGCGCATGTGCGCCAGGGCATTCACGGCCGTGTCGCGGCTGGTGGTGTTCCACTGCATCACGAACACCACATTGTCGGCGAAGCGCGAGACGACCTTGGTGTCGGTCACGCCGAGCAGCGGGGCCGAAGTCCATGACGATGAAGTCGAACTGCTCGCGCAGGTCGAGCAGGAGCTGCTTGAGCTTCTGACTGCCCAGGAGGTTGGTCGGATTGACCGTCTGCCGCTTGACCGGCAGGTACCAGATCCCCGTCTCCTCGTGCGGCACGATCACCTCGTCCAGGTCGCGCTCGCCCGCCATGTACTCGACCAGGCCGTACTCCGGTGGCGTGCCGAGGTCGCGGTGGACGTTGGGGTGGCGCAGGTCAACGTCCATGAGCAGCACCCGCTTGCCGGAGCTGGCGGCGAAGGTGGCGAGGCTCAAGGACAGGGTGGTCTTGCCTTCCTGCGGCAGCGAGGAGGTCACCAGGATCACCTGCGGCGGACGGTCGACGTTGGAGAGCTGCAGCGAGGTGAAGATCGCCCGCACCAATTCGGCGTAGGCCGACAAGGGCTTGGCCAGGAGGTACTGGTGCGGCTTCTGGTTGCGGCGCAGCCGGTCGAGCCGCGGCACCAGACCCAGCGCCGGCAGGCCCAGGGACTGCTCGACCTGGCGGGCGCTGCGCAGGCCGCTGTCGAAGCGCTCCATGAGCAGCGCCAGCAGCGTGCCGAGCATCAGGGAGCCGGTGAAGCCGATCGCACCGAACAGCCTGGGTCCCGGCGTGCTCGGGGTGACCGGAGGTGCTGCCATCGACACCACCTTGGCGTCGGCCTCGATCAGCTGCTGCTGGTCGGCGGTCTCCTTGTAGCGGGCGAGGAACGAATTGTAGATGTTGCGCGAGGCGTCGGCGTCGCGCTCCAGCTCGCGCAGCTTGACCGCCACCTCCCGGTCCACCGTGGTGCCGCCGGAGACGGTCCTGATCTCCTTCTCCAGCGCCCGGATGCGCGACTGGGTGACCTCGGCTTCGTTCTCGATCGTCTTGAGGATGCGCGCGACCTCGGCCTGGATCTTCTTCTGCAGCGTCGCCTTCTCCTGCTGCACGCTGACGATGCGCGGATGCTTGGCGCCGAACGTGCTGCGCAGCTCCGATTCCTCCTTCAGGAGCTGGGTTTCGCGCTCGCGCAGATTGATGATCGTCGCCGAGGCCAGCACCTCCGGCACTGCCTCGACCGCGTCGAAGCCCGACGTGCGCATGGCACGGATCTGCGCCACCTTGGCCTGTGCCGCCGCGGCGTCGGCGCGCAGGGCCGACAGGCGCTGGTTGACGTCGAACAGGCGCTGCTCGTTGAGGGTGATGCCGTTGACGTCGTTGATGTTGAACTTGGCGCGGTACTGCTCGACCGCACCCTCGGCGGCCTCGAGTTCGCTGCGCAACTCGTCCAGACGCTGGGAAAGCCAGTCGGTGGCCAACTCGGTCTTGCCGAGCTTTTCGTCGCGCAGCATGTCGACGTAGCGGTTGGCGACGGCGTTGACGATGTTGGCCGCCTTCTTCGGGCTCTCGGAGGTAAAGTCGACGCGGATCACGTAGGAACGGCCCTCCGGCGTGACCTTGAGGCCCTTGGCGAACTCCTCGATGGTGTACTCGCGCTGGAGGTAGGGGACGTCCCAGTCCGCGGACTCGATCGGCTCCGCCGCCAGGCCAGTGGCCACCAGCCAGGATTCCGGCAGCCAGGATACGAAGGAGTCGATCATGCCGGCGACCTGCACCTGCCGGTCGGGCGTGCGTAGCGCGACGTTGAACTCGGGGTCCTCGAAGATGCCGAGATCGGTCGCCAGCCGCTCGAGCTGGAAGCGGGAGCCGATCAGCCGGATCTGGCTCTCCACCGTCGACGCGTCGGTTCCCAGGCCCTGAACCACGCTCGCCACGTCGACCACGTTGCTCTTGCGCGGGTCGATCATCACCATGGCGGTGGCCGTGTATCTGGGCGTGATCTGCAGGCCGGCCAGCAGGGCCAGCGTGGTGACCAGCAGCACGGTCGACAGGATCAGGCGCTTGCGCCGATAAAGGATGCCCAGCAAGTCCTTGATGTCGAGGCCGGCGTCCCCGTTGGCCGGGTCATGCACTTGTCGTTGGGCGTCCTCGGAAATTGTCATGGCGTTCCAGCTACCAGGAGGCGGGAGGGGCAACTCCGGCTCAACCGCCGCCTTGGATACATGATGCTCCGTTGCAGGAAAACGACCAAACGCATTGCGATCTAACGGTAAGCGTGCCAGCGGTTGGTAAGTGCCGGTCAAGATGGAGGAATTCTCACTGCGGCACTGAGTCACACCGCGCCGGTTGCAAAGGTGACGGGCACTTCGCCGGGGGCACCGGAGCCTGCGGGATTGCGACCGCCGGTCATCTGGAGCCGTCGGCACAATCCCCAGCATCCTGTCCTGGCATACCGGGAGCGAGCGCGCACCATGACCGATGCGGCCACCGAAGCTGAGCTGACACTCGCGGCGGATTTCCCCACCTTCAGCGAGGCGGACTGGCGCGCGCTGGTCGACCGGGTGCTCAAGGGCGGCGACTTCGAGCGCCGACTGGTGCGCCGGACCGCGGACGGCATCCGCATCTTGCCGCTCTATACGGCGGACGACGCCCCGCCCCCGGCGGGTCCACCGGGTACGGCGCCGTTCACGCGCGGTGCCGCTGCGCGGCTCGATGGCGGCTGGCTGGGATGTCCGCCAGCGCCACCGCGTGGCCGACCCTGCCGCGACCAACGCCGCGATCCTCGACGACCTCGAAGGCGGCGTCACCTCGCTGCAGCTGGCACTCGACCGCCCCGAGGCCGCCGCGGATCTCGACCGGGTACTGGCGGACGTGCTGCTCGACCTCGCGCCGATCGGGCTGGACGCGGGCGCAGCCGGCCTCGACGCCGCCCGCGCGTTATTCGCCCTCGCCGAGCGCCGCAACATCGCCGCCGACGCACTGCGCGCCGACCTCAATATCGATCCCCTGGGTGCCGCCGTTTCGGGGGCCGCGCTCGATCCGGAATCGGCGGTCGCCGAGGTTGTGGGATTTGCCCGGCAGGCGGCGGCGGTTTGGCCCAAGACCGTGGCGCTTCTCGCCGACGGCCGCCCCTACCATTCCGGCGGAGCGAGCGAAGCCCAGGAGCTGGCCTTCGCGGTGGCCACCGGCATCGCCTATCTCCGCGCCCTGGTCGCGGCGGGCGAGCCGCCGGAGGCGGCCGCCCGCCAGATCGGCTTCGCGCTCGCGAGCGACGCCGACTTCTTCCTGTCGGTCGCCAAGTTCCGGGCGCTGCGGCGGATCTGGTGGCGCGTGCTCGAGGTTGCCGGCGCCGGGGCCGCGATGCCCGCCTTGCGGCTCCGTGCCGAGTCGGCCGCACGCATGTTCACCCGGGTCGATCCGCAGGTGAACATCCTGCGCGGCACCGTGGCGGCATTCGCGGCCGCGGTGGGCGGTGCCGGCAGCATCACCGTCCTGCCGTTCGACCATGCCCTGCCGGCATCCGCACCGCTCGCCCGGCGGATCGCCCGCAACACGCAGCTGGTCCTCCTCGAGGAGGCGCAACTCGGCCGGGTCGTCGATTCCGCCGGCGGCAGCTGGTTCGTGGAGCGCTTGAGCGAGGATCTCGCCACCGCGGCCTGGGCGCTGGTGCAGGAAGTCGAGCGCCGGAATGGAATGGTCGCGGCCCTGCGCCAGGGATGGCCCCAGGCGCAGGTGGCGGCGAGCTGCGCCCGTCTCGAGGCCGCTATCGCCACCCGCCGCGAGCCGATCACCGGCGTCTCCGAGTTCGCGGACTTGCGCGAGGTGCCGCAGCCCGTTCCCTCCCCGGCGCCCAACCCGCCTGTCGCCGCGTCGATCGTCCACATCCCCGGCTTTCGGCTCGCCGACGGGTTCGAGCGCTTGCGGGCGCGGAGCGACGCGCTGCTGGCCGAGACCGGCGAGCGGCCACGGGTCTTCCTGTGCGCGCTCGGGCGCCAGGAGGAGTTCGCCGCCCGCGTCGGCTTCGCCCGGAACCTGTTCGCCGCGGGCGGCGTCGCCACCACGGCCGGCGACGCCCTTCCCTCGCTGGAGGAACTCGGCCGCGCCTTTCGCGCCAGCGGGGCGCGGCAGGCCGCGATCTGCTCCAGCGACACCAACTATGCTACGCTCGCCGAGCCGGCGGCACGGGCGCTGAAGCAGGCGCGCGCCGCGCGGGTCTATCTGATGGGCCGGCCCGACGAGGCGCAGCGGGCGCTGTGGCAGACGGCCGGCGTCGACGAGTTCGTGCAGGGTGGCGACGACGCGTTGGCGCTGCTGGAACGCACCCTCGCGGTAGAGACGGGAGAGCGGCCATGAGCGCGATTGCGAGCTTCGCCGATGTGCCCTTGGGACCAATCCCTGCCGCAGGCGTCACGCCGGGGCTGCCGGACGAGCCGATGTGGCTGACGCCCGAAGGCATCGCCGTGCCGCCGCTCTACACTCAAGAGCACACCGCCCGGCTCGACTTCCTGCGAACCTGGCCCGGCCTGCCGCCGTTCCTGCGCGGCCCCTATCCCACCATGTACACCACCCAGCCCTGGACCATCCGGCAATATGCCGGCTTCTCCACGGCCGAGGACAGCAACGCCTTCTACCGCCGCAACCTGGCCGCCGGGCAGAAGGGCCTGTCGGTCGCCTTCGACCTCGCCACGCATCGCGGCTACGACAGCGACCATCCGCGCGTCATGGGCGACGTCGGCATGGCCGGCGTGGCCATCGATTCCATCCTCGACATGGAGATCCTGTTCTCCGGCATCCCGCTCGACCAGATGAGCGTGTCGATGACGATGAACGGCGCCGTACTGCCCGTGCTCGCGCTCTATATCCTGGCCGCCGAGGAGCAGGGCGTCCGGCCGGAACAGCTGAGCGGCACCATCCAGAACGACATCCTCAAGGAGTTCATGGTCCGCAACACCTACATCTTCCCGCCGACGCCCTCGATGCGGATCGTCTCGGACATCTTCGCCTACACGGCGCAGCACATGCCCAAGTTCAACTCGATCAGCATATCCGGCTACCACATGCAGGAAGCGGGGGCGACCGCCGACCTCGAGCTCGCCTACACCCTGGCCGACGGCATCGAATACATCCGCTGCGGTCGCGAGGTCGGTCTCGGCGTCGACGCCTTCGCGCCGCGCCTTTCGTTCTTCTGGGCGATCGGCATGAACTTCTTCATGGAAGTCGCCAAGCTGCGCGCGGCGCGGATGCTCTGGGCCAAGCTGGTGAGGCAGTTCGACCCCAAAGACCCGAAGTCGCTGGCGCTGCGCACCCATTGCCAGACCTCGGGATGGTCGCTGGCGGCGCAGGACGTCTACAACAATGTCGTGCGCACCTGCGTCGAGGCCATGGCCGCCACGCACGGCCACACCCAGTCGCTGCACACCAACGCGCTCGACGAGGCGCTGGCCCTGCCGACCGACTTTTCGGCCCGGATCGCCCGCAACACCCAGCTCCTGCTGCAGCAGGAGACGGGCATCACCCGCACCATCGATCCCTGGGGCGGCAGCTACCATGTCGAGCGCCTGACCCACGATCTGGCCAGCCGGGCCTGGGAGCACATCCAGGAGGTCGAGGCCACAGGCGGCATGGCGCGGGCGATCGAGCGGGGCATCCCCAAGCTGCGGATCGAGGAGGCGGCCGCCCGGACGCAGGCGCGGATCGACGGCGGCACGCAGACCCTGGTGGGCGTGAACAAGTACCGGCCTTCCGAGCCCGAGGACATTCCCGTGCTCAAGGTCGACAATTCCGCCGTGCGCGTCCGCCAGCTCGAGAAGCTGGAGCGCCTGCGGGCCGGGCGCGACCAGCTCGCCTGCCGCCGCGCCCTGGATGGGTTGACCCGCTGCGCCGAGACCGGCAAGGGCAACCTGCTCGAGCTGTCGGTCCAGGCGGCCCGCGCCCGGGCCACGGTGGGCGAGATCACCGCGGCCCTGGAGAAGGTCTGGGGTCGCCACGTGGCCGAGATCCGCTCGATCGCCGGCGTGTATGGCAAGGAGGTCGGTGAGCCCGTGAGCGTGCGCCGTGCCCGTGACCTGGTGGAAGCCTTCGCCGAGGCCGAAGGCCGGCGGCCGCGCATCCTGATCGCCAAGATGGGCCAGGACGGCCACGACCGCGGCCAGAAGGTGATCGCCACCGCCTTCGCCGACCTGGGCTTCGACGTCGACATCGGTGCCCTGTTCCAGACGCCGGGCGAGGCGGCGCAGCAGGCGGTCGACAACGACGTCCACATCGTCGGCGTCTCCTCTTTGGCCGCCGGCCACCTGACCCTGGTGCCGGAGCTCAGGCGCGAGCTCGAGGCGAGGCAGCGCGGCGACATCATGATCGTGGTCGGCGGCGTCGTGCCGCCGCAGGACCACGCGGCGCTGCTGGCCGCCGGTGCCAAGGCGATCTTCCCGCCGGGCACGGTGATCGCGGAAGCGGCGGCTCGATCTGCTGGCAGAAGCTGTCGAGCGGAGCTGGGCTACGAGCTCAAGGCGGCGGAGTAGCGTCCGCCGTCGAGCTACTGCGCGGCGGGCTGCGCCAGCCGCTCGGCCTCCTCCTGGGGGTCCAGATCCAACACCGGGTCCAGCTCCACGGCGCGCTCGAGCAAGGCCACCGAGCCCGCGACATCATTCGCCTTGGCCAGCTTCGCGGCCGCTTCGAACAAGCTCGGGTCGATGGGCAAGTCGGGGCAGGTGCGATTATAGGGGATCTCGACGCCGACGAACTTGCGCCATTCGTCGAGCGTCAGGTTGCGCCAGACTTTCCGGCAGATCATGTCGGCGATGTCCTGCGACGGCGCAGAATTCAGCGGATAGCTCAGGTCCCAGATCTTGACCACCTTGTCGGCGCCGCCGGTGACCAGGTACCTGCCGTCCGCGCTATAGGCCAGCGACCGCACGTCGCCGTCATGGCCGGGCAGGACGACCGGCAGCGCGTCGAGGTTCTCCATGTTCCACAGCCGGACGCTGTGATCATGACCGCCGCTGGCAAGTCGCCTGCCATCCGGGCTGAAACGCACGCGTCGGACAGTGGCGTCGTGTCGGCCAAGCAGGACCGATGGCGCGTTCAGGGCGCCCGGATCCCATAGCCGAACAGTTCCTTCCCTGCCGCCCCAGGCGAGCCTGGTGCCATCCGGACTGAAATCGACGGTCCAATTGCCATCCTCGCTGCCACCGCGCAACGCCGACGCGGGTTCATCGGGTCGCGTCAGATCCTTCAAGAAGATCTCCGGGCCGAACATCGCCACGGCGAGCGCGTCGCCCCGCGAGCTGTACGCCATCCCCGGCGCCCAGTTGTCGACCGGAACCAGCGTGTCGGGTTCCGCTTCGAGCTTGTCGAGTGGCCAGGTGAAAACGCCCCCTGCGCCACTCGCCACCACCCTTGCGCCGTCAGGGCTGAACAACGCTGTCCAAGGGTTCGTGCCACCGGGAACGTTCAGTGCCGTGAACGACGGTGGCGACGCTGCGAGATCCCAAAGTCGCACCGATTCGTCGTCCCAGCTCGCCGACAGCAATTGCTTGGCATCGTCGCTGAAATCCAAACCGTTGACGTCGCCGCCATGCCCCGGAATCACGACTGGATCTGCGTCCAGATCATGCCAACGCCACAGGCGGATCGTTCCGTCTCCCGTGTCGCCGCCGGAGGCCAGCAGCTTCATGTCGGGGCTGAACGCCAGCAACTCCACGGGCGCCTGATGGCCCGCCAACGTCAGCGGTTCGCCGGTCGGTCGCAGGTCCCAAAGGCGGAGAAAGGACGTGGTGCCGCTGGATGCCAGATGAACGCCGTCGGGGCTGAATCTCACCTGAAAGACGCTTCCGCTCGAAAGAACGGTCGGCGGTTGCTCCGGCTTACTGATCCGCCGGACAATGACGGCATCGGCCATGCTGGACGACACCAGGAGATCGCCGGCGGGATCCACGTCCAGCGACACCGCCGCGCTGGCACCGCTGTCCAGAACCACCGGTTCTGCGGAGGGGTCCTGCAGGTCCCAGAGCCGGAGGAAGCCGTCCTCACCGCTGGAAGCCAGACGCCTGCCGTCGTCGTAGAACGCCAACGCCAGAAGCGAACCCTCGTGACCGTGCAGGCTGGCGAACGGCCGTGTCATGTCGCCGGGGCGCCAGAGCCGGACGACGCCATGGAGACTGCCGGTGGCCAGCGTGGCGCTGTCCGGGCTGAACGCCACCGGCACGCCACCCATGCTGCCCGTCGACGGCCCGCTTCCGGCGATCGCCGGCTCGGGATCGCCGACCAGGGCCGGTTCCGCATCGGCACGGGTCAGGTCCCACAAGGCGAAGACGTCGTCGACCTTGCCGCCCGCCGCCAGCCAGCGGCCATCCGGACTGTAGGCGGCCGACCACGCGCCGCTGCTCATCGTCGGCAACTCGACGAATGGCGCCTGGGGATCGTCCAGATGCCATCGGCCGATGGTCCGTCCGCGTTGGCCGCGATCAGCGTCCTGCCGTCCGGACTGAAGGCGAGGGCGACCAGTCTTCCGAGGGGGAACTGCGTACCCGGGACCATCAGTTGCGCCGGGTATCCCGGCAGTTCGAGAGGCTTGGCCCCTGGTCGCGTGAGGTCCCAGAGCAGAACCTTGTAGTTATCGGAATGAGAGGAAGCCAGCCATGCGCTGTCGCGGCTGAAGGCGATGGCGTTCGTCTCCAACGGCCAGAGTATGGCTGAGAAATTCGGCTTGCCGGCCACCTGGCGAAGCACGCCGTCCACCTGCTCCTGCAGGGGTCGACTGGCACCGGCGCTGAAGAGGTACGCCTGACGGGCCATCAGGGCGCCGCGTTCATCCAACGAAATCGACTGTTGCCCGGGCGCCTGGATCGCCAGCAATTGCGCGATGGATGAGCGGCGGGCGTTCTCGGCCTGGGTCCGCGCCAGACCTTCGGACTCCGCAAGCCGCTTCGCTTCATCTTCGGCCTTCTGCGCCTGAACGCGCGCCTCGGTCTCCTGCATCGCCAGAGATTGCGCTTTCTGGCTCAGCGTCCACGCGAACAGGCCTGCCCCCACCGTGACCAGAAGCATCGCCGCGAGGCCGGCCATCGAGCGCCGCATGCGCTTGGCCGCACGAGACTGTTCCGCCGCGAGCGCCCGCGCCTGCGCCAGCTCGCGTTGCCGACCGGCATCCCTGGCCTGTTCCGCCGCGTCGATCGCCCGCTGGCTCGCCTCCACCAGCTCGTGCAGCGCGGCATCGAAGCCCAGGTCGGCCGCATCGGCACTCGCCAACCAGCGCTCCGCCTCCGGCAACTCCGCCTCGTCCAGGAGCCCGCCGGCGCCCCTCCCCAGGCGGCTCCATTCCGCCGCCTTGCCTTCCAGGCGTCGCCGGATCTGCTCGGCGTCGCGGCGCTCTTCGGCGCAATCCTGCAGGCGCGACCAGCCCCCGATCAGGGATTCGTGGGAGATGTCGACCGCCGGCGGACGCAGTCCGTCACCGCCGCTGCGGGTCAACAGGCGGTTGGCGGTAAGGTGCTCGAGCGTGCGCTCGAACGCGCCCTCGCCATCGTTCGCCGCGCGCAGGGCGGCGACCGGTTGCTGGCGGCAAGTGTCGGCACGGCCTTCGCCGAACTGGATCAGGCGCAGGAAGATGCGGCGCGCGATCGCCTGCTGGCGTTCGTCGAGCTGGGCCAGGGTGGCGTCCGCCTTCATGGCGATCGCCATGGCCAGGCCGGTGAGCGCGCCACCGGCATGCCCGGTACCGCTCAATCGCTGGTAGGCAGTTACGGGCAAAGTGCGTTGCTCCATGTCGTGCCGAGCAGCGCCATGGTCTCCTGCAGCAGCGGCAGCGCACCCGGCTCGTCGGCGGCGTCGGCGAGCAGCTGGTGCACCAGGCTGGCCTTGATGCGCACCCCGACATCGGCGGTAGGCCGCTCGATCGCCGCGCGCAGGGCGTCGCCGCGCAGCGGTGCGACCTCCACGCGCTGGCTCGCATCCACCGGCCACAGATAGGAGGTCATCAGATCGGGGTAGAAATCGGCCCGCAAGGTCAAGATCAGCGCGCAGTTCTCGGGCAGCCGGGAACGCCTGGAGCGCCGCGATGAAGCGCGCCTGCTCCTCGCGCCCGGCCTGGGTGAACACCTCCTCGAACTGGTCGACCAGGAGCAGCAGCCGTTCCGCCGGCGGATGCGCCTCGAGCAGGGCCTCGACCGTATCGGGTGCCAGGTCCCTGGTCTTGTCGCCACCGCCGATGATGTCGGCCAATGTCTCGGTCGGGTGCGGCCCCGGCCGCATGGTGCGGACCAGCCAGTAGTCCTTGGCGAACTAGCGGCTCTTCTCCAGCGCAGGCAGGAGCCCGGCATAGGCCAGAGACGATTTGCCGGAGCCGGACGGGCCGATCACCATCAGGAAGCGCTGGCGCCTGAGCAGCTGCACCATGCGCGCGACTTCCTCGTCGCGGCCGTAGAAATGGCGCGCCTGGGCGGCGCCGAACGGCACCATGCCGGGATAGGGGCAGGGCGGCGGCGCGTCCGTTTCGGCGCCGGCGGCCGCCACCCGATAGGCCCGCACCGGCTCGCTGATGTTCTTGACCTCGCGCTCGCCCATGGACGGGTAGCTGAAGGGCAGCTTGGTCCCGACGTCGCTGCGCACCGCCTCGGAGATGCAGATGCCACCGGGCTCGGCCAAACTCTCCAGGCGCGCCGCGACGTTGACCCCGTCGCCATAGATGTCATCTCCGTCGACGATCACCTCACCCAGATGGACGCCGATGCGGAACTGGACCTGGCGTTCCGTGGCGACCGTCGACTCGCGGTTGCGTTCGCGCAGTTCGTCCTGGATGTCGACCGCCGCCGTGAGCGCCTCGGTGACGGTGGCGAAGTCCGCCAGCACGGCATCGCCGGCATAGTTGACGACCCGACCATGATGCTTGGCGATCGTTCGGGCGATCGCGTCGAGATATTGGCGCAGCGTGCGATGGGTGTCGACCTCGTCCGCACCCATGAGGCGGCTGTAGCCGACCACGGCGACGTGCAGGATCGCGGCCAGCTTGCGCGTCGCGGCATCACCGGCCATGGCTCCGCACTCCCAGAAACTTCTTGAATGGCCTTGTTGGATGACCGAGGTCACCGGCTATGCGAGTAACTGGCAAGATGCGGGCACCGCCAGTGCCGAGCAAGCGAAAGTTGCCCGCGCCGGGTCGGCCGATCCCCTGTCTCCCGGTCGCCGCACCGGTTACCATTCGCCGGCGAGGATGCTTTTCGGGACCGGACGGACATGAGCGATCCGGACGAATGCGTGGCGATCGTCACCGGTGCCGGCGGCAATGTCGGTGGCGCGGTCGTCCAGGTGCTCGCCGCGGCCGGCTACCGCTTGGTGGCGATGGAGCGCACCGAGGCGGCGCTCGACAGGCGGTGGACGAGCTCGAACCGGGCGCGTCCAGGCCGAGCCCGGCATCGATCTCGGCGATCCCGCCGCCTGCCGCGCGCTGGTGGAGCGTGCCATGCGGCGCTTCGGCCGAATCGACGGCCTCGTGCACACGGTGGGCGCGTTCGCCATGGCCGAGGTCGAGGCCGGCGATGCCGCGCATTGGCAGCGGCTGTTCCAGGCCAACCTGTTCACGACGCTCAACATGTGCCGGGCGGTGATGCCCGCGATGCGCGTGGCGGGGCGAGGCAGTATCGTCACGGTGGGTTCGGCCGCGGCGGCGCGGGCCGGCAAGGGCATGGCCGCCTACGCGTCGACCAAGAGTGCCGTGCTGCGGCTGACCGAGAGCGTCGCCGACGAGCTGAAGGCCGATGGCGTGCGCGCCAACTGCATCCTGCCCGGCACGATCGACACGCCGCAGAACCGGGCGGCCATGCCCAAGGCCGACACGTCCAAGTGGGTGACGACGGGCCAGATCGCGCATGTCGTGGCCTTCCTGCTCTCGGCCGCGAGCGACGGCATGACCGGTGCTGCAGTGCCCGTCACCGGGCGGGGTTGAGCGACCATGCGCCTGCTCGGGCTTATTGGCGGGATGAGCTGGGAAAGCACCGCGATCTACTACCGCCTCCTGAACGAGATCGCGCGCGAGCGCCTGGGCGGGCTGCACTCGGCGCGGCTGCTGCTCTGGTCGGTGGATTTCGCGGAGATCGCCGAGCTGCAGCACAAGGGCGATTGGGAGGCGGCGGCTGCCACGCTCGCCGAGGTGGCGGGCCGCCTGGAAGCGGCGGGTGCCGAGGCCCTCGTGCTGTGCACCAACACCATGCACAAGCTCGCCGACCGGGTGCAGGCCGCCGCGGACATCCCTCTGCTCCACATCGCCGACCCCACCGGTGCCGCGCTCGTCGCCGCCCGCTGCCAACGCCCCGCCCTGCTCGCGACGCGGTTCACGATGGAACAGCCGTTCTACACCGACCGGCTGCGGGAGCGGTACGGGCTGATCCCGATCGTGCCGGACGAGGCCGGGCGGGCGATGGTGCACGGGATCATCTACGAGGAGCTGTGCCGGGGGTCGTACGCGCCGAATCGAAGGCGCGCTACCTGGGCCAGATCGCCCGGCTGCGCGAGGCCGGCGCGGACGCGGTGATCCTCGGCTGCACCGAGATCGGCATGCTGATCGGGCAGGGCGATCTGGACTTGCCCGTGTTCGACACCACCAGGCTGCATGCCGAGGCCGCTATGGAATTCGCGCTTGCCTAGGATTTTGGTGACGTGGGCTCGGCCAGCAGCTGGCGGCTAATCTCGACCAGGCTGTTGAACGAGATCAAGGCGCGTTCGTCGCGCTCCACGGCGAGGCCGGTCAGGCGCTCGGCGAAAAATTCGGCGTGGAAGTGCAGCGGGTCGAACCAGGTCAGCTCCCACTCGTTCCAGGGCAGCATCACGCCACGCTCGGCGTAGACGTCGTAATGCGTGTGCCAGCCCAGCTCGCGCCGTTCGCGGCGCGCCCGCGGAACCCGGTCGCGGAACACCTTGTCGCGCGCGCGAGCCATCGAGCGGAGCGGGTAGTGCCTAGTCAGGAACTTGAGCGGGTAGACGCGCCGACCCGCGAACTCCGCGGCATGACCGCCCGATGCCGCCAGCGCCACGGGGGTGCCCTGGTTCTTCCAGCCCTTGATCTGGACGAAATGCGCCGGGTGGCGGCCCCAGTCGAAGTAGGGGAAATCACCGGGGTCGAAGCCTTCGCGCTCGCGTCCGTCGATGAACAGGAAGTTGAGGATGGTGAAGTCGATGGCGCTGTAGCCGAGGCTGTCGATGAACGAGATCGCATCGACCAGCGGCACATCCGGCCATGGTGCCGACCTGAGTTCGTCCGCGTCGTAGTGAAGGATCCAGTCGGCGTTCAGCTCGGCACCGTAGCGGCTGGTGTTCTGCAGCTGCCGCGACCAGTCGTACTCGGCCGACGGAGCCTCGGGAAAGCGCCGCAGCGAGGCTACGAGGCCTTCGGCCTGGCAGCGCGCGCAGATTTCCCAGCTTCCATCGTGCGACCAGTTGTCGAAGAGGTGCACGGCGATGCCCGGCCGGCGAGGTAGCGGACTACCGGCTCGATGATGTCGGCCCGTTGAACAGGTTGACGATCGCGGCCACGGCAAGCTGTCGCGCTCCGAGCCGGAACGCGGCTTCGCGGCCCGTGAGGCAGGCGGAGAGGCTCCTGCGGCAGCCGCCGGGCTCGCACAGGTAGCCCCAGAGGGCCCGGCTGGGAAAACCCTGGCCGACCAGAAGGCGGTAGAACTCGCCGGCGCTCCAGCGTGCGTGCCCGGCCCGCGGCGGCAGCGCTGGGTCGAAGGGCGAGACCGTGCGCTCGCGGTCGGGCGCCGCGACAAGCAGATAGGCGCAGCGCTGGTCCAGCCCAGCGAGCTGCGCCAGCAGCGGGTGGGGATCGTCCAGCGTCTGCAAGGGTGCGGTGCAGACCAGCACCGTGCGGGCCAAATCCCGATCGCGCAGCGCCGTCGCGGGATCGCGGTCAACGAAGGTGATCGCGGGTCCCCGCGAGTCGGCCGGCAAACCGCCCGACAAGTCGCCGAGGGCGACGATGTCGTACCCGGTCACGCGGGCGATCTCGGCAGCCAAGGCGAAGGGGCTGCCGGACATCTGATCGCCTTCCATCGCTGCGTAAACCCTGCGTGCTGCCGTGATCAACCTAGGCGGCGGCGCTCGGCGGGGCAACGGCCCTGTCCCAGGGGAGCAGCGTCAGTCCTCGCCGGGCCGGCGCGACCGCTGCGCCTTGACCGCCGCCCGCCGCCCCTTCGCCTCCAGCCGCCGCTTGCGGCTTCCCGCCGTCGGACGGGTCGGCCGGCGTGGCACGGGCGGTACCTCCGCCTCGCGGATCAGCGCCACGAGGCGGTCCATGGCGTCCTGGCGGTTGCGCTCCTGGCTGCGGTGGCGCTGGGCGGTGAGGATCAATACACCGTCCTGGTTCAGGCGCCGGCCGGCCAGCTTCGCGAGCCGCTCGCGGACCGCCTCCGGCAGGGAGGGCGAGTTACGGACGTCGAAGCGCAGCTGGACCGCGGTCTCGACCTTGTTGACGTTCTGGCCGCCCGGTCCCGAGGCGCGGAGAAAGGCGAATTGCAGCTCGCCCACGTCGAGGTCGATGCGCGGCGTCACGGCGATCATGGCTCACCCTCAACGGTGAGGTCCCGTCTGGCGACGGTGGCACCGCCTACTCGCCGACGGGCACCCAGAGGTCGTCGCGCTGAACGTAGCGCGGCAGACGCTGCAGGTCATCCTCGGTCATCGCCAGCTGCAGGGCGCCCGTGACGATCGCGGTGCGCTCGAGCAGGTCCAACTCGACAGGCACCTGGCCGAGCGGGCCGCCTGGCGAGGCCTGTCGAGCATGGCGGCCGTGATCTCGCCGTCGCCCAGGTCCGCGAGATCGGTGATCGTGCCGATCGTGACGCCGGCATCGTCGACGACCGGGCTGCCGATCATCTCGTCGGCGTCGAGGCTGTCCTTGATCCGGACGTTCTGCTGGCCCGGTCGCCGGAGATAGGACTGGTAGCTCTGCGGCTCGACGCCGGTCGCCGCCGCGGGCGGAGGGGCTTACTGCGCCCGAGGTGACGTCGCGACCAGTATCGTCGCGACCGCGCTGCCGAGAAGCGCTGCGCCCTGCACCTTGCTTCACTCTATCATCTGTTGCCGATGCGAAGCGAACCCGCCACCTCACGCAAGGTTGCAGCCTGCACTCAAGCGTCACCTGTACCGGGACGGGCGACGTGCTAGATGGAAGGCGGAGGCGCCGACCGCGATGTCGAAGGGAGAGATCACATGACCATCCGCATCAACGACACGGCTCCCGACTTCGAGGCCGAGACGACGCAGGGCCGGATCCGCTTCCACGACTGGATCGGCGACGGCTGGGCTGTCCTGTTCTCGCACCCCAAGGACTTCACGCCGGTCTGCACCACCGAGCTCGGCGAGATGGCCAGGATCAAGCCCGAGTTCGACAAGCGGGGTGTGAAGATCATCGGCATCAGCGTCGATCCGATCGAGGATCATCATCGCTGGATCAAGGACATCGAGGAGACGCAGGGCACCGCCCCGAATTACCCGATGATCGGCGACACCGAGCTCAAGATCGCCAAGCTCTACGACATGCTGCCGGCCAGCGCCGGCGACAGTGCTGCCGGGCGGACGCCCAACGACAACGCGACCGTGCGCAACGTGTTCGTGATCGGGCCCGACAAGAAGATCAGGCTGGTCCTGGTCTACCCGATGTCGACCGGGCGGAACTTCGACGAGGTGCTGCGGGTGATCGATTCGATGCAGCTCACGGCCAAGCATTCGGTCGCGACCCCGGTCAACTGGACCCCGGGCAAGGACGTGATCGTCTTGAACTCGATTCCGACCGAAGAGGCGAAGAAGCGCTTCGCCAAGGGTGTGACCGAGATCAAGCCCTACCTGCGCACCACCCCCGACCCGAGCGTCTGAGCGACGTGGCTCCGGTGCGTACCCTCACATTGCCAAGCGGCGAGGCGGTGCCCGTCCTCGGCCAGGGCAGCTGGGGCATGGGCGAGTCGTCTGCCGCCCGCCCCGCCGAGATGCGAGCGCTGCGCCATGGGCTCGATCTCGGCCTGAGCCTGATCGACACGGCGGAGATGTACGGCGAAGGCGGTGCGGAGGAAGTGGTCGGTGCGGCGGTTCAGGGCCGTCGCGACGCCGTGTTCCTGGTCAGCAAGGTCTACCCGCACCATGCGTCGGCGCGCGGCACGGTCGAGGCCTGCGAGCGCAGCCTGAAGCGGCTGGGCACCGACCGGATCGACCTCTATCTGCTGCACTGGCGCGGTGCCTACCCGCTCGCGGAGACGGTGGCCGCGTTCGAGCGGCTGCAGCGCGACGGCAAGATCCGCCATTGGGGCGTGAGCAATCTCGACGCCGACGAGATGGCCGAGCTGGCCGGGGTGCCGGGCGGCAGCGCCTGCGCCGCGAACCAGGTGCTCTACAACCCACAGCGGCGCGGGATCGAGTGGGACCTGCTCCCATGGTGCCGCGAACGGGGCATGCCGGTCATGGCCTACAGTCCGATCGAGCAGGGTCGGCTGCGCACCGCAGGTGCTCTGGGCGACATCGGACAAAAGCACGGCTGCAGTCCGTTCCAGGTGGCACTCGCCTGGATGCTGGCGCAGCCGGGCGTGCTGGCGATCCCCAAGGCCGCCCGGCCCGAACATGTCGAGGCGAACGCGGGCGCGCTCGCCGTGACGCTGTCGGCCGAGGACCTCGCCGCGATCGACGCCGAGTTCCCGCCGCCGCGGCGCAAGCAGCGGCTCGCCATGCTTTGAGCTGCCGCCCTCACGCGATTGCCGCCATGGCGCGCTAGGACGCGGCGGGGAACATCCTGTCCGGTCCGGTCTCCTGATAGAGGTGGCGGACCTTGTCGGCCGCGCCACGGGTGCCGACCCGGACCTGATCATCGCCGCCCTGTGTCACGACACGATCGAGGACACCGCCCTTGCGGCAGCCGACCCGACATCGCTTTCCGCCAGCGCGTCGTCGGCGTCGAGATCGACCACCGCTACCAGTGCATTCACGCCGACGACACCGCGTGAGGACGGTCAGGCGCTGGCGGCGAGCTGGAGCCCGGGTGCGGGCGCCAGCGCCTCCGGCGCGGAGAAGCGACGCTTCTGGCTCAGGCCCGGCAGCCGCTTGAATGCCTTCAGCTTGGGCTCGCTGGTCACGCAGACAAAGCGCAGCCGATCGTGCTCGACCTGGAGCGCACTGAGCACGCCGGTGCGGTAGGTGCCGCTGTCGACCGCGATCCGGTGCGGCAGCACCTCGGGACCACGGATGGTATGGCCGTGTATGGCGGTGAACGGGTGCCGCCACCCCTTTCCGGCGAGGAACGGCTCGCGCAGCCACATGAGGTCGCGCCGCGAATTCTCCGCCAGCGGCTGCGACGGGCTGATGCCGGCATGCACGCAGACATAGTCGCCGACGACATGCGAGGGCTGGATGCGGCGCAGCAGGCTTATCACCTCTGGCCCGGCCCGCGAACGCGCCCGGGCCGCGAGATCGCCCGGATCGCGGTTGAGGACCTCCGCCCGCCGAATGCCCAGCTCGGCCAATGTCGTTTGACCACCATTGCCGCACCAGGTCTTCAGGGCCTCGAGCTCAGGCCGCTCTGCCAGCAGGAACTCGATCAGGTAATGGTCGTGATTGCCGCACAGGGTGTGGACCGGAACGCCGAGCGAGCGCTCGAGCCCGATCAGCCGGCGGAGAGTCCCCAGGCTGTCGGGGCCCCGGTCGACGTAGTCGCCCAGCAGGACCAAGTCGCAGGCAAGCCCCGAGGCCCGGGCTTCGGCGATCTCCGGCTGAAGCCGTTCCAGCAGGGCGTCCAGATGTTCGCGATGACCATGAACGTCGCCCACGGCGAACAGCATGCCGCCGACCAAGGCTTGTGGCGCCTTTTCCCAGGCCGAGCAGAAGGAATAGAGCATCATGGCCGGCCGCGCCTCGCAGGCAGAACCCTCTACGGAACAACCTCCGTCCGCCGGAGTGGCTCCGCTTCATTCTCCTCCTGGGCAACGCGGCCCTGACCTGTAGGCGTCTATCTGTTTGCCCGCCGAGCGACTAGCATAAACGGCCATGAACAGTATTTCGGAACGGCACGCGTGACTTCCACGCTACTCACGCCCGGCGCCCAGGTGCGAAATCCTGCCCGTCCCGACTGGGGCGTGGGGCAAGTCCAGTCGGCTGTCGGAACGCGCGTGACGGTCAATTTCGAGCATGCCGGCAAGCAGGCGCTCGATATCCGGCACGTGGCGCTGGAGATCGTGACGCCGGCGCGATCCTAGTCCGCCAGCTCGGCGTGGAATCGCCGCAGCTCTGGCGCCACGCCGGCGAGAAAGCCGGGCCCGGTGAACAGGTCGTGGTGGCTTGCACCCGGAACCGTCACCGTCCGTACCGACGCCAGATGCTCGGCCAGCGCATGGGTCTGACCACGTCCGATCAGGTCGTCGCCGCCGGCTTCGACCGTGAGCACCGGGACCTCGCCGATGGAGCCGACCGCGTGGCCGACACCGGCGAGGACCAACGCGTCGCCGAGCCACGGCGAGCGGTCGAGCGCCCAGCCCAGCATGTCCACGAACAGCTCGCCCGGCACGTCGAGCAGGCTGTGCAGGTCGTCGTGCTGCCGCTCATAGGCACCTTCCTGCCCGGTCGCGATCTCACGCATCAGCCCTTGCTGCACCTCCGAGTAGAGGCCCGGGCTGGCCATCCCGTAGGCCAGAAGCTGGAGCAGGGCGGGGTAGACGCGCCGGCCCGCCCCCGGATGCCTGGGTCCGACCTCGCTGGTCAGGCTGGTCGCGAGCAGCTCGCGCGGCCAGGGAGCCAGCGCCTGCTGGAGCGGCGTCGGCGACACGCGCGGATCAAGCTGGCAGCCGAGGAAGGCGAGGCTCGCCGGGGTGAGGGCTGGGAGTTCGGCGGCCAGCAACGCGGCGCTCGCGAGCGCCGCCGGACCGGATTGCGACAGCGCCACCCAGTGAGCGGGCGCGCGCCACAAGGCGGCCGCCTCGGCACAGATCGCCACCTGATCGGCGAGACCGAAGCCACCAGCGTCCAGCGGAACCAATCGGCCGTCGATCCAGTCGGTGACCACGACCTCGCCCAAAGTCACCAGCACGGTCAGCAACGGGCTGACCACCGCCGCGGCATAGCCTGAATGCGGCGCAAGAAGGACGATGCGGCGGCGTGGCCCGTCCGGCCGCCACAGCCGGACGAGACGGACAAAGGGCGTGACCGCCAGCACCTCGCTCTCGACCGGGAACGGCGAGTCGCGCACGACCGCATCCTCGACCGGCCGGAAGCCCACCTCCGCTGCGGCCAGCGTGCGGCCAATGAGCTCGCGCGAGGGATGGAGGGCCTGGTCCAAGGGCATGGCCAGGGTGGCGAGGCGCGCTGTCGCCAGCCATGCCTCCAGGCCGGCGCGGTGCCAGTCGAGCCAGGGATAGAGCACCGGATCGGGCCTAGCCTGCCAGCCCCGCCTCGATCGCCGCCAGCGCCGCCCCCGCTCGAGCGCCTTCGGGGCCACCGCCTTGGGCGAAGTCGCGCCGCCCACCGCCGCCGGCGCCGCCGACCGCGGCCACGCCGCGCTTGACCAGCGCCACCGCGTCGATGCTGGAGGCGAGGTCTTCGGTGACGCTGACCACGACCGCGGCCTTGCCCTCGTTGACGCTGACCAGGGCTACCACGCCCGAGCCCAGCTCCTGCTTGATCGCGTCGGCGGTGCCGCGCAGCTCCTTGGCCGGCACGCCCTCAAGCGTGCGGGCGGCGAACTTCACCTGGCCCACCTGCTTGAAGCCGTTGGCGGACTGGCCGCCGCCGACCGCGATCTTCCGGCGCAAATCGGCGGCCTCGCGTTCGAGCCGGCGCCGCTCCTCCACCAGTGCCTCCAGCCGGGCGGGCAGGTCGGCGGGCGCGGTCTTGAGGCTCTGTGCCAGGCTCTCCAGGAGGTCGTGCTCGCGGCGGGCCTCGGCGTAGGCCAGCTCACCGGTGACCGCCTCCACCCGCCGGACGCCGGCGGCAACCGCACTCTCGGCGGTGATGCGGAACAGCGCGATGTCGCCGGTGCGGCGGACATGGGTGCCGCCGCAAAGCTCCACCGAGTAGGTGTGGCCGTCCTCGCCCAGGCCCATCGAGACCACGCGGACCTCGTCGCCATACTTCTCGCCGAACAGCGCCATGGCGCCGGAGCCGATGGCGTCGTCGCGCGACATGATCCGCACGGAGGCCTCGTCGTTGCGGCGCAGGAAGTGGTTGACCTCGGCCTCGACGGTGCGGATCTCGTCCGGCGTCATCGGCCTGGGCTGGCTGAAGTCGAAGCGCAGCCGGTCGGGCGCGACCAGCGAGCCCTTCTGCGCCACATGGCCGCCGAGATGGCGGCGCAGGGCGGCGTGGAGCAGGTGGGTGGCCGAATGGGCGCGACGGATGCGGTCGCGGCGCGCGGCGTCGGCCGCGAGCTCGACGGAGTCGCCGATTGAGAGTGGACCGCCCTCAAGCGTGCCGATGTGAATCCACAGGTCGCCCAGCCGCTTTTGGGTGTCGTTGACCCGGACCACGGCGTCGCCGGCCCGGATCGTGCCGGTGTCGCCGATCTGGCCGCCCGATTCGCCGTAGAACGGGGTCTGGTTGGTGACGACCGTGACCGGGCCCGGCGCCGCACGGTCCACCGTCTTGCCATCGACCACCAGCGCCTTGACCACGCCCTCGGCGTGGGTGGTGGCGTAGCCCAGAAACTCGGTGGCGCCCGTGCTCTCGCGCAGGTCGAACCAGATCGGGTCGACGGCGGACTCGCCGGAGCCCTTCCAGGCGGCGCGGGCGGCCTCGCGCTGGCGAGCCATGGCGGCGTCGAAGCCGTCCGTGTCGACGCTCCGGCCCTGGGCGCGCAGCGCATCCTGGGTCAGGTCGAGCGGAAAGCCATAGGTGTCGTAGAGCTTGAACGCGACCTCGCCGGCAAGCGGGGCGCCCGCCGCAAGGCTGCCGGTCTCCTCGTCGAGCAGGCGCAGGCCGCGCTCGAGCGTGCGGCGGAAGCTGGTCTCCTCGAGCTTGAGCACTTCGGTGATCAGCGCCTCGGCGCGGACCAGCTCGGGGAACGCCTTGCCCATCTGGTCGATCAGCACCGGCACCATGCGCCAGAGCAGCGGCTCCTTCGCGCCCAGGAGCTGGGCGTGGCGCATGCCGCGGCGCATGATCCGGCGCAGCACGTAGCCGCGGCCCTCGTTGGCGGGCATGACACCGTCGGCGATCAGGAAAGCGGCGCAGCGCAGATGATCGGCGATCACCTTGTGCGAGGGGCGGCTCGGCCCCTCGGCATGGCCGCCGGTCAGCGCCACCGAGGCGCCGATCAGGGCCTCGAACACGTCGATGTCGTAATTGTCGGTCTTGCCCTGGAGTACGGCGGCGATGCGCTCGAGGCCCATGCCGGTGTCGATCGAAGGCCGCGGCAGATCGAGGCGGGTGGCCTTGTCGACCTGCTCGTATTGCATGAAGACCAGGTTCCAGATCTCGACCCAGCGGTCGCCGTCCTCGTCCGGGCTGCCGGGCGGGCCGCCTGGGATGTGGGCGCCGTGGTCGAAGAAAATCTCCGAGCAGGGGCCGCAAGGGCCGGTGTCGCCCATGGCCCAGAAATTGTCGGACGTGCCGATGCGGATGATCCGGCGCTCGTCCAGGCCCGCGATCTTGCGCCAGAGGTCGAACGCCTCGTCGTCGCTGGCGTAGACCGTGACCAGGAGCCGGTCCTTGGGCAGACCGAAATCCTTGGTCAGCAGGTTCCAGGCGAGCTCGACGGCGAGTGGCTTGAAGTAGTCGCCGAAGCTGAAATTGCCCAGCATCTCGAAGAAGGTGTGGTGCCGGGCGGTGTAGCCGACATTGTCCAGGTCGTTGTGCTTGCCGCCGGCGCGGACGCATTTTTGCGAGGTGGTGGCGCGGCTGTAGGGCCGCTGCTCGACGCCGGTGAACACGTTCTTGAACTGCACCATGCCGGCGTTGGTGAACATCAAGGTCGGGTCGTTGTGCGGTACCAGCGGCGAGGATGCCACCACCTCGTGGCCATGCCGGCGGAAATACTCCAGGAACGTCGTGCGGATCTCATTGGCGGTCGGCATGTTTCGACTATCCGGCGGCTCCGGTTATCGCGCGACCGAGCGCCCGGTTCCCTTGATGTTGCAGACGATGCGACGTGCGGGGCGAGATATACGGTGGCAAGGGGCGCCACGCCAGTGGTGCGGGCACGGGCGCGAGCGAAGGGGGGAAGCAGCATGAGCAAGATGTTCTAGGCGGTCCGGGTCCTGGCGGCGGCCATGTCCACGGCGACCGCCGGGATGGCGTGGGCGGCGCCATCCACGATCACCATCCCCGGCGAGCGGGTGTTTCCGGAGAGCGTCACCTCGACGTCCGACGGGACGCTCTATGTCGGCAGCATCGTCGAGGGCGGCATCCGGCCCGCCCCGCCGGGTGCCGACGAGGCGACGCCCTGGATCGAGCCCGCGGCGCACGGCACGCGCTCGATCTTCGGCGTACTGGCCGACGAGGGGACGGGCACGCTGTGGGCATGCTCGAACGACGTGTCCGGGCTGGGCATCCCGAGCCCAGGCGACGCACCGGGCAGCTCGCTCAAGGCCTTCGACCTCGCTACCGGCGACCTCAAGAGCAGCGCCGCACTGCCCGGCGAGCACCCTTCTGCAACCAAATCGCGATCGCACCGGACGGCCGGGTCTACGTCGCCGACACCTTGGCCTCCCGCGTGCTGCGCCTCACATCGGACAGGATGGGGTTCGAGGTCTGGACGGCGGACCAGCAGCTGACACCCGAACCCGGCACCGGAGGAGCGGACGGACTGGTGTTCGGTAGCGATGGGGCGCTCTACCTCACCCTCTTCAACAAGGGCGAGCTGTTCCGGATCACGGTCGAGCCCGACGGCACGGCCGGCGATGTGGCCAGCCTCGCGCCATCGCGGCCGCTGATCCTGCCCGACGCGCTCCGGCTGCTCGAGGATGGCCGGTTCCTCCCGGTGGAGGGCGGCGGCAAGCTCGATATCGTCACGATGGACGGCGACCAAGCCCGGATCGACACGGTCGCCGAAGGACTCAACGGCCCGGTGTCGGTAGCGCGGGTCGACGACACCGCCTGGGTCGCGGAGGGGCAGCTCGGCATGCTGTTCGACCCGGCGCTGAAGGATCAGGTGCCCGAGCTGCCGTTCCGCATTATCGCCGTGCCGCTCCCAGGACGCTAGCGGCACGGATCAGACCCGCCGGCCGGTCCACGGGCGAACCGTCACCCGCACGGCCTCGGCCGGCGGCGTTCAGTCGGGCGTCTGGCGCTGCACGATCGCGCCGGGCTCCGCCGCCGTGCCCTCGGCGATCACGAGATACCGCCGCTCGGCGGCCGTCCCGACCGCCACGATCTGGCGGATCGGGCCGGTCGCGTTGACGATCGCGGCACCCGCCGGGTTGGTCACGAAGGCGGAGAGCGCCTCTAGATCACCCTGGCCGTCCGGCTGGCTGGCGAGCGCCAGCACATAGGGCTGCTTCGGCTCGAGCCCCGTGACCGAGGCCTGCAGGATTTGGACGAGCCCCTGGTCGAATAGCGACACGCTGGTTGCCGTGCTCTCGCCGTCCCTGGTCAGTTCAAGGTGCGCGACCTGGCCGGCGACCCCGAGCGGCTCCAGACCGGTCGTACCTTCGCCCTCCGGCACTGCGCCCGGAACATAGTTCACCGCCTGCGGCGCCTGTCCGATCGGGACGGTCGCGATCACCTGGTTGGTCACCGTATCGATGGCCGCGAGGCCGTCGGCGTTCTCGAGACCGACATAGACGCGGGTGCCATCGCCGGACGGCCAGATACCGTGCGGCAGCTTGCCGACGGGAATCGTTGCCACCAGCGAGAAGTCGTCCGTGCGGAAGACCTTCACCTCGTTGAGCCCGCCCACGGTCACATAGGCGAAGGTGCCGTTGGCATTGTGCGCGAAATTCACGTGGTTGGTGATGGGCCCGGTATCGAGGGTCTCGAGCAGCTCGAAGGGCGGCCGGGCATTGAAGACCTGGGTCTTGCCGACATCCTTCAAAGTGAACCAGACCTGCTTGCCGTCCGGGCTCGCCGCGATGTTCGGGCAGAACGGACTGGCCTGCTTCACCCGGCCGACGATCTGGTGGTCGGCCACCGAGATCACCACGGTCTCGGGCATGAAGGAGGAACAGACGTAACCGTAGTCGCCGTCTGGGGAGAAGATCTGCATGCCGGGCCCGTTCGGCACTTCGATCCGCGTCTTTTCCCGGTAGGTCGTGCCGTCGAGGACGGCGACATAGTTTTCGCCGCGCACCGTCACCCACACCTCCTCGCCATCAGGCGTGAAGAAGGGCTCGTGCGGCGATCGGCCGACGTAGGTGGTGTGCTTCACCGCATTGGTCGCGGTGTCGATGAAGGTCACGGCGTTCGAGCCGATGGACACGACCGCGATGGTCTTGCGGTCGGGCGAGAAGCCCATGCCGTGGACCAGCACCTGGCCACGATAGAGCGGGCTGAAGTTGCCCGGCTGCGGATCGCCCAGGCGGATGACGCCCAGGAGCCTGTTGCTCGCGGGATCGGTGACCGAAACCGTGTTTGAGAATTGCTCGGCCGCATAGACCCGATCGCGGCTGCTCAGTGCGATGTCGGGTGCCGAGGCCGCGAAAGGAGCCTGGCCGGCCAGGGCCGGCAGGGAGCAGGCAAGGATCGAGCTGCCGAGAAGCAGAGCTCTCATGGGTGTGGCTCCTGGTCCGAAGCTTCGACCGGCGGCGCGGACATGGCGCCGAGCGACATGGTGGAATGGTTTTGGCCGAGCGCGGGCGGCCTCGGCGCCAGGGCGGAGGGGGGCAGCGACTGCCCGACGGCCAAGCGCATAGCCGCGATCTCCTGCTGCTGCTCGACGACGATCTCCTGGGCCAGCCGCCTGAGCTGCTCGTTGGTGCCGTGGCGCAGATAGGCAACCGCCATGTCCACGGCCCCTTGATGATGCGGGACCATCATGGCGACGAAGTCGGCATCGACGTCGCCGGTCGGTTGCTGCGCCATGCCTGCCATCATTCTGGCCATGGCCGTAGCGTTTTCGGCAAGAAACGGAGATTCGCCGGGCCGCGGGGCAGCGGCGCTCCCGCTGGAACCATTTTGTCCCGGCGCCGGGCCGGACAGGCTGACCGCGACGCCAAACGCCAGTGAGCCGGCACAAACCAGTCGTAGCTTCGCCACTGCCCTACCCTTTCGACGCGACACCCTCGTCGGCAGTCCCGCCCCGGTCTCGGACCGGCTCAAGGTCGCGAAGCCGGACGCTGCATCGGCCTGGAGGGCGCTCGCGCAACGGGACCCGCCGCCGGGTGGTCGACGCGGTGGCGCGGACGCCACCCGAGCCAAACGAACGGTATCGCCCCGACCTCGCATGATGCTTCCCGAATTGCACCTCGAAGGCGAGGGGGACAAGTCAGGCTGCGATCAACTCGGCAATCTCTCCATTCTGCATCAGCCGATCTCCAGCCGGTGGATGAGCCCGTCGGCAAGGGTAAAGCGGTAGCGCAGCTCGATCGGGCCGCCCGGGAAGTCGCCCGTCACCCGGCCGGTCACGATGGCCCGACCGGTGTCGGGGTCGCAGGCGAGCACGTCCACGCTGTGCCGATAGCGGCGGCCGGTCTCTTCCGCCCAGGTCCGGATCGCTTCGCGACCGACCCTGTCCTGACGCTCGTCGTGCACGGTCGCATCCGGGGCGAAGCAGAGGGCGGTCCGGTCCGCGTCATGCCCGTTCACGGCGGCAAAATAGGCGGCGAGCGGCGCTGGCAGTTTCATGTCTCTCGTCCTATCGGTCTGGCATGGGACGGAGGTGGCGCTATACTGAAAGCATGGCAAGTACAGACAAAATCGTAGGTTACTCACCTACAGGTAAGGTGGCGGACGTGACGCCCGACATGGCGGCGTCCGGCGTCGAGGCCGCGTTCCACATCCTCGAGGGGCGGTGGAAGATGGTGATCGTCTTCCACCTGTTCGCCCGCTCGGTGCTGCGGTTCTCCGAGCTGGAGCGGGCGATCCCGGGCGTGTCGCAGAAGATGCTGATCCAGCAGCTGCGCGAGTTGGAGCGCGACGGGGTCGTCCGGCGCATGGTCTACCCGCAGGTGCCGCCGAAGGTGGAGTATCGGCTGACGACATGGGGCCAGGCGATGTGTCCGGCCCTGGATGCGCTGCTCGAATGGGCGGCGGCGCGGCCGCGGACGGCCGGTACGGATCTCGAGGCGGTTCGATGACGAACCCGTCGGCTACGGCGGGCGCGGGCGAACTTGCCGCCCCCGCCCGGCATGAGCTGGGCAACGTGGTGCGGCTGGCGGTGGCGCAGGCACTGGCCGGCGCGAATGCGGTGGTCGTCTACGCGACGGGCGCGATCATCGGCAACATGCTGGCACCGAGCAGGGCGCTGGCCACGCTGCCGATCTCGGTCTTCGTCGTCGGGATGGCGGCCTGCACCCTCCCAGCCGGAGTGATCGCGCGCCGGCACGGTCGCCGCGCCGCTTTCCTGATCGGCACGGTCTGCGGCGTGCTGGTAGGCTTGCTCGCCGCTCTGGCGGTCGTGCAAGGCTCCTTCTGGCTGTTCTGCGCGGCCACGTTCTTCGGCGGCGCCTATGCCGCGGTGGTTCTCTCCTTCCGCTTCGCCGCCGCCGACTGCGTGGCACCGGAGCGCAGGGCGCGGGCGCTCTCCGCAGTCATGGCGGGCGGGGTGTTCGCTGGGATCATCGGGCCGCAGCTCGTCACCTACACCATGGACCTGTGGCCGCCCCATCTGTTCGCGGCCACCTTCCTGGCCCAGGCTGCCGTGGCGGCTTTGTCCGCCCTGGTCCTGCTCGGCGTCCGTCTGCCCAGACCCAAGGCAGCGAAGGCAGGGAGTCGTGTCCCGATGGGAGCGCCGCTCGGCCTCATCGCGCGGCAGCCCCGCTTCATCACCGCCGTGCTCTGCGGCGTCGTCTCCTACCTGCTCATGAACTTCATCATGACCGCCGCCCCGCTTGCGATGCGGCTGTGCGGCCTGTCGCAGGAGGCGTCCAATCTCGGCCTGCAATGGCACGTGATCGCCATGTTCGCGCCGAGCTTCTTCACCGGGCGGCTGATCACCCGGTTCGGCGCGCCCCGCATTGTGGCGGTCGGACTGGGCCTGACCGCCGTGTCGGCCGCCGTCGGGCTCACCGGCACGGACGTGGCGCATTTCTGGCTGACGCTGATCCTGCTCGGCATCGGCTGGAACTTCGGCTTCGTGGGTGCCTCGGCGCTCGTCCTGGAGTGCCACCGCCCGGAAGACGCGACGCGCGTGCAGTCGCTCAACGACTTCATCGTCTTCGGGACCATGGCCGTGGGCTCGTTCTCGTCGGGCGGCCTGCTGACGGCCTATGGCTGGGACGCGGTCCTGCTGGTGTCGTTCCTGCCCCTCGCGGTAGCCGCCGCGACACTCGCGGTCATGCCGTCTCCCAGCCTCAAGGGTGGATGAATCCTGGAACGCTGTCGCCGCTCAAGCGACCTTCGCGACCGCAATCACTCCTCAGGCGTCAGGTCCTCGAGCAGATCGATGCCCTTGCCGCCGACACCGGCCTCGCTGCGGATGGTCTGCTCGATTTCGGCGGCGATCTCGGGATGGTCGCGCAGGAACTGCTTGGCGTTCTCGCGGCCCTGGCCGATGCGCTGCGACTTGTAGGAGAACCAGGATCCCGACTTCTCGACCACGCCGGCCTTGACGCCGAGGTCGATGAGCTCGCCGGTCTTCGAGATGCCCTCACCGTACATGATGTCGAACTCGACGATGCGGAACGGCGGCGAGACCTTGTTCTTGACCACCTTGACCCGGGTCTGGTTGCCCACCGTCTCCTCGCGATCCTTGACGGCACCGATGCGGCGGACGTCGAGGCGGACGGATGCGTAGAACTTGAGCGCGTTGCCGCCGGTCGTGGTCTCGGGGCTGCCGAACATCACGCCGATCTTGGAGCGGATCTGGTTGGTGAAGATCAGCATGCACTTGCTGCGGCTGATCGAGGCCGTGAGCTTGCGCAGCGCCTGGCTCATCAGGCGCGCCTGCAGGCCGACATGGGCGTCGCCCATCTCGCCCTCAAGTTCGG
This sequence comes from uncultured Alphaproteobacteria bacterium, assembly GCA_963720725.1. Lineage (GTDB taxonomy): Bacteria > Pseudomonadota > Alphaproteobacteria > Geminicoccales > Geminicoccaceae > Benzoatithermus. The sequence continues at coordinate 212,080 of CAVRGN010000003.1, forward strand.
CCTTGGGTACGAGGGCCGCCACAGAATCGACGACGATGACGTCGATGGCACCCGAGCGGACCAGCGTGTCGGCGATCTCCAGCGCCTGCTCGCCGGTGTCGGGCTGGCTGATCAGCAGGTCGTCGAGATTGACGCCCAGCTTCTTGGCGTAGGACGGGTCGAGCGCGTGCTCGGCGTCGATGAAGGCGGCGTTGCCGCCGGCCTTCTGCGCCTCGGCGATGACGTGCAGGGTCAGCGTGGTCTTGCCCGAGCTCTCCGGCCCGTAGATCTCGATGATCCGCCCGCGCGGCAGGCCGCCGACGCCGAGTGCGATGTCCAGCCCGAGCGAGCCGGTCGAGACGGTCTCGATCTCCTGGGCCTGCTCGGCGGCACCGAGGCGCATCACCGAGCCCTTGCCGAAGGCGCGCTCGATCTGGGAGATCGCGGCGTCCAGCGCCCGCGTTCGGTCGTCGCCGGCGCGGCGGCTGATCATGGTGTCGGCCATGGCCTCGTATTCTCCTGAATCTGCTTGCCAGCGTTATATCGCTTGGCGTTTGGGTCGCAAAGCCTCGCGTAACAGGCGAACGGCAAGAAGGTTCTACGCCTGCCGCGACTCCGGCAGCAGCACCATGGCAATGGCCGCCAGGACCAGCCCCAGCGCCGCGAACTCGCGCCAGCCGACAGGCTCGCCGAGCAGCCAGGCCGAGCTCAACAGGCCCACGACCGGGATCGCGAGGGTGCTGATCGCTGCGGCGGTGGCCGGCAGCAGGGTCACGACCTTATTGTGCGCGGCGAAGCAGAAGATCAGCGCCACGGTGGCGGCATAGAGGGTCGCCAAGCCGCCGGCCCAGGTCAGCCGCGACAGGTCGGGATGCGGCTCGAGCACCAGCCAGGCCATGACGATCGGCGCGCCGCCGACCAGAAGCTGCCAGCCGGTCAGCGCCATGATGCCGAGGGGCCAGTTCTGACCCTTGAGGATCACGATGCTACCAGCCCAGCAGATCGCGGCGCCGATCATCAGGAGCGGGCCAAGTGGATTGCTGTCATGGCCGAACAGGTCGGGGCCGATCAGCAGGGCGATGCCCAGCATGCCGGTGGTCAAGGACGCCAGCCGGCGCCGGCTCAGCCGTTCCTTGAGGTAGAGGGCACTGAACAGCGCCGCCCAGATCGGCATGGTGTAGGCGACGATGGCACCACGACCACCGCCCATGTGAACGAGGCTGAAGGCGGAGAACATATGCCAGCCGGTAACGCCGAGCACGGCGATGCATACCAGCGGCAGCCAGTGCGAGCGTGGCACCGCCACCCGCTCGCCCGATGCCAGAGCGAGGCTCATCAGGCCGAGGCCGCTGATCAGCACGCAGGCGGCCCGGAAGGTCCAGGGCGACAGCTCGCCCACCGCGATCTTCATGACCGGCCAGTTGAGGCCCCAGAGCACGCTGATCGCGCCGATCAGGATCAGCGCGGTCCGCGGAACCCGCTCCGGGCCGTCAGAAGTCGCTGCAGCGACCACCCTTCTCCCAATCACCGAATCGTGTCGGCTCGGGCCCACGCGGCCCGTCGATCTCGCCCGGTGGCTGCTGCGGGCCGCGCACCGGCTGCGGCGGCCGGTCGTCCGGTCGGCGCGTCCGCGGTGCCGCCTTCTCGCTCATTCCGCCATGACCTGCTGGCGCGCGGCGGCCTCGAGGGCGCTCAGCTCCTTCTCCAGGTGGTGGTCGGTCACGGTGTGGCCAGCCTTGCTCAGGTCGGCCTGAACCTTGCCGATCATGTCGTGATCGCCCGGCAGCTCGAAGTCGGCCATCACCACGTCCTTGGCGTAGGCGGCCGCGTCGTCGCCGGCGAGCCCGAGATAGGTCTGCGCGACCCACAGCCCGAACAGCTTGTTGCGGCGGTTGCGGATCTTGAAACCGAGTTCGAGCTCGTGCTTGAACTTGGTTTCCTCGCCGCGCTCGCGCTCGTCGAACGTGGTCATGCCCTACCCTCATTGCTTGGCGGCCGTGGCTGGCCCCTATATAGGGCCTCGGCCGGCGCTCTGCCACGCCGCGCGTGCCGCACGCCGAGGATCGCCCGATGTGTACCCTCGTGGTCCTGCGCCGACCTGCAGCGCCCTGGCCGCTCCTGCTCGCCGCCAATCGCGACGAGCTCGTGAGCCGTCCAGCCCGCCCTCCGGCGCGCCATTGGCCGGACCGGCCTCATGTCCGGGGCGGGCTGGACCTCACCGGCGGCGGCACTTGGCTCGGGGTCAACGACGACGGCCTGGTCGCCGCCGTGCTCAACAGGCGCGGCACGCTAGGTCCCGAGCTGGGCAAGCGCAGTCGTGGCGAGCTCGTGCTCGAGGCGCTCGACCATGCCGAGGCTCGGGACGCAGCCGACGCCCTGCGCGCCCTCGAGCCCAAGGCTTACCGACCGTTCAACCTGATCGTGGCCGACGCTGTCGACGCATTCTGGGTCCGCCATGCCGGCGACGGTCCGATCCAGGTGCAGCCGATCCCCGAGGGCCTGCACATGATCGAGGCTGGCGAGCTGGACGATCCGGCCTCGCCCCGCATCGCACGCTTCCTGCCGCAGTTCTGTTTCGTCACCGCACCGGACCCGGCAACGGGCGTCTGGACGGCTTGGCAGACCCTTCTCGCCGATCGCTGCAGCCGTGGCGACGACCCGCGCGACGCGATGCGGATCGTCACGGATGGCGACTACGGCACGGTGAGCAGCAGCCTCGTTGCCCTGCCCAGGCACACGAACGAGGCGCCGGCCTACCTGCACGCGGAGATCAGGCCGGTTTCCGGCGACTACGAGACCGTGCCGGGTTAGCCCAGCCGCGGCCGCGCCAGCGGATCGCGAGCAGGAACACCGCCGGGACCACGGCCATCGTGAGCATCACCCACCAGAAGGCGCTGGAGTCGCCGAGCCCGGGCAGGCCGGCCACGTTCATGCCGAAGATGCCGGTGATTCGCCGAGGTTCGCCAGTACGGCGGGAGCGGTGCGTGCAGCGACCCAGCGGCCCGCATTGGCTCAGGTCACGAGCACGATCTTGCCGATGTGCGTGCTCGATTCCATCAGTGCGTGCGCGGCGGCCGCTTCCACCAGCGGGAAGGTCCGGTGGATCAGCGGCTTGACGCTGCCTTCGGCGAGCAACGGCCAGACCTTCGCCTCGAGCGCCTGGGCGATCTCCCCTTTCTGGGCGACCGAGCGCGGGCGAAGGGTCGAGCCGGTCCAGGTCAGTCGCTTGAGCATTAGCGCCATGAAGTTGGCCTGAACCTTGGGGCCCTGCAGCCAGGCGATCTGCACCAGCCGGCCCTCGACCGCCAGCGCCTGCAGGTTGCGCTCGACATAAGGCCCGCCGACCATGTCGAGGATGACGTCCACGCCGCGGCCGCCGGTCTCGGCGCGCACGACCTCGACGAAGTCTTCGTGACGGTAGTCGACCACCCGCTGCGCCCCCAGCTCCAGGCAGGCGCGGCGCTTGTCCTCGCCGCCGACCGTGGCGAACACCGTCGCGCCGAACGCGTGGGCGAGCTGAATCGCCGTGGTGCCGATGCCGGACGAGCCTCCATGGACGAGGAAGCTTTCGTCGGCGCGGAGGCGGCCGCGGTCGAACACGTTGGTCCAGACGGTGAAGAAGGTCTCCGGGACGCCGCCCGCGTCGATGATGCCCATCCCCTCGGGTACGGGCAGGACCTGCGGCGCCGAAGCGATGCAGTACTCGGCATAACCGCCGGAGCTCACCAGCGCCATGACCCGGTCGCCCGGCCGCCAGCGCTCGACGTCCGCGCCGACCGCGGCCACCTCGCCGGCGACCTCCAGTCCGGGGACGTCCGAAGCGCCGGGTGGCGGCGGGTAGCCACCTTCGCGCTGGAGCACGTCCGGACGGTTGATGCCGGCGGCCGCCACCTTGATCAGCACCTCGCCCGCCGCGGGCGACGGAACCGGCATGCGGTCGGGCACCAGCACCTCGGGCGGGCCGGGCCGGTCGATGCGGATGAAGGTCATCTCGGCGGGAAGTGCGCTCATCGGCTGCCCTCGCTGCTCAGCCCAGCCAGCAGAGCAGCCCGTAGCAGCGCCCGAGCAGCCGGGTAAAGGCGAGATAGAGCAGGAGGTCGGCCAGCGCCAGCACCGCCAGCAGCGGCAGACCGAGATAGACCAGGATCGCGAGCACGCCCCAGCCGGTGAGCCTGGGCGCGGGTATCGCATGGCCGCGGATTTTTCCCGACATGATCGCCTCGAACAATTATAAGTTGAACGACTATCGAACATCACAGCGCTGCGCGGCAAGTCGGTGATCGCATTCGAATGGGACGTCGGACCGGGCGCCTGGCAGGAGCTGCTGGGAATGGCGCGATGCGGCCTGCAGCAGGGCTGGAGCTACGGCGAGGCGCTGCGCCTGGGTGGTGTGCCGGTCCACCGGGCCATGATGCGCGGCGCGGACGGCGCACCACTGGGCGCCCTGCAGTTAGGCGAGCGGCGCCTGGTCGGACGGGTGGGCGCCGCCTTCCTGCTGCGCGGGCCGGTATGGCTGTCGGGGTTTCCGGGCCCCGGCCACGAGCCGGCGATGCTGGCGGCGATCAAGTCCCGGTTGCGCCTCGGCCTGGTGGTCTGGGCACCGGAGGTGGACTCTCCTTGGGCGCGCCGGCCGGTGGTAACGGGCTACGGCACCTCCTGGCTCGATCTGGGCCAAGGCGTCGAGACGGTGCGGCAGCGGCTCGCCGGTGACTGGCGCGGCCGCCTGCGCCAGGCCGAGGCCGGGCCGCTGACGGTGCGCCAGCTCGCCAGCGCCCATGCCATGACCTGGCTCCTGGACCGCAACGAGGCCTACCGCCGCCAAGTCGGCTATCGCGGCCCGAGCCGACGCTTCCTGGGCCAGCTCGCCCAGTCGGCACTGGCGGCGCGCGAACTCCTGCTCCTGCTGGCATTCGAGCGGGCAGAGCCCGTGGCCGGCGTGATGATCCTGCGCCACGGCGCCGCCGCCACCTACGAGGTTGGCTACGTCTCCCCGCGCGGCCGCGAGCTGCGAGCGACCCATCTCCTGCTCTGGCACGCGGTCGAGGCCCTGAGCCGCGAGCAGGTGCGCTGGCTGGACCTGGGCGGCATCGCCACCGACCGCTCGCCCGGAATCGCTCGATTCAAGCTCGGCATGGGCGGCACCGTGGATGTCCTGCCGGGAACGTTCCTGGTCGGACGCACGCCGCGGCCATGACCCCGGCGGACGCCTCAGGTGAGGCAGGAGCGGCGCGGCGACGGCGCGCGCTTGGCCAGCATCCGCTGCAGCGAGCGGCGATGCATCTTGAGGCGCAATGCGGTCTGGGTGACGTTGCGGCCACATTGCTGAAACAGCCGGTGTACATACTCCCACTCGACGCGATCGATGCCGAGGGGCATGTCGGGCACCTCCGGTTCCGGTGCCGTGCCGTCCAGCGCATCCAGGATTTCGTCGGGCAGCGCCGGCTTGGCGAGGTAGTCCGCGGCACCCGCGCGCACCGCCACGACCACCGAGGCGAAGCTCGGATGCTGGGTGAGCACGACGATGCGTAAGGCGCGGTCGCGCGCCCGCAGTCGGCCGACCAGGGCGACGCCGCAACTGTCCGGCAGCCGCAGCTCGACCAGCGTGTGGGTGAATCGCCGGGCGGCCAACGCGGCCCAGGCGGCCTCTGCGGTGCCGACGGCCGTCACCATGAAGCCGCCGACGCCCAAAATGCGCTGCAGTCGGTTGCGGACCGAAATCTCCGGCTCGACCACCAGCAGCTGCCGGTCCGTCTGCTCGAGAGCCTCCGCAACGACCGGCTGTCCGTGCAGGATGCCCGCCGTCGGCTGGTTTGCAAGCCGTGTCATGCGCCGACCGCACCCGGGACCCGGGCGATCCTGAGCAGATTGGTGGTGCCGGCGACGCCGAACGGCATGCCGGCCGCGATGGCGATCAGATCGTCCGGTCGGGCGAGGCCGATCGCCACCGCCGAACGCGCCGCGTCGTCGACGATCTCGGCGACGTCGCCCGCCTCCGCCGTCTGCAGGGCGCAGGCGCCCCAAACCAGGCTCATGCGCCGCGCCGTGGCGAGATCGGGTGTGAGGCACAGGATCGGGGCGGCGGGCCGCTCGCGTGCCGCGCGCAGCGTGGTCTTGCCCGACATGGTGTAGGTGACGATGGCCTTGATCGGCAGGATCGCCGCCGCCTCGCGCAGGGAGCGGCAGATCACGTCGGAAACCGTGGCCTCGGGCGGGTGCAGGGCGGCGTCGGTCGCGGTGCGGTAGTGCGGGTCGGCCTCGACCTCGGCGATGATGCTCGTCATCATCGACACCGCCTCCACCGGATACTTGCCGGCCGCCGATTCGGCGGACAGCATCACGGCGTCGGCGCCCTCGTAGACCGCGGTGGCGACGTCGGAGGCCTCGGCCCGGGTCGGGGTCGGCAGATGGATCATGCTCTCGAGCATCTGCGTGGCGACGATCACCGGCTTGCCCGCCGCCCGGCAGGCGCGGAGGATGGCGCGCTGGATCGTCGGCACCTTCTCGGGCGCCATCTCGACGCCCAGATCGCCGCGCGCGACCATGACCGCGTCCGAGCGGGCGACGATCTCGTCCAGCCGTTCGACCGCTGCCGGCTTTTCGAGCTTGGCCACCAAATGCACCGGCCGGCCGGCCAACACCCTGACCTCGTCGAGATCCTCCGGTCGCTGCACGAACGACAGGGCGATCCAGTCGACGCCCATAGGGACGGCGAAGGCGAGGTCGCGCCGGTCCTTGTCGGTGAGCGCGGACACCGGCAGCACCGCGCCGACCACGCTCACCCCCTTGCGCTCGGAGAGATGGCCGCCGACCAGCACGCGAGCGACCGCGGTCTCGTCGCCGGTCTCCTCGACCTCCAGGCGGAGCTTGCCGTCGTCCAGGAGCAGCTGCACCCCTGGCGCCAACGCCGCCAAGACCTCGGGATGCGGCAGCGGCACCCGCTCGGCCGTGCCGGGCGCATGGTCGAGATCGAAGCGCACCCGGTCGCCCGGTGCCAGTTCCAGAGCCTCGACCAAGCGGCCGATCCGCAGCTTCGGGCCCTGGAGATCGGCCAGCACCCCGAGCGGCCGGCCGACCTCGGCCTCGAGACCGCGGATGAGGTCGTAGCGCGCACGATGCTCGGCATGGCTACCATGGCTGAAATTGAGCCGGAACACGTCGGCCCCGGCGTCCACCAAGGCGCGGATGGTCCGGGCGTCGGAACTCGCCGGCCCCAGGGTCGCCACGATCTTGGCCCGGCACTGGCCCGGCTTGGTCATCTGGTGCCGCCCCCCTCGGTTGGTCGGCGCCGCACGGGCGCGGTCAGAAGATGTAGCGCGTGTTGATGAACTTGGACTTGTGCTGCTGGGCGATGGTGTCGAGCAAGTGCTCACTTGCCGGCGTCTGCTTGGCGGCGATCATCGAGCGGATCGAGAAGGAGCGCAACGCGTCGGTGACCGAAAGCGTGCCTTCCGCGGAATCCTTGCGGCCGGTGAATGGGAACACGTCCGGGCCGCGCTGGCACTGGCAGTTGATGTTGACCCGGCAGACCTGGTTGACCAGCGGGTCCACCAGCGAGCCGATCCGGTCCGGGTCGGCGCTGAAGACGCTGACCTGCTGGCCGTGCTCGGAGGTGATCACATAGTTCACGGCCGTCTCGAGCTCGTCGAACGGAGCCACGGGCACCACCGGCCCAAACTGCTCCTCGCGGTAGAGCTTCATGCCGTCGGCGACCGGATAGACCACCGCCGGATAGAAGAGCGTTCCCGCCACGGTGCCGCCGCCCTCGTTCACGATTCGCGCACCGCGCGCCACCGCGTCGGCGACGAGTTCGCTCATCAGCGCCACCTTGCCGGGTTCGGGCAGCGGGGTGATCGCGACGCCCTGCTCCCACGGCATGCCGACCTTGAGCTTGCCCAGGGCTTCGCAGTAGCGGGCGAGGAACGGCTCGACCACGTCACGGTGCACCAGCAGCATCTTGAGCGCGGTGCAGCGCTGGCCGTTGAAGGACAAGGAGCCGAGCAGGCATTCCCGCACCGCGAGATCGAGATCGGCGTCGGGCAGGACGATGGCCGCGTTCTTGGCGTCCAGGCCGAGGATCGCTCGCAGCCGATGCGCCTTGGGCGGCAGCTTCTTCAGATGGTCGGCGATCTTGCTGGAGCCGATCAGGGACAGCACGTTCACCTGCCCCGAGCCCAAGAGGAGCGGTACCACCAGAGCACCTTGGCCGTACACCAGGTTGATCACGCCGGACGGGAAGGAGTCGCGGAAGGCGGCGAGCAGGGGCTGGAACAGCAGCACGCCATAGCGTGGCGGCTTGAAGACCATGGTGTTGCCCATGATCAGCGCCGGAATCAGAGTGGCGAAGGTCTCGTTCAGCGGATAGTTGTAGGGTCCCATGCACAGGACCACGCCCAGCGGCGTGCGCCGGATCTGCCCGATCGTGCCTTCCACCACCAGGAAGCGCGAATTGGCGTTGTCCTGCTCCTTGAGCGCCTCGATGGTGGCGCGGATGTAGTCGACCGTGCGGTCGAACTCCTTTTCCGAATCGGCGCGACTCTTGCCGATCTCCCACATGATCAGCCGCACCACCTCCTCGCGGACCGCCTGCATCCGCTTGGCGAAAGCCTGCATGCAGGCGATGCGCTCGGCCACGGCCATGGTCGGCCAGACGCCGCGCCCGGAATCGTAGGCGGCGACGGCCGCCGCCAGCGCCGCCTCGGCTTCGGCGGCACCGCCATGCGGCACGCTTCCCAGGTCGACCTGCTCCAGGGAGCCGTCAGCGTCGCGCACGCACACGGGCGACAGCACGCGCTGGCGCTCTCCCCGCCACGGCCGCAGTTCACCCGCCAGCAGCCATTCGCCCTGCTCGATCGGACCGGGCGGGCGATGTTCGGCCGGGATGTCGCCGACGAGGGGGAACAGGCGCGCCAGCTCCGCGCTCGTGATCATGAGATCGTCCCCTCGCGTTCGGGCTTCACGAGCGGCCCGGATCGTAGCCGATGGCCTTCTGTTCGGCGTCTCGCTGCTGCTCGCGGCCGAGCCGGTCGGTAATTCCTTCCCAGGCCGCCGCGGTGTCGTCCAGCGCCTGCTTGGCCGTCTTGCGCCCGCCCATCGCCGCGGCCAGCTCCGCGTCGAGCGCTGCCCAATACTGGGCGGTTCCGCGGATCCGCAGATGCGGCAGCATGGTGGGTGCCGTGAAATTCGCCTGGAAGGCGGCGAGATAGTCCTCGACGTCGGCCCGGTCCCAGCCGGCCTTGAGGTAGTCGGCCAGACGCGCCTCGCCGGTGGGCGGCAGCATCTGGTAGTGGAAGCCGGGATTGATCCCGGTCCAGCCATGCTCGACCGCCCACATCGACACCGGCCGGATCGCCATCAGGGCCAGGAACGAGTAGGCGGCCTCCCGATTGGGCGAGCGGTCGAGGAGCACGCCGTGCCAGGAGCCGCCGGTGGTGTTGCCGACCCGGTTGGGCTCGGCGGGCTCGACCCATTGTCCCTGCTCGCGGTCCCAGTAGCGCGTCGAGCCCGGCAGCATCGCCACCGCACAGTTGCCCTTGACCAGCGACCGGCTCGCGTCCTGGCACAGGGCGCCGAGGTCGCCCCAGCTGAACATGAACACCGACTTGCCACGCAGGAAGTAGTCCCAGGCCTGGGGCAACCGCCAGCCGATCTGGTCGGCTGGCCCGGTGGCGCCGAGCTGCTGCAGCAGTTCCAGCGCCGCGACGTGCCCCGGCTCGTTGATCAGCGGCTTCATGTCGTGGGGATCGAACCAGTAGACATTGTGGTAGCGATCGGTGGTAGCGCCGGGAGCCACCGCGAACGAGGCCGACAAAGACTGGAAATGGTAGAACCCCTGTTCGCCCGGCTTGAGATGCAGGACCATGCCACTGTCGGGCTGCCCGTCATGCGAATCCCAGTTCTTGCCGGCGAAGAAGCGGGCAATATCCAGGACCTGCTGCCAGGTCTGCGGCGGCACCGGCAGGTCGTAGCCGGCCGCCGCCTTGAACGCGGCCTGGTTGGCCGGATCGTTCAGCACGTCGCGCCGGTAGTAGAGCACCTGCCCGTCGGCGTCGTTCAGCACGCCGTAGCCGACGCCGTCCCAGCTGTAGAGCTTGCGCAGCGCCGGCGGCATGGCGTCGTAGGACCAGCGCGGAAACCGGCCACTCGCCATGAGCGGCTCGACCGGCGCCAGATGTCCGCCGGCGATGAGGTCGCCGTAAAAATGGGCTGCGACGATGGCAGAGTCGAAGGCGTCCGTGTTGCGGCGGAGATCGAGCATGAGCCGGGGATAGAGCTCGCTGATCGGCACCAGCGTCAGCTCCAGCCTGCCGCCGGTGAGTTCCTCCCAGACCGGGCCCAGCGCCGTGATGGGGCCCGAGATCGGCCCGTGCGGGCCTTCGTCGTGGGTGAGGAGGCGGATCGTGGTTCCGGCGAAGGGTGGCGAGTCGCCGCCGAGCAGCGGCCCCAACTCGGCAACCGAGGTCTCGATCACCGTGTTCTCGTAGTCCGGCCCGAGCTTGAGCAGGACGGTCCCATCTTCCAGGCGCTCCACATGCGGCCCGGCGGCAGCCGCCCAACTCCAGCCCGCGATGAGCAGTGCCGCCACCAGCCCGTGACCCGAGCTTCTCATGGCCTAGCCTCCCCTTACGCAGCACGACCAATCCAGGCAGCGGAGCTTAGCCGCCTTTGACCCCGAAACTCAATGCTTGTAGAGCAATCGGCTCAGGTCAGGGAAACCAGTTCGCCATGCAGCCTCAATTAATCAGTACAGCCGAAAGACGGTTGGTGCAGGCGACGCCGATGTTAATTCCTCATGACTTAAGTGATGTCTCCTCTATACCTGCTCGGATGGGTCCGCGGGATGCTTCGATCTCACTCAATCGCTACCTCCATGCAAGCGATCGGTTGGCTTGCCCAGTCAGTGCAAATAAGATAATTCACTCTGAATTAATTATTGACAGGAGCCGAACCCGTGCTACAACCCTTCCCTATGACGCCCGGCGTCGCGCCGGGGTCGACAAGGGGAGGGCTGGGGTGCGCAACGGCGCCACGGGTCAGGGCAGCAACTCGGTTCACGTCCGTCAATACAACGAGCGCGTGATCCTGACCTTGCTGCGTCGTCTCGGCGAGGCCTCCAAGGCCGATCTCGCCCGCCACGCCCGTCTGACCAACAACACCGCCGGCCAGATCGTGCGCGACCTCGAGGAGCAGCATCTGGTGCGCGTCGGCGGCAAGCGCATGGGCGCGCGCGGCCAGCCCGCCACGATCCTCCTGCTCAATCCCGAAGGCGCCTACTCGATCGGGTTCAAGCTCGGGCGCCGATCGATGGACGCGCTCCTGGTGGACTTCGCCGGCCGGGTCATCGAGCGCCGGCGCCTCGAGCGGGCATTCCCGATGCCGGAGGAGGCGGTGGCGTTCGCCAGCGAGAGCGTGGCCGGGCTGCGCCGGCTGGTCGACGGCCGCGGCCGGACCAGGATCGCCGGCCTGGGTGTTGCCATGCCCTACAATCTCGGCAGCTGGCAGCGCGAGCTCGACATTCCGCTCGCCGCCTATCGCCGCTGGAACGAGTTCGACCTGGGTGCGGCGCTCGCCGATACCACGGGCCTCGAGGTGTTCTGCGAGAACGACGGCACGGCCGCCGCGGTGGCCGAGCTGTTCCAGGGCCAGGATCGCTCGCTCGACGATTTTCTCTACGTCTTCGTCGGCGCCGCGCTCGGCGGCGGCGTGGTGCTGGCCGGCGACTACCGGCGGGGTGTCCACGCCAACGCCGGCGACATCGGTCTCATGCCCACCGGGCCCTCGCGGCTGAGCAGCGCCCCCGCCCCGGACGGGCGGCCTGAGATCGCGCTCACTCGCGCCTCGGTCAACGCGCTCATCCGGCACCTGCGCGCGTCGGGCCAGTCCGTCGAGAGCCGCGAGCAGTTCGACGCGCTGCTCGAGCGGGGCCATCCGGCGGTCGCGGAGTGGTTGGCGGACGCGGCCGACGCTTTGGTGCTGCCGCTGCTGTCGGCAGCACGGGTCCTCGACGTGGCGGCGGTGGTGGTCGACGGGACCCTGCCCCGCAACCTCCTGGACCAGCTGATCGCCGCGCTTGCGCACGCCCTGGCCGCGGCCTCGCCCGAATCGCGCGAGCCGCCGCGGCTGGCGCGCGGCACCGTCGGCCGCGACGCCCCGGCGATCGGCGCCGCGATCCTGCCGCTGCACCTGAATTTCAGCTCCAATCGCGATATCCTGCTCGCGTAGGCGAACGACGAACCAGGGAGGATGGACATGGCCGAGGCGCGGGTGCCGACGCTCGAGATGCACGGGATCAGCAAGACCTTCCCCGGCGTCAAGGCGCTGAACGGCGTCGAGCTCAAGGCGTGGGGCGGCGAGGTGCTGGCGCTGATGGGCGAGAACGGCGCCGGCAAGTCGACCCTGATGAAGATCCTGTCCGGCGCCTACCACGCCGACGCGGGCGGCGAGATCAAGATCGACGGCGAGCCGATCCAGATCACCGACCCGATCGCCGCCAAGCGCGCCGGCATCGCCATCATCTACCAGGAGCTCAGCCTCGCGCCGAATCTCACCGTGGCCGAGAACATCTATCTCGGCGACGAGCTGCACCACCGCGGACTGGTCGACCGCAAGGGCATGGCGGACGGCTGCCGTCACGTGCTGGAGCGCCTGGGCGCCCCCTTCACCCCCGAGACCACGGTGGGCCAGCTCTCGATCGCCGAGCAGCAGCTGGTCGAGATCGCCAGAGCACTGCACGCCAAGTCCAAGATCCTGGTGCTCGACGAGCCGACCACGGCCCTGTCCTCGCGCGAAACCGAGCGGCTGTTCGCGCTCATCCGCCAGCTGCGCTCGGAAGGGCATCGCGCTGATCTACATCAGCCACCGCATGGCCGAGGTCTACGAGCTGTCCGACCGGGTCTCGGTGCTGCGCGACGGCACCTATGTCGGCACCCTCGATCGGGAAGGCCTGACCGCGGACGCGCTGGTCAAGATGATGGTCGGCCGCGATCTTTCGAGCTTCTACACCAAGGAACACGACCCGCATGGCAGCCGCGGCCCGGTGGTCCTGGAGGTCAAGGGCATCACCGACGGCGGCAGGCGGGTCAAGCCCGCGAGCTTCCAGCTGCACCAGGGCGAGGTCCTGGGCATCGCCGGTCTGGTCGGCTCCGGCCGCACCGAACTCGCCCGGCTGATCTACGGCGCCGATCCCAAGGCCGCGGGCGAGGTCCTGCTGGGCGGGCAGCCGGTCACAATCACCCGGCCCAAGGAGGCGCTCGACCGCGGCCTCGCCTACCTCACCGAGGACCGCAAGCGTCTCGGCCTGTTCCTCGACATGTCCTGCGGCGAGAACATCAATGTCGGCGTGATCGATCGCGACGCGCGCGGCTACGGAATCCTGAATCTCGCGGCGGCGGCAAAGCGGTCCAAGGACGCTTTCCAGGCCCTGCGGGTCCGCGCCGCCAGCCCGCTGGTGACCGTAGGCAGCCTGTCGGGCGGCAACCAGCAGAAGGTGCTCCTGTCGCGCTGGCTCGAGATCGGCCCCAAGGTGCTGATCCTCGACGAGCCGACCCGCGGGGTCGACATCGGCGCCAAATCCGAGATCTACCGGATCATCGACGATCTGGCGAAGAAGGGCATCGGCGTGATCGTGATCTCCAGCGAGCTGCCGGAGATCATCGGCACCTGCGACCGGGTGCTGGTCATGCGCGAGGGACACATCGAAGGCGAGGTCGGCGGCCCGGACGGCAAGCCGATCACCCAGGAGAACATCATGGCGCTCGCGGCCGGCGTCACGCACTGAACGGTTGCGCGCAAAGGGAGGACGAGAATGGCGAAGGCAGACACATCGGGTGCGGCGGCCGCAACCTCGAGCGGCGCCGGCCTGTCGGCACAGCAGGTGCGGATGCGCGCCATGGTCCAGGCGCTGGGCATGCTGCCCATCCTGCTGGTGCTGTGCATCGGCTTCCACTACCTGTCCGACGGCCGGTTCTTCACGCCGCAGAACATCTCGATCGTGGCGCAGCAGGCCTCGATCAACACCGTGCTCGCGGCCGGCATGACCTTCGTCATCCTCACTGGCGGCATCGACCTGTCGGTGGGCTCGATCCTGGCGGCTTCCGCCATGGCGGCGGTGATCTGCTCGCTGATCCCGAGCTTTGGTCTCCTGGGCATTCCCGCCGGCCTGATCACCGGCCTGTTCTTCGGCTTCCTCAATGGCGCCCTGATCTCCTTCGTGGGGCTGCCGCCATTCATCGTCACCTTGGGTTCGCTCACCGCGGTGCGCGGCATCGCCCGCCTGATGGGTGCCGACACCACGGTGTTCAATCCGGACCTGCCCTTTGCCTTCATCGGCAATGCCAGCCTGTTCGGCGTGCCGTGGCTCGCGATCATCGCGGTGATCGTGATCGTGGCCTCGTGGTTCGTGCTGCGGCGCACGGTCCTGGGCGTGCGGATCTACGCGGTTGGCGGCAACCCCGCCGCCGCCCGCCTGTCGGGGATCAAGGTCTGGGCGATCCTGCTCTTCGTCTACTGCCTGTCGGGCTTCCTGGCGGGGCTGGGCGGGGTGATGTCGGCAGCCCGGCTCTATGCCGCCAACGGCCTGCAGATCGGCCAGGGCTACGAGCTCGACGCGATCGCGGCCGTCATCCTGGGCGGCACCAGCTTCGTCGGCGGTATCGGCTCGATCTGGGGCACGCTGGTGGGTGCGCTGATCATCGCGGTGCTGACCAACGGCCTGGTGCTGACCGGCGTCTCCGACATCTGGCAGTTCATCATCAAGGGCCTGGTGATCATCGGTGCGGTGGCGCTCGACCGATATCGCCTGCAGGGCAGCGCCCGGACCTGAGCCGGGCGGCAAGGTTGCCGACCCGCTCGGGCCGGCGAGGGGAGGCCCCGGCGGCTTGCTGGTCCGCTGCCGGAGCGCCGTGTGCATGGGCCAAGAACCAAGGGAAACCCGTATGCTGAAGCAGCTGCTGCTGGCGGGCGTCGCGCTCGCCGCCGTCACCGGAACGGCCTCGGCCAAGGATCTCAATTCCATCGGGATCACGCTGGGCTCGCTCGGCAACCCGTTCTTCGTCGCCCTGTCGCAGGGTGCCGAGGCGAAGGCCAAGGAGATCAACCCGGACGTCCAGGTCAACACCGCATCCGCCGACTACGACCTCAACAAGCAATTCAACCAGATCGACAACTTCATCGCCTCGGGCGTGGACATGATCCTGGTCAACGCCGCCGATCCCAACGCGATCGCCCCGGCGATCAAGCGGGCCCAGGCCGCGGGGATCGTCGTCGTGGCAGTCGACGTCGCCGCGGCCGGTGCCGACGCCACCGTGCAGACCAACAATGTCCAGGCCGGCGAGATCGCGTGCCAGTACATCGCCGACAAGCTCGGCGAGCAGGGCGGCAAGGTGATCATCCAGAACGGCCCGCAGGTCGGGGCGGTGATCGACCGCGTCGACGGCTGCAAAAAAGTCCTGGGCAAGAACCCCAACATCGAGATCCTGTCCGACGACCAGAACGCGAAGGGCTCGCGTGAGGGCGGCCTGGAGATCATGCAGGGCCACCTGACCCGGTTCCCGGAGGTCGACGCGGTGTTCACCATCAACGACCCGCAGGCAGTCGGCAGCGATCTCGCCGCCAAGCAGCTCGGCCGCACCGAGTTCTTCATCACCTCGGTCGACGGTGCTCCGGACATAGAAACCGCGCTCAAGGGCAATACTCTGGTCGAGGCTTCGGCGAGTCAGGACCCCTACAAGATCGCGCAGACCGCGGTCGAGGTCGGCTACAAGATCATGAACGGCGAAAAGCCGGCCGAGGCCGTGATCCTGCTGCCGTCGGAATTGATCACCCGCGACAATGTCGGCGACTACAAGGGGTGGTCAGCGCCGCGCTGAACCCGGCCGGCGCCGCCCGAACGAGACGGGCGGCGCTGCTGCGGCTTGGCGGTGGGATGCGCTGGAAAGGAGGACGCAGTGGCTCAGGTGGTATGCGTGGGCGATCTCTTGATCGACTTCGTTCCGACGGCGACCGGCACCGGGCTCGCCGACGCGCCGGCCTTCGTCAAGGCGCCTGGCGGTGCGGCCGCCAACGTCGCGGTCGGCCTTGCGCGCCTGGGCGTGCGCAGCGCCTTCGTCGGCATGGTCGGCGACGACCCGTTCGGCCATTTCCTCGCCGACACCCTTTCCGGTGCGGGAGTCGATGTCGGTCCGTTGCGCTTCACGACCAAGGCGCGGACGGCACTGGCCTTCGTCTCGCTGCGCGCCGACGGCGAGCGCGAGTTCATGTTCTACCGGCATCCCAGCGCCGACATGATGTTCACCCCCGACGCGGTGGACGTTGCCGCCATCGCCGCCGCGGAGGTGCTGCACTTCGATTCGATCAGCCTCGCCAGCGAGAACCCGCGCGCCTCGAGCCTGTTCGCAGCCGACCAGGCGCGGGCCGCCGGGCATCTCGTCACCTACGACGTCAATCTGCGCCTGCCGCTGTGGCCGGACGCCGAGACGGCGCGCGCGGGCATCCTCACCGGGATGGCCAAGGCGCATGTGGTCAAGCTGAGCGACGACGAGCTCGAGTTCATGACCGGAAGCCGCGATCCCGAAGCGGTCCGTCGGCTGTGGCATGACGGGCTCCGCTTGGTGACGCTCAGCCGCGGCGGCGCCGGCTCGACCTGGTTCACCGCGTCTGCACAGAATGAGGTGCCGACTTACAAGGTCGTCGCCGTCGACACGACCGGCGCCGGCGACGGCTTCATGGCGGGCCTGATCGCGGGCGTGCTGGCAGAGCCCGACGCGGTGACGCGGCCGGACCGCTTGGACCGGATCTGCCGCTTCGCCAACGCGGTGGGTGCCCTGACCACCCTCGAGCGCGGCGCGATTCCTGCTTTGCCGACGCGCGAGGCGGTCGAGACGTTTCTGGAAGGCCGATGACTGCCCAGATCATTCCGGTCGCGGTGTTCGACCTCGTGGTGTTCGGCGCCACGGGCGATCTCAGCTTCCGCAAGCTGATGCCCGCGCTCTATTGGCGCGAGAATGACCAGCAGATGCCGGAAGGCAGCCGGATCATCGGTGTCGCCCGCACCCAGCTGACCACGCAGGAGTATGTGGCGCAGGTCGAGGCGGCCTGCCGCAAGCATGTCGCGGAGGGCTTTGATCCGGCAGTGTTCGCGCGCTTCGCCGCGCGCCTTGCCTATGTCGGCCTCGACGTCGCCAGCAGCGAGCATTGGGCGGATCTCGCCGCGGCGCTGGCCGGCGGCGAGGAGCGCCCGCGGCTGTTCTACCTCGCCACCTCGCCCGACCTGTTCGGCCCCATCAGCGAGGGTGCCGGAGCGGCGGGCATCGTGACGCCTCTGGCCCGCGTCGTGCTGGAAAAGCCGATCGGCCGCGACCTCGCCTCGGCGATCCGCATCAACGACCAGGTCGGCCGGGTGTTCAACGAATCGCAGGTCTATCGGATCGACCATTATCTCGGCAAGGAATCGGTCCAGAACCTTCTGGCGCTGCGCTTCGCCAACTCGCTGTTCGAGGCGGTCTGGGACCGGGCGCATATCGACCATGTCCAGATCACCGTGGCCGAGACCGTGGGCGTGGAGGAGCGGGCGGCCTACTATGACAAGTCGGGTGCGCTCCGCGACATGGTGCAGAACCATCTGCTGCAGCTCTTGTGTCTCGTCGCCATGGAGCCGCCGACCTCGATGGCCGCCGATTCGGTGCGCGACGAGAAGCTCAAGGTGCTGCACTCGCTCCGCACCATGACCGATGGCGAGGCCCTGAGCAGAACCGTCCGCGGCCAGTATCGGGCCGGTGCCGGCGGCGGCATGGCGGTCCCGGGCTATGGCGAGGAGCTCGGCGCCCCCAGCCGGACCGAGACCTTCGTGGCGCTCAAGGCCGAGGTCGAGAACTGGCGCTGGGCCGGCACGCCCTTCTACCTGCGCACCGGCAAGCGGCTGCCGACGCGGGTCTCGGAGATCGTGATCCAGTTCCACAAGGTGCCGCATTCGATCTTCCCGTCGGGAACGGGTCTGGTCGAGCCCAACCGGCTGATCATCCGCCTGCAGCCCGACGACGGCATCCAGCTCGAGCTGATGGCCAAGGACCCCGGCCCCGGCGGCATGCGCCTGCGCAACGCGCCGCTCGACATCCGCTTTGCCGATGCGTTCAAGGTCCGCTACCCCGATGCCTACGAGCGGCTGCTGATGGACGTGGTGCGCGGCAACGCCACCTTGTTCATGCGCCGCGACGAGGTCGAGGCCGCCTGGCGGTGGGTCGAGCCGATCCTGGAGGCCTGGGCGGCCAGCGAGGAATCGCCCAAGCCCTATCTCTCGGGCAGCTGGGGTCCGACCGCCGCGATCGCGCTGATCGAGCGCGACGGCCGGACCTGGTTCGAGGAAGCCCACTGACGTTCCGCCACCGGAGACGCGCCATGCCCCTGCATCCCGTCATCGCCGACGTCACCGACCGGATCCGCAAGCGCAGCGCCGACAGCCGCGGCCTCTATCTCGAGCGGCTGGACGCGATGGCCGCGCGCGGCCCGCGCCGGTCCGCCCTGTCTTGCGGCAACCTCGCCCACGCCTTCGCGGCCTGCGGTCCCCACGACAAGGACGAGCTCAAGGGCGACCAGGCGCTGAACATCGGCATCGTCACCGCTTACAACGACATGCTCTCGGCGCATCAGCCCTATGAGCGGTTCCCCGAGCTGATCCGCGCTGCCGCGCGCGAACGCGGTGCGGTGGCCCAGGTCGCCGGCGGCGTGCCCGCCATGTGCGACGGGGTCACCCAGGGTCAGGTCGGCATGGAGCTGTCGCTGATCAGCCGCGACGTGATCGCCATGGGCACGGCGGTGGCACTGAGCCACGACATGTTCGACGGCGCCCTGATGCTGGGCATCTGCGACAAGATCGTGCCCGGGCTGATCATCGGCGCCTTGGCCTTCGGCCATCTGCCCACCGTGATGGTGCCGGCCGGACCGATGCCGTCGGGCATGTCCAACAGCGAGAAGACCCGCATCCGCCAGCTCTATGCCGAGGGCAAGATCGGCAAGAAGGAGCTGCTCGAAGCGGAGAGCGCTTCCTACCACGCCCCCGGCACCTGCACCTTCTACGGCACGGCCAACTCCAACCAGATGCTCATGGAGATCATGGGCCTGCACCTGCCGGGAGCCGCGTTCGTCAACCCGAACACGCCGTTGCGCGATGCGCTGACCCGCGCTGCGACCCAGCGCGTGGCCGAGATCACCGCCTTGGGCAACGCCTTCACGCCGGTGGGCCGGGTCCTGGACGAGCGCGCCTTCGTCAACGGCATCGTCGGCCTGATGGCCACCGGCGGCTCGACCAACCACACCCTGCATCTGGTCGCCATGGCCCGAGCGGCCGGCATCGTCCTCAACTGGGACGATTTCGCCGAGGTGTCGTCGGTGATCCCGCTGCTCGCGCGCATCTACCCCAACGGCCTCGCCGACGTGAACCAGTTCGAGGCCGCCGGCGGCATGCCGTTCGTCATCGGCCAGCTCCTCGACGCCGGCCTCGCCCACGCCGACGTGCTCACCGTCGCGGGCGAAGGCGGGCTCGAGCGCTACCGCCAGCGGCCCCGGCTCGAGGGCGACGCGCTGGTCTGGGAGCCGGCGGCAGCCGCGTCGGGCGACACCTCGATCGTGCGCACGGCCGGCGAGCCGTTCTCGCCCGAGGGCGGCCTGAAGCTGCTGCGCGGCAATCTCGGCCGCGGCGTCATCAAGATCTCCGCCGTCAAGCCGCAGCATCGGCTGGTCGAGGCGCCGGCCATCGTCTTTTCCGGCCAGGACGAGCTGATCGCCGCCTTCAAGGCCGGCAAGCTCGATCGGGACCATATCGCGGTGGTGCGGTTCCAGGGCCCGCAGGCGAACGGCATGCCCGAGCTGCACAAGCTGACGCCGTCTTTGGGGGTGTTGCAGGACAAGGGCTTCAAGGTGGCCCTGGTCACCGATGGGCGGATGTCGGGCGCCTCGGGCAAGGTCCCGGCCGCCATCCACCTCACGCCCGAGGCCAGCGACGGCGGGCCGCTGGCCCGGGTCCGCGACGGCGACATCGTCCGGCTGGACGCCGAGGCCGGCACCCTGGAGGCGCTGGTCGACGCGGCCGAATGGGCCGCGCGCGCGCCGGCGACCGCCGACCTGTCCGCCAATGACCACGGCATCGGTCGCGACCTGTTCGCCCATCTCCGGCGGCGCATCGGCGGTGCCGAGACCGGCGCGTCGCTGCTGGGCGACCTGGCGGCCTGAGGAGAGGCAAGGATGAGCTACACCCACAATCCCCATTCGCGCCGCGTCGCCGAGATGATCGATGAGGCCGTCGTCATCCCGGTCATGGTGGTGCGTGACGTCGAAAGCGCGGTGCCGCTCGCCCGTGCCCTGGCCAAGGGCGGGCTCACCGTGCTCGAGATCACGCTCCGCACCGAGGTCGCTCTGGCCGCGATCGCCGCGATCGCCGAGGCGCTGCCCGAGGTCACCGTCGGTTCGGGCACCGTGCTCACCCGCGACCAGCTCCACGCCTCGCTGGACCACGGCTGCCGCTTTGCCGTCAGCCCCGGCGCCACGCCGGCGCTGCTCGATGCCGCCGAGGCCGTCGGCCTGCCGCTGCTGCCGGCCGCGGCCAACGCCAGCCAGGCCATGGCTCTGGCCGAGCGCGGCTATCTGCGCCAGAAGCTGTTTCCGGCCGAGGCTTCCGGCGGCGTGGCCCTGCTCAAGAGCCTGGGCGAGCCGATCCCCCAGGTCCGGTTCTGCCCCACCGGCGGCATCGATCTCGCCAAGGCCCCGAGCTACCTCGCCCTGAAGAACGTGGTCTGCGTCGGCGGCTCCTGGGTCGCACCAAAGGACGCGGTCGAGGCCGGCGACTGGGCGCGGATCGAGAAGCTTGCCGCCGAGGCGGCAGGGCTGAAGCGGCAGGCCTAGATAGGATCCGGGGCCTGGGCTCGGGCTAGACCAAAAAATTCGAAGCTGCCGTCGATCGGGGAACGAGAATGGCGCTCAAGGTGATCGGATCGGGCTTCGGCCGAACCGGAACGATGTCGACCAAGACTGCCTTGGAGCAACTCGGGTTCGGGCCGTGTCACCACATGCTCGAGGTGATGAACAACCCAGCCCAGCCGGCGCAGTGGCAAGCCGTCGCCGCAGGCGAGCAGGTGGATTGGAACGAGGTCTTCTTCGGCTACGGTTCGCAGGTCGACTGGCCCGGTGCGCATGTCTGGGACAAGACCGCGAAGGCCTTTCCCGACGCTCGCGTGCTGCACACGGAGCGTCCCGAAGAGGAATGGTGGAACAGCTTCAGCGTGACGATCGGGAAGTTCTTCACGATCTACCACTCGCTGCCACTGCCGCCGCACATTCGCGCGATCTCCGACCTCATGTCGGGCTGGATCGCGAAAGAGACGTTCGGGGATCATGCCGACCGCAGCCGGGCGCTCGCCGCCTATCGCCGCAACAACCAGCAGGTCCGTGACACCATACCGGCGGACCGGTTGCTGGTGTTCAATGTCGCCGAGGGCTGGGGTCCGCTCTGCCGCTTTCTCGAGGTGCCGGTGCCGAACGGACCGTTTCCGCGCAGCCATCCGCGGGACGAGTTCTGGGCGCATTTCGGCGGCGAGCCGGCATAGGCCATCAAACGAAAAGGGCCGCGGTTGCCCGCGGCCCTTCCCCGTGACGACGATCCCCTGTGGGGATCAGAAGTCCATGTCGCCCATGCCGCCCATGCCGCCACCGGGGCCACCGGCCGGCATCGGGGTCTCCTTCTTGGGCTTCTCGGCCACCATCGCCTCGGTGGTGATGAGCAGGCCCGCGACGGAGGCCGCGTCCTGGAGCGCCGTGCGCACGACCTTGGCCGGGTCGATGATGCCCTTGGCGATCATGTCGCCATACTCGTTGGCCTGCGCGTCGAAACCCCAGTTGCTGTTGGAGTTCTCGAGCAGCTTGCCGACGACGACGGCCCCGTCGACACCGGCGTTCTCGGCGATCTGACGTGCCGGCGACTGGATCGCCTTACGGACAATCTCGACGCCGACCCGCTGATCGTCATTGGCCGGCTTGACCGCGTCCAGCGCCTTGATGGCGTGCAGCAGGGCCACGCCACCACCGGCGACGACACCCTCCTCGACCGCGGCGCGGGTCGCGTTCATCGCGTCGTCGACGCGATCCTTGCGCTCCTTCACCTCGACCTCGGTCGCACCACCGACGCGGATCACCGCCACGCCGCCGGCCAGCTTGGCCAGCCGCTCCTGCAGCTTCTCGCGGTCGTAGTCCGAGGTGGTCTCCTCGATCTGCGCCTTGATCTGCCCGATGCGGCCCTGGATCTCGTCCTTCGAGCCGGCGCCGTCGACGATCGTCGTGTCTTCCTTGTTGATCACGACGCGCTTGGCACGGCCCAGCATCTCGAGGGTGACGTTCTCGAGCTTGATGCCGAGATCCTCAGAGATCACCTGGCCCTGGGTCAGGATCGCGATGTCCTCGAGCATCGCCTTGCGGCGATCGCCGAAGCCCGGCGCCTTGACCGCCGAGACCTTGAGGCCGCCGCGCAGCTTGTTGACCACCAGCGTCGCCAGCGCCTCGCCCTCGACATCCTCGGCCACGATCAGCAGCGGCTTGCCACTCTGGACCACGGACTCGAGCACCGGCAGCAGCGACTGCAGGTTCGACAGCTTCTTCTCGTGGATCAGGATGTAGGGCTCCTCGAGGGTGCAGCGCATCTTCTCGGAGTCGGTGATGAAGTAGGGCGAGATGTAGCCGCGGTCGAACTGCATGCCCTCGACGACGTCGAGCTCGGTCTCGAGGCTCTTGGCCTCCTCGACCGTGATCACGCCCTCGTTGCCGACCTTCTGCATGGCCGTGGCCAGCATCTTGCCGATCTCTGCGTCACCGTTGGCCGAGATCGTGCCCACCTGGCCGATCTCTTCCGAGGTGGTGACCTTCTTCGCCCGGCTGGCGATGTCCTTGACGACCGCTTCGACCGCGAGGTCGACACCGCGCTTCAGGTCCATCGGGTTCATGCCGGCGGCCACCGACTTCGCACCTTCGCGCACGATCGCCGCGGCCAGGATGGTGGCGGTCGTGGTGCCGTCGCCGGCGACATCGTTGGTCTTCGAGGCCACTTCGCGCACCATCTGCGCGCCCATGTTCTCGAACTTGTCGCCGAGCTCGATCTCCTTGGCGACGGTCACGCCGTCCTTGGTGATCCGCGGCGCCCCGAAGCTCTTCTCGAGCACGACGTTGCGGCCCTTCGGACCCAGCGTCACCTTGACCGCATCGGCCAGGATCGTGACGCCTCTGAGCATCTTCGTCCGGGCATCGGTCGAAAACTTGACTTCCTTGGCAGCCATCTTTGACTTCTCCCGAGTTCTTCTAACTGGCGCGGATGGCTCAGGCGGCCTTCGCGTGGGCGACGTTCTCTTCGAGCACGCCCATGATGTCCGACTCCTTCATGATCAGGAGCTCGTCGCCGTCGAGCTTGACCTCGGTGCCGGACCACTTGCCGAACAGGACGCGGTCGCCCACGGCGACGCCCATCGGGATCAGGTCGCCTTCGTCGTTGCGGGCGCCAGGACCCACGGCCAGGATCTCGCCCTGCATGGGCTTTTCCTTGGCGGTATCGGGAATGATGATCCCGCCCTTGGTCTTCTGCTCTTCCTCGATGCGCTTGACGACGACGCGATCGTGCAGCGGCCGAAACTTCATGGGGCACAGCCTCCAGTATGAGCTTGATGGGCCTGTTAGCACTCCCTCTCCCAGAGTGCTAACGTCGGCTGCTACGTAGGCGCATGCGCCGCGGCGTTCAAGAGGCCCGGTCGGAATTGTTAGCACTCCCGGTCCGATGCTGCTAATACATTGAAAAGGCACGATAATATGCACGACGTACACTTGACGTTAGGAACCGGCGACGCAGAATGGCCGTTGTCAGCCTGCGGAGGTCGCTCGATGCACAGAGTCGAACGCGTGTCGCTGGAAATGCAGTTGCGGGGCTATCGCCTCGCCACCGCCGAGATCCTGTACCACATGCCGGATCATCCCGGGTTGCTGCAGACCTTCGTCTGGCAACATTACGATGTGGAGCCGGACTATCCCGAGCTGCACAAATTCCTGGACTTCTGGGCGCGCAACATCGACGGCAAGCTGCACAGCGTCACGGTGGCCCGTCGGCAGCTGATCGCACCGCCCGCCCACCAGCACGCGGCAGGCATCTGGCAGCTGCACTAGGTGCCGGCCTGAGCTGTTTCGCTTGACGCCGCGGCTTCGCGTCCGTAGTTAGCGCGACCTGCGGCGCGGGCCGGTGGTCCGCGCCTACTTTTGCGAGCAAGTTCGAGGACTCCCGCTATGGCACGACGCTGCACCCTCACGCGCAAGGGCGTGCTCACCGGCAACAATGTGAGCCACGCCAACAACAAGACGCGCCGGCGGTACCTGCCGAACCTGCAGAGCCGGCGGCTGTACAGCGAGGCGCTCGGCCAGAGCGTGCGGCTGCGCATCGCAGCCAGCACCTTGCGCACCATCGAGAAGCGCGGCGGCATCGACGGCTATCTGGTTAAGGTGACCGCGGCGGATCTGGACAGCGATCTGGCGCGGCTGCGCCAGCGCATCATCGAGCAGCAGGCCAAGCGCGCCGACTGAAGCGCGACCGGGCAGCCTCAGGGCTGCCATCGCAGCTCCAGCAGCTGAGTGCGCTGGAGCGGGCTGAAATTGTCGTCCGAGACGATCAGCAGCGACACGCTGCCGTCGGGCTCCAGGCGGGCGGTGAGGCCCTCGTAGTTCTCACCTAACACCGATCCCGCAATCCTCGCCAACTCATGGCCGGAGATCGGTTCGGCGTCGCCGCCGTCCAGGTCCTTCAGAGGCACGGCGACGATCCGGCTCTGCCAGCCGGTGAACAGCGACAGGCGCCGTTCGAGCACAATCAGCCAATCTCCGGCCACGTCGGCGTCCGTGACCAGGAACGCGTCGCCGGCCTGATAGCTCAGGGATTGCTGGCCCTCGGGTCCGATCAGGACCGCGGGATGCGCACCATCGGCGGCGACCGGATCCTCCATGATCGCGAGCAGGCCGCGTCCAGGCACTGCGGCGAGCGTCTCCAGTCCCCGATTGCGCGCACCCGCCTCGGCAAAGACCGGCGGCAGGCGCAGTGGCTTGCCTTCCGGGGCACCGCTGCCCGCCGCGAACCGGAACACCCGCCCCGTGGTTTCGTCTCCGGCAAGCACCGTGCCCTCCGGGGCCACCACCAGTGCCTCGGCGTCCAAGGGCGCGCCATGCGCCGTCGCCAGCCTCTGCTTGGCCCGGACGGACAGGCTGAACCGGGAGGCCCGACCAGCGTCCGCCGGCCAGTCGAGCGCGTAGAGGAAGCTGCGGTCGCTGAGCAGATAGAGCGTGTCACCGACGCGCCGTGCGGCCGAGAAGCCCCCGAACCGGCGGTCCCCGGACGAGCGAAGCTCGTAGGCACCGACCAGGTCGAGCTCGCCCACCCGCCGCGGCGGAGTTTCGGTTGTATAGAGCGAGGTCGCCGTCACCGTCGGCGCGCCTGAGGTCGGTCGCGGAGCACAGCCCAACACGGCGAGGAGCGCCAAGGCGGCGAGCGGGCCGACGCGGGACAGGCGGGGGGTCCAGTTCACAAGGATCGGCCCGCCTCCTCAGGAGACGGGCCGACGCTCGGCTTCGATGCTGCGGCCGGCGCCTAGTTGCGCTGGTTGCCGAACAGCTGCAGCATCATCATGAAGAGGTTGATGAAGTTCAGGTAGAGGCTGAGAGCGCCCATGATGGCACCCTTGGCCACCAGCTCGCCGCCCATCTGCAGGCTGCCCAGATACTGGTTCTTGAGCCGCTGCGTGTCCCAGGCGGTGAGCCCGGTGAACACGAGCACACCGATGACGCTGACCGCGAACTGCAGCGCCGAGGAGCCGATGAACAGGTTCACCAAGCTCGCGATCACGATGCCGATCAGGCCCATGAACAGGAACGAGCCCATCCCGGTCAGGTCACGCTTGGTGGTGTAGCCGTAGAGGCTGACCGCACCGAACGTGGCGGCGGTGACGAAGAACACCCGGGCGATGCTCTCGCCGGTATAGAACAGGAAGATGCTGGCCATCGACAGGCCCATCACGCCCGCGAACAGCCAGAACGTGATCTGCGCCGCGCTGGCGCTCATCGACTGGATGCGGGCGCTGAGGAAGAAGACGAATCCCAGCGGGGCGAGCATCACCACCCACTTCAGGGGCGTGCCGAAGATCGGCTGCCACAAGGCCGGCGTGGACGCGACCACCAGTGCCACGATGCCGGTGATCGCCAGCCCGAGGCCCATATAGTTGTAGACCGAGAGCATGAAGCTGCGCAGGCCCTCGTCCGTCGCCGGGACGGCAAGGCCGGGCTGCGCGAAGCGAGGATCCGTACGGTAAGCCATCTGTTGAAGCCCTTCGCGGTGTTCGCGTGAAAAGACTGGCCCACTATGTGGCCTCGGGGGCAGGCGGTTCAAGCGGATAGCGGCGAGCTCAGCCGATCCGCGCCAGTCCGGGAAAGGTCTCCAGCAGCCAGTAGGACATGGCCTCGAGCTGGCCGGTGATCATCAGCACGCCGACGACCGCCAGGAGCAACCCGGCCGCGCGCTGCAGTTGCCGGCCGGTCCGGGACAGCGCCCGCAGCCGCTCCAGCAAGGCGTCGGTGAACAGCGCGGCGAGCAGGAACGGCACGCCGAGACCAAGTGAGTAGGCGGCGAGGAGCGCGGTGCCCGTGGCGAGATTCGCCGTCGACGCGCTCATGGTCAGGATAACGCCGAGCACCGGCCCGATGCAGGGCGTCCAGCCGAAGGCGAAGGCGAAGCCGAGCAGGAAGGCGCCGACGACCCGGCCGCCCTTGATGTCGGTATGGAAGCGGGCCTCGCGTTCCAGCAGGTGGATCGGCAGCAGGCCCGCCATGTGCAGGCCGAACAGCAAGACGACCACGCCCGCGACGATCCCGAGTTCGTAGCGCCAGCTCAGGAGGAGGCCACCCAATGCCGTGGCGCTGGCGCCGAACGCCACGAACACCACCGAGAAGCCGAGCACGAAGCAGAACGCGTATCCGAGCGAGGCCAGCCGCGCGCTGCGCCGGTCGCGCAGGGTTTCGAGCGAGGTGCCGGCGACGTAGGACAGGTAGCCGGGCACCAGCGGCAGGACACATGGCGACAGGAAGGAGATCAACCCGGCAGCAAACGCCGTGGCGAATCCGATCGAAGCGTTTTCCAGCATGCGGTGTCTCTAGCCCGGACGGTGGCGGCGGAGCCAGCGCAAAACCGGTGCCGCCGCCGGCCACGAGGTCACGCGTCGCGGAGGATCGGCCCGGGCGGCAGGTCGATCAGCCGCCACAGGCTGGCGCCGCCCACCGCCACCACCGCCAGGACCGAGGCGGCGAGCACGCCCAGCAACGCCGCGAGAGCCGGCGACCAGGGGATGGTCATGAGCTGGCTGACCACCAGCCAGGCCGCGAGCGAGCCGAGCAGGCCACCGACCAGGGCCACGGCGAGCCCGATCACCAGATACTCGATCAGGAAGGCGCGCAGCAGCACGCCGCGCCGGGCGCCCAGGACCTTGAGCACCACCGTCTCGTAGCGCTGGCGCTGGCGTGCCGCCAGAATGCCCCCCGCGAGCGCCAGGATTCCACCGCCCAGGGTGAGCCCGGCCACGATGTCGACGGCAAGCTCGACCCGTCCGAGCACCTCCGCTGCCCGCGCGATCACCTCACGCAGCGTGATCGGCGTGACATTGGGCAGGGTCGTGGCGAGACGGTCCAAAAGCTGTGTCTCCGCGGCTGCGGGCACATCGACCGCCGCCACGAAGGTGTGCGGCGCGCCGGCGAGGGCATTGGGATCGACGATGAACAGGAAGTCGAGCCGCCCGCCACTCCAGTCGACCTCGCGCCGGATGCTGGCGATCCGCGTCTCGAGATTGCGGCCCAGCACGCTGAAGGTGAGGGTATCGCCGAGGCCCACGCCATAGCCTTGCGCGATCTCCTCGTCGATCGAGACCAGGGGCGGACCGGTATAGTCCGAGGGCCACCAGCTCCCGGCCACCAGTTCGGAGCCCTCCGGCACGGTCGCGGCATAGGTGAAGCCGCGGTCGCGGCTGACGGTCCAGGCGACATTGTCGGCGACCCGGACCTCCCCCACCGGACGGCCGGCGATCCGCACCACCCGCGCCCGCAAGCTGGGCAGCAGCTGCTCCAGCCGGCTGCCCGGCATCGCGTCCAGCAGCTGTGTCAGCGTCTCGCGCTGCTGCGGCTGGACGTCGATCAGGTAGAGGGCGGGCGCCCGGGTCGGCAGGCGGGCGGTCACCTCCTGGTTCAGGTTGCTCGCCAGCACGGCCACCGCCGCCAGCAGCGTCACCCCCGCACCCAGGGCCACGATCACCCTCGGCGAGGGCGAGCCCGGCCGGTGCAGGTTGGCCACGGCGAGCCGCAGTGCGAAGCCACCGCGATGCTGGAGCCGGCTGGCGGCGAGCAGGAGGAGCCGGGTCAGGGCCCAGAGCAGCAGGGCGGCCACCGCCACGGTCAGCACGAACCAGGCACCGATATGCGGCTGCGGCACGCCCATGATCGCCACGGCCGCCAAGGCCGCAACCGCCACCCCCATCGTCACGAGATAGGGCCGGCGCGGCCAGCGGCGCGCAGGTGCCACCAGGGCGCGGAACAGGCTGGCCGGCGAGATCTCACGGGCGATCGCGAGCGGCCAGACCGCGAAGACGAAGGTGGTGAGCAGCCCGGCCAGCCCGGCGCGCAGGAGCGGTCCGGCATAGACCCCGAGATCGGGTGCGATCGGCAGCACGCCCTCCGGCACCAGGCGCACGCCCAGGGGCAGGAGCAGGCCCAGCGTAAGGCCCAGCGCGACGCCCGCCAGCGCCAGCAGCATCACCTGGGCAAGGTAGATCGCGAACACCTGGCCACCGCTGGCGCCCAGGCTCTTGAGCGTGGCGATGGTGGCAGTGCGGCGGGCGAGATGGGTCTCGATGGTGAGCGCGATGCCTAGCCCGCCGCTGAGCAGGGCGGTGAGCCCGGCCAGGGTGAGGAAGGTAGCGAGGCGGTCGGTGACGCGGGTGATCTGGGGCTGCAGGTCGCGCGGGCTGCGCGCGCGCCAGCCGGCATCGGGCCAGGCGCGCTGCAGGTCGGCGGCGAAGACGTCCGCGTCGCTCCCGGGCGGCAGGACGATCTTGTACTCGTAGCGGGCGAGCGCGCCGGGCAGGAGGACCTGGGCCGCGTCCAGCGTCTGGCGGTCGACCAGGAGGCGCGGGCCTAGGCTGAACAGGCCGCCGACGCGATCGGGCTCGCGGCGGAGGACCGAGCGGATCTGGATCTCGCTGTCGCCGACCCGCACCCGATCGCCAACGGCCAGACCCAGGCGGGCGAGGAGCGCGGGCTCGGCCACGCCGCCACCCTCGGCCAGCGCCTCGGCCAGGGGCAGCGGCGGATCGAGCGCAACGTCGCCGACCAGCGGGTAGGCGGCATCGACCGCCTTCAGGCTGATTGCGACGGTGCGCCCGTCGGGCCCGGTGGCGAGGCTGCTCAGCCGCACCTGTTCGCTGATCCGGCCGCCCGGCGGCACGATCCGCGCCAGATCGCCCTGGGGTACCGACGCGTTCGCCTGCTCGAGCTCCACATCGCCGCCCAGAAGAGCGCGCGCGTCGCGCTCGAGTGCCGCCTGCACGCCCAGGTTCAGGATGCCGACCGCGGCGATGATCGCCACCCCCAGGGTCAGCGCGCCCAGAAGGACGAGGAAGCTGCGGCTGGCGCCGCGCAGGTCGCGCAGCGCCAGCCGCAGCGCCAATGCCAGGTTCGCCACCGCGCCGGTCACGTCAAGGCCGCCACCCGGGAACGCTCGGCCAGCCCTTCGCTCAGCCGGCCGCGGTCCATGCTCACCCGCCGGCCGCAGCGTTGGGCGAGCCCCGGATCGTGGGTGATCAGGAGCAGAGTCATGCCGCGGGCGGAACAGGCGGTGAAGATCAGGTCGACCACGGCCCGGCCGGTGTCGCCGTCGAGATTGCCGGTCGGCTCGTCCGCCAGGAGCAGGCGGGGCCGGTTGACCAGGGCACGCGCCAGCGCCACGCGCTGCTGCTCGCCCCCGGAGAGCTGGCCTGGATAGTGCGTGGTGCGGTGGCCGAGCCCGACCTCATCGAGCAGCACGCCGGCCGCCGGGAACGCTTCGCGGTCGCCGGCGAGTTCCAGCGGCAGGGCCACGTTCTCGAGAGCGGTCATGGTCGGGATCAGGTGGAAGGACTGGAACAGGATGCCGACCCGGTCGCGGCGGAACAGGGCCAGTCCGTCCTCGTCGAGCCCGCCAAGATCGACGCCGTCGACCAGCACCCTGCCGCCGGTCGGCCGCTCAATTCCGCCCACGACCGACATCAGGCTGGACTTGCCGGAGCCCGAAGGGCCCACCACGCTTAGGCTGGTACCGGCCTCGACCGCGAGGTCGATGCCGCGCAGGATCGCTACCGGACCGGCGGCGCTGGGAAGGGTAAGATGCACCTCGACAAGCTCGATCATCGCCAAGAGCCGGACCCCTGCCTCGCCACCCGCCGCGGTGGCCCGCGGGTGGAAATGGTCCAGGCGGCCGCGCGCAGCAAGGCTTGGGCGCTGCTCGCCTGCCTCCTGGGCCTGTCGATGGCTGCGCCGGCCTCGGCCTGTCGCCTGAGCGTCCTCGGCGACTCCCTGGCGGCGGGCTACGGCGTGGCCGAGGCCGACGCCTTCCCCGTCCGCCTCGAGCAGGCGCTGGCCGAGCGCGGCATCACCTGCACCGTGCTCAATGCCGGCGTATCGGGCGACACCTCGGCCGGCGGCTTGGCACGGCTGGAATGGGTGCTCGGCGACCAGCCGACGCATCTGCTGGTCGAACTCGGCGGCAACGACGCGCTGCGCGGCCTTCCGGTTGAACAACTGCGCGACAATCTCAACCAAATTGTTTCAACCGCCCAGCAGCGTGGCGTGCAAGTCGTGCTGGCGGGAATGCTGGCTCCACCCAATCTGGGCCGCAACTATGGTGAGGCTTTCCGCCAAGTCTACGTCGATGTGGCGACAGCGCACGACGTGCCGCTCTATCCGTTCTTCTTGGACGGTGCCGTGCTGAACCACGGAATGATGCAGCCGGACGGCATCCATCCCAACGCCCGCGGTGTGCAGGTGATCGTCGACCGCATCACACCTTTGCTGGCCAGCGTTCTGCAAGATGATTGAGGCGCGCCACCAAGCAATCTCGCGCGGGGTTCTTCGCGCGAACGCGAGCCTTCAAAGTATCGAAGGAGTTGGCCTGGCGGCACGACGTGCCGTGCGGCCCATGCCCGCGGGCGCCGCCTGCCGGTGACTTACCCACAATATGTTGAAAAAAGCGGGATAATTCCTGCCATGTGGGCAAGGCTGTGGACAGAAGGGGGAACGGATGGCCGCGCGGTCGGCGGCGGAAACCGGATCGTTGCGGCAAAAGGTCCGGAGCACATTGTCGGCACGGTGCCCGTCGTGAGAATAAGCGGGCGGCAAGGCGACGGTCAACGGGCGCCTTCGCTTCATGGCAATGCGAGGAGGGGGCTATGTCGGACCTGTTCCGGGTGGATCCGCAGTGGGCAAAACAAAGCCACTGCGACAACGCCAAGTATCTCGCCATGTACGAGCGCTCGGTGAAGGATCCGGAGGGGTTCTGGGGCGAGATGGCACAGCGGCTCGACTGGATCAAGCAGCCGACCAAGATCAAGAACACCTCGTTCACCGGCGACGTCTCGATCAAATGGTTTGAGGATGGCGTCCTCAACGTCTGCTACAACTGTGTCGATCGCCACTTGGCCCAACGAGGCGACCAGACCGCGATCATCTGGGAAGGCGACGATCCCGAGGTCGACAAGAAGATCACCTACCGCGAGCTCCACGACAAGGTGAGCCGGCTGGCCAACGTGCTGAAAGGAATGGGCGTCAAGAAGGGCGACCGGGTCACCATCTACCTGCCCATGATCCCCGAGGCCGCCTACGCCATGCTCGCCTGCGCCCGCATCGGCGCGCCGCACTCGGTGGTGTTCGGCGGCTTCTCGCCGGACAGTCTGGCCGACCGCGTCAACGGCGCCGAGTCCAAGCTGATCATCACCTCGGACGGAGGCCTGCGCGGCGGCCGCCCCGTGCCGCTCAAGGTCAATGCCGACAAGGCGCTGGAGAAGTGCCAGCCCGACGTCAAGGTGCTGATGTTCCGGCACACCGGCATGTCGGTGCCGATGGTCGACGGTCGCGATTTCGATGCCGGCACCCTGATGGATTCGGCCAGTGCCGACTGCCCGCCCGAGCCGATGAACGCCGAAGATCCTCTGTTCCTGCTCTATACCTCGGGCTCCACCGGCAAGCCCAAGGGGGCCTTGCACACCACCGGCGGCTATCTGGTCTACGCGGCACTCACCCATGAATATGTCTTCGATTACCGAGACGGGGACGTCTACTGGTGCACGGCCGATGTGGGCTGGGTGACCGGTCACAGCTACATCCTCTACGGCCCGCTCGCCAACGGCGCCACGACCCTGATGTTCGAGGGCATTCCGACCTACCCCAGCATCTCGCGGTTCTGGGACGTCGTCGACAAGCATCAGGTGACCATCTTCTACACCGCGCCCACCGCCATCCGCTCACTGATGCAGAAGGGCGACGAGCCGGTCAGGAAGACGTCGCGCAAGTCGCTGCGGCTGCTGGGCTCGGTTGGCGAGCCGATCAATCCGGAAGTCTGGAAATGGTATCACCGCGTCGTCGGCGACGACCGCTGCCCGATCGTTGACACCTGGTGGCAGACCGAGACCGGCGGCATCCTGATCACTCCCTTGCCCGGCGCTACCGATCTCAAGCCCGGCTCGGCGACGCGGCCGTTCTTCGGCGTCCAGCCGGCCCTGGTCGACAATGATGGCAAGCTGCTGGAGGGTGCCACCGAGGGCAATCTGGTCATCCTCGACGCCTGGCCCGGCATGATGCGCTCGCTCTATGGCGACCATGAGCGGTTCATCCAGACCTACTTTACGACCTTCAAGGGCACCTATGTCACCGGCGACGGCGCCCGGCGCGACGAGGACGGCTACTGGTGGATCACCGGCCGGGTCGACGACGTGATCAACGTCTCGGGCCACCGCATGGGCACGGCCGAGGTCGAGAGCGCCCTGGTCTCGCATCCTGCCGTGGCCGAGGCCGCAGTTGTGGGCTACCCGCACGAGATCAAGGGCCAGGGCATCTTCTGCTACGTCACGCTCAAGGCCGACATCGAGCCCAGCGAGGACCTGCGCAAGGAGCTGGTCGGCTGGGTCAGGAAGGAGATCGGTCCGATCGCCAGCCCGGATGTGATCCAGTGGGCGCCGGGCCTGCCCAAGACGCGCTCGGGCAAGATCATGCGCCGGATCCTGCGCAAGGTCGCCGCCAACGAGTTCGATACGCTGGGCGACACCTCGACCCTGGCCGATCCGACGGTGGTCGGTGAGCTGATCGACAACCGCAAGTCGATGTAGGCCCCGAGCGGCGAGGAGGGGCGGCCGCGCTCCTCCTCGCTGGGGCCGGCCGCCACGGAACCGCTTAAGCTTAGCGGGGATTGACCTGGGCATGAGCAGCGCCCCGTCATCCTCGATCCTGCGGCCGGGCCGGAACTGCTGGCGGATCGAGCGGGCTGACCGTGTCGCCCTGGTCGTCGACGCCGCCGACTACTTCGCCGCCGCCAAGGCCGCCATCGCCCGAGCACGGCACGCCGTGATGCTGATCGGCTGGCAGTTCGACTTGCGGATCAGGCTGGAGCCCGACCGCAAGCCGACGCCGCCGGACGAGCTGGGCCCGTTCCTCAAGGCCGTCGCCGCCGAGCGTCCTGAGCTGCGGATCTACGTCCTGCAGTGGGACGGCTCGCTGCTCGCGACCGTGGCGCGACAGATCCTGCCGTTCCTGGCACTCGAGCTGGCGTGGCACCGGCGGATCCGCTTTCGCCTCGACAGCGACCATCCGGTCGGAGCCTGTCATCACCAGAAGATCATCGTCGTCGACGACGCGCTCGCCTTCTGCGGCGGGATCGACATGACCAACGACCGGTGGGACACCCGCGAGCACCGCGACGACGACCCGTGCCGCGTCCGCCCCGACGGCAGCCGCTACCAGCCGTTCCACGACGCCACGATGGCGGTGGACGGTGCTGCTGCCAGGGCCCTGGGCGAACTGGCCCGCGATCGCTGGCATCGCGGCACCGGGAAGCGTCTGGCGCCGCCGCCGCCCTGCGCCGAGGTCTGGCCGGATAGCCTGAAACCCGCGCTGCGGCAGGTCGACGTGGCGATCGCGCGCACGCACCCGCGCCGTCCGGGCCGGCCGCCGATCGGCGAGATCCGCCAGCTCTACGAGGACGCGTTGCGGGCGGCGCGCCGCACCATCTACTGCGAAAGCCAGTATCTTGCCTCGGTCGGTCTGGGCGACATCCTGACCGAGCGGCTGGCGGAAGCGGACGGTCCCGAGATCGTCGTCGTCAATCCTCGCCACGCCGACGGCTGGCTCGAGCAGGAGACCATGGACAGCGCCCGGGCGCTGGTGGTCGACCGGCTGCGGATGGCCGACCGGCACGACCGCTTTCGCATCTTCCAGCCCGTGACTGCTGCCGGCGAGCCCATCTACGTACACGCCAAGATCCTGGCGATCGACGATCGCCTGCTGCGGGTCGGCTCGTCGAACCTCAACAACCGCTCCCTCGGCTTCGACACCGAGTGCGACCTCGCCATCGAGGCCGAGGCCGGCGCGAGCGGGTCGGAGGTGAGGGCCGCGATCACTGCCTTTCGCGACGATTTGCTGGCGGAGCACTTAGCCGTGGCGCCGTCCGAGGTGACCGCCGCGGTGGCGGCGCGTGGCTCATTGATCGGCGCGATCGACGGGCTGCGCCGATCGCGGGGCAAGACGTTGCGTCCTCTCGTCCCCGACCCTCCGAACGACACCGAGCGTGTTCTCGCGGCCTCGCGCATGATGGATCCCGAGCATCCTGGCCAGGGGGAACGTCGCCTCGGCCATCTCGTCAAGCGCCTGCTGCTTGCCCCGCGCCGAACGCTGGCCGATGTACCGCAGGCGGCGCGCGACGCGCTGGCGGATCATCGCATCGTGGGCGAGCAGTGAGCGCGCGCACCGACCATCCGATGGCCGCGTTCGCGCGACGGGTTCTGGTCGTCGCCGGCATCTCGGCGCTGTTCCTTCTGGCTTGGCAGGTTTCGAGCGCCCTGGTGATGACCTTCGGCGCAGTGCTACTGGCCATCCTCCTGCGCACCTTGGCCGAACCGCTGTTGCGCCACACGCGCGTGCCGGAGGGCTGGGTGATCACGCTGGTCGCCGTCCTGCTCGTCGCGGCCGCCGGTGCGGTGATCTGGCTCGCCGGGTCCAAGATCAGCGCCCAGATCTACGAGGTGAGCCAGCGTCTGCCACAAGCTCTGGAACACCTCCAGGCGCGGATCGGGGACAGTCGTCTCGCCACGCGGCTGATGGAGCATGCGGAGACCGGGGTGCCGAGTGCCGGAGGCATCCTGTTCGGCCTCACCGGGGTCGCGACCTCGACGCTGGGTGCGCTCGCCAACATCGTGGTGGTGCTGTTCGTGGCCCTCTACCTGGCCCTTCAGCCTCGGCTCTATGTCGACGGCCTGGTCAAGATGGTTCCGCCCAGCGCCCAGGAGCGGGTCGCCGAGACGCTCGAGGCGTGCGGCGGGGCCTTGCGGCTGTGGCTGCTGGGACAGCTTCTGTCGATGGCGATGGTAGGCGCGCTGATCACCTTCGGCCTTTGGCTCGTTGGCCTGCCGGGATATCTGGCGCTGGGACTCTTGGCCGCTCTGGCGGAGTTCGTGCCGTTCGTCGGGCCGATACTCGCCGCCGTGCCGGCCATGCTGCTGGCGCTGACCCAGGACGCGCCGACCGTCTTCTGGACGGCTGCCGTCTATCTCGGCGTGCAGCAGCTCGAAGCCAACCTGATCATGCCGATGGTCGTGCGCGAGATGATAGCCCTGCCCCCGGCATTGACGATGTTCGCGATCATGGGGTTTGGGCTGATTTTCGGCCTGCCGGGCGTTCTGCTGGCGACGCCGCTCACGATCATCGCCTTCGTGGGGGTCAAGCGGCTGTGGATCCGCGAAGCGCTGCACGAGACGACGACCGTGCCCGGCGAGGACGTCCACCGCTGACGGAAGCGCACCTTCGCTCGGAACCGAGCCGGACCGGCCGGACTTCCGAAAGCAAGCACACTCGGCGCAAACCAGTCATTCTCAGCAGGAGATCGCGCGATGGCGGGCATCCTCAAATTCTTCGGCAGCGTGGTCGGGGTCATCTTCCTGATCGGGCTGATCGTGGTCATCGCGCTGCTGGCGATCATCTTCTGAGCCCGAGTCCGCGACCGACGCGCGCTAGCCTCCGGCGCCGATCCTGGTGCCGGCGGCCAGACGCGCGATCAGCCATGGAGCGGCACTCCCCGCCGCGGCCAGCATGCGCTGGGCTGGAGGCGTCGACGCCAGCATCGCTATCAGCCCCGCCTTCCGCACGGGACCACGGAACGCCTGCGCCAGCGCCCTGTGATAGTCGGCCGGAGATCGGCCGGCGAGGATCGCGGCGGTAGCGGCGCGAGCCGAGCGCAAGGCCATGGCCATGCCGTCGCCCGTGAAGGAGGGGATAACGGCCGCCTGGTCGCCCAGGCGGTAGACCGGCACCTCGGGCCCGTCACCGGCGAGCCAGCCATAGGGCATTCCGGCCACGGCCAGGGGACGCGCCCGGCGCAGGCCGGCATCGGCCAGCCGCAACGCGAGATGGGGTACCGTGGCCACCAGGCGGCGCCAGTCGCGGCCCAAAGTCGCGAACCGGTCGCGGTCCACCACCAGGCACAAGTTCGCCGTCCCCTCTTCCACGAGCTGCAGGCCGGCATAGCCGCCGCGAAACAGGGCGAGCTCGACATGCCCCGCCACCAGCCGCCGTTGCGGCGCCGCAAGATCCAGGTGCAGCTTCAACCCGATCAGGGAGGATGCACCGGCGCGCCGCCATCCGGCGAGGTCGTGCTTGCCGGTGGCGATGAGGGCGGCACCAGCTCTCAGCTCGAGGTCGCGGCCTGCGACCCGCACTTCGGCCCCGTCGGCTGCGACCGCCCGGACAACGACGCCACGCCGCACCTCGACCCGGTGCGAGGCTGCCATGGCGAGCAGCCGCTCGTCCAGCCGACGGCGCGACAGCCCCCAGGCGACGAACGGCAGGGCCGCGGTCGCCATGGTGCCGCCGGCCACCAGCCGCACCGCCCCGATGGCGGTGCCACCCAGTGTCGCAGGTGAAAGCCCGAGCGCTGCCAGCTCGTCGGCCGCCTCGCCGCTCAGGAACTCACCGCACACCTTGTCGTGCGGCCCGGGCTCGCGCTCCAGGAGCACCACCCGCCGCCCGGCCGCGCCCAGCCGGCACGCGGCGGCAGCGCCGGCGAGCCCGCCGCCGACGACCGCGACGTCCCAGCTCACGCGGCGGCGACCGTGCGGAAACGCATGGCCTCGGCGGTGAGGCCCGGCCCGAAGGCCATGGCGCAGCCAGGCCGCGCCGGACCGCCCTGCCGCAGCATGCGCGCCAGCACGAACATCACGGTGGCCGAACTCATGTTGCCGTAGGCGCGAAGCACGGCGCGGGCGTCGGCCATGGCGGCATCGTCGAGCCTCAGGCCCTCCTGCGCCGCGTCGAGCACGGTCCGCCCGCCCGGATGGATCGCCCACAGCTGGACCTCGGCCGAATCGCGGCCGCCGAGCAGGGCATCGGCCGATTTGGGCAGGCCCCGGGCGATGGTGCCGGGAACCGCACCGTCCAGCCACATCAAGAAGCCTCGCTCACCGATCCGCCAGGTGATCTGCTCGCGACTGTCGGGCAGGAGGGCCGAGGCGAAGCCGTGCAGCTCGAGTCCGGTGGCCTCGGCACTGACGATGCTCGCCGCGCAACCGTCGGCGAAGATCAAGAACGACAGCACGCTCTGCAGGTCGCTCGTCTCCTGCAGGTGCAGGGTGCACAGCTCGAGATTGACCATCAGCACCCGCGCTTCCGGCTGCGAGCGGACGATGTGCCGGGCGAGTTTCAGTCCGGGCAGCGCCGCTTGGCAGCCCATGAAGCCGATCAGGGTCCGCTCCACGCCCGGACGCAGGCCGAACCGCTCGACGATCTGCAGGTCGAGCCCGGGTGCGTAGAAGCCCGTGCAGCTGGTCACGATCAGGTGGGTGACCGTCCCGGGTCGAAGCGCATCGCCGAGGCCGACCACCGCTTCCTCGGCCAGCCCGAAGGCGTGGTCGGCGTAGAACCGCATGCGCGCCGCCGTGTCGGCGAAGGCGCCACGGGTGAACAGGCCGCAACGGTCGAGCTGCCGCGGCGATGGGTCGGGCTCGACGAAAGAGTAGCGGTGCTCGATCTGTGCCCGGTCGGCCATCCGCCGGAACAGGCGCCGCGCTCGCTCGTCCGCAAGCAGCTCCGGCGCGTAGGCCACGAACTTGTCGTGGACGTCGAAGGTGGGCACGGCCGTGGCGATGCGGTTGAGGTGGGCCACGGTCATGTCAAGGTTCCTGCCAGCTGACGCGTCAGACCCCGGTCAGTTCCCCGGCCAGCATCGCGCCGCGGGAAGCCATCAGATGGAGACCGAGATGATGCCTGGGCTCGCCGGAACCAGTGGCTGTCGCCGGCGCCAGCACCACGGTGTCCTCAAGGGTCGGCATCAGTCCATGGTTCCGCGCCGACAGCATGGTGAGCACAAAGTCCATCACGCAGGCGTCGGTGCCGAGGCCGATCACCAGGAGCGCCTGGAGCCGGTGGGCGTTGACCCAGTCGACCACGCGGTTGCGGGAGGCACCGTGCATGCCATGGTGGACGGCCTCGATGGCCCCGACGAACCCGTTGACGCAATCCTTACGCAGGATCGTGACGTCCGGATCTTCCTCCAGCCAGCGCAGCGGCTGCAGCGTCGGTGCCGGCGGCGGACCCGCGTCCAAAAATGCCAGTACCGGCAAGCGCCGTTCGATGAACCGGCGGGCCACCGCTTCCATGCGCGCCACAGCTTGGCCGGACTCCCGGGCTCCGTGCTCCGCGCCCGCCACGTCGCTGGCGTTGGCGATCACCAGGCCGGCGTCGCGCCCGGATAGGTGAAAGGGTTGGAGCCGGACGGGAAGCTCCGCCTGCAGCTGCTCGAGAAGGGTCGCGCTCATGTGGCTTACCCGCTGATCGTGACCATGGGGCGGGAGCCTGGACCAACGGGCCGGGCGAAGCAAGTCGACCAGGGCGAGCGCCGGTGCGGCACGCGGACCCAAAGCGGCCCGCTCCGCTTGTCTTGTTCCCGCGAGGTCTGGATGATGACCTCCCGCCGTTGGCACGAGCTGGCCGACGATGCGTCCATCGGGTTGATCCTTCCATGCGCGAGCTGCCAATTCCGCCCCACTTCGATCCCGCCCGCGTCGGCGAGGTCTGGCGCGTCCCCTATCAGGAGCGGGCGGAGGAGGCGGCGCGATGGGCCGCGGCCTGCGGCATCCGGCCGGCGGCAGAGGACCGGCTGCGGATCTGCCTGATCGCCGTCGACGTCCAGAACACCTTCTGCATTCCCGGTTTCGAGCTGTTCGTCGGCGGCCGCTCCGGCTCCGGTGCGGTCGACGACAATCGCCGCCTGTGCGCGTTCCTCTATCGAAACCTCGGTGCGATCACGACAATAGTCCCTACCCTGGACACCCATCATGCCATGCAGATCTTCCACCCGGTCTGGCTGGTGAACGCGCGCGGCGAGCATCCTGGGCCGTTCACCCTGGTGTCGGCCGAGGACGTCGAGCGGGGAGTCTGGCGGTTCAACGAAGCGGTGGCGCCGAGCCTGGGGCGCAGCAGCGAGGATGCGCAGCAGCAGCTCCTCCACTATGTCCGCCGGCTCGCCGAGGGCGGCAAGTTCGCGCTGACCGTCTGGCCCTACCACGCCATGCTCGGCGGCATCGGCCACGCCCTGGTCTCGGCGGTCGAGGAGGCGGTGTTCTTCCACGGCATCGCGCGCGCCAGCGAGCCCGACTTCCAGGTGAAGGGCAGCCATCCGCTGACCGAGCACTATTCGATCATCGGCCCCGAGGTCACCGAGGGCGCGCATGGCGAGGTCATCGCCCAGCGCAACCGGGTGCTGGTCGACCAGCTGCACCGGTACGACGCGGTGATCAT
This sequence comes from uncultured Alphaproteobacteria bacterium, assembly GCA_963720725.1. GTDB lineage: Bacteria > Pseudomonadota > Alphaproteobacteria > Geminicoccales > Geminicoccaceae > Benzoatithermus. The sequence goes on from CAVRGN010000003.1 coordinate 252,175, forward strand.
CGCCGGCCAAGCCAAGAGCCACTGCGTCGCCTGGACCATCGCCGACCTCCTGGCCGAGGTGCGGAGCCGCGATCTCTCGTTGGCGCCTCGGGTCTACCTGCTCGAAGACTGCACCTCGCCGGTGGTGGTGCCGGGCGTGATCGACTACACCGACGCGGCCGAGGCCGCCTTTCGCCGCTTCGCCGAGGCCGGCTTCCATGTCGTGCGCTCGACCGACCCGATCTCGACCTGGCCGGACCTCGACCGGCCGCGGTCGCTGCCGGGCTGACAGTGCCCGAGCCGGAGGATTACCATGCGCGTTGGAGTGATCGGCTGTGCCGGGCGGATGGGCCGCGCCAACCTGCGCGAGCTGCTGGCCTCCCCGGGCGTTGAGCTAGCGGGCGGCGTGGAACGGCGGGGGCATAGCGCGGTCGGCGAGGATCTCGGCGTCCTGGCCGGATTGAACCCCATCGGAGCGTTTGCAGGCGACGATGTCGCGGCCCTGATCGCAGCCGCCCAGGTGGTGATCGAGTTCTCTACCCCCGAGGCGACGCTCGCCAATGCCGCCTTGTGCGCCGAGCACGGCTGCGCCCATGTCGTCGGCACGACCGGGCTGAGCGCCACGCAGGAACGCGAGCTGCGGCGCCACGCGGAGCGCGTGGCGATCGTCTGGGCACCCAATATGAGCGTGGGCGTCAACCTGCTGCTGGGCCTGGTCGAACAGGTGGCGCGCACCCTGGACCCGGCCTTCGACATCGAGATCCTGGAGATGCACCACCGGCACAAGGTCGACGCGCCCTCGGGCACGGCATTGGCGCTGGGCCGTGCCGCCGCGCGCGGCCGCGCCGTCGAGTTCGACGCGGTGGCGGCACGGTCACGCGACGGGATCACCGGCGCCCGTCCCAGCGGCGAGATTGGCTTCGCCGTGCTGCGCGGTGGCGACGTGGTGGGCGATCACCGCGTCGTCTTCGCCGGAGCCGGCGAGCGCATCGAGCTCGCCCATCTCGCCTCGGACCGGCGCATCTACAGCCTGGGCGCGGTCCGCGCCGCCATGTGGGCCGGCCGGCAGTCGCCGGGCCTCTATGGCATGAGCGAGGTCCTGGGTCTGCGGCCGCCCGCGGCCGGGATCAGCTGACCAGCGGCGGCAGGCCGCGCGCCTGCGCCACCCATTCTGCGACCTCCTCCGGCGTCGGCGACCGGCGCGCCCGCCGCTCCAGATCGTTGAAGCGGCGCAGTCGCCCGTGCAGCTCGAGCGGGTCGCAAGCCGCGATGCTCGCCACGTCCGCCACGTCCAGCTCCTCCAGCATGAGGCCGAACACCACGCCGATGCCGTGCACCCGTGCCATGTCGGCGCGGCGCACCAGCAGATCCAGCACCTCCAGCTCCAGTTGCGTCACCCGCGCAAGTGCCGCCCGAGCGGCCGCATCGCCGGCGGCGGCCAGAAGCTGATCGCAGGTGGTGATGCGCTGCACCTTCAGGGCAAGACGCGCCCGATAGGGCACCTGATACAGCTTGCTGATCGGAAGAGCGTAGCGTGGTGCACGCCGGCTGGCTTGGTCGACCGCGACAGCGCCGCGATCTACAACCTCGACGTAATTCATGACCCCCGTCCTCGAAATGCTTTGGTTTATCACAATCACACTCCGGTATAAAGCACGATCCGTGCCATGCCATTGCATTGGGCGTGCCTCCAAATACCAATGTGAAATCGAACCATCAACCGGGCAAAAAGGCTCACAACATAATACTCGATCGTACGGTTAACTGATCCGGACTCTATGAACGCTTACCGGTGTTAGTGGCTCAGGATCGACCGAGGCGTGCCGCGTCATCAAGGCTATGATCGAATAGCCGCGATTGCTGCCGCCGACGCCATCGTGCTCACGCCCGACGTTGGCCACCGGCGACCGTCGAATCGAACCCTGGCCCTTCATGTAAAGCTATTCGACAGAATTGTGACTGCCGCGACGAGCACCTAGCGGAACCGTCGCAAGGCGGCACGCAGCGCTCGGGCGAGTTGCAGCCGCTCCTCGGGCGTGAGGAAGGTGCCGATCCGCAGGCTGATCCCGTGCGATGCGAGCGTCAGCCAGCTGTCGCTGCGCGGCGGATCGTCCATCCGCACCTGCACCCAGTAGGGCTCGAACCGCCATTCCCGCGCCGCGCCATCCGCCTCCACCCGCCGCACCAGGACCGCGGCGGAGTCGATGCGGATATGCTCGCGACGACAGGCGCGGCGGCGAACGATGTGGAACGCAAGGTAGAGCAGCAGTAGGTCGAGACCCAAGAAGCCCGCCACCGGCCAAGCGCCGATCAGGTAGAAGCCCGCGCCCATGAGCAGGCTCACGCTGGACATGCCGAGCATCAGCCCGATAAAGCCAGCACGGCTGATCGGCTGATTCGGATAGAGGGTAGCCTCGAAAGGGCTCGTGTCGGCCGTGATGCTGGTCAACTGATTACGGCGCTCCCGGCGGGTATGGGAACGAGAATATGTCGAGGGCACGCTCAGCGCCAAGTCGCTCCTCGCCGCCCGCGGCGGGCTCGCTGCTCACGGACGCCGAGATCGCGTGGTTCTTCTCTCAACTGGCCGCGGCCAATCCGGCTCCCCGCACCGAACTCCACTATGCCGACCCGTTCACGCTGCTGGTGGCGGTGGTTCTGTCCGCACAAGCCACCGACCTCGGCGTGAACAAGGCCAGCAAGGCGCTGTTCGCGGCGGCTCCGACGCCAACGGCCATGGTGGCGCTGAGCGAGGAGCGCATCCGCGAGTTTGTCAAGACAATCGGGCTGTTCCGCACCAAGGCCAAGAACGTGCTGGCGCTGAGCCAAGCCCTCCTGGAGCGGCACGACGGCCGGGTGCCGGGTACGCGCGCGGAACTCGAGGCCCTGCCCGGCGTTGGACGCAAGACCGCCAACGTCGTGCTCAACGAGGCGTTTGGCGAGCCAACCATCGCGGTCGACACCCATGTCTTCCGCGTCGCCAACCGGACCGGCCTGGCACCGGGCAGGACGCCGGAGGCGGTCGAATCCGTCCTGGAGCGCGTGGTGCCGGACGCCTTCAGGCGCGGCGCACATCATTGGCTGATCCTGCACGGCCGCTATGTGTGCATCGCCCGCCGGCCGGACTGCCCGAGTTGCGTGGTCCGTGACCTGTGCCGGTTCGCGGACAAGACCGTGGCTCCCGCCGCGCCGGCGCGCCGACGTGTGACAGCTCAGAGTGGATCATAGCCGCCCACGACTCCCTCGGGGGTCAGGACGCAGCCGGTGAGCCGCCGCTCCGCTGCACGCAGCCGCCAGGTCAGCATGCCCTGGGCCAGCGCCAGCACCTCGACGGCGGCGGCCTTGTCCCCGGCAAGGTTCCGTAGCCAGTCCGCATCCTCGAGAAAGCACAACGGCGGCAGTCCCGCGAAGTGGACGTAGCCGCGTGTCCCGTCGAAGTGGACGGCGAGACTGCAGGCGTCGCTGGCCAGACCAAGCGCACGCTCATAGGTTGCTGCAACCGGATCGCGAAAGTCATGCTCCCAGTGCGCCGCTTCGCGCCAGGAAGTCGGCGACGCACCTGTCAGGAATCCCGACAGAATGGTGCCATCGCACTGGCGGGGCACGTCCAACCCCAAGAGGTCCAGGATTGTCGGCATCAGGTCGACATGCTCGGTGAACTGCGCGATCCGACGACCGCGGACACCTTCGGGGTGCCGGATCAGCAGCGGGACATGAAATGCTTGCGGGAAGAAGCCGGCCTTGCCGAGCATCCAGTGGTCGCCCAGCATCTCGCCGTGGTCGGCGGTGAACACCACCAAAGTCCGGTCGAGCTCGCTGCGCCGCGCCAGCCGGTCGAAGATCCGGCCGAGATGGTGATCGACCTCCGCGATCAGACCGAAATAGACCGCCCGCAGCTGCGCCAGGCTCGCGCCATCGAGCAAGGCCCGGCGGTCCTGGCCCATGACCGGCTGGTCCAGATGGGCCGCGAGCCACGGATGCATGGCGCCCTCGGCTTGTGGCGTCGCGGCGCGGACGGCGGGGCGGATCTGTGCAGCGGGCACCGCCGAATACCAGGGCTCCGGGGCCACGAACGGCGGATGCGGCTTGAGGAACGAGACATGCGCGAACCAGCCGTCCCCGGTCTGGCGATCCAGCCAGTCGAGGAAACGGCCGGCGACGAACGCGGTCACGCTGTCCTCGGCGCGGAACGGCGCCGGGCGGACGAAGCTTCCGCCATAGACCTCCTCGAAGGTGAGCCAGCCGTAGCCACGCTCGGCCAGCCAGTCGAGATAGGGCTCCTCGGCCTCCGGCAGCCGCAGTTCGACGCGAAAGCCCGGCGCCACCCCTTCGTAGGTGCGCAGCCAGGGGCTGTCGGGCGGCAGGGTGCGCGGGTCGGCGCTGGTGTCGGTGTAGCCGAACAGGACCGGATCGTAGCCGCCGGCGCGGGCAAGGGCCGCCAGGGTCTTGTGGCGTGCGTCCAGCGGCGTGCCGTTGGTGATCGAGCGGTGGTTCAGCGCGTAGAGGCCGGTGTGCAGCGAGGCCCGCGCCGGTCCGCACGGGGTAGCGGGAGTGAAATGGCGCTCGAACAGCACGGCATCCTCCGCGAGCCGGTCCAGGTGCGGCGTGCGCACGGCGGGGTGGCCGAGGCAGGACAGGCAGTCGCCGCGCCACTGGTCGGCGGTGACGAGGAGGACGTTCATGCGGGCCCTTTCGTGACGGGGTGGCGGGCCGCCGTCGCAACACACTTGTATGATCCTAGGGTATTGGACTATATTCCTTTCATCGTCGGCCGCTCCGGGAACGAGCCATGCTTTTCGTCACCAATCGCCGGATCGAGGGTTCGCGTCGCTCGCAGCCCGGCCGCAGCATTGCCTTCGCCCAGGGCGACCAGGAGCCTGGCGCCTCCTTGTACTTCTGCCAGCGGCAGGGTCCGGAACAGTATGTCGAGCTGACCGCGGTGCCGTTCTTCTCCCGGCTGCGCCGGTCGCGACACCGCCAGCTGCTGTTCTACATCCACGGCTTCAATTGCCAGCCCGAGGCAAAGGTCTTCCCCGACGCGGAACGCCTGCAGGCTCTGTGCGACACGCTCGATCCGGACTTGGTCGAGGTCGTCACCATCCTGTGGCCCTGCGACGACGATTTCGGCCTCATTCTCGACTACTGGGACGACCAGCAGTCGGCCTCGGCCAGCGGACTGGCGCTCGGTCGGGTCCTGGGCAAGTTCATGGCTTGGCGCGACCGGCTGGGCACGGAGGAGACCTGCCTCAAGCATGTCAATCTCGTCGCCCACTCGATGGGCAATCGCGTGCTGGCGACCGCCCTCGCCTCCTGGGCCCATGCCTACGGCACGGTCCCGGCTCTGTTCCGCAACCTGTTCATGGTCGCGGCGGACGTGGCCAACGACCTGTTCGCGCCCGGTCAGCCCGGCGCGCTGATCAGCGCCGCAGCGCGCAACGTGCTCGTCTATCACGCCGCCGACGATTTCGCCCTGCGCTCGAGCAAGGTGGCCAACGTCAAGAACCGCGTCGTGCGCCGCCGCCTCGGCCATACCGGCCCGGCCGATCTGGCGCAGGCGCCGGCCAATGTTGTCGCCATCGATTGCGACGATTTCAACTGCCGCTACGATCCGCTGGGGCACTCCTATCTGCTGGGTGATGCCGTGGGCCGCCCCGGCGCGGTCCTGCGCCATCTGGTCGAGACCATGCGCGGCGGCCGCGTGGCCGGCCTTGCCGCCGACCAGCGCCGCATGATCCTGGGTGACGTCGCCCTGCCCATGCCGGCCAACAACGACCTGCGCTTTGCCCAGACCCTCGCCAGCTCCGCCTGACCGGGCAGTACATGCCACCGGTCGATTGATGCCGGTTCGCTGATTTTCCTCCCGCATTGCCGACTTGCGCAACCAGAGCGATGCGGCCATCGTTGACAGGATGGTCGTGTCGGCCGCGTCGCCCGCCGGCGCGGCTGACGCAGCGACAGATTGGGGAGGAAAGACGAATGGGCGGAGCAGCCAGGCTTCTCGTCGCCTTCATGCTCACCTCGACGGCCGGCGTGACAAGCGCCGCGGCCGCGACGATCTCGATCTCCTGCGGTGCGGTCGGCCTCGAGCTCAAGCTGTGTCAGGACGGCGCCGAGGCCTGGGCCAAGGAGACCGGCAATCAAGTCAAGGTGATCTCGACCCCGAACTCGGCCACCGAACGGCTGGCCCTTTACCAGCAGCTGCTGGCGGCGAAATCACCCGACATCGACGTATTCCAGATCGACGTGATCTGGCCCGGTATCCTCGCCAACCACTTCGTCGACCTTTCCGACAAGGTCCCGGCCGACGTGGTGGCGACCCACTTCAAGGCGATCGTCGACAACAACACCGTCGACGGCAAACTGGTCGCGATGCCGTGGTACACCGACGCCGGCATGCTCTACTACCGCAAGGACCTGCTGGAGGCGGCGGGCAAGGAGCCCCCCAAGACCTGGGAGGAGCTCGGCGCCATCGCGAAGGAGCTGCAGGAGCAGGCGCGCGCCGGCGGCAACGACCGGATGTGGGGCTATGTCTACCAGGGCAAGGCCTATGAGGGTCTGACCTGCAACGGCCTGGAATGGATCGACAGCTTCGGCGGCGGGCAGATCGTCGACGCCGACGGCACCATCACGGTCGACAACCCCCAGGCAGCGGAGGCGCTGACCTGGGCCGCGTCCACGATCGGCACGATCGCGCCCGAGGGCGTGCTGAACTACAGCGAGGAGGAGGCGCGCGGCGTCTTCCAGTCCGGCAACGCGATCTTCATGCGCAACTGGCCTTATGCCTGGGCGCTGGGCCAGGCAGAGGACAGCCCGGTCAAGGACAAGATCGGCGTCTCGGCCCTGCCGGCCGGCGGTGGTCCGGACGGCAAGCACAGCGGTGCCCTCGGCGGCTGGCAGCTGGCCGTGTCGAGCTACAGCGCCAACCCCGACGCCGCCGTCGATCTGGTCCGCTACCTGACCTCGGCCGAGGAGCAGAAGCGGCGGGCGATCGAGGGTTCGTACAACCCGACGATCGAAAGCCTCTACAAGGATCCCGAGATCCTGGCCGCGGTGCCGTTCTTCGGCTCGCTCTACGAGGTGTTCGTCAACGCGGTGGCGCGGCCCTCGCGGGTGACCGGCGCCAAGTACAATCAGGTCAGCTCCGAGTTCTACAATGCCGTGCACGAGACCCTGAGCGGCGGCGCGCAGCCGGCCGACAGCCTCGCGGCGCTCGCGAAGAAGCTCGACCGCCTCTCACGCGGCGGCCGCTGGTAGGCTCGCGCGCGACGCATTCGGCAGGGAGTTTGCCATGGCAGCGACCGATGTGGTGGCACCCGGGATGGTGGTGCCGAAGGCGGGGCGGGATTCTCGGCTCACGCGGCAGCGGGTCCGGGCCGCCTGGCTGTTCGTGGCACCCATGCTGCTGGTGCTCGGTGCCGTGGCCGGCTGGCCGTTGCTGCGCACGGTCTGGTTCGCGTTCACCGACGCCAACCTCGCCGATCTGTCCGCAGCCGAGTTCATCGGCGTCACCAACTTCCAGTACCTGCTGACCGACCCCGACTGGTGGGTGGCGGTCCGCAACACCATGGTGTTCACGGTCTGCTCGGTCACCATCGAGACCACGCTCGGGCTGGGCATCGCCCTGGCCCTGGACGCGCACTTCCGCGGCCGCGGCCTGCTGCGCGCGGCCGTGCTGATCCCCTGGGCGATCCCGACCGTGGTCTCGGCCCAGATGTGGTCGTGGATGTTCAACGACGTGTTCGGCATCTTCAACGTCATGCTGCAGGGCGTCGGCCTGATCGACCAGCCGATCGCCTGGACCGCCTCGCCCGACACGGCACTGGCCGCGGTGATCATGGTCGACGTCTGGAAGACCACGCCGTTCATGGCGCTCTTGATCCTGGCCGGCCTGCAGATGCTGCCGACCGAGTGCTACGAGGCGGCCAGGGTCGACGGAGTCCATCCCTTGCGGGTGTTCTGGAAGGTCACCCTGCCGCTGCTGCGCCCGGCACTGATGGTGGCGATCATCTTCCGGGCGCTCGACGCCTTGCGCATCTTCGACCTGATCTACGTCATGACCGGCAACAACAAGTCGACCATGTCGATGTCGGTCTACGCCCGCCAGCAGCTGGTCGACTTCCAGGACGTCGGCTACGGCTCGGCCGCGGCCACCATGCTGTTCGTGATCATCGCCGTGATCACCGCGGTCTACCTCACCGCGGCGCGCGTCGGCCGGGAGGACTGAGCCATGGCCGCCAGCGTCGCCCATCCCCGCCCGGGTGCCGTCAAGCGGCGCGTCAGGGAGACCCTGGGCTGGATCGGCTTCTACATCCTGCTCGCGGTCATCGTGTTCTACACGGTGTTTCCGTTCTACTGGGCGATCGTCTCCTCGCTGCGTTCGGGTGCGGACCTGTTCTCGACCCAGCTGTTCCCGAGCAACCCGGCCTGGGACAACTACGTCGCCGTGTTCCGCGAGCAGCCCTTCGGGCGCAACATCCTGAACTCCCTGTTCGTCGCCATCTCGACCGTGGTGCTGTCGCTCGGGCTGGCCGTGGCCGCGTCCTACGCCCTGGGCCGGATCCAGTTCCGCGGCCGCACGCTCCTCCTGCTCACCATCCTGGGCGTCTCGATGTTCCCGCAGATCGCGGTGCTGTCGGGCATGTTCGAGCTGGTCACCTGGCTCGGCATCTACAACAACCTGCTCTCGCTCACGCTCAGCTACATGATCTTCACCCTGCCGTTCACGGTCTGGGTGCTCACCACCTTCATGCGCGAGCTGCCCAAGGAGCTCGAGGAGGCGGCGATCGTCGACGGGGCCAAGCCGTTCACCATCGTCACCAAGGTGTTCCTGCCGCTGATGGGCCCGGCACTCGCCACCACCGGCCTGCTCGCCTTCATCGCCGCCTGGAACGAGTTCCTGTTCGCGCTCACCTTCACCCTCTCGACCGAGATGCGCACCGTGCCGGTGGCGATCGCCCTGATCTCGGGCGCTTCCGCCCACGAGCTGCCCTGGGGCAACATCATGGCGGCCTCGGTGATCGTCACCGTGCCCTTGATCATCCTGGTCCTGATCTTCCAGCGCCGCATCGTCTCCGGCCTCACCGCCGGCGCGGTCAAGGGCTGAGCCGCCCATGGCCGGCAGGCGGCGTGCTCCCGTCCACTTCACGCCCCGGGCCGCGGCCCGCAAGGATCAGTGGTGGAAGGGTGCCGTGATCTACCAGGTCTACCCGCGCAGCTTCCAGGACACGGACGGCGACGGCATCGGCGACCTGCCCGGGATCACCCGGCGCCTCGCCCACATCGAGCAGCTGGGCGTGGACGCGATCTGGATCTCGCCCTTCTGCAAGTCGCCGATGAAGGACTATGGCTACGACGTCGCCGACTACCGCGCCGTCGACCCGCTGTTCGGCACGCTCGCGGATTTCGACGCCCTGCTGGCCGAGGCCCACCGGCTCGGGCTCAAGGTGCTGATGGACTTCGTGCCGTCGCACACCAGCGACCGGCATCCCTGGTTCGAGGACAGCCGCCGGAGCCGCGACGGTCCCAAGGCCGACTGGTACGTCTGGGCCGACCCGGGTGCCGACGGCACGCCGCCCACCAACTGGCTCTCGGTGTTCGGCGGCAGCGCCTGGGAGTGGGACCCGCGCCGCGGCCAGTACTACCTCCACAACTTCCTCAAGGAGCAGCCCGACCTCAACTTCCACTGCCCCGCGGCGGTGGCGGCACTGCTCGAGCAGGCGGCTTTCTGGCTCGACCGCGGGATCGACGGCTTTCGGGTCGACGCGATCGACTACGGCGCCCACGATCCCGAGCTGCGCGACAACCCGCCCCGCCGGCGCAAGGCCGCGTCGGGCGGTGCCCCCGGCTCGCCCTACGAGATGCAGGTCCAGCGCTACAACAAGGGCCTGCCGGCGCTGGTCGAGCTGTTCTTGAAGCCCCTGCACGCGCTCACCGAGCGCTACGACGGCAAGGTGCTGCTGGGCGAGATCAGCGGCGACGACGCGCTCTTGCGCGCGGCCGAGTACACCAACGGCGGCGGGCTCGACATCGTCTACACCTTCGACCTCCTGCTCTGCCCCGGCACCCCCGACGGCGTGACCCGGGTCGTGCGCCACCTGGAGCGCGAGATCGGCGACGGCTGGGCCTGCTGGTCCTTGAGCAACCACGATGTCCGCCGTGCCGTCAGCCGCTGGGGCGGCGAGGATCCGCCCGAGGGCCTGCGCCGCCTGCTGCCGGTGCTCCTGGCCTCGCTGCGCGGCACGGTCTGCCTCTACCAGGGCGAGGAGCTGGGCCTGGAGGAGGCCGTCCTCGCCTACGAGCAGCTCAAGGACCCGTTCGGCCTCGCCTTCTGGCCGGCATTCATCGGCCGCGACGGCTGCCGCACGCCGATGCCGTGGCAGGCCGAGGCGCCCGAGGCCGGGTTCACCGCGGGCGAGCCCTGGCTGCCGATCCCGGCGGGGCACCGCCGCCGCGCGGTCGACCTCCAGGCTTCGGATCCCGGCTCGGTGCTCAACACCACCCGCGCCTTCCTCAACTGGCGCCGCGAGCGCCCGGCCCTGCGCACCGGCTCCATCCGCTTTTTGCGCGCTGCGGGCGACGTGCTGGCGTTCGAGCGCGACAGCGAGGCCGACCGCCTCCTGTGCCTGTTCAATCTCGGGGCCGAGCCGCGATCCTGGCGTGCCGCCCGCACGCCCATGGATGCCGGCTTCCGCAGCGCCGGCGTCGCGTTCCAGGGCCGCGAGGTCGAGCTGCCGCCCTGGGCCTTCGCCTTCGCCCATCTCGACTAGAGGAAACGCCGATGGCCGCGATCACCATGCGCCGCGTGACCAAGTCCTTCGGGCCGGTCCACGTCATCAAGGGGGTCGACCTCGCGATCGAGCCCAACGAGTTCGTGGTCTTCGTCGGCCCCTCGGGCTGCGGCAAGTCCACGCTCCTGCGCCTGGTGGCGGGCCTCGAGGACATCACCTCGGGCGAGCTGCTGATCGGCAACGAGATCGTCAACGACCTGCCGCCATCCGAGCGCGGCATCTCGATGGTGTTCCAGTCCTACGCGCTCTACCCGCACATGACCGTGAAGGACAATATGGGCTTCGGCCTCAAGCTCGCGAAGGTCGACCCCGCCGCCGCCGAGGCCAAGGTCCAGAACGCCGCCCGCATCCTGCAGATCACCCACCTCCTCGACCGCAAGCCCAAGCAGCTCTCCGGCGGCCAGCGCCAGCGCGTCGCCATCGGCCGGGCCATCGTCCGCGACCCGCGCGTGTTCCTGTTCGACGAGCCGCTCTCCAACCTCGACGCGGGCCTGCGCGTCCAGATGCGCATCGAGATCGCCAAGCTGCACCACAGCCTCGACGCCACCATGATCTACGTCACCCACGACCAGGTCGAGGCCATGACCCTGGCCGACCGCATCGTGGTCCTCGACGCCGGCAACGTCCGCCAGTTCGGCGCCCCGCTCGAGCTCTACCAGCACCCCCACAACAAGTTCGTCGCCGGCTTCATCGGCAGCCCGAAGATGAACTTCCTGCCCCTGCACCGTCGACGGCGACCGCGTCACCCTGCCCAACGGCGCGACCCTCGCCGTCGCCGCCCCCAAATCCGGCCCCAAGCCCACCGAGCTCGGCATCCGCCCCGAGCACCTCCGCGCCGACGGCAGCGGCGACGCCGCGATCGAGGGCGAGGTCATCACCATCGAGCGCCTGGGGGCCGAGAGCTACATGTACGTCGACATCGGCCAGGAGGAGCCGCTGGTGGTGAAGGCGGAGGCGGCGGTGCCGGTGAAGCATGGGGAGCGGGCGAGGATCGGGATCCCGGCGGCGGCGACGTATCTGTTTGCGGCGGATGGGAGCTGCGTGGAGCGGGAGGCGTTTCATTGACGGCGAGGTATTGTCTGATGTATGCCAATCCACGCAGACCCAACGCGCCGGTGAACGAACTTGCTAGTATCTCCCGTAAGTTAGTCCATTCACTACTTGGTCGAAATTACTTTGTCACGCTCACGCTTAAAGATTTCGACTGCGTTCTCATGTTCACGCATAGTTCGCAACTCGTCGCGAGTACATGAAACTGACCGTTGGGCATTTGGATTTCTTGCGAATCCGCGATGTACTGACAGTAGGCGGCCATTGGCATTGTAACTCTGCGTCGATACATGGCCCAAGACCTGCCCAATAAGAGCTCGATCCTTACTCAACTCATAGCGGTAGCCCCGAAGGCGCCATCACGTCCGCGTCATAGTCCAGCAATCGGTTGGCTTTCGCTGCCCTAATCAGGATCTGCTCAGCAGTGCCGGCCAGACTGATAACTGCCTGCTGTCTTTGTGTGATCATCGAACGAAGCCTCCGACCGATACGCCCAACCAGTTACGTTTTGGCCCAATGGCAATCTCGGCTGAGCGCCCCTCCCGGATGTATCTCTGGACCGTGAGTACACTCATTCCGAGCCAAGCTGCTGCCATACTAATTGGTATCTGAGCCATATCGGGATCGATCCCGAGGTCGAGATCGTAGGCCTCAGGACTTGGGTAGGTGTAAGACCGCTTCATTGGATGCCCCTGGGGAATCCGGGGGGAATCCGGGGACACCCTACGTGGACATTGCACCGCGGAATCCGGGGACACCCTACGTAATTGACGGAATCCGGGGAATCCGGGGACACCCTACGTAATTGACGGTTGGCATCCGCGGAATCCGGGGACACCCTACGTAATTGACGGTTGCCCCCGGCTTGGTCCATCCTGGGAATCCGGGGACACCCTACGTAATTGACGGTTGCCCCCGGCTTGGTCCATCCTTGGTACATGGCGCGTTTGGCGAGGGCGGTGGCGGCCGGGGTGCCGCATCACGTGACGCAGCGGGGCAACCGCCGGCAGCAGACCTTCTTCGGCGATGCGGACTATGCGGCGTACCGGGAGCTGCTGGCGGCGGCGTGCCGACGGCACGGCGTGGCGGTCTGGGCCTGGTGCCTGATGCCGAACCACGTCCACCTGATCATGGTCCCGGACGAGGCGCCGGCCCTGCGCCTTGCACTCGGCGAGACCCATCAGCGCTACACGGGCCTGGTCAACCGACGCCAGGGATGGGTGGGCCATCTCTGGCAGGGCCGCTTCGCCTCCTGCGCGCTCGACGGCCCGCATCTGGTCGCCGCGGTCCGTTATGTCGAGTTGAACCCGGTTCGCGCGTGCCTCGTCGAGCGTGCGGATGTTTGGCCATGGAGCAGCGCGCGGGGGCATCTGGCCGGGCAGGATGACGGGCTCGCCACGGTGGCGCCGCTCCTGGACGCGGTCGGCGACTGGGCCGCATTCCTGGCGGTGGCGCCGCGGATGGCAGAGATCGAGGAGCTGCGCCGGCATGAACGTACCGGACGGCCGCTCGGCGACCGGAGCTTTGTCGCAGCGCTCGAACTGGACCTCGGCCGCCGCCTGCGCCCTGGCCGCCCCGGTCCGCGACGCCGCCCTGCCGAGGAGCGGTCCATTGCTTAGGGTGTCCACAGATGCCGCCCACTTTCTTTGGCAGGGGATTGCTTAGGGCGACGCCCAGATTGGCTGGGATCAGCCCAGCACGAGACGCAACAAGGCTTTGAACCAGCGCGGCCGTTTCAATCCTTGTCGGCTCTGCCAGCGGACGAGTATCGTGAACGACATCGACGGGACGCTCCTGTCTTTGGGGCAACGGGTTCGGTGGGGATGCGGACGACCAATCAGCACCCATCGAGCCCGCCTCCTCATCTAGCAGAAACCCAAGCCCATGGCGTAGGATGGGAAGACTTCTTTCAAGCCCTTGTTTTGATGCAGTTATCCAACTTAAATGATGGACCGAACGGAGGGCATTGGTTATAGGTTATCGAAAGACATGGATTTCTCCGCATAGGCGATGGCATGTCGCGCGGGCTTGGCTGGGTTGAACAGCTCCTATTTGACTATCTGCGCCGCCGAAAAGGGACGGCGAGCTTTGATGCTGTCTTGGGGCACGCGTGCCTGTATAACATGGGTGAATACCGCACCCAGGTGGAGACCATACGACGTGTTCTCAAATCGCTGCAAAGAAAAGAGTATATCGAGAAGGAAAAATACAAGGGCGTGACTATCTATTCAGTCAAGGATAAGTCGCATTTGTAATGCCAAAGGGGTCGGGACGTTTTACGCGTCCTGCACTCATCGCTTCCCGTCAACAGTGCTCAGCACTCGGTCCTAAGATCGGTCAGTTCGTCTGCCTTGTGCTCAAGCGCGGTGGTGTAAGGGGTCGGGACTCTTTACAGCCTGCTACGCCTGCCGCTATACTCCACCCATGCCCCGCGCACCCCGCACCGACGTCGGCGGCCTGCGTCTACCACGTGCTTGAACAGCGCCAAGCCCGAGCACCTGTTCGACGACGAGGCCGACTACCGCCGATTCACCGAGCTGCTCACCGAGGAGCGCGCCGCGACCGGCATGCGCCTGCTCGCCTGGTGCCTGATGCCCAACCACTGGCACCTCGTCCTGTGGCCGCGCGCGCGACGGCGATCTCGGCCGCTTCGTCGCCGGCTGACCCAGCGCCACACCCAGGCCGGCACGGCCGGCACGGCACGCCGGCCAGGGTCATCTCTACCAGGGCCGCTACAAGGCGTTCCTGGTCCAGGACGAGCTCATCTGTCACCGTCTGCCGCTACGTCGAGCGCAATCCCGTGCGCGCCGGGCTGGTAGCCTCGGCCGCCGACTGGCCGCACGGTCGCTGGCCGAGCTCGCCGCCGCGGCGCCGGCGCGCCTGCTCGACCTGGCCGCTGCCCCGGCCGACGGGCTGGGCGGCACTGGTCGACCGGCCCGGACACCGCAGGAGCGGAGGCGTTGCGCCGCTCGGTGCACGAGGCGCTCTGTTCGGCGCCGCCGCCTAGGTCGCCGCCATGGCCGCGCGCCATGGCCTCGCATCCACGCTGCGGCCACGCGGGCGGCCGGCAAGACCGGCGCTCTCTAACTCTCGACAGCGCGTAATCGGCCGGCATTCTTTCCAGAGTTGCAATGCTGATATGAGGCGAAACGGCTCGCCCGGGAAATTCATCCTCGCGGGGACGGAAAAAATGCAGCATCACGACTTGCGAGTACTGCAGCCGCATCCGGGGTCTTCCCTGGTCGTCCTTTTCGGTAAGTTCCTGAATCCAGAACGTCGACTTCATGCTGACCGGCTCGGCCTCGCGGACCGAGAAGGGGACATTCGAGACACCGGCGCTCTTCCGGGTCGAATCGACGGTCAGTACGGTGGTCCGAACGATGTTCGACGCCCTGGTTTGCGAAGCGAAGGATCTCGTTCATGTCCGCCGGACTGAAACCAGGGAACCCGGGGTATGGCGACGTTGCCGATGAACGGGTTGTCGATATAGTGCCGGTAGGGCTCGAGATAGGGGTCCGGGTCGGCGGCGTCCCTGAAGTCATAGTCCGGCGTCGCGACGTCCTCGAACCGCCCCGAGGGCAAGCCACTCAAGGGCGGTATCGGCGGCATACCGTCATGCTCCTCCGATCTGCCGAGAGCCAGGACGGAGTTCCAGTGCGGGAACGAAGCCAGCCGAGCGACGTCGAGCTCCACTCCGACACCACGTCGCCCTTGATCCGTCGTCCCTGGACCGGCGATTCTTCTCGTAGAGCCACAAGCCGGGTCCGGGGCGGATCGGCAGCCCGGCGGCACCGGCCAGTCCATTGCTGCCGGCCGAGCTTCCGCGAAAACTGCGCAACTTCTGCTGGTAATCGAGGGTGACGACGAACTGGTCAAAATCAGCTTGGCCAGACCTCAAGAGCCCTCGATTGGGAACGTCGTCATCCACGAAGGTGAATTGGAGTTCCTCGTCATACTGGTTCATCAGCAAACGAGAACTTGAAATCCCGCCGGCGGCGCCGGAGCACGTGGAACGGGAGGGCCATCATGATCCAGCCGGTACCCCGCCATGGCCAGACGCCGCGCAGATGCCCGGCGGGCCAAGGTCCGCGCGGTGACGGAGCACCCTGGTTGGTCAACTTGGCTCTCGGCGTAGCCTGGGGGGGAACGACCTCGGAGAACTTGCGGGTCCTGCGATCGGGCTTGTTGGCAGTAGCCATAGCGTGTGTCCTTCCCTGAGCCGATATCTTCCGATTGCTCCCCCAGTATCGAATTCTAGGGGAAGGATTGTCTGTGAGATCACACACACCGCTTCAGCGCAGCCGACCCGGCTGGCGGCTGAACCGCGCCGGGTTTGCCGGAGGCTCCAGCCCTTGAGAGGATGGAGCGATGAGCGAGGCAGACGAGGTATTCACCGGAGGTGCGGGCGCGGGCCGTGCGGATGGTGTTCGAGCATCGAGGCGAGCATGCCTCGGAGTGGGCGGCGATCAGCTCGATCGCGGCGAAGATCGGGTGCACGGCGGAAACGCTGCGGGGCTGGGTTCGCCAGGCCGAGCGTGACCAGGGACAGCGCGCCGGGCCGACGAGCGAGGAGCGTGAGCGCATCAAGGGCCTGGAGCGGGAGGTTCGCGAGCTGCGGCAGGCGAACGAGATCCTGCGGAAGGCCTCGGCGTATTTCGCGATGGCGGAGCTCGACCGCCGGTCGAAGCCATGATCGCGTTCGTCGAGGAGCACCGCGACGTCCACGGGGTCGAGCCGATCTGCCGGCTGCTGCCGATCGCCCCGTCGACGTACTACGAGCACGTCGCCCGGCGGCGCGATCCCGCGAAGCTGTCGGCCCGAGCCAAGCGGGACGCCGAGCTGCGCGACCGAGATCCAACGGGTCTGGGAGGAGAACTTCCGGGTCTACGGCGTGCGGAAAGTCTGGCGGCAGTTGCGCCGCAAGGGGATCGAGGTTGCCCGCTGCACCGTCGCCCGGCTGATGCGGGCGATGGGGCTTCGCGGCGTCGTTCGTGGCAAGGCGGTCCGCACGACGGTGAGCGACAAGGCGGCGCCGTGCCCGCTCGACCGCGTGAACCGGGACTTCAAGGCGCCTCGGCCCAACGTCCTTTGGGTCGCCGACTTCACCTACGTCGCGACCTGGACGGGCTTCGTCCACGTTGCCTTCGTCGTCGATGCCTTCGCCCGGCGGATCGTCGGCTGGCGGGTATCACGGACGGCCCACGGCCGGCTTCGTGCTCGACGCCCTCGAGCAGGCGCTGCACGCCCGCCGGCCGGTCGAAGGCGGGCTCGATCCACCACAGCGACCGCGGCGTCCAGTACGTCTCGATCACCTACACCGAGCGCCTGGCCGAGGCCGGCATCGCACCGTCGGTCGGCAGCGTCGGCGACAGCTACGACAACGCCCTGGCCGAGACCGTCATCGGCCTCTTCAAGACCGAGGTCATCCGAAGGCTCGGGCCCTGGCGCTCGCTCGAAGCGGTCGAGTTCGCCACCCTCGCGTGGGTCGACTGGTTCAACCACCGGCGCCTGCTCGAGCCCATCGGCTTCGTCCCCCCGGCCGAGGCCGAAGCCGCGTTCTACAACCAGCTGGCAGGCACCAGCATGGCCGCGTAGGACTCAAACCAACCAGCCTCCGGCAAACCCGGCGCGGTTCACGCCGACCCAGCGCGTGATCCGGGTCACCGGATCCCCACGCCCGATCGGCCGACGGCGCGGCGCAACGTCGGCCCGTGCCCCTCGTTGTTGTCGTGCGGCCGCCGCGCGGGCGGCCGGGTGGGGAGACGGACATGGCGGACCAGGCACGCGTCCGGGATCGGGCGTACCGGCTTTGGGAGGCGGAAGGCCGGCCCGAGGGGCGCGAGCTCGCGCACTGGCGCGAGGCCGAGCGCCAGATCGACGCCGAGGCCGGCGGCCTTCGCCCGCCCGAGGATGATCCGGTCGACCCGTTGCGCAACCCGGTGCCGGTCCCACCCGCTTCGGACCCCGAATACCCGGCCGTGACCGGCCCGGTCGAGCTGCCGCGCGACGTTCCGGCGGCGGGCCTGAACCCGGCCGAGCTATTCGAGAAAGGCCGGGGTCCGGCCAGCACCGGCCAGCGCCATACGGCGCAGGTCCCATTGCGCCGGCGACCGGGCGGCTCGACGCTCGAGCCGTGAGCGCCGATTGCCTACCGGTGAGAGCGGACGGGACGATGCGGACGAGGGAGAACCCTGGCGCTTTGCCGTCTCGTCAGAGCAGCCGCAGCATGCCCAACGTCACCTCGTCCACCTCGCCGGCGAAATACTTGGCCAGCGCCAGGGAAAAGACGTTGCCGGCCGATGCGGCGTGCACGAACAGGGTCATGGACGAACGGAACTTCATCTCGTCGGGATCGCCGAAGATCTCGTAGGCCGACCGTCCCTCCAGCGCGTTCACGATCCGTGTGCATTCCTTGAGCCGGTTGCCCAGCACCGGATGACGCAGGTAGAGCCGCGCCTGGTCGAGATCCGCGAGCCCGTAATGCGTCGCCATGAAGCTGTGGCCGAGCCCCGCGAGCTGCGGGAAGACGAACCACATCCAGTGCGTGCGTTTCCTGCCGCTGCGCAGCTCCTGCAGGACCCCGGCATAGACCGGCTCCTGCGCGGTCAGGAACCGCGACGGATCGAATGCCTCCTTGCCCATGCTCCGACCCGTGTCCACCGCCTCGCGCCTGGGCGCGTCATCCCAGGCACCCTTCTACCACGTCTTCCCTGCGGCGGCATGCGCGCTGGGCCGGCTGCACCGCAGGCTCGGCTGCCGCCACGGCACCTTCGGCCAGAGCCATCTCTACCAGAGCCGCTGCACGGCGTTCCCGGACCAGGTCGACGCGAATCTGGTCACCGCCTGCCGCTACGTCGGGCGTAACCCCCCTACGCGCGGGTGCTGGTTCCGCTCCAAGTCGGCCACTGATTCCGAGATGATGCCGCCCGCCGATTCCGACGTGAACCCGGCTAGGGCGTGACGGCATTCTCAAACACGACACAGGTCAGGCCGGCACAGGTTGCGAGATTGGTGGTGAGCGCATCAAGCTTGGCCAATACGCTCGGGGTAATGGTCGGCGGGAGGTTGCGAAGCTGAGCCGGGTCAGCTTGAATGTTGTACGCGCTCAAGGCACCCGGGATACTGGGATAGCGGGCGTACGAGTGTCGCCGCGTTCGAACTCCCAGAAAGTCCTGAAGAGGCCGTTTCACTGAAAACCCACCATTGTTCCAATGGGCGATTCCCAAAGATTTGCGCCACTTTGCCGGCGGACTCCCACCTAGCAAGGGCACCAGCGAGCGGCCGTCCACCTGCCGCGTCGGCGTTACCCCAGCCCAGGCGGCAAAAGTCGGGGCGAGATCGGCGTTGCTGACCAGTCGGTCGATGCTCAGGCCGGCTGGAATTCCAGGCCCGCTGATCAGCAGCGGCATCCGCAGGTCCTCGTCGTAGGTCGTCTCTTTGCCGCCGGTGAGCCGATGCTGGCCGAGATGGTAGCCGTTGTCGGAGGTGAACACGAAGTAGGTCTGGGAGAGCTGGCCGATCGCCTCCACCTTGCGGTAGATGGCGAGAATGGCCTCGTCGATCGACTGCAGGCTGCGCAACCGGTTCCGGTACTCATCGTCGATGGCGGCGATCTGACCCTCGGTCAGCGGCGGGATCTGGAGGAACAGCGGTTTGTCGCTGATGTTCGCCTCGTTGAAGCTGGCGGTACGCGGCGCCGTGGCGTGGGGGAACAGGCCGGCGTGCCGCGGCGCCGGCTTGGTCCCGGCGTGGGGAGTCAAGGTGCTTAGGAATAGGAAGAATGGCTCGCCGGCTGAATTCGCCTGATCGATGAACTCCGTTGATTTCTCAACCAGATAGTCGGTCACGTAGCTTGTTGCACCGATGTTCGGTAAGGCGATCCATGTCGACCAGCCCGGCGGTACATAGTCTGCTGGCAGCCCCATCTGGATATTTGTTGATGTATTTGCCGAACAGACCCGCCCGGTAGCCGCCGGCCTGCAACCAGGTCGCAATCGTGTGTTCCTCGTTATCGAAGGCCTGAAACGCGGGAAAGCCGCCGTTTGGGCCGACGTGGTTGTAAACCCCGGTGTTCTGGGCATAACGCCCGGTGAGAAATGTGGCGCGCGACGGCCCACATAGCGGCGCATTGTAGAATGCGTTTGCGAACGTGGCGCCTGCTTGACCGATCAGCGTCAGTAGGTTGGGCATGATCGCTGGACGGACATCCAAGGTAGACTTGTCCAGATCATCCGTCAGGACGAATACGATGTTCGGGCTCGCAACAGCGAAGCCCGACGGAAGACCCAAGCACAAAATAAGCAAATAAAAACGGCTCGAAATGGCCCGAAATGCGGCTCCACTACCCCTTCCTTGTTTTTGAACAAAAACATTCACGCAATATAGGTTACGAAAAAAAGGACTCATGAACTTTTCCTCCCCCTAGAAAGGCACTCTCATCTACGTCAGACGCATCCGCTAGCCCACGACAATCGGCGGTAGGATGCCGAATCACTCGCAGACCGAGAGATACCAGCCGTTTTCTAGCCTACCGCAACAGTGTGGTCGATGCAAATCGACCTTGCAGCCCATTCGGGCAATGAGCAACGTTCGACAGAAATCGGACGCCTGCCCGGCAGGCGGACGATCCAGGTCGCACGGCGGACCTGCTTGCTGGTTCACGGCGCTGTCCGGGTCCTTGCTCAAGCTCCTGGAGGCGATCCGCTGGTACGCGGTCGGGCAAACAAACATGCACCAGCATTCCTGGAGCTACCATCCTTCGAGCTGCTCAAGGCTATGTCACCTGCGGAGCCCGAAAACCCGCTCGAGCCACGGCCGCTGGCCGACGGTGACCGTCACCTGCCCCACCGTGCTGCCACCGTAGCCATCGACCGCCGTGTAGGTGAAGGTGTCCACGCCCTCGAATCCCGGGACCATCCGGTATTTTACCTGCCGCTGGTCCACGCCGATCTCGGCAATTCCATCGGACGGCCGCGAGACTGCCCCGGTGCGCAGCGCGTGGCCGTCGGGGTCGCTGTCGTTGGCAAGCACGTTGATCGTCACGATGGTGTTGTAGGGGGTCGACACGGCATCTGCGGTCACCACCGGCGGATGATTGCCGACGGCGACGCTCACCGTGGCCTGCGCGGTAGCGCCATATCGGTCCTTGATCGTGTAGATGAAGGAGTCGGGGCCGGTATAGAAGGCATCAGGTTGATAGATGACGCCGCCGGTACTGTTGGCATTGAGGCTGGAGGTGCCGTGAGACGCCGGCCCGACGGACTGGACGGAAATCGTATGGCCGTCCGGATCGCTGTCGTTGGCGATCACGGTGATCTTGACGAGCTTTCCGCCGACGGTGCTGGCGGCGTCCGCCACGGCGACGGGAGGGCGGTTGGTAACCGTGACGGTGACCTGCGCCTGTGCGGTGCCGCCGTAGCCATCGCTGGCCGTGTAGGAGAAGCTGTCGCCGCCAACGAAGCCGGCGGCAGGCGTGTAGGTGACCGATTTGAGGTCGGAGCTCCGCGTCACGGTGCCGTGGGCGCCCTGAGTCACCTGCGCGATCGTCAGGACGTACCCTTCCGGGTCGCTGTCGTTGGCGAGCACGAGGATGCGCACGGACTTACCGGCAATGGTCGTGGCGCTGTCGGCCACGGCGATCGGCGGGTTGTTGGTCACCGCGACCGTCACCCGACCCTGGGCGGTACCGTCATGGCCGTCGCCGAGAGTGTAGGTGAAGCTGTCGGTGCCGCTGTAGCGGGCGGCCGGCTTGTAGGTGATCGCCTTCCGGTCGGAGGTGACCGTGGCGGTGCCGTGGCCGGGAGTATTGGCTCCGACCACCGTCAGGGTGTGGCCATCCGGATCGCTGTCGTTCGCCAGCACCGCGATCTTGACGGAATTCGGTGCCACGGTCGTGGCGCTGTCCGCGCCAGCGACCGGCGGGCGGTTCTGCACGGTCACCGTCACCGTCGCGGTCGCCGGCTGCTCGAAGCCGTCGCTGACGAGATAGCTGAAGGCATCGGCGCCGGTATAGCCACTCTTCGGCGTGTAGGTGACGCTATCGTCGCTGTTGATCCGTACCGTGCCATTGGCGGGAGTCGTGACCGTCCGCAGATCGAGGCCGGTGCCGGTATCGTTGGCCAGCACCGGAATTACGACCGCCGTGTTGGCATTGGTCGTGGCGGCGTCGGCCATGGCCTTGGGCGGGGGCGGCGCGGGCACGGTGGTCAAGGTCGCCTTCAGGAGATTGAGGCGGCTGTCGTAGGCGCCGCAGGACTGGGAGGAACTGGTGGAGGTGCAGGCGAAGGTCGCCCAGAGCGTGGCGCCGGCGTCCGCCTGCCACTTCGCGGGAAAGTGCATGCCGTAGAAGCGCCCGCCGGCGATGCCCAGGAAATTGTCGACGTAGCTGACCGTGCGCCAGGGACCCCAGGGGTTGGGAGCCTCGAACAGGCCCATCTTGTTCGCCCCGGCCGTGGTCGAGGAGGAGTGCGCCACCGCCAGAAGATAGCGGTTGAGACCAGCGTTGTAGGTCATGCTGGGGCGCACCACGCCGGCAAGATCGGTGAAGATGACGCTTGAGCCGGTCTTGCCGGTCTTCCAGGCCGGCGCGAATGGCGTGCCGCTGAAATATTGGTAGGCACCCACATTGTCGACGCTGGCCGCCGGGACGCGCAGCAGGCGGATTTGGGTGCTCGATGGCTCCAGGGCATAGACGTAGCCGCCCGGCGCACCGGCATTGCCACGGCCGACCTGCACGAAAGAATCGAGTAGCATGTCCGGTGCCGAAGTCGGCTGCGTCCAGCTCTGCCCGCCGTCGAGGGACTTCCAGACCGGATAGCGGTAGATGCCGTTCTGCAGGTTCACGGTCGCGTAGATGGCGGCGCCCGTGGCCACCATCGCCATCACCTTGCCCTTGCCGCTCGGGCCTGGGCCGCAGAAGAGCCGGGTCAGGCCCGTGCCGGGCTGATCGGAGGCCAGATTCGCGAACCCGTAGGAGACCTTTTGCGGGCAGGCGACGACGCCGTCACCCCACGCGGTCAGCATGGAGCCGTCCGCGGCCCAGGTCATCGGCCAGATGGTGCCGCCCAGCCCACCCGACAGGTAGCTGTCGAGTTCCCATCGAATAGCCGCGATGCGGTTGCTCTGCGGGTAAGGCGGCGCCGCGGTGACCGAGGTTGCCAGGCAGCTGATGAGCAGCAGCGCTCCCGAGAGCATGCCCTGCCGCAGCCCATGGCCGAGCGACCGGCGAGCGCATCGGATCGCTGCTGGCGCCGATGCCAGGTTCCCCATCGACTGGACTATGCCGATCTGCCCAATAGGCGCGACCAAGTTGCTTTCCGCGTCCATCCCGTTTTCTCCCGCTTTAACCGCCCGATCGTCCAACCCGCGGCTTGACGCGAAGCGGCCTGTCGTTAGTCAAAGACTATTCACACACTGGCACTAATAGAAGTTGCTTTAGTTAAGAACACGAAGGAAAGGATAGCCGACCACTATTCCTGATATTACTTGCTTGTATGATTTCGACTTGCTTCTATATTAGTCCACATGTTTGCTATCAGGTTCTTGGATGCCATACAGGTGACAGTCATCTACCAGTCGGCCGCCAAACGCTACCAATCAAGTCCCTGGTGGACTTTGCCCATATCGACGTGGCGGTTCGCGTCATGGCGCGTCGAACGCGCAATTGGGCGCCAGCGGCGTGCCGCCACCGGCGACCGTGCTCCGAAAAACGTCGTTGTTCAGCACCAACCGGACGAACGGATAGATCCGCCTGATGTCGGCCTGAAGGGCAAGGCGCTGGTTCCTGGTGACGTTCTGATCGGCGTCGAGCGCTCCGGCCGTGCAGCCGCCGCCGTTGATGACGTAGATCCCATAGTTCTGGATCGCCGTCGCCAGCCGCACCCCGACCTCGCTCAGGCCGAGGCTCAGGACGTTGACGGTTCTGGGGATCGCCAACAGGCCACCGTAGGGGATGTGCCCGGTATTGTAGCCGGTCTTGCTCGCCGTTGAATCCCGATTGGTTGCCGGCAGCCGGACGTCCCGCGACAGCATGCTTATGCAGGTAGGCTTGTACGGCAGGCCCATCGCCAGCGCGTGCTCGATCGCCCGGCCGGGCGTGCCGAGCTCCACGCCCCGCAATACCCCAAACATGGTGGATACACCGGAGGCGGGGCCGCCGATCTGGTCGCCGTAGTACAGGCCGTGCCCAAGGCCGCGGACATCGAGGAACTTGTTTCTTTCGGCCGTTGGACTGCCACCGTTCCAGTAATACTGGCGAAGTTGATAGACCTTATCGTCGTCGGGATTCGCTCTACTGACACGATCGTAAACGACAATGGCGTTATCCGGGCAGGATACGGTGGTTGGATTTAGTGGTGGAGGAAAACCTCCTACCGGAATTCGCAGATTAATCGGCATTCCGACAGTTTTACCGCATTTCGCGAATCCGTTCACTTCAACCAGCGGGTCACCATCATCGACTTCGTATATTCCCGTCCCTGCGGGTAGCCCGTTGTTGATGTTGAACAGGTCCGCCTGGAGCCAATCCTTGGTCGCGGCGGCCGTATTGGAAGCATAGGTGGCACCAGTGCCGATCGGCCGATGGTGGGCGCTGGTATAGGTGAACGGGTTGGCGAACAAGTCGTCCTTGGGCGACATGCAGTCGGCCGGGGCGGCGGCGGACGGCTGGGCGGCCAAGGCCAGCAGCGCCGCGAGAGCCATGGCAGAGCGCGAGGGCCCAAGCACCGCTGCAGGAGACTTCGGGCGCGAATCCACCAAGTTCGTACGTTCGACTTGCACGTGGCCACCCGCGAGGGTCATGTCCGGGCTCTCCGCCTCTGAACCTGTCATTGTGCGTTTCCTGGGTATTCCCAACTCGCAAGCGAATAACATAACGCAGACGAGAACAAAAGAGCCGATTTAAAAATCGGAGATGCATATGACCATGGTGTTGGGCCACACCGCGTCGAGGCGACTGCGCGCGCCCGCCGAGGACCTCGAGGCGCGCGTCGTAATTATCGCCTCCGCCGAGGCTGGCCGTAGTTCCCCGATTCCTACGGAAATCGCCGAGACGACAATCAACGGATTGGATATTCAGGCCGGCTATCGGCACGGCCAAGACCGGTCAGCGTCGTGGATCTCTTTCCGACCATCCTCGAACTCGCCGGGATCGACCTCGATCGCGCCCTCCCGGCCGGCCTCAAGATCGACGGGGTCACCCTGCTGCCCCACTTGCGCAACGTCACGTCGCCACATCCGCGAACGCTGTTGTACACGGAACGTTTTACGATGACCTACGACGGCGATTGGCAGCGCGCCGTGTACGAGCGCGGCTACAGGCTGATCGAGCGCTACGATGGCTCGCGCGAGTTCTACAATGTCGACAAGTCACCGCTGGAGAAGGTGGACCTGCTCAAGCGGCCATTGAGCGCGTTCGAGACCAAGAGGTTCAACAGCCTCGAGAAGCAGATGAACGACCTGATCCTGTCGCGCTGAGCTTGGCCCGCGTTCGCAGCAGGCACGCGAGAGCGCAGGTCCTCACGACGTCACCCGGCAGCGACGCGCTCGATCTCGGCCTCGGCCGCGAGCCAGCGGTGCTCCGCATCCTCGGTTTGGGCGCGGAGCCCGGCGAGGCGCTTTTGCAGCGCAGCGATGTCGGTGCCGTCGGCATAGCTGGCGGGGTCGGCGAGACGGGCCTCGAGGGTGACGCGCTCCTGGTCGAGGCGCTCGATCAGGCGCTCGGCTTCCTTGACCTTCTGCCGCAGGGGGGCCAGCAGCGCGCGACGCTCGCCGGCGGGGCGGCGCTCGGACTTGGCCGCCTCGGCGGGCGACGGCTCGGCCGAAGTCTCCAGGAGCAACTGGCGGTAATCGTCCATGTCGCCGTCGTAGGGGCGGACCCGGCCGCCCTCGACCAGCCACAGGGAATCGGCGACCAGCTCGACCAGATGCCGGTCGTGGCTGATGACGATGACCGCTCCCGGAAATTCGTTGACGGCCTCGACCAGCGCCTCGCGGCTGTCGATGTCGAGATGATTGGTCGGCTCGTCGAGGATCAGGAGCTGCGGCGCGTCCAGGCACATCAGCGCCAGGGCGAGGCGGGTCTTCTCGCCGCCGGAGAGATGCTTGGCCCTGGTGCGGGCCTGGTCCTGGCCTAGCCCGAAGCGCGCGAGCCAGGCGCGGCTCTGCTGCTCGCGCTCGCCGCGGCGGCGGACCTGGACATGCTGGAGAGGGGTCTCCTCCGGCTCGAGGTCCTCGATCTGGTGCTGGGCGAAGAAGCCGACCTTGAGGCCGCGCGCCCGCACCAGCTCGCCCGCCATGGGCTCGAGCCGACCCGCCACCAGCTTGGCGAAGGTCGACTTGCCGTTGCCGTTGCGCCCCAGGAGCGCCACGCGATCGTCGGGATCGAGGCGCAAGGACAGCTGCGAGAGCACGACCTTCTCGCCATAGCCAGCCTTGGCCCCATCCATGGTGATCATGGGTGGGGCGGGCACGCTGCCGGCGGGAAAGGAGAAGCGGATCTCGGGCTCGATCAGCGCCTGGGCGATCGGCTCCATGCGCTCCAGCATCTTGAGCCGGCTCTGCGCCTGGCGCGCCTTGCTGGCCTTGTAGCGGAAGCGGTCGACGAAGGACTGGATGTGGGCACGCTCGCTCACCTGCCGCTCGCGCGCCTTCTCGGCCAGAACCATGCGCTCGCGCCGGGTGCGCTCGAACTGGTCGTAGCCGCCGGCGTAGAGGGTGAGCTTCCTGCCCTCGAGATGGCAGGTCTTCTGCGGCACCGAGTTCAGGAAGTCCCGGTCGTGGCTGACCAGGATCAGCGTGCGCGGGTAACGGCGCAGATGCTCCTCGAGCCAGATCGCGGCCTCGAGGTCGAGATGGTTGGTGGGCTCGTCCAGGAGCAGGAGGTCGGGTTCGAGGAAGAGGACGCCCGCCAGCGCCACGCGCATGCGCCAACCGCCCGAAAAGGAGCTCAGCGGCTGGTTCTGGGACTCGTCGTCGAAACCCAGGCCCTTGAGGATCCGCGCCGCCCGCGAGGGTGCCGCGTCCGCGCCGATCTCGGCCAGCCGCTGGTGCAATTCGGCGATCCGCACGGGATCGGTTGCGGTCCTGGCCTCGGCCAAGAGACCCTCGCGCACCTGATCGGTGGCGAGCACGGCCTGCAAAGGGGTGAGGTCGCCGCCCGGGGCCTCCTGGCGGACCATGCCGATCCGCATCGCGGTGGGCATGCGGACCTCGCCCGCGTCGGGCTGCAGCTCGCCCGCGATCAGGCGCAGCAGGGTGGACTTGCCGGTGCCGTTGCGGCCCACCAGGGCCAGGCGGGTGGCGGCCGGGACGTGCAGGCTCGCGCCCTCGAGCAGGGGGCGGCCGGCGATGCGCAGGGTGACGTCGGTAAGGTCGAGCATGGCGGCCGGGTGGATAGCATGTCGAGCGGGCAGGCGCGACGGGTTGCGCCCTGGCGCCGAGTGGCACATGGTCGGGCCGACCGGTCGGCCGACCGCCAGCGCGAGCGATGGCATGCGACCATGAGCCAAGCGACCATGGGCGACACCGGTGAGACCGGGCAGGCGGCCCAGCCCGCCTCCTGGCTGCCGGTCGCCGAGGCGGCGCGGGCAACGGGCTGGAACCCCGAGCGCCTGCGCTCCCTGGCGCGCCGCGGCACCATCGTCACCCGGCGCGGCAATCGTGGCTTGGAGATCCGGGTCGAAGCGGGTCGGCCGCGCACGCATGACGGCCGGCCACAGCCGGACGGTCGACCGCGGCCGCCGCAAGCGCAGGAGCCTGCAGTCGGCCGGAGCGAGGATCTCGAGTCCGTGATCGACCGTCTACGCGCCGATCTCGCCCGGACCGAACGCGAGGCGGGCGACCTGCGCGTCGATCTGGCGCGGGCCGAGGAGCGCGTCCGCGCGGTCGAGGCGGTGGCCCGCGGCGACGTCGAGGCGGCCAAGCGGGTGGTCGAGGTCGAGCTCTCCGCCAGGGAGCAGGTGCTGCAGGAGCTGCGCGCCCAGGTCGCTCGCGAGGTGGCGCGAGGCGACGCGCTCGCCGTGGAGCTGGCCGAGCTCCGCCGGCCCTGGTGGCGGCGGCTGTGGCGATGAGCCGGCCGGTCAGCGCTCCGGCTTGCGGCCCGAATAGACGGCGAAGCGCCATGCCTTGAAGGCGCAGTCGACGTCGGCGAAGCCGGCGGCGCGCAGCCAGGAGAGCTGGGCCTCCAGCGTGGCACAGCGGTCGTGGACCATGCGCGCTTCCGCCGCCGCCAGCTCCGCAGGCTCCGCGCCGAGGGCGGTCGCCTGGTCCTGCCAGCGGGCGTGGGCGCGCGCCTCGAGCCCGGGCGAGGGCGCCAGCACCTGCTCGGCATTGACGAACAGCCCGCCGGGCGCGAGGGCCGCCAGGATGCGCGCGAACAGCCGCTGCTTGTCCGCGTCGGGAAGATGGTGGATCGACAGCGCGGAGACGACGAGATCGTAGGGCCCGCCGAGATCCGCCGTCGCGTAATCGGCGACGGCGAAGGTGAGGCCGTCCCGCTCGCCGAACCGGCGGCGCGCTTCGTCGAGCATGGCGGGGGCGACGTCCACCAGCCGTAGCTGCAGGTCGGGGTGGGCCGCACGCAGCATGGCGCCCAGGAGCCCGGTGCCGGCCCCGAGATCGAGCGCCCGCGCGCGTTCCGGCGGGCCCCACTCGGCGACCAGCGCCAGCACCGTGCCGTAGAACGCGTCGAAGCACGGCACCAGGCGCCGGCGCGCGGCGTCGTAGTCGGCGGAGACGGCGTCGAAGGCGGCGGCGATGGTGATCATGGCGGGCTGCTCCGGCACACGGGACGGGATTGCCGCGCGCGACCCTGCCACGCATAAGCGCCCCGAGGCAGCGAGGAACGGGCCATGCGCATCGACGGCAGGCATCGCCGCACGATCTGGGTCGGCGAGGACGGCACCACGGTGCGGATCATCGACCAGACGCTCCTACCGCACGAGCTGAGCGTGGTCGAGCTGCCCGATCTGGAGGCCGCGGCGGTCGCGATCGAGACCATGCAGGTGCGCGGCGCACCGCTGATCGGGGCCACGGCCGCCTATGGCGTGTGCCTGGCGCTGCGCGCCGACGCCTCCGACGACGGCCTGGAGCGCGCCCGCGCACGGCTGATCCGCACCCGGCCGACCGCGGTCAACCTGCGCTGGGCGCTGGACCGGATGGTCGCGGCACTGCGCAACCAGCCGCGGCAGCGGCGGGTCGAGCTGGCCTATGCCGAGGCCGCCCGGATCTGCGACGAGGACGTTGCGATCTGCCGGGCCATCGGCGAGCACGGGCTCGGGCTCGTGCGCCGCGCCGCCGCCGCCAAGCCGCCCGGCGCGCCGGTCAACGTGCTGACCCACTGCAACGCCGGCTGGCTCGCCACCATCGACTGGGGTACCGCAACCGCCCCGGTCTATCTGGCGCAGGAGGCGGGCATCCCGGTCCATGTCTGGGTCGACGAGACCCGGCCGCGCAACCAGGGTGCGGCGCTGACCGCGTTCGAGCTGTTGCACCAGGAGGTGCCGCACACCGTGATCGCCGACAATGTCGGCGGCCATCTGATGCAGCACGGCCAGGTGGACCTGTGCATCGTCGGCACCGACCGGACCACCCGCTCGGGCGACGTCGCCAACAAGATCGGCACCTACCTCAAGGCGCTGGCGGCCCGAGACAATGGCGTACCGTTCTACGTGGCGCTGCCCTCGACCACGATCGACTGGACGATCCGGGATGGCATGACGATCCCGATCGAGCAGCGCGCTCCCGCGGAGGTGAGCGTGGTGCGGGGCCGGACGGCGGACGGGCGGATCGAATCGGTCCGCATCACGCCCGAAGGCTCGCCAGCCGGCAACTGGGCGTTCGACGTGACGCCGGCGCGGCTGGTGACCGCGTTGATCACCGAGCGCGGCGTCTGCGAGGCCAGCGAGGCGGGGCTGGCCGGGTTGTTTCCCGAGCGGATCGGCGACTAGGACTGCACCATCGCTCGTGCAGTTGCGCCGACCGCTCCGCCGTCGCCCCGCGCGAGGCACGATATCGTCGCCGTTGCGGGCTAGACCCTGCCGATGGCCAGTTTCTCGAGTCCCTGCCGAATGCCTGTGTGCGCCATCGCGTTGCGGTGAATCATGAGAGCTGTCGCCGCTTCGGATGCCTTGTCGGGATGGCCGCCAGCGAAGGGAGGGGCCGGGTCGTACTCGATCCCGAGCTGGATCGCTTGCGCCACCTCCGATCCAGCAAGCTCCGCGACGATGCGGAAGGCAAAGTCGATGCCCGCCGTGACGCCGCCCGCCGTGACGACATTGCCGTCCCACACGACTCGCCCTTTTTCGTGACTGGCACCGACCAAGGGCAACAGGTCGACGTAGGCCCAGTGTGTCGTGGCCCGACGCCCCTTCAGCAACCCGGCTGCACCAAGCAGAAAGGCGCCCATGCAGACGGAAGTTACATACCTTGCCTGCCCGCCCTGGCGGCGAATGAAATCGACCGTCTCCTCATCGGCGAGGGCGTCCACGACGCCCGGACCACCGGGCACGCAGATCAGGTCGAGTGAAGGACAGCTTTGGAAGGTGCAGGTAGGCATGATGCCGAGTCCGCGGTCGCTCGAAACCGGCAGCATGTCCTTCGCGACAACGTGGGCGCTCGCTTGAGGGAACTTGCTGGGAGTCGAGAGCGATGGTGGAGTTCCAAATCGGCTCAAGACCTCGAATGGGCCAGTGAAGTCGAGCTGCGTTATTCCAGGGAAAATCACGAAGCCGATGACGAAACCGGACATGCGACATGCTCCTTCAGATGGCCCAGACTCCGACACTGCGGGATAGAAATCATCCCACCCTTGGAAGACGAACGCAATGGGCCAGATCTTGTCGTGTGATGAGTTCTTGAGAAGATCCAACACGACGCTCTGTAGTGCCCGGTTGCAGTCTGGCTGAGCTTTGAACCTAGGGCAGGGGTGGCGCGAGGCACGCCGCGGTTTTCCTGGCGCAGGACGTAGAGTACGCTGGAGATGATCACGGTCGCACCGAAGAGGGGCAGCTGCGCGGACTGTTCCCGGAACACAGCCCCGACTGAGCCCACCACCGACCGACGTGGCGAAACGCACAGACACCCGGCGCCATCCCGGCAAGCTTCGATCCCGCGGTATGCCCGATCCGGGCATTCCCGGACGACGCTTCATTGCCGGAGATCCATGATGCTGAAGAATGTTTCGCATGCGGGCGGTGTCGAGGACACGGCCGAGATCCTGTTCACGACCCCGTTCGGCTATATGTTCCCGGACGCCGCCAAATCGCCGGAGTGCGTGCTGGCGGTCAGCGAGCGCACCGAGGACGCGCTGCTCGACCTGGGCAACGCCATGGGCGACGCGTCGGAGCCGCCCGACCCATCCCAGGATTCGGCGATTCCCGCGGCGTTCACCTATCTCGGTCAATTCATCGACCACGACGTCACCGCACAGACCGACCGAGAGATCGGCATCAGCCGCATCGCCCAGGCGGACGGCCGGGCTTTGCCGATCGCGCCGCTGGACCCGGATCTGGTCGTGGCGAGCCTGCGCAACGGCCGTCGGCCGCAGCTCGACCTGGATAGTGTCTACGGTGACGGCCCGAGCCTGATCGAGGGTGTGCGCACCGAGGCCTCCGAACTCTACGTCCCGGCCACCAAGCGGTTCCTGGTCCAAAACGTCGGTTTGGGAACGGTCGACGTGCCGCGCCACGGCCGCAAGGCGCTGGTCGGCGACATGCGCAACGACGAGAACGTCAACGTCAGCCAGCTGCACGCGGCGTTCCTCAGCTTCCACAACAAGGTCGCCGACCTGGTGTCCAATGCCCCCAGCGCCGCCCGCCGCTACGCCAAGGCGCGCGAGATCGTCCGCTGGACCTATCAGTACATCGTCGTCCACGATTATCTGAAGCGAGTCTGCGACGCCGAGATCGTCAACGACCTGCTGCGCAACGGGCCCCGCTTCTTCGGCGCCGGCACCGGCGGCACCGAGCTGTTCATGCCGTTGGAGTTCTCGGTCGCCGGCTTCCGCTTCGGCCATTCTATGATCCGGCCGTCCTACCGGCTGGGCGCCGGCAGCATGCCGCGACCGATCCGCAGTCTCCTTGGAGTATCGGTGGAGCGTCCGCCCGCCGACGACCTGCTGGAGGAGGTGGGCGGCCAGTTCCGGCTCAAGGCCGAGAACCGGATCGCCTGGTCGAACTTCCTCCAATTCCCCGGCGAGGCGGATCCGCAGAAGGCGCGCCGGATCGATCCCCTGATCTCGCGCGGCCTGTTCGACCTGCCCTTCGAGGGTCAGTCGGGCATGGACGCGATGATCCGACACTTGGCGCAGCGCAATTTGTGTCGCGCCTACCTGCTGCGGATCCCGACCGGACAGGCGATGGCCGCCGCCATGGGCATCGTGCCGCTGATCGAGAACGAGTTGATCGAGGGCGAGCCGCCGGCAGTGGCCGAGGCATTTGCCCGTGGGCGGCTACACCGCCGCACACCGCTTTGGTATTATGTCCTGCGCGAGGCTAAGGTGCAGAAGAACGGCCAGTCCCTTGGTGCGGTCGGCAGCACGCTGGTCGCCGAGACCCTGCTCGGCTTCCTCAAGCACGATCCGACCAGCTTTCTCAACAACGCCCATCACGGCCGCGTCCGCGCCGAGGGGATCAAGGTGCCCATGCGCTTCGCGCCGATCGCGACGCTGGCCGACCTGATCGACTACACCGGCCTGGAGAAGTAGACGAACCGGGGCGGGCCGACGGCCGCGCCCGCCCCGATCACCCGACCGCGCCTGAGCACGCTTCTCGCGACGATGCGAGCACGCTAAATGCGCGACGATCGTGATCGGGGGGAGCATGGAGTCGGGCGAAGCGAAGCGGGCGGTGGCGGCGTGGCTTGCAGCGAAGACGGGGGCAAACGAGGTCACCGTCGCCCGCATGGCGCTGCTCGGCGGCGGTGCGATCCAGGAGAACTGGGCGCTGGACGTAGCGTGCCGCGGCGGCAGGCTCGACGGCGCGCATGAGCTGGTGCTGCGCACCGACGCGCGGTCGCGCGTGGCGGTGAGCTGGGACCGGGCGCAGGAATACAAGATCCTCGAAGTCGCGTTCCGCGCCGGTGTCACCGCACCCGAGCCCATCGCCCTATGCGAGGATCCGGCCGTTATCGGCCGTCCCTTCTACCTGATGCGCCGCGTCCCCGGCGAGGCTCGCGGCTTCCGGCTGGTGCGCGATCCATGGCTGCGCGAGCACGGCGACATGCTGGCCGCGCGGCTGGGGGCGGAGCTGGCGAAGCTGCACCGAGTGACGCCGCCGGTGCCCGGCCTGGAATTCATGCCAGTACCCCAGGGTCCGGCCGCCTTGGCGCGCGTCGCCGAGCACCGTGCGCATCTCGACGTCATGGGCAGCGCCGAGTGCGTGCTGGAATGGGCACTGGCGTGGCTCGACCGGCATGCACCGCCGGAAGTGCCGCCGCTGCTGTTGCACGGCGACTTCCGCACCGGCAACTATCTGGTCGATGCGGGCCGGCTCACGGCCGTGCTGGACTGGGAGTTCGCGCACTGGGGCGATCCGCTGGAGGATCTGGGCTGGATGCTCGGAAAATATTGGCGGTTCGGTGCCTATGAGCGCGAGGCCGGCGGGATCGGCTCGCGCGAGGCTCTGCTCGCCGGCTACGAGGCCGAGGCCGGGCACGCCATCGACCGCGCGGCCGTGCCCTATTGGGAGGTGATGGGCACCGTGCGCTGGGCGGTGATCGCGCTGATGCAGGCCGCGCGCCACTACATCGACGCCGAGGAATTTGCTGGAGCTGGCGCTCACCGCCCATGTCCTGCCGGTGCTCGAGCTGGACCTGCTCACCCGCGTGCGCGAGATCGAGGAGACCGGGCAATGAGCCACCTCCACGCCACCGGCGACCTGCTCGCGGTCGCCCGCGCAGCGTTGCGCGAGCGCGTGATGCCCGGCCTCGACGGCGAGGGCCGCTACGAGGCCGCGATGGTCGTCAACGCCATGGCGATCGCGATCCGGGAGATCGAGTTCGGCTCACAGGTGCAAGCGGAGGAGCGGGAGCTGCTGGAGAATTTCTATGGGACCGCGGGCACGTGTCTGGCCGAGCTGCGCCAAAGGCTGTGCCGGGATCTGCGCGCGGGACGCTTCGCCACGAGCCGAGCCGGCGAGCTGCGGGACCTGCTGTCCCGCCTCGTCCACGCGCGCCTGACCATCAGCAATCCCGACTATGGCGCAGCCCGACCCAGCAGCTGAACCAGCGATGCCTCCAGCGCGCAAGCGCGCTCGTGCAGGGTCTCCAGGGCGTCCGCGGTGGCCTTCGCCCCGGCTTCCCCCACGAAGAACAGGTGCGAACCTCGCACCCGCATGCTGAGCAGGCCCGGCGCCGAGGCAATGCGCTCGAGCAGGCGCGCAAACTCCGCGCGCGGCAGCTTCTCCAGCTCGTCGGCGGCAGGCCAGACCAGGCGCGCAGCCAGGGACTGCGTCAGATGCAGCGACCAGTTCGCCCGGTCGGTCAGCGCGTGTCGCGCGTCGAGCGCAGAATCGTGGGTGAGAACCGCGAGCGCGGGAAACCCGGCATAGTCCCAGACGCCGGTGTCGGCCTCGTCCGCTTGCCGATCGAGGACGAACTGCCCGCCACGGTAGCGCAGGGCGGTGGCCGCGAGGTTGACCGGATAGTCGCCGACATACTCGGTCAGGAACAGCCGATCCGAAATCACGACACGGCCTGCCCGTGCGTTCTGGGCCTTCAGGCAGTCCTGCAGCCATGCCGTGAAGCTGCCGCGGGCAGGGGCGAGGCCCGAGGCCGTCGGCTGCAGCTGGTGACGAAGACGACCAGCGGATGCTCCGGCCGGCCAGGGAGCAGGCAGGTGAGGGCCGGGAACCCCGCGGCTACACGGAGTTCCTCCCCCGGATAGAGGGTACCTTCCGGCACCCGTCGTGGTTGCGCCTAGAGGTCCGACTGCAGCCGGACCTTGGTCATCTTGGTGGGGTTGGCCGGCGGCTCGCCGACGGCGACCTTGTCGACGTTCTCCATACCCTCGATCACCTTGCCCCAGACGGTGTACTGGCCGTTGAGGAACTGGGCGTCGGCGAAGCAGATGAAGAACTGGCTGTCCGCGCTGTTCGGGTTCTGCGAGCGGGCGGCACCTACCGTGCCGCGCACGAACGGCTCCTTGCTGAACTCCGCCATGACGTTGCCCTTGCCCGAGCCGCCCGTGCCGGTGCCGGTGGGATCGCCGGTCTGGGCCATGAAGCCCGGAATGACGCGGTGGAAGACGATCCCGTCATAGAACCCGGCCTTGGCCAGCTCCTTGACCCGGGCGACGTGCTTGGGCGCCACGTCGGGCAGGAGCTCGATCAGCACGTTGCCGCCCGAAGAGAGCTCGATGACGAGCGTGTTGTCGGGATCGGCGGCCTTGGCGGCGGTGGCGGTCATGAGCAGGATGGCTCCGGCTAGGAGATGGCGACGATGCATGGCCCGGTTCGATCCATGTTGGGGACAGAGGGTGCCGCCGCCCGGCGTCGGACGGCGGCCTCCTACTAGCCGATCCGACGGGCCGGCAGAACCCGCAAATGCCCGGGCCGCGTCAGGCCCGCGCGGCGCAGTTCATGCACAGCACTGCCGCCGGGTCGAGCTCGAGCCGCGCCTCGGCGATCGGCGCGTCGCAGGCGAGGCAGTGGCCGTACTCGCCGGTTTCCACGCGCTCCAGCGCCGAATCGATGCGCATCAGTTCGCGGCGGCGCCGGCGCGCAGCATCGCTCGCGATCTCGCGCTGCTGCAGTTCGTCCAGGCGCGACGTACCGCCGACGCGCTGCGGATCGGCGTCGACCACGGCCGCCGCCCCATCCACTGCTTCGAGCGTGCGCGCAATCTCCTCCCGCCGTTCGTGCAGGACCCGGCGTGCCGTCGCGGGCTCCTCGCGCAGGCTGGGCATCGACTATCCCCCGTGTTGGTGCGATGAGTTACAACCACCCGATCGTCGGCAGAGTTCCCGTCCGTCGCGCCCCGGCTTCTCCGGGGGCGGTGCGGCGCCTACATCTGCGCCCTCACCGTCTCGGAGCCCCGCGCTTGACCTCCAACCCGTCTCCCGCCGCCGAGGCCGCCGCCCGGCGGCGGACCCTGGCGATCATCTCGCACCCGGACGCGGGCAAGACCACGCTGACCGAGAAGCTGCTCTGTTCGGCGGCGCGATCCATCTGGCGGGCGAGGTCAAGGCCAAGGGCGAGCGGCGCCGGGCGCGCTCGGACTGGATGAAGATCGAGCAGCAGCGCGGTATCTCGGTCACCACCTCGGTGATGACCTTCGAATATGGCGGCTGCACCTTCAACCTGCTCGACACGCCGGGACACGAGGACTTCAGCGAGGACACCTACCGCACGCTCACGGCGGTCGATTCGGCGATCATGGTGCTCGATGCCGCCAAGGGGATCGAGCCGCAGACCCGCAAGCTGTTCGAGGTCTGCCGCCTGCGCGACATCCCGATCATGACCCTGATCAACAAGATGGATCGCGAGGCCCGGGATCCGGTCGAGCTTCTGGACGAGATCCACGACCAGCTCGCGCTGGACACGGCGCCGATGAACTGGCCGATCGGCATGGGTCAGAACTTCAAGGGCGTATTCGACCTGATCGGCCGCCGCTACGTCCTGCTGGGCGAGGGCTACGGGCTCGAGTCCGAGGATGTGGTGCCCGAACGCGGCAACAGCCTGGCGATGCGGGTGCCCGAGGGCCAGCTCGCCGAGCTCGACGAGCAGCTGGCGCTGGTCGAGGGTGCCCTGCCCGCCTTCGACCTGCAGAGCTACCGCGAGGGCCATCTGACGCCGGTGTTCTTCGGCAGTGCCTTGCGCAATTTCGGCGTGCGTGCGCTGCTCGACGCGCTGGCCGAGCACGCGCCGCCGCCGCGCCCCCAGCCGGCCGAGCCCAGGACCGTGGAGCCCGGCGAGGACAAGGTCTCGGGCTTCGTGTTCAAGGTCCAGGCCAACATGGACCCCAAGCACCGCGATCGCGTGGCCTTCGTGCGGCTGTGCTCCGGCCGCTTCCAGCGCGGCATGAAGCTCAACATGGTCCGGCACGGCAAGCCGATCGCGGTCTCGAGCCCGATCTTCTTCTTCGCCCGCGAGCGCGAGATCGCCGAGGAGGCCTGGCCCGGCGACATCATCGGGGTGCCCAATCACGGCCAGCTCCGGGTCGGCGACGCGCTGAGCGAGGGCGAGCCTCTAAAGTTCACGGGCATCCCGAGCTTCGCGCCGGAAATCCTGATGCGCGTGCGGCTGGGCGACCCGATGCGCGCCAAGCACCTCAAGGCGGCGCTCGAGGATCTGGCCGAGGAAGGGGTGACCCAGGTGTTCCGGCCGCAGCTCGGCGCCGAGTGGATCGTGGGCGTGGTCGGCCAGCTGCAGCTCGACGTGCTGCAGACCCGGCTCGAGGCCGAGTACAACCTGCCGATCGGGTTCGAGGCGGCCCCCTACGTCACCGCGCGCTGGTGCACCGCCGACGATCCGAAGGAGTTCGACCGGTTCCTCCAGGCGAAGCGGGCCAGTCTCGCCCTCGACCGTGACGAGAACCCGGTCTTTCTCGCCCGCAACAATTGGGACCTGGGACGGGTGCAGGAGGACTTCCCGAAGATCCGCTTCACGGCCACCCGCGAGCGCCATTGACCGCTGCCCTGAGGCTCCCGGACCGCGCCGACCTGTTGGCGGGCGGCTTCGTCATGACCTTTGCGTCGAGCTTCGGCCAGACTTGGTTCATCGCCCTGTCCGGGCCGGACCTGCGCGCCGAGCTCGGGCTGACCCATGGCGGTTTCGGAAGTCTCTACGCGGCGGCGACACTGCTGAGCGGCATGACGTTGTTGTGGGCCGGCGGTGCCGTCGACCGATTGCCGACCCGGCGCGTGGCGCTCGCCACCATGACCGGCCTCGGGCTGTCCTGCCTCGGCATGGCCGCGGTGCGCCATCCGCTGGCCCTGGTGGCGGTGCTGTTCGGGTTGCGGCTGTGCGGTCAGGGCCTGCTGTCGCACGTCGCCCTGACCACCATCGCCCGCGGCTTCCCAATCGGCCGGGGCCGCGCCTTGTCGCTGGCGAGCCTGGGCTTCCCGGCGGCCGAGGCCTTGCTGCCCATCGCCGTCGCGGCCGCCATCGCGACCATCGGCTGGCGCCAGACCTGGACCCTCGGCGGTTCGGTGGCTCTCGTGGCTCTTCCCGGCGTGCTGTGGCTCCTGCTCCGCCACGCCCCCACGCCGGCGCACGTGCGAACACCGGGCGCCGAGTTCCCGGCACCGACGCGACGCCGCGACCTGCTGCGTTCGGCGCGGTTCGCGTTGCTGCTACCGGCCATGCTGACCACAGGGTTCATCGTCACCGCCCTGTTCTTCCACCAGGGTGCCTTCTCCGCCATGAAGGGCTGGCCGCCCGGGTGGTTCGCCGCTTGCATTCCCGCCTACGCGGCGACCTCGGTGGCAGCCATTCTCCTCTCGGGTCATCTCGTGGACCGCTACGGCGCGCGCAAACTCCTGCCCTTGTTCGTCCTGCCGCTGGTCGCAGGCATGGTGCTGCTGGCAGCTTCGGACCAGCCAGTGGCCGCCCTGGCCGCCCTCGCCATGACCGGCCTGACCGCCGGCGCGAGCAACACGGCGGTCACAGCGGGGCTGGCCGAGGTCTACGGAATCGACAATCTGGGCACGGTGCGGGCCCTGGGCGCCTCGGCCGCGATCCTGGCCTCGGCCGCCTCGCCCGCCCTCGTCGGCATCGCGCTGGATGCCGGCGTGCCGGGGGCGATCATCCTGCTGGCCTTCGCTCTCCTGGCCCTTGCCGCGAGCCCGCTGGCCGCGCGCGGCGTAGGCTACGTCCAGCTGGGCCAGGAACGTACCTAGCCCTGCTGTGGCAGGCCCGGCTGCTGGCGGAAGAACAGGTAGGCGTAGGAGAGGAACGAGGCGATGAGCGGCGCCTGGATCCAGGCGTTCGCGACGGTCGCCAGGTCGGCCATCGCCGCCAGCGCGATGCTGCCGGTGGCGTCCGCTGCCCAGGCCAGGACGAGTGCGAGCCCCAGCACGAGCAGCGCTGCCGGCAGGGTCGCCAGAAAGAAGCCGAGGGCAAGCCGCCAGCCATTGCCGGCGGTGACCGCCCAGGAGCGGGCGACGGTAAGCGCCTGATCGCCGATGGCGGTCGCGGGAAAGATCAGCTGCAGGCGCATGGCGACGTAGATGCAGGCGATCATCAGCAGCGGCACGAGGAGCAAGCCCAGGCCCGACGATTGCGCCGGCGCCTCGGGATCGGCAGCACCGCCGCCGGTCAGCATCAGGAGCGTGAGCGGGATCACGCCCACCACGAAGGCCAGCAGCACGGTGAACATGAAGTAGCGGACCACGCGCGCGTCGATCGGGGCGAACCGGGCGGTGAGCGGCTCCTGATGCAGGATGTGGCGATGCCAGGCCACCGCGATCGCCGCGGCACCCAGGGCGACCGCGATGTCGGCGGCGGCGCCGAAAAGGCCCGACGTTCGGCCCAGCATCAGCAAGGCCCAGCCCAGGATCAGCCAGAGCCCGCCGATCTGCAGGAGACCCTGCAGGTTGGCCAGGACGTCGAGATAGGCGTGGCGGGCAAGTCGCCAGGCTGGCAGCTTGTTCATGCGGATCGATCCGGCGCGGGCGACAGTTCGGTCACGCCCATGTAGCATCTGGCAGATGAAATAGCAGGGAGCGCCGGGGCCTGCCATGCGATCCATCCGTACCTGCGCCCTGGCGGCTGCCGTCAGCCTGGCGGCCGTCGGAACCTCGCTCGCGGCCGAGCCGAGCTTGCGGCAGGTGCTGCTGTCGACCGGCGGTGTCGGCTATTTCGGCTATGAGGCCACGCCCGACGCGGAGGGCCGGATCTGGCTGACGGTACCGCTGGCGCAGGTCGACGATATCCTCAAGAGCCTGACCGTCCTGGGCGGCTCCGGCGCCGTGCGCGCCGTGAGCCTCGAGGGACCGACGCCGCTGGGCGACCTGTTCCGCGAGGTACCGTTCGCCGAGGGCGATCTCGCGGATCTGCCCAGCCTGCTGGCTCGGCTGCGCGGAGCCGAGATCCAGATCGAGGGCCCGGCGAACCTGCATGGCCGGATCCTCGCCGTGGCGCGCGAAGAGGTGGTCGAGGGCGATGTCCGTTCCGCCCGGCACCGGCTCAGCTTGGCTGGTCCCGGTGGCATCCGCACGGTCATCCTCGAATTGATCGATGGCTTGTCGTTCGCTGAGCCGGAGCTCCAGGCTCAGCTCGACCGGCTGCTGGCACGGATGGCCGAAAGCGGGTCTACGCAGGAGCGGCGGCTGGAAATTCGGCTCGCGCAACCTTCCACCGGCCCGGTCGAGCTTGGCTACCTCGCCGAGATGCCCTTATGGAAGTCGAGCTATCGCCTGATCGCCGGATCGTCCGAGGGCCGGCTGCAGGGCTGGGCAATCCTGGAGAACGCCAGCGGCCGCGACTGGGAGGAGGTGGCGGTCACCCTGATCGGCGGCAGCCCGCGAGCCCTGCGCCAAGCGCTGTTCGCGAGCCACTACGTGGCGCGGCCGCAGGTGCCCGTCGGCGGCGAGACCCGCAAGGAGGGCCAGGACATGGCCTTGCTGGCCGCACCGGCACCCATGGCCGCCGAGGCTGCGGGTGCTCCCTCCCGGTCGTTCCGCGCGGCACCGCTGGAGGCCGGCAGTGCCCAGGAGCTGACCGCCCAGACCCTGTTCCCGCTGCCGCAGAAGGTCACGCTGGCCCAGGGCCAGACCGTGATGGCGCCGATTGTCGATCGTCCATGCCGGTGGAGCGGGTCGCCCTCTATCGCGCAGAGCAGGCCGGAAAGCACCCGCAGGCGGCCTTGCGCGTGCGCAACGCCGGCGGGACCAGCCTGCCCGCGGGCTTGGCAACGCTCTACGAGGAGCTGCCGCAGGGGGGGCTCACCTACCTGGGCGACGCCGCGCTGCCCCAGCTGGCTCCGGGCGCGGGAGAGCTGCTGGCCTACGGTCTCGACGGCAACATCGACGTGACCGTGGCGGAGGCGAGCCGGGGCCGGCTCGACCGCATCCGCGTGAGCGACGGCGTCCTGGAGCTCACGAAGCTGGAACAGCAGACCTTCTCCTACACCGTGACTGCCCGCTTCGCCGGCGCCCCGCGCGGCTTCGTCCTCGAGCAAAGGCGCCCCGTCGATTGGCGGACCGCGGCTCCGGCCGACGCCGTGGTCGACGGCGACGTGCTGAAGGTCGTGCGCACCCTGGAGCCGGCGGGGCGGCTCGAACTGGCGGTGGTGCTGGAACGGCCGTTGGTGCAAAGCTTCGCGCTCGCGGACTACGACCCGCAAGAGCTGTTGCTCGCGTTCGACGGTGTGGAGCCGCCACCCGAGCTGCGCACCGCCCTCGCCCGCCTGCAGGAGCTTGCGGCGGCCGAATCCCAGCTGCAGCGGCGGATCGACGTGGCGACGGCCCGCCGTGACGAGCTGTCTCAGAACCAAGCCAGACTGCGCGAAAATCTGCGTGCCGTGCCCCCGGACAGCGATTTTGCCCGACGCCTTCTGGCCGAGCTGACCGCAAGCGAGGACGAGCTCGGCGCCTTGGACCAGCGCCTCGCCGACCTGCGGGCAGAGCTCGGCCGCGCCGCCGACGACCGGATGGCCTTTGTCCGCTCGCTGCGCATCTAGGCCGGTTCAGGCCTCCTTGCCCGGCAGGGTCACGATCCGTGCAGGCGGAGCCGTGAGGTCCTTGGGTGGCGGCGCCGGCTGAGGCAGGGCGTAGAAGCGGAGATCGCGGTCGTCGAGGGAAGGCTCGAACGGCAGCCGCATCCGCAGCGTCGACTGCCGTTCGGTTGCGGTCCGTGCCGCGGCCTGCAGCTGTTCGGCCGTGCGCCGGTCCCACGGCAGCTCGTAGGCACGCGGCTCATCGACACCGTCCAGCTGCAGCCAGAGATAGATCGCCCGGTCCTCGACCATGCTGTTGCCGAGCACGGTGGCCTCGCCGGCCCGTTCGAGCCACCACTCAAGACGGGTGGGCTTTGGCTTGCTCAGGAGGTCGAGCATCGCGGCGTAGCCCGTGCCCATCAGGGCGAAGGCGATCACCACGGCGCCCGCCTTCACACCCAGCCTTCGTGGCGACCAGACGCTGACGGCGCCGAGGGTCGCGGCGAGGATGGCGAGGAGCCCGAACAGGGGCGTAAGCCCGCTCATGACGGCTGCCAGTCGCGCAAGGGCTTCTGGAGGCTGGTGACGCTGCCGGGGACCAGGGCGCCGGCGGCGTCGAGGCGGAAGCGGAAGACCGTCAACTCCTGGCCTTCCCGCACCAGCTCGACATTGGCCGCCAGGATTTGCTTGGCGGAGTCCTGCACCGTCGCCTTCACGCTGGCGACGACGGTCACCTGGACCCGCCCTCCGGATGGGTTGCGGTAGAGATGCAGGTTGGCGGTGTACTCGCCCGGCGGCATCCCCCTGGCGTAGCTGATCTCGTAGTTGATGCCCGTGGCGTCGGCTCGCTCGCCCAGGTCGTCGCGCAGGAGGTTGAAGATGGCTCCACCCTTGTTGGAATAGCCGACCGGCACATCGCCGGGCGCCTGCACCCACAGATCGACGTCGGTATCCATCCCGTCGGGCCAGCGCGCTTCGATCATGACGTTGCCGGGCGGCTGGACGGTCTCGGTCGCGGCCCTGGCCCGCGATTCGCCGATATGCGGCAGGAGCAGGACGGCCACGGTGACGAAGCCGCTGAGCGTGAGCATGATCAAGTCGCGAAAGACGATGTCGCCGTCGTCGCCGCCGTCCTCGTCAAAGGGCTGCATCTTGCTCTCCCTGCTCGATCACGTGGGTGAGGAGATGGGTGGCGCCCGATTCGAGCAGGCGATAGTCGACCATCAGCCAGACGTTGAGCACGGAGCCGACCAGGGTCTTGAACAGGGCCATGGCCATCCCGTGCAGGAGGGTGGCGACCATGGGGCCGATGGCGCTGGCATCGGTGACCGCAGCCTGATTGACGCCGGACAGGGCGATCACAAAGCCGACGATGGTGCCGATCAGGCCCAGCAGGACGAGCGTGCTGGCCATGTGGCGAACCTTGCCGATGCGCTGGGCCAGCTTGAGCCGCAGGGCGGCGGCGAGCGCTGCCCGCGTGTGGCCGTCGCGGCCCGACATGGCGCGCAGCACCGCGGTCGAGCGTGAATCGCCGCCGATGGGCCAGCGCTCGAGCGCGTTCAATTCGCGCGACAGCATCAGGACCTGTTGGCCGGTCCAGACCACGCCGACCACGAACAGGGCGAAGATGAGCTTGCAGATGTGGGTGTCGTCGGCGGCCAGGATCCGCTCTATCCAGCCCTGCATCCAGACCGCCCCGAGAAGCACCAGCCCGGTGCCGTTGATGAGCACGAACCGGAGCAGCAGCAGAAAGCGGTAGCGATCGCCGATGTCGGGCACCGCCCGGGTGACTTTGTCCCA
Organism: uncultured Alphaproteobacteria bacterium; assembly: GCA_963720725.1. Classification (GTDB taxonomy): domain Bacteria; phylum Pseudomonadota; class Alphaproteobacteria; order Geminicoccales; family Geminicoccaceae; genus Benzoatithermus. The sequence goes on from CAVRGN010000003.1 coordinate 295,380, forward strand.
ATGCGACCTGGTTTCGGGCAGCACGTGTGCGGCAAGGGTATTCATGTCGTCATCCTCACGAACCAGCGCCCCCTGCGGGGCGAGCCAACGTCGTCAAGCCGTCGGTGGCCGGGTCCGTGGGGCTCCCGCGGGGGCGGAGAACCTTGGAACGGCGAGTTGTAAATTTGGCACGTAGCGTCTCGAAGCGCGCCCGTGCCTACCTCATGGCGCGAAAACTACCACGGCTGACACAGGATTTCAACCCTAGCGCGATAAGCGGCTCGCCTTATCACAATCTTGTGGTGGCCATCCCTGCCCCCTTGGCGGAGTTTCCGCAAGATCAGGTATAGCGCACAAATAACTTGCGGACAAAACTTCGATGACAAACTTTATCAGAATCAACGCTCAAATGTAAGTAAGTATAATTGCCGTGAATGGTCTTCTGTTCTGATGATCAGGCTTACATATGTCGTCAATTGAGGCAATGTTATCCCGTTTTTATTCACCGGCTGTGTCGGTTATGCTGGACCAAAGTAAAAGATAAGAACTCCTAAGTCACCGCAGACCAGGGCATGCCGCATGCCGTTTTGACCCGGTTGCCGCGCCTCCAGGCAGCGCCTGAGAACGAACAACCGGTTGCCGAGCGAGCGATGCGCCTCGCGTCGGCTGTCGCAAGCAATAGCGACACCATTCATTGGGCGAATATTCGCTAAGGAATCCGTTTGCAACGGATTCGTGCCATGATAAGGCCTCTTCTGCGTCCGCCATGTCAGAGGAGTGCGTTGATGACCCTGGACGAGCTGAATACCGCCGTAGCCACAGCCACGGCCAAGCCCAAGAGCGAAGCAAGCAAGGCCGTCGCAGCCGTGTTGCACGGCATCCAGGAAGCCCTCAGCAAGGGCGACAAGGTGTCGATCGCCGGTTTCGGCGTATTCGAGGTAGCGGCGCGCCCGGAGCGCGAGGGTCGCAACCCTCAGACCGGCAAAACCATCAAGATCGCGGCCAGCAAGGCCGTCAAGTTCAAGCCCGGCAAGGGCCTGCGGGACGCCGTCAACGGTTGAGCCAAAGCGGCCGGCGGCAGGCCGGTCGCGCCTGGTGATCGCCGGTCGCATCGCGCGTGGCGCGATGCGACCGTGACATCGCTCGACGTCAGATGCCCGCGCCGCGATGGATCCCGCACTCGGTCTTGTCGAGCTGCCACCAGCGCCCCGCCCGGGTGTCCTCGCCTTCCCTGACCGCGCGCGTGCACGGCGCGCAGCCGATCGACGGGTAACCGCGCGACACCAGCGGGTGCAGGGGCAGCTGTCGCAAGCGACGATAGTTGCGGATGTCCTCCGGCGACCAGGCGACGAGCGGATTGAGCTTGAGCTGCCCGGTCACCGGATCGGTCTCGACCGTCGGCAGTGCGGTGCGAGAGCCGCCTTGAAAGCGCTTGCGCCCGGTGATCCAACCGGCAAAGCCGCTGAGCGCCGCATCGAGCGGCTCGGTCTTGCGGATATGGCAGCAGAGATCCGGTTCGCTGCGCCAAAGGCTGCCCTCCGGGTCGGAGCGCGCGAGATCATCAGGCGACGGGCGGACCGTGCGGACGTCCTCCAGCCGCAGCCACTCCACCAGCTCGTCCTTGTAGGCGATCGTCTCTGGAAACAGCTTGCCGGTCTCCAGGAAGATCACCGGCGTACGGCGGTCGATGCTGGCCACCATGTCGAGCAGCACCGCGCTCTCCGCGCCGAAGGACGAAACCATGGCGATCCGCCCGGCCGTCGGACCGGTCAGTGCCGCGCGCAGCAACGCCAAGCCGTCCAGGCTGGACCAGGCCCGTCGTGCCCACGCGATCGGCTCCGCCTCGACCCCGATCCTCTCGACTTCCAGCACGGTCATCACACCAAATTCCACGATTCACCGCGTGGGAAGAAGGCTACTCTCACGACATGGCTTTGTAAATGCATCGTTAAGAACGATTAAGCAGTGTGCAATATACCTTTGGGCACTCGTCCACTGGGGCAAGGGTGCGCGGACTAGGCAGGTCGTCGAAGCCGACCTATCCTCGCTGCCGGTGGCACACGCGTTGCATGACGTGGGCCGACAGAATGGATGAAGGGTCGGGTCGATGCAGATCCAGGTGCAGGCCAGTCCCGCCCAGCGATCCGGCGCATTTGCGGGGTACGATCCTGGCAGTCACTTTTGCGAGCTGGGGCACTGCGTCCGGCAGAGCGCCCACGGCACGCTCATCCATGACCGCCTGGACGAGCTGGGCTTGGCCGAACTCACGCAGAGGGCACGAGCGGCCGAGGGTGAACTCTACAATCAGGGGATCACCTTCACGATCTACAGCGACGGCGACGCGATCGACCGGATCCTGCCCTTCGACGTCATCCCACGGCTGATCACTGCGGCGGACTGGGCCGTGATCGAGGCGGGGGTCCGGCAACGGGTCCAGACCCTCAACCTGTTCCTCGCCGACATCTACGGACCGCAGCAAGTGCTCAAGGACGGGTTGATCCCGCCGGAGCTGGTGCTGGGGAACGCCAACTACCGCACCGAGATGCAGGATCTGGCCCTGCCGCACGGCACCTACATCCACATCAACGGCACCGATCTCGTCCGCGACGCCCAGGGCCGGTTCCGGGTGCTCGAGGACAATGGCCGCTCGCCTTCTGGCGTCTCCTACGTGGTTGAGAACCGCCATCTGATGCTGCGCGCGTTCTCCGACGTGATGCGCGACGTGCCGGTGCGGCCGGTTTCCGATTATGGGCGCCAGCTGCACGAGAAGCTGTGCGAGGTCGCCTCCGAGGGGGTGCTCGATCCCCAGGTGGTGCTGCTGTCGCCAGGCGTGTTCAACTCGGCCTATTTCGAGCACGTGTTCCTCGCCCGCGAGATGGGCGTGCCGCTGGTGGAAGGGCGGGACCTCGTTGTCGAGGACGACCGCGTGTTCATGCGGACCATCGCCGGTCCGGTGGCGGTCGACGTGATCTATCGCCGCCTGAACGACGACTTCCTCGATCCCGAAGCGTTCAATCCCGACAGCATGCTGGGCGTGGCGGGGCTGATGCGTGCCTACCGCAAAGGCACGGTGGTGCTGGCGAATGCGATCGGTACCGGCGTCGCGGACGATAAGGCGGTCTACGCCTACGTGCCGCGGCTGATCCGCTATTATCTCGAACAGGACCCGATCATCGACAATGTCGAGACCCGGATCTGCCGCGAGGCCGACGCCTTGGCCTACACGCTCGACCATCTGCACGAGCTCGTGGTCAAGCCGGTCGGCGAATCGGGAGGCTACGGGATCACCATCGGACCGCGGGCGACCAAGGGCGAACTCGCCCTCGCCCGCGAACGCCTGCTGGCGGATCCGGCCAACTACATCAGCCAGCCCATGATCGATCTCTCCGTGTCGCCGACGCTGATCGAGGGTGCCATCGAGCCGCGCCACGTCGACCTGCGGCCCTTCGCGGTCACCGGCAGGACCACCTGGGTGCTGCCGGGCGGCCTCTCCCGCGTGGCGCTCAAGCGCGGCTCGCTGGTGGTGAATTCCTCCCAGGGCGGCGGCTCCAAGGACACCTGGGTGCTCGCGGAGCGCCCGGCATGACCCGCCTCCTGTCGCGCTCGGCAGAGAACCTGTTCTGGCTCGCCCGCTACGTCGAGCGCACCGAGAACCTCGCCCGCATCCTCGACGTGCAGGAAACCTTCGCCCGCGACCATGGCGGCAGCCAGGACTGGCGACTGGTGCTGGTGATCAACGCCGACGCGGAGGAGTTCTACAAGCGCCACAGCGAGGCCGACAGCGCCAGCGTCCTGCGCTTCTACGTCACCGACCGGACCAACCCGAGCTCCATCTTCTTCATGGTCCACGCGGCGCGGGAAAATGCGCGGGCGCTGCGGCCGCTGATCTCGACCGAGATGTGGACGCAGCTCAACATGCTCTACAACCGCGTCCTGGCGCTCAAGCCCACCGACGTCGCCGAGGAGAAGCTCTCGAACTTGTGCGACTGGATCAAGCGCGGCTGCGACGCGCATACCGGCATCACCGCCGGCACCTTCTACCGGGACGAAGGCTGGTGCTTCTATCAGCTCGGTGCTGCCATCGAGTGCGCCGATCAGACCACCCGGCTGCTCGACGTCAAGTTCCTCAACTTCATGGCCCAGGCGGACCAGGATCCCGGCTCGGCCACCGACAGCTTCTACTGGATGGCGCTGTTGCGTTCCGCCGCCGGCTATCAGGCGTTCCGCCGTCGCCATCCGCGCGGCATGGACCCGGGGCAGGTAGCGGCGTTCCTTCTGTCCGACCCCTGCTTCCCGCGCTCGGTGGCCTGTTGCCTGGGCGTGATCGACGATCAGCTCAACACGCTGCGGCGCCAATACAATTTGCGCGCGTCGGCGAGTGCCTTGCAGTTCCTCGACGAGATCCGTGACGACCTCGAGGTGCGCAAGGTCAGGAAGGCGATCGAGAATGGCGAGCTGCATCGCTTCAACGACTTCCTGCAGCGCAGCTTCATCGAGCTGACCACCCGGATCGCGACCGGCTTCTTCGGCCTCCGGCCGGCGAACGCCGCCTGAGCCTCACGACAGGCGGTGCACCTGCGCCTCCCAGGGGCGCAAGACCAGCCGGGCGAGGTCGATCTCGCCATGCTCGTGGGGATAGTTGGCGAGCAGCAGGTTGGCGGCCGAGCCCTCGAGCTCCTCGGGCAGCGCGAATGGCGGCCCCTCGCTGCTGAAGTTCAAGACCACCAGCAGGCGATCGTCGGCCGTGGTGCGGACGAAGGCGTAGATGCGCGGGTCGGTGTCCTCGATCAGCGCATAGTCGCCCTCGACGATCACCGGCAGCTCCTTGCGCAGCGCGATCAGGCGCCGGTAATAGTGCAGTACGGAATCCGGATCGGCGAGGGCGGCCGCGACGTTGATTTCGGGGTAGTTGGCGTTGACGCCGATCCAAGGCGTCCCGCAGGTGAACCCGCCGTTCGGGCTGGCATCCCACTGCATGGGGGTGCGCGCGTTGTCGCGGCTCTTGGCGTGGATCATCGCCATGCAGCGCTCCGGCTCGACCCCGCGGCGCTCGGCGAACTCGCGGTAGATGTTGAGGGTTTCGATGTCGCGATAGTCGCCGATCGACGTGAACCGGACATTGGTCATGCCGATCTCCTCGCCCTGATAGACGTAAGGCGTGCCCTGCAGGAGATGGAGGAAGGTCGCCAGCAGCTTGGCCGACTGCACGCGGTAGCGGCCGTCGTCCCCGAAACGCGAGACCGGCCGCGGCTGGTCGTGGTTCGACAGGTAGAGGCTGTTCCAGCCCTTGCCGGCGAGGTCCCGCTGCCAGCGGCCGGTCACCCGCTTGAGGTCGGCAAGGTCCAGGGCCTTGGGCTGCCACTTGCCGGTCAGGCCACCCGGCTCGCGGTCGAGCTCCATGTGCTCGAATTGGAACAGCATGTTGAGCGTGCCCTCCTCGGCATGGGTCAGCTCGATGCCGTGCTCGGTCGTGGCCATGGGCGCCTCGCCCACGGTGATGATGTCGTAGCGGCTCAGCACCTCGCGCTTCATCTCGGCCAGGAACTCGCGCAGCCGCGGCCCGTGGACGAAGTGCTGGCCGCCCCATTGGTAGGGACCGTCGGTCGTGACCGCAGCGTCGGGCAGGCCCGGCGTCTTGGAGATGAAGTTGATCACGTCCATCCGAAATCCGTCGATGCCCTTGTCCAGCCACCAGCGCATCATCCGGTAGATCTCCTGGCGGACGCGCTCGTTCTCCCAGTTCAGGTCGGGCTGCTTGGCCGAGAACAGGTGCAGGTAGTACTCGCCGCTGGCCTGATCGTACTGCCAGGCGGAGCCGCCGAAGCAGGACTCCCAGTTGTTGGGCTCGCGCCCGTCACGGGCGGGGCGCCAGATGTACCAGTCGCGGCAGGGGCCGTCCTTCGACCGCCTGGATTCCACGAACCACGGATGCTCGTCGGAAGTGTGGTTGACGACGAGGTCCATCACCAGGCGGATGCCGCGGGCATGGAGGGCCTGCAACAGCTCCTCCCAGTCGGCGAGCGTGCCGAACTCCGTCATGATCGCCTGATAATCGCTGATGTCGTAGCCATTGTCGTCGTTGGGCGACTTGTAGACCGGCGACAGCCAGACCACGTCCACCCCCAGCCACGCCAGATGGTCGATCCGGGCGATGATCCCGCGCAGATCTCCGATGCCGTCGCCGTCGCTGTCGTCGAAGCTGCGTGGATAGATCTGATAGACCACGCTCTCCCGCCACCACCGCTCGGTCACTGTCCCCTCCTCGTCGCGCCTGATCGCCCCGCTAGCCCGAACGACCCACGCCGCCATCATGAGCCGCCTCGAAGTTCGCCACACCACCCGCTACCGCTACGCTCGCCCGGTGCGGTTCGGCCCGCATCGCGCCATGGTGCGGCCGCGCGACAGCCACGATCTCAAGCTGCGCTCGGCGGTGCTGACCATCGCGCCGGCGGCTCAGGTGAGCTGGATGCACGACGTGTTCGGCAATTCGGTCACCCTGCTCGAGTTCGCCGAGCCTGCGGCCGAGCTGTGCATGGAAAGCCGGATCGAGCTCGAGCAGTTCCCGCTCGACCGGCCGGACTACCGGCCGACCGTGGACGCGGAGACCTGGCCCTTCGCCTACGATGCCGATGAACGGCGCGATCTCGGGCCGACGCTCGACCGTCATTACCCCGGTGGCGATCTGCGCGGCTGGGCCTTGGACCTGCTAGGTCGACGTGAGCTCGGCACCATCGAGCTGCTCACCACGCTGACCCACGGCATCAAGGAGCGGCTGCGCTATGTCGCGCGGGACAGCGAGGGTACCCAGACCCCGGTGGAGACGCTGGACAAGGGCGGTGGCACCTGTCGCGACTACGCCCTGCTGATGATCGAGGCCGTGCGCTCTCTGGGTTTTGCCGCCCGCTTCGTCACCGGCTACCTCTACGACCCCGCTCTCGACGGCGGGCCGAGCGGGATCCAGGGTGCGGGCGCCACCCATGCCTGGGTCCAGGTCTACCTGCCGGGTGCCGGCTGGGTCGAGTTCGACCCCACCAACGGCATCGTCGGCGGTCGCAACCTGATCCGGATCGGCGTCGCGCGCGATCCGAAGCAGGCGGTCCCGCTGGCGGGTTCGTTCGTCGGCGCGCCGGACGACTATCTGGGGATGGAAGTCGAGGTCCAGGTGACCCGATACCCGGTCCGCCCGCCCCAACCGCCACGCTGACGCTCCACCGGCCTGGGCGAGGGCGCGGCCCCGGCCGGTCGCGGTAAGGCGATAGACGCAGGCTAACCAAACCAAAGGCAGGCGGCATTTCCAGCCGCTCGGCCGCTGGGCGAACCTCAGATGCAGCGCTGCGGCAATCCCGCTCGCAGTCGCCGCAAACCGAGGAACCCCGATGAACAGCAAGCGCGTTCTTTCCTTTGCCGGGATGGTCGCGGGCGCCATGCTCGCCGTCTCGACCGGAGCCTTCGCGGGCTCGTGCCCGACAGGCAAGCTCGTCGCCGACGGGCAGGGCCAGAAGCCCGGCGCCACCATGCCCAAGGACGTGACCGACATGGTCCTGGGCTCGATCGACTTGGCGACCCAGCCAGTCGGCATCGACGACCGACTCTTCCGCATGCGCCGGCTCGCGATCAAGCCCGGCGGCGAGGTGCCCTGGCACACTCACGACGACCGACCCGCACTGATCTACGTCGCCGTCGGCGAGGTGACCGAGTATGCGAGCAACTGCACCGTGCCGATCGTCCACCATCCTGGCGACGTCGCCGTGGAGGTGAAGGGCACGTCGCACTGGTGGAAGAACACCGGCAAGTCCACGGCCGTGCTGCTCTCGGCCGATCTCATGCGCCACGACGGCGACGCGCACGTCATGTGATCGCGGCTTCGGCCGCCTCCCGTTCGACACCCGTGACGCTTGGCCCTCGAGCCCCGCGTCACGGGTTCATCCCCGTCCGCACCGTATCCGGGTAACGACCATGATCAGCCATGCCCATCCGATGCCGCAGGCGGTGGCACCGCACGCCACCGGCGCGCTCGGCCGCAATCTCGTGATCGGCCTGATCGCTTTCCTCACCGTGGTCGACCTGTTTGCGACCCAGGCGATCCTGCCCTCGCTGGCGCGCGCCTACGGCGTTAGCCCTTCAGCGATGGGTCTCGCCGTCAATGCGAGCACCTTGGGCATGGCGTTCGCCGGGCTGGCCGTCGCGTTCTTCAGCCGCCGCATCGACCGCCGCATGGGAATCGCCGCCAGCCTGGCGCTGCTCGCGATCCCGACCACACTGCTGGCGAGTGCACCCGACCTCGGCACCTTCGCGGCGCTGCGCATCGCGCAAGGCGTGTTCATGGCGGCCGCCTTCACGCTGACCCTGGCCTATCTGGGCGAGCGCTGCAGTTCCGCCGACGCGGCGGGAGCATTGGCTGCGTACGTCACGGGCAATGTCGCGAGCAACCTGTTCGGCCGGTTGCTCTCGGCAGCCGTGGCGGACCATCTCGGCCTCGCCGTCAACTTCTACGTGTTTGCGCTGCTCAACCTGTCCGGAGCCGTGCTGGTCTGGTTCTGGCTCGGGCGCACCCGGATGATGGCGGAGGCCGCCATGCCCGTCGCCTCGCCGCTGGCGACGTGGGGCGTGCATCTGCGCAACCCGCCTCTGCGGCGCGGCTTCGCCATCGGCTTCCTGATCCTGTTCGCCTTCATCGGCACCTTCACCTTCGTGAATTTCGTGCTGGTGCGGGAGCCTTGGGGCGTCAGCCCGATGGCTCTGGGCTTCGTCTATCTCGTGTTCCTGCCTTCGATCTTCACCACGCCCGTCGCCGGCCGGGTCGTCACCCGCTTCGGCACCCGTCCCACCTTCTGGGGTGCCCTGGGCGTCGCCGCGGCCGGATTGCCGCTGCTGCTCACGCCCAACCTGTCGGCCGTGCTCGCCGGGCTGGTGCTGGTCGGCGTCGGCACCTTCTTCGCCCAGGCGACCGCAACCGGCTTCATCGGCCGTGCCGCCACGACCGACCGCGGTGCTGCCAGCGGCCTCTACCTCGCCAGCTACTTCCTGGGCGGGTTGGTGGGTACCGCCGTACTGGGCCAGGTGTTCGACCGGCTGGGCTGGGCCGGCTGCGTCGCCGGCGTCGGCGCCGCCCTGGCGCTGGCGGCATGGTGCGCCCATGGTCTCCGCCTGCCCTCGACCGTCGAGGGGACGTGACCACTGGCCCGCGGTTGTGAATGGGATTGGCGCGCAATCGGGACTAACTCACTCTCGACGCATGGCGACATGCGCTGGAGCAGGGCTATGATGATGCGACGTCCCAACGACATTCGACCCTCGGAAATCACCCCACAAGCCGTGTGGCTGCGTCGGCGCGAGCTGCTGGCCGGTGCGGCGGCCCTGGCCCTTGCCGGGTCGATTGCCAAGCCCGCCGCCGCCGAAGCCCTGGTGGCAGTCGCGAGCCCGCTCTCGACCGATCAGCCGCCGACCTCGCTCGAGGACATCACGACCTACAACAACTATTACGAGTTCGGCACCGACAAGGGCGATCCGGCCCGCTACGCTGGCAAGCTCACGACCCACCCCTGGACGGTGAAGATCGACGGGCTGGTCGGCAAGCCCGGCGACTACCAGCTCGAGGACATCCTCAAGCCGGTGACGCTCGAGGATCGCATCTACCGCCTGCGCTGCGTCGAGGCCTGGTCGATGGTGATCCCGTGGGTCGGCTTCCCGCTGGCCGACCTGCTGAACCGGGTCGAGCCTCAGGGCAGCGCCAAGTATGTGGCGTTCGAGACCCTGGTCCGGCCGGACGAGATGCCGGGGCAGCGCGGCCTGTTCCAGCCGCTCGACTGGCCCTATGTCGAGGGCCTGCGCCTGGACGAGGCCATGCACCCGCTCACGATCATGGCGGTGGGCCTCTACGGGGAGACGCTGCCCAACCAGAACGGCGCGCCGATCCGGCTGGTGGTGCCCTGGAAGTACGGGTTCAAGAGCATCAAGTCCGTCGTGCGCATCAGCCTGGTGGAGGAACAGCCGCCGACCTCCTGGAACCAGCAGAATTCGGGCGAGTACGGCTTCTATTCGAACGTCAATCCCGAAGTCGACCATCCACGCTGGAGCCAGGCGACCGAGCGTCCGATCGGTCCAGGCGGAGGCCTGTTCGCCAAGCGGAAGCCGACCCTGCCGTTCAACGGCTACGGCGAGCAGGTTGCCAGCCTGTACGCCGGCATGGACCTGCGCCAGAACTTCTAGCATGAGCACACGAGCGACGGGCGCGCGCCCGCTCCCCTGGTACCAGCGGCCCCGACCGGGCTTCCTCTACCTGGTCGGCATCATCCCGGCAGTATGGACCTTCTATCTGGGTGTGATGGATCGGCTCGGCGCCGATCCGATGAAGGTGCTTGAGCGCGATCTCGGGCTGTGGGCGCTCAAGTTCCTGGTGATTGGGCTCGCGATCACCCCCCTGAGGCGGCTGACCGGCATCAGCCTGCTGCGCTACCGTCGCGCCGTCGGACTGCTCGCGTTCTGCTACGCCGCGCTCCATCTCACCGTTTATCTGGTGCTCGACCAGGACCTGAACCTTGCCGCGATCTGGGGCGACATCGTCAAGCGCCCGTTCATCACGGTCGGCATGTTCGCGTTCCTGGTCCTGGTACCGCTGGCGGTGACCTCGAACAACGCCATGGTCCGTCGGCTCGGCGGTCCGGCCTGGCAGCGACTGCATCGCTGGGTGTACGTCGCAGCGGCAGCCGCCGTGGTGCACTTCATCATGGTGGTCAAGACATGGCCGCCGGAGCCCCTGGTCTATGCCGGTCTGGTGGTGCTCCTGCTCGGCTATCGCCTCGTCGTCCGCCTGCAGCAGCGCCCGGCCCGGGCGCGCGGTGCCGAAGGTCATGGGGGGCAGCGGCCCGTGGCCCGTCCCGGCTAGGCCTGGAGCACCTGCCGGTTCAGAGCGACAGCAGCAGTGCGAGCGCCAGCCAGCAGGCGAGGCTCCACAACAAGGCGATCGCGAGCCCGCGACCGAAGGCGCACGGCTCGGCGCTGTCGGCGACGTCCCGCCGCACCGTGCGGATCGATGCGCCGACATAGGGCGAGGTGAGCCGGGGCCAGGGCGGGTCGGACATGGCGGGCTCTACATCGTTGCCGGTCGGGCCTGAGCCGCGCGCAGCGAGCGCTGGAGCAGAACGACGTCGACCGGCCCGCCCGGCTTGTGGCCGGCATCAGGGAGGAAGCCGACCGCCTTGAAGCCCAGGCTCTCGTGCAACCTGACCGACGGCAGGTTGCGGGCGTCGCCCACCACCGCGATCATCTGCCGACATCCCAACCTGGCGCAGCTCGCGATCAGCGTTTCGAGCAGCGCGCGCCCGACGCCGTGCCGGCGCGCCTCTCCGGCGACATGGATCGAGTCCTCGACCGTCCCGCGATAGGCGGCGATGGCCCGGAAAGGACGCGCCCAGCAGAAGCCGAGCACCCGGCCCTCGCCGTCCACCGCGACGTAGGCGGGCAGGCCCGCCTCGGCCACGGCGCTTAGCCGGCGGCCGAGTTCGGCGGCGTCCGGAAACGGGTCCTCGAAGCTGCCCAGGCCGGCCGCGATCTGTTCGCGGTAGATCTCGGCCATCGCGGGCAGATGAGCGGCGCGTGCCGTCTCGACCGTGAAGTCGAGTCGCCGCTCCGCCACCCGGCCGGCTACCGGCAGGGTCGCAAGGTTCATGGTGGTGGTTCCCTGGCGCTGCCGGTCAGATGCAATAGGCGCGCAGCGGGTCGAAGCCGTTGAAGCCGACCGCTGCGTAGGTGGTGGTGTAGGCGCCGGTGGCACCGATCTCGAGCCGGTCGCCGACCTCCAGGTCCCTCGGCAGCGCGTAGGGTGCCCGCTCGTAGAGCACGTCGGCGCTGTCGCAGGTCGGGCCGGCCAGGATCACCGGCACGGGCGTGCCGGTCCGGTGGCTGACGATCGGGTACTGGATGGCCTCGTCCATGGTCTCGGCGAGCCCACCGAACTTGCCGACGTCGAGATAGACCCAGGGCCGGGCATCGCCGTCGCCCTTGTTGGCGATCAGCACCACCTCGGTCTGGATCACGCCGGCATTGCCGACCAGGCCTCGGCCCGGCTCGGCGATCAGGAACGGAATCCGGTTGCCGAACTGGCGCCGCACCGCATCCATGATCTCACTGCCATAGGCAGCAGCGTCGGGGACGGAGGTTCGGTAGGGCGTGGGAAAGCCGCCACCGAGATTGACCATGCCGAGCTCGATGCCGACGGCTTCGAGATCACGAAACAGGCCCGCGGCCTCGGCCAGTGCGGCCTCCCAGGCGGCCGGGTTCTTCTGCTGCGAGCCGACATGGAAGGACACGCCCCAGGGCTCCACGCCCAGATCGGCCGCGCGGGTCAGGAGCGCGCGCGCCATGGCGGGAGCGCAGCCGAACTTGCGCGACAGCGGCCAGTCCGCACCCTCGCCGGTCGTCAGGATGCGGCAGAACACCTTGGATCCTGGCGCCGCACGAGCGATCTTGGCGAGCTCGGCCTCGCTGTCGAAGGCGAACAGCCGCACACCTTGCGCGAAGGCGGACGCAATGTCGGCCTCCTTCTTGATGGTGTTGCCGTAGGAGATCCGCTGCGGCGGAGCGCCGGCGGCCAGCGCCATCGCCACCTCGGCCGGGCTCGCCACGTCGAACGAGCACCCCAGCGACGCCAGCCGGGCCAGGATCTCCGGCGCCGGGTTGGCCTTGACGGCATAGAAGATCTGCACGCCGTCGAGGGCGGCGACGAGGGCCAGGTAGTTGGCCTCGACGACGTCGACGTCGACGACGAGATAGGGGGTGCTCGGGCGCACCTGGTCGAGAAAGCGGCGCAACTTCGGGGTCATGCCCACGAACCCTCCAAAGCCAGAGGAGTTGACGGGGACGAGACCGGTAAGAGGCCCCCTCGCAGGGGCCCTCCCGCTATCTCGATACGGTCGCTGGGGTGAGACTCGGCCTGTCAGCCGACGAGTATGTTCCTGAACTGCCAGGGATCTGCGGGATCGATGTCTTCGGGAAACAATACTGCGCGATTGTCCAATGGTGTCCAGTCGCTGTACGACGCCGACGACCGGACCCAGGTATGGCCGCGCCACTTCCAGGACGCGATTGTGGTCGAGCTCGTCGGCCTCGACGATGCCGGCGTTCGGGTGCTCGATCGCCCACACCATTCCGCCGAGCACGCCGGCCGCGACCTGCAGCGAGGTGGCGCTGTTGTGCGGGGCGAGGCGCCGCGCCTCGTCGATCGAGAGCTGCGAGCCATACCAGAAGGCACCCTTCTTGTGGCCCATCAGCAGCACGCCGAGCTCGTCCATGCCGGACACGATGTCGTCCATCAGGAGCCGCTGCTCCGACTGCTGCTTCCAGCCCCGGCCCGCCAGCTCGTGCACCGAGAGCACCGCCGCGTCGCAGGGATGGTAGGCGTAGTGCACGGTCGGCCGGTAGAGCACGGCGTCGCCGTCGCGCAAGGTGAGGTAGTCGGCGATCGAGATCGACTCGTTGTGCGTGACCAGGAAGCCGTGGAACGGGCCGTAGTTCGGCGTCCAGGTGCGCACGCGGGTGCCCGCACCCGGCTGGTTCAGGTAGATCGCGGCACCGCAGCCCTTGTTGTGGCGCATGCCGCCCTTGGGGAAGTGGCGCTCGTGCGTGCCCCAGCCGAGCTCGGCCGGCTGGCAGCCCTCGGAGACGAAGCCGTCGATCGACCAGGTGTTGACGAACTCGTCCGTGCGCTTGGGCTCGGCCGCGACCTGGGTGTCGCGCTCGGCGACGTGGATCGCCTTGACGCCGAGGTCCCGGAACAGGCGGGCCCAGCCCTGGCGGTCGGTGGGCTCGGCGTGCGGCAGGCCGGTGTCGCGGGCGACGGTCAGCGCCGCCTCCTTGGCGAGCTGCGAGACCAGGCCGGGATTGGCGCCCTGGGCGCTGACCGCGGTCGGGCCACGGCCGAGCTCGCGCCGCAGCTTCAGCATCTCCTCGCGCAGGGCGTAGTTGGACCGCGCCGCCGGCGACAGGCTGCGGTCGAAATAGAGGCCGCCCCAGGGCTCGACGACGGTGTCGAGGTAGAGGGCGCCGCGCTCGTGCGCGAAGGCGACGATGGCGGTGCTGCTGACGTCGACCGACAGGTTCAGGATGAAGTCGCCCATGCCGACCAGGGGTTCGAGCACACGGCGATGATTTTCCTGCGTCAGGGCGGTCTCGTGAAAGGCGATGCCGTACTCCGCGGCCTCCGCCCGACCGCGGCCATCGGCGGTGACGATGGTGATCCGGTCCGGCGTGACGCCCAGATGGCGCAGGATCAGGGGCAGGACGGCCTGGCCGATGCTGCCGCACCCCAGCATCACGAGCTGGCCGGGGAGGCGGGTGTGTACGATGTTCTGGGCCATCGGGCCTACTCCTTCGATCGACGACAAGTTCCCGTCACGCGACCGGGCGGGACCGCCTGGTCCCGCCCGGTGCGCTTGGCCACGGTGGCCGGTGGCGTGGCGCCCGCCCGAGCTAGCTCGGGCGGGCTGCCGCGGCAGCCGACGCACTGGAGGCGGCGCGGTCCGCATCGAACACCGCGTCCTCCAGGCGAGACAGCCGCTGCTCGACCGCCTGTTCCCACCGTTCCGTGGCCTCGGCCGGTTGACTGCCGCGGCGCGGGAGGGCCGAGCTGAGCACCTCGCCCAGCCATTGGCCGAGCGTCAGCCCCCGCGCCCGCGCGGCGTCGCCGGCCGCTTTCTGCAACTTCGCCGGTACCCCGCGCACGGTCCACCGGTCGCTCTTAGCCACCGGCTTCGCCGCCCGCTCCGCCTTCTTCGCCATCGTCGTTCCTGCTGTCTGCCACGGCAGCCGTGACCGCCGGGACGCCGCATATAGGGGCGCACCCCGTGCGATGCAAGAGAAAAACGGCAGCCGCGGCAGACGTGGCGGCCGCAACCTATGCTTGATGCACCGATCTGGACCGAGGTGGTCGACGCAGCGGTCCGCCTCTGCCAAGACCGACGTCCTCATTGCGATCGGCACGGTCGCACGTCCCCACGCCCCGGAGCCGCACATGAGCGTCCTGTTCTCGCCCTTCACCCTGCGCGGCGTGGCCCTGCCCAACCGCGTGGTGGTCTCGCCGATGTGCCAGTACTCCGCCGACGAAGGAGCCGCCACCGACTGGCACCTGATCCATCTCGGCGGTCTTGCCCTGTCCGGCGCCGGACTGCTGTGCATCGAGGCCACGGCGGTCGAGCCGGAGGGGCGCATCACGCCCAGCGACCTGGGGCTCTACGACGCGACGACCCATGCCGCGCTGCACCGGGTCCTGACCGCCTTGCGCAAGTATTCGCGCATCCCCGTGGCGATGCAGCTGGCCCACGCGGGCCGTAAGGCGTCGAGCCGCGCGCCTTGGCACGGCGGCCAGCTGATCTTGCGGAGCGAAGGCGGCTGGCTGCCCCACGCACCATCGGCGATCCCGCAGAAGGAGGACGAACCGCCGCCGGCCGCGCTGGACGAAGCGGGCCTGACCCGCGTCCGAGATGCCTTCGTCGCCACCGCCAAGCGCGCGGTCGACCTGGGGATCGACGCGCTCGAGATCCATGGCGCGCACGGCTACCTGCTGCACGAGTTCCTCTCGCCGATCGCCAACCTGCGAACCGACCGCTATGGCGGCGCCCTCGAGAACCGTATGCGCTTTCCGCTCGAGGTGTTCGAGGCGGTGCGCGCCGCGGTTCCGGCCGCGATGCCCGTGGGACTGCGGCTGTCCGCGACCGACTGGGTCGAAGGCGGCTGGGAGCTCGAGCAGGCCTGCGCTTTCGCGGCGGCCTTGCAGGAGCGTGGCGTCGACTGGATCGACGTATCGTCGGGCGGTGTCTCGCCGGCGCAGAAGATTCCGCTCGGACCCGGCTATCAGGTGCCGTTCGCCCAGGCGATCAAGGAGGCCACCGGCGCCACGACGATCGCGGTCGGCCTGATCACCGAGCCGCAACAGGCCGAGGAGATCGTCGCCAGCGGCAAGGCCGATCTGGTGGCGCTCGCCCGCGGCATGCTGTTCGATCCGCGCTGGCCCTGGCACGCGGCAGCGCATCTCGGCGCCAGCGTCGAGGGGCCGCCGCAATATTGGCGCGCCGCGCCGCACGGCACACACAACCTGTTCGCCGGCGCCTCGACGGGTGGGCGCTGAGCCGGACGGGCCGATTGGACTGGACATGCTGCCGGCCGAGAATGACGGGGTGAGGAGCCTTTAGTACGGCCTGCCGTCCTTGTGGACGAAGCGCCAGCGGCCGTCGGAGCCCAGAGCACCCCGGATATCGTCGTCGGGATAGTTCACCGCGTCGCGATCGGTCCGGTCGCCGATCTCCACATAGACGACGTCGCGATCGGTCCGATTGACGAGATGGTGCGCGTTCACCGAACCCGCCTTGAACCCCGCCGCCATGCCCGGGCGGAGGACCGTCTCGCCGTCGTCGGTGACCAGGGTCGGCTCACCCTCCACGATGTAGACCAGCTCGTCCTGGCGGGAATGGGCGTGGCGCAGGGAGGAGACGGCACCGGGCTGCAACGTCGTCAGATTGACCCCGAAATTGGTGAGGCCGAACTGGTCGCCGAGCGGCCGTTTGATCCTGCCGGCCATGCGCGAGGCGAACGGCTCGGGATAGTTGGACGACCGCTCGCGCGGCCTGACCTCGGCCGCCACCACCGCCTTCGGCTTGCCCTGTCCGGTCATCTCGACTGGTCCCCTCGCCACGCACGGCCCTCGACAGCGCCGGCAGATCGCTTCACCTTCGAGGTTCGGTCAAGGGGGCAGGTGATGCACGACAAGGTCCTGGTAGCGCAGGGCGGCGGGCCGACGGTGGTGATCAACCAGTCGCTCGTCGGCGTGGTCCTGGAGGCGCGCAAGTTCCGGCAGGTGGAACGCATCTACGGTGCCCGCCACGGCGTGCGCGGCATCGTCGACGAGGACCTGGTCGACCTCACCCGCGAGACCAGCCACAATCTGGAGATGGTGGCGAACACGCCATCCTCGGCACTGGGCTCGACCCGCGACAAGCCGGACCGCAAATACTGCCAGGACATCTTCAGGGTCCTGCAGGCGCACGGGATCGGCTATTTCCTCTACATCGGCGGCAACGATTCCGTGGACACGGTGCGCATCGTCGCCGAGGAGGCGTCCGCCGCCGGGTACGACCTGCGCTGCATCCACATTCCCAAGACCATCGACAACGATCTCGTCGGCACCGACCACTGCCCCGGCTACCCGTCGGCCGCGCGGTTCGTGGCCCAGGCGATCATGGGCGCCAACCTCGACAACCGGGCGCTGCCGGGGGTCTACCTCGCCGTGGTCATGGGGCGTCATGCCGGCTGGCTGACCGCGGCGGCGGCGCTGGGCCAAAAGTACGAGGACGATGGACCGCACCTGATCTATCTGCCGGAGCGCGACTTCGTCCTCGACCGGTTCCTGGCCGAGGTGAAGGATGCGATGGCGCGGCATGGCCGCTGCATCGTCGCCGTGTCCGAGGGCGTGCACGATGCGGGGGGCAGCGAGATCGCGACCCGACTTGCCAAGCAGGTCGAGCGCGACGCGCACGGCAACGTGGCGCTGTCGGGCACCACCGGGCTTGCGGACCTCCTGACCCAGGAGATCAAGGACCAGCTGGGGTTCAAGCGGGTGCGCGGCGACACCTTCGGCTACCTGCAGCGCAGCTTCGTCGGCTGCGTCTCCGACCTCGACCGCCACGAGGCGCGCGAGGTCGGCGAGAAGGCAGTGCAGTTCGCGATGTGGGGCGGCGAGAATGGCTCGGTGACCATCCACCGCACCGGCTTCTACTCCTGCGAGTACCGGCTGACACCGCTGGCCGAGGTCGCCGGCAAGACGCGCACCATGCCGGACGCGTTCATCGACGCGGCCGGCACCGGCGTCACGGACGCGTTCCGGATGTACCTCCGGCCGTTGCTCGGCTCGGGGATGCCGGAGGCACACCGCCTGCGGCTGAACCCGGTCGGGAAGGCATTGGCCGCGTCCTAAGGTCCAAGCGTGGGCCAAGTGAGCGCCGCGCAACCACGGCAGACCACGTCAACTGGTGGCGGCTGCCGGAGAGCACAATCGCGGCCACGGGACCTGCGGCTAGCGAGCCGCCTGATGTCGGCCTCGCTGACCGTTGCTCGCCGCCCCACCGGAGCGGTGGCCACTTCCCTGCGGACCGCGGCCGGCGGGACGCGAGGTGGGCGGGCGCGAGGTGGCGCCGCGATCGTCGCGGCCGGACGAGCCGCCTGGGCGGCCGCCGCGCGGCACGAAGCGGCGCTGCTCCTCGCCACGCTCGGCGGCAGCGGCCGCGGCGGTCGAGCGGTTGCCCTCGACCTCCATCACCGGCACGCGCTGGCGGATCAGCGCCTCGATGGCGCGCCAGTTGCCGTTCTCGTCGGCCGAGCAGAAGGCGATGGCCAGACCCTGTGCGCCCGCGCGGGCCGTGCGGCCGATGCGGTGGACATAGGTCTCGGCCACGTCGGGCAGGTCGAAATTGACCACGTGGCTGACGCCGTCGACGTCGATGCCGCGGGCGGCGATGTCGGTCGCGACCAGCACCTTGGTCGACCCGTCCTTGAAGCCGGCCAGCGCCCGTTCGCGGTTGTTCTGCGATTTGTTGCCGTGGATCGCGGCGGCTTCCACGCCGGCACCGAGCAGGTGGCGGGTCACCTGGTCGGCCCGGTGCTTGGTCCGGGTGAACACGATCGCACGGCTGACCGCGGGTTCGGCCATCAGCTTGGCGAGCACCGCCTTCTTGGCCGCCTGGTCGACATGGACCACGCGCTGCTCGATCCGCTCGGCCGTGGTGACGGTGGGCGTGATGCTGACCTTGGCCGGGTCCTTGAGCAGCTCGGCCGCGAGCGCGGCGATGTCCTTGGGCAGCGTGGCCGAGAAGAACAGGCTCTGGCGCTGCTTCGGCACATGGCTCATCACCCGCCGGATGGCGTGGATGAAGCCGATGTCGAGCATGCGGTCGACCTCGTCGAGGACCACGACTTCGACCCGGTCGAGCCGAATGGTGCGCTGCCCCAGATGATCGACGAGACGGCCGGGTGTCGCCACCAGGATGTCGACGCCGCGCGCCATCGCGCGCTGCTGGCGGCGGATGTCGACGCCGCCGAAGACGACGGTCGAGGTCAGCGGCAGGTTGCGGCCATAGGTGGCGAAGCTGTCCTCGATCTGGCTCGCCAGCTCGCGCGTCGGCGCCAGTACCAGCACCCGGCAGGAATGGGGCGGCGTCGACCGGCGATCCGCCGCGAGGCGATGGAGGATCGGCAGCGCGAACGCCGCCGTCTTGCCGGTGCCCGTCTGCGCGATGCCCAGAAGGTCGCGGCCGGCCAGGACATGGGGAATCGCCTGCGTCTGGATCGGCGTCGGCGTGGTGTAGTTCTCGGTCGTCAGCGCCTCGAGCAGCGGGGCGGCAAGGCCGAGATCGGCAAAATTGGTCACGTGGTGAACTTTCGCTTGGCAGCGATGCCGGCCGGGCACGCATCCTGCGTGCCGCCGGGCACAGTCATCGCCTGGTTTTGGGGACGTTGGTGCGCCCCGCGTGCCTGGGCGAACGTATCAGGAGGGCATGACCACCGGCAGGAAGCGCCCGCATTGGGCACCATCACGCGGCCGGCAGCCGCGAGTCGCTGCTGCGACGCAACATAGATGCCCGCTCAAGCGGAAAATGTCAAGGATTCCCGGGCCCACTCGTTCTTGACGCGCGCGGCACGGGCCGCATCTTCTGCGCTGTGGCCGTGGAGAATGCCGATGGATCGGGGCAGACGGATCGTTCTGGGCCTGGCGGTGATGTGGGCCGTGCCGGGTGCTCCGGCGCAGGCCCAGGACGGCGTGACCGCCATCTACGCCTTCAGCTGGGCGGGGTTCGAAGTCGGGAAGTTCGAGGTCGAGCTCGAGAACGACGGCAGCAGCTACCGCGCCTCCTGGGAGGCCGGCACGGCCGGGATGGTCGGCACCCTGTTCCCGTTCGTCTCGGAAGGTACGGCCGAGGGGCGGCGGGACGGAGACCGCTTCCTCCCCAGCCGGTACGACGGCCGCAGCGCCTGGCGCGATGGCGGCAGCCAATGGCGGGTGGCGTTCGCTTCCGATGGCCAGGCGGTCGATGTCCAGGTGCCGGCCGAGGATGTCGCCGACCGGGACCCGGTTCCCGAACGGCTCCGGGTGGGACCGGACCCTGCCTCGCTGGCGCTGGCCGCCATCGCCCAGGCCGCGCCCGGCGTCCGCCTCGACGGCCACAGCTTCGACGGCCGGCGCGCCGTACGGGTGCAGCTCGCCTGCGCCGATGTCGATGTTGCGGCCGATCTGGCCTGCACCATATCGGGGCAGTTGCTCGCCGGCGGCTCGCGCGAATGGCGGAACCGCACCGGCGACGAGCCGGCGCGCGAACCGTTTCGGGTCTGGCTGCGCACGGGCGTGCACGGCGACGGCTTCTGGCCGGTTCGGCTGGAGGCTCCGTCGCGGTTCGGCACCGTCGAGGCGCGGCTGGTGAGCATCGACCGGCTGCCCGCCGCGGGATAGCCTGCCGGCTGTTGCCCGGCGGAGACAGGCGGCGCGGGCGCAGCCGGGTGCCGCGAACCGGTCGAGCCGAGGCCGACATTGCCTCTCCCGGCTACGGCACCCATCTAGCAGGGGTCGCGGTGCGAGGATGCGAAGGCGGTTGTGTCGCCTTCGGGTGGTCGCTACCATATCTATTGAGTTTTCCTTGGGAACCCAGGTTCGATGTCGAAAGCCAGCGGCGATTCCAAGAACACCCTCTACTGCTCCTTCTGCGGAAAGAGCCAGCACGAGGTGCGGAAGCTGATCGCCGGGCCCACCGTCTTCATCTGCGACGAGTGCGTCGAACTCTGCATGGACATCATCCGTGAGGAGAACAAGAGCGCGGTCGCCAAGAGCCGGGCCGGCGTGCCGACGCCCAGCGAGATCAAGTCTGTCCTCGACGACTACGTGATCGGCCAGGAACACGCCAAGCGCGTGCTGTCGGTCGCGGTGCACAACCATTACAAGCGGCTCGCCCATGGCGGGAAGGGCGGCGAGGTCGAACTCGCCAAGTCCAACATCCTGCTGATCGGCCCCACCGGCTGCGGCAAGACGCTGCTGGCGCAAACGCTCGCGCGAACGCTCGACGTGCCGTTCACCATGGCCGACGCCACGACGCTGACCGAGGCCGGCTATGTCGGCGAGGACGTCGAGAACATCATCCTCAAGCTGCTCCAGGCCGCCGACTACAATGTCGAGCGGGCGCAGCGGGGCATCGTCTACATCGACGAGGTCGACAAGATCAGCCGCAAGTCCGAGAATCCTTCGATCACCCGCGACGTCTCCGGCGAAGGCGTGCAGCAGGCGCTCTTGAAGATCATCGAGGGCACGGTCGCCAGCGTGCCGCCGCAGGGCGGGCGCAAGCACCCGCAGCAGGAGTTCCTGCAGGTCGACACCACCAACATCCTGTTCATCTGCGGCGGCGCCTTCGCCGGGCTGGAGCGGATCATCGGCCAGCGCGGCAAGCAACGCTCGATGGGCTTCGGCGCCGAGGTGCAGGGCCCGGACGACCGCAAGACCGGCGACATGCTCAAGGAGGTCGAGCCCGACGATCTGCTCAAGTTCGGCCTGATCCCGGAGTTCATCGGCCGGCTGCCGGTCATCGCGACGCTGCACGACCTCGACGTGCCGGCGCTGGTCAAGATCCTCAAGGAGCCCAAGAACGCTCTCGTCAAGCAGTACCAGAAGCTGTTCGACATGGAGGGCGTGAAGCTCGGCTTCACCGAGGACGCGCTGAAATCGATCGCGGAGAAGGCGATCAAGCGCAAGACCGGGGCGCGGGGCCTGCGCTCGATCATGGAGGGCATCCTGCTCGACACCATGTTCGAGTTGCCGTCACTCAACGGCGTCACCGAGTGCGTCATCAACAAGGAGGTCGCCGAGAGCCGCGCGGCCCCGCTCAAGATCTATGCCGACCGGAAGGGCGACGCGGCGTCCTGACCGAGCGTCGGCGGCCACAGATCGGCCTGCGGCACGACGTGCCGCATGGCCAGCTTGAAACGGAGCCGGTGCGCGCCACCTGGAATCCTGATCCCGAAGGTCCGTGCGATCGCTGCGGCAGCGATGCTCGGCATGGCGAGGGTAAATGACCGAACATTCGCAGAACACGCTGTTCCCGGTGCTGCCGCTGCGGGACATCGTCGTCTTCCCCCACATGATCGTCCCCCTGTTCGTCGGGCGCGAGAAGTCGATCCACGCGCTCGAGGAGGTGATGAAGGAGGACAAGCAGATCCTCCTGGTGGCCCAGAAGAACGCCAGCCAGGACGATCCCGGACGCGACGACATCTATCGGGTCGGCACCGTCTCCAGCGTCCTGCAGCTGCTCAAGCTGCCGGACGGCACGGTCAAGGTGCTGGTCGAGGGCAACGCCCGCGCCCGGGTGAAGAGCTTCGTCGACAATCCGCGCTTCTTCCAGGTTCAGGCCGAGATCCTGAACGAGGGCGAGGGAGAGGTGCGCGAGACCGAGGCGCTGGTGCGCGCGGTGGTAGCGCAGTTCGAGCAGTATGTGAAGCTCAACAAGAAGGTGCCGCCGGAGGTCCTGGTCTCGCTCTCGCAGATCGACGAGCCGGCCAAGCTCGCCGACACCGTGGCGGCGCACCTGTCGCTGAAGATCTCCGACAAGCAGGAGCTCTTGGAGACCGGCAGCCTCGCGGAACGGCTGGAGCGGCTCTACGGCTTCATGGAGAGCGAGATCTCCGTCCTGCAGGTGGAAAAGCGCATCCGCTCCCGCGTCAAGCGGCAGATGGAGAAGACCCAGCGCGAGTACTATCTCAACGAGCAGATGAAGGCGATCCAGAAGGAGCTGGGCGAGCTCGAGGACGGAAAGGACGAGGCGTCGGAAATCGAGGCCCGGATCAAGAAGACGAAGCTTTCCAAGGAAGCGCGCGAGAAGGCGCGCGGCGAGCTCAAGAAGCTGCGCACGATGAGCCCGATGTCGGCCGAGGCCACGGTGGTGCGCAACTACCTGGACTGGATGCTGTCGCTGCCCTGGAAGAAGCGCACCAAGGTCAGCAAGGACATCAAGGTCGCGCAGTCGATCCTCGATACCGACCATTACGGCCTGGAGAAGGTCAAGGAGCGGATCGTCGAGTATCTCGCCGTGCAGCAGCGCGTCGACAAGATGAAGGGCCCGATCCTGTGCCTGGTGGGCCCGCCCGGCGTCGGCAAGACCTCGCTCGGCAAGTCGCTGTCCAAGGCCACCGGGCGCAACTTCATCCGCTTCTCGCTGGGCGGCATCCGTGACGAGGCCGAGATCCGCGGTCATCGGCGGACCTACATCGGCTCGATGCCCGGCAAGATCGTGCAGTCGATGAAGAAGGCGAAATCGTCGAACCCGCTGTTCATGCTGGACGAGATCGACAAGATGGGTGCCGACTTCCGCGGCGACCCGTCCTCGGCCCTGCTCGAGGTGCTGGACCCGGAGCAGAACGTCAACTTCAACGACCATTATCTCGAGGTCGACTACGATCTCTCCGACGTGATGTTCGTCTGCACGGCCAACACGCTGCGCATGCCCCAGCCTCTGCTCGACCGCATGGAGATCATCCGGCTGGCCGGCTACACCGAGGACGAGAAGGTCGAGATCGCCAAGCGCCACCTGATACCCAAGCAGCGCAAGGAGCATGGGCTCAAGGACGGCGAGTGGGTGATCGCCGACGACGGCCTGATGGACCTGATCCGCTACTACACCCGCGAGGCGGGCGTGCGCTCGCTCGAACGCGAGATCGCCAACCTCGCCCGCAAGTCGGTCAAGGAGATCGTCGGCGGCGAGAAGACCACGGTGGCCATCGGCCGCGACAATCTCGGCGATTATGCCGGGGTGCGGAAGTACCGCTACGGCGAGGCCGAGCTCGAGGATTCGGTGGGCGTGGTCACCGGGCTGGCCTGGACCGAGGTCGGCGGCGAGCTGCTCACCATCGAATTGGTGACGGTGCCGGGCAAGGGCAAGATGACCATCACCGGCAAGCTCGGCGACGTGATGCAGGAGTCGGTTCAGGCCGCCAAGTCCTACGTCCGCAGCCGCGCCCTGATGCTGGGGATCAAGCCCGAGACCTTCGACAAGCTGGACATCCACATCCACGTGCCGGAGGGTGCGACGCCCAAGGATGGACCGTCGGCCGGCATCGCGATGGCGACCTCGATCGTCTCGGTGCTGACCAAGGTGCCGGTCAAGGCCAGCGTGGCGATGACCGGCGAGATCACCCTGCGCGGCCGGGTGCTGCCGATCGGCGGCCTCAAGGAGAAGCTGCTGGCGGCGCTGCGCGGCGGGCTCAAGACGGTGATCATCCCCAAGGAGAACGAGAAGGACCTGGCCGAGATCCCCGACAATGTGAAGTCGGGGCTGACGATCATGCCGGTGGCATCGGTCGACGAGGTCCTCAGGCTCGCCTTCGAGCGCCTGCCGGACCCGATCCCGGCGGTCGACGAGGATCAGGCCGCGGCCATCGTGACCCAGCAGCCGCCCGCACCGGCACCGGCACCGGCGCCGCTGAACTGAAGGCGCTTTCCGCCTGCTGACCGGGAGGGCCCGCCGGAGCGATCCGGCGGGCCTTTTCTTCGCGCCGCCGATGCGCGAGAAGATCCGCAAGCAACAATGGGATTGGGCAACGCGGCGGGGGAAATGATGCGGATCGCGCTATTCCAGGGCTCCCGCGAGCGGGGTACCGTCGCGGCCAATCTGGCCCGGCTGGCCGGCGTCGCCCGCGACGCGGCGCTCGGGGGTGCCGGCCTCCTGATCTGTCCGGAGATGTACCTCACCGGCTACGCGATCGGACCCGGCGCGGTGCGCCGGCTGGCGGAGCCGGCGGACGGTCCTTCGGCGACGGCGGCGGCGGGCATCGCCCGCGACGCCGGCATCGCAGTGCTCTACGGCTATCCGGAACTCGGCGGCGACGGCCGGGTCCACAATGCGGCCCTGCTCTTGGACCGGCATGGCCGTCGCCGCGCCGGCTACCGCAAGACCCACCTGTTCGGCAGCCTCGACCGCGATGCCTTCGCGCCGGGAGACGAAGCACCGGCGGTGGTCGAGCTGGACGGGCTCAAGCTGGGCATCCTGATCTGCTACGACGTGGAGTTCCCTGAGAGCGTCCGGCATCTGGCGCTGCAGGGAGCCGAGCTGGTGGCGGTGCCCACCGCCAACATGGTCCCCTACTCCTTCGTCATGCGGACGCTGGTGCCGGCCCGGGCCTACGAGAACCATCTGTTCGTCGCCTACGCCAACCGCTGCGGGCGCGAGGGTGAGATCGACTATCTGGGCGAGTCCTGCGTCGTGGGCCCCGACGGGCTGGACCTCGCCCGCGCCGGGCAGGGCGAGGAGCTGCTCCTGGCGGATCTCGATCTGGACCTGCTCCGGCAGCGCCAGCCTCTCAACTCCTACTTGGCCGACCGCCGCCCCGAACTGTACGGCCCGCTCGCCGCACCCGGAACCCGCTCATGACCGCCTCGCACGCCCCGGCCACCGGCAGCACGACCGACCGCCGTCCGATCACCTATTTCGGCCCGGATTTCCCGTTCGCCTACGACGACTGGCTCACCCATCCGCAGGGGCTGGGTGCCGTGCCGGCCGAGCGGCACGGAAGCGAGGTCGCCATCGTCGGTTCGGGTGCCGCCGGCATGGTCGCCGCCTACGAGCTGATGCGGATGGGCCTCAAGCCCGTGGTCTACGAAGCCGGCCGGCTCGGCGGGCGGCTGCGCTCGCAGCCGTTCGAGGGCACCGACGGCGTGATCGCCGAACTGGGCGGCATGCGCTTTCCGGTCTCCTCGACCGCCTTCTACCACTATCTCGACAAGCTCGGGCTCGAGACCCGTCCCTTCCCCAATCCGCTGGTGCCGGCGAGCCACAGCACGGTCATCGACCTGTTCGGGCAGTCGATCTACGCCGAGCGGCCCGAGGACCTGCCGCCGCTGTTCCACGAGGTCGCCGCCGCCTGGCGCGAGGCGCTCGAGGAAGGCGCGAGCTTCACCGCTGTCCAGGATGCGATCCGCGTCCGCGACGTGCCGCGGCTTAAGGAGCTGTGGGACCGGCTGGTGCCGATCTGGGACGATCGCAGCTTCTACGACTTCGTCGCCACCAGCCGCGCCTTCTCCAGCCGGTCCTTCCGTCATCGCGAGGTGTTCGGCCAGGTCGGCTTCGGCACCGGCGGCTGGGACACCGATTTCCCGAACTCGATGCTGGAGATCCTGCGCGTCGTCCTCACCAACCAGGACGAGGACCAGCGGCTGGTGGTGGGCGGCGTCGAGCAGATGCCGCGCCGCCTCTGGCGGCGGGTGCCCGAGCAGATGGCGCACTGGCATAGCGGCACCACGCTCGAGCGGTTGCACGACGGCGCGCCGCGCCCAGGCGTGAGCCGCATCACCCCCGCCGGCGACGGGCGCTTTGCGGTGATGGACCGCTGGGGCGACGTCCGCGCCTATCCGGCCGTGCTGGTCACCTGCCAGTCCTGGCTGCTGAGCACCCGCATCGACACCGACGAATCGCTGTTCTCGCAGCCCTTGTGGATGGCCATGGACCGCACCCGGTACATGCAGTCCTCCAAGACCTTCGTCATGGTCGACCGGGCCTTCTGGACCGAGCGCGACGCCGCCACCGGCCGCTACCTGATGAGCACGACGCTGAGCGACCGGCTGACCCGTGGCACCTACCTGTTCGACCACGGGCCCGATCGACCGAGCGTGATCTGCCTGTCCTATTCGTGGATGAGCGACGCGCTGAAACTGCTGCCGCTGAACGTCGACCAGCGGGTGGGGCTGATGCTGGCGAGCCTGCAGAAGATCTACCCGGGCCTCGATCTCAAGAGGCACATCATCGGCGACCCGATGACGGTCTCCTGGGAGGACGACCCCAATTTCCTGGGCGCCTTCAAGGGTGCCCTGCCCGGCCACTATCGCTACAACCGCCGCATGTACTGCCATTTCGTGCAGGACGAGCTGCCGCCCGACGAGCGCGGCATCTTCCTCGCCGGCGACGACATCTCCTGGACGCCGGCCTGGGTCGAGGGTGCGGTTACCACCGGGCTCAACGCCGTCTGGGGGATCATGAACCACCTCGGCGGGCGCTGCCATGCCGACAATCCAGGCCCGGGCGACCGCTTCGCCGAGCTGGCGCCGGTGGCGCTGCCGGACTGACGGGCGTGCCTCGCGCCGCGCCAACCTCTCGCCCATCGAGACCGACAGCGCGAGGGGCCGCTGATCCGGTGGCTGTCGTCAGTCCACCGCGCGCACCTTGACGAAACTGCCGGGTGCCGGCTCCAGGACCTGCAGCCCGCCGGCTCCAGGAACCCGTGCCGGGACCTTCGGGCCGGCCTTCTTGCCCAGCCAGCCCACCCAGTCGGGCCACCAGGACCCATCGTGGTGCTGCGCCCCGTTCAGCCAGACTTCGGCATCGCCCGGCCGCTTGGCGTTGAGCCAGTAGCCGTACTTGGTCGAGGAAGGCGGGTTGATCACGCCCGCGATGTGACCCGAACCACCCAGGACGAAGCGGACCTGACCGCCGAAGTGGAGGCTGCCGCGGTAGGTCGAGGCCCAGGGCGCGATATGGTCCTCCTTGGCGGACAGGAAGTAACAGGGCGTCTTGATCCGGCCGAGATCGATGGGCACGCTTTTGAGCGTGACGCCGCCGGGCTGCGCCAGGAGATTCTTTTGGTACATGTTCCGCAGATAGAAGCTGTGCATCATGTACGGCATGCGGGTGCTGTCGGCGTTCCAGTAGAGCAGGTCGAACGCCATGGGCTCGCGGCCCATCAGGTAGTTGTTGACCACGAACCCCCAAATCAGGTCGTTGGCGCGCATCAGGTTGAACACCTGCTGCATGTGGCGCGCCTCGAGATAGCCCTTCTCCTGCATGTGCTTCTCGATCAGGTCGAGCTGCGCCTCGTCGATGAACACGCCGAGCTCACCCGGGTCGGAGAAGTCGGTCATGGTGGTGAGGAAGGTCGCGGCCTTGATCCGATCGTCGCTCTGGTCGGCCATCCAGGCAAGCAGGCACGCGGTCAGCGTGCCGCCCAGGCAGTAGCCGATGATCGCGGTCTCGCGCTCGCCGGTCGCACGCTCGATGGCGTCCAGCGCCGCCAGCGGCCCTTCGTCGAGATAGTTCTCGAAGGTCTTGTGCGCGAGCTCCCGGCCGGGATTGGCCCAGGAGATCACGAACACGGTGAAGCCCTGATCGATCGCGAACTTGATGAAGCTGTTCTTGGGCTTGAGATCCAGGATGTAGAACTTGTTGATCCAGGGCGGCACGAGCAGCAACGGCCGCTTGTGGACCTCCGTGGTGGTCGGATCGTACTGCAGGAGCTGCATCAGCTCGTTCTGGAACACGACCTTGCCGGGCGTGACGGCGATGTTCTCGCCGACCTGGAATGCCTCCTCCTTGGTCATCGAGATCTTCAGATCGCCCTTGCCGCGTTCGAGATCCTCGAGCAGCTGGCGCAGACCGGTGAGCAGGCTCTCGCCCTTGGTTTCGGCGGCGTGCTTGAGGACCGTGGGATTGGTCAGAGCGAAATTGGTGGGCGAGAGCGCGTCGACGAACTGGCGGGTGTAGAACTCGACCTTGCTCTTGGTCGGCGCGTCGAGCGTGTCGACTTCGGCGACCGTGTCCCGGATCCAGCGCGAGGCCACGAGGTAGGACTGCTTGACGTAGTCGAACACGACCTGCTCGCTCCAGGCCTCGTCCTTGAAGCGCTTGTCGGCCTGGTCCGGCGCGACCATCGGCTCGGCCGTGTCTCCGGCGGCGCGCAGGAGCTGCCGCTGCCAGAGTTCGCCCATCTGCTGCCACAGCTGCATCTGGGCCTGCATCAGCTTGGCCGGGTCGGCCAGCATCGCCTGCCCGAGCTTCATGAACGCGTCACCGATCACGCCCGGATCGGGAATCTGGAAGCCGTCGCTGGCGGCCTGCTTCGCCAGGAACTGCTGCGCCACGCTCTGGCTCTTCTCGGCGAGCTCGGCAAAGGTCCGCGCCAGTTCCGCCGTGTCCGCGGCGCCCTCGTCCTTGTGCATGTCCAATCCCCCCGGGCTGCGAGCCACCCCATGTTGCGCGGTACCACCAATCGCCGCAACGCGACCTCGGGGCGCGCCCTCACAAGGCGCGCTGCATCAGCACCGTGTCGAGCCAACGGTCGAACTTGCGGCCCACCTCGCGCAGCACGCCGACCTCGGCGAACCCGCAATGGCGGTGCAGGGCGATCGAGCCCAGGTTCGCCGAATCGCCGATGATGGCCACCATCTGCCGAGCACCCGCGGTTCGTGCCGCGGCGACCACGGCCTCGAGCAGAACGCGGCCGAGCCCGCGCCCGCGCGCCCAGGCGGCGACGTAGACGGAATCCTCGACCGTGAAGCGATAGGCCGGGCGCTCGCGATAGCTGGTGGCGTAGGCGAAGCCGCCGATACCCGGCGCACTCTCGGCCACCAGCCAGGGCAGGCCCAGGGCGGTGACGCGGGCGTGGCGGCGCTGGACCTCGGCGAGGTCGGGCGGTTCCAGCTCGAAGCTTGCGGTGCCGTGCCTCACCTCGTCGGCGTAGATCGCCTGCACCGCCGGCAGATCGCTGGGCAGTGCCGAACGAACCGCGAATGACGGCTGCATGGAGGGGTCCGCCCGCCCTGGATTCCGCCCGTCCGGCGCCGACCTGCGCACCGGCGATCAGTTCCCCGCCGCGAGCCGAAGCTCGACCGCGGTCATCCGTGCCTGCAGATCGGCCAGCGCTCCGGACTCTTCCGGCGATGCCGGATCGATGCTGCCCACCAGGCTGCGCGCGGTTGCGATGTCCGATCTTGCCTGGGTCGCGCGCCCCTCGTCGATCGCACTCTCCGCCCGGCCGACCAGCCGGCCGAGCGTGACCGTGCCACCGAAGCTCGGCAGCGCGCCGTCGTCGTCGATCGTGCCTGGCAGGCGCTCGCCACGCGGGCGGGTGGGCGATTGGCTGATGCCGGCGTCGAAATCTTCGCGCTGCAGGTCACGGCCGATGCGATCGAGGTCACGCTGCACTCGGGCTTGCTCAGGCGTCAGATAGACCCCGCGCCCCTGGCTGTTCAGGTCGCGCTGGGTGCGGCGCAGCAGGATGTCGGCGCTCCCCGGCGACGAACGCGCCCGCTCGAGGGTCCGCAGCTGACGCTGCAGATAGGCATCCGAACCGGCTGGCGGCTGCCGCCCACCCGTCAGGCTGCCCTGCTGGGCGGCGACTGCCGTCGCCAACAGCGTGACCAAGGCGGCACAAAGCGCCGTGGCACTTAGGCTGTGCTGCGGGCTCACGGGCGCGTCACCCGGGCGGCAAGCGGCCCGGAGCCATGGGACGAGCCGGACGGAAGCGGTGCGCGCCATCGATGGCCAGGGCGTCCGGCAATCCGTTCTGCCACGGATCGATGGTCGCCGGTGCCGACGCGCCGCAGGATGGACGGAGGATGCCGCAATCCCACCGGTAGCCGTCCGGCAGGCCGGTCGCCGGGCTGCCGCGCGCGAACAGGCAGCCGCACAGCTTGCCGGCGATGCAGGCCACCGTGCCGGCCTCTGCCGCCGAACAGCGAGCTTCCTGCGCCAGCGCCGACGGCACATGGAGCCAGACCAACGCCGCGCCGACGAGGCATGCCAAACTCGTCCTGCCGCGCATCCGAGCGCCTCGCCCTAATTCGAAACCGCGGGCAGCCTAGCAAGACAGGCATGAACAAAGCGTTGCAGTGGGACCCCACGCCGCGCTCAGGCCGCTGTGGCCTCGCCATCGGCATTCGACCGTGCCTTGGCGAACTCGCTGCGGAAGCGCTCGAAGCTCAAGGTGAAGCTCTGCGTCATTTCCCCGGTAAGATCACCGCCCGCACGCCTTAGTGTCTGCAGGCGTTCCTTGAGCGCGCCCAACCGCGCGGAAAGGTCCCGGCACTGCCGCTGGTCGGCGGCGCGCTCGCACCAGATCTCGAGTTCATGATCCAGAGCCGCGAGACGCGACGTCATCCGATCCAGATAGGCGGTGTGCTCGGTCATCGTGCACCTCCTGAACATGGGCCCGAGGTCAGGCTGGGAATGCTAGCATGTGCCTCCCCCAACTCCAACCTCGCCGGGCCGGCCTTGCTCGGAACGACGAGCCGGCGGTGCGGTTCCGCCTTGCCGGTCCGCCCTTGTCAGTCGGCGCGGCGGACCACGGCGTCGGCGAGCACGCAGAGCAGCTCGAAGATGATGTTCACGCCGACCCACGCGGTCATGCCCGACTGGTCGAAGGGCGGGCTCACCTCGACCAGGTCGGCTCCCATCAGGTTCAGGCCCTGCAGCTTGCGGATCATGCGCTGGGCGGTGTGGGTCGAGAACCCGCCGATCTCGGGCGTGCCGGTACCGGGCGCCTGCGACGGGTCGATGCCGTCGATGTCGAAGCTGACATAGCACAGCTGATCGCCGACGATCTCGCGCGCCTCGGCCATGACCGCGTCCGGGCCGCGGTCCATCACCTCCTCGATCATGAAGATCCGCACGCCGTGGGCGCGGGCCCATTCCACGTCCTCGCCGTCGTAGGCCGAGCCGCGGATGCCGATCTGCACCACCCGGCTGGTATCGATCAGCCCTTCCTCGGCGGCACGTCGGAACGGCGTGCCGTGGGTGAAGCGGAAGCCGCCGAAATAGGTGTCGTAGAAGTCGGTGTGGGCGTCGAAGTGGATCATGGCCACCGGCGCACCGTTGCCGACCAGCCCGCGCAGCACCGGCAAGGACACCAGATGGTCGCCGCCCGCCGTCATGGGCACGATCCCTTTCCGCCGCACCTTGGCGAAGTGCCCGGAAATACGCGCGAGGCTGTCCTGCAGGTCCGCGGGATTGACCGGGCAATCGCCGAGGTCGGCGCAGCGCGCCATGTTGAACGGCCGCAGGCCGGTAGCCTGATTGATCATCCGGACCATGGTGGAAAAATCGCGCAGCTGGCGCGGGCCGTGGCGGGGGCCGGGCCGGTTGGTGGTGCCGCCGTCCCAGGGCACGCCGATCAGGCCGATCTGCACTTCGTCGGCCTCGTCGACCGGCAGGTGCGGCAGGCGCATGAAGGTCGGGATGCCGGCGAAGCGAGGCAGTTCCATGCCGGACAGGGGCAGGTAGGATCGTGGCGCCGTCATGGTCGTGGTCCCCGTGGCATTCAGCCGGCGGATGGATGCCAGCGGCCCCGCCCGAGGTCAAACGCGATTTGCCCGGCACTCAGCCGAGGCCGGCCGCGATGTTGATGGTGGCGGCCAGGATGACGGTGTTGAACAGGAAGGCGATCAGCCCGTGCACCAGCGCCATCCGCCGCATCGGACGCGCGGAGATGTCCACGTCGGCCGTCTGGCAGGCCACGCCGATGATGAACGAGAAATAGAAGAAGTCGGAATAGTCGGGCTGATGCCCGCCGGGGAACACCAAACCGCCGGGCGACGCGCCCTGCTGGCCGCCATGCGGGTCGAAATAGAACAGCTTGGCATATTCGAGCGCAAACAGGAGATGGACCAGGCTCCAGGACAAGGCGGTGGTCAACAGCGCGACCACCAGCAGCAGCACCCTCTCGCGGTCGGTATCACCGACAGCGGTGACCAGGAGCATCAGCGCATAGATCCCGAACAGGGCGGCACCGAGTGCCGTGAGTCCCACCAGCAGCGAACTCGGCGCGCGG
Organism: uncultured Alphaproteobacteria bacterium; assembly: GCA_963720725.1. Taxonomy (GTDB): domain Bacteria; phylum Pseudomonadota; class Alphaproteobacteria; order Geminicoccales; family Geminicoccaceae; genus Benzoatithermus. Next base: position 327,963 of record CAVRGN010000003.1, read on the forward strand.
TCGCGGACCTTGCGGGACATTTGGGTCTCGTCGAAGTGCCAGGTGACCTTGATCACGGCTGCGATGAACATGAGCACCGCGGAGTCCCAGGCAGCGGCAACCAGCAACTCATAGTCGAGCCGGCCGCGCAAAAGGGCCGCGGCCGCGATCCCGACCAGAGATGCCAGCGCAAGAGCGCCGCGCAAATGGCGCGTCGACACCGAATGGAGAATGATCGCCATGCCGCTTCCCGGCTCACAGAGCGTCAGCCCGCCGGCTTGGGCCGCCAGTCGCCCTTCAGGCGCAGGTACATCATCGCGGTGAGCAACGCATCATTGCACGTGTCGGGGCCTGCCCAGCGCGCCAGATCCAGCCGCTGACTTTCGGCGAGCTCGACGCACTTTGTGGGGCGGCGCGGTGCCGGCAGCCGGCTCAGCGCTTGAGCTGGCTGAGCACGTCTTCGAGGATCGTGATCGCCTCGGCCTTGTCGTGCTTGGTCAAGTCGACCAGGATTCGCAGGCCCTCGCGCTCCTGGAGCACGACCCGCCCTTTGTCGACGAGATCGAGGTAGGTGCCAACGATCTTGTAGGTGCTGATCGGATTCTTGAAGCCCTTCGCCGAGATCGGCGGCTGCTCGTCGGTGAGCACCATGTCGCGCACCAGCGCGTTGGTCTCATGGGCCAAGAGGATGCTACCAGGCTCCGCGGCCTCCTCGAGCCGCGCGGCCAGATTCACCTCGTTGCCGATGATCGTGTAGTCCATTCGGTCCTGGCTGCCGAAATTACCGACGGTACAGAAACCGGTGCTGATCCCCATCCGGATCCGGAACGGCCGCTCCAGACCCCGGTTCCGCCATTCGTGCTCGAGCTCGCGCATGCGCCGCTGCATCGCCATCGCCATCGTGACGCAGGCCTTGGCGTCCTCCTTCACCCCCTTGGTCTCGGGATCGCCGAAGAACAGCAGCATGGCGTCACCGATATACTTGTCGATGGTGGCACCGTGCGCGAGCGCGATCGCCGACATCTCGGTGAGATAGTGGTTGAGGAGATCGGTCAGCTCCTCCGATTCGAGATTGTCGGTTGTCTCGGTGAAGGCGGCAATGTCGGAGAAAAAGATCGTGAGCTTCTTGCGCTTTGAGGCAATCTCAACGCTCTGCGCGCCACTGAAGATCGAACGGTAGACCTGCGGCGAGAGATATTTCGACAGCTTGGCCGAGAGCCCCTCGAGCGTGCGATTCTGCTCTATGACCAGGTTGTTCGCGTCCTCAGCCAGTCGCTTCGCTTCGACGAGCTTCAGCTCGGCCTTCTTCTCCTCGGTGATGTCGGTCATCACCGTGACGACGCCTCCCGCCGCCACACGGCGGCGGCGGATCCTGTAGACACGGCCGTCCGGGGTGCGGTCTTCAAACGTCTCCTGCGAGGGATTGCGGAGGCTCTCCACGCGCCGGGCCACCAGCGCCTCGACGTCGCCCTCGCCGTAGTACCCATTCTGAGCGAGGTAGCGGAGGAACTCCGGATAGTACCGCCCCGGCTTGAGCAGTTCGGGCGGCGCGCGGTACATCTCCGCGAAGCGTGCGTTGCAGATGATGATCGCGAGCTCAGCGTCGGTGTAGACGACAGCACCCGGCATATTGTCCAAGGTGATGCGGAAGCGTTCCTCCTTCTCGGCCAGATCCTGCTCGGCCTGCCGCAGCTCCGTAACATCGGTCATTACTGTGACGACACCACCGCTTGCCACCCGGCGGCGGCGGATCCGGTAGATCCGGCCGTCCGGCGTGCGGTCCTCGAAGGTGACGCCAGAGGGCTCGCGTAGGCTCGCCACCCGTCGCGCCACCAGGGCGTCGCTGTCGCCTTCACCGTAGTAGCCGTGCTGGGCCAGATAGCGCAGGAACTCGGGATAGGGTCGGCCAGGCTGAAGCAGGTCGCGCGGCACCGGATACATTTCCCTGAAGCGATCGTTGCAGAAGACTATGTCGAGGTTCTCGTCCGTGTAGACGAGGGCGCCGGGCATGTTGTCGAGCGCTACGTGAAGATGTTCCTCGACGGCCGCAAATGGCCGCTGAGCGGGCCGTGCAGCCGCTGCCCCCGTACGCGCCATCGCCGCCTCGCCGCCGCCATGCGGCAGCTTACTCCGCCGGAATTCGTGGATGCCGGCCTCCGATTGCCGCATATCGGACTCTCCGACGCGGGCGGCAAGGATAAAAGGCCCGGAACCTATCCGGCACGCCCGCGCGCACTGCCGTCCCGCGTCATGCTGGGCTAGGCTCGGCTACCTGCTCCAAGGATCCGCGGTTCCTGCCGGCATCGGCACCGCATGGCCTCATTGCTGCGGCTTGGGCCGCCAGTCGCCCTTCAGGCGCAGGTACATCATCGCGGTGAGCAACGCATCGTTGAAGGCGTCGTGCGCGGCGCGACGCGGCAGGTCGAGCCGCTGGCGGATGGTCTCGAAGCTAAGGTCGAGGTTGCCGCCGGGTGGCACCTGCGGCGCGCGCCAGTCATAGTAGAGGCGGGACACCTCGATCCGGGTGTTGGGCAGGCCGACCCCCAGCAGCGGACGGACATGCTTCTCGAGCATGCCGACGTCGAACTCGAGATAGTAGCCGATCAGCGGGCGCGGCCCGACGAACTCCAGCACGCGGCGGATCGCATCCTCGACCGGCACCGCCGTCTCGAGATCCACCGGGCGGATATGATGGATCAGGATCGTCCGCTCCGACACCGCTTCCTCGGGCCGCACCAGAAAGTCCAGGCGCTCGCTGGTGAGGATCGCGTCGCCCTTCACCTTGATCGCCCCCACCGAGAGGATCTGATCGCTCTTCACGTCCAGGCCGGTGGTCTCGCAGTCGATGCTGACCAGCTCGTCGCCGTCATAGGGCTCCCCCAGATAGGCGAAGGCCGGGTCCTTGAGCTGGCGACGCCACCAGGCGCGCCTGAGATTCTGCAACATGCGCGGCTCAGAACATCGCGAGGCGGAAGTGGTGGCGTACCACCTCCTTCAGGCGCTTGACGATCTGCAGCGAATCCTTGAGCAGGTCCCGCTCCAGCTTGGTGACCTGGTCCGGCCGGATGAAATTGTCCAAGGGCTGGTGCAGGCGCATCTTCTCCAGTCGGGCGGAGAGGCGTAGGCCCAGCAGGAACTCGAAGGCCTGGGCGAGGTCCTCGGCGAGTGGCTTGTCGAGCACGCCCAAGGCCTGCAGGCGGCGGATCCGCTGGCCGGTGTTGGTCTCGCCCAGGCGCTGCTCCAGCGCCAGGGCGCGGACGCCGTGCATCAGCGGGAAGATCCCGCCCTTCTTGAGGTCGAGCTCGTCCTTGTGCGGCCCCTTGGCGGTGACGAAGCTGGAGAAGAAGCCCAAGGGCGTGTCGAACAGGTCGATCGCCCGCGCGAAGCGGGCGTGGAAAGCGCTGTTCTCGGCCAGCAGGTCAAAGAGGAATGCCTTGGCACTCTCCAGCAGCGCCGGGTCGCCGGCCACGGGCGCCGCGTCGTAGAAGATCGCGATGTTCATCAGCGCCTGCTCGTCCGGCGTGAGCACCCAGCTCCTGACATCGTCGCACCAGGCCCCGAGCGGCTTCGACCAGGCCGGGTTGCGGACCATGATCTCGCCCGGACAGGCGGGAAAACCGGCATCGATCATCGCAGCGGTGAAGCGTTGCCGGAACCCGTCCCAGTCGGGCGGCTCGTAGCCGTCGGCCAGGATGATGCCGTTGTCCTGGTCGGTCTTGGTCAGGTACTCGCCCCGGCCCTCGCTGCCCATCACCACCAGGCACGCCTGTTCCGCCATGCCCGTCGGTGCCAGCCGCTTGAACAGGCTGGCGGTGGCGCGCCGGTGCAGGTCGGTGGAGAGCTCGGTGATGAAGCCGATCTTGGTGCCGGTGTCGTGCAGCTGCCGGATCAGGAAACCGATGCGCTCGCTGGCCTCGGCGAACTCTGACGGCGTCTGCGCGCGATCGAGCAGGGCACCGATCGGATCGGCCTGATTTGCCAGGGATGACAGGACATTGGCGGCATCAAGCATGCCCACGATCTCGTCCTCGCGCCGCACCACCAAATGGCGCACGCGGCGACGGGCCATAAGGAGGGCGGCCTCGAACAGGAAGCTGCTCTCCTCGATTCCGACCACGCCGTACTGCACGAGGTCGCGCACCGGGGTCTCCAGCGGCTGGCGCTGCGCCACGGCGGTCCGGGTCAGGTCCACGCCGGTGAAGATGCCGATCCTCGTGCCGTCGCGCACCAGAAGTGCTCGCTGACCGGCCCGGTCCATGTGCACCGCCGCCTCGTGCAGGGTGGTCTCGGGCGGCACGAACACCGGCTCGTGGACCGCCGCCTGGCTTACGCGGGTGGTCATCGCGCCCAGCGGGTGGGAGCCCGGCTGGCGCTGGCCCAGCGCCTCCAGCTTGTGGGAGATGTCCTTGAAGAAGAAGGCGGCGAATGCCGTGTTGTTGGCGGTGAGCTCGATGAAGTCCTCGATCGGCAAGGCGTAGCAGATCGCCTCCTCGCGCACGACGAAATCATGCCGGGTCGTCTGGTGGACCAGGATGCCGCTGTCGAACGCATCGCCGCTCTCGTGGACCGCCAGCACCTCCTGGCCGGCCCGCTCCTCGACCAGCCCCTTGATCACCACGTAAAACTGGTCGGGCAGAGTGCCGGCGGCCAGCACCTTCTGGTCCTTGCGGAGGAACACGACATCGACCAGCCGGCTTACTCGCTCGACCTCCATCGGTCGCAGCCGATCGAAAGGCGGGCTGGAGAAGTCGAATGCCTTGGGCATGTGGGCAGCGCTCCCCGCACGGCACGCGGCGATGTCTTGCCGCAGCCGAAAGGTAGACTAGCCGCGAACGGCCGCCGCTGACCCTGCGACGCGCTGGCCGAGGACGGCGACCCGGGCGGAGGTGCGCCAAATCGTCGCTGGCAATCGGACAATTGCCAACCTTATGTGTGCACCCCATCGTCTGGGGAACGCCTCTGGAGTTTACAGAATGAAAAATCGGCCGCCGCGTCTTTCCGGCATGGTCTGGTTTTGTCTGGCCCTGTTCATGGCTGGACCGGTTGCTGCGACGACGGTCGTTTCCACCGACTACCGTCTCCCGGCCAAGCTGGACCGCGACATCGCGACCGATGTCGAGACCGAGATCTGGGCCACGGTGTGGCGGCCGGCGATCCTGACGGCGGCACCCTATCCCCTGGTCGTGTTCCTGCACGGGAATCACGGCACCTGCGGCAGGTTCGACGAGGCGTTGGGCATCCGGATCGACGACCGGGTCGATTACACCTTCGACGGCAAGTGCCCGCGCGGCTACGTGGTGACGCCCAGTCAGCGCGGCTACGGCTACGTCGCCGAGCGGTTGGCGAACGTCGGCTACATCGTGGTGTCGATCAACGCCAACCGTGGCGTGAACGCCGCCGACGGCGTTCCCGGCGACTACGGCCTGAACCTGCGGCGCGGTCGCCTCGTCCTCAAGCATTTGCAGCTGCTCGCCGATTGGAACCGCCGTGGCGGCGCGCCCGCTTCGCTCGGCTTCGACCTGCGCGGCAAGCTGGATCTGGGCCAGATCGGCCTCGTCGGCCACTCGCGCGGCGGCGAAGGCATGCGGGCGGCCTTGGCGCTGTTCGGCGATCGCGATAGTCCGTGGCCGGCTCGCCTGGGCCAGGTCGGCTTCAAGGCCCTCTACGAGATCGGTCCGGTCGATGGCCAGACCTCGCGCACGCTCAACGCTCTCGGCGTGGCGTGGCACGTGTTGCTCCCCTATTGCGACGGCGACGTCTCGAACCTCGAGGGCGTGCATCCGTTCGACCGGATGCTGCTCAAGCACCAGGAGAGCAATCCGCTCCCCAAGTCGACCTTCGGCGTCTACGGCGCCAACCACAACTTCTACAATACCGAGTGGCAGGAATCCGATTCGTACGGCTGCGCCGGGCCGCGCAACGAGGCGCTGTTCCCGCCGTTCGGCGGGTCGGTGGCGCAGCGCCAGACCGCGGTGGCCAGCCTCGTGCCCTTCATGCGCGCGCATGTCGGGCGCGATGCCCGGCCCGAGCTGGCGATGTTCTTCAACCCCGACCGGCCGCTGCCGCAGCGGCTGGCGCGGATCACGCCGATCGAACGTGGCTACACCGACACGCCCGACCGTGACGTCACCCTGTCGATCGAGGATTTCAGCGGGCCGACCGGCACCGGCAGCTCCGGGCTGCCGACTGTCGCGCGTGGCGTGACGCTCAAGCATGGTGGCGTGCCGAGCCACGACCCGAACCAGCGTGCAGCCGCCATCACCTGGTCGGGCGACGGCGACCAGTTGTTCCAGACCGAGCTGGAGCCTCCCGGCCGAGGTCGGCCGCTGGCCGGATTCGAGACCCTGGAATTTCGGGTGTCGCGACGCTGCGTGGAATATTGCAGTCAACCGCATCCGCTGAACGGCAACGGTGCCACCGACTTCACGGTCCAGCTCGTGCGCCCGAACGGCAGCCTCTCCGCCCCCGTCCGGCTGGCTCACTACCTGCAGCTGCGCGGTCCCGTGGGCGCGATGTTCGATCCATTCGGCGACTATGTCGAACTCCACCCGATCCTGCAGACCGCACGCATCCCCCTGGACCAGTTCGGCCTGCCGCCGGGCAGCCTGGTCCGCGGCGTGCGGTTCACCTTCGACGCCTCGCCACAAGGTGCGATCTACCTGGCCAACATCCGCCTCTCCGAGCGTTCCGCGCGGCTAGGGGCGCCGGGGCCTGACATGGCCAAGGCGGCCGCTCCGGCGGAGGCAACCCTGGCATCCGGCGCGACACCCGAGATGGTGGCCGCAGCCGGCGCCGCTCCACCGTCCGGCGCGCGGATTGTCGAGATCCGACGCGGAGGCATGGCAGCGCCGCCCGCCGAGGCTGAGCTCAAGGCGAGTGCTCCGGCGGTGGAGATCGAGATCGCCGCGGAGCGCGCGCTGCCGGTCACCGACTCGCTGCCGGTGGTCATGATCGGCGACCATCCCGTCCGGCAGAGCCGCTTCGTCGGCGCGGGCAGCACGGATCGCATGGTGTTCACTCTGGAGGCCGCCACCTTCGCCAGCCTGCCTGACGGCGCCCCGATCGAGATGCGTGTCGGCGCCAGTCGCCGCATGCCGCTCGGGCGCCTAGACAAGTCGTCGCTGCGGTGACGCCCGCCGATGCCGGGTGCGTGAGCGGCGTCCGGCATCGGCACGCGTGTGGCCTTTCTCACAGAGTCCGCGGCCGGTCGGGTGCACAAGGTGCCCGCCCGATGACGGCTTTGGATGTAGACGATGACCGCGCGACGCAATGGCCTTGGCGGCGATGATTGGGACTACGATCGGCCCGTGAGCGTGGGCCTGGGGGTGGTGAGCGCCGCCTGGATCGTGACCCTGACCTTTCTGATCCTGATGCTGTTCGCCTGAAGAGCGACCGATCGCGTTTCACCCGCCGAAGCACCAGCTGGAGCTTCCCCGGGCCCGACGACTGGGCTAAGCGATCGGCGGATCGCGCGGGAAGGGCATCATGCAGCAGCCTGACGTCGCCAAGCTGGCGACGACGTGGAACTATCCGACCACCGTGGTCTACGGGGCGGGCAGCCTCGCCAAGGTGGCGCGCGCCTGCACGCAGGCGGGCATCGAGCGGCCGCTGGTGGTGACCGACCCCGGGCTCGCCGCGCTGCCCGTCACCGCCACCCTCCTCGGCGCGCTGCAGGCGGCCGGCCGTCCCGCCGGCCTGTTCGCCGAGGTTCGGGCCAATCCCGTCGCGGGCAATGTCGAGGCCGGCGTGCGCGCCTACACGGCCGGCAATCACGACGGCGTCGTGGCGCTGGGCGGCGGCAGCGCGCTCGACTGCGGCAAGGTGGTGGCGTTCATGGCCGGCCAGGACCGGCCCTTGTGGGATTTCGAGGACGTGGGCGACTGGTGGACCCGCGCTCGCGCCGACGGGATTGCGCCGATCGTGGCGATTCCGACCACGGCCGGCACCGGCAGCGAGGTCGGCCGCGCCGGCGTGATCACCGACGAGGCCACGCACACCAAGAAGATCATCTTCCATCCGCGGATGATGCCACTCACTGCGATCCTCGATCCGGAAGTCACCGTGGGCCTGCCGCCCAAGCTCACCGCAGCCACGGGCATGGATGCGCTGGCGCATTGCCTCGAGGCCTACTGCGCGCCGACCTGGCATCCCATGGGCGAGGGCATCGCCGTCGAGGGCGTTCGTCTGGTCAAGCTTGCGCTGCCGCGTGCCTTCGCCGACGGCGCCGATCTCGAGGCGCGCGGCATGATGCTGGCGGCCGCGGCGATGGGAGCCACGGCGTTCCAGAAGGGCTTGGGTGCCATCCACAGCCTGTCCCATCCGATCGGTGCGGTCTACGACACCCACCACGGGCTCACCAACGCCGTGGTCATGCCCTACGTGTTGTCCTTCAATCGGGAGCGGATCGAACCCAAGATCGAGCGGCTGGCAGGTTGGCTCGGATTGGCGGGCGGTTTCACCGGCTTTCTCGACTGGATCCTGGCCCTGCGCACCGAACTGGGCATTCCGGACACGCTGGAGGCGCTGGGGGTGCCCGGCGACCGTCTCGACGAGCTGGCGGCCATGGCGGTGGCGGATCCCACCGCCGGCGGAAACCCGGTGCCGCTCGACCTGGCCGGCGCCAAGCAGCTCTTCGCGGCCGCCTATTCGGGGGTCGGGGTCTGAGCCGAGTATGCGGCCACGACGCTGCGCCGCGGTCCATAGAGCTGGGTGACGGCGGCGATATCGGCCGCGCCGAGGCGTACCTGGTCGACGGACGTGATCCGCTCGAGGTAGGCGAACCCCATGAGTCCGCGGTCGCGGCCGGCATGGTCAAGTCCGATCGCGTGGCCGATCTCGTGCGCGACCACGTAGCGGACATTGTAGGTGCTCGGGTCGCCGTCGACCCCGAGTTCCCAACGCACCTTCGGGTCGAGGCAGACGGTCGCGCGATCGATGGCGCCGAGCGGGCCGCTGGGCACGGTGCGATCGACGACGTTGGTGAACGCCGTGCCGTCGGAGCCGGCCTGGGCGCCGATGACGATGTCGGCCTGCGCCGGATTCGCGACCTCGACGAAGCGGAGCGCCGCCGCGGCCGACCAGATGGCGAACGCAGCGCGCACTTCGACCGCGAAGGCCGCGCCGGCGATGCCGTTGGCTTGCAGCAATGGGGCGAGCCCCTGCATCGAACGACAATTGCGCGCGCGAGGAAAGCTGCTCGGCCGATCGAGGAAGGCATAAGTCACCTGGGCGCCGCTGCCGTAGGTGACGGGACCCCATTTCACATGCCGCCCCGCAAGGCGCAGCAGGGTCGATGCTCCGGGCTCCGCCGCAGCTGCCGGCATGGCGGTCGAGGCGACGGCCAGCCAACATGCGGCTAAGACAAGGCGCTTGCGTGCTATCGCCACGTCATTGTCCCCGCAGGATTCTATTGTCTCTCGGTGATAAGGCCCGAACCGGGCCACGACAAGCGCCCGCCGGCTGAGTGCGGCCACATATGCAGAGCGCGATGCTGGTCGACAGTCTTTGGGTCCTGCTCACACGGCTGGTGATGCGCGCGGCCAACTTCGCCGTGTTCGTCCTGCTCGCCCGCAACCTCAGCGTCGGCGAGTTCGGGTTCTACGGCTACGTGATCTCGACCGCGCTGGTGCTGGCGATCGCGTTCGACCTCGGCCTGCGCCAGTCGGGCGCCTGGGTTATCGGCCAGGAGCCGGCCACGGACGCGGCGGTGACCACGCACGTGATGGGCTTGTGGGTGTGGCTGGCCGCCGCGGGCGTCCTCGCTTGTTGGCTGATGCTGCGCGCCGGCGGCTACGTCGCGGGCTATGGCGACCTGGCCCTCGTAGCGGCCCTCAACGTGGCGCCGATGCTCTGCCTGCGCATGGGCCAAGGCGTCTTTCTCGGACGCGGCGCTCTCGGCCACCTCAACCGTTCGGAGCTGATCTCACGCGCTGTGGTCCTGACCGGCACGGTTGGGCTCTGGGCCACGAGCCGGCTCGATCTCGCGGCCGCGATCTGGGTCCTGCTCGCGGCCCACCTCGCGGCCGCCCTCTACCTGCTGTGGCAGGTGCGGGGCGCCATCAGTCCGGCCACGTTGTTCCAGCCCGCCCTGGTCGGCCGCATGCTCCGCTACGGCGGAGAGCTGTGGATCGCCGTCCTGCTCCTGATCCTGCTCGGGCGCATCGGCTTTTGGATCGTCAGCTGGCAGCTCGGCGAGGACGCGCTGGGCCTCTACTTCGGCTCGCAGCGCCTCGGCGAGATCCTGGTCGAGGTGGCGACCGCGGTGGGCATCGTCATCTTCAGCTACGGCGTGCGCGCCACCGACATCAAGGCTTCGGCCCTGGACGCGATTCGGATCGCGCGGCTGGTTACGGCGCTGATGGCGGCCGTGGCGCTGGTGGCCCTGCTGCTGGCCCGACCGCTCCTGGCCCTGGTGCTCGGCGCGGACTACGCGGCCGAGCCCACGGCGTTCCGATTCGTCATGCTCGGGGCCCTGGCCAATTCCTTCACCACCATGCTCTACCCCTGCCTGTCGGCGCAGGGTCTCGCCCGCTGGGGCATCGCCGCCTTCGCCCTCGGCAGCCTGGTGGCGGCAGTGGCGTTCTCGCTGCTCACCTCGGCATTCGCGCTGGCCGGCGCCGGACTCGCCTACGCCCTGGCCCAAGCGGCGGCAGTCGCGGTCATCGTTGTTGCCTATCGCCGTCGCTTCGGTTTCACGGTGGCCGAGATCCTGCTGCCGCAGCGCGAGGATGCGCAGGCGCTGCGCGCGATCGTCCGTGCCGGGCTGGCACGGCTGCGCCGCTCCTGACACCGCTCAGCCGAAGCGGTTGCTCTTGGGAAAGCCGTTGGGAACCATCCGGCCCGAACCGGCCCGCGGGCCCCGCCAGCCGGTCAGGTCGCTCACCCGCCGCTCGCGCCCGTTCGCGGGCCAGGAGAGGCCCGCCGCGAGGTCGAGCGTCTTCAGGTCGGCGAGTTCGGCGTCCTTCAGGCGCATCAGCGTGACGCCCTTGCCCCGTGCCTGCACGGGCAGGTCGCCGACGGGGAAGACCAGGAGCTTGCGGTTGGTGCCGGTCACCGCCAGATGGTCGCCCTCGACCGGGACCGCGGCCCGCAGGCCATCGTCCGCGGCAAGATTGACCACCTGCCTGCCGGCACGGGTCTGGGCGGTGATCTCCCGCTCCTCGGCGACGAAGCCGAAGCCCTTGCGCGTCGCGAAGACCAGCCGTCCCTCGGCGCGATGCACCCGCAGGTCGACGATCTCCACGCCCTTGTCCAGGTCGATGGCGAGCGAGATCGGCTCGCCATGGCCGCGCCCGCTCGCGAGCTTGTCGACGCTGAGGGTGTAGACCCGGCCGTCTGCGGCCAGTACGAGCAGCCGGTCGCTGCTCTGCGCCGGCAGGACGAAGCGCTCCGCGTCGCCTTCCTTGTATTTCAGCTCGCCCGGGTTTTCGACGGCACCCCGAACCGAGCGGATCCAGCCCAGTTTGGAGCAGACGATGGTCACCGGGAAGCGCTCGACCGGCTCCTCGAGGAGCTCGGGCGCGATCACCGGCGCCTCGGCGAGGCTGGTGCGGCGCCTGCCCAGCTCTCCGCTGCCGAACTGCTTCCTCGCCGCCTGGAACTGCTCCTTCAGCCGGGCGCGGCGCAGGCCCTCGCCCTCGTCCGCCAGCAGTTCGAGCAGCGACTGGCGCTCAGCGTTCAGCCGCGCCTGCTCGGCCGCGAGCTCCATCTCCTCGAGCTTGCGCAGATTGCGCAGGCGGAGGTTGAGGATCGCCTCGGCCTGACGGTCGCTGAGTTCGAAGCGCGCCATCAGCCCGAGCTTGGGCTCGTCCTCCTCGCGGATGATGCGGATGACCTCGTCGAGGTCGAGGAAGGCCTTGAGGTAGCCCTCCAAGACCTCCAGCCGGTCCTCGACCTTGGCCAGGCGATGGCGCGACCGTCGGATCAGCACCACCATCCGGTGTGCCAGATAGGCCTCCAGCACCTCGGCCAGGCTCATCACGCGCGGCACGCCGGCGGCGTCGAGCACGTTCATGTTGAGCGGCAGCCGAACCTCCAGCTCGGTCAGCCGGAACAGCTGCTCCATCAGGAGTTCGGGTGTCACCGCCCGGCTGCGCGGCACCAGGACGAGACGGACGGCCTCGGTCGAATTCGTCGCGGATGTCGCCCAGCAGCGGCAGCTTCTTCAGGTTCAGCAGCTCGGCCATGCGCTCGATCAGGCGCCCTTTCTGCACCTGATAGGGGATCTCGGTGACCACGACCTGGTACTGGCCGTAGGCCAGCTCCTCCTTTTCCCACCGGGCGCGCAGCCGGAAGCTGCCGCGGCCGGTCCGGTAGGCCTCCGCGATGCTGGCTGCCGGCTCGACCAGCCAGCCGCCCGTCGGCAGGTCCGGGCCCTGCACGTGGCGGAGCAACTCCTGGATGGTCGGCCGCGCCGCGGCGATCGGCCGGCCGGCCATCCAGGCCAGCGCCGACAGCAGCTCCCCGGCATTGTGCGGCGGAATGCTGGTCGCCATGCCGACTGCGATGCCGGCGGCACCGTTGGCGAGCAGGTTCGGGAACGCCGCCGGCAGCACCACCGGCTCGGAATCGCTGCCGTCGTAATTGTCGCGGAAGTCGACGGCGTCCTCGTCGATGCCTTCGAGCAGCGCCATGGCGACGGCGGTCAGCCGGCTTTCGGTGTAGCGCATGGCGGCGGGGTTATCGCCGTCGATGTTGCCGAAATTGCCCTGGCCGTCGACCAGCGGGTAGCGCTGGGCGAAGTCCTGGGCCAGACGCACCAGGGCGTCGTAGACCGCGACGTCGCCATGGGGATGGAACTTGCCGATCACGTCGCCGACCACGCGGGCGCACTTCTTGAAGCCGCCGGCAGGGTCGAGCCGGAGCTGGAGCATGGCGTAGAGGATGCGCCGCTGCACCGGCTTGAGCCCGTCGCGCACGTCGGGGAGGGAGCGGGCGGTGATGGTCGAAAGCGCGTAGGCGAGGTAGCGCTCGCTCAGCGCGTCCTTGAGGGCCACGGGCTGGATCGGCGTGGGGGCCGCGGCGGCACGGGTCATTCGGTGGTCCCGATTCGTTGCTGCACGAGCGTGATCAGCCGCTCGCGCATCGCGGGCAAGGGCTTGTCGGCGGGTGCCAGTGCCTGCCGGGCCAGAAAGTGGCCGGACAGCCGCAGGCCCGCCAGCACTTGGGAGAACGTAGCAGGAACATCGGCGAGCAGGAAGGCCGGCAACGGCAGGAGGCGGTCCGCGAGATCACCGGCTCCCTGCCGCGACACCGCCCGGCCGGTCCGCGGCGAGACGTAGGCCAGGTCCTGCTGCGCACCGGTGACCGCGCACCGCTCGAGATCGAGGGCGAACCCCAGCTCCTGCAGCAGGAGCAGCTCGAACCGCACCTGGATCTCGAGCCAGCGCGGGTCGTCCAGCATCGCTTCGAGGAGCTTGAGGAGGCCGGCATAGAGCCGCGGGTGCGGCTCGCGCTCGGCCAGCGCCTCGTCGAGGAGGCCCGTGGCCGCGGCCAAGCCGGCGAGGCGCAGCAAATCGTCGAGCAGCCTGGCGCCGAACAGCTGCATCGGCTGGACGGTGAAGTTGCCCAGATGATCGGCGAGCCTCGCCTTCCAGGCCAGCTCGAGCCGGTTGCCCGGCTGGAGCGACGGCCGGGCACGCCGCCCGATCCCACCCTTGACCAGTCCGAGATGGCGGCCATGCTCGAAGGTCAAGGCGCTCACGATCGCATCGGTCTCGCCGTGCGGCCGCACCGACAGCGCGATGCCCTCGTCCTGCCATTCCATGGCGATGGGATAGCCCCTATGCCGGGGCCGGGCCAGGAGCTATCCCAAGGCACGTCTCACATGAAGAAGTCGGTGGGCGCCTCGGGCGGCGGCGGCGGCGGGCTCAAGCCGACATCGCCGGCAAGGATCCCGACATTGCCGTAGAAGGTGAGGGTCTCGGTGCTCTCCGGCGCACCCTCGAACTTGGAGATGTCGAGAACGGTCGACAGCGCGCTCACGCCGTCGACCACGACCTTGCGGATGGTCACGGCGAAGTCGCCATTGTCGAGAGCGCCGCTGTTGTTGGTGTCCAGCTGACCGAAATTGCTGAGCCCGGCGGCATCGAGCAGGACGGTATCGTGACCGTCGCGAAAGTCCCTGATGATGTCGTCGCCCTGATCCAGGGTCGGATCGGCGGCATTGTAGATGAACGTATCGTTGGCGGCGCCGCCGCGGAGGTAGTCGTTGCCGGTGCCGCCGTCGAGTATGTCATCGGCGGCATCGCCGAGCAGGCGATCGTTCCCGGCGCCGCCGTACAGCTCGTCGAGACCATTGCCTCCCGACAGCTCGTCATCGTCGTCGCCGCCCAACAACACGTCGTTGCCGTCTTCGCCGAACATCTTGTCGGCGCCACTGTCGCCGAAGGCGCTGTCGCTGCCCGTGCCGCCGTAGATCTCGTCGTCGCCGGCGCCGCCGTCGAGCCCGAAGAACGACGCCACGCCGTCGCCCTGATCATCGCCGTCGCCGCCGAACATCTTGTCGGCGCCGATGCCGCCGACGATCGTGTCGGCGCCCGCATCGCCATACAGTTGGTCGTTGCCGTCGTCGCCCTGGATCACGTCGTTCAGATCGCCGCCACGGATCGTGTCGTTGCCACCGAAGCCGCGCAGGAAGTCCGCGCCGCCCCGGCCCTCGAAATTGTTGGCCTTCGAGTCGCCTTCGATGATGTCGGCGAACTGGCTCCCGACGACGTTCTCGATCGAGATCAGGGTATCCTGGAAGCCGTAACCGTCTTGGGTGGTCAGACCGGCGTGAAGGAGAACCGTCACGCCGCCGGGCGCCGTGTCGTAGAAGGCCTTGTCGTTGCCGCTGCCCCCGTCGAGCAGGTCGGCGCCACGGTCGCCCCAAAGATAGTCGATGCCGGCACCACCGAAGATCCGGTCATCGCCATCTTCGCCATGGAGCTTGTCGAGTGCACCGAGCCCGTTCAGTGTGTCATTGCCGCCGCGACCGAAGATCGTGTCGGCAGCACCCGTCCCGTTGAGGACGTTGTCGTTGTTGTCGCCGGTCACCGTAGCCATTGCTTTCCCTCACTATTCTATCGGACTATTTGATTGGACCTGCACCACTTCCCGCGGTGCAGGTCACTGTCCTTGCCTACGGAACAATCTCGAGCATTTTGCCTGGACCGATCACATTGTAGGTGAACAGGTCCCCGGTGTTGGGCGCACAGGTGGCGCCCGCATAGCCTGCCGTGCCGACCTCGCGCAGCCTCAGCTTGGCGTCCGCGGCCCGGTCGGTTGCCCCGGTGAGCTTGTGGCCATTGGTCACGAACAGCTCCGGGTGATCGAACGGTCCTCGGTGACAGCGGACGCGATCGTCGGTGAGTGCCAGCAGGAACGCGACCAGATCGGCCATCTGCTGGGCGCTCAAGCCCAGCGGCTGAATATCGGCATCCAGGTTACTGCCGCGACCATCGGGCAGGCTCTGGTTGCCTTTGCATTTCTCCTTGAAAATCGGACCCTGGCCGAGCGGCCCGGAACCGGTCGTGTCGTTGAAGTTCTGACCGCAACGATTACCGCCGCGATTGTAGAAGGCGACCACGTCGGCCAGCGATTTCTCGCCACCATTGTGGAAGTAGGGCGCCGTCAGCGCGACATTGCGCAAGCTGGGCGTCTTGAATGCCCCGTCCACGGCCACCCGTGCATTCGCCGTGCAGTCGCCGCTGGTGCAGGGCACGTCGAACTTGGATGGATCGACCTCGAACGGATCGACCTTGTTGCCGCTGACATGCTGGCGGGTGAAGGACAGCGGGTTGCCCCAATCGTCCTTGGCGCCGACGCCCAGATCCTGTTGGGTCGGCCGCACTCCGATATTGTAGAAGCCGCCGTCGTAGAATGCCACGTTGCCATCGCCGACGATCATGCGCTCGACCCGCTCATCCGGCTGCCTGGGGGGCACGGCGGCACCGCTGAACAGCGGCCCGGTGTGGCAGTTGACGCACTTGCCCTGGTTGAGGAATACGTCGAGGCCTTGCTGCTCTTGTGTGTTCAGCTGGCCGTTGTCGAACCGGGACTGGTTGGAGATCAATGTGCGCTCGTACGCATCGATCGCCAGGCCCCAGAACAGGGAGAAGTTCTTCTCCATCTGCGTGAAGCCATTTGGATCAGCGGCGCCGCTGTCGGCGAAAGTGCCGGGCACGCTGAACAGGTTGTCCTGGAACGCCGAGCGCACCAGCGCCTCATATGTGTAGCTGAGGCCCCGGTTCGCTCCAGGCGCCACATAGGGCCCGAGCACGCTGTCGGAAGTCGCGATCTTTTGGCCGGCGAGTGCTGCGCGCGGCAAGATCTTGCGGCCGATGAAGCCCCAGCCACGCCCGGAGCACGCCATCTCGAAGTCGCTCAGCGTCGGGCCGACCGCCTGTGAGGCCGCACTCATGTTCTTGAGCGCCAGCCGCTCCGGCTGCAGTGATGCGCCATTGGCCTTGAAGATGCGCGCTGCGGGATCGCGGTTGCCGAACGGGCTGACGCCGTTGAAGATGTTGTTGGCGCGTCCGTCCCAGAAATTGCGATCGAAGAACGCGGCATTGATCATGGTCGGGGTGTTGCGCGGCTCGACCTTGCGGGTCTGGCGATTCGCTCCCCCGATAGATATCTGGAAAATTCCGTCGGAGCCCGCGGAGCAGAAATCGTGGGTCTTGCCGAACTTGGTGACGGTCGGATTGACCGAAACGAACGTGCCCTGGAACACACCCTGCGACGACACCACGTCGTTGGTCGTATAGCGCAGCTGGGACTGACGATCGTTCGGATTGGCCAGCTTGTGAGTCGGAAAATCGGCCGAAGTGAGCTTGATGTTTGGTGCCGCGGTCTGCCCACCAGCAGTCTTGGTCGTCGTCGGATAGATGCCGCCGAACTTGTCGTCTGCGGGGACTGCCCGCAATCCGGTGTTGAGCTGGTTGACGATGCGCGGATCGGCGCCGGCGTTGAAGTGGCAGCTCGCGCATGCCTGCCCGTCACTGCCGATCGCTCCGTCCCAGAACAACGCCTTGCCCAGAACGACCAGCCAGCCGGGACTCTTGACCAGTGCGGCGAGCTCGTCCGGCGGCGGGCCGGGTGGCTTCAAATTTCCCAGTGGTTCTACTGTTGGTGGAAGCTCCGCGACTTGCGCTTGGACCAGCGCCGCACTGCCCGCCAGGCATGCAACAGCCAGCGACAGGCGTAGTGCGCCCGTTTTACCCATCATTTCTTGGTTCCTGCCCTATATAAGGATCTTATTTAGAAGTCGGCGTTACCTTCGCTCTTGGCTGTCACCAGCTTCAGTGCCGACAGTAAAACTGTCAAGCTTCTTAACGGGCCTCAAACAAGATTTTTCATCTATTTTGTGTTTGCGAGAGAAAGCAGAATCTTCTTTTACACTTAAAGTTCCTCGCAGAACTCGGAGTTGCTTTACTAATTCCTTCGCAGGGCATTAACAGAATAATTTAATTGCGACAGTTTACTCTTGCAAAGCGCAACCGGTGATCGAATCCGGCTTGGGCCGCAGCCCGGAAGCGACGCCCCGAGTATGACGAAGGACTCAGGCGGTTGCGCCCTCGACGGGTGCCGCGCACGTTTCGCGCGAATTGCCGGATTCTGCGAGCGCATGCAATCGAGCGGCGTCGGCGCGCCGCTACCGCGCGGGCGTACGCAAGATCGATCGTGCGGCGATTTTGCGGGCGCGCTCTGCCATACAAACATCGGCTCGCCGCCGCCGACTGCGCGCCGGCCGCTCCGGGCGGCGCAGGGCCAGCCAAAGCTCCTTGGCATGGCTACGGTCGTGGCCGCCCATGAAGTGCGAGAGCATGTGCACCTCGCCGAAGGTCCGCACCCGCAGTTCGGGCGGGACGTGGGCGTAGGTGAGGAACGCCCGGTAGGTGGCGGCGATCTCGCCCTTCTCGCACTGCTGGTCCGACAAGGCCGCCAGCACAGAGGCGCCGGCCACAGCCGCGACCCCCCTCAGCATGCCGGCGAAGCTGTCGTCGAGTGTCCTGGCGGTCAGCCGCGACACGATCCCCGGCTTGGCTGCCTCGCTGACCAGGACGCTGTGCAAGCGATAGTCCTGGGCGCTTCCATCGAAGTGCAGCTTGGCACGGCGGATGATCTGGCGCGCCGTGCCCGGTGTGATGCAGGTGCCGACGATCGAGCAGTAAACTCCATGCTCGAGCTCGTGAAGACGAAGACGGCGGCGCTGAGTGCCGAGCGGCCCGGCAATATCGCGCTCATCATTGGATAAGTAGCTAGTCTTAATTCGTCACTCGATCGACTATTGAAATGCCGACTGAAGTACTACAATCTCCAGGCTCGCCATTGAGGAAACAAGGCTCGCGCGCCGGATTCGGGCTGCCGGCCTAAAGCGGCAGCAGGTGATTGTCGTAGGCCACCGGCGCTCGCTCGCCCAGGGGTGTCAGCGTCCCGTCGCGCGCGTCGATCTCGCTCACCGTGCCGGTGCCGCTGGCGGTGAGGAAGCAACCGGGTGCGGTGGCCGGGCCGAGAGCGCAGGCATCCTTGATCTCGACCGTCCGCAGGAAGGCGCCGTCGGCCATGCGCCAGAAGGCGAGGCGGTCGCCGCGCGGGCAGCTCGCGCCCAGGATCGCGCCGGAGCGGTCGAAGGCGACGCTGCCGATGTATCCCGCCATGGACGCCAGCGCCGGCGCGGGCGCGCCCAGCGTCGTGAGCCCCCGTCCGCGGTCGATCGCAACCAGCGGCACGTGGTCGCCGGGCTCGCCCTCCCACTGCAGGCCCGCGGCGATCAACCCTCCCTCGGCCTGCGCAAGATGACGGATCGACAGCCGCTGCAGGCGGTCGGGCAGCCGACCCTCGTCCAGGAGCCGGCCCGAGGCGAGCTCGATCCGGTTCAGGCTCGGGCGCATGGTGTCGAGGTTGAGTTTGTCGCGCCCGGATTCCGGCAGGGTCAGGATGCCGCCATTGGCCACGGCCAGGGTCCCGCCGTCCGGCAAGAGGGCGATGTCGTGCGGGCCGATGCCGTGGGCGGGCAACTCGCCGACGCGCCGATAATCGTCGGCGGCGTCGTACAGGCCCAATACGCCCTGGCCGCGGACGACGTCGTTCTCGGTCGCCACGAGGATGCGGCCGCTCGGCTCGAACACGCCATGGCCGTAGAAGTGACGTTCCGGCGGGGTGTCGAAACGCCGGCGCACCAGCCCGGTAGCAGGCTCGAACACGGCGGCGAAGGTGCCGGGACGGCGCGCGAACACGACCGCCTCGGCCGTACCGGGCCGCAGGCAGATTCCGTGGCCGCGCGCGGGCAGGTCCGGACCGGCCACGGCGGCGGCATGTCCGTCCACGAGGGCCACGCCGGGGCCCTCCGCCGGATGAACCCGGCAGACCACGAACAGCGGTCCCGCCTCGGCGCGCGCGGCGCAGGCGCGCAGCGCCAGGAAGCCCGCCGCACCGCCCAGGGCGCCCAGCACCGCGGCGCGGCGGGGTAGCGAGAGGCTTTGGGCCATCTCAGTCTCCATCCAGCGCGTTGAAGCCCGCAGCGAACCCCAATGCCGGCGCCAACCGTTCCTGCAGCAGCCGTCGCACGGTGCGCAGTTCCTCGAGCAGCCGCTCCACGGCCGGGCGGGCCGCCGGGTCGGCCACGGCCTGATCCAGCGGGAGCGGAATGGCCGCCAGCGCCAAGCGCGCGGCCTGGAGCCGACCGCGCAACACGGCGTCGAACGCGGCGAGCTCGGCGCTGGCCTGGATCGTCGCGGCGAAGGCGCCGGGTGCGGTGTAGACCTGCTCGACCGTGTCCAGGGCGGCGGCGATCAGCGGCAGTGACAATCCGCTGCGCCAGGCGCGGGCACGCTCGCCCCGCGCGGCGGCGAGGTCCGAGCCCAGCGGACGCTCCAGATCCAGCGCGATCAGGACGTCAAGCGTGCCCTGCATCCCGCGGAACATGGCCTCGGCCACGGCGGAGCCGGTCTTCGGGTCTTCCGCAGCGGTGCTGGCGAGCTTGGCGGCGAGGTCGGCCTGGAAGCCGGCGACGGCCTGGGCGTAGCGGCAGGCGAACGCATCCGCTGCGGCCGGGACGCGGTCGCCATAGAGCAGGACCTCGAGCGTGGCCAAGCTCTGCAGCCCGACGCTCTTGTCCGCCAGACCGCCGGGCTCGGTCAGTGCGGGGTCGCGGTCGCGTAGGGCCGCGGTCAGCTGCCGGCCCGCGGTGCCATGCTTGTCAGGCCAGAAATAGACGGTGGAAGGCGTCGCGCCCGCGACCGCCGGGCCCGTGCCGGCCGCTTCGAGCCGCCGCCAGCTCAGCACGCTGTCGGCATAGGCCGCGCGCATCGGCGTCCGCCAATCGCCGCCACAGTCGGGAGCCACCGCCGCGAAGGCACGCGCCCGCTCGACGTACCCGGCATAGAGAGGCAGCAGGACCTCCCGCCGCAGCCGGGATCCGGCCGCGTTCAGATTCTGTGCCGCGGCCGGTCCCGCCATCGCTGCGAGCAGGATCGCCAGGATCAGTGGGCGCATCACAGGGAATCCAGGAAGGCCAGGAGGGCCGCACGGTCCTCGGCCGGCATCCGCCGGAACCGCTCGCGGCTCGCCTGCGCCTCGCCACCGTGCCAGAGGATCGCCTCGGTCAGGTTGCGCGCGCGCCCGTCGTGCAGGAAGTAGGTGTGACCGTTGACGGTTTCGGTCAGCCCGATGCCCCACAAGGGTGCGGTGCGCCATTCCCGGCCGTCGGCCACGCCTTCGGGCCGCCCGTCGGCGAGCCCGTCGCCCATGTCGTGGAGCAGCAGGTCGGTGTAGGGCCAGACGAGCTGACCGCGTAGGGCCGGGTCGGGCCCGTCCCGGCGCGTGGCGTGCTTGGGCGTGTGGCAGGCGATGCAGCCGGCCTCGTAGAACAGGTGCTTGCCGGCCAGCACCTCGGGTGCTCGGACATCGCGGCGGGTCGGGACCGCGAGGTGACGGCTGTAGTAGCTGACCAGCTCCATGACCATCGATGGCGCTTCCAGACCCTCGAAGCGGGCCGTGGCCCCGCTGGGCGCGGCCAGGCACGCGGCCTGGGCGGAAGTGCAGTCGCCGGCGGGAAAGGGGGCCAGGGGATTGGCGATGCCGATGTCGCCGGCGATGGCGGCGGCCGCCTGCTCGTCGATCCGCGCCTGTCCCGCCTTCCAGCCGAAGCGACCCACGGCCACGCGCCCCTCGGTCTCGCTCCAGACCAGGTTGGGCCGGCCCGAGATGCCGTCGCCGTCGGCGTCCTCGGGGTCGGCCCTGGCCAGCAGATCGCCCTCGTCGATCGCCTCGAGCAGGCCGAGCCCGATCATCTGCTGCGCCACACGCGGGCTCACCATGGTTGCGGGATGGAGCGGGCCGTACGCGAGGTCGGCGACCCGGTAGGTCGGCCGGCGCAGCTGGACGATTTCGCCGCCGGCCAGCTCGACCGGCCGCTCATCGTAGGTGATCGCCATCCGCCCCTCGGCGACCTGCCCGGGAATCGCGAGGTCCTGGAGCTGGGTGCCGTAGGTCGGCTCGCCGATCACAGCCGCATGGTGGCTCGCCAGCGCTGCCCGTTCGGCGTCGGTCCGGGGCGGAATCGACAGGCGCAGGAACATCGACAGCGAGCCGTCGCCCGGGCCTTCGGGCGGATGCCCCCGGCCGTCCTTGAGGTGGCAGCCCTGGCAGGAGCGGGCATTGTAGAGCGGCCCCAACCCATCGGCGGCTTCGGTCGAGCTGGGAGCGGTCACCCACATGCGCTTGAAGAAGCCGTTGCCGACGAAGAAGTCGGCGCGTTGCTCGAAGCTCAGATTGGCCGAAGGCTGCGAGAAGGCGTCGCCGTCCAGCCGCGTCCGGTTGGTGGCGGAGCCGCCCGGCAGGTCCTCCCAGCGCTCCGGCGCGGTGAAGTCGCTGGTCGGCCGCAGGATCGCTTGGCGCTGCCTGCTGCTCATGCCGGCCTCGGCCGCCAGCGGCGGCAGGCAGACGCACAAGAGCGCCAAGGCCAGGAGCCTGCGCATGGACTCTAGACGACCGTGAGCAACGGCGGCCGGCGCCAATGGCCGCAACTGCCCTGGGCCGGCGTGGTGCGCGCCCCACAGTCCGCGAGGCACGCGCCCTGACCGTCGTCGTCGCCGTACCAGTGGGCGCAGGAAGAGCAGGTCCCGGCAACCGGCGGGCCGGCCGTCGGCACGGCGCGCCGGTTGAAGCGCACGAACAGCACGGTGCCGGAGCGCGACCGGATCGACGGGTGCTCAGCCATGGCGGTTCCTTGCTCCCACATCGGCGAGCTGGGCCAGAAGTTCGGCCCTGCTTGCCGGCCAGAGCTCGCGCGGCAGGCCGAGACGGGCGAGTGCGCGCCCGATTCGGCCGAGAGCGGCCAGCAAGGCCCTCACTGGAAGACGGCCTCCGGGTTGTCGAGGCTGTCGGAGCCCTCGAACGCCAGCTGATCCAGGCCCAAGGCGGCGACGGCGCCCTCGATCGCGCGGGTCTGCGCCACCAGCGCGTCGACGCCGGCCTGGATCATGGCGTTGCCGGCCTCATTGCCTTCGCCCAGCATCTGGTCATAGGCCATGGCGCCGGAATCGGCGGACTGCTTGATCGCGCCGAACGCCGCCAGCGTCCTGTCGAGTGCTGCCCGCATCGTCTCGTCGGCCTTGGGATCCGCGGCGCGTACGAGATCGGACAGGCTCGGGCCCTCCGTCACCCGGCCGGCGGATCCCTCGTAGCGGCCGAGATAGACCGAGCGCATGCCGACCACGTCGTAGTAGTGCGAATTGTGCGTGTTGTCGGAAAAGCAGTCATGCTCCTCCTCGGGATCGTGCAGCATCAGGCCGAGCTTGATGCGCTCGCCGGCGAGTTCTCCGTAGGAGAGCGAGCCCAGGCCGGTCAGCATCGCGGCCAGGCCCGCCTTCTCCCCGTCGGCGGTGAGCGCCGCGCGCGCCGGGCCGTCTGCCTGCCAGTTGGCGGTCATCTCGCGCAGGTCGCTGACCAGGAGGTCGGTGGCGGCGGCGAGATAGGCCGCGCGCCGATCGCAATGGCCGTTCGTGCAGTTCTCGCCGCTCGCATAGTCGCTGGCCGGCCGGTCGCCCTTGCCGGGCCCGGTGCCGTTGAGATCCTGGCCCCAGAGCAGGAACTCGATCGCGTGATAGCCGCGACTCACATTCGCCTCGACCTCGTCGGCCTCGTGCAGGGAGGCGAGCAACGCGGCGTCGATCGTGGTCGCGTCGATCTCCTTGCCGCCGATGGTCAGGATCGGGTTGGCGATGACGTTGGCGGCGTAGAACGGGTTCTCGTCGCTGCTGTCGCCGTAGGAGCCGACGGCGACATAGTCGATCAGACCCTCGTCGAGCGGCCAGGCGTTCACCTTGCCCTCCCATTCGTCGACGACCGGGTTGCCGAAGCGGAAGGCCTCGGTCTGCTGATAGGGCACGCGGGCGGCGAGCCAGGCCTCGCGCGCCGCCGCCATGGCCTGGTCACCCGGCTGCGCCAGGAGGGCGCCTATGGCTGCGTCCAGCTGCTCGGCCCTACTCAGCGCATCGCCGTACATGGCGTGGGCGAGATCCGCATAGGTCGCGAGCACCGCGGCCGGCGCCGGACCTTCGGCGCACAGCGCCGGGGCGACGGGGGCGACGGCCAGCACCGTCGCGAAGAGATGGGGACGAGGCATGGCGGCGATCCCGCAGTGATGAACTGATCGCCTGTTCAATAGGAAACGGCGTCCCACACGCAAAACGCTAACTGCATCAATTGCAGGAAGAATAGTTCCAAGTTGTAGCTTACAATGGATCTAAGTCATTCCTCGCTACAGCAACTCCTCCAGCACCGGGATCAACGGCCGATCGGCCGCCGGCATCGGCAGCCCGCGCAGATCCCGCGCCCTCGACCAGCGCAGGACCTGACCCTCGCGCGCCTGCGGGTGCCCGCTCCAGACGCGGCAGACATAGAGCGGCATCAACAGATGGAAGCCGTCATAGGCGTGCGAGGCGAAGGTGAGCGGGGCGAGGCAGCTGGCCTCCGTGTCGATGCCGAGCTCCTCGCGCAGCTCGCGGATCAGGGCCGTCTCGGGTGTCTCGTCCAGCGCGAGCTTGCCGCCCGGGAACTCCCACAAGCCCGCCATGGGCTTGCCGGGCGGACGCTGCGCCACCAGCACCCGGCCGTCACCGTCGATCAGGGCGCAGGCGACCACCAGGGGAGAAGAGGGTGCGCTGCCGGTCCAGGCTCAGGACCGGTAGTCGGCATTGATTTCGATGTAGCCGTGGGTGAGGTCGCAGGTCCACACGGTGGCGGTTCCGACGCCGGTGCCGACGGCCACGCGGATGTCGATCTCGCTGCCGGCGAGATGCGCCGCCACCGGCGTCTCGTCGAGATCAGGGACGGCGGCCCCGTCGCGCGCCACGTCATGACCGCCGAAGGCGACGCCGAGGCACGCCATCTCGACCGGCTCGCCCGACTTGCCGACCGCCATGATCACCCGGCCCCAATTGGCGTCGCCGCCGGCGATCGCGGTCTTGACCAGGGGCGAGTTGGCGATGGCGAGACCGATGCGCCGCGCCGAGCCGGCGTCCCGGGCGCCAGCCACGGTGACCGCGATGAACTTGGTCGCACCCTCGCCGTCGCGGACGACCTGCTGCGCCAGGTCGAGCAGGACGGCACCCAGCGCTTGCCTGAAGCCGGAGAGGCGCGGATCGGCAGCCCCGGTCACGGCCTCGTGACCGGCGGCGCCGGTAGCCAGCAGCAGCAGGGTGTCGGAGGTCGATGTGTCGCTATCGACGGTGATGGCGTTGAACGAGGCATCCGCGGCCTCTGCCAGCAGCGACTGGAGCACGGCGGCGGGGAGACCGGCATCGGTCGCCACGAAGGCCAGCATGGTCGCCATGTCGGGCGCGATCATGCCCGAGCCCTTGGCGATGCCGGCGACGGTGACGGATACGCCATCGATGCTGCAGGTTTGCGCAGCACCCTTGGGAAAGGTGTCGGTGGTCATGATCGCCCGCGCCGCGGCGGCGATGCCGTCCTGGCGCAGCCCGGCCACGAGCTCGCCCACGCGGGCGGTGATCTTCTCCACCGGCAGGCGCTGGCCGATGACTCCGGTGGAGGCCACGAACACCTCGCGGGCCGGGCAGCCCAGGGCGGCCGCCACCGCCTCGGCCTCGGCGGCGACGGCGGCGTCGCCCTCCGCACCGCGAAACACGTTGGCGTTGCCGGCGTTGACGATGACCGCCCGCACCCGGCCGGCCGGCAGGATCTCGCGGCACCACGCCACCGGATGCCCGGCCGTGGTCGAGCGCGTGAACACGCCGGCCACTGCGCTGCCGGCCGTGACCTCGATCAGCGCGAGGTCGTCGCGGTTCCGGTAGCGGATCTGCGCGTCGAGGGTGGCGAACCGGACGCCACCCACCGCCGGCAGACCGGGAAAGGTCGCCGGCGCCAGGGGCGAGCGGTGGTCGATCTTCGCCATGACGGCCCGCCCGTCGACTACGGCGCCTTGGGCGACCCGTCGATGTTGAAGACCTCGATGGTCGCACCCTCGCGGACGCTCGCCAGCAGTGCCGTCACGATCTCGCGCGAGAGCTGCTCGCGGATCTCGGGCGCCTTCTCCTCGAGCGTCGGCGCTGCCTGGCGCCGGTCCTCGACCTTGATCACGTGCCAGCCGAATTGCGACTTCACCGGCTTGTCGCTGACCGTGCCGACCGGGAGCGCGAACGCCGCCTCGGCGAATTCCGGCACCATGGCCTCGCGGCGGAAATATCCGAGATCGCCGCTGTTGGTCTTGGCCGAGGGATCGGTCGACTTCTCCTTGGCCAGGGTGGCGAAGTCGGCGCCGCCCTGGAGCTGCTTGATGATCTCCTGCGCCTCGGCCTCGTCGGCCACCAGGATGTGGGCGGCTTTGGTCTCCTCGTACGCGAAGCCGGGCTGGCTCTTCATCGCCTCGTAGGCCGCCGCCACCTTCTCGTCGGTGACGCCCTCGTCGATCGCCTTCTTGATCACTCCGTCGCGCAGGACGCTGTCATGGGCGCGGGCCAGCTGGGCCTTGATCTCGGGATCGTCGGCGAGGTTCTCCTTGTTGGCCTCGGCCAGGAGCAACTCGCTGCTGACGACCTGATCGAGCAAGGGGTCGAAGATCGATTCCAGCGGCATCTGCCGGTACTGCTCGGGCAGGCTGGCGTAGGCCGCCTCGAGGTCGCTCTTCTTGATCTGGCTGCCGTTGACGATGGCCACCACGGGATCGGTGGTCTGCGCGCGCGACGGCACGGCGAGGGCGAGCACGGCCAGGGCCGTGGAGGCGAGAACGAGAGCGCGCATTGTGGGAGGGCTCCGAGGACGGTCGACGACGCCGGGGGATAAAACATAAACGCCCCGACGCCACAAGCGGGACAGGATCGGCTAGGGCTGCAGGGCCCGGGCGATGCTCTCGGCATTGTGACGCATCATCGCGACGTAGGAACCGGCGGGCCCGGCGGGCGGCGACAGGGCGTCCGAATAGAGCACCCCGCCCACGGTCGCGCCGGTTTCCCGGCCGATCTGCTCGATCAGCCGGGGGTCGGCGATGTTCTCCACGAACACCGCCCGCACCCCGTGCGCGCGGATCTGGCGGATCAGGCCCGCCACCGATGCGGCCGAAGCCTCGCTGTCGGTGCTGAACCCCTGCGGGGCCACGACCTCGATGCCATAGGCGGCGGCGAAGTAGCCGAACGCGTCATGCGAGGTGACCACGACCCGCTCGGCTGCCGGCACGACCGCGATGTCGGCGCGGATGGCTGCGTCCAGTTCCGCCAATTCGGCTTGATAGGCGGCGGCGTTGGCCCGGTAGGTTTCCGCCCCCGCCGGATCGGCGCTCTCGAGCGCGGCGGCGATGTTGCGGACATAGGCCTGGGCGTTGGCCACGTTGTGCCAGGCGTGCGGATCGACGCCGCCATGGCCGCCCCCGTCCGCCTCGGCCATGGTCAGCGGTTCGATGCCGGCGCTCGCGACCGCCTCGACGCCCGCGAACCCGGCCGCCTGCTTCAGCCGGTCCATCCAGCCCTCGAAACCGAGGCCGTTGACCACCAGCACCTGGGCCGCCGCCACCGCCCTGGCGTCGCCCGGGCCGGGCTCGAAGACATGCGCGTCGCCATCGGGACCCACCAGCGTGGTCACCGCTACCCGCTCGCCGCCGACGCGCTGGGCGAGGTCGCCCAGGATGCTGAAGCTCGCGACCACCGGCAGCTTGCCCTGTGCCCAAGCCGGTCCGGTCAGCAGACCGAGGACGAGGGCGAGGAGAACGTGACGCGCGCCGGCCATGGCTCGGATCCGATCAGGCTTCCAGGTGAGGCGCCGGCCGGAGGCGGCGCAGGATGCCACCCGCGGAGCCGAACAGCAGCGAGGCCAGCCAGCCGGTGCCGGCGGCCAGGATGATTGCCGGCCCACTTGGCAGCGACGCATGGAAGGACAGGACGAGCCCTGCCACCGCGGCCGTGAGGGCGAACAGAACGGCGACGCCGATCAGCGGCCCGAGATCGCGTGCCCAGAACCGGGCCGAGGCCGCCGGCAGGATCATCAGCCCCACCGCCAGCAGTGTTCCCAGGGCCTGGAACCCTCCGACCAGGTTGATCACGACCAGGACCAGGAGGGTGGCGTGCGCCAGACCGCTGGTCCGGCTCACCGAGCGCAGGAAGGCCGGGTCGACGCATTCGAGCACCAATGGCCGCCACAGCAGCGCCATGACCAGCATGGTGAGCGAAGCGATCCCGGCGAGCAGGAGCAGCGCCGGGTCGTCCAGCGCCAGGACGGTGCCGAACAGCACGTGCATGAGGTCGATGTTGCTGCCGCGCAGCGTGACGATGACCACGCCGGCCGCAAGCGAGATCAGGTAGAAGCTGGCGAGCGTGGCGTCCTCGCGCAGGATCGTGCTGCGCGAGACCACCCCCGCGAGCAGCGCCACCGCAAGGCCGGCCGCGAGCCCGCCCAGGGCCATGGCCGGCAAGGACAGCCCGGCAACCAGGAAGCCGACCGCGGCGCCGGGCAGGATGGCGTGCGCCATGGCGTCGCCGGTCAGGCTCATGCGGCGCAGCATCAGGAACACGCCCACCGGTGCGGAGCCGAGTGCCAGCGCGACGCAGCCGACCAGGGCGCGGCGCATGAAGCCGAACTCGACGAACGGCGCCAGGACCAGTTCGTAGAGCGTCATGCGGCGCTTCGCCGACAGACCGCACCGTGGTCGGCGACGGACTCGCACATCCGGCGCGCGCGCAGGAGGTTGGCCGCGGCCAGGGTCTCCCCGGTGGGTCCCCAGGCCACGGGCTCGCGCGCCAGCAGCAGCGATTCCGGGAACCACTCCCGGACCAGGTCGAGATCGTGCAGCACCGCCAGAACGGTCCGGCCCTCGCCGTGCCAGCGCCCGACCAGGGCCATCAGGTCGCGCGCGGTCCGGGTGTCGATGGCGGTGAAGGGCTCGTCGAGCAGGATCAGCCGGGCGTCCTGGAGCAGCAGCCGGGCGAACAGGATGCGCTGCAGCTGGCCGCCGGACAAAGAGCCGATCACCCGCGATCCGAAGCCCGGCAGTCCCACCGTCGCCAGGGCCTGTGCGACGCGCTCGCGCCCGGCGCGGCCGAGCCCGCGGAACGGGCCCAGGCGGCGCCACAGGCCCATGGCGACGAAGTCGCGGACGCTGATCGGGAAGGAGCGGTCGACCTCCGCCAGCTGGGGCAGGTAGGCGATGTCGCGGCGATCGAGCCCGCCGCACGCGATCTTGCCTTCGAGGGGCGCCAGCACGCCGGCGATGCCCTTGAGCAGGGTCGACTTGCCGGCGCCGTTCGGGCCGACCACCGCCAGCAGCGCCCCCGGCGCCACCTGGCCTTGCAGATGATGCACGGCCGGATGCCGGTCGTAGCCGAGGGTCAGGTCGTGAAAGACCAGCGCCGGCTGGATCGCGCTCACGTCGAGATGACCACGAGCGTGACCAGCCACAGGGCCGCGGCGAGCGCGGCGGCGATCGACAGTCGCGAAACGGCGTGGGCGAGCAGCACGGCGGACCTTTGGCGCGCAGCAGGAAGACGCTACGTTATAATATAACATAGTGATAGCGCCGAGGCTGCAGCCGTCAAGGAGATTGCTCGGATCAGCTGGTGCGGGCGAGACCGCGCGGCAGCAGGATGAACATCCGGCCGAGGCTCTTCATATGGCCGGCCAGGTATTCGGCGTCCGGTCCGCCCCCCCAGAAGACGTCGCCGCGCACCACGCCGCGAATGGCCCCGCCGGTGTCCTGCGCCACCATGAGCCGGCGCAGCGGGCGATCGCCCCGTGGGTCCGGTACCGTCGTGTCGAGCCAGACAGGAGCGCCGAGCGGCAGGTATTTGCGGTCGACGGCGAGAGAACGGCCAGGGGTGAGCGGCACGCCCTGCGCGCCAGTGGGGCCGGTGGCGTTCGTGACCTCGGCGAAGAACACGTAGGAGGGGTTCTTGGCCATCATCGCCGGAGCCTGCGCGGGATTGGCCTCCAGCCAGGACCGGATCGCCTGCATCGACATCTGCTCGCGCGGGATGGCGCCCAGTTCGATCAGGTCCTTGCCGATGGCGCGATAGGGCCGGCCGTTCTGGTCGGCGTAGCCGACCCGCACGGTCTGCCCGTCGGGCAGGCGGACCTGGCCCGACCCCTGGATCTCCAGAAAGAAGCGGTCGACCGCGTCGTCCACCCAGAGCAGCTCGAGCTCGCGGCCCGCGAGCGCCCCGCGGTCGATCGCGGCCCGATCCGCATAGGGCACGAGCCGGCCGCGCTCGACCCGGCCACCGATCCGCCGACCCTCGAGCTCGGGATCGAACTGGCCCAGATCGACGCTCACCAGATCGGTGGGCCGCCCGTAGAGCGGGAAGCGGTGGGTCGCGTCGGGACGCCGGGCACCCTGCAGGAGCGGCTCGTAGTAGCCGGTGAACAGGCCCTCCGCACCGTCGCCGGCGCTGACGGCGAAGGCGCTGAAGTTGCTCTCGAAGAAGCTCCGCGCATCCGGCGCCTCGGCCCCGCGCGCGCAGACGGGCAACCAGTCGCCCACGGTCCCCGCAAAGGTGCCCTGACCGCCGAGCGGCTTGTCCGGCGCGAGCTTGGCCCAGCGGTCGCAGCTGCGGCGGAACGCCGCCAGCGCGGCCGCGGGCTCGTCCGCCGCCCAGCCTGGCAGACCGGAGAAGTCGACGGCGGTGAGCTTCAGGGCCGCAGGGGGCGGCGGCGCCTCTGCCGGCGGCTTCTCCTCGGCGCAGGCCGCGAGAAGAACGAGGGCTAGAACGAAGGCAATGACGCGACGCACGGGCCTTGCGTCAGGAGGACGCACCCGTTTCCACCAGCTGCCAGTTCGGGTCCCGCGAGCGCAGGTCGCGCTCGAAGGTCCACAAGTCGATCACCGTGTCGATCTGACGGGGATCGCCCTCGACCACGTCTCCCGCGGTGTCGCGGGTGAGGTTGATCTGCTCGCTGGTGAACCGGACGGTGAGCCGAGCGCGCGTGCCGGCGAGGCCGGCCTCGACGAGCTCGGCCGAGCGGGTGGCCACCAGTTCCGTGGACAGCGTGCGGCCGGCCTGCTCGCGGCCGTCGATGGCGCCGGCGAACTGGGCGAACACCTCGTCGGCGAGCAGAGGCCGCAACGCGGCCTTGTCGCCCTTGGCGTACGCCTCGACGATCATCGCGAACGCGGCACGGGCGCCTTGCAGGAAATGATCGGGATCGAACTGCGGATCGAGCCGACGGATGCCGGCGACGCCTGCGGCGAGCGGGCCCTCGGGCGCGGCTGCGGCAGCCGGATCGCCTGGAGGCACGGGTCCGCGGTCGGGCAGCGGCACCACGTTGTCGGTGGTGCGCGCTCCGGCGCGCTGGCTCACGGGATCGATGCGCGGCCGCTCGTGGCCGGTCTTGCGACCCAGCACGTTCCGCAGCCGAAAGGCTATGAAGGCGGCGACCATCGCGAAGAAGATGATGTCGAGATAGGCGAATCCGTCGGACATATCGCTTGTTCACCGGCCGCCGGCTGGAACTGGACAAGGCTGCCGACCCGGATGGGTCGCGCCACGAGGCTAGACACCAACCTCATATAAGTAGCAACGCCCAAAAACAAACGGCGTGCCCCCGATGCCGACGCGGGACGGCGTGAATCCGCTGGCCCTTGCGTCGGCGGGGGGAGCTTATCTACAAGGCCCCCGCGGCAGCCCGAAGCTGGAAGCTGCCGTTGGAGCCCGCCATCCGCAACCGATGCCCAGGGCGTTCCGGGCCTGCCGCCCGCCGGCTCGGCCGGGTGAACTCGTGACGCTCCTGATCCGCCACGCCGAATCGGTCTGGAACGAGCATTTCGGCTCGACCCGCATCGACATCGGCCTGCCCGACCCGCCGCTGACCGCGCGCGGGATCGAGCAGGCGCGCCAAGCCGCCGAACGCCTGCGCGGCGAACGGATCCGCCGCTTGATCACCAGTCCCTATCGACGGACCCTGCAGACCGCGGCGATCTTGGCCAAGGCATTCGAAGTGCCGGTGACCGTCGATCCGACCGTGCGCGAGCGCTGCGCCTTTTCCTGCGATCAGGGCACCGCGCCGGGCGAGCTTGCCCGCGAGTGGCCGGAGCTCGACTTTGCCGGCCTCGATGATCTCTGGTGGGGCGGGGTGATCGAGAGCTGGCCCAGCCTCGCCGCCCGTTGCGCCGAATTCCGCGCCCGCATCGCCATGGCCCCGGACCGCGACGAAGTCGTCGTGGTCAGCCACTGGGGCTTCATCCGCGGCCTCACCGGCGCCGAGCTGCACAACACCGACTCGATCAGGCTCGCGCATGATGCGAGCCACCCGGACAACTGAAGGAGCAAGCACCATGGCCGAGCATCCGACCGCGAACGGCGAAGGCGCGCAACCGGCGGCGCAGCCGCAGCCGCGCCTCTCGATCGTCAGCCAATATGTGAAGGACATGTCCTTCGAAAATCCGCGCGCACCCCAGGGGCTGCAGCAGAATGCGCGGCCGGAGATCCAGATCCGGGTCGACGTGCGCTCCGCCGAGCAGGGCGACGGCCGCTACGAGGTGGTGATCGACATCAATGTCGACGCCAAGACGAGCGAGGGGCCGGTGTTCCTGGTGGAACTCACCTATGGCGGCCTGTTCGAGCTCGCCAACATCCCGGCCGACAGCCTGCAGCCGCTGCTGCAGATCGAGTGCCCGCGCCTTCTGTTCCCGTTCGCGCGCCGCGTGGTCGCCGACGCCACCCGCGACGGCGGCTTTCCGCCTTTGATGATCGACCCGATCGACTTCGTCAGCCTGTTCCGCCGCAAATTGCAGGGAGCGGCCGAGACCGCACAGGCCTGAACCGGATCATTCCCGCCGCTGCCCGGCGACCCCGTCCAGGATCGCCAGGGCGGCGGAGACGTCCGGCACCAGCTCCTGCAGGCGGGCGGCGCTCGCGTCGGCGAAGCCCGCCGCGACGAACTGCTCGAACAGCGCCTGGCAGGGCCGCCAGTAGCCGCCCAGGTCGAGCAGGAGGATGGGCTTCTGGTGATAGCCGAGCTGGCGCAGCGTGACCGCGTCGAGGATCTCGTCGAGAGTACCGAGGCCGCCCGGCAGGACGAGGAACGCGTCCAATTCGCGGATCAGCAGCTCCTTGCGCTCGAACATGGTGGCGGTGATCCGCAGCTCCGTCAGGTCGCGCTTGCCGACCTCCCGGTCGAGCAGCCGCTGCGGGATGATGCCGAGAACCTTGCCGCCGGCTTCGAGCGCGGCGCGGGCGGCGACCCCCATCAGCCCGACCTCGCCCCCGCCATAGACCAAGCGCCAGCCACGCCCGGCAAGGGCAGCCCCGACCTCGGCCGCGGCCGCCCGGTGTGCGGGGTCGTGACCGGGCCGCGAGCCGCAGAAGACGCCGACGCTGAAGGTCCCGGTCATCGGCGCAGCCGGCGGGCCCGCCTCGAGATCGTTCGCTTCCGGCCTGTCGCCACCATCGCCTCGCCGCCGTTCGTCCACGCGCAGAACAGGGTTGCGGCGTAGCCGAAGGCGGGCGGCGAGACAACCATGGCTTGGCCGGCGGACGAGCGGACCGACCGGCCACCCTGCTCAGTGCAGCGTCAGGATCGGCACGTAGCTGAACAGGAGCACGACGGTGAGCGCCGCGGCATAGAAGGGCAGGAGCTCACGGCTGGCCTGCAGGATCGACACCCTGGCGATCGAGCTGCTGATGAACAGCGTCGTCCCGACCGGCGGGGTATAGAGCCCCAGCGCCAGGGTCAGGACCATGACGATCCCCAGCTGGAGCAGGTCGAGGCCGATCGCCTGCGCCAGCGGCACGAAGATCGGCCCGAGCAGCAGGATGGCGGCCGGCAGGTCGATGAACATGCCGGTGACCAGCATGATCCCGATCATGGCCAGGATGATGAGCCAGGGCGCCTGCAGGGTCTCCATGCACCATTGCGCGAAGAGCTGCGGCGCCTGGACGAAGGTCATGATCCAGCCGACCGCCGCCGAGGCCATGATCACCAGCATGACCACGCCGGTGGCGACACCCGCGGCGATGACGGCACCCGAGAACCGCTTCCAGGTCATGTCGCGGTAGACCGCGACACCGGCGACCAGGGAGTAGAACACCGCCAGCACCGAGACCTCGGTGGGGGTGGCGAACCCGAAGCGGAGCAGGACGACGATCAGGATTGGCATGGCCAGCGCCGGGCTCGCCCGCAGGAGCAGCGGCCAGAACCGTGGCCATTCGAACGGCACAGGCCGGTGCGGGAAGCCGCGGAGGCGGGCCGACCAGTTGCAAACGAGAACGAAGGCGATCGTCAGCGCAACTCCGGGCAGCACGCCGGCGATGAACAGCGCGCCGATCGAGACGCCCGAGATCAGCGAGTAGAGGATCAGCGGGATCGACGGCGGGATCAGGATCGCGATGGTCGCGGCGGCACTGTTGTTGGCGGCGACGAATCCTGCAGGATAGCCTTCCCGCTTCTGCCAGGGGATCAGCATCGAGCCCAGTGCGGTCGCATCGGCCACGGCCGATCCCGAGACGCCGCCGAAGACCGCCGAACCCACGACCGTGACCGAGGCGAGCCCGCCGCGGAAGCGCTGCACCAGCGTGGTCGCGAAGTCGATCAGGTTCTGGCCGAGCTGGCCGCTCATCATCAGGCTGCCGGCGAGGATGAAGAACGGCAGCGCCAGCATCGGGAAGGATTGGGTCTGCTGGTACATCTGCTGAGCGACGATCATCAGCGGCAGCGTGCCGCTGGATGCGACCGCGGCACCCGAGGCGATCATCAGCACGTGCCCGACCGGCACCGACAGCGCCAGCAGGCCGAAGAAAGCGACGATCAGGACGACGATCACGTGATGCTCTCCTCGGGGTTCGGCTGCGGCGCCGCCTCCGGCCCGACGACCCACACCCGGATCGCGACCGTCAGGCTGCAGACCGCGGTGAGCAGCGCCCCGAACGACAGCGCGTAGTAGCCGAGGCTGCGGGGCAGCTGCAGGATCGGGCTCCTTTCCGCGGCGGCGATCCCGGCCACCTGGAGCAGGACCTTCAGCAGGACGAGGTAGGCCAGAGCCACGAGCAGGTTGATCGCGACGATCAGCCAGCGCTGGCCCGTCCGCCCGAGCGAGTCCTTGAGGAAGTCCACGGCGATGTGGGCGCCGTCCTGGACCGCCAGGACGATGCCGGCGGCGATGAGCCATGGGAACAGCTGTTCGGGTACCTCGCTGATCCAGGTGATCCCGCCGTGGCCGGCGCCGTAGCGCACCACGACGTTGGCACCGAGCACCCCGAGCAGCACGATGACGGTCAGCAGGACCACCGCGCGGCAGACGAGGCCGACCACGCGGTCGACCCCGTCCGCTATCGCTATGACCCGGCCTGCCGGTTGATCCGGAGCGGCGGGAGCCATCTCACCCTCGCGCCGCCTCGACGACCTTGCCCACGAAGTCGCCGAACGGCTTCTCGCGCCAGGCGTCGATCACGGGAGCGGTCGCCTTCTCGAAGGGCGTCGCGGTCGACCTCGTTGACCTTGACTTCCGGGTTGGCCTTGAACTCCGCGAGGTACTTCTTGTCGGCCTCGACCATCAGCCCGCGCTGCATCTCACCGGCCTCGGCCGCCGCTTCCCGGACCGCCGCCAGCTGGGCCGCGTCGAGTTTCGCCGTGGCGATCTGCGACATCAGGAACGGCGTGCTCTCCCATTTGTGCGCCGTCAGGCTGACATAGGGATTGACCTCGAAGATCTTGGCGCTGGCGATATTGGCCAGCGGGTTCTCCTGGCCGTCGACGACGCCCTGCTGCAGGGCGACGTAGAGCTCGCTGAACGCGATCTGCTCGGTGGCCGCACCCAGCGCCTGGAAGATGTCGATGGTGATCGGATCCGCCGGGGTGCGGATCTTCATGCCCTGCAGGTCATCCGGCTTCTCGACCGGCTTCTTGCTGTTGGTGACGTGGCGGATACCGTTGTCCCACCAGGCGAGCGAGACGATCCCGACCCCGTTCAGTTTCTGCGCCAGATCCTCGCCCACGGGTCCGTCGAGGACGCGGAAGGCCTGCGACGCGTCGGAGAACAGGAAGGGCAGGCCGAGGGCGCCCACCTCGGGCACCAGCCCCGAAACCGGTCCCTGGCTGTTGGCGGTGAGGTCGAGGGCGCCGGTGCGCAGGCTGGTGAGCATCGCCACGTCGTTGCCGAGCTGCTCCGAGCCGGCGATGTTGACGGTCACCGCACCGTCGGTCTTCTGGCCGACGAGCTTGGCGAACTCCTGCGCCGCCACCGAGCGGGGATTGCCCGGTGCCGCGCCGTGACCGAGCGTGAGGGTCGTCGCCGCGAGCGCTCGGCGCCCGATGATCGCCGGCGCTGCGATCGCGATGGTCGTCCCGGCAAGCAGACGACGGCGCGTGATCTGCGTCTTCATGTTGATGTCTCCCTGAACGATGATCGTGGGTGGCCCCGGGCCTCGCGGCCGGGTGCCGGCCGAGGCTCGCCTAGAGCCAGGCGCGGATACTGCCGGCCATGGCGCTGGCCGAGATGCCGTAGCGGTCGTGCAGCGTCGGCAGCGCGCCCGCATCCAGGAATGCGTCGGGCAAGGCCACCTGCCGGAAAGCGGGCGGGATCACGCCGGATCGCAGCAGCAGGGCGGCCACGGCCTCGCCGAGCCCGCCGCAGACGGTGTGGTTTTCGGCGACCACGACCATCCGCCCGCCGCGCCGCACCGCCTCGAGGATCGTCGCTTCGTCGAGCGGCTTGATGGTCGGGACGTGGAGGACGGCCGCGTCGACCCGGTCCTTGCGGAGCAGCTCGACCGTTTCGAGCGCCCGCATGGTCATGAAGCCGGACGAGATGATCAGCGCGTCGTTGCCGTCGCGCAGGAGCTTCGCCTTGCCCAGCTCGAAGCGGTAGTCGTACTCGTCCAGCACGAGCGGGACGTTGCCGCGCAGCAGGCGCATGTAGACCGGCCCGTCATGGGCCGCGATGGCCGGCACGGCCTGCTCGATCTCGAGCGCGTCGCAAGGATCGATGATCGTGAGGTTCGGCATGCCGCGGAAGATCGCGATGTCCTCGGTCGCCTGGTGGCTGGGCCCGTAGCCCGTCGTGAGACCCGGCAGCGCGCAGACGATTTTGACGTTCAGGCGCTCCTCGGCGATGTCGAGGCAGATGAAGTCGTAGGCGCGACGCGACGCGAACACGGCGTAGGTCGTGGCGAACGGCATCAGACCCTCGCGGGCCATGCCGGCGGCCGTGGCCATCAGGAGCTGCTCGGCCATCCCCATCTGGTAGAAGCGCTCGGGGTGCGCCTTGGCGAAGACATGGAGGTCCGTGTACTTGCTCAGGTCGGCCGTGAGGCCGACGATCTCTGGGCGCGTCTCGGCAAGAGCTGCGAGCGCATGCCCGAACGGTGCCGGCTTGGTGCGCTGGCCGGGTGCCGCCAGGGAGGCGATCATCGCCGAGGTGGTCAGCCGGGGCTTGGCCGCAGCTTGAGTGGTGCTCTGGCTCATGCCGGCTTCCCTTGATCGAGGATGTCGATGGCCTTGGCCCATTCGTCCGCCTCGACGCGTAGGAAGTGCGTCATCTCGCGGGCCTCGAGGAACGGCACGCCCTTGGCCATCTTGGTGTCGCAGATGATGATGCGCGGCCGCGGATCGTTCAGCGCCCGCGCGGCGTCGAACGCGGCCACCAGGGCCTCGAGATCGTTCCCGTCCACCCGCTGGACGAACCAGCCGAACGCCTCGAATTTCGGCACCAGGGGCTCGAAGCCGGCCACCTGGGTCGACGGCCCGTCGGCCTGCATGTTGTTGACGTCGACGATGCCGATCAGATTGTCGAGCTTCCAGTGCCCGGCGGACATCGCCGCCTCCCACACCGAGCCCTCGTCGAGCTCGCCGTCGGAGAACATGCAGTAGACGAACGACTTCGACTTCCTGCGCTTGAGCGCGAGGCAGAAGCCGATGGCGAGCGGCAGCCCGTGGCCGAGCGAACCGCCGCTGACCTCCATCCCGGGCGTGTAGGACGCCATGCCGGACATGGGCAGACGGCTGTCGTCCGAGCCGTAGGTTTCGAGTTCGTCCTCGGGCAGGATCCCGGCCTCGATCAACGCCGAATAGAGCGCGATCGCATAGTGGCCGATGGACAGGAGAAAGCGGTCGCGGTCCTCCCAGTCTGGGTCGGCCGGCCGGTAGCGCAAGGCGCGGAAGTAGGCCACCGCCAGGACGTCGGCGACGCCGAGCGCCTGCGCGATGTAGCCCTGGCCCTGAACCTCCCCCATCCGCAGCGCATTGCGGCGGATGCGATAGGCCCGCTGCGCCAAGGACACGTTGGACAAGGGCTGTGCAGCCCCGCCGCTGGTTTCCATCATGTTCGATCCCCCTGGGGATGGCCCGTGCGGGCCTTGCGGCTCAGCCGTGGATCAGCATGCCGCCATTGACGTCGATGACGGCGCCGGTGACGTACGCCGACAGATCGGATGCGAGGAAAAGGTAGATGCCGGCGACATCCTCGGCGTTGCCCAGCCGCCCGAGCGGGATGCCCTTGACGATCTCCCGGCGCATCTCGTCGGTGAGCTTGCCGCCGGTGATGTCGGTCTGGATCAGGCCCGGCGTCACACAATTCACCCGAATGCCGTCCGGCCCGAGCTCGCGCGCCATGGCCTTGGCGAGACCCAGCACGCCGGCCTTCGCGGCGGAATAGTGCGGGCCGCCGAAGATGCCGCCGCCGCGCTGGGCGGAAACCGACGACATGCAGGCGATCGAGCCACGGCCGCGCTCGCGCATGTGCGGGATGAAGGCTTGGCTGAGGTAAAGTACGCCGTTGAGATTCACATCGATGATGCGCTGCAGATCGGCCGGCGTGATCTCCATGGTCTTGACCGGCTGCGTGACGCCGGCGTTGTTGATCAGGACATCGACCTGTCCGAGCGCCGCCAGTACTTCGTCGGCGGCTTGCTTGCAGGCCGCGGGGTCGGTGACGTCACATCCAAAGCCGCGGTGTTCGGCGCCAATTTCAGCGGCAGCGCTTTGCGCAGCCTTCGCGTCGATGTCGAGGATGGCGATCTTGGCGCCCTGTGCCGCAAACAACCGTGCGGTCGCGAATCCAATACCACGTGGGCTGGCTGCACCCGAGATGACCGCGACCTTGTCCGCCAGAAGCATTTCTTTCTCCCTGACCTCGATCTGAACTCTTGGTGAAGCCTATTCATTGCGAGAGCGGGCACAAACGCGTAGTTTGCACCGATTCGATGAATATGGTTCACCTGATGATGCTTCATCAGGTTCCGCTGTCGATCCTCAAGGCCTTCGAGGCCGCCGGGCGCACCGGTTCCTTCCGGTCGGCCGCGATCGAGCTCGGCCTGACGCCGAGCGCGGTGAGCCACGCCGTCCGCAAGCTCGAACAGACGCTTGGAGCCAGCTTGTTCGTGCGGGACAACCGGGCGGTCCACCTCAGCGCCGAGGGCGAGGCGCTGATGCGCCATGTCGGCCGGGCGTTCGACGAGCTGCGTCGCGGGCTGGAACTGGTCTCCACCCGCGGGCCGCAGCTGTTGCGCCTCCACAGCGCACCCAGCTTCGCAGCACTGTGGCTGAGCCCGCGCCTCGCGCGCTTCCTGCGCGAACATCCGGGAATCGAGGTCCGGCTGGCGGCCGGCACCGACTACACGCGCTTCCTCAACGAGGAGTTCGACGCCGACATCGTCTACGGCCCGCCGCGCCAGGAAGGTCTCCTCGTCGTGCCATTGGGCGAGGAGACGGTCACGCCCATGTGCACGCCCGAGACGGCGCGGGCGATCAAGTCGCCGATGGACCTGTTCGCCCAGGTCCTGATTGAGAGCGAGACCAAGCAGGTTCGCTGGTCCGATTGGTTCGCGCGCAACGGCCTACCTGCTCCACGGCCGCAGGGCGTGCGGTTCGACCGGAGCTTTCTCGCCATTGCCGCGGCGGCCGACGGCCTGGGCGTCACGCTGGAATCGACCCGGCTCGCCGAGCGCGATCTGGCCAGCGGCCGGCTTGTCCGCCCGCTCGTCGGCGTGGCGGACGACGTGCGCTATGTCGGCCACCACCTCGTCTTTCCGCGCAGTGCGCGGCAGCGCCACAGCCTGAGGCTGTTCACCAAGTGGCTCGGCCAGGAGCTCGACCTGAAGGTCGAGCCCGCCTTCTAGCCCCGCCTCAGGCCGCCTTGGCGTGGCCGCGGGTCAGGCCGTGATAGTCCTCGACCAGCTGGCGCGTGATCGGCCCAAGCGGGAAGTTCAGATCGTCGATGGCCCGCACCGGCGTGACCTCTGCCGCGGTGCCGGTGACGAAGAACTCCTGCACCCGGGCGAGCTCCTCGGGCTTGATGTGCCGCTCGATCACCGGGATCCCGCGTTTGCGCGCGAGGTCGATCACCGTCCGCCGCGTGATGCCGTTGAGGAAGCAGTCGGGCGTGGGCGTGTGCAGCTCGCCGTCGATGACCATGAACAGGTTCGCACCCGTGGTCTCGGCAAGATAGCCGCGCCAGTCCAGCATCAGCGCGTCGCCGAACCCCTTGGCCTCCGCCGCGTGCTTGCAGATGGTGCAGATCATGTAGAGGCCGGCGGCCTTGGCGTGGACCGGGGCCGTGTTGGGTGCGGGTCGATCGTAGATCGCACGGGTCAGGCGCAGGTCGCTGTAGTAGGCGCCCCACTCCCAGACCGCGATCGCGACGTTGATCTTCGCGTGCTGTGCCGAGACGCCCATCTGCTCCGAGCCGCGCCAGGCGACCGGGCGGACGTAGCAGTCCTTGAAGCCCATCTCGGCCACCAGCGCCGCCTTGGCCGCGTCCAGCTCGGCGACGCTGTAGGGGACCTCGAAGCCGAGGATCCGGCCGCTGTCGATCAGCCGCTGGCTGTGCTCGGAGCTCTTGAAGATCCGGCCGTCGTAGCAGCGCTCGCCCTCGAACACCGAGCTGCCATAATGCAGGGCATGGGTCAGCACATGCACCTTCGCCTCGCGCCACGCCACCATCTCGCCGTTGAGCCAGATCTGGCCGTCACGGTCGTCGTACGGGATCAGCTGCGCCATGTCGGATGCCTCGAGAATGCAGCCTCTGAGGGCCGCCGCGCGCGAGAGTTGCGATCGCTATCACTGGCCCTCATATGTGTCAATCGACGCCAGCGCCGTCGCGCCGCGGGAAGCATGAACGCGCCCAACCCCTTGTTCTTGCGGGAAGAAGAGCTCGATCGCGGGCTTGAGCTGCTTTATTTCGCCGGTCGCCAGCTCAACGCCGACGCGGCGGCGCTGCGCAGCGAGGGCGCCATCGACG
Organism: uncultured Alphaproteobacteria bacterium; assembly: GCA_963720725.1. GTDB lineage: Bacteria > Pseudomonadota > Alphaproteobacteria > Geminicoccales > Geminicoccaceae > Benzoatithermus. Next base: position 368,599 of record CAVRGN010000003.1, read on the forward strand.
AGATCGACCATCAGGCCCTGTTCCTGATCGAGCGCCACCCCGGCGTGACCCTGGCCGAGCTGTGCATCCTCCTGGCGCTGGGCAAGCAGACCCTGTCGCGACATCTCAAGCGGCTTGCGCAGGCGGGGCTGATCGAGCAGGAATCCTCGGCCGACGATCGGCGCAAGCGACCGCTGCGGCTGACCGGCAAGGCGGCGGCGCTGCTCGCCCGCATCCACCTCCTGCAGAAGCGGCGCCTGCGTCTCGCCTTCAAGAGTTCGGGTGCCACCGCGGTCGAGGGCTTCGAGCGCGTGCTGCTCGATCTGGTCGGCGAGCCCAGGCGCGATCTTCTGCGCCGCAGGACGGCGGGGGCCGGGGTGCGATGACCGAACAGGACGACGAGGCGCCGCACATCCTGGTCGTCGACGACGATCCGCGTCTGCGCCAGCTGCTGCACCGCTACCTGGTGCAGAACGGCTACTTCGCCACCACCGCCGCCGACGCCGTCGAAGCCAAGGACAAGGCCAAGAACATGGCCTTCGACCTGATCGTGCTCGACATCATGATGCCGGGGCAGGACGGCCTGTCGCTCACCGAGGAGCTGCGCCTCGACAGCGACGTGCCGATCATGCTGCTGACCGCGCGCGGCGCGCCGGAGGACCGGATCCGCGGCCTGGAGGCGGGTGCGGACGACTATCTCGGCAAGCCGTTCGAGCCCCGCGAGCTGCTGTTGCGCATCCAGACCATCCTGCGGCGCATCCAGGCCTCGCGCACCGACGACGTGATCCGCTTCGGCCCGTTCACCTTCAACCGCCACACCGCCGAGCTGCGCCGGCAGGAGGACGTGATCCATCTTACCACCGGCGAGATCTCGCTGCTGCAGGCGCTGGCTGCCAAGCCCGGCCGCTCGGTCAGCCGGGCCGAGCTGGGCGACAAGGGCGTCGTGGCGGGCTCGGACCGGGCGGTCGACGTGCAGATGGCGCGGCTCCGGCGCAAGATCGAGGACGATCCGCGCCAGCCACGCTACATCCTGACCATGCGCGGCTCCGGCTACGTGCTGCGGCTCGGCAGCTGACCCGCATGCTGGCCCCGCTGCGTCGCTGGATCGGGCACCTGATCGTTCCGCGCAGCCTGTTCTGGCGCTCGCTGCTCATCGTCGTGGTCCCGCTTCTGATCCTCCAGATCCTGCTGACCTTCATCTTCTACAATCGGCACTGGGACACGGTCACCCGCTGGCTGGCGTTCGGGGTCGCGAGCGAGGTGGCGCTGATCGCCGAGCTGATCGAGGATTCGCCGTCCGTCGCCGCACGGGACGCCCTGATCGAGCGCGCCCGCCGTACCACCGACCTCGACATCACGCTGACCGCGGGCGGCAGCCTGGAGGCGGCGGTGGCCGCGGCCGGGATCAGGACCAATGTCGGCCACATCGACAACAAGATCCTGGAATCCTTCGCCGAGCGGCTGCCCTATCCGTTCGCGGTCGATCTGGAGACCGAGGATCCCGACCGCGTGGCCGTGTTCGTCCAGGTCGACCCGGGCCTGCTGACGGTGATCGCCGCCCGCCGGCGGGTCACCAGCACCACGACCTGGCTGCTGCTCGCCTGGATGGTCGGCAGCTCCGTCGTGCTGTCGGCGATCTCGATCTACTTTCTTCGCCTGCAGATCCGGCCCATCCGCCAGCTGGCCCGAGCCGCCGACAGCTTCGGCAAGGGCCGGGACGTCGGCGACTTCCGCCCACGCGGTGCCTTGGAGATCCGTCAGGCGGCCCACGCCTTCAACCTGATGCGCCACCGCATCCTGCGCCACATCAGCCAGAGGACCGAGATGCTGGCCGCGGTCAGCCACGATCTGCGCACGCCACTGACCCGGATGCAGCTCGAGCTGGAGCTCCTGGGCCAGCGCGACGATCCCGTCATGGCGGGGCTGCGCCAGGACGTGGGCGAGATGTCCAAGCTGGTCGAGGAGTATCTGGGCTTCGCGCGCGGCGAGGGGCGCGAGCAGGTCGAGCCCACCGACCTGGCGCCGATCCTGGAGAGCATGCGCCAGCGCGCGGAGCGCAGCGGCGTCGAGCTCGACATCAGCATGGACCGGGCCCTGGTGCTGCCGCTGCGGCCGACCGCGTTCCACCGCTGCCTGGGCAACCTGGTCGACAATGCCTGTCGCTACGCGCGCTCGATCGGCATCACCGCCCGGCAGAAGGACGAGATGATCGAGATCGCCGTCGACGACGACGGGCCCGGCATTCCCGATGCCTACCTGGAGAAGGTGTTCGAGCCCTTCGTGCGCCTCGACGAGCAGCCCGAGGGCGACACCGGCGGCACCGGGCTGGGCCTCACCATCGCCCGCGACGTGGTCCTCTCCCACGGCGGCGACCTGCGCCTCGACCGCTCCCGGCGCGGCGGGCTGCGCGCGGTGCTGCGGATGCCGGCATGAGCGGTCTGGGCGAGCCGCTGGCACCGCCGGTGATCCTGGCCTCGGGCAGCGCCGCGCGCGCGGCGCTGCTCACGGCTGCCGGCGTGCCGTTCACGGCGATCCCGGCCCTGGTCGACGAGGCCAGCCTCCGCGACACGTTGCGGGCCGAGGGCATGGCGGCCGGGCCGGCGGCGGTGGCGCTGGCCGAGATGAAGGCGCACCACATGGCCGCGCGCGCTCCGGACGAGGCCATCGTGCTCGGTGCCGACCAGCTCCTGGAGGTCGACGGCGAGTGGCTGGAAAAGCCCCTCGACCGGGCGGCGGCCGCACGCCAGCTGCGCCTGCTGCGCGGCCGCTCACACCGGCTGGTCAGCGCTGTCGTGGCTTTCCGTGGCGGCGCTCGCGTCTGGCACGGCATCGACGGAGCGACCCTCGTGATGCGCCCGTTCTCCGACGCCTTCCTCGAGCGCTACCTCGACGCAGCCGGCGACGCGGTGCTCGGCTGCGTCGGCGCCTACCAGCTGGAGGGCGTGGGCGCGCAGCTGATGGCGCGGGTCGAGGGCGCCCAGGCGACCGTCCTCGGCCTGCCGCTCCTGCCGCTGCTGCAGTTCCTGCGCGACCAGGGGGTGCTGGCGGTGTGATCCTGCTCGGGCTGACCGGGTCGATCGCCATGGGCAAGAGCCGTGCCGCCGCGCGATTCCGCGCCTTCGGCGTGCCGGTGTTCGATTCGGATGCGCAGGTGCACGCCCTGCTGGCACCCGGCGGCGCCGCGACGGCCCCGGTGGCCGCCGCCTTTCCCGGCAGCGCCGACGCCGCCGGCGGGATCGACCGCAAGGCGCTGGGCCAGGTGGTGCTCGGCCGCCCGGCGGCACTGCGCCGGCTCGAAGCCATCCTCCACCCGCTGGTGCGGGCCGACCAGAGCTGCTTCCTGCGCCGTGCCTGCCGGGCCGGCGCCGAGCTCGTGGTGCTCGATGTGCCATTGCTGCTCGAGACCGGCGGCGACCGGCGCGTGGACGCGGTGGCCGTGGTCTGGGCCGGCCCGATGCTTCAGGCGCAACGGGCCCTGCGCCGCCCTGGCATGACCCCGGACCGGCTGGCCGGCATCCGGGCCCGGCAAATGCCCGACTGGGTCAAGAAGAAGCGCGCGGACTACGTGATCGCCTCGGGCTGCGACGGCGGCATGCTGGCGGACCAGGTCGGCCGGGTGATCGCGGACGCCCGCCGCCGGACGCCGCGGGCCTGGCCGCCGCGCGCCCGTTGAAGGGATCAGGGGGCGGTGTCGGCCATCTCGGCGAGGCTGAGCCTGCCGTCGCCCTCGCGGTCGAAGGTGAACCAGCGGGTGTTGGCACCTGAGCAGGGCAGCGCGCCGGCGCCGAGGCTGGTAGCGGCGAAGCGGTAGGTGACCTCGAACACCACCTCGACCGGCGTGTCGGTGACGATCCGCGAGCCGTCGATCTGCGCGATGGCGCCGCGCCCGCAGTTGAAGCGCGGCTCGCCCGAGCCCTGGCTGGCATAGTAGGCGACGATCTGGTCTTCGGCCTCGGGATAGCGGGCGAGGTCTCCGTCCTTGGCACCGGGCGCGTCGGACCCGTCCCCGGCGCAGCCGGCGAGGACGCACGCCCAGGCGATCAGCACCGTTCGGTTCATCGGCGTCACGCTCCCCATCGGCCTGGCAAGGCTCGTAGCGCGAATTTCACCGACGGCAAGATGAGGCTGCGGTTGCATCCCTTGCACGCAGGGGAAGGGCGGGGCAAGGATCGGGCGGCAGGCATGGTGGAACCGTCCGATGCGCGAGATCGTCCTCGACACCGAAACGACCGGTCTCGATCCGGAGCAGGGGCACCGGCTGGTCGAGGTGGCGGGCGTGGAGCTGCTCGACCATCTGCCGACGGGCCGCAGCTTCCACAGCTATCTCGACCCGGAACGCGACATGCCGGAGGACGCCTTCCGCGTCCACGGGCTGAGCGCGGCCTTCCTGCGCGACTATCCCCGGTTCGCGGAAGTCATTGATCCGCTGCTGGAATTCCTGGGCGACAGCCGGCTGGTGATCCACAACGCCGCCTTCGACATGCGCTTCCTCAATGCCGAGCTGGTGCGGCACGCCCGGGAACCGCTGGCGTTCGGCCGCGCCGTGGACACCCTGTTCCTGGCCCAGCGCCGCTTCCCGGGTGCGGCCAACAGCTTGGACGCGCTGTGCCGCCGCTTCGCCGTCGACAATTCGGCCCGCACCCGGCACGGCGCGCTGCTCGACTGCGAGCTGCTGGCCGAGGTCTATCTCCACCTGATCGGCGGGCGCCAGATCGGCCTCGGGCTGGTCCTGCCCGGGCAGCGGTCCGGCGGCGCGGCGATCGCCCGGCCGGTCCGGCCGGCCCGCCCGCATGCGCCCTCGGTGGAGGAGCTGGCCGCGCACGCGGCCTTCGTCGCCACGCTCGAGGATCCGGTCTGGCTGCGTTGAGGCGCAGCCGGTCTGCGACTCGTGACCGCTTTGCCGCCCGGTGACGGCGAGCCTACAACCCCTCCATCCATTTCGCCCACGGAGACCCGCGATGCAGAAGATCAAGGTGCACAAGCCGATCGTCGAGCTCGACGGGGACGAGATGACCCGGATCATCTGGCAGATGATCAAGGACAAGCTGATCCTGCCCTATCTCGACGTGGAGCTGCTCTATTACGACCTGGGGGTCGAGCATCGCGACGCCACCGACGACAAGGTCACGGTCGAGGCCGCCGAGGCGATCAAGCAGCACAATGTCGGCGTGAAGTGCGCCACCATCACCCCGGACGAGGCCCGGGTGAAGGAGTTCGGCCTCAAGTCGATGTGGAAGTCGCCCAACGGCACGATCAGGAACATCCTGGGCGGCACCATCTTCCGCGAGCCGATCGTCTGTCGCAACGTGCCGCGCCTGGTGCCCGGCTGGACCCAGCCCATCGTCATCGGCCGCCACGCCTTCGGCGACCAGTACCGCGCCACCGACCTCAAGATCCCCGGCAAGGGCAAGCTGCGGATCGTGTTCGAGCCCGAGGGCGGCGGCCAGCCGATCGACATCGAGGTGTTCAAGTTCCCCGATTCGGGCGTCGCCATGGCGATGTACAATCTCGACCAGTCGATCCGGGAATTCGCCCGCGCTTCGATGAACTACGCGCTGAACCGCGGCTTTCCCCTCTACCTCTCGACCAAGAACACCATCCTCAAGGTCTATGACGGCCGGTTCAAGGACTTGTTCGAGGAGGTCTACGACACCGAGTTCAAGGACAAGTTCAAGGCCGCCGGGCTCACTTACGAGCACCGCCTGATCGACGACATGGTGGCCTCGGCCCTGAAATGGTCCGGCGCCTTCGTCTGGGCCTGCAAGAACTATGACGGCGACGTCCAGTCCGACACGGTGGCCCAGGGCTTCGGCTCGCTGGGCCTGATGACCTCGGTCCTGCTCACGCCGGACGGCAAGACGGTCGAGGCCGAGGCCGCCCACGGCACGGTGACCCGCCACTACCGCGAGCACCAGCAGGGCAAGCAGACCTCGACCAACCCGATCGCCTCGATCTTCGCCTGGAGCCGCGGACTCTCCTACCGCGGCAAGCTCGACGGTACCCCCGAGGTCGAGAAGTTCGCCAAGGACCTCGAGCAGGTCTGCGTCGACACGGTCGAATCCGGCCACATGACCAAGGACCTGGCCGTGCTCATCGGGCCGGACCAGCCCTGGCTCAACACCAACCAGTTCCTCGACAAGCTGGACCAGAACCTGAAGGCCAAGATGGGGGCCTGACCGCCTCTCCTTTGCTTGCATGGCCCCGCCCTTCGAAACGGGCCGATGGCTGGCGTGGTGGTCCATCGAACCAGCCGGCCGCCACGCTGCGACATCGATGATGCGATCGCCGGAGCACGACGGTTGACCGCGGCCGCCGATGCCTTTGGCGTACTGGGCCGCCCGACCCTAGCCATGGATGCAAGGGCGATGCCGAGCCGGACCTGACCGAAGGGCTCGGGAGCATGCCTTCGAGCCCACTTTCGTTCCGCCATCGCTGCCACCGGCACCGGCAACCCCGCCCATTGCCAACCCGCCCGAACCGCTCCAGATTGCGCGCGCTGGATCGATTTACGGAACAGCCCACAAAGGGAGGCGGTCATGAGTATCGGTGATAAGGTCTCGCCGGAGACCCGGCGCTCGTTCGTGCGCAAGGCGACGGCTTCGAGCGCGGCGGCAACCGCACTGCTGGGCGGTTTCGGCATGGATCCCCTGATCTCGGCGGCGATGGCGGCCGAGATGGGCCGCTCGGAGAAGCCCCTGAAGGCGGCGTTCTCCAACGCCGGCCTGCAGGCGACCTGGTGCGCGCAAGGCAAGCAGGCGGCCGAGTTCTGGGGCAAGCTGTTCAACGTCGAGGTCACTTGGTTCGACGGGGAGCTGTCGGCAACCAAGCAGCGCGCGGCCATCGACAACATGTCCTCGCAGCAGTGGGACTTCGTGGCGATCCAGGCCTTCGGCATCGGTACCTTGACCGATCCGGTCAAGAAGATGATCGACGCCGGCATCCCGGTCATCGAGATGGACACGCTGATCGCCCCGCCCGACCAGATCAACGTGCAGAGCTTCCTCGCACCCGACAACGAGTTCATGGGCGCTTCGGTGACCCAGGCCCTGGTCGACGCAATGGGCGGCAAGGGCAACATCGTCATGACCCAGGGTGCCCTGGGACACACCGGCGCGCAGGGCCGCGCCAAGGGCTTTCACTCGGTGGTCGACAAGTACCCGGACATCAAGGTGCTCGACGACCAGCCGGCGGACTGGGACGTCAGCAAGGTTTCCCGAATCTGGGACAGCCTGCTGACCAAGTATCCCGACATCAACGCGGCCTTCTTCCACAATGACGATATGGCGCTGGCCGCCTACGAGGTGATCAAGCGACAGGGCCGGGAGGGCATCCTCCTGGGCGGCGTCGACGCCATGCCGCCGGCGGTGGAGGCGGTCATCGACGGCCGCATGCTGGCCACGGTCCGCAACCCCTCCTGCCGCATCCATGGCGGCTCGGTCGTGGCCGGCGTCGCGGCCGTGCTGACCGGCGAGAAGACCGGCCCGGGCGGCATCCCGGCGCATGTCATCACCGACGGGCCGGTCGTGACCAAGCCCAACGCGGAAGGCATGCTGTGGATGCAGAAGCACTTCCTGATCTGAGCCGCCCGACCCGAGCCGAACCATGAGCGAGGGCACGCCGCCGAGCGGACGCCAGCCGATCCTGGAGCTGTCCGGGATCGGCAAGACGTTCGGCGGCGTGACCGCGCTCACCGGCGTCGACTTCGCGCTGCTGCCCGGCGAGGTGCACGGCCTGGTCGGCGAGAACGGGGCCGGCAAGTCGACGCTGATGAAGATCATCGCCGGCGTGCATGCCGGCTATGAGGGCGAGATGCGCATCGAGGGGCGGCCGGTCCATTTCCGCTCCGCCCGCGATGCCTTGGCCGCCGGCATCGGCATGGTCCACCAGGAGCTGTCGATCGTCCCGTCCCTGAGCGTGGCCGAGAACGTGTTCCTCGGCCACCAGCCGACCAGCGGTGCCGGGATCGTCCGCTGGCGGGCGATGGCGCGCGAGGCCAAGGCGCACCTGCAGCGGCTCGGCATCGACGTCGACCCGGCCATGGAATGCGGCCGCCTCCCGCTGGGCCTGCAGCAGCTGGTCGAGCTCGGCCGGGTGCTGTTCAGCGGGGCGCGGATCATCATCCTGGACGAGCCGACCTCCGCCCTGTCGCCGCCCGAGATCAAGCAGCTGTTCGCAGTGCTGCACCGGCTCAAGGGCGAGGGCACCAGCTTCATCTTCATCTCGCATTTCCTGGAGGACGTGCTCGAGGTCTCCGACCGGGTGACGGTGTTCCGGAACAGCCGGCGCATCGCCACCGAGGAAGCCGCTTCCGTCGACAAGCACTGGGTGATCGAGCGGATGATCGGCCGCGGCCACCAGGAGCTCGAGGAGGTGCTCGAGGGCGAGGTGGCGCTGGCGAGCGACCCGGCGGCGACCGTGGTGCTGGACGCGCATGGCCTGGGCCGCAAGGGTGCCTTCGCCGACGTCTCGCTCCAGGTGCGCGCAGGCGAGGTGCTGGGCCTCTACGGCTTCATGGGCTCGGGCCAACTCGAGATCGCCAAGGCGCTGATGGGCAAGCTGGTGCCGGAGCAGGGCTCGATCACGCTGGATGGCCAACCGTTGAAGCTCACCAGCACGAGCCGCGCCAAGCGCGCCGGCATCGCACTGGTGCCCGAGAGCCGGCGGTCGATGCTGTTCGCGATGGAGCCGGTCTACAAGAACATCTCGATCAGCATCCTGGAACGCATCGGGCGCGTGCTCCTGCACCCCGGCCAGGAGCGCAAGATCGCGCAAGGCCATGTCGACGCGCTCAAGATCCGCCCCTACTCGGTCGAGCCCGAGCTCAGGAAGCTGTCGGGCGGCAACCAGCAGAAGGTGGCGCTCGCCCGCTGGCTGACCCACCTGCCGCGCGTCCTGGTCCTGGCCGAGCCGACCCGCGGCATGGACGTGGGTGCGAAGGACGATGTGCTGCACATCGTGCGCGGATTGAAGGCGCAAGGGGTGGCCGTGGTCGTGGCCTCGGCCGAGCCCGAGACCATCCTGGCCCTGGCCGACCGGATCATGGTGCTGCGCAAGGGCACGGTCACCCGCGAGTTCACGAACGAGCAGGTGAGCAAGGACCGCTTGCTCGCCGCAGCATGAGGTAGGACATGGCGGCTGAAGCCCCGACCGGCGCCGCGGCGCCACCCACCGGCTGGGGCACCTGGCTGGCGGGCCAGCTGACCAACGTCGCACCCCTCATCACCCTGGTGTTCCTGGTGGCGGTGTTCTCCGCGCTGAGCCCGTCCTTCGCCACGGTCGACAACCTCGCCAACGTGCTGCGCCAGGTCTCGATCACGGCGATCATCGCGACCGGCCTCACCTTCGTCATCCTGACCGCCGAGATCGACCTTTCGGTCGCCGCCATCGCCAACGTGGCCGGCATCGCGGTCGCGTTCTTCACGCTGCAGGAATCCTACGTCAACATCGCCAACCTGCCGCTGCCGGGGTTCCTCGCCGTCATCCTGGCGCTGCTCACCGCCTTCGCCCTGGGCTGTGTGACCGCGTTCGGCGTCACCGTGATCGGCATCCCGTCCTTCATCATGACCCTGGCCATGCTGCAGATCGGTGCGGGCATCTGCGCCATGCTGGTGCGCGGCCAGATCGCCTATGCCGTGCCGCCATCGATCAAGTGGCTGGGCTCCGGCACCATCGGCCCTTTCCCCACCGTCGTGGCCGTCGCAGCCCTCTTCCTGCTCGTGGGTCATCTGGTCCTGACCTACACCCGCTTCGGCCGCTATGTGTACATGGTGGGCGGCAACCGCGAGGCCGCCGAGTATGCCGGCGTCAACGTCAGGCTGGTGATCGCCGCGGTGATGGTGATTTCGGCCGTCTGCTCGGGCATCGGCGGCATGCTGGGGGTCGCCTATTTCGGCAGCGCGCAGCAGAACCAGTTCGACGACTATCTGCTCGATTCGATCTCGGCCGTGGTGGTCGGCGGCACCAGCCTGTTCGGCGGCCGCGGCGGCATCGGCAACACGCTCCTGGGCCTGTTCGTCCTGGGCGTGCTCAACAACGGCCTCGACCACATCGACATCGACAGTTTCTTGAAGATCCTGATCCGCGGCCTGATTCTGCTCCTGGCCCTGATCATCAACGTCTACGCCCAGAAGCTGCGTCAGCGGGTCTAGCCGGGGAAGGTGCGATTTCGCACAGACAGGCGAGAGCCTGAGAGCCAGTGACTTCAGGAGGAATCCGCCTCAGGACCAAACGGCGTCGGAGACAGACTTATGAAGCTCCGGTTCTTTTTGAGCCATCGTCACGAGGACCATCCGCTGGCCGAGTTGATCAAGGGCCACCTGGAACAGTTGGGCGATGGCGAGGTCACCGCCGCGATCAGCGAGACGATCCCGGGCGGTCATGAATGGGAAGAGTGGATCACCCGGCAGGCCGTCGACACCGACGTGCTGATCCTACTCTACACCACCAACGACCACGACTGGTCGTGGTGCTACCGCGAGGTCGGCCTGTTCGAAGGCGCCAAGCTGCGCGACGGCCGTCCGCCCAGGGTCACGGGCTTCGTCGTGGACGGACTCGAGATCCCGCCAGTGGTGGCCCGCTATCAGTTCTATCGGACGCGGCGCGACGACATCGAGCGCTTCCTCCGCGACGCCTTCGAGCGCGGCGAGTACACGGACGGCAACGAAATCGTGCCCTTCCTGATGTCCAAGCAGGGAGCCAAGCTGCGTCTCGCGCGCGACGAGATCGCGGCCGAGATGATGCGGCTGGTGCAACCGGAGGAGTATTTCCACCGCCGCGTCGTCATCCGCCTGCCCGACGCGGAGTGGATGCAGCAGGCCGAGGCCGGCTTCGCCGGTCGGTTGCCGGCCGAGCAGGTGGCGCTGATGCTGGAGCACGCCCGGCTGGAAGGCAAGTTCGGGACGCTGGGTTTCCTGTCGGTCGACCAGGATGCGGCGCGCTGGCCGACCCTGGTGCGCGCGCAACAGGAAAGCGAGAACGCGGACTGGCTCGACGAGATTGCCGGCTACCTTGCGGCCTCGCTGCCGGGAACGACACCGACCCGCCGTGACGAGCGCCAGCAGATCCTGACACCGATGCGGCATGCGGCGGCGCACTATCTTCCGGTCGTGGCGCGGATGGAGTATCGTGGCGGGTGGCCCGCGGCGATGGTGCTGATCTTCGTCAAGATGCCGCCGCTGAGCGAGAACCCTGGCACGATGCTCAAGCTGGGCGTGCCCTACGACGTGGTCTATCTCGCGACCCTCGGCCGCCTGTCGCGCCTGTTCCGCTGGGGCTTCATCGAGGCGATCTCGCGCCAGCTCAGGCAGATGCAGGCCGATCAGCCTCTCGACCATCCGCAATGGCAGCTGTTCGAGCGCAAGCTGACCGCGGCCAGGCAGGTGCTCGATTTCGTCGAGCGCCAGGGGCAGACGATCGGCAAGATCCACGACCCCGAGGGCGCGGCCGAGGCCACCAACCTGCCGCTCAGCGAGTCCATGGAGCGGCTGTGGGGCCTGCATCATACCCGCAAGACGTCGCTCCTGGAGGCCCTGGACCGGCGCGATCTCGACGCGGCACGGCAGACGATCGCGGCGTGGCAGGCGGACACGAAGGAGCTGATGCTGGCGATCAACCAGCGCATGCGCGAGGAGCTCGACGACCTCGAACCGCGCGCCGCACCGGTCGGGGCGCGCCTCCGCGCCGTTTAGCCTCGGCTACGGCCCGGGGGGCGGCAGCCGCTTCGCCTCACCCAGGCTCAGCGCCCGCACGCTGTGGCCATCATGGTAGACCAGCCGCAGTCGCCGGCGGCGCGACACCAGCTTGGCCGGCAGGGGATCGTAGCGGAAACTGCCCCCGCCGAGATGCGGTGTCACCGTGCCGATGTCGGCCACCTGCTCCAGCTCGACCCGCAGCAGGCACAGGCGGGTGCCCGACCCGTCCATGGCCTCGAATGGGACCCCGGCGAGGCGGAGGAAGCTGGTCGGGTCCGAGGCGGTGGCGAAGCCCTCGGAGAAGGCGGCCTCGACCAGGTCGAAATCTGGCTCGGGCTGGTCGGGTGCGGACCCTGCGTGCCCGTGCGGCCGGTGCGGCACCTGCCATTGGACGGCCCGCGGCGGCGCGTGATTGTGGCCGGGGCCGGGTGCGTCGTGATGGTCGTGCATCAGAACGCGACCGGCCGGTCGATGATCCCTTTGTGGCTGCCGAGCTTGCCGCCCGCGACCATCGCACCCAGCACCTCCACCACGACCCGGGTCGCCAGCAGTGCCGTGATGTCCGAGGTGTCGTAGGGTGGGCTGACCTCGACCACCTCGAGGCCGCACAGGCCCTCCTTGGCGACCAGGCCCACCAGCTTCAGAGCTTCGCGCGGCAGGAAGCCGCCGGGCTCGGGCCAGCCGGTGCCGGGGACGAAGCCGCAGTCGACGCTGTCGACGTCGAAGCTGATATAGACCGCATCGGTGCCGTCCCAGGCGAGTTCGAGCGCCAGCTCGGCGGTCCGTTCCAGTCCCAGCCGCTCGACGTCCTCGATGCTGAGCACGTTGGTCTGCCGCTCGCGTGCCACCTGGATGCCGCTGCGCGGCACCTGCCAGCCGCCGATGCCGATCTGGACCAGGTTCTTCGGGCTGACGTTCGGCAGGTTGGTCGCCCAGTACCAGGGCGTGGTGTGCATCCGCTCGTCCAGGTCCTTCTCCTGGATGTCGATGTGCCGGTCGAAATGCACGATGCCGATCTTCTTCGACGTGCACTGGGCGATGCCACGCACGCAGGGAAAGCCGATCGAATGGTCGCCGCCCAGCATGAGCGGCAAGGCACCGCTCGAGGCCACGTGCGCCACGCCGCGGCTGATCTGGTCGAAGCTCTTCTCGAGATTGCCCGGGATCGCGAACACGTCGCCGACGTCGCACATGGTCATCTGCTCGCGCAGGTCGACGCCGAGCTCGAAATTGTAGGTCTGGTAGAGGGCCGAGATGCGGCGGATGCCCTGCGGCCCGAAGCGGGTGCCGGGCCGGTAGGTGGTGCCGCTGTCGAACGGGATGCCCAGCACGGCAGCATCGTACTTGCCGACGTCGCGCACGTTCTCGACATAGGGCGCCTTGAGGAAGGTGTTGATGCCCGCGAAATGGGGCAGCTCGCCGCGCGCGAAGGTCGGGATGGTGCGGTCGGTCAGGCTCTCGGCACCGGGCAGGCCCATGTCGAGCGCCCACTGCTGCTCCTTGCGCCAGCCCTCGCCCGGCAGCTTGCCCTCGGCCTCGACCGCCTTCCAGCCCTGGCTGTTCAGCTTCTCGTAGCTCGGATGGTGCGCCCGCCGGCCGGCGGGCAGGACGTCGGGCGTCAGGCGGCCGGCGCGGCGGCGCTCGTGGCGGTTGGCCATGGCTGGCGTGCCTCCTTGCGATTGTAGCCCTTGAGATCGTAGGTGATCGAGGCGCCGTATGCATCGGGCGCCTGCGGGTCGCGGCGCACGCGGTCGAAAGTGAGAATGCGCGTGCCGAGCTTGAACGCCTCGCCGATGTCGTGCGTGACCATGAACACGGTCATCGCCGTCTCGCGCCACAGCCTGGTGATCAGCTCGTGCATGTCGTTGCGGATGCCCGGATCCAGGGCGCCGAACGGCTCGTCGAGCAAGAGGATGCGCGGCTTCAGGATCAGGGCCTGGGCGATCGCCAGGCGCTGCTGCATGCCGCCGGAGAGGGAGGCCGGCCACGCCGCGAGCACGTGGCCCAGGCCGACATCGGCCAGGATGGCCGCCGCCTCGTCCCGCGCCGCACGCCCTTCGGCTCCGTGCAGCCGACCCAGGCCCTTGCTGCGCGCGAACTCCAGGCCGAGCACGACATTGCCCAGCACCGACAGATGCGGGAACACCGAGTAGCGCTGGAACACGATCCCCCGGTCGCGGTCGGGCTCGGGGCGCAAAGGCTCGCCATCGATCGTGATGCGGCCGCGGGTCGGCGTCTCGACGCCCAGCAGCATGCGCAGGAAGGTGGTCTTGCCGCAGCCGCTGGCCCCCACCATGGTGACGAAGCTGCCGCTCGCCACGTCGAGCGAGATCCGCTCGAGCACGCTGCGGTCGCCGAACGACTTCCAGAGACCGTGGACCTGGACGGCGGTCATGCCGTGGCCGCCCACGGGAACAGGCGGCGGCTGGCGGCGGCCAGCAGCCGGTCCATGACGAAGGCGAGCAGCGTGATCCAGGCGACGTAGGGCAGGATCACGTCCATGGCGAGGAAGCGGCGGACCAGGAAGATGCGGTAGCCCAGACCCTCGGTCGAGGCGATCGCCTCGGCGGCGATCAGGAACAGCCAGGCCGGCCCGAGCGAGAGCCGCAGGCCCGAGATCAGGCGCGGCAGGAGCTGGGGCAGGACCACGCGCAAGGCCACCTGCCAGGTCGAGGCGCCCATGGTCTGCGCCTTGATCAGCAGCTCCTCCGGCAGTTCCGCGACCCGGAACGAAAGGTCGCGGGTGAGGTAGGGGGCGAGGCCCAGCACGATCAGGGTGACCTTGGCGACCTCGCCCAGGCCAAGGGTGATGAACAGGATCGGCAGGACCGCCAGGGGCGGCACCATGCAGACCACGGCCACGAAGGCGGCCAACGAGGCGCGGACATAGGGCAGGAGGCCGATGGCGATGCCCAGGACCAGGCCGATCAGGGCGGCGATGGCGAGTCCGGCCAGCAGGCGCAGCAGGCTGGCGGCGGTGTCGAGCCAGAACAGGTAATTGCCGCTGCGCCTGTCGGGCTCGAACGCCATGGCGCGCATGGCGGCGACGAAATCGCTCGGCCAGGGCAGCAGCTTGTCGTCGGGATTGACCGCCAGCCGCGCCGCCGAGGCCGCGAGATAGGCGAGGATCGCCAGCGCGAACGGCAGGGCCGCGAGGAACAGCCGTCCCTCGCGGCCCGGCCGCCGGTTCATCAGGCGGGTCAAGGATGGAGCCAGCGCTACAGGGCGCCTTCGGCCGCCTGCTCCATGTAGGTCTGGTCGAAGCGCAGCTTGACGCTGTCGGCGTCGCCCAGGGTCTGGTCGTCGGGGAACTCGATGCCGACCGTGTCCATGTCGCCACCCATCAGGCCCTTGGCGTGCGAGAACTTGCGCACCCGGTCCATGGTCTCGATCAGCTGCAGGCTGCCGTTGAACGCCACCGCCTCGGCCGGGTCCCAGAACATGCGCGTGGACGCCAGCTGCGAATCGAACCCGGCGAGATCGGTGCCGGAAGCCTCGGCCATGGCGGTGCGCGCCGCGACCGCGGCCTCGCCGTCGCCCTGCATGGTCGCCAGGGTCTCGTACCAGGCACCCGCGAGCGCCTTGCCGAAGTCCGGGTTGGCGGCCAGCGTCTCGGTGTTGACCACCATCAGGTCGATGATCTCGCCCGGGATCTGCGAACTGTCGAACAGCTCGGTGGCACCCGGAAAGGCCGCGACCTCGGCCAGGAGCGGGTTCCAGGTGACCACGTTCTGGACGTCGTCGGTGCCGCTGAACACCGAGACGATGTCGGCGTCGGAGGTGTTGACCACCGTGACGTCCTGCTCCGAGAGGCCGGACTTCTCCAGCGCCCGCGCCAGGAGGTAATGGGAGACGCTGAGCTCGACCAGGTTGATGGACTCCCCTTTCAGCTCGGCCACGGACTTGGCGGACTTGGCGACGATCCCGTCATTGCCCTTGGAGAAGTCGCCGATGATCAGTGCGGTGCTGTCGACGCCGCCGACCGCCGGGATGGTCAGCGCGTCCATGTTGGTCATCACGCAGCCGTCGAAGCCGCCGGCGGTGTATTGGTTGATGGACTCGACATAGTCGTTGATCTGCACGACCTCGATCTCGATCCCGTACTTGTCGGCCCACTTCTTGACGATGCCGTGGTCCGCGGCCCAGCCCCAGGGCATCCAGCCGACATAGATCGACCAGGCGATCTTGAAGCTGTCCTTGGCCTCGGCGGCCCCGCTGGCCGTGAGCAGCGCCAGCCCGATCGCACCCACCAATGTCCGCAGTCGTCGCATGCCGATCTCCCGTCGTCTGGCGGCTGCCCGGTTCGGGATGCTGCCGCGTGAGGACCCTGGTGCCGCCTGTTCGCGGCACCGGCGGCTCTCCCGGGCTTTTGTCCCGCCGTGGCTCCGCGCGGCCGAGACTACGCGGGAGTGCACCTCTCGGACCAGACACCAGCGAGCGCGGCCGGAACCCTAGGCGCGTTATGCCCCCGGCTCCGCAAGATCGGTGCCACCCGGGACGGGCACGCGGCCGCTCCCGTCGTGGGCCTCCGCTGGGCAGGGTCGATGCAGCCCTGCCTCAAGCTTGGGCACGCGGTTCCCCGGCGAGGGCGTGTTGCGCGACGAGCCGGCCGGCGCTGCCCGTCGCGTCCGGCGCCGCCGCCGGCTGCCGCATGGCGCGGACGAACTCACCGGCCCCGGTACCCCATTTCGAGAAGACGGCGATGGCCTGGGTGAACGGGATGTCGACCGGATGCACGCGGTGTGGCGGCAGGATGTAGACGCTGCCGGCCATCGGCGTGGGTGCCGAGGGGACGAGCACGGTGAAGGAGCCATCATCCAGCTGCTCGACGATCAAGGCCGGCACCAGGGCGTCTTCCAGCTCCACCAGAGCCGGCTGCAGCGTCTGCTCCCCGCTCTGCCCGGCCAGGCGCTTGGCGAGGCCGCGCAGGAAGGTGTAGCCCGGCAGCCTTTCGAGCAGGGCGCGCTCGCAGGCGTTCTTCGCCCGCAACCCCGGACCGGTGCGCACGATCAGCCCGACCAGGAAGCAGGCCGCGACCAGGAGAACGGCGGCGACGACCTGCCGGAACTCGACCGAGGCCGGGACCCGTTCCGCTACCGGCTGCAGCAGACCCAGCAGGCCTTTGACGGTCTTGGCGAGCAGCAGTACGGCGACATAGAACGGCAGGATGACCAGCAGGCCGCCGATCAGGGTGGTTCTGGTGAACTCCGCCAAGGCCTTCATGCCGGCACCTCCGAAGCATTCCCTCAATTTATGGTCGAAAGACCACGCTGACGATAAATCTAGTGGCTTAAAAAAGGGGCGGCCTGTTGCGCAGGCCGCCCAAGACCGGAACAACTGACGCACTTTCCCACTATCGCAAGAAAGGCAGAAAAAACGATTCACTCCAAAACCATGCGAGTACCAGACCACGGCCCAAGCGGGACTGGGTCCTTTACGCTGGTCCGGGCGAGAGTCTGCTTGCCGATGTTCCGCACAGGGGAGTAACTTACTGTAGGCAACACGGGGCAGGCCCGCTCGCCACAGCCATGGTGACCCAAGGGCCACGGGGGTTGTTCTGTCGTGCAGGAAGCGATTGACGCGTCGGGGGGCAGTGCCGGCCGCACCGAGCTGTCGCCGCCATCGCTCGGCGAGGTGCGTGATCAGCTCGCACGCATCCTGGACAGCCCCGAGTTCGTGGTCCCGCAGCGGGCGCGCGCCTTTCTGCGCTTCGTCGTGGAGCAGTCCCTCGCCGGACATGCCGACCGCTTGAAGGGCTACACCATCGCCACCGCCGTGTTCGAGCGGGACACGAGCTTCGACGCCCAGGCGGATCCGGTGGTACGAACCGAGGCCGGGAGACTACGTCGCGCGTTGGAGCGCTACTACCTCGTCGCGGGCCAGGCCGATCCGGTCCTGATCGAGGTGCCGAAGGGCGGCTACGTCCCCATGTTCTCCCGCCGCGCCGCGCCGGAGCCGAAGGCGCCGGCGGATGAAATGCCGGTCTCGATCCGGAGCGGACTTGCGGGACCCGCCCGGTGGCGGGCGGCGGCCGTGGTCGTGGTGGTCCTGGTAGCACTGGCGGCGGTTGTCGGCTTGCAGCAGACGCGCTGGGCCGGGCGACCGGGAGCCGTCGTCGAGCCGCCGCTCCCCGACAGCCCCACTCTGCTGGTGATGCCCTTCTCCAGCCTGGGCGAAGGTGACGAGGCGACCCTCTACGCCGCTGGCGTGACCGACGAGATCCTGACCAAGCTTTCCCGCTTCAAGGACCTGGCGGTGCTGGGCGGGAATGCGGCGTGGGGTCTCCCGGCGACCGCCGATCCCCCGTCGATCGCGCCTGAACTCTCGTCACGCTACCTGGTGACGGGCAGCCTGCGCCTTTCGGGACGCGAGATGCGCGTGAGCAGCCGCCTCGTGGACGCCGAAACGGGCACCGTGCTGTGGGCGAAGACCTACGAGGAGAACCTGGGCGGCAAGGAGCTGTTCGCCATTCAGGAGGACATCGCGCAGCAGGTGACCGACACCATCGCCCAACCTTACGGGGTCGTCTTCCGGTCGGAGTTGCAGCGGACGGCCGGCCAACCGCCCGGCGATCTGGAGGCCTACGCCTGCACGCTGCGCTTCTTCGTCTACCGGGCCCAGCCCAGCCCGGAGGCGCACGCTCTGGTGCGCGAGTGCCTGGAGCGCGCGGTGGCCCGCTTCCCGGGCTACGCCACGGCATGGGCGATGCTGTCGGTGCTGGCACTGGACGAGGATCGCTTCGCCTTCAACCCGCGGCCCGGCGAGCCCACTCCGATCGAGCGGGCGCTGCAGGCTGCACGGCGGGCGGTTGATCTCGACGCCAACAACGCGCGCGGCCTGCAGGCCCTGATGATGGCGTCGTTCTTCCGCGGCGAGGTCGGCGAAGCCGAGCGCGTCGGCGAGCTGGCGTTGGCCGCGAATCCACAGGACAGCGAGCTGCTCGGCGAGTTCGCTCTGCGCATTGCCATGGCGGGCCAATGGCAGCGTGGCCGCGAGCTCGCGGAGCGGGCGCTCGCCCGCGACCCGGCCTATTCCGGTTACTGTCACGCGGTGCTGGCGCTCATCGCCTACATGCAGCGCGACGGCGATCGTGCGGAGGCCGAGATCCGGCAGGCCAACCTGACCAAATTCTCCCTCTACCACGCGATCGCGGCCGTCATCTACGCCGAACGCGGGCTCATGGCCGAGGCGCGCCGCGAGGGCGCCCAATTCACGGAACTCCACCCGAAGTTCGTCGCGAACGTGGATGCGGAGCTGCGCAAGCGCAACCTGCGACCGGAGGACCGCGCGCGTCTGGTCCGCGGCTTGGTCAAAGCCGGAGTGCCGGTGCCGGCGGCAGCCACTCGGCTGTCCGACGGTTCATGAACCCGCCGGCCGGCGCGCATCCCGCGCTGTAGACTACTGTATCTTCCGCCACCTGCACTCGGTTGGGCGCTAGACCAGCTGAAACCCGGCCGAGTGTGGCTGGCCGGGCGGCGGTGGCTCCGGCCCTGGTCGAGCTTTTCAAAATGCGCCCGGCGAGGAAGTGCCGGGCCAGGAGGGGGGATCTGATGCGATCGCAAGTTCTCGCAGCGGCTGCGTTTCTGCCGTTGGTCGTCGGCGCCTGCGCCAGCCGATCGGACGTCGACGCCTTGAACTCGCAGGTTGCCAGCCTGCGCGCGCAAGTTGACGCTGTCGACCGCAAGGCGACCCAGGCCCAAGCTCAGTCGACAACCGCCATGAGCGATGCCGCCATCGCCCGAACTCAGTCCGAGGCTGCGGTCATGAAGGTCCATGCCGGACCTCAGAAGACGACCAGCAAATAGCGCGGCCCACTGGGCCGGTCGCAGTGGGCCAAGAGCTCGATCAACGGCATGATCATCATGCGCGCGGCGTGGTCGTTGTTCCGCTGGCTGCCGATACTACAACAAATGGGGGAACGAGCCATGTCGCTGCGCAAGATCATGCCCTTGGCCGGGTTGCTCGCGTGCGCGAGCTGCGCCCATCAGGAGGCGCCTTCGGCGGCTCCGCTGGCGGCCCAGCGCGAGGCGATGCTGAACGGCAGCGGGGTCGTCGAGCAGGTCGACCAGAACACCCGCGCGGTCCGTGTGCGAATGATGGACGGCACGGAGCTCGACGTGGTCGCCGGACCGCAGGTTCGCAACCTGGCTCAGGTGTCCGCGGGCGACACCGTTCGGTTGAGCTATTATGAGAAGGTAACCGCCCGCATGGCCGAGCCCGATGCCGGAGGGCCCGCCACGACCTCCGTCGTCACCAGCCGAGCGCCGGTGGGCAGCACGCCAGGGGGTCTCGTCCGCGCCACCATGGATGTGGTGGTCGAATTCGTCGCCTACGACCCGGCGACCGGCATTGTCACCGTGAAGACGCCGGAGGGCGTGACCCAGACGATCGAGGTCGACCCCGCCATGCGCGACTTCGCGGCTGCCCGCCGGCCCGGCGAGCGGGTTGCCTTGCAGATCACCAACGCCGTGGCGGTCCTGATCGACAAAACGGGCAGCTGAGCCGGACATGCCCGCGACATAGCCTTCCTTCGCGCCAACAATTGTGGGGCCAAGCGCCGGAACGGCCGAGCACCGGCTGAGCGCGGCCGCTCGAACCTCGCTTGACCGCAGGGAACAGGTAAATGGTCGGCGCACTCCGGTGCTCGATGATCCTTGCTCCGCTTTTGCTGGCGACGCCGGCCCTGGCAGTCGATTGGACGATCGGCGCCGGCGCGGGCTATGCGCCCGACTATGAAGGTTCGGCGGACTACGAGGCGGTACCGCTTTGGAGCTTGCGGGCGGCCGGGCTCTACGCACCCACGACCTACGTCGACATCCTCGCGACCAAACTCACCAGCAACCTGGTCCCGCACCCGAACCTGCGCCTCGGGCCATTGGTCGAATACATACCCAAGCGTGGCCATGTCCAGAACAGCGCCGTCGACGATTTGAACAATGTCGACCCTGCACTCATGCTGGGCGGCCTCCTGGGATGGGACTTCGTCGACGAGCCGGAGCAGGCGGTCGGCGTCGAGCTGCAGGCCCGGGGCGATGTCGCGAACGGCCATGGCTATCTCGTCACTCCGGCCATCAGGCTCCGGCGTGCCTTCGCCGGCCGGCTGACGCTCGCGGGCGCGCTCGTGGGGACCTATGCCAGCGAGGACTTCATGTCCGACTATTTCGGCATCGACGCCGCGAACGCCACCCGGAGCGGCCTCGACCGGTACGACGCCGATGCCGGGTTCAAGGACGCAGGGGTCGATCTGGCCCTCGGCTTCGGCCAGGGGCCGGGCTGGCGGGCGAGCCTGATCGGCCGCTACCGCCGCCTGCTGAACGATGCGGCCGACAGTCCGATCGTCAAGGACGAGGGCGACCGGGATCAGTACTTCGCCGGCGTGGTCGTCGGCTACCGGTTCTGACCCGTGCGCGCAGCTCCGGTTGCCGCGGCACCCGTCCCATGCGCCCCGCGACTTGCAGCGAGTCCATCAGCCGAAGCGAGGGAGGGTTGACCGATGGGGCAGCTGAGCAGGCTTACCTCCAAGATCGTGCGCGGCGGAGCGCGGCGCGAGGAGCTGTATGATCGCCTCTATTCACTCAACTGGGGCGAGACGACGACCAACAATTACGGCTACGCACCCGCCCGAGGTGATCGCGCGGAACGCTTCCAGCTCCAGCTCTACACCGAGCTGCTGCGGCTGCTGGAAGAGCCGGACAACTACCGCCGGGTTTCGCGCTGCCTGGAGATCAGCTGCGGACGCGGCGGCGGCCTCTGCCACCTGGCGCGCCAGCTGCCCCGGCAGGCCAAGGTGATCGGGCTGGACTATTCCACCCATGCGATCGCGTTCTGCCAGGAACATTATGCGGCCTTGCGCAACTTCACCTTCGTCCGCGGCGATGCCCTGAACCTGCCGTTCGAGGACGGCGCCTTCGACCTCGTGGTCAACGTCGAGGCGTCGCATGCCTATGGCGACGATGCGAGGTTCCTGGGCGAGGTCCGGCGCGTGCTGCATCCCCAGGGTCGATTCCTCTACGCGGACTACCGGACCCGGGCCAAGATGGCCAGGCTGGAGGAGCTGGCAAGCGCCGCTGGGCTGGCCGGGGAACTGCGCGACATCACGCCCAACGTGGTCAGTGCCTGCGAGCTCGATGCGGAGCGGCGCCGGACGATCATTCGCGCCGGGCTGCCCTGGTACGCCCGCCTGGTTTTGACCAGCAGTCTGGAGGGCTATTCGGGCCTGCCCGGGACGGCCAACCTCGAACGCTTCCGGAGCCGCGACCGCATGTACTTCCTGGGCTGCCTGTCGCCCCGTCCGGAGGATGTCGTCAGCGTCAGCTGAACCATGCCGCCCGGCAGGTCGTCGGAGATTACCGAGGTCAACCCTTGGCGCTCATGGATTGGTGAGGATGATGCGGATGAAAGGGTGACCGCCGTCGACCGCCACGGCCGCGCGATCGGAGGCCGGGGCACCGAACAGGCCACGCGCGTCGTTGCTGAATCCGTATGGTTCGGTCGGCACGCCGAAAATGTTCCGGTCGAGCTTGGCATCGTCGTTCTCGTCCTGGAACGCGATGACGGCGTATCGACCTGGCCGCACCTCGCTGAAGGTCACGATGGTACCGTCGGCGGCACCTGCCTGGACGGCGATTGCGGCAAAGCGACCCGGCTCGATGAGCAGAGCCTTGCTGTCGACCGAGCCCACGGCCCGATCGAACGACTGGGCATTGTCGTACAGGCCGATCATGACCGTCCCGCGGTCGGAACGGACCTGCTCGACGGCAATGCTCAGCTGCCCCGCCTGCGCCGAGCAGGAAACCAGCAACGCAGCGGGCCAGGTCCAGGTCGTCCAACGGTGTGTCAACATCGCGCTCACTCTCACCCGGCGCGCACGATAGCGTGCCGCGGCGTGACGGGTGAGCGGGTTCGCCCAGCTGTCCCGGCCGGGTATGCAGATCCCCCTGGGGGCTCGCACGCGCGGCATTTCGATGCTAGCGGGACTGGCCCGCACACCGCTGGGGACGCCGCGCCCATGCTGCTCTCACGCATCCTGCGCCCGCTGATCCGGATCGGCCGGCTCACGGTGATCGACGCCACGGGCCAGCGCCATGTCTTCGGCAGCGACGCCGAGCCCGCGGTCACCGTTCGCCTGCACGATCCGAAGCTGCACTGGAAGCTGGCGCTCAATCCCGGCCTGCACGCCGGCGAGGCCTGGATGAACGGTACGCTGACGGTCGAGAACGGCGCCTCGCTCTACGACTTCCTCGACCTGTTCGGCCGCAACCTGGGCCCCGCCGGCCTGCGGTCGTTCCGGAGCCCCTTGCGTCACTGGCGGCGGCTGAAGCGCGGCTTCCACGGGCTCAACGACCGCTGGCGCTCGGAGCGCAACGTTGCCCACCACTACGATCTCTCCGACGAGATGTACGGCCTGTTCCTGGACAGCGAGCGGCAATACACCTGCGCCTACCACCCGACCGGCACCGAGGACCTGGAGACCGCACAGCGGCTCAAGGAGCGGCACGTCGCGGCCAAGCTCCGGCTCCAGCCGGGCATGCGGGTGCTCGACATGGGCTGCGGCTGGGGCAGCCTCGCCCACTATCTGGCCCGTCACCACGACGTCGACGTCACCGGCGTGACCCTGTCCAAGGAGCAGGTGGCGTGGGGCAATGCGCGCCTGACCGAGCTTGGCCTCGCCGATCGCGCCCGGCTCCTGCACAAGGACTATCGCGAGGTCGAGGGTCGGTTCGATCGCGTGGTGTCGATCGGCATGCTCGAACATGTCGGCGTGCGCCAGTACGAGACCCTGTTCCGCAAGATCAAGCAGACCCTGCCCGACGACGGGGTGGCGCTGGTCCACTCGATCGGCCGCGTGCAGGGGCCGGGCTCGACCAATGCCTGGATCAAGAAATACGTCTTCCCGGGCGGCTACATCCCGGCACTGTCGCAGGTGCTGCCGCCGATCGAGCGCTCCGGCTTGTGGGTCACCGACATCGAGATCCTGCGCCTGCACTACGCCCACACGCTCCGTCAGTGGCGCGAGCGCTTCGCCGCCAACTGGGACCGGGCGGCGGCACTCTATGACGAGCGCTTCTGCCGCATGTGGGAGTACTACCTCGCCACCAGCGAGGTCTCCTTCCGCTACCTCGACAACATGAACTTCCAGATCCAGCTGGCCCCCGACCGCAACAGCCTGCCTTTGGCCCGCGACTACATGGTGGACGAGGAGCGGGCGCCGCCGGTGCCGCGGCTGGTGGAGCGCGCCGCTGGCTGATCCGGGCGTCCCGACCTCCCTGCGGCCCGCGACCAACGGCATCGAGCTGCACGCCATGGCCGCCGGCCCGGCCGATGGGCGGCTGGTCGTCCTGCTGCACGGCTTTCCCGAGTTCTGGTATGGCTGGCGCCGCCAGATCGGGCCCCTGGCGGCAGCCGGGCTGCGCGTGGTCGCCCCCGACCTGCGCGGCTACAACCTCTCGGCCAAGCCCCAAGGGCTCGCCGCCTACGTCCTCGACGTGCTCGCCGACGACGTGCTCGGGATCGCCTCCGCTCTTGGCCGGCGCCGCTTCGCCGTCGTCGGCCACGATTGGGGCGGGGTGCTGGCCTGGCATCTGGCCGCGCGCGATCCCGGACGCGTCGAGCGCGCGGCCATCCTCAACGCCCCCCATCCCGCGACCATGCGCGACTTCGCGAGGGCCCATCCGGGCCAGCTCGCACGCAGCTGGTACGTCGCCTTCTTCCAGCTGCCCGGGCTGCCCGAGCGGGTGCTGCGCGCGGGCGATTTCGCCTGGCTCGCCCATGGCCTCACCGGCTCCAGCCGGCCGGGGACGTTCGATACCACCGACCTCGCCCGCTACCGGCAGGCCTGGGCACAACCGGGAGCGTTGCCGGCGATGCTGGCCTGGTACCGCGCCGTCCGCCTGCAGCAGCCGCCTACCACGCCATTGCCGGTCAGGATCCCGGTCCGGGTGATCTGGGGCGACGGCGACCGGTTCCTTGATGCGAGGCTGGCCGAGGCCGGGATCGCCGCCTGTGACCAGGGCGACGTTCACCATCTGCGCCGTGCCGGCCACTGGGTGCAGCACGAGGAAGCGGACGAGGTGAACCGGTTGCTGGTGGAGTTCCTGACCTGAAGTGCGGGGGTCCGGCCCGTTCGCCCTCGAGGCGAGCGGCGGACCGGCTGGTGACCACGGAGTGTCCGGCTAGAACTGCACGCCTTTGGTCAAGGCGCCGTCGATCACCAGGTTGGTGCCGGTGGTGAAGCTGGAGGCCGGGCTGGCCAGGAACACGACGCCCCGTGCGATCTCCTCCGCCGTCGCCATGCGGCCGGTCGGGTTCAGCGCGAGCGCCTCCTTGAACAGCTCGGGATTGTTGTTCTCGATCCACTGCCAGATGCCGCCATCGAAATAGGTGTTGCCGGGCGAGACCGAGTTCACCCGGATCATCTTGCCGGCAAGCTTGTAGGCCAGCCCCTGGGCGTAGTGGATCAGCGCGGCCTTGGTCGCACCATAGGCGGGGCTGGTGAAGTCGACCTCGCGCCCGGACACGCTGGAGATCACCACGATCGAGGGTGCATCCGACTTTTCCAGCCAGGGCATCGCCGCGTTCACGGCACGGACCGTGTGCATGAGGTCGATCTCGAACTCGTGCCGCCACGCCTCCTCGGTGTCGCCCATGTCGAGCGCACTGACATTGGGCACCACGATGTCGATGCCGCCCAGCGCCTCGGCGGCAGCGGCGACCCAGGCCTCCAGCGCCGCCTTGTCGGACACGTCCAGCGCTGCGCCGAAGGCCGTAACCCCCTTGGCGCGCAGGCCCGTCACCGTCGCCTCGATCTCACCGGCATTGCGGGCGCAGACCGCGACATGCGCACCCTCGTCGGCGAAGATCTCGGCGCAGCGCCGGCCGATGCCCTTGCTGCCGCCGGTGACGATGGCGCGCTTGCCCTTGAGACCGAGATCCATGGCGTCGTCCTTCTTGGTTGTACAGCCGAGGTAGCGCCTCGGCGCGGATCCGCCCAGCCCATAGTGGGGCTCGCCGGCGGGACCTGAGCTGGTGCAGGCCATTGCCGCCGAGATTGAGATCGGATAGGTTGAGATGATTGGTGAATTACTCTTCGAATTTGATTGTGGCAGGCAGATGAGACCAGGATCAATCGAGGTCGCGACTTCGTGCCGGTGGCCGACGTTGATGGCCGTGGCAGTGCTCACAGGCTGTGCGTCGGCACCCGTCGGGCAGGGTCCGATCAAGTTCTCGCCGAAGGTGCAGGCCTATTACGACCAGTATCGACGCTCGACCACGCCCGGCGCCTTCGTCATCAGCGAGCAGGGCGGCGCGTTCTACACCTACTGCGCCAGCATGGACTGCCGCGCGGGGGCGGTCTCGCAGGCGATTCGGCTCTGTCGACGGCACGATGCCGGCGAGTGCTATGTCTACGACATCGGCGGGCGGGTGGTCTGGCAGGAGAACGTCACGCCGTCCATCAACGCAGAAGCGGTGGAGACCGGACTGACCACCGAGCGCGGCCGGAACGCGCTCAAGGTCGACTGCACCGAGCAGCTCAAGGCCAACCTGCCGTCGTCGGTCCGCGCCGACCTCGCGACCTCGCTCGGCGTCAAGGATTCGCGCGTGCCCTGGACGGCCTGCGACCGGCTGGTCGAGGGTCTGGCCAGCGATCGTATCTCCTCGGACGACTTCATCGCCGCACAGCGCGGACAGCTCGACTCGCAAAGACTGGAAAGCCTGCTGCGCCTCGGACCAGGCGCCCCGTCGCTTTCGACCTGAAGATCGTGAGGGGATGGCTGGGGCGGCAGGATTCGAACCTGCGAATGGCGGAGTCAAAGTCCGCTGCCTTACCGCTTGGCGACGCCCCAAGCGCCCGGGAAGGTAGGCCCAGGTCGAGACGGGTGCAACGGCTACGCCGGAAGATCGCCCACGGCACATGCCGCCACCCACCAGGCGGGCCGGCCCTCCTCGAGCCACGCCGCAGCCTCTCTCGCGGCGGCCGGGCCGTCGAACAGTCCAAAGCAGGTGGGGCCGCTGCCCGACATCCGCGCGAGGCGACAGCCGGGCGCCGCCTCCAGCGTCGCCAGCACCTCGCCGATTGCCGGCAGGAGGCTACGCGCAGGTGCCTCCAGGTCGTTGCGGCCACGCCGCAGCCATTCCGGGCCCGGGCTGTCGGGCAGGGCCTCGTCGCGTCGGCCGAAACGGCCGGGATCGACCTGCGCGAACACCGCCGCGGTCGACAGGGGCGCCCCGGGATTGACCAGCACCAGGTCGAGCCGGGGCAGGGCCGGCACAGGCTCGACGATTTCGCCGATCCCCTGCATCCGGGCCGAACGGCTGCCCAGGCAGGCGAGGACGTCGCTGCCGAGGGCGAGGGCCGTGCGGGCCAGGATCGGCGCGTCCGCGGGCACGCCCCAGAGCCGGGCGAGTCCGCGCAACGCCGCCGCGGCATCGGCCGAGCCGCCGCCGATGCCGGAGGCGACCGGCAGCCGCTTCGTCAGGCACATGCGCGCGCGGGGCGCCAGGCCGGCAGCCTCCGCGAGGCGCTGGGCCGCACGCCGCACGATGTTGCCCTCGCCTGCCGGCAGATCGGCGGCGAACGGCCCGTCGCACGTGACGAGCAGCCCGTCCGCCGCCTCGAACCGCAGCTCGTCGCCGAGATCCGCGAACGCCACCACGCTGTCCAGCTCGTGGTAGCCGCCGGGCCTGCGTCCGGTGAGGATCAGGTCGAGGTTGAGCTTGGCCCGTGCCCGCTCGACCAGCACCGCGTCAGCCGGGTGCCGGCTGGGCATCGCCGAGGCCGTTGGTGAGCTTGGCCTGAATGGCCGTGACCGCTTCGGGCTCGGGTCCGAAGGTGAGCGCCCGCTGCCACTGGAACCGGGCCTCGCGCGTGCGGCCGACCCGCCAGTAGGCGTCGCCCAGATGGTCGTTGATCACCGGGTCGCCGGGTTCCAGTTCGACCGCGCGCTCGAGATAGGTGACCGCCTTGTCGTTCTCGCCGAGGCGGAAATAGGCCCAGCCCAGGCTGTCGACGATGAAGCCGTCCTCCTGCCGCAGGTCGACGGCACGATGGAGCATCGCCTTGGCGCGATCGAGGTTGAGGCCCTTGTCCACCCAGCTGTAGCCCAGATAGTTGAGCACGAAGGGCTGGTCGGGCTCGAGCTCCAGCGCCTTGAGCAGATCGGCCTCGGCCTGCGGCCAGCGCTTGGTCCGCTCGTAGGTGATGCCGCGCGCGTAGAACAGGCGCCAATGGCGCTGGTCGACCACGGGAACCCGCTCGATCGCGCGCGTGTAGGCCGCTTCGGCCTCGGCGAAGCGGTCCTCGCCGCGCAGCAGGTCGCCCATGGCCACCAGCGCGTCGACCCGGTCGGGATGTTCCTGCGACATGCTCTCGAGCAGTGCCACCGCCTCGTCCAGCCGGTCCTCGTCCTGCAGCGCCCGAGCGCGCATCAGGCCTGCGGTCCAGGACACCGGGCTGTCCTGCGGCACCTGGTCGAGTGCGCGCAGGGCCTCGGCCGGATTCTCCTGGGCGAGCCCGACCCGGGCGATCAGGAGCCAGGTGTCGGGATCGTCGGGGGCCACCAGCGTCGCCGCCCGGGCCAGGGCCAGCGCCTCGACATTGCGCTGCTGCTCGAAGAAGGCCTCGCCGATGCTGATCAACGCGTCGCCCATGCCGGTGGTCGGATCGCGGACCGCGGCCAGGTCGGGATCGCCGGCCGCCACCGCCGCGGCGAGTTGGCTGGTCTCGGGGTCGTCCGGCGCGGCCTCGCGCAGCTTGGCCACGACCTGATCCGCCGCCGCCCGGTCGCCGGCCGCGAGCTGCAGTGCCAGGCCGCCGCGCAGCACCCGCGACGGCGCCTGGGCGAGATCGGGAAAGGCCAGGGAAAGGGCCTCCAGGCCGTCGCGCGGGCGCCCGTCCAGCCCCAGCATCGTGCCGCGGTAGAACGCCCGCAGCCGGTCCAGGCCGCTCTCGGGCTTGGCGTCGGCGAGCTGCGCGATCGCGGCCGCCCGGTCGCCGGCGGCGAAGCGCGCCCAGGCCACCAGCATGGGCTGCACCGGCCCGGCGATGTTGGTCGTGCCCAGCCGCTCGAACAGTGCCACCGCCGCGTCGTTGCGCCCGGCGCGCACCGCGTCCAGCGCCAGCACCAGGACGACGGTGTCCGTGGCGGCACCGCTCCCATCCAGCTCGCGCGCGGTCTCCACCGCACGGTCCAGCTCTCCGCTGGCCAGCAGGAGCTCGAACACCTGTCGGCGCAGATCGACATTGCCCGGCGCCGCGGCCAGCGCCTGCTCGAGATCGTCGGCCGCACCCTTGAGGTCGCCCGCCTCCATGGCGGCGCGGCCGGCGAGATAGTTCCCGGCCACGTTGGGGATGTCGCCGGCCTCCGGCGCCGCGGCGGCGGCGTGGCCGAAGCCGATCCGCCACCAGAGGTCACCGGGCTCGTCGGCACAGCCGCCGAGAACCAGGGCAATGGCGGCCGAGAGGGCCAGGAGGCGGGCGTCGGGACGGCGAGGCGAGGGCTGCAAGGGGGGCACTCAATCCGGTCGGGCCGCGGCGAGAAGCTTGACGGGCGGGCGTGATCGGGTCACACAGGCGCCAACATCAGGAGGGGTGCCGGCCAGCGCGCCCGCCCCTGCACAATTCGCTGGAGCCATCACGGTGCTCAAGACGTCCAAGAGCAAGAACGACCCTACCGCCCGCGGCCCCGCGCAGCAGGCGAAGAGCTTCGAAGGCAAGAAGATCAAGCCGGTGCTCTATGTCGGCACCGCCGTCGGCCACGGCCGCTACATAGCGGCGCAGGACGAGAGCGGCAAGATGATCATGGATCGCGGCGGCAAGCCGGTCCCCTATCGGCTGATCTGAGCCCGCCGCCCGTCCGCCGGCGCGGTCGGACGGTCGATCCCCT
Organism: uncultured Alphaproteobacteria bacterium; assembly: GCA_963720725.1. Classification (GTDB taxonomy): domain Bacteria; phylum Pseudomonadota; class Alphaproteobacteria; order Geminicoccales; family Geminicoccaceae; genus Benzoatithermus. The sequence goes on from CAVRGN010000003.1 coordinate 398,150, forward strand.
CGCCCAGGAGTGCACGTCAGCGGCATGCAGCATGGTCCCGCCCAATCTGCCGCTGGTTCCGCTCTGCGCCGCGCCGTCGCGGCCTGGAGTTCCTGGTACGCACAGATGGGCGTGCAGGATGCCGTGGAGCCGAGGCGCCCGCCGGCGGCCATCACCGAAACCACGCCGCTTGCCGCGATAGGCGAACCCGCGCCGGCCCCGCGTCGCTCGCCCGCGTCCGATTCGCAGCGGGTGCAGCATGCGCGCGCGGTCGCCGCCGCCTGCAACAGCCTCGCGGAGATCGCTGTCGCGCTGGAATCCTTCGAGGGCTGCCCCCTGGCCCGCACCGCCACGCGGCTCTGCTTCGCCGACGGCAGCCCGGATGCGCGGCTGATGCTGATCGGCGAGGCGCCCGGGGCCGAGGAGGACCGCCAGGGCAGGCCGTTCGTCGGGCCGAGCGGGCAGCTGCTCGACCGGATGCTGGCGGCGATCGGCCTCGACCGGCGCGGCGTGTGGATCACCAACATCGTCTTCTGGCGCCCGCCCGGCAACCGGTCGCCGACCACCACCGAGGTCGCCGTCTGCCAGCCTTTCGTCGAGCGCCAGATCGAGCTGCTGCGGCCGCGGCACCTCCTGTTCCTCGGCGGCAGCGCCGCGCGCGGGCTGCTCGGGGTCGAGGAGGGCGTGACCAAGCTGCGCGGCCGGCCGTTCACCTACCGGCCGGCCATGGGCGACCCGATCCCCGCCGGGATCACGTTCCACCCCGCCTACCTCCTGCGCCAGCCCCTGCAGAAGCGGCTCGCCTGGCGCGACCTGCTGACCCTGCACCGGCAGTTGGCGGCGGCGCCATGAGAGGGTTGCTGCGCCTCGCTCTGCTGGGTCTCGCGCTGCCCGGCCTCGGGCTCGGCGCCGGGGGCGTTGCCGCGACCGAGCCGGGATCGGGGCTGCTCGCCCGGCTGTCGGAGGAGGACGCGACCGCGCGCGCGGCGCCGCTCCTGCCGACCGGCGTCGGCGCTGCCGACCTCGAGCGCTATCGTACGATCTTCGCCCTGCAGCGTGCGCGCGACTGGTCGGGCGCCGAGCGGCGCATCGGCGAGCTCCAGGACGGCGTGCTCCTGGGACATGCCCTGGCTGCCCGCTACCTGGCGCCGAAATCGCCGCGGGCGGCCTATGCCGAGCTTGCCGGCTGGCTGGAGCGCTATGCCGACCTGCCGCAGGCGCCGCGGATCTACAAGCTGGCCATGGCCAGAAAGCCCGCCGGTGCCGCGAAGCCGCGCGCGCCCGAGCCGGCGGCCGGGGACGGCGGCGGCTGGGCGCGCGGTCTGGAGGCGTGGCGCGCGGGCGAGGTGGTCGCGGCCGCCGACCGCTTCACCCGGCTCGCGCACGACCCCGGACTGGACGCGCCGAGCCGGGCGCGCGCCGCCTTCTGGGCCGCCCGCGCGAATCTGCGCGCGCGCCGGCCCCAGCTGGTCGTGCCGCTGCTGCGGATCGCCGCCGAGGGCAGCGACGCGTTCTACGGGCCCTTGGCCCAGCGGATGCTGGAGGACGGCGTCGCCTTCGACCGCGCCGAGCAGCGGGCGGCGAACGGCCTGCGCGACCTCCTGATCCGATATCCGGCCACCCGGCGCATCCTGGCGCTGGCGGCGGTGGGCGAGCGCGAGCTGGCCGACGCCGAGCTGCGCCAGCTCGCCGCCCGGGCACCCTCGGACCTGGTCGAGGATCTGGGTGGAATCGCCCGCACGCTGGAGCTGCCCTCGGCCACGGCGGTGCCGCCGTCGCGGCGGGCCGGCGCCGCGCCCGCGCCGCCGCGCCTGCGGCTGCCCGATCGGCCGCCCGCCGGCGGCTACCGCCTCGATCCGAGCCTGATCCACGCCGTGATCCGCGCCGAGAGCGGGTTCGACCCGGCGGCGCGCAGCCCCAAGGGGGCCCTGGGCCTGATGCAGGTGATGCCGGACACCGCGCGCCACGTCGCGCGGCTGGTCAAGATCGCCTATGCCGGCGAGGACTGGCTGATCGAGCCCGAGAACAACATGGCGGTGGGCCAGGCCTGGCTGCGCGAACTGGCCGCCACGCCCACGGTCCATGGCAGCCTGATCCACCTCCTGACCGCCTACAATGCCGGGGAGGGCCGCCTGCAGGGCTGGCTCGCGGGCGAGCTGGCCCCTGCCGCCGACGATCCGCTGCTGTTCATCGAGAGCGTGCCCCTGGCCGAGACCCGCAGCTATCTCCGCAAGGTCCTGGGCAATCTCTGGGCCTATCAGGGCCGCCTCGGCGCCGCGATCCCGTCGCTGCGGGCGCTGGCGGAGAACCGCTGGCCGGACCTCGACCCGGGCAAGGCGCTGCCGCCGGCGCCCCGGACGCGGCCCAGCCGGGCGCAGGAGAACGCCGATGCCCGGGCGGATTGACGAGAGCGTCCCGTTCGCCCCGTTGCGGATCGCGGTGCTCACCGTCTCCGACACCCGGACCCTGGCCGACGACCGCTCGGGCGACACGCTGGTCGAGCGCCTGCTGACCGCCGGCCATCGGCTCGCCGACCGGGCCATCGTCGCGGACGACCGTGCTTCCATCGCGGCCAAGCTGCGCGCCCTGGTCGCCGATCCCTCGGTCGAGGTCGTGATCACCACCGGCGGCACCGGCGTCACCGGGCGCGACGTCACGCCCGAGGCCCTGGCCGACGTCGCCGAGAAGCACGTCGCCGGCTTCGGCGAGCTGTTCCGCATGCTGAGCTACGCCAAGATCGGCACCTCGTCCCTGCAGTCGCGGGCGGATGCCGGCGTCGCGGGCGGGACCTACATCTTCTGCCTGCCGGGCTCGCCCGGCGCCTGCCGCGACGGCTGGGACGACATCCTGCGCTTCCAGCTCGACATCCGCCATCGGCCCTGCAACTTCGCCGAGCTCCTGCCCCGGCTGCGCGAGCACGAACCGCAAGGGTGAACCCGCGGCCCCACCCGGCGAGACGGAACCTTCGCCGCCACCGGACCTTGAGTTTGCAGGCTGCTGGCGAGGCCGCGCCCATCGAGGCGTGCCCGCCGCGGCGCCAACTGCAACCGGAGCAACCCCATGACCCGACTTCTGACCACCACCGCACTGGCCCTGGCTCTCGCCGTTCCGTCGATGGGCGTCGCCCTCGCGCAGGACACCGGCGGCACCACCGGGGTCATGACCACGACGCCGCGCGCCAAGACCGACGACGCCGTGGGCACGCAGGGCAACACCGCCCAGACCGGCGATGTCGGCGGCCTGCCGGAGTCGGCCGGCGCGAGTTCCTGGGGCCAGCACACCGGCGGCGACATGGTCGGCCAGACGGTCTACGGCGCCAACGGCGAGGAGATCGGCGAGGTTTCCGACGTGGTCGCCCGCGAGGGCGGCTCCGCCGAGGCCCTGGTCGGCGTCGGCGGCTTCCTGGGCATCGGCGAGCGCGACGTGGCCATCCCGCTGAATCGCCTGCAGATGCAGGGCGACCGGCTGACCACGTCCATGACCAAGGACGAGCTGACCAACATGCAGCCCTACGACGCGAACGGTTACTCGTCGTACGACCGCAACCGTCGCCTCGACGACGGCAGCTCGTCGTCCAGCCAGTAAGACCTGCCCGTGCGCGCGCGGCCGCCGTTCCGGCGGCCGCGCTGCGGCCTGAAGTCGGCGCTGGCAGGCCGGAATGACCGACGGCGCACGGTCGCCCGAGGCCCCGTCCGGCCTATGGTTCACCGCCGACACCCATTTCGGCCATGGCGGCGCGCTGGGCCTGTTCCGCAGGCCGTTCCCGTCCACCGCCGCCATGGACGCGGCGCTGATCGAAAACTGGAACGCCACCGTCGCACCCGGCGACACCGTCTGGCACCTGGGCGATTTCGCCGTGCGCCTGCCGCCCGCCCGCGCCGCCGACCTCCTGGCGCGCCTCCACGGCACCAAGCATCTCGTCGCCGGCAACAACGACCCGCCCGCGATCCGCGCGCTGACCGGCTGGGCCTCCGTCCAGGACTATGCCGAGCTCGATCTCGCCGGCCGCCGCCTGGTCCTCTGCCACTACCCCTTGCGCGCCTGGAACGGCCAGCACCGCGGCGCCCTCCAGCTCCACGGCCACAGCCACGGCCGGCTGAAGCCGCTGTCCCGGCAGCACGACGTCGGGGTCGATGCGTGGGAGTACCGGCCGGTTAGCTGGCGGAACTGCTGCGGCGGAAAGCGCCCTGATCGCGGCTCGGCCAAGCCACCGACGGCTTACGCCTTCGCAGATTGCGGCTCGGGTCCGATGCGAGGGAGCTCGGCGATCGGGAGGCTCCAAGATCGCATGCGGAGCACCTCGGGCCGTTCAGCAATCTGCGCTAGCGCGTCCGCGCATGCACTGGCTGTCCCAACATTGTCCCGTCGCCCTCATCGGTCAGACCTGTCGCGCCGTCAAGTCGATTTAGCCCGGCAAGAATCGCGCACTCCTGGCGGCATGAGCTACATTTACGCTGGGATTTAGCGACGATTCGCAGTACGGACATGTTCCGATCCAGACTCAAAGATGTCAGTGCTGAGTCGGCTGTCAGATCAGCCAACTTCTTCAACCGAATCGCTTCTTGCCACCAATGTCGTATCCTCCAGCTCGCTAACCGTAATTCAATGGCGCCTTTCCTCAGACTCGCATCTTGCGGCTGACTTCTGCGTCGTAGCTCAAGATGGCACGGATCGTGCATTCCGGAGTGCAACTTTAGTCAAGTCGCCAGCATTACGTCCACTGGATTCGAGAGAACAAAGAATGCTGCGATCAGTCTGGGTATTGCGCGGGTCTGCTGCCATTGCGCTGTCTGCAGCTCGGAGGCATCGGCGCAGGCGGTCAGCCATTCGATTTCGACTTCACAGACCTTGGGATCGAACAACATCAGACCTGGGCCCGACGGCGACGAGCCCATGGGAATCATCGTAGAGGGCTTCACTTTTACCGACAGTGGTACTGCCGGAGTCACTGACGCGATGCCGATCTGTGGCTACGCATCGCGGGTCAGACGACAACGGCCTCGGCGTCTGCTCCGAGGGCACGGCGCGGATAACAATTGTAACACTGGAGCGGCGATCGTGAATGAACTTCGCAGCATGGGTATCTGGAAGCTGATTCGGATCAGCTTCCCCGCTTTCGGTGTGACCACATGTGTCAACCTGTGGGTATCGTCGCTTGACAGCGGCGGAACTGGCGACGCGGAGGACGGTCGGCTCTATTGGTCGATGACGGAATCCTAATTTCAGCTCTACGAACATCATCGACTACTTAAATTTATCCTATACGGCGTTCGGCAGATGTTGAAGGTAGCCGTACGGAAATTCGACATTTCACAGTCTAGCCATCGGCTGCACCGACGTTCGTTGGGCAACACGTTCTATTCTGGCATAATGTCAATACGGACACCAATCCACGTCCACCTGCGCTGCAGTTTTACGTAAATGTAGCTACCGCAATCGGTGCCCGAGCCGGCGACACTGGGGCTGCTCGGTTTGGGACTGCTTGGCATTGGCATGGCGCTTCAACGTCGGCGGGCACCTTAACTGATCGCCATACGTGACGGCCTACATCCGACGCAACGCTGGTCAGGGACAACTCTGATCGTTGTCCAGCCCCCAATTCCGGGGACACTCACCTCAATAAACTTTCTATCCTACCAACATACGCCAGCAGCAGCGTGAAGGTGGCCGCAAGGCCGGGCCACCTTCATCTGTGTCCGTAGCCGGTCGATCGGTGTGCGTAGGCCTGGCGTATCGGACAGATGCCTATCTCTTTCCCGTTATGCCCCTCGCCTTCGCCCGCGCTTGTCCCCCGACACGCCGTACCTCCTGGCCGCCGTGCTGTCGGGCCGGCGTCGGCCCTCCACCTGCCGCACGGCCATCGCTGCCTCCGGACCGCCACCGCGTCGCCGCCGGCCCGACGCCAGCAACGGCAACCCTGCCCGCCAGCGATTGCGATCCCGCCGCTCACTTACTCGATAGCGAGCACATATAGGCCCTGGTGCGGCCAGCATCGGATGCTGGCCGCACCAGAACAGCTTCGGACCTGCTATCTCGCCTGTTTCCAGTCGCGCTTCGGTGCTCGACCGAGATGGCGTCATGCAAACGAATCGTTGAAGCTGCGGTGAGCGGTCCGCCGGTCTCGTGTACCTCGATACGTTCACCGCCGTGGTGCCGCCGGCCCGCGCGGCGGTATGACCGGCTGGCAACGATTCCTCAATCCCGGCGGGCTAGCGTCGCGCGGTCACCGACCGGGCGAGGGCTGATGCGTCTGTCCATCCTGCTGCTGCTGGTACCCCTGGCCGCCTGCGCCGCCACGGTCCGGGCACCCGAGGTCGAGCTGCGCACCGCACCGGTCAAGGTCCAGCTCGGCGGTGGCGGCTTCTGCCCGCCGGGTCAGGCGAAGAAGGGCGTCTGCTGATCGCTCGACCAAGAGAAGCCGGTCGAGACGAACTCGCTTGAGCTTCGCCTGCAGTCGACCGGCACCGGCTCCTGCCCACTCCGGAAGCTCCGACTATCGTAGCTCGAACGGCTGACCGACGGTCGAAGCAACCGCGGGCCTTGCGTCTCGGATGATATTCCTATACTATCTCCTCTATGCCCCTCGCCTTCGCCCGCGCCTTGTCCCCCGACACGCCCTGCCTGCTGGCGGCCGTGCTGTCGGGCCGGCGGCGGCCGCGCCACCTGCCGCGCGGCCATCGCTGGCTCAAGATCGCCGACCGCCTCGCCGCCGGGCTGCCGCCCGCGGCCGCGAGCCTGCCCGAGGGCGATCCCGGCCTGGCCGACCGGCTGCTGGAATGCCCGGACTTCCGGGAGCTGGTCGCCTCCAGCATCGAGCTGCAGGCCGAGCCCGAGGCGGTCCAGCGCCGCGGGCTGATCATCCTGGCCCGCCAGGCGCTGGAGCGGGCGCTGGCCCTCGACGATACCGGTGCGGCCCTGTTCGTGATCGAGGAGGAGATGCGGGGCCGCGACCCCGCCGCCACCCTCGCCGACGGCATCCGCCGGGCCCAGGCCCGCGCCGCCCGGCCGCCCGCCCCACCCGAGCCGCCGCCGCCCGAGCCGCAACCGCCCCGCCCGCGCCATGCCGGCCCGGGCTACGCCCCCGGCTACGACCCCTTGCGCGCCCAGATGCAGCGCGGCAGCGCCCGCCTGCGCCACGACATCCGCACCGAGGACGCCCTGCGCCGCGCCGCGGTGGCGGTCGTCGCGGCAGCACCGGCCGAAGGCGTCGAAGCGACCCGATCGTCCGCCGCCGCGGCCACGCGCAGCACCGGCACCGCCGTCCGGCCCGCCCGGCCGGCGGCGGCACCGCCCGCACGGGCGGCCGGGCCGGACGCCCCGGTCGAGCCCGGGGCGGACCCCACGGCATGGGGACCGCGTCAGCCGCGGGCACCCTAGGCCCGGGTCTCGCGGCCGGTGGCGGGGGCTGGACCTCGGCAATCATTCTTGCCAGTTTCCCGCGGTGGCCCTCCCGTGCCCGGACCGGTTCTGCGATCATGCGTCTCCTGGCCCTCGCCCTCCTGCTCCTCGCCGCACCCGCGGCCGCCCAGACGGCGGCGAGCGGGGCGTTGCAGGGGCGCGAGCTGATGGCGGCCGGGCGCTACGAGGCGTCGCTGCCCTTCTTCCAGCGCGAGCTCGACCAGGCCGAGGCGCAGCTCGGGCCGGACAATCCCTCCGTCGCCGCCGAGATCAACGACCTGGCCGAGGCCAACCGGCTGGCGGGGCGGCTGAAGGCGGCCGAGAAGCTCTATCGGCGGGCGATCGACCTGGACGAGAAGGCCGGCGGCAAGGACCCCGAGGGGCTGGCCACCACGCTGAACAATCTGGCGCTGGTCTACCGCAAGCAGGGGCGGCTGGCGGAGGCGGAAAAGCTGCACACCCGCTCCTTCAACCTGCTCCAGGACACGCTCGGGCCCGACGATCCCAGGGTGGCGATGAGCCTGCACAATCTGGCCGCGGTCTATCGCGAGCAGGGCCGCGTCGACGAGGCCCGCCCGCTGCAGGAGCGCGCGGTGCAGGTGGCCGACCAGAGCCTCGGCCGCGCCGATCCGGACACGGCCAGGATGCATGCGGCGCTGGCCGCGATGGGACCGGCACCCCGCGACGCCACGGAACCGCCACCGCCCCCCGTGGCGGTGCCGAAGGTTCCGGGCAAGGCCGCCCTGCCGCCGCCGCCGCTGCTCGAGCCCCGCCCGTCACCGGTTCCGGCCGCCGGCGGCGGTGCCGGCTTCGCGATCCAGGTCGCCGCCGTGCCGCGCGCCGATCAGGTCGAGCCCGAATGGCGCCGGCTGGTCAAGCGCCATGCGGATCTCGCCGGGCTGGAGCTGCAGCCGGTGCAGTCGGTCGACGTCCCGGGCAAGGGGACGTTCTACCGCGTCATCGCCGGCCCGCTCGCCAGCAAGGCCAGTGCCGACGCCTTGTGCGCCCGGCTGAAGCGGGCCGGAGCGTCGTGCCGCCTCGCCGCGCGGTGAGCGGCCGCCCGACCGGCCTCCTGCCCCGCCTCGCGATCCAGTTCGCCACCGCCGTGGCCGACGGCAGCGAAGGCTTCGCCGTGCCGGGCTTCAAGGTCCATGTCTGGCCGACGCCGGACCCGTTCTACCGCAACGTCGCGATCCCGACCGATCCGGCCTGCACCCGGCCCGAGGCCGTGGCCGCGATGCTGGCGGTCTTCGCCGCGCGCGGCCGCACGCCGACGGTCGAATATTTCGCCGAGCTGTGGCCGGGCCTGGCCCCGGTCCTGGCCGCGCACGGGCTGGAGCTGGACGCGCCCGGCCAGGCCATGGCGCTGGCGCCGCCGGTCCCCTGGCTGCCGGCTTCCACCTCGGCCCGGCTGCTGACCGCGGCCGACCCGCCGCCCTTGATCGCCGACTTCCTCCTCGGCGCCACCAGGGTGTTCGGCCAGCGCGCGGCACTGCTGGCGCCGGGCGAGCTGGAGCGCTTCGCGGCCGGGCTGCGGCGCGGCACCCTCGCCGCCGCCATGGTGGTCGAGGCCGGCGAGGCCGTGGCCGGCGCCAGCCTGATCGGCGCCGGTGCCGTGGCCGAGCTCGCCGGCGTGTGGACCTTGCCCGAGCACCGGCGCCTCGGCCATGCCCGCGCCTGCTGCCGGCTGCTGCTGGAGCGCTTCTTCGCCGCCGGCGGCGAGGCGGCCTGGCTCTCGGTCCACGAGCCGGGCGCCGGCCGGCTCTATGCCGGGCTGGGCTTCCGGCGCTGCGGCACCCAGCTCAACTTCACCGGCGGGGGGTCGGCTTGACTTGGGCGTCGCCGCTGCCCACACTGCCCGGACGTGGTGATTTGCGTCGACCGGCTTGCGGCCACGTTAAACAAGCAGCTAAAGGGTCGGGGTCCTTCGTGAGCCCGGCTGGTTGACGCCGGTTTGCTGGAAGGATCGCCGACGATGCCGATCAAGATCCCGAACGATCTGCCGGCGTTCGAGAAGCTGCAGCAGGAAGGCGTGCGGCTCATCGGCGAGAACGAGGCCCTGCGCCAGGACGTCCGGCCGATGCAGGTGGCCCTGCTCAACCTGATGCCGGAAAAGCCCAAGACCGAGATGCAGCTGGCACGGCTCCTGGCCGCGACGCCGCTCCAGGTCGAGCTGACCCTGCTCACCACCTCGTCCTACCGGCCCAACACCGTGCCGCTCTCGCATCTCCAGGCCTTCTACCGCACCTGGGAGGACGTGCAGGAGCGCAAGTTCGACGGGCTGATCATCACCGGCGCGCCCGTCGAGCTGATGCCGTTCGAGCAGGTCAAATACTGGCCGGAGCTGACGCGGATCCTGGACTGGTCGCGCAGCCACGTCCACAGCAGCTTCCACATCTGCTGGGGCGCCCAGGCGGCTCTCTACCATTTTCACGGCGTGCCCAAGCACACCCTGCCGACCAAGCGCTTCGGCGTGTTCAGCCATCATGTCCGCGAGCGCCGCGACCAGCACCGTCCCGCCCTGATGCGCGGCTTCGACGACTATTTCCTGGTGCCGGTCTCACGGCACACGGAGGTGCGCGCCGCCGACCTGCCGGCCGAGGCCGGGCTCGAGATATTGGCCACCTCCAACGCTGCCGGCCTGTGCCTGCTGCAGGAGCCCGAGCACCGCACGGTCTACATGTTCAACCATCTGGAATACGACACCTACACGCTGCACGACGAGTTCTGCCGCGACCGCGCCTCGCGCGCCGACATCTGCCTGCCCTTCAACTATTATCCCGACGACGATCCGGACAAGGCGCCGCGCAATTGCTGGCGGGCCTATGCCCACCTGCTGTTCGGCAACTGGATCAACGAGATGTACCAGACCACGCCCTACGAGCTCGGCCGGATCGGCGCGCCCGCGCAGGCTCACGCCGCCTGAGCCGCACGCTCCCGGTACCAGTAGCCGTAGGCCCGCTCCGCCCCGAGCGGGCGCAGCATCGCCCTGGCCGGCTCGTTGCCGTCCTCGACCTGCAGGTAGAGCCGACGCGCACCCATGCCCCGCCCCCAGGCCGCCAGCCGGGCGACGACCGCCCGCGCGTGGCCGCGTCCGCGCGCCGGCGGCATGGTGCGCAGGGCGAAGATCCCGGCGAGATCGCCGTCGACCACGCACAGACCTCCCGCCACCGGATGGACGCCGTCCAGCACGACCGCGAAGCTGTACGGCCGCCTGATGCGGGCAAACAGCTCCGCGCGCGCCCGGCGTGCCGTCGGGCCCCAGTGAGGATCGCACAGCGCGTTCATCACCCGCGGCGTCGGCCGCGTGTCCAGTTCGACGCGCGCGCCACGGGGCGGATCGAGCCCGGCGAGGTCGCGCACCAGGACGGACACCGGAGTGAGGCGGGCATAGCCACGCTGCTCCAGGCTCGCGTCGAGCCGCGCCGGGGCCGCGTGGTCGGTCAGCTGGAAGCATGGCGGCAGATCCCGCTCGCCGTACCAGGCCTCCGTCCGTGCGACCGCCCGGTCGAGATCGGCACCGGCCGCGTAGATCAGCGCCTGGACCGAGTTCGCGCGCCGGGTGTGCCCGCCGGCCGCGCGCAGCAGCCAGCCCTCCAGCCTCAGCGTCTCCTCGGGCGGCCAAGCGCGCAGGGCCGCGGCTTCGATCGCGAGGACCGTCTCGACCATCCGTGCCCAGGACCTCCGACGCCGGAGCGCAACGGGAACTCTGCCGCCCGCCCGTCCGTTCGCCGACGGGCGGTCAAGCGAGCGGAGCGATCATGGCAAAGGGTTCCTCGCGCAAGGTGATCTACGCGGCGCTGGCTGGCAACCTCGCCATCGCCGCCACCAAGTTCGCGGCCGCCCTTTGGACCGGCAGCAGCGCCATGCTGAGCGAAGCCATCCACTCCACCGTCGACACCGGCGACCAGGGCCTCCTCCTCTATGGCTGGCACCGGGCCGGCCGGCCCGCCGACGCCGCCCATCCCTTCGGCTACGGCATGGAGCTCTATTTCTGGTCGTTCGTGGTGGCGCTGATGATCTTCGCCATGGGCGGCGGGGTGTCGATCTACGAGGGCTACCTGAAGATCCGTGAGCCGGAGCCGGTCTCCGACGTCTGGGTCAATTTCGTCGTGCTCGGCGCCGCCGCGGTGTTCGAGGGCATCACGTTCCGGCTCGCCTGGCGCGAGTTTCGCCAAGAGCATGCCGACGAGCCGCTGCTGGCCGCGATCCGTGCTAGCAAGAACCCGAGCATCTTCGCGGTGCTGCTCGAGGACGGCGCGGCGCTGATCGGGCTCGGCATCGCGGCTTTGGGCCTCTCGCTGGCGGTCCTCCTGGATTGGCCGATCCTCGACGGCGTCGCATCGCTGGCGATCGGCGGTCTGCTGCTGGTGACCGCGGTCTTCCTCGCCAACGAGACGCGCAGCCTGCTGACCGGCGAGAGCGCGTCCCGCCAGGTGCTCCAGAAGGTGCGGGCGATCTTCGATTCGGACTCCCGGGTCTCGGCGGTGGGCCGGATCCTCAGCATGCAGCTCGGACCCAACCAGATCATGCTGGCGGTACCGGTGGACCTCGACGACAGCCTCACCGGATCGACGATCGAGCATACGGTGAGCGAACTCACCCAGCGCATCAAGTCGGGCGTGCCCGCGGTCACCCAGGTGTTCATCCGCCCCGAGGCCAATCCGCGGACGGGCGGCAACAGCGATCCAGCCGGGCGCGTGGACGGCGCGGATGCGCATTGACACCGTCCGCGCAGAACGACAGTTTCGGGCATCCGGCAACAGCAGAAAGGAGGTGATCCGATGTCTAGCGCCCTGGTGCGTGGTTCCGAGCCTGCGGTCCCGACGTCGATCACGTCCGTCCACGGGTTCTGACCAAGGCGATATCGTCTCCAAGGACGAACGCCGAAGCACCAACGCTTCACTGGGAAGGCCGTCCCGAAAGGGGCGGCCTTTTCTCATGGCTGCGCGCTCAGTCCCACATCCGCTTGACCGAGCCTGCGATGTCGACCCTGAGCGATGCCGGGCCGGTCCAAGGCGTCTCGCCGGCGCGGGGAGCGGCGGCGACGTGCTCGAACAGGTGCAGCATGCCGTTGGGCAGGAACCGGCTGCGGGCGGCCCGAACGTGGCGATCGCCATGGCGTGACTGGGCGGTGACGTAGAAGCGCTCCGGCTGCAGCAGGTCGAGCCGGTCGCGAGCCCGGGTCATCGCGACGTAGAGCAGGCGCCGCTCCTCCTCCACGTTTTCCGGCCGGTCGGTGGCCATGTCCGATGGGATGCAGCCATCGACCAAGTTGAGGACGAACACCGCCTTCCACTCCTGGCCCTTGGCGGAATGGATCGTGGACAGCACCAGCCAATCCTCGTCCTTGTGCGGCACGCCGGCGGGACCGCCCGCCGCCGCTGGCGGGTCGAGCGTCAGCTCGGTCAGGAACCGCTCCCGGCTCGGCACGGTCGCGGCGAGCCGGAGCAGCTGGTCCAGATCCGCGCGCCGGCTGGCTGCGAAGTCGTAGAGCTCCTCCAGGAGCGGATCGTAGAACCCGCGCACCAGCCCGAGCTGCGCCGGCCACGGCGTGGTGCCGAGCCCGGCCATGACTTCGGCCAGGGCGGGCCACAGCGCCGCCGCTGCGGCGGGGGGCCGGATCCCGGCCAACGCCGCCAGCCTGCCGGCGACCCCGTCCAGCACGCGGCGTGCGATGCCGGGGCCGATCCCGGGCAGGAGCTGCAGCACGCGGAACGCGGCCACCTGGTCGCGTGGATTCTCCGCCCAGCGCAGCACGGCCAGCACGTCCTTGACGTGGGCGGCCTCGAAGAAGCGCAAGCCTCCGAACTTGACGTAGGGAATATTGCGGCGCGCCAGCTCCAGCTCGAGCGCCGCACTGTGGCTGGCGGTGCGGAACAGCACGGCCTGGTCGCGCAGCGCCATGCCGGCCTCGCGGTTGGCCAGGACCTCGGCCGCGACCTGCTCGGCCTGGGCGAGGTCGTCGCGGACCATGACCAGCCGCGGCTTCTGGGCCGAGCGGCGGGTGGAGAACAGCTCCTTGCGCCAGCCTTCGTGCGCCAGCCCGATCACCGCGTTGGCGGCACTGAGAATCGGCTGCGTGGAGCGGTAGTTCTGCTCGAGCGTCACCACCGCAGCCGGTGGCGAAAACCGGGCGGGGAAATCCAGGATGTTGCGCACGGTCGCGGCGCGGAAGGCATAGATCGCCTGCGCGTCGTCGCCGACCACCGTCACGCCCAGGCCGTCCGGCTTGAGCCCCTGCAGGATCGCCGCCTGGATCGCGTTGGTGTCCTGGTATTCGTCGACCAGCACGTGATCGAAGCGCGACGCCAGTCCGGCCGCGATCTGGGGCACCGCCATCATCCGCTCCCACCACAGGAGCAGGTCGTCATAGTCCAGGACGCCCTGGCGCTGCTTGGCATCGACATAGGCGCCGAACAGCCGTCGCAGTTCCTCGGCCCAATCGGCGCACCAGGGGAAGGCGTCGCGCAGCACCGCGGCGAGCGGCCGTTGCGCGTTGACCGCGTAGGAGTAGACGGCGAGGCAGGTGGCCTTCTGGGGGAACCGGCGCTCCGTCCGCGCCAACCGCAGCTCGTCCCGGACGAGGTCCAACAGATCGGCGGCGTCGCCACGATCGAGGATCGTGAAGCCGGGATCGAGCCCGATGGCCTCGGCGTGATGGCGCAGCAGGCGTGCGCCCACGGCGTGGAAGGTCCCGGCCCAGGCCAGCTGGCCGGCGAAGCCGCCGTCGGTCCCGAGCGCCCGGGCGCAGATGCGCTCGGCACGCCGTACCATGGCCTCGGCGGCGCGCCGGGTGAAGGTGAGCAGCAGGATGCGCTCCGGCGCCGCGCCCTTCAGCACCAGATGGGCGACCCGGTGGGCCAGCGTCGACGTCTTGCCCGAGCCCGCCCCGGCGACGATCAGCAGCGGCGGTCCCGGCCGGACCGGACCTTCCATGGGCAGCCCATGCAGCACCGCCGCGCGTTGCGCCGGATTGAGTTCGTCGAGATGTTGGGCGGCCGGCATCGGGACAGCGATAGCCGCCGCCACGCGAATTGCGAAGGGCATCGCGTGTTTGCCATGGGCAGCCGGTCCAGCTAGGTGGTCCCTCCGGCTCCGAACTCCGCCGCGAAAGCTTCCCCATGGTGTCTCCTTCGCGCACACCCGACGGCGGCTATGCCTGGTCGCGTCTCGCGATTTCCTTGGCGGTCGCGACCATCGGCGGCGTCGGGCTGTGGTCGGCCGTGGTGGCTCTGCCGGTGATCCAGGCCGAGTTCGGAGTCGACCGCGGCGGCGCGGCGCTAGCCTACACCGCGACCCTGGTTGGCTTTGCCGTGGGCGGCGTCGCCATGGGCCGTCTCGCCGACCGCTACGGCATCCGGATGCCGCTGATGGTGGCGGCGGTCATGCTCGGGCTGGGCTACGCCGCGGCCGCCAGTGCCACTGCCTACTGGCAGTTCGTGCTGGCGCAGGCACTGCTGATCGGCATGCTGGGCAGCTCCGCCTCGTTCGGGCCGCTGGTGGCCGACGTCTCGCACTGGTTCGTGCGCCGGCGCGGCATCGCGGTCGCGATCGTGGCCAGCGGCAACTATCTTGCCGGCACCGTCTGGCCCCCGATCCTGCAGCACGCCTTCGCCACCGTCGGCTGGCGCCAGACCCACTTCGCCATCGGCCTGTTCTGCCTGCTCACCATGCTGCCGCTTGCGCTCCTGCTGCGCCGGCGGCCCGATTTCGTGCAGAGCGCGAGCCCCGGTGCGGACGCGGCGGCCACGGCGCCGCTGGCCCCGCCCGTCCCGGCGCCGGCGCTGCAGGCGCTCCTCGTCCTGGCGGGGCTCTCCTGCTGCATCGCCATGTCGATGCCGCAGGTCCACATCGTCGCCTACTGCGCCGACCTCGGCTACGGCCCGGCGCGCGGCGCCCAGATGCTCTCGCTCATGCTCGGCCTGGGGATCGTCAGCCGCCTCGCCTCGGGCCTGCTCGCCGACCGGATCGGCGGCATCGGCACGCTGATCCTGGGCTCGACCCTGCAGTGCTTGGCGCTTTTGTTCTACCTGCCCTTCGACGGACTGACCTCGCTCTACCTGGTCTCGGCGCTGTTCGGTCTGTCTCAGGGCGGCATCGTTCCCAGCTACGCCCTGATCGTGCGCGACTACTTCCCGGCACGCGAGGCCGGCACCCGGATCAGCCTGGTGCTCACCTCGACCGTTCTCGGCATGGCGATCGGCGGCTGGTTGTCGGGGGAGATCTACGATCTGACCGGCTCCTATGCGGCCGCCTTCCTCAACGGGATCGCCTGGAACCTCGTCAACATGTCGATCGCCCTCTGGCTGCTCCTGAGCCGCCATAGTCCGAGCCTGGCCGGTCCAAGCCTGCGCGGCAGCCGCAGCTAGCGGCTTGCCCGCCGCATCCGCCATGCTAACCCTGCTGAGCGGTGGGGGAGACAGGGCATGCGCTTTCGCAGCAAGACGATCGTGGTCACGGGCGGTTCGCAGGGCATCGGGCGCGCCTGCGTGGAAGCCTTCGCTGCGGAGGGCGGTGCTGTGGTGATCGCCGACGTCGCCGTCGAGGCGGGCGAAGCGCTGGCGCAGGAGATCTGCGCCCAGGGCGGCAGGGCCAAGTTCGTGCGCACCGACGTGGGTGATGCCCGCGATGCCGGCTGCCTGATCGACGCCACGCTGGAATGGGCCTGCGGGCTCGACGTGCTGGTCAACAATGCCGGGATCATCAAGACCGCCGACTTCCTGGAGCTGAGCGAGGCCGACTTCGAAGCCGTGCTGCGCGTGAACCTCAAGGGGCCGTTCCTGGTCGGCCAGGCCGCGGCACGGGTGATGGCCGCTCGCGGCGGCGGGGCCATCGTCAACATGTCTTCGGCCAATGCGGTGCTCGCGATCCCCAATCAGCTCCCCTACGTGACCAGCAAGGGCGGACTGAACCAGATGACCAAGGTCATGGCGCTGGCCCTGGCCGACAAAAACATCCGAGTCAACGCCGTGGGCCCGGGTTCGATCTCGACCGACATCCTCAAGGTGGTGATGCACGACGACGAGGCGCGCCGCCGCATCCTGTCGCGCACACCCCTGGGCCGTACCGGCGAGCCGGCGGAGGTCGCCAAACTCGTCCTGTTCCTCGCCAGCGACGATGCCAGCTACATGACCGGCCAGTGCGTCTACATCGATGGCGGCCGGATGGCGCTCAACTACACCGTGCCCGTCAAAGGCTGACGCGTGCCCGCATTTCGCGCGCTCCGCGGGCGGCTGCTCGCCGCCATCGCACTGCTTCTGGCCCTGTTCGCGTCCGGCCCGGGGCCGGCCCAGTCCGCCACGCCCGCGACCTGCCGGTTCGGCGCCAACCTGGAAGCGCTCTACGACATCGACATCGGCAACGACCGCTTCGGCGCCGAGCTCTGGGTGTGGACGCTGTGCCCGAGTGCGGAGGTGGATCCGCTGCGGTCGATCGCGTTCCCCACGGCCACGAGCCTGCGCGTGAGCGAAATCGAGAGCGTGCCGACGGACGGCAGCGAGGTCTATCGCTACGTGCGGGTCCAGGGCACGTTCCGCCACGACTGGGACATGCAGGCCTATCCGTTCGACCGGCAGCGGGTGGCGATCCCGATCGACGAAACCCGCCTGGGTGCCGACGACGTCCTGTTCGCGGCGGACGCCGCGAGTTCGTTCCTCACCCCGGACGCCCTGACCAACCGCCAGGAGTGGCGGGCCGGCGACTTCGCGATCGTGGCCGGCGTCAGCGAGGAGGAGGAGTCCTACGGCCTGCCCAACGTCACCCACGCCCGCTATGCGCGAATCGAGATCGCGTTCACGCTGGCGCGCATCGGCATGCTGACCTTCGTCAAGCTGACCGCCGGCGTCTTCGCGGCCGGGCTGATCGCCCTGATGTCGTTCTTCTACGACGGCCGGGACTCGAAGGAGTTCAGCAGCCGGCTCGGCCTCCTGGTCGGCACCCTGTTCGCCGTGCTGGTCAACATGCGCACGGCCGACCAGTTCATCGGCGACATGGGCCGGATGACCCTGGTCACGGAAATCCATCTCCTGACCGTGGGGCTGATCGTCCTCCTGGCGATCTGCGCCTTGCGCGACTGGTGGCTGGCGGAAGCCGCCCTGCCGATTGCCTACCCCAACTGGACGCTCCTCGGCTGGATCGGCGGTCTCTACGTCCTGACCCTGGCCGTGCTGATCGGACGGACCGCCGGCTGGCTGTAGCGCCTGGACCCGCCTCAGCGCCCGCCCTGGAGCGCGTCCTGCAGCGCCTCGGCCTGGGAGAACAGCAGGGCGAGCAGGAGGAGGAGAACCGCACCGACGACGATCGCCCCGGCGATCTTCCACACCGACCAGGGCCGCTCGCCATGGACCTCGCCGGTGCGGCCATTGACCACGAACCGATAGGGCCGCCCGACGAACCGGAACGCCGCCACCCAGACCGGCAGCAGCACGTATTTGAACGTCTGGCCCTCTTGCTCGACCTGCATGTGCTCGATCACCTGCTGGTCGCCGCCGATGTCGGCGCGGATGTCCATCGCGATCGCCTGGTGCATGATGGCTTGGCCGCGCGCAAATCCCTGGTCGACCGGCACCTGGTAGAGTTCGCCGTCGAAGCCGGTGAGGTAGTCGGGGGTGTAGGGCCGCATTCCCTCCAGGTCCCAAGGCTCGAGCGCCTCGACGAGATGCGTCGGTAGGGTCTCGCCGGCCAGGACCAGCACGTCGTCGAAGTCCCTGGCGACGCGGCCGCTGGCACGCCGCCAGCGGATCTTGGGCACCTGCACCGTCCGGCGGACCCGGCGGCCATCGACCACCGCGTCGACATGCTGCGTCTCGTAGTAGACGTCGCCGCGGCGGCCCGAATAGTCGGTGCGGGTACGGCTGTCGAAGGTCCAGTAGGGCAGGTAGACCCCCTGCAGGCGGCCGGGGCCTCGGGCCTGCTCGGAGATCCCGGATGGCGCGAACCACAGGCCCTTGAGCCAGTCGCCGACGAGGCGCCGCGCCTCCGCGTCACCGATCAGGAAAGGGAGGACACCGATCGGGGCCAGCTTGCGCCACGGCGCGGGGTCCGCGACCACGGGCTGGCTGCAGAATGGGCAAGGTCCGGCGAAGCTCGGCGGCTTGAACGCGAAGTCCGCGCCGCAGGACCGGCATTTGGCGGGGATCTCCTGGCTTGGTGGCGGCTCGCCGCTCGCCAGCCGCAGCGCGGGGTCGAGCGCCGACTCGACGATCTCCACGGGGGCTTCGGTGATGTGGTTGCGATGACCGCAATAGGTGCAGACCAGCTCGGAGGTGCCGGGGGCGAAGCTGAGGACCGCACCGCACTGCTCGCAGGTGAACTGCCGCAGTTGCGGCGAGGAGACTCTCAGCCCGCCCTGCGCCCGCTCGTCCTGTTCGGTCCGCAGCCCTCCCCAGGGTCCCGCCGGCATCGCCTCAGGCGGCGCCCGGGATGGGCGGCGGCGCCGCCGCGAACAGCGTCGCCAGCTCGGCCACTTGCTCGGCCGGCTCCCAGCCGGGCATGCCCGCGGTCCAGACCAGCGCCGCGCGGGCGAGTTCGCCCCTGCCGGCCTGGGCGCGCAGCTGCTCGACCGTGTAGGGTCCGGTCGGCTGACCGTTCACGGCGACGTGGTAGCTCGAAGACGCGGGAACCGGCGGCGGTGGCGGCGGCTCGGCGGGGCGGGCGCCCCAGGGGCTCACCTGCTGGCCGGCACCCATGCCCACCATCATCCCGATCGCCTGACCGGCGGCACCCGGATTGGCGGCCGCGGCACGCATCGCCTCCGCTGCCTGGAACTGCGCATATCTGGAGAGATCGCCGACCACGCCCATGGAGGTGCGCCGGTCCAGCGCCTGCTCGACCTCGGGCGGCATCGAAACGTTTTCGACCAGGATCGTGGTCAGCTCGAGGCCGTAGTTCGCGAACTCCGGCGCGATCCGGCCGAGCACGAACTGCCCGAGCTGGTCGTAGTTGGCGGCCAGATCCAGGACCGGGATGCCCGAGCTTGCCACGATCGTGCCGAACCGTGCGACGGTGATGTTGCGCAGCTGGTCGCTGATCTCGTCGACGGTGAAGTGCCCGTCGGTGCCCACCACCTCGCGCAGGAACACGGCCGGATCCTTGATGCGGATGGCGTAGGTGCCGAAGGCGCGCAGCCGCACCGGCCCGAACTCCGGGTCGCGCGCGATCACCGGATTCTTCGTACCCCACTTCAGGTCGGTGAATACGCGCGAGCTGCAGAAATAGACCTCGGCCTTGAACGGGCTCTCGAAGCCGTGCGGCCAAGCCTGGAGCGTGCTCAGGACCGGCAGGTTGCGGGTGTAGAGCTCGTACATGCCGGGGGTGAAGGTGTCGGCGATCTCGCCCTCGTTGACGAACACGGCCGTCTGGCCTTCGCGCACGGTGAGCTTGGCGCCGTACTTGATCTCGTTGCCCTGCCGCTCGAAGCGCCAGACCATGGTGTCGGGCGAATCGTCGGTCCATTGGATGACGTCGACGAACTGGCCCATCAACTTGCTGAAGATCATGGCGGCGCTCCCGGCGATCCTTCTGCGCGGCCGGAAGATCGCACCGCCGTTGCGGGCTGCCAAGCGGAACCGCTGAAGCGGTCACTCGCTGAACGGCAACGGCCGGGCGAGCAGTGCCTCGATGGCCGCGTCCACGTCCTGCTCGCCGGCCACCACCGCGCGCACCGCCTCCGCGATCGGCAGCTCCACCCCGATGCTCCGCCCTAGCCGGCAGGCCGCCTCGGCGGTGAACGCGCCCTCGCTCAGCTTGCCGCCCTCGGTCAGCAACTCGGTGGAGGCGCGGCCCTCGGCCAGAGCGAAGCCGAAGCTGGTGTTGCGGGAGCTGAGGCTGGTGGCGGTCAGCAGGAGGTCGCCCAAGCCCGCCAGACCCATCAGGGTCTCACGCTTCGCGCCCAGCTGCAGCGCCAGCCTGGTCAGCTCGGCGAGGCCACGGGTGATCAGGGCCGCGCGCGCGTTCTCGCCCAGCCCCCTGCCCATGGTCACCCCGGCCGCGATCGCGACCACGTTCTTGAATGCCCCGGCAAGCTCGACACCCAGCAGGTCGTCACTGGGATAGGGTCGGAAGGCCGGGCCGGCGAGGCGTTCGGCCACTTCGCGGGCCAATGCGAGATCGGCACTCGCGATCGTGACCGCGGTCGGCAGGCCGCGTGCCACCTCGAGCGCGAAGGACGGGCCCGACAGGGCGGCGACCAGGGCGCCGGGGCGCTCGGCCAGCACCACCTCGCTCAGCCGCAGTCCGGTCGCCTGCTCGAGGCCCTTGGCGGCGATCACCAGAGGTGCCGCCGTCGCCGGCAGCCCGACGGCCACCGACCGCAGCCGTTGCGCCGGCACCGCCAGCACAACGGTCCCGCAGTCGTTCAGCTCACCGATGGCGGCGGTCGGCCGGACGGTCGCCGGCAGCGCGATCCCGGGCAGATGGACTTCGTTCGCCCGGCGCTCCGCCATGCGCCGCATGGCGGAGCGGTTGCGGCCCCAGAGTGCGACCTCGTGCCCGGCGCGCGCCGACACCACGGCAAGAGCCGTGCCCCAGGCCCCGGCGCCGACGATTCCGATGCGTGCCATGGCTTCCCCTCGTCGGAGAGGCCCTTGTCCGGCAGGATGCGCCACGGGGCAAGCGGGGCGCGTCGCGGCTGTCCCGCCGTCAGGTGAAGTCGCAGACGATCTCGATCCGGGCCTGCGGCCTGCTGCGGTACCTGCTGGCCGCGGCCTCGCGCGCCTGGGCGGCCACGTCGCGGCTCTCGAACGGCCCGAGCCGCTCGACGGTGCGCCCGTGGGCGATCCGGTCCGAGACCGGCGATGGTGACTCCTTGGCGATCACCCAGTAGACCACGCCTTCGCTCCTTTGCCAGCGGTCCGCGGCCGACACGCGTCTATGCAGCAAGGGTAATAAATACAGCGCACGCCACAGTGCCACCGCGTTGATCCAGCGGCCGAGGTACCCCGTAGCAGCAGAGGGCCGGTGTGGTTTCTGCACCAGCTTCGGGTCGGTTCCGGCTGGCGGTGGTGCCGGAGCGGCGCGCGTAAACGGCGGGGGAAGATGGAAAGTTCACACGCGCGCATTGCCGTTGTCGGCGCCGGCATCGCCGGCCTTGCCACGGCTTGGCTGCTCAGCCGCCGATACGGCGTCACCGTGTTCGAAGGCGACAACCGCCTGGGTGGCCACAGCCATACGGTCACCGTACCCACCGGCGACGGTGGGGAGGTGCCGGTCGACACAGGCTTCATGGTCTACAATGAACGGACCTACCCGCTACTGACGCAGCTGTTCGCCCATCTCGGCGTGCCGACCACCGAGACCAACATGTCGTTCTCGGCCAGCATCGCCGACGGCTCGCTCGAATATGGCGGCGGCTCGCTCAAGGCCCTGCTGGCGCAGCGCACGAACCTGCTGCGCCCGGCCTTCGTCCGCATGCTCCTGGACATCGTGCGCTTCAACCGCACTGGTCTGCGCTACCTGCAGGAGCCGGAAGGTGAGGATCTGTCCCTGGGCGACTTTCTTACCCGCCACGGCTTCGGCCGCAGCCTCGGCGAGTGGTACCTGTTGCCGATGGCCGCCGCGATCTGGTCGGCGCCAGTCGCACGGATGCTGGACTATCCGGCCCGTAGTTTCCTAAGCTTCTTCGCCAATCATGGGTTGCTCAGCATCCATGGTCACCATCAGTGGCGTACGGTGGCAGGAGGCTCGCGGGAATATGTCCGGCGGATGCTGACCGAGCTCGGCCCGAGGGTTCGTGTGGCGACGCCGGTCCGCTCCGTGCGCCGCTGCCTGGGTGGCGTGGAGCTCACCGAGAGTTCGGGGGCGACCAGCCGCTTCGACCATGTCGTGCTGGCCTGCCACGCCGATCAGTCCCTTCGCCTGCTGGCTGATCCGACCCCGCGGGAGCGGGCTCTCCTCTCCTGCTTTCCCTACCAGCGCAACCGTGCCTTGCTGCACGGCGATGCCGCGCTCATGCCCCGGCGCCGCGCCGTCTGGTCGAGCTGGAACTACCTGGCGCAACGCCCAAGCGTGCAGAGCGCCGGCGTGTCGGTGACCTATTGGATGAACTCGCTGCAGAACCTGACCTGCCGCGACCAGGTGTTCGTGTCGCTCAACCCGCTCCGCGAGCCGGACCCGCGGCTGGTCCATGCGGAGATCGACTACGCCCATCCGGTGTTCGACCGGGCGGCGGTCGCGGCGCAGGCAAGGTTTGGCGAGATCCAGGGGGCCGGCGGCGTCTTCTACGCCGGCGCCTGGCTCGGGCACGGCTTCCACGAGGACGGCTTGCGCTCGGCCGTCGCGGTGGCCCGCGCGTTGGGCGTCGCCCCACCCTGGGAAGCCGCGCAAGTGCTCTCGGGAGGCATGGGCATGATCGAGGGGGCGGCGGCACAACCGGCATGACCAGCTCTCCAGGACATTCCTGCCTCTACCAGGGCCGGGTCATGCATCACCGGCTGCGCCCGATCGGCCACCGCTTCACCTACCGGGTCTTCTCCCTGTTCCTGGATCTCGACGAAGCCGCCTCGGTCGGCAAGCGGCTGTGGCTGCTGTCGGTCGAGCGACCGAACCTGCTCAGCTTTTGGGCGCGCGACCATGGCGCGCGCGACGGTTCCCCGCTCGAGCCGTGGGTGCGCGACCGACTGGCCGACGCCGGCATCGTCCTCGACCAGCCTCGGATCCGCCTGCTGTGCTTCCCACGGCTGCTCGGCTACGTCTTCAATCCCCTGAGCATCTATTTCTGCTACGAGCCCGACCGGCTGGCCGCGATCGTCTACGAGGTCAAGAACACCTTCGGCGGCCAGCACGCCTACGCGTTCCGGGTGCGCCGCGCCGGGTCCGGCGACCGCTTGATCGCGCATGGCTGTGCCAAGGAATTCTACGTCTCGCCGTTCATCGACATGGCGGCGCGCTACGAGTTCCACCTGGCGGAGCCCGGGCGGCGGCTCGCGGTCGTCATCAAGGAAACCGAGCGCGGCCTGCCGCTGCTGATCGCCAGTCAATCGGGCGAGCGTCGGCCGCTCACCGACCGTGCGATCCTGGCGTGCCTCGCCACGGATCTCTTCATGACGTTCAAGGTTTTCCTTGGCATCCATATCGAGGCCCTGCGGCTGTGGCGGAAGGGTGCCCCATTCTTCGCCCGGATGCCGCATCCCGTCCCCGCGGACGTGGGCCCAACGGGATGAGAGCCATGGCAAGACAGAACGACGTCGCCCTCTCCGCCGAGCGAGCGCCCGGCGGATGGCTGTCTTCCTTCGCCGACCGGCGCGGGCTCGACATGATCGTCACCCTGGCAGAAGGGCTGCATTGCGGGCACCTGGAGATCGAGCTGCCCGACGGCACGCGCCGCACGTTCCAGGGCGAAGAGGAAGGGCCGCGGGCTTCGATTCGCCTGCGCAACGGCCGCCTCGCCCGGCGCTACCTCGCCGGCGGCAGCCTGGGATTCGCGGAGGGCTACATCGAGGGCGACTGGGACACCCCGGACCTTGCGGCCCTGCTGGTACTGCTGAGCCAGAACGAGGAGGCCTGGGGCGACGGCTATTTCGGCAGCCTCTGGCATCGCTGCCTGCGGCGGCTGCGGCATCTGCTGCGCCCCAATACCCGCGGCGGCAGTCGCCGCAACATCTATGCCCACTATGACCTGGGCAACGAGTTCTTCGCCGCCTGGCTCGACCCGTCCATGACCTACTCCTCCGCCCTGTTCGTCGACGGCGCCCACGACCTCGAATCGGCGCAGCGGGCCAAGTACCGCAGTCTCGCGCAGGAGATCGCGGTCGGGCCAGGCCAGCGGGTACTCGAGATCGGCACTGGCTGGGGCGGGTTCGCGGTGACGGCGGCCAAGGAGTTCAACGCCAAGGTCACCTCGATCACCGTCTCGCGGGCGCAGGCCGAGTATGCCCGCGCCCGCGTGTTCCGGGAGGGCCTGAACGAGCAGGTCGAGATCCTGCTGCAGGACTACCGCGATGTCCGGGGCAGGTTCGACCGCATCGCCTCGATCGAGATGTTCGAGGCCGTGGGCGAGCGGTTCTGGCCGACCTATTTCCGCACCCTGCGCGAGCGGATGCTCCCCGGCGGCGCCGCCGGCCTGCAGTTGATCACCATCGCGGACCGGTACTTCGAGGCCTACCGCCGCAACGTGGATTTCATCCAGGCCTACATATTTCCCGGCGGCATGCTGCCCTCGCCGGCGGCCCTGGACCGCGAGGCCGCGCGCGCCGGCCTCGTACGCAGCAGCGAGATCGGCTTCGGCGAAAGCTATGCGCGGACGCTGGCCTTGTGGAACGAGCGCTTCCATGTCGCGTGGCCCACCATCGTGCGGCTGGGCTTCGACGAGCGGTTCCGCCGCATCTGGACCTACTACCTGGCCTACTGCGAGGCCGGCTTCCGCACCCGGTCGATCGACGTGGTCCAGACGGTGCTGCGGCCGACCTGATGGCGAGCGCGACCGAGCGGCCGCTCGGCTGGGGCACGCTGCTGGGCTATGGCGGACTGGCCTTGCCCTTGGCTGCGCTCAACCTGCCGCTCTATGTCTACCTGCCGACCTTCTACTCCGCGGGCCTGGGTCTGGACCTCGCCGCGGTCGGCGGCGTGTTGCTGCTTGCCCGACTGTTCGACATGGTGATCGATCCGGCGATGGGCGAACTCGGCGACCGGCTGCGCACGCCCTGGGGCCAGCGGCGACCCTGGCTGGTGCTGGGCGCGCCCCTGCTGCTCTTCGCGAGCTGGAAGCTGTTCATGCCGGCCGAGGATGCCGGCATCGGCTACCTCCTGCTCTGGAGCTGTCTCGCCTACGTAGCCTGGACGGCGCTGTTGCTCACCTACGCCGCCTGGGGTGCGGAACTCACAAGTGCCTATCACGAACGCTCGCGGGTCACCGGGGTGCGCGAGGGCTTCGTGATCGGCGGCATCCTGCTGGCGGCCAGCCTGCCCGTCCTCGCCGGGGTGCAGCCAGAGAGCCGCGCCGCGCTTGCGCTGGTGTTCCAATCCATGCTGGTGCTGCTGCCGCTGACGCTGGTGCTGCTGCTCGTGAGCGTGCCCGAGCCTGCATCGTCGGTACAGCGCGCGCTGCCCTTCCGCGAGGGCCTGCGGCTGGCATTCGCGAACCGGCCCTTCCGGCGTCTGATCTTGGCTTTCTTCCTGAACGGCATCGCGAATGGCCTGCCTGCGACCCTGTTCCTGTTGTTCGTGCGCCATGTGCTGGGTGCCGATGTCGACGCCGGGCCATTGCTGCTGCTCTATTTCGTTAGTGGCATGGTGGCGGTGCCCGGCTGGCTCTGGCTGAGCTATCGGATCGGCAAGCACCGTGCCTGGGCCGCGTCCATGCTGTGGGCCTGCCTCGTCTTCGCCTGGGTGCCGTTCCTGGGCGCCGGCGACACGCTGGCCTTCGCCGTGATCTGCCTGCTGTCCGGCGCCAGCCTGGGCGCCGATCTTGCCATTCCGGCCTCCATGCAGGCCGACGTGCTCGATCTCGACCGGGTGATGAGCGGGCGCCGACGCTCCGCCTTCTTCTTCGCCTTGTGGAGCATGGCCGGTAAGCTCGCACTCGCTATGGCCGTAGGCATCGCCTTTCCGGTGCTCGGAGCCACGGGCTTTGTCACCGAGGGCAGCAACCCGCCGTCGGCCCTGCTCACCCTCGCCCTGCTCTATGCCTTCCTTCCCGTAGTCTTCAAGCTCGCCGCCACGGCGCTCGTCTGGCGGTTCGAGCTCGACGCGGACCGCCAGAAAGAGCTTCGGGCACAGATCGAAACGGCTGCCCGCGCCGTATAGACTCCCATGAGAAAACTGGTCCTCGCCGCCATCGGTGCGTTGACGCTTGCGGGATGTAGCGACATGCGGGTCGACGATTTCGCGGGAGCCACGCCGAGCTTCAGGCCCGAGGAATACTTCCAGGGGCGCACCAAGGCGTGGGGCTTCTTCCAGGACCGGTTCGGCACCATCAAGCGCCAGTTCGTGGTCGAGATCGATGGCACCATGGACAATGGCACGTTGGTGATGAACGAAAGCTTCGCCTACGCCGATGGCGAGAAGGCGACGCGCGTCTGGCGGATCACGCCGCTCGGCAACGGCCATTACGAGGGCACCGCCGGCGACGTGGTCGGCACGGCCACGGGCAAGGTCGCGGGCAACGCCATGAACTTCGCCTACGAGATCGATCTCGCCATCCAGGGCTCGACGTGGCGTGTCCACTTCGACGACTGGATGCTGCTGCAGGACGAGGAGGTTATGCTCAACAAGAGTACGGTCACCAAGTTCGGGATCGAGCTCGGCGAAGTGTTCATCTTCTTCCGACGGATGCCATGAGCGGCCAGCCGCCGTCTCAGCCGTCGGTCCGCCGCAGCAGATAGTCGAGGCCGCCGACGCGGTACCAGCGATAGCCGTAGGGCTCGAGCACGATGGTGTGGCGGCGCCGGTCGTCGCCGTGGCTGTGACCCTCCGACAGGAGATTGATCAAGTCGCAGGCGCGGCCGTCGTCCTCCAGTGTCACGGTGATCTCGACCGGCTCGCCCGCGAAGCTGTGAACAAGCAGGACCGCATTCCCGCGCCAGTCGTAGCGCAGGACCAGGACCGACTTGTGGCCCGACGGCAGCACATGGCTGTCTCCCCAGCCGATCTCCGGGACCTCCCCGCGCATCCGGATGACCCGCTCCATCCAGTTCAGCAGCGATTCCGGATCACGCCTCTGCGCGGCCACGTTGATCTTCTGAAATCCGTAGGGGCCGGAGCCGATGACCGGGAGCACCGGCTTCGCGGCCTTGGTGAAGCCGCCATGCGGCTCGTCGGACCACTGCATCGGCGTCCGCACGCAATTGCGCTCGGGCAGATCGAGATCGTCGCCCATGCCGATCTCGTCGCCGTAGCGCAGCACGGGCGTGCCCGGCAGGCCGAACAGAAGGCTGTAGGCGAGTTCCAGCCGGCGGCGATCGTCGTGCAGCATCGGCGCCAGCCTGCGGCGGATGCCCCGGTCGTAGAGCTGCATTTCCGGCTTCGGTCCCATGGCGGCAAAGACGGCCGCTCGTTGCTTCTCGGTCAGGCGCCCGAGATCGAGCTCGTCATGATTGCGCAGGAACATGCCCCATTGCGCGGTTCCCGGCTGTGATCGGGTGTCCTCCAGCGCCTTCTCCAGGGGGCGGCAATCGCCCGTGGCCAGCGCGTAGAACAGCCGCTGATTGACGGGAAAGTTGAACAGCATGTGCACACGGTCGCCGTCGTCGCCGAAATATCGCCGCGCCTCGGCCGGCGGGACATTGGCCTCCGCCAGCATGATCGCGTCACCGCGTCGCCACTGCAGGAACTCGCGGAAGTAGCGCAGCATGTCGTAGTTCTCGACCGGCTTCGTGACGCCGGCCCCTTCGCCGGCGATCACGAACGGCAGGGCGTCGACACGGAAGCCCGACACGCCGAGCTGCAGCCAGAACCCCATGATCTTCAGCAGTTCCGCCTGCACCTCGGGGTTGCCGGTGTTGAGGTCGGGCTGGAACTCGTAGAAGCGGTGAAAATAGTAGGCTTCGGCCTCCGCATCGTAGGTCCAGGTGGTCTTCTGGACGCCGGGAAAGACCATGCCCTGGTCGGCGTTTTTGGGCTTGTCCGCGGACCAGAGGTACCAGTCGCGGTACGGAGACTTGGGGTCGCGCCGCGCCTGCTTGAACCAGGGATGCTGGTCGGAGGTGTGGTTGATCACGAGATCGACGATCACCCGCATGCCGCGCTGCTCAGCGCCGTGCGTGAACTCGACGAAATCGCCCAGGGTGCCGTAGCGCGGATCCACATTGTAGTAGTCCGAGATGTCATAGCCGTCGTCGCGCTGCGGAGAAGGATAGAAAGGCAGCAGCCAGATCGTGCTGACGCCCAGCCCATGCAGATAATCGAGGCGACGCGCGGCTCCGACGAAATCGCCGACGCCGTCTCCATTGGAATCCATGAACCGCTCTACGCTGAAGCTGTAGAGGACCGCGTTCTTGTACCACAGGTCGGTGATCACCTGGTCGTCCCCCAGCCGATGCTGCCACGCTCAACGTGACCGCCCCGGCCAAGTTCCCATGGCCTTGCGTCGCTGGTCGCCAGGAGCAGATTCGTGGCGGCGAGGCCGGCAGGCGCATCGTCAGCGCGCGATCTCGGCCATCAGGTGCACTGGCGCCTTGCACCAGGGCTTCCCCGGTTCCACCCTTTGTACGTCCGTCCAGGGAGAGCCGGCATGGCGCTCGCACAGGTAAGCCTAGACGACCGCTACGCCTTGGAGCGTGGGCGCGTCCTGATGACCGGGATCCAGGCGCTGGTGCGCCTGCCCATGCTGCAGCGGCAGCGCGACCTCGCCGCCGGGCTCAACACCGCGGGCTTCATCTCGGGCTATCGCGGCTCGCCGCTGGGAGGTCTCGACCAGGCCCTGTGGCGTGCGCGCAAGTTCCTCGACAAGAGCGGCATCGTCTTCCAACCCGGCATCAACGAGGACCTGGCTGCGACGGCGGTCTGGGGTTCGCAGCAGGTCGGCCTCTTCCCCGGCGCCAAGCACGACGGCGTGTTCGCGCTCTGGTACGGCAAGGGCCCCGGCGTGGATCGCTCGCTCGACGTGCTCAAGCACGGCAACCATGCGGGCACCGCGAGGCATGGCGGCGTGCTCGTGGTGGCGGGCGACGACCATGCCGCGAAGTCCTCCACCCTGCCGCACCAGTCCGACCACGTCTTCGCCGCGGCGGTGATCCCGGTGCTCAATCCGGCGGGCGTCCAGGACTATCTCGATCTCGGCATCCACGGCTGGGCGATGTCGCGCTACTCGGGCTGCTGGGTGGCCTTCAAGGCGGTGGCCGACACGGTCGAGAGCACGGCCGTGGTCGACGTCGATCCCCATCGGATCGAGGTCGTCACGCCCACCGACTTCGTCATGCCGCCGGGCGGGCTGTCGATCCGCTGGCCGGACCCGCCGCTGGTCCAGGAAGCGCGGATGCAGGAGCAGAAGGCCTACGCCGCGCTGGCCTACTGCCGCGCCAACAAGCTCAATCGGATCGTGGTGGACAGTCCGCGGCCGCGGCTGGGCATCATCACCGCCGGCAAGTCCTACCTCGACGTCCGCCAGGCGCTGGACGATCTCGGCATCGACGAAGGGCTCGCTGCCGAGATCGGCCTGCGGGTGATGAAGTGCGGCATGACCTGGCCGCTCGAATCGGACGGCACCCGCCATTTTGCCGAGGGGCTCGAGGAGATCCTGGTCGTCGAGGAGAAGCGCCAGCATATCGAGTACCAGCTCAAGGAGGAGCTCTACAATTGGCGCGAGGCCGTACGGCCGCGGGTGATCGGCAAGTTCGACGAGAAGGGCGAGTGGTCGCTGCCGCAGGGCGGCTGGCTGCTGCCGGCCGCCTCCGAGCTCACCCCGGCCATGATCGCCCGCGCCATCGCCGGCCGCATCGCGCGTTTCCACACCAGCGAGAAGATCGCGCAGCGGCTGCGCTTCATCACCGAGAAGGAGGCGGCCCTCGCCCGCCAGCGGCTCGCCATCGCGCGGGTGCCGCACTACTGCTCGGGCTGTCCGCACAACACCAGCACGCGGGTGCCCGAGGGCAGCCGGGCCCTGGCGGGCATCGGCTGCCACTACATGGCGACCTGGATCTATCCCACGACCACGCAGACCTTCAGCCAGATGGGCGGCGAGGGCGTGGCCTGGATCGGCCAGGCGCCGTTCACCGAGACGCCCCACGTCTTCGCCAATCTCGGCGACGGCACCTACTTCCACTCCGGCATCCTGGCGATCCGTGCCGCAGCCGCCGCCGGCGTCAACATCACCTACAAGATCCTCTACAACGACGCGGTCGCCATGACCGGCGGCCAGCCGCTCGAGGGCTCCTTGAGCGTCGCCCAGCTCGTCGGGCAGCTCGCCGCCGAAGGGCTGGAGCGGATCGAGGTCGTGGCGGACGCGGCCGAGGCCGAAAATCTCGGCGCGCTGCCCGCGGGAGTGCGGGTTCGGCCGCGGGGAGAGCTCGAGGCGGTCCAGCGGTCCTTGCGCGAAACCAAGGGCACGACCGCCCTGATCTATGTCCAGACCTGCGCCGCGGAGAAGCGGCGCCGCCGCAAGCGTGGCAGCCTCGCCGACCCGGCCCGCCGCGTGGTCATCAACGACATGGTTTGCGAAGGCTGCGGCGACTGCTCGAACAAGTCGAACTGCGTCTCCGTCCTGCCGGTGGCCACCGAATGGGGCACCAAGCGCGAGATCGACCAGTCCAACTGCAACAAGGACTATTCCTGCATCAACGGCTTCTGCCCGAGCTTCGTGACCGTCGAAGGCGGCAGACTGCGCACCGGCAAGGCGCTCGCGGCCGGCGACGACCTGCCGGCACTGCCCACGCCCGAGCTCCCGGGGCTGGCGGAGCCCTGGGGCATCCTGATCACCGGCGTCGGCGGAACCGGGGTGGTGACGATCGGCGCCATCCTGTGCATGGCCGCGCACCTGGAGGGCAAGGGCGTCACCGCCCTCGACATGGCCGGCCTGGCCCAAAAGGGCGGCTCGGTCTGGTCCCACGTCCGGATCGCCGCCGAGCCGGGCAAGCTCTGGGCGCCGCGCATCGCCGCCGGCGAGGCCGACGCGGTCATCGGCTGCGACATCGTGGTGACCGTGAGCGACGAATCGCTGGCCAAGATGCAGCTCGGCAGGGCGCGGGCGGTGGTCAACAGCGACGCGTCGGTGACCAGCGAGTTCGTGCGCACCGTCGCGGAGCAGGCGCGGACCGGCGATGTCGAGCGCTTCCGCGACCCGGAATTCCCGGCCCGTGCCATGGAGGACCAGATCGTCGACGCGATCGGAGCCGATGCCGTCTGGTTCCTCGATGCCAGCCGCCTCGCCACCGCCCTCATGGGCGACGCCATCGCCACCAACATGTTCATGCTGGGCTGCGCCTGGCAGCACGGCCTCGTGCCGCTCGGCGAGGAGGCGATCCTGCGCGCGATCGAGCTCAATGGCGCTTCCGTCGGGCTGAACCGGGCCGCGTTCCAGTGGGGCCGGCGCGCGGCCATGGATCAAGGGGCGGTGGAGCGGCTGGCCACCCCGCAGGATGCGGTGCCCGACAATCGCCGGCTCTCGGTCGATCTCGACGAAGCCATCAAGAGGCGCGTCGGCTATCTCACGGCCTATCAGGACGCCGCCTACGCCCAACGCTTCGCTGCTGCAGTCGACCGGGTGCGCAAGGTGGAAGCCGAGCGCGTGCCGGGCAGCGACGCGCTGACCTGGGCAGTCGTGCGCAACCTGCACAAGCTCATGGCCTACAAGGACGAGTACGAGGTGGCCCGGCTCTACACCGACACAGGCTTTCTCGAGCGCGTGGCGGGGATGTTCGAGGGAAGCTGGAAACTCCGGTTCCATCTGGCGCCACCGCTGATCGCCCGAGCCGACCCGGTGACGGGCGAGCCGGAGAAGCGGTCCTACGGACCATGGATGCTGCGGGCGTTTCGCCTGCTGGCGCGGCTGAAGTTCCTGCGCGGCACCAGGCTCGATCCGTTCGGCCATACCACGGATCGGCGCGAGGAGCGGCAGCTCATCGTCGACTACGAGGCCCGACTCGGCCAGCTTCTCGAGGGCCTTACCGCCGACAACCACGCCACGGCGGTGGCGATCGCTTCGATCCCCGACCGGATCCGGGGCTTCGGTCCGGTGAAGGCAAGGTTCCTCCGCCACGCCAAGGCTCGGGAAAATGAGCTCCTGGCGGCCTTCGAGGGTCGTGCCGGGCCGGTCCCACCGCCGTCACTGCGTCGGCGCGGGGTTGCCGTCATGGCCGGCTGACGAAAGGGCCAAGCCGCTGCGGAACAGCCACATTCTGCCTCGAAGTACGAACCGCCGGACAGATCAGCCCTGGCCGCGGTTGGCGTGACGGTGAGGACGTTCTCTTGGCCCCGGCACCGGACGACGCCACCAGGGTGGCTCGCCATATTGGGCCTCGCGCTATTGGCCGCGTGCGGGGCGCTCGAACCGGGCAGCGTGCCGCAGGCGGCTTTGCCGGATCCGACAAGCTTGGCGCGGACAGGATGGCCGAACGACTGGCTGGTATGTCCCAAGGGCGCCTGCGAGGCAGCGGCCGACGCGATCGCACCGGTCTATCCGGTCCCGCCCGAGCGGCTGTTCGCGGCCTGGCGCGCCCTTGTGGCCGCACAACCGCGTGCGACGGTGATCGGCACCGACCGATCGCGGCTCCTC
The DNA here is from genome assembly GCA_963720725.1 of uncultured Alphaproteobacteria bacterium. GTDB lineage: Bacteria > Pseudomonadota > Alphaproteobacteria > Geminicoccales > Geminicoccaceae > Benzoatithermus. Next base: position 430,671 of record CAVRGN010000003.1, read on the forward strand.
ATCCTTGCCCAGGATCGCACGCCGCTTCTGGGCTTCGTCGACACGATCAGCCTGCGGGTGCTGCCCGCCCCGGGCGGCGGTTCCAGCTTCGCCGCCTACAGCCACAGCAACATCGGCTTGAGCGACCTCGGCACCAACCGGAAGCGACTGGAGAGGTGGATCGGCCTGCTTGCCGTCGGGCCGCCCGGCGGCTAAGGCAGCGCCATGCGGCGAAAGTCGCCGGGAGCAATGTGATTGCGGCCAATCACCGTCCTGTCCAACTACCGGCCCGACGACCTCCGCAGCATGGTCGGTTATGCCGGGCTGGCGCTACGGCACCTGCACGAGGCAGGCTATCCGGCTGAGGAGCTGACGCCGCCCGCACTGTTCGGCAGCATCTGGCATGGCCGCAGAGCCGGCCGGATCGCGGTCAACCTCCGCGAGATCGATCGCTTCATCCTGGCTCCGATGCTGTGGCGCCGCCGCTCCTTCGGCCTGCTGCACATCATCGACCATGCCAACGCGTTCTACCTCAACTCGCTTCGGCGCACGGCCTCGATCGTCACCGTGCACGACGTCGTGCCGCTGCTGATGATGAACGGCCGGCTGCCCGGCCCGCGCCAGAACCGCAAGCGGCGCTGGATCCACGAGATGAATGCGCGCGCCATGGCCAAGGCGGATCGCCTGGTCTGCGTGTCCGAGGCGACCCGGCGTGACCTCCTTCAGCTGACCGAGGCCGATCCCGCCAAGGTGGTGGTGATCCGCAACGCGCTGTTCCAGCCGATGCGGCCGGCTTCCGCCGAGGCCCAAGAGGAATTGCGTCAGCGGCTCAAGATCGGCGCTGGCGAGCGCGTGGTCCTGCATGTCGGCTCCAACCGCTCGCGCAAGAACCGGCACACCGTGGTCGAGGCGTTCGCCCTTGCCGCGGCGGAGCGCCTCGATCTGCGCTTGATCCTGGTGGGCCCGCCCAGCGGCGAGCTCAGCGCGCTCGCCAAGCGTCTGGGCATCGCCGAGCGGGTGCAGGTGATCCCAAGCCTGCCCGCGACCGATCTCGCCACGCTCTACACGCTGTCGGAGCTGCTGATCCTGCCCTCGCTCTACGAGGGCTTCGGCTACCCGGTGCTGGAAGCGCAGGGCTGCGGTACGCCCGTGGTCTGCGCCAATGCCGGCTCCCTGCCCGAGGTGGCGGGCGACAGTGCCGTGCTGCTCGACCCGATGGATGTCGAAGGCTACGCGGCCGCCATGGGGCGCATTCTCGATGATCCGGCGTTCGCGGCCGAGCTCGTGCGCAAGGGAGAGGCCAACCTCGCCCGCTTCGATGCGGCGGACTGGTTCGCAAGCTACGAGGCCATCTACCGCGAACTCGCCTGAGCGGCGGTCGTCCGTTCAGACGGGCGTGGTGAAGCTGCCCTCGGCTACCAGCCGCGAGAACGGTCCCTGTCCCCGCGCGAGCTCGTGGAAACGTCCCTGCTCCACGACGCGGCCGGCGTCGAGCACCACGATGAGATCGGCATCGACGATGGTCGACAGTCGATGCGCGATCACGAAGGTGGTCCGGCCGGCACGGGCCGCGTCCAGCGCCTGCTTGATGCGCGCCTCGGTCTCGGTGTCGAGCGCACTGGTGGCCTCGTCGAGCAGCAGGATCGGTGCGTCCTTGAGCAGGGCACGCGCGATCGCGAGGCGCTGGCGTTCACCGCCCGAGAGCGCTTGGCCGCGCTCGCCGATGACGAAATCGTAGCCTTGGGGCTTACGCATGATGAACGCGTGCGCCTCGGCCCGGCGGGCCGCATCCTCGATCTCGCCTTGGGTCGCATCGGGCTTGCCGATCAGGAGATTTTCGCGGATCGAGCGGTTGAACAGACCCGCCTCCTGAAACACCACGGCCATCGCGTGGCGCAGTGAGGTGAGCGTCACCGCACGCACGTCGATGCCGTCGACCAGGATTCGCCCGCCGTCCGGGTCGCGCAGTCGCTGGAGCAGCGCCAGCGTCGTGGTCTTTCCCGAGCCCGTGGGGCCGACCAGCGCCACGGTCAGGCCCGGCTCCGCGGTGAAGGTGAGGTCGAACACGCCCTGCTCGGAGCCGGGGAACCGGTAGGTCACGCCTTGGAACTCGATCCGGCCGGCCACGCCGGACAGGACCGTCGCGTCGGCCGCGTCCCGTACGTCGTCGCGGGTGGCCAGAAGCTCGAAATAGGCGTCCACCGTCGGCGCCTGGATGAAAAAGCGGCCGAGGAAGCCCGTGAGCTGGTCCAGTCGGCCGATCAGCAGGTTGGCGAAGCCGATGAAGCTCACGATCTCGCCGACCGTGATCTCGCCGCGCCGTGCCAGGACCGCGCCGGCCGCGAAGATGACCACCATGACCACCGTGGCCGAGGCACGGGTGAGGATGGTGAGCAGCGCCCACCAGGTGAGCACCGGATATTGCGCCGCCAGAAGCTGGCGCATCATCCCCTGGAGCTGCGACGTCTCGGCGGCGAGCCGGGCATAGCTCTGCACCACGGTCACGTTGCCGATCACGTCGCCGACCCTGCCGAAGACGTCCTGATGGTGGCGCTCGACCGCCACCTGCCCGGCCTGCGTGCGGCGCACGACCACCACGTTGACCGCGACGTAGACGACGGCCAGTGCGGCGAGAAGCCCGGCGAGACGCATGTTCATGTAGAGCGCGGTCGGAACGAGACAGGCGATGCCGACGATGGCAGCGAGGTGCTCGCGAAAGAAGCTGAGCCAGATCATGAACAGAGCGTCGGTGCCCGCGAGCATGGTGCGCACGACGCGGCCGGAGCCGGCCCGGGCGTGAAAGCTGAGCGGGAGCGTGATCGCACGTTCGAAGGCCACGGCCATGGCGGCGGTGCGGCGGCGATGCGCCATCCGGTCGGCTTGGAGGGCCACGGCGACCCCCGCGCCGATACCGCCGATGCCGAGCACGGCCCAGAGTCCGATCAGCTCGAACACTGGTCCGCCGGTGCCCAGCGCGTCGACCACCAGGCCGAACAGGATGGGCTCCGCCAACTGGACCAGCGCGAGCGCCACGTTGGCCGCGACCAGGAGCGTGAGGACGCCACGCTCGTCGCCCAGCATGGCCAGCGCACGCCCGTAGGTGCGCACCAGGGGCCAGACCGAACCCGGCGGCTCAGCCATTGCCGGGAGCGCCCTCCGCCAGCAGCAGGCACACCGCCACCGCCGGCGCACAAGTGGCGACCCAGTTCCGTGCCGGACCCTCGGCCGAGATCAGCTGGGCGAAGTCGGCGTAAGGACGGTCGAGGAGGCCGGCCAGCCGCTCCACCAGGAACCGTCCGCAGCCGGCGCCGATCAAGGGTGCCGCGTCACCGACCAGACCGCGGGAAAGCTGCAGCGCGACGGCGTCCTCGATCCGCCGCTGCTGCGCGCGGGCCAGGTACGTGGCGAGGCGGCGCCAGTCGTCTCCACTGCCGTCGGCGAGGTCGGCGCCGATCATGCGCGCCAGCCGCCGGCCGCTGGCCGCCACGGTCTTGGGACCGCGGTCGGCCGTCTCGTGCTGGTCGAGCTCCTCGGGCAGCTGACCCAGCACGCGGTGGACATCGGCCATGGTGGCGAACAGCTCGTTCATGAGCGCGACGCGGCGCCCCGCGAACGGAGCTTCGGCGGCGAGCACCATGACCGGGGTGCGGGTCAGTCCCGTATAGACAAGCTCGCCGGTGATCAGGCGCTCCCGGTCGGTACCGCCTTCCGCCAGCGCGCCACCTCCGGCCAGGACGACGATGTCGGTCGTGGTGCTGCCGATGTCGACGAACAGCCCGGCATCCATTCGCCGGGCGACCAGGGTGGCGGAAGCCCGCCAGTTGGCGGACGCGATCTCGCCGGCGAGGCGTTCGGCGGCGGCGGGGGGCACGAAGCCGCGCCGGCCGGCCCAGATCTCGAGGGCAGCGTCGGGCCAGCAAGCGGTCAGCGTCGCCAGCAGGCGCTCCACCCCGGAAGTTGCGGTCGGGGAACACGTCGACCAGTTCGCCGGTCATCGTGACGGCGACCCGATCCGTCCGCCCCGGCGATGCCGTCAGCTCTGCGAGCGCCTGCTCGAGCTGGTCGAGACCCCGCCAGAGCGCGCATGGTACCTGGCGTGCGGCGACGACGAGGCCGTCCGGGGTCGCCTGTGCGACCTTCAAATGCGCACCGCCGATGTCCAGTCCGGTGATCAATCCACCCATCGCGCCCGCCTTCCGCTACGTGCTAGGGGTGATCGACCGCGGTGAGGACCCGCTATGGCCTCGTTCGAGCTCATTCCCGTCATCGACCTCATGGGTGGGCTGGTCGTGCACGCGCACGCCGGCGAGCGCGAGCGCTACCGTCCCCTGGAGCATTCCCTCGTGGCGGGCAGCGCCGATCCGGCCGCCGTGGTCGACGGACTGCTGGCGCTGCACCCGTTCCGCTCGCTCTACATCGCCGATCTCGACGCGATCCGGAAGCAGGGCGACCACAAGGCGCTGATCTTCAGGCTGCGGCAGAGTTTCCCGGCGCTGCGCCTGTGGGTCGATGCCGGCTTCGCCGGTGAATGCGGCTGCCGGCGCTTTCTGGCCGCGGGTCTAGGCGATCTCGTCCTGGGCAGCGAAAGCCAGTCCGACCTGCGGCTGCTCGACCTGTTCGGCGATGACCCCCGGCTCGTGCTGTCGCTCGATTTCCAAGGTGAGCGCCGCCTCGGCGCTCACGCGCTCTTCGCGGAACCCGAACGCTGGCCGGAGCGGGTGATCGCGATGACCCTGGCGCGCGTCGGCGGCGGCGGCGGTCCCGATCTGCAGCGGCTCCGCGAACTGCGCGCGGTGGCGCCTGACCGACGGCTGTACGCCGCCGGCGGCGTACGCGATCTCGGCGACCTGCTTGACCTGGCCAAGCTGGGCTGCACCGGAGCCCTGGTCGCCAGTGCTCTCCACGATGGCCGCCTCGACCGAACCGCCCTCGCCGAGGCGGCCGACCTGCCGGTCGAACGTGGGGCTCGATGAGACCCCCCGATCCAGGTGCCGTTCAGGCCCGCGGCGGGGCGGCTTCCATTTGCGGGGCGCCGCGTTAACCAGCGGGCAAGGTCGGTGGCGCCAGAGTGCTTCGGTGCGACACAGGGGGACGATCCGACGTGCACGCCGCCTTTGCCCTCGCCCTGGGCCTCTGGCTCGCTTTGACCGCATCTTCACCTGCGGCGGAGGCCCCAATTGCGTGGAGCGCCGAGGTGGAGGAGCACCGCGGCCGACTGATCCTGGTCTGGCCGGTGGCGACGCATGCGGCGCTGACCCGGGACGCCGACATCGCACATCTGCGTGCCGATCGACCGCTGGCGACGCCGCCATTGTCAGCGACCTCGCCCCTGGCACCCTGGCTGTCGGGCACCATCGCGGCTTCGGACGAACTGTTGCTGCGGCTACGTCCGGGAACCACGGCATCGCTGCTCCGTCCCCATCCGCGGCTGACCGTGATCGAGTTCCAGCGCGAGCCGGTACCGCGGGCGGCGCCACCACCGACACCGCCGCCGGCAGCCTTGACGCCCGGCACCCCCTCGTCGGCGGCCCTGATCGAGCCCGCGGCCGGCGCCGCATGGATCGTTCCGGTGCCTCGATCCCGGCCGGAACCGGAAATCGCACCGCCTCCCGCCGTCGCGGCGGGCGAACCGACGCCACCTGATCAGGTCGAGGCCGTGCAGGCGGAAGATGACGCCGACGCGGACCGGTCCGTCACGGTCACCGCCAAGGGCGGACCGGACGCGCTCGAGCTGCATTTTCGCTGGGGTGCTGCGGTTCCGGCGGCAATGTTCCAGCGCGGAAACGGGTTCTGGGCGGTGTTCCCCCACGCCGGCGCACGCGTGGCGGGCTGGCGGTCCCTTGCGCGGCCCGAGGTGACGCGATGGCTGGTGCCGTTGGCCACCGCTGCCGCGGGCGATGCGCGTCAGTTCCGCTTCGACGTCGTGCGGCCGATCCGGATCGAGCCTCGGCCGACACCGGACGGCTGGAGCGTGCGGGTGACCGCCGGCGACGCGACGGCGGTGGCAGGAGAGGGTTCGCCCTGGCATCGCGATCCCGAACATGGGCAGCTCGAGGTCGCGACCCAGGGTAAGGTGGCGCAGGTCCGGGACCCCTCTTCAGGCGAGCGCTTCGTTCTGCTGCTGGCGCCGGAGGTCGGCCTGCGCCAGCCCGAGGCGGCGCGGCTGGTGGATCTCGAGCTGCTGCCCTCGCTGCAGGGTCTGGTCTGGCGACCCCTGAGCGACGGGATGGCAGCCACGGTCGCGGCGGGGCGCTTGACCGTCACGCGACCCGGCGGGCTGAGACTGTCCGCTGGCGCGGTGGAACACCCGCCTGCCGACCCGGATCCGGTGGCGGATTCCGGCCGCGGGACGCTCGACGCTGCGGTTGGCGCGGACAAGCCGGACGACGGTGGTCTGCAGGCGCCGGTGTCGCCAGTGCCGGCATCTCCGCCGCCGGACCGGACGGCGGCACTGGGCCTCGAGGGCTTGTCCACGCTTGGCGCCAGCGGCCGGCAGGACGCCCGTGCCCGGCTGTTGGGCGAGCTGCGCGACCTTCCGGGAACGCGGCGCGCGGAGGCCCGTCTGGATCTCGCCCGGCTCTATCTCGCCGATGCCCTGGGACCCGAGGCCCGTACCGCACTCGAGCTGATCGACGATGGCGCGCTCGCTGCCCCTGCGGCAGCACCTGCGCGCCGAGCACGCCTTGCCTTGACCGGTGCGGCGGAGGCATTGACGGGACGCCAGGACCCGGCCCTGGCCAGCCTTCTCGACCATACGCTCGACGAGGATGGGGAGATCGCCTTGTGGCGGGCCTATGCCGCGGCGCTGGCGGCGCGCTGGCGGCTGGCGACGCAGGAGTGGCGACGTTCGGGTGGGGTGCCGCCAGCCTATCCGGATCCGCTCCGGCGGCGGCTCGGCCTCGAGCTGGCGGCAGCGCTCCTGGACCATGGCGGCGCGGGCGAGGCCCGAGCGCTGCTGCACCAGCTGGCGGGGATCGGCCTGAGCGGGGGCGACGGCGCGCGGCTTCGGCTGCTGGAAGGCATCGCCCAGTCCCGCGAGGGCAGGCCCAGGGAGGCCGAAGCCGCATTCACGGCCGCGGCCGCCGGCGGCGACGGCGACGTCGCCACCCGAGCGCGCTTTCTCCTGATCTCGACCAAGGCTGACGAGAAGTCGCTGACGGCGGCAGCGGCGGCGACGGCCCTGGATGAGGAGCGGCGGCACTGGCGCGGCCATGCGTGGGAACCGCGGATGCTGCGGCGGCTGGCGGAGCTCCAGGCGGCTGCCGGCAGGTGGATCGAAGCCATCTCGACCGAGCGGGATGCGATCGCGCGCACCACCGATCCGGCGGAGGCGGCCGAGGCCGCCCTCGCGCTGCGCGGACAGCTGGCCAGCCTGCTCTCGAGCGACACGATCCCGCCCCTGGCGCGACTGGCGATCCACCGCGCGCACGGTGCGCTGCTCGACGCCGGCGCGGCCACCGCCGGGCTCAACGCCGCTCTGGGCGAGGTCGCGGTCAGGAACGGCCTCACCGAGACCGCGGCCGCACTTCTGGACGCCGCGCCGGCGCCTGCTGCCGATGCCGGAAATGTCGCGCTCGCCGGCGTCCTGACGGGCCGCGGCGACCTCGATGCGGCGCTTCGCCGCCTGGCGCAGGTTTCGCACCGCGAAGACGTCGCGGGCCTGGACCGCGAGCTGCGAGCCCGCGCGGCGCTGGCGGCCGGGGATCCGATGGGGGCGGCCGCAACCCTGCACGATTCTGACCCCGCTTCCGGCAGCGCCGGGGCGCTGGAGCTCGAGATCGCGGCACGTCGGAGCGACTGGGAGGATCTGGCGCGGCTTGCCGGCGCCGATCTCGCGGCGGCGGCACCGGATGCAAGCTTGGAAGGGTCGCGTGCAGAGGCCGCCATCTGGCTGGGTCTCGCCCAGACCCGGCTGGCGCGACATGGCGCGGCGGCGGCCGTGGCCAAGCGCTACGCCGCCGGGATCCAAGATCCGGAGCTGGCCGGCCTGATGCGGCTGGCGACCATGGCGGAGCCCGATGGCCGCGCCGACGGGACCTCAGCGGGGCGGTTCGCCGAAGCGATACGCCGTGAGCTCGTCGCACTTCCGTCTGCAGCGGCAGACGCAAGCGGCGACGCGCTCAGAACCGCATCCGCGCGCTCAGGCCCAACAGGATGATGTAGTTGTCGTAGTCGGCGTCGAGATTGCCGCGGGCAGCGCTGCCGGTATCGGTGGCCGAGAGGCGGACGTTGGTGTCGTCCACGTCGATGTAGGTGAACGAGGCGTCGAGATCGACCCAGTTCGCGGGCTGCCAGCCGGCGCCCAAGGACAGCCAACGCCGGTCGCCGTCGGGGATCCGCGGCGTCCGGAACCTGTCCTTCACCGGGCTCTGGTCGTAGGCGATGCCGGCGCGAAGCGTGATCTCGTCCGTGGCGCGGAAGGTGGTGCCCAGGGCGAAGAACCAGGTGTCCTCCCACTCCTCCTCGGTGACGCTGTTGGGCTGATCCGGATTGTCGAACTTGATCGTCAACTGGTCGAACACGCTCCAATCGGTCCACTGCGCCTCGGCCATCACCGCCACCCGCTCGGTCAGATCCTGATGGACGCCGAAGGACAGGCTGGCCGGGGTGGTCAGGCCGAGATTGGCATCGGTGTCGGTGAAGGCGCCCGAGACGCCGCGGATGATGTTGGCGATCCCGTCATCGTCGCCGGTGAAGTTGACGTCGCCGCGCAACGTGTGGTCGAGCTCGGAGCGGTAGGCGACACCGAGCCGGGTGCCGGCGAAGGGCTGCACGATCGCCCCGGCATTCCAGCCATAGGCCCAATCATCGCCGCGCAACCTTGCATAGCCGTCCTGGTTGCCCGGGGAGGAGCCGGGAATGCCGTTGGCGGCGCCGATGGTGCCGAAGTCGATGGCGTTGGTGAGCGTACCATCGGCATACTGCGCCTGGAAGCCGACGCCGAGGCTCAGCCACTCGGCCGGGCGCCAGCCCAGTGCCGGGTTGATGTTGACGGTCTGCAGTTCCGACTTCACGGCATGGTAACGCCCGACCCAATCGCGCGAGTAGCTGGTCTCCAGCCCGAACGGCACGTTGACGCCCAGGCCGACGCTGAGCCCCGCCGGTAGCGGCGCGGCGGCGTAGAAGGCCGGCACCACCGCATCCTCGCCGATGTCGTCCTCGCTGTCGGCGCCGGTGATCGGCGTGTTCAACGCGGTGCTGCCGCTCGCGTTCTTCAGCTCGGATTTGGGCGAGATCAGCGTGGCGGTCGCCGTCACCGCGATCTGGTCGATCCAACCCAGCGCCGCGGGGTTGAAGAACATGTAGCTGACATCGTCGACGCCGGCGGTCGCTCCGGCAAAGGCGCTACCCTGGGCAGTGGGTGACTGTTCCCGCAACGCGTAACCTGCCGCCCGCGCCTGGCCCGCGGCCGCGAGCACCAGGGCGCCCGTCACGATGAACCAGCGGCTAGCGAGCCTCCGCATGGCTGCCTTATCCTTGTCGTTGCCACGGCGCGCACGGCGGGCGGATCCGGCTAAGGGCCGCCTCAAGCACTCGGGTATGCGCAGTGTGCCGCGATGCGGCGCGGACCGATAGGGTGATCAGCCCGATCGGCGTACGGGATCACCCGACGGTTGCATGCGCGCCATAGTACGAGCGGAGCCGGGAAGGCCGCTCAGGCGACCTCCTTCTGCCTCGCCATACGCTTGCGGTCGTTGGCGTCGAGGTGGCGCTTGCGGAGCCGGATGGCCTTGGGGGTGATCTCGACGAGCTCGTCCTCGGCGACATAGGCGATCGATCGCTCGAGGGTCATGCGCACGGGGGGCGTCAGCAGGAGATTGTCGTCCTTGCCCGCGGCACGGATGTTGGTGAGTTTCTTGGCCCGCAGCGGGTTGACGTCCAGATCGTTGCCGCGCGTGTGCTCGCCGATGATCATCCCGGTGTAGATCTTCTCCCCGGCACCGATGAACAGCGGCCCGCGGTCTTCGAGGCTGAACAGGGCGTAGGCGGTGGATTCGCCGAGTTCGGACGAGATCAGCACACCGGTGTGGCGCTGCTGGATGGCACCTCGGAAGGGCTCGTAGGCCGCGAACACGCGGTTGAGCACGCCCGTGCCGCGGGTGTCGGTGAGGAATTCGCCAAAGTAGCCGATCAACGCCCGCGACGGCGCGTGGAACACGATGCGCTGCTTACCGGCCCCGGCCGGTCGCATGTCCTTGAGCTCGGCGCGGCGCGCGGTCAGCTTCTCGACCACCACACCGGAATATTCCTCGTCGACGTCGACCACCACCTCCTCGATCGGCTCGAGCCGGTCGCCGGTCGCAGGGTCGGTCTGGAACAGGACGCGCGGACGGCCGACGCACAGCTCGAAACCCTCGCGGCGCATGGTTTCGATCAGCACCGCCAGCTGCAGCTCGCCACGTCCGGCGACCTCGTAGGCGTCGCGCTCCTCGCTCAGGGTGACCCGGATCGCGACATTGCCCTCGGCTTCGCGCTGCAGCCGGTCCCATATCTGGCGCGAGGTCACCTTGGTGCCCTCCTGCCCGGCATAGGGCCCGTCATTGACCGAGAAGGTCATGGCGATGGTCGAGGGATCGATGGGTTGGGCCGGGATCGCCGATTCTACGGCGGGTTCGCACAAGGTGTCGGCGACGGTAGCCTTGGAAAGGCCGGCGATGGCGACGATGTCCCCGGCTTCCGCCTCGTCGACCGGCTGCCGGTCGAGACCACGGAACGCCAGGATCTTGGTGATGCGCCCCTGCTCGATCGTCTGGCCGTCGCGGGTCAGCGCCTTGACCGCCATGTTGGCGCGCACGCGGCCGGATTCGACGCGGCCAGTCAGCAGCCGGCCGAGGTATGGGTTGGCCTCCAGCGTTGTCGCCAGCATCCGGAACGGGCCGTCCTTGTCGGCTGCGGGCGGGGCGACATGCTGCACGATCAGGTCGAACAGCGGCGCCAGGTCCTGGCGCGGATCGTCCAGCTCGCGCACCGCCCAGCCATGCTTGGCGCTGGCGTAGATGTGCGGAAAATCGAGCTGGTGCTCGTCGGCGTCGAGGGCGGCGAACAGGTCGAAGATCTCGTTGAGCACCTCGGTCGACCGCTGCTCGGGCTTGTCGACCTTGTTGATGACCGCGATCGGCCGCAGACCCTGCTTGAGCGCCTTGCCGAGGACGAACTTGGTCTGCGGCATCGGCCCCTCGGCGGCATCGACCAGGAGCAGGCAGCTGTCGACCATGGAGAGGATACGCTCGACCTCGCCGCCGAAATCGGCATGGCCGGGAGTGTCGACGATGTTGATCCGCACGCCCTGCCAGACGACCGAGGTGCATTTGGCCAGAATGGTGATCCCGCGCTCGCGCTCCAGATCGCTGCTGTCCATGGCACGCTCTTGAACCTGCTGGTTCTCCCGGAAGGTCCCCGACTGCTGCAGCAGTCGGTCGACCAGCGTGGTCTTGCCGTGGTCTACGTGCGCGATGATCGCGATGTTGCGCAATTCCATGGGCGTTGCTCTGGCGGGAGTTCGGGGCGCGGGCGGTAATACGCGCCGGCACATGGACGGACGCGACGCTGATATAGCGATCCGGCCGCCACAAACCAAGTCGCGCAATGCCGCGCCGCTCGCCGCCGCGGCCTCCGCCGCCCGGGTGCTGCCGCGAATATTCTCGGCTCGAGCGAGCTTAGTGCAGCCGCGCATCCGGCACCGGCGCAAGGTTTGACGCTCCCGGCGCGAGTGCGTACAAGCCGCGCGGGTGCGGCGGAGCGCCAGCGGAGACCAGAAACGGTGGCACCACACCTCGAAGGAACATGGCCCTATCAGCGCGAGCAGCCCGAGGTCGTGCTGCTCGGCGCGGAGGCCGGTCAGGCGCCCTCGCCGTTGCCCCCGGTGCGAATCTTCCTGGGCACCGAGGACGGCCAGTACCGGGCGGAGCGGGTGTTCGTCTGGTCGATCCTGCAGGTCCGGGACCCCGCGCGCGTCTACGAGATCCACCTGATGAAGAATTTGGCCGGATTCGACCGGCGCGGCTGGCGGACGGGGTTCACCTGCTACCGCTTTGCGATCCCTGATCTCGCCGGCCAGTCCGGCAAGGCGATCTACAACGACGTCGACCAGATCTACCTCGCCGACCCGGCGCTCCTGTTCGACCTGCCGCTCGACGGCCACGGCTATCTCGCCATCGACGCGCGCGACACCTCGGTGATGCTGATCGACTGCGCGCGCATGCTGCCCTGGTGGAACCGCGCGGCCGCCTCGCGCCGCGGGGCCAAGGGGCCGCTCACGCGCAAGCCCGCCGAGGAGCCGGGCCTGTGGGGTGAGCTGGACGGGCACTGGAATGCCCGCGACCTGGAATATGTCGAGGGCCAGACCAAGTGCCTGCATTACACCGCCCTGCACCAGCAGCCGTGGAATCCGTTCCCCGAAGCCTATTCCTACCATCAGAATCCGCTGGCCTACATCTGGCACGATCTCGAGCGCGATGCCGACGCGTCCGGCTACGAGCTGTTCACGCGCGACGAGCCCAGCCCGGGCTTCGCCGCCGTGCTCGGGTCGAACCGCCCGGCGGCGGAGGCGGCACCAGGCCCATTGCTGTCGGCCACGGCAAGCGGTCTCCTGCGCCAGACCGGCGCCGAGAGCCTTCTGGTTACCGGGCTGGCGGGCGCCCAGGATGGCCCGCTCGGGGCCGCCGCTCCGGAACCGGTGCGCCACGATTTCGGCCGCGCTGGGGGCCGGATGCCGGCAGAACGTCACGACGCCATCCTCGCGACCGGCATCCTCGAGCGCGTGCCCGGCGCCGACGCGAACTGGGTCTTGCGCGAGCTGTTCGCCGCCGCCGGCCGCGTGCTGGTGCTGCGTGTCGAGGTCGAGGCCGATCAGGGAGTCGGCAGCGAGGAATGGTGGCGCCGGCGCATCGAGGCGATCGCCGCCCACTACCCGAGGGTGAGCTGGGAGCTGGACGCGGTGCGGCGCCTGGCGACGGGCTCCGCTGCGGTCGGAACCACCCAGGTACGGCGCGTGGACCCGCCGCGGACGCCGCTGGTGTGGGCGCTCACCGGCGAGAACGAGGCCGCCGACCGACAGGTGCGGCGCATCGGCCGCGCCATCGGTGGCCACCTGGAGGAGAAGGCGCTCGCCTACGGCCCCTTGGCGGGCGTGCGCGAACGGATGTTCGCTAACTCGATCGGCGGGCTCGATCCGGCGGGATCGGCGGCGCTCCTGCCGCCCTGGCCCGACGTTCTGATCGCCAGCGGCCGCCGCAGCGGGCCCGTCGGCCAGTGGATCCGCCGCCAATCGGGCGGACGGACCAAGCTCATCCAGCTGGGACGGCCGGGCGGGCCGTTCTCGCTGTTCGACCTGATCGTGGCGACGCCGGACGACCGGCTGCCGATCCGCCGCAACGTGCTGCAGGTGGCGGCTCCCCTGAGCGACCCGCCGGCGCCGGCAAACCCCGCCGCGCCGCCGGTCACCGCCATACTCCTGTCTGCTCGCCTCGGCCCCTATCGGCTCGACGAGCGGGCGGCGGCGGAGCTGGGCAGGGCTGCGACCCGCGAGGTCGTGCGCCATGGCGGCTCGCTGGTGGTCGCGGCCGACCCCGCCGTGCCGGATCGGCTGCTCCAGGCCCTGGTCGCCGCCCTGGGCTGCCCCGCCGAGATACTCGACCGGGCTCAAGATCCGCGACCGGCGATCTTGGGGCGCGCCGAGCGTTTCATCGTCACCGCCGGTGACGGCGAGATGCTCGCCGAGGCCACGCTGACCGGGCGGCCTGTCGCCCTGTTCGACCTGCCGCGCTGGTACGACGACATCCCGATCGTGAAGCCGCTCGTCGGAGGGCTGCTGTCCCTGCTCGGCGGCGAGACCTACCGCGGCACGCCGCTGCAACAGCATGTGCCCGGCCGCTTGGTCGACTGGCTGACCACCCGCGGGCTGCTCTATCGTCCGCGCGATCTCGAAGCGTTGCACCGGGCGCTGGAGGCGCGCGGCCTGGTGGTCAGGCTCGGCGCCGAGACCCCGGTGGCGGCCCCGCGGCCGCTCGACGATCTGCCCCGGGTGGTGGCACGCGTACACGATCTGCTGACCGAGGCCGGCCAACCTGTCTGAGCCCGGCATGGCCACCGCGACCCAGCCGGGAGGCGACGGTCAAAGGGCATTCCGCCTCGCCCACCTGTCCGACCTGCATCTGGGGCCGATGCCACGCGTGACCCCGCGCGCGCTGATGAACCAAAAAGTCCTGGGCTACCTGTCCTGGCAGCGCCGCCGCTACCGCGTGCACCGGCGCGAGGTACTGGACGCGCTGGTCGAGGACCTGCGCGCCGAGGCGCCCGACCATGTAGCGATCACAGGAGATCTGGTGAACATCTCGCTGCCGGCCGAGTTCGTGCAGGCCGCGGCCTGGCTGCGGCAGCTGGGAGCACCGGATTCGGTCACGGTCATCCCCGGCAACCACGACGCCTATGTCGAGGTGAAATGGCGTGAGGCCTGGGCGCACTGGTCCGATTACATGTGCGGCGACGGCGCGGGCAGCGGCCGCGGCGAGAGCGACACTTTCCCGTTCCTGCGCCGCCGCGGGCCCGTGGCGCTGATCGGCATGTCGACTGCGGTGGCGACGCCGCCCACCTTCGCCACTGGCCGCCTCGGCAGGCGTCAGCTGCGCCAGCTCGAGAACCTGCTGGATTCGCTGCTGGGCAACCATCCGTGCCGGGTGCTGCTGCTGCACCATCCGCCGGTGGCCACCATGACCGACTATCGGCGTCGTCTGGTCGACGCGGACGAGCTGGCGGCGGTCCTCGAGCAGCGGCCGGTCGACCTCGTGCTGTGCGGCCATCAGCATATCTTCCAGCTCGGCGGCATGCGGACCGACGGCTCGTCGATCCCGGTCGTGGGCGCACCCTCGGCCTCGTTGCACGGCGGCGACCGCCACCATGAGGGCGGCTACCTGATCTACGACCTGGAACTCGGGCCCGCCGGCTGGAACATCGACCTGGAGCTGCGGCGATTCGACCTCGCGACCGGCCGCTTCGCGTCCGTGTTCAAGCGTCGGCTGCAGACCAGCCGCGGCTCGGCCTCCATCCGCCTGGAAGCGCCGGACTAGCTCCTGGGGGTACGATCGGGTAACGGTCACCCTCGCGTGGCGGCGGAACGGGCATGTCCATCTACAGCAGGTATCTCCTGGCGCAGATCGCGCGGCCGATGGTCACCGCGATCCTGGTGTCCCTGATCGCCCTGCTGGCCGAACGCACCTTGCGCGTGATCGACCTCGTGGTGGGCTGGCGCGGCAGCCTGTTCGTCGTGTTCGAGATGCTGGGCTACCTCATCCCGCACTATATGGGCCTTGCCCTGCCGGTCGCCTTCTTCCTCGGGATTCTCTTGACCTTCAGCCGGCTCAGCCGCGAGGGCGAGCTGGCGGCGATCAACGCCTCGGGCGCGGGACTGCCGCAGCTCCTTCGCCCCATTCTCGGCGCGTCGCTGGTCCTGGCCTTCATCGTGGCGCTCCTGGTGAGCCTGCTGCAGCCCTACGCCCGCTACGCCTACCGCGCCGCGACCTATGCGCTGACCAACGCCTCGTTCACGACACTGCTTCAGGACGGCCTGTTCACGACCCTGGGAGACACGACCTACATGGTCGACAAGATCTCCGAGGACAAATCGCGCATGACCGGCGTGTTCCTCTACCAGAGCGGCGAGGGCAAGGACGCGGTGACGATCACCGCCCAGCATGGCGCGGCGGTACGCGAGGGCCCGACGACACCGATCAAGCTGAAGCTCGAGGATGGCCTGCAGCAGCTGGTACCTGCCGGCAGCGACAAGGCGGCGGCGTCCTCCTCCGGCGAGGTGGTGATCCGTTTCCATGAATTCGAAACCATGCTCACCAACCCGGACGAGGGCTTTCGCCCGCGCGGCGAAGACGAGCGCGAGATGACGCTGCCCGAGCTCTGGGCGGCACGGAACGCTCCGCCCGAGCATATCGACCCATGGGAGATCCAGTCGGAACTCGGCGGGCGCCTGGTGCGGATCCTCTCCCTGCCGCTGCTGCCGCTGATGGCGATTCCGCTGGCGATCGGCCGCGTGCGCGGCCAGCGCTCCTATGGCCTCGTGCTCGGCTTGGCGATGCTGATTGCCTTCTACCAGCTGCTCCAGATGGGAGAAGCTCTGGCGGACAACGACAAGATCCCGACCTGGCTCGGCCTTTGGGTGCCGTTCGCGGTGTTCGCGGTGATCTCGAGCTGGATGTTCCTGCGCGCGGCCACCCGGGTGCCGGACCCGCGCATGGGCATCTGGCTCGACCGACAGTTCGATCGCCTCGGCCGCCTGCTGCCGCGCCGGGCGGCGACGCAGCGCGGATGAACGTCCTCGCGCTCTATCTGAACCGCATGTTCGGCGTGCGCTTCATGATCGTCCTGTTCGGGATCATCGGGTTCGCCACGGTGATCGACCTGATCGATGTCGGCCCCGAGCTGGCGAGCGCGCCACAAGGCGCGCTCGCCGCCGGGTTGCGCTATTTCGGCCTTCGGCTACCCATCATGCTATCCGAGCTCATGCCGTTGGCCGCCCTGATCGCGGGGCTCCTGGCCGTTGCCGACCTTCTGCGGCACCGCGAGCTGATCGTGGTCTGGAGCATCGGGGTCCGTCCGTTGCGGATCCTCAGGATGCTGCTGCCCGCCGGCCTGGCCCTGGTGGCGGTCAAGTTCGCCGTCGACGATTTCGCCCTGCCTCGGGCGACCACAGAGTTGCGGATCTGGGGCATCGGCGACTATCGCCACCGCGCGACCGACGCCGAGGCCAGCGGCTTCTACTGGCTCCGCAGCGGCAACGACATCGTCCGCCTGTCGGCGAACGCGATCTCGGTCGGCAAGATCAACGACGTCTCGATCTTCCGCCGTGGCTCCGATGGCATCCTTACCGAGCGGATCGACGCCGCCTCGGCGACCGACGCTCCCGGAGGCTGGCTGCTGCACGAGGTCACCCGGTCCCGGGTCGCCGACCGCAGCATCGAGCACCTGCCGACGCTGCGATGGCCGGGCCGGATCGACGTCGCCCGCATCCAGCTCCTGGCGCGGCCGCCGCGCGAGCTCGGGCTCCTGCAGCTCGAGGACATCGTCGCCAATGGCGGCTACGGCCTGCGAGCCAAGGAGCCCTACTTGACTTGGCTCCACCAACGGATCGCCGGCGCCTTCGTGCCCATGTTCCTGATGATGCTGGCGTTCGCGCTCGTGCGCCGGTTCAGCCGCACGGCGTCGATCGCGCCCGTGTTCATGACCGCCGTCGGCATCGGCTTCACGCTCCTGATCTCCAGCGGCGTCGCCAGCGCCCTGGGCGAGGTCGGCCTGATCCGCCCGGTGCTGGCAGGCTGGGTGCCACCCATTCTGCTCGGCCTGATCGTCCTGGCCCTGGCCATGCGCGACGGCGGGCGCGGAACACGCCAGGCCGGCGGCTGAGACCCACCCGCCGATCCATTGACACCGGGCCGGTGGGGCGCGATCCTGCCGGCAAAGCTCGAGGGCCGCATGCACGGCCGCAGCGCGGGAGGCTGGCGTGGGACCGGTACTGCTCACCGACGTCATGGTGTTGGACGCATCAGGGGCCGAGCCATTTCCCGGCGAGGTGCTCGTCCAAGGCAACCGCATCCGGACCGTCGCCAGGGGACCGAACCAGATCACGCGCGACCAGGCGTCGACCGTGCTCGACGGCCGGGGCATGACCTTGATGCCGGGCATGGTCGAGGGGCACTGCCACCCGTCCTTCACCGGGGTGTCGATGCCGTTCCATCTCGGCATGATTCCGCCTGAGGAGCACACCCTCAAGACCGCAGCCAACGTCAAGCTGCTGCTGGAGAGCGGTTTCACCAGCATCTACTGTGCCGCCTCGGCCAAACCGCGCCTCGACGTTGTCGTGCGCAACGCGATCAACGCGGGGGAACTGCCGGGCCCGCGCATGCGTGCGGCGAGTCCGGAGCTGGTGGCGACCGGCGGTCTCGGCGACGAGCGGCAGCTGCACCTGCATCGGGAGAGCTTCGCACTGATCGCGGACGGGCCCGAGGAGATCCGCCGGGCGGTCCGCACCTGCATCCGCGAGGGCGTGGACAATATCAAGCTCAACGTCTCGGGCGACGATTTCTACCCTCACGCGCCGGCCGGCTGCACGACCTACATGGACGACGAGGTCCGGATGGCGTGCGAGATCGCGCACGAATTCGGCAAGCAGGTCGCGACCCACTCGCGCTCGGCCAACAGCGTCAAGCTGTCGGTCCGCAACGGGGTCGACTGCATCTATCATTGCGAGTTCGCCGACGAGGAGGCGCTCGACATGATGGAGGCGGCCAGGGACCGCATCTTCCTCGGTCCGGCGGTGGGCCTGCTGCACAACACGGTCTACGAGGCGGCGCCCTGGGGCATCACGCCCGAGGTGGTCGAGCAGATGGGCATGCGGCGCAACCTCGAACGGACCGCCGAAGTCTATGCCGAAGTCAAGAAGCGCGGCATCCGGGTGGTGGTCGGCGGCGATTACGGCTTCGCCTGGACCCCGCAAGGTACCAACGCCCGCGACCTCAAGCACTTCGTCGACCTGTTCGGCTACTCGCCGATGGACGCCATCGTCTGCGCCACCCGGCACGGAGGCGAGCTGATGCGCATGGGCGGCGAGCTCGGCCAAGTCCGCGAGGGCTTCCTCGCCGATCTGCTCCTGGTCGACGGCAACCCGCTGGCGGACATCGGGATCATGGCCGACCGCGGCCGGTTCGCGATGATCATGAAGGATGGCGCGATCTACAAGGATCCCCGGGCATATGCCCGTGACGTGCGGATCGCGGCGGAGTAGGAACGGCCGGACAAGGCCGCACACAAACGAGGGCCAAGTGGCCCCAGCGATCGGAGAGGTCCTTATGTTTCTGCTTCGCCGTCTCACGCTTTGCGCTGCCGTCGCGGGCGCGCTGGGCATGGCCGCAGGCGCGGCCCTGGCCAAGCCACCGCAGGTGGTCCAGGGCCCCGGCTATGAACCGACCTGCTTCGCGCCCTGGAGCGACCAGACCAAGTACTTCCAGTGGCCGGCCAAGGAGGGCCCCTTCCGGATCGCCTTGGTCAATGGCTTCGTCGGTAATACTTGGCGAATTCAGATGATCCAGACCGCCAAGGCATTCGCCGAGCAGCCGGGCATCAAGGAAAAGATCAAGGAGTTCAAGGTCGTTTCGACCGGCACCGACGCCGCGGCGCAGCTTGGCGCCATCGAGGACTTCATCAACCAAGGCTACGACGCGATCGTCACGATCGCGGTGAGCCCCGAGGGCTTCGATCGCGTCATCAAGTTGGCCGACCGCAACGGTGTCGTGATCGTGCCGTTCGACAACATTCTCGACACCGACGCCGTGATGATGGTCAACGAGGACCAGCACGAGATGGGCGTCATGTCCGCCGAATTCCTGCTCAAGGAGCTGGGCGACACCAAGACCGGCAAGGTCCTGGAAGTGCGCGGCCTGCCCGGCAATTCGGTCGACCGCGACCGCCATCTCGGCTTCCGCGAGGTCATGGAGAAGGAAGCGCCGGACCTGGAGATCGTCGAGATCGTCGGCAACTGGGACGACGGCACGTCGCAGAAGGCCACCGCCGACGCGCTGGCGGTTCACGGCAACTTCGTCGCCGTCTTTACCCAGGGCGGCTCGACCGGCACCGTGCGCGCCTTCCTCGACGCCGGCCATCCGATGGTGCCGATGGCGGGCGAGGCCGAGAACGGGTTCCGCAAGCAGATCGCCGAGTTGAAGGACAAGGGCCTCAAGGGTCTTTCCTACGGCCAGTCGCCCGGCCTCGTCGCGATCTCGATGAAGGCCGCGATCGCGGCGCTCGAGGGTAACCCGATGCCGCAGCTGATCTCGGTGCCGATCCCGGTCGCCGACTACACGACATTGGAGGACGGCAAGAACTTCTGGTCGGATCTCAGCGACAATTTCTTCACGCCGAACGAATTTCCGCCTTGCGACGTCAACATCACTGCCGTCGAGATCATGGGCAAGAGCGCGGACAACGTGCAGTAGGCGGTGCAAGCGGGCAGCCTGGTGGCTGACCCGACGCCGCAGGGCGTCCCGCTCCTCGAGCTCCGCGGCGTCTCCAAGCGCTATGGAGGCGTCCGCGCGCTCGAGGAGGTCGACTTCGCCTGCCGGGCCGGCTCGATCCATGCGGTGCTGGGCGAGAACGGCGCCGGCAAGTCGACGCTGATCAAGATCATCTCCGGCGTCGTCCAGTCCGACACCGGCGAGATGCGCCTGGCCGGCGAACCGGTGCGCTTCGTCGGTCCGGGAGCAGCCAATCGGGCCGGGATCGTCGCGATCTTCCAGGAGCTGTCGCTGGTCCCCGACCTGAGCGTCGCGGAGAATGTCTGCCTGTCGAACCCGCCGCGCCGGCTGGGGCTGATCGACCGCCGGGCGCAGCGGCGCAGGGCCACCGACTATTTGGCGCGGCTCGGTTGCGGCGACCTCGACCCCGACACCCGGGTCAAGGACCTGCCCCTGTCCCGCCGGCAGCTGGTCGAGATCGCCAAGGCGCTGGCGCTCGAGCCGCGGCTGCTGATCCTGGACGAGGCGACCTCCGCCCTGACCGCGGCCGACGTCGAGCTGGTGTTCGGCCTCCTGCATCGGCTGCGCCGCGAGAACCTCGCGTTGCTCTACATCTCGCACCGGATGCACGAGATCGCGGCGCTGGCGGACACCTGCTCGGTGTTCCGCAACGGCCGTCACGTCGAGACCTTCAGCCACGGTGCACGCACCGAAGAGGAGATCGTCCGGCTGATGATCGGCCGCGACATCACCCAGGTGTACCCGCCCAAGCCCCAGCGCAACGCGCCAGCGCCCACCTGCCTCGAGGTGGCTGGCCTCGGCTGGGGCGACCGGCTCTCCGAGCTGTCGTTCACCGTGGGCAAGGGCGAGATCGTCGGGCTGGGCGGCCTGGACGGCCAGGGCCAGCGCGAGCTCATGCTGGGCCTGTTCGGCGTGCTGCGCGGAGTCGAGGGCCGGGTGACGCTCGAAGGCAAGACCTACGAGCCGACCGGCCCGGCGCACGCCAAATCACCCGCCTGCGGCATGGCCCTGGTCCCTGAGGATCGCAAGACCGAGGGTCTGCTGCTGCCGATGTCGGTCCGGGACAATCTCGGCCTCGCCGCTTTGGGGAGCCTCGGCCGGATGGGCGTCGTGGACCGCCGTGCCGAGGACCGGGCGGTCGACGAGATGGTCCGCCGGCTGCGGATCAAGCTCGGTGACCCGGCCGATCCCGTCGGCACCCTTTCCGGCGGCAACCAGCAGAAGGTGGTGATCGGCAAATGGCTGCTGACCCGACCGCGCCTGATCCTGCTCAACGACCCCACGCGCGGCATCGACGTCGGCACCAAGCAGGAGCTCTACATCCTCATGCGTGAGCTGGCCGAGGCCGGTACCGCCATCCTCTTCTACAGCACCGACTATGACGAGCTGGTCGGCTGCTGCGACCGCGTGCTGATCCTCTATGACGGCCGCATCGTCCGGATGCTGGAGGGTGCGGAGATCACCGAGCATGCGATTGTCGCGAGTTCGCTCAACATCGCCACGTCGGCGAACGGGGCTGCGCTGTGAGCCGGATGGGCGGCGTGCTGGGACGCAATCTCGGGCTTGCCCTGGCCGTCCTGCTCTTCGTGATCTTCTACGGCGTCTACAACTCCCTCCACCCCAGGGGCTTCAGCCCGGCGGTGCTGATCCAGAACAGCAACGAGAGCTTCGCCCTGGTCATGGCCGCGATGGCCCAGACCGTGCCCGTGCTGGCCGGCGGTCTCGACCTTTCGGTGGGTGCGGTGATGACCCTGGTCAACTGCGTCGCCAGCCATGTGCTGGTCGGCTCGCCGGCGATGCTGGTGACCGGCACGGTGGTCTGCCTCGCGGTCGGCGCGCTCGCCGGCTTCGTCAACGGCTGCATCGTCGTCTACGGCCGGCTGCAGCCGATCATCGCCACGCTCGCCACCGGGGCGGTCTATCTCGGCATCGCGCTCTATCTCCGTCCGACGCCGGGCGGCGACATCGACGGGGACCTGACCTGGGCGCTGACCAACGACCTCTATGAGCTGGCCGCGACCTATGGCTGGTTCGACGGCGGGGATGCGCCTTGGTTCCAGCCGGTGGCCTGGATTCCCGTGCCGCTGATCCTGGCCGTGCTGGTCGTCGTGCTGGTGTGGCTGCCCTTTCGCGCCACGGTCACCGGCCGCAACGTTTATGCCGTGGGCTCGAGCGAGCCGGCCGCCTACATGTCGGGGCTTGCCATCGATCAGGCCCGCCTGGCCGCGTTCACGCTCGCCGGCTTCTTCGCCGGCGTGGGCGGGCTCTATCTCGCGATCCAGACCTCGAGCGGCAATGCCGACGTGCCCCAGGCCGGCGGCTACACCCTGAACTCGATCGCCGCCGTCGTGATCGGCGGGACGGTGCTCACCGGCGGCAGCGGCGGGGCGGTGGGCTCCCTGATCGGCGCGTTGGTGATCCGCGCCATCTCGTTCAATTTCCGGATCTTCGACGTGCCGCCGCTGCTGCAGCCGCTGTTCGAGGGCCTCGTGCTCCTGGCCGCGGTCTCGGTCGGTGCGAGCCGCGTCTTTCGCGTGCGCAACCGCCTGCAGCTTCTGGGTTGACGCCGATGTTCAAGCTCAGCGGCGACGACCGACCGATCGCGATCGCCAGCCTGTTCGTGCTGGTCATTCTCGGGTTCGGCTCGGCCTATACTCTCTCCACCCAGGGCAATCTCGCCTTCCTCAACCCGAGCTACCTGCTGCAGCAGCTTCAGGTGGGCGCCTTCCTCGGCATCGTCGCCGCCGGCATGATGCTGGTCATTCTCCTGGGCCATATCGACCTCTCGGTCCCCTGGACGCTGGCTTCGGCCGCGATGATGGCCACGGCCATCGGCGGGCCCCTGGCGATCCCCGTGGGTATCGGCATCGGCCTGGCCGTCGGCATCTTCAACGGCATCGGCGTCGCCTACCTGCGCGTGCCGTCGATGATCTTCACCCTCGGCGTCAACGCAATGCTGCGCGGTCTGATGGTCATGCACACCGGCGGTTTCGCGCCGCAGACACACGCCACCGACCTCATGACCTTTCTCGCCACCGGCCATCTGCTCGGGATCCCCATGGCGCTGCTGGTCTGGGGCCTGCTCTCGCTGGGCATGGTGTTCCTGCTGCGCCGCTCGGTGTTCGGCCGCTATGTCTACGCCATCGGCAACCGCGAGGCCGCCGCCTACCTGTCGGGCGTTCCGACCCGGGCGGTGCTGGTGGCCGCATTCGCCTTGTGCGGCATGTGCGCCGGCCTGTCCGGCGTCCTTCTCGCCGGCTACTCGACCAAGGCCTATCAGGGCATGGGCGACGCCTACCTGCTGCCCTCCATCGCGGCGGTGGTCATTGGCGGCACCCATATCCTGGGCGGCAAGGGCCGCTATGCCGGAACGGTGGTCGGCACCATCCTGATCACGCTGCTGTCCTCGGTGCTCTCGGTCATGCAGATGCCCGAGGCCGGGCGACAGATCATCTACGGCCTGGTGATCATCGTGATGTTGCTCGCCTACGGCAGAAGCCGGCCGGCCGGAGCCTGATGCGGCAGCGTCGAGCCGGACACGGGTGCGATGTCGACCGGGCCGCGGAAGGGCGAAGGCTCGATTTCGGTCGGCTGCCCGGCGAACAGCGACCGTAGCTGGAGCTCGCGCTTCTTGGTGTAGAGGAAGCGCACGAGATCGTATTCGAACGGCGATCCCGAACCGTGGTAGCGGAAGTTGACCTGTCGGCGCAGGTCGACCGCGTAGAGCACGTAGATGGCCGGGTTGAAGTAGACCCACTCCGTCACGATCGATTCGGGCGGCACGTAGGAGGCGATCGCCGAATTGACCAGGAAGCCGGAGAAGTCGCGGACGTTCGACGGACCGACCACCGGCACCATCAGGAACGGACCGTTGGGCGTGCCCCAGCGGCCAAGGGTCAGGCCGAAATCGAGTGGTTCCTGGGTCACGCCCATGGGGGTGGCAACGTCGAACAGGCCCCCTACCCCTATGGTCGAGTTCAAGGCCAGTCGGATCACGGCCCGCCCCGCGGCATCGGGCCGGGCCTGCATGAGACCGTTGCCCGCGTTGCGGAACTCCGACAAATTCGAGAAGAAGTGGGTGACGCGCTCCTCGATGAAGTCCGGCGTCACGAACTCATAGCCGCGCACCACCGGCAGGAAGACGTATTCGTCGAACAGCGCGTTGAATTTGTAGACGCCGCGGTTGGTCCCTTCCCACGGATCGTAGATCCGCAGCGGAATGTCGCCGTCCCGCTCCGCCTCCGACAGCTGGTGCAGCGGCGGGGCCGTGCCCAGCTCGGACGCCGGTGTCGCGGCACAGGCCGCCAGCGCCGCCGACAGCCAGACGCCCGCCAACGCCCGCAAGCTCACGAGCGGGCCTCGCCGGCGAAGATCAGCCGCAGCATCTCGCGGACGAACTCGCGCTGGTCCATGCTGCCGCAGTGCCCGCCGGTCGGAAACAGTCGCGCCCGTTCTCCGAACACGTCCTGCAGCCAGAACACTTCGGCGCGGGAAAGGATCACGTCGTCCTGCGTGCCCAGCAGGACGACGCGCGAATCACGCCGCAGATAGGGCTCGATCGCCCGCAGACTGGCGCGCTCGATCAGCTCGGCCCTGGTCACGCCTGGCTCTCGACGCTGCACGAACGGCACGTAGAGCCCGTCGAAGAAGTTGACGAAGTTGAGCCGCAGGCCCTCGAGCATCACGTTGGTCAAGGACGTCGTGGCCGTGAGTCGTGCATTTTTCGGCACGACATAGGCGGCGTTGGTCATCACGTCACTGGTGAAGGCCAAGTCGTTGGACGTCAGTCGGAACGCCAAGCCGATCAACAGCTCGAGTTCCCGCTCCGGCGGCTCCAGCGTGGCGTAGGCGCGGTAGACAAAGGCCGGATCGGTGAAGTCCACCCGATCAGCGGAATTGTAGAGGGCCACGATCTGGTCGAACAGATGGTCGATGAAGTCGCTGACGCCAGCACGGTCCTCGTTCAGATTTTCCGAGACCATGGCATCGAGACGGTTGACCGAATTGTAGAGGCTCACCGCCGGGTTGATCACCACCGCCTTCTTGAAGTTGAACCGCCGCTCGCGGCTGTCGAGCTCGCTCACGAAGGCGGCGTGAGTCCCGCCCAGGCTATAGCCGCCGACATAGTAGCCGGACACGTCGATTTCGGGGGCGAGGTCGGCGCTGATCATGGCCATGACCCGATAGAGATCCTGCGCATCCTCCTTGAGCTGGCCGGGCACACTGTCGGTCGAGGCGGTGACGATGAAGCTGGTGTGGGTCGGGCTGGGCAGGCTCACCACGTTGAAGCCCGCTTGGTAGAGAACGTTGGCGAGGCCATAGGACTTGGCGGAGTCGTGCCCGGCGCCGGTGCCGCCGATGATGAAGAACAGCGGTGCGCGCGGCCGGTTCTGCTTCATCAGCGTGTAGGGCATGCCCGAGCCGAAGTACCAGAAGACCGGTGGAACCGGACGGTCCGGGAACGGGGTGACGTACCGCGTCTCGATCAGCTGGGCGAACTGACGGCCGGGAATTTGTCGCGCCTGGTTGGCGGGTGGCGTGGCCGCCACCGTAGCAGCCAGCGGGCTCACGAAGGGATAGTCGTAGACCCCCATGAACCGGGCCTGAACGGACGCGGGCGCGGCCAGCCCCAGGACCATTCCCGCCGCGACCAAACGCATCCACCACGACCGCATCGGACCGCCGTTCATAGCTTCGCCCATCACACCGCTGCGGTAGTTGAGCGGCAAGACCTTGGCAAGAGCACCATGGCCACGCTCGGGCACGGGGTCTTGACCGGACGGCCGATGCCCGGATCCTGCGTGGCGAACCCTGATGGGACGCGGCATGGACGCGCTACCCGATCACGTCCGCTTCCTCGCCCGCCACTGCCTTGTCGGCGTGGCGACCGGCTGGTGCCTGCTCGGCACCCTGATCTGGCTCGACGTCGCCCGGCTCGGCGAGTTGCTGCTCCACTCCGAGGACAGGCTGCTGACCCTGGTGCTGGCAGCCGCCGGCTTCGGGGTCACCTTCGGCAGCCTCGCCATGGGAACCGCGATCTTCCTCCTGCCGAAGCGCTAGCGCGACTCAGGGTGGGACGTTCCAGCCGATCGTCCAGCGGTCGCCGGCCTCCAGGACCCGCGCCAGCCAGGGCAGCCCCGTCGCCGCCGCTTCCTCCAGCGTCCAGGGCGGGTTGATGACGAGCATGCCGGCACCGGTCATGCCACGCGCGGCGCCGTCCGGCCGCACGCACAGCTCGAGCCGCAGTTGGCGCGGGATGCCGGTGGCGCGTAGATCGGCCAGCAACTCTTCGGTCCGGCCGCGGTCGATCACCGGGTACCACAGGAGGAACACGCCGGTGGCGAAGCGTCGATGAGCACGTGCCACGGCCGCGACCACCGTCCGAAAGTCGCTCTTGATCTCGTAGCTGGGGTCGATCAGCGCAATTCCGCGGCGCTCGCGCGGCGGCAGACGGTGGGTCAGCGCCGACAGACCGTCCACACGCCGCACCAGCGCGCCGGCGCCGGCCCATTCCTCGAGCAGGCCATGGTCGGTCCCGTGCAGCTCGACCAGCTCGATCCGGTCCTCCGGCCTGAGGATGGCCCGCGCCCAGGCCGGCGAGCCCGGATAGAAGCGCAGCTCGCCTGCCGGGTTGGCGGCGCCGAGGAGGTCGAGATAGGACCGGACCAGCGCAGGCGGGTCCGGTGCCGCCAGGACGCGCGCAACTCCCTCGCGCCATTCGCCGGTCTTGACCGCCATCGCGGAGGCAAGGTCGTAGCTGCCGGCGCCCGCATGGGTATCGAGATAGTAGAGGGGCTTGGGCTTCTGCACGGCATGGCGCAGGACGTGGACCAGCACCGCGTGCTTGAGGACGTCGGCGAAGCTGCCGGCGTGGAAGGCGTGGCGGTAGCTGAGCATCGGACCCCTCGAGGAAGATGCCAGCACCGCCGCGCTTTGCTAGAGCTGGATCCATGGCATTCTGGCGCACCAAGCCACTGACCGAGATGAGCGAGGACGAGTGGGAGTCGCTCTGCGACGGCTGCGGCCTGTGCTGCCAGATCCGGGTCGAGGACGAGGACACGGGCGAGATCGCCCTGTCCGACGCCGCGTGCCGCCTGCTCGATTTGTGCACCCACCGGTGCTCCGACTACCCGAACCGCAAGGCCAAGGTGGCCGACTGCGTGAAGATCACGCCCGCCAACGTGCGCGCGCTCGATTGGCTGCCCTGGTCCTGCGCCTACCGCCTGCTCGAGTTCGGCATGGACCTGCCGGAATGGCACCACCTGGTCTGTGGCGATCCCGAGCGCGTCCACACCGAGGGACCCTCGATGCGCGGCGAGCTGGTCAGCGAGGACGAGGTCGAGTGGCCGGAGTGAGCGCCTGCTCGACCGGGGCCGCCAGCCGCTTGGGCGCGGTCATCCGGTAGCTGCGCCGCACCAGCAGCTCGACCTCGGCCCAGTCCGGCCCGTCGTCGATCCGCATCCCGACCCAGCCCTTGTGCCCGACATAGGGCGGCACGAAGAACCGCTCCGGATCCGCCTCGACCAGGATCGCTTGGCTGCCCGGCGGCGCCTTGCACCAGAACGAGACCCGCCCGTCGCCGCGCCGGAGCATGGCGAAGATCTTGCCGCGCACCCGGAAGGTGGCGTCGCCCCAGGTTTCGATCTCCGCCGCCTCGGGCAGTGCCAGGCAGACGGCGCGCAGGCGGTCGGCTGGGGCTGACGACAGGGTGTTGCTCCGCGGCTGTCGCGCAATCCTCTACCACGTCAGGCTCAGACCCAGATACATGGCAAGGTAGCTGGTGCGCGCCCGGAGATCCTCGCCCAGAGGCAGCTCTCGGTTGCCGTAGTCGACGTCATTCGGCAGCTGATACTCGAGCGCCAGACCGGCGCGCACCGCGTCGGCGAGTTGCCTGCATGGCGCCACCGGTGACGTGATGCTCGCCGATGTTCATGCCGATCGGGCTGAGATGATCGTTCGCGATCGGATTGCGGCCGTAGTTGCAGCCGGCCCATAGGGTCCAGGCGGGTGCGGGCTGCCAGGCTGTGCCGAGCGCTACCACCCACTGGTCGCGCCAGTCGGAGGTCGTCGTGAACGAGAGCTCGGCCGGGGCCAGGTCGTTGTTCGGGTCGCGGGCACGCAGGTCTAAGCGGCGGTGGGTTGCACGCGACCGCCCCGCTGGCCGCAGGTCTGTCGATCCTGACGCTCCTGGGGCGGCCGACGCCCGAGCGCAGCCGCCTGACCATCCAGATCGCCGCGGACCTGCACCTCGCCCCGGACGGCGCCGCCTGGGGCATGATGAACCATGCCTGCCGGCCCAACTGCGCGATCGACTTCCGACATTGGACCTTCGTGGCGCGGCGGCCGATCGCCGCCGGCGAGGAGCTGACCTGGCACTGCCTGACCACCGAATGGGAGCTGGCAGCACCCTTCCGCTGCGGCTGCGGTGCAGCGGACTGCCTCGGCGAGATTCTCGGCTCGCGCCATCTGCCCGCCGCCCGCCGCGCACCGCTGCTGCCCTGGGCCTCGCCGGCGGTGCGGGACCTGCATGCGCGCGATGCCCCGCGGCCCATGGGCACCACCGGCGCGCACCGGCACGTGGTGGCGTGAGACGGTGGCTAGCCTCGGCGCACGGCGAACAGCGGCGCATAGGCCTGCGGCAGGTTGAGGCCGGGCTCGAGTTCCAGTCCCTGCGCGAGCAGGGCCGGGCTGAGCATCGTCCGCGCCCCCGACGCGGCGCCGATCGGGGCGTCGATCTCGATCCGGCCGAGCGGGCCGAGCAGCACGCGGGTCGGCGAGACGGCCGCGAGCATGGCCTCGGTGGCGCGGTCGAGCGGGCGGCCGGCGCCGACGCGCAGGGCGTTCGCCAGGCCGGCGGAGCCGGTGCGGACGGCGAAGCGGAAGGTCGGGCGGCCGAAGCCCAGGTCGAACAGGGGCTGGCTCCGGGCGGCCGGGTCGAGGGCGTCGCCGTCGGGGCCGAGCCCGGTCAGATGCGCGGGGTTCGGCCTCAGGCGGGAGCGATGCACGGCAAGGACCAAGCGACCGGGCAGCGCGAACACCCGCATGCCCGGATGACCGGCGAGACGCAGCCGGCCGCCCGCCGTGCGCAGGGTGAGCTGGTCGTCGCGGAACTCGACCGCGAACGGCCCCGGCAGCTCGGCCGACGCTCCCGGCACGCCGAGGCGCCAGACGGTGCCCGGCTCGCCGGCCAGGCGCGCCAGCGCGACCTCCGGTGTCCAGGGCAGCAGCTCGAAGCCCAGGCGCAGTTCGGCCTTGCGGCGGGGCAGCTCGCGCCAGACCGCGTCGCGGCCGCGCTCGTCCAGCGCCGACCAGGCCGCCAGCTCGTCGCCGGTGCGGGCGCAGCCCAGGCACCAGCCGGTCGCCGGATCGAATCGGCAGACGCCGACGCAGGGCGAGGCGAGGAGCGGCTCGGCGAGCGCGGTCAAGCGTCCAGAACGGCCGCGCCGATGGCAGCGCGGTCGAGCCCCTTCATGCCGATCACCACGAGCTCGCCCGCGCTACCCTCGCCCGGGCGCCAGGGGCGGTCGTAGTAGAAGTCGACGCGCTCGCCGACCGCCTGCACGACGTGGCGCATGGGCTTGCCCGCGACGGCGAGAAAGCCCTTCACGCGCAGGATGTCGTGGCCGCGGATCGCGTCGCGCAGGCGGCCGACCAACGGCTCGGGGTCGGCGAGCGGGGGAACCTCCAGGACGAAGCTCTCGAACTCGTCATGGCCGTGCTCCTCGTCGCCGTCGTGATGCGAGGGCCGGTTGGCGAGGTCGCCCTCCGCGGCCACGCCCAGGCCCAGCGCCACGGCGGGGTCGATCCGGCCGTGGCTGGTCCAGACCAGCCGCACGCCGGGGCGCAGCTCGGCGCGGATCGCCGTCTCGACTTCGGCGCGCTCCCCCTCGGTGACCTGATCGGCCTTGTTGACCAGGACCAAGTCGCCACAGCCGAGCTGCTCCTCGAACAGCTCCTCGAGCGGCGTGTCGTGGTCGAGCGAGGGGTCGGCCGCGCGCTCGGCCTGGACCGCGTCCGGATCGTGGGCGAACCGGCCGGCGAGCACGGCCGCGGCGTCGGCCACCACCAGCACCCCGTCGACGGTCAGCCGGCTGCGGACCTCGGGCCAGGTGAAGGCGGCGACCAGTGGCTTGGGCAATGCCAGGCCCGAGGTCTCGATCACGATGTGGTCGGGTGCCGGGTCGCGGGCCAGTATGGTGCGCATCGCGGGCAGGAAATCGTCGGCCACCGTGCAGCAGATGCAGCCGTTGGAAAGCTCGATCACGTCCTCTTCGGCGCAGCCCTCGATGCCGCAGCCGCCGAGGATGGCGCGGTCGACGCCCAGGTCGCCGAACTCGTTGATCAGCAGCGCCAGCCGGCGGCCACGTGCGTTCTCCACCAGGTGCCGGATGAGGCTGGTCTTTCCCGCCCCGAGGAAACCCGTGACGATCGTGGCCGGGATCTTGGTGCTCATCGTCGCTCCGCATGCGGGCGCCGGCCCGCGATGAAGGCCGCCACGGCCGGGCCCGGCCAGCGGGTGGTGTCGCGCAGCAGGTCCAGCAGCCGCTCGCCCGCCGCCGTGGGCGTGCCCGCGGCCGGACGGGCCAGGAGCAGCGCGGCGGCGCGGGCCGGGTCGAGCGCAGGTGCCAGGGTCACGAGCCAGGTGAGGTAGGTGCGCTCCACCGCGTCGGCCGCGGGCTCGACCAGGAAGCCGTCGATCAGGCCGAGGGGATCGGGATCGAGCCTGGCACCTGCCTCAGCCGGCACGAAACCGCGCCGGCCCGGACGGCCGGACCGTGTTGGACAGGAGAATCGCTGCATGCATTGCTGCCTCCACCGGTGCACCCCGCCCGGCTCATAGGGGTGGTCCAAGCGACGGCAGGTCTCCTGGCTCGCGGCTCGACGCCTCGCTCCGCCTTCCCGGGCCGGTCGGCCCAGTGGCACCTCGGAGGAGGCTCGCCGCTTACAGTTGCGGGGGCAGCGCCGGAATGGGGCCCGAAGACCCGCACCGGCTTCCCTTTCAAGTCCCTAAGGACACCGTCACCGCCCTGGGTAACATGGGCGTGACACAGCGACAAGCGGAGGGGCCGCCACGCTCGGCTAGGCTGGCGCCTCTCCGGCCAGCAATGCCGCCACGATCGCGTGCCGTTCCGCGGCCAAGTCGCCATTGCCCACCAGCCGGCCGGCGCGGCGGTACCAGTAGGCGGCGTTGCCGAGGTCGCCTTCGACCCGGTGCAGATGTGCGTGCACCCAGTCGTGCGCGGGGTCGCCCTCCCGCGCCTGGACGATCTCGTGGGCGGCATCCCACTCGCCCCGCGCGGCATGCCACAGCGCCGCCAGCGGCGGAGAGAGCCCGGGCGGAGGCGAGGGTGCGCCGAGGCTGGCGGTGAAGGCGGCTTGATCCATGCGACCATCCTTTCTCAATCGGGCGCCAGCGGTTGCCACAAGTCCTTGTCCACCATCTGCCCGGAGCTGTCCTCGATTGCCCAGCGCAGCACCTCCTCGACCGGTACCCCGGCGCGCACGGCGCGGAACGTGAGGGCTTCGGCCAAGGGCGCGTCGGCGCCACGGGCCAGCTCGACAAGGTCGAGCCTCCACGCACCCTGCTCGCGGCGCAGCACGAGACGCACCGGCACCGGCTCGCCGGCGCGCTCGGCCCGAAGCACGGTCGTGTCACCGCTCGGCGCGACCTCGGCCACGCCCAGGACGGCCAGCGGCTTGGGGCTGGTCCATTCCTCCTCGACCGCGAGCCGGATCAGATCGGCGCCCGAAAGCGGGCGCAGTTCCTCCGCGGTGAATTCGTGGCGCAGGCGCAGCACCGCCAGCCGGTCGGCCATGGGCAAGGCGGCGACCCTGTCGGCCGGGGCGGAGAGCGCGAGGTCGCGCAACTCCTCCTCGCGCCCGAGGCTCCCCGCCGTGACCAGTGCCACCGCCGCGGCGCCGTCGCGTGCTTGCAGCGCCGCGACGTAGCGGGCGAAGGCGTCGGCTGGCCCGGCGTCGGCGCGCGCCGGCAGGGCCACCACCAGAAGAACCAGCAACTTTCGCCAGAAGCGTCGCAACGCATTCTCCGCTTGCGCCCGGTGCCGGCAACATGGCCCATCGGCCGGAGCCGCGCATCGGGGAGGACGGCATGAGCGCGTCATCGACCTTCACCGCCACCGACGGTGGCGCCTATGAGCTGGTCATGGGCCGCTGGAGCCGGAAGCTGGCCGAGCTGCTCTTGGACTTCGCCGGCGCGGTCGACGGCGACTGCCTCGATCTCGGCTGCGGCACGGGGCACCTCGCGGCCGCCATCCTGGGCCGGACACCGACCGCCCGGGTCAGGGGAATCGACTTCTCGCCGGCCTATGTCGCGCACGCGCAGGCGCGGTCCGACATCGCGGGCGCCGAGTTCCGCGTCGGCGACGCCTGCGACCTGCCGTTCGCGGACGGCAGCTTCGACCGCGTGCTCTCCCTGTTGATGCTGCACTTCGTGCCGCGTGCGCACCATGCCGTCGCCGAGATGCGGCGCGTGACGCGGCCGGGGGGCATGGCGGCGGCGACGGTTTGGGACGCACGCGGCGGAATGGTGGCCAACCGGATGTTCTTCGACACCGCGGCCATGCTCGACCCGGCGGCCGAGGCGCTCCGGGCGCAGAACTATGTCCGGCCGATGACCCGGCCGGGCGAACTCGGCGCAGCCTGGCGCGCCGCCGGGTTCCTGGACGTCGCGGAGGCCTATCTCACGATCCGCATGGAGTTCGCCGAGTTCGAGGATTTCTGGAGCCCCTATCTCGGCGGCCAGGGACCCGGCGGCGCCTACGTCGCCGGCCTTGATCCAGCCGCCCGGGAACGGCTGAAGGAGCATGTGCGCCGCGCCTATCTCGACGGCGAGCCGGACGGCCCGCGCGCTTATGCCTGCAGCGCATGGGCGGTGCGGGGCGTGGCGCCGCGGCTGGACCCGGCTGGCGCCAACGGCTAGGCGCTCGGCGGAGCGGTGAGGATTTCGGCATGAAGGTTCTGGTGGTGGGCGGCGGCGGCCGCGAGCACGCGCTGTGCTGGGCGCTCGGCGCCTCGCCGCTGGTCGAGACGGTGCTGTGCGCGCCCGGCAATGCCGGGATCGCCGAGATCGCCCGATGCCGGGCGGTCGCGGCCGACGACCTCGACGGGCTGGTGGCGCTGGCGCAGGCGGAGCAGGTCGGCCTCGTGGTGGTCGGTCCGGAGGTGCCGCTGGTCCTCGGGCTCGTCGACCGGCTCCAGGCCGCCGGCATCAGAGCCTTCGGACCGAGCGCCGCGGCGGCGCGGCTCGAGGGGTCCAAGGCCTTCACCAAGTCCTTCTGCGCCCGCCACGGCATCCCGACTGCCGCCTCGCGCACGTTCGGGCCGGAGGAGCGCGCGGCGGCGCACGGGCACGTCCGCGCGCGAGGCGCCCCGATCGTGGTCAAGGCCGACGGGCTCGCGGCCGGGAAGGGGGTGGTGGTCGCGACGACGGTCGAGGAGGCGGTGGCCGCGGTCGATTCCGGCGAAGGGACGCTCGTGATCGAGGAGTTTCTCGACGGCGAGGAGGCGAGCCTGTTCGCGCTGTGCGACGGGACCACCGCGCTGGAGATCGGCACCGCCCAGGACCACAAGCGCGCCTTCGATGGCGATCTCGGACCCAATACCGGCGGCATGGGCGCCTACAGCCCGGCGCCGAGGCTCGACACGGCCATGGTCGAGCGGGTCATGGCCGAGATCGTGCGGCCGACCTTGCGCGGCATGGCGGAGGAGGGCGCGCCCTTCACCGGCATTCTCTATGCGGGGCTGATGCTGACCGCATCCGGGCCGAAGCTGATCGAGTACAATGTCCGCTTCGGGGATCCGGAATGCCAGGCGGTGCTACCGCGGCTGATGACAGATCTGGCCCAGCTGATGCTGGGTGCGGTCGACGGGGTGCTGGAGCACATGGATCTGCGGTGGCGGCCCGTGCACGCGCTCACCGTGGTCCTCGCGGCCAAGGGCTATCCGGGCACCTACCGGTCCGGCAGCGAGATCCGGGGCGTGGAGGCATTGGCAGGCGACCCCGACCTGCCTGTGTTCCATGCCGGGACCCGACGCGACGCCGAGGGCCGGCTGCTCGCGGCCGGCGGTCGCGTGCTGAACGTCACGGGGCTCGGCGCCACACTCGCCGCGGCGCAGGCACGGGCTTACGCCGCGGTCGACCGGATCGACTGGCCGGAGGGCTTCTGCCGCCACGACATCGGCTGGCGCGCCCTGGGCTTGCCAGCGGACGGCGCACCCCTATGATCCGCCCCCAGCCTCGACCGTTCGCTTGCCGGAATCCCGCATGCCCGCACCCTCGATGAACCCGACCTTTGCTGATCGCCTCTGGCCAACGGCAGCGGGTCGCGGCGTCCTGCGCGCCTTGGCGCTGGCCCTGTTCGGCAGCCTGCTGTTGTGGGCGTCGGCCAAGGTCCAGGTGCCGTTCTACCCCGTGCCGATGACCTTCCAGACGGCAGTGATCCTGCTGATCGGCGTCGCCTACGGTCCGCGGCTGGGGGTGGCCACCGTGCTGCTCTACCTGGCCGAGGGCGCCGTCGGCCTGCCGGTGTTCGCCGGCACGCCGGAGCGCGGGATCGGGCTCGCCTACATGGCCGGCCCAACCGGCGGCTATCTCCTCGGCTTCGTGTTGGCCGCCGGCATCGCCGGGTGGGCGGCGGAGCGCTCGCGACACTGGCTGACGACGGCGCTCGGCCTGCTCGTCGCCCTGGCGACCATCCACCTGCTCGGGTTCGCCTGGCTGGCCACTACTGATCGGCCCGCAGAAGGCGGTGACGTTGGGCGTGCTGCCCTTCCTCCTCGGTGATCTGGTCAAGGTCACGCTGGTCGCTGCCGCCACCGAGGCCGGGTTGAGGCGCCTGCGAGGCTGAGCCCTGAGCCGAATTCGGGCGCCGGACGCCGGCGCCATCGCGGAGGCCGCCCGGATCCTGCGCCGCGGCGGCCTCGTCGCGTTCCCGACCGAGACCGTCTACGGATTGGGTGGGGTGGCGACGTTCGACGGTGCCGTGGAGCGCATCTACGCCGCCAAAGGCCGGCCGCCGCACAATCCTCTGATCGTCCATGTCGCCGATCTGGCCGGGGCCAAGGCCTTCGCCCGGCTCGACGATCGCGCTTTGGCGGCAGCCGGCGCCTTCTGGCCCGGGCCGCTGACCTTGGTGTTGTCGCAAATCGCGGCATCGCCCTTGTCGCGCCTGGCCACTTCCGGTCTCGACACCGTAGCCGTTCGCATGCCGGCGCACCCGGTGGCGCGGGCGCTGCTCGAGGCAGCGGCTCTGCCGGTCGCCGCGCCCAGCGCCAACCCGTCCGGCCTGGTCAGCCCGACCACGGCCGCCCATGTCGCCAGCGATTTCGGGAGTGCCGTCGACCTGATCCTCGACGGTGGGCCGTGTCCGGTGGGCGTGGAAAGCACCGTCCTCGACCTGAGCACGCCCAGGCCCACCCTGCTCCGCCCCGGTGGACTCGACCGCGCGGCGCTGGAGCGGCTGCTTGGTCCCCTGGCCGAGGCCGTGGAGGCGACCGCCCCGCGCGGTCCGGGCCAGCTCGCGAGCCACTACGCGCCGCGCCTGCCGCTGCGGCTCGATGCAACCGAAGTCGCAGCCGACGAGGCGCTGCTGGCGTTCGGTCCCAACCCGCCGAAGGGCGGATTACGCGAAAGGAATCTCAGCCCCACCGGCGATCTGGGCGAGGCCGCGCGCAATCTGTTCGCCATGCTCCGCGAACTCGACGCCAGCGGTGCGGTGAGGATCGCCGTGATGCCGATTCCGCACCGGGGCTTGGGTGAGGCCGTATGCGACCGATTGCGCCGGGCCGCGGCACCTAGGCCCGGGCGAGTGCCATGAAGTTGCGGTAGAGGCGCTCGGCGGCGGCGACAAAGCCATCCATGTGCGGCTCGGCTTCGGCCGCTAGGCGGGCGAGCGCACCCTCGCCGCGCACCGCCGCCAGCGCGGCCTCGTAGGCTGGGATCGCACCCCAGGCCGGAATCGTCTCGGGTTCGAGCTCGACATGGTACTGCAGCCCGTAGGCGTGCGGCCCGATGCGCTGCGCCTGACAGCCGCAGACGGCAGAGCTCGCCAGGACCACGGCGTCTTGCGGCGGCTGGGCCACCTTCACGGAATGCCACTGCAGACAGGGCTGCCGGTCGGGCAGTCCGGCGAACAGGGGATCGGCCCGGCCCGATAGGGTCAGCTCGACCTCCAGAATACCGACCTCGGGCGGCCGTTGCGGGCCGCAGGTACCGCCCAGGGCGTCGGCCAAGAGCTGGTGGCCCAGACAGATGCCGAGGAAGGGCCGCCGCATCTCGCGTACCCAGTGCCGGATCGCCGCTTTCTCGGGTACCAGCCAGGGATGCTCGTCGACGTCCCACACGTCCATCGGTCCGCCCATGACCCAGAGCTGGTCGTAATCTTCGAGCGGCGGAATCGGCTGGCCCTCGTCCAGTTCCACGCCGTCCCAGGCGATCCCTTCGGCAGCGAGGAACCGGCGCAGCACGCCCGGATGCTCGACCGCCAGATGCTGGAAGACCAGGATTCGCATGGATGCCCCCTACCGCTCCGCCCGCCGGCCAGACGGCCAGGCTCGAGCCGGCCCATCGAAGCAGGCGGCCATCGACGGCTGCAAGCCCCATCGCGATCAGCGCCATTCCCAGGAGCTGGAGCGGCTGCAGCCGCTCGCCCAAAAAGGTCGTCCCGAGCAGGACGGCACTGACCGGGATGAGGAAGGTCACGAGCAGCAGATTGCTGGCGCCGGCGGCCGCGAGGATACGGAAGTAGAGAATATAGGCCGCAGCCGTCGACAGTGAGGCAAGGCCGAGAACCGCGGCCCAGGTCTCCACTCCAGGGGAAACGAGCTGCCATGGACGGTCCACCAGCAGAGCGATCGGCAAGAGCAGCGCCGCCGAGACCGTGACCTGGCCAGCGGCGGTCTGAAGGGGTGGCACGCCGAGCAGCTGGAAGCGGCGGCCGAACAGTCCGGCGCAGGCATAGGAGAGCGCGGCCGCGAGACAGGCCAGCTGGGCCAGTGGGCTGGCGTCGCCACCGGCCATGGTGGCGGGGCCGATCATGATCGCGACGCCTGCCAAGCCGGCAAGCACTCCCGCCAAGCGGTTGGTGGTCATCCGCTCGTCGTGCGTGACGAAATGGGCGAGGAGCACCGTCGCCAGCGGGGTGGTGGCATTGATGATCGCTGCAAGCCCACTGCCGATCTGGGTCTGTCCCCAGACGATCAGCGAGAACGGCACGACGTTGTTGAGCACGCTCATACCCGCCAGCGCCCGCCAGATCCTCGGCGCCCGCGGCATCGCGAGGCCGGCCAAGCGCACCGCCAGCAGCAGGATAGCGGCGGCGATGCCTACACGCAGGGCAACGATGCTGAGCGGTGGCAGCTCGCGCACCGCAACCGCAGTGAAGAAGAACGACCCGCCCCAGAGCAGAGAAAGGGTCAGCAGCATGGCCCAGACGAGCGGCCCCATGCCGCGACTGGTGATATGGTGCATCATCCGGATCCTCGCCGCGACTCTCGCCCGGTTGTCGGCCGAGGATCCGGTGGATGCAGCCCGGTTCTTGCGGTCTCCCTCAGCGGCGCCAGAACGGCTTGTAGCCTTCCCGCCAGGCATCGGCCGGGCTCAGGCCGATATCCTTGAGCAACTTGTCGTCCAGCGCCAACAGCGCACGACGCTGGTTGCGCCGTTCCGCCCAGCGCGCCAGCGTGGTGAAGAGGCCTGGACGACGGGAGGCAGGTGAACGCGTTGCGGCTGGAGAATGGTGCAGGGCAATCATGTCCGGCTCCTTGTTCGCGTGGTGGCGAGCGGACAATTAGCGTTAGGCCAAGTCGGCCTCAAACGATCAGATCTGGGGGTTAGAGATAGCGGAGCTTAGCCTGATCGCCGTTGCCGACGCTCGGCTAGTCGCTGAGCGCTTCGGCCAGCAGGACCCGGAATGCTTCCGGCTGTTCGGCGTGCGGCCAGTGGCCGGCCTTCGGCACCGCCGTCAGCCGCAGATCGGGGAAATGGCGGCGAAGCGCCTCCTCGCCCTTCGCATCCACATAGTCGGATTCTGCGCCGCGCAGGCAGCGGGTGGGCCCGGCGAAGCGGCGATCCGGCGAACACGGAAATCCGCTCAACTCGGGCATGGCACGCAGGAGCACGGCCAAGTTGGGCTGCCAGGCGAGCCTGCCGTTCCCGGTCGCGAGATTCTGCATCAGAAAGGCGCGCATGGCAGGCTCGGGAATCGTGGAAGCAAGAGCGGCATCGACGTCGCTTCGCCGCACCGGCGGCGACAGATCCGCGGCCTGCATCGCCCGGATGAAATGCTCGTAGCCTCGCGCGTAGACCACCGGTGCGATGTCGACGACGATCAGGCGGCTCACCAGCTCCGGTCGCGCGAGCGCCAGCGTCATCGCGACCTTGCCGCCCATGCTGTGGCCGATGAGTGTGACCGGTCCGGCAGCCTCGCGCTCGATCAGTCCGGCTACGTCCCGCGCCATGGCGGCGTAGTTCATTTCCTCCGACCAGGGGGACGTCCCGTGGTTGCGCAGGTCCGCCAGCATAATCGCATGGCTCGCCTCCAGGGCGCGGCCGATCCCCAGCAGGTTCCGGGAGCGGCCCAGCAGACCGTGCAGGGCGACGACAGGCGGGCCATGGCCGAGCCGGGTGGCGGCAAGCTCCAGCGTTCCGCTCACGCCGCCGCCTGCCGGGCCGGCGGGACCGACTGCCGCTCCTCCTCGAGCATGTAATCGCGCACGAGCGGCAGCGCATGGCGGTCGGAGGTGAGCTGGATCTGGAAGTTCATGCCGTCCTGCACACGGAAGAACACCTCCGACGCGGCGAGGTAGTACTCCCACATGCGGCAGAAACGCTGATCGTAGAGAGCCGCGGCCCGGTCGCGGTTGGCGAGGAAGCGCTCGCGCCACTGGCGCAGCGTTTGCGCGTAGTGCAGGCGCAGGATCTCGATGTCGGCAGCCCAGAGGCCGCTGCGCTCGATCGCCGGCAGCACCTCCGACAGGGCGGGGATGTAGCCGCCGGGAAAGATGTACTTGCGGATCCAGGCATTGGTGTAGCTGGGCCCGGCCATCCGCCCGATCGAGTGCACCAGGGCCACGCCGTCGGGCGCCAGCCGGGCCTTGATCCGCTGGAACAGCAATTCGTAGAATGCGAGGCCGACATGCTCGAGCATGCCGATCGACACCAGACGGTCGTAGCGCCCCTCGACCTCCCGGTAGTCGCGGTGAAGCAGGCGGACCCGGTTCGCCAGCCCGAGCTCGGCGGCGCGGGCATTGCCCCACTCCACCTGCTCCCGCGACAAGGTCACGCCGGTCACGTCGACGTCGTAGCGGCGTGCCAGATAGAGCGCGAGGCTGCCCCAACCGCAGCCGAAATCGAGCACGCGCATGCCCGGCTGCAGCCGGAGCTTGGCCGCAACGTGCCGCTCCTTGAGCCGCTGCGCCGTCTCCAGCTCCTCGGTCCCTGTGGGGTGGTAGGCGCAAGTGTATTGGCGCTCGCCGTCGAGGAAGAGCGCATAGAGATCGCCCGAAAGATCGTAGTGATGGGCGACGTTGCGGCTCGAGCGGGCTCTGCTGTTGTACTGGTGGAGGCGTCGCAGCAGATGCTCCCAGGCACTTGCCCATGGAACAGCGCCCCAGCCCGGGCGACCGTTCTGAAGATTGTCGGCGGCGAGGTGGAGGAAGTCGTAGATGTCGCCCTCCTCGACGAGGATGCGGCCGTCCATGTAGCCCTCGCCCAGCGCCAGTGCGGGGTTGAGCAGCAGGCGTCGTCCGGTCGCTGCATCCGCCAGACGGACCACCACCCGTCGCCCCCCTGGGGCGCCATAGCGGGTTCGCCGGCCCGTATGGTCGATCAGCTCGAGTTCGCCCGAGGTGAATACTCGCCTGAACAGTGCTTCGACCAACATGCCCATCCGCGGCGGTCCGCGTCCCCTCCGGCTAACGGGTAAGTTCCTGCAAAGCTGGACTTTAGCCCGTTGGCCGGCGCGGGCAACTCCCTGCCGTGCGGGTCCGCTGCGATCCGCCGCAGCCGGGGCTCAGTGGAAGCGCACGCTGACCGGGAAGCCGAGGTTCTCGAAATCCAACGGCCGCTCGGTACGAACGATCACCGTGGCATCGAGACGGCTGACGTCGCCGAGGTCGGGCGGCTCGCCTCGGCGCGGACCGGTGAGTCGGAAATCGATGCGCTCGATCTGGCCGCGATAGATCCTGGCCTTGCCCGGAACGATGACGTCCGCGGTCTGTCCGACCCGCAGCCGCCGCGCATCGGTGAACGGGAGCTCGGCACGCACCGTCAAGGGCTGGTCGGCGGCGACCAGCGTCGCCACCACCTGGCCCCGCTCCACCGTCGTGCCCGGCTGCACCAGCCACTCGCCGAGCACGCATTCGCAGGGGCTGGCTATCTCCACCGACGAGCTGGCGCCAATCAGGCGGGCGACGAGATCCCCGCGCCGCAGCAGCCCCTGATTGCCGGCCTCGAGCACTCCGGTGGTGGGGGCAGCGAGCCGGTAGGTAGGAGCCTCGATCACGGCCCGATCGGATGCGACCACGATGTAGCGCTGGTACAGCCCGAACAGGATGAGACCAGCCAAGCCGAGTGCCATCAGCGCGAAGAGCGCCATTCCTAGATAGCGGCGCATGCCGGCGCGTCCGGTCTGCTCGTTGAGTGCCGCGAACAGCTTCTGGACCCGGGCGTCACCCGCCTCGTCGCCGCCGACCACGCTCAAGATGTCGCCGCCGGAGACGATCTCGCCGGAGAGATAGGCGTCGACGATGTAACGGAAGAGCGCAAGCTGCCCTTGCGAAAGGTCGACGAAGCGGCCGCCGAACCGAGATGGATCGGTGAGCACGTAGATGAGCTGCGCCTCCAGCCGCAGGGTCAGCTCGAAATCCTCGAACGGGAACATCAGTCGGGCGGGAAAGCGGTCGCCCGGCTGATGCGCGGTCATCGGACTCTCGACCCCGAAGCCCCCGACCGACCAGTCGTCGACCGTGAAGCGCACGCCGTCGATCTCGACGCCGATGGGGATGCGTAGCCGCACATGCTGGCGGTGGATCTCGGCTTCATGGACGATCTGCGGCTTCATCGTCGCTTCCTAGAGCAGGCCGGCCAGCAGGGCGTAACCGGGCAGGGCGATCAATCCCGTGGACAGCGCCACGGCCGACACCAGTGTGGCGAGGGCAAGAAGATGCAGCGCCAGCGATCCGGCATCGCGCCGACGTTGCTGGGCCGGGCTCAGCGATGTGCGCCAGCCGATGTTCTGCCGGGTCCATCCCTGCCGATCCAAGCGGAACAGCACCCAGGTCTTGATCAGCGCGCCATAGACCTGGGAGAAATAGAGGAGGGGCGGATAGAGGCCGTCGATCGTCGGACGTACCGTCAGCAGCAGCAGGCTCTGGAGCAGACGGGTGGCCATGACCCAAAGCAGGTAGGCGTAGAGGAATCCCGGCGAGACCGTGAGCGCCAGAAGGATCGCGGCGACCGGTCCAACCAGGGGCGTCCACATCGAGATCCGCTGATCCACCAGGCACCACCAGACGAACCAGCCGAACTCGGGTCGGACCGAGCGCCAGACAGCGGCCGCTGGCGCGCAGCATGTTGCCGAACCAACGCAGCATCAGTGCGGTCGAGGCATGCAGCAGGTCGGGTGCCGGCGGCTGCTCGATGGTCAGGACCCGCACGTCCGGCACGTAGAGCGACACAAGATTGCGCTCCAGAAGCCAGTAGGCGGCCGACTTGTCCTCGCCGGTGAGCAGCCGCAGCCGGCCCAGCCGCCAATGGTCGAGGCTGTCGTAGGCGATCAGCGCGATGAAGTCCGGATCGGTCGCGACCGAGGCCCGGTAGGCCGACATGCGGCCGGTGATGGTGATGAGACGTTGTGACAGCGCCAGCGACGACATCAACAGGTGCCGCTGGGCGAAGCGCAGCCGGTGCCAGGCCCGCATCGCCCGGCTGGCACCGGCCACCAGGCAGTCCTCGTCGGTGGTGAGTGCCGCCAGTGAGGGGAACAGCCTGAAGAAGGGCAGGGTGGCGGCGAGACAGCCCGGTGGCAACACGGTG
This sequence comes from uncultured Alphaproteobacteria bacterium, assembly GCA_963720725.1. Lineage (GTDB taxonomy): Bacteria > Pseudomonadota > Alphaproteobacteria > Geminicoccales > Geminicoccaceae > Benzoatithermus. Next base: position 472,737 of record CAVRGN010000003.1, read on the forward strand.
TCGCCGTCCTGGACCAACACGACGGCGTCGGGGCGTGGCGCGGTGCGGGCGATGGCGCGCAGCGCCCGAGCCAGTGCCTCGCGCTTGCCGGCGGGACCGCCGCGCACCAGGACCAGCCGCACCCGCTCGGGCGGTGCCAGACGCCGGAACAGGTCCTTGGCCAGGCGCTGCTCCGCCATCTCCACCACAGCGGTGACGATGGTAACCGGGCTCGGATAGCGCTTGGCCTCGGCGATCGCCGCGGAGAAGGCGGCCGCGGTGGTCTCGGCCGGAATGCGGTAGCTGGTGACGACGATGAACACCTCCGGCGCCACGATCTCGGCCGCGGTCTCCTGCCCGGCCAGGGCTTCGACCTGAGCACGCCAGCGCGGGAAGACGGCGGCGCGGTACCAGAGGGAACGGACCAGGTGCACCCCGCCCCAGCTCCAGCGCCAAATGCCGATCCAGCCCAGCACGAACAAGAACGTGCCCGTCTCGGGCCGCCACAGGCTGGTGGGCGCGTGTACCGCGAGGGCGGCAAGCGCCAGGACGTAGAGGGCGAGAAACAAACGGCACCCCTGCAATGCACCCGGCGGGACGGCCCGACCGAGCGGGTCGGTGGCCCTGCGTCGCGGGTCATTCGCGCAATAGGCAATAGCGCCCCGCTGCCGTCAGGTCGATAGATTGCGCGTTTGCGCCTTGCGTCCGCGGTCGATCTGTGGCGCGGTCGCCGCTGGTAGCGGCTGCCGGACGGACTTCCACGCGATCATGAACTCGACCAACCTCATCCTCATCGTCGACGACGACGCTGCCCTGCGCCGCGAGCTCGTCGAGCAGCTGTCGCTTCACGAGGGGTTCGAGCCGCGCGAGGCCGGCACCGGCAAGGAGGCCCTGGAGTTCGCCAAGCAGCATCCGTTCGCGGCCGTGCTGCTCGACGTGGGCCTGCCCGACATGGATGGGCGCGACGTGTGCCGCCTCCTGCGCAAGCAGGGCGTAAAGGCGCCGGTGATCATGTTGACCGCCCACAGCGGCGATGCCGACACGATCCTGGGGCTCGACAGCGGCGCCAACGACTACATCACCAAGCCGTTCCGGTTGGGCGTGCTCCTGGCGCGGCTACGCGCCCAGCTGCGACAGTTCGAGCTCAGCGACGACGCGTTGTTCGTCATCGGGCCCTACAGCTTCAAGCCGGCCGCCAAGATGCTGGTCCGCGGCGACAGCCGCAAGATCCACCTGACCGAGAAGGAGACCGCGATCTTGAAGTATCTCTACCGAGTCGGCGACCGGCCGGTTTCGCGCGAGGTGCTGCTCGACGAGGTCTGGGGCTACAATGCCGGCGTCACCACCCACACGCTGGAGACCCACATCTACCGGTTGCGGCAGAAGATCGAGCCCAAGCCGGGCGAGACCACGCTGCTGGTGACCGAGCCGGGAGGCTACCGGCTCCTGCGCTGACTACCAGCTGCGCAGGGCACGCAGCTTCGGCGTCTTCTTGCTCTGGTTCTCCGCCATCCGGCTCAGAAGACGGTCGAGCGCGCGGACCGCCTCGACCACGAACGGGCCCTTGTTCAACATCACGCACTCGGCGCGGGCGGCCATCGCGGCGTCGGTCATCTCGCCGCGCGAGGGCAGACCCATCTTGACCAGACTTTCCAGGACCTGCGTGGCCCACACCACCGGCACATGCGCGGCCTCGGCCAACCACATGATCTCTTCCTGCATCTCGGCCAGCCGCTCGAAGCCGATCTCGACCGCGAGGTCACCGCGCGCGATCATCAGCGCCAGGGGCTGACGGCCAGCGGCGCGGATGATCAGCTCGGGCAGGTTGCGAACGGCCAGCGGGGTCTCGATCTTGGCGACGACGGCAAGCTGGCGCCAACGGTCCGGGGCCACCTCGGCCAGGGCCGCCTGCAGCGCGGCGATGTCCTCCGGGGTCTGCACGAAGCTGTAGCCGACCAGATCCGCTCCATTGGCGACCGTCTCCAGGTCAGCCAGGTCCTTCGCCGTAAGGGCCGGCACGTGCAAAGCGGTATCGGGAAAGTTGAGGCCCTTCTCAGGCTTCAGCTTCACCCCGTCCGGCGCCGCATGGTGGATCACCACCACGGCGCCGTCGGATCCCAGCCGCTCGATCTTGCCGCCGAGGCGGCCGTCGTCGACGAATACCCGCTGCCCGGGCGCCAGGAAGTCGAACAGCCGGGGAAGGGTGCAGGTGGCCTGGAACTCCGGCGCGTCGCTGCCCGTCACCAGCCCATGCCGACACAAGAGGAGCCGGTCGCCGATGACCAGCCGCTTGCGGCCGTCGGAGTGACGCACCTCGGCGGTCCTGATCTTGGGGCCGGCCAAATCCATCAGCACCCGCAGCCGCCGGCCGATCGCCATCTCGGCTCGCTTGGCATGGGCGATCATCTGGCGCCAGGCCGCCGCGTCGTCGTGGGCGCAGTTGATCCGCACGGCATCAGCACCGGCTGCGGCGATGCCGGTGAAGAAATCCGGGTCGTCGGCAGCCTCGGCCGGGCAGGTCACCAGGATCCGCACCTGCCTTTGGCCTCCCGGCGGGCCGAACAGCTCATCGGAGGCGGCGCCCAGAAGAGCGTCACCGCGAAAGAAGGCCGTCCTGCCGGGACGCGGCGGAACCGGTCGTCCGGCGACCGCGGCGAGGCTCGCCCCGGTGGCGTCCAGGCTGGCAAGAACGCGCCCTTCCGCCCGGCCGAGGGACGAGAGCCCCAGCGCCATCAGCTCGTCCTGTAGCGCGCGCAGATCACGATGACGCAAGGCGATGTAGCAGGCGAGGTTGGCGGCGCTCTCGAGAAAGCCCGCTCGCTCGATCCACGGTCGCCAGCGCTCCAGGATCGCGCCGCCTTCACTCGCCACCGCGCAGCGCAGCGCCCCGAGTTCGTTGGACAGCTCGCCCGGCTCCATCCTGCCTCCCTTCGCCCGCTGCGAGCGAGCTTCGGTACCGGCGTCGACAGCAGCATGACGGCGGCGGCCGACGCCAGTGGCTATTGCCGAGGTGCGACCATGCTGCCAAGGAACGCTGGCTCGACCACGCAAGGGATCCCGCAATGCGACTTCTGCCGACCGTGATCCTGCTGGCCTCGTCCGGTGCGGCCTGGGCTCAGCCGGCACCAGACCCGGCAAACGGCCTGATCTTGGCCGAGAAGCTGTGTCGCGGCTGCCATCTGGTGAGCCCAAGGCAGGCCGGACCGGTGCCCGACGGCATCCCGAGCTTCATGGCGATCGCCGCGCGCCCCGGGATCGACTCGCGACAGGTCGAGGCGGTGTTGATCACCCCGACGCATCCCCAGATGCCCAACCCTCCTTTGGATGCCCGTCAGATGCGTGATGTCGTCGCCTACATACTCTCGCTTGCGCCTTAGCGGCGGGACGCGGACCAGGAGTGGGCGGCTCCGAACATCGGCAAAATGCGGCGAAGGCACCGAGGAGCAACCCGCCCGGCCAGGTGATCGAGAACGATCCGCACATGACAGGACCGGCACCGGTGCGTATTGCACCTCCGCGAGTACGGCCGCGGTGATCACGATCCTGTTGGCCATGAAGAACGGGGCCCGGCACGTGGCGAGCACGGCGGGGGTGCGGGGCTAGGCGTCGCGGGTCATGCGACGACGGGCCTTCAGGTGCCGGCTGGCGAGCCGAGGCGGGGGCGCAGCGCATGCTGGAAGCGGAACTGCGGCTGGAACGTGACGGAGCCGTTGCCAGGATCGTGCTCGCCCGGCCCGAGCGGCAGAACGCCATCGGCGCCGCCATGTGGCAGGCCCTGGCCGGCTTCTGTTCCGAGCTGGAACACGACCACCAGGTGCGCATGGTGGTCGTCAGCGGCGAGGGCGGCACCTTTTCCGCCGGCGCCGATATCGGTGAGTTTGCCCGGGTGTTCGCGGACCGGGACGCGGCGCAGGACTACAACGAGCTGGTCCAGGACGCTTTGGGCCGGCTCGAGAAGCTTCCTCAACCCACCATCGCCCAGATCACCGGCAATTGTATCGGCGGCGGTTGCGCCTTGGCCGTCGCATGCGACCTGCGGTTTGCCGCCGACGATGCGCGCTTGGGCATCACGCCGGCCCGGCTGGGCCTCGCCTACGCCCTCGGCGACGTGCGGCGGCTGGTGGGCCTGATCGGCGTGGCACGCGCCAAGGATCTGCTGTTCTCGGGCCGCCTCATGGGGGCGAGCGAAGCGCTGCGTCTCGGTCTGTTGGACCGGATGGTCGCTGCCGACCAGCTCGCAGCGGAGGTGTCGGCCTATGCCCATTCGCTCGGAGCCCTCTCGGGCAATTCGCAGCGATCGATCAAGGCCATGATCAGGCTGGTGGCACAAGGTCAGCGCGACGAGGACGATGTCAGCCGCGACCTGCGCGACGGCGCGATCGAGCATCCTGATTTCGCCGAAGGCCGCAGTGCGTTCCTGGCCCGGCGCCCGCCACGTTTCACCTGACCGGGGCGCGGCTCAGAAGTCGAGCGTGATCACGACCGTGTCGGTGTAGGTTCCGGCGGCGACACTCTGGCCCGCCGGTATCCGCCCGTAGACGGACACCGTGCCGGTGCCGGAAGCCGACGGCGTGATCAGCCGCGAATCGACTCCCTGCCCGAAGTTCTGCGTGCGCGCCGAATCCCGGTAGATGCCGTAGTTGAGGAGCCCGCCACTGCCGTTCGCCAGCTTGCGTGCGGTGGAGGTGCCGTTGGTGCCGCCGTCGAGCTGGAAGCGAAGCTGTGTCGCCGGGCACGCATTGTAGGCGATCTGGGTGAACCCGTTCAGTGCGGTGGCCTGTCCGCTGGTGTAGTTGCCGAAGTCGAGGGTGGCGCCCGAGATCGTGCAGGCCGGCTGGACCACCACGCGCACCGCCAGCGTATCGCTGAGGGTCGCCGGTGCGGCTGGCGTGGCCGTGGCGACGGCAATCAGCGCCACGATGGTGCTGCGGACGGCCAGATTCATGGCATAGGCTCCTCGGCGGCAAGCGGGCGGACATGCTTGCCGTCGAGGAGTTGACCAGGGTTTGGTTACCGCCCGCTTAACACGCTGCGGATCGGAGGCATGCCATGGGCGAGTGCGACCTGGTTCTGGCCGGGGGGCGGGTGATCGATCCTGGCGACATGGTCGACGCGGTCACCGCCGTCGGGTTCACGGACAGTTGCGTGTCGCACATCGGCCATGCCGTCGGCAGGCGCACGGTCGACGTCTCCGGCTGCCTCGTGATCCCGGGTGCCATCGATTTCCACGCCCACGTCTACCGGGGCGGCACCTCGCTCGGCATTGATGCCGACAAGCTCGCGCGGCGCGCCGGCACCACCACCTGGGTCGATACCGGCTCGGCCGGCGCCGGGAACCTCGAGGGCTTCCGGCACCACGTGATCGGGCACCTGGAAACGCGGGTCCTGGTCTTCCTGCACGTCTCGTTCGCGGGCATCTTCGGCTTCTCGCGCGAGGTGATGGTCGGCGAGTCGTGCGACCTGCGCCTGCTCGACCCCGCGGTGTGCGCACGCGCGGCCTTGGCGCAGCCGGACCTGGTGCGGGGGATCAAGGTGCGCGTGGGCAGGCACACCAGCGGCAGCCACGGCATCACGCCTCTCCATCTGGCATTGGAGGCAGCCGAGCTCTCGGGCCTGCCGCTGATGTGCCACATCGACGAGCCGCCGCCGCGGCTGGAGGACGTGCTGGCGCTGCTCCGGCCGGGCGACGTCCTGACCCATTGCTACCGCCCCGCGCCGAACGCGCCGGCGCTGCCCGGCGGTCGGCTGCGCGAGGGCGTGCTCGCGGCGCGCGAGCGTGGCGTGGCGTTCGATATCGGCCACGGCATGGGCTCGTTCGCCTATGCGACGGCCGAGGCCATGCTGGCGCAGGGCTTCGCGCCGGACGTGATCAGCTCCGACGTGCATGCACTATGCGTCGACGGGCCGGCGTTCGACAATCTCGCCACCATGTCCAAGTTCCTGGGCCTGGGCATGCCGCTCGTCGACATCGTCCGCTCGGTCACCACGACACCCGCTCGGCTGCTGCGGCGGCCCGACCTGGGTAGCCTGCGCGTGGGCGCGGCGGGCGACGCCACCGTGCTGGCGCTCGAGCAGGGTCGGTTCGAGGCGGCCGACGCCACGGGCGCCACCCGGGTCTTCTCGAGCCGCTTTCGCCTGCGGGCCGTGGTTCTGGGCGGGCGCCTGTGGCACCTCGCCGAAGCCTGATCAGTCGGCGATGCCGAACAGCCGCGTGCGGTTGCGTTCGTAGTAGGCGACCGGGTCGAACGGCTCGATCGGCAGCATCAGCCCCTCGACGGTGAGCTGGCCGATGGCCAGCTTCAGCTGGTAGCTGGCCAGGATCTCCTCGCGGCTGGCGCGCACGAGATTGACCTGGGAGGTGAACAGCTCCTGCTCGGCGTCGAGCACGTCGAGCACGGTCCGCGCTCCTACCAGCGCCTCCTGCTGGACGCCGTCGAGGGCGATCTGATTCGCACGGACCTCCGACTTGAACGCCTGAATGGCGGCGGTCGCGGCGAGCAGCCGCTCCCAGGAGGCGGTGACCAGCTCCTGGACGCTGCGATGGGCGCTCTCGAGCTGGTCGCGCTGCTGGCGGACGCGCTGCCGGCTCTCCCGGACCCGGGAGTATTCGCCGCCGCCTTGATAGAGAGGCACGGAGAGGTTCAGACCCAACGCCGCGGTCCGGCCCCACTCGATGCTTGCCGTCGGCTCGTCGCTGTATTCGACCACGCCCTGGAGGTCGAGGCTGGGCAGCAGGCTGGAAAACTGGACGTCGACATTGTCGCGGGCGGCATAGAGATCGAACGTGGCGGCGACGATGTCGGGATTCTGGGCCGCGATCGCCCTGGTCTCCGCCTGGGTCGTTGGCAGAGCCTCCAGGATCTTGGGCTCCTTGAGGTCGCTCGGCGCCTCGCCCACGACACGCTCGTAGAAGGCGCGCGAGCTCGCGAGATCGGCCTTCGCCTGCTCCACGTCGGCCCGCGCCCGCGACAGGCGGGCTTCGGCCTGGGCCACGTCGGTGCGCGCCACCTCGCCCACCTCGAACCGGTCGCGCGTCGCCTCGAGCTGGCGCTTCAGCCGTTCCTCGTTGTTCAGGGCCAGATCGAGCACGACCTGATCGCGATAGGCCGCGGTGTAGGCATCCACCGTGTCGAGCAGAACCTGCTGCTCCAGTCCGTAAAGCCTGGCGCGCTGCGCCCGCACCTGATTCTCGGCCTGGCTCACCTGCGCCTGAGTGCCACCGCCCGAATACAGGTTCTGGCGCAGCGTGAGATTGACGCTCCGGCCCAGCCGGTTCTGGTCGAAGACGGTGCCCTGGCGGACGGTGCTGCGTTCGCCGGTGACTTCGCCATTGAGGAACAGGCTCGGTCGATATCCGGACAGCGCCTGCGGCACGAGTTCGTCGACCTGACGGAGTTCGGAACGCCCTGCCTCGAGGCGCGGGCTGGTCAGATAGGTCGTCACCAAGGCGTCGCGCAGATCCGCTGCCGCTGCGTCGGTGCCGGCGGTCGCGACGAGCGCGACGGCCATCCCCGACCGCAGCAAGAAGCCGATCCCGCGTCGCATCAGCGCCGTCTCCCGCCTCAGGGCCTTCGACGGCCCATGCCTGCCACACCTCGACGCATCGCCGCGGCAGCGTGAACCTAGGCGGGGCGCAGTGGGCGTGGCAAGCTTGGCAGGTCGCGGCCGCCGCTGTTGCCACGCGCTTGTGTGGTCGGGGTCACGGCGTCGGTGACGGGGCGATGCGCAAGGTCATCCACGTCGACATGGATGCTTTTTTCGCCGCGATCGAGCAGCGGGACGAGCCGGCGCTGCGCGGCCTGCCACTGGCGGTCGGTGCGGCTTCCGGGCGGGGCGTGGTGATGACGGCGAGCTACGAGGCACGCCGGTTCGGGGTGCGTTCGGCGATGCCGTCGAGCCGGGCATTGCGGCTCTGTCCCCATCTCCTGTTCGTCCGGCCGCGCTTCGATGCCTACAAGCGCGAGAGCCAGCGCATCCGGGAGGTGTTCTCCCGGTTCACCGATCTGATCGAGCCGGCCTCGCTCGATGAAGCCTATCTGGACGTCACCACACCCAAGGCCGGACCGATGCCGGCCGTGGCGGTGGCCAGGGCGATCAAGGCAGCGATCAGGGCAGAAACCGGGCTCACCGCGTCGGCCGGGGTGTCGTTCAACAAGTTCCTGGCCAAAACCGCATCTGGGCTGGAAAAGCCCGACGGCCTGACCGTCATCCGACCGGATCAGGCTCTCGACTTCCTGGCCAAGCTGCCGATCGACCGGTTTCACGGCGTCGGCCCCGCCACCGCCAGGCGCATGCGCGAACTCGGCATCACCAGCGGTGCGGACCTCCAAAGGCGCAGTGAGGCCGACCTCGTTGCGGCATTCGGCCGAACCGGTGCGCACTATTGGCGCATCGCGACGGCGCAGGACCAGCGCGCGGTGGAACCCGACCGGCCGCGGCGATCGCTCAGTGTCGAGACCACCTTCGATCGCGACCTGCGGGACGAGGCGGCACTATTGAGCGAACTCACCCTGCTCGCGGAGGAACTCGCGGTCCGGGTCGCGCGCGCCCGCTTCCCCGGGCGCACCCTGACGCTGAAGATCCGCTACGCCGACTTTGCGCTCGTGTCGCGGCAGGCGAGCCGGGCCGAGCCCTTCGCCGGCGGTGACGCGATCCTGGCCGCCGGCAGCGCCCTCCTGGCACAGCGGCCCCGGCAACCCGACGCCGTCCGGCTGCTCGGGCTCGGTCTGTCGAGCCCGGGGCACGAGCCGGTGGCCCGACAGCTGGGCCTACCGCTCACGGCAGCTGGCAGCGCTGGGCGCTGATTTCGATCAGATCGGGCTCGCGCTCGCTCAGCCGTGCCGCAAAGCGCAGCTCCTCGTTCTCCACCACCAGAGCCTGGGCGAGCGGCAGGGTCCCCACGGCAGTGGCGGTATCTCCGCCGATTTCGAGGAAGCGCAGGGTGACTGGCTGGGTCGGGTCGAATCTTGCGGTCTGCTGGCCGTCGGCAGCGCGGATGGCGCTTCCTTCGCTCGTCACCATCACGCGGTTGCCGAAGAACGTCGCCGCGGCGATCGGGCCGGTGCTCGCGGCCGTGCGGATGGCGACGCGCCGCAACTCGATCTCGCGCGCGCAGATCAATTCCGAGGTGGCCTGCGCCAACAGGAACTCGAGCCGGGCAGCGGGCACCCCGGCGCGCAGCCGCGCGACGACCAGCTCGGTCAGGCGGCGAACCTCGGCGCTCGGCTCGCGGCTCTGCTGTTCTTGGACCAGTCGCGCGTGGCGGGTGACCGCGGCCTCCGCTTGCTGCTCGACCTCGGCGAGTTGCAAGGTGGTCTCGCGGTGCAGCTCCTGCTGGGCTGCCAAATCGGCGGTGAGACGCGCGATCTCGATCTGCGCCTGGGAGATTCCGACGCGGTACGCGCCAAGGACCGCCACCGTGACGGCGGCGATCGCCACAGCGATCAACGTCGCCCGTCTGGCCGCCCGCGTCCGCCTGACCCGGCGAGGCTGGGGGGTCGAGGATATTGCCTGCATCTCACGCCCATGGGCGCGCCTTCATGCACCGTCCCCGGACCATCCCGATTTCGGCAGCGATCCGGTGAGGGCCTCGAGTTCCGGCTGGCGACGCGCCTGGATCAATTGATAGATCGCCGCGGCGGTTTCTTCAACCGAGCGTTTGGTAACGTCCAGCTCGGGCCATTGGTGGCGAGCAAACAGCCGCCGGGCGAGTACGAGTTCGCCGCGAATGCGATCAATGTCGGCATAGTCGCCACCATAGAGCTCGCCGTCCCCCTCTTCGACGCCGAGCATGCGCTGGCGGCTGCGACGGATATGCGCCAGCGTCTCCGGATTGATGGTCAGCCCGACGATCAAGGGCCGCTGCAGACCGGCGAGGCCGTCCAGTTGCTGCGCCTCGGTGACGATCGGCACGTTGGCGGCCTTCACGCCGCGATGGGCGAGGTAGACGCAAGTCGGCGTCTTGGATGTCCGTGAGACGCCGACCAGAACCACGTCGGCGCTTTCGAGATCGTCCAGCCCCTGCCCGTCATCGTGGCGCATCGCATAGTCGATCGCCGCGATCCGCAGGAAATAGCCTTCGTCCAGCGCATGCTGGCGGCCGATCTGCGGCCGGCCGGCCGAGCCCAGGAGACCCGCCAACGCGTTCATGACGCTGTCCAGCACGGGCACACACGGGACCGAAAGCTGGTGGCAGCGCTCCTGCAGCAGATGGCGCAGCTCGGGCGAGGCCAGGGTGAAGATCACCAGGCCCGGCAGCACCTCGACGATCGCCAGCACCTTCTCCAGCTGTTGCCGGGTCCGAACGAAGAACCAGACATGCTCGACCGGGACCACGTCCTCGAACTGTGACACCGCGGCGCGCGCGACGGTGGTCACCGTCTCGCCGGTCGAATCGGAGATCAGATGCACATGGAGACGCAAGGTTGCCTGCCCCTGAACGGCCCGCAAGACGGTGGATGAACCAGGGACGAAAGCCCGTCTTTCGCCGCTTTCCAATCCATCCACCGCGCCACGCGGCGCTACACACTCATCTACTCCGCCTGCGACCGTTTTTCGACAGGCGCTTCGCCGGCTCGGCAACCCCGCAGCCATGCACATTCGATGCACAAGGTGCGGCCTGCCCAAAGACGCCCCAGGTCCGGCCGGCAAGCAGTCTGTCCCCGATTCGCGCAGGGCTCCGCGCCCCTGCTCCACCGGCGGGAATTTCTGGGGACAAGGGCGTCCCGCACGGCTAATCCAGGCAGTGCGCGCCCCCACTGCAACCACTATCAAACTAACTAAATTCTTAATCTGTAGATGGAAGGTGCGGGATAACCGCCTCGCAGGGAATGAGCCCGACCATGCCCGCCAGCCCGATGACGCCCGAAAAGCCATTGCTCGCTGCGCTGGCCGGCATCAGTCAGCCGCGCCCTCCGGTCTGGCTGATGCGCCAGGCGGGCCGATATCTGCCGGAGTATCGCGAGATGCGGCGCGGCGTGCGCGGCTTCCTGGACATGTGCTACACGCCCGATCTGGCGGTCGAAGTCACCTTGCAGCCTATCCGCCGCTACGGCTTCGACGCGGCGATCCTGTTCTCGGACATTCTCGTGGTGCCCGATGCGCTGGGGGCGGAGGTCAGGTTCGTCGAGGGCGAAGGCCCTCAACTGACCCCGCTCGGCAGCGATCGGGACGTCGCGAAGCTGGGTTTCCATAGCTTCGACGAGCATCTCTCGCCGGTCTTCGAGACGTTGCGTCGTCTGCGGGTGGAGCTGCCGCCGGAGGTGACGCTGATCGGCTTTTCGGGCGCTCCTTGGACCCTCGCCGCCTACATGGTGGAAGGCGGTGGCAGCAAGGAGTGGCTGGCGCCGCGCCGGATGGCCCGGCAGCAGCCCGAGCTGTTCGCCGCGCTGGTCGATCTGCTGACCGAGGCGATCACCCGCTATCTGTCGGCGCAGGTCGAGGCCGGAGCGGAGGTTCTGCAGCTGTTCGACAGCTGGGCTGGCGTGCTGCCGGAACCCGAGCTGCGTCGCTGGTGCATCGAGCCGACCAAGCGCATCGTGGAAACCCTGCGGGCGCGTCATCCGGAGGTTCCCATCATTGCCTTTCCGCGAGGGGTCGGCGCCGCCTACGAAACCTTCGCGGCCGAGGTGCCGGTTCACGGGGTCAGCCTCGACACCACCGTTTCGGTGAACTGGGCCGCGCGCACCTTGCGCAGTTCCGGGCTCTGCCTGCAGGGCAATCTGGATCCGATGGCACTGCTCGCGGACGGTCCGACATTGATCGCCGAGGCGCAGCGGATCGTCCGCGCTTACGGCGAACGGCCCTTCATCTTCAATCTCGGCCACGGTGTGACCCAGGAAACACCACCCGAATCGGTAGGTCGGCTCGTTGGCTACTTGAAATCTCTCGGCGGATAGGCCATTGAGAGGTTGCGTATAGCTCGACAGCCCCTTCAGGCCGTACACCCGCACCGGTGACCGAAGCGTTCGCGGCGTCAAGCGTCGCCTACGGGCTCTCCGACACCCGCACAACCTTCCTCGAGGTCGAGCAGGTCTCCCGATGGACGGAGCCTTGTGGCTCAAAGCCTTGCACATCATGGCGTTCACGGCCTGGATGGCCGGCATGTTCTACCTGCCGCGGCTCCTGGTGTATCACGCGGGGACGCAGCCCGGGTCGGAAGCCTCGGAGACGTTCAAGGTGATGGAGCGTCGGCTGCTTCGCGCGATCACCACCCCGGCGATGCTGGCAACCCTTCTTCTCGGCTTTGCTCTCGCCACCGTCCAAGGGCAGTGGACCGAAGGCTGGCTGCACGGAAAGCTGTTGCTGGTGGCGCTGCTGTTGGCCTGCCACGGTATCCTGGCCGCGCATGTGCGCCGCTTCCAAGCGGAGGAGCGCCCGCGGTCGGCGACCTGGTATCGCGTGTTCAACGAGGTGCCGACCCTGATCTTCGTCGGCATCGTGGCGTTTGCCGTGCTGAAGCCGTTTTGAGCTGCCCTTCCTCACTGCCGCCCTCACGACGCGGCCTATCCACGAGCGTTGCATGACCGACTCGACTGACGACACCCCCGGCTCTGGCGAGTCCCTGGCGGACATCATTCCAGCTGCCGCTCCGCCACCCCGCCGGCGCCGCGGCCGTCCCCCGGCCAGCGAGCGGGCTGCCGCCGCCAGCGAAGGCGAAGGTGAGGTGATGCGCCGTCTCGCGCGAAAGCGGAGCCGGGCGAGTCCTCGATGGAGCAGACGACGCTGCGTCTGATCGAGGAGGCGGTCCCCGTGCCACCGCCGCTGGCCCCGGAGATTTCGGGGCAGCCGCCGGCCCGCGAGCCCGCTCCGCGCGAGGCGCGGGAGCCGCGCGACCAAGGCCATCGCGACCATGGCCCCCGCGAGCGGCGCGAGCACCAGCCCAGGGAGCATGGCCCGCGCGAGAACGGCCACCGCGAGTACCAGCCGCGTGAGCAGCAGCGTTCGCGCGACCATGGGCCGCGTGACTATGCACCCCGCGATCAGAGCGCGCGTGAGCCGATGGAGCCGCGTGAGCCTCAGCCACCGCGCGAGCCGCTGCCCGCGGTCAACCTGACCGAGTTGAAGCGGCGGCCGCCTGCGGAGCTGCTGCGCTACGCCGAGGAACTCGGCATCGACAGCGCCAGCACCCTCAAAAAGTCGGATCTGGTCTTTGCCATCCTCAAGCGGCTGGCTGAAACCGATGTGCCGATCAACGGCGAAGGGGTGCTCGAGATTCTGCAGGATGGCTTCGGCTTCCTGCGTTCGCCCGACGTGAACTATGTGGCGGGACCGGACGACGTCTACGTCTCGCCCTCACAGATCCGCCGTTTTGCCTTGCGCACCGGAGACGTGGTCCAGGGCCAGGTGCGGGCACCGAAGGAGGGCGAGCGCTATTTTGCGCTCCTTCGGGCCAACACGATCAATTTCGACACGCCCGAGATCGCCCGGCACCGCGTGCATTTCGACAATCTGACGCCGTACTACCCGACGCAGAAGCTGAATCTCGAGGTGATCGGGCAGAAGGACAATTCGACCCGGATCATCGAGATCGTGGCGCCTTTGGGCAAAGGCCAGCGCGCGCTGATCGTGGCGCAGCCCAGGACCGGCAAGACCGTCCTGATGCAGAACATCGCGCACGCGATCATGGCCAACCACCCCGACATCTTCCTGATCGTGCTGCTGATCGACGAGCGGCCCGAAGAGGTCACCGACATGCAGCGCACCGTGCGCGGTGAGGTGGTGAGCTCGACCTTCGACGAGCCGGCGACGCGTCACGTCCAGGTGGCCGAGATGGTGATCGAGAAGGCCAAGCGCCTGGTCGAGCATGGTCGCGACGTCGTGATCCTCCTCGATTCGATCACGCGTCTGGCTCGTGCGTACAACACCGTGGTGCCGAGTTCGGGCAAGGTGCTGACGGGCGGTGTCGACGCGAACGCCCTACAGCGTCCGAAGCGGTTCTTCGGTGCCGCGCGCAACATCGAGGATGGCGGCTCGCTGACCATCATCGCGACCGCGCTGATCGATACGGGCTCGCGCATGGACGAGGTGATCTTCGAGGAGTTCAAGGGCACCGGCAACGCCGAGATCGTGCTCGACCGCAAGATCGCCGACAAGCGCGTGTTCCCGGCGATCGACATCCAGAAGTCCGGTACCCGCAAGGAGGAGCTGCTGGTCGATCGCGGGACCTTGTCGCGGATGTGGGTGCTGCGGCGCATCCTCAACCCGATGGGAACGGTCGACGCGGTGGAGTTCCTGCTGGACAAGATGAAGTACGCGAAGTCCAACGACGACTTCTGGGGAACGATGAACTCTTAAGATCGCGCGGCCTCGAGGGCGGCGCTCGGAGACGGCTCCTTGCTTCGTTCGCTCGTCGCCATCCTGATCGTTCTGCTGGTGGGCGCTGCCGGTGCCGGTGCCTACTGGTGGTTCGTGCTGAAGCCGGGCCAGCAGGCTGGAGCTGCCGGTCCGGGTCGCGGCGGACCTGGCGGGCCGGTGCCGGTCGAGGCTCAGCCCGTACGGGTCGGCGACGCCGAAACCTCCATAGACGCTGTGGGCACGCTGGTTTCCAACGAGTCCGTGGTGCTCCGGCCGGAGGTTTCCGGCCGCGTGGTTTCGATCAATTTCGTCGAGGGAGCGCCGGTGGCCAAGGGTGAGGTGCTGGTCGAGCTCGACAGTTCGGTCGAGCGCGCGGAACTCGCCCAGGCATCGGCGCAGCAGGCGCTGGCGCGTAGCAATTTCGACCGTGCCAAGGAGCTTCGCCGCACGACGGCCGGGACGCAGCGGGCCCTCGACGAGGCGGACGCGGCATTGCGTACCGCCGATGCCATGGTCGACTTGGCCCGGGCGAGACTCGACAAGCGCACGCTGGTGGCACCGTTCGATGCCCGCGCCGGCCTGCGCACGATCAGTCCGGGCGACTACGTGACCGACGACACCAAGATCGTCAATCTGGAGCAGATCGACCCGCTGAAGGTCGATTTCCGCGTGCCGGAGATCTTTCTGGCGTCTTTGGCGCCCGCGCAGCGGATCACCCTGGAGATCGACGCCTATCCCGACCAGGACTTTGTCGGGACCGTCCGCGCCCTCAACCCCCTGGTGGATGCCGCGGGCCGTGCCGTTGTGGTGCGGGCCGAGATCGTCAACGACGAGGCGAAGCTCAGGCCCGGGCTGTTCGCGCGCGTGCGGCTGACTCTGGCCGAGCGGCAGAATGCGCTGTTCGTCCCCGAGCAGGCGATACAACCCCAGGGCGACAAGGCGTTCGTGTTCAAGATCGTGGAGGACGGCGACGGCAAGAGCGTGGTGAAGCTGACCCCGGTCGTCCTCGGCAATCGGCGGCGCGGCGAGGTCGAGGTCACTCAGGGCCTCGCGGCGGGGGATATGATCGTCACCGCGGGGCTGCTCAAGATCCGCGACGGGGTGCAGGTGGAGATCGTGCCGTCCGGCGGTGCAGCGCCGCCGGCCCTGGCTCAGAACAAGTCGGCCAACGGCTAGCAGGAGCCGGCGATGAACCTGAGCGAACTCTGCATTCGCCGGCCCGTCTTCGCCAGCGTGCTCAGCCTGGTCGTGGTTCTGATCGGGCTGATGGGCTACAGCCGGCTGCCGGTGCGCGAGTATCCGAACATCGACGAGCCCGTGGTGTCGGTCACCACCGAGTATCGGGGCGCTTCGCCCGAGATCATCGAGAGCCAGGTCACGCAGCCGCTCGAGGAGGTGCTCTCCGGCATCGAGGGCGTGGACGTGATCGTCTCGCAGAGCCGCGAGGGCCGGAGCCAGATCAGCGTTCGCTTCCGGATCGACCGCGAGCAGGATTCGGCGGCCTCGGACGTCCGCGATCGGGTTTCGCGCGCACGCCGGCAACTCCCCGACGAGGTCGACGAGCCGGTCATCGCCAAGGTCGAGGCCGACGCCCAGCCGATCATCTACCTGGCCCTGTCGTCGGATCGGGCGACGCCGATCGAGGTCACGGATTATGCCGACCGGTTCGTCAAGGACCGGCTGCAGAACCTGCCGGGCGTGGCCGAGGTCCGCATCTTCGGCGCCCGCACGCCGGCCATGCGCATCTGGCTGGATCGATTGCGGCTCGCGGCCTACGACCTCACGCCCCAGGACGTCGAGGCGGCGCTGCGTCGTCAGAACGTCGAGGTGCCGGCCGGGCGCATCGAGAGCCAGCAGCGGGAGTTCACCGTCCTGGCGGAGACCGACCTGCGCACGGTCGAGCAGTTCAACGACCTGATCATCAGCGACGCGGGCGGCTATCTGGTCCGGCTCCGGGATGTCGGCGAGGCGCAGGTCGCGGCACTCGATGAGCGGACCATCACGCGCTTCATGGGCAATCCAGCCGTAGCTCTGGGAGTCGTGAAGCAGTCGACAGCCAATCCACTGGAGGTATCGGCAGCGGTGCAGGCCGCAATGCCGACCATCACCGAGATCATGCCCGAAGGCATGAAGATCGATGTCGGCTACGATAGTTCGGTATTCATCGCCAAATCTATCGACAACGTCTTCCGCACTATTCTGGAAGCCGTCGGTCTGGTGGTGGTCGTGATCTTCGTTTTCCTGCGCAGCTTGCGGGCGACGTTGGTGCCGATCGTCACCATTCCGGTTTCGCTGACCGGGGCGTTCATCTTCATGTGGGCCTTCGGCTTTTCCATCAACACGCTGACCCTGCTGGCGATGGTTCTGGCGGTGGGCCTCGTCGTGGACGATGCGATCGTGATGCTCGAAAACATCAGCCGTCACGTGGAGAGCGGCATGCCGCCGCGGGCGGCCGCGATTCGCGGGGCACGGGAGATCACGTTCGCGGTGATCGCTATGACCGTCACCCTTGCGGCGGTCTACGCGCCGATCGGCTTCCAGACCGGCCGGACCGGACGGCTGTTCACCGAGTTCGCCTGGACCCTGGCAGGTGCCGTGCTCGTCTCCGGCTTCGTGGCGCTGACCCTGTCGCCGATGATGTGCTCACGGCTGCTGCGCCACCAGGATCGCCACAATTTCCTCTACCGATGGATCGAGAACGCGCTCGACGGGCTGACGCGCGGCTACAGCAGGTCGCTGCGCACTGCGCTGACGGTCAAGGCGGCCGTGGTGCTCGGGATGCTGCTGGTGGCGGCCAGCGCCGGGTTCCTGTTCAAGCAGTTGCCGTCGGAGCTCTCGCCCACCGAGGATCGCGGCACCATCGTGGCGCTCGGCATCGCACCCGAAGGGTCGACGCCCGCCTACACCGACCAATATGTCAAACGCATGGAGGCGATCTTCCGGGAGACGCCGTTCGTCGAGCGGTTCTTCACCGTCATCGGCTTCTCGGGCGTCACACAAGGGATCAACTTCGTCCGGCTGGTCGACTGGGATCAGCGCCCGATCAAGCAGCAGGACGTCACCAAGAGCCTGTTTCCCAAGCTGTTCGCGATTCCCGGTCTGATGGCCTTCGCCGCCAATCCCCCTTCCCTCGGTCAGAGCCCGATCGACAAGCCGGTCCAGTTCGTGCTGCAGACCTCACAGCCCTATGAGGTGCTGCAGTCCGCGGTCGACCAGATGACGGCTGCCGCTCGGCAGAACCCCGGCCTTCAGAACCTGGACAGCGATCTCAAGCTCAACAAGCCGCAGCTGAAGGTCCAGATCGACCGGGAAAAGGCGGCGATGCTCGGGATCGACGTGGAGTCGATCGGCCGGACGGTCGAGACCATGCTGGGCGGACGACAGGTCACCCAATTCAAGCGCGACGGCAAGCAGTACGACGTGGTGGTGCAGCTCAAGGACGTGGACCGGACCAATCCGGACGATCTGCGCGAGATCTTCGTCCGCAGCGACCAGGGCAGCATGATCGCATTGTCGAACCTGGTGCGCATCGATGAGACCGTGGCTCCCAAGGAGCTCAATCATTTCAACAAGCTGCGGGCCGCTACGTTGACGGCGACCTTGAGCCCCGGCTACTCGATGGGCGAGGCGCTGGCCTTCCTGGATGCCGAGGCCGCCAAGTTGCCGCCCGGCATCCTCACCGACCTCAACGGGCAGAGCCGCGAGTTCCGCAGCTCCACCAGCGGCCTCTACATCACCTTCCTGCTGGCGCTGGCGTTCATCTACCTGGTCCTCGCGGCCCAGTTCGAGAGCTGGGTCGACCCCTGCATCATCATGCTGACCGTTCCGCTGTCGATGACCGGGGCGCTGCTGGCGCTCAAGCTCACCGGCCAGAGCATGAACGTCTACAGCCAGATCGGGCTGGTGACGCTCGTTGGCCTGATCACCAAGCACGGCATCCTGATCGTCGAGTTCGCCAACCAGCTGCAGGAGGCCGGGCGCAGCAAGCTGGAGGCCGTCGTCGAGGCGGCTACGCTGCGCCTGCGTCCGATCCTGATGACCACCGGTGCGATGGTGCTGGGCTCGGTGCCGCTGGCGCTGGCCACCGGCGCCGGGGCGGAGAGCCGGCAGGCGATCGGCTGGGTGATCGTCGGTGGCCTGCTGCTGGGCACCCTCCTGACGCTCTACGTGGTGCCGACCGCCTACATGCTGCTGGCGCGCACCCATCGGCCAGCCGATCTGACCCCCGCGGCAGGCGCCCAGCCGATCCCGGCCGAGTAGGTCACGGGATCAGCAGCGTCGATCCGGTCGTGGCCCGGCCCTCCAGGGCGCGATGGGCGTCGGCCGCCTGGGCCAGCGGGAAGCGCTGGTGAATCTCGATCTTGACCGCACCGCTGCCGACCACCTCCAGCAGGTCCCTGGCGCAGGCAAGCAGCAGCTCGCGGTTGCGGGTGTAGGTCATCAGGGTAGGTCTGGTGACGTAGAGGGAGCCCTTGGCGCTGAGCAGGCCCATGTCGAAGTTCTCGACCGGGCCGGAGGCGCTGCCGAAGTTGACCGCCATGCCGCAGGGCCGCAGGCAGTCGAGCGAGCGCAGGAACGTGTCCTTGCCGACGCCGTCATAGACGACCGGCACGCCCTCGCCCCCGGTGATCTCCCGGACCCGGGCGACGAAGTCCTCGCGCGAATAATCGATGACATGCTCGTAGCCGTGGGCCCGGGCCAGATCCGCCTTGGCGGGCGAGCTCACGGTTCCGATCGCCATGGCACCCAGGTGCTTGGCCCACTGCCCCACGATCAACCCCACGCCGCCGGCAGCGGCGTGGAACAGGATCGGGTCCCCCGGCTGGACACGGTAGGTCTGCCGCAGGAGGTATTGGGCGGTCATCCCCTTGAGCATCATCGCCGCGGCGGTGTCGAAGGAGATCTCGTCCGGCAGCGGGACGAGGATCGCCGCCGGCATCACGCGCAGATCGGCATAGGCGCCGATCGGCGGCCCGGCATAGGCCACGCGCTGTCCGGGCTTGAGGTCGGTCACGCCCGGACCCACCGCCTCCACGGTGCCTGCCCCTTCCATGCCGGGGGTGAACGGCGGACTGGCCGGATAGAGGCCGGTCCGGTGATAGACGTCGATGTAGTTGAGCCCGATCGCGGCGTGCCGGACCATGGCCTCGCCCGGTCCGGGCTCGGCGACGTCGTAGGACTTGTACTCGAGAACCTCGGGGCCGCCAGGACCGCTGGCGGAAATCCGGTGCGCCATCCTTCTCTCCCTCACGCGGCCGGGCCGGTCCGCCTCAATCGCTCGCGTAGATCCACCGCCTCGATGCGCGGAGCTTCGCAACTGGTGCCGCGGCAGACATAGGCGGCCGCGCGGCCCGCGAGAAGGCGCTTTTCCGCGGCCGGATGGCCGGGCGGCAGATCCGCCTCCGCGGCCACGCGCAGCAGGAGACCCCCGGGAGGAGTGGTGACGTTGGCCGCAGTCCACAGAGCGGCAAACCCGGGAGTCGTTTCGTCGCCCACCACCACGACCTGAGTGGCTTCAGTCAAGAGGCGGGTCGCCAGGAGCAGTGTCGCGTGTGCGGCCGGATTGTCCCGAACGTCTCGCGCGAAGCCGGTCAGAATATCCTGGGCGAGCAACCGGTACCGATCCTCGCCGGTGAGCTGCCACAACGTGGCCGCCACTTCGGCGAGCGTCCCGTTGGCGGCGGGCGTCGGTCCGTCATGCGCGTTCTTGGGACGGACGGCCGGACCGTCCATGGCTGCCGCGCTCAGGAAGTAGCCACCGGACCGGTCATCGCGAAAGTCCGCGCGGCAACGCTCGACCCAATCCTGGGCATGGGTGAGATACCTCGTCGAGCCCGTGCGCTGGTACAAGGCCAGGGCGGCGCGGCTCATCTGAGCGAAGTCGTCGAGAAACGCCATCGGGAGGCGGCGACCCGCACGCCAGCTGTGATAGAGCCGGTCGGCCTCGCTCATATGGCGCAGGACGGCGGCGAATGCGGCCTCGGCCATTCGGAGCCAATCGGGGCGTCCGAGTTGGCCGGAGGCATGGGCCAGTGCCGCGATCATCAGCCCGTTCCAGTCCGCCAGCACCTTGTCGTCGCGGCTTGGACGGATCCGCCCGGAGCGGGCCGTCAGAAGGGCGGTCCGGCAGCGGGCCAGCATCGCGGCGTCCGTGGCCGGCAGGCCGGGTTCGTGGAGACGGTTGAGAACGTTGCGCGATTCCCAATTGCCGGAGTCGGTCACGCCATAGGCGAGGCGGAACGCCGGCGCATCCTCGCCCAGCAAGCGGTCGATTTCGGCTGCGTCCCAGACGTAGAAGCGGCCCTCCTCGCCCTCGCTATCGGCATCGAGCGCGGAGGCGAATGCGCCCTCGACCAGCATCTCGCGCGTGAGCCATGCCACCGTCTCGTCGGCGCGCACGGCAAACAGCGGGTCGCCTGTCGCGGCATGGGCGGACGCCAGCAGTTCGAGCAGCTGGGCATTGTCGTAGAGCATCTTCTCGAAGTGCGGCACGAGCCAATATGCGTCGGTCGAGTAGCGGGCGAAGCCGCCACCCAGATGGTCGTAGATGCCGCCTTGAGCCATTTTGGTCAGGGTTTGCAGGACGCACCGGTGCAGGCTCGGATCCCCGCTGCGCCGCGCCTCTTCCCAGATCAGGCGAAGGATCGGCGCCTGTGGGAACTTGGGCGCACCGGCAAGGCCGCCATGGACGGCGTCGAACCGGCACGCCAATCGCCGGGCGGCTTCGCCGGCCAGCACGGCTGGCGCAGGCTCGCCTGGCTCGGGCGAAGCCAGCCTGTGCAGCGCTTGCCCGATCGCTCGGCGGTTCGAACTCGATCCGCGCGTCGCCGCTGTGCCACAGCGCGGCCACCTGCTCCAAGACCTGGACGAAGCCGGGGCGGCCGTAGCGGGACTCTGGCGGGAAATAGGTGCCGCCCCAGAACGGCTCGCCGGTGGGGGTCAGGAACATGGTCAGCGGCCAGCCGCCTTGTTGGCCCATGACCGCCAGCGCCTGCTGATAGACCGTATCCAGGTCCGGGCGCTCCTCGCGGTCGACCTTGATGTTGACGAACAGCTGGTTCATCACCGCGGCCGTCGCTTCGTCCTCGAAGCTCTCGTGCGCCATGACGTGGCACCAGTGGCACGCGGCGTAGCCGACCGACAGCAGGATGGGTCGGTTCTCCGCCTGCGCCTTGGCGAGGGCGGATTCGGTCCACTGCTGCCACTCGACCGGATTGTCCTGATGCTGCAGGAGGTAGGGGCTGGTCGCGGCCGCAAGCGCGTTGGGCATGGCTGAAAAGTTCTCCCAGGCTAGGCATGGGCACGTGCAGGCCTATAGTTGGTCGCCAGGACAGCCATAGCCAGCGGGACGGCGATGAAGGTCAACATCGAGGTCGACTGCACGCCGGACGAGGCCCGCCGCTTCCTTGGGCTGCCGGACGTGGCACCCATGCAGCAGACGGTGATGGCGGCCATGGAGCGGCGGCTGGTGGAAACCATCCAGGCGACCGACACCCAGAAGTTGCTGGATCAGTGGTTGCCGTTGGGACTCAAGGGTGTGGAGCAGTGGCAATCCTTGTGGAGCCAGATGGCCCAGACCGCAGCAGGACTGCCGCGATCGCCGCGCAAGCCCAAGGAGTAGTGCCAGGCTCGACCGCCGATACCATCTACGCCCCGGCGACGGCTGCGGGGCGGGCGCCGGTGGCAGTGATGCGGGTGAGCGGGCCGCAGGCGGCGTCCGTTGCCGAGCACCTGACCGGACGTCAACCCCCTGCGCCGCGCCTGGCCGCGTTGCGCAAGCTGCGCGACCCGGTTTGCGGCGAGGTGTTCGACGAGGCGCTCCTGCTCTGGTTTCCCGGCCCGCGCAGCGAGACCGGCGAGGATCTCCTGGAGATCCAGCATCATGGCGGCACGGCCGTATTGGGTGCGCTGCTCGCCGTCCTCGCCGATGTTCCGGGCTGTCGCCCGGCTCGTCGCCGGTGAGTTCACTCGCCGCGCCTTCCTCAACGGCAAGCTCGATCTCACCGCGGCCGAAGGCTTGGCCGATCTGATCGATGCCACCACCCGCGCCCAGGCGCGGCAGGCGTTGCGTCAACTCGACGGTGCGCTGGGCCAACTCTACCGCGGCTGGCGTGAGCGGCTGCTCGAAGCACTGGCGCTGGTCGAGGCGGAGATCGATTTCGCCGCCGAGGAGGAGGTGCCGGAGGCGATGCTGGCGGTGATCCGGCCCGACGTCGACCGTCTCCTGATCGAGATCCAGGCCCATCTCGCCGATGATCGCCGCGGCGAAAGGATGCGCACCGGCGTCACCGTGGCGGTGACCGGAGGGCCCAATGTCGGCAAGTCCAGCCTGGTCAACCTGCTGGCTCGTCGCGAGGTCGCGATCGTGACTCCGATTCCCGGGACCACCAGGGACGTCATCGAGGTGCAGCTCGACCTGGCCGGTGTGCCGGTCACGGTGCTGGATACGGCCGGGCTGCGCGACACCGAGGATCCCGTCGAGGCGGAGGGTGTCGCCAGGGCCCGCCGACGCGCCGGCCAGGCCGATCTCCGGCTGCTGGTCGTGGAGGCTGATCGACCCGTCGGCGCGTCGGATGATCCGGCGACGATCCTGGTCGTGAACAAGATCGATCTGGCCCCCGCGGCCGACTTGCCGAAGAGCGCCGTCGCGATCTCCTGTCTGACCGGCACAGGCATCGATCGTTTGACGGAGCTGCTGGCTGGCCGGGTCGGCGAGTTGGCCTGCTCCAGCGATGCGCCCCTGCTGACGCGGGCCCGGCATCGCCAGGCAGCAGCCGAGGCCAAGGAGGCCCTGGTGCGCTTCGCAGCCCGCGCGGACGAGGGTGCCGAGCTGGCGCTGCTGGCCGAAGAGCTGAGGCTGGCGGCGAGGGCCATCGGCGGGATCATCGGCGCGGTCGGTGTCGAGGACGTGCTCGAGCGGATCTTCGCCACCTTCTGCATCGGCAAATAGCCTTGTTTCACGTGAAACGTCAGGCTTCCGCCAGCTGAGCCTCGTGATGCAGGGCGCGGAGCCGTTCCTCCGCGGAACGGCGTACCTGCTGCATGAGCTCGGGATGATCGCGCAGGAACTCGCGGAATGCTTCCCGGGGCAGCATCAGCAGGCGGCAATAGCTCAGCGCCACCACGTCGGCCACCCGGGGCCGCCGCATGATCAGCGCCATCTCACCGAAGAATTCGCCGGTGCCGAGGCGGACGACTTCGTCCTCCGGACGCTGGACCTCGACTGCGCCGGAGGCGATGAAGTACATGGCGTCGCCACGTTCGCCACGACGGATGATCCGCTCGCCGGGCAAGGCGAGCCGGGGCACCAGCCGCGGCTTCAGGTCGGCCCGTGCCGCATCGTCGAGCTCCCCCAGCAGCGGCACGTTGCGGATCAGCATGTCGAGGTCGAGGCCGAGATCGAGCGGCGGGATGGCCTCGAACGAATCCAGTCGGGTACGGAGTTCGCCGACCAGGTTGCGGAGAAGCTCGGGCGAGAGCAGCCCCTCGGATGCCATCCGGTTGTAGGCCTCGAGCTCGAGGCGGACCGCGGTGCGGCTGAGGAAACGCCCGGATGCGACCCGCCAGTAGGCGGGATACTGCAGGCGGACCGCGTCGAGCGCCCGGTCGGTATCCTCGATCCGCGCCTCGATGACGTGGAGCGCCACCTCGCTGACCCGCTCTCCGAACAGAGCGCGAATGCGGTTGCGGATGAACCCGATCAGGCCTTCCAGCACGCGGCGCTGGATCAGCCGCAGCTCGATCCGTTGCGCCATGCGCCGCGCCAGGGGCCCGTTCAGCCGCAGTCGGCGGTGCAACAGGCCGGCCAGGTTCATCCTCCAGCCGCCGCCGATCTCGGCTCGCGCGACCTTGCGGTAGGGCTGCACGCTGCCGTCGCGCAATGCGTCCAGCAACTCGTTGGTGCGGCTCAACAGCAGCCAGCCCGCGGCACGTGAGATGGTGCCTTCGGCCATTTCGTCCGTGTAGTACGAGGCTTCCCGAGCGGTGATCGTCGCCAGTGCCACGATCAGTTGCTGGCGGCGCATTTCGTCGCCGCCGTCGCTGGCCTCCTCCAATGTCGCGACCCGCGTGCGGTACAGGGCGCCGACCTCGTCGGCGGCTTCCAGGTCGAGCCCATGGATGATCGCGGTCTCGGACAGCCGGTCGAGGATCTCGCCCTGGGTCAAGGCAAGCGCCCGAGTGCGCAGGATCCGCTCGACCGGATCCAGCTGGTCCACCCCGAGCCAGTGGATCAGCGAGCGCAGCGTGGTCGCCTGCACCAGGAGGGTGAACAGAACGAAGCCGGTGGCAAGGACGGATACGAGATGGCGGACCTCGGGCGGGACGGTCGTCTTCTCGGCGACCGCCAGCGCCAACGCCAACGTTACCGCGCCTCGCACGCCACCCCACAGAATCACCAGTTTGAAGCGCGGACCGATCGGTCGCTGGCGCAGCAGCATGCGGACGATCGGCAGCACGCCCCACAGGCACAAGGCACGCGCCGACAGCGCGCCGGCAATGAGCGCCGCGAGCAGCAGGAAATCGCTGGGCCGTGCCTGCCGGATGGTTTCGGGCACGAGCATCGAAGCGAGCACGAAGACCAGCGAACTCGCCCAGAAGCCGAGCTGGCTCCAGATCACGCTGACGCTTTCCCATTCCTTGGTGCCGACCCGCATTCGCCCGATGGTGCCGAAGACGAGCCCGGCGGCCACCACCGCCACCACGCCCGAGACGCCGAGGTAGCGTTCGGCGAGCGCGTAGGAGAGATAGGCGAGAGCGACGCTCAAGGTGACTTCGGCGGGCCCACCCTGGTCGATGCGGCTCACCAGGACCGCCGCAATGCGGCCGAGGGTGACGCCGACTGCGGCGCCGCCGACGAAATCGACCACGAGTTCGAACGCGATGTCGTAGACGACGGTGAGTTCGCCCGGCATCGCGCCGGAAGTGACGAGGGCCAGGAGCACGGTGAACAGAGCAATGGCCGCGGCGTCGTTGAGGAGGCTCTCACCCTCGACGAGCAAGACGAGCCGGCGTCGAGCGCCGACTTCGCGAAACACGGCGGTGACGGCGCTGGGATCGGTCGTGGCGATGATCGCCGCCACGAGCAGACAGACGGTGAGCGGCGTCGTCGAGACCGACCAGACGGCAACGCCGGCGGCCGCGGTCGTCATCAGCACGGCGACCACCGCCAGGATCAGGATCGGGCCGACGTCCTCGAGGAGTTCGCGGCCGTCCAGCTTGGTGGCGGTGTCGAACAGCAGGATCGGGAGGAACACCCAGAGCAGGATTTCGGCGGAGATGTTGAAGTCGCGCAACTGGTCGAAGAAATCCCGGACCACCGTTCCGGGCAGCCCTTCGAACACCATGCTGGAAAGGCTGATCGCACCGCCGAGCGCACAGCCCAGCGCGGCGAGCAGGACGGTGTAGGGCAAATGCAGACGGGCGGCGAGACGAGGCAGGAATGCGATCAGGGCCAGGAGCCCGGCGATGCCGAATACGACCCCTCCCGTGCCTTCCATGCCTAGCGCCCCTCCGCGTGCGGTTGCTGACATACACGGAACCGATGCCCGGGTGAATTCCCCGCTCGGCTTGACGGACGGGGCGTCCGCCTGCAGATACGGCGCCATGCCTTGCCACGACGTCATCGTGATCGGCGCTGGCCACGCCGGCTGCGAGGCGGCGGCGGCGAGCGCTCGCATGGGCGCGCGCACGCTGCTGGTCACGCACAAGCTCGCCACCGTCGGTGCCATGTCCTGCAATCCGGCCATCGGTGGGCTTGGCCGCGGCCACCTGGTCCGAGAAATCGACGCGCTGGACGGGTTGATGGGCCGGGCTATCGATGCCGGCGGCATCCAGTTCCGGCTGCTGAACCGCAGCAAGGGACCCGCGGTGCGTGGTCCCCGGGCGCAGGCGGATCGCGGCCGCTATGCGGCGGCCATGCTCTGCCTGCTGCAGAAGCAGCCGAACTTGGCGCTGGTCGAGGCCGAGGTCGAGGATCTCGTCGTGCGCGACCGGCGGGTTGCGGGAGTAGTGGCCGGTGGAGTCGAGCTGCGTGCCCCCGCCGTGATCCTGACCACCGGCACGTTTCTGCGCGGCGAGATCCATCTGGGCCACGAGCGCTGGCCCGCGGGCCGGGTCGGCGACGAGCCGTCGCTGCGGCTGGCCTCCAGTCTGGCCCGGCTCGGCCTGACATTCGGCCGGCTCAAGACGGGGACGCCGCCGCGGCTGGACGGGCGGACCATCGACAAGGCGGGTCTTCAGGTTCAGCCGGGCGACGAGCCGCCGGTACCGTTTTCGTTCCTGACCGACCGCTTGGCCAATCCCCAGGTCAGCTGCTGGATCACGCACACCACCGAGGCGACCCACCGGCTCATCCGCGACAGCCTCGAGCGCGCTCCGGCCTATTCGGGTCAGATCAGGGCGCCGGGCGTACGCTATTGCCCCTCGATCGAGGACAAGGTGGTCCGCTTCGCCGACCGCTCACGGCATCAGATTTTTCTCGAGCCCGAGGGGTTGGAGGACCACACGGTCTATCCGAACGGGATTTCGACCTCGCTGCCACGCGAGGATCAGGCGGGCCTGATCGCCACCATCCCGGGCCTGGAACGGGCACGGATGCTCCAGCCCGGCTACGCCATCGAGTATGATCACGTCGACCCGCGCGAGCTCGATCCGACGCTCGAGTTGAGGGCCATGCGAGGGCTGTTTCTCGCCGGGCAGGTGAACGGCACGACCGGCTACGAGGAGGCGGCCGCGCAGGGTCTGCTTGCGGGCCTCAATGCGGCGCTCGCAGCAGGTGGGCGCCGGCCCGACTTCGTGCTCGACCGTGCGGAGGGCTATCTCGGCGTCCTGGTCGACGATCTGACGACGCAAGGGGTGATCGAGCCCTATCGGATGTTCACCTCGCGCGCCGAGTACCGGCTGTCGCTGCGCGCGGACAATGCCGACCTTCGCCTGACCGCCCGTGGCGTGGCACTTGGCTGCGTCGGCAGCGACCGGGCGCGGGCGTTCCAGATCAAGGCCGACCGGTTGACGAAGGCGAGGTCGCAGCTCGACGAGTTGACGCTGACGCCGTCGGCAGCGGTCGGACATGGATTGCGGGTCAATCAGGATGGCGCCCGCCGCACCGGCCACCAGCTCCTCGAGCTGCCCGGAGTCGGGATCGCCACCCTGGCGGCGGTCTGGCCCGAACTCGCGTCGCTGAGGGGCGATGTCGCCGAGCAGCTGGAGATCGAGGCACGCTATCGCGGCTACCTGCAGCGCCAGGAGGCCGACATCGTCTCCTTCCGCCGCGAGGAAGCGCTGGCCCTGCCCGTCGATCTCGACTTCTCCGGCATGTCGGGGCTCAGCGGGGAGCTGCGGCTGGCGCTCCAGCGGACACGTCCCACCAGCTTGGGCGCTGCGGCACGCCTCCCCGGCATGACCCCGGCAGCACTTACCCTGCTGTTCCAGCACGCGCGCAGGGCCGCCTGAGTGGCGGGTGCGCTCACGCGTGCCGAAGCCGGTCACGAACTCGCTGTTTCACGTGAAACACTCGACCGACTGCAGGCCTATCTCGACCTGCTCGCGCGCTGGCAGAAGCGGATCAACCTGGTCGGCGCGTCGACGCTGGAGGATCCGTGGCGACGTCACATCCTCGATTGTGGCCAGCTCTGGCGATGGTGGCCCAAGGGCGCCAGCAGCATGGTCGATCTCGGCAGCGGCGCCGGACTGCCGGGTCTGGTGCTGGCCATGATGGGCGCGCCGGACGTGCATCTGATCGAGAGCGATCAACGCAAGGCCGCTTTCCTGCGCGAGGCGGCGCGAGCCTGTGGCGTCACGGTGACGGTCCATGCCGGACGTAGTGAGACGGTTCTCCCGCTCGCGGCCGACGTGGTGACCGCGCGTGCTCTCGCACCCTTGCCGGAGCTGCTTACGCTGGCCGTCCGGCATATGCATGCGGGCACCACCTGCCTGTTCCTCAAGGGGCGCGGGGCGGCGAGCGAATTGACCCGGGCGCGTGAAATCTGGACAATGCAGGCGGCTTCGGTCGGGAGTGTCAGTGACCCCGAAGGCCAGATCCTCCTGATCAGCGAGATCCGCCCTGCCTGAGCCCCACGCCCGCATCCTCGCCATCGCGAACCAGAAAGGCGGCGTCGGCAAGACGACGACCACCATCAACCTCGCAACAGCCCTGGGCGCCGCGGGACGTCGCGTCCTGGTGATCGACCTGGACCCGCAGGGCAACGCCAGCACGGGCTTCGGGATCAGCCGCGCCGCAAGGCGGCAGACGACCTACGACGTGCTCCTGCGCGGTACGCCGTTCGACCAAGCGGTGCTGCCGACGGAGGTGCCCCAGGTCGCGATCGTGCCGGCGACGGTCGACCTGTCCGCGGCCGAGATCGAGCTCGTCCCGGACAACCGCCGACACTATCGGCTACGCGACGCGTTCACCGGGCTGAACGGCCGGTACGACCACATCCTGATCGACTGCCCACCCTCGCTGGGCCTGCTCACCGTCAACGCACTCGCGGCCGCGCACGCCGTACTGGTGCCGCTGCAATGCGAGTTCTTCGCGCTCGAGGGTCTGAGCCTGCTCTTGCGGACCATCGAGCGTGTCCGTGGCAGCTTCAACCCGATATTGCAGATGCATGGCGTGGTCCTCACCATGTTCGACCGGCGCAACAACCTTTCCGAGCAGGTCGCCAGGGACGTGCGCAGCTTCATGGGCGACCGAGTCTACGAGACGATCATCCCCCGCAATGTGAGGGTGTCCGAGGCGCCGTCCCACGGCCGTCCGGTGCTGCTCTACGACTTCCGCAGTGTCGGAGCGCAGGCCTATGTCCATCTGGCCGGCGAGATGCTGCGTCGCGAACGGCGACTGGTGGCAGCGTGAGCGCTCCGGGTAAGACGACCGCCCGCCGCGGGCTCGGCATGGGACTGTCGGCACTGCTGGGCTCGGAAACGGAAACCTATGCCGGCGAAGGCGCGCCGGCCGGCGGCCAGCGCGTCCCGATCGAGTTCCTGCGCCCATCCGCGCTGCAGCCGCGCCGGCACTTCGACGAGGGCGAACTCGAGACGCTGGCGCAGTCGATCCGCGAGCGAGGCGTGTTGCAGCCGCTCCTGGTACGGCCGGTGGCTGGCGGAGCGGCGGCCTACGAGATTGTGGCCGGCGAGCGGCGCTGGCGTGCGGCACAGCTGGCCGGCGAGCACGAAGTGCCGGTGGTCGTGCGGGAGCTCTCCGATCGGGAGACGCTCGAACTGGCCTTGATCGAGAACCTGCAGCGGTCCGACCTGTCGCCGCTCGACGAAGCCCATGCCTATCGGCGCCTGATGCGTGAATTCACCCACACCCAGGAGGCCTTGGCCGAGGCGGTCGGCAAGAGTTGCAGCCACGTCGCCAACACCCTGCGACTGCTCGGCCTGCCTCAGACGGTCCAGGATCTGGTGGATCAAGGCGGATTGTCCGCCGGGCACGCGCGGGCGCTGCTCGGCAGTGCGGACGTGGAAGCTTTGGCACACCTGGTGGTCGAGCGCGGCCTCAGCGTTCGGGAGACCGAGGCCCTGGTGCGAAAACAAGCCAAGCTGTCCGGCCCGAACGCGAACAAGGGGAGCATTCTCGACCCCAACGTTCAGGAACTTTCGCGGCAGCTATCCTCCAGGTTGGGGCTCGAGGTGGGGATCCGCGCCCGCGGCAAGGGTGGCACGTTGACGATCCGCTATAGCGACCTGAACCAGTTGGATGGGTTGATAAAGCGGCTGCAGTAAAACTTTCAGTGGATAAGTCCAAGCTGTAGTGGGTCGCGGTGTTGACAGGACCCACATGTTGACGGTCTATGCTCGGGGTGGAGAAACAAGAAACACGTGTTCCGAGAGTTCCGGCGGCAAACGATCGCTGATTGGCCGTTCACCGGCGTGACTATCGAAACATGGCCCGCTTGCCCGGCTCGATTTGCGCGGTCGATAGGGCGCCAAGCCTGACCGCAGTTGGACCTCGAGGTCTCGACGACGGCGCCGCTCCCTTGCCCGGGGGCGGCGTTGCCGTTCATTCGCGTTACTTGCCCGGCCCGTAGAGACCCTCGATCAGTTCATGATGTGCCTTGACGATCAGGTGCCGGCGCAGCTTGAGCGTGGGTGTCATGAAGCCGTTCTCGACGCTGAACGCCTCGGGCATGATTTCGAAGCGCCGCACCCGCTCGATCGGCGACAGTCGGTCGTTGGCCCGGCGGACGGCCTCCGCGATCGCCGAGCGGAAGCCGGTGTCGGCAGCGAGCAAAGCGAGGTTGGCATCCACCTTGTGCTTGCGGGCGAAGCCCTGGACAAAGTCCTTGTGGGGCACGATCAGCGCCACCAGATGCGGCCGGCGGTCGCCACAGATCAGCACTTGGCCGATCTCGGGCTCGAGCAGCATGACCCCTTCAACCCGCGCCGGCGCCACATTGTCGCCGCCGGAATTGACGATCATGTCCTTCTTCCGGTCGGTGATCCGAAGGTAGCCCTCGGCGTCGAGCTCGCCGACGTCGCCGGTGTGCAGCCAGCCATCGCGGAGCGCCTGGGCCGTCGCGTCCTCGTCCTTCCAATAGCCGCGCATCACCAGTTCGCCGCGCACCAGGATCTCGCCGTCCTCGGCAATCTCGATCTCGACGCCGTCGAGCGCCGGCCCCACCGTGTCAAGCTTGGCGCGGCCGGGCAGGTTGGCGCTGATCACCGGTGAGGCTTCGGTCTGGCCGTAGCCCTGCAAGACCGGCAGCCCCAAGGCGTGGAAGAACAATCCGACGTCGACGTTCAACGGGGCGCCGCCCGACACCATGGCCTTGAGCCGGCCGCCGAACCGATCGCGAACCTTGCGCCTGACCAGGCGATTGAGCAGCAGGTCGACGGCCGCGAGATGTGGTGGGAGCCGCCCCTCGCGATAGCGGCGTTGGCCCAGCTCGAGGGCCAGATCGAACAATTTGCGGGTGGCGCCGCCCTGGCGCTGGACCCCGTTCACGATCCGCTGGCGCAGCACCTCGTAGAGCCGCGGCACGCAGGTGAGAATGGTGGGCCGCGCCTCGAGCAGATTGGCCGAAAGCGAATCGGCCCCTTCGGCGTAGTAGATCTCGGCCCCCATCGCGATCGGGAAGAATTGCCCCGCCGTGTGCTCGTAGGCATGCGACAGCGGCAGGAAGGAGAGGAAAATCTCGCGACCGAGCCCGATACGCTCGAGCAGGCCCCACGCACCGCGGAGATTGGACAGGATGTTGCCGTGCGTGAGCATGACACCCTTGGGCCGGCCGCCGGTCCCAGAAGTGTAGATGAAGCAGGCGAGATCCCCGCCGCCGAGCGTCGCCGCGCGTTCGATCGGCGGGGCGGCGGCGCCCCGGGCCAGGGCATCGGCCCATGTCAGCGTCGGCACCGGCGCTTCGGCTACGGCACCGGCCTCCATCAGGAGGACGAATCGAACGCCAGGTGCCTGGGCGACCGCGGGCAGGACGCGTCGGGCCAGTGCCGCATTGGAGCAGATCACGGCCGCGGCCTCGGCATGTCCGAGCAGGAAGGCGAGATCGTCGGTGGTGCTCGTGGTGTAGGCGGGCACGGTGACGCCGCCCGCGAGCAGGATGGCCAAGTCCGCCACGCACCATTCCGGTCGGTTTTCGGCCAAGATCAGCACGCGCTCGCCCGGTGCGATGCCTTCCTCCGCCAGGCAACGTGCCAGCAGGTGGGCCTCCTGCTGCGCGCGCCGCCAGCTCCAGGGCCGATAGACGCCGTCCGTTTTCGCCCAGAGAAACGGGCGGTCGCCACCGATGGTGGCTGAGCGCTCGAACATGTCCACCAGAGTGGCGCCGAGATCGGGCATGGGCATGGCGTCACGGGGCTCCATGGGCTGGCGCAGGACGTGGCCCCCGAACGGCGTCGCCAGCGTCGCCCGCACGATGCTGGAAGCCAGACCGCAGCGGCCCATATCTAGGTGGCTTCGAAACCAAAGGGAACGGCATGCCGATCGGCGCGCGAATGCTGCAGCAGGCCCGGGCGAGCGAGGCGGCGACCGCCGGTCTGCCGTCTGCCGAGCAAGGCCCGGCCTGGAACCTGGGCGACCTCTATCGCGCAGTGGACGATCCGCGGATCGGTGCGGATCTCGCGGCGATCGAGGGCGATGCCTCCGCCCTGGAAAGCGAGTTCAAGGGTCGTCTTCCCGACAGCGATGGCGACCGGCTCGCTGAGCTGATCGAGCGCTACGAGGCGATCGAGGATCGGCTGGGGCGCGTGTTCTCCTTCGCCCAGCTTCTGTTCGCGGCACATCGCGACGACGTCCGGGTTGGCCAGTTCTACCAAGGCGTTCAAGAGCGGGTGACCGCTATCGGCACACGTCTGCTGTTCGTCACCCTCGAGCTCAACAAGCTCGAGGACCAAGCGCTGGCAGCTCGGATCGCCGCCTCGGAGCGTCTTGCCCGCTTTCGCCCCTGGCTGGACTCCGTGCGCAGCTTTCGCCCGCACCAGCTCTCCGACGAGGTCGAGCGGACGCTCCACGAGAAGCACGTCACCGGCCGCAGCGCCTGGGTCAGGCTGTTCGACGAGTCCATGGCCGCCTTGCGCTTTCCGCTCGACGGCAAGGATCTCACCAGCGCCGAAATCTTCGATCTCATGTCCTCCAAGGACCGCGAGCTCCGCGAGCGCGCGGCCGGCGCCATCAGCGCGGTGCTGGAGCAGAACCTCCGCCTGTTCTCCCGGGTCATGAACACGTTGGTCAAGGACAAGCAGATCGAGGACGAGTGGCGCAAGTTCGAGCGGCCGATCTCGTCGCGCAATCTCGCCAACCAGGTGGAGGACGAGGTCGTTGCGGCCCTCATTCAGTCGGTGCGCGACCACTATCCGCGGATCTCGCATCGCTACTACACGCTGAAGGCCCGCTGGCTCGGGCTCGACCGGCTGGAATTCTGGGATCGCAATGCGCCTCTGCCCGAAGACGTCGACACCCGCCGGTCCTGGGCCGACGCCAAGGTCGTGGTGCTCGATGCCTATCGCAGCTTCTCGCCGACACTGGCCGAGATCGTCGACCGGTTCTTCCAGGGGGCGTGGATCGACGCGCAGCTTCGGCCGGGCAAGGACAGCGGCGCCTTCTGCCATCCGACCGTTCCCAGCGTCCATCCCTACGTCCTGATGAACTATCAGGGGCGCAATCGCGACGTGATGACGCTCGCGCACGAACTCGGCCACGGCGTGCATCAGGTCCTGGCGGCCCATCAGGGCCCCTTGATGGCCAGCACGCCCTTGACCCTGGCCGAGACCGCGTCCGTGTTCGGTGAACAGCTGACCTTCCAGGCCCTGCTGGCGCAGGAGGAGGATCCTGTGCGTCGGCGAGTGCTGCTGGCGGCGAAGATCGAAGATAAGATCAACACGGTGGTCCGGCAGATCGCGTTCTGCGATTTCGAACGCAGGGTTCATGACGCCAGGCGTGAAGCCGAGCTGACGCCTGATGATCTGTGCAAGATTTGGATGGAAGTGCAGAAGGATAGCCTGGGTCCGGCGTTCACGTTTCGAGAAGAATACCAGTATTACTGGAGTTACATTCCTCATTTCATTCATGTTCCATTCTATGTCTATGCCTACGCTTTCGGTGACTGCCTGGTAAGCTCGCTCTACGCCGTCTACGAGGAAGCCCCGAGCGGGTTCGAGCCGCGCTATCTCGAACTCCTGCGCGCCGGCGGCACGCTGCGGCACAAGGAGTTGCTGGAGCCCTTCGGCCTCGACGCCAGCGATCCCGGTTTCTGGGCCAAGGGCCTGGGGCTGCTGGAAGGCCTGATCGACCAGCTCGAAGCCACCATGCCGGAGGCCGCATGACCGATCCGGCACCTCTTCCCAAGGCGAAGAGCGAGAGCAGCTTTGGCACCCGCTTTCGTCGCTATGCTCAGGTCGGTGGGACGGTCGGAGTTCAGGCAGCGCGCATGGCAGGTGCCAGACTGCTCGGGCGCAGCCTCGACGGGTCCAATGCCGTCGAGCTGAAGGAGGCGCTCGGCGGCCTGAAAGGGCCACTGATGAAGGTGGCGCAGCTCATCGCCACCATCCCCGACGCGCTGCCCGCCGAGTACGCGGCCGAACTCGCACAGCTGCAGAGCAACGCGCCGCCGATGGGCAAGCCGTTCGTGCGACGGCGGATGGTGGCCGAACTCGGCCCGGACTGGGCCAAGCGCTTCGCCGAATTTCCGCTCGAACCGGCGGCGGCGGCCTCGCTCGGCCAGGTGCACAAGGTCGTGCTCCACGATGGCCGCACCGTCGCCTGCAAGCTGCAATATCCCAACATGGAAGCGGCGGTCGATGCCGACCTCTCGCAGCTCCGGCTGATCTTCAATCTGCATGGCCGCTACGATTCCTCGATCGACACCAGCCTCATCTACCAGGAGATCTCCGCGCGCCTGCGTGAGGAACTGGACTACCAGCAGGAGGCCCGCCATCTCGGCCTCTACGCCGAGATGCTGGCGGGCGAGGCCCACATCCACGTGCCGGCACTGGTGCCCGAGCTGTGCACCCGTCGGCTGCTGACCATGCAATGGCTGGAAGGCAAGCCGCTGCTGAGCTTCAAGCTTTCCAGCCAGGAGGATCGCGACCGGCTGGCCTTGCGCATGTTCCGGGCCTGGTACGTGCCGTTCTACAATTATGGCGTGATCCACGGCGACCCGCACCTTGGCAACTACAAGGTCCGCGACGACCTCGACCTGAACCTGCTGGACTTCGGCTGCATCCGCGTCTTTCGACCCGAATTCGTCAAGGGCGTCATCGACCTCTACTGGGCGCTCGAGCGCAACGACCGCGATCTGGCGGTCGAGGCCTACCGCAACTGGGGTTTCGCCAAGCTCGACCATGCCACCGTCGACGTGCTGAACGAGTGGGCCGCCTTCCTCTACGGCCCCTTGCGCGAGAACCGCACCCGGCCGATCGAGGAGACGCACAGCAGCCTGGAAGGGCGCAAGGTGGTCGAGCGTGTGCATCAGAAGCTGCGCGAGGTCGGCGGGGTGACGCCGCCGCGCGAGTTCGTGTTCATGGACCGCGCAGCGATCGGGCTGGGGGCCGTGTTCATGCACCTCAGCGCGCAGGTGAACTGGCATCGGCTGTTCATGGAGCTGATCGCGGACTTCGACCTCGCGCGCCTGCGCGAGCGTCAGACCGCCGCGCTGGAGCGCCAGGGCCTGACGCTGCCGAGCTGATGGCGCTCGCCTGGTCGCCGGAGCTCTACGCCCGGCATGGCGACGCCCGCCTGCGGCCGGCACTCGAACTGCTGGCTCTGGGTTCCGCTTGCTCGCGCCGCCACCGGGGTCGACCTCTCGGCCAGCATGCTGACCGAGGCCGCGTCGGTCGACCCGCAAGCTGAACAATTGACCGCCGACGCCGCGAGTTGCTGCATCATTGCCGCGTATTGGCGGTGCAGGTGCCCGACAACTTCGAAGCCTCGGCCTATCGGACCATCCTGGCGCTGATGAACAAAGGTCCGCTGGGTGCTGTTTCCCTTCCGGCGCCTGTTTTTCGCCGCCAGGGGCGATCAGAGTATATCGTCGGGGTGAACATACCCGCCGACGCGCGGCG
Organism: uncultured Alphaproteobacteria bacterium; assembly: GCA_963720725.1. Taxonomy (GTDB): domain Bacteria; phylum Pseudomonadota; class Alphaproteobacteria; order Geminicoccales; family Geminicoccaceae; genus Benzoatithermus. Next base: position 508,524 of record CAVRGN010000003.1, read on the forward strand.
GAACCTCGACGGCGCGGTGGTCGTCGAGAGCGGCGCCCATCTCCAGCATGACGCTCTGCGCCAGCAGCGGGATCACCGCATGCAGGCGTACGGCGTCGTCGAGCAGCCAAGCCGCCGCAGGCGAGGCGCTTTCTCGTTCGGGCCAGAGATGTTCGGTGATGGAGGTCGGATCGGCCTCGTTCGGATAGGCTTCGAGAAGCTGCCGTGCCTCACTCACCGCATGCTCGACCGCCATGACGACGCCGGCACGCACCATGAGGGCGAAGTGCGCGGCGCCGGCCTCTCCGGCCCGCACGGCACCGCCAGGAAGCGTGAGCCGCTCGAGCAGCGGCATGGCGAGGTCGGTCCCTCGCCGATCGCCCGCGAGCAGGCCCTTGCCAAGTTCCGGCAACAGCGCGGCGTCGACATAGAAGATCGATCGATGGCGCATGCGGCGAAACCGGCGCAGCGTATCGCCCCAATAACTTGGAGTGGCATCGACCACCACGTCGCCCGGCTCCATGACCACGTAGGATTCATCGATGATCCGGTCGACCTCGTCGCCGGCGGGCAGATCGAGGACGAACAGCCGCGGATGCTCCAGGGCCTGGGAGAAGTCTTCGAGGCGCTCGAGGTTGCGGCCACCGGCATGGTCCGAACCGCCGACCGAGAACACTTCCACGCCGCACGAACTCAGGCGCTGCGCCAAGCCCGAGTGGTTCCCGAACAGTCCGATCCGCATGCCGTCCAACCCTGAACGTGGTCACAGCACGTCCTTAGTCCAGACGGTCGGGCAACGGAATGGCCGGCCCGCGGGGAGCCGGCCATTGGTCGCAGTCGGTTCAGCCGTTGTTGGCGCGCGGGGCCTTGGCGGGGATCGGGGTGCTGTTGCCACCCGAGGAAGCAACGGTCTGGCTCTGGTTCTGGGCCGCGCTCTGCATCGGGCAGGCCATGGCGGAGCCAGAGGCGACCGCGAACGCGGCCGCAGCGACGAGGGCGATGACGCGCATTGATCACGCTCCAGCTTGTGGTCACACATGAGGAAAATGACATGGTTGACCCCGAAGACAAGGCCGGGCCAATCACATGACGGTTGCTCGCCTCGGTGAGGTACGGCTAACCCATCGGCACGGGCGAGTGGCTTCGAGGTGGGCATGCGCGATCCCTACGAGATCCTGGGTGTGGCGCGCGACGCAAGCGCCGACCAGATCAGGAACGCCTATCGTAAGCTCGCCAAGACCTCCCATCCCGACCTTCATCCTGGCGACAAGAAGGCCGAAGAGCGCTTCAGGGAGGCTTCGTCTGCCTATGAGCTGCTCTCGGACGAGGAAAAGCGACGCCAGTTCGACCGCGGTGAGATCGACGCCAGCGGGGCGCCGAAGATGCGCGAGCCGTTCTATCGTGACTTTGCCGAAGGTCCTGGGGCGGCGCGCTATGCCGGCAGCGGTTCGTTCGAGAACGCAGCCGACCTCGAGGACGTGATCCAGGACCTTTTCGGCGGTCGTGGCGGCCGCACCATGCGGATGCGCGGCGGCGATGTCGGCTATCGGCTCGAAGTGGGACTGGGCGAGGTGGTGCGAGGTGCCAAGATCCCGATCACGTTGGCGGACGGTTCGAGCGTCGAAGTGACGATCCCGCGCGGCGTGGAAGCCGGTCAGATGTTGCGGCTCAAGGGCAAGGGCTCGGCCGGACTGGGCGGTGGCCCGCCGGGGGACGCGTTGATCGAGGTCCAGATCCGCCCGCATCCGGTCTATGAGCGCAAGGGCAATGACGTGCACGTGGCGCTGCCTGTGACCTTGGCAGAGGCGCTGGGCGGGGCCAGAGTGACGGTGCCGACGCTGCACGGCCCGGTGGTGATGACCATTCCGCGCCGCTCCACCACCGGCGGCGTATTGCGGCTCAAGGGAAAGGGCGTGCCGAACGCAGGCGGGGCCGCTGCGGGCGACCAGTATGTGCGCCTGGAGGTGGCGCTGCCGCCAAATGCAGACGACAAGCTCGAGACGGCGGCCGCCGAGTGGGAGCGGCAGCATCCCTATGATCCTCGTGCCGCGCTGATGCGGGAGGCTGGCGGATGAAGCGCCTGGAGGACGTGCTGACTGAACTGCGTACGGTTCAGCAGCGAGAGATTCTGACCTGGATCGAGGCGGAGTGGGTCCGGCCGGAGCAAGACGAGGCCGGTCCGCGCTTCGCACCGGTCGACTTGGCGCGGCTGCGACTGATCAAGCAACTGCGCGAGGATCTCGAGGTCGGCCCCGAGGCGATCCCGGTCGTGCTTTCGCTCGTCGACGAGATGTACACGCTGCGACGCCATCTCGCCGCCCTGGCCCGAGCGGTCGGCGAATTGCCGGCGGAGGTGCGGGCCAGCCTGCGCATGCGCTGTCGGTCTCTGCTCCAGGTCGTCGACGATGGCGACGACGGCCACTGACAGCCGAAGCGGTGAATACTACCGGACCGATGCTGATGACATCCTACCCTGCTCGCCGCTGCTTGGCGCGGTCATCACCGCGCAGCATAGGATAGGGCTTCTTCGCATCGCCTCAGTAGGGTCCAGGCTACTGTTGCTGCATTGCAGCAGCGCTTGACTTTATCCAAGAGCCTACCTACGGTCCGACCAGCCTTGACGGATTGGCCTGCAACATAGCTCTCGGGCAAAAAAAAGCCGGGTCCGAAGACCCGGCGAAGTAGATCAGGGAGGCTAAACGTCTGGGCAAGCGGAAGGCCGCTAGACCTTCCCCGCCCCTGGCATTGCGCCCGGGGCGCGCCGGACCGCCGAAGCGATCCGAGCCACGGCAAGACCACCCAGAACAATGGCCTTGCTGCACTGCACAAAGTAGTGGCTCGTCGCCTCCTTGGCTAGGGCCACCGGGCGTTGCAGCCATGCGTATCCTACAATACAGCCATGCGTAAGGCGCAGGCAGAGTTGTCCCCGAAACCGTCGGAGTCACCAGACCGGCTGTTCGGCGACCTTCTCCAAAAGGAAATCGCGAAAGACGCTCACCCGTTTGGAGGTCTTGAGCTCCTCCGGATAGACGAAATAGGCGGTGAAGGTCGGACCCTCGAGATGATCGAGAACCGGCCGCAGTGACCGTCCGTCGGCCACCAGGTAATCGGGAAGAGAGGCCAGGCCAAGGCCCGCTTCGGCAGCCCGCAACATGCCGAACACATTGTTGACCGTCAGGTCAGGGGTCCGGGGCGTCGCCAGCTCTTCCTCCTCGCGCCCGGCCGTCAATACCCAATTCAGGGTCGCCAGAGGCATGGCCTGATCCTCGCCATAGGCGATCAGCCGGTGGTGATCGAGGTCCTCGAGCGTGTGCGGCGTGCCGTGGCGCGCGAGATAGCCTTCGGAAGCGTAGATGTGCGTGTGCACCGTCATCAACCGGCGCTGGATCAAATCGGGCTGGGTCGGCCGGGCCAGCCGGATGGCGACGTCGGCTTCGCGCATGCTGAGATCGACGTCGTTGTCGCCCGTGATGAGCGAGATCCGGATCTCGGGGTGCCGCTCGACGAAGTCGGCCAGCTGGCTGACGAGCCACACCGTACCGATGCCGATCGTGGTGTTGACGCGCAGATGGCCGGCGGCCGAATCGCGGCTGTCGCCGAGTGCGTTCTCCACCGACGCCATGCGCTTGGCGACTTCGTCGGCCGCCTGCAGCAGGATCTCGCCCTGCTCGGTCAGCACCAGTCCGCGAGCGTGGCGGTGAAACAGCGAGGTGGCGAGATCCTCTTCGAGCGCGCCGATCTGCCGGCTGATCGCCGACTGGCTGAGCCCCAGGCGATCGGCCGCGCGGGTGAAGCTGCCGGCATGCGCCACGGCATGGAAGACCCGGACCCGATCCCAATCCATGCTCGCCGCCATTCTCCCGCCTGACGAATGCATTTAGCGCCGATCAGCCGATCCCGGCGAGATACTTCTCGGCGTCCAGTGCCGCCATGCAGCCGCTGCCGGCCGCCGTGACCGCTTGGCGATAGATCTTGTCCTGCACGTCGCCCGCCGCGAACACGCCCGGCACCGACGTCCTGGTGGTGCCGGGCTGGGTCAGCACGTAGCCTTCCGCATCCATGTCGAGATGATCGCGGAAGATTCCCGTCGCGGGGTCGTGCCCGATCGCCACGAACAGCCCTTCCACCGGCAGCAGCTGCCCCTCGCCGCTGTGCACATGGCGCAGGCGCACGCCTGTCACCGTCTTGGGATGCTCGCTACCGAGCACTTCCTCGACCACGTGATCCCAGATCACCTCAACCTTGGGATGCGCGAACAGGCGCTGCTGCATCACTTTTTCGGCCCTCAGGCTGTCGCGGCGATGCACGAGCGTCACCTTCTCGCACATCTGGGCGAGGTACAGGGCCTCCTCGACCGCGGTATTGCCCCCACCCACGATCGCCACGCGCTTGCCGCGGAAGAAGAAGCCGTCACAGGTGGCGCAGGCGGACACGCCCGCGCCGGAGAAATGCCGCTCGCTGTCGAGCCCGAGCCAGCGGGCCTGGGCGCCGGTGGCGACGATCAGCGAATCGGCGCTGAAGGTGCCACCGCCATCCAGCCACACCTGGAAGGGCTGCATCGACAGATCGACGCCCGAAACCAGGTCGAACAGGAGCTCGGCGCCACAATGTACGGCCTGCTGGGCCATCTGCTCCATCAGCCATGGCCCTTGGATGGCCTCGGCAAAGCCCGGATAGTTCTCGACGTCGGTGGTGATGGTGAGCTGGCCGCCCGGCTGCAGCCCCTGGATCACCACGGGAGCGAGGTTCGCCCGCGCGGCGTAGATGGCCGCCGTCAGCCCGGCGGCACCCGCGCCGATGATCAGAACCTTGACGTGCCTGCTCGTGCTCATGACACTTCCGTCCCGGCGGCGCGCGCCCGCAGGACGCGCCCGCCACCGGCCACGGTCGCCGTCCATGGCACGGGGCTATCGGAGACGGCGCGCCGCCCTTGGCCTCGGCGTGGTGCCGCTCAGTTGTAACCGACCTCGATGATCTCGAAATAGCGCACGCCGCGCGGCGTGGTGACCTCGACGCTCTCGCCCGCTTCCTTGCCGAGGATGGCCTGTGCCAAGGGCGACTGGATGGACAGCAGCCCGGACTGGATGTCGGCCTCGTCGGGGCCGACGACCTGGTAGGAGGCTTCCTCGTCGGTGTCCTCGTCGACCAGCTTGACCCGAGCACCGAACATGATCTTGCTGCCGCTCATGCTCTTGAGGTCGATGACCTCGGCACGGGACAGCTTGTCCTCGAGCTCCATGACGCGGCCTTCGATGAAGCCCTGACGCTCACGGGCGGCATGATACTCCGCGTTCTCAGACAGGTCGCCATGCTCGCGGGCGGCGGCGATCGCCTTGATCACCGCGGGCCGCTCCTCGGTCTTGAGGCGGCGCAGCTCCGCGCTCAGCCGGGCGTGGCCATCGGGAGTCATCGGGACCTTCGTCGTCATCACGCGCCGTCATCCGATCCAGGGTTAAAAAACGCGCTCGCGCCGAGCAGCGCGGTCGGCGGCGCGTCAGTGCGAGGCCCGAAAATACGATTGCAAGGGCGCCACTTCAAGCTCACCGGTGCGAAGCCGGCCGAGGGCCTGTACGACGGCCCGCGCCCCGGCCAGCGTGGTGTAGTAGGGAAGCCTGGCCATCAGCGCGGCGCGACGCAGCGTGTAGCTGTCGCCGATCGCCTGCCGGCCCTCGGTGGTGTTCATCAGCATGGCGATGGCGCCGTCCTTGATCATGTCGACCACGTGGGGCCGGCCCTCGTGCACCTTCTTGACCGGGATGACGGCTATTCCGGCCGCGGCCAGCGCCGCCGCCGTTCCGCGCGTGGCGGCGATCTCGAATCCCAGCTGCCGCAGCCGGCCGGCGATCTCGACCGCCCCCGCCTTGTGGCCGTCGCGGACCGAAAGGAACACGGTTCCGGTGGTCGGCAGCTCGGCGCCCGCGCCGAGCTGGGACTTGATGAACGCCGCCGCGAAGTCGCGGTCGAGTCCCATCACCTCGCCGGTCGATTTCATTTCCGGACCGAGCAACAGGTCCACGCCGGGAAAGCGGGCGAACGGGAACACGGCCTCCTTCACGGCGATCAGGCCCTCGGGCTGCGGCGGTATGGAAAAATCGGCGAGCCGCTCGCCAGCCATCACCCGCGCGGCGATCTTGGCAAGCGGGCTGCCGATGGCCTTGGCGACGAAGGGCACCGTGCGGCTGGCGCGCGGATTGACCTCGAGGATGAAGACCTCCCCGTCCTTGACCGCCATCTGCACGTTCATCAGGCCGCGGACCTCGAGCGCCCGTGCCAGCGCCTCGGCCTGCCGCTCGATCTCGGCGACGATCGCAGGCGACAGCGAGTATGGCGGCAGCGAGCAGGCGCTGTCGCCGGAATGGATGCCGGCTTCCTCCACATGCTCCATCACGCCGGCGATCCGCACCGTCGTACGATCGGCCACCACGTCGATGTCCACCTCGACGGCGTCCTGCAGGTAGCGGTCGATCAGGATCGGACCCACGTCCGAGACCCGTGCGGCATCGGTCATGAAGGCGCGGACCTCGTCCACCGAATGAACGATCCGCATCGCCCGGCCGCCCAGTACGTAGGAGGGCCGGATGACCAGCGGAAAGCCCAGGGCCTCGGCCTTCTCGGCCGCGTCGGCGACGCCCAGGCAGATGTCGTTGGCGGGTTGCTTGAGGCCGAGCCGGTGCAGCAATTGCTGAAAGCGCTCACGGTCCTCCGCCAGATCGATGGCGTCGGGAGAGGTGCCCAATATGGGAAAGCCGGCCTGCTCCAGCGCATGGGCGAGCTTGAGCGGGGTCTGCCCGCCAAGCTGTACGATCACGCCCAGAAGCTCACCGCGCGAGGCTTCGAGCGTGCAGATCTCGAGCACGTCCTCGGCCGTCAGCGGCTCGAAATAGAGGCGGTCCGACGTGTCCGGGTCCGTCGAGACGGTCTCCGGATTGCAGTTGATCATCACCGTTTCGAGCCCGGCCTCGCGCAGGCCGAATGAGGCGTGCACGCAGCAATAGTCGAACTCGATGCCCTGGCCGATACGGTTGGGGCCGCCGCCCAGGATGATCACCTTGCGCCGCTCGCTGGGCAGGGCCTCGCACTCGCCGGCCGGATCGTCGAAGGTGCCGGTCTCGTAGCAGCTGTAGAGATAGGGCGTACGCGCCGCGAACTCGGCGGCACAGGTGTCGATCCGCTTGTAGACGGGCCGCACCGCGAGCGCCCAGCGACGCGCCCGCACCTCCTCCTCTCCCATGCCGGTGAGCTCGGCCAGCCGGCGGTCGGAGAAACCGTCGGCCTTCAGCGCGTGCAGCGAAGCCGCATTCTCGGGCAGGCCGTTCCGGCGCAAGCCGGCCTCGGTCAGCACCAATTCCTGGATCTGGGCCAGGAACCAGGGATCGTAGGCGCAGGCGCCCTGGATCTCGGCGAGGGTCAGCCCCTCGCGGAACGCCTGGGCGATCAGGCGCAGCCGGTCCGGCGTCGGCCGGGCCAGCGCCGCCAGCACCGCCTCCTTCGGCCGGTCGTCGCCAGTCAGGCCCGGCACCTCGATCTCGTCCAGGCCCGAGAGGCCGGTTTCCAGGCCGCGCAGGGCCTTCTGCAGCGATTCCTTGAAGGTCCGGCCCATGGCCATGACCTCGCCCACCGACTTCATGGCCGTGGTCAAGAGCGGCTCGGTCTCGGGGAACTTCTCGAAGGTGAAGCGGGGGATCTTGGTGACGACGTAGTCGATCGTCGGCTCGAACGAGGCCGGGGTGGCACCGGTGATGTCGTTCTGGATCTCGTCCAGCGTGTAGCCGACCGCGAGCTTGGCCGCGACCTTGGCGATCGGGAAGCCCGTCGCCTTCGAGGCCAGGGCCGAACTCCGCGACACCCGCGGGTTCATCTCGATCACCACCATCCGCCCGGTCGCGGGATCGAGCGCGAACTGGACGTTGGAGCCACCGGTGTCGACCCCGATCTCGCGCAGCACCGCGATCGAGGCGTTGCGCATCCGTTGATATTCCTTGTCGGTCAGCGTCAATGCCGGAGCCACGGTGACGCTGTCGCCGGTGTGCACGCCCATCGGGTCGACGTTCTCGATCGAGCAGACGATGATGCAGTTGTCCGCCCGGTCGCGGACCACCTCCATCTCGTACTCCTTCCATCCCAGCACCGACTCGTCGATCTGCACCTCCCCGATCGGCGAGGCGTCGAGGCCCGAGGCCACGATCAGATCGTATTCCTCGCGATTGTAGGCGATGCCGCCGCCCGTGCCGCCGAGCGTGAACGACGGCCGGATGATCGCCGGCAGGCCGATGTCGGCCAGGATCTCGCGCGCCTGCTCGGCCGTGCGCACGATATGGCTCTTCGGCAGGTCCAGGCCGATCTTCAGCATGGCCTCGCGAAACAGGCCACGGTCCTCGGCCTTGTCGATGGCCTCGGGCGAGGCGCCGATCAGCTCGACGCCCAGCCGCTTGAGCGTGCCGTCGCGCGCCAGCGCCATGGCGACGTTGAGGGCGGTCTGCCCGCCCATGGTCGGCAGGAGCGCGTCGGGACGCTCGGCAGCGATGATCTTGGCGACGATCGCCGGCGTGACCGGCTCGATGTAGGTGACGTCCGCCGTTTCCGGATCGGTCATGATCGTCGCCGGGTTCGAATTGACCAGGATCACCCGATAGCCTTCCTCGCGCAGGGCCTTGCAGGCCTGCGTGCCGGAATAGTCGAACTCGCAGGCCTGGCCGATCACGATCGGCCCGGCGCCGACGACCAGGATCGAGCGGAGATCGGTGCGCTTGGGCATGGTGCGTCCGGAAACAGGCGGTACGGCGGGATCAGCCGCCGCGGATCATGGCGAGGAAGCGGTCGAACAGGTAGCTCGAGTCCATGGGACCGGGCGATGCCTCGGGATGGTACTGCACGGCGAAGACCGGCCGGTCCTTGAGGCGGATGCCCTGGACCGTGCCGTCGAACAGCGAGCGGTGCGTCACCTCGACCGTGGGCGGCAGGTCCGCGTCGGCCACTGCGAAGCCGTGGTTCTGGCTGGTGATCTCGACCTTGCCGGTGGTCAGATCCTGGACCGGATGGTTGGCGCCGTGATGGCCGAACCGCATCTTCTCCGTCCGTCCGCCCAATGCGATGGCCAGCATCTGGTGACCGAGGCAGATGCCGAACACCGGCTTGCCGCTGTCGACGAGCTTGCCGATCTCCGGCACCGCATAGACGCCGGTCGCCGCGGGATCGCCTGGACCGTTGGTCAGCACCACCCCGTCTGGCGCCAGGGCCAGCACTTCCTCGGCGGTCGCGGTCGCGGGCACCACGGTCACCCGGCAGCCGAGGCTGGCGAGGCTGCGCAGGATGTTGCGCTTCGCGCCATAGTCGATGGCGACGACATGCGGACCCCGGCCGTCGCCGCGGCCGTGGCCTTCGCCCCACGCCCACCGGGTCTCGTCCCAGCCATAGCGTTGGCGGCTGGTGACCTCGCCCGCCAGGTCCATGCCTTCGAGGCCCGGCCAGGCTCTCGCCCGCGCCTTCAATTCCTCGAGGTCGATCTCGGCGTCCGGCAGGTAGGCCAGCGCGGCGTTCTGGGCCCCATGGTCGCGCAGGATCCGGGTTACCCGCCTGGTGTCGATGCCGCCGATGGCGGAGATTCCGAGTGCCGCCAGCCAGCGATCGAGATGGCCCCTGCTGCGCCAGTTCGACGGATCGGTGATGGGCGCGCGCGAGACCATGCCGCGGGCCTGTGGCGTCAGCGCCTCGATGTCCTCATCGTTGGTCCCGACATTGCCGATGTGCGGGAAGGTGAAGGTGACGATCTGGCCAGCGTAGGAGGGATCGGTTAGGATTTCCTGGTAGCCGGTGATCGACGTGTTGAACACCAGCTCCCCTTCATGGATGCCGGGACAGCCGCCGCCGAAGCCGACGAACACCGTCCCGTCGCCGAGTGCCAGCGCGGCGTTCGGACGACGCCGTTCGGAATTGGCCATCGTTGCTGGTATCCAGAAGAATGGACAGGGCGCGTGGTAGCGCTCGCACCTGCCGGAGCGAGCGCGTATCCCGGGCTTCCTATCATGAAAGCCGGATGCGTCAAGCAAGCCGAAGGTAGCTGAGTGTCCGGATCAGATCCTGCGCTGGAGGAATTCAAGGCCCGATTGCCGCTGGTCGAGGTCATCGGCCGCTATGTCAAGCTCACCCGGCGTGGCCGCGAGCATGTTGGCTTGTGTCCCTTCCACCAGGAAAAGACGCCCTCGTTCAATGTGGTCGAGGAAAAGGGCTTCTATCATTGCTTCGGTTGCAGCGCTCACGGCACTGCCATCGATTTCGTCATGCAGGTCGAGGGCCTGAGCTTCCCCGATGCCCTGACGCGGCTCGCCGAGCTGACGGGCCTCGAAGCGCCGCGCCGCTCGGTGGAATCCCGGGTCCAGGCCGAGGCGGGCCAGCGGCTGCACGCCGTCAATGCCGCCGCATCGGCTTGGTTCCAGGCGCAGCTGACCGGTGCGCCCGGTCGCGAGGCCATGGCCTATCTCGAGCGACGCGGAGTCGACAGGGCCGCCATCCGTGCCTTCGAACTGGGCTATGCGCCACCGGAGGGCCATGGACTACGCCATGCCCTGCGGACCCAGGGCTTCAGCGACGCCGAGTTGCTCGCCAGCGGTCTCGTCAAGACCGACGAAGGCCGCGAGCCGTTCGCGCATTTCCGCCACCGGCTCATGTTCCCGATCGCCGATGAACGCGGCCGCACGGTGGGCTTCGGCGGGCGTGCGCTGGGCGATGCGCGTGCCAAGTATCTCAATACGCCCGAGACCGAGATCTTTCACAAGGGCGACCTCCTCTACAATCTCCATCGCGCCAAGGTGCCGGCGCGCGATCAGCGCACGCTGATCCTGGCCGAGGGCTACATGGACGTGATCGCGCTGAGCCAGGCCGGCATCGCGCACGCCGTGGCCCCGCTCGGAACGGCGGTGACCGAGCGCCAGCTCGCCAGCCTGTGGCGCATCGCGGAGGCGCCCATTCTGTGCCTGGACGGCGACCGCGCCGGCCTCGCCGCGGCGATGCGTGCCGCGGAGCGGGCGCTGCCGGCGATGCGCGCCGGGCAGACGCTGCGGTTCGCCTTGCTCCCCGACGGCGAGGACCCGGACAGCTACCTGCGTCGGCACGGCGCGCATGCGCTGGCAGCGGTGTTGTCGAAAGCCCACACGCTTTCGCAAATGATCTGGCGCCTGGAAACTCAGGGTCGGCGTTTCGAGACGCCCGAAGAGCGTGCGGCGCTCAGCCGCCGCCTGCGCGCCCTGGCCCAGCTGGCGGGCGACCCCGACCTCCGCTCGTCCCTGCTCGACCAGTTCCGGGCCTTGATCGACGAGCAGTCGCCACGTTCGGGGCGCAGCGGACGCAAGGCGCCGCGCAAGGCCTCGCCCTGGGATGGCGTCGGCCCGTCTCGGCTGGTCGCCGGCATCATGCGCCGGGAGAAGGAGCGCGAGGCGGCGATCCTTCTCCCGCTGCTGCGGCAACCGGAATGGCTCGAAGGACATGAGGAGGAGTTGGCGCAGCTGCAGTTCCGCGATGTCGGGCTGGAGCGTTTGCGCCAGGAAATCGTCGGCTGGTTCAGCGAAGCGGCCAGCCTTGACGCGGATGCTCTCGCGCGCCACCTCCACCAATACGGTTTGGGGCGTGATCTGGATCAGCTCGCCGGCCACCTCACGCAGCAACTCGGCACCTCTGCCTCCACCGACCCGGCGGATCGGCAAGACTGGTGCGAGATGCTGGCCGCCATGCGGCATCGGTCGGCGCTCGAGCAGGAACGTTCCACCGTCGACGGGGTGGCCTCCGGTGACGGCGGGCATCTCAACCGTTGGTTTTATAGACTGGATCGCCTACTAAATCGCGATGGCGCGGGCGACGCGGATCAAGACGAGGGCCCGGACAAGCCGTCCGGCTGAGCCAGCCTGTCGTCGTGCCGCCATGCCGCGCCGCGCCTGCGAAGGGACGAGCGAAGCGTGAGGGAGCTTAGCGGAATGGCGATGCGCCAGCCGATCAAGAACGCGGCATCTGTCCTGCGCGGGAAACCCGCTGCCAAGGCGCATGTCGGCGACGGCCTGGAGGCGATCCTTCAGAACAATCCGCAGCTGCGCCGTCTGGTCGTCCAGGCCAAGGACCGCGGCTCGGTGACCTTCGACCAGCTGAACGCGGCCCTGCCGGCCGATTTTCCGCCCGAGCAGACCGAGGAGGTCATCCAGCTCCTCGACGCGCAGGGCATCATGGTGCTGCGCGAGGATCCCGGCACCGACCTGGAGAGCGAGACCGCCGAGGGTGAGCCGGCAGCCGAGGGTGAGCCCGCGGCCGAGGCTGCGGAGGGCGAGGAGGCGCCGCAGGGGCCGGAGGAGGAGCTCGGCCGGACCGACGATCCGGTCCGCATGTATCTGCGCGAGATGGGCACGATCGAGCTGCTCTCCCGCGAAGGCGAGATCGAGATCGCCAAGCGCATCGAGGCCGGCCGCAACACGGTGCTGGAAGCGCTGTGCGAGAGCCCCTTGACCATGCGCGCGGTGATCGGCTGGCGCGACGCGATCCGCGAGGGGCGCGTGCTGCTGCGCGACATCATCGACCTCGAAGCCACCAACGACGCCGGTCCGACGCCGGAGGCCGTCCAGGCCCCGGAAGCGGCGCCGGCGGCAGGCGTGGTCGTCGAGGTCGTCGTGGCCAGCAACGGCGCCGCCGAGGTCGTGGTCGAGCGGACCGTGGTCGTCGCACCGGCCGTAGCGGCGGCTGGGGACGCGGGCGACGAGGACGCGCCGCTGGCGGCGGACGACGAGGAGGCCGAGGCCGGCGCACCGGTACCGGAACTGGTCGAAGAAGAGGATTTCGACGAGGACACGCTGTCGCTGTCGGCGTTGGAGAACAAGCTGCGCGACGGCGTGCTCGAGACGTTCGACGCGATCGCCGAGGCCTATCGGGGGCTGCGCGACCTGCAGGAGGAGCGGCTGGGCTTCATCCAGGCCCGCCGCGAGGTGCCGGCGGACCTGAACCGCGACTATCAGGCCGCCCGTTCGGGCATGGTCGCGCTGATGCAGCAGGTCTCGCTCAACCAGAGCCGGGTCGAGGCGCTGGTGCAGCAGCTGTTCGACGTCAACAAGCATCTGCAGAGTCTCGAGGGCAAGCTGCTGCGGCTCGCGACCTCCGCACGGGTCACGCGGGAGAGCTTCCTCTCCAACTACATGGGTCACGAGCTCGATCACGACTGGATCGATCGAGTCGCCCGCCTCAAGGACCGCGGCTGGGCCGATCTGGTCTCGCGGCACTACGAGGACATCGAGGGCCTGCGCGCCGACATCGCCGCGATCGCCGAGGAAACCGGCCTGCAGATCGGCGAGTTCCGCCGCATCGTGCTGATGGTCCAGCGCGGCGAGCGCGAGGCAAGCCAGGCGAAGAAGGAGATGGTCGAGGCGAATCTGCGCCTCGTGATCTCGATCGCCAAGAAGTACACCAATCGCGGCCTGCAGTTCCTGGACCTGATCCAGGAGGGCAACATCGGCCTGATGAAAGCCGTGGACAAGTTCGAGTACCGGCGCGGCTACAAGTTCTCGACCTACGCCACCTGGTGGATCCGCCAGGCGATCACCCGCTCGATCGCCGATCAGGCGCGAACGATCCGCATTCCGGTGCACATGATCGAGACCATCAACAAGCTGGTGCGCGCTTCGCGCCAGATGCTGCACGAATATGGCCGCGAGCCGACCCCGGAGGAGCTCGCGCACAAGCTCAACATGCCGTTGGACAAGGTGCGCAAGGTCCTGAAGATCGCCAAGGAGCCGATCTCGCTCGAGACGCCGATCGGCGACGAGGAGGATTCGCACCTCGGCGACTTCATCGAGGACAAGAACGCCGTCCAGCCGCTCGAGGCGGCGACGCTGGCCAATCTGCGCGAGGCCACGACGCGAGTCCTGGCAACGCTCACGCCCCGCGAGGAGCGCGTCCTGCGCATGCGCTTCGGCATCGGCATGAACACCGACCACACGCTGGAGGAAGTCGGGCAGCAGTTCTCGGTCACGCGCGAACGTATCCGCCAGATCGAGGCCAAGGCGCTCAGGAAGCTCAAGCATCCCAGCCGGTCGCGCAAGTTGCGCAGCTTTCTCGACACCTGAGCGGAACGCGAGGCCGCGGCCGGCTTGTCCGCCGCCGCGGCCTCGCGCTATAGCACCGGCTCCCTCGCGGGCCCGTAGCTCAGCGGTTAGAGCTGGCCGCTCATAACGGTCTGGTCGTAGGTTCGAATCCTGCCGGGCCCACCACGCACTCGCGGCACCATGCGCCGTCTCCACACGGGCGGGCGGCGATGCTTTCTCCGGCCGTTGTGAGATGCTGGACCTGTTGGTGCAGCCCGAACGGGACAAGCAGGCTGCTCCTCACCGGGCTCGGGTCAACGCTTCCTTGCCGCCTGGGCCGCGGTTGCCAACAAACTCACCACGGGACCCTCGCCGCTCACCCCCGCTCAAGGTCGAGGCTTCGGCTCGCTGGTTGGCGGCAAGCGCAACCGCAGCCCCACCTTGGCCAAGCCGGCATTGAGCCGCTCGATCAGTTCGGGGGCGACCTGAAACCTGCTCCAGAACGCCACTGGGTCCTGCGCGAGGAGCGGCTCTTCCCGGACCGCTTCATCCAGTGCCCGGCGCGCCGCCGCGGTGTTGCCGAGCGCCTGTTCCGTGAGGGCGAGGGCAGCGTAGCCGCTGCCACAGCAGTTGGGCACGGCGCGCGCTGCCGCATCCCGGGCGCGCTCGAAGTCGCCGCCGAGATAGAGCGCGAAGGCCAGGTTTTCGTAGTACCAGGTCGGGACCACGAGGCTGCGGTCGATCGCCTCCTGCATGAGCCGCCCGCCCTCGTCCCAGCGACCGCGTGCCGTGAGCCGCCAGCCGAGCTGGGCCAGGCTCTCCGGGTCGTGCGGGTTCAGCGCGATCGCGCGGCGTTGCACCCGCTCGGCCTCCTCGAACTCGCCGCGCGCGAAGAGCAGCGCCGCCATCGACTGCAGGCTGCGGACGCCATCGGGAGCAAGCTCGACGGCGCGCCGGGCCGCCGCGAGTCCGGCGTCCAGCTCGCCGGGGCGTGCTTTCGGCTCGACCAAGCCGAATCGCGCGGCATCCAGATGAACGAATGCAAGCATGGCCCATGCCCCGTCAAAGGCAGGCTCCCGGCGGATCAACTCTTCGAGGCAGTCGCGGACTGAGGAATACTGCCCCATGTCGAAGGTCAGTCGGTAAGCGAAGGCGCGCTGCACGCAGTCATACGCGAACAGCGTGGCGGGCCGGGACCGCGCCAGCCGGCGAGCGGCGTCCGTATTGATGATGCCGTAGACCTGGGCCAGCCGGCTGGCGACACCCGCGACGAGATCGTCCTCGACCTCGAGGATGTCGGCAGTGGTCAGCGCCCGGTCGAAGCGCTGACTCCAAAGGACCTCGCCCGAGGCTCGCTCGCTCAGCTTGGCGGTGACGCGCATTCGATCGCTCTTGCGATCCACCCCGCCCGTGATGATGTAGGCCGGCACCTCGGCAGCCGCCGCCGGCAGCGCTGCGCTGCCGTCGCTGCCTGGCGGGGCGGAGAAGACCTGCAGTCCGTCGAAGCGCATGAGGTCGATGATCAGGCCGTTGGTCAGGCCGCTCGCCAGCAGCTCGTCTTCCTCGCCGCCGCTCAGGCCGTCAAACGGCACGACGATCAGGGCCGGACCAGCGGACTGGGCCGTCCGACCGGCCCACCACGACGAGGCGACAACCAGGCCGATCAAAGCCAGCGCAAGCAGGCCGCCGACAATCGGCCAGCGCCGGCCACGCAAGCGGCCGAACTCGAGACGCGTGCGCGCAGGCGCCCGCTTCTCAGGGACCGCCAGCGCGGGCGCAGCCCGGACCTCGAATGCGGGAACATAGTGCCCTTTCGGGATGCTGATCCGCATCGGGTCGTCGCGGCCGGCGGTCTGGTAATAGTGCTCGAGATCGCGCCGCAGCCGGCCGACCTCGATGCGCACGATCGGGTCGTTCTGCGGATCGAAGCGCTCGTCGCGGCCAAGCACCGACAGTGCCAGATCGTACGCCTTGAGCCGTCCGGCCCGCCCGGCCAGCGTCTGCTCGACCACATACTCCAGCAGCTTGCGCCGACGTGGGCTGGCCGCGAAGCCGGGGGAAGCCAGCAGCCGCGGCACATAGGCGCGAATGTCGTCCGACGACGGATGGCCGCCGCCCTGAGTTTGCGGTTCGGAACCCACCATCTCGCCCCGGTCAATCACCGCCATGGGGCTTGTAGCATGGCCGTTCGGTCTTGGTATCGGGCATCGCGCACGCCTCTTGTTACCGTAACAACCTATCGCCGATCACTGCGGACGCCCAGTTTCCGCCCGTCGATGCGTGGTTGCCCGGAGTTCCAGTTGACCCCGTGCCACGTCAACCAACAGCGAGCAGGCGCTCGCCGGGAGGATTGCGATGAGGACGATGATTGCTGCGGCGGCTGCACTGCTGCTGGGTGCCGGCGCCGCCATGGCGGACTCGGCTACCGGTACGGTCGAGAGCGTCGACCCGACCACGCGCACGGTCGTGATCGACGGCAACCCCTACATCATCGAGGGTCAGGCAGCGGGCCTGAAGTTCGACGAGATCAAGGTCGGCGAGAAGGTGATGATCGAGTACGACGTCAACACCAACGACGTCTCCGAGATCACCCAGGCCAAGTAGGGCCGCGACCGCGACGATACCGGCCGGCTGCCGCCGACGGTCGCCGGCCGGCGCCAACGGGGAGACGATCATGAGCAACTTTGGTCCAATTGCAACCGCTGCCATCCTGTGCGCCGGGCTCGGCGCAACGGCGGCCCTGGCCGATGCGTCGGCGCTGGAAAAGTTCTCCGGCGCCAAGGAAGCGATCATGAGCTACTACGCCGAGAACGGCCGCGAGCCCAATTGCGGCGCCGGCCACATGGCCGATATCGGCGACGCGAGCGTGGTCAGCGAGAGCGGCGAGGAGGCGGTGGTCAAGGTCGACTACAGCTTCAGCGCCACGCCCGGCGCCGGGGGCACCGAGTGCAGCGGCGACGCCTCGCGCGAGTTCACCCTCGCCAAGGGCGGCTCGGGCTGGACCGTCAGCGGCATGACCGGCGAGACACCCTAGCCAAGCGAGGTCGCCGCAGATCCGCGGATCGGCGGCGTCATCTCCCGAATGAGGTGAGGTCACCACTGCGCCGGCAGCGGGCGCGGGCGAGCATGGCGTTCGCCCGCGTGGCATGGCGGAGGTGCGATGCGTTGGACGCGATGGAGGCGCTGGCGCGCGACCTGCCGGCGGACGCCGAACGCATCCGCCGGCGGTTCTGGCGCGACGCGGAGTTCCGCACCGTGTGCGAGGACTACCGCGCCGCGTCCGAGGCGTTGGCCAGGCTGGAGACGGACTCTGGCGCCGCTGCCGGGCGGATCGAGGAGTACCGCCAGCTCGCCGCAGAGCTGCTCGCCGAGGCCGGCATCATGCTGAGGGAAGGCCAGACATGACCGAGAGGACGGGCAGCGTGAAACGTCAGCACGGCAGGTGTCTCGTTCTGGGAGTGGGCCTGTTGCTCGTCCTGGCCGCCTGCGCCGGTCCCGGGGGCAATCCGGACACGGCCGACAGCGCCACCTGCGATCACGGCTTCCTGTGCGGGGCCGACGTGGACGATGACGGCGACGGCAACATCTCGCCGGGCGAGTGGAACGACGCCTTCAGGGCGGCGGACGCCAACGGCGACGGCCAGCTCAGCCAGGGCGAGTTCCAGGCCGCCGGCGGCAACTGGGGCGGCGGCGGTCGCGGCGGCCGGTGAGCCGGCACCAGCACTGTTCCTTTGCGAACCACGAAATCTGCAACAGAGAGGATCGATCCATGAAGCGATCGCCGGTCCGCGCGAGCGGACCCAGAACGTCCTCAACTTCCAGCCCGTGGTCCCGTTCAAGCTCACCGACGACTGGAACCTGATCACCCGCACCATCGTGCCGATCGTCCACCAGCCGTCGCTGGCGAAGGGCGAGACGTCGGACATCGGCCTTGGCGACGTCAACCCGACACTGTTTTTCGCCACCTCGATCGCCACGGATCTGATGGTCGGCTTCGGCCCCACTTTCACCCTGCCGACTTCCACGCAGGATTCCCTGGGAGCCCGGAAATGGAGTGCCGGGCCGGCCGCGGTGTTCGTCTGGACGCCGGGCAAGTGGGTCGTCGGCGCGCTGATCAACAATCAGTGGTCGTTCGCCGGCGACAGCAGCGAGCGGTCGGTCGACGCCATGCTGGCCCAGCCCTTCGTCAACTACAACATCGCCGACGCCCTCGGGCCGAAAGCTCGTCCCGATCGGCTCCAGGCTGTTGCGATCGTTGCGAGATTCTGAACCCACTGTCATCATTCCTGCATTTTACATCGTCAAGTAATTATCGATCTTTTACTGCGGTTATATATTTTACTGCGCGGAAAAATTCCGATTGAATGGGCCTGATGTCCCACCATTTAATAGAACACTTGTGCAATGATACAGCCAGAGCGTGCGCGTCGGCGAAGTGCCGGCTGTGCCCGCGACTGGTGGCAGGAGGCCATCATGTTTGGGATGCCGCAGATCGGGCAGCGTTGGGAGGCCTACCGACCGACCAAGGCCCTGCTTGTCTGGTCGTGCGCGATGGGTGCGATCGGGGTGATCGTCGTCGGCTTCACCTGGGGTGGTTGGGTGACGGGCGGCACCGCGCGCTCGATGGCCCAGGCGGCAGCGACGAGCGGGCGCGACGAACTCGTGGCAGCCATCTGTGTGGATCGCTTCCAGGCCGGGCGGGACGCGCATGGCCAGCTGGCGGCGCTGAAGGAGCTCCAGGCCTGGAACCGGGGGGCGTTCATCGAGAAGGGCGGTTGGGCGACGATGCCCGACAACGCCAAGCCGACCAATACCGCCACGCGGCTCTGCGCCGACCAGCTCGTGCCGCTGTGACAGCGGTCCGGCGGACGGTCGAAATCGCAGCCCGGCTCTGTCCGCCCGAGGGGCGCATTCCAGAGGAAAGGCCCACGGTTCTCATAGCCCCATGCTGCAGCGTTGGCGGGTCAGCGGCGAGCCGGCACACTTGATAGACCGGGCGCGAAGGGTTGGCTCACCCCGCATCTGCGCCCGCAACAGGGCATGTTTCCTCAATGAGTTACGATTTGCGGAGCGCCTCTAGTCATGCGGGCTCCTACGGGCACGCATGGCAAAAGAGTGGCGATCCTTTCGCCGGTAGCTTGGCGGACGCCGCCACGGCACTATGGCGCCTGGGAAACCGTGGCCGGCAATGTGGCCGAAGGACTGGTCGGGCGCGGCTGGGACGTGACCCTGTTCGCCACCGGGGATTCGCTCACCCGTGCCAAGCTCCATGCGGTCGTCGACGTGGGTTATGAGGAGGATGCCGCCGTCGATCCGAAAGTGGCAGAATATCTGCATATCGCGGAAGTGTTCGAGCATGCTGCCGAGTTCGACCTCATTCACAGCCACTATGACTTCATGGCCTTGAGCTACAGCCGCCTGGTCAGGACGCCTGTCCTGACCACCATTCACGGGTTCTCTTCGCCCAAGATCATGCCGGTCTATCGGAAATATCGCGACGGATACTACGTTTCCATCAGCGATGCCGACCGTGCTCCCGGGCTGAACTACCTCGCGACCGTCCACAACGGGATCGACCTGGCGCTCTATCCGTTCCAGGAGCGCGGCGGCGACGACCTGATCTTCCTTGGCCGTCTCCACCCGGACAAAGGCGTGCATCTCGCGATCGAGGTCGCGCGCCGGAGTGGGCGACGCCTGATCATTGCCGGGATCGTCCAGGACGAGGCCTACTTCCGCGAGCAGATCGAGCCGCATGTCGACGGCCGGTCGATCCGCTACGTGGGACCGGTCGGAGTGGCGGGCAAGAACGAGCTGTTCGCCGCCGCGGGTGCCTTGCTGCACCTGAACACCATCCCGGAACGGTTCGGGCTGGTGCTGGCGGAAGCCAACGCCGCCGGCGTGCCCGTCGTGGCCATGGACCTCGGCTCCTGCCGCGAGGTCATCGAGGACGGCCGCACCGGGATCCTGGTCGACAGTGTCGAGGGCGCGGTCCAGGGCCTGGCGCGGATCGGCGCGATCGACCGCCGAGCCTGCCGCCATCGTGTGGAGACGTGCTTTTCCGTCGACGCGATGGTGGCGGCATACGAACGGGTCTATGCGACCATTTTCGAGCGGGAGGAGCTCCGATGAGCCCAGCCGGCAGTCCGACCGAGGCCGAGCAGCCGCCGAAGGTCGCATTCGTCGCCGACTACCCGCCGCGCAAGTGCGGCATCGCCACCTTCACCCACGACTTGCGCCAAGCCGTCGCCGCCCAGCACCCGGAGGCGGGGTGCGGCGTGCTGGCCGTGAACGACGTGCCTGAAGGCTACGACTATGCGCCGGAGGTGCGGTTCAAGATCCAGGAGCAGCGTCTGCGCGACTATCGCGAAGCGGCCGACTTTCTCCGGTTCAACGGCTTCGACGTGCTCTGCCTGCAGCACGAGTTCGGCATCTACGGCGGCAGAGCCGGAAGCCACATCCTGGCGCTGCTGGAAGAGGTCAGGCTGCCGGTGGTGACGACCCTGCACACCGTCCTGACGGAGCCCAGCCACGATCAGCGCCGGGTGATGGACGAACTAGTCCGGCAATCGGAACGGCTGGTCGTGATGACCGAGCGCGGCCGCACGATCCTTCGGGAGATCTACCGGGCACCGGCGGGGAAGATCGACCTGATCGCCCACGGGATCCCGGAAATGCCCTTCGTCGATCCGAATCGGTGCAAGGAGCAGTTCGGGCTCGAGGGAAAGCGCGTGCTGCTGACCTTTGGGCTGCTGGCCCCCAGTAAGGGGATCGAATATGTGATCCGGGCGCTGCCGGAGATCACCCGGCAGCATCCCGAGCTGATCTACATCGTTCTCGGGGTGACCCACCCGAATCTCCTGCGCACCGAGGGTGAGCTCTACCGCCTGGACCTGGAGCGGCTGACGGCCAAGCTGGGCATGCAGGAGCACGTCGCCTTCCACAACCGCTTCGTCGAGCTCGATGAATTGAAGCAGCTGATCGGCGCGGCGGACATCTACGTCACCCCCTATCTCAACAAGGCGCAGATCACCTCCGGCACGCTCTGCTACGCGTTCGGCTGTGGCAAGGCCGTCATCTCGACGCCCTACTGGCACGCCGAGGAGCTGCTGGCCGATGGCCGTGGCGTGCTCGTGCCGTTCCAGGACAGCGGGTCCATCGCGTCGGCGGTGAACGGTCTGTTGCACGACGAAGCGCGCCTCGGCGCGATGTGCGAACGTGCCTATCTGTTGGGTCGTGAGACCACCTGGGACCACATCGCCCAGCACTACGTCACCTCCTTTCGCCAGGCGCGCGCCGATCACCGGCATCACCACGAGCGTCGGTTCGCCGTCAAGACCCTGGCCCAACAGCCGTTGGAGCTCCCCGAGCTCACGCTGGACCACGTGGAGCGGCTCACGGATTCGGTCGGGATCTTCCAGCATGCGGTCTACGCGATGCCCAGCTACTCCGAGGGGTACTGCACGGACGACAACGCCCGAGCCCTCCTCCTGATGGTCCTGCTCGAGCCGTCGCACCGCGACTCGCCGGCTCGGCGGCGACTTGCGACCACCTATTCGGCTTTTGTCCAGCACGCTTTCGATAGCGACTGCCGCCGATTTCGGAACTTTATGACCTTCGATCGTCGCTGGCGGGACGAGCCCGGTTCCGACGACTGCTTCGGGCGGTGCCTGTGGGCATTGGGCGTCTGCCTGGGGCGGTCGAGGCACCGCAGCTTTCAGAAATGGGCGGCCGAGCTGTTCCTGCAGGCTCTGCCGGGTGTGGAGCCGATGACCTCGCCACGAACCTGGGCCTTCGCCCTCCTCGGCGTTCAGGAGTACCGCGAGAACTTGAGCGGGGATCGCGATGTCGCCGCCATGAGCGACAGGCTGACGGCTCGGCTCATTCTCCTGCACAACCGGCAAAGCGACGAGAGCTGGCCGTGGTTCGAGCCGGTGTTGAGCTATGACAACGCGATGCTGCCGCATGCACTGATCAGCAGCGGCCGCCGCGGCGGGGCACATGCGGGCTCGGCGCTGGAGCTGGGCCTGCGAACGCTGCGTTGGCTGGTGGCTGAACAGACCCGAGACGGTCATTTCGCGCCGATCGGCTCGGATGGGTTCTATCGCCGCGGGGGTACGCGGGCCCGTTTCGACCAGCAACCCATCGAAGCGCAAGCCACCGTGTCGGCCTGCATTGAAGCATTCGAGGCGACGCAGGATCCGTTCTGGCGTGACGAGGCCCAACGGGCATTCGAGTGGTTCCTGGGCCGCAACGACCTCGACCAGCCACTCTACAATCCGTCCTCGGGCGGATGCTACGACGGTCTGCATTTCGACCGGGTCAATCTCAACCAGGGCGCGGAATCGACCCTCGCATTTCTTTTGGCGTTGGCAGAGATGCAGACGCTGCAGACTCCTACCGCGGGCCTCGCCGCGGGGGGCGACATAGCGTAGCGTGCCCAACGAATACCTGATATCCAGGCGCATGCACCTGTCGGCGGAGTAATTTTATTGGTGATCGATAGAATATGACTCGAAATGCCAGCCAGGCAGCCAGCTCCGAAGCGGATGGTAGAGTTCCAATTCGCCGCTCGGGCTCCTATCTTTGTCCGGACAATTCGCGCATGCTGCTGCGCCCGTTTCTCCCCGAAGGCGATCACCGGACCCGGGAGATTGTCCGGAGAATTCTGCAGCTGTCTCCAGCTGACGTGGAATATGGCCTGAAGGAGGTAAAGCAGCGCTTTACCAATCCGCTTGTGGACTTCGATGCCATCTTCGCCAACCGATGCCGACAATTGCGTCACCTTCTGCCACCCACCAGTGAGCAGCCATCGCCGTCTCAGTCTCTGCTGATCGGCGCCTATTTCATGAGCGAGTACAGCTTGCAATCGGCGGCGCTGTTCAACCCTTCGATTGTCCCGCACCCGGATCAGGACGGCGTGCCGTCCGGTTCGCTTCGGTTCATCATGAGCCTGCGTGCGACCGGCGAGGGCCATCTCTCATCGATCGAGTTTCGCAGCGGACTCGTCAGCGCCGACGGAGACATAGCGTTCGACCAGATTTCCGGCTCGGTCACGACACCCGAGATCCGCTATCCTCGCCATCGCAAGGCCGACTTTGTCAGGAGCCTGTTGGAGTTCGGCTTCGACGAGGTTCTCGTTGCCGCCGCGTTGGCCCCGCTGGCCGAGGAGTTCGATCCTGGGGAGCTGGAGGATTTCCTCAATCATCCGGAGCACTGGCCCTGCCGGACCGGCATGAACGCCACCGAGTACGACCCGCAGCAGCAGTCGGTGAGGGATGCCATTCAATGGGCGGCGCGCTGCGACTATCTGGTGGACTTTCCGAACTCGCTGGCGCTATCGGAGCGGGTCATTTTTCCCGCATCGCCAAGCGAGCGGAACGGTATTGAAGACGCGCGTTTCGTGCGCTTTCGTGAGAATGACGCCACATACCGCTATTACGCCACCTACACCGCCTTCGACGGCACACGAATCCTGCCGCAGCTGCTCGAGACCGAGGATTTTCTTCGTTTTCGCTTGCGCCCGTTGCACGGTGCGGCAGCTCGGAACAAGGGTATGGCCCTGTTTCCACGCCGCATTGGCGGCCGCTATGCCATGTTGGGCCGCCAGGGGGGCGTCAACGTCACCCTCATGTTCTCCGATGATGTCCATCAGTGGGACGACTATGAGGTCTTGTTGGAGCCCGAGGCGCCTTGGGAGTTCGTTCAGCTCGGCAATTGCGGTTCGCCCTTGGAAACCGAAGCCGGCTGGCTCGTCCTCACCCATGGGGTCGGGGCCATGCGCAATTACTGCATCGGCGCCGCCCTGCTCGATCGCGACGACCCTCGCCGGGTGATCGGGCGCCTGCGTCAGCCGCTGCTCGAACCGCTCGACCACGAGCGTGACGGCTACGTTCCAAATGTCGTCTACAGCTGCGGGTCACACATTCACAATGGCTGGCTGGTATTGCCCTACGCGGTCAGCGACTACGCGACGACCACCGCCTTCGTTCGACTCGAGGCTCTCTTGGAACGGCTCGTGGATCAGCGTAGCTGACCGGGCCATCGGCCTGACACGCTCATCGGAGTTCCTGTGTCCGCAGCGGCATCGAAGTCGGCCAGTGGAGCGGCGCCATGGCGATGCTCCGGGCGCCGCGACCGGAGAGAGCTTACCCGGCGCTGCTCCGCGACGAGGCCGCGTGGCCGCTCGGCCCGCCCGGACCTCGATCCGCCGTGGCTTGGCCGGTCCCGACCCCGGGCAGCTTCTGGTTTAGCACCCGGCGCGGACCAGCGCCTCGATGCCCCGGGGCCGACCACGTCTGACAGCGCGAAGGCGCGCTTGTAGTCGCCCGCCTGAAACTCGAGATGGAGCGGCGCCAGGCCCCCCGGCAGCGGCATCTCGGCACCGCCCCGGATGCGCGGCACCCGCTGCTCCAGCTTGACCTCGACGGTGTCGCACGTCACTCCGGGCAGGTCGTGCGGCACGTACACTGGACGCTCGCGCGTGCCTTCGGCGCCCTCGGGCTGCGCGCCGGGCACACGCTCCGCCAGCTGCTGCCGAGCTTCCCCACCGCCAAACGCTGCCTGCGACCGGTTCGGGCGAGCCGGACGAGAACCGGCTCGAGCAGCACCGCCACCCGAACGTGAAAGACCTGTGCGGGAATTGGAGGGAACGGTTCCGGCTCGCAGCCCGTCTCCCACCGGCCAGTTCCATCAAGCCCCAGGACCGAACATCTAGCCCGGGAGGTAGCGGCGGCGCAGAGCGGGGAGGAAGGGCAGGAACAGGCGGCGCAATGGCAGGGACAGCATGGCCTCGACCGCCAGCGCCCGGCGTTCTGGGCTGCGGCTGTCCAGCAGCGTTTCCAGCCGGGCCGTCGGCCCGCCCGGGTCGCAGCGGCGGGCCAAGGCAAAGGCCGCGCGCAGGGCCCGGCGGTCGGCACGCTCGACCCGGCGGCGCACCTCCTCCGCGGCGGGGGCGGGGCGACGTGCCGTCAGGAGCCGGTCGCGCAGCGCCGTCCGCCGGACCCATGGGGCCATGGCGCGCCGCGCCGCGCGCAGCTCGGTCGCCGTGGGCGGTGTGCCGACCTCGGCGGTGAGCCCGAGCTCGGTCAGGAGCGAGGGGCCGATCATGGTGCCGGTGAACAGTCCGACGCCGACGAACAGCATGGCGGCCGTGGTGGCGAGCAGCAGGACGAGCTGCTGCGCATCCGGGCCCGCCTGCGCCAGCAGCAGCAGCAGCGCGCCCGCGGCCATCCCCAACGGGTAGCAGATGCCGTCGGCGAAGGCCCGCAGCCGCGCCTGCAGGCGTGCCGGGACCGCGGCGACGTTGCTGGCATGGACCGGGTCGAACAGCGCGTTGGAGGCGGCCTCGGTGTAGGCGTGGGCGAGCAGGAGCGGCCAGAGCGGCTGGTCCGGCCCGAACTGCACCGGATGGACGCCGAGGATCAGGAGCGTGACCAACGCCCCCAGCGGGAACAGCACGCTCCTCCAGGCGGGCGGGACCCAGCGGGTGGCGGGACCGGAGAGGAGCAGGATGCAGGCGAACTCGACCAGTTGCAGTACGGCGAAGATCCACGCCAGCTTCGGGCCGAGTACCGCTGCCTCGTACCGGTCCTGGTAGCGGGCGAGGCACATGAACTCGGTGAGCGACCAGACCAGGGTGAGCAGGAACGCGGCGGCACCCAGGGGCGGCCCGAGCGGATGCGCCAGCACCTCGCCCCAGCGGACCTCCGGCAACGTCGTGGCTGCGGCTTGGTCCGCGAGTGCGGTCTCGGCCGCCACCGGCCCCAGCGCGCGCTGGCCGAAGCTCAAGGCGAGCAAGGCCCCGAGCGCTGCCCCGGCCATGGCCACCGCCAGCGCCGCCGCGGGACCGAGGACCAGGAGGCGCTCGACGGCAAGGCCGCCGGCGCAGCCGCCGAGCGCTGCGGCGAGGCAGATCCAGACCGCGGCACGCCGCAGCTCCGGCGGTGGCAGCCAAGCCGTCGCCACCAGCCAGAACACGATCTCGGTGGCGATGTTGTAGAGGTGCGCCGTAACCAGGAGCGCCCAGGGAGCCCCCGGCACGGCCAGGGCGAGCCCCAGGGCCAGTGCGGCCGTAGCTGCCATGCTGGCGACGAGCAGCCGGGCCAGCGATTGCACCGGCGGCATGTCCTCGAGACGGGGTGCCATGGCCACCGCGCAGCCCGCCGCGAGGACGGCGAGCCCGAGATAGACCCAGGCCAGCTCACCCGCCGGGCGGTCGGCGAGGAAGCTGGCGCTGCCGACGGTGAACAGAACCACCTTGGCGGCCGAGATCCAGGCGCCCAGCAGGGCCGCGCGCGCCGCCGGCGTCGGGCGGAACCTGAGCCGGTTCCACCGGGCCGCCCGCCGGCGGCGCCTCACGCGGCCGACCGGACGACCGCCGCAGAGACGACTCCGAGGCCGAGATAGTGCCGCCGCAGCCCGGCGGGGAGCTCCTGGAAGGAGCCGATCACGCCGCGGCAGGACCGGCTGCCGCAGGCGCAGGCCATGAGCTCGTCGCGGCCGAGCAGATGGCAGGAATAGTCGTAAGTCAGCTCGTCGCCCGCGGCGAGGTCGCGGACCGCCACGAAGCGCGCCCCGGCGCCCGTGATCATCCAGCCGCCGGACGGTGCGCAGGAATGGTTGAACAGGTCGTCGAAGCAGCCGCGCGGCGGCAGGAACAGATCCTGGTCGAGCTGGAACAGGTCGTGCTGCCGGTCCCAGCCCAGCGCCAGCGCGGCTTGCAACGGCAGCGCGCGGCGGCGCAGGCTGCCGTCCTCGTCGGCGACCAGTACCGAACCCGCGGCGACCGCCCGGGCGGTGAACACCCCAAGGCCCGTGCTGCCGGCCTCGCCGACATAGAGGTAGCGGCAGGCGGTCAGCATGGCGAGGCGGCGGCGCACCTCGGGCGCCGATGCCTCAGGCCACACGGACATTGGCGAAGCGCCAGGGATCGCTGCGGTCGAGCACCTCCGGGAACAGCCGGCCGCGGCCGGTCAGCGGCGTCCAGTCGCACCAGGCACCGATCACCCGGCCGAGATAGGGTCGCGCGGTGTCCAGCACGAGGCGAAAGTCGAGCGCTTCCGGTTCGACCAGCCCCGCCATCGGCCGGGCCGCTGCCGCCGCCATCCCGCCGAGAATGCCGGCCGCCACCTGGAGGCCGGTGGCGTTGGCGTGGGGCAGGATGGCGCGTGCCTCGCCGATCGAGAGCTGCGAACCGTACCAGTAGGCGCCACGCGGATGGCCGGCCAAGAGGACGCCGAGCTCGTCCTGGCCGGCGACGATATCCTGGGCCAGCACCCGCCGCCGCGGCTGCGGCTCGAACGCGCGGCCGACCAGCTCGTGCACCGACAGCACCGAATCCGGACAGGGGCGGTAGGCGTAGTGCACCGTAGGCCGATAGACGATCCGCTCCCCCTCCCGCAGGGTCAGGTGGTCGGCGATCGACAGCGATTCCATGTGGGTGATGAGGAAGCCGACGAACGGCCCGGCTGCCGGCGTCCAGCTGCGGACGCGCACCTCCATGCCCGGTCGCAGCAGATAGATGCCGGGCCCGTCGCCCGCGGCCCGCCGCCCGTCCTCGGGCAGCGGACCTTCGCCGGTGCCCCAGCCGAGCTCGGCGGGCTGTGAGCCTTCGCCGACGAAGCCGTCGACCGACCAGGTGCCGACGAACTCGTCGGCGGTCTTGGGTGTCGAGCCGACCTGGCTGTCATGCTCGGCGATGTGGATCGTGCGCACGCCCAGCGAGCGGAACAGCCGCGCCCAGCCGTCGGCGGTTTCGGGCGGCTGCAACTCCGGGGCGTCGGCCGCGGCGAGCTCCAGGCCCGCCGCCTTGACCAGCTGCGACACCAGGCCGGGATTGGCGCCCTGGCAGATCACGGCGGTGGGCGTGCCGGGGCCGAGCTCGCGGGCGAGCGCCAGCGCCCGGGCCCGGAAGGCCTGGTTCGACCGCTCCGCCGGACTGAGGCTGGGATCGGTGTAGCCGCCGGGCCAGGGCTCGATGCCGGTATCCAGATAGAGCGCGCCGCGACACGACGCGAACTGGGCGAGCGCCAGACTGTCCACCTCGACCGAAAGGTTGAGGAGGAAGCCACCGGGCGGCAGCCGCGATGCCAGCGTGGCCGGCAGGTTGGCGGCCGTGAGCGGCGCCTCCACGAACGCCGCGCCGAGCGAGCGGACGATCTCCTGTCCGCGTCCGTCGGCTGCGATCACCGTGATCCGTCGCGGGTCCAGGCCGTGATCGCGCACCAGCAGGGGCAGGACCGTCTGACCGATGCTGCCGCAGCCCACCATGACCAGATCGGCGATCGGCCGCGCCGCACCATCACCTCGCCGCATCCCCGTCCTCCGTGCGCCGTCCAGGGTGCGGAGGATCGACGATCGGGATGAACAGATGGTTAACCCAGAACCGTCGGCGTGCCGCTTTCCCAGACCACCCTCTCCAGGCCGAGCCAGCCGGCGAGCAGGCCGAGTTCGCCGGTGAGCGGCGGTCCCACGGCCGCCGGCTCGATTCCCGGCTCGATGTGCGCTGCCACGACCCGCAGGCAGCCGGCCTTCCGGTCGCTGCGCAGGTCGAGGCGAGCCACCAGCCGGTCGCCGAGGAGGAAGGGCAGCACGTAGTAGCCATGGATGCGCTTGTGCGCGGGCGTGTAGATCTCCAGCCGGTAGCGGAAGCCGAACAGGCGCTCGGTCCGCTCGCGCTCCCAGACCAGGGAATCGAACGGCGACAACAGCGCCTGCGCCTCGATCCGGCGCGGCAGCCGTGCCGACGGGTCCAGCCAGGCCTGCTGCGCCCAGCCCTCGACCCGCACCGGCAACAGCTCGCCCGCCTCGGCGAGTTCGGCCAGCCGCGCCGGCATGTCGGCGGCGTCGAGGCGGAAATAGTCGCGCAGGTCGCGCGCGGTGGCCACGCCCAGGGCGCGGGCGGCGCGGCGGAGCAGCTCGCGCTGTGCCTCCGCCGGGGCGGGCGTCGGTGCCGCCAGGACCGCGTGCGGCAGGCAGCGCTCCGGCAGGTCGTAGACGCGTTCGAAGCCGCGGCGCGCGGCCGTGGTGAGCAGGCCGCCCCAGAACAGGAACTCCAAGGCCAGCTTGCCCTGGCTCCAGCCCCACCAGCCGCCTTCGCCGCGGCCGCCCTGGGCCAGCTCGCCGGCGGCCAGCGGCCCGCGGCGGCGCACCTCGTCCAGCACCGCCGCGACGAAACTCGGCTGCTCGCGGGCGAACGCCGCGATCCCGCCATAGATGCCCTGCCCGGCGCGGGCGCGCGCCATGCGCCAGCGGAGCAGCGGCTGCGCCTCCATCGGCAGGAGCGAGGCCTCGTGGCCCCAATATTCGAACAGGCGGCGCTGCCGACCGGCATAGGCCAGCCGGTCCAGCTCCGCGCGCGGATAGGGCCCGAGGCGCGAGAACAGCGGCAGATAGTGCGAGCGGACGACGGCGGAGACCGAATCGATCTGGAGCAGCCCGAGCCGGGCGATCTGCCGCAGCATCGCCGCGCGCGCCGCCGGCCCGGTCGGGCGGGGGCCGCCGCCGAAGCCCTGTGCCGCCAGCGCGATGCGGCGCGCCGCAGCGGCGGACAGGCTGTCACGCGAACGCAACGGGCCGGCGCGGCGCCCGTCCATCGAGGGTCTCCTCGCAGGTAACCTGGGTCTACGCCCTCAAGCAAGAGGCCCGCCCCACGGTATGGGACGGGCCTCGTCGCTTCTTCGTCCGGATCAGCCCTTTACTTGGACAGACCCAAGGACCGGAGCAGGGACTTCCACCAGCCTGTGCTCGGAGGAGCCGGGGGGTGCGCCGGGGCCGCGGGAGCCTGCCTCACCGGAGCCGCCTGGGGCGGCTTGGGCGGGGCGGGAGCCTGCGCGGGTTCCGGCTTTGGTGGAGCCGCTGATTCCCTTCAACCAGCCTGGAAGGGATGGTGCGACTTGTCCTTCTTCTCGACCATCGTCTTGGCGCTCGGTTCGCCGCGCACCGCACGCTCGATCGAGAGCTTGGTGGCTTCGTAATTGTACTGCTGGATCTTGGCGTCGTCCGACGCCTCCCAGTGGATGAACACACCCACCGAGATGAACAGATCCTCGGCCTCGCCCTCGGGGATCGTGCCCTCGGCGACCGCGTCGGCCACGGCCATGGCGACGGCGCGCTGTGCGGGGCCGAACATCTGGACGGCCTGCTTGGCGTCCTTGATCGTGACCTTGTTGAACATCACGGTCGAAGGCTTGACCATCAGGTTGGGCTCGAGCACGGCGAGCAGGCCGTTCACGCCTTCCTTCTGGTTGGTCAGCGTCATGGCGAACGCGGTCTCGGCGGCGGAGCCGCGCGGCCCGATGATGAGGTCGATGTGCGCAACCTCGTTGCCGTCGCCGACCAGCGCCTCGCCGACCAGCAATCGATCAATTTTAGGCATGGTGCCTCCCTCGTACGGGGTAATTACACGAGCCGTGTTGCTTGCACGGACGGTAGACGAGCGCAAGCACGAACCTTGACCGGGCGGCCGGTCCCGGCACGGCAAGTGCCTGTCGCGATTGCCCAATTCTTTGGTTCGATGACGCGGTTCAGGTCATCGTCCGCGCAAGGCCCGACGCGAAGTGGCTGGCGACCGTCAGATCCGCGGTGGTGCCCGGATTGATGTCCAGGCGCTTGAGCTCGCGATCGGCTTCGAGCAGGCGCTCCAGAGCGTCTTCAGGCTGCGCCAGGCGACGCAGCAGCCGGTCGAGGGCGGCTCCCCGCGCCTGCAGCCGCCGCGCCGCTTCGCGCCCGTGCTTGCGCACGACGTGGGTGTCGGGGAAGGCCGCCAGCAGCGCCAGGAAGGCCGCGAGCACCGCCCAGCGCTCGGGCCATCCCGCGGCCCTCGAGGCCTCGAGCCGTGCCACGCCGATCTCGAACACGTCGCGGAACCCGGTGACATATTGCTGGGCGATGCGGTCGCGGTCCGCGGCCTCGGCCATGCCCTCCAGCAGGGTGACCCGCGGCTCTTCGGCGACGTCGTGCCGCCCGCTGCGGCCGAGTCCGCCCGGTGCTGCCAGCCGGATGGCCCGATAGGCGTGCGCGGCGTCGGTCCGGTCGAGCCGGCGCAGCACGTCGTCCAGCCCTGCGCGCAGCGGGAGGCCCGACTGCGCCGCCGCGGCGAGCGGCGCGCACAGCAGCAGGATGCCGAGATTGGTGTTCTGGCCGCAGGCCGCGCGCGTGGCCGAGACGGCGGCGAGCAGGCGCTCGCCCACGCCCAGCCGCGGATCGGCCAGGCAGGGTGCGGCAGCCTCCGCACTGGTCACGAAATCGGCCACCGACATGCCGTGCCCGCCGGCATAGACGTGGACGTTGCCCGGCTTGGGCGCCTCGAGCTCGGCCCGGCAGGCGGCGAGGAACAGCCGCTCGACCTCGGCCCGATCCAGCCCGCTCATCGGTCCCGCCGACGGATGCGGCGGGCCAGATGCTCGGGCAAGGCGGCGTGGCGATGTCCTCGCTGGTCACAGCCTGGAGGCCTTGCCATGCCGGCATGCTGTTGACCTCGAGGATCTGCAGGCGGCCCTCCCGGTCCTCGATCAGGTCGACGCCGGCATGGTCCGCGCCCACGGCGTCGGCCGCGGCGACGGCGAGCCTTTCCAGCTCGCCGGTGGCGGGGACCGGCTCGGCCTTGCCGCCGCGGCCGATATTGGTGATCCAGGAGGTGCTGCGCCGGCGCATGGCAGCTATCGCCCGGCCACCGACCACGAACACCCGCAGGTCGCACCAGCCGTCGCCGGCGCCCTGGACGAAGCGTTGCAGGTAGTAGACGCCGCCCACCTGATCGGACTCCGGCAGCTCGTCGGGGCCTGCCAGCAGCAGCAAGCCCCGGCCCTGCGCGCCGAACAGGGGCTTGAGCACCAGCCGATGGCCCGGCCTGCGCCTCCTCGGCACAGCGCGCACGCGCCGTCGCCGGTGATTGGGTCGCCCAGGTGGGCGGGGTCGGCAGGCCCCGCACGGCCAGCAGGAAGCTGGTCATCGCCTTGTCCACGCAGCGCTCGATGGCGCGGGCATCGTTGACCACGGCGACACCGAGCGCCTGCAGCGCATGCAGGAGCCCGAGCCGGAGGGTCACCTGCTCGAAGCTGCCGGCCGGGATCGAGCGCACCAGAACGACGCGGGGCAGCGCCGCGATCCCGGTCAGGCACGGTCGACCGCCGTCGAGGGAAAAGCCCAGGTCCTGGAACTGGGCCCGCGCCACGGTCAGGCCGAGGCCTCGCATCGCTTCACGCAGGCGCGCCCCGTGCCAGCCCTCGGGCCGGCCGCCCAGGACCAGGACGTCAGGCGGCGCCATCACCGAAGGACTGGGCGAGCAGGTCGGGCGCCAGCGCACCGGCGGCGAAGCTCCTGCCGCTGTCCAGGCAAGTCACCTTGACCCGGGCCGGGCTGAACAGCATCGAGTCGATCTTGTAGAAATCCTGCCCCGCGTCCGCGAAGATCCGCGCGAACGGCTTGCCGTAGTCCCGCGAGGCGGAGCTCGGCAGCTTCGCGGCCAGCTCGCCCGCCTCGTCCTCCGGACCGGTCACGAACAGCTGCACCTCGCCGCCGAACAGGATCGCGTCGTTGGTCCGGCCCATCGCGGTGAGGAAGTCCGGCGAGGGTGGCGGCAGCGGAGCCGTGCCCAGCCCGTCGCGCACCCGGGCCAGCGGAAAGCCCAGCGCATGCACCTTGTGCATGGCGACCTCGAGCACCCGGGCGGTGATCTGGACCGCACCGGCGAGGCTCGTGGTCGGCGTCAGCACGAAGGTCAGCGCCGCCGGGGTCAGTCCGCAGTCGGCCGCCACCCGCGCGA
Source organism: uncultured Alphaproteobacteria bacterium (assembly GCA_963720725.1). Classification (GTDB taxonomy): domain Bacteria; phylum Pseudomonadota; class Alphaproteobacteria; order Geminicoccales; family Geminicoccaceae; genus Benzoatithermus. The sequence continues at coordinate 541,314 of CAVRGN010000003.1, forward strand.
TCAGCTCGTCGGGCGGGGCCCGGCCGGTCTCGAGCACGAAGAAGCCCCAGAAGGCCTCGCCGTCGGCGTAGGCGAACTCCGAGAACAGCTCCTCCTTGGCGGCCCGGGCCCGGCCCGGTCCCGAGGCCATCGCGAAGTAGGCATCCTCGCCTTCGCCGTGGCTGAGGCTCCAGCCGGCATATTGGCTGGCGAGGCACGCGGCCACCGGATCGCCCGTGGAGACGGTGACCTTGAACGGCCAGTCGGCGAAGGGCGAGCCGGCGCCGATCTCGACCCGCCCCAGCCCGCCCAGGCAAATCTCGGCGATCCGGCGTCCCGCCTCGATGCCGCCGGCGGCGTCGATGCCGCCGTCGACGATCGTCGCACCCGCCTTGGTCCGCCGCACGCCCAGCCGCAGTGCGGTGGCTTCGCGGCACAGGCGCGCCAGCAGCGGCTGGGTGAGTCGACCCAGGCTGGGCCAGCCGCTCGCGTCGACCGGTTCCGTCACGCTGCTCATCACGGTGTCGCCAGTGAGTATGTCATCATCCCACCGTCATAGCGGACCGCCGCGGACCCACAAGGCGCGCGGCGCGTGGAGAAGGCTTGGCGGATCCAATCGGCGCGGGTCCTGAGCAGGGTCTCCAGACGCTCTCCTCGCGGGCCGCTCGCCAGCACGGTGCAGATCGGGCCGCCGCTGCCGACCGGGCTGCCGGGTGGCGAACGATCGGCGGTCCAGTCCGGCCAGATGAGGCCCGCGGGCGCCTCGGTGGCGCGATCGGAGAAGACGACCAGCGAACCGGCGCTCCTCTCCGTCGCCACGGATCCCGTCAGCACGCCGTCGCGGCACGCCGCCACGTGCAGCGCGAACAGGTTCAGGCCCAGGGCGGTCCCGTAGGCGTCGAGCGAGCCGCCGGGTCTCGGATTGAGCTCCAGGACGCGGACGGTGTCACCGGCGACCAGCGCGTCCACGCTCGCGAGGCCCCGCAGGCCGCAATGAACGGCCAAGGCCAGGGCCGCGCGCTCCAGCCTCTGCCGCGCCTGCGGCGACAGCTGGGCCGGGACCGCCACCCCGCCGAACCGGAACCTGCGGCCCGGCAGGGGTACCGTGAGCTGCCTGCCCATGCCGAGCACGCGGGCTTGCTCGCCATTGCCGAGCACCAGGGCCGACACGGGCATGCCGGAGCTCCAACGCTGCCAATACCAGCCGCGACCGCTTGGCGGGCGCGGCCCGGCCCGACGGACGTGCCCGCCTCCGGCTCCGCCGGCACGCTTGATCAGCCAGCCCGCCGGGTGCCGCGGACGGACGAGGCGCGACTCGGGATGGTCGATCTGCAGGGAGGCCAGCATGGCCTGCCACGCCATCGGGTCCTTCACGGCCCGCACCGTCGCGGCCGCATTGCCCAGCAGCTCGCGCCCATGGGACAGCTCTTCGAGCAGGCGCGGGGCCGCCTCGAATCCGGATCCCCACACCAGTGCGGTCGGCGGCGGCGCCAGCCGGCGTGCCGCCGCGAGCAGGGCGCCGCGGCGCAGCCGCCAGGCGGCATCGACGGGAACCCGGCACCAGGCCTGCGCTGCCGCGCGCGTGTCGAGATCGCCGAACGCGTCCAGGACGATCGGCGCGAACCCCGCCGCCCTCGCCGCCTGCGCCAGCGAGCGGCCGGACAGCGCGCAGATCAGGACCGGCTCAGGACGTCGCATGTCGCCGCGCCACCTCGAACGCCTCGGCGACGCCGAGATAGCGACGCGGAGCGGCGTCGCGCATCGAGGCGAGCAGCTCGTGCTCGGTCTTGAACTTGACATTGCCCACGGCCAGGGCGCCGACGCCCACGCCCGAGGTGCCGGGGATGGGCGTGCCGTCGGCGAACGCGTCCACACCTTCCAGTCCCGACGGCGGGACGGCGTTCACGTCCACGGCCACGCGCAGGTTCCCTGCGGCCGCCAGCTGGGCGGCACTCAGGATCTGCGTCCCGGCGCGCCCGGCGGCCAGGATCACCTCCGCACCCTCGGCGGCCGCGAGGTTCCCGGCCTCGTCGCTGCCGTCGGCCGGGGATATCGCGACGCCGAAGCGCTCGCCGAACTGGTCGCAGGTGGCCGTCACCCGCTGCAGCCCGTCATAGCCGACCAGGGACACCTTGGCCCCGGCCTGAGCCGCGATCAGCGCGGCGATTCGGCCGACCGGCCCCGTGCCGCCGAACACGGCCACCCGTCTCCCGGCCAATTCCAGTCCGGCGGCGCGCAGATGCTTCTCGACGACGGCGATCATCCCCGCCGCGGTGGTGAAGGCGCCCGAGGGGTCCGCCATCACCGAGATCTCGAAGTGCGGCGGCAGCATGGCCTTCTTCGCCGCGTCGAACATGTCCATGGCGAGGACCGGCTCACGTCCGCCGATCAGCACCGCGGTCCGGCTGCCGTTCTCCGGGGCGCGGCTGAAGATCGCGTCCTGGACCAGGCCGGCGACCTCCTTGAGGTCCACGTCGGAATAGGGGGCAACCACGTCGAAGCCGGCATCCGCGGCCATGTTCACGTCGAACGGGCTGACGTTCTTCAATGGCGTCACGAAGTGCAGGATGGTCTTGGGCTGGGACATGGGGGCCTCCCGGATGAATTGCGGCTCCCTATCGCACCTGGCGCCACCATCTGCCAAGCTGGCCGGATCAGCCGGCCGTGACCTCGGCGCCGCGATTGCGACCGCGCGTGACCATGAAGCGCAGGCGCTCGAAGCGGTTGCCGAACAGGCGCTCCGCCTCGCGACAGAGACCGGCGGCCGTCTCCGCGTCGGGGAGGATCGCGAAGCCCGTCGGACCCCAGGAGCTCTGGCCGACGCCGGCGATGCCACGCTGCTCCAGCCAGGCCAGGACCGCACTGACGGCCGGGCTGATGAACCGGCCGTTCTGCGCCGGCGCGAAATAGTCGCCGACCTCGCGCTGGATCTCGCCGATGGCCGGTCCCACCGCATCGAGATCGGCGGTGGCGATCCCGGGCAGGAGCTGCATCACGACCAGGCGGCACAAGCGGCCCGCAAGCTCGCGGGAATAGGGCGGCAGGCGTCCGAACGCGCTGTCCTCGCCGGTGCCGTGCAGGCCCTCGCGCGCGAGGTCGAAGACCAGCAGCACCCGCCAGTCGCCGGGGAACTCCAGCCGCGCCACCACGGGCGGCGGCCCGTCGCCCGGCGCACGGCCGCCGTCGAGGATGAAGCCCCCCTGGTCGAAGGCGCCGATGCCGATGCCGGACCGGGTGCCCCGCTGCAGCAGCGTGGCGATCTCGCGCGAGTCGGCCCGGCGCCCCGTCACGCCCGCCACCGCGTTGCCGAGCGCCAGGGCCAGCTGCGTCCCGGAGCCGAGGCCTGCATGGGCCGGTATGGTGCGGTCGACCTCGACCCTGACCGGCGGTGCGTTCCAGGTCTCCGCCAGAATGGCGAGCATGGCCCGGCAGCGGTCCAGCTCGGCTTCGCCCTCGACCGTCGCCACCTCCGCGCGCGTCACCCGCAATTGCGTCTCGAGGCCTTCGATGGTCAGGCCGAGGCTCCCGAATCGCCGGCCCAAACCACCCTCGAGGTCGAGGAAGCCGAGATGCAGTCGCGCCGGCGCCCGCACCGCGACGACGGCGTCGGTTCCCGCAGCTCCGCTCGCGCCGGTCAGGGGATCAGTCCTGCGGTGCGTGGTGGCATACCGCCTCCAGCCGGTGACCGTCCGGGTCGAGCACGAACGCTGCATAGTAGTCGGGATGGTAATGCGGCCTCGGCCCGGGCGGGCCGTTGTCGCGCCCGCCCGCCGCCAGCGCCGCGGCATGGAACGCCTGCACCGCAGCGCGATCCCGGGCCTGAAAGGCGATATGCTGGCCCTCCGGCGAAATGGGCGCCGGCCCCGGCGGCTTCGCGGCGCCGATCCAAAACCCGGGTTCCGGCAGATCGGCCGGACCATAGCCCGCGCCCACGAAGTCGGGCGCGTCCGTGATCTCCGCCGCGATCTTGTAGCCGAGTGCTGCCAGGGCCTTATCGTAGAAGGCGCGCGACCGCGCATAGTCCGACACGGGCAGGGAAATGTGATCGATCACGTCGGGCGCTCCGCGCTGGCCTCGCCGACCAGTCTAGCCGAGGCCGGCTTCGCCCTCTACGTCCACTGGCCGTTCTGCAAGGCCAAGTGCCCCTACTGCGACTTCAACAGCCACGTCCGCGCCGGCGTCGACCACGAACGCTGGGCCCGTGCCCTGCTCGCGGAGCTCGACCATTTCGCCGACCTGACCTCCGGGCGCACGCTGGGCTCGATCTTCTTCGGCGGCGGCACGCCCTCCCTGATGGCGCCGGCGACGGTGGCCGAGATCATCGAGCGCGCCGCCGCACGCTGGTCGCTGGCCGAGGATATCGAGATCACGCTCGAGGCCAACCCGACCTCGGTCGAAGCCGAGCAATTCCAGGGCTTCCGGGCGGCCGGCGTGAACCGGGTCTCGCTCGGGGTGCAGGCTCTGAACGACCGCGACCTGGCGCTGCTCGGGCGCGAGCACGACAGTGCGGAAGCGCTGGCGGCGGTCGGGCTGGCGGCGCAGGTGTGTTCCCGCGGCATTCGTTCGACCTGATCTACGCCCGCCCCGATCAAGGCATCGCCGACTGGCGGCGACGAGCTGCGGCGCGCCCTGGATCACGCCAACGGCCATTTGTCGCTCTACCAGCTCACCATCGAGCCGGGCACGCGGTTCCATGCCCTGGTGCGCGAGGGTGCGCTGCACCCGCTCGATCCCGACCGCCAGGCGGAGCTCTACGAGCAGACGCAGGCGGTGCTCGAAGGTGCCGGCATGCCGGCCTACGAGATCAGCAACCACGCCCTGCCGGGCCACGAGTCGCGCCACAATCTCGTCTACTGGCGCTATGGCGACTATGTCGGCGTCGGCCCCGGCGCGCATGGCCGGATCGGCCTCGGCGGCGCCAGGATCGCGACCCGCACGCAGCGGATCCCCGAGCGCTGGCTGGCCTCGGTGGAGGCTGCCGGCCATGGGGAGGAGCCGCGCGAGACGGTAGCGGCGGACGCTCAGCTGCTCGAGGCGCTGATGATGGGCCTCCGGCTGCGGGAAGGCGTGCCCGTCGCGACGGATCGAGCGAATCGCCGGCCGTCCCTTGCGGAGGTGCGTCGACCCTGCGGGTCTCGACCGGGCCCTGGGTGCCGGCTGGCTCGAACTGAGCGATGGCCGGCTGCTCGCCACCGCCGCGGGCCGCCAGCGCCTCGACGGCGTGCTCCGGATGCTGGTCTAGGCCAAGCCGGGCTTGTCCGGCGGGCGCGCGCTCCCCATCATCCGGGTTCATGCGCACCCTTGTCTGGCTGCTCGCCCTGTTCGTCCTGCCGGTCGTGCTCTCGGTCGGCCTCATGGTGTCGGCCCAGGCCGAGCATTGGAGCCGCATGCGCTGGGACGCGACCGGCATCGCACCCGACCCGCGGGAGCATCGTGCTGCCGTGGTGCAGGTGTACGCGGCGCGTACCTGGGGCTGGAAGGGCGCCTTCGCCGTCCATTCGTGGATCGTGTTCAAGTCCGAGGGTGCTGCCGGCTACGAGCGCTACGAGGTGGTCGGCTGGGGCGTCGGTCAGGGCGCATCGTCGGTCCGGCGCAATCTGCGTCCGCCGGACGGACGCTGGGCGGGGAACGATCCGGCGCTGGTCTCGGATTGGCGCGGTCCCGAGGCCGAGGCGCTGATCCCCGGGATCCGTGCTGCGATCGAGAGCTACCCCTACGACCGTGCCTACGTCACCTGGCCCGGCCCGAACTCCAACACCTTCCTGGCATGGATCGGGCGCGAGGTGCCGGGCCTGCGGCTCACCCTGCCCTCGACCGCGATCGGCAAGGACTTCCTGGGCGGGCAGCTGGCGGCGCGGACCCCCAGCGGCACCGGTCTGCAGCTGTCGCTGGGCGGGCTCCTCGGCATCGCCGTCGGCGTCGAGGAGGGACTGGAGCTGAACCTGCTGGGGCTGGTGGTCGGCGTCGATCCCAAGCGACTGGCGATCAAGCTGCCCGGCATCGGCCAGCTCGGCATGGGCTAGCGGCCGTGCAGCTGCTAGCAGCGAGAGGGGCGCGCGCCCCCGCGCGTGGAGGCTGCACCGCATGATCGGACCGGCGAGTTCATGATCACCCTCAACCAGCTGCGCGTGTTCTGGGCGGTCGCGCACAGTGATTCCCTCACCCGCGCCGCGAAGCAGCTGGGCGTGACCCAGCCGGCGCTGTCGCAGCAGCTGGCCAAGCTGGAAAACGCCCTGGGTGGCCAGCTGTTCGACCGGGTCAACAACCAGCTGGTGCTCAGCGACGCTGGCCGTTTCCTGCTCCGCAAGGCCGAGACGGTGCTGGCCGAGATCGACGAGGCGGAGGCCGGCCTCGCCGACTACAGCATGGGCCGCAAGCGCCGGATCTCGGTGGGTGCGCTGGCGTCGATCGCCCGCACCATCGTGCCCGACGCCTACCGCATGGCGCTCGAGCTGGTGCCCGACCTCGAGCTCGACCTGCACGAGCTGGCGCCCGCCGAGGCGCTGGAGCAGCTCTATGGTCGCAACCTGCAGCTGGCCCTCCTGTCGCCCGTGTCCGTCGCCGCCAACCGGATCTCGTTCAGCCGCATCGAGCTGGCGAGCGACCCTTACGTGTTCGCCGTCCCGCGCGGCCTCGATCTCGGCTGCGTCACCGATCCCGAGTGGGATCTCACCGCCGAGCAGCGCCGGGTGCTCAACCGGACCATCCAGTTCAACTTCGGCAACCTGCACAACCAGCGGGTCGACGAGTGGTATCGCCGCGTGCTGCCGCGCCATCAGGTGGCCGCCTGGTGCCGGACCTACGAATCGGCGCTGGCCATGGTGCAGGCCGGCCTCGGCGTGGCGCTGGTGCCGCAGCTGTGCACGCGGCTCGGCGGCACCCTTGCCTACGATGTCGACCTGCATGCGGTTCCCGAGATGGACCGCCCGATCGTGGCGCTGATCCCGCCGCAATATCGGCGCGCACAGCCGTTCGCAGCCTTCCTCGAATGCCTCAAGCGCGCGGCCGCCGGCCTCGCCCTGCCGCCGCTCGGCCCGCCACCGCCCTTCCTGGGCGCCGGCCGCCAACCGGTGGAGGCGCGCGCGGAGGCATAAGCCTCGAGCTATGGCACCGAAAACTGGTCGGAGGTGGCGGTGAATGACACATCAGTACGACCGGTGGAGTGCCGGAAGACCCACTCAGCAGGGAGTTTCCCCATGACGAAGAAGATTTGGCAGGCCCCGAAGGTCGAGACGACCCCGGTGAGCATGGAAGTGACGATGTACCTGCCGGCCCAGGCCTGAGCAGCTGCATTCGAGCCGCCGCCGGTGGAGCATAGGGCATGCGGGTCCGCGTGCTGGGTGCCGCCGCCGGCGGCGGCTTTCCCCAATGGAACGCCAACAGTGAGGCGTGCCGGCGGGCGCGCGCCGGCGATCCGGCGGCAAGGCCCGCGACCCAAGCCTCGATAGCGCTCTCCGCCGACGGTCGGCGCTGGGTCCTGGTCAACGCGTCTCCCGACCTCCGCCAGCAGATCGAGGCCGCGGCGCCGCTCCACCCTCACGCCGGCCTGCGCTCCTCGCCGATCGCCGCGATCGTCCTGACCAATGCCGACGTCGATGCCATCGCCGGCCTCCTGCATCTGCGCGAGGGCACGCCGTTCGCGCTCTACGCTCACGATCGCGTGCTTGAGGTCCTGGGGGCCAACCCGGTGTTCGAGGTCGTGGATCGGGCGATCGTGCCGCGCCGCAGCCTGCCGGTGGGGGAACGCACGGCCCTGGCCGACGCCGCCGGCGGCGGGATCGGGCTCGATCTGGTCCCGTTCCTCGCCCCCGGCAAGCTGCCGCTCTACCTGGAGGGCAAGGCCGGCGCGGCTTTGGACACCGCGGCCCTGGACGGCGACACGCTGGGCCTGGAGGTCCACGCGCACGGCCGCCGCCTGGTCTACCTCGCCAACTGCGCGCGGATCACCGATGCGATACTCGAACGGATCGCCGGCGCCGACCTCCTGTTCCTCGACGGCACGCTGTGGCGGGACGACGAGATGATCGCCCAGGGTGTCGGCGCGAAGACCGGAGGCCGCATGGGGCACATCAGCATGAGCGGTCCGGACGGGGCGATCGAGCGCCTGCGCGAGGTACCGGTCGGCCGGCGCGTCTTCATCCACGTCAACAACACCAACCCCGCCCTCCTGGCCGACAGCCCCGAGCGCGCCCTGCTCGAGCGCGCCGGCTGGCAGGTCGCCCATGACGGCATGGAGCTGAGCCTGTGATCAATGACCGCTACGGCGACCTGCAGAGCGCCGACGCCCTGGAGGCGGCGCTGCGCGAGATCGGCGCGGAGCGCTATCACATCCTGCACCCGTTCCATCGCCTGCTGCACACCGGCAAGCTGAACCAGCGGCCAGGTGCAGGCCTGGGCGCTCAACCGCTACTATTACCAGAGCCGGATCCCGATGAAGGATGCGGCGCTGCTCTCCCGCTGCGAGGACCGCGAGCTGCGGCGCGAGTGGCTGGTCCGGCTGATCGACCATGACGGCATGGGCGACCAGGAGGGCGGGATCGTCCGCTGGCTGCGCCTGTGTCAGGGCCTGGGGCTCGATCCCGACTATGTCCGCTCGGAGGAAGGCATCCTTCCGGCCACCAAGTTCGCGGTCGACGCCTATGTCCGCTTCGTGCGCGAGCGGACGCTCCTGGAGGCGGTGGCCTCGTCGCTGACCGAGCTGTTCGCACCCAAGATCCACGAGGAGCGCATCCCGGGCCTGCTGCAGCACTACAGCTTCGTCAGCGAGGAGATGGTGGCCTATTTCCGCCGCCGGCTGGACCAGGCGCCGCGCGATGCCGGCTTCGCCCTGGCCTTCGTGCGCGAGCATGCCGACACGGCCGAAAAGCGGCTGGCGGTGGCGAAGGCGCTGATCTTCAAGTGCGACGTGCTCTGGGCGCAGCTCGATGCCCTGCACCATGCCTATGTGCTGGCCGGCGGCGTGCCGATGGACGCGTTCCGCCCGCAGGACGGCACGATACCGGCAGGGCCGCGGCATGAGCCTCGCAGCCCTGGAGGAAGGCGACCGCGTGGCGCTGCCGGCCTGGGTGCGCCTGCATTTCGACCGGGTCCGCGACCGCTGGGTCCTGCTGGCGCCCGAGCGCGTGCTGTTCCCCTGCGCCACGTCGGTGACGATCATCGAGCGGCTGGGCGTCGGCCGCGACCTGGGCGAGCTGGTCACAGCACTCGCCGACGAGTTCGCAGCACCCCGCCCCACGATCAGCACCGACGTGCGCGCCATGTTGCAGGGACTGGCCGACCAGGGCTTCCTCGCCGTGGAGAGCCCGCATGGCTGACCTCCTTCCAGGCCGCCGCGACCCCTGGACCGAGCCGCCCATGGGCCTCCTGGCCGAGCTCACCCACCGCTGCCCCCTGCAGTGTCCCTATTGCTCCAACCCTCTGGAGCTGGAGCGGGTCGGCGGCGAGCTGGATCGGTCCGAATGGTGCCGGGTGCTCGACGAGGCGGCCGAGCTGGGGGTGCTCCAGGTCCACCTCTCGGGCGGCGAGCCCACCGTACGCACCGACCTCGAGGCCATCGTCGCCCATGCGCGCGAGCTCGGGCTCTACACCAACCTGATCACGGCCGGCGTCCTGCTCGACGAGCGCCGCATCGCCAGCCTGCGCGCAGCCGGATTGGAGCATGTCCAGCTCAGCCTGCAGGCCGCCGAGCCCGAGGTGGCCGACCGCGTCGGCGCCTACCGTAACGGCCATGCGAAGAAGCTCGTGGTCGCACGCGCGATCCGGGCTGCAGGGCTGCCGCTCACGGTCAACGCCGTCGTGCACCGCCAGAACCTGGACCAGCTCCAGGCGATGGTCGACCTCGCCCTCGAGCTGGGTGCCCACCGGCTCGAGGTGGCGCACGTGCAGTATTACGGCTGGGCCCTGCGCAACCGGGCCGCCCTGATGCCGACGCGCGAGCAGCTGGATGCCGCGACCGAGATCGTCGACCGGTCGCGCCGCGAGCTGCGCGGCCGGCTGGCCATCGACTATGTCATCCCCGACTACTGGGCCAAGCGGCCCAAGCCCTGCATGGGCGGCTGGGGCAGCACGATCCTCAACGTCACGCCGTCGGGCAAGGTGATGCCCTGCCATGCCGCCGCCTCGATCCCGGGGCTGGAGTTCACCTCGGTGCGCGAGCGGCCGTTGCGCTGGATCTGGCAGCGAGAGCCCCGCCTTCCAGCGCTTTCGCGGCACCGACTGGCTGCCGGACCCCTGCCGCTCCTGTGCCCTCAAGGAGGTCGACTTCGGCGGCTGCCGCTGCCAGGCGATGGCGCTGACCGGCGACGCCACGGCGACCGACCCCGCCTGCGAGCTGTCGCCGCTGCACGAGGCGATGTTCACCGTCGCCCGCGCCGAGTCGGCGGCCGAGCCGCCGCCCTTCGTCTATCGCCGCCCGCGCCGCGACGCTCCGGTCGAGACGCCTGCGCGCCTGGCGCTGGCGACCGAGGCGTCCTGAGCCTCAGCCGGTGGCGCCGCTGCCGCCCGGCTGCCGGACCCGGATGTTGTTCATCACGTAGCTGACGCCGCGCACCTGCTCGGCGACGTCCTCCGCCCGGCGGCGGTCGGCGCGCCGGTCCACGGTGCCGGTCAGCGTCACCTCGCCGGCGCTGACCTGGACCTGGATCTCGCTGGCGTCGAGATCGGGCGCCTCGGTCAGCTGCTCGTGGATGTCCTCGGTGATCCGCTCGTCGCTGCGGCGGTAGCCGCGCGGCCCGCGCCCGGCGTGGCCGCCGCCACGCTGTTCGTCCAGACGCCTGGAATAGTCGTCGGGTGAGCCGCTGCCGCTGGCCATGGCGTAGCGGTAGCGTGCGGCCCGATCGTCTTCCATGCGTGCCATGATCCGCTGGCGCTGCTCGGCCTCGTCGTCCCACAACTCCTGCTTGGACATGCCCCTGCTCCCGAAGTCGCGATCTGCTTGGAAGCGTCCGGAACGGGACCGGTTCCTTCGGCCCGGGTGCCCTGGCGGTGACGCGATCGGGCGTGGTAGGAACCTTGCGGTGGTGAGGGATCGAGCTCGGTGGCCCGCATGCGGCTGACACGGCGACATTTGCGGCCGCACATCGTGGATGCGCAGGCGCGGATGCACGCCAAGCGGCTCGCGGACCAGTGGCGCGCGGCCGGGCTCGCGGTCGACGTGGTCGAATATCTGGACACCAGCGCGGAAGCCGGCGGCTACACGGTGACCGCCCGCAGCCCCACCTCCATCCTGAGCTGCCGCTGCCAGAGCTGGCTCGCCGGCAGCTGGCCGTGGCGGCGGCGTCCCTTGTGGACGATCGCGGTCAGCGTCCGCCCCGCCGACGGAGCGGGCACGCCGGCGGGGCGGATGCAGGAGGTCGGCACCGCCGCCGCCTGGGAGCACCAGGCCGCCTGGGACCGCGTGCAGAACTGGATCGACGGCGCCGGCGCGCTGGCGCCGAGCCTGGACAAGGCGCTGACGGGTCTGGCCTGAGGCTAGCCCTCGACCTTGCCGATGAACGGCAGGTCGCGGTAGCGCTCGGCATAGTCGATGCCGTACCCGACCACGAACACGTCGGGGATCGCAAAGCCCACGAAGTCGACCTCGCCCGCCTCGACCTCGCGCCGCGACGGCTTGTCGAGCAGGGTGCAGGTCCAGACCCGGGCGGCCCCGCGCTCCAGGAGGAAGGCGCGGGTGAACGCCAGCGTGCGGCCGCTGTCCTGGATGTCGTCGACCAGCAGCACGGGCTCGCCCTTCACCCCGTCCGGCGCATCGCCCATCAGGCTGACGATGCCGGAACTGGTGGTGCCGCTGCCGTAGCTGGAGACCCGCATGAACTCGATCCGCGGGCTGCACCCGGCCTTGCTCAAGGCACGGGCGAGGTCGGCTGCGAACACGAAGCTGCCCTTGAGCAGGCCCACCAGGGTGAAGCGCTGGGGCAGTGCGGCGGCGATCGACTGCGCCAGGTCATCGACGCGCTTGCGCACCTCGGCCTCGGCAAACAGCGTGGCAACGGTCTCGGGCATGCCTCGACCCCTCCGGCAGATCCGCGAAGGTTCGCACACTGTGCTTGGCCCGGCAACGATGGTCGGCTTGGATCTAGGTTGTCATTCCTGCCGATTCATGCTATGATAGCTGGGTTCAACGGATCCGCGGCCGTGCCGGCGGCAATTGGGTGAATCGCGCATGTGCAGCAACCAAACGAACCCAGCCAAGTGCTTGTAAACATGGAAGACTGGCTGGGTTCAACGGTCGAGCAGCGCTACCAGGCCCTCCAGCAGCTCGATCGGCCGGGGCGGGCAGCCGCGCAGATGGAGGTGGACGGGGAGCAGGGCCGCGACCGCGCCGGTGCCGTCGACCAAGGCGGGGGAGCCGGCGAACGGGCCGCAGCCGGCGGCGCAGTCGCCCACGGTCACCAGCCATTTCGGGCCGGGCGTGGCGTCCCAGGTGCGCAGCAGGGCCTCGCGCATGTTGAGCGTCACCGGGCCGGTGACCAGGAGCAGGTCGGCGTGGCGCGGGCTGGCGACGAAGCGGATGCCGAAGCGCTCCAGGTCGTAGACGGCGTTGCCCAGGGCATGGATCTCGAGCTCGCAGCCGTTGCACGAGCCGGCGTCGACCTGGCGGATGCTCAGCGAGCGGCCGAGGCGGCGTCGTGAGGCCTGGTCGAGGCGCTCCGCCAAGGTGCGCAAGAGCTCGTCGGACGGCTTGGGTGCGGGAATGGTCGCCGGCCGGCGCAGCAGGCCGTGCAGGAGCAGCCTCCTCACAGGTCCACCCCGGCGTAGGAGCAGTTGAAGCTCTTGTTGCACAAGGGGAAGTCGGCGACGATGTTGCCCTCGACCGCCGTCTCCAGAAGCGGCCACTGGAACCAGGACGGGTCGCGCGGGTAGCAGCGGCGGATGGTGCCGTCCGCCGCGATCTCGACCCAGACCAGCACGTCGCCGCGAAAGCCCTCGACCAGGCCGAGGCCCTGGCCGGCGGTCGGCGCCACCGCCACGGCGCTGTCGCCATCGGGCAGCTCCGCCAGGATCTGCTCGATCAATCCGAGGCTCTGTTCGATCTCCGAGAACCGGATCCAGACCCGCGCGTTCACGTCGCCGTCGCGGCGCACCGGGACCTCGAACCGCAGGCGGTCGTAGGGCGGGTAGGGCAGCGCCCGGCGGGCGTCGAACGCGCGCCCCGAGGCCCGGCCCACGAACCCGCCGGCGGCGAAGCGGGCGACGTAGTCGGGCCGTGCGATGCCGGTGCCGACGGTCCGGTCCTGCAGCGAGGGCAGCGCGTCATAATTGGCGGCGATCGCCGCCAAGCGGCCTCGCAGATGCGCCGTCAGCCGGCGCAGGCGATCCGCACCGGCCGGATCGAGTTCGATGGCGACGCCGCCGGGCACGACCCGGTCCATGAGCAGCCGATGGCCGAAGCAGGCGTCGCAGACCTCGAGGATCTCCTCGCGCAGCAGGCCGCAATGGGTGTGGATGAGCGCGTAGGCCGCATCGTTGCAGATGAAGCCGACGTCGCCGACATGGTTGGCGATCCGCTCCAGCTCGGCCAGGAGCGCTCGCAGCCAGTGGGCGCGGGGTGGTGGCTCGGTGCCGGTCGCGGCCTCGACTGCGCGGGCGAAGGCCAGGGCGAACGCGACCGTGCTGTCGCCGGAGATGCGCCCGGCGAGCTTGGCAGCCTTGGCAAGATCGGCGCCCTCGAACAGCCGCTCGATCCCCTTGTGGGTGTAGCCCAGGCGCTGCTCGAGCCGCGCAACGGTCTCGCCATTGGCCGTGAAGCGGAAGTGGCCGGGCTCGATGATGCCGGCATGGACCGGGCCCACGGGAATCTGGTGCAGCCCGTCGCCCTCGACCGGCAGGAACGGGTACGGTGCCTTGGCCGCGATGCGGCTGGTCGGCCAGTGCCCATGGTCGAGCCAGGGCCGCCGGTCGGGGCTGCCGTCCGCCTCCAGCCCCCGCAGGTCGCGGATCGCCCGCTCCAGGCGCAGCGCCGGCGGGTGGATGGCACCCAGGCTGGGATAGCGCCCGCCATGGGCCACGATTCCGGCCAGCGCCATGGCCTGGGTCTCGGGCTCGTAGGCGACCGCGAGGACGCTGGCGTCGACCGCGAACAGGCCCAGAAGGTCGAACCGGCCATCGGCGAACCCGGCCGCGAGATCCAGCCACAGCTCGGGCGTCACCTGAAAGCGCGGCCACGGGCGATGGCCCGGACGGGCGCGCACCACGCCCAGGAGGTCGAGCAGATGGCGACGCATGCTCATCCCAGCAGCGCCGCCACATGCTCGAACCAGCGCACCAGGGGTGCGGGCAGATAGACGCCGGCGACCAGTACCAGACCCAGATGCAGGAACAGCGGCACGTACGAGCCCTTGACCTGCGCCCCCGGCTCTCCGGCGGGGCCGAACAGGATCCCCTGCAGCCGCAGCAGCAATGCGCCGAGGGCGATCGAGAGGCCCAGCACGAGCGGGACCGCCAGCAGCGGCTGGCGGGCGAAGGTCGAGCTGACCACCAGGAACTCGCTCATGAACACGCCCATGGGCGGGAAGCCCATGATGGCCAGTACGCCCAGGGCGAGGCCCCAGGCCAGCAGCGGATGGGTGGTGGCGAGGCCGGTGATGCCGGCGAGCTGCTGCGTGCCCTTGACCTGGGTGACGTGCCCGACGGCGAAGAAGATCGCGGACTTGGTCAGGCTGTGCATGGTCATGTGCAGGAGGCCGGCGAAGTTGGCGACCGGGCCGCCCATGCCGAAGGCGAAGGCGATGATGCCCATGTGCTCGATCGAGGAGAAGGCGAACAGCCGTTTGATGTCGCGCCGGCGGTAGAGCATGAAGGCCGCGAACAGCAGCGACACCAGACCCATGGTGATCATCAGCGGGCCGGGCGCGATCACGCCGGCGTTGGGCGCCATCACCATCTTGAAGCGCAGCACGGCGTAGATCGCGACGTTCAGCAACAGGCCGGAAAGCACGGCCGAGATCGGCGTCGGCCCTTCCGCATGGGCGTCGGGCAGCCAAGCGTGGAGCGGCACCAAGCCGACCTTGGTGCCGTAGCCGACCAGGAGGAACACGAAGGCGAGGTTGAGCAGTGCCGGGTCGAGCCGCGCCGCATGGGCCATCAGGTGCGTGAGCGCCATGGCGGGCAGTCCCTCGCCCAGCACCGGCTGGGCGGCGAGATAGACCAGGATGGTGCCGAAGAAGGCGAGCGCGATGCCGACGCTGCCCAGGATGAAGTACTTCCAGGCGGCCTCCAGCGCCTGGGGCGTGCGGTAGATGCCCACCATGAGCACGGTGGACAGGGTGGCGAACTCGACCGCGACCCAGAGCAGGCCGATATTGTTGGCGAGCAGCGCCAGGTTCATGGCCCCCATCATCGCCTGGTACATGGCGTGGTAGAAGCGCAGGTAGGCGGGCGTGAGCCGCCCGGTCTCGACCTCGTGGCCGATATAGCTGGCCGAGTAGGCGCTGGTGGTGAGCCCGACGAAGGTGTTGAGCACGATCAGGTAGACGTTGAAGTCGTCCACCAGGAGGTAGTCCCCGGGCTCGGGCCGAGCGCCGAGGAGGGCCAGGGCAGCCGCGAAGGTGAGGCCCGAGGCCAGGACGTTGAGGCGCGCTCCCAGCTGCCAGGAGGGCAGCAGCGCCAGCAGGATGGCCGCTGCCGCCGGGACGCCGAGTACGGCCCAGAGCGGGCTCATTCGCCGCGGAACCGGTCGAGCGCATGGACGTCGACCGAATCGAAGCGCTCGCGGATGCGAAAGACGAACACGCCGAACACGATGAAGGCGATCAGGACCGAGAACGCGACCGAGAGCTCGACCACCAGCGGCATGCCCTTGGCACCCGCGGCGGCGAGGATCAGGCCGTTCTCCAGGCTCATGAAGCCGATCAGCTGGCTGACGGCGTTGCGCCGGGTGATCATCATCAGCAGGCCGAGCAGCAGCACGGCCAGCGCGAAGGCGATGTCCTCGCGCGCCAGCACGTCCGCACCCGCGGTCACCGGCATGGTGACCAGAATGGCCAGGGCGGTGAGCCCGAGCCCGGCCAGCATGGTGAGGCCGGTGCCGACGGCCTGCTCGACCTCGCGGTGGATGCCCAGTTGCACGACGATCCGGCGCAGCGCGATCGGGATCACCAGGGCCTTGAAGACCAGGGCGATGCCGGCGGTGACGTAGAGATGCGGTGCGGACTGGATCCAGGCCTGCCAGGCCACGCCGGCGGCCAGCAGCAGGGCGTGGATGGTGAAGGTGTTGATGAGCCCGAACATGCGATCCTGGTAGAGCAGCATGAAGCTGACCAGGACCATGCCGCCGGCGAGGAGATGGAAGATGTCGAACTGCAGGCCGGGGCTCACATCGACCTCGACACGAACAGCAGCAGCGTGCCGAGGAAGCCCAGCATCAAGGCCCCGCCCAGGAACTCGCCGACGCGGAAGAGCCGCATCTTGGCGATGCTCACCTCGAACAAGGTGAGGCAGGTGGCCAGGACCGCGAGCTTGGCGAGATAGACCGCCAATCCCAGCAGCAGCGCCGGCAGCCCGGCGCCGGAGCCCTGCGCCATGCCGAACGGGAAGAAGATGCAGGCGATCAGCGACAGGTACATGGTCAGCTTGAGCGCCGCCGCCCATTCGATCAGCGCCAGATGCCGGCCCGAATATTCCAGGACCATGGCCTCGTGGACCATGGTGAGCTCGAGATGCGTGGTCGGATTGTCGATGGGAATGCGGCCGTTCTCGGCGAGCGCCACCATGATCAGCGCCACCAGCGCCGTGCCCAGCGACACCCGGATCCCCGGATCGACGTCGAGGATGAAGTCGGCGATGGTCGAGAGCTGGGTGCTGCCGGCGAACAGGGCCACGGTGAACGCCATCATCAGCATGGCGGGCTCGGCCAGGGACGCGATCATCATCTCGCGCGAGCTGCCGATGCCGCCGAAGCTGGTGCCGACGTCCATGCCCGCCAGGGCCAGAAAAAAGCGCGCGCTGCCGAGCAGGGCCACGATCGCGATCAGGTCGACGGCCCAGTGGAAGATCAGGCCGGTGGCGAAGGTCGGCACCAGCGCCGCCGCGACCCAGGTGACGGCGAAGATCAGGTAGGGCGCGGCGCGGAACAGCCATGACGCGCCGTCGGCCACGACCACGTCCTTGCGCAGCAGCCGCGCGAGATCGCGATAGACCTGGAGCGGCGAGGGCCCGCGCCGGCGCAGCAGGCGCGCGCGCAGCAGGCGCATGCCACCGACGAGCAGCGGCGCCAGCAGCAGGAGCAGGAACATCTGCACGCCCTGCAGCAGGAGATCGCGGATCAGCGCCACAGCGCCACCAGGCCGAGCAGGGAGACGAGCGCGCAGAACATCATGGTCAGGTAGCGGCGGACGGTGAGGAACTGGAGAAAGTTGAGGCGCTCCGCGACGTGCTCCACCAAACGCGCCAGCGGGAGGTAGAGCCACTCCCAGATCAGGTCGTGCCAGCTCGAGACGAAACGGGCGGCGCGCAGCTCGCCGGGGGCCGGCATGTCGATCCCGTCGCGGGCGCGGAACAGCACCTCGCCGAACACGCGCCTCAGGGGCTGGGCGAAGCTGCCGGCCGAGTACTGGCCAAGCGGCACCGGGTCGGCAAAGCCGCAGTCCCAGGCACGGGCTCGGCGCAGGGCACGCGAGCCGAAGCGATGGACGAACAGCGCCACCGACGCGGCGGAGGCCAGCACGAACACGCTCAGGATCAGGCCGTTGTAGGAGCTCTGTGCGGCGTCCACCGGGACCAGGGACAGCCAGCCCTGGGCACCCTGCGACGGCAGGGCCACGCCGTCGAGTTCGACGACCACGCGGCCCGCGAGGTCGATCACCGGGCCGGGGACGATTCCGACCAGCACACAGGCGGCTGCGGCCGCGATCATCGCGCTGCGGCTCCAGGGGTCGACCTCATGCGCCGTCCGTGCCGCCTCGCTGCGCGGTCGGCCGAGGAAGGCGGTGCCGAAGGCACGCACGAAGCAGGCGGCCGCCAAGGCCGCCGCGAGCGCCATCAGGGCGCCGACGGCCGGGGCCAGGAAGCGCAGCACGCCGTCGGGCAATTGCGGACTCACCAGCACCGCCTGGAACAGCAGCCATTCCGAGACGAAGCCGTTGAGCGGCGGCAGGGCCGAGATCGCCGCCGCACCGATCAGGAAGCAGGCGCCGGTCACCGGCAGGCGGTGGATGAGGCCGCCCATCCGGTCGAGGTCGCGCTCCCCCGTCGCGTGCAGCACGGCCCCGGCGCCCATGAACAGGAGGCTCTTGAACAAGGTGTGGTTGAGCGCGTGCAGCAGGGCGGCCGACAGCGCTATCGCCGCCGGCGCCGGCAAGCCGCTGGCGAGGAAGGCCAGGGCGAAGCCCAGGGCGATGAAGACGATGCCCAGATTCTCGACCGTGCTGTAGGCGAGCAGCCGCTTCAGGTCGTTCTGCAGCAGCGCGTAGAGGAGGCCCATCACGGCGGTGGTGGCGCCGACCAGCATCAGCACGCCGCCCCACCACCAGGCGGGCGGGCCGGCCAGGTCGAAGAGGATGCGCATGGCGGCGTAGACGGCGACCTTGGTCATCACCCCGCTCATCAGTGCGGAGACCTGGCTCGGTGCCGCGGCGTGCGCCGGCGGCAGCCAGACGTGCAGCGGCAGGAGCCCGGCTTTCGATCCGGCGCCGACCAGTGCCAGCGCCAGGACCAGCGCCTGGGGGATCAGCTCCGGCGGCTGGCCACGAATGCTCGCGAAATCATAGGCGCCGCCCGGCCCTGTCAGGAGGCCCATACACAAAAGCAGGGCCGCCGTGCCGAGGCTCGCCATGACCAAATAGAGGTAGGCGGCGTCGCGCGGACCCTTGGCCTCGTGATCGCGCAGCACGAGCGCCCAGGAGCTCAGGGACATGAACTCCCAGGCGAGCAGGAAGGTGAACGCGTCGTCGGCCAATAGGACGAGGTTCATGCCCGCCAGGAAGGCCGGGACGAATGGCAGCACCCGTCGCGGCGCAGCCTCGTCGCGCGCCTGGCCGATCGCGTAGATCGAGGCCAGGACAGCACCCAGGTCGACCACCAGCATGAAGAAGGCGCTGAGCTGATCCAGGCGCAGATGCATGCCGATCCACGGCAGCCCCAGCGGGAGGACCAGCGTCTCCGGCTGGCGCCCCGACGCCAGGACGGCGAGCCCGATCGACATCAGCCCGGCCGCAAGGATGACGCAGCCGCCGTAGACCGCGACGTGCCCACGCGGCCGCTTGCCGAGGACCGAGCCGAGAGCGGCCAGGACCAGGAACGACAGGATCGCGCTGCCGGCGGCGATCAGCACGCGCTATGCCCGACCGCCCACTTTGTTGGTCCCCGCAACTGGAATTGATGGCAGTGTTTTACGCGGCGCCGGGGGCGTCCGCAACGCGATCGGGCGGCGCGAGCCTGCGACTAAGTGCTTTCGCCGCCGCGATCACGCTGCTGCAGGAGACGGTCGAACGCGGCCAAGGTCTCGTCGCTGACATGGTGCTCGATGCCCTCGGCATCGACCCGGGCGGTTTCCTCCGCGACGCCGAGCGAGCGCAGGAAGCGATAGACGATGCGGTGGCGGCGTCGGCAATGCTCGGCGAGGTCGCGGCCGTCCTGGGTCAGGAAGATCGAGCGGTAGGGCTCGGAGCGCACGAGGCCGTCGCGCTGCAAGCGCGTGATCGCATTGGTCACGGTGGCGTTGGTGACGCCCAGCCGATGAGCGAGATCCACCGCGCGCGCCTCGCCGGTGGCGTCGATCAGGTCGGCGATCAGCTCGACATAGTCCTCCGCGATCTCGTTGCGATGATCGCTGCGGGTGCGGTCGAAGCCTTCGGCCTGCGTGTCCGCCCGGGGCAGCCGCGCTCGATGCATGGGCGTTGCCATCTCTTTTCCCATCCAGATCACTAGCGCGGCGGCGCCCCGGCCGAAAGCCCGGCGGCATCGCCGGGCAACCGGCGCCGGCGGCCGACCGCCACCAGGCCACGCTCGGGCGCGAAGAACAGGGCGGCGATGAACATCATGGCCTGCACGAGCACGATGCAGGCGCCGGTGGCGCCGTCGAGGTGGAAGCTCGCGACGGTGCCGATCGCCGAGGCCGAGGTGGCGACCGCCACCGCGATCGCCAGCATGCGCTCGAAGCGGTCGGTCAAGAGGTAGGCGGTGGCCCCCGGTGCGACGAGCATCGCCACGACGAGGATGATGCCCACCGCTTTGAGCGAGGCCACGATGGTCAGCGCCAGGAGCACCAGGAGCCCGTAGTGGATCAGCCGGACCGGCAAGCCGATGGCCCGGGCATGGTTCGGGTCGAAGCAGTAGAGCAGGAGGTCGCGCCGCTTGAGCAGCACGACAAGCATCGTGCCGCCGGCGACAAGCGCGGTCTCGACGAGATCGCGCGCGCTGACGCCCAGCATGTTGCCGAACAGGATGTGGTTCAGGTGCTGGTCGGTCTCGACCTTGGTGAACAGGACGAGGCCGAAGCCGAACATGCCGGAGAACACGATGCCCATCACCGTGTCCTCCTTGATGCGGCTGTTGTCTTTCAGGTAGCCGGTGAGCAGCGCGCAGGACAGGCCGGCGGCGAAGGCGCCCAAGGCCAGGGGCAGTCCCGCGGCATAGGCGATGACGATGCCGGGCAGGACGGCGTGGGACACCGCATCGCCCATCAGCGACCAGCCCTTGAGGACGAGGTAGCAGGAGAGCACGGCGCAGACGGCACCCACCAGCAGCGCCACGATCAGCGCCCGCTGCATGAACGGGTAGCTCAATGGCACGATCAGCCAGTCGAGAAGGGTGGTCATGCCGGCGCCGCGACGTTGCCGAGACGGCGGCGGCGCTCGGCCAGGGTGCCGTGCTTGGGTGCCAGGAAGAAGGCGGCGAGGAACACCAGCGTCTGCAGGGAGACGATCACGCCGCCGGTGGCACCGTCGATGAAGTAGCTGAGGTAGGCGCCGATGAAGCTGGTCGCCGCACCCATGGCGACGCTGATCAGGATCAGGCGGCCGAACCGGTCGGTCAGGAGGTAGGCGGTCGCACCCGGCGTCACCACCATGGCGACGACCAGGCAGGCGCCCACGGTCTGCAGTGCCGCCACGGTACAGGCGCTGAGCAGGGTGAAGAACAGGATCTTGAGCCGGAACGGGTCGAGGCCGACGCTGCGCGCGTGGCTCTCGTCGAAGAAGGTGACCATCAGGTCCTTCCAGCGCAGCGTCAGGATCGCGAGCGACACGGCCGAGATGATCGCCACCTGGACCACGTCCTCGTCGGAGATCGCCAGGATGTTGCCGAGCACGATGGTCTGGACGCTGACCGAGGTCGGCCAGATCGAGGCCATGAGCAGGCCGAGCGCGAAGAGCGAGGTGAACACTACGCCGATCACGGCATCCTCGCGCAGTCGCGTGCCCTGCTTGACCGCGGCCATGCCGAGCGAGGCGAGGCCGCCGGCGAGGAACGCACCCAGTGCGAAGGGCAGGCCCAGGATGTAGGCGCCGGCCACGCCCGGCACGATCGAATGCGCCAGCGCGTCGCCCATCAGGGACCAGCCCTTGAGCATCAGGTAGGCCGAGAGGAAGGCGCACACCCCGCCGACCAGGGCGCTCACCCACATGGCCTTGACCATGTACTGGTAGTCGAACGGGATCAGCAGCTCGGCGATCATCCCTCGCGCTCCCGGCCTTCGGCCGCGGCATCGTGGTAGATCACGAACGGCCGCTCGTCGTCGGTGAGCACGGTGAGCGTCCGGGTGTCGGCATCGTCGTGCAAGGCGGGGCCGCCGAGGTTGAACCGGCGCAGAACCCCGCCGAAGGCCCGCTCGAGATTGGCCTGGGTGAAGACCAGGGCCGTCGGGCCCGACGCCAGGATGCGCCGGTTGATCAGCACCACCTGGTCGCAGAAATCGGGCACGCTGCCGAGATCGTGGGTGGAGACCAGCATCAGGTGGCCGGCCGCGCGCAGCTCGCGCAGGAGGGAAATGATCGCCGCCTCGGTCTTGACGTCGACGCCGGTGAACGGCTCGTCGAGCAGGATGATCCGGCCCTCTTGCGCCAACGATCGGGCGAGGAACACCCGCTTCTTCTGGCCGCCGCTGAGCTCGCCGATCTGGCGGGTGCGGTAGGCGGTCATGCCCACCCGCTCCAGCGCCTCGTCGACCTTGCGGCGGTCTTCGCGCGTTGCCATGCGCAGGAAGTTCATGTGGCCGTAGCGGCCCATCATGACCACGTCCTGGACCAGCACCGGGAAGTTCCAGTCCACGTCCTCGCTCTGTGGCACGTAGGCCACCATGTTGCGCTTGAGCGCCTCGGCCACCGGCATGCCGCCGAGCAGCACGGAGCCGCGGGTCGGCCGCACGAAGCCCATCAGCGCCTTGAACAGGGTCGACTTGCCGCTGCCGTTGATGCCCACCAGAGCGCAGATCGAGCCCATGCCCAGCTCGAAGGTCGCGCCTTCGAGAGCGGTGTGGCCGTTGCGGTAGCGCACCGTCAGATCCTGCACCGCAATGCCCGGCGCGTATGGCGCCGGCAGATCCGAAGCGATGTCCATGACGCCAGCCTCCCCGGCCGCGGCCTCGCTCAAGTGTCGAAGCCTCGGGCGATCGTCTCCACCGTCACCTTGAGCAGGTCGACATAGGTCGGCACCGGACCGCCCGCGGAACTCAGCGAGTCGACATAGAGCACGCCGCCATAGGCGGCTCCGGTCTCCGACGCGACCTGCTTGGCCGCCCGGTCGGAGATGGTGCTCTCGCTGAACACCACCGGGATGCCGTTCTGGCGCACGAGGTCGATCACCCGCCGGACCTGCTTGGGCGTGCCCTGCTCGTCGGCGTTGATCGGCCAGAGATAGGCCTCGCGCATGCCGTAGTCGCGGGCGAGATAGCTGAACGCCCCTTCGCTGGTGACCAGCCAGCGGCGCTCCTCCGGCACCGCGGCCAGCCGCTGGCGCAGCGGCTCGTCCAGGGCGCGAATCCGGACGGCATAGGCAGCGGCGTTGCGGTCGTAGGTCGCGGCGTTGGCCGGATCGTGCTCCGCCAATGCCTTGCGGATGTTCTCGATGTAGATCAGCGCGTTGGCCGGCGACATCCAGGCATGGGGATTGGGCTTGCCGGTGTAGGGGCCCTCGTGGATGCCCATGGGCTCCACCCCATCGGTGACGACCACGCCGGGCACGTCCCGGACGTTCTCGAAGAAGCGCTCGAACCAGCGCTCCAGGTTGAACCCATTGTAGAGCACAAGGTCGGCCGACTGCGCCTTGACGATGTCCTGCGGCGTCGGCTGGTAGTCGTGGATCTCCGCTCCCGGCTTGGTGATCGACTCGACCACCGCGGCCTCGCCGGCGACGTTCTGGGCCATGTCCTGGATCACGGTGAAGGTGGTCAGGACACGCAACGGCTCGCCCGGAGCCGCCGCCTCAGCCCGTGCCGAGGCGAGCATCAGGCCGAACCCGACCAAGCCCACCAGGCACAGCGATCGCAGTCCCGCAAAGCGACCGGTCATCGCGCAATCCTCATTGGCCAAGCTTTGGACTTTTCCCTTGTTGAGATATGTAGCAAAGGCTAAAAAATTGGCAAGTGACGAAGTCTCCCGATCCGTCGCCACGGTGGATGGGCCGGAGGGCTTCGGCTAGGTAAGGCTGGCGGAACGCTGTGGGAGCCTGGGCAATGCGAACGGGCATGCTGGACCAGCTGTGGACGTCGATCGCCGACGCGGGTCGCGACCTCGTGCGGACGCGGCTCTACGGCCGGCGGCGGCCGCAGGTGCGCGACCTGTGCCGCGACCTGCTTTCGACCCGCGGCGAGGCCTCCGGCGCCGCCCTCGCGCGCGAGCTGCTGGATGCCTACCGGGCCATGGACACGGCCGAGCGGCTGGCCTTCCTGACCATGCTGGCCACCGAGTTCGGCCACGACCACGAGCGGATCATCGCCGCGGCAGAGGCATACCGCGACCGACCCACCGCCGCGGCGGTGCACGCGCTGCGCCGGGCGTGCGAGTCGCCACGCCATGAGCTGTTCCGGCGCATGAACATCGCGCCCGGCGGTACCGGAGCGATCGTGGACCTCCGCACCGAGCTGCTGGCCCATCTGCCGGCGCATGCGGAGCTGACACCGGTCGACGCCGATCTGCACGATCTGCTCGGCGGCTGGTTCAACCCCGGATTCCTGACCTTCGCCCGGATCGACTGGAACAGTCCGGCGTCGCTGCTCGAGAAGTTCCTGCGCTACGAGAAGGTCCACCGCATGCGTGCGCTCGAGGATCTCAAGCGCCGCCTCGCCGCCGATCGGAGGTGCTTCGCCTTCTTTCACCCCGCCCTGCCCGACGAGCCCCTCATCTTCGTCGAAGTGGCATTGGTGAGCGGCATGGCCGACCAAATCCAGCCGCTGATCGACCCCGACGCAGCGGTAGGCGACCCGGCCGCCGCCGATTCGGCGATCTTCTATTCGATCAACAACTGTCTGGAGGGGCTGCGCGGCGTCACACTCGGCAATTTCCTACTCAAGCTGGTCGCGGCCGACCTCGCGCGGGAGTTGCCTGAGCTCAGGACCTTCGCGACGCTATCCCCGGTTCCCGGCTTTGCCGCATGGCTGCGCGACGCATTGTCCGGACGCAGCGACGACGCGCTCGCGGGCGTCGACCTGGAACAACTCGCCTTGCTGGACGTCGCCGATTGGCCGGAGGATGCGGAGGCCGCCGAGCGCCTCCGCCTGCCGCTGATGCGCCTGTGTGCGCAGTATCTCACGAGGGAGAAACGGGGCGGCCGTCCGCGTGATCCGGTAGCGCGGTTCCATCTCGGCAACGGAGCGCGCCTCGAGCGGATCAATTGGCTGGGGGACCTTTCGCCGAAAGGGCTGGCCGAATCGTTCGGAATGCTGGTGAACTACAAGTACGACGCAGCCATGATCGAGCGGAATCACGAGGCCTACACCAACAACTACGAGGTGATCATGTCCTCCGCGGTCAGGACGCTGGTACCGCCGGCAGGGTGAGATCGGATGCGAAAGTCTGGAACTGGTATAAATAGAGGTCTGCGCCAATTAGTTTGCCCGATCATCAGCCATGGACTATCGGCAGCTTCCAGTATCCTTGCCTAACCGGAGCAATGCTCTCATGCGCCTGTCCCGCCGTATCCTGCTCGCGGCCACTTGCCTGGCACTCCTCGGTTCCTCCGCCGGCGCGGCCGAGGTCGTCAACATCTACAATTCGCGGCACTACGGCACCGACCAGGCGCTGTGGGACGGCTTCACCAAGCAGACCGGCATCCAGGTCAACGTGGTCGACGGCACACACGAGCAGCTGATCCAGCGCATGCAGAGCGAGGGTGCGAACAGCCCGGCCGACGTGTTCATCACCGTCGACGCCGGCCGGCTCGCCCAGGCAAGCGGTCTCGGACTGCTGCAGCCGATCGAATCGGACCTGCTCGACGCGGAGATTCCAGCAACCCTGCGCGACCCGGAAGGTCTCTGGTACGGCCTTGCCAAGCGCGCGCGGGTACTGGTCTACGCCAAGGATCGGATGGACCCCGCCCAGCTCAGCACCTACGAGGCCCTGGCCAATCCCGAATTCAAGGGCAAGGTCCTCGTGCGCAGCAGCACCAACATCTACAATCTCAGCCTCGTCGGCTCGATCCTGGCCGCCGACGGCCCGGAGGCGACCGAGGCCTGGTGCGAGGGGCTGGTGGCCAACATGGCGCGCCCTCCCGAGGGTGGCGACACCGACCAGCTGAAGGCGGTCGCGGCCGGGGTAGGCGACGTCGCCATCTCCAACAGCTATTACCTCGCCCGGCTCAAGGCGTCGGACAAGCCCGAGGACAAGGCGGTAGGCGACCAGCTCGAGGTGTTCTTCCCCAACCAGGACGGCCGCGGGACCCACGTCAACGTGTCGGGTGCCGGTGTGCTGAAGACGGCGCCCCACCATGACAATGCCGTGCGCCTGATCGAGTACCTGGCGTCGCCGGAGGCCCAGCGCTACTTCGCCGACGTCAGCTTCGAATTCCCGGCCAATCCGGCAGTGGCGCCGCACCCGGTCCTGGCCGAATGGGGCAGCTTCAAGGAAGATCCGCTCAACCCTGCCCTCTACGCCAAGAACAGCGCCGAAGCGGCGATGATCACCGACCGGTGCGGCTGGAGGTAGGCGGCCGAGTGATCTGGAGTTCGCGAACGGGACGGTCGGGCGCGTTCCGGCCGTCTTTCCCGGGCTGCGGCGGCGGTAGGCTCAAGCAGCCGGCGTCGTCGCGGGGCCCCGGCCGCGTTCCAGCATCCGGCAAAGCAGCACCACCGGCACCAGCCCCACCGCAACGATCACCAGCGACGGCAGTGCTGCGCCGTCCAGTCGCTCGGTCGTCGCGAGCTGGAACGCTTCGACCGCCAGGGTGTCGAAGTTGAAGGGGCGCAGGATGAGCGTGGCGGGCAACTCCTTGATCACGTCCACGAGCACCAGAAGCACCGCGCCGATCAAGACCGGCCGCAGCAGCGGCAGGTGCACCCGACCCGCGACCTGCGTCGGTCCGCAGCCAAGGACGCGGGCGGCATCGGCCAGGACCGGAGCGATCTTAGCCATGCCGGCCTCGAGCGGGTTGAAGCCGACCGCGAAGAATCGCACCAGGTAGGCATAGAGCAGGGCGCCCACCGTTCCGCCGAGGACGAGCCCCGTGCCGGCTCCGCCCAGCGACCGGACGAGGCCGTCGGCTGCCCGGTCGAAGGCGCCGACGGCGATCAGCACGCCGACGCCGATGACGGCACCGGGAACGGCATAGCCCAGGGCTGCGGTGCGGAGGAGGCGCTGGGCCGTGCCGGTGGACTCCCGATTGGCGGCGACCAGCGCCACGATCGCCACCGCGACGATCAGGACGCTGGCCAGGATGCCGAGCAGTGCCGTGTTGCCCGCTAAGGTGGCGAGGCGGCCGATGCCGATGCCGTCGCTGGCGCCCAGTGCCATCGTCGCCAGGACGATCGCCGGCAGCAGGAAGCCGGCCAACACCGGGAACGTGCAGGCGATGCAGGCCGCCCACCCGCGCCAGCCGGTCAGCGTGACCCGATGCTTCTGAAAGATGTGGGTGGTGGTGCTGGCGAAACGGCCCTGGCCGCGCGCGGCCCACTCCAGCGCCAGAATGGCGAAGACCATGAGGAGCAGCAGGGACGCCAGCTGCGCGGCGGCGGCCGGGCTGCCTAGAGCGTACCAGGCGCGGTAGATGCCCGTGGTGAAGGTGCGCAGCTCGAAATAGGCCACGGCGCCGAAGTCGGCCAGCGTCTCCATCATGACGAAGGCGAGGCCGGCGGCGATGGCCGGCCGCGCCAGCGGCAGACCGACGCGGCGGAAGGCGGCGAGCGGCGTGCAGCCGAGCGTCCGGCTCACCTCGAGCGCGCACATCGACTGTTCGGCGAAGCCTGCGCGCGCCAGGACGTAGACGTACGGATAGAGCGCGGCGGTGAGCACGAAGATGGCCCCGCCGAGCGAGTGGATATTGGGGAACCAGTAGTCGCGCCACCCCCAGCCGGTGACGGCGCGCAGATGGGTCTGGAGCGGGCCGGATACCTGGAGAAAGTCGGTATAGGCGTAGGCCAGCACGTAGGCCGGCATCGCCAGCGGCAGCACCAAGGCCCAGTTCAGCACCCGCTGGCCGGGGAAACGGTACATGGTGACGAGCCAGCCGGCCCCCGCGCCGATGGCCAGGGTTCCCGCCCCGACGCCCAGGCAGAGCAACGCGCTGTTGCGCAGGTACTCGGGCAGGACCGTGCTGGCCAGATGCGCCCACAGGCCCTGCGTCGGCTGGCCGATGAAGCTCAGCAGCGCCAGCAGCGGGGCTGCGACGACGAGGCATAGCAGGCATGCGAGCCAAGCACCGCGCCCAGGCACGACAATGCCGCGCGGCCGTGAAGCCGCGAGCGAAGGCATGGTCGGATGGGCGGTGGACATTCCTTTTCGGTCGCGCTCTGGTCGGCGCCGCTGTGCCGCAGTCGGCAGTTTGATTCCTTGCCCGGCGCCCGAAGCGAACGCTACTCGGGAAGCCATGCGAGTAAAGACGAATCGTCCGAGGTTGGAACGGATACAGACCAATGCGGCACGCTCGCATCGGCCCTTTGCTCGCGCCGGACAGCGGGTTATGGCGACAAGGAACGGGTGCCAGGTGGAGTGCGTGACATGACGATGCGGCGGCATCACGACATGGGCGGGGCGCCGGCGGGGCCGGTCGCGCGCCACGAGCACGAGCTGGAGCCCTGGGAGAAGCGGGTGGACGCGATCTTGCGCGTCCTGCTCGCGAAGGGCGTGCTGACCCTCGACGAGCTGCGCCGCGGCGTCGAGGAACTGGGGCCCGGCGCCTACGATGAGCTCAGCTATTTCGAACGCTGGATCGCGTCGATCGCCAACCTTCTGGTGGAGAAGGGTCTCGTGGGCGTCCAGGAGCTGGGAGAGGCGGTGGCGGCTGCCCAGTCACGTCATGCCGAGGCGGGACGGGCATGAGCCGCCGCTTTGCCGACGGCAGCCGGGTGTGCGTGAAGGCGCTGTTCCCGCCGGGGCACTGCCGGACCCCATTCTACGTGCGTGGCCATGTGGGCACCGTGCTGCGGGTCATCGACCATCAGCCCAACCCCGAGCAGCTTGCCTATGGTCGCGACGGCCTGCCCCGGCTCGCCGTCTATCGCGTGAGCTTCCCGCTGGACGAACTCTGGCCGGAGACCTCGACCGCCAGCCGGGACGCGGTGGTCGTCGACCTCTTCGAGCCATGGCTGGAAGGAGCGGCAACGTGACCGAACACCAGCACGACCACGCCCATCCGCACCGGCCCGATCTCGAGGACGCGCCGTTCACCTGGCACATGGCGCTGACCGATGCCGTGGCCGCCCTGCTGCAGGCAAAGGGTCTCTGTTCCGCCGCCGACTTGCGTCGGGCGGTTGAGCGGGTCGACAGCAGCAGTCCGGCGGACGGCGCCAGGCTCGTTGCGCGGGCCTGGGTGGATCCCGCCTTCCGCGCACGAGTGCTCGACGACGTGAACGGGGCGGCGCTGGAACTCGGCATCGACGCCGCCGGCATCCCGATCCGGGCCGTCGCCAACGACCCGGAAACCCACAACGTCATCGTCTGCACCTTGTGTTCATGCTACCCTAGATTGCTTCTGGGGCCCTCGCCGGACTGGTACAAGGCACGCGCCTACCGCAGCCGGGTGGTGCGCGAGCCGCGCGCGGTCCTGGCGGAATTCGGGCTCGAGGTGCCGCCGAGCAAGGCGGTCGTCGTGCACGACAGCACCGCCGAGTTGCGCTACCTCGTGCTGCCGGAGCGGCCCGCCGGCACCGCCGGCTGGGGCGAGGCCGAGCTTGCCGCCATCGTCACACGCGACTGTCTGATCGGTACCGCCGTGCCACAGGTCGGGGGCTGACTCAGCCCGCCATCAGCTCGGTCGGCAGGAGCCGAGCCTGCTCCCCGGCGCAAACCAGGACCACGGCGTTCTGGGCGAAGTCGGTCGCCAGGGCCAGTGCGTCCGCCGGGTCGAGATCGAGCGCGAACAGACCACGCTCGGTCCATCGGGGATCGGCACCTATTCCGATATGCGGCAGGAAGCGCACGCCGCGCTCGGCCAGCGTACGTTGCAGCGCCGCATGAGCTGCGTCATTGGCTGCGCCATCTGCCACCTCGCTCCTCGGATTCCAGCCGGTGACGAACACGCCCGACCTTGCGCCATGAGAATCCAGGAGCGCGTCGATGTCGCGGGAGGTCTCGCCGATCCTGGCCTCCGCCACCCCCGCTCCGTCGCGATCTAGAATCAGGTAGGCGGTGCCGACATAGGCGGCGATCAAGGCGGTCCGCTCGTGGTCCAGCATGGCCCCTGCCGTAGCCCAAAGACCGCGGCCCGTCAGCGTCCGCTTACCATCGAGCGCGACCGGCCCCGGGGGTTGCCCCGAGGCCGGCCTGTCGACGGTCGCTACAGCGGACTTCAGTGAGCGGAAGCGCCCGACGCGCCCAGACCGGTCTCCGACCGGATGTACTGGACATCATACGCGGCCGCCTCGTCGCGGGCGGTCTGGCTGCGGTCGAGGACCGAGAACAGCCAGATGCCGACGAAGGCGATGGTCATCGAGAACAGCGCCGGGTTCTCGTAAGGGAACGGCGCCGAACCCGCCGGATGCAGCATCACCTTTTCCCACACGGTCGGTCCCAGGATGACCAGGACCACCGCCGAGATCAGGCCCAGCAGACCGCCGATCAAGGCGCCGCGGGTGGTCAGGCCCTTCCAGAACATCGACATCAGCAGCACCGGGAAGTTGCAGCTGGCGGCGATGGCGAAGGCAAGACCAACCATGAAGGCGACGTTCTGCTGCTCGAACACGTACCCGAGATAGATGGCGATGACGCCCAGCACCACGGTCGCGATCTTGGAGACCTTGATCTCCTGCGCGTCGGTGGCACGCCCCTTGGCGAACACCGAGGCGTAGAGGTCGTGGCTGACCGCCGACGCGCCCGCCAGTGTGAGCCCGGCGACCACGGCCAGGATGGTGGCGAAGGCCACGGCGGAGATGAAGCCCAGGAAGATGTTGCCGCCGACGGCTTCACTGAGATGGATCGCGGCCATGTTGTTGCCGCCGATCAGGTCCTTGAGCTTGTCGTAGACCATCGTTCCGTCGGCGCCGACGGTGGTCTTGTAGAACGTCGGGTCGCTCATCACGAGGGTGATGGCGCCGAAGCCGATGATGAAGGTGAGGATATAGAAGTAGCCGATGAAGCCGGTGGCGTAGAACACCGACTTGCGCGCGGCCTTGGCGTCGGCGACGGTGAAGAAGCGCATCAGGATGTGCGGCAGGCCGGCGGTGCCGAACATCAAGGCGATGCCGAGTGAGATCGCCGAGATCGGATCGGTGACCAGGCTGCCCGGGCTCATGATCGCCAGACCCTTCGGGTTGACCTCGGTCGCCGCCTTGAACATGGCCTCGGGGCTGAAGCCGAAATGCAGAAGGACCATGAACGCCATGAAGGTGGCGCCAGCGAGCAACATGCAGGCCTTGATGATCTGCACCCAGGTCGTCGCAAGCATGCCGCCGAAGGTGACGTAGGCGATCATCAACACGCCGACGATGATCAGCGCGTAGAGGTAGGGCAGGCCGAACAGCAGCTGGATCAGCTTGCCCGCACCCACCATCTGGGCGATCAGATAGAAGGCCACGACCGTCAACGTGCCCACGGCCGACAGCAGACGGATCGGGGTCTGGCCCAGTCGATAGGAGGCGACGTCGGCGAAGGTGAACTTGCCCAGATTGCGCAAGCGCTCCGCGATCAGGAACAGCACGATCGGCCAACCGACCAGGAAGCCCACCGAATAGATCAGGCCGTCGAAGCCGGAGGTGAACACCAGGGCCGAAATGCCGAGGAAGGAGGCTGCCGACATGTAGTCGCCGGCGATCGCGAGGCTGTTCTGGAAGCCGGTGATGCCGCCGCCGGCGGCATAGAAGTCGGCCGCGGACTTGGTCTTCGATGCCGCCCATTTGGTGATCGCCAACGTGAACAGCACGAAGGCGAAGAACATGATGATGGCCGTCCAGTTGGTCGGCTGCGTGGTGGTGGCGCCTTGAATGGCATCCGCCGCCAGCGCCGGGACAGCGAGGAGCAGGCCAAAGGCCAGCCCGCTGATCCCGGCGACGCGGGTCGTAGGCGCGCGCCTCACTTGCTGTCCTCCAGGATCCGGGTGTTGAGGTCGTCGAACGTCGTGTTCGCCTTGCTGACGTAGATGCCGGTCAGCACGAACGCAGAGACGATCACGAACAGGCCGATCGGGATGCCGATGGTGGTCACGCCATCGGCGCTGATCGGCGTGCCGAGGAAACCCTTGCCGAACGCGACCAGCAGGATGAAGCCGAAATAGATGACGAGGATCGCGATCGTCAGGTTGCGTGCCAGCGCGCCACGCTGAGTGACGAGCTCGGTGAATTTCGGGTTGCGCCGAATTTTGGCGTAGGACGCCGGTTCCATCGCTTGCCTCCTTGGACGTAGTCGCTCTGGGCTCGCAGAGTCGATGGTTCCTTAGTAGAGCGCGGCGCCGCTAAAGATGCGGCAAGGTGTCAAGAGGCACCCGCACAAGTGCGACAGTTTGACAAAAATGCCGCTTGGTGTCGCACCCGGCCCCATGGTCCGCGGCCTGTGCGCGCAGGAAGGCCGTGTCAGGGCCTGGCCGGCCCGTCCTGCCCGTCGTCCACGATCGCGCCCGAGGCCGTGAGGTGACGCCGCCGCTTGCGCGACCGTGCCGCCCACAGATTGAGCGCCTCGACCAGGCCGGAGAAGAAGATGGCGAAATAGAGATAGCCACGCGGAATGTGGAAGTGGAAGCCGTCCGCGATCAGCGCGATGCCGACGAGGAGCAGGAACGACAGGGCCAACATCTTCACCGTGGGGTGATTGTTGACGAAGTCGCCGACCGGGTTGGCGGCCACCAGCATGACGATCATCGCGATGACCACCGCCGCGATCATGATCGGCAGCTGGTCGGTCATGCCGACCGCGGTGATGATGGAATCGAGCGCGAACACCACGTCGAGGATGATGATCTGCACCACGGCGGCAAAGAAGGTGGTGGTGCCGGCCTGCGACTCCTGCTCCTGACCCTCCAGCATGTGGTGGGTTTCCATGGTGCCCTTCACCAGCAGGAACAGACCGCCGACGATCAGGACGATGTCGCGCCAGGACAGCGCGAAGCCGAGCATCGTGACCACGGGCTCGGTGAGGCCGATCAGCCAGGTGAGCGAGAACAGCAGCGCGATCCGGCCGAGCAGGGCCAGCGCCAGGCCGATCTGGCGCGCCAGGCGTTGCTGGTGCTTGGGCAGACGGCCGGAGACGATCGACAGGAAGATCAGGTTATCGATGCCCAGCACGATCTCGAGCGCCGTGAGGGTCAGGAGGCTGGCCCAGATGGCGGGATCGGCAAGATATTCGAGCATCGGCGCGTTCTCCTTCCACGTCGCTGAGCCGCCTATACTGGCACGACCGGCGATTGCCACGCGCGAAAGCGCGCCCCTCGACGCCACGGCCGCCGCGCGCTAACGCTCCGCCGCATGTTCGAGCGCGGAGGCAGGTCATGGATGCAACGCCGTTCCGGCGCGTCGCGGATGGCTTTCTCGTGGCGCCGCAATTGCGGGCCGCGGATTTTGCGGCCGCGCGCGATGCGGGGATCCGCACGATCATCAACAACCGTCCGGACGGGGAGGCGGCGGACCAGCTCACCGACGCGGAGGCGCGCGATCTGGCGCAGGCACATGGCCTCGCCTACGCTTTCGTCCCGGTGGTGTCCGGTCAGATGGGCCCCGACGACGTCGCGGCGTTCCGGGCTGCCATGGACGGAAATCCCGGTCCCCAGCTCGCCTATTGCCGCTCCGGCACGCGCTCCTGCCACATGTGGGCTTTCGCGACCGCCGCGGAGCGTCCCGTGGAGCAGACGCTCGAGCACGCAGCCGCGGCCGGCTACGACCTTGCCGGCGTCAGGCCGATCCTGGAGCACCTCGCCAGCGGCTGAGCTTCAGCGCGCGGCCTGCAGCAGGAACAGGCCCCAGAACGCAAGTGCGAGAGGCGGGCCGAACGGCACTGCCGTCTCCGCGCGCAGCGGCGCCGTCCGAACCAGGGCCAGAGCCAGCCCGAGCAGCGCCGCGACTAGGACCAGCCAGGGCAGTTGCTCGATTCCGAGCCAAGCGCCTGCTGCCGCCAGCAGCTTCGCATCGCCGAGGCCGAGCCCCTCGCGGCCGCGCAGGCGGCGATAGCCCCAGGCGATCGCCGCGAGCGTCAGGTAGCCCGCGGCGGCTCCCGCCAGCGAGCCCGTCAGGTCCACGCCCGGCAGCAGCTGCAAGGCGGCGCCGGCAATCCCGGCCACCACCAGCGGAAGGGTCAGCGCGTCGGGCAGCCGCCAGGAGCGCAGGTCGATCAGGGACAGGGCTAGCAGCCACCAGCCAAGCGTGGCTGCAGCCAGGCACAACCGACCGCCGATCAGGGAGAACGCGATGGTGCCGATCAGGGCGGCAGCCAGCTCCACCGACGGATAGAAGGCCGAGAGTGCCGCACCGCAGTGCCGGCAGCGGCCGCGGCTCGCCAGCCAGCTCCACAATGGGAGGAGGTCCGTGACCCCGAGCTGCGTGCCGCAGCTGCGGCACGCCGATCGTCCGAGCAGCACGCCCGACCAGCCGTTCGGCTCGCGCAACACGACCGTGCCGACGAAGCTGCCGACGCATAGCCCGAGCAGCGCGCCCGCCAGCGCCGGCAAGACTGTCTCCAGTGCGTACTAGCCCGCGGGAGCGGGCGACAGCCCGTAGGGGTCGGGAAGCGGCTGGCCGCGTGGGACGACCAGTGGCTGCGGATAGGTGGGCGGCGGCTGCGGCACGGGGCTCGGACGGTAGGGCTCCACCACGTCCAACGGCAGGCCTTCGGACTGGCGCAGCGAGCGCAATCTCGACCGCAGTTCCTCGCTGACGTCACGGGCGTCCTCGGGATTGCGGATCACCCTGGGCGTGATGAAGACGATGAGCTCCCTGCGCGTGTTGGAGTTGCTGGTGGTTCCGAACAGGCTGCCGAGCACCGGGATCTCGCCGAGGATCGGGACGCGGTCGCGGCCGCGCTCCTCGCTGTCCTCGATCAGCCCGCCCAACACCACCGTCTGGCCGCTCTGGACGTTGACCCGACTGGTGATCTTGCGCTGCGTGAACGTCGGGGTCAGGCGGTTGTTGGTGGTCAGGCTGGACGTGTCGACGCGGCTGACCTCCTGGGCGATCTCAAGCGATACGGCTTGGTTGGAGTTGATGCGCGGCCTGACCTGAAGAATGACGCCCGTGTCGCGATATTCGATGCTGTTGAGGATATTGGCGTCCGTCTGCAGGCTCTGCTGCTGCTGGGTCTGGACCGGGACCTCCTGACCGACGTTCAAGACCGCCTCGCTGTTGTCCTGGACGACGACGGAGGGCGCGGAAAGAACCTTCACATCCGTCAGCCGCGACAGGGCTTCGATGCTGATCACATTGCTGCCAGGCGTGGCCAGGAAACTGAAACCGCCCGCGAAGGCACTGAAGATGTTGGCTGCGGCGCCCTGCGAGAAGCCGCCGCTGAGGCTGCCGCTCTCCAGGAAATACTGGACACCATAACGCAGGGTATCATTGAGCGTGACCTCGGCGATCGTGGCCTCGATCAGCACCTGCCAGGGCGCCGTGTCGAGCCGGGCGAGCGTCGCCTCGATGCGGTCGAACTCCTCGGGTGTGGCACGGATCAGCAGGGAATTGGTGGACTTGCTCGCCACGACCTTGACCGGGCCCGAGAGGGTCGAGGACTCGGCCGGTGAACTCGTGGCACCCGGCGTTGCGCCGAAGCCGTCCGGGTTGCCGATCTCGCCGCCATCCTCCGTCCCCGCGGCACCGCCCAGGGCGGCGCTGGCGGCGGCGAGGCTCGGGCCGGTGTCGGCGGCGGCGGGTCCCTCGCTGAACGCCTCATTGAGCAGCTTGGCCACATCTTCGGCGGCGCCGTGCTTCAGATTGTAGACGTAGAATTGCGGGCCCACCGCCTGTCCGCGATCCAGCCTCGACACCCAGCCGCCGACCTCGCGGATCTGCTCGGGATCGCCGGCGATGGCCAAAACGGCGTTGAGACGAGCGAGGGGCAGGAAGCGGATCAGCGAGGGCTCGGCGCCGGTGGGGTCGAACGGCGCGAAGATCGCCTGGAGTTCGGGAATCACCGCCTCGACATTGGCGCGCTCCAGCGGGAACAGGCCGATGGCCTTGCCGGCCATCCAGTCGACGTCCAGGTCGGACAAGGTCTCGACCACGTTCTGGCGCTCGATGCCGGTGCCGCTGAACAGGATCGCGTTGCGGCCGGGATCGATCCGGATATCCTCTGGAGACGCCACCAGCGGCTGGATGAACTGCGCTGCGGAGGTCGCCGAGATGTTGCGCAACGGCACGATGGTGATGCCGTACCCGGGCCGGATCTGGACCGGCCGGCCGCCGAGCGGCACGACCTGCGACGTGCCGATCGCCGCGTCGACCGGCATGACCCGGTAGGTGTTGGGGCTGCTCTCGACCATGGTGGCGCCGTTTGCGCGCAGCACCGTCTCCAGTACCGCCAGCAGGTCGGCATTGGACATCGGCGCACTGGTGGACAGCGTGACCTGCCCCTGCACGTCACTGTCCACCGTATAGCTCCGGCCCAGGATATCGCCGAGGATCACCTTGATCACGTCGCGGATCTCGGCCTGCTCGAAATTGAGCTGAACGCCCTCGGCGCTGCGCTGAGCCCCACCGGTCACGGCCCGCTGTGAGGTGACGCTGCGACCGCCGTAGATCTGGGCCTGGAGCGGAGGTTCGGGAGGCCGCTGCGGACCGATGCCCGCAGCAGCAGGTGCAACCCCAGGAGCGGTTGGCGGCGGCTGGAACGAAACGTCGTTCAGCGCCTGGGTGATGTCGGAGCGGGTCGATGGCTCGATGCAGCCGGCGAGCAGCAACATGACACCGAGCAGGGCGGTTCGCGGTCGAAGCGCAAACGAGGGAAAACTCATGAGTTGCAGCTCGATCCCGGGCTTGTTGCGGACAACGGTCTCGACCTCGCCTCCGACGTCGACCGGGCATGCCGCGCCTGCGCCGGTGTTTCTTCAGCGGCCCGGCACCCTAGTTTGGTTGAGGCTGGAGGTAAACGACGGGAGGGTCACGCAGAAGACGTTGCAGTGTTGGCAAATGTTCCGTCTCGGCGTTTTCTCGCTATAGTTGCAGAACTGCCGCGAATCGCAGCCGTACATAGTCCGCCGACCACCTGCCGGTATTGTCGCGCAACACGTGCCGGAGCAGATCGACTGCCTCCTCGCGGACCGCAGCGCGGTCGCCTGCCGCTACGGGCCGCAGGAACGGATCGGCAAAGGTTTCGAGCCATGCCGCCATACCCGTCGGCAGAGGCGTGGGGCGCGGTATCAGCTCGATCCGCGCCACCGAGAATCCTTGCCGCTCCAGCCGAGCGCGATACTCCTCCGGTGTCGGAAAATACCAAGGGTGGAATGCGGCGCCGTCGATGGCGCGGCGGGAAAGGACCGCCTGGAGCGCCACGATGATCGCCGCCACATTGCCGTGACCTCCGAACTCCCCGACGAAGCGCCCCCCCGGACGGAGCGCGCGCGCGACACCCGCGATGACGGCATCGGGGCGGGCACTCATCCAGTGCAGTGCGGCGTTCGAGAACACGGCGTCGAATTCTTCCCGGAACATCAGGTCGGCGCCGTCGGCAACCCGCGCGTCGACGTTCTGCAGGCGGGCTTCGCGCACCATGTCGGGGGCCGCGTCGACCCCGACCACACTGCAGCCCAGCTCGACCAGCTGGCGGCTCAGAACGCCGTCGCCACAGCCGAGGTCGAGGATACGCTCGCCCGCGCGCGGCGCCAGGAGCTCGAGCACCGGCATGCCCAGTTCCGCCACGAATCGCGCATGGGTAGCGTAGCGAGCGGCATCCCAGTCCTGGCCCGCACTAGGAACTTGCACCTTGGAGCCTCGCCATGGTATAGGAAAATGTACACATAACCGAACGGTGCGCGTGATGCTAACGGTTCTCCGTCGCGGTGACCATGGGCCGGAGGTCGAACGGCTGCAACAAAGGCTGCGCGGAGCAGGCTTTCCGCCCGGCCGAATCGACGGCACATTCGGTCCGGCAACGGAAGCCGCCTTGCTGGGTCTGCAGCGCGCGCACGATCTCCTGCCCGACGGGATCGCCGGCCCGGCGACCTGGAAAGCTCTCGCGGACGTCGGCGAGGGGGCACCGATCGACGTCACCGACCGGATCGACGTGGCCTTCACAGCCGACCTGTTCCCGTTCACGCCGCTGCAGCCGATCCGCCGCTTTCTGCCCGCGGTCCTGGCGGGCCTGCGTGGCGCGGGCCTGGTCGACAAGCCGATGCTCCTCATGGCGCTCGCGACCATCCGGGCGGAAAGCGAGGGCTTCGCTCCGGTCGAGGAGCAGCCATCCCGCTTCAACACCTCGCCGGAGGGCGAGCCGTTCGACCTCTATGATCACCGGCGCGATCTGGGCAATCAGGGCCGGCCGGACGGGGCGCGTTTCCGCGGCCGGGGCTTCGTCCAGCTCACCGGCCGGGACAATTATCGTCGCTACGGCGCGGCACTGGGGCTTGGCGACCGCCTCTTGCAGGAGCCGCATCGGGCGACGGAGCCGGGCATCGCCGGACGGCTGCTGGCGGCCTTCCTGGGCGATCGGCAGCGGCCGATCAAGCAGGCGCTGCTCGAGGACGATCTCGTCCGCGCCAGACGCCTCGTCAATGGCGGCCGCCACGGCCTCGACCGCTTCGTCTCGGCCTACCGCGCCGGCGACACCTTGCTCGACGACCCGATCTGGTCCGCGCGCCGGTTGGCCGCAGCGGCTTGACCTAGCGGGCCTCGATCGCGGCGGCTCGCGCGGTCACCGCTTCGATGTCGGCGAAGCTTGCCGCCTCGCAGATCAGCTCACGCGCGAGCAGCAGATTGCGACGCTCGCAATCCGCACGCCGATCCGGGTCCGCGATGGTCTCCATGTCGATGTTGTGGGCGAGGCCCAACGTGCGCCGAATCATGGATGCGCCGGCAAAGCCCAGTGAGTCGCGGAACAGCCGTTGGATATAGCCCGATTGGGCCTCGCGCAGCGCTGCCCGGCCCTCGCTGCCGTCGAACAGCGGGGCCGGGTAGCCGTCGCCGGTGGGAAACGCGGTCCACAGCTCGACGAACCGGCGAGCGAATCCGTTCCAGGTTTCGGCCACTGTCGCCAGGATCCAGCGCCGGTAGTCGTCGCGGTCGCCCGCCGCGCGCTCGTGCCCGCGCTGGCTGAAGTGGCACATCAGCAGATTGCCCAGGATCTTGCCGACGTCGAAGCCCATCGGTCCCATCACCGCAAACTCGGGGTCGATGATCTTGGTGTCTTCCGGGGTCACCATGATCGACCCGGTGTGCAGGTCGCCATGGAGCAGCGCCTGCGCCTCGCACAGGAATTTCAGCTTCAGCGCCGATACCGCCCGCTTGAGGCGCGCGTCGCTCCTGATCTCGACCGCGACATCGTCGAGCTGCGGGCTGGTCCAGCGGTTGCGGCTGCAGATCATGTAGGGATCGGTGAAGATCAGGTCCTCGGTGATCTTGCACAGCTCGGTATTGCCTGAGAATGCGGCCACCAGCTCGCGCTTCTCCGCCGCCGGCAGCGCCATATCGGACGTGTAGTAGAGCGTGGTCGCGAGATAGTCGGCGATGTGCGCCGCGAACTCGGGATAGACGGCGCCCTCGATCATGCCGCGGCGCATGATCACATGTGGGCGGCAGCACTCCATGACGATCAGGTAGAGCCGCTCGTCGAAGTGCAGGAGTTCAGGAATGCGACCCGCTGCGTGGCGGGACTGGATCGAGGCGGCGCGATGCTCGTACCAGGCGCGCTTGAGGTCCAGAGGCCAACCCTCGCCGACCAGACGGACATAGGGCAGCGCCTGCTTTAGGCAGAGATCGCCGCCCGGCCCCTCGACGATAAAGACCAGGTTCAGATTGCCGTCGCCGACCTCGCTCACCCGCCAGTCGGCCGGCTCACCGCCCAGGCGACGTCGGATCGCCGGCAGACCCGCGAGGTAGTCGGCCACGGTACCGTCGTCGAGCGCGCGATAGCCTTCAGGCGTGACGATGGCCAAGGCAGGACCTCCCGCGATGTCGCTGCCATCCGCTCCTATGGCAGAATGGCCCGCCCGGCAAACCCCACGTCACGAACCCTGGGTCTGCCGCTTGCGATCCTCCGGCGACGCCCCATTTCAAGGACTGAGCGTTCTTGTCGCCTCGTGGCGACCGGCTCTCGGGCTGGCCCTCATTGGATCGATGAGGAAACTCTCACGCCGCAGCACCTTGCCCGGCGTGCCTATGGCTATGAAGTGACGCAATGCAAACTGGTACTGTCAAGTGGTTCAATCCGACCAAGGGCTTTGGCTTCATCCAGCCCGATTCGGGCGGGCCTGACGCCTTCGTGCACATCTCGGCGGTCGAGCGCGCCGGCCTCGGCGAGCTGCGCGAGGGCGAGCGGGTTCAGTACAACCTGACCCGTGGCAACAACGGCAAGAGTTCGGCCGAGGATCTCAAGCGCGCCGACTGAGGCCGTTCAGGTCTGACCCGAGCGCGTCCCTCAAGTCATTGGGGGGCGCTCTCGCGGTCGCCGCCGGCAGCGCGGCAACCATTCCTGTCCCGCCACCGTTGCAATGGTCGGGGTTCGCGTCTCGGAGGAAACCAGTGATGAGCCTGATCGACCGTCTGCCCGAGATGGCCGATGCTGCCCTTGGCAATCTGCACGCCAACGCGGTCCGGCTCGGTGAGAGTGGCACCGCGGCCCAGCGCGCGTCGGCCGCCAAGCTGCTGCCCGCACTGGAAGCCGAGATGGAGACCCGCAAGGCCGCCAAGCGCCAGAAGCTGGTCGACGCCGGCAAAGCACGGGCGCGCAAGCGCAAGGAAGATGCCCAGACCGCCGCGTAAGCGACAGCGTCGCCGGCCCGCCTAGGGCAGTGCCACCAGCGATTCGGGGGCCCAGCCGACCTGGACCGTCTCGCCCGCTTGAAGAATACGCCGACCGACCGCATTGCGCATCGACACCACGACCGGCTCGTCGAGACCTGCAAGCTCAACGTAGTAGTAGGTCATGTCGCCATAATAGGCGGCGTTGCTGATCCGCCCCGCAGCCACCCGCGCCGCCGACATGCCCGAATCGACCAGAAGCGTCATGCGCTCGGGGCGCACTCCGATGGTCAGCTCGCGGCTGCCGTTCAAGTTGAGCGGCTGGGTGATCGTCACCTGCCCCAGAGCCGCGACCTCCAGGCTCAGGCGACCCGGCTCGGTGCCGGTGACGGTGGCGGGCAGGAAGTTCATGCCGCCGATGAAATCGGCGACCACGCGGGTTTGCGGCTTCTGGTAGATTTCCTCCGGCGGGCCGACCTGGGCGATCCTCCCGGCGAACATGACCGCCAGCCGATCGGAGAGCGTCAGCGCCTCCTCCTGATCATGCGTCACCAGGATGAAGGTGATTCCGACTGCGCGCTGGAGCTGGCGCAGCTCGACATGCATGCGCTCGCGCAGCTTCTTGTCCAGGGCGGAGAGCGGCTCGTCCAGCAGCAGGACCTTCGGGCGCATGACCAAGGCTCGCGCCAGTGCAACGCGCTGGCGTTGGCCCCCGGAAAGTTCATGCGGCCGCCGCCCGCCAAGGCCCGCGAGCGCGACCATCGCCAACGCCCCGGCGACCCGCCGCTCAAAGGCGGTGCGGTCGAGATGCAGCCGTCGCAACCCGTAGCCGACATTCTCCGCCACCGTCAGGTGCGGGAAGATCGCATAGGACTGGAACACCATGTTGGTCGGGCGCCGGTTCGGCGGCACCTCGGCCATGGGCTGGCCGGCGATGGCGATCGTTCCCGCGCTGGGCCGGTCGAAGCCGGCCAGCAAGCGCAGGAGGGTGGTCTTGCCGCAGCCGGACGGTCCAAGCAGGGAGAAGAACTCGCCTGGGCCGATCGTCAACGACACGTCGTCCAGTGCGGTGAACGAGCCGAAGCGTCGGGTGACCCGCCGCACGTCGATCATCGGCAGTGGCTGGCTCATGCCAGGGGCTCCCCGGGCATGCCCGTCCGGCGTTCGGCCCGCCGCCGGAGCAGTTCGGCGGTGCCAAGAAGGATGAGCGAGAACAGCAGGATCAGGGACCCCAACGCCAACACGTTCGGCAACTTGGCTGCGAAGCGCAACTGGCTCCAGATGTAGAGCGGGAGCGTCGTGGCTTGGCCGCCCAGGAAAAAAGCGAGGATGAACTCGTCGAAGGAGATGGTGAAGCAGATCAGCAGGCTGGAGATCAGCCCCGGCCTGACCAGTGGCAGGATCACCCGCCGGAAGGTCATCAAGCGCGTCTCGCCCAGGTCGAGCGAAGCCTCCTCCAGGCTGCGGTCGAGGCCGAGGAAGCTCGTGCGCAGCACCGAGATCGCGAAGGGCAGGCAGAACAGGACGTGGCCGAGCGTGATGGTGACCAGCGAAAGTTCGAGCCCGAGCTGCAGCAGGACGACGAGCAGGGCGACGGCGACGATGATCTCGGGCATGACCATGGGCAGCATGAGCAAGGCCGAGACGGTATCGCGACCCTTGAAGTCGTAGCGGGTCATCGCCCGCGCGGCGCCGATGCCCAGGATCGTCGCGATCACTGCGGCCGAGACGCCGACGATCATGCTGTTGACGAAGGCGTCGTGCAGCACGGGTATTCCGGCGAGGTTTTCGTACCAGCGCATGGTGAAGCCTTGGAGCGGAAAGGCCACCACCGAGGAGTCGTTGAACGAGAACAGGGGCAGGAGCAGGACGGGCAGGTAGAGAAAGACCAGATAGGCCATGGCGTAGGCGGTGAGGCCGCGCGGTGCCGTCATGGCGGCCTCAAGCGGTCCTGCCGCCGAAGCGGCGACCGGCGAGCACGACCAGAAGCGCCACGATGGCGACGATCAGCATGGTCGAGACCGAGAGGGCGGCACCCAGCGGCCAGTTGCTGGCCTTGCCGAACTGGACCTGGATCATGTTGGCGATCATGACGCCGTCCTTGCCGCCGACCAGCCGCGGCGTGACGTAGTCGCCGACGGTGGGGATGAACACGATCAGCGCCGCCGCGATGATCCCGGGCATGGACAGCGGCAGGGTGACGCGCAGAAAGCGGCGCAGCGGCCCGTCGCCCAAATCGGTCGCGGCCTCGAGCAGGCTGCGGTCGAGCTTCTCCAGCGAGGCGTAGATCGGCAGGATGGCGAACGGGGCCCAGGCATGGGCCAGGGTCACGACCACGGCGCCGCTGTTGTAGAGCAACCAGGGCAAGGGTTCGGCGATCAGCCCCAGCCCCACCAGCCCGGAGTTGAGGACGCCGCCATTGCCGAGGATCACCTTCCAGGCGAACACGCGCAGCAGGTAGCTGGTCCAGAACGGGATGGTGATCAGGAACAGCCACAAGGCCTTGCGCCGGCCGCCGTGAAACGAGACGTAGTAGGCGATCGGATAGGCCAGGAGCACGGTGATCGCGGTGACCGCGCCGGAGATCCACAAGGACCGCAGCATCAGCGTGCGGTAGAGCGGGTTGGTCCAGCTTTCCCGATAGTTCGTGAGCGTGAAGGTGCGATCGAGCGTCAGGCCGTTCTGGGACCAGAAGCTCAAGACCAGAATGGCCGCGATCGGGATCGCCAGCAGCAGGAAAGCGTAGGCGAAGGCCGGGCTGACCAGCAGCCAGGCCGCGGTGCCTTCGCCGCGCAACCAGGTCGACGCCACGGCTTCGCCGCGGCCCGTTCCTGCGTGCGCGGTCTCGAGCGCCATCCCCTGTCCGGCCTGTCGCGGCAGGTTCACCTGCGCCGCGGTGCGCGCAGTGTCGACG
This sequence comes from uncultured Alphaproteobacteria bacterium, assembly GCA_963720725.1. Taxonomy (GTDB): domain Bacteria; phylum Pseudomonadota; class Alphaproteobacteria; order Geminicoccales; family Geminicoccaceae; genus Benzoatithermus. Next base: position 584,588 of record CAVRGN010000003.1, read on the forward strand.
GGCCGGGGCGGAGGTTCAAGCGTCTTCGGTCAGGAACGCGGCGTTGCACGCCGCGAGGGTGCCGGCCGTCGGCGCCCGGTCGAGATCGAGGACCGGCATCAGCCGCCGCAGATGGTCGTGGTAGCTGCGCACGCCATATTCGAGGTCCGACAGGATGACCCCGTCATAGCCGCTGGAGTGCACGGCCTCGTTGGACCAGACGATCAGCTGCGCATCCTCCGCGCCCGTGATCCGGTCGATCCGGCCGGACAGGTAGCGCGCAGCGCGCAGCTCGCGGCTCTCGTCGCGGTAGGCGAAGGAGCGTCCCCGCTGCAGCGTCCGGTCGACCGCCAGCGGGAACTCCTGATAGAACAAGACCGAATCCGGATAAAAGGTCAGCACCGTGTTCGGGAAGAAGCCGATGTAGAGCCAGGCCCGCCGGTGGCTCGGCGGGAGGCTGGTCACTTCCGGCAGGAGCTTCTTGTACTTCCGGACGCTCCACAGGCTGCCCGGACCCTCGTTGAAGGGTGCGAAGGAGCGCGAGGCGCCGCGGACGAACGGCTCGTCGGAATAGCCGTGCCCATAGAGGTCCTGCAGCCCCGGATGGGCCTTGGGAACGTGGTAGCCCTCGTTGTCGACGTCGCGCACGGCCTTCCAATTGACCGGCAGCTCCTCCTTCCACTCGCCGCCATGGGGCAGGGTCACCAGCTCGTGGCTGCGGTAGTGGGCGATCTCGTCGGCGAAGGGCGCCAGGATGTCGGCCACGGCGGGCTGCGGGCTGGGCTTGAAGCGAACGAACACGAAGCCTTGCCAGAGCTCGAGCTCGATGGGCTTCAGTCCCCATTGCACCGGGTCCAGCGGCGGCAGGGTCTGCGGTCGGGCCGCACCGCGCAGGGTACCGTCGAGATGGTACGACCAAGCGTGGAACGGGCAGGTGATCACACCCTTGCACACGCCGCGCTCGTCGGCCACGACGCGCGAGCCGCGGTGGCGGCAGATATTGTGGAAGGCGCGCAGGACACCGTCGCGGCCACGCACGACCAGTGCGCGCTCGCCGGCCACGTCCAGCGTCAGATAGGCCCCGGGCTGCGCCAGCTCGCACTCATGCCCGACCAGCTGCCAGGAGCGGCGGAACAGCAGCTCCTTCTCGAGCTCCAGCAGCTCCTCGTTGGCGTAGCTCCAGGCTGGGAGCCCGCTGCGATCCCAGCCCGCCGGGATCGAAAGGTCGCGCGGCTGCATGTTCATGTGGCCGCCCTCCATATTTATTTGAGCGCTCATTCAAAATAATGGACGAGCAGCCGGCTGGCAAGCCGTCTCAGCCGGGCTTGCGGCCACGGAAATGATGGGGGCAGTGCTCGCCCGTGCCAAGGACGACCACCATGGCCTCCCAGGTGCGGATCTGGCGCGCGGACTCCGCCTCGCCGAGAATTGCCCGGGCGCGATCGCCCACCGGCCCGCGCAGCCGCTCGAGCTCGGCGCCCGCGACCTCCCGGTACCAGGGATTGCGGTCGACCAGCGCCACGTCGACGAAGCCGGCCGCCGCCAGCGCCTGCCGGTATTTCGCCGGCGAGGCCATGCCGAAGTCCAGCGCCTCGCAGGCGATGTAGTGCGCCATCTCGGGCGATGGCGGGCCGTCATGGCCGATAAGCCAGTCGGAAGCCGCGAACCAGCCGCCGGGCCGCAACACGCGGAAGGCCTCGCGCGCAAGCGCTTCCTTGTCGGGGATGTGGACGATCGAGTCCTTGCTGAACACGAGGTCGACGCTGGTGTCCGGCAGCGGAAACGGCCCAGGCGTCACCTCGCGGATCTCGATCCGGCCCGCTAAGCCGCTGGCCTCGGCGCGGGCCCGCGCCTTGGCGCACACCGGCGCCTCGACGTCGATGCCGATCACCCGGGCGGCACCGTAGTCGCCGGCGAGCGCCACCGTGATTCCGCCCGCGCCGCAGCCGATGTCGAGCACGGTCCGGCCGCCGAGGTCGAGGCCACCGAGAATGCGCGCGACCTCCTCCGGCCCGCCCGGCGAGAGATAGCCCTCGCCCCACAGTGCTTCGAGGAACTCGGTCGTCGCATCGTCGTAGAGCAGATCGCCGTGCGCCATCCCCGCCTCCCGGTTTCCCGCCGCGCTGTGTTTTGTCGCGAGTGCATGGCACGCGTTTCAGGCACTGCCCACGGCACGGCGACCATCTCAAGGCATGCGAGCGGGCGCGACGCTACCAGAGCCGGCGCACGCCGCACCCGCCGTCAAAGACCGGTCGTTGGCTGGCCGTAGCCCAATTCCTTCAGGCTTTCGGCGATCTCCTCCAGGATCAGGGGATCGTCGATCGTGGCCGGCACCTTGAAATCGCTGTTGTCGGCGAGCTTCTTCATGGTACCGCGCAGGATCTTGCCGGAACGGGTCTTCGGCAGGCGCGAGACGATGGCGACCAGCTTGAAGGCGGCGACCGGTCCGATCTGGTCACGAACCTTGGCCACCAACTCGTCGCGGATCGATTCCGGCGCGCGGTCGACGCCGGCCTTGAGCACGACCAGACCCAGGGGCAGTTCGCCCTTGAGCTGGTCGGCGACGCCGATCACCGCACACTCGGCCACGTCCTTGTGGCCGGCCAGCACCTCCTCCATGCCACCGGTGGAGAGACGGTGGCCGGCGACGTTGATGACGTCGTCGATGCGGCTCATGATGTAGAGGTAACCGTCCGCGTCCTTGTAGCCGGCGTCGCCGGTGAGGTACCAGCCGGGATAGCGCGACAGGTAGGACTGGCGGTAGCGCTCGTCGGCATGCCACAGGGTCGGCAGGCAGCCCGGCGGCAAGGGCAGGCGGATGCAGATCGCCCCCATCTTGCCGGTGGGCAGGATCTCGCCTTCCTCGTCCAGGATCTGCACGTCGTAGCCGGGCATCGGCACGGTGGGCGAGCCCGGGCGGACGGGCAGGTGCTCGATGCCGACCGGGTTGGCGGCGATGGCCCAGCCGGTCTCGGTCTGCCACCAGTGATCGATCACCGGCACGCCGAGTTGTGCCTCGGCCCAGAGCAGCGTGTCGGGATCGCAGCGCTCGCCGGCGAGGAACAGGGTGCGAAGCGAGGAGAGATCGTAGCGGTCGATGTGGGTGCCTTCCGGGTCCTCCTTCTTGATGGCGCGGAAGGCGGTGGGTGCGGTGAACAGGACCGCGACCTTGTGCTCGGCGATCACGCGCCAGAAGGCGCCGGGATCAGGCGTGCCGACCGGCTTGCCCTCGTAGACGATGGTGGTGTTGCCGTTGAGCAGCGGCGCGTAGCAGATGTAGCTGTGGCCGACGACCCAGCCCACGTCCGAGGCCGCCCAGTACACCTCGCCGGGCTGGACGCCGTAGATGTGGCGCATGGTCCAGAGCAGTGCGGTCGCGTGGCCGCCATGGTCGCGCACCACACCCTTGGGCTGCCCGGTGGTGCCCGAGGTGTAGAGGATGTAGAGCGGGTCGGTGGCCTCGACCGGCACGCAATCGACCGGGTTCGCGGTAACGGCCTCCGCCCAGTCGAGGTCGCGGCCCGGGACGAGTTCAGCCGTGGCCTGGGGCCGCTGCAGAATGATGGTGTGGCGAGGCTTGTGTGCGGCCTCCTCGATCGCCCGATCGAGCAGGGGCTTGTAGGGGATGACCTTCGTGCCCTCGATGCCGCAGGAGGCCGAAACGATCAGGACCGGCTTCGCGTCGTTGATCCGGGCCGCGAGCTCGTTGGCGGCGAAGCCGCCGAACACCACCGAGTGGACCGCGCCGATCCGGGCGCAGGCGAGCATCGCCACCAGCGCCTCGGGCACCATCGGCATGTAGACGATCACGCGATCGCCCTTGGCGACGCCGCGACGCACCATCGCGCCGGCGATGCGCGCAACCAGGTCCTGCAGCTCGCCGTAGGTGATCGAGCGCCTGATACCCGTGACGGGGCTGTCGTGGATAATTGCAGGCTGGCTGCCGCGGCCGGCGGCGACATGGCGATCGACGGCATTGTAGCAGGTGTTCAGGCGCCCGCCCTTGAACCACCGGTAGAAAGGAGCGTGCGAATCGTCCAGCACGGCTTCCCAGGGGCGATCCCATTGCAGCGCTGCCGCGGCTTCCGCCCAAAACAGGTCCGGCCTTTCGAGGCTGCGCTCGTAGATGGTGCGGTAGATGTCCATGGTGTCGCCACCTCCCCGGCAGTCGCAGCGCTGCACGATAGGTAGCGCCGCGGAACGTCACAACGCGGCGAGATGACCATGCATTTACGGCGTTTGCCGCCGCCTGACGGATAGCCTACAGTTCGCCCGTCGGGCAGCGCGGAAGGCCGATGGAATCCTCCATCTTCGGCTTCATCTGGAAGTACAGCAAGCGGCAGCAGCTGGTGATCCTGGCGCTGAGCGTCACCTTGCTGCCGCTCAACTATTACTCCTACGACATTCCCAAGCAGATTATCAACCGCGCCCTCGGATCCGGTGACAACCAGGAGTTCTTCGGCCACAGCATGGACCGCATCGACCTGTTGATGGTGCTGTGCGGCATGTTCCTGGCGATCGTTCTGGTCAGTGGCGCTCTGAAATATGTCGTGAATGTCTATGCGGGCGTGGTCGCCGAGAGAATGCTGCGGCGCCTGCGCTACCAGCTCTACAGCCACCTGCTCCGCTTCCCCTTGCCGCACCTGCGCCGGGTGAGCCAGGGCGAGCTGGTGCAGATGATCAACGCCGAAACGGAGGCGCTGGGCGGCTTCGTCGGCGAGGCCGTGAGCACCCCCGGGCTTCAGGCCGGAACGCTGCTGACCAGCCTGTTCTTCATGTTCATGCAGGACTGGAAACTTGGCCTCGCGGCGGTGGCGCTCTATCCCTTGCAGATCTACATCATCCCCAAGCTGCAGCGGCAGGTGAACCTGCTGGGCAAGGAGCGGGTGCGCCAGGTCCGGCGCAATGCGGAGAAGATCAGCGAGGTCGCGGCCGGTGCACGCGACATCCGGGCCAACGACGCCACGGTCTACGAGCGGGCACGATTCAGCGAGCAGCTCGGCGTCGTGTTCTGGATCAGGTTCGACATCTACAAGAAGAAGTTCCTGATCAAGTTCCTAAACAACTTCATCTCGCAGCTGGGGCCGTTCTTCTTCTACTCCATTGGTGGCTATCTCGTCCTACAGGGCCAGATGACCATCGGCGCCCTCACCGCGGTTGTTGGCGCGCAGAAGGACATCACCTCACCCTGGCGCGAACTCCTGACCTACTACCAGTCCCTCTATGACGTGAAGATCAAGTACGAGCAGGTCGTCACCCAGTTCGCGCCGCCGGGCCTCAGGGACGAGCGCGCTCAAATTGAAGAGCCTGAGACCATACCTCACCTTGTGGGCGAGCTGCGCGCCAGCAACGTCTCCCTGCTCGGCGAGGGCGGCGAGCACCTGCTGGACGGGGTCACGTTCCGCATCGAGCTGCCCAGCCATGTGGCGATCATCGGTCCGGCCGGCAGCGGCAAGGAGGAATTGTCGCTGATCCTGGCCGGGCTGGTCGAGCCGACGAGTGGACGGCTGAGCATTGGCGAGCTCGACCTCGCCGCCCAGCCCGAGGCCGTGCTCGGACGCCGCATCGGCTATGTCGGCAACCCGACCATGGTGTTCGCGGGCTCGATCGAGGACAACCTGCTCTACGGCCTGAAATATCGCCCGCAGCGCCCCCGCCCGGTCGGCGAGGACGCCCTCTCGCGCTACGAGCGCGAGATGACCGAGGCGCGCCAGTCCGGCAACAGCCCGCACGACCCGCAGGCGGACTGGATCGACTATCTCGCCGCGGGCATCGATGAGCCGGCGCAACGGGTGACCAGCATCGTGCGCGTGCTGGAGCTGGTCCGGCTCGATGGCGACGTGTTCGGCCTGGGGCTGCGCAGCGCAATACCGGACGGCGCCCACAGCGAGCTCAAGGACCGGCTGCTCGAGGCGCGCCAGGCGATGCTCGACCGGCTCAGCACCAGCCCTGACATGTCGCGCCTGGTCGAGCCGTTCGATCCCGAGCGCTACAACACCAATGCCAGCCTGGCGGAGAACTTGCTGTTCGGCTCGCCCGTGGGTCCGACCTTCGATCCCGAACAGATCGCCGACCAGCCCTATGTCGGCGAGACGCTCGAGCAGACCGGGCTGCTCGAAGACCTCTATCAGGTCGGCTACCGGCTGGCGCAAACCATGCTCGAGCTGTTTGCTGATCTGCCGCCCGAGCACGAATATTTCAGTCAGTTCAGCTTCATCGCGCCCGAAGACCTGCCGACCTACCGCGCCCTGCTGACCCGCGCGGATTCGGCCCATCTCGAACGGCTGTCGGCCGAAGACCGCCGCCTGCTGCTGGCACCGACCTTCAAGCTCATTCCGGCCCGGCACCGGCTCGGCCTGGTCACACCCGAGCTGATGGACAAGGTGCTGGCGGCGCGGCGCTACTTCCGCGAGCACTTGCCGCCGCGCCATGCGGACGCAATCGCCTTCTTCGACCCCGCCGAATACAACATCGCGATCACGATCCAGGAGAACGTGATCTTCGGCAAGATCGCCTATGGGCAGGCACAAGCCTCGCAGCGCATGGCGGAGCTGCTAACCGAGCTCCTGGTGAAGCTCGATCTGCGCACCGGCGTCATGGCCGTGGGTCTCGATTCGCCGGTCGGCATCGGTGGCGGACGGCTGTCGCTCGCGCAGCGGCAGAAGCTCGGGCTGGCGCGCGCCATCCTCAAGCAGCCCGAGCTGCTGGTCCTCTACGACCCGCTGGGTCCCCTGGACCAGCGCGAGCAAGCGGAGGTGCGCGACGCGCTGCTCTCCGCCACCGCCGGGCGCTCGGTGGTCTGGGCATTGCAGCACGACGAGTGGGCGGTCGCGTTCGACCGGGTGATCGAGCTCGAGGAGGGCCGTCTGGTGAACGAGGGGCCGCCGTCCGGTGCCGCTGGGGATGTGCGCGACCGCGCCAAGCTACTTTCCGCAGAATGAGTTGGAGCCGAGGATGACCCTCCAGCAAGACGTCGAGGTGCTGCGCAAGATACCATTGTTCGCCAAGATCGAGCCGGCTCGGCTGAAGCTGCTCGCGTTCACCAGTGAGCATGTCGAATTTCGCGCCGGAGAGGCCATCTGTCGCCAGGGCGACCCCGGCGATGCAGCCTACATCGTGCTCGACGGGTCGGCGGAAGTGGTGGTGCAGGGGGAGGGCGGCCCGATGACCGTGGCCAGCATCGGGCGCAACGACATCGTGGGCGAGATTGCCATCCTCTGCGACGTACCGCGCACCGCGACCGTCATGGCGACCACCCCGCTCGTGGCATTGCGGGTATCGAAGGATGGCTTCTTCAATCTCGTCTATCAGTTCCCGGCGGTGGGCGTGGAAGTGATGCACGAGCTGGCGTCGCGCCTGCTTCTGACCACCCAGCGCCTGACCGAGACGTCGCGGCGCCTGCGCGAGGTGGAGCGTGCCGGCTGAGCGACCCGATACCGGTCAGTGGCCGGCGCGGCGCAGCGCGGCGCTGGATTGGCTCGTCAACGAAACTGCGGGCCAGCCATACCTGGACAATCTGTTTGCCGAGCTTTGCCAGCGGCTGCGCGCGGAGGGATTGCCGCTCGCCCGTGCGACCATGCATCTACGGACACTGCACCCACAGTTCCAGGGTGCCCGCGTCCTGTGGCGGCGCGAAATGAACGAGGCGCAGCTCAACCTGCTGGAGCACGGGATCTTCGACGATCCACGCTTCGTCAACAGCCCGGTCAGGGCGCTCTATGAGGGAGCCGAGGGTTTTCGGCAGCGGCTCGACCTCCAAGCGGAGCCGGCTGCGGAGTACGGCATCTATGCGGACCTGCGTCAGGAGGGCTACACCGACTACGTAGCCTTGCCGTTGCAGTTCACCGACGGCCGCCGGCACGCCACCAGCTGGAGCACCGATCAGCCCGGGGGATTCTCCACAACTGATCTGGTCGAGATCAATGCCATCATGCCCGTCCTGGCGGTAGCGGTCGAAATCCGCGCCAATCGGCGCATCACCAAAAATCTGCTCAACACCTATGTCGGCAAGCATGCCGGCGAACGTATCCTATCGGGTGACATCCGCCGCGGCAGCGGTGCCACCGTGCGCGCGGCGATCTGGAACTGCGATCTCCGTGGCTTCACCCGCATCTCCGAGCAATGGCCGCGGGACGACGTGATCCAGTGGCTGAACGAGTATTTCGACGTCATGGCGGCGCCGGTCGAGGCCCATGGCGGCGAGGTTCTCAAGTTCGTCGGCGACGGCATGCTGGCGGTCTTTCCGCTCGACAGCCCCGGCGCCTGTCAAAATGCGTTGCGGGCGGCGGTCGAGGCACGCCGCGGCATGAAGGAGCTCAACGCCCGGCGCGTCGAGCGCGGCTCGTTCGAGTTGGGCTTTGGCCTGGCGCTGCATGTCGGCGACGTGATGTACGGCAACATCGGCACCGCCACGCGCCTCGACTTCACCGTGATCGGCCCGGCGGTGAACGTGACCTCCCGCATGCAGACGCTGACCAAGGAACTGCGCCGGCAGGTGCTGCTCTCGGCTCCCTTCGCCATGCTCTGCGGCGGTAGTGCCGAGTTCCTGACCACGCTGGGCCGCTTCCCGCTTCGTGGCGTCAACGATCCGCTCGAGGTGTTCGGTCTGAGCGAAGAGCGATGAGCGGGACCGAAGAGTCGCGGCGCAGGCTCAAGGAACTCGACGCGCAGCTGGTTGATACCCTGGGGCGGCAGGCCGTGGACGCCGTGGTCGATGTGGGAGCCAATGTCGGCCAGTTCGCCCGGCGGCTGCGTGCGGCCGGCTGGCGCGGCCCGATCCTGTCGCTCGAGCCGATCCCCGAGGTGCACGCGGCCCTCGTGGCAAGCGCTGCCTCCGATCCCGCCTGGGAGGTGGCACCGGCGATCGCGGTGGGCGCACGGGGCGGCGAGGTGGTGCTGGAGGTCTCGGCCGAGACCGACATGAGCTCGACCCTGCCGCAGTCGGACCTGTTGCGTGACATCTCGCCGACCTCGGCGATACGGGAGCGCGTCGTGGTGGCGCAGCGCCGGCTGGATGAGCTGGAACTGCTGGTGGAACGGCCCTGGCGACGGCTGTTCGTCAAGATTGACGTCCAGGGTGCCGAGCCTGCGGTGCTTGCCGGACTCGACGGCATCTGGGATCGGGTCCGGGGGCTGCAGCTGGAGCTGGCGCTGCTGCCGCTCTACGAAGGCGAGCGGCCCTGGCTCGATCTCGTCGCCGACCTCGCAGGGCAGGGCTTCGCACCCTATCTGGTATTCCCGGGCTACTACTCGCGGGCGCTGGCCCGCCAGGTGCAGCTCGACATCGTGTTCTATCGGGCGTGAAAGGCGCAGGCACGGCGGCATGGCAAACGCAGGTACCTTGAGCTCGGTGCTGCCACCGATCCACCGGGCGGGCTGGCCGTTCATTTCCGCCTTCTTCGTCCTCGCCCTGCTGCTGGGCTGGCTCTGGAAGCCGCTGTTCTGGCTCGGCCTGCTTGCCACCGCCTGGTGCGTCTACTTCTTTCGCGATCCGGCCAGGGTGACGCCGGACGACCCGGCCCTCATCGTAAGTCCTGCCGACGGCGTGGTCGTTGCCACCGCCGAGCGCGTTCCGCCATCCGAGCTCGAGCTTGGCGCGCAGCCGCTGCCGTGCGTCGGCATCTTCATGAACGTCTTCGACGTGCACGTGAACCGGACGCCGGCGGTGGGTACCGTCGCGCACCGCGCCCATCATGCCGGCAAGTTCCTCAACGCCTCTTTCGACAAGGCGTCCGACGAGAACGAGCGTCAGTCGTACAAGATCCGCACGCCAAGCGGCCGCGACATCGGGCTGGTGCAGATCGCCGGTCTGGTGGCACGCCGCATCGTGCCCTTCGTCGGCCCGGGCGACGGCCTCGCGGCGGGACAGAGGGTCGGTCTCATCCGGTTCGGCAGCCGCTGCGACGTCTACCTGCCGCAGGGGGTGGAGCCGCTGGTGCTGGTCGGCCAGCGCACCCTCGCCGGCGAGACGGTGCTCGCCGACCTGTTCGGCAACCAACCCAAGCGTCAGGGACGCGCCGCCTGATGATGTTGCGCCAGCGCAACCGCCGTGTGCGGATCTCGGCTCCCCGGCTGATCCATCTGGTGCCGAACATGCTCACCATCCTCGGCCTGTGCGCCGGGATGAGTTCGATCCGCTATGCCATGGACGGCAGGTTCGAGCTGGCGGTGACCCTGATCGGTGCGGCCGTGGTGCTCGACGGCCTGGACGGGCGCTCGGCCCGCATGTTGAACCTGACCAGCAAGCTCGGGGCGGAGCTCGACAGCCTCGCGGACTTCCTGAGCTTCGGCGTGGCGCCGGCGATGCTCGCCTACCTGTGGACGCTGCACGACGTGCGCGGCGTCGGCTGGGCGGTGGCGATGCTCTTCGCCACCTGCTGCGCGCTGCGCCTCGCTCGCTTCAACACCGAACTCGAGGCTCCCGATCGGCCGAGCTGGACCCAATACTTCTTTACCGGCATCCCCGCGCCCGCGGCGGCGGGTCTCGCCCTGACCCCGCTCATCATCTCCTTCGTTCTTGGCGACGGTGTCGCCCGCAATTGGCTGCTGAACGCGGTGTTCCTGGTGTTCGTGGCGGCCATGATGGTCAGCCAGGTCCCGACCTTTTCGATCAAGAAGATCCGCGTTGCCCCCGAGCAGGTGCTGCCCACCCTGCTCTTGGCGTCGGTGGTCATCGTCGGCCTGGTGGTGGAGACCTGGCTCACCCTGTCGGTGATCGGCCTGCTCTACCTGTTCAGCCTGCCCGTGGGCGTCGTTTTCGCCCGGCGCATGCGCGCGCGCGAGGCAGCGGCAGCGGCACAGCCGGCGCGAGAGGCACCATCGGCCGATGAGCAGCAGGCGGAACGGGTCGTGAACCTTGGGCCGCGCCAGCAACGGCCGCACTGACCGGCGAGGTCGCCGGTCGCGCCTTCCGCCGCTGCCATGTTCGACGCGACGCTGCGCCGAGTGCTCGATCCGCTTGTGAATGCCGCCGGCGCGATGCTGGCGCGGCGCGGCGTCGGCGCCGATCTGCTGACCTGGGCGGGCTTCGGCTTCGGCGTGCTGGCGATCGGTGCCGTGGCCCTGGGCCACTATCGGATCGGCTTGGCGCTCCTGCTGATCAACCGTGTCGCGGACGGCCTGGACGGTGCCGTCGCCCGACGCACCCGGCCCACCGACCTCGGCGGCTTTCTCGACATCGTCCTCGATTTTCTGATCTATGCCGGCATGGTGTTCGCCTTCGCCGTGGCCGAACCGGAAGCCAACGCGCTTGCGGCCGCGTTCCTCCTGTTCGCCTTCATGGGTACCGGCTCGTCCTTCCTGGCCTTCGCGATCATGGCCGCCAAGCGCGGCATCGCCACCGAACTGCGCGGGCGAAAGTCGTTCTACTATCTGGGCGGCCTCGCCGAAGGCACCGAAACCATCCTGTTCCTGACGCTGGCCTGTCTGCTTCCGGCACAGTTCGTGCCGCTGGCCATCGGCTTCGCCGTCATGTGCTGGGCGACTACCGCGGCTCGGATCGCCGCAGGTGTTCAACTGTTGCGAGAAAGTCCCGATCGTCCGTCTTGAATGGTGCCCGGGCCTCCGTCATAAGCCTCCCACGCCCGTCGGCGAACTCGGGCCTGGATCCCGCAATGACCTATCGTACCATTCTCCTGGAACTGCTGGACGATCCGCAGAACGACGCTCGCATCGAGTGCTGCCGCCGCTTGGCGCAGCGCTTCGACGCCGAGCTTGTCGGCATCCACGTCTCGCCGCCCCCCTTCCTGCCGGTCGGGTTCGGTGAAGGTGCGGCCTATGTCGGCCCGGAGGTCTTCGAGGCGCAGCGCGAGGCCAACCGGCTCGTCCGCGAACGCGTCGAGGCTTCGTTCCGTCGCTTGTGCGATCCGTCGAAGATGTCGGTCCGCGACCTCTACGAGGAGGGAGACGCCGGCGAACTCCTGGTCGAGTCCGCCCGCGGCGCCGACCTCACCGTTCTTGCCCAGGAAGGCGGACCTGGCCTGGAGGCGCTGGCGCCACAGCCGATCCATCACGTCATCCTGAGCGCCGGCGGTCCCGTCCTGGTCCTGCCGCCGGCCGAGCTGGGCCAGGATCTCGGTCGGCGGGTCGTGGTGGCGTGGAACGGCTCGCGCGAGGCCGCCCGCGCGGCCAAGGACGCCCTGCCATTTCTCGCTGCCGCCAACTCGGTCAGCCTGGTGGCAGCCGGCGAGGATGCCGCCGCCTCCCTCGATGTCGGCATGAGTTTGCTCAAGCGGCATGGAGCCAAGGTCGCCTTGCGCCAGATCGAGCTCGGCAGGTCCCATGGAGCGACCCTGCTCGACGCGGCGACCGCCGAGAACGCCGACCTCCTGGTGATGGGCGCCTACGGCCATTCCCGGCTGCGTGAGATCGTGCTGGGCGGCGCGACCCGAGAGGTGCTGCGTCAGGCCAAGGTGCCGGTGCTGCTAAGCTGCTGATCGCCGCAGGAGCCCCCATAGGGCGACCATGAGCAGCAAGGCGGCATAGAGCGCGTTCCAGGCCGCGAGCGACAGTCCGGCGAAGGTGAACGCCACCTGGTCGCACCGCGACGGGGCGTTCTCGAGCTGACGCCGCAATTCCTCGATCGTGGTCGCGGCACCCGTGGCGGCGCAGCCCTCCGGCAGCGCGAACCACCCCTCCTCGATGCCTACATGGTAGGCCGCGACCGCCACGTTGACGGCGAGCGCGAGGCCGATCAGGGCGAGGGCCAGCCGCGGCCGGCGCAGCCAGATCCCGAGTGCACCGACGGCGATCACGACGAGATAGGGATAGCGCTGGTAGACGCAGAACGGGCAGGGCGGCAGCCCGCCGACGAACTGCAAGGCCAGCGCGACCAGCAGCGCTGTGGCCGCGGCGAGGATCAGGAACGGCAGCGGCCAGCCATTCTTCTGCGACAAGATGTCTGCCCTCACAGATAGTGCAGCACCGCGAAGCCCAGGACGATCAGGGCGGCGAAGCCGGTGGTGACCAGGGTCAACCGCTCCTCGATGAAGGTGCGGATGGGAGTGCCGAACGCTCGCAACAGCCCTGCGACCAGGAAGAAGCGGGCGCCACGCGTCAGAATCGAGGCCAAGAGGAACACGACCAGATTGAACTTGGCGAGTCCGCTGGCGATGGTCACCAGCTTGTAGGGGATCGGCGTCAGTCCCTTTACCAGGATGATCCACAAGCCCCATTCGTTCCAGGTCTGCTGGAAGTCGGCGAACTTCGCGCCAAGGCCGTAGAACTCGATGATCCGGCTTCCGAGGCTCGCATACAGGAAGTACCCGATCGCGTAGCCGGCGAGCCCGCCCAAGATCGAGCCGGCAGTCGCGACAGCCGCCAGGCGCCAGGCCCGTTGCGGCTGGGCCAGGACCATCGGCACCAGCATCGCGTCGGGCGGGACGGGGAAGATCGAGCTTTCGAGGAAGGCGACCACCGCCAAGCCACGCGTGGCGTTCGGGCCGGCGGCTTGCGTCATCGTCCAGTCATAGAGCCGCCTCAGCAAGATGCGATCCCCCGCCGCGCGACCTGCGCGGCGCGAGCCATAGCACGGCCGGCCGGCGCCGCGATGTGGCAGGAGCTTCTCGCGCCGGGGTTAATCGCGAGGTAAGCTCCGTCCGCGATTCTGGCGCCACAGGCCGGACGCCTGCTGCGGAGCACCCATGGCCGAACTCATGCCCGACGGCGCCACCCTGCTGGTTCTGGTCATCCTGGCCCTGGCCGTCGTGCTGGTGCTGATGGGCGTGCGCTCGGTGGCGCAGGGCACGGAGCTCACGGTGGAGCGGTTCGGCCGCTATACCCGCACGCTCGGGCCCGGCCTCAGCCTGATCGTGCCGTTCGTCGACCGGATCGGCGCGCGCATGAACATGATGGAACAGGTGCTCGACGTCGCCGAGCAGGAGGTGATCACACGCGACAACGCGATGATCCGGGTGGACGGTGTTGTCTTCTATCAGGTCCTCGACGCCGCCAAGGCCGCCTATGAGGTGACCGGTCTCGACAACGCGATCTTGAACCTCACCACCACCAACATCCGCACGGTCATGGGCTCGATGGACCTAGACGAGCTCCTTTCGAAGCGCGACGAGATCAACGGGCGCCTGCTCCAGGTCGTCGACGAGGCGACCACGCCCTGGGGCGTGAAACTCACCCGCATCGAGATCAAGAACATCACGCCGCCGCTGGATCTGGTCGAGGCCATGGGCCGCCAGATGAAGGCCGAGCGCGACAAGCGGGCGGTGATCCTCCAGGCCGAGGGCGACAAGAGCGCGGCGATCCTCAAGGCGGACGGCGAGAAGGCCGCTGCCATCCTCGAGGCCGAGGGCCGCAAGGAGGCGGCGTTCCGCGACGCCGAAGCCCGGGAGCGGTTGGCGCAGGCCGAGGCCGCGGCGGCGGCGATGCTGTCCGTGGCACTCAAGGAAGGCAGCGTCCAGGCCGCCAACTACTTCGTCGCCCAGAAATATCTCGAAGCCCTGAAGGCGTTCGCGACCAGTCCCAACCAGAAGACCCTGATCCTACCCATCGAGGCGGCGGCGACCCTGGGCTCGCTTGCCGGCATCGCCGAGCTCGCGCGCGACGCCATGGGGCCGCGGCCGCCGGGTGCCGCAGCCGCCGAGGCCGCGAGACCCTGGGACCGCCCGTCGGCATGAGCTTGACCTTCTGGCACTGGCTGGCGCTCGGCGGCGCGCTGCTGTTGCTCGAGGTGTTGACCCCTGGAGTGGTGTTCCTTTGGCTCGCGCTGGCTGCCGGCCTTACCGGTCTGCTCCTCTTCCTCTTGCCGGAGCTCGTCTGGCAGTGGCAGGTGCTCGCTTTCGCCGTGGCCGCGGTGGCGACCGTCAGTGTGTCGTTCCGCTGGCGTCGGCGCCTGCCCGCCGCGGGCGGCGACCCTGGCCTGAACCGGCGGGCTGCGGCCTATGTCGGGACGGAGTCCATGCTCGTGCAGGCGATCGGCCCCGGCCACGGTCGGGTGCAGATCGGCGACTCCACTTGGCTCGCCGATGGGCCTGCGCTACCGACCGGCGCCCGCGTGCGGGTGGTCGGCGCGCGCGGCGCCGTCCTGCTGGTCGTGCCGGCTGCCGCCGGCGACCAGTAGGGACAGCCTCCGGCGGGCGGACTCGCCAGGGTGAGGCGGACCTAGTATGACCCTGGCGGACCGCCGCCTCTACCCGACGGGAAACCCCATTGCTGACGGCGATCGCAGCCTTCGCCGAGGCGTTCGTCACTCCCATCGCCCCCCTGCTGGCCCTGGCGATCGCGTTGCTCGTCCCCACTGCCTGGCTGGCGCGGGTGCTGATCGCCGCTGCCGGCGCCCTGCTGCCGCTGGCGGCGCATGTCGAGCATTCCGGCGCTGAACTCGTCCTCACCATGTTGGGTGCCGCGGTGGCACTGCTGCTGCACGCGGAGATCGTGCTCGATCTCGTCCTCCCGATCCTGCGCTGGCTTCGGCGGTGCCTGGTGGCGGCCTGGGAGCTGGCATGGCTGATGCTCGCCATGATGCACGGCCTGTACCGCCGTCCGCGTGGGCGACGGCCCGCACCACCCGGGAAGGACCGGACGTCGTGATCTTGTTGGAGATCGCCGTTGTGGTCGCGCTGATGCTGCTCAACGGCGTGCTGGCCATGTCCGAGCTTGCCCTGATGTCATCGCGCCGGGTCAGGCTGGAGCAGATGGCGCAGGCCGGCCAACGCGGTGCGCGCGTCGCCCTTCGCCTGCTGGACGATCCGACGGCCTTCCTGTCGACGGTCCAGGTCGGGATCACGCTGGTCGGAATTCTGGCCGGCGCGCTGAGCGGGGCCACGCTGGGCGTGCACCTCGCCGATCTGCTGGCGGAGCTGGGCCTGGCACGCACCACCGCGGACACGCTCGGCATCGGCGGCGTGGTGATCGTCCTGACCTATGCGTCCCTGGTCATCGGCGAGCTGGTTCCCAAGCGCCTGGCGCTGGCCTATCCGGAGCGTGCCGCGAGCCTGATCGCCATCCCGCTGGCGTCCGTGGCGCGGATCGGCCTGCCGCTGGTCTGGTTGCTGCGGGTCTCCACCAATGCCGTCCTGCGGCTGCTCGGGGTCGGCGACCGGCCGGAAGCGAAGGTGACGGAGGACGAGATCCGGGCGCTGCTGGCCGAGGGGGCGCAGGCCGGCGTGGTCAAGCCGATCGAGCACGAGCTGATCGAGGGCGTGATGCGGATCGTCGACCGGCCGGTGCGGTCGATCATGACGCCACGGGTGGATCTGGTCTGGATCGACGTCGGCGCCGACGTCGAGGCACTTCGCGCGATCGTGACCTCGCACTCGCACAGCCGCTACCCCTTGTGCCGCGATGGTCTCGACGACCTGGTCGGGATCGTGCACGTCCGTGACCTGTTGCCGGCCCTGCTCGCCGGCGGGCCGGTCGATCTCGAGGCGCTCGCCCGGCCAGCATCGATGGTGCACGAGAGTACGTCCGTGACCCGCATCGTCGAGCTGCTGCGCGGCGGCGGCGCGCCGCTGGCGGTCGTGCTCGACGAGTACGGCGTCGTCGAGGGCGTGGTGGCGCCGGGCGACGTTCTGACGGCGATCGCCGGCGAGCTGAGCCAGGACGGCGACGACGAGCCGGAGGCCGTCCGCCGGGCTGACGGTTCCTGGCTGGTCGACGGCCGCATGGAGATCCACCGGCTCGAGCGCCTGCTCGGCCGCCGCGACCTCGACCGCGGCGGCCGCTATCAGACCCTCGCGGGGCTGGTCTTGTGGGAGCTGGGCCGGATGCCCAAGGTGGGCGACACCTTCCGCCTCGGCGACCGGCAGTTCGAGGTCGTCGATCTCGACCGGCGGCGCATCGACAAGGTGATGATCGGCCCTGCCCCCGACTGACCCTGGGCGCGGCGCGCTTGTGCGCTGGCGGCGAGCGCGGCAAGGTGAAGCGGGGGCGTCTCGCAGGCGCCGGAGGCCACGCCGATGTCGTTCGTTCTGCCGCAACGCAACGAGGCGTTGGTGATCCGCCGTGCTCGGGCTGCCGATGCGGCGCAGATCGCCCGCGTGCACGTGCAGAGCTGGCGCGAGGCCTATCGCGGAATCGTACCGGACGAATATCTCGACCAGCTCAGCGTGGCCGGCCACGAACGGCAGTGGCGGCGCAGCTTCGCCTCCGGTACCTGGGCGTTCGTCGCCGAGTGGGAGCAGCGGATCGTTGGCTTTGCCAGCGGCGGTCTGTCGCGCGCACGCAGGGACATCAGCGGCGAGCTTCATCTGCTCTACGTTCTTCGCGCATGCCACCGACGTGGCATCGGCCGGGCGCTGTTCGATGCCTGCCATTACGAGCTCGCCCGCTGCGGCCATCGTGGTCTCCTGGTCTGGGTGCTGGCCGACAACACGGCGCGGCGCTTCTACGAGCAGCTCGGTGGCGAGCCTGCGGGGGAGAGTGCCGTCACCATTGCAGGTGCGCGTCTGCGCGAGGTCGCCTATGTCTGGCGCGATTGATGACGATTGCGGTGCCCGCCTGCGGGGCGCCGGTCGACCGATGGTAGGGGAAGGGCGCCGATTGTGCAGGCCAAGGTCCTGAATACGCCGGCCGGCATGGTGGCGGAGGCCGCAAGGTCACCGCTCGCCCTTGCCGGGCTGATCAGCTTCGCGATCAGCCTGCTGATGCTGGCGGTGCCGATCTTCTCTCTGCAGGTCTATGATCGCGTCCTCGGCAGCGGCAGCCGCGACACCTTGTTCGCCCTGGTGTTGATCACCGGCGCGGCGCTGGCTGCGCTGGGCCTGCTCGAGACGGTGCGCACCTCGGTCCTGGCCCGCCTGTCCACCCGCCTCGGCGCCAGGCTCTCGCCGACGCTGCTCGCTGCCGGCGCCCAGGCCGGCGATCCCGGGCAGGGCCTGCGCGACCTGACCCAACTGCGCCAGACGCTGTCCGGTCCGGCGCTGACGGCGATCTTCGACGCCCCCTGGCTGCCGATCGCCTTGGGCCTGGTGTGGCTGCTGCATCCGCATCTCGGTTATTTCGGGCTGGCCAGCGCGCTCCTGCTCGCCGTGCTCGCCGTGATGGGCGACGTGGTCGCGCGCCGGCGCCTCAAGGCCGCCAACGCGATCTCGCCGCGCGCCCAGCGCCAGGTCGACGCGCTGGGACGGCAGCGCGAGGTGGTGACGGCCATGGGCCTGTTGCCCAACCTGCAGGCTCGGTTCGCGCGCCTGCACGACGAGGTGCTGGTTCTCCAGCAGCGCGCTCACGAGCGGGGCGGCATGGTGTCGGGCATCGCGCGTTCGGCCCGGCTGATGATCCAGGCCGGGGTGATGGGCCTGGGCGCTCTGCTCGTGCTCGATGGCGAGCTGACCTCCGGCGGCATGATCGCTAGCTCGATCCTGCTGAGCCGAGCACTGGCGCCGATCGAACAGATGCTGTCGGGTTGGCGGTCCCTGGTGCAGGCGAGCGAATGCTGGCAGCGACTGAAGGTGCTGTTGGCGCACGCGCCGGCCGGCCAGGATGCTCTCCCTCTGCCGCCGCCGGCGGGTGCGGTACGCCTCGACCGGGTCGGCTACTCCATCGAGGACCGGGCGATCCTCAAGCCGGCCACGCTGGCGATCGAACCCGGCGAGTTCGTCGGTGTCGTCGGCCCCTCCGGAGCCGGCAAGAGCACCCTGTGCCGCCTGTTGATCGGGGTCCTCAAACCTACGGCCGGCATCGTCCGCCTGGACGGCGTCGACATCGCGACCCAAAGCCGCGCGGTGCTCGGGCCGCATGTCGGCTACCTGCCGCAACATACCGGCCTGTTCGCGGCCACGGTCGCCGAGAACATCGCCCGCTTGACGCCAAACCCCGATCCCGAGCGGGTAGTCGAGGCGGCGAAGGCTGCGAACGTGCATGACCTGATCCTCCAGCTGCCCAAGGGCTACGACACGCCGCTTGGTGACGAGGGCGCCCCGCTCTCGGCTGGACAGCGTCAGCGAATCGGATTGGCGCGGACGATCTACGGCGATCCCAAGCTGGTCGTTCTCGACGAGCCCAACGCACATCTGGACGGGGCGGGCGAGAGTGCGCTCGCCAACACGCTGGCGGTGTTGAAGGAGCAGCGGGCGACCGTGGTACTCGTCACCCATCGGCTGAACATTCTGCGTCACGCCGACCGGATCATCGTCGTCGAAAATGGCGAGGTGGTGCGCTTCGGCGCTCGCGACGCCGTCCTGGGCGAGCTGATGCGCCCGGCGCGCGTTGCTTGAGGAGGCAGGAGATGACCTCGCGATCCAAGGCGGCTTCGGGCGTCGAGCGCGTCGCCAGCTTCCGTGGCCCGCTGCTCGCTGCGACGGCCATCGTGCTCGCGTTCTTCGGCGGCTTCGGCACCTGGGCCTGCTTGGTACCGCTCTCGGGCGCGGCCATGGCGCCCGCTTACGTTGCACCCGAAGGTTTCCGCAAGACGGTGCAGCATCTCGAAGGCGGCATCGTCGCCGACATTCGGGTGCACGAAGGTAGCCGGGTGGAGGCGGGCGACATCATCGTCGTTCTCGACGATACCCGCGCGCGGGCCGACTACAATGGCGCCAGGGCCCAGTTGGTTTCGCTGCTCGCCCGCAGCGCCCGGCTTGCGGCCGAGGTGTCGGGTGCCGCGGCTCCCGAGTTCGCCGACGATCTGGTGGCCGAGGGCAAGGCGGACCCGCACGTCCACGCCCTGATGGATGCGGAACGCGCCAGCCTGGTCGCGCGCCGCCATGCACTCGCGGACCAGGTGGCGGTACGCGACGGCAAGATCGCTCAGGCACGGGCCGATCTCTCCAGCTATGAAGGCTCGCTGGCCAGCATCGACCGGCAGCTCGAACTGATCGACGAGGAGATCGCGACCGTCGAGGATCTCCTGCGCAAGGGGCTGGATCGTAAGCCGCGTCTGTTGGCGTTGCAGCGCGGGCGCGCCGATCTGGATGGCCAGCGCAACGCGGCCGTGAACAACGCCACCGGCACGCGCGAACTGATCATCGGCACGCATGCGGAGCGTGCGGCCCTGGTCAGCGCCCGCGGAGAGGAGGTCGCGACCGACCTCGCCGAGTCGCTTGCTGCCGCCAACCGGCTGCGGGCCGAGGTCCGGGCCGCCCGCGACCGGCTCGACCGCACGACCGTCCGAGCGCCGGTGGCCGGAGAGGTGGTCGATCTCAAGCTGCGCACCCTGGGTGGTGTGGTGACCCCGGGCGAGGCGATGATGGACCTGGTCCCGCGCGATCAGCCCCTGGTGATCGAGGCCCGCATTTCACCCAAGGACATCGACGTGGTCCATGCCGGACTCAAGGCCGACATTCACCTGACCGCGTTCCACACCCGTCATCTGGCAAGGGTCCAGGGCGAAGTGAAGCAGGTATCCGCCGATCGGCTGACCGACCCCAAGACCGGCGAGCCATATTACACGGCGCAGATCTATGTCGACATGTCCGAGGTCCAGAAAAAGACGCCGGAGGTCAAGCTCAGCCCCGGGATGCCGGCCGAGGCGATGATCATCACCGGCGAGCGGACCACGTTCGAATACCTGATCGAGCCGATCCGCAACAGCTTTCGCCGCGCTCTGCGGGAGACCTGAGCCTCCCGCGTTCCCAGTCGTCTAGGGTGAGGTTGGCCGGCGCACCCCGATGCCGAGCCGCGGCGGCGCCAACTTGGCGGCAGCGCTCTCGCTCGCCGACAGCGACGCCAGGGCATGGGGCCAGCGTGGCACGGGCTCCTCGTAGAGCCAGGCATGGAGGAGCGGCCTCACCTGTCGCCCGCCAATGCCAGCCGCCAGTTCGATGAAGTCCCTCGAGGTCGCGTTCGCGTTGCGATAGGTGCGGTACCAGCTGCGCAGAATGTGCTGGAACGTCCGGTCACCGACCGTCAGCCGGAGCGCCTGCAGGGTCAGGGCGCCACGGTAATAGGTGTTGAAGGCGAACAGATCCTCAGGCCGGCTCACGACCGCAGGACCCACGCCCCTCCCGACGACGAACCGATAGAGGTCGTCCATGGCCTGATCGAATCCCGGCTGGCTGGCACGGTTTTCCCACAGGATCTCGAAGTAGGTCGCGAATCCCTCGGCAAGCCAAAGGTCGCGCCATTCGGCGACGGTGACCGCGTCACCGAACCACTGGTGCGCCAACTCGTGCACGACGGTGAGCTCATCGACGTAGGAGCTCTGGAACGTCGACATCGCCTGGGTTTCCAGGGCGTAGAACAAATTGGGGTCGTCGACCATCACGGCACCGTAGCCGTCGAACGGATATGGCCCGACCAAACTCTCGATGAACGACATCATGGCCGGGGTCTTGCGCAGTGCTGCGACGCTTTCGGGCGGTGTATTGGCCGTCAGATAGCTGCGGATCGGCACGCCGCTGCGCGAAGTGCGCCGCTCCAGCCGGTACCGGCCGACATCGGTGATCGCGAGATAGCTCGCCATTGGCTGCCGCTGCTCCCAGAGGTAGCGGCGGCGCGAGCCGAGGTCGGTGACCGACACCGGCACGCCGTTGGCCACGGCGACCAGGGGCTCGTCGACGATGACGGTGAAGCGATAGGTCGCCTTGTCGGTCGGCTCGTCATTGACAGGATACCAGGTGCCGGCACCCACCGGCTCGCTCACGACGTAGGAAGTACCCCGATATTTGGTCCAGCCGAGACCCGGCAGCGAGCTCGGATCCTCGGCGGTCGGATCGGGAATCGTCTGCGGCACGCCGCCATAGACGATCACCGCCTGGAAGCGCTTGCCCTTGGCGATGGCGGCGGCTGGCCGAATGCTCAGCTTGCCGGGCGTCTGCCGGAAGCGCGCGACGACGCCGTCGATCTCCACCTTCGACACCGTGAGATGGCTGAGGTCCAAGGAGAACTCGGCGAGGCGGCGCGTCGCCGTGATGTCGAGCGTCGCCCGACCTGCCAGCTGCTTTGCCGCGCCCTTGACATCGAGCCGCAGTGCATAGTGGCGCACGTCGATGCCGAGATTGCCGAATGTGGGAAAAAAGTCGTCGATGGCAAAGGCGCGCGGGCTCGCCATGCCCGTGAGCAGCAGGGCTGCGAGGGCGCCCCGCCGCAAGCGCGCCGCAAGCCGCGAGGGATGACGCCTGACGGGCGCGCTGGACATCTTGACGGTCTCCTCCGGCGGGCGCCGTGGCGCCTCAGGGTGATTCATTAATGAAGGAGCTTGCCGAGTGCCGTCCTGCTTGTCGAGGAGCGGATTCGCCGTCAGCCAGGGGACGGGGCGTCGGCGCGCAGCAGCTTTTCGGCCTTGAGCTCGCTCCAGAGCGCCGCCGGGATGTCGACCTCGAACAGCGCACGATTCTGTTCGATCTCCTCGGGCGACCGCGCGCCGGGAATCAGCGTGGCGACGTTCGGGTGGCCCAGGGGGAACTGGAGCGCGGCACTGGCCAGAGGTACCTGGTGGCGGGCGCACACCGCCTCGATCCGGGCGACGCGCTCCATGATCTCGGTGGGAGCCGGCGCATAGTTGTAGTAGGCACCGGGGACCGCGCCGGTCGCCAGGATGCCGGTGTTGTAGGGGCCGCCGATCAGCAGCGAGATGTCGTGCTCGGCGCAGTAGGGCAGGAACGTGTCGAGTGCGTCCTGCTCGAGCAGCGTGTAGCGGCCGGCGAGCAGGAAGCAGTCGAAGTCGCCGGCCCGGGCGAAGTCCTCGCAGGCCTGGACTTCGTTGATACCGGCGCCGATCGCGCGGAGCACGCCTTCCTCGCGCAGCTTGAGCATGGCCCGGTAGCCACCGCCCATCACCTCGGAGAAGCGCTGCAGCCGGGCTGCCTCGCTGCCGTGCGTCCAAACGTCGACATCGTGGATCAGCAGCACGTCGATCCGGTCCATGGCCAGCCGCTGCAGGCTGTCCTCCACCGAGCGCATGACGCCGTCATAGGAGTAGTCGTACACGCCCTCGAACGGCAGGATCTTCTTGAACAGACCACCGTCGAGTTGTTCGGCCGGCTTGGGCCGCAGCAGCCGTCCGACCTTGGTCGACAGCACGAAGCTGTCGCGCGGCAGCCAGCGTAGCGCTTCGCCGATGCGATGCTCGGACAGGCCGAAACCGTAGAGCGGGGCGGTGTCGAACAAACGCATGCCGGTGTCGTAGGCCGCCCGCACCGCAGCGCGGGCCTGTTCGTCCGAGAATTCCTGGAACAGGTTGCCCAGAGGGGCGCCGCCGAAGCCGAGCAGCGGCACCTCGATGCCCGATCCGCCAAGCCGTCGCCGGTCCGCGACACGCATCATGATGTCCAACCTCCCTCGGCCCGCTCGCGCCCGGCATGGCGAAGCGCCGTGGGTACGTCAAGCGGCGGGGTGCTCGGTCGACCGCGGGTCGATTTCGGCCAGCCGGGTCGAGGTCGCGGCCAGATTGACGAAACCGCCCTTGGCCTCGGGCGGCAGGGCCGAGCGCCGGGTCATCCGCCAGACGACGAAGCCGGCGAGCCCGGCGGCGACCAGAAAGGTGTAGATGAACATGCCCTGCGGCCCGATCAGATCGATGAACGGAGCGGCGATGGTCGGACCGATGGCGGCACCGGCCGCCCAGAGCAGGAGCAGGCTGCTGCTGACGCTCACCATCTGGTCGGTGTCGGCGAAATCCGCGGCATGAGCTACGGCCACCGCGTAGAAGGTCAGCGAGGAGCCGCCGAGGAGGAAGTAAAGGGGCAACAGCCATGGACCGCGGCCGGCGATCGCCGCAGCGAGCGAGAGGGTGACGACGGCAAGCACGCAGCCGACCAGCACGAAGCGGCGATCGATCCTGTCGGACAGACGGCCCAGGGGCCATTGGCACACGAAGCTGCCCAACTGGAACGCGGTCAGCAGCCAGACCACCATCCGGGGCTCGATGCCGAGCCTGGTCCCGTAGATGGGGGTGAGACCCAAGAACGCGCTGTTGAGCAGACCCGATGCGACACAGCCGGCGACCGCCGCCGGCGCCACCCGGTAGAGCGCCCTCGGTCCCAGCACGTCCAGCCGGGCCGGTGGCGGCTGCGGGGTCCTGGTGAGGGCTATCGGGATCAGCGACAAGGTGAAGACGGCGCCGGCGACCTCGAACCAGACCGGCGAAGCGGTGTCGACCTGCCCGAGCAGGATCTGACCGCCGATGATCGCGACCTTGGTCGCGACGAGATAGAACGACAGCACGCCGCCGCGCGCCTTCGCCGGGACGGCGGCGCTGAGCCATCCCTCGACCACGGTGAACAGCCCCGCTTGGCAGAATCCCATGCCGACCCGAAGCACCAGCCAAAGCGCCACCACGTCGCTGACCGCGAACACCATGCTGGTGACCGAGCACACTGCGGCCAGCACGGCGAAGGCGCGGATCTGGCCGACGTCGCGTATCAGCCTGGGAGCGACCAGGCAGCCGGCGAGGAACCCGAAGCCGTAGCCGCTCACCACGAGGCCGGTGGTCGTGCCCGAGTAGCCGCTGAGCGCCAGCGTCAGCGGCAGGATGACCGCGAGCAAGGTGTTGGCGAGCTGCAGAAGCGTGACGCCGCCGACGATGCCGGCGACCGCGCCATAATGCTTGAACATGGGTGGTCGTGCCTGCCTCGCCTGACCATGGGCCGGCTTCAGCTACGCGCGCGCCTCGACACGGTGCAAGGGACGCCCGCTCGATCGGGCCGCCGCCAGGGCACAAAACCTCGGTCGGAGCGCGCCGGCCCTTCATACAGTTTCGGCACCGCTTATCTTAGGCATCGTGTGGGTAGCCGGAGAGGTGCCATGAGTGGACGGACGGTGGCCGGCGGTATGGTCCTGGCGACGTTGTTGGGGATCCTTTGGCTGCGCGCCTCGACCTTGTGGGTGTTCCACCTGTTCTGATCGCGACGAATGCGGACGTAGGGAGTTTCGCGCACTTGCAGCAGCATGGACGCCAAGCCGCTGGCAGCTCGCGGCGGATCGGTGGGAGCGGCCCGACCATGGGTGACGGCGCCATCGCCAACCGGGCGGCCCTGCTGGTGGCTCCGGTACGTGGCTGGCTGCTCAAGCTGTGGGCCTTCGCCTTCATCTGGCCCCTGTTCCTGGCGCTGGTGCGCGGCAGCTTCGACGAAGCCCTCGGTCTGTTGGCCGCGGTGTTCCTCCTCTATTTCGGCGCCAGATCGATCGAGCGCGGCAGCCGCGAGGAAGCGCTGAACGACGGAAGGCCGCTCACGCAGAGCCCGACGCCCTGGAAATTGCTGGGTTCGCTCGCCGCGGGCGCGGCCGCGGCCGCGATCAGCCTCGGCTCGGGCGACGGTCTCGGCATGACGGTGGTCTACGGCGCGCTGGTCGCAGGTGCTGCGGTTTTCACCTACGGCCTGGATCCGCGCGCCGACCGGTCGGCGCTGGAGGCGGCGGCACAGCGGGCGGGCATCAAGAGCAAGGACGTCATCGACACGCTGGACGAGGCGCACCGCAAGGTGCGCGGCATCGAGGACGCCGCACAAGGGCTGCACTCGCGCGAGTTGAAGGCGCGATTGGACCGGATCTGCCAGCAGGCGCGGATGATCCTCGCCCAGCTCGAGCAGGACCCGAAGAACCTGTCGCGGGCACGGCGCTTCCTCGTGACCTATCTCGACGGCACGCGCGACGTGGTCACCAAATACGCCGCGCAGCAGCGGGACGTCGGGGAGACCTTGCTCGCCGAAAACTTCCGTCGGGTCCTGAGCACGATCGAGCAGGTGTTCGCCGAGCAGGAGGAAGTCCTCAAGCAGGACGACAAGCTCGACCTGGAGGTGCAGATCGAGGTGCTCGAGACGCAGTTGAAGCGCGAGGGCGTGCACTGAGCAGCCGGTCGCAGCGGTACAAAGAGGGAACAGACGCGATGGCCGAGAACCGCACTCAGACCAAAGTCCCCGTCGGCGTGCCGCCGGTCGCAACGGAGCCGCTCGCCAACCAGCTGTCGGTGCTGGGCCAGGAACTGGCCGGCGATCTGCAGATCGACCTGATCGGCCCGGTGGAGCAGCAGGTCCAGCAGGCGATGCGCGAACTCGACGTCACCGACAGCAACTCGATCATCTTCTTCGGCAGCAAGGCGCAGCAACAGCTGACGACCATCTCGGACACCATGCTGGAGAACGTTCGCACAAAGGACATGGGGCCGGCCGGCAACGCACTGAACGCGATGGTCGCCAAGCTGCGCGAGATCGACATCAGCGATGTCGATCCGACCGATCGGCCGGGATTTTTCGGGCGCCTGTTCGGGATGAAGAGCGAGGTACAGAAGTACCTCGACAAATATGAAGACGTGCGCGGGCAGATCGATGCGATCACGACGCAGCTCGAGCAGCACAAGACCAAGATGCTGACCGATATCGTCAAGCTGGACAAGCTGTACGACGCCAATCTCGACTATTTCCGCACCCTCGAGGTCTACATCGCAGCGGGGCGCGCCAAGCTCAAGGAGATCGACGAGCAGGTCATCCCGGCCATGGCCAAGGAGGTCGAGGGCTCCGACGACGTTCTCACGGCCCAGAAGCTGCGCGACCTGCGCTCCGCGCGCGACGATCTGGAGCGGCGCACCCACGATCTCCTCTTGACCCGGCAGGTGACCATGCAGGCGCTGCCCTCGATCCGGCTGGTGCAGGAGAACGACAAGTCGCTGGTGACCAAGATCAACAGCACGATCGCCAACACGGTCCCGCTCTGGCGGCAGCAGCTCGCGCAGGCGGTGACCATCTACCGGATGGGCGAAGCGGCGGATTCCGTCAAGGCCGCCTCGGACCTGACCAACGAGCTCTTGAAGAACAATGCCGAGAACCTCCAGACCGCCAACGCCCAGGTGCGGCGTCAGGTCGAGCGGGGCGTGTTCGACATCGAGACCGTCAAGGAAGCCAACACCAAGCTGATCGCCACCATCAACGAGAGCCTGCAGATCGCCGACGAAGGCAAGCGCAGGCGCGCGGCGGCCGAGCAGGAGCTGCAGGCGATGGAGGCGGAACTGCGCAAGACGCTAGCCGCGGCGTCCGCGCGCGCCGCCGGTGCTGCGCCCGCTGGTGCTGCCCATGGTTGAGGTTTGCGCAACGGATCGAACACACTCGTCCCCGTCCGGCGCGCGGGCCCGGACCGGCGCGCCGGACGGGGACGGCGTGCCGATCGACCTCGAGGGATTGTTGATCGTGCACCAGGGCAACCTCGCCGTGGCGCACGAGGCTCAATATCTGGCGGCCGAGGCCGTGCGCTCCGTCGTCCGGGTGCAGTACCGCTGCGCCGAGCAGTGGTTGACCGACGCGTGGACGACGCTGGCGGCCCCGCCACTGTTCCACCCCCAGGCGGCGGCAGCGCTTGCTCCGGGCCACCGTGGACCGCACCGCCTCCGCGGTCGAGGAGGTCATCGATCTCGCCTGCGATGCGCAGAGGCGGGTCCGGGATCTGCTGGCCCGGCGGCTGCGAACGAATCTCGACGAGCTTGTGGCGCAGCGGGCGGATGTGGAGGAGCATGCCGACCCGGTACCGGCTGACCGCCTCGAAGCACGGCGGACCTTCCAGTCTGCCGGCTCGGCGAGCTGGTTGATCATAGCCAGCCGCGATGGCGAAAATACCAAAACGGAATGATGGCCGAGAGCAGCATGATGGTGAGCGAGAACGGGTAGCCGAACGACCAGTGCAACTCGGGCATGAAGTCGAAGTTCATACCGTAGATGCTGGCGACCAGGGTTGGCGGCAGCAGCACGATCGACAGCACCGAGAAGATCTTGATGATGTTGGTCTGCTCGATGTTGATCATGCCGAGGGTCGCATCCAGCAGGAGGTTGATCTTGCTGGCGAGGAAGGCCGCATGGTCGGTCAGGGAGGTGATGTCGCGGTGGATCGCCTTCGCGCGCGTCCTGGCCTCTTTCTTGTGAGCCGGTGGCATCGCCTCCCAGGCGCTCACCGCGAGCACGATCCGGGCCAGGGTCAGCAGGCACTCTCGGTCGCGCGCGGCGGTGTCGCCGCTGCGGCCGATGCGTTCGATGGCGACCAGCAGGTCAAGCCGCTCGCGCTTCGGCTGGTGCGCGTTGGCAGCACCGAAGATCTCCCGCGAAAGCGCGTCGATGTCGAGCGCCGCCCGTTCCAGAACATCGGCGGTACGGGCGACGATCTGGTCCACCAGCCATAGAAGGACGGTCAGGCCGGATTGCATGGCGGCACCGTGGCGCTCGATGCGCGGGATCATGCCACGGAAGGGCTGCGGATCGGCGTAGCGCAGCGAAACCAGCTGCTCGCCCTTGAGCACGAAGGTGATCTCGGTCGTGTCCGGTGGCGGCCGGTCCGCATGGACGAGCACGGTGGCGGTCAGGAACAGCGCCTCGTTCTCCTCATAGACACGCGCGGAAGCCTCGATCTCGCGCATCTCGTCGCGCGTCGGCAGCTCGATGCCCAGCGCACGGTTGACGAAGGCGATCTCGTCCGGCGTCGGATGGACGAGGTCGAGCCACACGGTCTGGTCCGGCAGGACGGCAGTCATCGGGTCCACCTGGATCGGGGTCCGCCGGCCTTGCTGGAAGATCGCGAGCATGCCGCCTCCGCGCTGATGTCGCAGGGCGTGTAGCCTAGAACCTAAGGCGGCCCAAGTCCGCCCATGGAACTCCCCGGCGGCCTTGTGTAATTGACAACCCGCTCCCGCACACCCAAATCCGCGCGGGCGCTCGCGGCCAGCAGTGAAAGACGGATGAGCACGCTCCTCGATTTCGAAAAGCCGATCCTCGAGCTGGAGGGCAAGGTAAAGGAGCTGCGCTCGCTGGCGGCCGGCAACGAGATCGACATCACCGAAGAGGTGGCGCGGCTAGAGGGACGGGCGTCCAAGCTGCTGGCGCAGACCTATGCCAAGCTCACGGCGTGGCAGAAGACCCAGGTCGCACGCCATGCCGACCGCCCGCATTTCAGCGACTACGCCGAGAGCCTGATCGAGGACTTCACCCCATTGGCCGGCGATCGGCTCTACGCCGAGGATCGCGCCATTGTGGGCGGCCTGGGTCGGTTCCGAGGCCTGTCGGTCGTCGTGATGGGTCACGAGAAGGGTGCCGACACCGAGCAGCGGGTCCGCCACAATTTCGGCATGGCTCGGCCCGAGGGATACCGCAAGGCCGTGCGGCTCATGCGGCTGGCGGAGCGCTTCCGCTTGCCGGTGCTGACCTTCGTCGACACGCCGGGCGCCCATCCCGGCATCGACGCCGAGGAACGCGGGCAGGCCGAGGCGATCGCACGCGCGATCGAGGTCTGCCTGTCGCTCGAGGTGCCAGTGGTGGCCACCATCGTCGGCGAGGGCGGATCGGGCGGTGCGATCGCACTCGCCGCCGCGGACCGCATCCTCATGCTCGAGCATTCGATCTATTCGGTGATCTCGCCCGAGGGCTGCGCCGCGATCCTCTGGCGCAGCGCCGATCAGGCGCCGGTCGCTGCCGAGGCTCTGCGGCTCACCGCACAGGACCTGCTGGCCCACCGCCTTGTCGACGACGTGATTCAAGAGCCGCTTGGCGGAGCCCATCGCGGGCGCGCCACGACCATCGCCACGGTCGGCGATGCCGTCGAGGAACAGCTTCGGCCGTTGCTGCGGCTGGCCCCGGGCGAACTCAAGCGCAGCCGGCGCGACCAATTCCTGCGGATGGGCCAGCCCGTCGACCCGAAGACGGTTCCCACCGCCTAGGCGAGGTGACGGCGCCAACGCCGATAGAGAACTGGCAGCAGGGCCAGTACCGCGAGACCCAGAAGAGGCAGGATCACCTGCGGCTCGAAGACCAGGCCGAGATTCGGCTGCTCGCCACGGTCGAGGATGGCGCCGAGGCCGTTGCCGACGCCGGCATAGATCAGCGTGCCGGGAATGATCCCGAGGAAGGTCGCAAGCGCGAACACGCGCAGCGGCACGGCCAGGAGGGCTGGCACGAGGTTGACCAGCCAGAACGGCAATAGTGGCACCAGCCGTAGGATCAGCAGGTAGGAGAAGGCGTCCTCGCGCAGGCCAGCCTCGAGCCGATGCAGCCACGGGCCCGCCCGCGCGCGCAACGCCGTGCCCAGGCTGGTGCGTGCGATCAGGAAGAGGATGGTGGCGCCGGCCGTGGCGCCGATGACCGACAGCATGGCGCCCAGCCAGACCCCGAACAACAGCCCCCCGGTCAGCGTCAGGAACAGTGCACCCGGCACCGATAGCGCCGTGGCGGTGGCGTAGAGAAGAGCGAAGGCAAGAGGCGCGGTCAGCGGCCGATTCGCCACGAATGCCTGCAGGGACTCGCGATGCCGTTGCAAGCCGGCAAGGCCCAGCTCCCGGTTCAGGCCCATGGCATAAACCGCGATGCCGGCAGCAATCAAGGCCGCCAGCGGCAGCCAGCGTCGCCAGGCCACGCTCACCCGAAGCGCCGCAGGAAGCGCACCAGCCACCGGGTGCGATCGCTGAACAGCCGCGGCGCGTAGTAGGCGCCGGCGGCGCGCTTGCTGACCTCGCCCAGGGTCGGATAGGGGACGATGAGGCCGGCCAAGTTCTTCAGCGTCAGCCCACGCTCCATCGCCAGCACCCAGGGGAGAATCAGCTCCCCGGCATGCGCACCGGCGATCGCCGCACCGAGAACCCTGCCACCGCGCCCGGCGATCACCTTGATCAAGCCATCGGTGGCGCGCTCGGCGCGTGCCCGGTCGTTGTCGGCAAATCGCCAGCGAACTACCTCGTGACGCAGGCCTTGGTCGCGGGCCTCCACTTCGCTCAGGCCGACCGCGGCAAGCTCCGGGTCGGTGAAGGTCGCGCGCGGCATCGGCGCCTTGTCATTGCGTGCCGGAAGTCGGAACAGCGCGTTGCGGATCACGATGCCCGCCTGGTGGCCGGCGGCATGGGTGAACTGCGGCCCGCCGGCGACGTCGCCGATCGCGTACACCCGGGCATTGGTGGTGCGCAGCCTGGAATCGACCTTGATGCCCTTGGCGTCGAGGGCGATGCCGGCGACATCGAGGCCGAGCCCGTCGACGACCGGTTCGCGTCCGGCCGCCACCAGCAGGTGTGTGCCGCGGAGGGGCTCTCTCATGCCCGCCAGCGCCAGCTCGGGTCCGGGTGCGGCGCCGACCACCGGGGAGTGCTCGTGCAGGCTCACACCCTCGGCCAGCAGGCGCGCTCTCACGATCTCGGTCAACTCCGGATCCTCGCGCGGCAGGATGGGTCCCTGATCGACGATGTCCACCGCGGCTCCCAGCCGCCGGAATGCCTGCGCCAGCTCACACCCGATCGGGCCGCCGCCCAGGATCAACAGCCGCGGCGGCAACTCGCAAAGGTCGAACACCGTCTCGTTGGTCAAATGATCGACTGCCGCGAGGCCGGGAACTGGCGGAACGGCGGGACGGCTGCCGGTGGCGAGCACGTAGCGCCGGGCACGGATCCTGCGTCCCCCGGCCTCGACCAGGTTCGCGCCCGTGAAGCGGCCATGTGCGCGCAGCACCGTCGCGCCGAGGCGCTCGAACCGCTCGACACTGTCCTGCGGGGCAATTCCATCGATGACCTCGCGCACATGGCGGCGTACGCCGGCGAAGTCGACGGTGGGCTCGACCACCGCCACGCCGAACGGCGCGCCGATGCGCATGCCCTGGGCTTTGGCCGCGGCCGCGATCAGGCTTTTGGACGGCACGCAGCCGACATTGAGGCAGTCGCCGCCCATGGCACCGTGCTCGATCAGCACCACAGACGCGCCCAGCTGGGCGGCACCGGCCGCAACGCTCAGACCGCCGGAACCGGCGCCGATCACGCACAGATCGGGGGTCAGCGTCTGGTGCATCGGCATGGGCCCCCTCGGGCGCACCGCTGGATGGCCGCCAGCCGAATTATCGGCCGGGGCCGCACTGGGCCACAACCGCTCAGGATGTAACGAGGCTGTGACGCCTCGTCTTGCGGGTACCTCCGCGGGAAGGTATCTCGGCCCCATGCTGACCACCCGCGACGAGATACTGGCCCGGTTGGATGCGCTCGGGATCGAGTACCGCACCACCTTTCACCCTCCGGTGTTCACGGTCGAGGAGGCACAGGCTCACACCCGCCACATTCCCGGTGGGCATTGCAAGAACCTGTTCCTCAAGGACAAGAAGGACCGCCTGTGGCTGGTGACTTGCCTGGATGAGCAGGTGGTCGACCTGAACCGGCTGTCCAAGCTTCTGGCCGCTGCCCGGTTTTCGTTCGGACGCGCGGAGCTGCTGGGAAAGGTGCTCGGCGTGAGCCCGGGCAGCGTCACGCCGCTGGCGATCGTCAATGACCGCGACGGCCGCGTCGTGCCGGTTCTCGATACCAAGCTTCTAGCCCACGAGTGGATCAACTGCCACCCGCTGCAGAACGACGCCACCGTCACCCTGCGCAGCACGGATCTGCTGCGCTTCGTGCATGGCACGGCTCATGAGCCCGTGCTCGTCGATCTCGACCAGACACTGAGTACGGATTGAGGCGCCGCCGCCGCGGCCCTGACCCGTGAACCGGAGCGCCAGCTTGCCGATCCTCGCCCTGATCGCCATGACCGTGACCGTCACGGCATCCAACTGGCTGGTCCAGTTCCCGATCAACACCGTCCTGACCTGGGGTGCCATCACCTATCCGTTCAGCTTCCTGATCACGGACCTCACGACGCGACTGCAGGGGCCCGAACAGGCACGCCGGGTGGTGTGGCTGGGCTTCGCGACCGCCGTGCTGCTGTCGATATGGCTCGCCACCCCGCGGATCGCCCTGGCCTCGGGCACGGCCTTCCTCGCCGGCCAACTCCTCGACATTCAATTGTTCCAGCGGCTCCGCTCCGGTAGCTGGTGGCGCGCGCCACTGGTCAGCTCGACCGTGGGCTCGGTGGTCGACACGGCGCTGTTCTTCACGCTCGCTTTTGCAGGCTCCGGGCTGCCATGGGTAACGCTGGCGCTGGGGGATCTCGGCGTGAAGCTGCTTCTTGCGGTCCTCGCGCTGGCCCCATTCCGCGCGGTTCTGGCCGTGGCTTTGCCGGCACGTCCGGCGCGCTCCTGACGGCTGGCAGCGCCAATGGACGAGGCCGCCCTCCTCGCCCGCCTGGAACGGCGGCTGGGCAGCTTGCATGCCCGCCAGCGCCTCGGCATCGAGGCGGATCACGAGACGCAGTGCTTCGGCCAAGGCCTCAATTTCTTCCACATCGAGAACTGGTACTCGATCCATTCGATGATCCGCACCACGCTGCGCCTCGTTGGGCTCTACGGCCGCGGGCTGCGCAATGCGGGCTTGGTTCGGGTGCGCCGCAACACGATCAGGGCAGCGAACCTGCCCGCCGCCTTTGACGGCTTCACCATCCTCCATCTCAGCGATCTGCATGCCGACATGTCCGGTCCCGCCATGGACCGGACGATCGAGCTGCTCGGTGACCTGCGCTACGACCTTTGCGTCCTAACGGGCGACTTTCGTGGCAGCACCTTCGGGCCGTTCGCCGAAGCCGTGGCCGGTGTGGGTCGCGTGCGCGCCCACCTCGACGGCCCGATCTATGGCGTGCTCGGCAACCACGACACGATCCGGATGGTGCCCGAGTTCGAGGACATGGGCATCCGCATGCTGCTCAACGAGGCCGAGGTCCTGCAACGCGGCGGCGCGCGCATCCATCTCGCCGGAATCGACGACGCACACTTCTTTCGCGTCGACAATCTGGAGAAAGCAGCCGCAGGCATCCCGAGGGACGAGTTCGCGCTCCTGCTCTCCCACACGCCCGAGATCTACCGCCAAGCCGCGCATGCCGGCTTCACCGCCCTGCTGGCTGGCCACACGCATGGCGGCCAGATCTGCCTGCCGGGCGGCATCCCGATCACGCTGGATTCCAATCTGCCACGGCGGTTCGGGGCCGGAGCGTGGCGCTACGGCGAGATGACGGGCTACACCTCGGTCGGAACAGGCTGCAGCATGGTGGCCGTGCGCCTCAATTGCCCACCCGAGATCACCCTGCATCGGCTCGAGCGCGCGCCAGCTCAGTAGGGCCGGGCGCGAATGCCGAGCCGGAACAGCAGCGGCGACAGGGCGACGTCCACCAGTACGAAGAGTGCGGTGGCGACCAATACATCACCCAGCGACAGCCCGAGCGGCTGGCGGCAGACCAGCAGTGGAAGCAGCGCCTCCGGGACCTGATCCACGCCAAAGGCCCGGCTACTCGAGCGCAGGTTGAGCCGGCGCTTGAAGAAGCTGGATGCCAGATCGCCCGCCATCGCCGTGGCCCCGACCGCCGAGCCCGTCGCGGCAGGCAAGCCCATGAGCCACGCCGCGAGCGAGGTCGCCAAGACGGCGAGCACCAGCCCGCGCCATGACTTGGATGGTCCGAGCAGTGGCCTTCCGTCGCCGAGCGACCGCCCGCCGTCGATCGGCCAGGCGGCACGGCCACCCAACAGTCTCGTGGCGGCCACTGGCGTGCCGTTGGCCACCAGGAGCAGGACCAGCGCCTGCAGGATCCGCCAGACTGTGGCCATTGCCGCCCGTCAGCCCCCGAACGCCCAGCGCTTGCTCAAGGCGAAGGTCACGACCGGCGTGACGCCGCCGATCAACGGTATGGACCAGCCGTAGCCCAGCCCCGCCATGCCGGTGACCAGTTCGACGAACAGGCTGTTGAGCCCGAAACCGGTGAGCGCCACAACGCAGAAGCGAGCGCGGCTGCGCCAGACCCGTGCCGTTGGTGTGCCGGCGAAGGTCCAGCGGCGATGGCCGACGAACGAAAGATTGACCCCGAGGGCGAAACCGATCGCGTTCGCTGCAAGCGGGCTCTGTCCCCACAGCTCGATGCTGGCGACATAGGCCAGCACGTGGACGAGCGTGGCGGCCAGTCCAACCAGGACGAAGCGGCCATACTGCAGCCCCAGCAACCAGAGCCGGGCCGCCCGTGCCGCTGTCCGCGCGGGCTCATTGCCGCTGTCGACATGACCGTCGGAGCAGGCGGGCACGGTTAACGACGGACCGTGCGGTGGCATATTCGCGCGACGGAGGGTTCGCTGCGCCGACTGGTCAAGCGAAGCTGACCGAAAACAGGTCACGTGGCGGGACCACCAGATCCCAGGCAAGCTTGCCGCACACCAGCAGAACGAGGAGCGCCAGCAGTGCCCTGGTGTGCTCGGCCCTGAGCCGGGTAGCGAAGCGCGTGCCGAACTGGGCCCCGATCACGCCGCCGGCGATCAGCAGCAGGGCCAGGAGTATGTCGACGGTGTGGTTGGCGAACGCCTGGAGGAAGCCGGTGATCGCGGCCACGAAGCAGATCTGGAACAGGGAGGTGCCGACTACGACAGCCGTGGGCATTCCGATCAAATAGATCATCGCCGGGACCATGACGAACCCGCCGCCGATCCCGAGCACCGCGGCGAGCAGGCCGCCGAATGCCCCGACCGCCAGCGGCATGAGCACGCTGATGTACAGCCGGGATTCCGGGAAGCGCATCTTCAAGGGCCAGCCATGCATCCAGAAGTGGTGGTGGAGGCGGGCGCGGCGGGTGGCCGGCTGACGGCTGCGGAGCATCGCGCCGAGGCTCTCGAGCAGCATCATGGCGCCGATCGTACCTAGGAAAAGCACGTAGGCGAGGCTGATGAACAGATCGATCTGGCCCAGCGTCATCAGCAGGCGGAACAGGCCGACCCCGACCACCGAGCCGACCACGCCACCCGCCACCAGGACCCAGCCCATCTTCAGGTCTACGGTGCGCCGCCGCAGGTTGGCCAGCACACCCGAAACCGACGAGGCCAGGATCTGCGCCGACTGCGTGCCCACCGCGACCGCGGGCGGCACGCCCATGAAGATCAACATCGGTGTCATCAGGAAGCCGCCACCGACGCCAAACAGGCCGGAGAGGAACCCGATCACCCCGCCGAGACCGAGCACCCCGAACAGGTTCACCGAGATCTCGGCCACGGGAAGGTAGATATCCATGCCGCGGCCGGTCCCGGGCGGTGACTGCTCCCGCCACCAACCCGTTGCTTCGGCTCAAGTCAAGCGGGGGCCGGCCGCTCGCCCTCAGGGACCTGCGCTACAACCCGGATAGGCCTCCGCGAGGCGTCGCCGCGCCGCTTCGGCCGCGGGGACGTTCGGGTCGAGCCGTGTCAGCCTGGCAGCGATCCGACAACAGGTCGCGTGTGCCTCGGGCCAGGTGCGGTCGCTCCAGAACGGCTTGTTGGACGAGCAGTAGCCGGCCTTGGTCAAGAGTGAGACGCCGTAATACTGGGCGTCGCTGACACTGCTGTCGAATCCCCCGGGCGTGGTGAAGGAGCCGTCCGGCTGGAGGCTTTCGGTCAGGCTCCACTGCAGCATCCGCTGGATCGCGTCGGCGGCCTGCGCGCGTTGCGCGGCGTCCATACGGGTCCAGCCATTCTGCAGGATGCGGACCACGTCGTAGGCGTTGTGGTTGGTCAGCTGTCCCTGGTAGCGCCAACCGAACGGATAGTCCTGATCCTCGAGCGCCAGGGTGGTGGCGATGATCTTGTCCCAATACCGCACGTCGCCCTGCCGATAGGCGATGATGTGGTAGGTGAAGCTGAGGTCGGTCGCCTTCTTGAGCTCATCGCCGATCTTGTACCACGGTCCCCAGTAGCCGGTCTCCGGATCCTGCCAGTCGTCGATGAAATCCCTGAAGGCCTGGGTGTAGCCGTGATCGAGGTCTAGCCCCTTCACGTGCCGCGCGATGTAGTCCTGTACCTCCTGCTTGAACACGATCTCCGCCATCACCGAGGTGACCGCGCCCAATTCGTCACGGCGGTTGAGGCCGGAGGTGGCGATATCCGAGACGCGTACCTGCCGCAGATAGTCGGCAAGCTCCGACGGCGTATCGATCGGCTGCAGGAATTCGAGTTCGGTATGCTCGGGCGCCGCGTCCTTGCCGGCCATCATGTTGATCGCCTGGATCATGGGGTCGAGCTTCTTGAACCATTCGTCGTAGCAGACCCCCCAGGAGCCGTCGTGCAACTCCTGGCCCATGGCGAAGTCCTGGTCCTTGTCGCTTAGGCTCACCTTCAGGAGCCACATCTGCTTGTCGATCCGTGACCATTGGGTCGAGGATTGCAGCAGCCAACGCAGCTCGTTGAGCATGTGCGCCGAGCAGAACATGGGATCACCACCCGCCTGCAGGGCGTAGAGCTGTTCCTCGAGCGGCCGCAGCTTGCTCAGCCGCTGCTCCTTCAGGGTCCTATAGTCCGGCTCGAACAGCACGAACTGATCCTCGACCTGCGTCCGCGTCACCGGCGGCTGCCAGTCCTCGGCCAGTGCTGCGCCGATCGGGAACGCTACCAGCAACGCGAGCCAGCCTGTCCAGAATGTAGCCATGCCCCGCTCCCGTCATGCTCCTGCTTTTCGTGCCACCACAGATCCCATGATCGTTCGACACGATCGCGACAGGCGAGCCCGCTCAGGAGTTGAGTTCTGGCGGCGTTGATCTCGATCAGATGCCGGTCAGGGTCGATGAGATAGATCTGCGGATAGCCGGTGGGCGGCCGCCGCTGGACGACGAGATGTTGCGGGTGGTCGGCTTGCACGTCTTCGCGGTACCCCAGCCGCTCGAGCCGCGCGAGCGCAGACGCGAAGCTGGCGACGCGCACCGCGAGATGGAGCCGCCTTGGATGGGTGTCCGCGTCGGGCGGCCAGGTGGCCGCCGCCCCGCCGATCAGGTGCAGCTCACGGTCGCCGAGCCGGAACCAAGCCCCTGGGAACGGGAAGTCCGGGCGGGCGATCTCCGCGAGGCCCAAAACCTCCCGGTAGAACGCCGTCGACCGCTCGAGATCGGCCGTCGGGAGGCTGATGTGATGCAACTCGATGATCTCCATGGCCGCCCCCTATCGGTCCCGTTTACGCAGATCATCATGCCCGCTTCACAGTGGGGGTTAAAGACCTACCGGCAAGAGTGGACCGCGATCGGCGCGTCCTGACCCGGCATTCGAGCCGCCGGGGAACCAACAGGACCGCGCAAGCTTGCATCATCATGCCGACCGTCGTCATCACCGGAGCTTCCGCTGGAGTAGGGCGTGCGACAGCGATCGCATTTGCCGAGCGTGGCTGGAAGGTTGGATTGATCGCGCGAGGTGCGGAAGGTCTTGCCGGCGCACGCCGCGACGTGGAGCAGGCCGGCGGTTCCGCACTCCCGCTCCAGGCCGATGTCGCCGATGCATCCCAGATGTTCGCGGCTTCCGATCGCATCGTCGCACGGTGGGGCGGGATCGACGTCTGGATCAACAATGCCATGGCCACAGTGTTCGCACCGGTGGACGAGATCAGCCCGGCCGAGTTCCAGCGGGTCACCGCGGTCACCTATCTGGGCCAAGTCCACGGCTCGCTGGCCGCACTTCGGCACATGCGCAGCTGCGATCGCGGTACCATCGTGCAGGTCGGCTCCGCGTTGAGCTACCGCTCGATACCCCTGCAATCCGCCTATTGCGGTGCGAAGGCCGCGGTCAGAGGCTTTACCGATTCCCTGAGGTCCGAGCTGATTCACGCTCGCAGCCGCATCCGGCTGGTCATGGTGCAACTACCGGCCGTCAACACCCCGCAGTTCGACTGGGCGCGCAATCGCCTGCCCCATCGGCCGCAGCCGCTGCCACCCATCTACCAGCCCGAAGCGATCGCGCAGGCCATCTACCATGCCGCCCGGACTGCCCCGCGCGAGCTCTGGATCGGCAAGCCCACCCTGGAAGCGATCATCGGCACGCAGCTCGCCCCTTCGCTGCTCGATCATCTCCTCGCTCGTCGCGCCTGGCGCGGCCAGATGTCGGCGGAGCGAGCCGACCCGGACCGGCAGGATAATCTGGAGCGGCCGATACCCGGTGATTTCGGCGCCCATGGCAGGTTCGATGGCCGGGCATCGGCGTCGCCGGCCCTGTTTTCGCCGGCCCTCGTGCGCTGGGGCGCGCTGGTCGGCGGATTGGCATTCGCCGCCGCCATTGGCGTGGCGGCAGGCAGTCGGACCCACAATGCCGCAGCGAGCCCAGGCGCCGAAGCACGCTGGAGAAGGAACCGAGGCGTCGGCTCGTCCTGACGGGGCGGCCGGCCGCTAGGCGCCGCTGCCCTGGGTGCGTCCGGCCTCGAACAGGAACCAGATCCGCCGTTCGGCTTCGTCGATCCAATTCTCGAGAAGGCTGGCGGTGGCGACATCGCCATGCTCGTCGCAGAGGTCGTGCGTCTGCTTGAGGTGGAACGCCATCTGTTTGTTGTCGTCGCGGAGCTCGGCCAGCATGTCCTGAGGTGTGACATAGTCGGCCTCGTTGTCGAGCACCCTCTGGAGGCTGGCGATCTGACCGATTGAGCGCAGCGTGGTGGCGCCGAGCTTGCGTACGCGTTCGGCGATGTCGTCGGTGGTGGCGAAGATCTGGTCCGCCTGCTCGTCAAGCATCAAGTGATAATCGCGGAAATGAGGCCCTGAGACATGCCAGTGGAAGTTCTTCGTCTTGAGGTACAAGGCGAACGTGTCGGCGAGCAAAAGGTTGAGCGCACCCGCGATGTCCTGGACCGCGTTGGCGCCCAGGTTTGTGGGCGTGGCCAGGTTCGCGGTGCGGCTGGCCTTTTTCTTAGATGGCATTGCCGAGACTCCTCTGGCGATGGCGGTGGGATTGACAGCGTCGTCATGCACGCCATCGGACCCGACTTCGACGTACGGGTTCAAGGGAAAGCACAAGACGAACCCAACGATGGCAACCTAGGCGCTGATGCCGAGTTTGCCACCGAGGTTCAGAGATGAGCCGGACCGGACTATGGCACCACCGCGGGGCCGCGCAAGGCGCGGCGCCATGGCTCCCTCGAGACAGCGACGTCGGCCTCACGGCCCCGGTCCTTCGTTGACCCCCTCATGGCGCGGGCCTAAGCTCCGCCGCCGCTCGACCGGATGCACCCGTGTGGGAGGCGTCGGCGCGCCCATCGGGCCTATTGCTATCGGGCGCAGCGCCGCCACATGCCGGGCCTGCAGTGAGGAGTTGGCCGCCCACACCCGGCTTGGAGGCCCTGTTTGAGCGTTCCTGTCGAATTCTCCCGCCCGCTGCACCTGGACGCGGTGCCGCCCGAGGGCTTGGCGGTGCGCTTGCAGGCAGCGCTCGAGGAGTGCCGGGCTCTGGCGAACCGGTTCGGGCTGGTCGAGATCGGCAGCCTCGCAGGCGAGATCCGCGTCGAGCCGGTCGACGCCACGGCGACCTATCTGGTGACCGGCAGCTTGGCCGCCGACGTGGTACAGACCTGCGTCGTCACGCTCGATCCGGTGCCGGCAAGGGTAGAAGCCGAGTTCGACCGGCTGTTCAGCCGTGACCTGCCGGCCGAGAGCGAAGGCGAGGTCGAGATCGACGCAGAGGCGGAGACACCGGAGCCGCTGGCATCGGATCGGCTGGATCTCGGGGAGATCCTTGCCGAGGAGCTGTCCCTCTCCCTTGAGCCCTACCCCCGAGCACCGGAAGCAGACCGTCACCTCGCCGAGTTCGGCGGTGATGGCCGCGGAGGAACGGGTTCGCCCTTCGCGCCGCTGGCTGGGCTGCGGCGCCATTGATGGACATGGCATGAGTCTCACCATCGGCCTGGACGCGATGGGCGGGGATGCTGCCCCGGGCATCGTGGTGGCTGGCGCGTCGCTGGCCCTGGAGCACGACCCGGACCTGCGCCTGCTCCTGATCGGCGATGCGGCGCGACTGGAGCCGCTGTTGGCCCGCGACGCGCGGCTACGCGACCGGTGCGAAGTCCGCCACACGCCCAATTCGGTGGCGGGTGACGCCAAGCCGTCGCTGGCGCTGCGCCAAGGCCGCAATTCGAGCATGCGGCTGGCGATCAACGCGGTGAAGGATGGAGAGGCCGCCGCCGCGGTATCCGCCGGCAACACCGGCGCCTTGA
The DNA here is from genome assembly GCA_963720725.1 of uncultured Alphaproteobacteria bacterium. Taxonomy (GTDB): domain Bacteria; phylum Pseudomonadota; class Alphaproteobacteria; order Geminicoccales; family Geminicoccaceae; genus Benzoatithermus. The sequence goes on from CAVRGN010000003.1 coordinate 625,206, forward strand.
TGGCCATGGCCAAGTTCGTTCTCAAGACCTTGCCCGGAATCGATCGTCCGGCGATGGCTTCGGTCATGCCGAGTAGGCAGCGGCCGGTCGTGGTCCTCGACCTCGGCGCCAATGTCGATTGCGGCGCCGAGCACCTGTTCCAGTTCGCGGTCATGGGCGAGGTGTATGCGCGTGTGATGTTGGGCGTCGCCAAGCCGCGGGTCGCCCTGCTCAATGTCGGTACCGAGGAGCTGAAGGGCGACGACACCGTCCGCGGTGCTGCGGCGATGCTGCGCGAGAGCAAGCTGCCGATCGATTTTCACGGCTTCGTCGAGGGTACCGACGTCACCGAGGGCGTCGTCGACGTCGTCGTGACCGACGGCTTTACCGGCAATGTCGCGCTCAAGATCGCCGAAGGCACCGCCGCCATGTTCACGTCAGCCTTGCGCGAGGCGTTCCGCGGCGGCGGCATGCGCGCGAAGCTGGGCTACCTGCTTGCCAAGCCGGCCTTCGCCGCTCTGCGCGAGAAGTTCGACGCGCGGCGCTACAATGGCGCCATGTTCCTGGGTCTGAACGGTGTGGTGGTGAAGAGCCACGGCGGCACGGACGCCCTGGGCTTCGCCGCGGCCATCGCGGTCGCGGCCAATCTGGTCCGCAAGGGTACCAATCAGAGGATCATCGACGAGATGGCCGAAATCTCGGGCGCTCCGGCCCTGGCGACGCACGCGGCGGCTTCCTGAGTGTCATGGTGAGATCGGTCGTCCTGGGCGTGGGCGCCTACCTGCCGGCGCGCGTGATCAGCAACCGGGAACTCGCGCGCACCGTCGACACCTCCGACGAGTGGATCCGCGAGCGCACCGGAATCGGGCAGCGCCACATCGCTGCCGACGGCGAGCTGACCTCCGACCTCGCCTGCGCCGCGGCACGCGAGGCGATGAACCGAGCCGGCGTGCGGCCGAGCGACATCGACCTGATCCTGGTGGCCACCTCCACCCCTGACCATACCTTTCCGGCCACGGCGACCGCGGTGCAGCGCAAGCTCGGCATCGGGCCGGGAATCGCCTTCGACCTGCAGGCGGTGTGCGCCGGCTACGCCTATGCGCTCGCCACCGCCGACAACTTCCTGCGCCTGGGCCAGGCGCGCAACGCCCTGGTGATCGGCGCCGAGACCTTCTCGCGCATCGTCGACTGGACGGACCGTGGCACCTGCATCCTGTTCGGCGACGGGGCCGGTGCCATGGTCCTCCGTGCTGAGGAGCAGGCCGGGACCCGACTGGATCGCGGCATCCTGGCCACGCACCTTGCCGCCGACGGCAGGCACTACGACGATCTCTACGTCGATGGCGGCCCGTCCTCGACCGGGACCGCCGGCCATGTGCGGATGAACGGGCGCGAGGTGTTCCGCTGCGCGGTCGGGGATCTCGCCGACGCGGCGCTGACCGTGCTGGACCGAGCGGGGTTCGGGCCGAGCGATCTCGACTGGCTGGTGCCGCATCAGGCCAACCGACGGATCATCGATGCCGTCGGCAAGCGGTTGCGGCTGGCGGGCGACAAGGTCGTGGTGACCGTCGAGCGGCACGCCAACACCTCGGCGGCCTCGATTCCGCTGGCGCTCGATCAGGCCGTCGCCGACGGGCGCATTCGTCAGGGCGACCTGGTGGTGGCGACCGCCATGGGCGGCGGCTTTGCCTGGGGAGCGGCACTCATCCGCTGGTGATGGCTCCGCCAGGCGAGCGCCTTGACACAAGCCTTTGCTGCGCTTAGCTTTTTGACGTCCCGCGGGCTAGCGGAGGGCGTGGCGGCATGGCTGGCAAGACACTTACCCGGGCCCAGCTCGCGGAGTCGGTGTATCAGGAGGTGGGCCTGTCGCGCAGCGAGTCGGCAGGGCTCGTCGACGCGATCCTCGGCGAGATCTCCCAATCGCTGCTCAGCGAAGGCTCGGTGAAGATCTCCTCGTTCGGCACCTTCACCGTGCGTCAGAAGGGCCGCCGGGTCGGGCGGAACCCGAAGACCGGCGAGGAAGTGCCGATCCTGCCGCGCCGGGTCCTGGTCTTCCGGGCCTCGCAGGCGCTCAAGGAGCGGGTCACCGCGAGCGCCTCCGGATGAGCCAGACGCTGTTCCCGGACCTGCCGGCGGCCATGCCGGGCGAGCTTGGCGTCCGGGCGCAGAAGTCGTCGACGGCGTTCCGTACCATCAGCGAGGTCGCCGACGATCTCGACGTGGCCCAGCACGTGCTCAGGTTCTGGGAGAGCAAGTTCGCGCAGATCCGGCCGCTGAAACGCGGCGGCGGTCGCCGCTACTACCGGCCCGAGGACGTCGACCTGCTGCGCCAGATCCGCAGCCTGCTCTATGACGAAGGCTACACGATCAAGGGCGCGCAGAAGCTGCTGCGGACGCGCCGCACCCGGCCCGCTACGGCGGGCGATCCGGCTCAGGAGCCAACCGTCGTCGGGGCAGCGCGGCCCGTGCCGGAGCGACTGGCCTCGCGGACGGCAGCGTCGGACGCGAGCCGGCAGTTGGCCGAACTTCGGCGCGAGCTGGTCGAGGTCAGGGATCTGCTCGCGGCAGGCACGCCGCGCGAACGACTGACGCCGAGCGGCGCGCCGAGCAGAAGCCCACCTGCCAGCAGCGGCAGCAGCCAGACGACGCGGCCCTGATAGCGGGCATGCGGACCTGACAGGGCCCCGCAGATCCCCGCATTGATCGCCAGCTGCAGCCAGGATGAACAGGATCGGCGCCCAGTCGCGCGCCGATCGCCCGTCGCGCCAGCCGTGGAGCAGAATGGCGAGCAAGGCCAGGGCGCCGCTGGCGTAGATCGCGGCGGTGAAGCCGCCGAGCCCCCAGACCGCGGACGGGGCGCGCGGCAGGTAGAGGAACGTGTAGTCCGCGCTGGTGACCTCCGCGCCGCGCCCGACCACGAAATCCTCGAGGCCGAAGCGGCCGAGCTGGATGACCGCGTTGGTGACCGAAGCCCGCATCTGACCCAGCGGATCGGCGCCCACGGCACGCAGCAGCACCTGCTTTTCCTCGGCCCGGACGGCGGCGCGAATCGCAGGCGTCATCGTCCAATAGCTGTCCTGCTCGCGCCAGAGGAACTCCTGGGCGCTGGGCGCCAACCGATCCAGCGGGGCGCAGATCGCCCAGCCGGCCGCCGGGCAGGCGGTGGCGAGATAGCGGCGCGCCGGCCCGTCCTCCCACGACCTGGCGAGCAGGAAGGGCGGTCCGCGCGGAGCCAGGCTGGCCTCGCCGAAGCCGAGCCACCCGCAGGCGATCAGGATCATGGCGGCCGCGGGCACCGGCAGCCCGAGCCAGGCCAGTCGGTGCCGTCGTTCCGGCGGTGCGGCCGGCAGCGCCGCGGCGAGCAGGGCCAGGGCCGTTCCCAGAAGGAGGTGCGACGGATGGAAGGTCAGGGCCGCGAGATAGAGCCCGGCCAAGAGCCGGCGCTCACCGCGTCGGGGCCCGCCGAACGCGAGTGTCGCCGCGGCGAGGACGAGCAGCCCGGCATGGAGATCGGGCATCAGGAAGCTCGCGAACCAGGGCAGGGAGCTGACCAGGGCGAGCAGGGCGAACAGGAGCACTCGGCGCCGCACGGTCACGCCGAACAGCCGCACCAGGGCAAGCTCGACCACGGCGGCGGCCATGGCCGCGTTCGCGAGCGCCAGGAGCCAGAAACCGCCACCGGCCGCCAGTCCGTACGTGACCAGGCTCCAGGTCGGCGAGCGGATCGACGCGTCGCTCGCCAGCATCCGCCCGGCCGCGCCCAGCCAGCCCGCCATCGCCTCCGGCGGCACGGGTCCCACGCCCGCTCGGGCGAGCAGGAGCGAGGCATAGACCTTGCCCTGGAGGAAATAGCCGTAGGTATCCCAGAACAAATAGGGGTGCCAGTTCAGCGTCGCGGGCCACAAGAACAGCACGGCACCGCCGAAGACGAGAGCTGGCCGCGGCCCGTCGGCTTCGGTCGGCTCAGCCCTGGGCACGCTTGAGCCGCAGTTCGCGCCCGAACTCCAAGATGGCCAGCGCGAAGCCAGTGAAGGCGAGCTGGACGCCGACGGCGGCCGCGGTGACGGCCGGCACCACGATGCGGACGCTCTCGGCCGGCGGCAGGTCGCCGAAGCCGACGTCGCGCCAGCGTGCCACCGCGACCAGGGCGTAGACCAGCCCGATGAACAGGAGGAAGCCGCCGGCGAAAATGCCGAGTTCGATCGTGCGCAGGCTCTGCAGGCGCGCGAGCAGCGGCGTCGGCGGCGCCACGCCCAGCTGCACGGCCGCCGCCTTGGCGAGCATCCCGAGCAGCACGGTCTGCACGCCCGCCACGATACCGGCCGAGGCCATGATCAGGGTATTGACGTCGAAGGTGACGCCGCCCACGCGCACCGGCCCGGAGAGCAGCAGGAGGAAGCAGGCGAGGCTCGCCAGGGCCACGGTCAGGCCGGGTATCAGGAACAGCCAGCGCGGCGAGAACAGGAGCATGAAGCGCAGATGGCGCCAGCCGTCACGCCAGCTGCGCAAGTGTGGTGGCCGCGATCGGCGGTCCGGCCGCAACGTGACCGGAACCTCGGCCAGCCGCAGCCGGGCGAACCCGGCGCGCACCACCATCTCGGAAGCGAATTCCATCCCCGGGCATTGCAGACCCAGCTCCGAGACGGCGTCGCGGCGGACCGCGCGCAGGCCGCAATGAAAGTCGTGAACCGGTGCAGAGAAGAACAGGCGGCCAAGGGCGGTGAGGATCGGGTTGCCGATCCAGCGATGCGTCCAGGGCATGGCGCCCGGCAGGATGCGCCCGCCGCCCGCCGGCAGGCGGCAGCCCATGACGAGGTCGGCGCCGCCCCGCAAGCCGGCGAGGAACCGCGGCAGCTCGCCGAAATCGTAGGAGCCGTCGGCGTCGCCCATCAGCACGTAGCGGCCGCGGGCCGCGGCGATGCCGCCCGCCAGCGCATTGCCGTAGCCGCGCGCCGGAATCACCACCACCCGGGCCCCTGCGGCTTCGGCCAGCACCTGCGAGCCGTCGGTGCTGCCATTGTCCGCGACCACCACCTCACCGCTGACGCCGGCCGCCGCCAGCGCGGCCACGGCTTCCGCGACGCATCCCGCCACCGTCGCCGCCTCGTTCAGGCATGGCATGAGGACGGTGAGCTCGAGTGCCCCCGGGGGATGGATCGCCGTCACGCCTGTAGGCGGACGTTCAAGCAGCATGACGCCAATTCTCCCGCCGGTCCCCCCCGCGCGCCGGAACTCGTGCCGCAGGCCGGGAAGTCAAGTTCCGGCCCGCGGTTGCCAGCGCCGGCAGTCAGGGCTATAGACGGGCCTCCTGTCCAGCCCCGTGTCGGAGCGTAGCGCAGCCTGGTAGCGCATCAGTCTGGGGGACTGGGGGTCGTGGGTTCAAATCCCGCCGCTCCGACCAAAATCGACGCTATTGCCACGAGCCTCGGCCCCCTGGGCCTTCCCAAGGCGATCGAGCGCCTGCAGATCACGGCCCATGCCTCAGCACTCCACGACATTGACGGCGAGGCCGCCGAGCGAGGTTTCCTCGTACTTCGCCATCATGTCGCGTCCGGTCTGACGCATGGTCTAGATGACCCGGTCGAAGTGGACGAAATGCGTGCCGTCGCCACGCAGGGCCAGACGTGCGGCATTGATCGCCTTCACCGCCCCCATGGTGTTGCGCTCGATGCGCGGGATCTGCATCAGGTCCGCGATGGGATCGCAGGTTAAGCCCAGATTGTGCTCCAAGCCGATCTCCGCCGCGTTCCCGACCTGCTCGTCGCTTCCGCCTAGAACCGCGCACAAGAGCTGGTCGCGGAGCGCGGCCTCGGGACGGCGAGTGAGCTCGTCGAACAGGGCCGGCGCGGCCCCGCCTGACGTCGAGTGCGCCCGTCAGGCATCCGGCCGCACGGCGGCCCCGTTCGATGGAGCCTTCGAGGACCCGCCGCAGATCGAGAAGCCGGGTGCGGACCTCGGCCTCGTCGCGCCAGACCTTCTCATGGTCCTGGACCAGGGCCGCGATCGGCCTCCCGTCGCTGCGGCACTGCGCCAGAAGCGCGGCCGCGGACCCGACGGGAACGGCAGCGCGACGTTGCTGGGCGTTCCGCCGGCGTCGCCCCGCGTTCGCTCGGGACGAACCCCTCGCCTACCAGGTAGTAGTATTCGACCAGGAGCTCGCCGCCGTCGCGCTCAAGCGCCATGCCGGCCGAGCAACGGCAGCCTGCCGGACTTGCGCACGGCGCCCAAGATCCCGTTCGCGGCGTCGGGGTCCACCCGTTCCGGCAGTTCCCCGCACAGGCCGAGGATCACGGCCTTGTCGGCGGCGCGGCCCTTCCCCGTCGGCGCCAGGGAGCCGTAGAGCAGGGTCTCCACCCGCGCCGCGCGCTCCAGCCGGCTCAGGCTCTCCAGCTCGTGCAGGAACCGCTCGGCCGCGCGCATCGGCCCCACCGGATGAGCGCTCGCAGGCCCGACGCCGATCTTGAACAGGTCGAACGTGCTCAGCGACATGTCCTTTCTCCGAAGCGCGCCGCATGGTAGCGCCGCGTCTTGCTACCGCTACCGGTGATGCCACGGAGGCATCGACCTCCTGGGCGCTTGCCACGGGGCGCGGCCCGGCGTTTGGTGGCGCGGCGGCAGCGGAGGAGGAGGAAATGGCGCTGGGCAGGTTGCTGGGCCGGCTGTTCGGCGCCGGCGGCGAAAGCAACTCGGGCACGCCGGCGACGGAGGCGGTCGAGCACCGCGGCTTCCTGATCTACCCGCAGCCGATCCGCCAGGGCGGGCAGTTCCTGACCGCCGGCCTGATCGTCAAGGACTATCCGGAGGGCCGCAAGGAGCACCGCTTCGTCCGCGCCGACACCCATGGCGGGGAGGAGGAGGCGAGGCGGCTGATGGTGCAGAAGGCGCAGCGCCTGATTGACGAGATGGGCGACCGGCTGTTCGGCTGAAGCCGCTCAGCCGCCGAGCAGGTCCTTGGCCTTCTTCAGGTCCCAGCGCTGGGCGAGGTCTTCCAAAGGTGCCCCGCTCGCCATCCCCTTGCCCTCCAGCATGACCGTGGCCTTGCCGCCCAGGTCGAGCACGAGCTTGGCGGACTTGTCGCCCGGATCGTAGGTCAACACCCCGGATTCGCGGCCGACACGCACCCGCTTGGCGTTGGGCTGAGCCGCGAGCATGGCCGGGTTCATCATCATCCCCGCCAGCCCCTGCAAAAAGCCGCCGCCGCTCATCAGCTGAACCTCGATCGAGCTGGCTCCGTCGGGCGAGCGGTAGGTGCGCGAGAGCATGGTCCCGGCGGCGACGAACGGAATCGCACCGGCGCTGTCGTCGGCGGTCTCGGCCGTCCAGCCGTCCGGCGGTGCCGGAAATGTTTCGAGCAGTTCCTGGCCGATCCTGCCGCGCAGCGCCTGCAGGACGAACTCGAGCTCGCCGATCGCTCCGGTGAGGTCGCCGTCGTCATAATATTGCCGCGCCCGGTCGAGCTGGTCGCCGATCTCGTCGGCGCGGGCCGCTGCGGGCACGGCCAGCGTCAGGGCGATGAGCAGGCTACGGGCTGTGCGCATGACGATCGTTCCTCGGAGCGAACGGGCCTGCACCTTCCCTGCCGGCCGGAGCACCTGTCAAGCCTGTCGCCGCTTGCGGCGATTGCCGCGAGCGACTAGATAGCCACGGCGCGCAACCCGGTCGCGCGCGCCTGCGGAGGGATGCCGGAGCGGTCGATCGGGGCGGTCTCGAAAACCGTTGTGCCTGGCGACAGGCACCCAGGGTTCAAATCCCTGTCCCTCCGCCACCTTTGACCATGTGGTCAGGTCTCCGGCTCAGAAGGCTCGGCGCTATAACCCCTTGATATCGCACCAATATGGCCAGATCTGTTGCCTGAGCCGCTCCGGCAGAATCGGCCGAATCCGCCTCTCTGGGGCGGTTTTCTCCGTCAGCTGTTCACTTGCCCTATTCGGTATCCACTTGCTTAAGTAGCTGTTATCGCTGGACTTTCTGGGCCGGCCTTATCGGTCGAGTTCGAACTCCTCTCCCCTGACCAAGTGCCGCTTCAAACAAGAACATCAGATACACTAACGGATGAGCTAACTCCGACTGTCGGCCGGCGGATCTGCTCCGCCACGGCGTGCAAGGCCAGCAGCACGGTGCCAACGGACCATGATCGGGTAGGCGCGAGCCGCTTGCCCAGAGTTCGCTTGGCCGTCACCATGCGAGAACGGCGGCCGAGGTAAAGCAACCCTGACTGCAGACGAACTTCTCGAGCACCTGCGGCGAATCCGACGCTTCGGCGCTGGGGACATTCGCGCGCCTCACAAACCTTTGCTGCTGCTTTACGCCCTCGGGCGCCTGAAGCACGCGAGCGCGCGTGATATCCGGTACCTGGAAGCCGAGGCCGTCTTGAGACCACTCCTCCACATTTACGGTCCCCCCGGCACACAGGCCCGTACCGCCGATCCGTTCGGTCGTCTTCTGGCGGACGGCATCTGGCGTCTGAACATGGCCGCGCCGGACCGGATCAAGATGCTCGACCGAGGCGGTAACCCACGGCCAAGCTTCCTTCGCGACCATGACGTCGCGGCTGGTTTCAGCGACGACGTGCTCGAGCTCCTCCGCAAGCAGCCTGAGTTGATCGACGTAGCGGCCCGCCTGCTGCTCGAGGCCAGCTTTCCGGACGACCTGCATCCGGATATCCTCGCTGCGGTAGGACTCGAGCTTGGCCCGCCAACGGCGAACCAGCGCAATGCTCGTTTTCGTCGTGCCGTCCTCGAGGCCTATCTCTACTGCTGCTCCGCTTGCGGCTTCTCGCTTCGCTGCGGCGACGCGCTCGTCGGTCTCGATGCCGCGCACATCCGCTGGCATGCCTTCGGCGGGCCGAGCGAGGTCGATAACGGCCTCGTCGTTTGTTCGCTGCATCACAAGCTCTTCGACCTGGGCGTGATCACAATTGGCCTCGATCAGCGCCTACGTGTTGCAGCTGCGGTGAATGGCCTCTCAGCTTCCAGGCTGATCGAGCAGCTCGATCAGCGGCCGTTGGCGTTGCCACGAGATGCAAGCCTGCACCCCGCCCCGGATCACGTTGCTTGGCACCACCGGCAGGTGTTCAGGGGCAAGTACGGCCCCTGACGATGGGCACGTCCAACACACCGAGCGACGAGCTAGTTGCTGCGATAAAGGCCAGCTCAGTTCTCATCCATGTCCGCACGAAGGCCACGCGCTTTGGCGCTAGGCCGACGGCGACTTGGCGCTCACCAGGCGGTGCCCGCGCAACGTAAGTCCTTTCGACGCCAGGGTGCGCGCCCAGCCATCCCGCGTGCCGATGGTCGCCGGATCGCTGAACAGGCCCTTCGCCTCCTCGAGACGGGTCAGCCGGGCGTACTTGGCTCGATCGGGATGGTCGGGCCCGAGGAACTCTTCTTTGCGGTGCAGGACCGGCGGGTTCCGGTTGCCGGCGAAGCTTCGCTGCCGCACGCGGAAGGTCTGCAGGTGCACAGACGTCAACTCCGCCAGGGCGGGATGTGGGTCGGTGTCGAAGGCCGGGTAGCTGAGGTAGGCGATCTTGGGCTCGCCGCGCCCGAGCTTGACCACGTTGGCGCCGGGCACCCGCCCCACGTAACCACGCGCGCAGCCCTCGTAGAGCCGCAAGAGCAGCGGCAGCTCCCCAACCGCACCGATGTGCACGTAAAGGGCGGTCGGCATCGCCTTACCCACCGGCGCGCTCCGGCAGGCGGCGTCGATGCCCTCCTGCTTACCGAGCGAGAACAGGGCGTCGTCGGCCGCCTTGCAGGCCGCGGTGTAGCTGCCGAAGAAGGCCTTGACGTCGAGCTGCAGGTCGTGCGGCAGGTGGTGGAAACCCGGTCGCCCGTCGAACCGCGACAGCGCCAAGAACACCAGAAGGTCCTGCGACCTGGCCTCCCGGACGGCCTCCCAGGCGTTGCGAGTTGCTCGCCTGTTCCAGCACCCGGAACGCCCGTTTGACGCTCCCGAGAGCCGCCTCGATCGCGCTGTATTCCGGCAGCTCCTCCGGTGCCGGCAGGCGACCCCGTGCTGACACGAACGCCGCCAGCTGGTCCAGGAGCGCCTTGTGCTCGGCGAGGAGCCGCACGCCGGCGCGAGGTCGTGGGGTCGGGGCCGTCCGGCGGTAGCGAGCGGCCAGGAAAGCCACGCGGTCCGAGGGCTCGCGGAAGACGTGAGCACGCCGGGTGCTGCCGCCACACTGGGGTTCCAGCGCCTGGTCGACCCAAGTCCGGAGCTCCTGCTGCTCGAAGAACTTCTGGAAGGTGCCGATGCGGGTGAGGAGCCCGTCGGCGAATGGCTCGACCGCGGTCGTGTCCGGTGTTTCCGCGCGCAGCCGGGCCGACACCACGAGCACACGGCGCGTCAAGGCCCAGGCTAGCGTCCTCGCAGGTGGTGGAAATTCAAGACGGGAGGCGGCTCGCCGCAGCGACCGTCACGAGTCTGGCGGAGGCGTGCCGCCGGGTCGCCGGCGCGGCGGTCATCGGGTTCGACGGCTAAGGTGGAGTTGTGACGCTTCAACCCCAGCCGACGGAGCACCCGATGACCGAGGACAGATTGCCATGGGCCGAGCTGTTGCAGAAGGCCGGCGACGGGGACTTCCTGCGCACCGTCGCCGAGGCGGTGCTGCAGGTCCTGATGGAGAGCGATGTGGAAGGCCTGGTCGGCGCCGGCCGGCACGAGCGCTCGACCGACCGGCTCAACTACCGCAACGGCTACCGTGACCGCACCCTCGACACCCGGCTCGGTACGTTGGCCTTGCGGGTGCCGAAGCTGCGGCAGGGGTCCTACTTCCCGCCGTTCCTGGAGCCGCGCAAGATGAGCGAGAAGGCCCTGGTCGCGGTGATCCAGGAGGCCTGGATCGGGGGCGTCTCCACGCGCCGGGTCGACGATCTGGTGCAGGCCATGGGGCTTTCCGGTATCTCCAAGAGCCAGGTCTCCAAGCTGTGCAAGGACATCGACGAGCGCGTCACCGCCTTCCTGGAGCGGCCCCTGGAAGGCGACTGGCCCTATCTCTGGCTGGACGCCACCTACCTGAAGGTCCGCGAGGGCGGTCGCATCGTCCCGGTGGCGGCGATAATCGCCGTGGCCGTCAGCAGCGATGGGCGGCGCGAGATCATCGGCCTCGGGCTTGGGCCATCGGAAGCCGAGACCTTCTGGTCGACCTTCCTGAAGGGTCTGGTCCGGCGCGGCCTCAAGGAGGTGAAGCTGGTCATCTCCGATGCCCACGACGGGCTCAAGCAGGCCGCCACGAAGGTGCTCAAGGCCACCTGGCAGCGCTGCAGGGTGCATTGGATGCGTAACGCCCTGGCGCATGTCGCCAAGGGCCAGCACGCGATGGTCGCGGCGGCCCTGCGCCAAGCCTTCCTGCAGGCCGACCAGCAAGCCGCCCGACAGACTTGGCGCCAGGTCGCCGATCAGCTCAGACCTCGCTGGCCCAAACTCGCCACCCTGATGGACGAGAGCGAGCACGATGTGCTCGCCTACCTGGCGTTCCCGGCGCAGCACCGCACCAAGCTCCACTCCACCAACCCCCTGGAACGCTTGAACAAAGAGGTCAAGCGGCGGGCCGATGTGGTCGGGATCTTCCCCAACGAAGCTTCGATCACCCGTCTCATCGGCGCTGTGCTGCTCGAGCAGAACGACGAATGGCAACTCCAGCACCGCTACATGCAGCTCGAGGCCATGGCCGAGCTCACACAGCCCGACACCGAACCGCTCCAACTTCCACCCCGAGCAGCCTGACCAATGGCCACCTCAGACCGCCAGGGAATTTCCACCACGTTGACGGACGCGATCGGCCCAGGCTCGACGAAGTGCCTCGCGGCGCTCTGCTGGATCCTCGATGACGTTGACCACGTAACCGAGGTTCACCAAATCGGCGTCACGTTGGCGACCTTGAGGCGCGTGCACCGGATCCCAGCCACTGCAGTCGATCCCTTGGCGTTCTAGGTAGCGAACATCGCTGCCCCGACCGCAGCCGAAGTCCATTACTGTTGCGTTGTTGGCGAGCAACCCATCCGCCATGGCCGTACGCAGCGGTCGCGACAGCTCGACGCGCAAGGGCGGTGCGGTAGCGCGCGATTTCTACCACGTAGATCTCATTTGATCATGGCTTACCGACGTAGAGCTACAAAAATTTGTCACATGATCACGGCGATGCCGCCATCTGCGATGGCGCTGCTGGCTTGAATAAGCGACCATCGGGTCCACCCAAGGTTCTAGTCGAAGATCTCTGGAACCTCGAGTGGCGGCATAGCCCCAATCTCTTCCCCTGGCCTAGCTCGAAGTAGAGCAATTCGCGATTTCAACCGCTCAATCTCCCGTCTTATGACCTTGTCCAATTGACGCGGATACACATAGCTCTCGAACGGCGACAAATCGTTGCCTAGCGAAGGCTCTTGTGCGCAAGATGCAAAACCCGAAAGTGAACACTCGCCCGACTTAGAAAAGGAAGAATGTTCTCATCAACTAAGCCAGACTTGGCTTCGATAAGTTTACGAAGCACCTCGGCATTTCCGCATACGATTTCGATAATCTGCTTGTCCCAGTCGGATAGATTAGTTCGCCATTCTGAGTCAAATAGCTGAACCAACATCCGATAGTTTTCCCGACCTTTCGCACGCTCCCTTTCTCGAAGATCTTGAGCAAAGTGATGATTTGCGTCGGACAAGAGTACAAATGGAATATAGAATTCATCCAACTTCTTTTGAATATTTTTTAGTTCTGCCTCATTGGCCTTTTGCCAAATAGACAAGTTAGAGTTCTTCTGCGATGCAGCGATAGTCTGCTGGGTGTTCCTTTGGCCGATCCAGAGCCCTATCCACACACCAAGCAATGTAAACACTGCCGAGCCCAGTGGAACGAAATAGCTCCACCACGGTGGGCCTCTGCCGAGAGTCAACGCTTCAAGGCCCCAACGGGTTCAATCCTAACAGCCCGTTGACGAAGTCGGGTTTGGCTGATTCGCTGCCGCCGTGACGGTGCGGGGACGAGCATGGCGCTTGGGCGGCAGGGCGAGCGGCAGGCGGACTTGATGGTGGGCTGGGCGGAGCTGCCGCGCTCGCCGGGGCACGTCTTCTACGATCGACTGCAGGCGGTGCTGGTCGAGGCTGGGTTCGACGGCTTCGCCGAGCAGCAATGTGCGCCCTACTACGCCAGCAAGCGGGGCCGGCCGTCGTTGCCGCCGGGCCGCTACTTCCGGATCCATCTGGTCGGCTACTTCGAGGGGATCGACAGCGAGCGCGGTCTGGAATGGCGCTGCGCCGACAGCCTGTCGCTGCGGGAGTTTCTGCGCCTGGGTGTGAGCGAGCGGGTGCCCGACCATTCGTGGCTGAGCCGGACGCGCTCGCGGCTGCCGCTGGAGGTGCACGAGGCGGTGTTCACCTGGGTGCTGCAGCGGCTGGCCGAGCACGGCCTGATCCGGGGCGACCGGATCGGTGTCGATGCCTCGACCATGGAAGCCAACGCGGCGCTGCGCTCGATCGTCCGCCGCGACAGCGGCGAAGGCTACCGGGAGATGCTGCAGCGGCTGGCCAAGGAGAGCGGCATCGCGACACCGACGGCCGAGGATCTGATCCGGCTGGACCGCCAGCGCCAGGGCAAGCGGCTGTCCAACCAGGACTGGACCTCGCCGACGGATCCGCAGGCCAAGATCGCCAAGATGAAGGACGGCCGCACCCGGCTGGGCTACAAGCCCGAGCATGCGGTCGATCTCGACACCGGCGCCATCGTCGCGGCGGAGATCCACCCGCCGATCAGGGCGACACCACGACCCTGCCGGGCACGCTCGAGGCGGCCGAAGCCAACCTGGCGGCGGTCGATGCGGCCCCGACCGTGAACGACCCGGCCGAGCTGATCGCCGACAAAGGCTATCATTCGCGCGACGGGCTGAAGGATCTGGAAGACGGCGCCTGGAAGAGCCGGATCGCCGAGAAGAAGGTGAGGCGTCCATCGCTGGCATGGCGACGAGGACGCCCGACGGGCAGTCTACAACAACCGCGCCCGACTGCGCTCAGGCGTGGCCAAAGAAGCGTTCAAGCTCCGAGCCGAGCTGGTCGAGCGCAGCTTCGCCCTCACCCTCGATCGTGGCGGCATGCGCCGCGCCTGGCTGCGTGGCCGCGAGAACCTGCACAAACGCTACCTCGTGCACGTCGCCGGCTACAATCTCGGCCTGATCATGCGGCTCATGATCGGTGCCGGGACCCCAAGGGAGTTCTCGGCCCGTGCCTCGGCGCACCTGATGCTGCTCACCACCGCCGCCGACACCCTGATCGGCATCCTCATCGTTGCCACCGACACCGAAGCCGCGATGCTCGTCGTCAGCTGCGAGCAGGACCTGCACGGCTGAAAGCCCGGTTTCGTCAACGGGCTGCTAAGGGGGTTTTGCGTTTGACGCGGTTGCCTACCTCAGACAGATGTGGCTGAGTGATGACGCCCGGCTGGCTGTCCGTCGGTTGGCTAGCGGTCGAGCCTCCAGGCGTTTCTGCTAGGTCGGAATGTCGTGGAACTTTCGACATAAGAACTAGAGCATTTTCCGATCATTCGAAGTCGTATTCTGCGGCCTGGAAGTAGTTTCGGCACTCGGTGGGAGTGAACTGTTCGATGGCGGCGCCGATGGCGTTCCAGAGGTCGACGATCGTTCGCGCGGCAATCTGCTCAGCCACGCCTTGAGCTTGGCGAAGGCCATCTCGATCGGGTTGAAGTCCGGCGAGTAGGGCGGCAGGAAGTGAAGCTCGGCGCCGGTGGCCTCGATGGCCTGGCGGACGGCTGCGGGCTTGTGCGCCGGCAGGTGGTCGAGAACGACGATGTCGCCCGGTCGCAAGGTCGGTGCGAGAACCTGCTCCACATAGGCCTGGAAGGCGGCACCGTTCATCGGCCCGTCGAGGACCATGGGTGCCGTCATCCGGTCGTGGCGAAGGGCACCGACGAAGGTGGTTGTCTTCCAGTGGCCGTGCGGCACTGGCGCCCGGCAGCGCTCTCCCTTGGCTGCCCGACCGTAGCGCCTGGCCATCTTCGTCGAGGCGCCCGTCTCGTCGATGAAGACGAGGCGTTCCGGCTCCAGCTCGGGCTGGACCTCGAACCAGGCCAGCCGCCGCTGCCAGACGTCAGGCCGCTGCTGCTCGGCGGCGTGGGCGGTTTTTTTTGAAGCTGAGCCCGTGGCGATCGAGCAGCCGCCAGACGGTGCTGGGTGCCACGGCAAGACCGTGCTTTTGCTCCAGATACGCCACGATCTCCGCAAGCGTGAGGTCCGGCGTCTCTTCGATCCGGGCAAGGATTTCCGCGGCATGGCTCTCGAGCCGATGCGAACGCTTGTCGCCCCCGCGCGGCCGCGGCCGGACGCTGCCTGTGCGGCGCCACCGCTGCAGCCATTTGATCGCCGTCGATGCAGCGACGCCGAAGCGGACCGCCGCTGCCCGGCACGACATGCCGTCGTCGACCGCTGCCACGACGCGGCGGCGCAGATCATCGGAAAGCGCGAGAGCCATCGAGGCTGGCCTCCTTCACCAGCCCAGATCTTAAATCACAAACCACCGACTACGGGAATCCCAAATGATTCCATAAGCTTAGAAAATGCGCTAATCGCCCGCCGGGGCCGCAATACCCTCATCTTCGTCCACCGTCGCCAGCGCGTGGAGCCGTGGGCACATCGCCTGTAGGCATTCCTGTCGCTTGAGGCCGGCGAGGTCGGTGTCATCGGCGGCGGCAAGCGGAAGCCGAGCGGCCGCATCAACGAGGCGCTGATCCAGAGTCTTGTCCGCATGGGTGAAGTCTCGGAGCTGGTCGCCGGCTATGGCCTCTTGGTCGTCGACGAGTGCCATCACCTGTCGGCCGTCGGCTTCGAGCTCGTCGCCCGAAGGCTTCCGGCCGCGCGGCCTCGGCCGCACCGGCCGTCTCGGACATCTCGGAGTCCAGCACCTCCTGCAGCGCAGCGCGCATCAGCGTCCGGACGATGTTGCAGGCTCTTGCAGCAGCCGCCGCACGCTACCAGCGCGGACGGGCGCGTCGTCCCGACCGTTCTGGGCGGAGGATCCGGACGCGCCACCGTCACCCCGATCGGAGCTGGCGCGGACGCTCTGCGCGAAGTCCGCACGGCATCATGCGGCGGCATGCATCCTGCGGCCGGGGCGGCGGCCGGGACGGAAGCGCTCGACCAGTTCGGCGCGCGGCATCGGCCGGCCGAACAGGTAGCCCTGCACCTCGTCGATCCCCATCATGCGCAAAGCCGCCATCTGCTCCTCGGTCTCGATCCCCTCGGCGCAGCTCTGGATGCCGAGGCTGCGAGTCATGCCGACGATCGCCAGGATGATCGCCTCGCCACCGCGGTCCAAGGCCTGGACGAACGAGCGGTCGATCTTGATCTTGTTGAAGCGGAACTTGGTCAGATAGCTCATGGACGAGTAGCCGGTGCCGAAATCGTCCATGGCCAGATGAACGCCCATGTCGACGAACTGGTTCATCATCGCGTTCGAGCGGGCGTTGTTGGCGAGCAGCACTCCTTCGGTGATCTCGACCTCGAGCTGCGTCGGCGGCAGGCCGGAGCGCCGCAGCGCGCCGGCCACCGTGTCCAGGAGATCGTCGTCGATGAACTGGGCCGGCGACAGGTTGACGGCCACCTGCACCTCGCCCCATTCGGCCGCATCCTGGCAGGCGCGCTCGAGCACCCAGCGACCGATCTGGGCGATCATCCGGGTCTCCTCGGCGACCGGGATGAACAGTCCCGGCGCAATCAGGCCGTGCTGCGGATGGCGCCAGCGGATCAAGGCCTCGACCCCCGACAGCTCGCGGGTCCGCGCGTTCATCTTGGGCTGATAGAACACCTCGAACTCGTGGTTTTCGATCGCCTTGGCCATGTCCCGTTCCAGCGCCTTGCGCGCCTGCAGCCGCGCATCCATGCCCGGTTCGAAGAAGCGCAGCGCCGAGCGGCCATCCTCCTTGGCGCGGGTCATCACCATGCCGGCCATGTGCAGGGCGCGCTCGGCCGAATCCGCTTCGGTCGGCAGCATGATCGCGGCCACGCTGACGCTGACCACGATCTCCTGCTCGCCCACCGGCATCGGCTGGGCGAGCTCGTCCTGGACCGATTTGGCCAGCACCTGCGCCGCCTGCGCCTCAGCCACGGCCGGGCGGACCAGGACGAACTCGTCCGCCCCCAGGCGGGCCACCACGTCGCCGGGCTGGGCCAGATTGGCCAGCCTCTGTGCGACAGCACGGATCAGCCGGTCGCCGACGATCGGGCCATGGACGTCGTTGACCTCCTTGAAGCGGTCGACGTCGATCATGAGGAATGCGGCGAGCTGACCACGCCGGCAGGCGGCCTCGAGCAGCCGCGCGGTCCCGTCGATCAGTCCCTGCCGGTTCAGGACGCCGGTCAACGCGTCGTGGCCGCTCAGGAACTCGGCGGTCTTGCGCGCCTCGATCTCCACGGTCACGTCCGTGGCCGTGCCGCGCCAGCCGGCCAGATTGCCGCCCGCGTCGCGCGTGGGCTTGCCGGACACGCGCAGCGCCCGCGGCCGGCCCTCGAGATCGAGATAGCAGCGCGGGATGCTGCGGAACAGCTGCTGCTCGTGCAGGGCTTCGTCGAGTTCGCCCGAACGCTCCTCGCCGGCCATCGGCAGCAGCAGCTCGGTGATCGGTCGGCCCTCGATGTCGCCGAGCGCGATGCCGGTGAGCGCGATGAAGCGGTCGGAGATCCAGGTCAGCCTGCCCTGGGCGTCGGCCTCGAAGATCCAATCCGAGCTGGCGTCGGCGACGTCGCGAAACCGGCTCTCGCTTTCCACGATCGCCAGGGTCGAGGAACGGCTCTGGCGCAAGGCCGACCAGCCCAACGCCGCCAGCAGCAGGAGCGCCGTGCACAAGGAAGGTGCGAGCGCCACCAGATAGTCGGTACCCGGCCGCCGCGCCTGCCAGGAGACACTGCCCACCGCCGCGGGCTCGCGCGCGGCGTGCTCGACGGGCTCCCACAGCACCAGCCGCGTCGCGAACGAACCGTTGCGCTCCCCGGCGACGCCGGCACCCGCCAGCCACGCCATCAGCCCGGAGCCCGGGCGGGCGGGCTCGACCTCGATGCGCGCCGCATGGGCGGGAGGATTCCGGCCGGGTGCGAGCGTGAAGTCGATCTCCTCGACTCCCAGGGCCCTGGCGAGCTCGTCCAGCCATGCCGAGGTCAGGCTGCGCACCACCACCAGCACGTAAGGAGTGCCGCTCGGCCGCGGCCCGTTCCAGGTCGCCTCGGCGACGATCGCGGTCGCGGACATGATGCCCAGCCGCCCGCCGCGCATCGGCACATAGCCGTGCACCGCCTGCGGCTCGACCCCGGCGACGCTGGCGCGCGCCTTGAGAACGACCGGCCGCCACAGCGGGCTGCCCAGCGCCGAACCGATGTCGGCGTCGGTTCTCACTCCGTCGTGCGAAGCGTAGAGCGTCGAATCGTCCGGGGCCACGACGAAGGCGAGGTCGTAGGCGTGGGTGCTGAACAGGACCGGGCCGAGGCGATCTTCCGCCCAAGCCAGGTCTTGACGCAGCTGGATCGCCTCGACCGCCTCGTTCCACCACGCATAGTCCTTGACCACCCGGTCGAGCTGCCGCGCGCGCACCGCCAGCGCCTCCTCGATCACCTTGCGGGAATCGATCTCGGCGGCCCGGTCCAGCTTGCCGGCGTTGAACTGCATCAGGGCTGCCAGGACGCCGGCGGAGATGAGAAACAGCACGGCCACGGGCAGGATGAGCTGACGGTGGATCGCTATCGCTCGCCGCGACGCCATGCCGTTCGCGGCAATGACCTTGTCCTGCATCTCGTTTCCCGGTCGCGAATCTGGGCGAGCGGCCTGCCCGCCGGCCATCGGCCAGGGTCAAGGTTACCGACGTGGAGTTAACGGCCTCCTAAGTCCGACCCTCGGGCAGCGGGGGGTTCGCGCCGGCAGGCCGGACCGACCTCGGCCGACCTCGAGACCGCGGGACACGCCTGCCGTGGCAAGCCGGACACAAGGAGTGAAGCCGCGCGAGAAATGTCGGGAATAGGGCCCGGGGGGCTGCGTCCGTATGTCAGGTGTGCCGGTCTGGAAGCGAAGGTCGAATTTCCGACCCCGGCTTCAGCGCGTGCCACACGGGGGAACGGCCTTGGTCGAGTGTCGGCCGATGATGCGAGATCAGGTTGTTCCGCCCGACGATGACGGCTCGCCGGTCGGTACGCCAGCGTTTCCGCCCAACCGTTTCGGCTCCGCCGGCTCGCATGCCGGCGGAGCCTCCCTTTTGGGCGGCCCGTGTGCTATGCTGGCCGATGATCGTGGCGTTGCGCCATGAAGCGGATCGGGCCTGCTCCCGACAGCGACGCTCGCGAACGTGCCGGACCGTCAGCATCGGCGGCCCGCAACAATCGGCGATCCGTGCGATCGGATCCAACTGACGGCGGAATCATCACGCATGCCCAGCCCGAACAATGCCAGCCGGGACGACGATCCGTTGATGGCGGACATCACCAGCCATCTGGCGTCCATGCGGCGCTACGCGCTGGTCCTGGTCGGCGACCCGCACGAGGCCGACGACCTGGTCCAGGAAGCGCTCGCCCGGGTGCTCGCGCACATGCGCACCTGGCGGCCGGTCCGGGATCTGCGCGCCTATCTGTTCACGACGCTCCACAATGTCTTCATCGACACCACCCGCAAGCGGCACAACCGTGCCAGTCACGTGCCCATCGAGGACGTGCTGGGCACGCTGTCGTCGCCGGCGACGCAGTCGCGGCGCCTGGAATTCCGCGATCTGCTGCAGGGTCTGGCGGCCTTGCCGGAACAGCAGCGCGAGGTGCTGTTGCTTGTTGGTCTGGAAGGGATGAGCTACCTTGAGACCGCCCGGATTCTAGACGTGCCCATAGGAACGATCATGTCCCGTCTTTCCCGCGGCCGCGAAGCGCTGCGTCAGCTCATGACGCACGGGGCGGTCGCGCGGTTGCGTGTGGTAAAGTAGCCATGTCATCGCATGATTCCGTCGGCTCCTTGAGCGATGCCGATCTTCACGCCTTCGTCGACGGCGAGCTGGATGGTCGCCGCTACCGGGAGATCGTGGCGATGCTCGCCAACGATCAGAAGGCGGCGGAACGGGTCAACGGCTACCTGCGGCAGCAGGGCGAACTGGCGGCTCTGCGCGAACAGCTGTCGGGCCTCGAGCCGGTGGACGACGATCTCACGACCGAGCTCACGCGGCAGCTCACGGCCACGGTGCGCCATCAACGCCGGGTCCGCTACGGTGCGATGAGCTCGGCGCTCGCCGCCACGGTGCTGATCGGCATGGTGGGAATGTGGGGTCCGGATCCGAGCGCGATGGCGGAGCGGCTGGCCTTCTCGCATCACGTCGCCGACTCCGGACCGCAGATGCTCTTCGGCCGCGATCCGTTCAACGGAGCCGCGCAGCTGGCCACCGCGGCCACCGGCGAGATGCCGCTCCAGCTCGACCAGCAGCTCGCCGCCTACTCGATCCGCCGCCCGGATCTCGCCGCACACGGCCTCCGCTTCGTCGGTGGCGACGCGTTGAACGGCGGCGACGCTCCCTCGGTGCGGCTGGTCTATGCCGACGACGAGGACCGCCGGGTGTTCCTGTTCATCGGCGCCGTCGGCAGTGGCGCCGACGTGGCGCTGACGGTGGTGCCCGAGGGTCACGTGTCGCTGAACTGGCGGCGGGGCTCGCTGGTGTTTGCGCTGATCGGGCCCAAGGACAGCGACCAGCTGCTCGAAGTGATGGCCGCGACCAGCGAGCTGCTGGCGATCCCGCCCGCCAACGCGGTCGAGACTTCGCCCGCGATCGTCGCCCAGCAGCCCGGCGAGCCCAGCCTGGGAACCGGCGATCCGGCGCCGGCGGTGGCGGTGCAATCGGTGGATCGCAGCATCGGGGAGGTCGACGGCACGGCCGATCGCGCCAAGACCGGCACCGGCACCCTGCCCCTGACGCCCGCGGTCTCCGTCGATGGCGTGAGCAACCCGCTCTAGAGCGTTTCCGCTCGGCGCTAGAACGCTCCGGGCGAAGGCGCGATCGGACGCGCCGGCTTCCGATGCTAGGAAGCCGGCGTCGGCTCGGCGAGCAGCTGGTCGAGGCCGCCCTTCAGACGATCGGCCAAGTAGGATGGGACCTCGTAGGCCCAGCCTTCCAGCTTGCGCACCCGGTCGGCCAGCGTCGCCGCCGGCTTGGCGCCGTCCTCGCCCTGGGCAGGTTCGGCTGCGACGCCGGCGGGCGGGGCGCTCGTGTCCAGGGTCAGCCAGTTCTGGGCCGCGTCGCCTTCGCCGATGGTGCTGACCTGGACGTCCACGGGCACGCCATCGAAGGTCTCGAAGCGCAATCCGTGCTGTTCGTTCGGGGTGGCCAGCTCGCCCGCCGGGCGAACGTCGGTCATGGTCAGACCGGCCAGCGAACCGGTGAGGAATTCCACCTTGACCGGGTCGAGCTTGCGGCCCTCCGGCAACCCGGCGTCGACCGTGAACGCCGCGTTCGCATCCGGCCGTGACAGCGTAATCGCGGGCCCGTCCGCCGGCTGCAGGACGACCCGCGCTATCTGGTCCGCCGGCACGTCGACCACGTCCTGGCCGATCAGCGCCATGGCGTCACTCGGCACCTCGAGCTCGCCTGCGGCCAGCCAGGCCTGGTTGTCGCCGGCCCGGCGGACATAGACGCCGCCGTGACCCGAGCCGTAGAGGGAAGGGCTGCTCTTGCCCACGACCACCGCGGCCAGCGCCTCGCCGTCCGCGCCCTTGATGTCGACCAGGTGCGACTTGGCGTCCGCCGTCCCGGGATCCGACAGCTCCAGGCGCGGCAGCCGCTGCGGATCGGCGGTCTTGGCCTCGACCAGCTGCAAATTGGCCACCGCCAGGCCGAGCGTGCGCAGCTGGGCCGGGTCGACCGGATAGCCGGCCTTCTCCTGCAAGACCCAGCCCTGATCCTTGGGCACGATCGTGAGCTTGCCCTCGGGCCCCACGATGTCGACCTCGCGGATGTCGTTCAGCCGGTCCAGCAGGTCCGGGAACATGGCGCCGCCGGCCGCGGCCGAGCGGACCGGAAGGTCGCGCTCCTGGACCGCGTAGGCGGCGAGACCGACGCTGGCGGCGGTGGCGAGGGCGAGGACGGCGAAACTTCTCGGTGACATGGTCGGGCTCCCCGCGGCTTCAGGCGGCCGCCTGATCGAAGCGGCGCCGGTAGCGGGCGCGACGCACGATCGCGATCACGATCGCCGCCAGGGCGACGAGCAGGGGCACGGCGGCGATGTTGAGGAACCGCGTGGTGTCACGCAGCTCCTCGATGTCCTTGCGCAGGGCGAGCTGAACATCGCGCAGCTCGCGGCGGGTCTCGAGGAGCTGCGTGCGGAAGCCCTCGATCTCCTTGCGCTGGGCGTCGCTCAGCAGGCTCGGATCCTCGCCCTCGGCCACCTGCAGCGAGCTGAGCTTGTCCTGCAGCTCGTTCAGCCGCTGCATCAGCTCCTGCTCCTTGGCCCGGTACTGCGCCTCGCTGGCGCGCCGGATCTCGGCGACCTTGGTGAACGGACGCAGGGTGACCTCCCGCCCGCGCAGGCTCATCAGGGCATCACTGCCGACCAGGTTGTCGATGGCGTTGGCGACCAGGTTGGCATTGTCGGCGACCGGGATCGCCACCTGCTGGCTCAGCATGTTGAGCCAGCTGCGGTCGTCGAGCAGGTCCGTGTCCGCGACGACGATGATCTGCGCCGGGCTCTGGGCTTCCGCGAGATGCGCGGGTTCGTGCGCCACGTCCTCCGGCGCCTGATCGCCGAAAGCCGACTTCACCGGTCCGGTGATCCGGGCCGCCAGGACCATCTCCTTGCCGCCGGCCTGGTGGTCGCGGAGCAACGCCAGGGGATCGGGATAGCGCCGGACCTCGTCGGCGGGGATCGCCATCGCCTCGCCGCTCGTACGGATCAGCGGGGTAAAGGTGGTGGTGGCCCCCTCGCGCGCCGAGATCGCACCGGCGGTCGCGACATTGATCCGGTTGAGTTCCGCGGTGACGACGTCGCCTTCGGCGAGGTGGGTCTGGTCGAGCGACAGCCAGGGCAGGTAGTCGACCACCTGATCGCGGCCGCCGCTGGTGAAGCCCACTTGCCGCGCGGATTGCGGGTCGCCGACGACGATGTCTGGGTCGTAGTCCACGCCCCAGGCCGGGAACAGCTTTTCCAGGTCGGAGAAACTGTCGGTCGGCATGCCGGGCTGCTCCTGGCGCATCGCCTGCGCCTCGGAGTGCGGGTCGACGAACACCAGGACCTTGCCGCCGCGCATGACGAACTGGTCGATCGCGTAGATCGTCTTCTCGCTCAGCGCCTGCGGATGCACGAGCACGAGTGCCGCGACATCCTCGCCGAAGCGGTCGACGTCGCCCTCCTGCAGGCGGATGTCGAAGAACTGGTTGAGCTCCTGCATGACCTGCCAGGGCCGGTACTGCGCCGCCGGATCGGCGTTGATCGGCAGCCCGGTGACCATCGCCACCACCGGCTTGGTCGGATTGGCCAGGTTGCTGACCATCCGGGTTAGGTCATATTCGAGAAACGGCTCGCGTTCGGGCGAGAGCGTCGGCAGCACGTCGACATCGTCCGTGCTGTTGGTGCCGGCGATGCCGAAATACCCGGTGCTCGCTCCGGCATCGAGCGAGATGGGCTCGAGCCCGAACCCGACCGCGCGGTCCTCCTCCGGGGAGAACGGCTCGGGGTCGAGGTACTCGACCACGATCTTGCCGTCGGACGCCTCGGCATAGGTGCGCAGCAGGTCGTGCACCCGGTCGGCATAGGAGCCCACGAACGGATTGGCGTCGCGCAGGGCCCGCGAGGCGTACAGGCGCAGCGTGATCGGTTCCTCGACCTTGGCCAGGAGCTGCTCGGTGCCGCTGGAGAGGGTGAACTGCCGATTCTGTGTAAGATCGATCCGCTCGTCGCGCAGGCTCAAGCTGCCGTAGATGTTGAGCGCGACGAACATGACGACCGCGAGGACGACGCCGGCGACGGCAAGCTTCTGACGGTCGAGGAGGGGCTGCGTCATGGGTGTCGGCCTCTCAGGCGGCCTTCTTGAGGTCGACGATCAGGGTGTTCAGGATCAGGCACACCAAGATGAGCGAGCCGAAGAACAGGACGGTCGACAGATCGATCACGCCCTTCATCAGCTGGCCGAAATGGCTGAGAAAACTGAACGAAGCCACGGTGTCGACGACCAGCGGCGCCGCCCAGGGCCGGAAGGCGGCCAGCACCATGTCGACGCCGCTCATCAGGAACAGGAAGCAGGCGGCGGCGCCCACCACGAAGGCGATGACCTGGTTCTTGGTCAGGGCCGACGCGCAGGCGCCGATGGCGATGAAGGCGCCGGCCATCACCCAGCTGCCGAGATAGGACACCAGGATCACGCCATTGTCCGGGTCGCCCAGCCAGTTGACGGTCAGCCACATCGGGAAAGTCAGCAGGAGCGCGATGCCCGCGAACGCCCAGGCGGCCAGAAACTTGCCGAGCACGGCGGCGAAGGTGGTGGTGGGCAGCGTCATCAGCAGCTCGATGGTCCCGCTGCGCCGTTCCTCGGCCCAGAGCCGCATGGCGATGGCCGGCACCAGGAACAGATAGAGCCAGGGATGAAAGGCGAAGAACGGGGCCAGATCGGCCTGTCCGCGCTCGAAGAAGCTGCCCATGAAGAACGTCATCGATCCGGTCAGCGCCAGGAAGATGACGATGAACACGTAGGCCACCGGCGTCGCGAAATAGGCCCGCAGCTCACGCGCGAAGATGGTCCAGACGGGGTGCGGCACGAACGGAGATCCCTCAGTGCGTGGAGCTGGTGAGTTCGCGGAACACGTCGTCCAGGCGACCCTGCTCGACCACGATCTCGTCGACCTCCAGGCCGGACCGGCGCACCAGATCGCCGACCTCGTGTACGATGGGAAGGCCGCCGTCGGGCACCACGAGCAGGCTGGCCACGCCGTTCACCGTCCCGACCACCTCGGCCGACTGCACGCCCGGCAGTGCCGCCAGCATCGGCTGCAGCTTCGGCTGCAGGTTCGCGTTGACCGTGACCCGCACGGCGTTGTGGTGGCGCGAGCGGCGCTTGAGGTCGAGAGGCTTGGCGTCCGCGACCACCCGGCCGCGGGCGATGATGATCGCCCGGGTGCAGATGGCCTCGACCTCTTCCAGGATGTGGGTGGAGATCACGATGGCCTTCTCGCCCGCCATCTCGGCGATCAGCTGCCGCACGCCGTGCTTCTGGTTCGGGTCGAGGCCGTCGGTCGGCTCGTCGAGCACGAGCACGGGCGGATCGTGCATGATCGCCTGGGCCAGGCCGACCCGGCGCTTGAAGCCCTTGGACAGCGTCTCGATGGGCCGGTGCGCGACCTCCTCGAGCTGGGTTCGCCCGACCGCGGCGTCGATCCGCCGCTTGCCGTCGTCACCCCGCAGCCCGCGCATGTCGGCGACGAAGCGCAGGAAGGCCAGTACGGTCATGTCGCCGTAGAGCGGCGCACCTTCCGGCAGGTAGCCGATCCGCCGCTTGACCTCGATCGGCTGGCGCACGACGTCGAAGCCCATGACCTGCGCAGTGCCGGCCGTGGGCGTGATGAAGCCGGTCAGCATCCGCATGGTCGTGGACTTGCCGGCACCGTTCGGTCCCAGAAAACCCAGCACCTCGCCACGCGCCATGGCGAAGCTGACTTCGTCCACGGCATGTACGGGGCCGAACCGTTTGGCCAGCCGGTCGAGCCGGACCATCTCGGTCATCGACGACAGCTCCTGTCTGGTCGTGATGTCTTTGCCTGAACCGCGGCGCAGGGCGCTCTTATTGAGCTACTGCCGCGGGATCAAGCCCCCAGGGGTGAAATCCGGTCCATGTTCCGACCGCAAGGCTTGGTCGGAGGCGTCGCCTGCGGCAAGGTCGAGACGGTTCGAGAGGGAGCCTGACGCATGCGGCTCGACCAGCCGATTACCACGGTGGAAATGCACACCGCCGGCGAACCGGTCCGCATCGTCACCGGCGGCTACCCGGCGCCGGGCGGCGCCACGATCCTCGAAAAGCGCCGCTACGCCCGCGAGCATTTGGACCATCTGCGCCGATTGTTGATGGCCGAACCCCGCGGGCACGCGGACATGTACGGGGCGGTCCTGGTCGAGCCCGACCTCCCCGACGCCGACCTCGCGGTGCTGTTCCTGCACAATGAGGGCTATTCGACCATGTGCGGCCACGCGGTCATCGCGCTCGGCAGGTTCGCGGTCGAGCGCGGGCTGGTCGCGCCGCGCGAGCCCGAGACCGAAGTCCGGATCCAATGCCCCTGCGGACTCGTGGTCGCCTCGGTCGAAGTCGCCGGCGGGAGGCCGGGTCGCGTGCGCTTCGCCAGCGTGCCGGCCTTCGCCTATGCGCGCGAGGCCGTGGCGGTCAGCGCGCGGATCGGCCCGGTCACGCTCGACATCGGTTATGGCGGTGCGTTCTACGGCGTGCTGGCAGCCTCGTCGCTCGGGCTGGATCTCCACAGCAGCGCCGTGTCGCAGCTCGTCGAAGCGGCCATGTCGGTCAAGGCCGCCGCGACCGCCCAGATCCCGCTCGCACACCCCGACGACCCCGATCTCGCCTATCTCTACGGTGTCATCCTCGTCGACGAGATGGCCATCCCCCCCGACGGGGTCACCACCAATGTGTGCGTCTTCGCCGACGGCCAGGTGGACCGCAGCCCGACCGGCTCGGGGGTCACCGCCAGGCTCGCGCTGATGCATCGCCGCCGACAGGTCGCGACCGGCGAGGCCCGACGCTTCCGCAGCATCACCGGCGGGGAGTTCGTCGGGCGGGTGGTCGCCACCACCCGCGCCGGCCCGCATCCCGCGGTGGTGGTCGAGGTATCCGGCGAGGCGTATTTCACCGGGGAGGCCAGCTTTCGCCGCGAAAGCGACGATCCGCTGGGCGCCGGCTTCCTGCTCAGGCGCTGACGCCGTTTTCGCGATGACCGGCCGGACGGATGGTTGTAGATCATGGCGCGGGTAATCGCTGGGAGGACGCCATGTCGGTCGACGTCAAGTACCGCACCACCGCCACAGCCACCGGCGGCCGCGACGGCCGCGCCACCACCAAGGACGGCAGCTTCGACGTCCAGCTGTCCACGCCCAAGGAGCTGGGCGGCGGCGGGGGCCCGGGCAACAATCCCGAGCAGCTGTTCGCGTCCGGCTACTCGGCCTGCTTCCTCGGTGCCATGAAGTTCGTCTCCTCGCAGGGCGGCCCGAAGGTGCCGAACGACACCAGCGTCACCTCGACGGTCGGCATCGGGCCGCGCTCCGAGGGCGGCTTCGGCCTCGAGGTCGAGATGGAGGTCTCCCTGCCGGGAGTCGACCGCGCCGCCGCCGAAAGCCTGGTGGAGAAGGCCCACCAGGTGTGCCCCTACTCCAACGCCATCCGCGGCAACGTGAACGTGCGCACCAAGGTGGTCTGACCAGCACGTTGGCCACCCGCCTGAGCTCCACACCCGGCCCAGGCCCCGACGCGGCGCTCGTTGAGGCCTGGGCCGGGATACCGACCACGATCGCCGCCGATCTGCTCCGCGGGCGGGTCCTGGTCGATCCTGGCATCCGGCCGCTGCGGCCGTTCGGGGCGGCAGCGAGGCTGGCCGGACCGGCGGTGACCGCCTGGTGCGAGCCCGCCGACTATGGGCCGGTGCATCATGCGATCGCCGTCGCTCGGCCCGGCGACGTGGTGGTGGTCGCGGCCGGCGGGCGGATGGACGCCGCCATGATCGGCGAACTGCTCTCGGGTGCGGCCCGGCGCAAGGGCATCGCCGGTGTCGCGGTGGACGGCCCGGTGCGCGATGTGGCCCAGCTCGCCGCCTGGGACGATTTTCCGGTGTTCAGCCGCGGCGCGGTGGCACGCGGTCCGTCCGGGATGGAGCGAGGCTCGGTCAACGAGCAGGTGATCTTCGGTGGCGTCGCCGTGGCGCCGGGCGACCTGATCCTCGGCGACGACGACGGTCTGGTCGTCATCGCCGCTACCGAGCTGGCAGGCCTGCTGCCGGCGGCACAGGCGATGGTCCAGGCCGAGCTCGCCTGGGAGGCCCGCCTCGCCGGCGGCGAGACGACGATCGAGGTGTTCGCGGTCCCGCCGGCGCGGACGAGCTAGGCGCCGGTGCCGAGGACGGCGTCGCGTAGCCGCTGGTCGACCTCCGGCACGATGCCGCCCCAATGGGCAAAGCCGGTGGCCGCCTGCTGCAGCAGCATGCCGAGACCCTCCACGGCGACATGCCCGCGTCGCCTGGCCTCGGCCAGAAGCTCGGTTTCGAGCGGCGCGTAGACCAGGTCGGCGACCACCGCCGGGGCGGGCAGCGGCGCCAGGCTCACCTCCAGGGGCGGCTGGCCGGACATGCCGAGGCTGGTGCAGTTGACCAGGAGGTGGGTGTCTTGCAGCGCCTGGCCGATCCCGCTCCAGGCGATCGCCGCGGCCGGACCGAAGGAAGCGAACTCCTGCGCCAGTCCGTCGGCTCGGGACGCCGTGCGGTTGGCGAAGCGCAGTTCCGGCACGCCCGCCTGCAGGAGCGCCGCCGCCACGGCGCGGGCGGCACCGCCGGCTCCCAGCACCAGCGCCGGACCCTGCGCCGGCTCCCAGCCTGGGGCTTGCTGGCGCAGATTGGCCAAAAAACCGGTGCCGTCGCTGTTGAGCCCGCGCGTGCTGCCGTCGGGATCGACCAGCACGGTGTTGACGGCCCCGATCCGCGCCGCCAGCGGGTCGAGCTGGTCGACGAGGCGGCAGGCGACCTCTTTGTGAGGCACGGTGACGTTCCAGCCCAGAAAGCCGAGGCGGGGCAGCGCGTGAAAGGCGAGCTCGACGTCTTCGGATCGCACCGGCAGGGGCACGTAGACCCCGTCGACAGCGTAGCGCTCGAACCAATGGCCATGCAGCCGCGGCGAGCGGGAATGGGCGACCGGCCAGCCCATCACCCCGGCGAGGCGGGCGCTGCCGGTCAGCAACACGAAAAAGCACCGATCATGCGGCTGGCACCTCGCTGATGCGGCCCGGATCTTGCGAGAGTCCGCAGGGCCGGTAGTCTGATCCGAATGCTGGGCAACGGCCCTGGGGAACGTGATGACCGAGATCGCCATCGGCCTTAGCTCGCTGCGTCTTGACCCGGAAGCCTTCCGCAAGGCGATCCTCGGCAAGCTGATCTACCAGGTCGGCAAGGACCCGCAGCACGCCACGCGCCACGACTGGTTCTTCGCCCTGGCGCTGGCGGTGCGGGACCGCCTGGTCGACGGCTGGATGACCACCACCCGCACGGTCTACGACGACGACCGCAAGCGGGTCTACTATCTCAGCCTGGAATTCCTCATCGGCCGGCTCCTCGCCAATTCCCTGCGCAATCTGGGCCTGTACCAGACGGCGGCGGAGGCCATGGCCTCGCTCGACGTCGATGCCGAGGCCGTGCTCAAGGTCGAGCCGGACGCGGCCCTGGGCAATGGCGGCCTCGGGCGCCTCGCCGCCTGCCTGCTCGACAGCATGGCCACGCTGGGCATCGCCGCCTACGGCTACGGCATCCGCTACGAGCACGGCCTGTTCAAGCAGGGGCTCGACGACGGTTGGCAGGTCGAGCGGCCCGAGGATTGGCTGGCATTCGGCAACCCATGGGAGTTCGAGCGCGCGGAGTCGGTCTATCCGGTCCGGCTCTACGGTCAGGTGCGCGAGGAGCGCGACCCCGCGGGCCAACGCTTGCGCACCTGGGAAGGGGGCCAGCGCGTACTGGCGGTGGCCTACGACACGCCGGTGGTCGGCTGGGGCGGCCGGCATGTCAACACGCTGCGCCTGTGGTCGGCGCAGAGCGGCAATCTCATCGACCTCGAGGCGTTCAACCGGGGCGACTATACGCGGGCGGTGCAGGAGCAGACGCTGTCGCAGAGCATCACCCGCGTGCTCTACCCGAACGACGCCACCGAGGCCGGCCAGGAGCTGCGGCTCAAGCAGGAGTACTTCTTCACCTCGGCCAGCCTGCAGGACATCATCCGGCGGCATCTTTCGCGCCACCCCAACCTGCTCAACCTGCCGGACAAGGCGGCCATCCAGCTCAACGACACCCACCCGGCGATCGCCGTGCCCGAGCTCATGCGCCTGCTCATCGACGAGAACGGGCTCGACTGGCCGGCGGCTTGGGCGATCACGCGGGGGACCATCCACTACACCAACCACACGCTGATGCCCGAAGCGCTCGAGCGCTGGCCGGTCGAGCTGATGGAACGGCTGCTGCCCCGGCAGATGCAGCTGATCTACGAGATCAACGCCAAGATCCTCGACGAGCTGCGCCACCGCCCCGACAATGGCGACCCCTTCCTCAGCGACGTCTCGCTGATCGACGAAAGCTATGGCCGCTTCGTGCGCATGGGCCACCTGGCCTTCCTCGGCGCCCGCAAGGTCAATGGCGTCTCGGCGCTTCACGGCGAGCTGATGAAGCAGACCGTGTTCCAAAAGCTGCACCGGCTCTTCCCCGATCGCATCACCGCGATCACCAACGGGGTCACGCCGCGGCGCTGGGTGCTGGATTCGAATCCGGAGCTCGCGGAGCTGATCACGCAGTCGCTCGGCCACCAGCGCTGGATCGCCGATCTGGAGCGGCTCCGCGAACTCGTGCCGCTGGCCGCGGACCCGGCGTTCCGGACCAGGTTCGCGGCGATCAAGCACGCGAACAAGGAACGCCTGGCCAACTTCATCGGCAGGCGGCACGAGTTGTCCCTGCCCAGCGACGCGCTGTTCGACGTGCAGATCAAGCGCATCCACGAGTACAAGCGCCAGCTGCTCAACATCCTGGAGGCGGTGGCCACCTACGCGGACATGCTCGACGGCGGTCCTTCCAGCGTCGTGCCGCGGGTCAAGATCTTCGCGGGCAAGGCGGCCCCGTCCTACGTGCGTGCCAAGCTGATCATCAAGTTCATCAACGACGTCGCCAAGGTCGTGAACGGCGAGCCCCTGGTCGGCGGGCGGCTCAAGATCCTGTTCCTGCCCAACTACAACGTGTCGCTGGCGCAGATCCTGATTCCCGGCGCCGACCTGTCGGAGCAGATCAGCACCGCCGGCATGGAGGCCTCCGGCACGGGCAACATGAAGTTCGGCCTCAACGGCGCGCTGACCATCGGGACCCTGGACGGGGCGAACATCGAGATGCTCGAGCATGTGGGCCCCGAGAACATCTTCATCTTCGGGCTGACCGCCGCGGAGGTCGCGCGCAGCCGCCAGGGCGGCTTCTCGCCGCGCAGCATCATCGACGGCAGCCCGCGGCTGAGCCGCGCCTTCGCGCTGATCGAGTCCGGCCATTTCTCGCCCGACGATCCCGGCCGGTTCCGCCCGCTCCTGGACGACCTCGCCAATTTCGATCATTTCCGGGTCACGGCGGACTTCGACGGCTACGCCACCGCGCAGCGCCTGGTCGAGCAGACCTATGCCGATCCCGCCTCCTGGTGGCCCAAGGCCGTGCTGAACACCGCGCGGATGGGATGGTTCTCGAGCGACCGGACGGTGCGCGACTATGCGCGGGAGATCTGGCGCGTGCCGCTGGGCACCTGACGCCGCAGAGCTTCCAGGTAGAGCAGCGGCAGCGCCCCAAGCTCGGCCTGCGGCAGCTTGGCGGCGGGCACGAACCCGGCCCAGACGATCTCGCGCCGGTCGGCCACCGCCTGCACCGGCGTCCTCGGGCGCCATGCGAACAGGAAGGCGGTGACCCGGCGGCGGCACTCCTCGAAGTGGAACTCGCCGAGATCGACCAGGGCCGAGGACTCGACCTCGATGCCGGTCTCCTCGCGCAGTTCGCGGACCGCCGCGGCCGCGGGCTCCTCGCCGCGGCCGATCCCGCCCCCGGGCAGATCGAGCTGCCGACGGTAGGAGGTCCGTACCAGCAAGAGCGCGTCGCCGTGCCAGATCGCCACCGCCGCACCGTAGCTCTGCGGCCGCCGCAGGAGCCACCAGGCCTGGAGCAGCCGATAGGCCGTCCGGTAGCCGAGGCGGAAGAGGACGTTCATGTCTGGCCGCAAGCTCCGCGATAGCGCCGGCACGAGATCCGCAGCGTTACTTTAGGTGAAGTGGGCGGCGGTCGCCATGGTTTCCACGCTTGCCCTTTGCCGGCCCGACGCGGACGCGCCATCTTGCGCTCCTGTCCGCCCGCTGGAAGTGCGCCGCCGCGTGAAGCCGTTCGCCGACCTGCTCGACCGCCTGCTCTACACGCCGCAGCGCAATGCCAAGGTGGCGCTCCTGGTCGACTATTTCCGCGCCGTGCCCGATCCGGACCGCGGCTGGGGCCTGGCGGCGCTCACCGGGGCGCTGAGCTTCGCCCACGCCAAGCCGGCCCTGATCCGCGATCTGGTCGCCACCCGCACCGACCCCGTCCTGTTCGGCTGGTCCTACGACTTCGTGGGCGACCTCGCCGAGACCGCCGCCCTGATGTGGCCCGAGCCGCAGGCCGGTCGGCCATGGCCGCCGCTCGACGAGGTGGTGGCGGGGCTGGAGACCACCGCCAAGTCCGAGCTCCCGCGCATCGTCGCCGGCTGGCTCGACTCGCTGGACGCCACCGGCCGCTGGGCTCTGCTCAAGCTGGTGACCGGCGGCTTGCGGGTGGGCGCCTCCGCGCGGCTCGCCAAGCTCGCGCTCGCGGAGTACGGCGGCCAGGAGCCGGCGGAGATCGAGGAGGTCTGGCATGGGCTGGTGCCGCCCTACGGCACCCTGTTCGCCTGGCTGGACGGCCATGGCCCGCGTCCATCCGCCGACGAGGCGCCGGTATTCCGGCCGCTCATGCTGGCCCATCCGGTCGAGGGCGAGGACGTGGCCAAGGTCGCGGCCGACCTCGACAGCTATCTGGCCGAGTGGAAGTGGGACGGCATCCGGGTGCAGATCGCGGCCACCAGCGGCGGCGTCCGGCTCTACTCGCGCAGCGGCGACGACATCTCCAACACCTTTCCCGACCTGGTCGAGGCCGTGGCGTTCCGGGGCGTGCTCGACGGGGAGCTGCTGGTCAAGCGCGCGGACGAGGTGGCCTCGTTCAACGAGCTGCAGCAGCGCCTGAACCGCAAGGTGGTCACGGCGCGCATGCTGCAGGATTACCCCGCCTTCGTGCACCTCTACGACATCCTGTTCGACGGCAGCGAGGATCTGCGGTTGCTGCCCTTCACGGAGCGCCGCCGCCGGCTGGAGGCGTTCTTCGCCCGCGAGGCGCCGCCGCGGATGGACGTCTCGCCCCTGGTGCCGGTCGCCGGCCTGGACGATCTCGAACGGCTGCGCGGCGGCGTGCGCGGCACCCCGATCGAGGGGCTCATGCTCAAGCGCAAGGACAGCCCCTATCTCGCCGGGCGCCCCAAGGGCCGTTGGTGGAAGTGGAAGCGCGACGCGCAGCTGCTCGACGTGGTGCTGATGTACGCCCAGCGCGGCCACGGCAAGCGCTCCAGCTTCTACTCCGACTTCACCTTCGGCGCCTGGCGCGACGGCCCGGCGGGTCCGGAGCTGGTGCCGGTCGGCAAGGCCTATTCCGGCTACACCGATGCCGAACTGCTCCAGCTCGACCGCTGGATCCGCGACCACACCACCCGGCGCTACGGGCCGGTGCGCGAGGTGACCCCGGCGCTGGTGTTCGAGGTGGCGTTCGATTCCGTGCACCGCTCGACCCGCCACAAGTCCGGCGTCGCCATGCGCTTTCCGCGCATCCATCGCATCCGCTGGGACAAGCCGGCCGGCGAAGCGGATCGCGTGGAGACGCTGGAGCGGATGATCGGGTGAGGGCCGGCCGCCGGCGACCGGCGGGCTCAGGCGCCGGCCCGCTGGCCGCCATCGAACAGGCCGGCGATCCCGCGCACGGGAATCAGCAGCCAGTTGGGCCGGTTGGCCGCTTCGTACTGCACCTCGTAGAGCAGCTTCTGCACCATGAAGACGTTCAGCAGCCGCTCCGCCGTGGCGTCGTCCTCCGGCCATACCGGGCAGCCGGCGATCACCGCGCGGTATCCATCGAGAAAGCCGCGCTGGGCGAGATCGCGCCACGCCAGTGCCTGAGCCAGCACGCGCTCGAGAAGCCCGGGATCGTTCTCCGCGAGGTGCAGCGCGCTCGCCCAGGCCGCGTAGTCGAACGAGCGCAGCATGCCGGCCACGTCCTTGAGCGGCGAGCCCTTGTCGCGGCGCTCCGCCAGCGGCTTTGCCGGTTCGCCCTCGAAATCCAGCAGCAGGACGTCACCGGCGGCGATCAGTACCTGCCCCAGATGGTAGTCGCCGTGCAGGCGCGTCTTCATCAGGCCGGGGACCGGCCCGGCGAAGTCGCCGACCATGGCCTCGACTTCGAGGGCGCAAGGTCAGGACGTGGTCGATCTCGGCGACGGCGGCCGGGGGAGCCGACCGGCGCGCCTGCGCCAGGGTGGCGAACCCGGCGTCGACCTGCTGGCGGGCTTCGCCGATCCATGCCGCGAGATCGGTTTCGCCGACCGGTTCGCGGGCGAAGGCCGGGTCCGCGGTGTCGCCGGCGAAGGCGCGATGCAGCTCCGCGGTGCGCTGGCCCAGCAATCCCGCCAGCTCGACATAGGCCGCATGCCGGCCCGCGGACGAATCGCCGGCAGCGCCGGGTTCACCCGCCAGCGTCGCCTCCAGATGGTCGAGCGTCCAGCGCCAGCCGTCGCCCTCATTGGCGACGAAGCCGAACGCCGCGGCGTAGGTGGTACCGCCATGCTCCAGCGCACCGAGCCAGGGCGGCACGTGCGGGAACTGGGCCTCGTCGGACAGGAAACGGCCGATCTCGACCTCGGGATGGACGCCGCTCTCGATGCGCCGATAGACCTTCACCATCGCGCCGTCCCCGACCAGAGCGGAGCTGTTGCTCTGCTCCGCGCCGAGTCGCCTGACCGGCCCGTCCGCGGCGACGTCGAGGGCCTGCAGACCCCTGCCGGCACTGAAGCGCAGTGCTGAATCGCCGACGGGGATCGACCGCTCGCTCGCCATGGCGAGCAGGAGGCCGCGCATGAAGTCGTCCGAGTGGGTGGCGTCGTAGAGGACGCCCATCTCCAGGCCGCGACTGACCCCTGCGATCGTCGAGGCGGCGAGCGGAACGCGTCCCGCCGGCTGGCCGTCGCCCCAGGCGATGGCGAGCGGGAGCAGGTAGCGCTGCGGGGCACCCGCGGCGAACGCCACCTCGATCTCCGCGAGCAGCACCGGCTCGTCGGTCTGCTCGAACTCGGCCCACCGGCCGAGCCGGACGCCGGCGATGGTCTGGTCCTTGGCGGCGAACCAGCGCTGCCGCGGCAAATGCTCCAGCAGCGCCTGCCGCAGGAGATCGCGGCAGGCCGGATCGTCGAGGATCGAGCGAACGGCTGTCCCGACATCGATGGTGATCATGCCTGCGCTCCCTTCGTTGCGGTCAGGAGGGCAGGCCCGGCGGGATCAGCCGCCAGATGGCGTAGGGATTGTGGTGCGGATCGAGCCAGACATGCTGGATCTTGCCGCTCCAGGCGAACCGGTGGCCGCCCAGCAGATCCTCGGCCATGATCGAGGCGTCGTCGGCAAGCCCGAAGCGCCAGAGCGGCACCTCGAAGTTGCAGCTCTGGGGATGGCGAGGATCGAGATTGACCGCGACGAAGACGACGTTGTCGCGTGACTCCGTCATCTTGCTGTAGACGAGCACCTGGTCGTTCCAGGCATTGTGGAACTCCAGGTTCGTGAACTGCCACAAGGCCGGGTTCTCGCGCCGCAGCATGTTGAGGCGCGTGATGTCGGCGCGGATGTTGCCGGGCCGGTCCCAGTCCCATGCCTTGATCTCGTACTTCTCGCTGTCGAGATATTCCTCGCGGCCCGGGATCGGCGTGGCTTCGCACAGCTCGAAGCCGCTGTAGACGCCCCACAGCGGCGACAGGGTCGCGGCCAGGACCGCTCGGATGCGGAAGCCGGGCCGGCCGGAGGTCTGCAGGAACACCGGGTTGATGTCCGGCGTGTTGACGAAGAAGTTCGGCCGCATGTGCTCCTTGGGTTC
Source organism: uncultured Alphaproteobacteria bacterium (assembly GCA_963720725.1). Taxonomy (GTDB): domain Bacteria; phylum Pseudomonadota; class Alphaproteobacteria; order Geminicoccales; family Geminicoccaceae; genus Benzoatithermus. Next base: position 661,119 of record CAVRGN010000003.1, read on the forward strand.
GTCCTGCGTCAGCTCGGTCAGGTACTCGGTCAGCTCGGGCTTGGTGTTGCGCCAGGTGAAGTAGCTGTAGGACTGGGTGAAGCCGATCTTGGCCAGTCTGCGCATCACCTTCGGCCGCGTGAAGGCTTCCGACAGGAAAATGGTGTCGGGATGGCGATCCTGGATCTCGCGGATGACCCACTCCCAGAACGGCAGCGGCTTGGTGTGGGGATTGTCGACGCGGAACGTCTTCACGCCCAGGTCGATCCAGTAGAGGAACACGTCCCGCATCGCGTACCAGATGCCCGGCAGGGCCTCGCCGTAGAACTCCAGGTGAACGATGTCCTCGTACTTCTTCGGCGGGTTCTCCGCGTACTTGATCGACCCGTCCGGTCTCCAGTCGAACCATTCCGGGTGCTGCTTGATCCAGGGATGGTCCGGTGCGGCCTGGATGGCGAAGTCGAGCGCGATCTCCAGGCCGAAGTCGGCCGCCGCTGCGACCAGGCGCCGGAAATCCTCGACGGTGCCGAGCTGCGGATGAATGGCGGCATGGCCGCCTTCCTCCGCGCCGATCGCGTAAGGACTGCCCGGATCGTCCGGTCCCGCAGTCAGGCTGTTGTTGCGCCCCTTGCGGTTCTTGCGTCCGATCGGGTGGATCGGCGTGAAGTAGAGCACGTCGAAGCCCATGTCGCGGACGTAGGGCAGCTTGCGGATGACGTCGTCGAAGGTGCCGTGGCGCTGAGGATCGTCGCTGGTCGAGCGGGGAAACAGCTCGTACCAGGCGGCGAAAGCGGCTGCCGTCCTTCCGACCACCACCTCGAGCTCGCGCTCGTAGCGCGACAGGTCGGCCCGCAGATCGGCGCGCGCCATCAGTGCCCGGACATCCTCGCCCAGCAGCACCGCCAGCTGCCAGCCGTGATCGTCGGGCCGTTCCTCCAGCCGCGCCAGCAGCGCGCGCAGCTGCTCGGCATCGGCGCCCCGTGCCGCGTCGCACGTCCGGGCGAGCAGGGCCCGCCCCTCGATGAGCTCAAGTCCGACCGGCACGCCGGCATCGTGCTTCTTGCCGACTTCGATCCTCCAGGAGGCGAACACGTCGCGCCAGGCCTCGATCGTGTAACGGTAGCGCCCGTTCCTGGTCAGCGGCAGGCTGCCGGCCCACCGGTCGTTGTCGACCAGCCGCATCGGCGCTTCCGACCATTCCCGGTCGGCGTCCGAGCGGAACTTGACCACGGCGGCGAGGCGGTCGTGGCCGTCGACGACGATGTCCGCCTCCACCGTGAGTACCTCGCCGACGATCCGCTTGATCGGGAACCGGCCGCCGTCGAGCTCGGGCGCCACCTTCTCGATCGCGACGCGACCCGGCGCCAGCCGATCAAGCTGCGCCTGGGCCGCCGTCGCGGACCGCGCGGCACGTGCGCCCTCGCCGGGGACCCGGCCCAGGAAGATCCGCACGGCCATGGGATCCAGCGTCAACGGGGCGCTGGCCGCGAACGCGACGGGCGGCACGCCGGGCGTGACGTCGTCGAACCCGGCGATCCGGCCGCCGGCTGCCGTGAGGAGCGGGCCCGGATCGACGCCGTCGGGGTGCGCGAGGTCCGGGTTGACGAGCACGATGGCCGCCTGCTCGGCGGCCAAGGGTGCCCCCGCATCCAGGCGCATCAGCCCGACCACCCGGCCGTTTGGCGCGGTCACCCGGCGTAACGGCCAATTGTCGTTCAAGACGTCGGCACCAGCCTTCATCGCGTTGGCCTGGCCGATGAACTCCGTCAGATCGACGGCTGGCGTCGCGCACTCGGCCTGCCAATCCGCTGGCCGGGTGGTCACAGGGTCGAGGCGGCGCCGGGCCCCATACTCGAACCCCATCGGCATGAGCAGGCCGCTGGCGATGCCGGCGGCCAGCAGGTAGCGCGCACGGTAGACCTGCGCGATCTCCTCGGGCCGATCCAGACCCAGAGCCGAAGCGAGGCGTGGCGTGTTGTGGTCCTCGGGAAAAGCCACGGTCGGCGCGATGCGCCGCAGCTGTTCGCGCTGCTCCAGGAACCAGGGGGCGTGGAAGTCCCACCAGCGGCTGCTGTCGAAGATCAGGTCGAACCCGCAGTCGGCGAGCCCCAGTACCTGGTCGAACGGGCAGCCCAGCGCCGCCGCCAGGAACACCGCGTCGGGATGGGTCTCCCGCACACGAGCGATGATGGCGCGCCACAACGCCGGCGGGACCTTGTAGGCGGAGCTGCAGCGGAAGCCGGCCGCTCCCAGCTCCAGGTAATGTCGCGCCAGACCGGCGAAATAGGCGATCTGCGCCTCGTGCCGCTCCGGATCGCGAAGATCGAGCTCGGCCAGATCGGCCATCACGCGCGGCTGCCGCGCATCGTCCGGATTGGCCAGGACCGGGCTGACCAGCCCCTGCGGGCCGTGAAGGAACCAGCTCGGATGCTCGACCAGAAGCGTGGCTTCGCGTGCCGCGTGCGGCACAATGAGGTCGATCATGACCTTCAGGCCATGATCTCCCGCTGTGCGCATGAACGCTTGGGTCAGCGCCGCGGCGCTACCGGCGTCGTCGCCGCGCACTTGCGGATGCAGCTCGAACGGGTCGCGGACCGCATAGATGCTGCCCGACGACCCCGGCTCCCAGAACGCGTTGACGTAGACCCAGTCGAACCGCATCGCGGCGATGCGCGGCAGATGCCGCGGCCAAGCTGCGATCTGCCCCGCGAGCAGTGGATGCAGATTGTAGATTCTCGGCGCTGGAGATTTCATCGGCGACCCAGAGGCGTTCGGAGTTTTTGCCACGCTACGCGCCCTTGCCATGGGGCAACCGCTGCCGCTGCAGCGGGTTCCGGCACCCGCTCTGGCGCGGGCCCGCTGCCGGCGGCGGTAAGTCGGACGCCGCCGGCCACGTCGATGACACAGGCTTACCGAATTGCCGCTCCTGCGGCTAGCTTCACCGGCTCAAGACCGCGAGACTTGGGCGCTCGATCCTATATTCCTTGCACTTGCGACGAGAATAGGGTAGAAATTCCTATTCACACCTGCAAGGAGCTTCTCATGCGCTTCGTGATGATAGCGGCGATCACCCTGCTGAGCGCCTGCACGGAGGTTCAGACCTATGGTGCGCTCGCCATGGAACAGCGCCGGACCATGAACGACATCCAGGCCCGCGCCACCATGGCGGCAACCTGCGACATCGCGTTGGGCGCCTACTTCCGCGAGCTGAGCCCGGTGGAGCAGCGCTATGCCGGGCTCGTCTGCGGCGGGATCTTTCCCGAGCTATCCGAGCCGCGGCTGCCGGTGACCGCCGGGCGCTCCTGAGGCCGCGGTCGGCTGGTGGTCAGCAGCTTGCCGAGCTCGACGAAGTCGCGTTTGCGCGGCGACGAACGGCGCCAGGCCAAGGCCACGGCGCGCGTCGGCTCCGGCGGCGGAAAGCGTAGGAGCGCGATCCTGGAATCGTGCACCTCGAATGGCAGGCTGATCTCGGGCAGCACGGTGATGCCGAGCCCGTTCACGACCATCTGGATGATCGTGGACAGGCTCGACGCACCGAAGCTGGCGAGCGCGCCACGGTCGACGGGACGGCAGTAGCTGAGGGTCTGGTCGCGCAGGCAGTGGCCCTCCTCGAGCAGCAGCAGCCGCTCCTCGGTCAGCAGCCGCGCGGTGCAGTCCGCGCGCCCGGCCGAGGGATGAGCCGCCGGCAGAGCGAGCAGGAACCGGTCGTCGAACAGACGGAGGGTCTCGATCTCCGGCTCGTCCAGCGGCAGGGACAATACCAGCACGTCGAGCAGCCCGCGCTGCAGCTCTTCCACGATCACCGCGGTCTGGCTCTCGCGCAGGCGCAGCTCCAGCGCCGGGTGCAGCGCCTGCAGGGCAGGCAGCGCCGCCGGCAGCAGATAAGGTGCGATCGAGGGGATCACGCCCAGATGCAGCGGCCCGGTGAGCAGGCGGGTGCGGTGGCGCGCATAATCCTCGAGATCGGTGACTTCGGTCAGGATGCGCGCGGCACGGCGCGCGATCTCCTCGCCCGCGGCGGTGAGTGCGATCCGACCGCGGCCGCGCTCGACGAGCACCGTGTGCAGGCAGGCTTCGAGCTCCTGGATCTGCACCGACAAAGCCGGCTGGCTGACCGCGCACTCCTCCGCGGCGCGGCCGAAATGGCGGTGCCGAGCCAAGGCCGTGAGGTAGCGCAGCTGGCGCAGGGTAGTCATAAGCTCGGCCGATCGCCCATGCTGAATCCTGTTACTACAGGCTATGACCCAGCGTAGCTACGACCGAGCGCCAGCTCGAGACCGCCGCCGCCAGCGGCGGGCGAGCTCATTCGACCAGATGGTAGGTGAAGTCGTAGGCGCTGCCCTTGTCGTCGCGCGCATGGAGCTGCATCTCGCCTCGGGCTCCGACATAGCGCCCCGTCCCGCCGGTCACGGTCAGCGTCGAGTCCCCGGCGTCGAGGAACGGGCCGGCGACGGTGATCTGACCGTCGGCCAGCGACAGCGTCCAAGAACATTCCCAGGCTTGGCCGACCGCGGTGCGCACGCAATAGCCGTTGTCGCTGCCGACCTTCTGGGCGTCGGCGGCATCGAAGATCTCGTTGGCAAAGGTCAGGAGGTCGCCGGCACTGTCGCCGCTGGCCCCGAGGTCCGTGACCGCATCGGTGGTGGCCCGCTCGACGACCGTCAGGGTCGCGGGTTCGGCGGCACGGGCGTCGGCTCCCGCCAGCGTCAGCCCGAACGCGCCCGCCACGGCGATCATCGCCGATGTCCAATCCATGATCTCGTCCCCCCCAATTGCCGTTCGCGGAGCCTGGACCTCGCAGGCCCAGCGATCAAGACGCTAGCCGCGGCGGGCGCGCGTGCTCGACGATCAGCCGCGCGCCGTCAACCGCACATAGCGCGGGTCGGTCGCCAGCCGGCGCAGCAGGGGCAGGATCTCGTGGCGGCGCAAGAACAGGATGACGAGCGCGAAGACCAGGTTGGTGCAGGCCTCCTTAAACAGCGTCCCGCCGTCGTGGTAGGGATCCACGCCCAGTGCGGTGAACAGGTGCAGGGTGATGGCGCCCGCCATGGTGGCGCCGGCAACCGCCGCGCCGGCGACCTGCAGGCCGGGGATCACGAGCAGCAGGCAAGCCACCGCCTCGACCCCGCCGGTGAAGTAGCGGAACCAGGGCTCGAACCATGGCAGGCCCAGGGAATCCGCCAGGGTCTGGAACAGGAAGCTGTCGGGGTAGAACTTGAACGGCAGGTACCAGAGCAGGATGTAGACGATATAGGCCGCGAGGACCCAGGGCAGGGCCAGGCGGACAAGGAGCCACGCGGTGAACGCGGGCCGCTCGGTGGCACGGCCGATCGGGTCGGCGGAGCGGACGGACATGGTGAGGGACTCCAGGCGCTGTTGGCGTGCGTTTCCGTGTGCACCCGATCGCGGCGGCGCTGAAATGCCCGGTCGCTAGCGAGTCGATGCCGGACCGCTATGATCCGGCCGCACCGGGAAGGTCCGCGGCGAGGAGGAGCAGGCTGCGCGCCGCGAGCGGCACGGCGGCAGCGGGCTCGGCGGCGCCCGCGGGTTCGGCGGTGTCGAGCAGGACCCGCCAGGCGGCTCCGTCCCGCTGGTGCGGCAGGACGAAGCGATGGCGATGGTCGTCCGCGTTGAGCAGGACCAGGAGCAGGCCCCCGGTACCGGCGAGCTGGACGCCCAGGCAGCGCCGGCGCGGCTCGTGCCAGTCGGCATGGCTCATGACCCGGCCTTCCGGGGCGAGCCAGGTGACGTCGGGCAGGCCGTCCGGCCCGGGCTCGCCATGCAGATAGCGGGTCCGGCGCAGCAGGGGATGGGATCCGCCGCAGCGCGACCAGTCGCCCGACCAGCGCCGCGAACGCCAGATCGTCCGCGCCCGCCGCCTGCCAGTCGAGCCAGCTCAGCGCATTGTCCTGGCAATAGGCGTTGTTGTTGCCCTGCTGCGTGCGGCCGAATTCGTCGCCCATCAGCAGCATGGGCGTGCCTTGCGAGAACAGCAGCGTCGCCAGCAGGTTCAGGCGTTGGCGGGCGCGCAGGACCAGAATCGCCGGGTCCGCGGTCGGGCCCTCGACGCCGTGATTGGCGCTGAGATTGTCGTGGTGGCCGTCGCGGTTGTGTTCGCCATTGGCCTCGTTGTGCCGGCCGGCATAGGCCACCAGGTCGGCCAGGGTGAAGCCGTCATGGCTGGTGACCAGGTTGACGCTGACCCAGGGGCGCCGCCCCGACGCCTCGTAGAGATCGGCCGAGCCCAGGAGGCGCCCGGCGAGCTCGGGCAGGACCCGCTCGTCGCCGCGCCAGAACCGGCGCACGCAGTCGCGGTAGCGGTCGTTCCACATCGCGAAGGGCGGCGGGAACTCGCCCTGGCGATAGCCGTGGGGGCCGAGGTCCCAGGGCTCCGCGATCAGCTTCAGGCCGCCCAGCTCGGGGTCCTGGGCGATCGCCTGGAGCAGAGCCGCGTCGGGGCGGAAGGCACCGCCCAGGTCCCGGCCCAGGGCCGGGGCGAGGTCGAAGCGGAACCCGTCCACGCCCAGCCGCGCCCAGTGGCGCAGGGCGTCCATGGCCAGCTGCAGCACGCGCGGATGGCCGAGGTTCAGGCTGTTGCCGCAGCCGGCCCAGTCCAGGTAGCGGGCGGGGTCGCCCGGATCGAGCCGGTAGTAGGTGGCGTTGTCGAGCCCGCGCCAGGACAGGGTGGGCCCGAGATGGTCGGTCTCGGCGGTGTGGTTGAGGACCACGTCCAGCACCACCTCGATGCCGGCGCCGTGCAGGGCCGCGACCATGGTGCGGAACTCGGCCACCGGATCGGCCACCGCAAAGCGCGGTTCGGGCGCCATGAAGGCACAAGGATTGTAGCCCCAATGGTTGCGCAGGCCCAGCCGGGTCAGCCGCAGCTCGTCCAGGAACGCCCAGACCGGCATCAGCTCGACCGTGGTGACGCCCAGCCGGACCAGATGGTCGAGCAGCAGCGGGTGGGCGAGCCCGAGATAGGTGCCGCGCAGGCGCTCGGGCAGGCCCTGATGCAGCCGGCTCAGGCCGCGGACATGCGCCTCGTAGAGCACGGTCTCCGACCACGGCACCCGCGGCCGCGCCGCCGCCTCGCCCGGAGGTCCGGTCATCACGGCCTTGGGCACCAGTCCGGCCGTATCGCGCGGGTCGAATGCCAGCGGGTCGGAGGGGTCGACCAGGTTGGGCCCCTCCCAGCGGAAGGCACCGGTCACCGCCTTGGCATAGGGGTCGAGCAGGAGCCGGTGCGGGTTGAAGCGGTGGCCGGATTCCGGCTGCCAGGGGCCGTGGGCGCGCAGGCCGTAGACCTGCCCGGCCCGCAGCCCGGCGACGCGGCCGTGGAACACCCCGTCGGTGCGCTCGGGCAGGGCCAGGACCGCCGTCTCCCGCTCGCCCGCCGGGTCGAACAGGCAGAGCTCGATGCGCTCGGCATGGGCGGAGAACACGGCGAGGTTGGCCCCGTCGGGACCCAGCGTCACCCCGAGCGGGAACGGGCTGCCGGGGGAGAGCTCATCTTGCATCGCGGCATCTTGCCCGACGCCGCCGCCATGGCAAGCTCGGCGACCGATCCGCCTGCGGCGACCGCGGCGGGGAGGACGAGCCGAGCGCGGGTCGCGACGGGATGCTCGGTCGGGTGGCGGAGGTCGGGTCGCGAGGATGAGGAGGGCGGGGCATGCGGCCATCTCGGATCCGGCGGCGGCTGGCGGCGGGGCTCTTGGCGCTGTCGATGTTCTCCTGCAGCTACGGCGACCGGGAGGACGGGAGGAGGACGACAAGGCCAGGCGGACGGCTGTCGTCCCGCCGCCGTCTCCGCTAGGTGTCGGCGGTGCCGCGCGGACCGCGGCCGCGTACCGGGAGGGGCCTGCATGCGATCGGGAGAGCACCGGGACCGGGGTGCCCGTCGTCCCGCCCTGCTGGCGGCCGGCCTGAGCCTGCTGGCCGGGGCGGCGCAAGGAGCGGGGCCGTCCTTCGACTGCGGCAAGGTCGAGGCGGGGAGCATCGAGGCCCTGGTGTGCCAGGACCCGGCCCTGGCCGCGGCCGACCTGAAGCTGGCCGGGGTGTACGAGGCGGCACTGGCCAAGGCCGGCAACGAGCAGCCGCCGACCCTCAAGGCCCTGCAGCGCGGCTGGATCAAGGGCCGCGACGCGTGCTGGAAGGCCGACGACAAGCCGGCCTGCGTCGCCGACGCCTACCGGCTGCGCACGGCCGAGCTGCAGGCCCGCTACCGGCTGCTGGCACCCACCGGTACTGCCACCTACGCCTGCGACGACGCGCCGGGCAGCGAGGTCACGGCCAGCTTCTTCGCCACCGACCCGCCGACCGCCATCGCCGAGCGCGGCGACGAGGTCTCGTTCATGGTCGAGCAGCCGGCCGCCAGCGGGGCACGGTACCAGGGCCGCAACGAGAGCCTGTGGGAGCATCAGGGCCTGGCCACCATCACCTGGGGCTACGGGGCGCCGGAGCTGCGCTGCCGGGTCCAGCGCTGAGGCAAGGGCCCCGGACGGGGCGGACGGCCGGGTTCGTTCGTGCCTGGCGCGAATTCGTTTGTGCATTTTCGCGTCAGGGGATTGCCGGGTTCGTTTTGCGGCGTGAATCGTGGGTTCGTTTTCGTGGCAGATTTCGTTGAAAAACAACGGGTTGGCTGGGTTCGTTTGGTCGTGGGAGAATCGCGGCCGTGCCGCGGGCGGCGGTGCGGTGCAGGGCGCGGCGGCCGGGATGGGGCGGGGTCGGCGGAGCCGGGCGACGGGGGCGGGCATGGCACGGGATCTCGCGGGGCAGGTCCGACGATCCTAGCATGGATCGGACTTCGGTCCTAGCTGCGCGGTGCGGCCGGGGGCGCGCCTTTACCGATCGGTAGCGATCTTCAGGCAGACTGCCGGATGGTGGCGGAGGTGCCGCGCCAGGACCGGAGCCCGAACGAAGCGAGGGCGGCAGGTTCGGGCGGGGCCGCCGGTGGGCCGGCTGGATGGTGGGGTGCGGGGGATGGCGGTGCCGTTGCCGAGGCCGTGCCGTGGGCGGCGGGAGGATCCCGAGCGGAAGCTGCGGCGGCTGCGGCGGCGGTTCGCGAAGGTGACGGGGCGGCTGGAGCGGCGGGACCGGCTGCGGCGGATGGGGCCGCGGGTCGCGGCGGTGGGGCGGCCGCTCCTGGTGGTCGGGCTGATCGCCGGTGCCGGTGCCGCGGCCCTGATCGCGACCTCGCCCTGGCCGCTGGGTCTGACCCTGCGCCACCTCGCGGCCGCGGCCGGCTGCCCGGTGGCCCAGGCCGTCGGCCTGGCGCCGGCGCGGCACGGCGAGCCCGGCTGGTGGACCTAGCTCGATCCCGACCTGGACGGCTGGTCGTGCGGATCGTTGCCGGGCGGACGGAGGCGCGGCTTCTGGGTGCTAAGGTAGGCGGGGCGACGGCGGACGGGATGGCGATACGGGTAGACCTTGTACCATCATCGCCCGAGCCGTTTGTTAATGATACCCGGTACAGTTTACCGGTACAGTCAACCGAGAACGAACCGGGCGCGTTCGCGCCGGAGCATTTCATACGGACTGACGCAGGTCAGACTCAATCCGATGCAGGCATTGGGGATCTTGATCTTGCGCGTTGAGTCGGAAGGCACCTCGTGGGTGACGACCACGAAGTCATGTGCCAGCGCGTGCGCCACCAGCCAGTAGTCGGCTACCTGGAGGAATGTCGCGATCGCCGCCGGCTCGTACTTCTGGCCGGTTGCCCAAGCGCTGACCCTTCCAAGGGCCGGCACCACAGCATCGTCCGGCGGCAGGAAGAAAGTGCGCCCGCGTGCGGTCGTCCAATCGGAGAGATCATCGCCACCAGCCTGCAATTCGTCCCCGACCTTGTCAATGCTGGCGACACGTCCGGTGCCGTGCTGTGCGATCAGCCATTCCCAGAACGCCGGGCAGAAATCGAAACCGTAGTGCAGGTTCTTCGCCTGAATGAAGATGTTCGTGTCGAGCAGGTAGCGGGTCATGGCATGACCCCCACTTCTCGCCCGATATTGTTGAACGTCTCCGTCTTCTTGACGCCCAGCATCCTGAACGCGTCGCGGTAGAGGGTCTGTCCTTCCAGCGTGCTTTCAACAAGCGCGCGGGCAAACCGGCGGCTGACGCGCGACAGCGTCGTGCGGTAGAAATCGCCGCCACCTGCACCGGCGCGGGCAAGTTCGCGCAGGCGCGCGCGTTCATCCGCCCATGCTCGATCGAATGCCGGCCGATCAAGTGCGCCAGCGTCGAGCAGCCGGCGCAGGATTACCAGCGTGCTGACCTTGAATTGCCGCGCTAGGCGCTGCATGACCTCGTCGAGTGGCTCGCCCGGCTGAAGCATGGGCCTGAGCGCCGCGAGCGGCACGAGGAGCTCTGCGGCGACCGCATTGCACCAGACCTCCTCGCGGCGGTAGCCGTTGAGCGGCGCGGCGCTAGCATCCGACACGGCCGAGGACCCGAGCCAAAGATGCGCCAGCTCGTGCGCCAGCGTGAACATCTGGCCGGATTTCGTATCTGTCCCATTGATGAAAACCAGTGGCGCCCGCCTGTCGGCCAGCGCGAAGCCGCGGAACTCCTCCGGATCGAGCGTGCGGCGGTTGTTGGACAGCACAACGCCGCTCACCATTACCAGCACACCGGCAGCATCGGCCTGGGCGATGAACAGCCTCAGCGCCGCTTCCCAGGTGTGGCAGGCGGCGCGATGCGGCCACATCGAAGCCGAGCGTCTCAGCCATGCGCGCCGCCACATCCTGGGGCCGGTCATCGAGGCTTGCGCTGCCGACAAAGGCGGCCTCGGGCATGCGCACCGTCAGCGCAAAGTCGCGATACCAGCCCTGCCGTTCCTGGCAGGCATAGAGCATGTCGAGCAGATCGGGGCTGGCGCGCCGCACGCCGCACCCGTCATGGGTACGGAAATCCGGGATCGGCAAAGGCTCATGCGGTGGCTCGGGCAGGAACAAATAGCCGATGGGCACATGCAGCGCCTGCGCGAAGGCCTCCAGCTGCTTCAGCGTGGGCTGCGTTTCGCCGCTTTCCCATTCGGCCAGCTTCGGGAAACGGCCAAGCAGTTCCTCGGCATCGGCGATGCCGGCCCGCTCCCGCGCCCAGCGCAACAGTTCGGGACGGACAGCCGCGCGTGTCATGTGGCCTCTTTTAGAGCCCGTCCAGAAAAAAGCTTAGCGGAATCACACTGGTGTGGTGTCTGTCTCGTTTATGAAGCGAGGAGACGCCGCGATGTGCGCCAACTCCCCCCGCGCCGAGTATGGGCTCCGGGTCAAGAGCTATGCAAGCGACTGCGCGGCGAGGCCGATCCGGCGAGCGACCTCGACCTCCTGGTCGATCTGGAGCCCGGCCGCAGCCTGATCGACCTGGCGCGCCCCACTGGTCGATCTCGAAGCCGAGCTGGGCACGCCCGTCGACCTCGTCACCGAGGCGGGCCTGCGGCCGGAACTGCGCGAGCGCGTGCTTTGTAAAGCAGCTCCGATCTGACTGTTCGTCCGTGAGGTTGACTGCTGAAAAGGGCCGTAACGCGTGAAAGTCGCCGCGCCGACGTACTATAGACACGTCGTCAAACAGCCGGATGGGATCACGTGGCCGATCTGATCGACCTCACGCTCGAATATCTGCATCGACTGGACGGCAAGCTCGACGACGCCTGCGCCGACCTCGACGAGGTGCGCGCGACCCTGCGCAGCCTGGAGGATCGGAAGCTCGGCGTCGAGCAGTCGATCAGACTGGTGCGAGAGGACATGGCCCGGCGGGACCGCCGGAGCGACGCGTTGGCGAGCCGCGTGAAGCGAATCAAGCGGCGACTGGAGCCGTCGAATCATGCCGGGCGCTGAGCGACATTCGCTAGAGCTTGACCAGGGCGAGGATCAGCAGGGTCTGCCCCAGGAACATCATCGCCATGTACAGGGTCATCCGATCGAACAGTTCGCCCGGCCGGTACCGCACGGGTTCCCCGGTGGCGGCATCGCTCGGCCGGGAGGCATCGGTGGGGATGCGCTCGTGGCGCATCTCCGGCACGTGGCTGCCGAGCTTGCCGTCGCGTCCCGGGTCGAGCATGCTCGGCTCCGTTGCCGGTGAGGTACGGCCATGATCTCCCTCGAGACGGTGCGCGGCAAGCGGGGGCGGCTGCTCGATCTGGCGGCGCGGCACGGTGCGCGCAATGTGCGGGTGTTCGGGTCGGTGGCGCGGGGCGAGGCCGACGCGGCCAGCGACCTGGACCTGCTGGTGGACCTGGAGCCCGGCCGCAGCCTGATCGACCTGGGCGCCTTGCTCGCGGAGCTCGAGGCGGAATTGGGCGCACCCGTCGACGTCGTCACCGAGGCGGGGTTGCGGCCGGCGCTGCGCGAGCGGGTGCTGCGCGACGCCGTGCCCTTGTGAAGCGTGGGCCTGGATGCCTGTTGGGACCGGCGGTCAGAAGAGCCGGGTCAACGACGCGACCAAGGCGGCCTGTAGCAGCAGCATACCGGCCATCCGCCAGGACTGCAGGCCCATGTCCCGGTGCAGTTCGGCACGCAACTCGCCCATTTCCTTGCGCAGATCGGCGCGGAGGCCCGCGATCTCGGCGCGCACGAACTCCTTGGTCGCCAGCTCCTCGCTGGTGAAGCCCTTGCCGATCTGCTCGGCGATGGTGTCCGCCTGCTCCGAGGGAATGCCGGAGCGGCGCATCGCCTGAGCCATCTCGAGGGTGTCGACCGGCATGCTCGCACTGTCCGTTGCCGCAACCGATTGATAATCTAGCCGATCAGGCGCCGGATTGGTACCGCGGCGTGCCGGCGGCCGCCCTCAGTGCGCCGTCTCCCAGCTCGCCCCGTGCCCGACCTCGACCACCAGCGGGACGGACATGGCGGCGGCGCGCTCCATCGTCCGCCTGATCAGCGTTTGTGCGTCCGCGACCAGCTTTTCCGGCACCTCGAACACCAGCTCGTCGTGGACCTGGAGCAGCATGCGGACCTCGGGGAGGTGGCGGGTCAGGTCGCGCGAGGTGCGGATCATGGCGCGCTTCATGATGTCGGCGGCCGTACCCTGGATGGGGGCGTTGATGGCCGCACGCTCGGCATAGGCCCGGCGCGAGGGGATCTTGACGTTGATCTCGGGCACGTAGCAGCGGCGGCCGTAGAGGGTGGTGACGTAGCCCTGCTCGCGCGCCTCGGCCTTGGCCTTGTCCATGTAGGCGCGGATGCCGGGATATTGCTCGAAGTAGCTGTCGATGTAGGCCTTGGCCTGGGCCTGGGGAATCCCCAGGCGCTGGGCGAGGCCGAAGGGGCCGATGCCGTAGACGATGCCGTAGTTGATGGTCTTGGCCGAGCGGCGCAGGTCGGGGCCGACCTCGCCCACGGGTACCCCGAACATCTGCGACGCGGTGACCCGATGGATGTCGACGTCGTTGGCGAAGGCCTCCTTGAGCGGGGCGATGTCGGCCATGTCGGCCAGGATGCGCAACTCGATCTGGGAGTAGTCGGCCGAGACCAGGAGGTGGCCGTCCTCGGGCACGAAGGCCTCGCGGATCTTCCGGCCCTCCTCGGTGCGGATGGGGATGTTCTGCAGGTTGGGCTCGTTGGAGGAGAGCCTGCCGGTCGAGGTGGCGGCGAGGCTGTAGCAGGTGTGGACCCGGCCGGTGTCGGGGTTGACCTGCTCGACCAGGGTGTCGGTGTAGGTGCGGGTGAGTTTCTGGAGCTGGCGCCAGTCGAGGATGACGCGCGGCAGCGCGTGGCCGGCCAGCGCCAGCTCCTCCAGCACCTCCGCACCCGTGGCGTAGGCGCCGGTCTTGGTCTTCCGGCCCGCCCCGCCCAGGCTCATCTCGTCGAACAGGACCTCGCCCAGCTGCTTGGGGGAACCGAGGTTGAAGCTGCGGCCGGCGAGCTTGAAGGCCTCGGCCTCGAGCCCGGCCATGCGCTGGGTGAACTCGGCCGAGAGCTGGCGCAGGCGATGGGCGTCGACGCGGATGCCCCAGCGCTCCATCGCGGTGACGATGGCGGAGACCGGGCGGTCGAGGGTCTCGTAGACCGCGACCATGCGCTCCTCGAGCAGGCGCGGCCGGAGCACCCGCCACAGGCGCAGGGTGACCTCGGCGTCCTCGGCGGCGTAGGCGGTGGCCCGGTCGATCGGGACGCAGGCGAAGCCGATCCGGGCGGCACCCTTGCCGCAGACGCTGGCATAGGTGATGCAGTCATGGTCGAGCAGGCGCTGGGCGAGCTCGTCCATGCCGTGGCCGTGGCTGGCGCCGTCGAGCGCGTAGGACAGGAGCATGGTGTCGTCGATGGGCGTCACCTCGAGCCCGTAATGGGCGAGCACGCCCGCGTCGTACTTGATGTTGTGGCCGATCTTGAGGACCGAGGGGTCGAGCAGGACCGGCTTCAGGCGCTCGACCACGGCGGGCAGATCGAGCTGGCCGGGGCGGGGCTGGCCGAACTCGTCGACATGGGCCAGCGGCAGGTAGAAGCCCTCGCCGGGCTCGACCGCGAGGCAGACGCCGACCAGCCGGGCGCGCCAGATGTCGAGCGAGGTGGTCTCGGTGTCGATGGCGATCAGGCCGGCTTCGACCGCCCGGGCGAGGATGCGGTCGAGCTCCTCCAGCGTGGTGACGGTGACCGCGCGCTGCTCGCCCTTCTCCGTGCGCTCGGTGCGGTTCTCCGCGGCCGCGGCCGCGACCTCGCCGATGCGGGCGGCCAGGGACTTGAAGCCGTTGGCGTGCAGGAACTGAAGGAGCGCCTGCGGGTCGAAGGGCCTGCGGCGCAGCTCCTCCAGGCCCAGCGGCAAGGGGCGCGTCGGGGTCGAGGCAGACCAGGCGGTAGGAGAGCCGCGCCTTGTCGGCGTTCTGCGTCAGCACCTCGCGGCGCTTGGGCTGCTTGATCTTGTCGAGGTTGGCGAGCAGGCCCTCGAGCGAGCCATATTCGGTGAGCAGCTGGGCCGCGTTCTTGGGGCCGATGCCGGGCACGCCGGGGACGTTGTCGCTGGTGTCGCCGATCAGCGCCAGCGCGTCGCAGACCAGCTCCGGGCCGACGCCGAACTTCTCGATCACCTCGGCCCGGCCGATGGCCTTCTGCTTCATCGGGTCCCACATCGCGACCTGGTCGGCCACCAGCTGCATCAGGTCCTTGTCCGAGGAGACGATGGTGACCGGCTCGCCGGCCGCGCGCGCCGCCTTGGCGTAGGCGGCGATCAGGTCGTCGGCCTCGAAGCCCTCGACGTCGATCACCGGCAGGCCGAAGGCGCGGGCGGCCTCGCGCACCAGCTGGAACTGGGGGATCAGCTCCCTCGGGCGGCTCGTCGCGGTTGGCCTTGTACTGGTCGTAGAGCTGGTTGCGGAAGCTCTCGCCGCTATAGTCGAACACGACCACCAGGTCGTCGTCGGGGCGGTCCTGCATCAGCTTGAACAGCATGTTGGCGAAGCCGAACACGGCGTTCACCGGCGTGCCGTCGGGCCGGGTCATCGGCGGCAGGGCGAAGAAGGCGCGAAAGATGTAGCCCGACCCGTCGATCAGGACGAGGCTCTTGGCAGGGGTCTCGGTCATGGCGGCGAAGCTAGCCGAGCGGCCGGCCGCGGGCCAGCGCCGCAACGCGGTGGGCGACTGGGAGTGAGCCATGCGACGGACAGGCGGAGCGGTGCTCGCAGCCCTCATCGGCCTGAGCCCGGCGGCTCGGGCGGGCGAGCCGGTCGTCTACCGCGAGGTCGGCACCGCCTCCTATTATGGTGCCGAGCTGGCCGGGCAACGCACCGCGAGCGGCGCGCGCTACGACCCGGCGCAGCTGACGGCCGCGCACCCGACCCTGCCGCTCGGTGCCGAGGTGACCGTGGTGGCGCTGGCCACCGGCCGCAAGGTGGAGGTGCGGATCACCGATCGCGGCCCGTTCACCGGCGGGCGCGACATCGACCTGTCGCGGCGCGCCGCCGAGGTCCTGGGCATCACGGCCAAGGGCGTGGCGCGGGTGCGGATCACCGCGACCGAGGAGCAGCTCGCTCGAGCGGATGCGGAGCCAGCGGCCACAAAGTGAGCAGGAGGGCGGCGAGCCGCGCGAGCTCGGCGGCGAGGCGGGCGAGTGCGAAGCCCTCCAGCGAGCCTCCGGCCGCGGCGAGCGCCAGCGCCGGCACCAGGACGGCCACCGCCAGCAGGTTGGCGCGCAGGACCGCAGCCTCGCGCCCGGCGGCGGTGAGGGCGGACTGTACGACCGTCGTCGGGTGCTGCAGCACGAACCAGGGCAGCAGCCAGAGCAGCACAGGTACGGCCGCCGCGTGCTCGGCGCCGAACAGCGTCGGCAGGAGCCAGGGTGCCGCCAAGCCTGCGGCACCGGCACCGGCCAAGAGCGACCGGGACGATGCGCCCCAGCTCGATGGCGGCGGCGCGACGCAAACGCTCGGGCGTGTCGACCAGCGTCGGCAGACGGGCCAGCGCCAACTGCCCGGCGGCGTTGGCGAACAGAAGGCCTGCCACCAGCACCTGCCCCGCGAGCCAGTAGGCACCGGCGCCCGCCGGACCGATGGCCCAGCCGGCGACCACCAGATCAGCGCTGAGCTGAAGCTGGTTGGTCAGGGTCACCGCGGCGAGCCGGCTGCCGCGCCTCAGCATGTCGCCGGCGGCCGGGACGCTGCCTTCCGGTGCGGTGGCAGGCCGGCGCATGGTGACCCAGGACAGGGCCGCGGCGACCAGCCAGGCGGCCAGGAAGCAGGCTGCGGCGGCGTCGGGGCCGAGCCGGCCCGGCCAGAGGCCCAGCAGCAGGAGGAACGCCAGCGGCCGGACCAGGAGCAGGAGGGCGGCGAGTCCGACGCGGCCGTCGACGAGCGCCAGCCAGTCGAGCTGCAGGGCCGCCGGCACGATCGAGAGGGCTGACCATGGCCACCAGCGGCAGGGCCTCGGGCCGCCAGAGCGCGCAGCCGGCCAGCACCAGGGCGATGGCCGAAGCGGCCGAGAGGCTCAGGCGCAGCCGGAGATAGCGGGCCAGCAGCTCCGTCAGCCGGCGCCCGGCGCGGGCGGCCTCGGTGGTGACCACGCCGCGCAGGCCGAACTCCCCGAGATGCAGCGCATAGCCCTGGACGGCGAGCGCCAGCGACCAGCGACCCAGCTCGTCCGGCGGCAGCGCCCGTGCCAGCAGCAGCACCGCCAGGAGTCCGACGCCGGCGGCGGCCCCGCGCGCCAGCCCGAGCGCGGCAAGCCGGCCGACGGCGGCGACGCTCACCGCGTGGCGAGCTGGCGGTAGAGGGTGAGCACCTCGCTCATCAGCTTGCCCTCGTCGAGCTCCTCGAGCCGGCTGGTGATGCGGTAGCGGCCGTCGCGGATCAGCCGGCTCGCCGCCACCACCCCCTCGGCCAGCGCATCCGCGCTCGAGGCACAGATGAAGCCGGTCCGGTCGGGCTCGAGCCAGTCGGCGACGTCGCCGACATCGGTGCTGACCACCGGGCGCATCACCCGCAAGGCCTCCTTGACCACGGTCGGCGACGCCTCGTAGCGGCTGGTGAGCAGGAGGATCCCGTGCTCGCGCAGCAGGGCCGGCACCTGGTCGTGCGGCACGGCACCGACCCAGTTGATCCGGCCGGCGGCCGGGCTGCAGGCGATCAGCCGGATCATGTCCTTGCTGCCCTCGCCGCGGCCGGCGATGGTGAGCTCGAACCGCTCGTCGGCCGCCAGGAGCGCCTCCAGGGTCGCCACGGCCAAGGGCACGTTCTTCTGGTGGCTGATCCGGCCCAGGACCAGAATGCGGTTGGCGAGCTCGGGTGCGGGCGGGGCCGCGTCGAGCGAGGCGAACAGACCGCCGTCGAACGCGGCCGGCACGACATGGGCGCGGATGAACGGCTCGGGCGCCACCAGCCGGGCGAGCTCGGTGCGGTCGCGGCCGCTGACGCAGACGATGGCGTCGGCCAGTGCCGCCACCCGTCGTTCCAGCGTCAGCATCAGCTGGCGCACCGGGGCCGCCAGCGGCCCCAGCCAGCCCTGGAGCACCTTGCCGGTGACGTTGTGGTAGCTGACGATCACGCGGCCCCGCCCGGGGGCGAGCAGCAGCTTGGGCCAGGCGGCGTAGTTGCGGTGGAAGTGGAAGACGTCCTCGTCGCCGAAGCCGCCACGGCAGCGCCAGAACCAGGCCCAAAGGGCGAGATAGAAGCGCAGGAACCCGGCACGTTGCGCGATGTAGACGATCTCGGCCGCGGAGCGCTCCGGCTGCAGGCGGGTGGCGATCAGGCGGAACGGCAGGTCCGAGGCGGCAAGGGCGCGATGGAGGCAGCGAAAGTGCTCCGCACCACCGCCAAGGTCCCGGGCCAGCGGGTCGTTGTGGTAGAAGACGTAGATCACGGCGCCGTCGCCAGCCGCTCGAGCCGGTCGAGGAACAGCTCGGCGGCGCCGTCGTTCTCGAGCACCGCCAGGCGGAACTCGTCGGCGAGGCGGCGGTAGAGCGCCCGCCGGCGTGCGAAATTGCGGTCGAGCAGAACGTCGGGCCGGTCGGCGCGGATGGCCGCGACCGGGCGGTTGACCACGACGGCGAGGTGCGGCGCCGGCAGGAGCCCGACCAGCCAGTGGCCGAGCCGGCCGAACAGGACCCGGTCGAGGCCGGTGTCGACCGCGAGGTCGACCAGGGTGTCGTAGAGGCAGCGATCGGCCAGGATCAGCCGGCGGTCGCCGCCGCGGTGGTAGCGCCACCAGCTGTCGACGACGCAGTCGGCGACCTGCAGGCACAAGAACGGCCAGGCGAGCCACGGCCGGCCGACAAAGTCGTGGTAGCCGGTGCGGACGCCGCCGCTCTCCTCCTTGCGGTTGTGACCGGTCAGCCGGGCCAGGGCCAGCAGCGGCTTGGAGAGATAGTTGCGAAACCGGCTCCAGACATGGCGTTGCGGCACGCCGGACCCGTCCAGCCGCGTCTGCAGCGCCCGCAGCAGGAACGTCTTGCCGCCGCCGTCGACGCCGGCCAGGGCCACAAGCCGATAGCGCGCGAAGCCGGCCGCGGCCGGATCGAGCAGCGGGCCCACGGCCCTGGGCCAGTCGGTCCAGGGCGTCGGGTCGCAAGCTGTCCGGGGTGGTGCCGCGGCCACCTGCAGCAAAGCCGCCGGCAGGTCCGCGGGACGCGGCACCACGATCCCACCCAGCGCGCGGGCGGTCTCCTCCACGCCCGGAGCGGGCAGGACGATGGTTGGGCGCCCGGACAAGCCGGCCTCGACCACCGCCAGCGGCACCTCGGACACCGGTGCGCGGAAGGGCAGCAGGAAGGCGTGACAGGACGCGAGCTCGCGGCGCAGCGCATCGGGAGCGAGCATCCCGACCCGGCAGTCGATCGCGTCGCGGCACGGGCTCCGCTCCACCCGGGCGAGGAAGCGGGCGAGGCTGGCCTCGCCGCTGTCCGGCCGCAACAGCAGGAGCAGGCGCCCGGCCAGTCCGCCGGCATGGGCCGCCTCGAACGCGGCCAGGGCCAAGTCGGCGCCGCGGGCCGCCAGGGGTGGGCCGAAATAGCCGACGCGGAACGGGCCGGGCGTCGGCTGCGGCAGGAGCGCCGCGCGGTCGACCTGCGGCCGCAACAGGCGCCCGAGCGGCAGACCCAGGCGAGCGTAGCGCTGGCGGGCGGCATGGCTGAGATAGACGATCTCGTCGGCGCCGGACCGGCGCAGGCCGGCGCGGAGCGCCGCACCGGGCAGGCACGCATTGACCAGTGGCAGCGCCAGGGTCGCACGCTCGTGCCAAAGCGCCGCCGAACCGAGCGGCAGGAGCTCCGCGAGGCGCAATCGCGGACTGGCCATCACCAGAGAGACCGGCGCGCCGAGCTCGAGCGGTCCCAGCCGGGCCAGACGCGCAGCGCCGGTGACCAGGAACACCCGGTCGACCGGCTCCTGCGCGAGCGCGGCGCGCAGCTTCGCGGTCGGCCGTCCCGCCCGCAGCAGCGCCACGCGCTCGACCGGATAGGGAGCGGCCGGGAACGGACCGGCCGAATCCGTGATCAGGCGGACTTCGTGCCCCAGATCGCCCAAGCCGCGGGCCATGCCGTCGGCCACGTGCCAGGGCTGACGCCGGACCCGGTCGGCGGCGAAGTCCGGACACAGGATGGCCAGCCGCAGGACCCGCCCCGGCAGCGGGCGAGGCTGGATCACGCGGCCTGCTCCTGTCGCAGGCCGTAGATGCTTTCGAGCCGGTCCACCGTGTGCTCCCAGTCGAAGCGGGTGGCCACCAGCGCCCGCGCCTCCCGCGCGCGGACCGCGGCATAGTCCGGATCGCGCAGCACGGCGGTGAGCGCGGTCGCCAGCGCCTGCGAGTCGCTGCGGGCGAGGAAGAGCGGCGGCCGCGCGCCCATCTCGATCGCCAGCCCGGTATGGGTGGTCACCACCGGGGTGCCGCAGGCCATGGCCTCGAGCACGGTGAGCGGACCGGACTCGTAGTCGGCCGGATTGACGAAGCAGGCGGCGTCGCGCAGCTCGCTGCGCACCGCCAGCCGATCGAGGAATCCCGCGAACCGGACGCGGCCGGCGATGCCGAGGGCGGCAGCGCGGCGCCGCAGAGGATTTTCCAGCGGACCCTCGCCGGCCAGGATCAATTCGCGGCCGAGGTCGACGGGTAGCCGGGCGAAGGCGTCGAGCAGCCGGAACAGGCCCTTGCGGTAGCCGAGCCGGCCGACGAACAGGATTCCGGGGCCGCGACCCTTGAGCGAGGCGAAGCCGAAGAAACCCGCGTCCACCCCGTTGGGCACCACGGTCGGCCGGCGGCTGCCGACGCGGTAGGTGGCTTCCAGCTCGGTACGCACCGCACCGGAAACGGTGACCACGTGGCGGGCATGGTCGAGATACCACTGCTCGTAGCGGCGGCTGAACAGGATGGCGTTGGCCTTGATCAGCGCCGGCCTCAGGCCCGTTTCGGCGATGGCGCCGGTATCGGTCAGCATCGGGCTGTGGAAGGTCGCGACGATCGGCAGGTCGGTCGGCAGAGGCGGCAGCAGCGGCAGGTGGGCGTGCAGCAGATCGGCACCGTCGGCACCCGCCCGCAGCCAGCCTGCGAGCTCCGCGCGGGCCAGGGCGTGGTGGAACGGCTGCAGCGGATAGTGCGGATAGTGGCGGACGCGCAGGCCGGCCACGCTGCTCTCGCGCCAAGGGGCGAACGACCGGCCGCGGGCGAGGACGGTGACCTCGTGCCCGCGCTGCTGCAACCGTTGCGCCACCTCGAACACGTGCCGGGCAATTCCCTCCCGCGGGGGAAAGGCGTTGTTGGTCAGGAAGGCCAGGCGCATGGCGCGTCTCAGACCGGGACCAGCGCGCCGACGCCGCCGACCTGGACCTCGGAGGTCCAGAAATAGTCCTGGCCGCTCATGCGGCGCGCCCACGAGGCCGGCAGGTGGGGGCCGATGAGCCCGGCACGGTAGCCGAGCCAGCTCGCGGCCAACAGCGCCACGGTGCGCGGCAGCTCCGCCGGCGCCTCGCGGCAGGCGCGGGCGAGGACGGTGCGCGCGAATTGCCGGCCGCGCGGCCCGTCGCCCTCGCGCGCGAGCAGGATCCAGTCGTAGAGGCGACGGCTGTAGCCGATGTCGAACTGGCGGCGGAACGCACCCGCCGGCCCGTAGCGGTGGGCGTGGCGGACGGTGGCCTCGGCGACGTAGGCGACGCGCTCGCCGGCGGCCAGCAACTCGGCGACGGCGATGGTCTCCTCCGAGACCAGCGTCGGCTTGAAGCCGCCGATCCGGTCCAGGGCCGGGTTGGACCAGGCCGCGGCGGCGTTGGAGCAGAAGCGGCTGTAGCTGCCCCAGCGACCCCAGTCGGCGGCGGCGCGGACGTGGCTGCGCGGCGGGTAGCTGAACTCGCGGCCCACCCGCTCCATCAGGCCGCAGGCGGGGGTCGCGAGCTGGCGGGCATAGGCGACGGCCACCTCGCCGCGGCGCACCGGGGCGGTCAGCCGGTCGAGGAAATCGTCGCCGCACGGATAGGCATCGGGCGTGAGCATGACCACGACCGGCGTGCCCAGCCGCCGGCGCGCCAACTCTCTGGTCAACCCATGATTGAATCTCTTGCGCGGCACCACCAGGGTCTCGGCGCCGAGATCGCGCGCCAGCTCCACCGTCCCGTCGCCGGAGGAGGAGTTGACCACCAGCAGGCGCGGTCGCAGCGGCGACCTCAGCAGGGCCGGCAGGCAATGCTCCAGATGCGCCCGCGCGCGATGGGTGATCACCGCGACGCCCACCGGCGAATCGCCCCCGACCTGCTGATGCTGCGCCATCGGCCCGTCTCCCGCGCGGCCATCGGCGGCCGCCCTGCTGTGGATATCTCTCAACCTGGCGGTTGATTTCAATCGCAAAATCAAGGCCCGCCGGATTCAGGCGGCGAGGTGATGCACCGGGTCGAAGTCCGGAATCGCCCTGTCGCGGGGCGAGATCACCCGCGGCTGGCCGGGCCAGTAGAGCGCGAAGGCGGGGTCGTCCCAGCGCACGGCCCGCTCGCGCACCGGGTCGTAGCCGTGCGACACCATGTAGAGCAGCAGCGTGGCGTCGCTGAGGGTGAGGAAGCCGTGCGCGCAGCCTTCCGGGATCACCAGGAGGCGGCGGTTGGCGGCCGACAGCTCGACCGCGGCGTGCCGGCCGTAGGCGGGCGAGTCGGCGCGCAGGTCGAGCACGACGTCGTGCAGGGCGCCCTGCAGGCAGGTGACCACCTTGGTCTCGGCGCTGGGGCCGATCTGGTAGTGCAGCCCGCGCAGCGTGCCGGCGCGCTCGGAGAAGGAGAGGTTGGCCTGCTCGATGGCGGACTCCATGCCGAAGGCGGCGAGCTCCTCGCGGCAGAAGCAGCGGGCGAAGAAGCCGCGCTGGTCGACGCGCGGCTCGGCCTGCAGCACGAGCATGCCGGGCAGGGGGCGCGAAATCAGGCGCATGGCGGCCTCACCCGCCCTTCCAGGGCGCGGCGCCGGCTTCCCACAGGCCCTGCACCACCTCGCGATCGCGCAGCGTGTCGACGCACGACCAGAAGCCGCCATGCTGGTAGGCGGCGATCTGGCCCTCCGCGGTCAGCCGTTCCAGCGGCTCGCGCTCGAGGACGCAGGCATCGTCCTGGGACAGGTAGGCCAGCGCCGCGCGGCGGAAGAAGAAGTAGCCGCCATTGACGATCTCGCTGGTCCGGCCGGCTTTCTCGGCGAAGCTGGCGCTGCCGTCCTCGTGCAGCGCCATCCGGCCGAACTGCGAGGGCGGGTGCACGCCCAGCATGGTGCCGAGGCGCCGGTGCGCGAGGTGGAAGCGGAACTCGTCGCCGAGATCGGCATCGGTGAGCCCGTCGCCATAGCTGACCGCGAAGTGCTCGGCCTCGCCGAGATGGCTGGCCGCGGCCCGGGCGAGGCGTGCGCCGGTCATGGCGCACCCGCCGGTGAAGGCCACGGTGACCTTCCAGTCCGGCAGCCGGTCCTCCTGGTGGTAGGTGATGCTCCGCTCGGCCAGGTCGACGGTGAAGTCGCTGTTGAAGGCCGCGAAGTTGGCGAAATAGCTGCTGATCACCTCGCTGCGGTGGCCGGTGCACAGGACGAAGCGGCAGAAGCCGAACCGGGCGTACCAAGCCATGATGTGGAGCAGCATCGGCTTCTCGCCGATGTCGAGCATCGGCTTGGGACGCAGTGCGGCGGCCTCGCCGAGGCGGGAGCCGAGCCCGCCGCAGAGCAGGAACACCGGCACCCGGGCCGGCTCAGGCGAAGGCATGGTGGCGCCCGGCACCGGCCGCCGCGACGGCGCCGGCCCGGCGCGGCACGCGATCGAGCGCTTCGTAGGCGGCGATCTGACCGGTCAGCCAGCCGGTGTCGCCCTCGCACAGCAGCGCCCGGTAGCCGTCGATCGCCCACTCCACCGCCTCGCGCGTCGACAGGCGCGGCCGCCAGGCGAGCCAGCGCCGCGCCTGGTCGGAGGACAGCTGCAGGGTCGGGACCTCGAGCGCGAGCTCGCGCGCGGCCGCCTGCCAGCTGCCCGAGCCGAAGCGCGCCGCGGCGACGTCGGCGATGCGGGCCGCCGGCCATTCGAGGTTCTCCTCGGGGCCGAAATTCCAGGCGGTCGAGAACGAGGCCGGATTGACGGCCAGGCGCTCGGCCAGGCCGAGATAGCCGGCGAGCGCGTCGAGCACATGCTGCCAGGGCCGCACGCCGCCCGGATGGCGCAGCTCCGCCGGCACATCGGCGACGAAGGCGCGCACGAGGTCGGGCAGGAGCCGCCCGGGCGAGAAGTCGCCGCCGCCGATCACGTTGCCGGCGCGCACCGTGGCCAGGCCGATCCCGGCGTCGGGCGAGAAGTAGCTGCAGCGGTAGGCGTGGACGATCATCTCCGCGCAGGCCTTGCTGGCGCTGTAGGGATCGTGGCCGCCCAGCTCGTCGCCTTCCGCGCAGCGCCGGTCGGGGCGCAGGTAGCATTTGTCGCTGGTGATCACGACCACGGCGCGCAGGCCCGGCAGGCGGCGCGCGGCGTCGAGCAGGTTGACCACGCCCAGGATGTTGGTCTGGAAGGTGGTGACCGGGTCGTCGAGACCGGCGAGGACCAAAGGCTGGGCCGCGAGGTGGAACAGGATCTCGGGCTGCGTCTCGCGCAAGTGACGGGCCAGGAGCTCGCGCGAGCGCACGTCGGCGATGCGGCTGTCGATGCGGCGCGCGAGGCCGCTGGCCGCGAACAGCGAGGGTTCGGTCGCGGGCGGGAGGGCGATGCCGGCGACCTCGGCGCCGAGTTCGGCCAGCCAGGTCGCGAGCCAGGTACCCTTGAAGCCCGTGTGCCCGGTGACCGTCACACGGCGTCCGGACCAGAACTCCTGGCTGGCCATAAGCTAACCTCCTCGTCCACGGCTCGCTGATTCAACCACTGGATGATTTTCGGAAGACTAAATTACCATTAAGCGAAAAAGCAAGCCTTTATCCACAGGCGGCGCCGAACGCGGCGTTGTCCCCGGCCCTCGCGCGGGCTAGCTCGTGCACGCACTTCTCCTCCATTCCACGGCTGCGGATGCGCGTCCCCGTCGTCCACCATCCCGCCTACGTCACGCCACTGCCGGCGGCACACCGCTTTCCGATGCCCAAGTTCGCGCGGCTGCTCGCCTGCCTGCGCGAGACCGGGCTGCTGCTGCCGGGCCAGGAGTTCGTGCCCGAGCCGGCGCCGCGGGGCTGGCTGGAGCTCGCCCACGCGCCCGCCTACGTGTCGGGCGTGCTCGAGCAGCGGCTGACGCGCCGAGGCACAGCGCCGCCTGGGCCTGCCGCTGTCGCCCGCACTGGCCCTGCGCAGCCGCTGCGCCGTGGCCGGCACGGTGCTGGCCGCCCGCCTGGCGCTCGAGCACGGCCTCGCCTGCAACACCGCCGGCGGCAGCCACCACGCCTTCGCCGGCGCCGGTACCGGCTTCTGCGTGTTCAACGACGTCGCGGTGGCGGCACGGCTCCTGCTCGCCGAGGGGCTGATCGGTCGGGCGCTGGTGGTCGATCTCGACGTCCACCAGGGCGACGGGACCGCCGCGATGCTCGCCGACGAGCCGCGCGCGTTCACCTTTTCGGTGCACTGCCGCACCAACTTTCCCGCCCGCAAGCAGCAGAGCGATCTCGACCTGGCGCTGGATGCCGGCGTCGGCGACGCCGACTATCTCACGGCACTGGACCGGCTGCTGCCGGCCCTGCTCGACCGGGTCGC
Source organism: uncultured Alphaproteobacteria bacterium (assembly GCA_963720725.1). Taxonomy (GTDB): domain Bacteria; phylum Pseudomonadota; class Alphaproteobacteria; order Geminicoccales; family Geminicoccaceae; genus Benzoatithermus. The sequence continues at coordinate 686,667 of CAVRGN010000003.1, forward strand.
CCCCGATCTCGTGTTCTACAATGCCGGCGTCGACCCGCATGTCGACGACCGGCTGGGCCGGCTGTCACTGAGCGACGGCGGTCTCGCCGAGCGCGAACGCCTGGTGCTGGCGGCCTGCCGGTCGCGCGGCGTGCCGGTCGCCTGCGTGGTGGGCGGCGGCTACGCCGACGACCTCGACCTGCTGGCGCGCCGCCACGCGCTCCTCCACCAGGCCATCCTGGCGCTGCCCGACTGGTGAGCGGTCAGACCCGCACCACCTTGCCGGGGTTCATCAGGTTCGCGGGATCGAGGGCACGCTTGATCGCCGCCATCACCTCGACCGCCTGGCCGACCTCCTCGGCCACGCTGTCGATCTTGCCGAAGCCGACCCCGTGCTCGCCGGTGCAGGTGCCCTCCATGGCGACCGCCCGACGCACCAGCCGCTTGTTGAGCCGCTGCGCGGTCGCGAGCTCCTCGGGCCGCGCAGGGTCGATCAGCATCAGCAGGTGGAAGTTGCCGTCGCCGACATGGCCCACGATCGGCGCCAGCATGCCGGCCTGCTCGAGGTCGACGCGGGTTTCGGCGATGCAGTCGCCGAGCCGCGAGATCGGCACGCAGACGTCCGTGGCCCAGCCCACGGCACCCGGCCGCAGCGACAGCGCGGCATAGTAGGAATCGTGGCGCGCCTGCCAGAGCCGGTTGCGCTCCTCGGCCCGCGCGGTCCACTGGAAGTCCCGGCCGCCATGCTCCTGCGCCAGCGCCTGGGCCAGCTCGGCCTGCTCGCGCACCCCCGCCTCGGTGCCGTGGAACTCGTAGAACAGCGTCGGCGCGGCGCTGTAGCCCTCGAGCTTGGAGTAGCCGATGCAGCCCCGCATCTGCAGCTCGTCGAGCAGCTCGATGCGGGCGACCGGGACGCCCGCCTGGATCGTGGCGATCACCGTGCGGACCGCGTCGTCGACGCCGGGAAAGCTGCACACCGCGGCCGACATCGCCTCGGGCACGCCATAGAGCCTGACCGTGATCTCCGTGATGATCCCGAGCGTGCCCTCGGAGCCCACGAACAGCCGGGTCAGGTCGTAGCCGGCCGAGGACTTGCGCGCCCGCCCGCCGGTGCGGATCACCCGCCCGTCGGCCAGGACCACGGTGAGCCCGAGCACGTTCTCCTTCATCGTGCCATAGCGCACGGCGTTGGTGCCCGAGGCGCGGGTCGCGGTCATGCCGCCGATGGTGGCGTCGGCACCGGGGTCGATCGGGAAGAACAGGCCGGTGTCGCGCAGATGCGCGTTGAGCTGCTTGCGGGTGACGCCGGCCTGCACCGTGGCGTCGAGGTCGGCCGGATGCACCGCGAGCACCTCGTTCATGCGGGTCAGGTCGAGCGACAGGCCGCCATGCAGGGCGGCGACATGCCCCTCGAGCGAGGTTCCGGCGCCGAACGGGACGATCGGCACGCCATGCTCGGCGCAGACCCCGACGATGGCCGCGATCTCCTCGGTCGAGGCGGCGAAGGCCACCGCCTCGGGCGGCCAAGCCTCGTGATAGGCCTCGCCGCGACCGTGCTGCTCGCGCAGCGCCGCCGCGGTGGTGAAGCGGTCGCCCAGAAGCTGCTGCAGCGCCTGGAATGGACGGGTCCGGTCTGGCTTGTCCTTCAAGCCGTGATCCATTGCCTCGCTCCCGACCTGTTCACGATCCGTCAACCGACGACGTTGTAAGACCGGATCGCCGGCCGGACCAGTACCGGTGTCGGCGACCTCACGCGCCGGTGCGATCCGACGCGGCGAGCATATCGGAATATGGAGCAGGCTTCGATCTCCCACCATGACGGTTTCACAATCGCTTAGCTTCCGCTCGCGTAAGACTTCATCTCGCTACGGAGACAGCGATCATGTCTGGCAATGTCGAACAGGGGCCGGAAGCGACCGGCGGCGTGACACGGGAGCTCGCCCGTTCCGTCGAGCGACGCGAGGCTCTGCGGCGGTTCGGCGTCTACGCCGCAGTCACCGCACCCGCGATGACCGTGCTGCTCGCCTCGCGGCAGGGCCATGCGGGCGGCTTCTCGCGTAACGGCAACTCCAACCGGAGCGGCAATTCCGGCCTCGGCGGCCGCCGTGGTCACGGCGGTGGCGGTGGCGGCGGTATCTTCGGCGGCGGCGGCGGCGGCGGCAGCGTCGGCGGCGGCGGGGGTGGTGGCGGCGGTGGCGGTGGCGGGTTCTCGCTCTAGCGATCAACGCCGCGCCCAGGCGCCGCGCGGGCCGGGGACGTGTCTCCGGCCCGCAGCTTGGGGCGACAACATGCCGGCGACCCCTGGCTCGCGGCGCGAACGAGGGTGTTGATGTCCGGCATAGAAACCTTCCCACTTGGCGACATGGCGCTCGTCCGCTCACCCAGGAGCGGTGCCGTCGCCATGGTCGACGCTCCCACCCGCACCATCCTCGAGGCGCTGGCGGCCGGGGCGCGGGTCGCGGCGCTCGCCCTTACCCATGCGTCGGCACTGGGAGGCGAGGTGCAGGCCGCCACCGCCCATATCGCCGAACTTCGGCGTCGCTGGCGCGAGCTCGACACGCCGTTCGAACCGACTCCGGAGCTGCCGGCGCCAGCCATGGCGGCGAACCCTGCGCTCGACCTGCGCTGCGGTGCGGGAGCGGTTGCGGTCCGGCTGCGGATCTGGCCGCCAACCCTGGCGCGGATCGTCGCGGCGGTGACCGCCCCGGCCCACCTCGCCCTTCCCTTCGCGGGCACGGAACCGACCCTGGAGGTGCGCCGCTACGGCAGCCGCTACCACCTGCACGGGAACGGCGAGCATCTGCTGACCACCGGCCAGCTGATGATCGCGCGCAGCGAGACCTTGCGGCGGTTGATCCTCGCCAGCCATCCCGGGCGCGCATGGCTGGCCGTCCTCCACGCGGCCGCGGTCGCCGGGCCTGCCGGCGCCGCCCTGCTCTGCGGCACCAGCGGTGCCGGGAAGAGCACGCTCACCGCCCTCCTGGTCGCCAGCGGGCTCGATCTGGTCACGGACGATTACGCACCAGTGGAGATGGATACCCGCCTCCTGTGGCCGGTACCCTTCGCCATGAGCGTCAAGGAGGGCAGCTGGCCGGTGCTGGCGCCGCACTTCGCGGGCCTTGCCGGCGCGCCGGTGATCCGGACACGGCAGCGGCGCCAGCGCTATCTGGCGCCACGCGCGTTCGCGGCCCGGCCGATGCCCGCGTCCTGCCTCGTCTTTCCGCTGTACCGACCGGGCACGACCGTCGAGATGACCCCGCTCGAGCCGGCGGAGGCGCTGCAACTGCTGACCCGCAGCGGCGGCTGGTACGAGAACTCGCCGGACCGGCTGGCGGCCCTGGTCGACTGGATCGCCGAGCTGCCCGCCTATGCCTTGGCCTATGGCGACGGTGCGGATGCGGTAGCTGCGGTCCGCCGCCTCGTGGGGGCGTCGTGAGCCGGGTCGTGCCGTCCTTTCCGCTGCTCTGCACGCTGGTTTCGGCAGCGCTGGCGCAGCGGCCGCTGGATCGGGACGCGATTGCCGACGTGGCCTGGGAGCGCGTGGACTGGCCCCGGCTGGTGCGGCTGTCGGGCACCCATCTGCTGACTCCGGCCCTGGCGGCACCGCTGGCCGACCCCGGCCTCGACCCGCATGTCCCGGGCGAGCTGCGCGACTATCTCGCGGCGATGCACGACGCGGCGCTCGAGCGCAATCTCGGCTTGCGCGCGCAGGTGGTCGAGCTGGCGGCGTGCCTGAACGAGATCGACATCGTCCCGGTGCTGCTCAAGGGTGCGATCCGGCTGGTGGACGGGCTGTGGCCCGATCCGGCGCTGCGATTCATGCACGATCTCGACCTGCTGGTGCCCGAAGCCGAATTGTGGAACTGCGTGGCGCGGCTGGCGCGGGCGGGCTGGCGACCCTGCGACGAGGTGCGCCAGGACCTCGCCCAGCATGTGATCCTCGTGCATCCCGATGCGCTGGTCCGCGTCGAGCTGCACCGTCACCCGCTCTCGGGCGAGCTCGGCGAGCTGCTGCCGGCATCGCGCATGCTGGCGCGGGCGGCCAGCATCCAGCTCGACGACGCGGTGGTGGCGGTGCCCGCGCTCGAGGATCAGCTCGTGCACCTCGTGGCGCACGGCATGCTGCAGCACCGCTTCCTGCGCAACGGCCGCTTTGTCCTGCGCGAACTGGTCGAGCTCAAGCTGCTGCTGGCCCGTGCCGATGGCCGGGAGCTCGAACTGGCGCGCGGGCGCTTCGCCGCCCTGGGCGAGGATCTGGCCTGGGACGTCAGCATCGAACTGGGCGGGCGCTGCCTGGGCGGACTGCCCGGCGTGGAGTCGCCGACCGCCCGCCTGCTCGCCACCCGCATGCTGCTGCAGCAGCGCTGGGCCTGGGCGATGCTGCTGCTCGGCCCCTTGGGCTGGGCCGGGGCGAGGCTGCTGTCGAAGCCCACCGCACGGACCGTGGCGCTCGATCCGCGCCGGCTCGCCGGCCGCCTCAAGGTGTTCCGCCGCAAGACCATGTGGTGACCCCGCGGACAGGGGCCGCCGCCGACCGCGGTCCCCGGCTCCCAGGAGGTACTGGCCGCGGCTCGCGTGGGCGTCCATATCGACGCGTGGTACGCTGATTGCAGACCAAGCGGGAACAGGACGCTCCCCCGGCATCGCGGGAGCCGTGGCAGAGGCACGGAGGGTTGGCATGAACGGATTCGGGCGCGCGCCGTCGGGCGCGATCGCGTTGGCGCTGGGGGCTGCGCTCGTGGCGGTCGCCGGCCCCGCATGGGCTCTGGACAAGGTGACCTTCGGCACGAACTGGAAGGCCCAGGCCGAGCATGGCGGTTTTTACCAGGCCGTCGCCGACGGCACCTACGCCAAGTACGGCCTCGACGTGGCCGTCCGCCAGGGCGGGCCGCAGGTCAACCATTCCCAGCTGCTGGCCGCCGGCAAGATCGACTTCAACATGGGCGGCAACATGTTCGGCCAGTTCAACTACACCCAGGCCGACGTGCCGATGGTGACGATCGCCGCCATCTTCCAGAAGGAGCCGCAGGTGCTCCTGGCGCATCCGGATTCCGGGGTGACGGAGCTCGCCGACCTGGACGACAAGACCTTCTTCATCTCCAACGACGGCCGCCAGACCTACTGGCTGTGGCTGCAGCAGGTCTACGGCTTCGCCGACGATCAGGTGAAGCCCTACACCTTCAACCCGGCGCCGTTCCTCGCCGACCAGAACTCGGTGCAGCAGGGCTACGTCACCTCCGAGCCGTTCGCGATTCAGCAGGCAGGCGGGTTCGAGCCGGTCGTCCTGATGATGGCCGATTACGGCTACGACACCTACTCGACCACGATCGAGACCTCGCAGAAGCTGGTCGACGAGAACCCGGACCTGGTGCAGCGCTTCGTCGATGCCTCGATCGAGGGCTGGTACAACTATCTCTACGGCGACAACGCCAAGGCCAACGCGATGATCAAGGCCGACAATCCGGAGATGACCGACGAGCAGCTGGCGTTCTCGATCGCGGCCATGAAGAAGTACGGCATCGTGGATTCCGGCGACGCGCTGACCATGGGCATCGGTGCCATGACCGACGCCCGGTGGGAGAGCTTCTTCACCAAGTCGGTGGTGTGGGGCGTCTACCCCGCCGACCTGCCCTACCGGACCGGCTACACCACCAAGTTCGTCGACCAGGGCCACGGGCTGGAGCTGAAGAAGAAGCTCACCGGCGGCTGATGGCCGCGACCGCTGCCCGGGCGGAAGTGACCGCGGCGCCGGTGGTGGCGCTGCACGGAGTCGAGAAGGTGTTCGCCAACGGGACCCGGGCCCTGGCGAACCTGGACCTCGTGATCGGCCGCCACGAATTCGTCAGCCTGCTCGGCCCGTCCGGCTGCGGCAAGAGCACGGTCCTGCGCCTGATGGCAGGGCTCACCCGGGCCAGCCGCGGCCGGATCGACCGGCCCGGCGCCGGCGAGCAGCCGGGCGACATCGGCTTCGTGTTCCAGGAGCCGACGCTGATGCCGTGGGCCACGGCGTTCGACAATGTCTGGCTGCCGCTGCGCCTGCTCGGCCAGCGGCGCAAGGCGGTCGCCGAACGGGTGACGGCGGCCCTGGAGATGGTGGGGCTGGCCGGGTTCGCCGCCTCCTACCCGCGCGAACTTTCGGGCGGCATGAAGATGCGGGTCTCGATCGCCCGCGCGCTGGTGACCGGGCCCAGGCTGCTGCTGATGGACGAGCCGTTCGCGGCACTCGACGAGATCACGCGCATCAAGCTCAACAACGACCTGCTCCGGCTCTGGGAAAGTCAGCGGTGGACCGTGGTCTTCGTCACCCACAGCGTCTACGAATCGGTCTACCTCTCCAGCCGGGTGGTGGTGATGGCGGCACGCCCAGGCCGCGTGGCGGCCGAGATCGCGATCGACGCGCCCTATCCGCGCGACGAGGCCTACCGCACCTCGCCCGCCTACAACGCCCTGTGCCGCGCGGCCTCGGCCGACCTGCACCGGGCGATGGGCGAGTAGCCCGCATGGCGACGCCGATCACCGGGCTGGAGCGGCAGGCCGGCATGGCGGCCGCGGAGCGCGACCGGAGCGTCGGCCGCGAGCGCTGGATCCGCTGGCTGGCGCCGCTCGCGATCACCGCCCTGGCGATCGGCGCCTGGGACCTGGTGGTCCGCATCAACCAGATCCCGCCCTACATCCTGCCCGGCCCCGGCCTGGTCGCCTCCAGCCTGGTCACCGACTGGTGGACCTTGTGGCCCTCGCTGCTGGTGACCGTGAAGATCACCGCCATGGCGCTGGCGGCCGCCATCGTCGGCGGCGTCGGGCTGGCGGTCCTGTTCTCGCTCTCGCGCTGGGTCGAGCTGTCGCTGTTCCCGTTCGCGGTCATCCTGCAGGTCACGCCGGTCGTGGCGATCGCCCCGCTGATCCTGATCTACGTCGACAACACCTACCTGGCGCTCCTGATCTGCGCCTGGATCGTGGCCTTCTTCCCGATCCTCTCCAACACCACCCTGGGGCTGAACAGCGCGGACCACAATCTGCGCGACCTGTTCCAGCTCTACCGCGCGAGCCGCTGGCAGCAGCTGCGCCTGCTGCGCCTGCCGTCGGCGATGCCCTATTTCCTGGGCGGACTGAAGATCGCCGGCGGCCTGTCGCTGATCGGCGCCATCGTCGCCGAGTTCGCCGCGGGCACGGCCGGCACCGGCTCCGGCCTGGCCTACCGGATCCTCGAGGCCGGCTACCGGCTCAACATCCCGCGCATGTTCGCGGCCCTGTTCCTGATCAGCCTCACCGGGATCGCGATCTTCCTCGCCTTCTCGCTCCTGCAGCACCTGGTGCTGCGGCGCTGGCACGAAAGCGCCCTGCGACGCGAGAGCTGAGCGTCACGCCGCCGGCACGGCTCCGGCCTGGGCGGCGCGGACGAGGCGGGTCAGCCGGCGCAGGCCCCGGTCGACGATGCCGAGCTCGTCGAGATGCGCGGTGGTATTGAACAGGTAGTCGGCGCAGGCGCCGAGCGGGCCGCAGGCGGTGGCGACCGCGGCGACGACGGCAGCCTCGTCCAGCCGCCCGGCATAGCGCTCGTGGCGGTGGTTGATGAGGAAGGTGACCGCGCGGCGCGGCCCGGTGGCGGTGCGCGCCCATACCCAGGCCGGCCGGTAGGCTCCGGTCACCATCTCGCGTCGCCAGACGATCTCGAGCTCGCTGGCGATGGCGGCGGCAGCGATGGTGTAGAGCACGCCGCGGCAGGAGCCGCCCGAATCGAGGCCCAGCATCAGCCCCGGCCGCTCGCGGGTGCCGCGCCCGAGATGGGTCCACAGGCAGAAGCGGCGGTGGAAGCCATGCACCTGGGCGATCTCGCGCCCGGCGAAATGGAAGGCCGGGTTCCAGATCAGCGAGCCATAGGCGAACACGGCGAGATCGGCACCGGGGGGGTGGTCGCTCAGGACCGCGGCACGCGAAGCGGCGAGCTCGGCGTCGCTCAAGGGCACCGAATCGCCCCCGTCGCGCACCAGCTGCTGCACCCAGCCGTCGCGGATCTGCTCGCGCGTCAGCGCCATCGGTCACCGGGCAGGGCAGCAGGGGGCAGCATGGCTCGTCTCGCCCGCAACATGGCTGTGGCTGGACCGTAGCCCAGGCCCGCCGGCCGGCCAAGCCGCAGCTCAGCCCGGCAGGAGAACCAGCAGCAGCGTGAGCGTGATGATGCCCAGAAGATGGCTGCCGAACACGATGGCGGCGGCCGGCCGCTCCAGCACGCCGTAGCGCTGGGCGATGACGAAGACGCTGGCGGCGGTGGGCAGGGCGGTCGTGACCACCAGCGGCGCCTGCAGTTCGGCGGGCACAGGCACCAGCGCCAGGCCGAGCCAGGCCAGCGCCGGCAGCAGGACCAGCTTGGCGGCGATGGTCCCCCCGACCAAGCTGGCGTTCTCGCTCAGCGCCCCGCCGCGCAAGGTAGCGCCGAGCGCGAACAGCGCACCGGCGGCGGCGGCCGGCCCGAGCAGGCCCAGAAAGCCGAGGATCGGTGCCGGCAGGGTGAGCCCGAGCCCGGCAACGGCCGCACCCGCGAACACCGCCCCGATCAGGGGATTGCGCAGCACGGCCTGACCCACCGTGCGCAACCCGCCGCGCCCGGCACCACCGCCACTCTCCAGGAGCAGGATGGTCAGGCTCTGCAGCACCAGCGTGTCGAGCACCACCGCCAGGATCGCCGGCAGCCCGCCCGCCTCGCCATAGGCCGAGCCCAGGAGCGGGACGCCCATGTAGCCGACATTGCCCCACGCGGCCGCGAACGCCAGGATCGCCGCCTCGCGCAGGGAGCGGCGGAACAGCCAGCGGGCGGCGGCCAGAACCAGGACATAGAGGACGAGGCAGGAGCCCTCGTAGCCGACATAGAGCGTCCAGTCGGTGAGGCGCGCGAACGGCGTGGTCGCCACCTTCTGGAACAGCAACGCCGGCAGCGCGAACCAGAACACGAAGGCGTTGAGGCCGATCAGCCCGGCATCGTCGATCAGCCGCAGCCGAGCGGCCAGCATGCCGCACAACAGCACGGCGAAGAACGGCAGCGCCACCCCGGCGATGGTGCTCAAGCCACGGCTCCCCGACCGGCAGCGGCCGGCGCCGGCCTAGCCAAGGTTCTCGGCGGGAGCGAACAGCACCGAGCCCGCGAGCAGGGCCGCTCCGTCCTGCTCCGCGAGCCGGCGCTCCTGCAGCAGGACATAGTCGGCGAGGTGCCCGATGCCGTCGGGCGCCGGTGCCGCGACCTCGCCATAGACGTTGCGGCGGAGCAGAGCGCCGATGGCCGTCCGGTCGCGGGCGGCGAGCAATGGATCGAAGGCGGCCGCCTGGCCCAGGAAGCTCTGGGCCAGCTGCTTGACGTGCTTGCCGACCGAGAGGTCGCCCACGCCCCATTCCCGCAGATGACGGTCGATGTCGACGAACATGACGTCGAACAGGGCCTGGGCCAGCTCCTGGCCGGAGCGGCCCTCGTCGCGCAGGCGGCGCATCAGCAGGATGGCGTGGATGCTGACCAGCTCCAGCCGGCCGTCGCGGCTGTCGGGCACACCCCACCGGGCATAGAAGAGCGGCAGCCGCGCCTGCTCGACCAGGGCGAGGTAGAGCCGCCCCGCGGCGTCCCGGCGGGCGCGGCGGCGCCGGAAGCGGCCGAGCAGGCGCCCGGGCCAGCCGCGCGGCGCGGGCCCGGGCTGGGCAGTTTCGGTCGCCTGTGCTAGCTGCGTCTCATGCGGCATGATTTCTCGAACCTCGTCGGACATCGGCCATGAAGCCTGCGCGCCGGACTGGGCTGACCTTCTCCATCGCCGCCGCGGCGGCGCTGCTGGCGGCGTGCACCGCCAACGTCTCGACCCACGGCCACGACCTCACGCCCGCCGATCTGGAGCAGATCAAGCCGGGCGTCACCAGCCGCGAGCAGGTGGCCCGGCTCCTGGGCTCGCCCTCCACCATCGGCACCTTCGACAAGGAGCGCTGGTTCTACATCAGCCAGCGCAACGAGGTGATGTCGTTCTACAAGGCCGACATCACCGCGCAGGATGTGGTGCGCATCGACTTCGACGCCAACGGCATCGTCAGCGACGTCAACATGCACGGCCTGGAGCTGGCGCAGGCCATCCAGCCCGATCCCAACAAGACGCGCACGCTCGGCAACGAGCTCGGCGCCATCCAGCAGATCCTGGGCAATATCGGGCGCTTCAACACCTCGCCCGAGACGCGCCCCTCGACCCCGCCCGGCGGCCCCTAGCGCCGCGAGACGGCAGCCGGACGGCAAGGGGCCCCGGCTGCCGGTCCAGCGGCTCAGCCGCCGAGGGCGGCGATGCTGGCCAGGATCAGCAGGGCCACGATGTTGGCGATCTTGATCATCGGGTTGATCGCGGGGCCGGCCGTGTCCTTGTAGGGATCGCCGACCGTGTCGCCGGTCACGGCCGCCTTGTGCGCCTCCGAGCCCTTGCCGCCATAATTGCCCTCCTCGATGTACTTCTTGGCATTGTCCCAGGCGCCGCCGCCCGAGGTCATCGAGATCGCGACGAAGATGCCGGTCACGATGGTGCCGAGGAGCAGGGCACCCAGGGTGGTGAAGGCCTCGGCCTGGCCGGCGATGGCCGCCACGACGAAGTAGACCACCACCGGTGCCAGCACCGGCAGCAGCGAGGGGACGATCATCTCGCGGATGCCGGCCTTGGTCAGCATGTCCACGGCCCGTCCATAGTCGGGCTTGTCGGTGCCGGCCATGATGCCCGGCTTCTCGCGGAACTGGCGCCGCACCTCCTCGACGATCGCACCCGCGGCCCGGCCGACCGCCTGCATGCCCATGGAGCCGAACAGGTAGGGGAGCATGCCGCCGATGAACAGGCCGACCACGACATAGGGGTCGGACAGGCTGAACCTGACGTCCAGGTTCGGGAAGTAGTGCTTCAGATCCTCGACGTAGCAGGCGAACAGCACCAGTGCCGCCAGTGCCGCCGAGCCGATCGCGTAGCCCTTGGTGACCGCCTTGGTCGTGTTGCCGACCGCATCCAGCGCATCGGTGTGGACGCGGACCTCGGGCGGCAGACCGGCCATCTCGGCGATGCCGCCGGCATTGTCGGTGACCGGGCCGTAGGCGTCGAGGCTGACCACGAGGCCGGCCAGCGCCAGCATCGTGCTGGCGGCGATGGCGATGCCGTAGAGGCCGGCGGACAGGTAGGCGACCAGGATGCCGGCGCAGATCACCAGCACCGGCAGGGCGGTGGCCTCCATCGAGACCGCGAGGCCCTGGATGACGTTGGTGCCGTGGCCGGTGGTCGAGGACTTGGCGATGCTCAGCACCGGCCGGTGGTTGACGCCGGTGTAGTAGTCGGTGATCCACATCAGCAGGCCGGTCACGGCGAGGCCGACCAGGGAGCAGTAGTAGAGCTTGAGGCCGGTGATGCCGGTGACCGGATCGCCGTAGACCGTGTCCAGGCCCAGGACCAAGGCGGTGACCGGGAACAGGGCCACCGCCGAGATCGCGGCCGAGCCCCAGAAACCCTTGTAGAGGGCGCCCATGATGTTGTTGGAGGCGCCGAGCTTGACCAGGTAGGTGCCGACGATCGACGCCAGGAGGCAGACGCCGCCGATCACCAGCGGGAACAGCATCAGCGTGCCGGCCTGATCGCCGGTGAAGAAGATGGCGCCCAGGAGCATGGTGGCGACGAAGGTGACCGCGTAGGTCTCGAACAGATCGGCCGCCATGCCGGCGCAGTCGCCGACATTGTCGCCGACATTGTCCGCGATCACCGCCGGGTTGCGGGGGTCGTCCTCCGGGATGCCGGCCTCGACCTTGCCGACCAGATCGGCGCCGACATCGGCACCCTTGGTGAAGATGCCGCCGCCGAGCCGGGCGAAGATCGAGATCAGCGAGGCGCCGAAGGAGAGGCCGACCAGGGCCTCCAGGATGGTCCGCTGCGGCACGCCCAGAGCCAAGAGGATGCCGTAGTAGATCGCCACGCCCAGCAGGCCGAGCGACACCACGAACATGCCGGTGACCGCACCGGACTTGAAGGCGACGTCGAGGCCGCCGGCAAGTCCGCTGGTCGCGGCTGCCTCCGCGGTGCGGACGTTGGCGCGGACCGAGACGTTCATGCCGATGAAGCCCGCGGCCGCCGACAGGCAGGCGCCGATGGCGTAGCCGATGCCGACCTCGAGGCCGAGGAAGTAGGAAAGGAGTGCGAGGATCACCACGCCGACCACGGCGATGGTCTGGTACTGGCGGCGCAGGTAGGCCGACGCGCCCTCCTGGATGGCCGCCGCGATTTCCTGCATCCGCTCGTTGCCGGCCGGCATCCGGAGGATGCTGGCACGCGCCTGCAGCGCCCAGGCGACGCCGGCGGCGCCGCTGGCGAGTGCCAGCACGTAGAGGAACCACTCCAAACCCGACATGGGCAATCACCTCGTCTCGTTACGCGACAGGATCAGGTCCGGCGCGTCGCGAGAAGCGCCCCGTGCTCTGGCCTCGCCGCGGCTGGCCCGCGACCCGCGCCCCTTTAGCGGTCGCGGCATACACTTGTCCATGGCCCCGGGGTCGGGCGCAGCGCGGCCAACGTTTACCGGATGTTTACTGCGCCACCCTAGCGTTGCGGCAGTCCCGCGATGCGAGCATGGCCGTTGCGACTGTTCCTGATTGCCGCCCTGATGCTGTCGGGTGTTGGTCTGCTGCCGTCGCTGCACGGCCAGGGCCCGGCCCCGCCGCCCCCGCCCGTACCGGCCGCCGGAGGCTGGAACAGCATCGCCATCGCCGGCGACAGCCGGGGCCATTTCGTCCTCGCCGCCATGGTCAACGGCACGCCGGTCGACTTCCTGGTCGACACCGGCGCGTCGCACGTGGTCCTGGCGCCCGCGGACGCGGCACGGCTGGGTCTGGTTCCGGCCCGACTCCGCTACAGCGAGCGTGCCCAGACCGCCAACGGTGACGTAGGCCTGGCACCGGTGACGCTGCGCGAACTGCGCATCGGCCAGCTCAGCCGCCAGGGGGTCCCGGCCATGGTCAACGCGGCACCCATGGGCATCTCCCTGCTCGGCATGAGCTTTCTCGCCGGGCTGGAGGGCTGGGAAGCCAAGGGCGATCGACTGCTGCTCTACTGGTGAAGCGCGCGCAAGGCATCTTCCAGGATGACCATGGCGGCATAGTGGTCCACGGGCTGGCCCTTGCGCGGACGCGGCAGGCGGCCCTCGGCGATCGCGTCCTCGACCGCGAAGGTCGACAGCCGCTCGTCCTGCAGGAGGGCGGGCAGGCCCAGCGCGGCCGCGAGCCGGGCGGCGTCCGCCCGGGCGGCCTTGGCCGCCGCGCCCTCGCTGCCGTCCATGTTGATCGGCAGGCCCACGACCAGTCCCACCGCCTGCCGGGTCCGCGCCAGCCTCGCCAGCCGCTCGCCGTCCCTGGCCGGGCCGGCCCGGTCCAGGGTGGCGATCGGGGTCGCCAGGCGCCGCTCATGGTCGCTGCCGGCGACGCCGATCCGGCGCTTGGACAGGTCCAGCGCCAGCAGCGATCCCTTCGGCGGCAGGAGGGCGCGGAAGTCCGCGGCGTTGTCACACAAGGTCAAGGCGTGTAGCTTCCGCCGCAAATCCGCGCGTGGCCGGTCCGGCCGCCGCTTCCCGATCGACGGATTGTCGCGCATGTCCCTGGACAAGGCCACCGTGGCCCGCATCGCCGTGCTCGCCCGAATCGACGTACCGGAGGACCAGCAGGAGCGGCTGGCCGGCGAGCTGTCGCAGATCATCGGCTGGATCGAGCAGCTGGCCGAGGTCGACACCGACGGCGTCGAGCCGATGCGCTCGGTGATGCCGCTCCCGCCCCACTGGCGCGCGGACGCGGTGAGCGACGGCGGCCGGCCCGACGCCATCCTGCGCAACGCGCCGCGGTCGCACGACGGCTACTTCGTCGTGCCGAAGGTGGTCGAATGAGCGCGCTCACCGGACTGACGCTCAAGGACGCGCGCGACGGCCTGCGCGCCCGCGCCTTTTCCGCGACCGAGCTCGCCCGCGCCCATGTCGCGGCGATCGAGCGCCACCGCGACCTCAACGCCTTCATCACCGAAACCCCCGAGCGGGCGCTGGCGATGGCCGAGGCCGCCGACGCCCGGCTCGCCGCCGGCGAGGGTGGCGCGCTCGAGGGCGTGCCGCTGGCGATCAAGGACCTGTTCTGCACCGAGGGCGTGCCGACCACGGCCGGCTCGCACATCCTGGACGGCTTCGTCCCGCCCTACGAATCCACGGTGAGCCGCAGGCTGTGGGAGGCGGGTGCGGTCTGCCTGGGCAAGACCAACCTCGACGAGTTCGCGATGGGCTCGTCCAACACGACCTCCTACCATGGCGGCGTGCGCAATCCCTGGACCCGTGCCGGCGACAATGCCGCCCTGGTGCCCGGCGGCAGCTCCGGCGGCTCGGCCGCCGCGGTGGCCGCGCGCATGTGCCTGGGTGCGACCGGCACCGACACGGGCGGCTCGATCCGGCAGCCGGCCGGCTTCTGCGGCATCGCCGGCATCAAGCCGACCTACGGCCGCTGCTCGCGCTGGGGTATCGTCGCCTTCGCGAGCTCGCTCGACCAGGCCGGGCCGATGGCGCGCACGGTCGAGGACTGCGCCCTCATGCTCCAGGCCATGGCCGGCTACGATCCCCTGGACAGCAGCTCGGCCGACCTGCCCGTGCCCGACTGGTCGGATGGCCTCACCGGCGACGTGCGCGGCCTGCGGATCGGCATCCCCAAAGAATACGCCATGCCCGGCATGCCGGCCGAGATCGACGCGATCTGGCGCCAGGGTGCCGACTGGCTGCGGGCGCAGGGTGCCGAGCTGGTCGAGGTCTCGCTGCCGCACACCAAGTATGCGCTGCCGACCTACTACATCATCGCCCCGGCCGAGGCCTCGTCCAACCTCGCCCGCTACGACGGCATGCGCTTCGGGCTGCGGGTGGAGGGGAAGAACCTCGCCGAGACCTACATGAAGACCCGCGCCGCGGGCTTCGGGCCGGAGGTGCAGCGCCGCATCCTGATCGGCACCTACGTGCTGTCGGCGGGCTACTACGACGCCTACTACCTCAAGGCGCAGAAGGTGCGCCGGCGCATCGTCGAGGACTTCACCGCCGCCTTCGCCCGGGTCGACGCGATCCTCACCCCCACCGCACCCTCGGGTCCGTTCCGCGCCGGGGAGAAGATGGACGACCCGGTGGCGATGTACCTGAACGACGTGTTCACCGTGACCGTGAACCTCGCCGGCCTGCCCGGCATGTCGGTGCCCGCGGGCCTGGACGCCCACGGGCTGCCGCTCGGCCTGCAGGTGATCGGCCGCGCCTGGGACGAGGCCACGGTGTTCCAGGTCGGCAAGGCGCTGGAGGAGGCAGCCGGGTTCACCACGCTGCCCTATGGACTGGAGGCGGCCTGACGTGAGCTACACCATCGAGGGTGCGACCGGCACCTGGGAGATCGTCTGCGGGCTCGAGGTCCACGCCCAGGTCACCAGCCGGTCCAAGCTGTTCAGCGGTGCCGCCACCGCCTATGGCGCGCCGGCCAACAGCCAGGTCTCGCCGGTCGACGCCGGCATGCCGGGCATGCTGCCGGTGGTGAACGCCTGGTGCGTCGAGCAGGCGGTGCGGACCGGGCTGGGCCTGCGCGCCCGGATCAACCGCAGCTCGGTGTTCGAGCGGAAGAACTACTTCTACCCCGACCTGCCCTGCGGCTACCAGATCAGCCAGTACCAGCACCCGATCGTGGGCACCGGCAAGCTCACCATCGACTTTGCCGACGGCACCGCCAAGGATGTCGGCATCACCCGGCTCCACCTGGAGATGGACGCCGGCAAGTCGCTGCACGAGAGCCACGCCGACGCCAGCCTGATCGATCTCAACCGCTCGGGCGTGGCGCTGATGGAGATCGTCTCCGAGCCCGACATCGCCTCGCCCGAGGAGGCCGTCCTCTACCTGCGCAAGCTGCGCTCGATCCTGCGCTACCTCGAGACCTGCGACGGCAACATGGAGGAAGGCTCGCTGCGCTGCGACGCCAACGTCTCCGTGCGTCGGGTGGGCGACGAGACGCTGGGCACCCGCTGCGAGGTCAAGAACGTCAACTCGATGCGCTTCGTCGCCCGGGCGATCGAGTACGAGGCCAAGCGGCAGGTCGAGATCCTCGAGGCCGGCGGCCGCATCGACCAGGAAACCCGCCTGTTCGACTCGGCGCGCGGCGAGACCCGCTCGATGCGCTCCAAGGAGGAGGCGCACGACTACCGCTACTTCCCCGACCCGGACCTCCTGCCGCTGGAGCTGGAGGAGGCGCTGGTCGAGCGGATCGCCGCCGGCCTGCCCGAGCTGCCCGACGACAAGAAGGCCCGCTTCGTGCGCGACTACGGCCTGTCGCCCTACGACGCGGGCGTGCTGGTGGCCGAGGCGGCGACGGCCGACTATTTCGAGGCGGTGGCCGGGGGGCGCGACGCCAAGCAGGCCGCCAACTGGGTGGTCAACGACCTGTTCGGCCTGCTCGGCAAGGCCGGCAAGGGCATCGAGGACAGCCCGGTGGCCGCCGCCGACCTGGGCCGGCTCCTGGACCTGCTCCGGTCCGAGGTGATCAGCGGCCGCATCGCCAAGGACGTGTTCGCGATCATGTTCGAGACCGGCGGCGATCCGGAGGCGATCGTCGAGGAACGCGGGCTCAGGCAGGTCACCGACACCGGGGCGATCGAGGCCCTGCTCGACCGGCTGATCGCCGAGAATCCCGGCCAGGTCGCGAGTGCGCAGAAGAACCCCAAGGTGGCCGGCTGGTTCACCGGCCAGGTGATGAAGGCCACCGGCGGGAAGGCGAACCCGGGCGTGGTCAACCAGCTGGTGACCGCGAAGCTCGGCCTGGGCTGAGCCCTAGCCGCCGCGCCGGGCGTCGAGGCTCCAGGGACCCGGCCCGGCGGTGAACAAATAGAGGAAGACGAAGCAGAACAGGATCGCCGCGTCGCCGCCATTGTTCGCCGGGTAGAAGCCCTGCGGCGCGTGGGCCATGAAGTAGGCCACCGCCATCATGCCCGAGAGCAGGAAGGCCACCGGGCGGGTGAACAGGCCCAGGAGCAGGAGGATGCCGCCGAAGGTCTCGAGCGTCCCGGCAAGGCCGTAGATCGAGAGCAGGGGCGGCATGCCGCGGTCGCTGGGCGGAAAGCCGAGCAGCTTCTGCGTGCCGTGGGCGATGAACAGGAGTGCGGCCATGATCCGCAGGATCGAGAGCATGCGCGGTGCCCATTCCCCAGCCCGACCGCTGCCGTTCATGGCGTTCCCCTTCCTGCCGCGAGGTCCCCAGTGCTCGAGGTCTTCATTGACGCCGATGCCTGCCCAGTCAAGGACGAGGCCTACCGCGTTGCGGAGCGCTACGGCCTCAAGGTGTGGGTCGTGGCCAATGGCTGGCTGCGCGTGCCCGAGTCGCCGCTGGTCGAGCGGGTGACGGTCACCGGGGGGCTGGACGTGGCCGACGACTGGATCGCCCAGCGGGCCGGTGCTGGCGACATCGTGATCACCTCGGACATTCCCCTGGCCGACCGCTGCGTCAAGCGCGGGGCCCGGGTGCTGGCGCCGACGGGGCGGATCTTCACCCCCGATTCGATCGGCAACGATCTCGCCACCCGCAACCTGCTGACCGAGCTGCGGGACACCGGCCAGATCCGCGGCGGCGGCAGGCCGTTCGGCAAGCAGGACCGCTCGCGCTTCCTGGGCGCTCTGGACAATCTGATCCAGGCGATCCGTCGCCTCGGCCACTGAGCGCACGCATTGAGCATTGCGCCGACCGCGTCGGGGACTAGGTTGGCGCCGGAACCGGAGGATAGAGCGATGCCGCCATGGCGACTTGCCGTCGCCTGCCTGATCGGGCTCGGCCTGGCCATGCCCGCCGCCGCGCAGCCGGATCGGCCCGCACCGGTGCCGCCCTGCGCCGGCGGCCCCGCGGCGCCCGCCACCCGCGGCGGCACCGACCCCGTGGTCACCGTCTGGCACGCGCCGGCCTTGCCGGAGAACTGGCAGCTGGCGGGATGCAGCGGGCTCGAACTCTCGAGCAACGCGGTGCTGATCGAGGTCGCGGGGCATTTTCGCCACGACGGCGACGCCCTGTCGCTGCTGGCCCGGCTCGGCAAGGTCTCGGCCCAGACCGGCATGATCTACTGGGACGTGGATCAGGCCGGCTGGCGCCCGCTCCTGCTCGAAGCGACGGCGCTGGCCGGTCCCGATCCGGAATCGCGCCGGGCGGACTTCACCCCGGCGGAGATGCGGCCCGGCGCCCACCTTTTCATGCTCTACGACGACGACGAGAAGCCGGGGCCGACCGTGTTCGAGACCGAGGTGCGCGAGGCGGGTCCCGACGGCTTCGTCACCGTCATGCGCAACGTCTCGGCGATGACCCTGATGGGCTTCTCGATCGCCGACCCCGGCGGCATCTCCAGCATGCTGTCGGTCAAGCAGGTGGCACCGGGCGAGTTCGACTATTACGCCCTGACCGCCGTCGCCCTGAGCTCGGTGGCCGCGGCGATGACCTCGGATGCCGACCACATCAACCGGGCGGTGGCCTCGTACCGGTTCCTCGCCGGCATCCCGGGCGACCGCGACCCGCCGGCGATGATCAAGTAGGCGCTCCGCCGCCGTCCGCCTCGCGGATCTCGATCTCGCGCACGATCGTCACCGACTCGGCAAGCATGATCGAGGCCGAACCGTATTTCTCGGCCGCCAGCCGCACCGCACGCTCCACCGCCGCCGCCCGCGCCAGATGGACAGCCAAGATCAGGCGGCGGCGCTCGACCGCGCCGGCGTGGTCTCGTCCACCAGCGCCGCGGCCAGCGCGTCGTCGACCTGGTCGCACCAGACGAATTCGAGCCCCTTCTTCGCCCCGTCGGGGATCTCGTCATAGTCGCGGCGGTTGCGCGCCGGCAGCAGGACGCGGCGGATCCCGGCGGCGTGGGCGGCCACGACCTTCTGCTTGATGCCGCCGACCGGAAGGACCAGCCCGCGCAGGCTGATCTCGCCGGTCATGGCGGTATCGGCGCGCACCTTGCGGCGGGTGAGCAGCGAGGCCAGGGCGGTGAACATGGCCACGCCCGCGGAGGGCCCGTCCTTGGGAATGGCGCCGGCGGGAACGTGGACGTGGATGTCGGACCTTTCCAGCAGCTTCTCGTCCACGCCGAGCTCGGCCATGCGCGACTTGACCAGGCTGAGTGCGGCCGTGGCGCTCTCGCGCATCACGTCGCCGAGCTGCCCGGTGAGGATCAGCGCGCCCTTGCCCGGGATGCGCGTGGCCTCGACGAACAGGATGTCGCCGCCGACCGGGGTCCAGGCGAGGCCGGTCGCCACGCCTGGCACGCTGGTGCGCAGGGCGACCTCGCTCTCGAACCGCGCGGCGCCCAGGATCGGCTCGAGCGCGGCCGTGTCGACGACGGTCCGCTCGGTGCGGCCCTCGGCGACGCGGACCGCGACCGCGCGCAGGACGGCGCCGATGGTGCGCTCCAGATTGCGCACACCGGCCTCGCGCGTGTAGTCGCGCACCAGATGGTGGAGCGCGTCGTCGGTGATCTCGGCCAGTTCCTGCGTCAGGCCGGTCGCCTTGAGCTGGCGGGCCATCAGGAAGCGCCGGGCGATGCCGACCTTCTCGTCCTCGGTGTAGGAGGGCAGCTCGATCACCTCCATCCGGTCGCGCAAAGGCCCCGGGATGGTGTCCAGCATGTTGGCGGTGCCGATGAACATGACCCGGCTGAGATCGAACGGCACGGCGAGATAGGCGTCGCGGAAGGTCGAGTTCTGCTCCGGGTCCAGCACCTCGAGCAGGGCGGCCGAGGGATCGCCTTGGAAGCCGGTGCCGAGCTTGTCCATCTCGTCCAGCATCAGCACGGGGTTGTTGACCCCGACCTTGCGAATCGCCTGGACGATGTTGCCGGGCAGTGCGCCGACATAGGTCCGGCGATGGCCGCGGATCTCGCTCTCGTCGTGCACGCCGCCCAGCGAGACGCGGGCGAACTTGCGGCCCATCGCCCGGGCGATGCTCTGGCCCAGGCTGGTCTTGCCGACGCCCGGCGGGCCGACGAAGCACAGGATCGGGCTCCTGCCTTCCGGCGCCAGCTTGCGCACCGCCAGATATTCGACGATCCGCCGCTTGATCTTCTCCAGGTCGTAATGGTCCTCGTCGAGCACGCGCTGCGCCTCGGCGACGTCGATCCGGTCGTCGGTCGCCTTGCTCCAGGGCAGCTCGATCAGCGTGTCGAGATAGGTGCGGATCATGCCGTACTCGGCCGCGGCTTCCGGCATCCGCTCGAGCCGCCGCAGCTCCTTGTTGGCCTGGTCCGCGACCTCCTGGGGCATCCCGGCCTCGGCGATCGCCTTCTTCAGGTCCTCGACCTCGGCCGCCGTGCCCTCGTCCTCGCCCAGCTCCTTGCGGATCGTCGCCAGCTGCTCGCGCAGCAAGGCCTCGCGCTGGCGCTTCTCGAGCGTGCCGCGGGTGGCCTCGCCCAGTTCGCGCGACAGGCGCAGCACGCCCAGGCGCTGGCCCAGGAACTCCAGCACGCGGTCGATCCGCCGGGCGAGGTCGAAGGTCTCCAGCACCTCCTGCTTCTCGGTCGGGCTGATGTCCATGGTGCTGGCGACCATGTCGGCCAGCTGCCCCGCCGAGCCGATGGCGCGGATCGTGTCGCCGAGTTCGCGCGGCGCCTGGGGCAGCAGCTCGACCGCTTCGAGCGCCCGCTCGCGCAGGAGCATGAACCGGGCTTCGATCTCCGTGCCCTTGCCTTCCGGCTCGTCCACCAGCTCGAACCGGGCGGCGAGGAACGGGTGGCCGCCGACGAACTCGACGATCCGGAAGCGCTGCTGGCCCTGGCAGATCAGGTGATGGTTGCCGTCCGGCGCGGTCAGGTAGCGCAGGACGTTGGCCGTGCTGCCGACGCGGTGCAGGTCGAGCGGTGCGGGGTCGTCCACCGTCGCCTCGCGCTGCAGGATGACGCCGATCGGGCGCTCGCCGCGCACACCGGCCTGCGCCGCCGCGATCGAGCGCGGCCGCGCCATGGTCACCGGCAGCACCGTGCCGGGGAACAGGACCAGGTTGCGCACCGGCACCAGCGGCAGGATGTCGGCGGGCAGGTCGATCTCGGGGCCGGAGGAATCGGGCATGAACGGCTCCCTAGCCGAGCTTGCGCAAGGTGAGGGTCAGGCAGCCCTGGACGAGCTCGCGCCGGACCAGCTCGTAACGGCCCGGCGCCAAGCCGATCCGACGCTCGAAGCAGCCGTGCGGCATCTCCAGGCGGCGGATCACGCCGGCACCGCGCGGCGTCGGCAGGGTGCGCTCGCCGGCGACCACGAGGGCGTTCTCCTCGATACGCACCTCGACCTGATCGGGCGCCACGCCCGGCAGGGCCACCTGGATCCACAGCTCGGAATCGGTCTCGAACACGTCGACCGGCGGCTCCCAGCAGGTGGTCCGCCGCCGCTGCGCGCTCGGCCGGAACAGGTCGCGATGCGCCCGCTCGGCCTGGTCGAGCAGCTGCAGCGCTTCCGCCCACATCCAATCCGGCCTGTTCTGCGCCATGGCGGCACCTCTGGAGACCTGCATCAGCGAAAGACCGCAATGGTCATCGCCGCCCTTCGCGTCAAGTCGCGGCGCGCGCCGACGCGCACGGCCGTTCCTGCCCATTTGCACGGCAGCTCGCACTAAGTGCGTGAAGTACAAGCAGGTTCCGCGCTCCGCATCGCCGCGTCCACAACGCCATCCGTGTGCTTATCCCGCAAGCTGTGGAAAACCGCCGCTCCAGTATCGGCCGAGACCCGCCCAGTCGGCCGCCTGCGGGCGACGCAGGCACTCGGCCAGCAACTCGGCGAACGCGGGGTGGAGGACGGGACGCTCCGCGCCGTACCGGACCCGCCGACTGCCCTCGCGGAACGAGGCGCAGGACAGGCGCCAGGGCTGCTCTCCCGGCCAGCGCAGCTCCAGTGCCGCCTCGGCGGGACGGTAGGCGGCGGTGTAGACGGTCCCGAAGCCGCCCGCATGATCGGTTGCGTAGAGGGGCGGGCGCAGGAAGGCTTCGGTCAGTGCGTCCGGGGTCAGGCCCGGCCGGGCCAGCAGCCGCTCGATCGCGTTCGCCCGCTCGACGGTGCGGGAGAAGCGCGCCTGCTCGGGCCAATCGACCCGCCCCTGGTGGTTGGTCGCGAAGGGCTGCCGGCGGACCTCGGCCGGACGGTCCGGCGCCAGGAACACCGTGGCATGCTCGCCGTCGCGGTCGACCAGGGTGAGGTTGTAGGCCATGTGCGACGGGATCCGCCGCAGGGCGGCCACCGCGTCGCGCGTCCGCGTGCAGGTTTCCAGCAGGTAGCGCACGATCAGCGGCACGCCGAAGCCGGTGCCGGTGAGCTTGCGGCCGCCGAAGGCCAGCGACACGGCCAGCCCCGCTTCGTTGACGCCGTCGGCCGCACCTGCGATGGCCTCCATGGTCGCGACCACGTCACGGCCGGTCCAGGCGCTACGCAGCACCTTGGCCTCGCTCAGGTTCGGATCGAGGTCGTAGTTGCGCACCAGGAGCGGGCCGTCGGGCGCGCGGAGGACGGCCTGGGAACAGTGCAGCAGGTAGGCGGGCGGGTTCCAGAAGGTGAGGAAGCGGGCCGCCAGCTCGTCGCCGCCGGCCAGCTCGACCTGGCGCCGCCACACCGGCACGAGCTCGGGCATGTGCCGGCGCAGCTCCCGCTCGGCCTCGCCGAGCCGGCGCTCGCCGCCCTGCCCGAGATACCAGGCGCGCCAGCCCGGCCAAGCCTGAGCGAACGCCGCCTGCCACTTGGCTCCGAGCCGCCGTTCGTCGATCGCATCGAAGGTGAGTTCCATGTACGTCCTCCACACCATGGGCCATGATGTAGGAAAGCGATTGCCGTTCGCCAAGGTTCCCGCATGACGGAATCGGGCCCGACGGTGCGGCAGTCCGACCTGGACCTGCTGCGGCGGACCTATCGCCTGGTGGGCTATCCGACCGTCGCCCGCGTGCCGCGCGCGCAGCAGGGCGGAGGGTTCGGCGACCAGGACCGGCACCCCTTCGCCTGGGCGGTCTTCGTCCAGGTCGACGGGATCGCCCGCCGCGTCGTCAGCGCGCGCGGCCACGGGCGGGAATGGACCAGCCTCGACCGGCTCGAGCGCTGGTTGCGCGCCCAGGGCTTCCGCTACTGGCTGGTCGCCAACGACCTGGACGGCCTGAACGAGCCCGCCTGCGAGCCCGACTGACCGCCCGCGGCCCGGGGTCGGCATGCTCGGAACCGGGCCATGAACCGCACGTTGCCTTGGCGAACGGCAACGGAGCAGCTGCAATGGTCAGTCCGAGATCCGCCGGAGCCGCCCTGGCGTTCGCGTTCGCCCTGGCCCTGGGTGGATGCGCCGGCGAGAAGGTTCCCGAGGCCCAGCTCGCGCGGGCACAACTTGCGGTCGACCGGGCGGTGGCAGCGCAGGCCGGAACCCACGCCGCGAGCGAACTCGCTCGAGCGCAGGACGAGCTCATCGACGCGCGCAAGGCGGTCGACGACGAGAACTACACCGAGGCGAGGCGCCTGGCCGATCTGGCCGAAACCGACGCGACCCTGGCGGAAACCCGTGCCCAGGCGGCGATCGAGCGCGAGAACGTTCAGGAGATGCGCGGCACCGTCGGCGACCTGCGCGAGACCGCCATTCCGCCGCCCAGCCAACCCTTGCCGCAATAGCAGGGAGCAGGACATGCCGATGTACCGATGGATGGTGACCGCTGCCGCGCTGGCGCTCGCAGCCGGCTGTGCCACGCGCCCGGCTGCGCTCGACCAGGCGCAGACCGCCCTGCAGACCGCTCGCGCCGACCAGGACGTGACCACCTACGCCGCCGCGGAGCTGGATGCCGCCCAGACCCAGCTGCTAAGCGCCAATCAGGCGTGGGAGGAAGGCGAGGGCGCCGCCGAGGCGGCCCATCGCGCCGATCTCGCCAGCAGCCAGGTCGAGATCGCCCGCGCGGCGGCGCAGTCCCGCAAGAGCCAGGCCGAAATCGCGGAGCTGGGCGACCAGCGGGACAAGGTGCTGCGCCAGGCGGCCGAGTCGCAAGTGGATACGCTGCGGCAGCAACTCGCCGACCTGCAGGCGCAGCAGACCGAGCGCGGCATCGTCCTCACCGTGGGCGACGTGCTGTTCGATGTCGGCCTGGCGACGCTCAAGCCGGGAGCGATCAACGAGATCGTCCGGCTGGCGCAATTCCTCCAGGAGAATCCCGACCGTCGCGTGACCATCGAAGGTCACACCGACAGCACCGGCTCCCTCGCCACCAACCTCGTCCTCTCCCAGCGGCGCGCGGAGGCCGTTGCCGACGCGCTGGTCGCGGCGGGCGTGCCGCGGCAGCGGATCACCGCGACCGGCCTGGGCCCCGATTTTCCCGTCGCCAACAACGCCACGGCGGCCGGACGCCAGCAGAACCGCCGCGTCGAAGTGGTGATCGAGAACGCACCTCCGGCCAGCGCGGCGGCGACGCCGATGTAGGGAAGTGAGGGCCGATCAGGTGGTGACCGTGACCCAGCCCCCGTTCTTGCGGCTCGATCGCACCACCGCCTCGATGAACGCGACCCCGGCGACGCCGTCCTGCACGGTCGGCACCAGCATGGCACCCGGATCGGGCGCACGGTCCTCGAGCTTGGCCCAGATCAGCTCGGCGGCGTCGCTGTAAAGATTGGCGAAGCCCTCCAGATAGCCTTCAGGGTGGCCGGCCGGGATGCGGGTGACGCGCCCGGCAGCCGCATCCGCCCCTGCGCCGCCACGGCGGATCAGGCGGGGCGGCTCGCCGAACGGTGCCAGGTGCAGGTAGTTCGGATCCTCCTGCGCCCAGCTGAGGCCCCCCTTCTCGCCGTAGATCCGGAGCCGCAGCGCGTTCTCGTTGCCGGGTGCGACCTGGCTCGCCCACAAGGACCCCTTGGCGCCTTCGGCGAAGCGCAGCAGCACGTTGGCATTGTCGTCGAGCGCGCGGCCGGCAACGAAACTGGTCAGGTCGGCGCTGACGCTCTCCAGCGCCAGGCCGGTGACGAAGCAGGCGAGGTTCACCGCATGGGTGCCGATGTCGCCGATGCTGCCGGCCGGCCCGGAGCGCGCCGGATCGGTGCGCCAGTCCGCCTGCTTCTGCCCGGTGTCCTCGAGCCTGGTGGTCAGCCAGTCTTGGGCATATTCGGTCTGCACCACCCGGATCCGCCCGAGCGCGCCGTCGGCCACCATCTGGCGGGCCTGCCGGACCATCGGATAGCCGGTGTAGTTGTGGGTGAGCACGAAGACGCAGCCGGAGCTGTCGACCAGTTCGGCGAGGCGGCGCGCGTCCTTGATCGTCGTGGTCAGCGGCTTGTCGCAGATCACGTGGATGCCGCGCTCGAGGAACGCCTTGGCGGCGGCGAAGTGGACATGGTTGGGGGTGACGACCGCCACCGCGTCGATGCCGTCCTTGCGCCGCGCCTCGCGCTTGGCCATCTCCGCGAAGTCGCCGTAGCAGCGGGCCGGGTCGAGGCCCAGCTCCGCCCCCGAGGCCTTCGCCTTCTCGGGCGTGCCCGCGAGTGCCCCCGCCACCAGCTCGAAGCGTCCGTCCAGGCGGGCGGCGATCCGGTGCACGCCGCCGATGAACGCCCCCTGGCCGCCGCCGACCATGCCCAGCCGCAGCTTGCGGCGCGGCCCGCTGGTCGCCTGCGTGCTCTCTCCTACCACTTCGGCCTCCCCGTCACCGGTCGAGGCCGAGGGCGCGGCGGTTGGCGGCCTCGTCCGCCGAGCCACCGGCGAAATCGTCGAACGCCCGCTCGGTCACCCTGATGATGTGGGCCGCGATGAACTCGGCGCCTTCGCGCGCACCGTCCTCGGCGTTCTTGAGGCAGCACTCCCACTCCAGCACCGCCCACGAGCCGTAGCCATAACCGGTCAGCTTGCTGAAGATGCCGGAGAAGTCGACCTCGCCATCGCCCAGCGAGCGGAAGCGGCCGGCGCGGTCGACCCAGTCGGCGAAGCCGCCAAAGACGCCCTGCCGCCCGTCGGGGTTCAGCTCGGCATCCTTGACGTGGAACGCCTTGATCCGCTCGTGGTAGAAATCGATGAACTGCAGATAGTCGAGGGCCTGCAGCACGAAGTGCGACGGGTCGTAGTTGATGCAGCAGCGCGGATGATCGTCGACCTTGGCCAGGAAGCGCTCGAACGAGGCGCCGTCCAGGAGGTCCTCGCCCGGGTGGATCTCGTAGCAGACGTCGACCCCGACCTCGTCGAACGCGTCCAGGATCGGCCGCCAGCGCTGCGCGAGCTCGCCGAAGGCCGTGTCGATCAGCCCCTTGGGGCGCGGCGGCCACGGATAGAGGTAGGGATAGGCCAGGGCGCCGGAGAAGGTGACGTGGGCGTCCAAGCCCAGGTGGCGCGAGGCCTTGGCCGCGTGCCGCATCTGCTGCACCGCCCATTCCTGCCGGGCCTTGGGATTGCCGCGGACCTCGGGTGCCGCGAACGCGTCGAAGCCCTCGTCATAGGCCGGGTGCACGGCCACCAGCTGGCCCTGCAGGTGCGTGCTCAGCTCGGTGATGGTCAGGCCGTGGCTCTCCACCGTGCCCTTGACCAGATCGCAATAGTCCTTGCTGGCGGCCGCCCGCCCGAGATTGAACAGGCGTCCGTCCCAGGACGGAATCTGCACGCCCCGATAACCCAGCGACGCCGCCCAACCACAGATCGAATTGAGTGAATTGAAGGGCGCTGCGTCGCCCGCGAATTGGGCTAGGAACAGCGCCGGACCTTGGATCGTTTTCATCGCCTGCCTCCCGTTCGGCCCGCACCCTAGCCCACTCGCGCGCCATTTCAACCGGAGGCAGGCGGCCCGCGCCGCCCGGCCGCGATCACGCCCATGTCACGATCCTGTCGCAATCGCGGCGCAAACAGGCGCCGCGGAGGGATGGGCGTTCCGAGCCGCCGGCAGGCGCGGTCGTCAGATCGCGCGTCGGCGTCCGCGGATCCCGGTCTCACCATCAGACCCGACATGCCTGGTGCCGAGAGCGCCAGGCTGGAACAAGACCGAGGAATTGGAGGACGTGATGGACCGTCGCAGATTCGCGGCCCTGATGGCCGGCACCGGCTTGCTCGGGACCGCGGGCGGCTTGCTGCCGCGCGAGGTGCTCGCCCAGAACATGCGCCTGACCGGCGCCGGCGCGAGCTTCCCGTTCCCGCTCTACTCGACCTGGTTCCAGGCCTACAGCCAGGCGACCCCAGGGATCGAGATCGACTATCAGTCGACCGGCAGTGGTGCCGGCGTGAAGTCGTTCATCGCCCGCACCGTCGATTTCGCCGCCAGCGACGCGGCCATGACCGACGAGCAGATCGGCCAGGTCGATGGCGGCGTGGTGCTGCTGCCGATGACCGCGGGCGAGATCGTGCTCGCCTACAACCTGCCCGGCGTCACCGAGCTGAAGATGCCGCGCGAGGTCTATCCGCTGATCTTCCTGGGCGAGGTCACCAGCTGGCAGGACCCGCGGATCGTCGAGGCCAATCCGGGCGTCGACCTGCCCGACACCCCGATCACCGCCGTGCGCCGCTCGGATTCCAGCGGTACCACCTTCGTGTTCACCAACCATCTCGCCGCCATCAGCGAGAAGTTCAAGAGCACGGTCAGCGCCGGCACGAACCCGCAGTGGCCGTCGGCGAGCAACCTGGTCGCGGCACCGCGCAACGACGGCGTCACCGCCACCATCACGCAGACGCCGGGTGCGATCGGCTACATCGAGTACGGCTACGCCAAGCTCACCAACACGCCGGCGGCGCTGCTGGAGAACGCGGCCGGCAACTTCGTGGCCCCGGGCACCGAGGGTGGCGAGATCACCCTGGCCGGTGCGGAATTCAACAGTGCGGACGATCTGCGGGGCTACGTCACCGATCCCAAGGACGCCGACGCCTATCCGATCGCGACCTTCACCTGGATGCTGTTCTACAAGAAGCAGGAGGCCGAGAAGGCCGATGCCCTGCGCAAGTTCGTCGAGTGGGCGCTGGTCGATGGCCAGAAGATGGCCGCCGACCTCGGCTACATCCCGCTCCCGGATCCGGTGGTGACCAAAGTGCGCGCCCTGCTTCCCCAGCTGGGCGCCGCCGCATAGACCTCGGGCCGAGGCCGCCGCATCCTTGGGTTGCGGCGGCCGCCTGATCCCGATCCTGCTAGCCGCGGCGAGGCGCCCTGATGGCAACCACCAACCCTCTCGACCTGGCGATCGGCTCGACGTCGGTCTCGCAGCCGCCGACCTCGTCGGAACAGATGTTCCACCGGGGCTTCTCGGTGCTGGCCATGGTCGCCGCCGCGGGCATCATCGTGCTCGTCGTGGCGATCGTCTGGGAGATCGCGCGCCAGGCCATCCCCGCCATGGTGGCGCAAGGTCCCGGCTTCCTGTTCCGCAGCGTCTGGAATCCGAGCACCGACGAATTCGGCATCCTGCCGGAGATCTGGGGCACGCTCTACAGCTCGCTGCTGGCCCTGCTGATCGGCGGCTTCTTCGGCATCACCGTCGCGGTCTTCCTCACCCAGGACTTCCTGCCGGCGCGCCTGGCCGCGGTGTTCCGCACCATCGTCGAGATGCTGGCCGCGATCCCCTCGGTGGTCTACGGCCTGTGGGGCATCTTCGTGGTCATCCCGCTGATCCGGCCGGCCGCGAACTGGCTGCACGAGGCCCTGGGCTTCATCCCGTTCTTCGGCACCTCGCTCAGCGGCCCGGGCCTGTTTCCCGCGGCGCTGGTGCTGGCGATCATGATCCTGCCGACGGTGGCCGCGATCTCGCAGGATGCCCTGCACCAGATCCCCTACAAGGTGAAGGAAGCCGCCTACGGCATGGGCACCACCCGCTGGGAGGCGATCCTCAAGGTGCTGCTGCCGACCGCCAGCGGCGGCATCTTCAGCGGCCTGGTGCTCGGCTTCGGCCGCGCCCTGGGCGAGACCATGGCGCTGGCCATGCTGATCGGCAACGCCAACCAGATCAGCCTGTCGCTGTTCGCGCCCGCCAACACCCTGGCCTCGCTCATGGCCTCGAACTTCCCCGAAGCCGGCGGGACCGAGCGCGAGGCGCTGATGTATGCCGGGCTCGTGCTGCTGGCGGTGACGCTGGCCGTGAACATCATCGGCTCCTATCTCCGCTCCCGCACCCAGAGACAGGACCAGAGCTGACCATGGCCGCCCCCAGCCTGTCCGCCGGCCTGGCCCGGCCGAACCTCAACCGCTCGCTGTCCGAACCGCGCGCCGTCCGCAGCCTGCTGCTGACCGTCGGCGCCTGGCTCGCGGTGCTGATCGCGAGCGTGCCGCTGTTCTCCGTCCTCTACATGCTGATCACGCATGGCGGCGCGCGCCTGGGCACGGCCCTGTTCACCCAGCTCCCGCCGGCCGGCTTCATGCCCGGCGGCGGCTTCGGCAACGCCGTCCTCGGCACCCTGGTCATGGTGGCGATCGCCTCGCTGATCAGCATCCCGATCGGCGTGCTGGCCGCCTCCTACCTGTCCTATATCGGCCCGAGCAGCCGGCTCACCGTGGTGGCGCGCTTCCTCTCCAAGGTGCTGACCGGGTTCCCGTCGATCCTGGCCGGCGTGTTCGGCTTCGCCATCCTGGTCCTGACCTTCGGCACCTACTCGGCCGTGGCCGGCGGCGTGGCGCTGGCCGTGCTCATGCTGCCGACGGTGATCCTCACCGCCGACGAGTCGATGCGCACCGTGCCGACGCGGATGAAGGAAGCCGCCGTCGGCATCGGCTGCACGCCCACCCAGGTGGTGTGGAAGGTCGTCCTGCCCACCGCACTGCCCGGCATCCTGACCGGGATCATCCTGGGCATCGCGCGCGTCGCCGGCGAATCGGCGCCGCTCCTGTTCACGGCCCTGTTCAGCAATTTCTGGCTGTCGAGCCTGTTCGAGCCGACCGCGTCCCTGTCGATCCTGATCTACAATTTCTCCAGCATGCCGTTCCCGAACCAGATCGAGCTGGCCTGGGCCGCGTCGCTGGTGCTCGTCCTGATCGTCTTGTTCTTCAACCTCCTGAGCCGCCTCGTCGGGCGGCCAAAAGTCTGAGCCGCGAGGAAACGGGACCATGAACGCCATGTCCGCAGCCGCTGCGACCGCGGCCCCGCACGCCGGCATCCGCGCGGCGCCGGCCGCCGATGCGCCGGTTCTCGCGATCGACTGCAAGGTCGACAAGATCTACTACGGCGACTTCCTCGCGGTGCGCGACAGCCACGTGCCGATCGAGAAGGGCAAGATCGTCGGCTTCATCGGCCCGTCCGGCTGCGGCAAGAGCACCGTCCTGCGCAGCCTGAACCGGATGAACGACCTGATCCCGATCTTCCGCTTCGAGGGTTCGGTGGAGTTCCTGGGCCAGGACATCTACGCCAAGACGGTCGACCCGGTGTCGGTCCGTCGGCACATCGGCATGGTGTTCCAGCAGCCCAACCCGTTCTCGATGAGCATCTTCGAGAACGTCGCCTTCGGCCTGCGCCTCAACCGGTTCAAGGGCGACATGAACGAGCGCGTCGAGCACGCCCTGCGCCGCGCGGCCTTGTGGGACGAGGTCAAGGACAAGCTCAAGAACAACGGCCTGTCGCTCTCGGGCGGCCAGCAGCAGCGCCTGTGCATCGCCCGGGCCATCGCCACCGAACCCACCGTGCTGCTGATGGACGAGCCCTGCTCCGCACTCGACCCGATCGCGACGCGCCGCATCGAGGAGCTCATGCTCGAGCTCAAGAAGGAGTACACGATCGCGATCGTGACCCACAACATGCAGCAGGCGCAGCGGGTGGCCGACGAGACCATGTTCTTCTCGGTCGAAGTCTCCCAGGGCGGCCGCACCGGCTATCTGGTCGAGTCCGGCCCGACCGCGCAGGTCTTTTCCGACCCGCAGCAGCAGCTCACCAAGCAATATGTGAGCGGCCAGTTCAGCTGACATCGCGGAGGCTCCGGTCATGACGAGCATGCGGCGCCGCGCCATCCTGCGCGCGGCCTTGCCCATGGGAGCCGGCCTCGCCTTGGGTGCTCTCCCGAGCCTGCCGGCCGCCGCGGCGGCCAAGGTGATCCGGGGTGCTGGCGCCACCTTCCCGGCCCCGCTCTACCAGCGCTGGATCGCCGACTTCGCAAGGATGCGGACCGACGTCGCGATCGAGTACGACGCGGTGGGCAGCGGCGAGGGCGTGGCCCGCTTGATCGCGGGCTCGGTCGATTTCGCCGCCAGCGATGCCGCGATGAGCGACGAGCAGATCGCCCAGGTGGCCGGCGGCGTGCGGATGGTGCCGGCCACGGCCGGCCTGGTCTCGATCATCTACAACATCCCCGATCTCGCGGCCCCGCTGAAGCTGACGCGCGACCTGCTCGCCGCGATGTTCCAGGGCGATGTCACCGAGTGGAACGACCCGCGCATCGCCGCGGCCAATCCCGGCGCCGAACTGCCGGCGCGGACCATCGCCATCGTCGCCCGGCTCGACCGGAGCGGCACGACCTTCGCGCTGACCAACCATCTCAGCGCCATCAGCACAGGCTGGAAGGAGAAGCATGGTGCCGCCACCAGGATCGACTGGCCCGGCCGCACCATGCTGATGAGCGGCAATGAGGGTGTCGCGGGGCGTGTGCTGCAGACCGAATACTCGCTGGGCTATGCCGAACTGGGCTTCGCCCAGCGGCTCGGGCTGCAGACCGCGGAGGTCGAGAACGCCGCGGGCGCGTTCGTCGCCCCCGACCCCGCCAGCGGCCAGGCGGCCCTGGCCGGAAGTGTCGACGATATGCCCGAAAATCTGCGCCTGTTCATCGCCGACCCCAAGGGTCCGGCGGCCTATCCGATCGCCACCTTCAGCTGGCTGCTCTTGTATGCAACCTACCCGGACCAGGGAACGCGGGGCGTCCTGGCCGACTTCCTCCGCTATGGACTGACGGACGGGCAAGCCATCGCGGCCGAACTCGGCTACGTTCCCCTCCCGGCGGCCGTGGCGGAACGCTCGCTGGCGGCGGTCACGGGCTTGACCTGAGCGCGACGGGCGGTGATGGCGTCGCGTCGCGAGCGAACGGAGAATGCCGATGCGCGACGCGCGGATCGACCTCTCGCGCGTCGAGCAATGCCTGCGCGACCTGCAGCGCGAATTCCCCAACATCAATGCGAGCCTCGCCACGCGGCGGGATTCGCTCGACGACGAGGTCGTGGAGAATCTGCTCCATGGCTACGCTTACGTGAACCGGATCCTGGACTACGGCATCGACCCGTTCCGGCGCGGCCAGCACGCGCACCTGCTCGAGCTCAACAACATCGTGCTGTGCGGCATCGAACCCGAGGCGCGGCGCCGCTTCCACCGCCATATCGAGGCGACCGAGGCCCACTTCTACGAGACGCCGGGCGGCGGCATTCGCGAGATCATGGAGTGGTACGAGCGCCACCCCGGCGACGATCCCTGGTGCAAGGCGTCGGGGGTCTACATCCACGGGCTCAGCGAGCCGCAGCTGTTCATCGAGGGCAATCACCGCACCGGCTCCCTGATCATGAGCCTGATGCTGATCCGCGCGGGCAAGCCGCCCTTCGTGGTCAAGCCGGACAATGCCCAGGCCTATTTCGATCCGTCGTCGC
Source organism: uncultured Alphaproteobacteria bacterium (assembly GCA_963720725.1). GTDB lineage: Bacteria > Pseudomonadota > Alphaproteobacteria > Geminicoccales > Geminicoccaceae > Benzoatithermus. The sequence goes on from CAVRGN010000003.1 coordinate 719,180, forward strand.
TGATCCGAGCGACGCGCAAGCACACCCTCACGGCGCTGTGGCAGCTGCCCAAGATGAAGAAGACGTTCGCGGCGTTCCTCAAGGACCATGTCGACAAGCGCGCGCTGGCGAAGGCGCCGGCCAAGGTCTGACCACCCCGCCGCAGCGGGGACAGCAGGGATGAGCGGGACGATGGAACGAGAGAAGTCGTGGGTCGAGGCGGAGCTCGAGGACAGCTTCGACGAAGAGCTGGAGATGGAGGTCGACGACGACCGGGTCGCCCTGGAACTCCGCCAGATCACCGACCTGCAGCACAAGTCGTCGCTCGAGCGGCGCACCTACTTCCGCGAGCTGTTCCGCCTGCAGTCCGAGCTGATCAAGCTGCAGGACTGGGTGCAGCACACCAAGTACAAGCTGGTGGTGCTGTTCGAGGGCCGGGATTCGGCCGGCAAGGGCGGCACCATCAAGCGCATCACCCAGCGCCTCAACCCGCGCGTCTGCCGCGTCGTGGCCCTGCCAGCACCCACCGAGCGCGAGCGCACCCAGTGGTACTTCCAGCGCTACGTGCCGCATCTGCCGGCGGGCGGCGAGATCGTCCTGTTCGACCGCTCCTGGTACAACCGGGCCGGCGTGGAGCGGGTCATGGGCTTCGCCAGCGACGATCAGGTCGAGCAGTTCTTCAACGACGTGCCCGAGTTCGAGCGGATGCTCGCCCGGTCGGGCATCAAGCTGGTCAAGTACTGGTTCTCGATCACCGACCAGGAGCAGCAGCTCCGCTTCATGATGCGCATCCACGACCCGATGAAGCAATGGAAGCTGAGCCCCATGGACCTCCAGTCCCGGGTGCGCTGGGAGGCCTACACCAAGGCCAAGGAGGAGATGCTGGAGCGCACCAACATCCCCGAAGCGCCCTGGTCGATCGTCGAGGGCAACGACAAGAAGTGCGCCCGGCTCAACGTGATCAGCCACCTCCTCAAGCAGGTCCCCTACGAGGAGGTCCCGCACGAGCCGATCGAGCTCCCGGACCGCGTCCACAACCCGGAATACGAGCGCAAGGTGCTGCCCGACGAGCTGTACGTGCCCAAGCTCTACTGAGCCGCTTCGACTGTCGGCGGGATCGGCGGAGGGGACCCAAAACTCGTCCGCCCTCTCTTGCCGCAGGTCTTGCCCGGTCGAGGTCCTGCCGCTACGGCAGCGCCTCGGCAGTGGGACCGATGGCGCCATGGCGGCGACACCCGGGAGTCCGGCTGCCAGACAAGAGCGGGGTAGGTTCGTGAAGACCGTGGCCATCGTGCTCCTGGCCGGCTTGGTGCTGGCGCTGCTCGGCGCCGGTTTGTGGCTGTACGCGCCGGACAAGCCGCGCGCGGCGCTGGAGGCCAAGTATCTCGACGCGCCCGGCGACTATGTGGAGGCGGCCGGCCTGCGGCTGCATGTGCGCGACAGCGGGCCCCGGGACGCGCCCGCCGTGATCATGCTGCATGGCTTCGGCTCCAGCCTCCATACCTGGGAGCCCTGGGCGCAGGCCCTGGCCGCCACGCACCGGGTGGTCCGCTTCGACCTGCCGGGGTTCGGCCTGACCGGGGCCGACCCCACCGGAGACTATGGCGACGCCCGCGGCGTCGAGGTTCTGGCCGCCCTGATGGACCGGCTGGGACTGCAGCGGGCGAGTCTGGTCGGCAACTCGATCGGCGGCAAGCTCGCCTGGAACTTCGCGTACCGGCATCCCGACCGGGTCGACAAGCTGGTCCTGGTCTCGCCCGACGGGTTCGCCAGTCCCGGCTTCGAATACGGCAAGAAGGCCGAGGTCCCGGCCATGGCCAAGCTGATGCGCTACACCCTGCCGACCTTCATGGTCCGCCAGAGCCTGGCGCCCGCCTATGGCGATCCTGCCGTGCTGAGCGAGGCGCTGGTGGCCCGCTACCGCGACCTGATGCTGGCACCCGGGGTCCGCGACGCGATGATCGCGCGGATGGAGCAGGTGCTGCTGGAGGATCCCGAGCCGCTGCTGCGGCTGATCCGGGCGCCGACCCTGCTGGTCTGGGGCGAGAAGGACGCGATGATCCCGGTGAGCAATGCCGCCGACTATGTCCGCGATCTGCCCGACGCGCAGCTGGTCACCTTCCCGAGCCTCGGCCACGTGCCGCAGGAGGAGGCGCCGGCCCTTTCGGTCGAGCCGGTGCGGCGATTCCTGGCTGGGTAAGGCGGCAACGCCCGGCGGGATAGTGGCGCGGGTCCGGCGTCCGCCTTGACGGGTCGACGCCCCGCGCCTAACTGCGGATGCTCGGAATCGCGCCATTCTCGCGCCGCCCCCCCGCAGGAGTAGGACATGGACCGCCCTTTGATGCCGAAGGCCACGGCCGTGTGGCTGGTCGAGAACACGAGCCTGACCTTCGACCAGATTGCCGAGTTCTGCGGTCTGCATGCGCTCGAGGTGAAGGGCATCGCCGACGGTGAGGTGGCGACGGGCGTGCGCGGCCTGGACCCGGTCGGTGCCGGCATGCTGACCCGCGACGAGCTGCAGAAGGGCGAGGCGAACCCGAAGCACAAGCTGAAGCTGGCCAAGTCGGTGGCGAGCGACGTCAAGCCGCTCAAGCGCAAGGAGCCGCGCTACACGCCGCTCTCCAAGCGCCAGGACCGGCCGGACGCGATCGCCTGGCTCCTGCGCAACCATCCCGAGCTGAGCGAAGCGAGTATCTGCAAGCTGCTCGGCACCACCAAGGCGACGGTGCAGGCGGTTCGCGAGCGGACGCACTGGAAGAGCCAGGAGATTCGCCCCCGCGATCCTGTGCTGCTCGGCCTGTGCGCGCAGCTCGAGCTCGACGACGCGGTGCTGCGCGCCCGGATGGAGCAGGGCAAGCACCAGCAGGCGCCGGGGACCGGACCGCAGCCGGTGATCCCGCCCGCCTACGACGACGAGCTGGGGGCCTGAGCCTCGCCGTCGTCGGTGCGCCCGCTCCGCTCCAGCCAGTAACGGTCCGACAGCAGCCGCCGATCGCGCTCGATCTGGCCGGCGATGCGCCGCAGCCCGTCGGCCGCAGCACTGGGCAGCGTGCCCGGGCTGACCATCACCCGCAGGGCGCTCGCGGGCAGCAATTCGTGGGTCAGCGTGACCTCGGCCGGCAGCGAGGCCGAGCGGTCGTTGCGGGCCTCGAACGACACGAACGGCGCGGGCTCGCGGCTGCTGTAGCGCTCGAGCAGCTCGTGCGCGGCCGGCTTGCCCGGGTCGACCGGGGTGACGCAGGCCGCGGACAGCGCCTGGCGCTGTGCGCGCGGCAGGTGGTTGAAGATCGTGCGCGCGTGGCGGAGGTGATCGAGGTCGCTGCTGCGCAGCGCGCGGCGGATGGCGTGCGCCAGGAGCGAATCGGCGCCGCACAGCTCCGGCACCACCGGCCGGAGATCCTCCAGGAACAGGCTCAAACCGCGTCTTTCGCCGGGATAGCGCTCTCTCGCCATGCTCGTCCGTGGTCCGTTCCTGACGTCGCGTTAAGCTGATCTTAACGCGTCGCCGCGACGGGTAAACCGCCCTGCGCGCCCGCGGTGCGTCCCACGGGATGGCCGGCGGCCGGCGACGGCCGATTCATGATGAACCGGAGGGCGGCGCGCCCTGGCCGCGCGAGGGCCGGCGGCGTGTCCGCACCGGGCCGTCGTCGAACAGTCCGGCCTGGTTGCCCAGCCGGTCCCAGCCCGGCCGGCCGGCCCGGGCGAACAGCTCGAGATAGGGCCCCTCGACCAGGCGCTCGACCCGGTCGTAGGTCTCGTCGGGTTTGCGCGAGTGCTCGCGGCGAGGGGCGACCAGCAGCTTGGCCACGTCGGTGGCGCGGCGCTGCGGCTTGCCGCGGGTGGCGAGCAGGCACGGCTCGGGATTGGCGCGCGTCCAGAAGCCCATCCCGGTGAAGAAGTCCCGTTGGCTCAAGAACATGCCGTCCCGGTTCTTGTTCAGCTTCACCCAGTAGAACGCCACGGTCTTGTAGGTGAAGCCCCAGGCGGCGATCACGTCGAGCGCGTGGCGCAGCATCGGGTCGGTGGTCCACAGGAACAGGACCGCGTCGCGCGTGGCCCAGTCGGCCACCGGCATGGCCTTGATCTCGGGCAGGGTCATGCAGTCGTAGTGGGCCTCGGCGCTGCGGCCCTTGCCCTTGTCGGAGTAGGTCGAAAAGCGCCAGGGCGGGTCTGCCAGGATCGCGCGGTAGCTCCCCGCCGCCGGCGGCTGCACGCTCATGCCGCCTTGGGCAGCAGGCGCTCGACCAGGCGCGCCCAGTAGCTGACGCCGAGGGGCATGGCCTCGTCGTTGAAGTCGTAATGCGGGCTGTGCAGCTGCGCGTTGGGGCCGTCGGCCCTGCCCGTACCCATCCAGATGTAGCTGCCGGGCCGATGGTGCAGCATGAACGAGAAGTCCTCCGAGCCCATGCAGGGTTCGGGTGCGCGGTCGACCTTCGCCTCGCCCACGATCTCGGCCGCGGTGTCGGCGCCGAGCTTGGCCTCGCGGGCGGCGTTGATCGTCGCGGGGTAGCCCGCCGCGATCCTGACCGTCCCGGTCACGCCCAGGGCCAGGCCGACGCCCCGGACGATGTCCTCGACGCGCGCGATCAGCCGGGTACGGGTCGCCTCGCGGAAGGTGCGGATGGTGCCCCAGAGGTCGATCCGCTCGGGCACGACGTTGTAGGCGTCGCCGCCCTGCAGGCGCGTGATGGAGATCACCGCATTGTCCAGAGGATCGACCTCGCGCGCGACCAGCGACTGGATCGCCTGGATCACGAGCGTGGCCGCGACGATCGGGTCGCGGCCCTGGTGCGGCCAGGCGGCGTGGCAGCCCTTGCCCAGGATCTCGATGGTCAGCTCGTCCGAGGCGGCCATGGCCGGGCCCTCGCACATGGCGAAGGTGCCGAGGGGCGCGTTGGGCCAGTTGTGCAGCCCGAACACCTGGTCGACCGGGAACCGCCCGAACAGGTCGTCCTCGACCATCGTCCGGCCGCCGCCACCGCCTTCCTCGGCGGGCTGGAAGATCAGGTAGGCGGTGCCGGCGAAGTTGCGGGTCTCGGCAAGGTAGCGCGCGGCGCCGAGCAGCATGGTGGTATGGCCGTCATGGCCGCAGGCATGCATGCGGCCGGGCCGCTGCGACGACCAGGTGGCGCCGCTGTCCTCGTCGATGGGCAGGGCATCCATGTCGGCGCGCAGGCCGATGGCTCCGCCGCCGCCACCGCCGCGGATCACCGCCACCACCCCGGTGCGGGCGATGCCGGTATGGACCTCGTCGCAGCCGAACGCCCTGAGCTTCTCGGCCACGAACGCGGAGGTCTCGTGCTCCTCGAATCCGAGTTCGGGGCGCTCGTGCAGATGGCGCCGCCAGGCGGTCAGCTCGTCCTGGTACTCGGCGATGCGGTTGACGATCGGCAAGGGCGTCACTCCCGGCCGCCGTGAGGACGGCCACACCCCGGATATGGCGGAACGCGGTGTCTTTGGCCAGGGCCCGAGGCCGGGTGGCGGCGGTCGCAGTCTGGGCGGAGGTCAGCGATACGCCATAGACAAAGCGACGCCGCCAAGGCCAGAAAATGACCAAGAATCAACCTCTTGGCCACTTTTGAGGAGAAAATCGGAATAACACTCCAGTCATTCCGTTTACGTTGGTAGGGCTGAACTAAGCCCGATGGGCGATCAGCTCCAAGCGCGTTCGGCACAAGACCAACGCTTGCTGGTTTGCGCCTGCTCTACTCACCACAATCTTAACGGGAACCTTCAATGGCATCCAGCTACCCTGCGCGCTCTGCGCTCGCGGCTGCTCTTGTCTTTGCAGTGTCGGCAACCCCGCTCGCTCCGGCAGCCGCTCAGGCTGCCTGCTCCTCGCCCAAGAACGATCTGTTCAAGAATCCGTTCAACAAACGCAGCGCGCACCATCGGCCCATCGGCAGCGGCGCCGTCTATGCGTCCGACAGCCATCCTGCGACCCGGGCGTGGCTGAAGGGAACCCACCTCAACGTCAACATCGGAACACCCAACGGCACCGGCGTCGTCGAGGTGGACAAGAAGGACCCTCTGCGCGCGGTCGCGGGTTACGCCCATTGCGACAAGGTCAGAGGCATGCCGGTCACGCTGCGCCTGCCGCGCAACGGCTTCGTCACCAACACCCAGCGCAAGTCGGGCGGCTGTGCCGACAATGTGATCGTCGTCTACGACCGCTCCATCAACAAGGTGCACCAGCTGCGGCAGTACAACTGGCGCAACGGCAAGCCCACGGCGCAGAAGCACGTGACCTGGGACATCCGCGGCCTCGGTCACGGGACCCGGCGCGGGCAGAATGTGGGTACCGCGGCATCGGGCGTGGCCGCCCTGTTCGGGGTGCTGCGCGGCCACGAGATCAACACCAAGGGCTACCGGATCGAGCACGCGCTCCATATCGGGCTGCCACGCAAGCAGGGGAAGGGTTGCAAGGTCATGCTGTCGGGCGAAGTCGTCCTGCCGGCGACCAACCGCGACCGCTCCGCCAGCAACCGCACCCACAACAATGGCAGCATTCCCTATGGCGGCCTGCTGGCCCTGAAGTCGAACGTCAACATCGCCAGCCTCAAATTGAGCGAGCCGGGCCGCCGGCTGGCGGCCGCGATCCAGGACTATGGCATGTACGTCATCAATGGCGGCGGCTGCAACGCAGGGGCGATCGACGCCGATCAGCAGGTGAGCGCAGCGGTCAAGAACCAGCTCCGCGCCGACATCCGCAAGATCTACCCGCATGTCCGCATGGTGATGAACAACAATGTGCTGGGCAGTCCGGTCGCCGGCGGCGGCAGGCCGCGCGCGCCGAACTGCGCCTTCGACAGCTGAGGAGCGCCGATCCGAAGCGCGCTGGAAACGACGACGCCCGGGCGAAGCGGCCCGGGCGTCGATCCTCGCTGCGGCGATACGGCTCAGAGTTCGCCGTACTGACCGTCCTTCCAGATGTACATCACATACTCCGGGTTCTTGACGTCGCCCTTGTCGTCGAAGGACAGCGTGCCGAGCACGGTCTCGTAGCTGCCGTCGCGCAGGGCCTTGGCGACCTCGGCGGGATCGGTCGACCCCGCCTTGCCGGCGGCCTCGGCGAAGGCCTGGATGGCGGCGTAGGTGTAGAGGGTGTAGCCCTCGGGATCGTAGCCGGCGGACTTGAACTCCTCGACGACGCCCGCTGCCGTCTCCTTCTTGCGCGGATCCGGCGCGAAGGTCATCAAGGTGCCCTCGCCGGTGGGACCGGTGATCTCCCAGTACTGTTTGTCGACCAGCGCGTCGCCCGACATCATCTTGGCGTCGAAGCCCTGCTCACGCGACTGCCGCGTGATCAGTCCGGCCTCGGTGTGGTAGCCGCCGAGATAGATCAGCTCGACACCGGCTTCCTTCATCTTGGTGATCAGCGCGGTGAAGTCCTTGTCGCCGGCGGTGATCGCCTCGTACATCACCTCCTCGACGCCGCGGGCGTTGAGCTGCTTCTTGAACTCGTCGGCCAGACCCTTGCCGTAGGCGGTCTTGTCGTGGAGGATCGCGACCTTGCTGCCGACATTGTTGTCGACGACATAGTTCGCAGCATACTGGCCCTGCACGTCGTCGCGACCGCAGGTGCGGAACACATTGTCGAAACCCTGCTCGGTCAGCTGCGGATTGGTCGAGGCGGGCGACATCTGCAGGATGCCCTCCTCGTTGTAGACCGCCGAGGCCGGGATCGAGGAGCCGGAGCAGAAATGGCCGGCGACGAAGACCACGCCGTCATTGACGAACTGGTTGGCCACCGCCACGGCCTGCTTGGGATCGCAGGCGTCGTCGCCGATCTGCAGCACGAGCTGCTCGCCGTTCACGCCACCCTTGGCGTTGATGTCCTTCACCGCCATCTCGGCGCCGCGCTTCATCTGCTCGCCGAACACCGCGTACTGGCCGGTCATCGGGCCAGCAGTGGCAATGGTCACGTCCGCCCACGCGGCGCCGCCGCCGAGCAGCACGAGCGCGGAGGCGCCCATCAGCAGGTTGGTCATTCGACGCATCTCAGTTCCTTTGCCTGACTCGAACATGTTGGCTCCGGCAGGCGCTGTCGCCTCCGGGCCACTTCGCTCGGCCGGGAGTATTCGTGGACTGGCGAACGCTTGACAAGCGGCTTTCGCCCGGATCGCGTTGCTGGCGCAGCCGGCTTACGATTCGTTCAACTCCACATATCCGAACGGTGAGGTTCGCCGGTAGCGCCACGGATACTGGCCGACCAGCTTGCCGACCTTGGCGATCCGCCAGGACGCCAGCCCCATCGCGGTCAGCACGAGGAAGTGGAGGAATATCCCCCACAGATTGACCAGCTCGCCCTCGAACAGGGCATAGGTCAGGAACCGATCGGCCAGCGCCAGGCCGAAGCACGCGGCGATCACATGCCAAGCGGGCTTCCAGTTGCTGGCCACCGCCCGCCCGGTGAGGATCGCGGCACCGCCGACCAGGACCAGGGTGAGACCGATGAAGATCGCGGGCGTGGTGCCGAGAAGGGCGGTCAAGGTGCTCATGCTCAGTGCCCGCCCTCGAGATAGGCGGCGCGGATCTCCGGATCTGCCAGGAGCTCCCGCCCGGTGCCGGACATCAAGATGCGGCCGGTGGCCAGGACGTAGCCGCGATGGGCGATCTTGAGCGCCTGATAGGCGTTCTGCTCGACCAGGAGGATGGTCAGGCCGTCGGTCCGGTTGATCTCCACGATCGCCTTGAAGATCTGCTGGACCAGGATGGGTGCGATGCCCAAGGACGGCTCGTCGAGCAGCAGGAGGCGCGGGCGGGCGAGCAGCGCCCGGCCGATCGCCAGCATCTGCTGCTCGCCGCCCGACAGGGTGCCGCCGCGCTGCTGGATGCGCTCCTTGAGGCGGGGGAACAGGGTGAACACCTTCTCGACGTCCTGGTCGAACCAGCGCCCCTGATTGGGTACCGCGCCCATCTGCAGATTTTCCCAGACGGTCATGCGCGGGAAGATCCGCCGGCCTTCCGGCGACTGGCTGATGCCCAGCTTGACGATGTCGTAGGTGGCGAGCCGCGTGATGTCCCGGCCTTCGTAGACCACCCGGCCACGCGTGGCCTTGGGGCTGCCGCAGATGGTCATCAGCAGCGTCGACTTGCCGGCGCCGTTGGAGCCGATGATGGTGACGATCTGGCCCTGCTCGACGTCGACGCTCACTCCCTTGAGCGCCTCGATGTTGCCGTAGAAGGTGTGGATCTCCTCCAGCCGCAGCATCAGTGGCTCCCCGAAACGGCAAGGTCGGTGGCCACCTCGGGCGGCAGTTCGTCCTCCTCGGGTTCGCCCAGATAGGCCTTGATCACGGCCGGGTCGTTGCGGACCGCCTCGGCGGTGCCATCCGCGATCTTCCTGCCGTAGTCGAGCACCACGATGTGGTCCGAGATCGCCATGACCATGCCCATGTCATGCTCGATCAGCAGGATCGACACGTCCTGCTCCTCGCGGATGCTCTTGAGCAGCTGGGACAGGTCGGCCGTCTCGCGCGGGTTCAGGCCAGCCGCGGGCTCGTCCAGACACAACAGGCGCGGCCTCGTGCACATCGCGCGCGCGATCTCCAGCTTGCGCTGGTCGCCGTAGGGCAGCGCCCCGGCGTTCCAGTCGGCCTTGTCGGTCAGGCCGGTACGGTTCAGCCAGAACTTGGCGAGCTCCACCGCCTCGCGTTCCGCCGCCCGGTAGGCGCCGACCCCGAGCAGGCCCAGGATGCTGAATCCCGAGGCGTGCATCAGCCGATTGTGCTGGGCGACGATCAGGTTCTCCAGCGCACTCATCTGCGCGAACAGGCGGATGTTCTGAAACGTCCGCGCGAGGCCCTCGCGCGGGATCATGAAGCCGTCCTTCTGCTCGAGCAGCACCGGCCCGTTGATGCCGTGGAAGGTCAGCTCGCCCACGGTCGGCCGGTAGAAGCCGGTGAGGCAATTGAACACCGTGGTCTTGCCGGCGCCGTTCGGGCCGATGATGGCGGTGATGTCGCGCTCATGAGCGGTGAAGTTGAGGTCGTCGACGGCGACGAGGCCGCCGAAGCGCATGGTCAGATGCCTGACCTCGAGGGCGGGCGCCGCACTCATCCTCGGCCTCCGCCGCCCACCGGGTGCAGGCGGATGGTCGGATCGCGATGGCCGAGCAGCCCGCCCGGGCGCCAGACCATGATCGCCACCATGGCGGCGCCGAACAGGAGCATCCGGTACTCGGCGAAGCCCCGCGCCATCTCGGGCAGGACCACGAGCAGGGTGGCCGCGAGCACGACGCCGAGCTGGCTGCCCATGCCGCCCAGGACGACGATGGCGAGGATCGTGGCGCTCTCGATGAAGGTGAAGCTCTCGGGGCTGATGAAGCCTTGGCGGGTGGCGAAGAAGGAGCCGGCGAAGCCACCGAACATGGCTCCGAGCGCGAAGGCGGTGAGCTTGGTGTTGGTCGGGTTGATGCCCAGCGCCTTGCAGGCGACCTCGTCCTCGCGCAGCGCCTCCCAGGCACGCCCGATCGGCAGGCGGCGCAAGCGGATGACGACGAAGTTGGTGATCAGCGCCAGCGCCAGGATCAGGAAATAGAGAAAGACGATGCGATGCTGCGAGGAGAACGGGATCCCGAGCAGTTCGTTGAAGGCGGTCTCGCCCTCGCCCGGATTGCGGTCGAAGGCATAGCCGAAGAAGGTGGGCCTCGGGATGTTGGACAGCCCGTTCGGTCCGCCGGTGACCTCGTACCAATTGAGCAGGACGATGCGGATGATCTCGCCGAAGCCCAGGGTGACGATGGCCAGATAGTCGCCGCGCAGGCGCAGCACCGGGAAGCCCAGCATCACCCCGAAGCTGGCGGCCAGCAGCCCCGCCAGCGGCAGGCAGGTCCAGAAACCCAAGCCAAAGGTCTGGGCGAACAGGGCGTAGGAGTAGGCGCCGACCGCGTAGAACGCGACGTAGCCGAGGTCCAGGAGGCCGGCGAGGCCGACCACGATGTTCAGGCCCCAGCCCAGCATGACGTAGATCAGCACCGTGGTCCCGATATCGACCACGTAGCGGTTGGCGAACGGCAGGAACGGCATGACCACCGCGAAGACGAGGCCGGCCGCCGCGAACCACCAGGAGCGGGCGGCGAGCGCATGGCCGAACGCGGTCACCGCCGGGGGCATCACGAACGCCTGCTTCGCGCCCCCGAGCCAGCCCAGCGCCAGACGGCCCGCGAACACGATCGCGGTCAGCAGGAACACCCACTCGAAGTGGAATTCGAGCGTCATCCCGGTCGGGCCGCTCGCCGTGCGCATGCCGAGCATCGGGGCCAGCAGCACGAAGGTGACGAACGCCGCGAGCAGGGCGTCCTTCAGGAGCGGGGCCATGCTCCCGGTCGCCGAGGTCGCCGCGGTGGTGGTGGCCATCGTGCTAGACCTTCTCGATCTCGGGCTTCCCCAGGAGGCCCGTGGGCAGGAAGATCAGCACCACGACCAGGATGCCGAAGGCCGCGACGTCCTTGTATTGGAGGCTGAAGTAGCCGGACCAGAACGACTCGATCAGGCCCAGCACCAGGCCGCCCAGCATGGCGCCCGGGATCGAGCCGATGCCGCCCAGCACCGCCGCGGTGAACGCCTTCACCCCGGCAAGAAAGCCGATGAAGAAGTCGATCACCCCATAATACAGTGAGGCCATCAGCCCGGCGACGGCGGCCAGCGCGGCACCCATGACGAAGGTGGCCGAGATGGTGCGGTCGACATTGACGCCGCACAGCCCCGCCATCTTCAGGTCCTGCTCGCAGGCGCGCTGCGCCCGGCCGAGCGGCGTGCGCGCGATCAGGTAGGAAAAGCCCAGCATCAGGGCGAGGGTGAGCAGGACCACGAAGATCTGGGTGTAGCCGACCTGGACCGGGAAGTCCGAGTCCGCGCCGAAGACGAAGCCGCCGGAGATCTTGGGCGGCAGCGGCTTGACGTTCGCACCCTGGGTGATCTGGACGAAGTTCTGCAAGAAGATCGACATGCCGATGGCCGAGATCAGCGGCGCCAGCCGGAACGAGCCGCGCAGCGGCCGGTAGGCGACGCGCTCCACGGTCCAGCCGTAGGCGGCGGTGATCAGCATCGACACGATCAGCACCGTGAGCAGGGCCAGCGGGATCCAGGTGAGCCCGATCATGCCGAGCAGCGTGAACACGATGACGGTCAGAAAGGCACCGATCATATAGATCTCGCCATGGGCGAAATTGATCATGCCGATGATGCCGTAGACCATGCTGTAGCCGATCGCGATCAGCCCATACATCGACCCAAGTGTCAGGCCGTTCACCAACTGCTGCAGGAAATAACTCATCTGGGCTTGCTTCCGCAGTTGGTGGCGCGGGCTTGCCCGTAGCGCAGGCAAACGCAGGTCATTGTGCCACCGTTACTTGAGCTGCGGGCCATGACGCCAAGCTTCGCTCCCGTTCGCCTCCTCAAGCAACTGCGCCATGCTTCCCAGCTTGTCAATCCACCAGCCACCCCATGGTCCAGCCCTCCTCACGGCGTCGTGGGTTGGGCGGTGTGCGGTCATCTGCGAGGCTGCTGGCGGCGAGGGAGCTTGGAACATGCTGATGCGCGATCCGCGCGGTGTGGCGATGACCGTGGGCGACGGGGCCTCGGTCCAGCGCTACGAGGCGGCACTGCTCGATGTCCTGGGCTATGCCGGCGACCCGATCGGCAAGATCGAGGCGGCCCTGGCCGACGACCCGCTGCTGGTCATGGGCCACCTGCTGCGGGCCCACACCTTCCTGTTCGCGCTGCAGCCGGGCTTCGGCGCCAAGGCCGCCGCCAGCATCGCCGCCGCCCGCGAGCTGACGGCGGCGGCGAGCCCGCGCGAGAGGCTGCATCTGGCCGCGGCGGAAGCCTGGGCGCGCGGCGATTATGCCGGGGCGATCGCCGCCTTCGACGGCGTGCTGGCCGAGCACCCCCGCGACCTGACCGCCCTCATGTTCGCGCACCAGGCCGACTTCTTCGGCGGCGAGGCCCCGATCGTGCGCCGGCCGGCCGCGGCCATCGAACACTGGGACGGCTCGCTCCCGGGTCACGGCTTCGTCCAGTCCATGCTCGCCTTCGGGCTCGAGGAGGCCGGCGACTACGCCGCCGCGGAGCCGCTGGGCCGGGCGGCGGTGGCGAGCAACCCCAAGGACGTGTGGGGCATCCACGCCGTCGGCCACGTCCTCGAGATGCAGGGCCGGGATGCGGAGGGCATCGACTGGTACCAGGCGCGCGAGGGCGACTGGGAGCCCGGCTGCTACTTCGCGGTCCACAATGCCTGGCATCTCTCGCTCTACCATGTCGACCGCGAGGACCACGCCGCGGCGCTGGCCGTCTACGACCGGCTGCTGCGTCCGGGCCGGCGCAGCATTCTCCTGAACCTGTGCGACGCCACGGCCCTGCTGTGGCGTCTGCACCTGGCCGGCGTGGCGGTCGGCGGGCGCTGGGAGGAAGTGGCCGACCTCATGGTGCCGCACGCGCTCACCCGCGTGCACGTGTTCGACGACGTGCATCTGGCGATCGCCTTCGCCGCCGCCGGCCGCGACTTCGCGCTCAAGGAGCTGCTGCGCTCGCTGGCCGAGCAGGCCCGCGGCGAGGACGAGCCGGCGGCGCGGGCGCGCCAGGTGACGCTGCCGGCGGCCCAGGCCATGGCCGCGTTCGCGCACGGCGCCCATGCCGCCGCGGTCGAGCGCCTGCTCGCGCTGCGGCCGCAGGCGCGGCTGATGACCGGCAGTGCCGCACAACGCGACATCCTCGAGCTGACGTTGATCGAGGCGGCGCTGCGCGACGGCCAGCGCGGTCTCGCCCGCGAACTCCTGGCGCCGCGCCTGGAGCGCAAGCCCGCGAGCGCGCAGATCAAGCGCGATCTCGCCCGCTGCGGCGCAGGATAGGCGGCCGCAGGGCCGGCGTTTTGGTCCCGACCCGTTGCGCTGAGTGCCAGACTCAAGCTATAAGCCTCGGCCGCCGCCCTCCTCGCGACCCAGCCTGAATCAAGCCCGACCGATGCCGGTCGGGCTGCCCATCGCTGTTGCCCGAGACGACCAATGGACGTCCGTTTCAACGACGTGCTCGCCTTTGCGGTGACGCAGTGGCGGCAGACCCCGCGGGCCGTGGCGCTGGCCGGCGGGCTGATGTTCGCCGCCACCATGGCCGAGATCTTCACACCCGTGGCGATCGGCCGGCTGGTCGACGCCCTGGCCGGCGAGAGTGCGCAGCCCGCGGCGGCGGTGTGGGCGCTGGGCCAGGTCGTAGGCCTGGGAATCCTGTTCCAGCTGCTGCAGAAGTCCGGCGACTATGTCTGGGCCGGCGTGGCCATGGGCGTCATGCGCCGGATCGGCGCCGAGGCCTTCGCCCGCGTCCAGCGCTTCTCCAGCGACTGGCACGCCGACACCTTCGCCGGCTCCACGGTGCGCAACGTCACCCGTGGCGTGTGGGCGTTCGACATGTTCGGCGACGCCGTCTACTTCCACCTGGGTCCCGCCGCCGCCGTCACCATGGGTGCCGTCGCCCTGATGCTGTGGCACTGGCCGCTGATGGGGCTCGTCTTCCTGGCCGGAGCGGTGCTCTACACCGCGCTTTCGATTCGCCTGTCCCTGGGCTACGTCGCCCCGATCCGCCGCGTCGCCGCCGAGTGCGACAGCCGGCTCGGCGGTGCGCTGGCCGATGCGCTGACCTGCAACGCCGTGGTCAAGAGCACGGCCGCGGAAGCGCGCGAGGACGCGCGGCTGGGCGACGTGCTGGACACGTGGCAGGCCAACATGCTGCGCGCCTGGTACGCCTCGATCCACACCGGCGTCGCGCAGAACGCCATGCTGATCGCCCTGCAGGCAGCATTGGTCGGCGGCGCCTTGTGGCTGTGGTCGCGTGGCCAGGCCAGCGCCGGCGACGTCGCCTACGTGCTCACCAGCTTCCTCCTGGTCGGCCGCTGGCTGCGCGACGTCGGCATGCAGCTCCGCACAGCACAGCAGGCCGCCAACGACATGGAGCGGCTGATCGAATATCACCGCACGCCGGCCACCGTGGTCGACCGGCCGGAGGCGGCGCCGCTTGCCGTGACCGGCGGCGAGGTCCGGTTCGAGCGCGTGCGCTTCCACTATGGCCGTCACGCCGAGCCGCTGTTCGACGGCCTCTCGGTCACCATCGCCGCCGGGGAGCGGGTGGCGCTGGTGGGCCATTCCGGCAGCGGCAAGACGACCTTCGTCAAGCTGCTGCAGCGGCTCCACGACGTGCAGGGCGGGCGCATCCTGATCGACGGCCAGGACATCGCCTGCGCCACGCTCGCGAGCCTGCGCGCGGCGGTGGCGCTGGTGCCGCAGGAGCCGGTGCTGTTCCACCGCTCCCTCGCCGAGAACATCGCCTATGCGCGGCCGGAGGCCCCGCCCGAGGAGGTCGTGCACGCCGCCCGCCTGGCGCACGCCCACGGCTTCATCGCGCGCCTGCCGGACGGCTATCGGACGCTGGTCGGCGAACGCGGGGTCAAGCTTTCGGGCGGCGAGCGGCAGCGGGTGGCGATCGCACGGGCGATCCTGGCCGACCGGCCGATCCTGGTCCTGGACGAGGCGACCTCCTCGCTGGACAGCGAGGCCGAGCAGCTGATCCAGGACGCGCTCGAGCACCTGATGGCCGGCCGGACCACGCTGGTGATCGCGCACCGGCTGTCGACCGTGCGCAAGGTCGACCGGATCCTGGTGTTCGAGCGCGGGCGGATCGTCGAGCAGGGGTCGCACCGCGCGCTGCTGGCGCGGGGCGACGGCCGCTACCGAAGCCTCTACCTGATGCAGGCCGCGGGCATGGAGGCGCTGCCGCAGGACGCGGCCTGAGCGGCGCTCAGTGCAGGACCCGGCCGTGCGCAGCGGGCACGCTCAGCCGGTAGCCGGCGCGACCGAGGATGCGGGCAAGCTGCAGCGCCGCGGCACGCAAGGCGGGCGCGCCGTCATGGCCGACCAGCGCCGTCGCGAGCCGGTCGCTGCCATGGTCCTCACCGGCCTGGGCGCAGGCGAGCAGGGTGAGGCAGCGGGTCTCGTCGATGCTGAGCACGGCGCAGCGCAACGGGCACAGGCGACAGGGGGGCACAGGCGACAGGGGCGGGGAGCCTCCAAGGCCGCCGACAGCCGCTCGAACTGGGCGAGCGCGGCCTCGACGGTGGCGAGGCCGCAGGCCAGGACGAAGCCCTGCACCAGCAGCGGCGTGGTCTCCCCGTGGTCGGCATGCCGCTGGCGCAAGGCCCAGAGCAGAAATTGCTCAGCGGTACCGAGCTGCCCGACCACCAGCTTGGAAAGCTCGGTCATGCACTGCTCCAGGCGCGACAATCGACCTGACGGCGATAGCCAAAGGCCGGGCGCGCCGGAAGTAGCCGTAGCTTGGGAACACTATGGAGTGGATCAAATCGACTGCCGGTGGCTACCGCCGTCCGACCCCTACATCGCCTGGAAGTGCGGGTGCGCCGCCTTGGCATAGCGGTCCGCGAGCATCGCCAGGGCGTGCGCCGGGTAGGCGGGGCCGGCCCCGTGACACCAGACCGGGTCCGGCCACGCCGGATCGCTGTGATACCTGGCGATGACGTGGACGTGCATCTGCGCCACGACGTTGCCCAGCGTCGCCACGTTGGTCTTGTCCGGCTTGGCGAGCTCGCGGACCAGACGCGTCGCGGCCAGGATCTCGGCGCAGAGCTGGTCGTAGTCCGGGCCATCCAGGTCGGTGAGCTCGATCAGGCCGGACCGCCGCGGCAGGAGCAGCAGCCAATGGAAGCGGGCATCGTCCTTGAGGCGGACATGGCACAAGGGCCAGTCGACGACCGGCACGCTGCCCTGCTCGATCCGCGGATCCAGCGTAAACTCGTCGGCCATGAGGTCGCTCCCCTGGAGGCTCAGCCGGCTTGGTAGTCGATGCGCTCGAGATAATCCACGAGCCGTCGGCCCGGCTCCTGCGGATAGCGCTCGTCCAGGAACTCGACCGCGCCGATCCGGTCGATCCGGAACGAGCGGAAATCGCGGCGCAACTCGCACCAGCCGAGCAGCAGCCAGACCGGCGGAAAGAAGGCGAGGTTCATCGGACGCACCACCCGCCTGGTGTCGGCGCCGGACAGGTCGAGATAGGCGATGCGGACCTTGCGCTCTTCGCGCACGCAGCGGCGCAGTGCGGCCATGTCGACCGCGATCTCGAGCCTGCGACCACTGGGCGGTGCTGCCAAGGTCAGGCTGGCGATCCGCGGCCGCATGCGCTCGGGCAGCACGGCCGCGACCTTCGCCAGCACGTCGGCGGCCGCACGGCCGAGCTCGGGGTCGCCCCAGCTCTGCACGATCCGCGTCCCCAGCAGGAGGGCGTCGAGCTCGTCCTCGGTGAACATCAGGGGCGGCAGGTCGAAGCCGTCCCGAAGCAGGTAGCCGACACCGGCGGCACCCTCGATCGGCACGCGCCGGCCGACCAGCTCGGCGACGTCGCGATAGACCGTGCGTGCGGACACCTCCAGCTCGGCGGCCAGCGCCTCTGCCGTCACCGCCCGGCGGTGCCGGCGCAGGATCTGGATGATCTGGAACAGCCGGTCGGCCCGCCGCATCGCCGCTTCCTGCCACAACTCTCCTGACAGGATGCTGTCAGGAGAGCCTTGCTAGCAAGGCCGCGTCGTCAGCGTTCGATCGGGAGAGACCGCATGATCGTCCTGCACCAGTTCCCGCCGGCCTTCGGCCTGCCGAGCCCGAGCCCGTTCTGCATGAAGCTCGAATGCTTCTTGAAGATGAGCGGGCTGCCCTACCGCAGCGTGGCGCTCCGCGATCCGGCCTGCGCGCCCAAGGGCCGGGGGCCGTTCGTCGAGATCGCCGGCGAGCGGATCGGGGATTCGGCCCTGATCATCGCCGAACTCGAGCGTCGGTACGGCGTCGACCTGGACCGCGGCCTGACCTCGGCCGAGCGTGCGCTCGGGCACGCCATGAGCGTCATGCTGGAGGAGCGGACCTACTTCGCCATCCTCCACGACCGCTGGATCGACGCGCGCAACTGGCCCCTGGTCCGCGACGCCTATCTGAGCGACCTGCCGCCGGTGGTGCAGGACCAGGTCCGTGCCGGCTGCCGGACACGGATCGCCGAGCAGGGTCTCGGCGCCCACACGCCGGAGGAGATGCACCAGCTCGCCATCGCCGACATCGACGCGGTCGCCGGCTGGCTGGGCGACCAGCCGTTTCTCCTGGGAGCCGGTCCGACCAAGGCGGACGCGACGGTACATGCCTTCGTCTGCAGCCTGCTGGCCGACGCCTTCACGACGCCCCTGAAGGACGCGACCCGGCGGCACGCCAACCTGGTGGCCTACAATCAGCGGATGCTGGCGAGGTTCTTTCCGATGCGATCGCTGGCGGCCTGAACGGAAAGCCTCGCCCCGCGCGATCTCGCGACGTATCTCCCGTCCTGACGTGCCGGCGATCGGGGGGTGGAGATGATCAAGGTCGATTGCGTGCTCGATGCCAGGGCCGAACTGGGCGAGGCCGCCCTTTGGTGCGAGCGCGAGCAGCTGCTGTGGTGGGCGGATATCGAGGGGCGCGCGCTGCATCGGTTCGATCCGGCCACAGGCGTCGACACCAGCATCGAGCTGCCGCGGCGGATCGGCTGCTTCGCCCTGCGCGAGCAGGGCGGCTTCGTCGTGGCGCTCGAGGACGGCTTTCACTTCCTGGACGCGGCGGGCAGGCTGGTGCCGATCACCGATCCAGAGCCGGACCGGCCGGGCAACCGCTTCAACGACGGCACCACCGATCATGCCGGCCGGTTCGTCGCCGGGACCATGCCCATGGGACCGCGCGAGCCGGTCGGTGCCCTCTATCGCTTGTGGCCGGACCGCCGCTGCGAGCGCCTGTTCGATCGGCTCACCGTCACCAATGGCTGCGCCTTCAGCCCCGACGGGCGGATATTCTACTTCTCCGATTCCGAGGCCAGCATTCGCACGATCTGGGCCTGTGACCACGATGTCGCCAGTGGCGCGCTCACCAATCGCCGGGTGTTCGTCGACACGCACGGGCTGGCCGGGCGACCCGACGGCGGCACGGTCGACGCCGACGGCTGCTACTGGATGGCTGGCGTCGGCGGCTGGCAGCTCGTCCGGTTCACGCCCGCGGGCGCCGTCGACCGGATCGTCGAGATGCCGGTCGAGAAGCCGACCAAGATCGCGTTCGGCGGGCCCGCGCTGGATATCCTCTACGTCACGTCCATCGGGATGAACCCGACCGCCGGCACCGAGTCGCGGCAACCGCAGGCCGGCGGAATCTTCGCCGCCCGCGTGCCGGGCGTGGTCGGGGTAGCCCAGCCGCGCTTCGCAGGCTGAGCGAAGGCCCGCACCTACAGCGGCGTGTTGGCGATCTCGTCGAGCAGGTCGGGATTGGTGACCATGATCTGGCGGAAGCCCACGGACAGCGCGCCGGCTTGGGCGAGTTCGTGGAGCACGCGGCTCACGGACTGGCGCGAGAGGGAGGTCATGGCCGCGATCTGCGCCTGCGACACGCGCAAGGGGCGCGCCATGGCGGCAGGATCGTGCTCGCCCTCCATCCGCCGAAGCAGCGACAGCCGGGACGCCACCCGGCTGCGCGGGCTCGGCCGCGCGATGTGCTCGGCCAGTTCCAGCAGGTCGACGCCGCGCGTGAGCGGCAACCGAACCAGCTTCAAGACGTAGCGCGGCTCGCGCTCGATGATGTCCAGGACGTGCTTGCGCCGTACATAGAGCAGCGTCGTGTCGGTGACGGCGGTGATCGCGAGACCGAGGGGCAGGCCGGTGAGCACGCCGAGGATGCCGAACCACAAGCCGGGACCACCGACATGGAACAGGAGCTCGACGCCGCTGCCGCCGATCTTGCTGAACGAAACATCGCCCTCGAGAACCGCCCACAACCCGCGCGGCGGGTCGCCCTGCAGGTAGATCCAGGCGCCGCGGCGGTAGCGACGGATCTCGCCGTGCTCGATCAGCTCCCGCCGCAATGGGGCCGGCAGTCCGGAATACCATCGACTGCGCATCAAGATCGCATCGCGGCCGGCGGGCGACAGGCCCGATGGCAGGGTGCCAATCACACTTTTTGCCTCAGCTACTTGTAAAGGCAGCGACACCTTCGATAGAAAACCTGAGTTAGGCGTTTCATTGTACAGCTTGGGATGCCGCGTGGTGGAGCGGTTGCCCGACGCCATAAATTTCGCGGGGAGCGTTGAATGAACACTCCAGTAAGTCAACTGCCGATCGCCCGGCCGACGTTGCGGTCGCTGCCATGATGCCGCCACAGCAACCGGAGTCGCCACGGCGCGTGGTGATCGAGCCTCATCCGAACTGGATGATGGAGCAGGGCACGCGCAGCCAGATCGCCACGGCGGCCCAGCTTCTTCGCTCGATCCGCCCGGCGGATGGTGAGATCGAGATCGTGCTGCACGAAATCGCCCGCCGCTTGGAGCAGATCGCGGACACCGGCAAGGCATGTCGGCCGCGGGCGCAGCACGCCGGCAGCTGTCCGGACGCGCTCACCAGCTAGGATCCCGGCAGCCCCCGCGGGTTTGCTTCCCGCAACGCCGCATCTATCCTCGACCCGGCCGGCGCGAAGTCGCCGGTCCGCGGAGGAAGCGATGGATGCGATCGGGCGGTTGCTGGACGATCTGACCGGGCTCGCGGTCGAGACCCAGCCGCAGAAGGTCCGGCGGCGCAGCCGGGACTTCTACTGGTACAGCCCGATCCTCAAGCGCCGGCTGGACGGGGCGATGGCCGACGCCGTCGTGACCCCGCGCGACGAGGCCGAGCTGATCCGCGCCGTCGCCGCCTGTCATCGGCATCGGGTGCCGCTGACCCCACGCGGGGGTGGGACCGGCAATTACGGCCAGGCCATGCCGCTGCGCGGCGGGCTGGTGCTCGACCTCTCCGAACTCACCGCGATCAAGGCCCTGGGCCATGGCCGCGTGCGGGCGCAGGCCGGTATCCGCCTGGCCGAGCTCGATGCCGCCGCCATCGCCGACGGCCGCCAGGAACTGCGGCTGCACCCCAGCACCCACAAGACCGGCACGCTGGGCGGCTATGTCGCCGGCGGCAGCTCGGGCATCGGCTCGATCACCTGGGGCCTGTTGCGCGATCGAGGCAACATCCTGGCCGCCCGCGTGGTGACGATGGAGGCGGAGCCGCGGATCCTGGAGCTGCGCGGCGCCGACCTTCAGAAGGTCAATCATGCCTACGGCACCAACGGGGTGATCTCGGAACTCGAGATGCCGCTCGCACCGGCCTATCGCTGGGCCGAGCTCCTGGTGGCCCTGCCCGACCTGATGACCGCGGCCCGCTGCGCCGACGCGATCGCGCGCGAGGACGCGATCTTGAAGAAGCTGGTCTCGGTGATCGGCGCGCCGGTCGGCCACGACTGGCTGTTCCCGGAGCGGATGGCACCCGGCGAGAACGCGCTCATCCTGATGGTCGCGGACTTCGCGCTCGACGCGCTCCAAGACGCCCTGGCCGCCTGGCCCGCGCGCATCGCCTACCGGGGCTTCCTCGACGAACTCGTCCCGACCGAGCAACCGCTGTTCGAGTACAGCTGGAACCACACCACGCTGCACGCCCTCAGGCACGACCGCACGATCACCTATCTGCAGACGCTTTTCCCGCCCCCGCGCCATCTGGACAAGGTCGCCGAGATGGCGGCCCTGTTCGGCGACGAAGTGCCGATGCACCTGGAGTTCGTGCGCTTCGGCGGCGAGATCGCCTGCTTCGGCCTGCAGCTGGTCCGCTACTCCTCCGACGAGCGCCTGCTGGAGATCATCGATCATCACAACCGCCACGGCTGCCCGATCTTCAATCCCCACGAGTTCACCCTGGAGGGCGGCGGCATGAAGAAGGTCGACCAGGCCCAGCTCGCCTTCAAGCGCGAGGCCGACCCCCTGGGGCTGCTCAACCCCGGCAAGATGATCGGCTGGGACGACCCGACCTACGACGAGAGCCAGGACCACCGGTTCCTGTACGGGGACCGGTGATCCCGGACCGCTCCCTTACGGCAGGATCGCGAACGCCCGGGCCGGGAAGCCGAACCCGTTCTCGACCTTGGGCCAGGTGACGACGATCACCGCGCCGGTGGCCGGCACCTGGTCGAGATTGGCCATGACCTCGATCTGGTAATGGCCCTGGCGCAGGAGCCAGGTCTCCGATTCCATCTGCGGCGTCACGTCGGTGTCCAGGGCCTCGTGACCGATGGCGACCACGCCGCGCTCGTCGAACAGCGCCTTGACGGTCGGCAGCGACCAGGCCGGGAACGGATGGCGCTTGAACCGTGCCGGATCGGCGCTCCAGTCCTTGTACATGTCGGTGCGGAGCGCCGCGAAGGCCCCCTTGGGGACCCGGCCGTGCTCCTGCTCCCATGCTTCCAGGTCGGCCACGCCGAACGCGTGATCGGGATCGCCCGCCTGATAGGGCGTGTTGTCGAGCACCACCAGGGGCAGGATCATCTGCTCGAGGGGGATCTGATCCATGGTCCGGCCGGTGGCGTCGAAATGCGCGGGCGGATCGACGTGGGTGCCGTACTGGCCGACCATGCGAGTAGAAGGTGGTCCTGAAGCCGTCCTTCTCCACCGTGTAGGGCATGTGCGTCACGGGATCGGCCGCGGCGCTCATCGTCGCCTGGCCGAAGCCCTCCCAGACCGGCGTCGTCGGGCTGAAGGCGTGGGTGAGGTCGACCAGCTGCTTGCTCGCGATCACCCGATAGGCGTCGGCGAGCGAGATGTCCTGCGCGGCGGCGGGCATCGTCGCCAGAAATGGCCAGACGAGTGCCGCTGCCAACGCCGACCGGGATGTGGGCGAAGCCGTTCCAAGCATGGGATGGTCCTTTCGGTGGTGGACGTCGCTCAGGCGCTGGGGCGCTTGCGCAGGCGCTGGAGTGGAAAGCGGACGAGCTCGTGCAGCAGCTCGACCAGGCAGCCCGCCGCGTGCTCGATCACGGCCCGTCCCGCCTCGGCGGTCGCCCGGGTGGCGTCGCCGCAGGCGCCGGCGCCGTTGAGGTCCTGGGTCTGCCAGCCCAGGCCGGCCACCCCGAGCCCGCGCAGCCGCGGATAGTCCAGATCGTCGGCGACGGTCACCGGCACGAAATCGGCGGCGGCCGCCATGTCGACCAGGTCGGGACGCACCGCCAGCATCATGGCGGTCTCGACGGCACCGGCATGGATGCCGTGGCGCAGCTCGACGGCGTCGAACAGGCCTTCGGGCATGCCCCAGGAGAACCAGTTGGCGGCCACCGCCAGCATGCCGTGGTCGATGCGCAGCTCACGCGCGACGATCTGCGCCACCTGCGGCTGGCCGCCATGGCTGTTGAACAGAAGGAGCTTGCGCACCCCGGCGCGGCGCACCGACGCGCCGAGCTCGTACCACACGCGCCCCAGCGTCTCGGCGGACAAGGTCAGCGTGCCGGGGAAATCGACATGCTCGTTGCTCTTGCCCACGGGCGTCGTCGGCAGGACCAGCACCGGCAGGCCCGCCGGCATCACCTCCAGAGCGCGTCGCACGATCGCCTCATTGAGGCAGGTGTCGACCGAAACCGGCAAATGCGGCCCGTGCTGCTCGATCGCACCCACCGGCAGGACGGCCACCGTCGCCTCGGTGTCGAGTGCGGCGAAGTCGGCGCTGGCCAGTTCCTGCCACCAGCCGGGCAACCGCAGCGACATGGTTTCACTCCCACCGGGCGTTCCCAGGTAGGGCCGGACATGGCATGAGGGGGCGCGTCGAACAAGCCGAGGACCGTCCAGGCATGGATCTGCGCCACCACTCCCCCACGGCAGTCTGTCCCCCGTTCGGCAACTACCACCACTCGGTCGCGGTCGAGGGCGCGGCGCGGCTGCTGTTCGTGTCGGGCCAACTGGGCGTGCGCGCCGACGGCAGCCACGCGGAGGATGTCGCGGGCCAGGCCGAGCAGGCCTTCGCCAACCTCGACGCCTGCCTTGTGGCGGCAGGCTTCACGCGCCGGCAGGTCGTGCGGCTCAACGTGTTCCTGACCGAGGCGGACTACCGCCCGGACTATATGCGGGTGCGCGACGCCTGGGTGTCCGATCCGCCCCCAGCCTCCACCCTGGTCATCGTCAAGGCCCTGGCCCTGCCTGCCTTCAAGGTCGAGATCGAGGCCGTGGCGGCGGCCTGAGCGATGCGGGTGCTCTATCTCTACTGCCACCCGGTGCCCGAGAGCTTCCACGGCGCGCTGCGGGCGGTGGCGCTGGCCGGCCTCGCCCGCGCCGGGCACGAGGTCGACTTGTGCGACCTCTACGCCGAGCGCTTCGATCCCGTGCTCGGCGCCGCCGAGCGCCGCGGCTATCACGAGGTCGCCGGCAACCGCCGCGGCCTCGAGGGCTATGTCGAGCGTCTGCAGCGGGCGGAAGCCATGGTGGTCCAGTTCCCCACCTGGTGCTTCGGCGCCCCGGCCATGCTCAAGGGCTATTTCGACCGCCTGTTCCTGCCCGGCGTCGCCTTCGACCTCAGCGATCCCGCGCATGCCCGCCCGCTCTTGCGCAACATCCGCGTACTTGCCGGCGTCGTGACCTATGGGCGGGCGCGCCACGTCGCCTGGTACATGGGCGACCCGCCGCGCAAGCTGGTCACCCGCTATATCCGCTGGTTCATCGCCCCCGGGGCGGCGGTCCGCTACCACGCGCTCTACCATCTCAACACCGCCACGGACGCGACCCGGACCGCCTTCCTTGAGCGGGTCGGTCACCAGATGGAGCGGCTGTGATGAAGCTGCTGGTGGTGCTGGCGCATCCGGTGCGCGAGAGCTTTGCGCACGCCGTGCACCGCAGCGCCGTCGCGGGCTTCGCCGGTGCCGGCCACGAGGTGCGCGAACTCGACCTCTACGCCATGGACTTCGACCCGGTGATGAGCGCCGAGGAGCGGCTCGGCTACCACACACCCGGCAAGAACGAGGTGCCGGTCGCCGAGCATCTCGAGCATCTGCGATGGGCCGACGGGTTGGTCTTCGTCTACCCGACCTGGTGGTACAGCATGCCGGCGATGCTCAAGGGCTGGATCGATCGGGTCTGGGTGCCGCACGCCACCTTCGAGCTGCCCAAGGGTCTGGCACCGATCGAGGGCCGGATGCACAACATCAAGCTGGTCGGCGGCTTCTCCACTTACGGTTCGCCGTGGTGGTGGATCCGCTTCGTGATCGGCGATCCAGGCCGCCGCGTCGTTCTGCGCGGCGTGCGCCCCGTGTGTCACCCGCGCTGCCGCACCTTCTGGCTCGGCCACTACCGCATGGACAGCTCGACCCCGAAGAGCCGGGCGCGTTTTCTCGAGCGGGTGGAAGCCCTGGCGGCCCGGATCTAGCCCCGATCGAGCCGTCGCGCGAGAAAGTCGCCCATCAGGTCCAGCACCCGATCGCCCGCCTCCCGGTGCGGCGCGTGGCCGACCCCGGGTAGCAGCGCCGTCTCGGCGTCGCCCGACACCGCCCGCGCGATAGCCGCCACCTGCTCTGGCGTGCCGTATTCGTCCGCCGCGCCCTGCAGCACCAGCACCGGGCAGCGCACCGCGCCCAGTTCCGCCTCGATGTTCCACGCCCGGAACTCCGGCGACAGCCAGCGGTCGTGCCAGGCGCGGAACAGCGAGTGGGTCCTGGTCCCGTGGTAGCGCAGGAGCCGGGTCGCGAGGTCGGTGCCGGCGAACGCCCGGCCGGCGGCACGGATCCCCTCGACCGTGATGTCCTCGACGAAGACGTGCGCGGCCTCGGTCACCACCGCCGCCGGTCGGTCGGGAAAGCGGGCGGCGTAGAGGAGCGCGATGGTGCCGCCGTCGCTGTGGCCGACCAGCACCGGCCGCGTGACGCCCGTCGCCGCCAGCAGGTCGGGCAGGAACCGCTCCGCCTCGTCGTGCAGGTAGCGGACATCCCGCGGTCGATCGAGAGGCTCCGACTGGCCGTGGCCCCAGCGGTCGTAGACCAGCCCGGGCAGGCCCAGGCGCTGGCACAGCCGGGTGGGGAAGTCGCGCCACAAGGCGATGCTGCCCAGGCCCTCGTGCAGGAACACCAGGGTCGGCGCGGCCGCGGCGCCGTCCGGCCGAAGCCGCTGCACGGCCAGCTCGCGGCCCGCCGCCTTGATCACCGTACGGTTACGCTGCACCCTGGGCGGCCTCCCGAAGCGACCGGTGCCGGTGTCGCGCGGCAGGGGGCGGGAGTCAAAGCATGTCCGACCTGTTCCGTCTCGACGGCCGCGTGGCCCTGGTCACCGGCGCTTCGCGCGGCTTGGGCTTCGCGATGGCCGAAGCCCTGGCCGCCCATGGCGCGCATGTCGTCGTCAACGCGCGCGATCCGGCCGCCGTCGCGGAGGCGGCGGGTCGGATCGGCGGCGAGGCCATGGCGTTCGACGTCGCCGACGGTCCGGCCACCCTCTCCGCCATGGCGGAGATCGAGCGGCGCCACGGCCGGCTCGATATCCTGGTCAACAATGCCGGCGTGCAGCACCGGGCGCCGGTCACCGAATGGACCGACGCCGACTTCGAGCGCCTGCTCGCGATCAATCTCACCGCCTGCTTCCGCCTCGCCCGGGAGGCCGCCCGGCTGATGCTGCCGCGCCGAGCGGGCCGGATCATCTCGACCGGATCGGTCGCCGCCATCCTGGGCCGGCCCACGATCCACGCCTACGTGGCCGCCAAGGCCGGGCTGCACGGCATCACCCGCTCGCTCGCCGCCGAGCTCGGGCCGCAGGGGATCACCGTCAACGCGCTGGCGCCGGGCTATTTCGCCACCGAGCTCAACACGGCGCTGGTCAACGACGAGACGTTCTCCGCCTGGGTCTGCAAGCGCACGCCGCTCGGCCGCTGGGCCGAGCCGCGCGAGCTCGGCGGTGCGGTGGTGTTCCTCGCCTCGGATGCCGGCTCCTACGTCAACGGCCATGTGCTCGCCGTCGATGGCGGGATGAGCGTCACCCTCTAGGCGCCGGCTGCCGCAAGGCTGCGGCCTTTTCCCGATTGGGCTTGGCCCTCGGGGGGATGGTCGAAATCCTTGCCAGGCGCCAGTACCGGTCCACCTCGAGGTGGATGAAGGAGGCCGACCAGCCGAGCAGCAAGAGCCCGTTGAGGGGCTCGAAGCTGGCGAGCAGGCGCAGCGGGCCGCTCGGCAGGATGTCGCCGAACCCAAGCGAGGTGAAGGTTTCGGCGGAAAAATACAGCAGCTCGAGATCGCTGCCGTCGACGTCGCCGCGCAGCGCGCCGAGGTGCAGGATGTCGGACAGTAGCCAGGTCGCCCCGGAATAGAGCGCGATCTCGATCAGGTGCAGGCCGATGATGCCGATCAGCACGAGTGGGATCACGAGCCCGGCGTGGGCCCCGCCGAGCCTCGCCGCCATGGCGGCGAGACGTAGCAGCCCGGCCTGATGGACCAGGATCGTGGCCAGGCTGACGAGCCCGCAGATGCTGACAACCACAAGCATGTGCGCCCACTGCCGCGACGGAACCTCGGTACCGTAGCGGTGGCCGGCATCGGCCAACATCCGCGCGGTGGTGACATTTGGGCAATGTTCGTGGCCGCTACGGCAGCCGATGGCCGGTCAGGACCCGTGTTCCGCCAGTCGCTCCCGCAATATGGCGTGCAGTGCGCTCAGTTGGGCGCCGTGCTCGGCCTGCATGCGGTCGAGTTTCTCGTGCAGCGCAAGTATCTCGAGCTCGGCCTTCAGGTTGACTTCGAAATCGTGCCGCGCCTCGATGCGGTCCTTGGCGGCCTGCCGGTTCTGCGACATCATGATGATCGGCGCCTGGATGGCCGCGAGCATCGACAGGATGAGGTTGAGGAAGATGAAGGGGTATGGGTCGAGATGATCGGCCGCGGGTAGCGCCACGGTGTTGAGAAGCGTCCAGGCGAGGAGGAAGACGAAGAAGCCGATGACGAAGGTCCAGGACCCGCCGATCTCGGCGACCCGGTCGGCGAGCCGTTTGCCGAAGGTCGATTTCTCGTCGAACTCGCCGCTCACGTCGCGGGCGATCGGGATCCGCTCGCGAAAGGCCTTGAAGACATGCTGCGCTCGGTCCCGGCTCGCCGTGCCCATGAGGGCGCCGCCCGCCAAAGCGAGGATCGTCTCGATCACCATCCAGCAACCTCCGATCGTCTGTCGCGCATCGTCACCTCGGACGATGGCGGCGCGTGGCTGTGCTCAGGGCGCCATCCCGGCCAGGATGGCGTCGGCGAGCTTGCCGTAGTCGCCGTCGAAGTGATGCCCGCCATGGGTTCTGACCAGCTGGGCGCCCTTCAGCTCGGGTGACGTGCAGGCGGTGTCCGACTCCTCGGCGCCATAGAAGCACTGCACCTTTCCGACCGGGAGGCTGGCGAGTTCGGGTGCGGTCGGCAGCGAGCCGTCGTGGCTCTCGACGCCGAGCCAGCCGGTGACATGGATCACGAGGTCGGCGCTGGCGGAGAGGCCCAGCAGGGCGATGCGAGCGACCATGGCGCGCAGCTCGGGCGACAGTCGGTTGTAGGCGAACGGCAGGACATCGGCGCCGAACGAATAGCCGATCAGGAGGACGTTGGGCCGCTGCCAGGCCTCGCGGTAGCGGTCCATGATCAGGCCGAGATCGGTGGCGATCCGTTCCGGCGTCCTTTCCGACCAGAAGTAGCGCAGGCTGTCCACGCCCACGACCGGGATGCCCTTGGCCTGCAGGCGGCCGGCGATGTCCTTGTCGATGTCGCGCCAGCCGCCGTCGCCCGAATAGACGATCGCCATCAGCTGGCCGGCGCCGCTGACCGGAAGCTCGACCAGCGGCAGGCCGGCCAGGGTATCTGCGGCCGCGGCGGCGAGCGGTGCCTCGAGCAGCGCCGCGAGCCGCTCGCCGAGCCCGCCCTCGGGCGCTGCGACCAGGGCGTTCTCGACCCCCGCGGCCGCCGCGAAGGCCTGGGCCGCCGCGGCCTCGTCCGGGGCCGGCGCGACCTGCCACCATCCGGGCAGGGGCGACGGGTCATAGTCGAAGCCGCCCGCTGCCGCCGCGTGGACCGGCGCGCCCGCGCACAACGGCACCTTGGTCGCGATGTGCGTCGAGAATCCGTCGCTGGCGGCGCCGGCGAGGGTGGCGTCGGGCGACTGGGCCAGTGCCGCGTAGGCGACCGCAGCGCCCATCCCCGTGCCGGCGACGATCGGGGTCAGGTAGCGATCGCGACCGCGGGCGGCCTGGATCCGGCGGCTCGCCTCCTCGAGGTCGCTCACCAGATAGAGGCACGCCCGGCCCAGCGCCTCCTGCCGCGCGAGGAATGCCGGCAGGTCGACCGGCGCCACGATCAGCCCGAGCTCGACGAGCCGCCGTGCCGCCCGGTCGAGTTCCGGCGTCGGGCCGGACAAGTCGGAGAACAGGAACATCAGGCCACGGGGCTCGTCCGGCGGCCGCAGGACGGTGAGCGCACCCAGGCTCAAGCCATCCACCGCGTCCGCCTGGTCCGCCGCGGCGATGGCCGGGGCAGCGGCTGCTGCCAGCGCGACCAGGAAACCGAGGGTCGCGCGGCGACGAGATGTCGTCATGGTCGAGGTTGCTCCGCAGCTCCGGCCGACGCACATAGTCGCGAAGCCTGCCGGAGCTGGAAAGGGTCGCATGGCCGCACGGAGCGATAGCGGATCCGCGCCCCGCCACGAGGTGGAACGCTCCTGGCAGAGCTTCCTCGTGCCCGGCATCACCCTGGCACTGTTCCTTGGCGCCGCCTGGGCCATCCACCGCGAGCTCGCCGCCTACGGCTTCGCCCAGATCGCCGCCGCCGTCGGAGGGTTGGCGCCCGACCGGCTCGGAATGGCGGTGCTCGCGGCCGCGCTGAGCTATGCGATGCTGGCACTCTACGATCCCTTGGCCCTGCGCCATGCGGGACGGTCGCTGCCGCTGCGGCAGGGGGCCATGGCGGGGTTCATCGGCTATGCGTTCAGCCATGCCATGGGGCTGCCGCTGCTCACCGGCGGCGCGGTGCGTTACCGCCTCTATGCCGCCTGGGGTCTGACCGCCGCCGAGATCGCCACCGTCGTGGCGTTCAACGGCCTGACCTTGTGGGTCGGCGTGGCGGCCATGCTCGCGGCCGGCGGTCTTCTGGCGCCGGACGGGATCGACGCGCTGTTCGCGATCACGCCTACCGTGGCCCGCATGCTGGCGGCGCTGCTGGCCGCGCTCCTTCTGGCCTATGTGCTGGCCGGCGCCTGGTTTCGCCGGCCCTTGGCCTGGCGGGACTGGTCGTTCGCTTGGCCGCAACCCCGCATCGCCTCCGCCCAGCTCGTGCTCGCCATCCTCGACTGGGGCCTGGCCGCGCTCACGCTGTGGGTGCTGCTGCCGCCGGTGGGGCTGAGCTTTCCCGCCTTCGCGTCCCTGTTCACCGCGGCCAGCATCGCGGGCGTCATCAGCCACGTCCCGGCTGGGCTCGGCGTGTTCGAAGCCGTGCTGCTGCTGGCGCTGCCGGAAGGCACGCACGCCCCCGGGGTCGCCGCGGCGCTGATCGCCTACCGCGTGATCTACTACCTGCTGCCGCTGCTGGTGGCGGCACTGCTGTTCGCGCTGCAGGAAGTCCGGGCGGGCAGCGCCGTGGCGGCGGGCCGGATCGACCTCGCCCTGCGCGGGGTGGAGCTGGTGCTGCCCAACCTGCTGGCCGTGCTGGTGTTCATCGGTGGCGTGGTCCTGCTGATCTCGGGCGTCACGCCTGCCGTCCCCGACCGCCTGGCCTGGCTGGCGCCGACGGTGCCCCTGGCGCTGATCGAGCTGTCGCACTTTTTGGGCAGCCTCGCCGGCCTCGCCTTGCTCGCCCTGGCCTTGGGCCTGCGACGGCGGCTGGACGCCGCCTGGTGGGCGACCTGTCTCGTGCTCGCCGGGGCGATCCTGTTCTCGCTGGTCAAGGGCGTCGACTGGGAGGAGGCGCTCTACCTGGCGCTGGTCCTCGCCGCACTGCTGCCGTCGCGGCGCGCGTTCTACCGGCGCAGTCGCCTGCTCGCGCAGCGCTTTTCCGCCCCGTGGCTGCTGGCCGTGCTGGCGGTCCTGCTCGGCACCACCTGGCTCGGCCTGTTCTGCTACCGCCATGTCGAGTACGGCCACGATCTGTGGTGGCAGTTCCTCGCCGAGGCCGACGCGCCGCGGTTCCTGCGCGCCACCGCCGGGGTGATGATCGCGGCCGCGGTGTTCGGCGGGCTGCAGCTGATGCGCTTCGCCGCTCCGGCATCGCAGCCGCTCTCCTTTCCGGCCGGCGCTGAGGCGCAAGTGACGGCCGCGCTCGCGGCTGCCGAGGGTCCGCCCGCGAACGCCGCCCTGGCCTATCTGGGCGACAAGCGGTTCCTGTTCAGCGACACGGGCCGCAGCTTCATCATGTACGGCGTGCAGGGGCGCAGCTGGATCGCGATGGGCGGGCCCGTCGGCCTTGCCGCCGAACGGCTGGAGCTGGCCTGGCGGTTCCGCGAGCAGTGCGACGTCTGGGGCGGCCGGACGGCATTCTACGAGGTCGGGCCCGAGGATCTGCCGATCCTCATCGAGCTGGGGCTGGCCTTCATCAAGCTGGGCGAGCAGGCGTTCGTGCCACTGGCCGGCTTCGGCCTGGACGGGCCTGAACGCTCGGGCCTGCGCCAAGCGGTGCGGCGGGCGGAGCGCGACGGCGCCGAGTTCGCGGTCGAGCCGCCCGAACGGGTGCCGGCGCTGATGCCCGAGCTGATGGCGGTCTCGGCCGCGTGGCTGGAGGGCAAGACGGTCAAGGAGAAGCGGTTCTCCCTGGGCCGGTTCGATCCGGACTATCTCGCCCACTTTCCGGTGGCGACCATCCGGGCGAAGGGTCAGCTCGTCGCCTTCGCCAATCTGTGGACCACCCCCGACCGCGACGAGCTGTCGATCGACCTGATGCGCTTCCGTTCCGGCAGCGTGCGCGACGTGATGGACCATCTGTTCACCCAGCTGATGCTCTGGGGCCGGGCGCAAGGCTATCGGCGCTTCGATCTCGGCATGGCGCCGCTCTCCGGGCTGCAGGAGCGGCACCTGGCGCCGATGTGGAGCCGCGCCGGTGCCCTCCTCTTCACCCATGGCGAACGGCTCTACAATTTCGAGGGCTTGCGGCGCTACAAGGAGAAGTTCCGGCCGGTCTGGGAGCCGCGCTACCTCGCGGCGCCGGGCGGGCCGTCGCTGGCGGCGGTCCTCGCCGACGTGACGGCCCTGGTCAGCGGCGGCACGCTGGGCATGGTGCGCAGGTAGGTACCTGCCGACGACGCGACCGCTGTTGGCATCCGCGCCCGGCCGCACTAGATAGGCGGCAGTAGATCCGGAGAGCTTCCATGGGTTTCACGAGCGCTTGGCACTGGGTGATCGTGCTTCTGGTCGTCGTGATCGTCTTCGGCGCGGGCAAGATCCCGCGCGTGATGGGCGACGTGGCCAAGGGCATCAAGAGCTTCAAGGCGGGCCTGAAGGACGACGAGACCACGCCGGTGGTCACGACCAACACCGACCAGAAGGTCGGCTGAGCGCCGCGCGGGCGGGTTGCTCCGCCCGCCCGGAACTAGCGCTGCTTGAAGTAGTCGACCACGTAGATCACCACGATCGCGCCCAGCACGGCGGCGATCAGCCCGCCGATCAGCCCGCTGGTCCCGAAGCCGATCAGCCACAGCATCGCGCTGCCGACGAAGCCGCCGATCAGCCCGAGCAGCACGTTGCCCAGGATCGGGTTGCCGCCGATCTGCAGCGGCTGCTTGTTCATGATGTTGCCGGCGAGCCAGCCGGCGACGCCGGCCACCACCAGGCTGATGATCAGGTTCAACATGCTTCATGCCCCCGCTCGAGTGCCGTTGTCGCTACCGGCTGGCGGCGACGGCTCGGCATCGCCCTGATAGCCGCACCGCGCCAGCGCCGCCAGCATATGGGGGGGTGGCGCCGCGGTCGCGGTCACGGCTGCGCGATTTGGGTAGAGCGGCAGGGAGATCGAACGGGCGTGCAGGTGCAGGGGCTCGGTCGGGGCCGCACCGTCACGACCGTAGATCGGATCGCCGAGCACCGGGCAGCCCAGCTCGGCGCAGTGGACCCGGATCTGGTGGGTGCGGCCGGTGCGCGGGCGGCACTCCAGCCAGCTCAGGCCGCCGCCCTCGCCCAGCAGACGGTAATCGGTCCGCGACGCCTGGCCGGCGGGATCCGGCTCCATCCACCAGCCACGGACCTCCGAGCGCTTGCGCAGCGCCAGCTCGACGGTCCCCTCCGTGGCGGGCGGGCGGCCGCGCACCACCGCCCAGTAGACCTTCTCCACCTGCCCGTTCTGGAACAGCCGGCCGACGCGTGCCAGCGCCTTGCGGTGGCGGCCGAGCACCAGGCAGCCGCTGGTGTCGCGATCCAGACGGTGCGCCAGGCCCGGCGGCTGCGGCAGGCCGAAGCGCAGGGCCTCGAAATAGTGCTCGAGATTGACGCCGCCGCCGGAGCCGGCATGCACCGGCACCCCGGCGGGCTTGTCGATGATCAGGATCAGCCCGTCGCGGTGCAGGATGCGGTCGACCAGCCACAAGGGCGACGGCAGGGTCGTGGCCCTGGCCGGTCTCGCGGCGCGGGCCTCTCATGCCGGCTCGCCACCCTTCGGTCCCCAGAACACGACCCAGGTGGCGAAGTCGGAGTCGAACTCCTCGAACCGGTGCGACACGCCGGCCTCGACGAAGATGACGTCGCCCGGAGCGAACGGACGCCGCGAATCCCCCTTCACGAACGCGCCACGACCGGAGATCACGATGTACAGCTCGTCCTGGTCGTGCGGCATCTGGGGATCATGCGGCGGGCGGGGTGCGTAGATGCCGACCCGCATGCTGCCGTGGCGGATCGGATAGGCGACGCGCTTGCCGTCCGGGCTCGCCTCCAGCTCGGCCATGATCCGGTCCAGCGGTACCAGCCACTCCTGCATCGCCCCCTCCTCGCGCTGTCTTGCCATCCGGTGGCTCGGGAGCGCTCGGTCCGCTCAATCGAGTTGCGGCGCTCCGGGCGTCAGCCAGCCTAGTTGCTGGCCGCTGTCCAGCGTGATCAGCTGCCCGGTCATAGATGGGCTCGCGACGATGAAGCGGAGCGCATTGGCGATCTCGCCGGGATCGGTCGGGCGCCGAAGCGGGGTCGCGCGGACCAGCTCGTCGAACCGCGCCTGGTCCATGCCGGGTGCCGGCAGCACCGGTCCCGGCCCGATCGCGTTCACCCGCACCCGCGGCGCCAGCTCGCGCGCCAACACCTGGGTGGCACCCCAAAGAGCCATTCTGGAGATGGTGTAGGACAGGAAGTTGGGGGTTGGGTTGAGCACCCGCTGGTCGAGTATGTTGACGATCAGTCCCTCTCGACCCACCGGGAGCTGGGCGACGAACGCCTGGCTGAGCACGATGGGTGCGCGCAGGTTGGTCTCGAGGTGGAGATCCCAGCTGCGCCGGTCGGCCGTGGCCAGGCGGTCGAGCTGGAACACCGATGCGTTGTTGACCAGGAGGGTCAGGGGCCCGAGCCGGTCGATGGCCGCGGCGACGACGGCCGATACCTCCTGTTCACGCGCAAGATCGGCGCGGACCACGGCGACACGGCGACCGAGGCCCTCGAGCTCGCGGGCCAGCGCCTGCGCCGCCGGCAGCGATGCGTGGCAATGCAGCGCGATGTCGAAGCCGTCATGGGCCATCGCACGGGCCATGGCGGCACCCAGCCGCTTGGCGCCGCCGGTGATCAGCGCCGCGCCGACGCGTTCGGCCATGCCATTCTTCCCCGTGGTTCGCGCGCAATACGCTGGCCATAGCATGCCGGATCTGGCGGCCGCCGGCCAACTGCGAACTGGCGGCGCCGGCGCCACTGTGTTTCATCTGGCCGCCAGCATACGGATCGAGCGGCGGGGTGGCGGTGACGATGGATTGGCGCATGATCGGCACGGTGACCGTGGCGGCGCTCGCGTTCGGCGCCGGCGCGCCGGTGCTGGCACAGCAGATCGAGATCCCGTTCGAGCTCGAGGACCTGTCGCTGACCGAGGCCGAGGCCCGGCTGGGCTTCATCGAGGAGCGCCTCGACGATGGGCGGCGCACCGCTCAGGTCTGGCAGTATGGCTGGACCGGGGCGTTCGCGGTCGGCCTCGTCTCCAGCACCGCGCAGGCCGTGCTCGCCGACGATGGCGACGAGCGCGTCTATCAGATCGTCGGAGCCGTGAAGTCGGCCGGCGCGCTCGGCCAGATGCTGACCGATCCCCTGCCGGCGCGGCTCGGCGCCGATCCGGTGCGGGCGGTGCCCGCCGATTCCGCCGAGGGCCGCCTGCAACGCCTGGCGGTCGGCGAACGGCAGCTGGTCGAGAACGCCGCGCGCGCGGAAAGCCGCTACAGTTGGCGGCGCCATCTCGAGGGCGTCACCACCAACCTGATCGGCGGTGGGGTCATCTACGCCCTGGGCGACAGCACCGACGCACTGGTCTCCACGCTGTCGGGCATCCTGGTCGGCGAGCTGCAGATCTGGTCGCAGCCCTGGCGCGCCACCTCGGATCTCGGGGACTACCGCAACGCGTTCCCGTCGACCATGGCCTCGCGGGGCATCGAGTGGCAGCTGCGGCCGACCCTGCACGGCGTCGAGGTCGCCTTCCGCTTCTAGAGATCCGAGGAGCCGGTCCGGCACCGGTCGGGACGCAGCAGCGGCTGAGACCGCAGCGGCAGCGGCAGGCCAAAAAGGTCAGAAGCTCAGCTGCTTGGCATGCAGCACGTGCGGCAGGGCGCAGACCTGGGCCAGGATCTGCTCGGAGATCGGCGCGTCGATCTCGACCAGTGCGATCGCGTCGCCGCCGGGCTTCTCGCGGCCGAGGTGGAAGGTGGCGATGTTGATCTGCGCATCGCCCAGGATCTGGCCGAGCGCCCCGATCAGGCCGGGCCGGTCCTGGTTGCGGACATAGAGCATGTGCGGGCCCAGCCGCGCCTCGATCGGGATGCCGCGGATCGATACCAGGCGCGGCTCGGAATCCTGGAACAGCGTGCCGCAGACCGCGCGCGGGCCGCGCTCGGTGACCACCTCGACGGTCACCAGCGTCTGGTAGTCGCGCACGCTCTCGCTGGTCACCACCCGCACGTCGATGTTGCGCTGCTTGGCCAGCGCCGGGGCGTTGACCATGTTGACGCTCGCGAGCTGCGGCCGCAGCAGGCCGGTGAGCACCACCTGGGTCAGCGGCCGGGTGTTGAGCGAGGCGGCATGGCCGGCATAGCTGACGGTCACGGCACCCAGGCCGGTCTCGGTCAGCTGACCCGCGAACGAGCCCAGCTGCTCGGCGAGCTTCATGTAGGGCCGCAGCCGCGGCGCCTCCTCGGCGGTGACCGAGGGCATGTTCAGCGCGTTCACGATCGCGCCGCTGGTCAGGTAGTCGCTGATCTGCTCGGCCACCTGCAGCGCCACGTTCTCCTGCGCCTCGCCGGTCGAGGCGCCGAGATGCGGGGTCACCACCACCTCGTCCAGCCCGAACAGCGGCGATTCCCTGGCCGGCTCGACCGCGAACACGTCGAACGCGGCACCGGCGACGTGACCGTCGCGGATCAGGTCGGCCACCGCCTGCTCGTCGACGAGGCCGCCGCGCGCACAATTGACCAGGCGCACGCCGGGCCGGGTCTGCATCAGGTTCTCGCGCGAGAGCACGTTGCGCGTCTGCTCGGTGAGCGGCGTGTGCAGGGTGATGAAGTCGGCGCGGGCGAGCAGGACGTCGAGATCGACCTTCTCCACGCCCAGGTCGCGCGCGCGCTCGGGCGAGAGGAACGGATCGTAGGCGATCACCCGCATCTTCAGGCCCTGCGCGCGGTCGGCCACGATCGAGCCGATATTGCCGCAGCCGATCAGCCCCAGCACCTTGCCCATGAGCTCCACACCCATGAACCGGTTCTTCTCCCACTTGCCCGCCCGGGTCGAGCGGTCGGCGGCGGGGATCTGACGGGCGAGCGCCAGCATCAGCGAGATCGCATGCTCGGCGGTGGTCACCGAATTGCCGAACGGCGTGTTCATCACCACCACGCCGCGCTGGGTCGCCGTCTCGACGTCGATGTTGTCGACGCCGATCCCGGCGCGGCCCACGACCTTGAGCCGCGGTGCCGCGGCCAGGACCTCGGCGGTGACCTTGGTGGCGGAGCGGACGGCCAGGCCGTCGAATTCCCCGACGACGGCCAGGAGTTCGGCCGGCTTCATGCCGATGCGCGTCTCGACCTCGAGGCCGCGCTCCTTGAAGATGGCCTCGGCGGCCGGGCTCAGCTGGTCGGCGATCAGCACCCTGGGCATGACGTCTCCGCGGAGTGGTGGGGGGCCGGCGCTAGGCCAGGCGCGCGCGTGTTTCGGAGAAGGCCCAGTCGAGCCAGGGCAGCAGGGCCTCGACGTCGGCCGTCTCGACGGTGGCCCCGCACCAGATCCGCAGGCCCGCCGGGGCGTCGCGATAGCTCTGGATGTCGTAGGCGACCTTCTGCTCGGCGAGCAGCCTGGTCATGTCCTTGACGAAGGCCTGCTGGCCCGCCCCGTCCAGGGCGGAGAACGCGGCATCGACGATGGCGAGACAGACCGAGGTCGGCGAGCGGAGCTCCGGGCGCGCCGCCAGGAAGGCCGCCCAGCTGCTGCGCTCGACCCAGGCCGCGATCGCGGCGAGGCTGCGCGCGCAGCGGTCGACCAGCGCCGGCAGCCCGCCGATGCCCTCGGCCCAGCGCAGCCCGTCCAGCGCATCCTCGACCGCCAGCATCGAGGGCGTGTTGATGGTCTCGCCCTTGAAGATGCCCTCGATCAGCTTGCCGCCCTTGGTCAGCCGGAACAGCTTGGGCAGGGGCCAGGCGGGCTTGTAGGTTTCCAGCCGTGCGACCGCGCGCGGCGAGAGCACGAGCATGCCGTGCTGCGCCTCGCCGCCCAGCACCTTCTGCCACGACCAGGTCACCACATCGAGCTTGCGCCAAGGCAGGGGCATCGCGAACGCCGCCGAGGTCGCATCGCACAGGGTGAGCCCGGTCCGGTCGTCGCGGATCCAGTCGCCGTCCGGCACCCGCACGCCCGAGGTCGTGCCGTTCCAGCAGAACACGGTGTCGCGCGCCGGATCGACGGCCCCGAGATCGGGGAGGTCCCCGTAGGCAGCCTGGAGAGCGCGCCGATCCTTGAGCCCAAGCTGCTTCTCGATGTCGGTCAGCCAACCTTCGCCGAAGCTCTCGAACGCGATCACGTCCACGCCACGCTCGCCCAGGAGGCTCCACATGGCGCACTCGAAGGCGCCGGTGTCGGAGGCGGGCAGGATGCCGATGCGATAGTCCTCGGGGACGCCCAGGATCGCGCGCGAGCGCTCGATCACCTCGACCAGCCGGCCCTTGGGTGCCGCGGCCCGGTGCGACCGTCCCACCATCGCCCCTTCCAACGCCGCCAGGGACCATCCGGGCCGCTTGGCCGTGGGGCCGGAGCCGAAATTGGGATTCCGCGGTCGCAAGGAAGGGGCCATCGTCATCTCGCAGGGCCGAAAAAGCGCGCGGACCCTAATCGCCCCGCGGCCCGACCGCAACGTCGCAGCGCCGCCAATGCCGTCCGGCGAAGCGGAGCGGGAACGCGGGTCCGTTGCGATCGCCGGCGAGGCCCGCGGTCCGGCGCCGGTTGCGCGGTACCACCGCCGTGCGGGCCGCGCCGTCTCGGCCGCGTCGGCGGCCGCAACCATGGCGTCAGGCCAAGGGGATCCATGCGCGACGGTAGGCCTGCGGGGTCGCGCCGGTAGCGCGTCGGAAGGCCCGGGTGAAGTTCGATTGCGAGGAGAAGCCGCAGGCTAGCGCCACCTGAGCGACCGGCGTCGCGCGCAACGACAGCAGCGTCTTCGCTCGTTCCAGGCGCAAGCCGCTGAGGTAGCGGTGCGGCGGAACACCCGTGGCGGCGGCGAAGGCGCGGCTGAAGTGGAACGGGCTCAGGCACGCCACCTCGGCGAGATCGCGAAGGCCGACATCCTCCTCGATGTGCGCCGCCATATAGTCGAGCACGCGGCGCAGCCTCCTATTGTCGAGACGCTGTCCATGGTCGCACCTCGGGCCGCTCCGGGCGTCGCTCGAATGGCGGTCGGCCAGGCAAGCGGTCAGGTCAAGGGCCAGGCCGTCGATCAGCACCGCGCCGCCAGCGCTTGGCATGCGGAGCTGGTTGAGCAGAAGACTGCCAATTCGCCGAATGCGCTCGTCATAGATGCCGCCGCGGTAGTGCACCGCCTCCGGCCGGACGGCCGGGCCGCCGCGCCACGCCGACACTTGCGCAAACCGCTCCGGCGGGAGGTAGACGTGCAGCACCTCGTGCCACTCGGAAATGCAGATATCCTCCTCCAGAACACCGACGGGGCAGAGCCAGACGATGCCTGGCTCGACCCGAGCATGCTGGCGCAACCGATCGCCGGTGCGGCTCACGACGCAATCGGGATGGCACCCGGTGGCGATGCCGACCTCCATGTGCTCCGGCCGGAACGACGGCAGCTCGCCTCGCGGGTGGCGGCGATGCTCGACGGCGATCCCGCGCCACCCGGCGGCGGCCGAGGAGACCAGAGGGCCATCGGCCCCGTATTTGGTCCGTCCATGGTCCTGCAGCCACATGGTCGTGTCCCGCTCGAAGCCGGAAGCCGGGCGAAGTATCTACCGCAAGACCGCAATATGGGAACAGACTTGCCCGAGTGGACCCGGCAATCCTTGGCCCGACCAAGGAAGGGGCAAGATGCACAGTCGGACCGCCACCGCGACTTCAGCCGTGGGAACGCTCCCTGCGATCTCGGTAGGGGCGCAGCCTGCCGCCGGCCCAGTGGACCCCGCCGAACTGCCGGGACAGCTGGTGAGGGACTTCCACGGGGTGTTCGGCGAGCACCATGCACGTGCGGTGCATGCGAAGGGGGTCATCCTGCAGGGCTGGTTCACTCCGACGGCGGAGGCGAGGATGCTTTCGGCTGCGGAACTCTTTACCCGGCCATCACCGGTGACCGTGCGCTTCTCTGACTTCACCGGCCTGCCCGACATCCCGGACACGAGCGGCAATGCCAGTCCGCGCGGCTTCGCCATCAAGTTCCGGCTGCCGACGAGATCGGCCCTGGACATCGTCAGCCACAGTTTCAACGGTTTCCCGGTGGCTTCCGCCGCGGAGTTCAGCGAGCTCCTGCAGGCGCTGGGCCAAAGCCCGGCCGGTATGTCTCCGCCGACGGCGTTCGATACCTTCCTGGCCACTCATCCGGCGGCCAAGGCCTTTTTCACCACCCAGAGGCCGCCGCCCGCGAGCTTCGCCACCACCGCCTTCTATGGCGTCAACGCCTTCCTCTTCAACGATGCCGCAGGCCACGCTCGGCCGGTGCGCTACCGCTTTGTGCCCGAAGCGGGCGAGCATGAGCTGGACGAGGCGACGCTGCGCACCAAGTCGACCGGCTACCTGATGGACGAGATCCGGGCGCGGGTCGCCACGGAGCCGGTCCGGTTCCGTTGGCTGGCGCAGCTCGGCGAAGCAGGCGACAGTCTGGACGATCCCTCGGCAGCTTGGCCCGAGAGCCGGCGGCTGGAGACGCTTGGTGTCATCGCCATCGACCGGGCAGGGCCGGATACGCCGGAGGCTGATCGCGAGCTACTCTTCCTGCCGGGCTCGGTGCCGCCCGGCATCGAGCTCGCCGATCCGATGGTCGCGGTCCGCAACGCAGCCTATCCGCTGTCCTTCCATGAACGCCAGTAGAGCACTCGTGGTGCTGCTCTTGGCGGCCGCGCCCGCCATTGCGGCGCCGCCGGAGGAGATCGTCAGCCCGCTGGTCGGGCAGGCTCTACCCGGCGTTCCGGGCAAGCGGTTCACCGCTGTCACGGTGACCTTCCCGCCGGGCGCCCGCGCCGCACCGCACCGGCATGGCGGTGCCTTTCTCTACGCTTATGTTCTGGAGGGCAGCGTGCGCAGCAAGCTGGAGGGTGAGCCGCTCCAGGTCTATCGCGCCGGACAGGGCTGGACCGAACAGCCGGGCGCGCACCACCTGCTCACCGAAAACGCCAGCGGAACCGCGTCGGCCAAGCTGCTCGTCATCTTCGTCTCGGAGGAGGGCGAGGCCCTGAAGACGGAGGATGCCGCGCAATGATGCGTATCGACTATCAGACGCTCGCCGCGGGCGGCATGAAGGCGCTCGTAGGCGTCTATCGATATGTCAGCGCGTGCGGGCTGCCGACGATGCTCCTCGACCTGGTCTATTTGCGCGCGTCGCAGGTCAATGGCTGCGCCTACTGCATCGACAGCCACAGCCACGACCTGCTCGGCGCCGGTGCCCCGCCCGCCAAGCTGATGCTGGTCTCGGCTTGGCGTGAGGCCGGCGCAATCTTCACCGACCGGGAGCGCGCCGCGCTGGGCTGGACCGAGGAGGTGACGCTGGTAGCGGAAACCCATGTCTCTGACGGCGCCTACGCCGCGGTCAGAGCGGAGTTCTCGGACAAGGAGGTGGCCGACCTGACCATCGCGATCGGCCTCATCAACAGCTACAACCGGATCGCCGTCAGTTTCCGCCGGGGACCCGAATCCCGGGACGGCTAGGTCGCCCGCTCAGTCGTGGCGGTGCTCCAGGGCTACGCGCAAGGCGGCGATTTCGGAGCGAATCGCTGCGAACTCTCCGGTCCTCGCCGCCGGCTGGTCGGCATGGTCGCGGCCGACGAAGAAGCTCGCGAAGCTGGCGGTGATGTAGCCGAACACCGCAAGGCCGTAGAGCGAGAGCAACAGGCACAAGAGCCGGCCTTCGGGCGTCTGCGGCCAGTAGGCCGAGCCCATGGTGCTCACCAGCATGGCGGTCCACCATAGCGCGTCCCAAAAGCCCTCAAAACCGCCGGCGACCGCCGTCGCAGGCTCGAAGGCCAGCATGCCACCCGCTCCCAACAGCGTGACCAGCATGGTCAGGACCAGGACATAGCCGAGGCCGCGGCGCCGCATCATGGCGCGGAGCGCGCCCATGGTGCGGTTGGCGGTGCCGATGATACGGACAAGGCGCAGGCTGCGCGCGGCCCGCGCAACGCGCAGCACCCGCAAGGCCCCGACCAGGCGTAAGGCCGGCGCGAGCAGCGCCAGCGCCGTGAGCCAGTTCCGGCGCAGGAAACGGCCCTTGGCCGGAGCCAGGGTGAACCGCAGCGCGAACTCGGCGATGAAGACGACCCAGATCGCGGTGCCGAAGGTCTCGAGGAAGCCCGCGGCACCCCAGATCAGCTCCGCCAGGACCAGCAGCAGCCAGGCAAGGCTCAAGACGAGCATCGGCGTCTCGAGCCAGCTCTCGAGCCGCCGCAACACCCGCCAGCGCTCGACGGCACTGCCGCTTCCCGCCCGGAGGTTTGCCTGTGCCGTCATCGCTCCGCCCAGCCTTGCCGTGATGCCTTCTAACGGGTGCCAGCGCGGCTGGTCCCGAAGCGGCGCTCGGGCAGGCGGCAGCCACCGGTCGCGGCCGCTGGCGCCGCAGGCCCACGCCGCGACCGATGCCGCCGGGCGAGCCGAGGGGTCCGGCGTGATCTTTGCGATGCCGCAGTCTTGGCGGCGCTGCCCGTCCGCTAGCTCCTGGGCAGGGCGAAGGCCATCGACGGAATCGCCGGCCTTGGTGCCCAGCGAGCCGTGGCCGCCGGCAACGACGATCAGGTACTGGCGACCATCCTCGCCGCTGTAGGTCATGGGCGTGGCCTGGCCGCCGGCCGGCAGCCGGTGCCGCCAAAGCTCGCGGCCCGTGGCGACGTCGTAGCCGCGCACATAGTAATCGAGCGTGCCCGAGAGAAAGCCGACCCCGCCGGCCGTGACGATCGGGCCGCCCAGGTCGGGGACGCCCATGGCGAACGGCAGCGGGATCGGGGAAAGGTCCCGCACGGTGCCGTTCTTGTGCATCCACAGGATCTCGCCCGTGGTGAGGTCGGCCGCCGCCACATAGCCCCAGGGCGGGGCCTGGCAGGGAATGCCCAGGACCGAGGTGAAGGGATGGAGCTGGGCCGCGAAGGGCGCGCCGAAGTTCTCGTTCAGCGCCGGCAGGCTCCCTTCCGGCCGATCGTCGCCCTGGACATAGAGCGTGGTGTCGTTCGCGCGCGGGACCAGCCGCGAGACGAAGGCCAGATAGGCGGGCGTGGTGAAGGCGATCTGGCGCGCCGGGTCGACGGCGACGCCACCCCAGTTGAAGACGCCGAAATTGCCCGGATAGATCAGGGAGCCCTGCGTGGAGGGCGGGGTGAAGCGGCCCTCGTAGCGCAGGCGGTGGAACTGGATGCGGCAGGCGAGCTGGTCCAGCAGCGTAGCACCCCACATGTCGCGGCCGGAAAGCGGTGGCGGGTCGAAGGAGAGGGCCGAGACCGGCTGGGTCGGGGCGGCATGGTCGCCTTCGGCCGCACCTTGCGGGGCGGGCTGCTCCCGGACGGGCAGGACCGGACGGCCGGTGCGGCGGTCGAGGACGAAGAGCTCGCCCTGCTTGGTCGGCTGGACCAGGGCCGGGACAGTCTGGCCATCGACCGTGAGATCGACCAGCGAGGGCTGCGAGGGGACGTCATAGTCCCACAGATCGTGGTGGACGGTCTGGAACGCCCAACGCACCTTGCCGGTCGCGATCTCGAGCGCCACGACCGAGGAAGAGAACCGCTCGACCGCCGCGCTGCGGCTGCCGCCCCACTGGTCGGGCGGCTGATTGCCGAGCGGCCAGTAGGTGAGGCCCAATTCCGGGTCGGCGCTCGCGATCGACCAGCTGTTGGGCGAGTTGGCGGTATAGGTCTGGCCGGGCGGCAGCGGGGCGGTCCGGTCGGGGTTGCCCGAGTCCCAGGCCCAGACCAGGGCCCCGGTACGGGCGTCGAAGCCGCGGATCACGCCCGACTGCTCGTGCGTGGAGACATTGTCCAGAACCGTGCCGCCGACGATGACGAGACCCTGCGCCACGACGGGTGGGGAGGTCGAGTAGTAGGCACCCGGTCGGACATTGGGCATGTTGGCCCAGAGATCGATCTGGCCGCTGCCGTCGCCGAAATCCTTGCACACGGCACCGGTCTCGGGATCGAGCGCGATCAGGCGCCCGTCGGCCGTCGGCATGAACAGACGCGTGGCGCAGGCATCCGTCACCGCTGCGTCGGCCGCGGCGACCGGCAGGTCGGGCAGCCCGCCTTCCGCGGCCGCCACCTGCACCGATGGCGTGGCCGTGGCCGCGGGGCCCGTGCCGCCAGGGTCGTAGGCGAGCCCGCGGCAGGTCAGGTGCTGCAGCGCCAGCTCGTTCTCGATCTTGGGATCGTAGCGCCAGATCTCGGCACCGGTGGTGGCGTCCAGCGCGATCACGTTCTGGTGCGGGGTGCACAGGTAGAGCCGGTTGCCGATCTTCAA
The DNA here is from genome assembly GCA_963720725.1 of uncultured Alphaproteobacteria bacterium. Taxonomy (GTDB): domain Bacteria; phylum Pseudomonadota; class Alphaproteobacteria; order Geminicoccales; family Geminicoccaceae; genus Benzoatithermus. Next base: position 763,310 of record CAVRGN010000003.1, read on the forward strand.
GGGCGTCACCTCGAAGGTCGTTTCCGTCGGATCGCTCGGGCCGCGGACGTCGCCAGTCCGGTAGGTCCAGGCGACCTCGAGGTCGGTCACGTTGTCCGGGGTGATCTGGGCCAGCGGCGACCAGCGGCGGCCGAGGTCGGTCCGCCCATAGGCGGGCCATTCCCCTGGCGGCACGCCCAGCGCATCGGGGGACACCTCGGCGCGGGCAGCGGGTGCTTGGCCCTGGAGCCGGTGGGGGTCGGTGAACCAGGAGAGCACGGCCACGACGAGCGCCACGCCCAGGACCGTCGTGAGCGCGAGGCCTTGGCCTCGAAAGGCCGAGGCGCGGTGGCGGTCGGCCCCGTCGTGCCCGAGCTTTCGCGTGACCCATGGGGTGAGGAGGAGGAAGCCCAGGACGAAGATCAGGTCGCCCCGGGCGGCCAGAGGCCACCAGTCGAGGCCGACCTCCCACCAGGCCCAGGCGAGCGTGCCGAGGACGAGGAGGGCATAGATGCCGAGTGCTGCCGGCTGCCGTCGCCAGAGGAGGACGGCCGTGAGCAGGAGGGCCAGGCCGGCCACGAGGTAATACCAGGAGCCACCCAGGCGGATCAGCCACGCCCCCCCGACAACCAGGGCCACGCCGACAAGGGCCAGGAGGATGGCCGCCGCAAGCAGGACGGGCGCGCGCGACTGGTCGGGCATGGATCTGTTCCCGGAATAGCGGTGCTGCAGGTGAAACGCCGCCGGCGGCCTTGAGTGCCCGCAGGGCGGTTCACCGGTGCGCGACGTTCGCCTCGCGGCCGCCGGCCCCGCCCCGGTCATGCCGGGGCCGGCGAGCAGGGCAGGATGCGCGGCATCCCGGAGGAGGTCGGGCGCCAACTCCGGCGATCGCGGCCATGGTCTGCCGGAATTGGCGACCCGCGTCGTCGAAGCCGTCGGACACGATGCCGATCACCCATGTGCCGGCATCAGGGGGCAGGCGGTGGCCCCTGGTCCGTCGCTAGCCCCGCCACATGCCGGAAGAGCGCGGCGGCGCGGTTCACGTAGGAGGCTTCGTGCCCCTCCAGGAACCGGCTCGCTCCTGTGCCGGTCCGTGCCAGGCTGTAGTAATCCCAAAGACCCGGGGCCGATCGGGTGAGGAAGTAGACGGCCTGGAGGTCGCCGGGGCCCGCCATCGGTACGAGCAGATAGCGCACCGGGCCGACATTCTCCGTCTCCACCACCAGCCGGTCCGGCGCGATCTCGCGCACGCGCAGGCGGTAGACGACGTCGCCGGTGGAACGGTTGTCGTTTTGCGCGAAGTAGAGATCGGTTCCGACCTTCATCTCGGCCGCCCGGAAGTCCGGCCGTCGCTTGGCGGCATCGGGTCCTTCCAGGGCGAAAGCGTCGGTGATCAGGTCCCGCCAGCGCCCGTCCGTGACCGACCAGTAGCGGACGCTCGTCAAGGTGGAGACGGCCCCGAGACGCTCGAGGAGATCCTCCACCGTGCCTTGGTGGTGGAAGCGCCCCGCCGTCGCCACGAGCACGCGGAAGGGTAGCGGGCGCCACCCGGTGCAAGCGGGCGGCGTCCAGGCACCCGTCTCGCCGGCGCTCCAGACGCGGACGACCGGCTGCCCGCCCGGCTCGGGATAGGCCGGCGATGGCGGACCGGCGCAGGGCGGGCGCGGGACGCCCTGTGCCACGGACTCGCCCGCAACCAGCAGCACCGCCCACAGGCCGAGGCCGGCGGCGAGCCTCGCCAAGGCCGGCATCAGCCGCGGACCGCGGGCAGGCTCGTGACCGCGCCCGGATCGTGGACGGCCGCTCGCGCCGGTACGTGGCGGGCAGCGAATGCCAGGTCGAACACGAGGACGCCGGCTACCGGAACCGCGTCGGCGAGCGCCAGGAACGGCACGAGCCGGCAGCTCCCGCTCCCGAGATGCTCGCGCGCGGGCACGAACGAGGTGATCGGATGCATGGCGGCCATCCAGCATGAGACGAGGCGCAGCTTCATGAACGCGCCGCATCGACCGATGCTCCTCCGGCAGGACCCGCCGCTCCCCCCGCTCAGCCGCAGCCCAACGGCAGATCGATGGCCCTTCTGCATCCGGCCCGCGCGTGAGGATGCCCAGCCCGCCGTCGTCGCGGACGGCCTCTCCCGCCCGCGCCCGCCGCAACGGGACTGACTCGAAAAGATGGCGTCCCCAACGGGGATCGAACCCGTGTTCCAGCCTTGAAAGGGCTGTGTCCTGACCGCTAGACGATGGGGACGGCGCGCGAGAGCTAGCGATGCCGGGGCCGAAAATCAAGCTGCGGCAGGAGCCCCGGCAGGCCCGGCCGGCAGCTCAGCCACCGCCGGTCCAGTTGACGCAGTAGATGACGTTGTTGGCGTCCTCGGAGACGTAGAGCGAACCCCCGGTGCCGACCGTCACGCCGACGGGCCGGCCCAGCACGTCGTGGTTGGAGACGGTGAACCCGGTCATGAAGTCCTCGTAGTAGGGCTCGGCGCGTCCGTTGGTGTAGGGAATCCGCACCACCTTCGAGCCGGTGGGCCTAGCGCGGTTCCAGGAGCCGTGCATCGCGACGAAGATGCTGCGGCGATAGTCGGCGGGAAACTGCCGCTCGTTGTAGAAGGTGATGCCGAGTGCGGCCGAGTGTGCCTGCACCAGGACGGCCGGGATCTGCACCGGCGGCAGGTTGCGGGGCGGATCGGTGACCGGCCGCCGGTCGCGGCGGTCGCCGATATAATACCAGGGCCAGCCGTAGAAGCGCCCGTCGCCGACCCAGGTCACGAAGTCCGGCACCAGGTCGTCGCCGAGGCGGTCGCGTTCGTTGTTGGTGGTCCACAGCCCGCCCGCCACCGGATCGACGCTGAGGGACACCGGGTTGCGCAGGCCGCTGGCGATGACCCGCCGGCCGGAGCCGTCAGGCTTGTAGGCGGCGATGAGCGCGCGCCCCTCCTCGTTGGCTCGCGGCGATTCGGCGACGTTGGAATAGGATCCGATCGAGACGAACATCGTGGCGCCGTTGGCCGAGAACTGCACGTCGCGCGTCCAGTGGCCCTTGCCGGGCAGGTCGTCGGCGCCGCGCGGCAGGTTGGGCACGATGACCTCGGGCTTGCCGCGCGCGACCAGGTCGCCCGATCGGTAGGGAAACCGCACCACCCGGCCTTCCTCGGCGACATAGACCCATTTCGGGTTGGCACCCGGCGGATAGAAGGCCATGCCGAAGGGGCGGTCGAGGCCGGAGGCGAAGGTGCCGCTCCTCCGAGCTTGCAGATGCCGGACGGGTGCAGCACGCGGATCCGTCCAGACAGGCTCTGTGCGACGAAGATGTCGCCGTTGGGAGCGGTCCGGATCAGCCGCGGCGCATCCGGGCCACGATAGAAGCGGCGAACCTTGAAGCCCCGCGGCACGTCGGGCAGGACCCCGGAGGGGATCGGCTTGACCGTCGAGTAGCTGGCGTTGCTGTCGTCCGGGCTTGCCAGGTCGCGGGGCCTGATCAGGCGGCAACGCCCGGGACGGTCGTCCGACCAGTCGCTCTGCACCGCGGCGGCGCCGCTGAGCATCCCGGCACTGCAGCGCTTCACCGTCTGGGCGGAGGCTGGTGCCAGCGTCAGGAACGCGATCAGTGGCAAGCAGGCAGCGGCACATAGCTGTCGCATCGGCATCCTCCCAGAAGGAACGCGCAGGTTAATGAGGCTTTGGTGAATTAACATTCTGTGGATGAGCGCTCAACCCGGCAAAAGGTAACGGGTTCCTGAACTGCCGGGACCGGTGTCGCAGACCGGGCATCGGGCCGCGCACCCGGCCCGATGCCGTCCGCCGAGCGCACGCATGAACATGGAGGTCGCGCTGGCGGCTAGGCGGGTTCCACCGCGTCGCCAAGGCGGAGCGCGCCGCCTTGGATCACGCGCGCCGTCCGCCCGCCGCGCCAGTCGGGGGCGAGCGCTTCCTGGAGCCCCTGCCGCTGCAGGTCCATGACCCGGCAGGGACCGCATTCGCCGGTGAGCTCGACCAGCGCCTCGCCGATCCGGAGCCGCCCGCCATGCTCGCGCGCCAGCACGATACCGCTCACCAGGAGGTTGGCGCGGCGGAAGGTCCAGGGCGAGACCTCGCCGCCCAGTTCGGCCTGCGCCGCGGCCCAATCCTCGGCGGCGAGGATCACGAGCTGACGGGTGCCCGGCCTGCCGCGGCAGTCGCCCTCGAGCCCGCGCTCGGGCGAGAGCAGCGCCTGGTCCAGCTCCTCCATCGGCGCCTTGGGCCGGGCGCGGCGTGCGATCCCGGCGAGCCTGCCGCTCACACGCCGATCCGCTGCTTCCTCTTGCCACCCCCGTGCTCCTAGCGGACCCAACGCAGGGACCAGTGCTCCGGCGCCTGGGGCGTGCCGCACTCCCACCAGGAGCCGCTGGCCTCGGTTCCGTCGATGAGATCAATGTCGATGTGGATCTCCGTGACAGCGATCCACCCCTGGCAGGTCAGTTTATACTAATCAACTCACAAATATTACGCGGTCCTTTAGGCTAAATACACAGTATTCATGTTTGACCTGTAAATATTTGTCGGCAGATCCGACACGAGGAACCCATTTCCTGGATGGCGGTTTGAACCCTTCGGTCCAGCTACTGCCTCCCCAAGGAAAAAGACATACCCATGACAGGCAATTCCGTGGCGCCGACCCGAGGCAAGCTTGGGGAGGTCGGCATGTCGGCGCACCTCTCTGCCATCGTGGCGATACCGGTGAAGGACGAGGCGGAGCGCATCGGCGCCTGCCTCGAGGCGCTCGCGTCCCAACGCCACAGCCGTGGCTGCCCTTTGGCCGCAGCCAGCTTCGGCGTCGTCCTGGTGCTCAACAACTGTACCGATGCCACCCTGGACGTGGTGCGCAGGTCCCGGGATCGGCTGCCCTATCCCCTGACGATCATCGAGCGCGAGCTGCCCAAGACGATGGCCCATGCCGGCTGGGCCAGAAAGCTCGCCATGGATGCCGCGGCCGATCTGCTGGCCGAGCAGGACGCAGGTTTGCCGAGCCTGATCTTGACCACCGACGCAGACGGTCGCGTCGGCCCGCGCTGGATCGTGGCCAACCTCGCTGCGGTGCATGCGGGCGCCGAACTGATCGCAGGCTTCGTCCGCGCGGACCGGTTCGAACATGCGCAGCTGCCGGTCGAGGTCATCCGGCGCGGACGACTGGAAAGTCGCTACGAGTGGCTGCTGGCGGAACTCATGGCGCGGCTCGACCCCGAGGCGCATGACCCATGGCCGCGCCACCGGATGGCGTCCGGCGCCAGCTTAGGCGTAACCCTCGCCGCCTATCGCCGATTGGGCGGCCTGCCGCCGATCGCGACCGGCGAGGATCGCGCCCTGGCCGAGCAATGCACCCTGGTCGACGGGCGCATCCGCCACTCACTGGCTGCGCAGGTCGTGGTGTCGTGCCGCCTCGACGGCCGGGCGCAAGGGGGGATGGCCGCGACCATCAGGCAGCGTGCCCTCGATCCCGAACTGGCCTGTGATCCGGCACTGGAGCCGGTGACGCGCCTGGTGCATCGGGCACGCTGGCGCGCCGAGCTGCGTCGGCTGCATCGCGAGGACCGGCTGCTGCCGTCGGCAGGCTGGGCGCGGATGCTCCGGCTCGGCGCGGCGGATGCGGCCAGAGCGGTGACCGCAAGGCATTTCGGCGCGGCCTGGGCCGCGATCGAGCAGGCAAGCCCGACGTTGGGCTATCTCCCGATCGCTCCCCGACAGTTGCCGGGCGAGATCGCGGTGGCCGAGCGGGTGCTGCGCGATCTAAGGCGCGGCCTGCTGCCCGTGCCGCTGCAGCACGTCGATGCGATAGAGTTCGGTGCGGCTTTGATGCACGACCTGCGTGGACGGCGCCACGGCGGCGATAAAGCGCTGGGCGGCCTCGTCGCCGGTCAGGGGGTAATCCGTTTCGCCGGTCCAATGCACCAGGATGATGTCGCCGCCGGCCTCGATCGCGGCTTCGGCGAAGGCGGCCATGAGCATGAGATCCCCGACATCCCAGTAGTAGGCGACCTCGGATAGCATGAGCAGGTCGAAGGAGCCCTCCGGCAGCCGGTTCGGCACCTCCATGCGCTCGAACGTGACACCGGGATCGCCGGCACAGCGTCCCCGCGCCTGGTCGAGGGCGGCCTCGACCGCATCGATGGCGAGCAGCCGTTCGCATCGCGCCGCGAGCTTTCGTGTCAGCACGCCGATCGAGCAGCCGATCTCGAGGCCGTGGCGATAGGCTGGCCTGGGCAGCGCCTTCAAGGTGGCGGCGTACTTCTCGCGTTCGTAGTCGCTGGTGGCAAACCCCCAGGGGTCCGCATCGCGCTGGTAGATCGCCTCGAAATAACCGGCCGGCAGCGAGGACGTCCGCCGGCTCAAGATACGATCTCGAGGAACAGCTCGGACGGCCCATGAAAGCGGGCGACCATGGCGGGGTTGAGACGAAACCCGCTTGGGTCGTCGCTGATCAGGTCCGTCGTCTGAGATCGATGTGCGGCGATGGCACGTCGCTTGCGATCGAGGTATGGCCGGATGTCGAGCCGCCCACCCTTCGGCTCCGTCTCGTCGAGCAGCCTGTCCGCGGCAAGCTTCCAACCCCAAATCGGATAGGCGTAGAGCCGCATGTCGGCCAGCCCCGCGACCGCTGTACGGGCGATGGCGAAGGCCGCTTGGTGATCGCAATGCGGGTCGTGGCGCCAGGTCACGAACAGACTGCTGGCATCGCACTCCTTGATTACGCGCCGCACGTCCTGCACCGCCGCGTCGAATTCAGGTCCGCTCGTCGGCACCGAGCGGTCGGGCAGGCCGAGGCAGGTGACGGTTGTCGCCGGCAAGCCCAGGATGGCCGCACTCTCCAGGAGCTCTCGCTCGCGCAGCGCTTTCAGCCCGGCCGGGGGATAAAGCTTCGAATTGGGATGCGAGCCAATGCCGTCGCTCAACAGGATGAGCCGCACCGGCAGGCCGTGCCCGCAGGCAGCAGCGATCAGCCCGCCGCAGCCGAGGCTCTCATCGTCGGGATGCGGTGCGATGACGACCAGGCCCCGGCCGCGGGTCAGCTCCGCGAGGCGGATCTCCGGCAGCTCCTGCGCGCGGCGCAGATAGTCGCCCGCCCGGATCATGCATCGCTCCAGAGCCCGGCCGCCGATGCAGGCGAGGCCAGGACGTGTGCTGCGGCCTGGGCCAGGGCGCGATCCGGAGCGGGTTGGCGCAGGTAGGTGGCGAGATCGCGGCTCAGCCGCTCGACCGGATGGGTGCGGAGATAGCCGCCGAGGCCGATCGAGCGCTGGGTCAGCTCGAGCAGGTCGAGGGCCGCCCGCTCCACCGCCAGCCGGACGAGATTGACATAGGCCACTGCCCGGTCGCCCTCGACGACCGGGCTTTCGGCCAGACGGCAGGCCTGGTCCAGCCAGAGGCGGGCCGTCTCCGCCGCCATCGCGGCTTGGCCGACGCGGGCGAGCTGATGGGGATCGGCATCGCGCTGAGTGTTCTTGAGGTGAAGGCGCAGCTCGTCGAGCAGCCGCTCGAGGCCGCCCAGATGGACCGCCGCGAACCGCCAGGCGCCGGTGGAGAAAACCGGCTGCCGCAGATAGTCGCCGGGCTCGCCGACCAGCTCCGCGGCCTCGACCTCGATCCCAGTGAAATCCACGCTGCCCGTCGCGGAGGCCCGCATCCCATGCGCCACCCAGCCCGACAGGTCGGCGCGCTCGCCCGCGGCGAGGCCGGGGACGACCATCTGGAGCGCGCCGTCCGGCAGACGCGCGGTGATCAGCGGCCGTGCGACATGCCCCGCCCCCGAGGCGTAGATCTTCCGCCCGTCGAGCCGCCAGCGGCCGGGCGAGACCTCGCGCAGGCGCACGCCGTCGGCCGCTTCCGTGTTCCACACGCCGAACAGATGGCCGGCCAGGGCTTCCCGGGCGAGCAATGCCTGCTGTGCCGGCCCGCCGTAGCGGAATACGAGCTTCAGCGCGTTGACATGGCCTTCGTACAGACGACCAAGCGGGAGGCTGCCATGCCCGATCAGGCGGAAGACCTGCAGCATGGCCAAGGCAGCTTCGGGCGACGTGCCCAATCCCGCGCCGCCAAATCCGGCGGGCAAGGGCGCCGCGAGCAGGCTGCTGGCGCGCATCGCCTCGATGTCGTCGACGGGAAACGCACCGTCATGATCCAGCGCCGCGGCCCGGCCGGCCGCCTGCTGCGCGACAGAACCGGCAGCGGCGACGACCACAGCCAGGTCGAGCGGCGGCGGTGCGTCGGACGGCGCCGCAGCCGAGCGCCCGTTCCCAGGCCTTACGGCGACACGGGGCGGGTTGATCGATCGGCCGCGGCTAAGCGGCGACCGCTTTAGTTCTGCTACCATCGAACCCCGCTCCTACCGCCATGCACACTGCATGGCATCGGAACCAGGACAGGCGCGGTCGGTTGCGCCCCGTGCTCGCGAAACTGGCGGACGCGGTCGCGGCCGGACCGCGCCGCGGCCGTCAATTGCCTCTCAGACACCGACCCGCTGCTTTTTCTTGCCGGCCTCGTGCTCCTTGCGCGCGGCACGAACGGACTTGCGCTCCGACACCTCGGGCGTGCCGCATTCCCACCAGGCGTCGTTGCCCTCGGTCCAGTCGGTGGCGTGGACCGGGACGTGGATCACGGTGGTCCGGTCGGCGGCCTTGGCGCGCCGGAAGGCGTCCTCGAGCTCGCCGATGCCCGTGACGGACAAGCCGATCGCTCCCATGGCCTCGGCGTGCCTGGCGAAGTCGACCCGCACCAGCTCGCCGACATGCCGCGAGTCCTCGAGCTGGTTGTTGAAGGACGGGATGCCCTTGGCACGCTGCAGGCGGTCGATCACGGCAAAGCCGCCATTGTCGCAGACCACGACGATCAGCTTCATGCCGGTGAGCACCGAGCTGTAGATGTCGCTGTTCATCATCAGGTAGCTGCCGTCGCCGACCATGACGATCACGTCGCGCGTGGGATCGGCCATCTTCGCCCCCCAGCCGCCGGCGATCTCGTAGCCCATGCAGGAGAAGCCGAACTCGCAGTCGAAGGTCGATTCGGTCTTCGCCCGCCAGTTCATGCACAGCTCGCCGGGCATGCCGCCCGCAGCGGTCAAGGCGAGATCGCGGGGGTCGGCGAGGCGGTTGATCGCACCCACGACATGGGCGTAGGTCGGCAGCTCGGCATTGGTCGGCCCGCTGCGCTGGTCGACGAAGCGGTTCCATTCGCCGTAGGCCCGCTCGCGCGTCGGCGAGCCAGCCCTCGGGCGCCTGCCAGCCCTGCAGGGCCTGGCCCAGTTCGGCGAGCCCCGCCTGCGCGTCGCCGACCAGCGGCAGCGCCTGGTGCTTGCGGGCATCGAACCGGGCGGCGTTGAGGCCTATGAACCGTGCATCGTCGGCGAACAGCGACCAGGAGCCGGTGGTGAAGTCCTGCAGCCGCGTGCCCACCGCCAGCACCACGTCCGCCTCGGCCGCCAGATGGTTGGCCGAGCTCGATCCCAGCCCGCCGATCGGGCCGGCGTTCATGGGATGGTCGTGCACCAGCACGGTGCGGCCGGCGATGGTCTCGACCACCGGCACCCGATGGCGGGTGGCGAACGCCGCCAGCACCGCCTCCGCCCCGCTGTAGCGCACGCCGCCGCCGGCGATCAGCAGCGGCTTCCTCGCCGTCCGCAGCAGGGCCGCCGCCGCCTCGAGCTGAAGCAGATCCGGCCGCGGCCGCGGGATGCGATGCACGCGCCGCTCGAAGAACCGCTGCGGATAGTCGAACGCCTCCGCCTGCACGTCCTGGCACAGGCCGAGGAAGGCAGGCCCGCAATCGGCCGGATCGAGCAGCACGCCCAGCGCCTGGGGCAGGGACTGCAGCAGCTGCTCGGGACGGATGATCCGGTCCCAGTAGCGCGTCACCGGCTTGAACGCGTCGTTGACGCTGAGAGTCGGATCGCCCCAGTGCTCGACCTGCTGCAGCACCGGATCGGGCAGCCGCGACACATAGTAGTCGCCCGACAGCAGCAGCACCGGCAGCCGGTTGGTGTGCGCCACGCCGGCCGCGGTCACCATGTTGGTCGCCCCCGGCCCGATCGAGCTCGCCGCCACCATGATCTGGCGGCGCGCCTTGGCCTTGGCGAAGCCGATCGCCGCCAGCGCCATCGACTGCTCGTTCTGGCCGCGCCAGGTCGGCAGCTCGTCCTTGACCGCCTCCAGGGCCTCGCTCAGGCAGGTGACGTTGCCGTGGCCGAAGATCGCGAACACGCCGGGAAACAGCGGCACCTCGGCCCCGTCGAGCTCGGTGCGCTGCGCCATCAGCCAGCGCACCAGCGCCTGCGCCATGGTGAGACGGACGGTGGTCATGGTTGGCCTCCCTGTCGGCCGTTCGGGCGCGGCAGCCTAGCCTCCGGCGGCGCCCGCGTGAAGACGGCCGCTCAGGCCGGGAACTCGGCGCGCAGGCCGAGGCTCTCGGCGGCGCGGGCCAACACCCGGTCCAGGGTGACGAGGATCTCCGCCTGGTGGTTGCGGGTGATCGCCACGTGCAGCGCGTCGCCGGCGCGGAGACCCAGATCGAACCGCTCCAGGAAGCCGGCGGCGTCCAGGAAGTCCCTCTGGGTCGGCACGAGCTGACCAAGACTGCGACGGGCGAGGCGCTGGAAGGCGGCGTGGGCGCGGCGCGCCGCCTCGACCGAGGCCGTTTGCGCCCGGACCTTGCCGCCCAGGGCGCTGGCGAACTCCGTGACCGTCCAGGTGCTGATCAGCACGTCCGTCATGTCGAGCCCGCGGAACCAGGCTCGCACCGCCGCCGACCGCGCCTCCGGCAGGAAGAGCGGTATGAGCACGCTGGTGTCGAGGTAGCGGATCAATACCGGTCCTCGTCGCGCATCCGCCGCAGGAAGTCGCCCGCGCTCTCCTCCTGGTAAGGCATCGACTCGCGGACCCGGTCGATCTCGTCCCAGTCGATCGGCTCGAGCTTCTTCGCCACGCCGCTCACCTTCGCCACCGGCTTGCCGCGGCGGGTGATCACCACCTCCTCGCCGCGCTCCACCCGGTCGAGGATCGCGCTGAGATGCGCCTTGGCCTCGGCGACGCTCACCTCGCTCATGCCACCGCTCCTCTGGTCATCTGGTTGGTCATCACTAGCATGGCGGCCGCCCCGGCGCCAACCTCGCCCGGCCGGTTTGACAGCTCACCGCAGCTCGGTTCATCTGCCGGCGGTCAGGGGGGAGACGGGAATGATCAGGTTCGGGATCCTGGGCTGCGGGCGCATCGGGCGGATGCATGCCGACAATCTGGCCGCCCATCCCAAGGCCGAGCTGGCCTGGGCCTACGACGTCGCCCGGCCCGCCGCGGTCGCCGTGGCCGAGGCGCATGGCTGCCGGGTCGCCGGCACCGTCGCCGAGGTCCTGGGCGACGGTGCGGTCGACGCCGTGCTGATCGCGTCCTCGACCGACACCCATGTCGCGCTGATCACGGCTGCCGCCAAGGCCGGCAAGGCCATCCTGTGCGAGAAGCCGATCGACCTCGACATCGCCAAGGTCGACGCCTGCTGGCGCGAGATCGGCGGCCTCGAGGTGCCGATCCAGATCGGCTTCAACCGCCGCTACGACCCCTCCTTCGCCGAGGTGGCGCGCGCCATCCGCGCCGGCGAGATCGGCGACCTGCGCCAGGTGATCATCACCAGCCGTGACCCCGAGATCCCGCCCGTCGCCTACATGAAGGTCGCCGGCGGCCTGCTGCGCGACATGACCATCCACGATTTCGACCTCGCCCGCTTCCTCCTGGGCGAGGAGCCGGTCGAGGTGGCCTGCTTCGCCAACGCCCTGATCTCCCGGGAGGTCATGGAGCTGGGCGAGAACGACACCGCCATGATCCTCCTGCGCACCGCCGCCGGCCGGCAGTGCTGCATCACCAACTACCGCAAGGCCACCTACGGCTACGACCAGCGGATCGAGGCCGTGGGCGAGCTCGGCATGCTCAAGGCCGAGAACCGCCGCGCCACCTCGGTCGAGCGCTGGGACGGCACGCGCACCGAGGCCAGGGACCCGATCCTCCACTTCTTCATCGAGCGCTACCGCGAGGCCTATGTCCGCGAGCTCGACGACTTCATCGCGGCACTGGAGACCGGCCGCCCCTGCGACCCGGGCTTCGAGGCCGGCCGGCGGGCGCTGCTGCTGGCGAACGCGGCCTACGAGTCGATGGCGAGCGGGCGGGTCGTGCGGGTGGCCGAGTAGGCGACGCATCTGCGACCTCGCATGGCCCTTGCGTCGAGACGCCCCGTAGTTACATTATCGTACGTACGCAACTGACCATGCGGTTCGAGTGGGACGAGCGGAAGGAGCGCGCGAACAGGGCCAAGCACGGCGTCAGCTTCGATCTCGCCCTCGAGGTGTTCGACGATCCGTTCCATCGCAGCCGGCAGGATCGGCACGAGCAGGGCGAGGAGCGCTGGCAGACGCTGGGCATGGTTTCGCCGGACGTGCTTCTCCTGGTGGCGCACACCTACGCGGAGCGCGACGGTGCCGAGGTGATCCGGATCATCTCGGCCCGCAAGGCAACGGCGCGGGAGCGCAGAGGATATGAAGAAGGCAAACGACGATCGCGAACGTGAGCTCGCCGCCCTGGCGGCACTGCCCGACGCTGCCATCGACACCTCCGACCTGCCCGAGCGCGACGGCTGGGACCAGGCCGAGCGCGGCCGCTTCTGGCGCCCGGTCAAGCGCTCGGTCACCATCCGCCTCGACGCCGACGTCCTCGACTGGTTCCGGCGCCGCGAGCCGAAGTACCAGACGGCGATCAACCGCGTCCTGCGCGCGCACATGGAGGGGAAGGGCGGTCCCGGCACGGCCGGCGGATGACGCCTGCTCGGCGCGGCGGGACTTCGGGCGTCTTGCCCCGATCCCAGCACCGCCCGGTACGCCCGGTTAACCCACCGGCGATCTCCCGCCGCTACCGTCCCGGCTGCGCGTCCAACCGGCCGGGATCGCGAGACCGATGGAGATCTACCGCGGCGGCAGCCTGCCGCAGACCGTGCTGGAGTGGGCGGCCCCAGCCCTGCGCTCGCTCGAACGGCCGCAGCTGGGCGACCTCGATCACGTCCTGCTCGTCTTGGGCCTCGCCCTGGCGTTCGCCGCCTGGCGCGCGCAGCGGAGCTGGCTGCGCGGCCTCGATGGGCGAATGGCGCGTGGCCCGGCTGCTCCGGCGGCACGGGGCCGAGGCGAGCCACGACGTCCTCCTGCCGCATCCCGACGGGGCGGGCTGGACCCAGATCGACCATCTCGTCCGCCTGCCCGACCGGATCCTGGTGGTCGAGACCAAGAATCTCGGCGGCCGGCTCTCCGGCGGTGCGCGCGACGAGCGCTGGACCCAGCGCTTCGGCCCGCGTTCCTACGCGATCCAGAACCCGCTGCGCCAGAACGCGCTCCACCTCGCGGCCGTGCGTGCCGTGGTCGGCCGCGACGTCCGCCTGCAGGGCGTCGTGCTGCTGGTCGGCCGCGCCTGGGTCGACGAGCGGCTGCCCATCGGCTGCCTGCGCCTCGACGGCTTCGGGCGCCTGCTGCGCGAGGCCCAACTGCGCGACCGCTTCGGCCCGACCTGGCAGGACCGCGTCGCCCCCGCCTGGGAGCGCCTTGCCGCCGCCGCCTCCACCCGCCTGCGCGACCGCTGGCGCCACGCCGCCGCGATCGAGCGCCGCACCGGCGTCCGGCCGGGCCTCGCCGGCGCCGGCCTCGCGCTGGCGGCCGGGGCGGCGCTGGGGTTTGCGCTGGCGGGATGAGAGTTTGCCGCCGCGACTGCCGAGAGCGTCCGGCCGCTTCCTTGCGGATCGACCTGAGATAGGAGGGCCTTTCGCACCCCGTTGCATCGCGGAAATGGGTCTGACCCCATAAGTCCCTGATCGCATGGAGCGACCCCATAGTTGCTCCATGCGACGCCTATGCCGAGCCGGGAGCGAAGCGCTATCTCAATCCGTAGTGGCATGCCAGCCAACCTCACAGCGCTTGGCGTCCAGCCAATCGATTGACCGATACGGGGATACCTGAGACGGAAGGCTCCATAATGGTGAAGATCAACCGGGGAGCGTTTCAGGCATGGTTTCTGATCGCGGCGCTAGAGGCCGTTGGTGCATCGTCGCTGCGGCCGTCGGATTTCTGATCGCCCAGGTGGCAGTAGCTGAACCAGAAAGCGACGGCGTAAGCGGCAGCCCAATCGGAAAAGCCCAAGGCAATCAGACAGGCGCCAAGGGCTCGGCGTCGGTTCAATACCAAGACCAACGCCAAACCGGCGGCTATCAGACCGACTGCCGTGAACCCCAATATCGCGAAGACTCGACCTGTGCGCCCAGTGGGGCGCGGTCAAAAGTATGCGCGAGGCCAATCAGATAGCCAGGAGCGGCATCTGGCTCGGCGGCCTCCAGTTTGCCGGCCTCATCCTCACGCTGGCCCTGAGCGCCTACGCCGCCATCATGGCCGCCAAATCCACCCGTCAGGCGAGGAAGGCCAACAAGATCAGCCGTCGTGCCTACCTCGCCGATCAACGGCCGTGGGTCGGCGTGAGCTTGGAATTGATCGGGGATCTGCACTTGACCAACGTTGCAGTGATCAATGTGTCCGCCAGATTGAAAAACTACGGTAAAAGCCCGGCCCTCTCGGTTGTAGCCTTTAATGAATGTATTCCAATGAAATTGGGGAGCGACGTAGTTAACGAGGCCCATAAATTTTGTGAGAGGGCTGCACATATGCAAAAGCGGGGAACAGCGAAAATCGGCGACGCTCTTTTCCCTGGTGCAGACGCTACCCCACAGACGAATATTTTCGCAGCCAGAGCAAACCTTTCGCTCGATCCAGATACTCATCCCGGCATTGCATATTTGTCGGTTGTATCGTATGTGGAATACAAGCCGACTTGGCCAACCGGCGAGGTCTATAGAACCTGTTCTATATTTAATCTGCTCTGGATCGACGGTAAAATCGTCCGACGCTCCATCCCGCTGGATCGGGACAAGATCCCGATGGAACAGCTTGACATCGAGCAGTGCGCCGGAGGCTACGCCACATAGCCCAAACGCCACCGCCACCGCCCACAGGGCGGCCCTCATTCACCTACTCCCGGCCCTCCCGTTCTGAGCGAGCCGGTCGCCGCCTGCGCTACTGCAGCGCTTGGTGAGCTTGCTCCATAATGCAGCGAAAATGTACGAACGAATTCTCAAATGCAGCCTGTCCGAACCCGTGAGCGCCCTGCCTCGCTATACATTTCACGAACGCACCCAGCCGCGGCACAAAGGAACCCAACAGCCGAACCCCCGCCCAGGACGCCCTAACCGGTAGCGCCACGGCCCTTGTTGCCGGCACGGCCGTCGTGCCCTACTAGCCCCACCGGCTCCCCCGCCGCCCTCGCCCGGACTGCCCGCCCCATGGCCGCCAACCCCGTCCTCGCCCTCCTCGGCCGCCGCCTGCGCCTCGCCGTGATCGGCGGCGGGCCCGGCTCGTTCATCGGGCCGGTCCACCGCACCGCCGCCCGGCTCGACGACCGGTTCGAGATCGTGGCCGGCGTGCTGTCCTCCGACCCGGAGCGCTCCCGGGCCGCGGCCCGCGACATCGGCATCGCGGCCGGAGCGCGCCTATGCCGGTTGGACGGCCCTCCTGGACGGCGAGCGGGCGCGCGCCGACGGGGCCGACGCGGTCGCGGTGATGACGCCCAACGGCAGCCACCACGCGGTCTGCGCCGCCGCCCTCGAGCGCGGCTTCGACGTCATCTGCGACAAGCCCCTGACCACCTCGCTGGCCGAGGCGCGCGACCTGGTGCGCCGGGTACGCGCCAGCGGCCGCGTCTTCTGCCTGACCCACAACTACACCGCCTACCCCATGGTCCGCCAGGCGCGCGACATGGTCGGCACCGGGACCATCGGTGCCGTGCGCCAGATCCACCTGTTCTACGTCCAGGGCCACAACGCCACCCTGGTCGAGGGCGAGGGCACGCCCAGCTGGCGCTTCGATCCCGCGCAATGCGGCCCCTCCCTGATCCTGGGCGACATCGGCACCCACGCCCACCATCTGGGCGCCTTCGTCTCCGGCCTCGAGCTCCAGGAGGTCATGGCCGAGGTCTGGGCCAGCGTCCCCGGCCGCACCTCCGACGACTCCGCCACCGTCCTGATGCGCTGGTCGGAAGGTGCCCGCGGCACGATGTGGGTCACCAACGCCGCCGCCGGTGCCGAGCACGGCCTGGGCTTTCGCATCTTCGGCGCCGAGGGCGGCCTGGAATGGTGGCAGGAGCGGCCGGACGAGCTGCGCCACCGCCGCCTGGGCGGCTTCGAGCAGCTCCTGACCCGCCGCCTGCACGGTGCGCTGACACCCTCGGCCGAGCGCGCGTCCCGGATCGAGATCGGCCACCCCGAAGGCTACCAGGAGGCCTTCGCCAACCTCTACAAGGACGCGGCCGAGGCGATCGCCGCGCGCATCGCCGGCCAGCCCTGCGATCCCTTGGCCCTGGACTTCCCGACGGTCGAGGACGGGGCGCGCGGGATCGCGATGATCGAGGCCTGCGTCGCGAGCGGCCGCTCGGGCAGGTGGGTCGACGCGCGGTTGCCTCCCTGAGCGACGGCGGGTCGGCGACGCTTGACCGCCAGGGTCCCGGCGCTACGCTGTGTGTGGCTGGATCGTGCGCATGGGAGAGACCGCCGCCCCGTCGCTTCGGACGGGGGCGGGCGGCGCCGAAGGAGCAACCGCCCCGGAAACTCTCAGGCCAAAGGACCGTGCGCGCAGGCCCTCTGGAGAGCGGATGCGCGAGCATCCCACCGTAGGGGACGGCGATGTGGCCAGGGGCCGCTCGCCGGAAACTCTCAGGTCCGATACAGAGGGGGCAGGACCGGGCGTGCCGCTGGGGCATGCCCATGCGTCGGCGAGGTCCCTGCCCGTTGAGCGAGCCCAGGCGGACGCCACTTCACGACCTGCATCGCGAGCTCGGTGCCCGCATGGTGCCGTTCGCCGGCTGGGAGATGCCGGTGCAGTACCCGGCGGGGATCCTGGCCGAGCACCAGCATTGCCGTGCCGCCGCCGCCCTGTTCGACGTCTCGCACATGGGCCAGGTCCGGCTCGACGGGGCGGACGCCGCGGCGGAGCTGGAGCGGCTGGTGCCGGCCGACATCCTGGGCCTCGCCCCGGGCCGCGCCCGCTACACCCAGTTCACCGACGCGGCCGGCGGCATCCTCGAC
Source organism: uncultured Alphaproteobacteria bacterium (assembly GCA_963720725.1). Classification (GTDB taxonomy): domain Bacteria; phylum Pseudomonadota; class Alphaproteobacteria; order Geminicoccales; family Geminicoccaceae; genus Benzoatithermus. Next base: position 780,460 of record CAVRGN010000003.1, read on the forward strand.
GACCTGATCGTCAGCCAGGCCGGCGACCATCTGTTCCTGGTGGTCAATGCCGGCCGGCGCGACGCCGACCTCGCCCATCTGCGCGGCGGGCTGGAGCCGGCGGTGCGGGTCACCGAGCTCGCCGACCGGGCACTCCTGGCGCTGCAGGGGCCGCGCGCGGCCGAGGTCCTGGCCGGGCTCGCCCCAGAGGCTGCGGAGCTCGCCTTCATGGCGACCGCGGAGATGACGGTCGGCGGCGTGGCGGCCCGGGTCTCGCGCCTGGGCTACACCGGCGAGGACGGGTTCGAGCTCTCGGTGGCGGCGGACCGGGCGGAGGCGCTGGCGCGCCGGCTGCTCGCGGATGGGCTGGTGCGGCCCGCTGGCCTGGGTGCGCGCGATTCGCTGCGGCTGGAGGCGGGCCTGCCGCTCTACGGCCACGAGATCGACACCACCACCTCGCCGATCGAGGCCGGCCTCGGCTGGTCGATCGGCCAGCGGCGCCGCGCGGAAGGCGGGTTCGCCGGTGCCGCGGCCATCCAGGCCCAGCTGCGCCACGGCACCGCCCGCCGCCTGGTCGGCGTCAGGCCGGAGGGCCGGGCACCCGCGCGCGAGGGCACGGAGATCCGCGACGCCGCCGGTGCGGTGGTCGGCAGGATCACCAGCGGCGGCTTCGGCCCCACGGTCGGCGGGCCGGTCGCCATGGGCTACGTCGCCACCGCGCTCGCCGAGCCCGGCACCGGGCTGGTGCTCATGGTCCGCGGCAGGCCGCTGGCGGCGCGGGTCGCCGCCCTGCCGTTCGTACCCCGCCGCTATCGTCGCTAGCCGGAGACCTGCGATGGCCACCTACTTCACCACCGACCATGAATGGGTGCGGATCGATGGCGATCTCGCCACGGTCGGCATCACCGAGCATGCCCAGGAGCAGCTGGGCGACGTCGTGTTCGTCGAGCTGCCCGCCGCGGGCACGGCCGTGCGCAAGGGCGACCAGGCCGGCGTGGTCGAGAGCGTCAAGGCGGCGAGCGAGATCTACGCGCCGCTCAGCGGCGAGGTCGCCGAGGGCAATGCGGCGCTCGAGGCCGAGCCGGCGCTGGTCAACCGGGACGCCGAGGGCGAGGGCTGGTTCTTCCGCCTCCGCCTCGGCGATCCGGCCGAGGCCGAGGGCCTGATGGACCGCGCCGCCTACGACGCCTACCTGGAGACCCTGGCGTGAGCCTGCCGGCGCCCTTGCCCATCGAGGCCGAGAACCGCGACCGGTTCGCGGACCGCCATATCGGCCCGCGCGAGGGCGAGCTCGGCGCCATGCTCGCGGCCGTGGGCGCCGGCTCGCTGGACGAGCTGATCGAGCGCGCGGTGCCGCAGGCGATCCGCACCGCGCGGCCCCTGGCCCTGCCGCGCGCGCGGTCGGAGGCCGAGGCGCTGGCGGCCCTGCGCGCCATGGCCCGGCACAACCGCGTCGCCACCTCGATGATCGGCATGGGCTATCACGGCACCCACACCCCGCCGGTGATCCTGCGCAACCTGCTCGAGAATCCCGGCTGGTACACGGCCTACACGCCCTACCAGGCCGAGGTCAGCCAGGGCCGGCTCGAGGCCCTGCTCGCCTGGCAGCAGATGGTGGCCGACCTCACCGGCATGGAGCTGGCCAACGCCTCGCTCCTGGACGAGGCCACCGCGGCGGCCGAGGCCATGGCGATGGCGCACCGGGTCCGCCGCAACGGCTCCGACCGCTTCGTCGCCGACGCCGCCTGCCACCCGCAGACCCTGGCCGTGCTCGCCACCCGGGCGCGCCATCTCGGCATCGAGCTGGTGGTGGGCGAGGCGCTGGCCGAGCTTGCCGGCGCGGCGGCGTTCGGCGCCCTGGTCCAGTATCCCGACACGTATCGGCCGCATCCGCGATCCACGGCCCCTGATCGAGGCCGTGCACGCGCAAGGCGGCCTCGCCGTCTTCGCCACCGACCTCCTGGCGCTGACCCTGCTCACCCCGCCGGGCGAGCTGGGGGCCGACATCGTCCTGGGCTCGGCCCAGCGCTTCGGCGTGCCCATGGGCTATGGCGGCCCGCACGCCGCGTTCTTCGCCACGCGCGACGCCCACAAGCGCGCCATGCCCGGCCGGATCATCGGCGTCTCGCAGGACGCCCGCGGCGGCACCGCGCTGCGCATGGCGCTGCAGACCCGCGAGCAGCACATCCGCCGCGAGAAGGCCACCTCCAACATCTGCACCGCCCAGGTCCTGCTGGCGGTGATCGCCGGCTGCTACGCGGTCTGGCACGGGCCCGAGGGCCTGACCCGCATCGCCCGGCGCGTCCACGGCCTGGCGGTCCAGCTCCGGGGTGCCCTGGGCCGGCTCGGGATCGCGGTGGCCGGCGACGCCTTCTTCGACACGCTGACCCTCGAGGTGCCGGGCCGCGCCCACGATTTGTTCATCGCCGCCCGCGACGCCGGGATCAACCTGCGCCTGATCGACACCGACCGGCTGGGCGTGGCCCTCGACGAGACCACGGGTTCCGGCGACCTGCGCCGGCTGCTGGCCGCGTTCGGTGCCGAGGCCGCCGCCATCCAGGACCTGCTCGAGCAGGTCTACGACGACGCCTTCACCGCCAGCGGCCTCGGCCGCACCACGCCCTTCCTCACCCACCCGGTGTTCCACAGCTACCGCAGCGAGACCGAGATGCTGCGCTGGCTGCGCCGCCTCCAGGCCAGGGACATCGCCCTCGACCGGGCGATGATCCCGCTCGGCTCCTGCACCATGAAGCTCAACGCCACCGCCGAGATGATCCCGGTCACCTGGCCCGAGTTCGCGGGCCTCCACCCGTTCGCGCCGCAGGACCAGGCCGCCGGCTACCAGGCCCTGTTCCGCGACCTCGAGGCCTGGCTCAAGGAGATCACCGGCTTCGACGCCGTCTCGCTCCAGCCCAACGCCGGCAGCCAGGGCGAATATACCGGCCTGCTCGCCATCCGCGCCTGGCACGACAGCCGCCACGACCAGGCCCGCGACGTCTGCCTGATCCCCTCCTCGGCCCACGGCACCAACCCCGCCAGTGCCATCATGGCCGGCATGCGCGTGGTCGTGGTCGGGTGCGACGCGCACGGCAATGTCGACATGGCCGACCTCGCCGCCAAGGCCGCCGCCCACCGCGACCGGCTGGCCGCGCTCATGGTCACCTATCCCAGCACCCACGGCGTGTTCGAGCCCACGATCAAGGACATCTGCGCCCTGGTCCACGAGCATGGCGGCCAGGTCTATCTCGACGGTGCCAACCTCAACGCGCTGGTCGGCATCGCCCGCCCCGCCGAACTGGGTGCCGACGTCTGCCACATGAACCTGCACAAGACCTTCTGCATCCCGCATGGCGGCGGCGGCCCCGGCATGGGCCCGATCGGCGTGCGCGCGCATCTCGCCCCCTTCCTCCCCGACCACCCGGTCGTCACCGGCGTCAACCCCTATGACGGCGACCACAGCGTCGGTGCGGTCGCGGCCGCCCCCTGGGGCTCGGCTGCGATCCTCCCCATCTCCTGGGCCTACATCGCCATGATGGGCGGTCCCGGCCTCACCCGCGCCACCCAGGTGGCGATCCTCGCCGCCAACTACATCGCCACCCGCCTCGCCCCCCACTTCCCCGTGGTCTACACCGGCCAGAACGGCATGGTCGCCCACGAGTGCATCGTCGACATCCGCGGCATCAAGGAGACGACCGGCATCACGGCGGAGGACGTCGCCAAGCGCCTGGTCGATTTCGGCTTCCACGCGCCGACCATGTCCTGGCCCGTGCCCGAGACCATGATGATCGAGCCCACCGAGAGCGAGGCCCTGCCCGAGCTCGATCGCTTCTGCGAGGCCATGATCCTGATCCGCGAGGAGATCCGCGCCATCGAGGAGGGTAGCAGCGACCGCCTGGACAACCCCCTCAAGCACGCCCCCCACACCGCCGACCTGCTGCTCGCCGACTGGACCCGCCCCTACCCCAAGGAGCAGGCCTTCTTCCCCACCGCCGCCACCCGCACCGACAAGTACTGGCCGCCGGTGGCACGGGTGGACAATGCGTATGGCGACCGGCACCTGGTGTGCGCGTGCCCGCCGATGGAGGCGTACCGGCAGGCGGCGGAATAGCGCGAAGGGGCTGGCGCCCCCTCGCGGGCTCGCCCCCCACGACGGAGCGGCGGTGACAACCCTGAGTGCCGTCGTGGTATCCTAGCGCGGATAATTCATCAGGTGGCGGCGGGCGCGACATAAGCCGTTGAGTTGGCGTATGATTCTGTTGCGACGCAGGATCAACGCCGTCACCGGAGTTCGCACCCGCCATGGCGGAGCATGCACCCTTTCTCCCCGGCCTGTCACCGGTCGGTGGCAAGCCGGTTCACGTCGCCTTCGACGGCGGCCGGCTGACTTCGGACGCCGGCGTGCTGCTGCTGGCGGAGATCGAGCGCAAGCTCGGCTTGGCCGAGCGGCTGGCGCGCTGCATCGAGGATCCGCGCTCACCCGAGCGGGTTCGCCACGGGCTGGCCGAGATGATCCGCTTTCGCGCGCTCTTGATCGCCGCCGGCTATGCGGATGCCAACGACTGCGACGCGCTGCGCGCCGACCCGGCGTTCAAGCTGGCGGTCGGCCGGCTGCCGGAGAGCGGCGAGGATCTGTGCTCGCAGCCGACCATGTGCCGGCTGGAGAACCTGCCCGGGCCGACCGCGCTCAAGCGGATGATGGCGGCGATGGTCGAGCTGTTCTGCGACAGCTTCACGGCGGTCCCGCGCCGGATCGTGCTGGATATCGACGACACCGAGGACCGGGTGCACGGCCAGCAGCAGCTGGCGCTGTTCCACGCCCACCATGACGGGCACTGCTTTTTGCCGATCCACATCTACGAGGCTGTGAGCGGCAAGCCGGTGGCGGTGATCCTGCGGCCGGGCAAGACGCCGGGCGGGGCCGAGGTGGCGCTGGTGCTCCGTCACGTGGTGCGCACCATCCGCAGCCATTGGCCCGCCGTCGACATCCTGATCCGCGGCGACAGCCACTACGGCCGGCCCGAGGCCATGAGCTGGCTGGAGCGCAACCGGGTCGGCTACGTCTTCGGCCTGGCCGGCAACCCGGTGCTGCTCGGCAAGGTCAGGCACCTCGCCGAGGACGCCGCGGTTGCGCGGGTCGAAGAGCAGGGCAAGGGTGGCAAGGTTCGCCGCTATGCCGAGTTCCGCTACGCCGCCAAGACTTGGCCGGTCGAGCGGCAGGTGATCGCCCGCGTCGAGGCCTCGGCCCAGGGCAGCGACACACGGTTCATCGTCACCAACCTCAAGGGCACGCCGCGCTGGCTGTACGAGGCGGTCTACTGCGCCCGTGGCCAGGCCGAGAACCTGATCAAGGCGCACAAGCTGCACCTCGCCTCGGACCGCACCTCCTGCAGCAAGGCCACCGCCAACCAGTTCCGTCTGCTGATCCACACCGCGGCCTACTGGCTGCTGCACACCCTGCGCGGCCTGGCACCCAAGACCTCGTTCTGGCGCGACGCCCAGTTCGACACGATCCGCCTCGCCCTGATCAAGGTCGCCGGTCGCGTCACCGAATTGGCCACCCGGATCAAGGTGGCGCTGCCGTCCTGCTATCCCTACCGGGAAAGCTTGGCACTGCTCGCCGCCCGCGCCGCCAAGCTGCCACCCTGAGCCAACGGGGCCGCGTGCCCCACCCGAGCCCGTCACTGCAACCCCAAGCCCCGACAATCCGCGCGGCTCGTGCCACCAACCAGCACGCCGCGACGCCAGCCAAACCCGCCCGGAAAGGCAACCCGGTGAATGATCCGGGCTAGCTCTGCCACGATGCGGAGAGGCGGCTTGGCCGAGATTGATCTGCAGTTCCTTGGGCGCCAGCTCGCGGCGGTGCTTGATAGCCACCGGGAGATCAAGGCCGACATTGATGCCCTGAAGTCCGACCTGAGTGACGTTAAGGCCACTCTCGCCACGACCGCGACGCGTGACCTGCTGCTCAGTGCGCTCTACGGTTCCCAGGTGAGTGTAGATCTGGCTCAACCGCCGCTGGGCCTCTTGCGCGAGGCCCTGGTCCCAACACGGCGCGTGCGTCTCGGCTTGATGCACCGAAAGCTGCGCGCCGACCTAAAGGGGGGTGATGACAAGTGGTACGGCTGACCAAGACGCTACAGCAGCGGCCATATAAACAACTTCGCCGCATCGGCAGCGGTTCCGAGGATGCCTCGGCGTCTCCCTGGAGAGGTGTAATGCGCGCGGGATGCAGGTTCCCAATTCATCCGTTGGACTGAGGCTCCTAGTCGCAAATGGCACGCGGAGTGTATAGGCCATGCGAGCATTCATGTCTCATAGTAGCAAAGACAAATATTTCGTTGAGCAAGTGGCAAAAGTGCTCGGAAAGACACAGGTTGAATATGATACGTATACGTTAGAGTTCGTCCTCATCGCTGACGCAATACAAAGGGCTTTGGCGCGATCCGATCTATTTGTACTGTTCCTGTCAAAAAATTCTGTTTCGTCAAGCTTTGTGCAAGAAGAACAACGGTCGGCACTGGAAGCCCGTGCGCGCGGATCACTGAAGAGAATATTGATATTTGCGTTAGATGAAACATCCTTCGGCTCCCTTCCCCCATGGATTAGGGAAATCAACATTGTCCGTCAGGCCAAGTTCCCAAATGCATGTGCTACTGATACAGCCTAGTCTGCTGGAGTTGGATGCTGAGGACAGGCGCGGTGCTCATCTTTACATCGGAAGAAAGGATGAAGAAAAGGGCCATCGACGTGCATTTGCGGTGGCCCCAAAGAACACTTTAGTCTACATTCATATTGTCGGTCTGCCGGGAATAGGTCGATGAACCTTTCATCGAAAATCGATTGGAAATACATATCCCCGAGCCTTCACAACCTTCGTTGAGATTACACTCGCTAACTACGTGGGGATAGAGGAGCTATACCGTGCGCTCTATGGTCTTCACTATGTAAGCTCACTTTCAAAGTCCGTATCGGATCTAATGGCGTTCAGCAGCGAGCCGTCTGCTATTCAAACTGATAAAGTGGCAAAAATCGTCACCGAGATGGCTGCAAATGGGGAGTTCATTATAGTTGTTGATGACGGGGGCGTGTACCAAGACGATGGCGATTATCAACCGTTTATCGTTGAGCTCAACAGCAAGCTTTCGTGGCTGGACCATCCGGTGATAGGTTTTGTTCAGACGCGAATGATGCCTTTTACCAAGCGACAGCAATATAGTCGGAGCTATCACGCATATCTTCGGCGACTTAGCGACACAACGGTTCGAGAATTGATTAGAGCATTTTCCGATCATTCGAAGTCGTATCCTGCGGCCTGGAAGTAGTTTCGGCACTCGCTGGGAGTGAACTGTTCGATGGCGGCGCCGATGGCGTTCCAGAGGTCGGCGATCGTTCGCGCGGCAATTCTGCTCAGCCACGCCTTGAGCTTGGCGAAGGCCATCTCGATCGGGTTGAAGTCCGGCGAGTAGGGCGGCAGGAAGTGAAGCTCGGCGCCGGTGGCCTCGATGGCCTGGCGGACGGCTGCGGGCTTGTGCGCCGGCAGGTGGTCGAGAACGACGATGTCGCCCGGTCGCAAGGTCGGTGCGAGAACCTGCTCCACATAGGCCTGGAAGGCGGCGCCGTTCATCGGCCCGTCGAGGACCATGGGTGCCGTCATCCGGTCGTGGCGAAGGGCACCGACGAAGGTGGTTGTCTTCCAGTGGCCGTGCGGCACTGGCGCCCGGCAGCGCTCTCCCTTGGCTGCCCGACCGTAGCGCCTGGCCATCTTCGTCGAGGCGCCCGTCTCGTCGATGAAGACGAGGCGTTCCGGCTCCAGCTCGGGCTGGACCTCGAACCAGGCCAGCCGCCGCTGCCAGACGTCAGGCCGCTGCTGCTCGGCGGCGTGCGCGGTTTTTTTTGAAGCTGAGCCCGTGGCGATCGAGCAGCCGCCAGACGGTGCTGGGTGCCACGGCAAGACCGTGCTTTTGCTCCAGATACGCCACGATCTCCGCAAGCGTGAGGTCCGGCGTCTCTTCGATCCGGGCAAGGATTTCCGCGGCATGGCTCTCGAGCCGATGCGAACGCTTGTCGCCCCCGCGCGGCCGCGGCCGGACGCTGCCTGTGCGGCGCCACCGCTGCAGCCATTTGATCGCCGTCGATGCAGCGACGCCGAAGCGGACCGCCGCTGCCCGGCACGACATGCCGTCGTCGACCGCTGCCACGACGCGGCGGCGCAGATCATCGGAAAGCGCGAGAGCCATCGAGGCTGGCCTCCTTCACCAGCCCAGATCTTGAATCACAAACCACCGGCTACGGGAATCCCAAATGATTCCATAAGCTTAGAAAATGCTCTAGCCTCCTATTAAAGGAGAAGGGAGTAGATTTTACCGAGAAGCAGGTGCAAGAAGTTGCCGAGCACTCTGATGGCCATCCTTTTAACATACGGTTTGCAGCCAACTTCATCGAAGAATATGGTATTCGGTCTTTCCTCGACGACCCGTCGGATCTACTCAAAGCGTCGGCGGGCACAGTACTTCATAAACAAGCTAGATTTCTCGGATGATGAAGAAGAGCTAATCGCGCTTGTCAGAGAGTATAGGTACTTATCATCGGAAGTTCTGATTGCTCTAGCAGGCGCAGAAACGGCAAACGTTTCCCGAAGCTTGAGAATTCTTGAGGAACATTGTTGTATTGAGCGGAGAGAAAATTACTACTGCGTTGCGCCACCTCTTCGAGATGCAATTCGGCGAGATGCTAGATTTCCTAGGTCCAGCGAATGGAAGAAATCAGTGGCAGAAAAGGTTAATGCCGTTATCGGCGAGTATGAGAACGACGACTCGATATCAATTTCTGTACTTGAGGCAGGAGCGGTAAGAGCTGCGAAGGGTGCTGACGCACCGCAATTCCTGGCGAATTTGATACTTCTGTCACTTTTGCTGCGAATTGCTAGGGAGCTTTATGACAACTATAAATACGTCACTGTATCGATTTTTGTAGGAGAACCTACTCTTACAGGAGTTGTCTCACAGACGATGCTCGGATTGAGGTGCTGCGGTTGTGGGGGTTGTCTGCGGCCCGGCTCAATAATGTGGAGGACTATGAGTGGGTACTTGAGGAGTTTCGCTCCCATACGTCGAGATCCTCTCAGCGCGTCGCGCTCTTTGTGATGGGATTGTATGCTCGGTTGCGCGGTCTTCTGGATGACGCCGAGTTACGATACCGTGAGGCCTACGGCATTGCCCAGAACAACATTCATATTAATAGAGAGCTAGCGAGCTTGTATTGCAAGCGAAAACGATACACTGAGGCTGAGACGCATGCACGGGCGGCTTACCAGATCGCGCCAACAAATCCATTTATAATTGATATCATGGCAGAGGTCTTGCTTGGGCGGCAAGGGATGGGCTTTCCCGTTGATCCGGATGAGTTGTCACAGGTCATGAGAGACCTCCTCGCCGGCTTCGGCCTGCCAACATGGCTGGCGTGGCCGATCGTTGTGGCGGAACTGTTCGGCGGCCTCGCCATCCTGCTGGGCTTCCATGCCCGCCTGGTCTCGGCGGCCCTCCTGCCCATCCTTGTGGGTGCGCTGGCCATCCACGCCCCCAATGGTTGGCTGTTCACCGCTCCGAACGGCGGTTGGGAGTATCCGGCGTTCCTGGCACTGGCCGCCCTGGCCCAGGTGCTGGTCGGCGACGGTGCGTACGCGCTGCGCCCGAGCGGTCTGTCCGGTACTCCGGCCCGACGGCCGTTGGCGCGGGCGGCTTGATCCGCTCGTCGCACGGTGGCTGATCCGCTGCGCCAACTCGCCTGGGACGATCTCAGGCTGGTCAAGGCGATCGCCGACGCCCAGGGCTTGGCCGGAGCTGCCGAGCGCCTGGGCGTCAACCATTCGACCGCCTTCCGGCGGCTGGGCCAGATCGAGGCCGCGCTGGACGTCATGCTGTTCGAGCGCCACCGGTCGGGCTACGCACCCACGGTCGCCGGCGAGGAACTGGTGGCGATCGCGGGGCGGATCGACGAAGACATCGCCGGCTTCGCGCGCAAGCTCGCCGGCCGGGAGTTCACGCCCGCCGGCGAACTGCGCGTGACGACCAGCGACACCCTGCTGATCCATCTGCTCACTCCCCTCCTCGCGGCGTTTCGCCAGCAATGTCCGGAAGTTCGACTGGAGCTGGTCGTGGGCAATCAGGCTCTCAACCTGTCGCAGCGCGACGCCGACGTGGCGATCCGTGCCACGGACCGCCCGCCCGAGAACCTGGTCGGCCGCCGCGCCGCCCGAATTGCCTGGGCGCTGTACGGCGACGGGCGATCATTCGCCCCGCCGGCCGGTGACCGCCCGGCCGACCTGCGCCAGATGCCCTGGGTCGGGCTCGGCGAAAATCTCGGCTCGGTCCATGCGGCACGCTATCTGCGCGAGCAGGTGCCGGCCGATCGCGTTGCCTACCGGGTGAACACTGTTCTGGGACTGGCCGAGGCGATCGAAGCCGGGATCGGCATCGGCCATCTCCCTTGCTTTGTCGCCGACACCCGTCCGGGGTTGGTGCGGCTGGCGCCGCCGGCGCCCGAACTCGCCGACGATCTGTGGCTGCTCACCCACCCCGACCTGCGCCGGTCGCCTCGGGTGCGCGTGTTTCTCGACTTTCTCGCCGCCGAGATCGCGCGCCGTCGCGACCTGATCGAGGGAGGGCTCGGCCGGCAGATGCCCGGCTGATCACTCCGCCGCCTGCGGAGCGCCCTCGATCGGCCCGTGGTGCTCGGCGCGCGTCCGCCGGCGGGCCCCGAGCCGCCGCCAAGCCGCCGAGGTGCGTGCGCCCAGGACCAGGAGACAGGGCGTCAGCACCAGGGTGATGACCGTGGCGAAGCTCAGGCCCCAGGCGATGGCGAGACTGAGCTGCTGCCACCAGTCGGCGGAGGGTCCGCCCATCGAGACGCCACGGTTGACCAGGTCGACATTCACCTTGAACACCAGGGGTATGAGCCCGAGCACGCCGTTGAACGCGGTCAGCAGCACCGGGCGGATCCGCTGGCCGCCGGTCCGCAGCACCGCCTCGACCGGCTCCATGCCGCGGCCGCGCAGCTCGTTGTAGGTGTCGATCAGGACGATGTTGTTGGACACCACGATCCCGGCCAGCGCGATCACGCCGATGCCGCTCATGATGATGCCGAAGGGCTGGTCGACCAGGAGCAATCCCAGGAACACGCCGACGGTCGAGAACACGATCGCCGTCAGGACCAGGAACACCTCGTAGAAGCTGTTGAACTGCAACAGCAGGATCATGGCGATCAGGAACAGCGCGATGCCGAAGGCGCGGCCGAGGAAGGCCTGGGCGTTGGCCTGTTCCTCGTCCTGGCCGCGGAAGACGAAGCGCAGCTCCGGATCGAAGTCCTGCCGGCCGAGCCAGGCCCTGATCTCCCCGACCTTGGTGTCGGCGAGCACCCCGTCCTCGACATCGGCCGAGACCGTGTAGGTGCGGCTGCCGTCGACGCGGATCAGGTCGCCGGTCTTGGGTTCGGCCGTGCGGCTGACCATGTGCCCCAGCGGCACAGCGCCCTTGGCCGTGTTCACCACCAGCCGATCCAGCTCGCCCAGATGGCGCGAGGCCAGCGGAAAGCGCGCCACGATGTCGACCTCGTCGTCGGCGTCGTCGGGCCGGTAAGTCGCGATCTTGATCCCGTTGGTGACCAGGCGGATGGTCGAGCCCACGGAGGCGATGTCGGTGCCGTAGCGGGCGGCGGCCTCGCGGTCGACCTCGAGCTGCCACTCGATCCCGGGTACCGGACGGCTGTCGGTGACGTCCTTGAGGCCGGCGAGTGCGCCGAAGAAGTCGCGGACCTCGGTCACGACCGGTCCGAGCTTGGCGGGATCGCGCGCCGAGATCTCCAGCTGGACCGGCTTGCCGACCGGCGGGCCGGCGGCAGGCACGCGGGTCTCGACCCGGATGCCGGCGATGTCGCCGGTGCGCCGGCGCACCTCGGCCATGATCGCCTCGCCCGATGCGCGTGTCTTCCAGTCGGTGAACTCGAGCATGATGATGCCGACGACATCCTCGTCGATGTCGTCGCCGCCCTCCCAGCGCACCGCGCTGCGGGCGTAGACATGCTTGAGGCCGGGCAGGCCCAGGATGCGCCGCTCGACCTCGCGCACGATCTGGTCGCGCTCGAGGATCGAAGTGTCGCCGCGGGCGTGCACCAGGACCTGCGCCTGCTCCGGCTCGACCTTGGGGAAGAACTCGACGCCACGGCCGAACGAGGCGTAGGCCCACCAGCTGCCGGCGACGAGTGCCACGCCGGCCAGGCTCACCAGCAGTGGCCAGCGCACCAGGAAGGTGAGCAGGCGGACATAGGCGCCGATCCAGCCGCGGACGTCCGCGAGGTCGCCATGCTCGGTGGCGGCGAGGCTCTTCTGCTCGGCGGCGTCGCGGTTGCCGGCGCGCCCGAACATCGCGCCGAGGACGGGAACGAACACCATGGCCATGACCAGCGAGGCGAGCAGCGTCGCCACCAGCGTGATCGGCAGGTAGCGCATGAACTCGCCGACGATCCCCGGCCAGAACAGCAACGGCAGGAACGCCGCGAGGACCGTGGCCGTGCTCGCGGTCACCGGCCAGAACATGCGGACCGCCGCGATTTGATAGGCCTCGCGCGCGCCGAGCCCTTCGGCCATCTTGCGGTCGGCATACTCGACCACCACGGTGGCCCCGTCCACCAGCATGCCCACCGCCAGGATCAGCGAGAACAGCACGATGATGTTGACGGTGAGCCCCATCGTCCCGAGCACCGCCATGGCGAACAGGAACGACACCGGCACCGCGAGCCCCACCAGCAGCGACGAGCGCAGCCCCAGCATCGCCACGGTGATGATCATGGTCAGCGCCACGGCCGTGAGCACGTTGTTGCCCAGATCGTCGAGCATGGTCCGGATCGAGCCGGACTTGTCCTGCAGGTAGCCGACCTCGATCGTCGTCGGCCATCGTGCGCGCTCGGCCTCGACCACGGCCCGCACCTGCTCGATCGTCTCGATGATGTTGCGGCCGATCCGCTTCTTGATCTCCAGGGCCAGCGCCGGGCGGCCGTCGACCCGGGCGAAGCCCATGGGATCCTTGAAGGTGCGGCGGATCTCCGCCACGTCGCCCAGGGTCACCACGCGGTCCGCGGCCACCTTGATGGGCATGCGCAGCATGTCCTCGAGGTCTTCGATCAGGCCGGGCACCTTGACGGCGAACCGGCCCTGACCGACGTCCCAGGAGCCTGCGGCCACCAGCTGGTTGTTGCGCTGGACCAGGCCCAGGATCGTCTCCAGCCGCAGGTCGTAGGCCTCGATCCGCAAGGGATCGATCACGATCTCGACCACCTCCTCGCGGTCCCCGCCGATCTCCACCTCGAGCACGTCCGGCAAGGCCTCGATGCGGTCCTGCAGGTCGCGGGAGATGGTCAGGAGCGTGCGCTCCGGCACCGGCCCCGCCAGCGTGACCACCAGCACCGGGAACAGGGAGATGTTGACTTCCTCGACGACCGGCTCGTCGGTCTCGTCCGGCAGCTCGGCCTTGGCGCGGTCGACCTTCTCGCGCACGTCGATCAGGGCCAGATCGATGTCGACCCCGGCCTCGAACTCGAGCAGCACCGAGGCATGGCCCTGGCTCGCGGTCGAGCGCATCTCCTTGAGGCCCTCGAGCACCTGCAGCTCGCGCTCCATGGGCCGCACCAGCAGCCGCTCCGCGTCCTCCGGGCTGATGCCTTCGTGGCTGAGCGAGACGTAGACGATCGGCAGCTGGACGTCGGGATCGGCTTCCTTGGGGATCTCGTAGGCGATCACGGCACCCCAGAGGACGATGAGCAGCAGGCCGACCACGACGACCCGGGCGCGGTCGAAGCAGGCGGCGATCAGCCGGTTCATCCCTGCGCCCCGGCCAGCGCTGCCTCGTTCTCCTCGGGGACCACCTCGACTCCGACCTTCTCCCCGGCGGCCACAAATCCCTGGCCGGAGGTGATCACCTGCAGACGCTCCGGCAGGTCCGCCAGCCACACGGCGCCGGTGTCGGCCTTGACGATCCTGGCGGTGAAGAAGCGGACGGTGCCGTCCGGGTCGACCGCCTTGATGCCGATCGTTCCGTCATCGGCCAGGACCAGGGTCGCGGCCGACAAGCGATGTGCCGCCAGCTCGGATTCGCGGACCATGATCCGGGCGCTCATGCCGGCCGGCAGCCGGCCGTCCGCGTTGGCGACCTCGAGCTCGACGCGGAAGGTGCGGGTCTCGGGATCGGCCCGCGAGGCGATGTAGCGGATCCGGCCCGGGACGGTCCGTCCATCCGCCAGCAGGGCCGCACCCGGCGTGCCGACGGCAAGCCGTCCGACCATGGTTTCGGGAGCGTCGCCGACGACCAGGAAGGGGTCCTGCTCGATGACCTCCGCCACCGGGTCGCCGGGCTCGACATAGTCGCCCGCCTCGACCATGCGCTGCTCCATGACGCCCCCGAACGGCGCCTCGATCGTGACGTGTTCGAGGTCGAGCGTAGCCCGATGCAGAGCGGCACGGGCGGCCTCGAGCTGGGCCAGGGCTTGCGCCACCTGGGTGTCGGACTGGAACTTCTTCTCTCCGAGCTTGCGCGCCGCCACATATTCGAGCTCGCGCTGGGCGACCGCGGCCGCCATCTCGGTCACGCGGCTCTGGCGGTCGCGCAGGTCGAGACGGGCGATCGGCGCACCGGCCTCGACCAGCGTTCCCTCCACCGCCGGGGTCTCGACCACGCGACCGCCGGTCTCGGCCTTGAGCTGCACCACGCGCACCGCCTCGGTGTGGCCGCTGATGACGATTTCAGGTGCGACGGGCCGGGCGATGCTGTCCACGACGCGGACCGTCATGCGTGGCGGCGCCTGGGTGCCGATGTCAGCCGGCCGGAGCGGGGCGTCGCTGCCTGACAGCAGGTCCTGCAGCGGCCGCGACACCAGCCAGCCCGCCAGGATCAGCGTGAACAGCAGGGCGATACCGAGGGGCGAGCGCATCGGTCCTACTCGGCGGCAGCGGCCACGGGGCTCCGGCCGTCGCGATCGCTCGCCGCGAGTTCGTGCAGGAGCGTGGGCATCTGATCGCGGACATAGGCGTGGGCGGCTGAAAGCACAGTCCGGCCGTAGCCGCGCGCGAAGCGCTGGCCCGGGGTGAGCCCGGCTTCGTCGCAGGCCAGTTCCTCGCGGAGCACCTCCGACCAGGCCCGCAGCATGCCTTCGAGCACGACCGCGATCCGGCCCGGCGGAAGCAGATGGGCGAAGTAGAGCAGCGCCAGAAACTCCGAGCGGACCTTGTGACGCGGCTCGGCGGCGGCGAGATCGGCGGTCAGCTGCGCCCTTCCGTCGGCCGTGATGCGGTAGACCTTCTTGTCGGGCCGCCGCTCCTGGTCGACGCTGGCGACGCTCAGGAGACCCGCCTGCGCGAGCTCGGCAAGGGCGGGGTAGATCGAGCCGTAGCCGGCGGCGAAGAAGTGCCGGAAGGCACGGTCGAACAGCTTCTTGATCTCGTAGCCGGTCATGGGCCGCTCGGCGATCACGCCGAGGCACAAGGTCTTCACGTCCATCGTCGCCGCCGCCGAGGTTGCGACCGCACCTATATCAAAGCGAGATATCTGCGACAAGGCGCGGTCCGAGCGGCGAGCCGCCCGACCACCCGGTCCAGCCGGACGTCAGGAGAAGCGCAACCCCGCGCGGTCAGCTGGTCCGGTTCGAGCGCCGCGGCGGCACCCGCGGCGGTGCTGCGATGGCGCGGGCGATCTCCTCGCTGGCCTGCCCGAGAGCCCGGCTCATTGCCGCCACGATGGCACCATAGTCCGGCACGGGCGAGCCTTGCTCGGTGACCCGCGAGCGGCCGCTCGCCAACAGCGTCTCGTTGTCGCCCTGGTAGATGCGCCAGCGGGCATCGAGCACGACCTCTCCGGACGCGTCGGCGTCGAACCGGCTGAAGTCGACCTCGACCACGCGGTCCAGGGGGATGTCGCCACGCTGGGGAATCGGGATGACGTCGCTGGCCTGCAGGAGCGCGTACAGGTCCTCCGCCATGATCCGCGTCAGGAGCGGCTCGAGCGGCTCGGCCCATTGGCTGAGCTCGGCCAGGCGCATCTGGTTGGCACCCTCGCGGGTGACGATGTTCGGCCGGTCGAGATATTGCGGGAGCGTGATCGGACCCAGCCCGATGACCAGGCCCTCGGCCGAGCGCTTGGCCGCGTTGGGCTCCGTCGCGGAGGACAGCGTGTAGAAGTCGGTGGGCCGCGTCGCGGCACAGCCCGAGCCCGCCAGCATGAGCGCCGCCGCCAGGAGCCGCAGACCCGTCGTGATTGCGGTGCTCACCGTCCGGCCCCCCCCGTCTTGCCTCGGATCAGCGCCTCCGGATGGCGGTCGAGATAGTCCGCGAAGACGCGGATCGACCGCGCCGCGCGCGTGAGCTCCTGCATCAGGTTCTCCGCATTGTTGGTCAGCACCGAGCCCGAGCCGATCGTCCGCTGGATCGAGGCGATCGCCGTCTGCGCATCGCGCAAGGTGGTGGTCGCGGCCCCGGCGGTGCTGGTGATGCCGTCGAGCAGTGGCCCAGCCGCGGTGTCGATCCTGGCGATGGTCTGTTCGAGCTTGGCGACGGCGGGGCCAAGCGCCACCAACGCCTCTTTCAGATCTGGTGAGTTGACGATGCGCTCGAGTCCCGCGGCGGTGCCGGTGAGCGAGGTCATCAGTTCGTCGAGCGGCAGGGCCGAGATCTTGTTCAAGATCGCGGTCGCCGAAGCCTGGAGCGCTTCGAGCGTCGCCGGCACCGACGGGATGATCGGGATCGGCCCGCTGGTGTCCAGCTCGGCCGGCGTGACGCGCGGCGCGATGGTGAGGTCGACGAACAGCTCGCCGGTCAGCAGGTTGCCCATCTGCAGTTGGGCGCGCAGACCGCGCTTCACCAGGGCGGCCATGGTGCGGTGGCGATTCTCGGCCAATTGCTCGGTGGTCATGTCCGGAACGAGGCGCTGCGGCTCGATCTCGATGGTGACCGGGATCCGGATCCGACTGGTGGCCGGATCGACCTCCACCCCGATCGAGGTCACGCTGCCGATCGGGATGCCGCGGAACTCGACGGGCGCGCCCGGGCTGAGGCCGCGCACCGAGCCGTCGAAATAGACCAGATAGGGAATCTTCTCGGTGAACTGCGCTTGGGCGAGGGCGCGTTGGTTCTGGTAGAGCGGAAAGCGCGCGCCATCCGACGCGGCATCCGCGGTCTCGAGTCCGATCGGCGTGTCGACCTCGATCCCGCCGACCAGCAACGCCTGCAGCGAGGCGATGTGCAGCTCGATGCCCGAGGCACCGGTCGCCAGGTCGATGCCGCTGGCATTCCAGAACCGGCTGGTGGACCGCACCAGCTCGTGGAACGGCTCCCTGACGAAGATGGTGATGTCGATGCTGCGGGCGGCGTCATCGAGCTTGTAGCCGAGAACCTGGCCGATATCGATGCCGCGATAGTAGATGGGTGCGCCGGGGCTGACCGAGCCGAGGCTCGGGGCGGTCAGCACGAACTCGCGGCCGGGCACGTTGGCGCTGATCGGTGGCGGTTCCTCCAGACCGGTGAACTCGCGGGCAGCATCGCCGTCGCCGGGGGCGAGGCCGATGTAGGCGCCCGAAAGCAGCGTGCCGAGGCCCGAGACCCCGCCCACACCGATCCTGGGCTTGACGATCCAAAACGTGGTGCCGCTGCGCAGGAAGTCCGCGGCGTTGGGGACCATCTGTGCGGTGACCTCGATATGCTTGAGGTCGGTGGCGATGGCGACCTTGTTCACCGTCCCTACCTCGACGTCGAGGTAGCGCAGCTTGGTCTTGCCGGCCTCGAGCCCCTCGGCGGTGTCGAAGCTGATCGTGATCGTGGGACCCTGCTCCATGTAGGCCCGATAGGCGAGAAACAGCCCGATCGCCGCGGCGACCAGCGGAATCACCCAGACCATGGAGATGCCCCGGCGCCGCTTGACCGCGGCTGCCGGCAGGTCAGACCCGGAGCGGGCCGGAACCGTCGTTTCGTTCATCTGCTGCGTCCCACATGAGCCGCGGATCGAAGGCCATGGATGCGAAGATCGTGACGATGACCACGCCGCAGAAGGCGATGGCGCCGGCGCCGGCGGTGATCGTCGCCAGATTGCCCAGGGCCACCAGGGCGGCCAGGATCCCGGTCATGAACACGTCCACCATCGACCAGCGGCCGATGCCTTCGATGATGCGGAAGAGTCGGGTCCGGTCGCGCAGCCTCGCCGTCCAGCGAAGATGCACCGACACCAGGAGGAAGACGAGCCCGACGAGCTTCAGCACGGGCACGAGGATGCTGGCGAACAGCACCAGCACCGCCACCGGCAGCATGCCCGCCTGAATGAGCTCGATCACGCCGCCCGCGATGGTGCTGGGCGCCCCCTGGCCGAACGAGACCACGGTCAGCACCGGAAGCACGTTGGCCGGGATGTAGAGGATGGCCGCGGTCAGCACGAGCGCCGCGGTCCGGTTGAAGCTGTTCGGCTTGCGCCGGTGCAGCTCGGTGCCGCAACGCGGGCAGGCCTGGCCGTGCAGCCGCTGGGCATCGACCCGCACCACTTGGTCGCAGGTCTCACAGGCGAGCAGCGTCGTGCCGGGCTGGTCGTCCAGGACGTCCGGACCCGCCTGCGGCGCCAGCTGGCGCCAGATCGCGTGCGGGTCGAACCGCGCATCCGCCGCGGCCAGCAGCAGTATGGTGCCGATGAAGGCGATGATCGCCACGCCGAGATGGATGCTGGCCAGATCCTGCAGCTTCACGTAGGCCACGATCACGCCGAGCAGGTAGACCTCCATCATCGCCCAAGGCTGGAGCCGCTCCACCCAGCGGAAGCCCTCGACGATCCAGCCGGGTCGCCACCCGAGCTGGATCGGGATCAGGATCGCCAGCATGCCGAGGATCTTGGCGAAGGGCATGACGATGCCCGCCAGCGCGATCGCGATCGTCAGTGGCCACATGCCCTCGTCATAAAGGGCTTTGGCGCTGTCGAAGATGGTGGCGGCGTTGCTCTGGCCCTCCAGCGCCATGGTCATGATCGGAAACGCGTTGGCGACCAGGAACAGGAACAACGCGGCGAGATAGAGCGCCAGCGTGCGTGGCACGGAATCCGCAAACCGGATGAAGATCTTGGCGTCGCAGGCAGTGCAGCGCGCAATGGTGTCGTCCGGCATGGACGGCAGGCGCTGCAGCGTGCCGCATTCGTGGCAGGCGATCACCTCGTCGCCGGCACCGTGCGATGGCGCGGCGCTCGCCTGATGATTGATTGTCGTCGCCATCCGTCGTTCGAACCACCCATCGTCCCCAGCCGCAGTCGGGGAATACCACGCCGTGGGTCGACTTGTTGCGACCATGGCGCAACAATACCACCGATGCGCGAGTGGCGGTTGCCATTCCCGTGTGCTAGCCGGCGTCATGGCCATCGCACCGCGCACCTGGCTCCTGATCGGCGACAAGCCCGGCGACAACGCCCAGGCCCGAATCGTGGCGGATGCGCTGGGCTGGCCCTACGAGGTACGCCAGGTTTTCCCCAAGCCCGAGTGGGTCCTGGGCAAGCCCGCATTCACCCCCGGCCTCCATCATCTCGATCTGGAACGTTCCGCTCGGCTCGTTCCGCCCTGGCCGGACCTGATCGTCACCGTCGGCAGGCGGCCCTCGATGGCCGCATTGTGGGTGCAGGACCAGAGCGGCGGCAGGGCGCGCATCGTCCTCTTGGGCCGGCCCAAGCGCTGGGCGGAGCGCTTCGCGCTGATCGTCGCACCGCGCCAGTTCAAGATTCCGCCGCGCCCCAACCTGGTCCAGCTCGACCTGCCGTTGCTCCGCGCCGACCCGGCCGCGGTCGCCGCGGCCGGGGACGCTTGGCGCCACCGCCTGGAGGGGCTGGCACGGCCGCTCACCGCCGTGCTGATCGGCGGCGAGACCAAGCCGTTCCGGTTCGATGCCGAGGTAGCCCGCGACCTGCTGGCCGAGCTGACGCGGATCGAGGCTCGGGACGGCGGTACCCTCTACCTCACCACCAGCCGTCGCACCCGGCCAGATGTCGTCGCGGCACTCGCGGATGGCCTGCCGCAGGGCGCGCTGTTCCATCGCTGGTCGGCCGAACCCGCCGCCGACAATCCGTTTCTCGGTCTCCTGGCTCACGCCGACCGGTTCGTGGTCACGGGCGACAGCGCCTCGATGATGGTCGAGGTGGCCAGCCTGGGCCGGCCGATGGCCGTCTTTCCGTTGCCCACGGGCGCGAGCCTGCTCGACCGTGTGCGCGCGGCCCTCGGCCGGCTCGAGCTGCCCGCCGGCATCGTCCATGGCCTGCACCGCCTGGGCATCGCGGGCTACGGCCGCGACCTGGGCGAGATCCGGCGTATCCTCATGGAGCGCGGGCTCGCGGTGCCGCTGGGCACCCCGTTCGCCAGCTCGGCCAAGGCCCTGCCGGACGAGCTGGCACCGGTCGCCGCCCGCGTCCGCGACCTGATGGCACGCGACCGGCCAGCTTGAACGCCGCCGCCGAGCTGCATATGTCCGAAGTCAATGCGTTTCGCCCGGACGTCGGGCACCGTCAGGAGCCGCGATGCTCTACTACGTCTGGAAGCGGGTCAGCCGCGAGGTCGTCCTGTTCTTCGCCTTCTTCCTGCCGCCGGAGCGTAAGCGCGCCCTGGAGCGTCATCTTCGCGGCAAGGAGGAGTTCCGCAAGCTGCAGCTCGCGGACGTGGTGATCGTCTCGTTCGGCAAGAGCGGGCGGACTTGGCTGCGGGTGCTCCTGTCGCGGTTCTTCCAGCTACGCTTCGGTCTGCGTCCTTCCGCGTTCATCGGCTTCGACAATCTGCACCGCAAGAACGATGGCATCCCGCGGGTGTTCTTCACCCACGACAACTATCTGCGGGATTTCACCGGCAACATCGACAGCAAGCGCGACTTCTACGGCAAGAAGGTGGTGCTGCTGGTTCGCCAGCCCGGCGACGTTGCGGTCTCGCAGTTCCATCAGTGGAAGTTCCGGATGCGGCCGCACAAGAAAGGCCTGAACAAGTACCCTGAGCACGGCAGGGAGGTCGACGTGTTCTCGTTCACCATGGACGAGGATGCCGGCCTGCCCAAGGTGATCGAGTTCATGAACGCCTGGGCGCGCGAGCTGCCGCGGCTCGAGCAGCTCCTGATCGTCCGCTACGAGGACCTGCGCAGCGACACGGCCGGACAGCTTCGTCGCGTGCTCGAGTTCATGGGCCAGCGGCCCACGGACGCCGACCTTGCCGACTGCGTCGCGTTCGCCAGCGTGGAGAACATGCGCAAGCTGGAGGAGAAGAGCACCTTCTGGCTCGCGGGCTCGCGCATGAAGCCGGGCGACAAGGCCAACCCGGATTCGTTCAAGGTCCGCCGCGCCAAGGTCGGCGGCTATCGCGACTATTTCGACGACGAGCAGGCGGCCCGGCTGGACGCGATGACCGAGGAGCGGCTGCTGCCGGGCTTCGGCTATCTCGCCTCGGAACGCAGCGCTGCGGCGCCGCTGCCGGCCTGACAGACCGTCGCCCGCGCCGCGGGCCTGTGCTATGCAACGGCCGCTCGCAGCGAGCGGCTGCAAGGAGATTCGGCCATGAAGCCATGCGTGTTCATCCACACCAACCACAAGCAATATCTCGGCGCGCTGGTGTCGATGCACTCCATGCGGCGCAACTCGCGCCACGCCGACGAGTTCGACGTGAAGCTGATCCAGTACGAGACGTACCAGGACTTCTTCGCCAAGTATGAGGGGCGGACCTACAGCCGCGACGGCGACAGCCGCGTGTGGGACAAGGAAGACCTGCAGTCGTTCACCCCGCTGCGCTTCATGCCGCCCGAGCTGATGAACTACGAGGGCCGCGCCGTCGTGGTCGACCCCGACGTCTTCGCCGTTCAGGACGTCTGGGAGCTCCTTTCGCGCGACATGCAGGGCAAGGCCATCATGTGCCGCCAGCGGGGCACGCCCCCGCACTACGCCTCCAGTGTCATGCTGCTCGACTGCGCCAAGCTCAAGCACTGGAAGCTCGCCGACGATTTCGACGCGCTGTTCACCGGCAAGCGCGAATACAAGAAGTGGATGAACCTCGGCTACGAGGCCCCGGCCTCCATCGGGCTGATCGAGGCGGAGTGGAACGACTTCGACAAGCTCACGCCCGCGACCAAGATGATCCACAACACCCGGCGCAAGACCCAGCCCTGGAAGTCCGGCCTGCCGGTGGATTTCATCCCGGCCGAGAGCAACTTGCTCAACCCGGTCATGCTGCTCAACCGGATCCGCCGCAAGCTGTTCGGCGAGTACGCGATGCTGGGCAACTACAAGGAGCATCCGGACGAGCGGCAGACCCAATTGTTCTTCGGCTATCTCAAGGAGTGTCTGGCCAACGGGCTGGTGAGCGAGCAGCTGGTCAAGGAGCACATGGCTGCCAACCATGTCCGACACGACGCGTTTGACGTGATTGGCCGCACGCCGCCGCTCGACGAGGTGCTGCCCAAGGCGGCTTGAGGCGCGCCCGCCGGCCGCCGGGGCCCGACCACGTCGTCAGAGGTGGCGGAGGCGCCGTGCCGGCATCACGTCCGCGCGCCACCTCTTGCGCAATCGCGGGCGCCATCGCCATCTCGTCCCGTGGGCGCAACGCCGCAGCGAGGTTGCCATGGCACTCAAGATCGATCCCTGGTCGTTCCCCGACCCCGAGCAGGACCTTGCCGACGAGGCCGGGCCGGCCCGCATCGTGCTGGGCGGCGGCTGCTTCTGGTGCACCGAGGCGGTCTACAGCCAGCTGGAGGGTGTGCTGGAGGTCAAGCCGGGCTATGCCGGCGGCACCGCCGGCACGGCCGACTACCGCAGCGTGTGCACCGGCCGCACCGATCATGCCGAGGTGATCGGAGTCAGCTACGATCCGGCGCGGATCACGCTCGGGCAGATCCTCAAGCTCTTCTTCTCGATCGCCCACGATCCGACGCAGAAGGATCGCCAGGGTGCCGACGTCGGCCGGCAGTACCGTTCGGTGATTTTCTACGCCGACGAGGCGCAAAAGCGGATCGCGCAAGCCTACATCGCGCAGATCGAGGCAGCGAAGCTGTTCGACGCTCCGATCCAGACCACGCTGGAACCCCTCGAGGCGTTCTACGATGCCGAAGACTACCATCAGGACTATGCTGCGCGAAATCCCTCGCAGCCCTACATCCGCATGGTGGCGGCGCCGAAGGTGAGCAAGCTGCGCGAGGTTCACGGCAAGCTGCTCAAGGCCGGCTGAACCCATCTGGAGACGACCTCATGTCCGAGAACGGTTTCGACCTGTCGCCCCCCACGGCCGCCGAGCGCAAGACGCTGGAGGCGGCCCTCACCAGCGAGGAACGCCACGTCCTGCTCAGCCACGGGACGGAGGCGCCCTTCTGCGGCACCCTGCTCGGCAACAAGGAGGCGGGCGTCTATGGCTGCCGGCTGTGCGGCCTGCCATTGTTCACCGCCACGGAGAAGTTCGACAGCGGCACCGGCTGGCCGAGCTTCACCGCACCGTTCGCCGAAGGGCATCTCCGCCTCGTGCGCGACACGAGTTACGGCATGGTCCGCGTCGAGACCCGCTGTGCGCGCTGCGACAGCCATCAGGGGCACGTGTTCCCCGACGGGCCGCCGCCGACCGGCCAGCGCTACTGCATCAACTCCGTCGCATTGGAGTTCACGCCGCGCGGCCAGCACTTGCCCGACAAGCTCGGCCGCGGCGAAGCCGTCCCGGCACCGTGACCGAAGCCGCGATGCGTCCGCCGCTCCGCACCCCGCCGGGGCCGGGCCAGGAGAGTGTCTGGGACTATCCGCGACCGCCACGGCTGGAGCGGGTCGCCGAGCGCCTGCGGGTGGTGCTGGGCGGGGTCACGGTGGCCGACACGGTTCGCGGCTGGCGCGTGCTCGAAACCAGCCACCCTCCGAGCTACTACCTGCCGCCGTCCGACATCCGCCTCGACGCTCTGGAACCAGTGTCGGGTGGCAGCTGGTGCGAGTGGAAGGGGCGGGCGCGCTACTTCGACGTCCTGGGCGGCGGGCGCAGGGCCGCTCGCGCCGCCTGGGCCTACCCGGAGCCGAGTGCTGCGTTTGCGGACCTGCGCGATCACGTGGCCTTCCACGCCGCCCTGGTCGATGCCTGCTGGGTCGGCTCGGAGCGCGTGGTGCCGCAGGAGGGCGGCTTCTATGGTGGATGGATCACCAGCCGCGTCGCCGGTCCGTTCAAGGGCGGTCCGGGCACCATGGGTTGGTGACGCCCGACCGGACGCGCGGTGACGAGCGTCCTTCAGGAAGGCCAGAGATTTTGCAGGCTGTTGGGCTCGAACAGGTAGAGCCAGGTTTCGCTCAGGATCGTGTCGCCCTGGCGGAGGAAGACGCGCATGTCGACCGGATCCGCGCCCTCCAGGGTGAGATCGAAGAACAAACGCCAATGTCCCGGCACATCGTCGGGCACGGCCTCCATCTGGATCAGTGAGGTGGTGCCGCGGCTGACCCAGATCACCGGCTCGGGAAGCACGCCGAACGGCAGGTTGGCCAGGGTGCCGCCCAGGAACTCGACGCTGATCTTGTAGACGCCGCGCGGGCGCGGCTTGCCCGGCTGCCCGCCGCGACCCATGCGGGTGGCTACGACGCGGGCCAGCTGGTCGCCCGGGAAGAAGGGCTGGTCCTTCACCCAGTGCAGTCGGTAGTGGTAGGTGAAGGAATCGCCCGCCTTGGTCGGCCGGTCGGTGAGCCAGTAGGCGGCGATGTTGTCGTGGATCTCGTCGTCGGTCGGGATCTCGACCAGTTGGACCATGCCCTTGCCCCAGTCGCCCAGCGGCTCGACCCAGGTGGACGGGCGGCGGTCGTAGCCGACACCGTCCAGATAGTGGTCGAACACGCGGTCGCGCTGGATGAGCCCGAAGCCCTTGGGGCTCTGGTCGAGATAGCTGGTGTGGAAGATCCGCGTCGGGTTGTTGAGCGGCCGCCAGATCCGTTCGCCATTGCCGTTCCAGATGGCGAGCCCATCCGAATCGTGGACCTCGGGCCGCCAGTCCGCGATCTTCTCGCGCCCGTACTCGGCGTACCAGAACATCGAGGTCAGGGGTGCGACGCCCATGCGCTCGATGTCCTGGCGCAGGAACAGATGGTTCTCGATGTCCATGACCACCGCGTGATCGCGGAAGATCAGGAAGCGGTAGGCGCCGCAGATGCTGGGACCGTCGAGCAGCGAATGCACGACGACCGGCTCGTCCTCCTGCAGTGCCGGGCTGATCCAGTGGGCGACGAAGTCGGGGAACTCCTCGGGCGTGCTGCTCGCCACGTTGAGGGCGAGGCCGCGGGCGGACATCCCGACCTGGCCCAGCTCGCCGACGGCGCGGAAGTAGGACGCGCCCAGGAACGTCGCCCACGGCTCGCGCTTGCTCCAGTCCTCCTGGAGCCGGCTCTCCTGGATCCAGAAGCCGGCGAAGGCGTTGGTGCCCGGCGGCAGCTCGCGCGCCGGGCTGTCGGCGGTCACGGTGAAGTAGTCGGGCGAGTAGACGATCTCCCGCGCCGTGCCGTTCTCCACCAAATGCATGCGCACCGACTTCGGAAAGAAGCCGCCCAAAAATTGGAAGGTGACCGGATAGACGCCCGGACCATCTCCGAACAGGGCGTATTCGGGCCGGTAGCGCAGCTTGCCGTGCGCGTCGTAGTCGATCCGCCGGACCACGTCCGGCGCCGGCTGCGGCGGTGGCACGTAGGGCTGCGCCGCCATCGCCCGGGCGCGCTCGATCAGCAGATCGAAGCTGAAGGGCTCCGCATTGCCGAACTCGAGGCCAGGGTCGGCGGCCAAGGCCCCGGGAAGCATGCCCAGGAGGGGGATGGAGCCGATGGAAGCGGCCGTGGCCAGCGCGGTGCGGCGCTGGAGCGGCATGAAGCCTACCTCGCGCCGCGTCGGGTTGGTACTGTCTGAGGACAGGGGTCGCATCCCTAGGGTTGTCGTTCGGGTCGCGCATTTCCGGTGGCCATGTCGATCCTGTCAACCGGCGTCGACGGGTCCAAGACACAGCCGCCAGCGCGACCGTTGCATCATGGCCGCATCATCAGGCCACTCTGGTGAAGCTAAGGTTGATCAAACGGGATGACGGTGATCTTCCGCACATTCGGTCGAGTGGCGATGGCGTTGACGCTGCTGGCGCTCGGAGCCTGGGCGACGCTGGCCTTGCGCTACGCCGGCACGGACGCGGGCGTGCTGCGCGAGGTCCTGGCGGCGGCGATGGCCGTGCTCACGATCGCGTGCGGCCTGGCGGTGCTCGCCGGGCGGCGGACGCGATGGGCCACGGCGCTCCTGCTGCTGCCCTTGCTGGCGGCGTTGGTCTGGTTCCGATCGCTCGAGCCGAGGAACGACCGGCCATGGCTCGCGGACGTGGCGCGCGCGCCCTGGGCCGAGGTCGCCGGCGACCGCGTCACCTTCCACGAGGTCAGGAACTTCGCCTGGCGCTCGGAATCCGATTTCGAGCCACGTTGGGAAACCCGTACCGTCGATCTGGACAAGCTCGAGGGCGTCGACCTCGTGGCATCCTACTGGATGGGCGACGCGATCGCCCACGTGATGGTGAGCTTCGCGTTCGCGGATGCACCGGCGCTGGCGGTTTCGATCGAGACGCGCAAGGAGGAGGGCGAGCCCTACTCGACCCTGCTGGGCTTCTTTCGGCGCTACGAGCTGGTCTACGTCGTGGGCGACGAGCGCGATCTGATCGGCCTGCGCACCAACGTCCGCGCCGACCCGCCCGAGGACGTCTATCTGTACCGAATCGCCATGCCCCGGGACGCCGCACGCCGGCTGCTGCTGGAATATGTTCGCGACATGAACGATCTTCGCGCGCAGCCGGATTTCTACAACACGGCCACGACCAACTGCACCACGATGGTGCTGATCAACAACCGGGTGAACAACGCCGTCTCACTCCTGAACTGGAAGATCCTGCTCAGCGGCTACCTTCCCCAGCTGGTCTACGAGCGCGGCCGTCTCGATCAGTCGCTGCCGTTCGCCGAGCTGCGGCGACGGTCGCGGGTGAACGACGCCGCCAAGGCGGCCGGCGTGGACGCGCCCGACTTCTCCGCCCGGATCCGCGCCGGCCTGCCGGCCCCATAGCCGCTTGCCAATCCGCCTGCACCGTCGCATGAGGCCGGCACGGCACATCACGAAGGCGCGCCCGATGCCCTGGACCATCGACGACCTCGACACGCCCTCCGTGCTGATCGACCTGGATCTGGTCGAGGCCAATCTCCGCCGGGCGCAGGCCTATGCCGACGGCCATGGGCTGAAGCTCCGCCCGCACGTCAAGACGCACAAGATCCCGGAATTCGCGCGCCGTCAGGTCGAGCTCGGCGCGGTGGGCGTCACCTGCCAGAAGCTCGGCGAGGCCGAGGCGATGGCGGATGGCGCCATCGACGACATCCTGCTCACCTTCAACCTGCTGGGCCGCGCCAAGCTGCACCGGCTCGTGGCCCTGGCACGCCGGGTCCGCCTCTCCGTCACGCTGGACAATGCGGTGGTCGCCGGCGAACTCGACGCCGCCATGCGCGAGGCCGGGCTCACCCTGCCCGTCCTGATCGAATGCGACACCGGTGGGGAACGCTGCGGTGTGCAGACGCCGGAGGAGGCGGTGGAGCTCGCGCGGTTGGTGAGCGGGCTGAAGGGGCTGCGCCTGGAGGGACTGATGACCTATCCGGCCCGCGGCCAGGTGCCGGTGACCGACGCCTGGCTCGCCGAGGCCGTCGGCGGGCTGGCCGCATCCGGTCTGGTCCCGGCGGTGGTCTCGACCGGCGGCACCCCGGACCTGTTCCGCGCCCACGAAGTGAGGGCCGCGACCGAGCATCGGCCGGGTACCTACATCTATCACGACCGCGATCAGGTTCGCGCCAGCCTGGGTCTCGAGGCGTGCGCCATGCGCGTGCTGACCACGGTGGTATCCCGCCCCACGGACGGCCGGGCCATCCTCGACGCCGGTTCGAAGACGCTGTCCTCCGACCTCAACGGCCTCGAGGGCTATGGCCTGGTCGTCGAGTATCCGCAGCTGACCCTGGCCAAGTTCAGCGAGGAGCATGGCCATGTCGACTGCTCGGCCAGCAATGCCCGGCCGCGCATCGGTGAGCGGGTGACGGTCATCCCCAATCACGCTTGTGCCGTCACCAACCTGCACGACGTGGTCTACGGCGTGCGGGGCGACCGGGTCGAACGGGCGTTCAGGGTCGAAGCGCGCGGCCGGGTGCAGTAGCCCGGCGCCGCAATTGGCTCAAGCGGCGACCGGCCTCTGCTCGCGAGTGGAGTTCCGCCCGCGCCCGCCGAGATACCAACCGCCGTCCGACAGGATGGCCAGCTTCTCGCTGTAAAAGCCGTTGAAGCCCGTCTTGAGCGCGTTGGAGTAGGCCCCCATCATGCCGACCTCGACCCAGTCGCCCTCGTCGGTGTCGGCGGGCAGCCAGTGCGGACCCGGCATGCTGTCGATGCTGTCGCAGGTCGGCCCATACAGGTCGAAGCCCGTCCATCCGCCTTCGGCGGCACGTGACGGACGGATCAGCCGCATCGGGAACCGCGGGCCGATCCATTTGAGCTCGGCCAGATTGCCGTAGACCCCGTCGTTCAGGTAGAGGCTCTCGTCGCGGCGCAGCTCCACCCGGGCGAGCGCCGAGGCGCCGTCGGCGACCAGTGCGCGTCCCGGCTCGCACTGCAGCCGGCAGGAGAGCCCGTGCCGGACCACGGCCTCGCGGATCGCCGCCACGAACAGCTCGAACTCCGGCTCGTCGCCGCAATAGCGTGCCGGAAATCCGCCGCCGACGTCGAGATCGTCGACCGGCCCGACCTGCCGCACGACCGCGGCCGCAAGGGCGATCGCCCGCCCGTAGGCGGCCGGATCGACGCATTGCGAGCCGACATGGAAGGTCAGGCCCACCACCTTGCCGTAGCCGCGGGCGGCGCGGACCAGGGCGCCGGCATCCTCCACGCCCACGCCGAACTTGCCGGTCAGCGCCAGCAGCGCCCCCTCGCCCGGCACGGCCAGGCGCACATACAGCTCGAGATCGTCGGCACCGCCGGTTGCCGCCACGATCTTGGCCAGCTCGTCGGGATGATCGAACACGAACCGGCGCACGCCATGTTCATGGTAGGCCTCGGCGATGGCGCCGACGCTCTTGACCGGATGCATGAAATGGCAGCGCGCCAGCGGCAGCAGCGCCCGCACCGCGCGCACCTCGCCGATGGAGGCGGTGTCGAACTCCCGCACGCCGCCAGACCACAAGGCGCGGAGCACCTCGGGCGCGTCGTTGCACTTGACGGCGTAGAGCACGCTGCCCGGGAACGCCGCCAGGATGCGGCGGGCGCGCGCCTGGATCAGGTGCGGGCGCAGCCCGACCACGGGGTTGCTCGGGGTGACGTGAGCGATGAGCGCCGCAGCGCTGGTGAAGGTGTCAGCCATACCGACCTCCCAACCCCGGTGAAGGTTAAGCGATCAGAATGCCGCCGCCGCGCGCGCCGCTGTGCATAGGCCTCTTTTCGGATGGCTGCATATGGCCCATGGGGGTCCCTGTGTAAAGCCCGTTGTATCCCTTTGCGGCCACAATCCAAGAACCGGCTAAGTTGTTGTCGCAAAGTGGCCAAGCTCACGCTCGTCTGCCGAGCGGCAGCCGCGGCAGCCGTTGCGAGGCGCTTGACCCGGCGGCGGCGTCGGGGCAGGTCGGAGGACATGTTCTACCGACCCGACCAGCCCGACGCCCCGCGCTCGGGCCTGCTGAACGCCCTGGTCCTGCCGCGGCCGATCGGCTGGATCTCGACCGTCGACGCGGCCGGCCGGCCGAACCTCGCGCCCTACTCGTTCTTCAACGCGGTCGCCTATCGGCCACCCCAGGTGATGTTCGCGGCGACCGGTCCTCACGAGCAGGGCGGCCTCAAGGATTCCCTGGCCAACATCGAGGCCACCGGCGAATTCGTCGTCAATCTCGCCACGTGGACGCTGCGGGACGCCGTCAATGCCAGCTCCATCGGCGCTCCGCACGGTTTCGACGAGTTTGTCCATGCGGGGCTCGGCAAGCTTCCCGCGGTCACGGTCCGCCCGCCGCGGGTGGCGGAGAGCCCCGTCCAGCTCGAATGCGTGCTGTCGCAGCTGGTCGAGCTGGAATCGCCGTCGCCGGAGCAGCGCAACCGCATGGTGGTGGGCCGCGTCACCGGTGTCCACATCGCCGACGAAGTGATGGTCGACGGGCGCGTGGACCCGCGGCGGCTCGATGCGATCGCGCGGCTCGGCTACGACCAGTACGCCCGGGTCAGCGAACTGTTCGCGATGACCCGGCCGCGCTGGCCCGCCGACGGCGCCTGACCGCTACTTGCCGTCCTCGTCGCCTCGGCCGCCCGCGCCCGGCGGTCCGTGCCGGAACGGACCACGGTCCCGACGGCCACGCAGCTCGTCACGGGTGAGCTCGCCGTCGCCGTTGCGGTCTAGATCGTCGACGACATCCGTGAAGCGCACGGTGAACTCCTCGACCGTGATGCTGCCGTCGCCGTCGGAATCGTTGGCCTGGAACTGCCGCACCATGGCGCGACGCATCGCGTCGACCCACAGTGCCTGATACTCCTCCAAGGACAGCGCGCCGTTGCCGTCGCTGTCGAACTTGGTCAGGTTCGCCTTGCGGGCTTCGTCCACCTCGGACTGGGTGAGCTTGCCGTCGTCGTTGGTGTCGAAGGTCTCGAGCAGACCGGTGCCCATCGGGCCGCGCTGCGGACCCCAACCGTGCGCGATCGCGGTGCCGCCCAGAAGCGCGGCGCCTCCGACCAGCCCGGCGGCGAGAAGCATGTTGCTTGTACGTGGCATGATCGACCTCGTCGTTGCTGACGGCTGCAGTAGGGCCGACGAGTTTGGCAGGTCTTTGCCCGTATGGGTCCGGCTTGTCGCGCGATGCACCCAGGGCACCGGCCTGCGACAGGTCGTTACAAATTCCCGCTGGGTGCCGGCCCGCGGCGACGCATACTCGGTCGGCGACGAGCCTGGAAGCCGAGGTGATGAGCGAGCTGCCCCACATCCTGGTGGTCGACGACCACCGCGAGATCCGCGACGCGCTGGCGAAGTACCTCTCGCGCCACGACTACCGCGTCAGTGCGGCCGACAGCGCGGCTGCGGCACGCCGGATGCTCGACACCAGCCGCATCGACCTGGCCGTCCTGGACGTGATGATGCCGCGCGAGGACGGCCTGTCCCTGTGTCGCCAGCTGCGTGCCAAGGGCGATCTGCCGATCATCATGCTGACCGCCATGGCCGAGGAGACCGATCGGGTGGTGGGACTCGAGCTCGGCGCCGACGACTACGTCACCAAGCCGTTCAATCCGCGCGAGCTGCTGGCGCGGATCCGTGCCGTCCTGCGCCGGGCCAACAGCATGCCGCCCCAGCCGGATCGGCCGGCGGCGCCGCGCCTGCGCTTCGACCGCTGGCTGTTCGACGTCGCCCGCCGCGAGCTGGTGGGCGAGGACGGGGTGGCGGTGCCGCTGAGCACGGGCGAGTTCCTCCTGCTGTCCGTGTTCGTCCAACGCCCCGGCATGGTCTTGACCCGCGACCAGCTGCTGGATCTGACCCGAGGCCGCGAGGCCGCGATCTTCGACCGCAGCATCGACAACCAGGTGAGCCGGCTGCGCAAGAAGATCGAGACCGACCCGCGCCGGCCGCAGCTGATCAAGACCCACTGGGGCGGCGGCTACAGCTTCGCCGCGGCGGTGCACCAGCCGTGAGGCGCTTCTGGCCGCGCAACCTCGCCGGCCAGCTGGTGCTGATCGTGCTGGTGGCATTGCTGGCCGGCCAGCTGCTGAGCCTCGCCATCTTCGCCGACGAGCGCCGCGTCGCCTTGCGCGTGGCCAACCGGGAGCAGGTCCTGGCACGCACGGCGGGTCTGGTGCGGCTGCTCGAGGAGACACCGCCCGTCCTGCAAGACCGCATCCTGGAGGCGAGCAGCGGAGCCTTCGTGCGCTTCCGACGCGAGTCCACCGGCGCGGTCGACGAAGAGGACGGCTGGCACGCGCGCAACCCGGCTGCGGCCCGGTTGCGGCGCCTGCTGGCCGGCAATGGAGATCGGCCCGTTCTGGTCGACTTCGCCGACGAACGGCGGCTGGGCAACCTGATCGGCTTCGCGCCGCTCGACGAGCGCAGCGGGCGGCCGCGTTTCTGGCAGCAACGGCGCCACGGCCCCGCCGCGCTGGTGGTGGCCGTCCAGCTTGCCGACGGCAGTTGGCTCAATGTCCAGACGCAGCCCGAGCCGCCGCCGAGTTGGGCGCTGCCGACGCTGGTCACCTTGGGGCTCTCCGCGGGCCTGGTGGGCGTGGGCGTCGTCCTGGCCGTGCGCCGCGCCACCCGGCCGATGACCCGCCTCGCTGCCGCCGCCGATGCCTTGGGTCGTGGCGAGGCGCGGCCGCCGCTGCCCGAGATCGGCCCGGCCGACATCCGCGCCACCGTCCAGGCCTTCAACCGGATGCAGGAGCGGCTGCGGCGGTTCGTCGACGATCGTACCCGCATGTTGGCGGCGATCGGCCACGATCTGCGCACACCCATCACCTCGCTGCGGCTGCGGGCCGAGTTCGTCGAGGACGAGGACACCAGGGAGCGGATCCTGACCACCCTGGACGAGATGCAGAAGATGGTCGAGGGCACGCTCGCCTTCGTGCGCGAGGACGCCGCGAGCGAGCCGACGCGCAACGTCGATCTTTCCGCACTGGTGGAAAGCACCGTCCTCGATCTCGCCGACCTGGGCGCGCAGGTCACCTTCGCCGAGGCAGGCCGCCGGACGCTGGCCTGCCGGCCCGTGGCCCTGCGTCGGGCCTTGCGCAACCTGATCGAGAACGCCGTGCGCTACGGCGAGCGCTGTCAGGTCCGGCTCGCTGGCGACCGGAACGAAGCGCGCATCGTGATCGAGGACGAGGGGACCGGCATCCCGGAAGCCGAGCAGGAGCGCGTGTTCGAGCCTTTTGTCCGCCTGGAGGTCTCGCGCTCGAACGAAACCGGCGGCATCGGCCTGGGTCTCGCCATTGCACGCTCGATCGTGCGCGCGCATGGCGGCGACATCCGCCTCGCCAACCGCCGCGCCGGCGGACTTGCGGTCACCGTGGCGCTGCCCACCGGGGCCGCGCCGGGGTGACGGCGCTCAGCCGTTTCCGGGCTTGGTCGCACGACGGTGCGGACGCCACTCCTCGGCGGTGAGGGCGCCGTCCTGATCGCGATCGCGCCGGCGCAGAAGTGCCGTCGATCGCTCGACCAATTCCTCCAGCCCCACCTCGCCATCCTTGTCGAGATCGTCGGCGCGGAACTGGCGCGCCAGCCGTGGCTGCGCCACATCCAGCCACCAAGCCTGATACTCGGCAGCCGAAAGTTTGCCGTCGCCGTCGCTGTCGAAGCGCGCGATCTGCTGTACCCGCGCGGCGCTCAGTTCCTCCGAGGTCAGCTTGCCGTCGCCATCGGAATCCAGGGCTGCGAACAGGGCCGGGGTGCGCGGTGCGGCAGGCTCGGCGGCATGGGCCGGCACTCCTGCCGCCAACAGCAGGGCGACGAGGCCGGGAGTCCACAAATGCATGGCTGATCTCCTGGCCGCCGGGAGGATTGGCGGCGGGCTTCAGCATGCAGGTGGATGGTTAACGATCGGTTGACGGCGCGTTGGGCGGCCCGAATCCGAGTCCGAAACCGGGTTCGGGCCGCCTGCACGCAAACCCATCCTCCGCAGGTCCGAGCCAAAGGAGTGCTGCAATGCATCATTACTCTTCGGCCGTGTCGCGCCCCGCACAAGCGAAACCCACGCATGGCCGCCATGCAAATCGGTCACGATTTGGGGAGAGACCAACGGCAATGCGGATTCGGCAACGACGCTCGGTCAATGCCGGGGAAGATGGTAGGCAGCGCAGACCTCTCGGCCGTTCCAGGCCTGGAACTCGAGGGTGAACATTGACGGGCCGTGTCGTCGGAATTGCGCTAGGCTCAGCCGCAGACAGACGCTTCACCGGACAGGACATGGTGTTCCGCCGAGAGATGCGCGTACTGCTCGTTGCGGGAACGGTTGCCGCTATCGGGGCCGCGGCTTCCGTGAGCCCGGTCGGCTTCGGCCTTGAGGAGGAGATCGGCCTCCATTGGCTGTTTGCCGTCCGCGGCCCGCGTCCGCCGCCACCCGAGCCGGTGGTGGTCCGATTCGACCGGGACGCTTTGTCTCGCCTGCGGGCGCTGCCCGACGATCCTGCGCAATGGCCGCAGCCGCTCGCCGGATGTGCCCGGCGCAACGGCGACATGCCCGGGCTGGCGGATGCGAGCCGTCTGGATCGGCTGCCGCGCGGGGTCGTGGCGTGCCTGGTCGAGGAGCTCACGCGGCGGGGCGCCGCGGTGATCGCCTTCGACATGTCGTTCCGCCGCGACCCCAGCCGCGAGGAGGGCGTTGCCGAGCTGGCCGCGGCGCTGCGGCGGCATGGCCGGATCATCCTGCTCGACCGAGCGGTGCGCCAGCTTGCTCCGTCGGCCGCGAAACCCGACGACGACGCCGGTTCGGTGCAGGCCGACTGGCTGGAAGGACCGCACCCGGCGCTGGAAACCGAAGCCATCGCCACGGCATCGTTCCTGCTTCCACGCGGCACGTCGGAGATCCATCAGTTCTGGGGGTTCAACCCGGCGCTCCCGTCCCCGACGCAGCTGCCGGTGCGCGCGCTGGAGGCGCTGGCCCTTCCGGCGCTGGCCAACCTCGCGCGCGCCACCGAGGAGCGCGTGCCCGCCAGCCCCACCGAGCGCGAGCGCCTGGCGGGGCTGACCGGCTGGTTCCGTGCCCAGGTCGCCGCCCCGGACGGCGGCATCAGCCCGGCGGAGCTCGCCCGGATCTCAAGGGCCGACGCACTCGCTGTCAATTCGCTGAGCCGTGTCTACCGTGGCCCGAACAACTACTATCTCAACTATTATGGGCCGCCCGGCACGTTCCCGTCGCTCTCGGTCGCGGACATGCTCGTGCCGGACCCGGACCGGGCGCCGCCGGACATGGACTTGCGCGGTCGCGTCGTGTTCGTAGGCTTTCAGGAACTCGCGATACCGCAGGCCGGCGACAGCTTTCCCACCGCGTTCCGCGGCGCGGACGGTGTCGACCTCAGCGGCGTCGAGATCCTGGCGACCGCGTTCGCCAATCTGCTGCACGACGGCACGGTGCGGGCCCTGCCGGAATGGGTGCGGGTCGGGCTCGTGGCCCTGCTCGGGTTCGCTTTCACCATGGCCAGCTGCTTGGGCGCCCTCTGGCGCGGGATCGCGGCCCCTTTGTGCCTTGCGGGTGCCTACGCCGGGACGGCGGTGGCCGCCTTCGTGCTGGCCGATTTCTGGCTGCCGCTCGTCGTGCCGCTGCTCGGCCTGCTGCCGCTCGCGATCGCCCTCGGGCAGGTGGTGCGCTATGTCGGCGCTGCCCGCTGGCTAGGTGTCTACGCGCCTCACCAGGTCAGCCGGCGGCTCCTCGAGGGACGCGAGTTTCCCGCCTTGGCGCAGAGCCGGGAAGTGACGGTGATGCTGACCGACATCGTCGGCTTCACGACCATGGCCGAGCAGAGCTCGCCGACGGTGGTGGCCGATTTCGTCAATCGCCACTTCACCATGCTCAACCGCTGCGTCGAATCCGAAGGCGGCACCCTGGCACAATTCATCGGCGACAGCGTGATGTCGTTCTGGGGCGCGCCGGATCCGCAGCCGGACCACGCCGCCCGGGCCTGCCGGGCGGCCCTGGCGATCGGCCGCGCCCTGGAGACCGAGAACCGGCGCCGGGCCACCGAGGGTCTGGCCCCGGTCCGGCTGCGGGTCGGGATCAACTCCGGGATGGTCACGGCGGGCAATGTCGGCGCACCGGGACGTAGCAACTACGGCATCGTCGGCGACACCGTGAACGCGACGCAGCGCATCGAGCAGCTCGCCAAGACGATCTGCACCGACATGCCGACCGTGGCGATTCTGGTCAGCAGCCGGACCCACGATCTGGTGGGGGCCGCGTTCAACTTCGTCGCGGCTGGCGAGCACCAATTGCGGGGCAGGCGTCAGCCGGTGATGATCTACCGCCTGACCGGCGTCGCGTCCGGCCGGCCGTTCGCGGCCGTGGCTGGCGCGGGAGACCTCCCATCGGGAGCCGATACCGGCCTGGCTGATCCGGTACCGGGTTACTCCCCCGCTCGGAGCTGACGCACTGCCATTGACGTCCAACCGTCGACGTGGTCAGCGTACCGTGAGGTCGCCTTAATAGATCAAAGAAATCGGATGGGATGGTCGGCCACGTCGTCCCGCGCGCGCCACCCGTCGCCATGTGCCGGGCGTCTGATCGCGGGAAGCCGGATCGTGCTCGCAGGCTTGGCCTTGTTCGCCCATGCGGCGCTCGCTGCCGAGGATTGCCTGGACGCGGACGGCCATCCGGTGCCGGCGGTCGCCAACCTGGTGTCCGCGGTCGGCGACGTTCGCATCGGCGGTCTGCCACCGCGCGGCGAGGCGCCCTACCGCCCGATCTGCGCCGGCGAGGCCGTGACGGTCGGCCCGGCCAGCCGGGCGCTGGTGAGCGTGACCGGCGCCGACACGCCCTTGCGGCTGGACGAGAACACGGTCAGCCGGTTTCGAACCCCGCCCGAGCCGGGCGGTGGCCTCGTCGATCTCATCAGCGGCGGCCTCTACTTCCTGAGCGAGGTTCGGCGCACGCTCACGGTCCGAACGCCCTACGTCAACGCGGGGGTCGAAGGTACCGAGGTCTATCTCCGCGTCGCCGATGGGGCGACCGAGATGATCGTGCTCGAGGGCCGGGTGGCGGCCACTCCGGGAAGCGCCAGCGCGGAGCCGTTCGCGGCTGCGGCGGTGACCACGGGTCAGCGGCTGGCGGTCGCGTCCGACACCGCGCCGGAGGTCACGCCACTGCCGGACGACGGCAAGCCGTTCGGCGCGCTGCGGCGGGTGACCGTGGGCGCACTCTCCTGGACCCTCTACTATCCCGAAGTGCTGGTGGACACGGAAGCGGAGGCCTTTCCGCGGATCGCCGAAGCCGCCCGACTGCTCGCGGCGGGCCAGCGCGACCAGGCGGAGGCGCTGCTGGAGCAGGTTCCGGACACCGGATTGGAGGGCGGGCTGGCGGCGGCCCTGCGCACGTCGATCGCCGTTGCGCGTGGTAATTCGACCGGTGCCGCGGCTGCGGCCGCCCGCGCCGTGGAGCTTGCTCCAGCCGCAGCCTCGTCCGAGCTGGCCCGGTCCTACGCCCTGCAGCTCGACCTCGACCTCGCCGGCGCGACCGCGGCGGCGGGCGAGGCCGCGGCGCTGGCCCCGCACGACGCCTTCGCGCAGGCGCGGCTCGCCGAACTCTTTCTGATGCAGGGCGACGTCCGCGGCGCGCGCGAGGCTGCCGACAAGGCGGACCGGCTCAGCGCCTCGCCGCTCACCGCCATCGTGCAGGGCTACACCAACCTGGCCGGCTACCGGGTGGATGCCGCGCAAGCCGACTTTCGCCGCGCCCTGCAGCAGGAGAGCCAGAACCCGCTGGCGCTGCTCGGGCTCGGTCTGGCCCGGATCAATCTCCGCGATGTGCCAGCGGGGCAGCAGCTCATCGCCGCCGCCGTCGTCCAGGATCCGTCGAGTGCCCTGCTGCGCGCCTATCTCGGCCGGGCGAGTTTCGCCGCCCGGGACGGTGAAGCGGCGGCCAAGCAGCTCGCGATCGCCAGGGACCTGGGTCCGAACGACCCCACGCCGTTCCTCTACAGCGCGATCCAGGAGCTGCTGAGCAATCGTCCGGTCACCGCCTTGCGCGATCTGGAAACCTCGATCGCCCTCAACGACCAGCGGGCGGTCTTCCGCTCGCCCATTCTGCTCGACCAGGACCTGGCGAGCAGGAATGCGAGCCTGGGGCAGATCTTCGACAATCTGGGCTTTCCGCGGCTCGGTCTGCTGGCGGCATCCCGCGCGCTCGCCACCGCGCCGGCCAATCCCGATGCGCACCGGCTGCTCGCCGATACCGTGGCGACGCTGCCGCGCTTCGACACCCTGCGCGCCAGCGAGCTGTTCAAGGCGCAATTGCTGGAACGACCGAGTTCGGTCCCGATCATGCCTCGCCTCGCCTATTCCGACCTCAACGTGCTGAGCGCCGCCAACGGCTACATACCCGGCTTCAACGAGTATTCCGCGCTCTTCGCCGAGCAGGGCGGCGCCGCCATCGTCTCCGGCCTGGCGGGAACTCAGTCGACTTATGGCGGCGAAGCGAGTGCGGCCGCCCAAAGCGGCCCGTTCTCCATCAGCGTCGGCACGCTGCAGGCGACGACCGACGGCTTTCGCCGCAATGGCGACATCGAGAACAGCCTGTACAATGTCGTCGCGAAGGCGGCGGTGTCGCCGGAACTGCAGCTCTACGGCGAACTGAGGCGGCGCGAATACCAGCAGGGCGACATCGCGCTCGACTTCGACCCCGAGCTCTTCGTCCCCGATCAGCGCCGCGACTTCAAGCAGACGACGGGCGTCGGCGGTCTCGTCTATCGGCCGACGCCGGCCACCACGGTGCTGGCCACGGCCTCGGTCAGCAAGTTCCGGGACAAGCTCAACGACGACGATGTCTTCCCCTCGCCACCCTTTCCAACTCCCAACCTGCGCGCCCAGGGCACCGACCAGGGCTACCAGCTCGAAGGTCAGGTGATCCACAATGCCGGCAATTTCGACATCCTGGCCGGCGGCGCCTTCTACGATGCCGATGTCCGAGTTCGCACCCGCTCGTTGTCCGAGGACGATTTCGGCGAGCGTTTCGGATCCGGCTATGTCTATGGCTACGCCGAGCCGTTCGAGGGAACCGACCTGGTGCTGGGATTGGCCGTGGAGCGCCTTTCCTCCGATGGCGACGACTACACCAAGGTGTCCCCGAAATTCGGCGTCACCCAGGCACTGCCGTGGGACCTGACGCTTCGGGCGGCCCGCGGCCGCTCCATCCGCCGGGCCCTGCTGGTCGAGACGACGCTCGAGCCAACGGAGATCGCAGGTTTTCTCCAGGTCTACGACGACCTCAACGGCCAGGTATCGGATCGCTACAGCCTGGGCCTCGACTGGCGCGCGCGGGAGGACCTCCGGTTCGGCGTGGAGGCCTCGACCCGCAACATCGACAGCATCGGGACGGCGCCGGAAGGCGAGGACGAGAACCTGGATGAGAGCAATGTCGGCGCCTACGGCTACTGGATCCTGTCCGACGACCTCGCCTTGAGCTTCCAGCCTCAGTTCGACCGGTTCACCAGCGACGACACGGGCACCTACCCCGATCGGGTGGATACGTGGTTGGCTCCGCTGGAGCTGCGCTATTTCGCGGCTTCGGGGCTCTTCGCCTTCGCCCGGGGAACCTACCTCTACCAGGACCTCGACCGCGGGGCGTCGAGCGCCACCGCGGATCAGGCCGACCACGGCAGCACCGTGCTCGCCGACGCGGGCATCGGCTACCGGCTGCCATTCGGCCGCGGCGCCGCCGTGCTCGCGGTGAGCAACCTGTTCGACCAAAAGCTGCAATATCGTGACGACAACTATCGGACCAACCAGGATCGCGCGACCAGATTTGCACCCGAGCGGATGATCCTGGCGACGATCAACCTGCAATTTTGAGCCGTCGGCGCGGTGCCGATCCGAGTGCAAACAGGGGGAAACGCAACGATGTATGCGGTCGATCTGAATTGGCTTCGCTTGCCCACGCTGCTGGCGCTGGCGTCGCTCCTGGCTGCGCCGTGCGCCCGCGCCCAGGACACCGAGCACCTCGACGCGGTCTCGCTGCCGCCCGACGTGACCGCGGCTCTCAAGGCGGCCGGGCTCGATCCTGCGCTGGTGGTGGTCGTCGGCAAGGACGGCTCGATGCAGCGGCTCTACGACGGTGATCCGCGGAAGGCGCCGCTGGAGATACGCGACCAGCCGCTCGCGGCCAGATCCGCACAGCCACTGGGCGAGATCGTCCAGCCTGCGGACGGCAGTGCCGCCAGGTACTGCTACAAGATTGGCGGCCGCTGGTACTACACGGAAGTCGCCACGCAGTAGCCTGGCGCGGCGCGGAGTCGCCCGCGCCACTTGCGTCCGGAGACGATCCGCGCCAGATCCCGCGGGCCATCTGCGGGAGAGCGTGTTGCGGCTGCGGATCACGACCTGGAACGCGAACTCGATCCGGCTGCGCGAATCCGCGTTGCGCCGCATCGTGGCCGAGATCCGGCCGGACGTGCTGTGCGTTCAGGAGATCAAGGTCGAGGACGACCGGTTCCCGGCCGAACTGTGCCGCGAGCTGGGCTTCTCCCATCTGCACGTCCACGGCCAGAAAGCCTATCACGGCGTGGCCGTTCTCTCGAAGCTGCCACTCGCGGACTGCCACACCCGCCGGTGGTGCGGAATCGAGCACAGCCGCCATGCGATCTGCTCCCTGCCGGGCGGGATCGAGCTGCACAATTTCTACATCCCGGCCGGCGGCGACGTGCCGGATCCGGACGCCAACCCCAAGTTCCGGCACAAGCTCGACATGCTGACGGAACTCACCGACCATTTCGGCGGGCGCAAGGGCGACGGCGCCAGGATGGTGCTGGTGGGCGACCTCAACATCGCGCCGCTCGAGAACGACGTCTGGAGCCACAAGCAGCTCATCAACGTGGTCTCCCATACGCCGGTCGAGACTGCGGGCCTGCTCGGCCTGCAGGCGGCCTACGGCTTCGTCGACGCCGTGCGGGCCATCGTGCCGCCGAGCGAGAAGCTCTACACATGGTGGTCCTACCGCGCGCAGGACTGGTCGGTCTCGGACCGGGGCCGGCGTCTCGATCATGTCTGGCTGTCGCCCGAACTCGCACCCAAGCTGGTCGAAGCCGAGGTGACCCGGGCGGCACGGGGCTGGGAGCAGCCCAGCGACCATGTGCCGGTGACCGTCGAACTTGCCGTCTGACCATGGCCGACGAACCCTCTCTGCCGCCTCTGGCGGTGACCATGGGCGAGCCCGCCGGCATCGGAGGTGAAATCACCATGGCGGCCTGGAGCCGACTGGCCGGGCGCGGGCCGAGCTTCTTCGTCGTCGACGATCCCGACCGCCTGCGCGCCCTGGGCGGCGCGCCGGTCCGCGAGATCGCGCATCCGGCCGAGGCACGGGGTGTGTTCGCCCGAGCGCTGCCGGTCCTGCCGCTCGGCCGGCAGGTGGCATCCGTTTCCGGTCGGCCCGATCCGCTGCACGGCGCCGCGGTGGTGGCGAGCATCGTCCAGGCGGTCTCGCTGACCAGGGCCGGCGCTGCCGCGGCCGTGGTCACCAACCCGATCCACAAGGCCACGCTCTACGCCGCCGGCTTCGGCTTTCCCGGCCACACCGAGTTCCTGGCCGAGCTCGGCGGTGTCGGCCGGCCAGTGATGATGCTGGCCGGGCCGTCGCTGCGGGTGGTGCCGCTGACGGTCCACATGGCGCTGGCCGAGGTGCCGCGCCGGCTGGACGAGGACGCCATCGTCGAGCAGGCACGGATCGTGGACCTGGCGCTGCGGCGCGACTTCGGCATCGCCAATCCGCGGCTCGCGGTAGCCTCGCTCAACCCGCACGCCGGGGAGGGCGGGGCGATGGGCGACGAGGAGGAACGGATCATCGGGCCGGCGCTGCGCCGGCTGCGGGCGGAGGGGCTCGACATCGTCGGGCCGCTGCCCGCCGACACGATGTTCCACGAGCGTGCCCGCGCTGGCTACGATGCCGCCTTGTGCATGTACCACGATCAGGCGTTGGTGCCGGTGAAGACCCTGCACTTCGACGACGCCGTCAACGTCACGCTGGGCCTGCCCTTCGTGCGCACCTCGCCGGACCACGGCACCGCGCTCGGCATCGCCGGCCAGGGTATCGCCCGGCCCGACAGCCTGATCGCCGCCATCGAGCTTGCCGCCGTGATGGCGCTGCGGCGCAGGGAGTATGAAGCATGACCATGCCGCCGCCTTTGCGGCTGGGCCTGAACCTCGACCATGTTGCGACCCTGCGCAACGCGCGCGGCGGCGCCCATCCCGATCCGGTCCGCTTCGCCCAGCTGTCCGCAGAATCCGGTGTCGACGGAATTACCGTCCATCTGCGCGAGGATCGCCGCCACATCCGAGACGCCGACGTCGAGGGTCTGATGGCTGCCCTGACCGTGCCTGTGAACCTGGAGATGGCGGTCACGCCCGAGATGATCGCGGTCGCCCGGCGGCTTCACCCCCATGCCGTGTGCCTGGTTCCGGAGAAGCGGACCGAGGTCACGACCGAAGGCGGTCTCGACGTCGTCGGCGGCGGAAAGGCGCTGGTCGAGGCCGTGGTGGCCCTGGATGGCGCCGGCTGCCGCGTGTCGCTGTTCATCGATCCCGAGCCCGCCCAGATCGACGCCGCCAAGGCCGCGGGCGCGCCCGTGGTCGAGCTGCATACCGGCAGCTACTGCGACGCCGGGGCGGGCGGGGAGCGGGCGGCGGAGCTGGAGCGGCTGCGCCGTGCGGCGCGCCACGCCGCCTCGATCGGGCTCGAATGTCACGCCGGCCACGGCTTGGCCTATGCGAATGTCCGTGCCGTGGCGGCCCTGCCGGAGCTCGTCGAGCTCAACATCGGACATTTCCTGGTCGGCGAGGCGCTGGCCATCGGGCTGCCCGAGGCCGTTCGGCGGATGCGCGAGCTGATGGAAGCGGGGCGGCGGGACCTGGCCCGGGTGGGGAGAACGGCATGAGGATCGCGGTACTCGGCGCCGGTGGAGTCGGCGGCTATTTCGGCGCCCGGCTCGCGGCGAGCGGCAACGACGTCACGTTCATCGCACGCGGTGCTCACGCCGCGGCCATGCGAGAGCGGGGGCTCGAGGTCCTCTCGCCCTTGGGCGACCTGCATCTCCAGCCGGTCAAGCTCCACGAGGATTGGCGGACCACCGGCCTGGTCGACATCGTCCTGGTCGCGGTCAAGATGTACGACCTCGCCGCCGCCGCGGCGGCCATCAAGCCGCTTCTCACGGCCGACACCGCCGTGGTGCCGTTCCAGAACGGCGTCGAGGCGCAGGCGATCCTCGAGCAGGCGCTGGGAGCGCGCTATGTCTGCGGCGGTGCTGCCTATATTGCCGCGGCGATCGAGGCTCCGGGTGTCATCCGCCATGTCGGCAAGGGCGCGCGGCTGGTGTTCGGTGAGGCGCGAGAAAG
This sequence comes from uncultured Alphaproteobacteria bacterium, assembly GCA_963720725.1. GTDB lineage: Bacteria > Pseudomonadota > Alphaproteobacteria > Geminicoccales > Geminicoccaceae > Benzoatithermus. The sequence continues at coordinate 823,544 of CAVRGN010000003.1, forward strand.
CCAGTCCTGGCGCCTGGAGACGCTCGAGGCAGGCTGTCGCGGGGCGGGAATCGACTGCCTCCTGTCACCCGATATCGCCGTCGAGGTGTGGAAGAAATTCGTGTTCCTGGCGCCGTTCGCCGGCATCACCTGCGCCGGTCGGACCAGCATCGGCGCCGTGCGCGAGGACCCGCTGCTCTGGCGCCGGTTCATGGCCATGGTCGAGGAGGCCGTGGCGGTGGCGCGGGCGCAAGGCGTGGACCTGCCCGAAGGCACGGAAGCCGAGCGGATCGAACTTGCCCGCAAACTGCCGACCGAGATGAAGTCGTCGATGTTGCACGACCTGGAGGCGGGCCGGCGTCTGGAGCTCGACTGGCTGTCGGGTGCGGTGGTCCGGCTGGGCGAGGCAGCTGCCGTGGCGACCCCGGTTACCCGCGAAATCTATGACGAGCTGGCGCCCATGGCGGGATCTCCGGCCGCCTGACGGCCGCCGCCGGCACTTTCTCCCCTGCTCGACCGGAACGATCGCCGCCTTCAGGCGCTGTTTCGCGGACGCGCGCTGCTGTCCAATACGGGCCGATGCGCTGCGAACCTGCGTTCGGTCCCATCTGGAGGCGGCATGGTGCCCAATCATCAGGACGATTTGCGGCTCGGGTTAAGTCGCCGAACCGTGCTCACCACCTCCGCGGCCTGCGCCGCGATTCCCGCGGCCGCCGCCGCGCAGGCCGCGGACGCCCCATCGTCGCCGGCACCTGATCCGCGCCAGCCCGTGACCGTGGCGCTGACCGTCAATGGCCGCGAGCATCGGCTGACGCTGGACTCGCGCACATCGCTTCTCGACGCCTTGCGCCGCGATCTCGGGCTGACCGGCTCGAAGAAGGGCTGCGACCATGGGCAGTGCGGCGCCTGCACCGTCCTCGTCGGCGGTCAGCGCCAACTCGCCTGCCTGACATTGGCGATCATGGTACGCGAGCCGGTGCAGACGATCGAGGGGCTCGCGGGCACCGACGGCGAGCTCCACCCGATGCAGCAGGCGTTCATCGATCAGGACGCCTTCCAATGCGGCTACTGCACCCCGGGCCAAATCCTGAGTGCCATCGCCTGTGTCGAGGAGGGACATGCCGGGAGTGAGGCCGAGATCCGCGAGTATATGAGCGGCAATCTGTGCCGCTGCGCCGCCTACCCGCACATCGTGGCCGCGATCCGCCAAGCGGCGCCCGCCATCCAGGGAGGGTGACGCCATGTACCCGTTCCTCTACCGCCGCGTCGCCGACGTCCAGGCAGCCGTCGGCACTGCCGGCAACGCCGCCTGGGACGGCCCGCCGACCGAAGCGCCGGCCCAGTTTCTGGCGGGCGGGACCACCCTGCTCGACCTGATGAAGCTCGGCACCATGCGGCCGGAGATCGTCGTCGACATCAACGATCTCGCCCGCGAGCACGGGACTGTCGCCGCCGGCGGGGACGGGCTGCGGCTCGGTGCGCTGGTGCGCATGAGCGCGGCCGCCGCGCATCCGGCAATCCTGCGCGACTATCCGGCGATCGCCCAGTCGCTGCAGCAGGCGGCGAGCGCCCAGCTGCGCAACATGGCCTCCTTGGGAGGCAACGTGCTGCAGCGGACGCGCTGCGAGTATTTCCGTGACCCGAGCTGGCGCGCCTGCAACAAGCGGCTCCCGGGCTCGGGCTGTGCCGCCCTGGAAGGCGTCAACCGCAAGCATGCCGTCCTCGGCGTCGGCGAACGGTGCATCGCCGAGTATCCGGGCGATCTGGCGCCTACGCTCGTGGCGTTCGGTGCGGTCGTCGAGACGCTCGGGCCAGACGGTCCGCGGCAATTCCCGCTCGAGGAGCTGCACCGCGGCCCGGAGGATCCGAACGTCGAGACCGTGCTGGCGCCGGGCGAGATCATCACCGGGTTCACCGTCCCGGCTGGGCCTTGGACGCGGCGGTCGCTCTACTTGAAGGTCCGCGACCGCGAGTCCTACGCCTTCGGGCTCGCCACCGCCGCGGTCGCCCTCGATCTTCGCGCCGGCACGGTCGTGGAGGCCAGGATCGGCCTGGGCGGCGTCGCCTATCGCCCCTGGCGTGCCCACGAGGCCGAGGCGGTGCTCAAGGGCCAGCGCCTGAGCGCGGAGGCAGCCGAGGCGGCGGCGGAGGCCGCGTTCGCGGGCGCGGTCACCCGGGACGACAATGCCTACAAGCCTGAGCTCGGCCGGCGCACGTTGGTGCGCGCTGTGATGCAGGCCGCGGCGCTGGAGGTCTGAGATGGTCGAGAGCGTGGGAACCATGACGGGGATCGGGACCGCGACCTCGCGGGTGGACGGCCGTGCCAAGGTGATGGGCGCTGCGCGCTACGGCTCCGACTTCGACGGGGGCGCCAGCCCGCTCCAGGCATTCCTGGCCACGAGCACCATCGCCAAGGGGCGGATCGCCGAGCTCGACGAGAGTGCCGCGCGGGAGGTGCCGGGTGTGGTCGAGATCCTCACCCACCGCAACGTCGGTGACCGGATCAAGCCGGGCAAGACGTTCAGCGACAAGGGCTACATGGGCACCTCGATCGCACCCCTGGCCTCCGATCGCATCTGGCACGACGGGCAGATCGTGGCCGTCGTCGTGGCCGAGACCTTCGAGGCGGCGCGGGAGGGGGCCCACCGCCTGCGCATCTCCTACGCCGAAGAGGCTCCGGCGGCCACGTTCGGCAGCGACGGCGCGACCACCAAAGCGGCGCAAGCGGAAGGCGAGAGCCCGCGGGTCGGCGATGCCGATACGGCGCTGGCCGCGGCGCCGGTCACGCTCGACCAGACCTACGTCACGCCGATCCAGCACCACAATCCGATCGAGCTGTTCACGACCGCCTGCGCCTGGGCGGACGACCGGCTGACCGTGTGGGAATCGAGCCAGAACGTCTACGGCTACCAGTACGGATTGGCCGAGCAACTGGGCATCGACCCCTCGCAGGTCCACGTGATCTCGCCCTTCATCGGCGGCGCATTCGGCTCGCGCGGGTCGCTGACCCAGCGCACGGCGCTGATCGCCTTCGCCGCGCGCCGGTTGAACCGCCCGGTGAAGCTGGAGGCGACCCGGCGGCAGGGCTTCACCATCGCCACCTACCGAGCGGAGACGCGTCATCGCATCCGGCTCGGCGCCGGCCGCGACGGCAAGCTTCAAGCCCTGGTGCACGAAGGGTGGGAGGTGTCCTCGCGTCCCGACGACTACACCGTTGCGGGGACCGACGCGTCGACCCGGATCTACGCGTGCCCGAACGTCCGTTCCGCCGTGCATGTGGTCAATGCCGACCGCAACACGCCGGGCTTCATGCGCTCGCCGCCCGAGGTGCCCTACCTGTTCGCGATCGAATCGGCCATGGACGAGCTCGCCTACGCCCTGGCCATGGACCCGGTCGAGCTGCGCCGGAGGAACGACACGCACAAGGAGCCGATCGGCGGACTGCCCTATTCGTCGCGGCATCTGGTCGAGTGCTTCGACCAGGCTGGTGCGGCTTTCGGTTGGCAGGGGCGCGATCCGCAGCCGGGTGCGATGCGCGACGGCGACTGGCTGATCGGCTGGGGCTGCGCCTCGACCCTCTATCCGACGCTGGTCGGGCCGGCGGCGGCCCGGGTGATCCTGTCGCCCGAGGGCGATGCGCGCGTGCAGACGGCGGCGCACGACGTGGGCACGGGCGCCTACACGGTCGTGGCGCAGATCGTGGCCGAGCGGCTCGGATTGCCGCTGGAACGGATCCATGTCGAGCTCGGCGATTCCGAGCTGCCGGCAGCTCCGGTGGCCGGCGGCTCCAACACGACGGCGAGTGTCTGCAACGTGGTCGCGAAGGCGTGCGAGGATCTGCGTTCGCGCCTCGCCCAAGCCGCCGTGCGCGATGCCGACGCTCCGTTCCATGGCAGGGATGCTGGCGCACTGTCGCTCGCGGGCGGTGGCCTGCACGGACCGGACGGCGCCACCGAGCCGCTGCGGGACGCGATCCGTCGCGCCGCCAACGGTGCGATGGAGGCCTATGCCGAGAACATTCCCGACGGCGCGCCGGCCTCGGCCATGGCGGCTCTCTATCGCGGCATCCCGGCCCTGGTCGGCGGGTCGAGCCTCGAGGATCGGGTCCAGTTCGCATTCGGGGCCCAGTTCGTGGAGGTACGGGTCCACGCCCGCACGCGGGAGATCCGAGCGCCACGCATCGTCGGCGCCTATGCCGCCGGCCGGATCGTCAACCCGAAGACCGCCAAGAGCCAGCTCATGGGCGGGCAGATCTGGGGGATCAGTTCCGCCCTGCACGAAGCGACCGAAATCGACCGCCGTTCCGCCCGCTACTACAACACCAACCTCGCCGAATACCTGATCCCGGTGAACGCGGACATCCAGGAGGTCCAGACCATCCTGGTGCCGGAGGAGGACAACGAGGTGAACGCGCTCGGGATCAAGGGGGTGGGCGAGCTCGGCAATGTCGGGCTCAATGCGGCCGTCGCGAACGCGGTCTATCACGCCACCGGCGTCCGGGTGCGCGAGCTGCCGATCCGCCTGGAGAAATTGCTGGACGCCGATTCGATCCCTGCATGACGGGCCTTGCCGGCACCGCCGGTGCGCGGGCCGTTCCGCGTGCTTGCCGAGAGATCGCGGAATCCGCTGGCCCGCATCGGCGCCAGGAACATCCAGGCGAGCTCGCGCATTTGAACGGGAGCGGGGCTCCGGCCTCGCCCGTGGCAACCGAGCAGGGGACGGCAATGGCATCGCCTTCAGAGAAGCCCAGCGACGAGGCCGATCAGCGGCAACTCGACATGGCGCGCGAGGAAGGTGCGGCCTATCAACGTTCGCTGAGCTACATGGTCGAGCAGGTCGCCGACACCGGCAGGCGGCAACGGGCCGGCGACTACATTGTCGGCTTCGCGCAGGAGCGTGCCGAAGGCATGTACTTGCTGCGTGGCGAAGGCGAGCTCGAATGGGTCGAGCCCGAGGAAGAGAACTGCCATCTCGAGATCTCGGTCTCGGACGCTGGCGACCAGCGCTTCATCCCGGGCCTCGAAATCGAGGCCACCCTCACCGACCCTGACGGGAGCCAGGTAGGCCCGTTCCACCTGCCGTTCCTGTGGCATCCGGGGCTCTATCACTACGGGCGGAACGTCAAGCTGCCCGGCGACGGGCTCTATACCCTGAAGGTGCGCATCTCCCCGCCGCGTTTCATGCGGCACGACCGCACCAACGGCTGCCGCTACGCCCGGACCGTCGAGGTCGAGTTCGCCGACGTCGAGATCCGCACCGGCAAGGAATAGGCCGGATTTGGCTCTGGCTGGAGCTCAGACGTCGAGCTCGGTGACCAGCCTTGCGTTCTCCTGGATGAACGCCAGCCGCAGCTCCGGCTTCCTGCCCATCAGCTCCTCGACCAGCTGGGCGGTGGGCTTGCCCTCGACATCCTCGCTGCGTACCTGGAGCAGCTGGCGCCGCGCCGGGTCCATGGTGGTTTCCTTGAGCTGGGACGGGTTCATCTCGCCCAGGCCCTTGAACCGGCCCAGATCGACGTTCTTCTTGCCCTTGAAGGTGGTCGCCAGCAGGCGCTCGCGGTCGGCTTCGTCGCGCGCGTAGGCGATCGTGCCGCCATGGCTCAGCCGATAGAGCGGCGGCTGGGCGAGATAGAGGTGGCCGCGCTCGACCAGCTTCGGCAATTCGCGGAAGAAGAAGGTGATCAACAGGGCGGCGATGTGCGCGCCGTCGACGTCGGCATCGGTCATGATCACGACCTTGTCGTAACGCAGGTCGTCAGGCCGCCAATGCTTGCCCGTCCCGCAGCCGAGCGCCGTCACCAGGTCGGCCAGCTCCTTGTTGCCGGCAAGCTTGTCGGCCGTGGCCGAGGCGACGTTCAGGATCTTGCCGCGCAGCGGCAGGACCGCCTGGGTGTCGCGGCTGCGCGCCTGCTTGGCCGAGCCGCCCGCCGAATCGCCCTCGACGATGAACAGCTCGGTGCCGTCGCGGGCATCGCGGGCACAGTCGGCGAGCTTGCCCGGAAGCCGCAGCTTGCGCGTCGCCGTCTTGCGCCCGATCTCCTCGCGCGCCTTCTTGCGCGCGATCCGCTCTTCCGCGCGCCGTGCCAGGTGCTCGAGCACCGCCGTGGCGGTGGCGGGATGGCTGCCCAGCCAAAGCTCGAAGCGGTCCTTGATCGCGTTCTCGACCAGGCGCGTGGCCTCGGGCGACACCAGCCGGTCCTTGGTCTGGCCCTGGAACTGCGGCTGGCGCAGGAACAGCGAAAGGAGCATGCAGGCCGCACCGGTGGCATCCTCGGCGGTGACGGCCGCGGCGCGCTTGAAACCGATCCGTTCGGCGTGGGTCCGCAGCCCCTTGAGCAGCGCGCCGCGCAGACCGGCCTCGTGCGTGCCGCCCGATGGCGTGGGCACGGTGTTGCAGTACCAGCCGGTATAACCCTCCTCGTCCACCGGCCAGGCGATGGCCCATTCGACGCGGGCACCTTGCTCCAGTGCGGCCTCGCCGGTGAACGGCTCGTCGACCACGAGCTCTCGCCCGTTGAGCAGCGCCTTGAGGAAATCGGCGAGCCCTTGGGGAAAGTGGAAGCTCTCCTCGGGCGGGACCGCGGAGCCCGGCTCGATGAGGGCCGGATCGCAGCGCCAGCGGATCTCCACGCCGCGGAACAGGTAGGCCTTGCTCCGCGCCATCCGGTGCAGGATGGCCGGGCTGAACCGCGGCGCCGGCCCGAAGATCTCCGGGTCGGGCACGAAGCTCACCGTCGTCCCGCGCCTGTTCGGCGCGCCGCCGGCGGGCACCACCGGCCCCTGGGGCACGCCGCGGGCGTAGCTCTGCGTGTAGAGGGCCCGATTGCGGGCTACCTCGACCAGGAGTTCGCAGGAAAGCGCGTTGACCACGGACACGCCGACGCCGTGCAGTCCGCCGGAGGTGTCATAGGCCTTGCTGCCGAACTTACCGCCCGAGTGGAGCGTGGTCATGATGACTTCGAGGGCGCTCTTGTCGGGAAACTTGGGGTGAGGATCGATCGGGATGCCGCGGCCATTGTCGCGCACGGTGATGCGGTTGGGAGCGGCGACCTCCAGCTCGATCCGCGTGGCGTGGCCGGCGACGGCCTCGTCCATGGCATTGTCGAGCACCTCGGCGACGAGATGGTGCAGAGCGCGCTCGTCGGTGCCGCCGACATACATCCCCGGCCGGCGCCGCACCGGCTCCAGGCCTTCGAGCACCTCGATGTCGTGGGCGGTATAGCTCTCGCCGCCGCGGTCGCGGGCGAGGTCGAGCAGGTCCGTCATGCGTTCGGTTCCGATGGGCAAGGCTGCGGCGGCAACGCCGTCATACGGGCAATGCGGACGCACGGATTGATGATCGCAGACCCGGTGCGCCGTCAAGCGCTCCGGCCGGTTCCGCAGAACAATCGTGGTACATTTGCCGCGCCGCGTCGGACTTGCTCTAACAGATGCATCGTGATCAAAGGCCGATCCGAAAGGCGGCGGAGGAATTGGCCCTGGCAGGTGTGGGCGACGGGCGCGAGCCGGTGGTCGAGGAGCCGCCGGACGGCGACGCCTCAGGAGACCTCACCAAGCATGCACTGCGCCAGCGGGTCCGGCAGCAGGCGATCCTGGCCGAACTCGGCGTGGCCGCGCTCAAGGGCACGCCGTTCCAGGAACTCCTGGACCTCGCCGCCGAGCTGACTGCCGAAGGGTTGCGCGCGGACTTCTCCAAGGTGCTGGAGTATCTGGCGAGCGAGCAGCTCCTTCTGATCCGCGCCGGTCACGGCTGGCCGGCCGGGATCGTCGGCGCCGCCCGCGTCGGGATCGACCTCGCCTCGCCCGCCGGGTATGCGCTGCAGACCGGCGAGCCCGTGATCTCCAATCATCTCGAGAACGAGGAGCGATTTCGCACGCCGGAGCTCCTGGCCACGCACGGCGTCCGGCGGGCCATGAACGTGATCCTCCAAGGCGACGGCACACCTTACGGGGTGCTCGAGGTCGACAGTTGCTCGGAGGGCGAGTTCGGCGAGCACGACATCGCCTTCCTGCAAGGTGCCGCCAACCTGCTGGGCATGGCGATCGAGCGGCAGCGGATGGAGGGCAGCCTGCGCGAAGCGCTGAAGCGCCAGGAGATCCTGCTGCAGGAGCTCGACCATCGGGTGAGCAACAGCCTGCAGCTGGTCATGAGCATGCTGCACCTGCAGGCGGGCAGCACGGACGACGTCAACCTCAGGCAGCAACTGCAGCAAGCGTCGGGACGGATCGCCGCGATCGCCCGGGCACATCGGCGGCTCCAGTCGCGCGAGCAGGATGGGTTGATCGAGCTGGGCGGCTATCTCGGGGAGGTCTGCGACGACCTGGGCGCCTCGCTCGGCCGGTGTCAGTTCGAGGACGCACTCCCGACGCCCGCGGCCGTGCCCACACACCGCGCCGTGTCGATCGCCATCGTGCTGACCGAACTGGTCACGAACGCCGCCAAGCACGGCTATGCCGACGGGAGCATCGGCGAGATCACCGTGCGGCTGGAGCCCCTGGGTGCCGCTGGGTGCCGGCTGACGGTGGCGGATCAGGGAGCCGGACTGCCCGAAGGCTTCAGGGCCTCGAGCGGCAGCGGCCTCGGCATGCGGATCGCGCTGGCGCTCACCCAGCAGCTGGGTGGCACGCTCGACGTGCGCGGCGTGCAGGGGCGCGGCACCAAGGTCGGGCTGGAGCTGCCCGCCACCAACCCGCGCAACCCGTGACGGAAGACGGATCACAATGTCGGACCTGCGAGCCCTGCAGCCTGCGGTGCGGACCTTGGCCATGCCCGCCGACACCAATCCTTCCGGCGACATCTTCGGCGGCTGGCTGCTGGCACAGATGGACATCGCCGCGGGCATGGCGGCTTTCACCCGTGCCCGCGGCCGCGTCGCCACGGTGGCGGTCGACGCGCTGACCTTCCACCAGCCGGTGCTCGTCGGCGATGTCGTCAGCTGCTATGCCGACGTGACCCGGATCGGCCGCACCTCGATCACGCTGCGGGTCGAGGCGTGGGCGCGGCGCGGCCACACCGGCGAGGAGATCAAGGTCACGGAAGCCAAGTTCACCTGCGTCGCCATCGACGAGAACCGCAAGCCACGGCCCGTGCCGACGGACTGATCGCGCCGCTCATCAGCCGGGGAACGCCTCCGAGGTGTCGGAGGCGTTCTCCGGCTGGTCGGCGATCCGCACCATGGATGCGAACCATGCCACCAGGCCGCAGGCCACGACCAGCAGCCCTAGGGCGGTACCCAGGCTGGTGGCCTGGGCGGCGAAGCCGATCAGCGGCGGTCCGGTCAGAAATCCGAGATAGCCGATGCTGGCGGTAGCGGCGATGCCTGCACCAGGCTGCATGCCCGGCAGTCGCCCCGCGGCGCCGAACATCACCGGCACGGCATTGGAGAGGCCCAGACCGGCACAGGCGAAGCCGATGATGGCCGCGACGGGCGTGGCGACCAGGACCGCGAAGGCGAGGCCGGCGGCCGCGATCAGGGCACTGCAGCGGACCAGTGCGACGGCACCCCAGCGCCGGCGAAGACGATCGCCGCTGAAGCGGCCGACCGCCATCGCGGCCGAGAAGGCGGCGAAGGCCATGCCGGCGAGGGTGGGACCGGCACCCAACTCGCCGCGCAACCAGGCGGCGCTCCAGTCGAGCGAGGCGCCCTCGGTCATCATGGCGAGGAAGGCCAGGGCGCCGAAGCCGAGAGCAGCACGGCTGGGCAGGACGAAATGAGGGCCGGCATCGCCGACGTCGATCCGGCCGGGCAGCAGCCAATGGGTGACCGCGAGGAACAACAGCGCGAGTGCCACGCCCGCCGCGACCGCATGCACCCAAGGCGGCACCTGGCCCAGCGCCAGGGCCCCGACCGCCGCACCGAGCAGGCCGCCAAGGCTGAACATGCCGTGCAGCGAGGACATGATCGGCCGCTGCAGCCGAGATTCGATCGCCACCCCGTGCGCGTTCATGGCGACGTCCATGAGGCCGTTGGCAGCACCCAGGCACGCCAAAGCGGCGATCAGCAGCGGCAGGTCTGGCGCCAGCACCGCCGCCGGCAAGGCGAGACAAAGCACGAGCCCGGTGACCCGGGTGACCGGCGCGCTGCCGAAGCGGGCGATCACGCCGCCCGCCAGCACCATGGCGGCCAGGGCGCCGATCGCGACCGCCAGCAGTGCCACGCCCAACAGCGCCGGCCCCAGGGCCAGCCGCTCCTGGACGAAGGGAATCTGCGGCGCCCAGCTGCCGAACACGGCGCCGTTGACCAGGAACACCATGCCGATGGCGTGGCGGGCGCGGTAAAGAACGGTAGCTGGGATCGCGGTCAGGTCGGCTCCTCTCGCGGTCAAGCTCGCTGCACCTGCACGCCCAGAGCCGAAAGATCGGCCACCCGCGCTTCCGGTGCGCCGATTTCGGGCTAGAGCCCCAGATAGAGCTGGAACTCGACCGGGTGCGGCGTGCGGTCGACCAGATCGCACTCGCGCCCCTTCACCTCGACATAGGCCTCGATCAGGTCGGTCGGCATCACGTCGCCCCGGGTCAGGAACTCGTGGTCGGCCTCCAGCGCGCGCAAGGCCTCGCGCAAGGATCCGCTCACCGCCGCCAGATCCTCGGCCTCCTCGGGCCGCAGATCGTAGAGGTTGCGGTCCATGGCGTCGCCCGGCTCGAGCTTGCGCTCGATCCCGTCCAGCCCGGCCATCAGGATCGCGGCGAAGGCGAGGTAGGGATTGGCGGACGGATCGGGAAAGCGCACCTCGACCCGCTTGTCGTCCGGGTGCGCGGCATAGGGGATGCGCACCGCCGCCGAGCGGTTGTGGGCCGCGTAGGCGATCAGGGTCGGCTCGTCCTGGCCGGGGCGCAGCCGCTTGTAGCTGTTGGTGGTGGCGTTGGTGAAGGCGTTGAGCGCGCGCGCATGCGCCATGACGCCGGCGATGAACTGCAGGCAGGTCTGGCTCAGGTCGGCATAGCCCTGGCCGGCGAAGGTCGGCCTTCCGTCGCGCCACAAGGACTGGTGGATGCTCATGCCCGAGCCCGGCTCGTCGACGATCGGCTTGGCCATGAAGGTCGCGACCTTGCCGTAGGAAGCCGCTACCTGATGCACCGCGTATTTCAGGAGCTGCAGCCGGTCGGCGGCCTGGATCAGCCCGCCGCCGCAGCAGAAGATCAGGTTCTGCGCCGCACCCCGGCCATGGGCGTGCTTGAGGCCGGGGATGCCCAGGCCGGCCATGACCGAGGCGATCTCGGAGCGGATGTCGGACATGTGGTCGCTCGGCGGCAGGGCCAGGTAGGCGGCATCCGGCCCCGGACGCTGGCCGGCACGCCCGCCATTGCCCTGCTCGTCCGAGCGCCAGGCTGTAGAGGCCGCGGGTGGGGCCGAGTTCCACGCGCGCCTCGTCGAACAGGAAGAAGGCGAGGTCGGCCAGGACCCTGACCTGGTCGGCATAGCGGCAGCCGCGCAGGAACGCCTCGGCGCGCAGGGCCGCCGAGCGCGGGTCGCGCTCGTAGCCCAGTCCGGTGCCCGGCTCGGCGGCGTCGCACACCAGGACCAGGGTGGGCTGGGCGGCGAACGGGTCGGTGAAGGCCGTGCCCAGGTCCGGCCGCAGCAGCAGGTCGGCCTCGGTCACGTCGCGCCAGCCCGGGATCGACGAGCCGTCGATGAACACCCCCTGCGCCAGCAGGCCGGCATCGACCCCGCCCGCCTCGCGGCCGAGATGGCGCCAATGCCCGGCGAGGTCGGTGAAGCGGAAGTCGACGGTGCGGATACCCTCCGCACCGATCCGCTCGATGATTGCCGCCGCGTCGCTCATCGCCTTCCAGCCTGCCCCATTGCCGCAGGCCGCTGTTCTAGCGGCGCCGGCGCGGACCGCAACGACTATCGCCCGGGCCGCTTGTGATCCCCCCTCGGCGTCCTTATCCTGACGGTGGCGCGGGCGTAGCTCAGCGGTAGAGCACGGCGTTTACACCGCCGGTGTCGGAGGTTCGACCCCTTCCGCCCGCACCACCCACCCGGAAGCCGTGGCGCGCCTGCAAGGAGAGCTGCGAGGGGATCGCCGAGATGGAGATCGCGTCGGCACGGGCCGCGTCGGAGCTGCTCGCGCGCCATTGGCGGGACGGCACCGTGCTGCCGGGACTGCCGCCCCCGCTGCGGCCCGCCACCCGCGCGGAGGGCTATCTGATCCAGGCCCGGATCGAGGCGCTGAGTGCCGTGCCGCTCTATGGCTGGAAGATCGCGGCGACCAGCCCGGCCGGACAGCGGCACATCGGCATCGACGGGCCGATCGCCGGCCGCCTGCTCGCGGAGACCGTGCACGGGGACGGCGAGACCGTTCCCTTCGGCGCCAACCGGATGCGGGTGGTCGAGGCCGAGTTCGCCTTCCGCATGGGCCGCGACCTGCCGCCGCGCGCGACGCCCTACCGGCGCAGCGAGGTGCTGGACGCCGTGGCCGAGCTGCATCTGGCGCTCGAGATCCCCGATTCGCGCTATGCCGACTTCGTCACCGCCGGCGGGCCGCAGCTCATCGCCGACAATGCCTGCGCCCACCGCTTCGTCCTCGGCCCGCAGGCGCCGGCGAGCTGGCGGCGGATCGATCTTTCGGCCCACCGCGTGGTCGCGCGGGTGGGCGACGGCCGCGCGGGCGAGGGCACGGGTGCGGAGGTGCTGGGCGATCCGCGCACCGCACTCACCTGGCTCGCCAACGAGCTGTCCGCGCTCGGGCTCACGCTGGCCGCCGGCCAGACCGTGACCACCGGCACCTGCGTCACCCCGATGGCGATCGCACCCGGCGACGTGGTCCGCGCCGACTTCGGCGAGCTCGGCCGGGTCGGCTGCCGGTTCACGGACGCCTGAGCGGGCGGGGCCGCGGGCCCGTGGCCCTTGACGGCCGCGGCGGCGACGGCCTCCATGCCGGCTGCCTGCCCCGGAGCATGCGATGATGCGCCTCAGCTCGCTGGCCGCCCTGGTGGCCCTCGCCGGCCCGATCGCCGCCGCCTCGGGCGCGCCGGAGGCCCAGGCCCGGGTCCTGCGCGAGCTCGCCGTGCCGAGCCCGGCCCTGGGGCAACCGATCGCTTGCGCGGTGACCCTGCCCGACGCCTACGATCGCGAGCCCGACCGCCGCTTTCCCGTGCTCCTGCTCCTGCACGGCACCGACGGCGGCCATCACGACTGGCTCGACTGGGGCGACCTGGTCGCGCGCAGCGCCGGGGCGGCGGCCCGCGGCCAGCTGCCGTTCATCATCGTCACCCCCGCCGCCGGCAACAGCTGGTACGTCGACAATCCCGGCGGCGAGGGGGCGTGGGAGACCGCCCTGGTCGACGATCTGCTGCCGGCGATCGACGCCCGCTTCCGCACCATCGCCGGCCGCTCCGGCCGGGCGATCGCCGGCCTGTCGATGGGCGGCTACGGTGCCGTCCACCTGGCCTTGCGCCATCCCGACCGGTTCGCGGCGGTGGCCAGCCTCAGCGGTGCGGTCTACGCCCCCGGCGATCCCCTGAGCGAGGAGGACATCGCCGACTTCCACGGCGCCTTCGGCGAGCCGTTCGACCGCGAGCGGTTCGCGCGGGCCAGCGTCTATGCCGACCTCGCCGCCTTGCCGCCCGGCACCGTCCTGCCGCGCTTCTACCTGTCGAGCGGCGGGCGCGACCAGTACGATCTCGACCTCGCCGCCCTGCATTTCTACGAGGCGCTCAAGCGGCGCGACGTGCCGGCGACCCTGGTGGTCCGCGCCGGCTACGACCATGGCTGGCCGTTCTGGCGCGACGATCTGGATGCGGTCCTGGCCTTCGCCAGCTCGGCGCTGCAGGCGGAGGACGCGACGGTGGGGCAGTAGCGCGGCACGCGGCCGGGAAGGCAAGCGGGAATGCCCGGGCGCGCGAGCGTGCGGTCCGGTGCGGGAATGTGGCGGGACGGACGCGGCCCGGCACCCGGCTCAGGGCGCCTGGGGCAGCTTGGGATGCCCATTGGCCGGTGGCGTCGCGGGCGCGCCGGAGGCGGGGCGGCCGCCGGCGGCAGGGTGCTCGTAGGCCCCGGCCGGATGGCCGCCGGCGGGGGCGGACGCGGCCAGCTCCAGGGCGTGGCGGGCGGCCTCGGCGGTGGTGCGGGGCGGCGGCTGGGCCGCGGCGCGGGCGGCGTGGCGCAGGGCCTCCTCGACCGCCACGTCCTCGCGCATCCGGGCGGCACCGCGCTCCATCATCCGCCGCAAGGGGTGGCGCGGGGCGCGGGTGCGGCGGGCTCGCGGCGGGCCGGCAGGCTCGGCGGGCGGGCGCCGGTCGCGCTCGCGCGCTTTCAGGACCCCGTCGGCCAGGGTGACGGCGGGGTCGCGGTGCTGTGCCTCCTCCTCGAGGACGAAGCAGGCGACCGGGCCGTCGTTGAGCAGCAGGGCCCGCGCCATGGCCTGGCGGGCGAGGTCGATCAGGTGCTGGCGCTGGGCGGCGACCGGCTCGGCCAGCATCTCCCTGGTCTCGGCGACGATGGCGCGGAAGTCCTCGCGCGCCAGCATGGCGGCGACCAGCTCCGCACTGCCGCCCTCGGGCAGGGCCGCCACCGCGGGCGGGATGCCGCCGGCGAGGCGGTTGGCGAGGCGCAGCCAGTCCTTCGGGTGCGGCCGCCGGCGCGGGCGGCGCGTCGCACCCAGCAGCACCGCCAGGGTGAGCGGGGTCACAGGATCGGCGCCGGGCAGGAAGGCGAAGGACATGGGAGCGGTATAGAGGAATTTTGTCCTGGATGCAAGCGGGGCGGAAGGCGGGGCGTTGACGGGAGGGTAAGGATCTTGGGGTAGAGCGGGGGACGGTGGAGCAGGTGCCGCGGCGAGCCGGGAGCCCGAGCGGAGCGAGGGCGGACGGCGAGGCAGGGAAGAGGGTGGCCGGGCCTGGGATGCCGGGTGCTGCCGGTGGGTGGCTAGGGTCAGGCTGCGCGGGGGGGGTGCGGACGGTGCAGGCGACGGAGAGGGGCGGAACCGTGCCGCGCGCCGGACCGGGCGCTCGGGGTCGATCGGGCCGCGGGCGGCCGGCGGCGCCGGTGGCGCGGCCGGAACGCCCGGCCGGCCGCCGTGTCAGGCCCGCTTGACCAGGCTGACGATGAACAGGAGCACGCAGGCGCCGACGATCGCCGTGATCAGCGAGCCGATGATCCCGCCCTCCGGAAAGATGCCGAGCACCCCGAACAGCCAGCCGCCGATCACCGCCCCGACGATGCCGACGACGATGTTGCCCAGGACGCCGAACCCGCCGCCGCGCATCAGGTTGCCCGCGGCCCAGCCCGCCACGGCCCCGATGATCAGCCACAGAATGATCCCCATCCGTACCTCCCCGACCCGATGTGCCAATTTGCGCCCGGACCCTGACAGCAAACCCGCGCCCGGGCAACCGTCGCCCCGCCGGCGAACGCCGCCCCACCCGCGACCGCGCGCCGCCGGAACGCCCACGCCGCCGACCGCACCCACCGCCGGCGCCGCCGCCCGGCCGACGTCACGATCCGCCGCAGGGACCGGGCAGGTCGGCGAGGCGGGGGCGGCAGCCGGCGGGAGCGGTCGATCGGCGGAGGGCGATGTGCTATCGGGACGGTCGGAAGCGCAACCATGGAGCCGGGCCTTGCCGGTCGCACCCGTGTCGACGATCGAGATCGAGCAGGAGCTGGACGGTCGCTGGCTGGCCGAGGTGCCGATCGTGCCCGGAGCCCTGGCCTATCGCTCGACGCGCGCGGAGGCGGCGGCCCGGGCCGAGGCTCTGGCCCTGCGGGTCCTGGCCGAGCGGATCGAGCATGGCGAGCCGGTACCGGAGATCAGCGGCCTGTCCGTGAGGCGGTCTGTCCGATACGCGGAGGTTAGCGGCCGTTAATGATACCTGGTGTGCTGAGACGGTATTGACCTGACAGGTTCTGGCTTCGTTCCGCCTTGGGCGGGGCGTGGCCATGCCGCTCCTGCGGGGGTAGCGCTGGTGTTGCCACACGCCAGCACGTCCCACCCCAGGAGATCGCCATGACCACGGATCAAAGGATAGCACGGCGCAAGCTCAGCCTGCTCGAGCTGGCGCAGGACCTCGGCAACGTCAGCAAGGCCTGCAAGCTGGTCGGCTACAGCCGGCAGCAGTTCTACGAGATCCGCCGCAACTACCAGACCTTCGGCGCCGCCGGCCTGGTCGACAAGGTGAAGGGGCCCAAGGGTCCGCACCCGAACCGGGTGGCGCCCGAGATCGAGCAGGCGGTTCTCGATCATGCCCTCGCGCATCCGACCCACGGGCCCGATGCGGGTCGCGCACGAGCTGGCCCTGCGTGGGCTCCAGGTCAGCTCCGGCGGCGTGCGCGGGGTCTGGAGCCGGCACGATCTGCTGACCACAGCACGACCGGCTGCTGCGCCTGGAGAAGACCACCGCCGAGCGGCCGATCGAGCTCACGCCAGAACAGGCCAGGCTCCTGGAGCGCTTCAGCCCGGAGTTCCGCGAGCGGCATATCGAGGCCCCACATACGGGTGCCCTGGTCGCGGTCGACACCTTCTTCGTCGGGGTGCTGAAGGGCGTCGGCAAGGTCTACCTGCAGACCGTGATCGACTGCCATTCCCGCTACGCCTGGGCCAGGCTGTTCACCAACAAGCTGCCGGTGACCGCGGTGCAGACCCTCAACAACGACGTCCTACCGGTCTTCGAGGAGCAGGGAGCGGTGATCGACGCCGTGCTCAGCGACAATGGCCGCGAGTTCTGCGGCCGCGCGGATCAGCATCCCTACGAGCTGTTCCTGCAGCTGGAAGGCATCGCCCACAAGACCACCCGGGTCGGCCGGCCGCAGAGCAACGGGATCGTCGGAACGCCTGCACCGCACCCTGCTCGACGAGCATCTGCGCGTCCAGGGCCGCACCGTCTGGCACGAGACCGTGGCCGAGATGCAGACCGCACTCGATGCCTGGCTCTTGCGTTACAACCGCGAGCGGCCGCATCAGGGACGCGGCATGAACGGCCGGACGCCCTGGCAGGCCTTCCTCGACGGCCTACCCGTCAGGCCAGAACCCGAGCAGGAGGAACCGCCACAGCCTATCGCCGCCTGAACCCAACCATCCCGCGAGGAGCGGCCACTGTCAGGTCTACTCCGTCACTGTACATACCTGGCACCGAGCTCCGGCATGTAGCCCCCATAGTTGCTGCGAACAGGTAAGTCAGGATCTTCCCCTTGGTCTCCTTCGTTGCTGTCGGCCCGTCCGCGGACGATAATCTGCTGCCCATGCTTACATAGTAGTGTCCGCTATCAGTGGCTCCGCCTTCACGACAGCGGCAAGTTTCTCCAGAAGCCTACTCTTCATCCTCTCTGACAAGAAGGCAGAGGTCTCAACCAGCGTCTTTGCACGACTAAACTGCCTCCTCTCAACAAGGATATTCGCCTGCAATTCATGCAGGCGCGCTTCACCATCCTCCGAGAATCCACCACCATCAGCGAGAAGTCTGTCAATCGTACGAATATCACTTTCGACACCAGATATGTCATTGATGTCCAAACACAACTGTGCACGAATAAAGTACGGTGCCAACAGCGTAGGTGTCCGCTCCACCGCCCTTTGCAGTATTCTCATTGCAGCAGCATTGTCCTCACGTCGAATTGCTTGCTGCGCCTCCCGAATCAAGAAGAATGAAGATCCCGGCGCATCTCCGTATGCCCTAATCCGGCAAAGCCCGGCATCGTGAACACTGTCAGCTTGAGGTAGGCGTGCGCGATGAACATCACGCCGAGCGCCACGCGCAAGGCGAGAGCGCCGTAGGGCGCCAGACGGGTATCGACCATGATGGGTCTCCGAGATCAGGTTGGTGATGCCCGAACTTGCCATCCGGCACAGATGCACGTCCAGATCGTGATCTGCAATTGCTTCCTTGCACAAGCGCAAAGCCGACGCCATGGGATCGAGGCCGCTCGGGCCCATTTGACCTGCATGTCCCATGGCGATCACGTCGCCTTTCCCGAGGTCGAGATCATGCAGCACAACGGCATCCATCATGTCACCGCCATCGCCGGCCCGGCCGCGCGCAACCTCGCCTTCTACACCCGCGCCCTCGGGCTGCGGCTGGTCAAGAAGACGGTGAACTTCGACGATCCGGGCACCTACCATCTCTATTACGGCGACGAGCGGGGACGCCCCGGCACCATCCTGACCTTCTTTCCCTGGGAACATGCGGCTGCCGGCAGACTGGGCGTGGGGCAGGCGCAGGAAACCATGTTCAAGGTGCCCGCCCACGCCCTGGAGTGGTGGCAGGAGCGCCTGTCCGCCCAAGGTGTCGCGCATCAGGCGCCGATCCGCCGCTTCGGCGAGCCCGTCTTGCGCTTCCAGGATCCCGACGGCATGGCTCTTTCTCTCGTGGGCGTGTCCGGGGCGGAGGCGGAACCCGGCTGGAGCGACGGCACCGTCCCGGTCGAGCACGCCATCCGGGGCTTCCATGGCGTCAGCCTGCTGCAAGCCGACGGCGCGGGTACGGGTGCGATCCTCAGCGACGTGTTCGGCATGGCCGAGGTCGCCCGCGAGGGCGCCGTCGTTCGCTACGCGGCGGCCGGTGCCGCACTTGGGGCGATCGTCGAGGTCGAGGTCGCCGACAGCTTTCTGCCCGGCCGCTTGGGCGGCGGCTCCGTGCACCACATCGCGTTCCGCGCCGCGGACGATGCCGATCAGGCACGCATGGCCGAGCGGCTGGCGCGGGTGCACGGCATCCAAACGACGGAGCAGAAGGACCGCAACTACTTCCGGTCGATCTATTTCCGCGAGCCCGGCGGTGTCCTGTTCGAGATCGCCACCGACGATCCCGGCTTCGACGTCGACGAGCCGGCGGCGTCGCTGGGACAGTCACTCAAGCTGCCGCGCAGCTTGGAGCGGCATCGCGGCGAAATCGAAGCCGCACTGCCCGCACTCGGCTGAACGAGGGTTCCGAAATGGCCAGCGCATCGCTGTCGTTCGTCCATCGCTTCGAGCCGGGCACCCTGCCGGACCGGCCGCCGCTCCTGATGCTTCACGGCACCGGCGGCGACGAAGGCGACCTCCTGCCGGTCGGCCGGGCGATCGCACCCGGCTCCGCGCTTCTGTCGCCGCGCGGCAAGGTGCTGGAGCATGGCATGCCGCGCTTCTTCCGGCGGTTGGCCGAGGGTGTGTTCGACGAACCCGACCTCGTCCGCCGGACCCACGAGCTCGCCGACTTCGTCGCCGAGGCGCGCGCTGCCTACGGGCTCGCCGAGCCGGTCGCGGTCGGGTTCTCGAACGGCGCCAACATCGCCGCGGCGATGCTGCTGCTTCGGCCCGAAGCGCTGGCCGGTGCCGTCCTGCTGCGCGCCATGGTGCCGTTCGGCTCCTCGGCGGGCACGCGGCACGCGACGAAGCCCGTGCTCCTGCTCTCCGGCGCCGACGACCCGATCGTGCCCGCGGACAATGCCGCACGTCTGGCCGCGCTGCTCGCTGCGGCCGGCGCCGAGGTCCGGCACGAAATCCTGCAGGCCGGCCACGGCCTGTCGCAGCAGGACTTCGTCCTCGCCCGCGACTGGCTCGCGCGGCTCCCAGGCTAGCCGGAGAGCCGCGCGTCACACCATGCTGGGCAGGACGCGGTCCGGCGGGCGGTGACCGTCGCTGAAGGTCTTGATGTTGATGATGACCTTCTCGCCCATGTCGATCCGGCCCTCGATCGTGGCGGAGCCCATGTGCGGCAACAGGACGACGTTCTCGAGCTGACGCAGCTTCGGGTTGATCGCCGGCTCGTGCTCGAACACGTCGAGACCGGCGCCGGCGATCTTCCGCTCCCGCAGCAGTCGGGTCAGGGCCTGCTCGTCGACCACCTCGCCGCGGCTGGTGTTCACCACGATCGAATGCGGCGGAAGCAGGGCCAGGCGGCGCGCCGACAGCAGGTGGAAGGTGGCGGGTGTGTGCGGACAGTTGACGCTGATGATGTCCATCCGCGCCAGCATCTGGTCGAGGCTCTCCCAGTAGGTGGAATCGAGCTCCCGTTCCACGGAATCATGGACGCGGCGGCGATTGTGGTAGTGGACCGACAGCCCGAAGCCCTTGGCCCGGCGCGCCACGGCGCTGCCGATCCGGCCCATGCCGACGATGCCCAGGCGTTTGCCCCAGATCCGGTGGCCCAACATGGAGGTGGGGCTCCAGCCCGACCAGTCGCCGGAGCGGGCGACGCGTTCGCCTTCGACGAGGCGGCGCGAAACGGCGAGGATCAGCGCCATCGTCATGTCGGCGGTGTCTTCGGTCAGCACACCGGGCGTGTTGGTCACCGTGATGCCGCGCTTGTAGGCGGCTTCGACATCGATATTGTCGACCCCGGTGCCGTAGTTGGCGATCAGCCGCAGCCGCTCGCCGGCGTGCGCCAGGACGGCGCTGTCGATCCGGTCGGTCACCGTCGGCACCAGGACGTCGCAGGTCTTCACGGCCTCGATCAGTTCCGACTTGCCCATCGGCTCGTCGTCGCTGGTCAGCTGGGCTTCGAACAGCTCCATCATCCGCGTCTCGATCACGTCCGGCAGCTTGCGCGTGACGATGACGACCGGCCGAGTGCTTGGCATCCGGGGACTCCTGGGGGCATGCGCCGTAGGAGGTGGCAGTAGCAGAAAGCATCCCGGCACTCAAACCATGCCCGATGCGGCCGGTGAGGCTTCAAACGCCGAGTCGCCGCTTGTATAAGCAAGCGCGTTGCCAGCTGTCCGGGGACATTGCCAGTGGGATTTTCGTGGGCTCCTTTTCGTCGGCTCGCCCTGGTTCTGCTGGTCATGCCCGTTGCCGCGCCGGCCCGTGCCCAGGAGGATGCCGGACGCATGGTCGGCGCCAGCGGCCTGCCGCTGCCCCGGTTCGCCTCGCTGGCCTCCTCGAACGTCAACGTCCGGACCGGTCCCAGCCTCGACCATCCCATCCGCTGGACCTACTCGCGCGCCGGGCTGCCGGTGCGGATCGTCGAGGAGTCCGACCTGTGGCGGCGTATCGTTGATCCCGACGGCGAGACGGGTTGGGCGCATTCCAGCCTGCTGTCGGTCCAGCGCACGGTGATCGTGCTCGGCCCCGACGTCCATGAACTCCGGCGCACCGCCGGACCGGAGGGACGGGTCGTCGCGCGGCTGGAGCCGGGCGTCATCGGCGGGTTGGACCGCTGCGACGGCGGCTGGTGCCGTATCGAGGTGGCGAACGAGGTGGGATGGATCCCGCGCAGCGCCGTCTGGGGCGTCGACGCGTCGGACTGATGCATCCGTCCCTACCGCACCCTGGTCAGGCTGGAATGGTTGGCCAGACGCTCGGTCGGGCCAAAGGCCCGTGAACCAGCGCATGACGAAATGGAAGCCCGCCAGCATCAGTCGCGGTGCCGCCTCGGGAGCGATGCCCGGACGTCCGTTGCCAGGGCAGTAACACTCGGTCACGGCATTGGCCCCACGAAGCAGCGCGCCTAGCCGCGTTCAGCTCTCCAGGCGAGGCACCTGCCGAGCCGCCGTGGCGAACCTGGAACGATACCCTCTATAGTGCGTTGGCCTCCTGGAATAGCGGAGGCAACAATGCTGGGCGCCTTTGAGCGACGCGCAGTTCTGCACCTTGTGGGAGCAGCGCTTGCCAGCAGCCTGCCGGTTGGCCGGGCCAGGTCTCAGGGCGGCGCGCCAGCGCCATTCTTGTTCTTCTCGCCTGCAGAGGCGGCCTTCGTCGCGTCCGCCTGCGACCGGATCATTCCCGCCGATCCGCCCGGTCCTGGCGCGGTCGAGGTCGGCTGCGTCGAGTTCATCGACGGGCAGCTGGCCGGAGCGTTCGGCAGCGGTGCCAGGATGTACCTGGAGGGCCCGTTCCACGACGGCCGGGCCGAGCAGGGCTATCAGCTTTCCTATACCCCGGCCGAGCTCTACCGGCATGCCATCGCCAGCATCAACGACAGCCTACGGAGCGGTGAGAAGGCGCGAGCGTTCGCCGAGTTGATGCCCGAACAGCAGGATGAACTCCTGGCACGGCTAGGGGACGGCGATGGAGAGTTCGGGGACTGGGGCAAGCCGTTCGGCGAGATGATCGTGCGGAACACGATCCAGGGGTATTTCGCGGACCCGATCTACGGCGGCAACCGCGACATGGCGGCGTGGCGGATGATCGGCTTTCCCGGTGCGTACGCGCAGTATGTCGAGCTGGTCGACGCCCACGATCGGCCGTTCCACCGGCCGCCGATGAGCATCGCGCAGGCGGTGCACGACCATCAGCGGCTGAGGCGGTGAGGTCGGGCATGGCGCAACTACTCCCACACACGGACGTGGTGGTGATCGGGGTCGGCTGGACCGGATCGATCCTGGCCAAGGGCCTGGCCGACGCCGGCCTCAAGGTGGTCGGGCTGGAACGCGGCAAGGAACGGCACACCACGCCCGATTTCCAGTCTCCGGCGATCCATGACGAGTACGCCTATGCGGTGCGTCACGCGCTGATGGTCGACCCGTCCCAAGAGACGCTCACCTTTCGCAACAACCCCGACCAACTGGCCCTGCCCATGCGGCAGCTCGGCTCGTTCCTCCCCGGCACCGGCCTTGGCGGCGCCGGCGTGCACTGGAATGGGCAGACCTGGCGCTTCCTGCCCAGCGACTTCCGGGCGCGCAGCCACAATGTCGAGCGCTACGGCCCCGACATTCTGGAGGAAGGGCTCACCGTCCAGGACTGGCCGGTCAGCTACGACGAGCTGGAGCCCTTTTACGACCGGTTCGACCGCCTGTGCGGCATCGGCGGCGTCGCCGGCAATCTGCGCGGCGACATCCGGCCGGGCGGCAACCCGTTCGAGGGTCCGCGCAGCAACGAGTTCCCGAACCCGCCGATGAAGCAGAGCCGGGCGGGTGCGCTGTTCGAGCGGGCCGCCGCGGAACTCGGCCACATGCCGTTTCCCGTGCCCTCGGCCAACATGACGCGGGCCTACACCAACACCCATGGTCTGCAGCTCCAGCCCTGCAGCTATTGCGGCTACTGCGAATGGTTCGCCTGCGAGCATTTCGCCAAATCGAGCCCGCAGACCTGCGTCCTGCCGGCGCTTCTGGGCAGCCCCAACTTCGAGCTGCGCACTCGCGCCCACGTGAACCGGATCGGCTACGACCGGGCCGCCAGGAAGGTCACCGGCGTAACCTATGTCGACGCCGAGGGGCGCGAGTACGAGCAGCCCGCGGATCTCGTCCTGTGCTGCGCATTCTCGATCTGGAACGTGCATCTGCTGCTGGTCTCGGGCATCGGCCGTCCCTACGACCCGAGATCCGGCGAGGGGACGCTCGGGCGCAACTACAGCTACCAGACCATGAGCTCCGTGGACGTGTTCCTCGACCCGTCGCACGAGCTTTACCCGTTCATGGGGGCCGGCGCACTCGGCACCGCGATCGACGAGTTCAACGGCGACAACTTCGACCATAGTGGACTTGGCTTCATCGGCGGCGCCTACGTCGCCACCTACCAGACCGGTGGGCGTCCGATCCTGCAGCTCGAGTTGCCGGCCGATGCCCCGAAATTCGGCGCCGGCTGGAAGCGGGCGGTGCAGAACTCCTATGGCCATCACCTGCAGATCTCGGTGCACGGCGCGTCGATGTCGCACCGGCTGAACTATCTCGACCTCGATCCGACCTACACCGACGCCTTCGGCTTGCCGCTCCTGCGCATGACCTTCGACTTTCCCGTGAACGACCGGCGCATGTCGGGCTACATCACGGACCGCGCGGCCGAGATCGCGCGCGCGATCGACGGCGTCTCCCGCAAGGAGGGCCGCCTCGCGGACCACTACGACATCGTCCCCTATCAGACGACACACAACACCGGCGGCGCGATCATGGGCGCCACCCCGGCGGACAGCGTGGTCAACCGCTACCTGCAGCATTGGGACGCGACCAATCTGTTCGTGGTCGGGGCATCCGCCTATCCGCAGAACCCCGGCTACAACCCGACCGGGACCGTCGGCGCCCTGGCGTACTGGACGCTCGACGCGATCCGCGACCAGTACCTGAGCAATCCCGGACCGTTGGTGCAGACATGAGGATCAGCCCCGCGACTTGCGGTGCCGCCGTGGCAATCATGCTCGCCACCTGCGCGATGGCTCAATCGCAAGACACCGGGCAGAAGACGCGGTCGCAGCCGGACCGCAACGCTCCGGAGCCGGTGGCCGGATTCAGTCTGGACCGGCAGGCGATCGAGCGCGGCCGGGCCGTGGTCGTGGGCGCGTTCGGAGCCGACGGCCAACAGCTCGGGACGACGCAGCAGAACTGCCTGGGCTGTCACGGCATCGACGGCCGCGGCGACGGCTCGGCCGCCTTCCCGCGACTGAGCGGCCAGAGCGCCTGGTACCTTTACAAGCAGCTCACCGACTATGCCAGCGGCGCGCGACCGAACCAGGTCATGTCGCCGATCGCCAAGTCCTTGACCACGGCGCAGATGGAGGACGTCGCGGCATACTATGCGTCGCAGGAAGCCGACTACCTGACTCCGGCGCGAGAGTACGACCCGCTGCTGATCCAGGAGGGCGGCGTCCTGTCCGCCGTCGGCTCCACCGAGCGGCAGATCCAGGCCTGCGGCAACTGCCACGGTCCTTCCGGTATCGGCCTGCCGCCAGTCTACCCCTATCTCGCCGGACAGTATGCCGGTTACCTCCAGCTCCAGCTCCAGCTCTGGCAGGAGGACGTCCGCAAGAACAGCCCGCTCGGGACGATGGCGGTCATCGCGAAGAACATGACCGACCGCGACATCGAGGCAGTGTCGGCATACTTCGCCACCGTCCGGCCGGGCGACTGATGCGCCGGTTCGGCGCGCTGCTCGTATTGGCGCTGGTACCTCGGGCGGCTGCCCAGCCGGTCGATCGGACCATCATCGGCGGGGATCCGGAGGCCGGCCGCGCCGCCATCGCGAGCTATGGCTGCGGTGTCTGCCACATCGTGCCCGGCGTCCGCGGTGCCCGGGGTACCGTCGGACCGTCGCTCGAGGCATTCGGCGACCGCAACGTCATTGCCGGCATCGCCCCGAATACGCCGGACTGGCTGACGCGCTGGCTCGCCAACCCGCCGGCGATCGCACCGGACACGATGATGCCGCCCATGGGGCTCGGGACCGAGGAGATTGCGGACGTTGCCGCCTACCTGATGAGCTTGAGGGCCGACTGACGGTGCGGTGCCAGTCCGGCTTGGTCATGGGCCTGCTCATCACCCTCGCCGCCTGCGATGGCCGACAATCGGCGCTGGCGCCGCGCGGCGACGACGCGGCGCTCATGCTGGACCTGGGCACGCTGATGACCCTGGTCGGAGCGCCCATCCTGGTGCTGGTGATGGCTCTGGCGCTGCTGGCCTATCTGCTGCCGGACCGGAGCTGGCGCCTGCCGCGCCGCGGCATGCTGATCGGCGGCGGAGTGGTGTTCCCCACCGCGACGCTGGCGGTATTCCTGTTCTACGAACTCGGTGTGCTCGCCCAGGTCAATCGGCCGCTGCCGGCGAGTGCCCTGCGGATCGAGGTGATCGGGCATCAGTACTGGTGGGAGATGCGCTACCGCGCTCCCGGCGGCGAAATCGATTTCGTCACCGCCAACGAGGTGGTGCTGCCGGCCGACGCCTCGGCCGAACTCGAGCTGGTTGCCGCCGACGTGATCCACTCGTTCTGGATCCCCAGCCTCGGCGGCAAGATGGACCTGATCCCCGGGCGTACCAACCGCTTGTCCCTGATCACCGCCGACCCCGTGGTGCTGCGGGGGCAGTGTGCCGAATTCTGCGGTGCGCAACACGCGCTGATGGCCTTCGACGTTTCCGTGCTGAGCCGGCCGGACTTCGCGCGCTGGCTCGAGACCCAGCGGTCGCCCGCCATCGAGCCGGTCGTGGAATTCGTGGCCGAGGGGCGCGCCGCCTTCCTCGCGAGCGGTTGCGGCGCCTGCCACACCGTTCGCGGCACGCCCGCCGACGGTAAGCTCGGCCCGGACCTGACCCATGTCGGCGGCAGAAGGTCGATCGCGGCCGGCAGCTTTCCCAACAATGCCGGCACGCTGGCGGGCTGGATCTCGGATTCGCAGCACCTCAAGCCGGGGAATGCCATGCCCAGCTTCGATCGGCTCGATGGGCGGACCGTCCGCGCCATCGCCACCTGGCTCGCGAGCCTGCGGTAATGGCGATCCGGGCACCCACGGCCGCCACCCCGCTGCCCGAAGACTCCCCGCGATCACGGGACGACGTCGCGGAGCTGAGCCGGATCTGGGCGGCGCCGTCGGGCTTCAAGGTGATCACCGCCGTCAACAATTCGATCATCGGCCTCTTCTATATCGGGACCGCGTTGCTGTTCCTGTTGGCCGCAGGCTGCCTGGCCCTGCTCATGCGCATCCAGCTCGCCGTGCCCGAGAACGACTTCCTGGTCGGCGGGACCTACAATCAGGTCTTCACCATGCACGGCACGGTGATGATGTTCCTGTTCGCCGTGCCGGTCGTCGAGGCCGTGGCGGTCTATCTCCTGCCGGCGATGCTGGCCGCACGCGACCTGCCATTCCCCCGCCTCTCCGCCTACGCGTTCTGGGCCTACTTCTTCGGCGGCACCGTGTTCTTCTGCACGATCTTCTTCGGCGTGGCGCCGGACGGCGGCTGGTTTCTCTATCCACCCTTGACGAGCTACCAGCATTCGCCGGGCATCAACCAGGATTTCTGGCTGCTCGGGATCGGCTTCATCGAGATCTCCGCCATCGCCGGGGCGATCGAGCTGGTCGTCGGAATCCTGCGCACGCGCGCGCCCGGCATGTCGCTCGACAAGATGCCGGTTTACGCCTGGGCCATGCTCGTGGTCGGGCTGATGATCGTCTTCGGCTTCCCCCCGGTGATCCTGGGCACGGCGCTGCTGGAGCTGGAGCGCGCGCTGCACTGGCCGTTCTTCATCGCCGAGCAGGGCGGGGACCCGCTCTTGTGGCAGCACCTGTTCTGGCTGTTCGGCCATCCGGAGGTCTACATCATCTTCGTGCCGGCGGCGGGTCTGGTGTCGATGATGGTGCCGGCGATCGCCCAGGCGCGCTTCGTCGGCTACCGGCTGGTGGTCCTGGCGCTGGTCGGCACCGGCGTGCTCAGCTTCGGCCTCTGGGTGCACCACATGTTCGCGACCGGGCTCCCACGACTGTCCCTGGCCTTCTTCTCGGCCGCATCGATGGCGGTCGCGATCCCGAGCGGCATCCAGGTCTTCGCCTGGCTGGCCACGCTGGGCAGCGGGCGGCCGCGTTTCAACGTGCCCGGCCTGTTCATCCTCGGGTTTCTGTTCATCTTCACCCTCGGCGGCCTGACCGGGGTGATGGTGGCGGCGGTGCCGTTCGACTGGCAGGCGCACGACAGCTACTTCATCGTCGCCCACCTCCACTACGTTCTGATCGGCGGCATGGTGTTCCCGCTGGCGGGCGCGCTCTACTACTGGGCGCCGATGGCGACCGGTCGCGCCTTTCCTCAGCTCTGGGGCAAGTGGGCGTTCTGGCTCATGTTCGCGGGCTTCAACCTTGCCTTCTTCCCGATGCACTTCTCCGGCCTCATGGGGATGCCGCGGCGCGTCTACACCTATCCCGCAGGCCTCGGGCTGGAACTGCCCAACCTTTTGTCGACCATCGGCGCCTTCGTCTTCGCCTCGGGCATTCTGGTCATCCTGGTCGATTTCGTCCGCAACCTCAGGCTGGCGCCCGGACTCGTCGCCATCAATCCCTGGAACGCCTCCTCGCTCGAATGGCTGCCGAACGACAGCTACGCGGTGCGCAGCATCCCGCTGGTCCGCAGCCGGGAACCCTTGTGGGATCAGCCGGAACTCTCCCGCGAGGTCGCTGAGGGCCGGCACTACCTGCCCCGATCGGTCACCGGCCAGCGCGAAACCATCGTGACCAGCCCCGTCGAGGCGACACCACAATACCTGATGATCCTGCCGGGGCCGAGCTGGGATCACGTGCTCGCGGCGCTGTTCACGGCGGGATTCTTCCTGCTGTTGACCGTGAAGTTCTACGCTCCGGCGATCGCCTGCGGTGTGCTGGCCGTGGTGTTCGTCCTGCGCTGGGTCTGGACCCTCGACCCCGGGCCGCTCCGCCGGGAGGTCGACGTCGGGCTTGGTGTCCGCCTGCCGGTGCAGGCGAGCGGGCTCAACTCGCACAGCGGCTGGGCGGTCGTCGTCCTGATCTGCGTCTTCGGCTCGAT
Organism: uncultured Alphaproteobacteria bacterium; assembly: GCA_963720725.1. Taxonomy (GTDB): domain Bacteria; phylum Pseudomonadota; class Alphaproteobacteria; order Geminicoccales; family Geminicoccaceae; genus Benzoatithermus. Next base: position 851,604 of record CAVRGN010000003.1, read on the forward strand.
CTTCGCCTCGCTGCTGTTCACCTACTTCTTCCTCTGGACCGTCAGTGGCAGCCCCTGGCCGCCCGCCGGGGTGGCGACCCTGCCACCGCCTTCCTTCCCGGTGGTCGCGGCGCTGCTGCTTCTGCTCAGCTCGCTGGCCGTCCGCTCGGCTTCGGAAGCGCTGCGGCGGCGGCGGCAGGGCAACCGGGCAGTCCTGCTCCTGCTCCTCGCCGCTCCGATCCTGCTTGCCGGCCTGGCTTGCGAAGCATGGGGACAGTTCGTGGCCGAGGTCGATCCTACGGGCCATGCCTACGGCGCCACCATCTGGACCATGCTCGGCCTCGACGGGCTGCTCGCGGCAACGCTCGTGATCATGGCCGGCCTGTGCGGAGCCAGACGGTGGGCAGGCATCCTCCATCCGGAGCGCCGGGCCACCTTCGACTGCACCGTGATGCTCTGGCACTATGCCGTGGCGCAGGCGCTGGTCGGCATGGCGGTCGTGCACTTCGTGCCCCGAATCCTGTGACCCACCCGATGACCCGCACATGAGCCTCTACGATACGCCGACCGGACGCCGGGCGCGCTCGGTGACCGCCTCGATCCGGGCGAATGGCGGTCTGATCGTCTGGAGCGCGCATTTTCTCGTCGTCTACTGCTCGGCCGCCCTGCTGTGCGCGACCGGACTGGCGGAGCGGACGTTCTTGGGCTTCCGTCCCATCGTGGCGACCACGGCGTTCGCGACCGTCCTCGCGCTGCTCTTGCTGGCGGCGCTCGCCCTGCGACCGGCGGGCCAGCCGGTACGGACGGCGAGCGCCGATCACGATGCCGATCGGTTCCTGATCTGGCAGACCAGGGCGGTCGCCGGCCTGAGCGCGGTCGCGGTCCTGTTCGTGGCCGGTGCCGTCGCCGTGCTCGGAGATTCGTGCCGATGAGCCGCGGCTGGCTGCCGCTCGCGGCCGCACTGCTGCTCTCGACCGGACCGGCGGCCGCCCACGAGCCCGACCTGCTCGCTACGCGGGCCGCATTGCCGGTCGGAGCGATCGGCGCCGGTGCGCTCCTGCTCGCCTATCTCCTCGGGGTGTTCCGCTACCGACGGCGTCGCGGCGGCGCCGGAGCGCTGTCCCCGGCCAAATTCTGGGCCGGATCGACTGGGGCAGGCCTGGCGCTGCTCGCCGCCTCGCCACCGGCGGAGACCATGATCGGCACCTCCTTCGCCTGGCATATGGGCCAGCATATGGTCCTGCTGCTGGCGGCTCCGGCCCTCCTGGCAGCCGGGCGGATCGACCTGGCACTGGGCGCCTTGCTGCCCCGCGCTCTCGCCCGTCCCGGGGGCTCGCTTGGCCGGCTCGCCGGACGGCCGGTGGTGTCCGCGCACCTTCTGCTCTTGTGCGTCTGGCTCTGGCATCTGCCGGGGCCGTGGCGGCTGGCCGAGGCGAACGACTATGTCCACCTGCTCGATCACGCGATGCTGCTCGGCGCCTCGGTCCTTTACTGGCGGGCGGTGTTCGACCGGACACGCGCCGCATCGCTCCGTCCCGCGGCCGCCATCTTGGCCAGCCTCGTCCTGATCGTGGGGACGGGCTTTCTCGGCGCCATCCTCACGCTCGCCCCGGTCGCGCTCTACGGCCCGGGTGTCCCGCTCACCGAGCAGCAGGCCGGCGGGATCCTGATGTGGGTCCCCTGCGGCCTCGCCTATGCCGCTGCGCTGCTATGGGCTCTGGACCGCTGGCTCGCCCGGCTCGCCGCGTCGGACGACGCGTTACCGGCCGCGACCCCGGTTGCCCGATAGCAGCGCTCACAACAACGCCAAACCGCTGGTCGCAGCCCTTTAGATGCAGTCAGCGCTGCTTCGCAGCGGCCGGAAGAAATCGCGCACCTCCTGGGCCAACGCGTCCGGCTGCTCCATGGCGGCGAAGTGGCCGCCGCGCGGCATGACGCTCCAGCGGCGGATGTCCGTGAAGGTCCGCGCGGCGAGCGAGCGCGGTGGCCGGACGATCTCGCATGGGAACTGGGCGTAGCCGGTCGGCACGTCGACCGTGGCGCCTTGGGGTACCGGCCACGGGCCGTGCATGCGCGCGTAGTAGGGCCAGAACGACGAGCCGATCGCACCCGTGAACCAGTAGAGCGAGATGTTGGCCAGCATCTGGTCCTTGCTCAGCACGCTCTCGACATCGCCGCCGCAGTCGGTCCAGACCCGGAATTTCTCGACGATCCAGGCGGCGAGGCCAGCCGGCGAATCGGTCAGTCCGAACGCCAGGGTCTGCGGCCGCGTGCCTTGGATCCACTGGTAGCCGGTCTCCTCCTTCATGAAGACCGCGAGCTCGTCGAGATAGCGGCGCTCGTCGACCGTCGGATCGGCCACCATGGCCGGATCGCGGGGCAGCGGGAGCAGGTTGAGATGGATGCCGAGCACGGCTGCGGCATGAGCGTAACCGAGCCGTGCACCCACGAACGAGCCCCAGTCGCCGCCTTGCACGGCGAAGCGCCGGTAGCCCAGCGTGCCGGTCATCAGGTCGGCGACGCAGTCGGCCATCTGCTCGGCCGAGAAGCGCCGCTGCCCGGGCGTGAAGGAGAGGCCGAAGCCCGGCAGCGAGGGCGCGACCAGCGTGAAGGCGTCGGCCGGATCGCCGCCGAAGCGCGCAGGGTCGGTGAGCCGCGGGATGATCTCCAGGAACTCGAACACCGAGCCCGGCCAGCCATGGAGCAGCAGCAGCGGCAGCGGCGCCGGCCCGTTGCCTGGGACATGCAGGAAGTGGAGGTCGATCCCGTGCAGCGGCACCTTGTGCTGCGGGAAGGCGTTGAGCCGCGCCTCCTGGGCCCGCCAGTCGAAGTCGTCGCGCCAGTAGTCGACCAGCCCGCGCAGATAGTCGACGTCGGTGCCGTAGGCCCAGGGTTCGCCAGGAGCCTGGTCGGGAAAGCGCGTGCGCGCGAGGCGCTCACGCAGGTCCATGATCTCGGCATCGGGCAAGCGCAACGAGAACGGTGGCAATTGCGGGCTCATGACCTCTTCCCGGCGGTCCTACGACTTAGGCTACGGTGACGGAGACCTCGATGTTGCCGCGCGTCGCTCGCGAGTAGGGGCAGATCTCCTCGTGCGCGGCCTCGGCCAGCGCCTCGGCCTCGGCGCGCGGAACACCCTTCAGCGTCACGGCCAGATCGACCTTGAGGTTGAACCGGCCGCTTTCCATCCGGCCGATGCCGACCCTCGCGGTGACCGAGGAGCCTTCCAGCCTGACCTTGCGCTCGCGCGCCGCACGCAACATCGCGTTCTCGAAGCAGGCGGCGTAGCCCGCGGCGAACAGCTCCTCGGGATTGGTCGTGCCGGGCTTGCCGAGGCCGCCCAGCTCCTTGGGCATCGACAATGGCAGGTCGATCACGCCGTCCGAGGTGCGCACGCGGCCTTCGCGACCGCCCGCCGAGATGGCTTCCGCCGTGTACATGACGTCCATGATCTCTCCTTGCCGCGATGGCCGATCAAGCTTGGTAGGCGAACCTGCGGACCGCGTCCTCGTCCCACGCGATGCCGTTGCCCGGCCGATTCGGGACGGTGATGTGACCCTCGTTGAGTTCGAAGGGTTCGGCGACGATCGGGTTGCCCCAGTCGCGCCACTCGAGCCAGTCGGCGGATTCGGTGGCGCGCAGCAGGTGAGCCGAAACCTCGGGGTAGAGATGGCTGGACATGGGGTGACCGGCGGCGCCGGCGATGGCCGCCGCCCGCATCCACCCGGTGACGCCGCCGATGCGCATCAGGTCCGGCATGTAGAGATCCGCGGCCCCGGCCCGCACCGCCTCGAAGAACGAGCGCGGCCCGTAGATGTTCTCGCCGATCTGGACCGGTGTCTTCAGTTCCCGGGTCAGCTGCGCCGACTGGGCGTAGTTGTCGAAGATGATCGGCTCCTCGAACCAGTACAGACCCTGATCGTCGAGGCCATGGCAGCGCGAGATGGCTCCCTGCAGCGTCAGGCCCTGGTTGAAGTCGCACATCAGGTCGATCTGCGAGCCGATGGCACCGCGCACCGCCTCGATCGCCTGGATGTCCTCGCGCAGGCTCGGACGGCCGAGCCTGATCTTGATCGCGCTGAAATCACCCTCGGCGACCAGCTCTTGGGCCTCCTGCGCCAGCTTCTCCAGGGGCAGAAGCCACAATCCGTTGGTGTTGTAGGCGCGCAGTCTGCCGACGCTGCCGCCCAGCAACTCCGCGAGCGGCAGCCCCGCCGCCTTGGCCAGGGCGTCCCAGATCGCCATGTCGAGGCCGGCGGCGGCGATCAGGCTGACACCCTGCCGCCCGAGCAGGTGCATGGTGCCGATCGCGTCCCGATAAAGGTCGAGCGGCGCAAGCTGCCGACCCTTGAACGCCTCGGCCAGATCCATGATCGCCGGCCCGACATAGCGGATCGCGTTCTTGAGGTAAGGCTCGAGGTAGCTCCTGCCGACGATGCCCTCCCGCGTCCGCACGTCGATCAGGATGAGCGGCCACTCGGGGTAGGTGCCCACCTTGGACACGATCGGTCGGCGCATCGGGATCGCGACCGCGCGCACCTGGACACTCTCAAGGGTAAGCTTCTCTCGCGCCTGCATATGGCGTCCCCCTACGCTGCGCCCGCCGGCAGCGGCGGCATCATATGTCCATCCGCCGCCGCCTCGGGGGTCGCCTTCAGGCTTCCCGCCCCGCAGAAGCCCTTGGCGTGAACCGCGCGGTAGCCCTTGTGGCTGCCATACAGGCCGTTGATGGCATTCACCATTTCCTCGGTATCGGGCTCGTCCTGGGCCGTAGCTGGCCCATGCGCCAGGCTCGTCGCCGCCAGCCCCAGCAGGGCCGCGGTAAGGGTGCTGCGCAGCTTCATGGCGTTCGCTTCCCTGATCAGGCGTTGCTGTCGACAGAGCGCGCGCGGCGTAAAACCAATTCCGGTCCGTACGCGCCGAAAGCCTCCCGAGGTCGACCTACCGCTTCGCCAGCCACTCCACGATCGTCGTGCTGAGTTGACCCAGGGACCTGGCGCTCACGAAGATGCCGATGTGTCCACCCTTGAGCACAACCTCGGTGAAGTCTTCGCTGCCGACCCGGCCGTGCAGAGCCTTGGACATTTCGGGCGGGATGATGTGGTCGGTCTCGGTGTAGATGTTCAGGACCGGGCAGGCGATGTCGCGCAGCCGGACCGTCTGGCCATCGAGGACGAACTCGTCCTTGATCAGCTTGTTGTCCTGGTAGAGTTCCTTGAGCCATTGCCGCGAAACCTCGCCCGGCTGGTGCGGCCGGTCGGCGAGCCACCGCTCCATGCGCAGGAAGTTGAGCAGCTTGGCGTGATCGCCCGCAGCGTCCAGCAGATCGAGATTGTACTTGGTCAGGCTGCGGCCGGGCGTCATCAGCGAGAACAGGTAGCCCACGAACTCGCCCGGCACGATGCCGAGCTGGTCGACCAGGCGGTCGATGTCGCCCGGCTCCAGGCTGCGCGCCCAGACGTTCATGAAGCCCCGGTCGATCCGGTTCTCGGTCCGGTCGGCATGGAAGTCGACCGGCGTGACGGTCGTGATGAGGTTGCGGATGCGGCTCGGATGGAGTGCCGTGTAGCACAGGCTGATCACGCCGCCCTGGCATACGCCGAGCAGGTTGACCGCATCGACCCCGTGCCGCCGGCGCATCTCGTCGACGCAGGCTGCGAGATAGTCGTTCACATAGTCGTCGAGCCCGGCATAGCGGTCGGCCCGGCCCGGGTGGCCCCAATCGACGACGTAGACGTCGAGCCCGGCGCGCAGCAGGTTTCGGACCAGCGAGCGGTCCTCCTGCAGATCCATCATGGTGTAGCGCCCGACCAGGGCGTAGGTGAGCACGACCGGGATCGGGGCCGGCTTCTCGACCATCGGCCGGTAGCGATAGAGCACCGTCTTGTCGATCTGCAGCACCGCGTCCTTCGGCGTGGTGCCGATCTGGACGTCGGCATCGCGCACCCGGCCGAGGCGGCCGACGGCGTCGACCAGCTTGCGCTGCGTCTCCCAGCCTTCGCTGAGGGCGGTCTGCGGAGCTATGTCGATCATGCCTGGCCTCGCTCGCTCTTCCCGCTGCCCGCGACGACCTTCAACCGGCTACTGGAGGCGGCCCCCGCCTCCTCGGCCGCAGCAAGCTGCCGCTTCAGTCGGCGCACTTCCCGTTTCAGGGCATGGAGCGTCTTGTGCACGTCGTCCATCTCGCTGCGCGTCGGCAGGTCCATGGCCTTGGCACCGATCTCGACCAGCCCGTGCTCGGCTGCCCGGCTCTTCAGGAGCGCGTCGAGCAGGCGGCGCTGCGCGTCGAGGAAATTGTCGGAGCGCTGGGCCTTGAGCAGGCGCTCGTTGACCGTGGCGGTCCAGCGGTCGAGCAGCTCCCGGCCGTTGCTCGGAATTCTGCCGTCGGCCGCCGACCTCTGGAGGGTGGGCAGGAAATCAGCGTAGGCGGCCATCCATGTCTGCGCCACGATGGTGCCGTACTCGGCGCTGCGCTGGGTGACCGCGGCCCAGCATTGGAGCAGGCCCAGCAGCCTGCGGTCGAGGTCCGGCACGTCCGCGAGCCGCGGTAGGCCGAGGACGGTCTCGAACGGCTGCTCGAGGGCCGCGCCGCCGATGCCCAGCCAGTGGCGCGGGTCGAACAGCCGCGCGGCCAGCTCGGCCGGCCCGCCTGGATCTTGGCCGGTGCGAAAGGACGAGGTCCAGACCTCGAGCCAGCCGTCCAGGCCCGGAAAGAAGCCGCTTTCTTGCCGGTCGCCGGTCATCGCACGCTCCACCGCTCCGTGTTCACAGGGTCGACTGCAGGTGACCACCATCGACGACGATGCTGCTGCCGGTCATGTAGGCCGAGGCATCGGAGGCGAGCAGCAGCAGCGCCCCGTCCAGTTCCTCGACCTTGCCCAGCCGGCGTTGAGGAATCCGGGCGATCAGGGCCTTGCCGACGTCGGACGAGAAGAAATCGCGGTTCAGGTCGGTCTCGATGTAACCCGGCGCGATCGCATTGACGCGGATCCGGTAGCGCGCCCATTCCAGCGCCAGTGCCCTGGTCAGTTGCACGAGGCCGGCCTTGGAGGCGGCATAGGGTGCGACGTGGCCGGCGACGCGAAAGCTCAGGATCGAGGCGACGTTGACGATGCTGCCGGCGAGCTTGGCCTCGATCAGGTGCTTCGCCGCCGCCTGCGCCACCAGCCAGGCACCCTTGAGGTTGGTGCCCATGATCTTGTCCCACTCGGCCGCATCGAGGTCGAGCGCGGAGCGGGTGGCGGTGACGCCCGAATTGTTGACGACGATGGTGGCCGGCCCGAGCCGCTGCGCGATCTCGGCCACGCCATGGGCGACGCTTTCGGGATCGGTGACGTCCATGGCCACCGCGATGGCACGGTCTCCGCCGATGGTCGCGACATTGGCCTCGAGCTGCTCCTTGCGGCGCGCCGCCAGCGCGACCCTGGCGCCGGCTCCAGCCAGCGTGCGCGCGAAGTGCAGGCCGAGCCCACCGGAGGCGCCCGTCACCAGGGCCACCTTGCCGGTGAGGTCGAAACGGTCAGCCATGTCGCCCCTCCCCCATGGCGGCCGGGGCGGCCGCGACGCCACGGCCAGCCCCGGCGTTCATTGTCAGGCCACGATCTCGGTGTCTTCCCGGTGCGGCTGCTGGTGCATCTGCTCGAACTGGATGTAGGCCACGTGCGTCTGGGTGTATTCCAAGAGCCCGTGCTTGCCGTCCGCACCGCCGATCCCGGAGCGCCCATGGCCGGCATGGTAGCCCTGCATCGCCTCGAAGTTCTCGCGGTTGACGTAGGTCTCGCCAAAATGGAGCTCGTTGCAGGCGCGCAGTGCCGTCTTGATGTCGTTGGTGTAGATCGACGAGGTCAGGCCGTACTCGCTGTCGTTGGCGTAGGCGATCGCCTCGTCCAGATCGCTGAAGGTGACCACCGGCAGCACCGGCCCGAACACCTCCTTCTGCACGATGTCCATGTCCTGGCGGCAGTTGACCAGCACGGTCGGCTCGAAATGGTTGCCGGCGCCGAGATCGGCCACCTTGCCGCCGGCAACCGGCTGGGCGCCCTGCGCCAGCGCGCCGTCGACCAAGTTCCTGATCTTCTCGACCCCGGCCTTGTTGATGATCGGGCCCATGTCGATCGGCTCGTTGCCCAAGGGATCGCCGTAGCGGGTCGACTTCATCTCGGCCGGGCCTAGCCTTCGCGCCGCTTGCGCTCGGCATCGTCCCATGCGGTCAACGCCTGAAAGTCCGGAACGAACCCCAGGCCCTTCTTGGAATCGGACGACACGACGGTCTGCGAGGTGACGACGTCGACCAGCGCCGGCGCGTTCGCCAGCGCGCGCTCGATGGCGCCGCGCAGATCCTCCGGCTTCTCCACCCGTTCGCCGTGCAGGCCGAACGCGCGCGCCATGGCGGCATAGTCGGAATGGGCCAGGAGCGTGCCGACCACGCGCCCGCCATAGTTGGCCTCCTGGTCGTAGCGCTCGATGTTCCAGGCGGCATTGTTGGAAACGATGAACACCGCCTTGGCGCCATGGCGGACCGCGCTGTCGATCTCCATGGCGTTGATGCCGAAGGCCCCGTCGCCGGTGATGCAGATCACCTGCTTCGCGGGATAGGCCAGCGCCGCCGCGACCGCATAGGGAGCGCCGATGCCCAGGCAGCCGAAAGCGCCCGCATCCAGGTAGGTCTTGGCCTCGAGGCCGACGCGGGCGAAGCTGAGCAGGTCGCCGCCGTCGGCGATCGCGATGTAGTCCGGGTCGGCCAGATCCCTGAGCGCGGCGAAGATCGCGTCGGGATGGATCTTGCCGTCGGCGCCCACGGTCTGCTTGGCCGCGGCATCCGCGGCCTTCGCGGAGCGCTCCTGATGCCGCCGGCGCAGCCCTTCGGTCCAGTTCCGGTCGACCGCGGGCTCACGGTTGCCCGCCGCCTCGACGATGGCCGCCAGTGCCAGCGCCGGCGTCGCGAACAGCTCCGGCTCGCCGCGCCGATTGTCGATCAGCTCGCCGGCGGTATCGGCGATGCGGACGAAGCGGGCGTTGGGGAACACGGCCGGTGAGCCGTAGCCCATCTGATAGTCAAGCTTGCGGCCGATCACGACGACGAGGTCGGCCTCGGTCATCGCCGCCGCCCGCATGGCGCCCACCACGGCCGGATGCTCGGCGGGCACCAGCCCCCGGCTTTCCTGGGTGTCGAGATAGGCCGCACCGGTCCGGTCGAGGAGCTGCACCAGCTCGGCTGCCGCCTGCTTGGCGCCGCGCCCGGTCATGACCAGCGGTCGCTTGGCGGACCAGATGGCGTCGACCGCGGCGGCGACACCGGCCGGATCCGGCGGCAGCGTGCGCGTGGGCTTGGGCCGCATCCAGTCGTCGAGCACGAGGCGCGGCGGGACATGCGTGCGCAGCACGTCGGTCGGGATCTCGAGATAGACCGGGCCGGGCTCGCCCAAATCGCCCATGGCACGCGCCACGCCCTCGTCCAGCTCGCGGATCACCTGCTCGGCGACGCGCAGCGTGCGGGCGAGATTGCTCACCGGGCGCAGGATGTCGACATGCGGGATGTCCTGCAGCGGGCCCATGTTCGCCTGCGGGCGCGAGGTGCAGCCGCCGATGAGCAGCACCGGCACCCGTGCCAGCATGGCGTTGGCGACCGCGGTCACGGTGTTGGTGACGCCAGGACCAGCGGTCACCATGGCCACGCCCAGCTGCCCCGTGAGCTCGGCATGGGCGTGGGCCATGTGCACGGCGGCACCCTCGTCGCGCACGTCGACGATGCGGATGCCCAGACGTGCCAGATGGTCCCAGATCGGCTGGATGTGCCCGCCCTGGAGGCCGAACACCCGGTCGACGCCGCGAGCCTGGAGAAAGCGCGCGATCCAGGCAGCACAGGCGTTCAGGTCGGCGTTGAGGTCAATCGTGCCGCTCGCAGCGTTGCTCATCGCTCAGCCTCCCTGGTTTGCCGTCAGTTGCGACTTGAGGACCCGGTGCAGGTTCTTGCCGGTGGCCGTGCGCGGCATCTCCGCGTCGCGCATGAACGAGCAGGCACGTGGCCGCTTGTAGCCGGCGAGCTTGTCCTTGGACCACGCGATCAGCTCGGCCTCGCTGACCATGCTGCCGTCCTTGAGAACCACGACCGCGTGCACGTACTCGCCCCATTTCGGATCGGGCAACCCGACCACGGCCACGTCCTGGACCGCCGGGTGACCGGCGAGCACGGCCTCGACCTCGGAGGGATAGATGTTCTCCCCGCCGGAGATGATCATGTTGCTCTTGCGATCGACGAGCTGGATGTAGCCGTCCTCGTCGCGACGGGCCATGTCGCCGACCGTGCAGTAATCGCCGCGGAAGGCCTCGGCGGTCTTCTCCGGAAGCTTCCAGTAACGGTCGAAGGTGTAGGGGTTCGACGAGTAGAGCTCGCCGGCTTCGCCGTCCGGAACCTCGTTGCCGCTCTCGTCGAGAATCCTGATCGGCGCCGAGCCCACGCATTCCCGCCCGACCGAGCCCAGCTTGGTGAACTGCTCGTGGGGATGGAGCATGGTGACCCAGCCGGCTTCGCTCGAGCCGTAGAGTTCGAACAGCCCGGAGTTGGGAAACATCTCCATCACGGCGCGCTTGGTGTCCTGCCGCGCCGGGGCGGAGGAGATCATCAGCTTGGTGACGCGGCTGAAGTCCGATTGCGCCCGCACCGCCGCGGGCAGCCCCAGCATCGTGATGTAGTGGGTCGGAACCAGGGAGGTGAAGCTTGAGCCCCCCTCCGCCAGCGTGCGCGCGGCGTGCTCGGGCTCGAAGCTCTTGCGCGAGTAGACCGCCGTCTCGGCACCGCAGTAGGCGAAGGCGCCGAAGAAGTTCAGCGAGTTGGCATGGCACATCGGCATGACGAGCAGGGCACCGTCACGGCGATGCAGGCCAAGCTCGATGTCGGTGAACAACGACAACAGCACAGCGGCCTGGTGGCTGCGCAGCACGCCCTTGGGCTTGCCGGTCGTGCCCGAGGTGTACATCAGCGTCCAGGGATCGCCGAGCGCCACATGCTGCTCGGGCTCGCTGTCGCTGGCAGCGGCGATCAGGCCCTCATAGTCGCGGTACCCGGCGGGGCAGGCCCCGTTGCCCAGATGGATCAGGTTGCCGGACGGCACGGGCAGGTCGGCGCGAACCTCCTCGACGAGGCCCAGCAGCTCGTCCTGGACGATGAGCGCCGTGGCCTCCGCGTTCTCGACGATGTAGCGCACGTCGGCGCTGGTGAGCCGAAAATTGATCGGCAGCGCGATCAGCCCGGCCTTGGCGGTGGCGGCGAAGATCTCCAGCCACTCGACGCAATTGTAGGCCAGGACGGCGACCCGGTCGCCCTTGGTCAAGCCGAGCCCGAGCAAGGCGTTGCCGAGGCGGCAGGAGCGCTCGTTCCACTGTCGAAAGCTCATGGCGCGATCGAGATCGCGCGCCCCCGAAGCATCGCCCAGCACACGAGCGTGGACGGTCAACATCTGACCGAGGGTCAACATCTCTTTCATCGGCGGCCTCCCCGAAACCATCTGCAACCGGCGTCTTTTTGCGCCGGTTGCGGCTCCGCCTAGTGTCTGTCGACTTGCAGGCGCTCGGTTGAAACGATCAGGGCCGCCCGAGGAGCGTCAACCTCGCGCCAGGCCCGCGGATGGGAGAGCCGGCCAGCTGCAGTCATGGACCGCTTTTTCCAGGTCGGCAGCGCGGGACGTGTTTCCGGCAGCCGGCGCAGCCCGTAGCGGTCTTGGGATCTCCTTTGCGATCCATTGGCAGCCTCCCAGGTAGCTGTTGCCTACACAGTTTTGCCGAGTTCCTCGGGCGTCAAGATGTCGGGACGGGTGATCGCCACGGCCCGGATCGCACGCGCATAGAGGGCCCGATGAAGACGAGAGTCGCCATCGTGGCGGCCGGCGCGGAGGGCCTTGCCGAGCGCCCTTGCCGGCTCGTCCGTCGTGTCGGCAGGTCCGGCAAACGCCTGCACGGCGCTGTCCGCCGCACACAGTTGCCCGTTCACCGCCAGCTCGCGCTCGACCATCTTCAGGGCGTTCGCCACCATCAGCGCCGCGAAGCGCTGTGGCCCCGCCAATCCGGGCAGGACCTCCGTCACCAGCGCGTCACGCGCGGCCTGAAGCAGATCTGCGCCGGCGGTCTCATCCGCCATGTGCGAGCCTCCAGGCGGCGGGGTCGGTGCTGCGGACGATGGCGAGCTCGAGCTCGGGCACGATCCGCCCGGTGAGCGCCAGCTCAAGCGAGCGCTGACGCCCGGAGGAATGACGCTCGCCCTGCTCAAGGGCGATCACCGCCCAACGCAGATGGGCGACCATCTCCCAATAGCGGACCGCCGCGTCGTCGATGCGGCCGCCGCCCGCCTCGTAGCCACGGTAGAACTCTGCGCGCGGCGCGATTCCGCCCGCCTCCAGGTCGGGGCGGCCGAAGCGCCAGCACTCGGCGCAGAACCATCCCAGATCGGCCATCGGGTCGCCCCAGCCGGCGAACTCCCAGTCGAGGATCGCCGTCAGGCCGTTCTGGTCGACCAGATAATTGCCGGTGCGAAAGTCATTGTGGATCAGCACGGAGCGCGCGCAGTCGGGTGCGTGCAGTTCCGCCCAACGCAGGCCCCACTCCAGGGCCGGACGGGCGGCGCCGAGCTGGTCGAGCGTGGCACGCATGGTGTCGATCGTCGCCTGCGCCGGGGACGCCGGCGGTGGGCCGAGGAACCGCAAGGAGGGCTGATCCGGCCGGATGGTGTGGATGCGCGCCAGCTCGCGGCCGAGCCGGGCGGCGAGCGCATCGCGATCGCCGCCGAGGCTGCGATCCTTGACGATCCGCGGTCCGAGACCGACGCCTTCGACCAGAGCGGCGACCGAGAAGCCATCGCCCAGGACGAAGGGGTCGTCACAATAACCGACCGGCGTCGGCACCAGCACACCGGCGGCATGAGCGGCGGCGAGCAGCGCGAACTCCGCGGCACGGCTGTGGCTGGAGGCGATCGTCGCAGCCGCATTGCGCCGCAGGACGAAATGCGAGGTCTCCGCCTCCGGAGAGGAGTCCTGCCGGCAGATGAGCCGCCAGTTCTCCTGGATGGCCCCGCCTGCGAGCGGCTCCACCGCGACGATCCGCAAGGCGGGCCGGTCCAGCTGGTGGGCGAGCCAGCAGGCGAGCGCGTGGAGGCGCGCCGGATCCTGGGCGAAGCTCAATTCCAGAACTCCAGGCCCTGCTCACGCCACGCCGCGGCGATCACCATCTCGTGGACCTCGCTGGCCCCATCGACCAGCCGCGCCTGGCGGGCATAGCGGTAGATCCACTCCGCCACCGTGTCCTTGGAATAGCCGCGCGCACCCTGCAGCTGGATCGCCGTGTCGGCCGCCAAATGCAGCGTGTCCGCGACCTGCACCTTCGCCAGCGAGATCTCGGTCCGAGCACGCTCGCCCTGGTCGAGCTTCCAGGCCGCCTTGAACACCAGCAGCCGGCCGATCTCGATCGCCATGGCGAGGCGGCCGAGCTTGCCCTGCACGCTCTCCCGATCGGCGAGGCGCGTCCCGAAGGCGTAGCGCTCCTCGACGTAGGGCTGGGCGATCTCCAGGCACCGTGTCGCCAGTCCGAGCCAGCGCATGCAATGGGTGAGCCGGGCGGGACCGAGGCGGATCTGCGTCGCCTTGAGCCCGTCGCCGACAGCCATGAGCACGTTCTCGTCGTCGATCTCGAGGCCGGTGAAGATCAGTTCGCAATGGCCGCCATGCTCCTCCGGCCCCATGATCGGAATGCGCCGCACGATCTCCCAGCCAGGCTGATCGCGGTCGAACAGGAACGCCGACAGTCCGCGCCGCGAGTCGTCCGAGGTGCGGGCGATCAGGATGAAGTGCTTGGCCTCGCCCGCGCCGGTGATGAACCATTTGCGGCCTTCGACCAACCAGCGCCCGCCGCGCCGGACCGCGCGGGTGCGGATCATGCCTGGGTCCGAGCCGCCGCCTGGCGCCGGCTCGGTCATCGCGAACGCCGAGCGCGCCCGGCCCTCGACGATCGGGCGCAGCCAGCGGTCCTGCTGGGCGGGCGTGCCGACCTTGGCGAGCAGCATCATGTTGCCGTCGTCGGGCGCCGCGGCGTTGAAGGTCACCGGCCCGAAGATCGAGCGGTTGGCCTCCTGATACATGACCGCCATCGCGAGGCGGGACAGGCCCATTCCGCCAAGCTCCTGCGGCGTCTGCGGGGCCCACAGGCCAGCGGCCACGGCCCGGGTTCGCAGCGCTGCCAGACGATCGAGCCGGATGTTCTCGTGCTCGTCCCAGCTCGTGCGGTCACACTCGACCGGCATGATGACGTCGCCGACGAAGGCGCGGGTGCGGCGGCGCAGGCTGTCGAGTTCCGGCGTGAGGGCGAAATCCATGGGACCGTCGGCGCTAGCTGCTGGGAAGCTCGAGGAGCGCCGCGCGAGCGACAGACCAGGGCCCGGCGCCCGCGCCGCAGCCGAACGTAGCAGTCGACTTGCCTGCCATCCGATTCTCTGCCTCGATCGAACGCCGCGCGCCCGTAGATTGCGAGCGAGCGTTCGTTCTTTATGCCGGTCGGCCCGGATTGGCAAGAGGCTTGTCGACATTTCGTCTATCGCCGGATAGCTACGCCTTTTGGCTCTCCCACATCCACGAGACGATCCACGATGAGTTTGTATGCCCAATTCAAGGAGCGCTTCGATCAGGATCAGGACGCCATCTGGCGGCAAATATTCATTGCGAACAAGAATACGATCAAAATAAAAAAGGAAAAATTCGCCATACGGAGCATTCAACTGATCATCACCTCTACTATCGAGCTAAGCAACAAAAACGGTTTCCGCGCAATGAGTTTGCGAGATCTGAGTGACGATACCGGAATTAGCATGGGGGCGCTCTACTCGTATATTGAGAGCAAGAAGCGCCTGATGGAAATCATCCTGGCCCAGGTGCTGAATCTGGTGGAGACGACGATTGGTGCCGAGGAGGTCAGGCAGCTTGAGCCGCAGGAGCGCCTGCGCTGGCTGCTGCGCAATCATGTCTTTTTGTCGGAAATCATGCAGCCTTGGTTCTTCTTCGCCTACATGGAGGCGAAGAGCTTCGACCGCGTCGGCAAGCGCATGGCGATCGCCAATGAGCTGCACACCGAAGGCCTGATCGCCTCGTGCCTCGCTGATGGCGCGAACAGCGGCGTGTTCCGGCGGGTCGATCCGGTCATGACCGCCTCGCTGATCAAGCCGCTTCTGCAGGACTGGTACCTGAAGCGCTGGAAATACAGCCGGCGGGGCATCGGGCCGGACGCATACGCAGAGTGGATCATCGATTTTGTCGAAGCGTTCCTGCGCCCCACGGGCTTCCGGGACGCCTCGAACTAGGCGCGTGACACCTCCAGGCCGCACGACCTCACCCGCCAACCGCAAGCGCAATTCGGCCGCCGAGGCTACTGGCGCCTCCGGTCAGCTACGAGCTCGACGGCAAGCAGTACATCTCCGTCGTCACCGGCTGGGGCGTGGATGCCGGTCGCTTCCAGTTGTTCATCGACCAGTCCCGGGGGACGAAGACCGACGTCCCGCTCGGCGGCACCGTTCACGTGTTCGCCGTCGATTGACCAATGTTCGCGCGGCTTGCCATCGTGGGGGCCGCGCATCTCTTGCCGACGGACGAGGGGGCCGCCTTGGTGAATCGTCCTGCCGGGGCAACGGCTCCGCTCGCCATGGCTGTTCTCGCCGTGGTGCTCTCAGGGTCGGCAGCAGCCGGCGATTGGGAACTCAAGGTTTGCGCCGACCCCGACAACTTGCCCTTTTCCAACAAGGCCGGCGAGGGCTTCGACAACAAGATCGTCGAGATCCTCGCGGCCGACCTCAACGCCGACCTGACCTATGTGTGGCTTTCCGATCTACGCGGCCAGACGCGGCAGCGATTGGACCAGGCCGGCGAATGCGACCTGGTGATGGGGGTGCTCGACGGTCAGCCCGGATTCCTGACGAGCTACGCCTACTATCGCATCGGCTATGTCTTCATCTATCCGGAAACGGCGACGTTCTCGGTCGCATCGCTCGACGATCCTGTGCTGCGCGACCTGCGCGTGGGGGTGCCGGGCGGCACCAGGATCGTGCCGCCGAGCCTGGCCCTGGGGAACCGCGGCGTGGTCGACAACCAGGTCCACTTCACGGACCGGCGCGACCAGGGCACCCGCTATATGCCGGTGCTCGAAGGCCTTCGCGACGGCAAGGTCGATTTGGCGATCGCGTGGGGCCTGCAGGCAGGCGCCTTCGCCAAGGACCTGGGCAACATGACGGTGGCACCCGTGCAGCCGGAGATCGACGCGCCCTTCATCCCGATGATCGTCTCGCTCACCATCGGGGTGCGCCCGGAGGACGAGGGCCTGCGCGACGCGCTCGACTTGGCACTCGCCCGCACCTGGGCCGACACGCGGGCGGTGCTGAGCGGCGCCGGGGTGCCCCTGATCGACTTGCCCCCATCGACGCCGAGCCTCGAGGGCGGGTGATGATGGCCGAGGGATCTTGCATGCCCGGCGCCGATCCTTGCGGACCCGTACTGAATGCGCCCCGGATGCCGAGCTCCTGCCCGCGGCTATGACTCAGCCTTTACGCCGTAGCCGAGGCGGCGTGCATGGGCCAGCGCCGGGTATTTTCCAGTGAGCGTGCCGCGTAGCGGGCGCACCTGGCCGGCATCGAGTTGCTGGAGCGACGGCTGATGAGCGAGGGCTCCTCATGAAGCGGCGCCGCCTCCTAGCGGCCGGCACTGCCGCGGCCGGACTGTCTCTTGCTCCTCGCGTGTGGGCGCGGGATGCCGAGCCTTTGCGGATCGGCGCGGTGCTGCCGATCGCCGGTTCGGCCATCCCGACCTCGCGCGTCAACCTGCACGCCGTGGCCGAGGCGGCGCGCATGGGCCTGACGCTCGGCGAGGAGGACGGCAACAAGAACGGCGAGCTCATGGGCGCGTCGATGGTGCTGACCATCGCCAACGCACCCGGGCCGGAGACGGCTGCGCGCGCCGCGCGGCGGCTGATCGCCCGAGACAAGGCGAGCGTGCTGGTCGGCCCCGACGGCCGGGACCAATTTGCGCGGTCTCAGGTCAGCCTCCGGGAGCGGCACTGGGCGGCCGAGGTCGCCGGCCGCGGCGTGCTGCGCGAGGCCGAGGCCTGCACCCGGGTCGGCATCATCGATCGGCGCCGCCTGGTCGCGCTGGGGACGCCGGATGAGCTCGGCCTCCACGCGTTCGGGCGGACCGACGTGTCGCTCGAGGATGTCTTCGTCGAGCTGACCGGCGGCGGCCTGCGCGACACCGAGGCTTCGCCGCGCGACCGGATCCAGGCCTTCCGCAAGCAGGGCGGCGAGCTCACGCGATGACCGTGGCCGGCGCGCGATCCCGATGAGCGCGGCCGGGTGGCTCGACCTGCGGTTGGTGCGCGTGATGTGGTGGCGCGAGCTCGTCCGCTACCGTCGCGACCGAGCGCAGATCTTCGGCGCGGTTTCGCGGACCCTGCTGTGGCTGGTGATCCTCGGCTACGGGCTCGGTGCCACTCTGAAGGAGATCGAGGGCTACAGCTATGCCCAGTACATCCTGCCCGGCGTCGTCACCCTCAACGTCCTGTTCGCCTCGCTGCAGTCGGCGATCGCCCTGGTCTGGGACCGGCAGGTCGGGCTGCTGCGCGAGGTGCTGGTCTCGCCGGCGCCGATGCTGTCCGTGGCGCTGGGCAAGATCTGCGGCGGGGCCACCGTCGCGGTGATCCAAGGCACGATCCCGCTTGCTCTGGCACCGATCATCGGCGTCCGGCTCGGACCGGTCGACCTGCTGCTCGCCTGGGCGATCATGTTCGCGATGGGCATCGCGATCACGGCCATCGGGGTGATCCTCGCCTGCCGGATGAAGAGCTTCGAGGGCTTCGGCAGCATCTCCAACGGCGTGATCCAGCCGCTCTACTTCCTTTCGGGAGCGATCTTTCCGCTCAAGGGCATCATCGGTGGCGTCGGCTTTCTCGACATCCCGGACGCCTTGCGCACCGAGCTCCTCCGTTATGGCGTCTACGCTATCGGCGGCGGCTGGGTCGTCGAGCTGCCGACTTGGCTCAAGGTGCTCGTCTACGCCAACCCCGTCAGCTACATGCTCGACCTGCTACGGCTGGTCACGCTCGGCTTCAGCCAGCTTCCGATGGCCGCCAATCTTCTGGTGGTCCTGGCACTTCCGTCGCTCACGGTCCTACTCGCCGCCCGCGCGATGACGGCCTTGCGACGGGTTTGAACCCCCCATTGATCACGGCCCGGCAAGCCAGGCAATCCGACCTCCTTGCGGCAGCGAAGGAAGGTAGCATCCGGTGTACGGTGACCAACGGGGGCTCGGTTCAGGCGGCTCTCGATCATTTCCCGCAGGAGACGGGCTCGCTCCAGCCTGCCTCCACCGGCCATTCAGCTCTGCCGTGGCCGATCAGGCGGCCGTGTCGAGCCGATAGGTGCTGATCGCTGTGTCGCGCCATAGTCGGCGCAGCTCCTCGCCGCTGCAGCCCGAGGTGAGTTCGTCGAGGATGCTCACCCACGCGCCATAGTCGTGGGTCAGCTCCGAGACGGTCCAGTCGCTGCCGTACATCACCCGGTCGAAGCCGAAGCAGTCTAGGACATGCTCGACATAGGGGCGTACCTGCTCCTTGGTCCACCCTTCGTGATCGGCTTCAGTGATCACGCCGGAGAGCTTGCAGACGACGTTGGGCAGCTCGGCCAGTCGGCGGATCTGGTCCTTCCACGGCTCGACCAGGCCGTCGCGGATGCCGGGCTTGCCGATATGGTCGAGCACGAAGGCGACCTCGGGGCAGCGCCGCGCCAGCTCGATCGCGAATACCAGCCCCCAATGCTTGACGCAGATGTCGAAGGTGAGCCTGCGAGCGGGCAGCAGGCGCAGCGCCGCGAGGAAGGCCGGCCGGAGGCAGAAGCTCTGGTCGGTTTCGGTCTCGATCAGCCGCCGGATCCCACGCAGGCAGGGATATTGCATCAGCCGGTCGAGGTCGGCCTCGACCGCAGGGCCTTTCTCCAAGGGTGCGTGGGCCACCATGCCGGCGAGCCGTGGGTCGGCGTCGGCCAGGGCCTGCACCCAGGCTGCCTCGGCGACATGCAGCCCGGAATCGACCGCGACCTCGGCGAACACGATCCTATCCACCTGGACCTCGCCCCGGCAACGATCGAAGTCCGCGAGGTCGAAGCGCCGGTCGATCTTCGGCACCTTGGCGAGCCAGCCATAGCGAAGCCAGGCCGGATCGTAGAGATGCACGTGACTGTCGACGATCGCAAAGCTCGGCATCGCCCGCTCCCTGGCCTTTTGCGCGCCATATGGGCCGGCGCCGCGGCCAGGGTCAATCGGGCATCGGGCGCAGGCTCACAGCGCGGACAGGAAGTTCACCAGGTCGAGGATCTCCTGCGAAGTGAACCCGATCTCGAACCGGCGGTCGTAGAACAGGACCACGTCCTTGAGGGTCGCGGCGCTGCCGTCGTGGAAGTAGGGCTCCCTTGCGGCCAGAGCCCGCAATTGCGGCACGGTGAACTTGCCGATGTCGGCGCACTTGCCGGTGATCAGGGCGAGGCCCGGATCATTGGTCACGATCGGGCCGGGGCCGGAGAAGCCGGTCGCGGCGCCCGCGTGGCAGGTGAGCGTGAATTGCGGCAGAGTGGCTGCCGCGGGCAGCCCGCCGAACAGGACCGCGGTGCCGCCGACGCCGATGTTCATCTGCGGATTGGGCACGAAATCGGACCCGGTGGCGAACACGCCGTGACAGGTGCTGCAGGTCGCCTCGTCCAGCGCGTCGCCGACGCCGGCCCGGTCACTGAAGCCGTCGACGCCGCTGATCGGAAAGAGGCGGCTGTTGAAGATCGTCTGGCCGCGGGCGATCGAGGCGCGGCGTCCCGATCTGGCCGCCCAGTTGCTGTATTCCTGAAACGCGAATCCGGACGCGGGGAAAGGCAATTGGGCGCTCAGCTTCACCGCGCCACCGGCAGCCCCGGCGCGGTCGAGCCGGCCGATCCGGCTATCGTACTGCTGGGCGGAGAAGATCCCGGTCTCGAAGGCGACGATCTGCTTGATCTGGTCCGGCGTTGGATCTTGCAGGGCCTCGGCATGCCTACGGGTGGCGCCGATCGCCTGCTGTTCCAGGGAGGGCTCCCGACCGTCCCACATCAGGCTACCCGCCAGGATCTTGCCCCGGCCATTGCTACGGACCGTCTTGAAGTTCATCTGCGCGGCGCTCGGCGGGCGGCGATAGACCGAAACGAACCCGGACGAGAGGCCGTAGACGGGATCGTTGTTGCAGCCGGGGCGGTCCCGGTCGGGTGCGATCGCCAGGTCGAATTCGACCGGCTTCGGCGCTCCGCCAGCGTCCTGGGGCGGCCAGGGCAGCGGCATGCGGATCGCGGCGTGGTTCAGGATCACCGAATAGGCCGCGCGCAAGGAAGTGCCCGACCGACGACCGACCGCGCTCGGGCAGTCGGCGCCGTCGACCGGGGCGAACAGGGGGTCCTTGCCCGCCGTCGCCCCGAACCGCATGCGGACGTTGCGCAGACTGATGCTCATGCCGCTGGGCGGCTGGTGGCAGGTGGCGCAGGACCGGCCATTGGTGCCGAGCGCCTGGAAGAAGGGATGCGTGGCGGTGACCACGGCGCCGCGCGGCTGGTAGGCGCCGACCCTGCCGGTCGGGTCCCAGAAGGTCTCGAAAGCGGGAACCACCGCGGGCAGCCCGCCTCGGGCGTAGATGCGCGCGGTCGCCGTGTCCGCATCGGCGGCGGCCGCGGGTCCCGCCTGCGCTGCGGCGCCGACGGCCAGTCCGACGAAAATGGCCGCCAGCGTGCCGGCGCCGGGCGGACGGATGCGCCGCGCACCGGGGGCGCGTGAATAGCGGTCAGCGTTCTTGATCATGTTCTTTCCGGCCTCAATCCGGCCGACCTCTGAGACGTTGACGAGACCGCATATCCGCAGGCGTCCGGTTCGAAGCGGACTGCAGCATCATTCTATGCCGTAACCTGCAGCATGCGTCCAATCGAAGGTACGCCGGCATCGTTGATCGCGAACAGCAGATAGTGTCCTGGCACCAGTCGGTTGCGGTCGGATGGGAGGGTGGCGCGTACCCCGGTGCTCGACGTCGTGAAGGAGAGCCGGTTGATCCGCTGGTTCATGTTGAAGGTGTGGGTGACCGAGCCGATCCGCAGCAGGTTGACCGCGCGGATCGACGACTTGTCCGGGGTGACCACATCCACCACGCTGCCCAGGCTCGCGCTGGCGGGCACCGAGGTCACGTCGGGGCGCGCTCCCTTGAACAGGTAGGGCGGCGAGAAGATCTCGGCATTGGTGTTGCTCTTGCCGTTCTTGGGCGGGGGCGATCCGCCGCCGGTCCACAGCACGCGCCCATCCGGCAGGAGCAGGGCGGAGGAATGGTAGATCCGCGGATTGGTACCGCTGGCCAAGGTGGTCCAGCGCTCGGTCGCCGGATCCCACAGCTCCGCCGCCAGGATGGCTCCGGCGGCGTTGTTGAAGTCGCCGGAACTCGATCCACCCGTGACCAGGACGGTGCCGTCCGGCAGCAGCGTGCCATTGGCATGCCGGCGCGCATACGTCATCGAGTTGGTCCATCGCCATTGCGGATTGGCGACATTGAGATCCAGCAGTTCAGCCGTGTTGGTCGGTCCGGTGTTCGCCGCGCCGCCGCAGGTCATGAACTTTCCATCGTCGTACATCACCGCGACACCGTAGCCCCTCATCTTGCCCTTGCGCTTTGGCCCGGAAGACCACTTTCCGGTACCTGCATTGGCAGCGGTGTCGAGGAACATGGTGCTGGGCTCGGCACCGACCCGGATGACCCGTCCATCCGAGATGACGAAGATCTTGGGATAATTCTTCATACCCAGCAGTGCGCCGGTCAGGTTGTGCATGCCACTGCCGTCGGCGCGCCAGATCTGCGGCAGCGGGTTCGGCTGGCTGCTGCCGGAGATCGAGCCGCTCATCACCAGCGCGTCGCCGCTGGGCATGGTGACGATGCTGGGATACCATCTGCCGGCATTCAGGGTCTCAGTCTGCAACTTCCAGCTGTAGCTCGGCTGACAGTTGAATATGTTGATGTCTGAAGATCCATAGTAATTCTGCAGGATATGGCCTCCCATGACGATTAATCTTCCGTCATGAAGATAAGTATGACCGCTACAGAACAGGTCGGTCTGCAGGCTCTCGACCAAGATTGAACTGCTCAGCGGGCTCTTGTCGGTCGGAATCTCGACGACGAACGACTTGTCATAATTTGCCTTCTTGCCAGTCTTGGGATTGCTCTCATTGCCGTAACTCAATATTTTGGCGGAGAGGTGCGTGGTGTTCGGCAACAGATGCAGGTGAATCGCCACGCAGGGCCAGCCATAGACGGGTGACCATGCGCCGACTGTGGCGGAGTCACCTCCGCCCCGCGCGATCCGCGGGATGACCACCGACGATAGAAGTGCTGCGCTCGAAGAATGCAACAACGTACGACGCGTCAACATCGCTGGATGCCTCGCCCAAATAATGGTTAACTATGGGGTTGTTTCGACTGACTACCGTCAGAAACTACTGATGAGTCTCATGCCGTTACCCACAGGATAAGTTTTCCGCCTCGATTGCAGTCTACTAGAAAAGAATGACCTCGGTGTCATTGATATAAATCAATCGCACGAGAGTACGCCTTTATCTGGGAAGTTTATTAGCGGACGATAAAAATTAAACTAGAGATTGATCCGGTGATTACTGCAGGATGTCTAATGGAGGCCTGAATAGGCGCTAGCCGGCGAGCGGCCAGGCTACGGCTCGATGGTCCCGGCGACCTGGGCCTTGGCCGGTCCGCCCGTCGACCGCGCTTGCCGAAGGCACGCGGTGACGGCATAGTCCGGCCCGTCATGCAGACGGCGCCTTCCGACCTTGCGTTCCGGCACAAGCACCTGCTCGGCATCGAAGGTCTTCAGCCCTACGAGATCCACGATCTGCTGGAGCGGGCCGACGGATTCGTCGCCCTCAACCGTCAGGCCGACAAGAAGCGGCAGCTGCTCAAGGGCCTGACCCAGATCAACCTGTTCTTCGAGAGCAGCACCCGCACCCAGACCAGCTTCGAGCTCGCCGGCAAGCGCCTCGGGGCCGACGTGGTCAACATGTCGGTGGCGAGCTCGGCCATGAAGAAGGGCGAGACGCTGATCGACACGGCGATGACGCTGAACGCCATGCATCCCGACGTTCTGGTCGTGCGGCATCAGGACAGCGGGGCGGTGGCACTCCTGGCGCGCCACGTGCGCTGCGCCGTGATCAATGCCGGCGACGGCGCCCACGAGCATCCCACCCAGGCCCTGCTCGACGCGCTCACCATCCGGCGCCGCAAGGGGCGGATCGAGGGTCTGACCGTGGCGATCTGCGGGGACATCCTGCACAGCCGGGTTGCGCGGTCGAACATCATTCTACTGACCGCCATGGGCGCCCAGGTACGGGTCGTTGCCCCGATCACGCTGCTGCCGGCGGGCGTCGCGAGCTTCGGCGTCGCCGTGCATACGGACATGCAGCGTGGCTTGGAGGACGTGGACATCGTCATGATGCTGCGCTTGCAGACCGAGCGCATGCAGGGCAGCTTCGTGCCTTCGGTCGCCGAGTATTTCCACTTTTACGGCCTGACCTACGACAAGCTGCGCGCGGCGAAGCCCGACGCGTTGATCATGCATCCCGGCCCGATGAACCGTGGCGTCGAGATCGACGGCGTGGTCGCCGACGACATCGACCGCAGCGCCATCCTCGATCAGGTCGAGATGGGCGTGGCGGTGCGCATGGCCGTTCTCGACGTTCTCACCCGCGACCGCCGCGGACCCGCCGCGTGAGCCGCCCGGTCGTTCTGGTCAACGCCCGTCTGCTCGATCCCGCCAGCGGGCTCGACGGCCGCGGCGGCCTCCTGGTCGTCGGCGGACGCATCGCCGAGCTCGGGCCGAACGTGACCGTGGCGCTGGCCCCAGGGGGAGCCGAGGTCATCGACGCCAAGGGCCTGTGCCTGGCGCCCGGCCTGGTCGACATGCGGGTCCAGCTCGGCGAGCCCGGCGCCGAGCACAAGGAGCGCATCGACAGCGGTGCCGCCGCTGCAGCGGCCGGCGGCGTGACCAGCATGGCCGTGCTGCCCAATACCGACCCGCCGATCGACGATCCGGCCATGGTGGAGTTCGTGGCGCGCCGCGCGCGCCAGGTGAAGCTGGGCAAGGTCTATCCCTATGCCGCGATCACCAAGCGGCTCGAGGGGCAGGAGCTGGCCGAGATCGGCCTGCTCAAGGCCGCGGGCGCCGTGGCCTTCACCGACGGCGAACGGGCGCTGGCCAATGCGCGCGTGATGCGGCGAGCGCTCTCCTACGCTACCGGTTTCGACGCACTGATCGTCCAGCATCCGGAAGAGCCCGCGCTGGCCGAGCATGGCGTGATGAACGAGGGCCAGCTGGCGGCGCGACTGGGCTTGGCAGGCATCGCGCCCGCGGCCGAGACGCTGATGGTCGAGCGCGACCTGCGCCTGCTCGAGCTCACCGGCGGCCGCCTGCACTTCGCCCACGTCTCGACCTCCGGCGCGCTCGCCGCGATCCGCGCCGCCAAGGCACGCGGCCTGCGGGTCACCTGCGACACGGCCCCGCACTATCTGGCGCTGAACGAGCTCGAGGTCGAAGGCTACCGCACCTTCGCCAAGGTCTCGCCGCCGCTGCGCTCGGAGGAGGACCGGCGCGCGGTGGTCGAGGCGCTGTGCGACGGCACCATCGACGTCATCGCCAGCGACCATTGTCCGCAGGACCAGGACAGCAAGCGGCTGCCCTTCGCCCAGGCGGCCTGCGGGGTGATCGGAGTCCAGACCATGCTGCCGGTCTGTCTGCGCCTGGTGCATGGCGGCGAGCTCCGCCTGCTCGATCTGCTGCGCACCATGACCGAGGCACCCGCCCGGATCCTGGGCATCGATGCCGGTCGTCTTGCCAAGGGCGCGCCCGCCGATCTCGTGCTGTTCGATCCCGAGTCGCCCTGGAAGGTGACCGAAGCCAGCCTGAAGAGCCTGTCGAAGAACACCGCCTTCGAGGGCCGGCTGGTCGAGGGGCGAATCACGCGCACCCTGGTGGACGGCCGGACCATCTTCCAGCAGGAGATCTGAGCCGCGCAGTCCGCGACCGGCCGTGCTAGCCTCGGTGCAGCACCAAGGACCGCGCGCCGGGATGGACCAGAGCAACGACTTTCTGAAGGACCGCTTCATCGAGCGGGTGATCCTGCTGGCGCTGCTCGCGTCGCTGGTGTTCGTCTGTATCCAGATCGTGCGCCCGTTCATCGGCCCGATCCTGTGGGGAATCATCATCGCGGTTGCGATCTGGCACCCCTACCGCCGGCTTTCCGGCTATCTGGGTGACCGGCGCGTGCTGTCCGCCGTTCTGGTTTCGCTCGGCCTGCTGCTGATCCTGGTCGTGCCGATCGCGCTGCTCGTCGATTCCCTGGCCGAAGGCATCCGCGGCGTGGCCGGGCTGATCCGCGACCTGACCACCATCCAGATCCCGCCGCCGCCGCTCTGGCTCAAGGACCTGCCGGTGGTCGGGATGGACCTGGACGAGCAGTGGCGCCAGGCGATGGTCGACCTGCCCGCGTCCCTCGCCCAGCTGCAGCCCTATATCGGCACCGCCGCCGGCTACGGCCTCTCCATCGGCGCCGGGCTCGGCTTCGCCACCATCGAGTTCCTGGTCGCGATCGTGATCGCGGCCATCCTGCTGGTCACCGGCGAAGCGGGGGTCCAGGTGTTGCGCCGGTTCGTCGCTCGCATCGGCGGCGAGCATCACCTCAACCTGCTCGATGTCGCAGCGCAGACCATCCGCGGGGTCGCGGCGGGGATCATCTTCACCGCTTTCCTGCAGGCGGCGCTGCTGGTGCTGGGCCTGGTCGTCGTCGGCGCACCCGGCCCGATCCTGCTGGGCTTCCTGACCTTCTTCCTCCTGGTGCTGCAACTGCCGAACTGGCTGGTGTGGGTACCTGTGGTGATCTGGCTCGGCTACCGGGGGCAGACCGGACTCGCGATCTTCCTGTTCATCTGGGGGACGTTCGTCGTCAGCACGATCGACAATTTCATCCGCCCCTACCTGATCAGCCAGGGCGCCCGACTGCCGCTCCTGTTGATCTTCGTCGGCGTCATCGGCGGTTTGCTCGCCTATGGCTTCATCGGCCTGTTCGTCGGTGCCACGCTCCTGGGTGTCGGCTACACCATCTTCCGCAGCTGGCTCGACGAGGAGCCGCCGCCGGAGCCGATGCGCTGATCCCTGCGGCTTGGTCCGGGCGTCCGGGCATGCTAGGTCGGGCCGACTTCAGGGGGCGGCGCGATGGGCGATGAGATGGGCGGAGCCGGCACGATCAGCCTCGTGCTCGCAGGGCTCGCGGGCTACGGGCTCGGCTCGATACCCTTCGGACTGCTGCTGACCCAATGGGCGGGCGCCGGCGACATCCGCACCATCGGCTCGGGCAATATCGGCGCCACCAACGTGCTGCGCACGGGCCGCAAGGGCCTGGCGCTGGCCACGCTGCTGCTCGACGTGGCCAAGGGCGCGCTGCCGACCATGCTGGGCCTTGCTTGGCTCGGTCCGCTCGGGGCGGTCCTGGCCGGCGCCGGGGCGATCCTCGGCCACTGCTATCCTGTCTGGCTGGGCTTTCGCGGCGGCAAGGGCGTGGCCACCGCTGCCGGGGTGGTGCTGGGGCTGACCCCCGTCCTGTTCCTGGTGATCCTCGCCGCCTTCATCGTCGTGGTCTACGCCACGCGCTGGGTTTCCTTGGGGTCGATCGCGGCGGCGTGCCTGGCGCCGTTGGCGGCTTGGTTCGTCGGCAACGGGCCGGCGGCACTGCTCTACCTCCTGGTTGCAGCCCTGGTGGTCCTGAAACATCGCCAGAACATCGGGCGGCTGCTCCGGGGCGAAGAGAACCGCCTGCAGTTCGGCGGCAAGCCCGCTGCCTGAGTTCGGGCCACCGATGCCGAGCGGCGTCGTCGATCTGATCCAGCTCGACGCGGAAGCACCTCCAGGGCTGGTCGCGACGGTTTGTTCGGAGATGGGCATCCGGCTGCAGATCCACGGCGAGCTCCCGCCGGACCCGAGCGCCGCCGAGTCCAACGCGCTGATCGTGCTGGGCAGCGGCGTCCCGGTGGCGGAGGGCGACGATCGCAGGCCGGCCGTCCTCCAGGCATGGATCGGGCATCGGATCCGCGAGCGCCGGCCGGTCCTCGCGATCGGTGCTGGCGCCCAGCTCCTGGCCGCGGCCCTGGGAGCCCGCATCCTACCAGACGGTGCCCACGAGTTCGGCTATGTCGACCTGGTGCCGACCGATTCGACCGCGACCGACCCGGTGCTGCGCGGCCTGGGAGCGGGCCTGCCGGTCATGGAATGGTTCGACGACGCGATCGAGCCGGCCCAGGAGACCATGGTGCTGGCGCGGTGCCTGCGGGGCAGGGTGCAGGCATTCCGCGGGCCGGCCTGGTGCTACGGTCTTCGGTTCCATCCGGGCGTCACGACCGAGATCGTACGGCGGTGGGCCGCCTTGCGCGCGACCGCTCGCAACAATCCGGCGGTCCCGGTTCGCATCGGTGCCGAGATCGTCCGCCACCAGGAGCGTGCCGAGCGGTTCGGCCGCAGCATCATCGAGGCGTGGCTCGCACAGGTCGGCTCCGGCGGTCGCTAGCGCGCCAGGAACTTGGCCACCAGCGCCGGCACGTCGCTCGCCAGATTGTAGGGCTGTGGCACCAGACCGGCCGAGAGCCGGCTGGCGACCAGTTCGACCAGCTGCTCGGGCCGCTCGCAGATGGCGATCGGATGAGTGGCGGCGAGCCGACGGACCAAGGCGGACTGGTCGCCGGCCGGGCTCTTACGGGTCGGCCGTCCCCGGCGCGGCATGACGATGATCGGCTTGGCCGCCCGCATCGCCTCGCCCAGAAGGCCGATGCCGCCATGGCAGATCACGAGGCTCGCGTCCGCGATCCGATCGGCCATGGCCGCAGGCGGCAGGAACCGCTCCCAGGCGAGGCAGCGGGGGACGACCCGCGACTGCCCGACCTGTGCGAACCCGACCAGGCCGAGCTCGGCCGCGGCATGGTCGGCCGCGGCCACCAGTTCGTCGAAGCCGTGAATGAAGGTGCCGACCGCAACCAGGATCACAGCAGCGGACCGGAGGCCAATACGGCGCGCGGAAAGGCTGCCTGCTGTTCCGGCCACTGCACGATGAACAGATCGGCGAACCGATAGACCAAGCGTCCGGACAGGGTAGGCTCGAGCTCGGCCGCCGTCTCGATGTAGATCAGCCTGGCGCCGACGAGCTTGGCGAGCAGGCAGATCGGCACCGCCACGTCCGCGCCGGTCGAGATCACCAAGCGCGGCCGCTCGCGCACGGCGATCGCCAGGGAGCCGAGGATGGTGCGCAGCGTCCGCCAGGCCGAGCGGCGCGGATGGCACACCAGATAGGTGCGGCGCGGGCGCTGACGCGGGGGCCGGCCGCCCGCGAAGGTGACGTCGAACCGGTCGGTGAAGGTGATGCCGGCCGTGGCTCGCTCCAGCTCGGCGAGATGCCCGCCGGGCGAGTAGGCCCAGCAGGTGCGGCGCCGCTCGATCACGGCCAGTGCACCGCCCGGCGCGGGTAGGTCGCCGCCAACCGGCCGTCGCGGTCGAGCAGCACCATCAACCGCTCGCGCTGGTCGAAGCGCCGCAGCCGTTCGGGCCGCTCATAGGCATAGAGGTCGAGCGGTATCAGGCCGAAGAAGGCCCAACTGCGCAGCCCCAGGAGCAGCAGGTTGACTCCCAGCCACCCGGCGAGCCCGGGCGGGAACAGGAGGCGCAGATCGAGATCGGAGCGATCGCTCCGGACCGTCCCGGATCGGCCGAGCGAGCCGATGCACAAGGCCTCGCGGAGCCAGGGCAGCCGACGCAGCACGGAGGCCGCCTGATGGAGGAAGGCATGGAGTGCCGCGGGATCGCGCCGATACCAGCGGCAATAGCGGGCGCAGACCCAGACTTGGCCATTGAACGTGAAGTTGAAGCTGTGCGCGAGCACCGCCCCGGCCGCCAGCGCTCCCGCCGAGCCGAGGAGGGGCTGCAGCATTGGCGCCAGGCCGAGAGCGAGGGCAAGCTCGAGGGTGAGCCGGAATCCGAGCTCCTTGGTGTCCATGCCGCGCATCCCCTGAAGGCACCAGTTCGCCGCGAGGATGAAGGCGCAGCTCTGCATCGCGGCGGCGAGCCGCGGCGATCGCGGCCGGTAGGGGAACGCCTTGAGCTTGGGTTCGCTGAAAGATGTAGCCATCGCCGTCTATCTAAACCATTAGTTGATAGACCTGTCAATTTTGGTGCCCGACGATGGCCTCGCCGCTGGTCCGCCTGCTCCTGGTGCTGGTCTGCGCCTTCGCGGCGCTGTCCTCCTCCGCAGCGGCGGCGCTGGGACTGGCCGAGGAGCGGATCTTCGCCTTCACCACGCTGGTGGCGGTCCTGCTGCTGCTGCCGTTCCTCTACCGTCCCCGACTGAGCCGGCCGAGCGGGCCCGAACTGGTGCTGGCGGCGCTGGCGACGGGCATCCTGCTCTCGGACCTTGCGGGCGGTCTCGCCTTGGTCGACGCCAAGCTGGCCTTGCCGGTCCTCGCGCTGCTCGCCGCGCCCAACCTCGCCCGCTTCCTGCCGCCCGAGCAGCTCACGCGCTTCGTGTGGCGGCTGCTCTCGGCCTACGTCGCCGCCACCTTCCTCTACCAGCTGCTCGCGGAGCCGGCGGCGGTGGCTCGGGGCTATGAGAACATCGTCCGCTACGATCCCACCGGCTCGGTGGTCATGCACAGCAGCCTGAGCCTGATCCACCTGATCCTCGCGGTCACCCGGCTGGATGGAAGGCTCACCTTGCGCGCGCGGCTGACGACCCTGCTCCTGGGTGGCATGTCGCTGGCCATGGTGTTCCTGACGGCGACCCGGACCGCCCTGCTGACCCTGGTCCTGTTCGCGCTCCTCAACCTGGCGAGCGCCATGCGCCCCGACCTCGCCCTGCGGCGCCTCGCCTTGGCCGGCCTCGGCTTCGCCCTGGCGTTCGCCGCCTGGACCATGCTGGTCAGCGACAGCTTCTGGCTCCGTCTCGTCGGCGAGCAGGGCGATTTCAGCTCCGGGCGCTGGGTGTCGATCGGGCGGTGGCTCACCTTGGCCGGCGACCACCCCTGGGGCATGGGCCTGGGTACCGTCCGCCAGCTGCTGGCCGACGGGCGGCCGTCCCTGGGCGGCGACGCCTATCTGGAATGGCCGCACAACGAGTTCGTGCGCCTCTATGTCGAGGCCGGGCCGCCGGGGCTGCTGTTCGTGGCCCTGTTGCTGGCGCTGCTGGTTCGCCGCGGCTTGCGGGCGGCGCGCACCGCGGAGGATCCGGTCCTGCGCGCCCTCGTGCTGGCGATCGTGGCCGACCTGTTGGCCGAGGCCTGCCTTCAGAACCTGCTCAACGCCGTCTATCATGCCACGGTGCTGGTGCTGATCCTCGGGCTGGCGGTGGCCGGCACCCGCCGACCGCACCGAGATGCGGGCCGCGCTCCTGCCTTGACCCTCGCCCAGCCGACCGTGAGCCGATAGATTTCCTGCCCGCAGCGTTGCGGGAGGGGCAGGAATGGACGAGACCGTGGCCAGCATCTTCGACAGCGGGCTGCCGCGCCGGCGCGCCAACCACCGCCCCCTGACCCCGCTCGACTTCCTGTCCTGGAGCGCGTCGGTGTTCCCCGAGCGCACGGGCGTCGTCTACGGCGAGCAGCGCCTGAGCTGGGGCGAGGTCGGCCGGCGGTGCCGCCGATTGGCCTCGGCCTTGCAAGGACTAGGTGTCCGCCGTGGCGACACGGTGGCGGTCCTCTGCCCGAACACCCCGCCGATGCTCGAGGCGCATTACGGCATCCCCATGGCCGGCGCGGTGCTCAACGCGCTGAACACCCGGCTCGACCCGGCCTCGATCGCCTTCATCCTGGAACATGGCGAGGCCAAGGTCCTGCTGGTCGACACCGAATGGGCACCGTCGGTCAAACAGGCCCTGGCGCAGCTGGCGAGCCCGCCGCTCGTGGTCGACATCGTCGATCCGGCCGCACCGGGCGAGCGGCTCGGGTCTTTGGACTACGAGGCGCTGCTGGCGCAGGGGGATCCGGCCTTCGAGTGGGAGCCGCCCGGCGACGAGTGGGACGCGATCTCGCTCTGCTACACCTCCGGGACCACCGGCAACCCCAAGGGTGTCGTCTACCACCACCGCGGCGCCTTCCTGAACGCCATGGGCAATGCGCTGGTGTTCGGGCTGAACAGCAGGTCCAGCTACCTCTGGACGCTGCCCATGTTCCACTGCAACGGCTGGACCTACACCTGGGCCGTGACCGCGGTGGGTGGCACCCATGTCTGCCTGCGCAAGGTCGATCCGGCGGTGATCTTCCCGCTGATCGAGCAGGCGGGCGTGACCCATTTGTGCGGAGCTCCCATCGTCCTGAACATGCTGGTCCACGCCCCCGAGCAGGTGAAGCGCCGCTTCGACCGGACGATCGAGGTCGCGACCGGCGGTGCGGCGCCGCCGAGTGCGGTCATCGAGGCCATGGAGCAGATGGGCTTTCGCGTCACCCATCTCTATGGGCTGACGGAATGCTACGGACCGGCCACGGTCTGTGTCGAGCAGCCGGATTGGCAGGGTCTGCCGCTCGCCGGGCGCGCCGGTCTGATGGCGCGGCAGGGCGTGCGCTACCCGACCCTGGCCGCGGCCATGGTGGCCGATCCGGAAACCATGGCCGAGGTGCCGCCGGACGGCGCCAGCCTGGGCGAGCTCATGCTGCGCGGGAACACGTTGATGAAGGGCTACCTGAAGAATCCCGCGGCCACCGACGAGGCGTTCCGCGGCGACTGGTTCCACACCGGTGACCTCGCCGTGTGCCACCCCGACGGCTATGCCGAGGTCAAGGACCGGTCCAAGGACATCATCATCTCAGGCGGCGAGAACATCTCCTCCCTCGAGGTCGAGGAAGCGCTCTACCGTCACCCCTCGGTGATGGAAGCCGCCGTGGTGGCGATGCCCGACGCGCGCTACGGCGAGCGCCCCTGCGCCTTCGTCACCTTGAAGGAAGGTGCGGAGGCCGACGAAGCCGCGATCGTCGCCTGGTGCCGCGAGCGCCTCGCGCACTTCAAGGCGCCCAGCCGGGTGGTGTTCGGCCCCTTGCCCAAGACCTCGACCGGCAAGATCCAGAAATTCGAGCTGCGCGAGCGGGCGAAGGCCGACTAGGACGATTTCGCGC
The DNA here is from genome assembly GCA_963720725.1 of uncultured Alphaproteobacteria bacterium. Classification (GTDB taxonomy): domain Bacteria; phylum Pseudomonadota; class Alphaproteobacteria; order Geminicoccales; family Geminicoccaceae; genus Benzoatithermus. Next base: position 883,836 of record CAVRGN010000003.1, read on the forward strand.
CGAGCCTCACGCCAGCTCCACCAGCTCCTACAAGGGCTGGCCTGAACAACCGCCCCCACGGCAGCGGGTCGTTCACGCCCGCCAGCCGAAGCGCGTGCCAGGCCATGGCGTGGTTGCTCGACGTCACCGGCTTGCCAGTCGCAGCCTCGATTTCGACCACCACCTCGGCCACCCGCAGGCTGGTGCAGGCGACGAACACCGCCTCGACGCGCGGGTCGCGGCCGAGTTCGATCGCGGCGTCGCGGATCGAGGCTATCTCGATCCGCGCGGCGCGGTGGTCGTCCTCCTCGTCGAAGGTGCCGAACACCGGGACCTCGTAGCCGCGGGCCTCGATGTAGGCGCGCACGGTGGCGTTGACGTCGGCACGGTAGGGCGTGAGCACGGCCAATCGCTGCGCATCGAAAGCGCGGAACGCGGCGAAGGCCGCGGTGATCGGGGTCGTCGGCCGCGCCTCGGGCCGCGCCTCGCGCAGCCGCGCGAACACGCCCTCCTCGCCGATCACCATGGTGGCCGAGGTGCAGCCGAAGGCGAGGGACGCCAGCGGCAGGCCGGGCATGATCACGGCCGCGTTCTCGGCGAGCTTGCCCTCCATCCGGCGCAGCGTGTCCGGCGTGATCCGCGGCTCGTTCCAGATCCGGCTCTGGTGGAGCGCGACGCCGTCGAGGCCGCCGAAGATCAGCCGCCATTCGTGCTCGATGGTCTGGTCGGTCGCGAGCACGATCAGGCCGATCCGCGCCCGCGCGCCGAGGCCGCCGTCGAGGGCGTGGGGCAGGGCGCTCGAATCGAGGGGCAGGGTCACGGCGTGCCTCCGTTCAGTGCACCAGCATGCTGGCGACGTCGTGCTCGGGCGTGCGGCCGGCAATGAGATCGGCGGTGATCCGGGCGGAGCCGCAGGCCCAGGTCCACCCCATGTGGCCGTGACCGGTGTTGACCCACAGATTGCTCAAGCGGCCGCTCCCGAAGATGGGCAGGTTGTCCGGCGTCATCGGGCGCAGTCCCGCCCAATAGTCGGGCCGGTCGTAGTTGCCGGCGGCCGGGAACAGCTCCCGGGCAGCCTTCAGCATCGGCGCGAAGTCGGCCGGCCGGTGGGAAGTGTCCCAGCCGGCGAACTCGGCGATCGCGGTCATCCGCACCCGGTCGCCATAGTTGGCGAAGGCGAACAGATTGTCCTCGTCGACGCCGGACAGGGTCGGCGGGTTGTTGCGGCCTTCGATCGGCAGGGTCACCGAATAGCCCTTGATCGGGTAGACGGGCAGGTCGAGCCCGAGCGCCTTGCCGAAGCCGGCACTCCAGCAGCCCAGCGCCATCACGAACGCCTCGGCGCTCAGAGGGCCCTGGTCGGTGGTGACCTTGGCGACCCGGTCGGGGCCGGTCGCGATTTCGCTGACCGTCTCGCACAGGCGGAATACGACGCCGCGTTCGGCCAGCCAGTCGGCGAGGCCACGGGTGAACAGGCGCGCGTCGCCGCTTTCATCGCCCGGAGCGTAGAGTGCGCCGGCGAAACGGTCGCGCACCGGCTCGTAGACCGGGTCGATGGCTGCCGCTTCCTCCGGTGTGACCGCGCGGACCTCCACGCCCTCGTCGCGCAGGATCTGCGCCTTGGCCGCGGCCTCGGCCAGCCCGGCCGGATCGCGGTAGAGATAGAGCGCGCCGCCGGTCCGGGCGCCGTAGCTCACGCCGGTATCGGCCGCGACCGCATGCAGCCGGTCCTGGCTGTAGCGGCACAAGGCGACCTTGCGGCGCGTGTTGGCTGCGGCGCGCTCGGGCGTGCACTGGCGGTAGAAGCGCCAGCACCACGACCAGAAACGCGGGTCGGCCTGGAAGCGGAAGCGCAGGGCGAGATCGTCGCGGAACACGGCACGGGCGAGCGTGCGCAGCGCCTTGGGCGACGACCAGGCATAGGCGTGGCCGGGTGCGATCATCCCGGCATTCGCGAACGAGGTCCCGCAGGCCGGCTCGGGTGCCCTGTCCACCACCGTCACCTCGTGCCCGTCGCGCCACAGCTCGTAGGCGGTGGCGACGCCGACCACGCCCGCGCCCAAGACGACGACGCGCATCGGCCTACTTCGCTGCGACGACGCCGATCTCGACCGTGAAGGCGGGGGTCGCGAGCTTGGCTTCCACGGTGGCGCGCGCCGGGGCGCAGCCCTCGGGCAGCCAAGCGTCCCAGACCGCGTTCATGTCCTCGAAGCCGCGCATGTCGGACAGCCAGATGGTGGCCGAGAGCAGCTTGGACTTGTCGGATCCCGCCTCCTTCAAGAGCGCGTCGATCCGGTCGAGGATGTTGCGGGTCTGCTCGGCGAACGAGGCGCCCGGCTTGTCCAGGGCGACTTGGCCCGCGAGGTAGACCGTGTCGCCATGGACGACGATCTGGCTCATCCGCTTGTTGGTGTGCATGCGCTGGACGGACATGGGCTGGCTCCGAGGCGTTTTGGTTGTCTTGGCGCACCATAGCCGGGCCCGGCAGCGCTCGGGAAGGTTTCGATCGCGTGCCGTCGTGGTGCCGGGCCATGGCGCGAGCCCGCCTTTGCCGCCAGGATGTGGCGCGGGTCACTGGGAGTGCCGGCACGATGCACCGCATGCGTCTTTGGACACGGATGTCACGCTAGGCCATGGACACGACCGCCGAATGCGCCCGGTTCGCTGAGCTTCAGGCGGGCTTCGCCCTCGCCTATCCGCGGCTGGTCGCCGATCCGAGGGCGCCGCGGACCGTCGTCGTGCTGCCCAGCCTCAGCCTCGACGCGGAGGTGATGGCCCGGATCTCGGGCGTGCACCACTACGAGGAGCGCATGTTGTGCATGCTGCTGCTCTTGCGCCTGCCGCGCACCCGCGTCGTGTTCGTCACCAGCCAGCCGCTCGCCGAATCGACGATCGGCTACTATCTGGGCCTGCTCGCCGGGCTGCCGCATCCACACGCCAGGGCGCGGCTGCATCTCGTCGCCTGCCACGACGGTTCGACTAGGCCGCTGGCGGAGAAGCTGCTCGAGCGGCCAAGGTTGGTGGAGCGGATCCGAGGGCTGATTCCCGACCCCGCCACCGCGCATCTCAGCTGCTTTACCGTCTCGCCGTCCGAGCGCGCGCTGGCGGTCCGGCTGGGCATCCCGGTCTATGGCTGCGACCCGGCGCTGGCGGGCCTGGGCTCGAAGAGCGGCAGCCGCAAGGTCTTCCGCGAGGCGGGCATCGCCTTGCCGGCCGGGTTCGAGGATCTGGCCGACGAGGGCGCCGTGGCCGAGGCGCTCGCCGAGTTGAAGCGGCGCGATCCCGATCTGCGCCGGGCCGTGGTGAAGCTCAACGAGGGCTTCTCGGGCGAGGGCAACGCCGTGTTCGACTTCACGGGAGCGCCCGAAGGCCCCGACCTCGGGCGATGGGTCGCCGGGCGCCTGCCGGGGCTCGCCCTCGAGGCGCGGGATCTGGATTGGGAGGCCTACCGGGCCAAGCTGAACCAGATGGGGGCGATCGTGGAGGCGTTCGTCGAGGGGTCCGAGAAGCGCTCGCCCTCCGCCCAGTACCGGGTCGAGCCCGACGGCACGCTGGACATGGTCTCGACCCACGACCAGGTGCTGGGCGGCCCGTCGGGACAGATCTTCCTCGGCTGCGAGTTTCCCGCCGATCCCGGCTATCGCCTCGCCATCCAGGCTCTCGGCCTGAAGGCCGCCCAGCGCCTGCGCGACCATGGCGTGCTCGGTCGCTTCGCGGTCGACTTCATCTCCGTGCGCCGGGCCACGGGCTGGGAGCATCTCGCCATCGAGGTGAATCTCCGCAAGGGCGGCACCACCCACCCCAATCTCATGCTGCAGTTTCTGACCGACGGCCGTTACCTGCCCGAGTCCGGCACCTTCGAGACGCCGACCGGGCAGAGCTGCTGCTACCACGCCTCGGACAACGTGCAGGCTGCCGCCTACCGGGGCCTGACCCCCGACGACCTGGTCGATCTGGCGGTCCTCGAAGGCCTGCATTTCGACCGGGCGCGCCAGGAGGGAGTGGTGTTCCACCTGATCGGAGCCTTGTCGGAGTTCGGCAAGCTGGGCGTGGTCTGTGTCGGCTCGACCGTCGAGCGCGCCCGCGAGCTGTTCCGGGCGACCATCGCCGTCCTCGACCGGGAGACCGGCAACGATCCGTCGAGCGGGGTGCGACCGTGAAGGCGGTCCCGGCGCTCGTCTCCGGCGGGCGGTCGCCGCCGGGGAGGTCGGATCAGGCGGCGGTCATCTCGCCGCGCAGGTCGCGCGCCATCTCGCCTCTGATCCACTCCGGATCCTGGCTCTGCCCGAGCAGGTAGAGCAGCTTGCACAAGGCGGCCTCGATCGTCATGTCGCGGCCGCCGACGACGCCTGCCCCGATCAGGGCCGACCCGGCGGCGTAGCTCGTCAGCTCGACCGAGCCATGGAGACATTGGGTCACGGCGACGATGACCATGCCCCGGCCGCTGGCCTCGGCGAGGGCCGCCAGGAAGGCCGGATCCGCGGTCGGCGCGTTGCCGGTGCCATAGGTTTCGAGCACCACCGCCCGCAGCGGCGGGCGCAAGACGCTGGCGAGCACCGGACCGGCCATGCCGGGGAAGACGCGGATGGCGGCGACCAATTCGGTGCTGCAGGGGCGGAACTGGAACGGGACGGCCGCGTGCGGCCGAATGCGCTCGCGGTGATAGTCGATCTGCACGCCGAGCTCGGCGAGCGGCGGCAGGTCCGGCGAGGCGAAGGCGTCGAGGCCGCCGGCGTGGGTCTTGACCGTACGGTTGCCCCGCAGGAGGACGCGGCCGAACAGCACGCAGACCTCCGGCAGGTCGGGGCTCGCCGCGACCATGAGGGCGCCCAGCAGATTGGCGCGGGCGTCGTTGCGGGTTTCCACCATCGGTATCTGCGAGCCCGTGAGCACGACGGGCTTGGCCAGACCCTCCAGCATGAAGGAAAGCGCCGACGCGGTGTAGGCCATGGTGTCGGTGCCGTGCAGGACGACGAAACCGTCGACGGAGTCGTGGTGCTCGGCGATCACGCCGCCGATCGCGTTCCAGTCCTGCGGCGTCATGTTGCTGCTGTCGAGCAGCCGCTCGAACTCGAGCACCTCGAACCGCGGCACGCCCTCGCCGCGCAGTTCCGGCATCGCCGCCATCATCTCGGGCAGGAAGCCGGGTGCCGGCTCGTATCCGCCTGGGCCGCGCCGCATGCCGATGGTGCCGCCGACATAGATCACGAGAACTCGCGCGGCCATTCGGCGTGCCCACCCCCAGCCCAGGAGGTGGGCATGCTACAGATCGACGCCCCGGCGCGCGAGGGCTGCCGCCCAGACCTTGCCCGGATCGGGCGCGAACACCAGGGTCGGATCCGCGGGCAGGGTGAACCAGGCCCCCTGCGCCAGCTCGCTCTCCAGTTGGCCGGGTCCCCAGCCGGCATAGCCCAGGACCGGGATCGCCCGGCGCGGGCCATGCCCCTCGGCGCCGTCGGCCAGCACGGCAGGATCGGCGGTGACGGAGATCTCGGGCGTCAACCGCTTGGTGTCGGCCCGGGCATACTCGGCGCTGTGCACGATCATGCCGATCTCCGGCTGAACGGGCCCGCCATAGTAGAGCAGCGTCTCCCCCGACACCTTGCTTGGCGCCTGGACACCGAGGCGGCTCAGCAGCTCGCCGGTGGGTGCCGTGCCGTAGGGCCGGTTCACCACCAGGCCGAGCGCCCCGTCGGCGTCGTGGTGAAGCATCAAGATCACCGTGTGATCGAAGTTCGGGTCGGCGAGGTCGGGCTCGGCCACGAGCAGCCGGCCGGTGAGCGCATCGCCGGATCGCGGCGGCTCGAGAACGCCCTGCCCCGTGTCCGGCCGGGCAGGGCCCGGCACCAGCAGCAGCAACAGCAGCGTGGTTGCGAGACGCATGACCGTTCTCCGCCAGGCGGCGCCGTCGCGAGCGGCCTGCGGGCCTCTCCGACTTTAGGCTGCATAGCGCAGACCGGCCGGCACGTCTGCCCGTCGCGGCGATCGGACCGAGGCGCGGCGGCCCGGCCGTATGCCGATCAGCGCCACGGCTCGGTGGTGGACCGCTCCACCTCCTCGAGCAGCCAGTCGCGCCAGGCGCGGATCTTGGTCACGTTGCGCCGTGCCTCCGGATAGACCAGCCAGAAGCTCCACCCGTCGTCGCCCACCAGATCGAACGGCTGTACCAGCCGGCCACTGGCCAGCTCGCCGGCCCAGAGCGACGGCGTGAGCATGGCGACGCCCTGTCCCGCCAGGGCGGCCAGGCCTTCGATCTGCTGGGATTCCAATTCGATGCCCGGCCGCGTCGCCACGGCCTCGGGTGCCACGCCGGCCCGCTCCAGCCAATGCCGCCACCATGGATCGGTCGGGGTCAGCAGCGGCAGGCGGAGCAGGTCGGCGGGCTGGTGCAGGGGACCGAGGCGGCGAAGCAGCTCCGGGCTGCAGAGCGGCGTGAACCGCAGCGGGAACAGGCGGTGCGCGACCAGTCCCGGCCAGCCGCCGCGTCCCGCCCTGAGTGCGATGTCCACATCCTCGCGCGCGAAGTCGACGAGGTGGTTGGAGGTCGACATGCGCACGGCGATCGCCGGGTGGCGCAGCTGGAACGAGCCGATCCGGGGCGCCAGCCAGTTGGCGGCGAACGCCGCTACCGAGCTGATGGTCAGGACGCCGCGTGCGTCGTCCTCGATGCTGGCGAACGCGGCGCGCAGGGCGTCGAAGGCCTCGCTCACCGCGGCCGAGAGGCGCTGCCCGGTGTCGGTCAGCCGCACCTGGCGTGGCACCCGTAGGAACAAGGGCGTGCCGACCCGCTCCTCGAGCAGCTTGATCTGGTAGCTGACCGCGGCCTGCGACATGCCGAGCTCGGCTCCGGCACGGGTGAAGCTGCCCAGCCGGGCCGCGGCCTCGAACGCACGGACGGCGGCGAGCGGAGGCAGGCGCGCACGTTCAACCATAAGGCTGCCTTATGTATGCCTCCTGGCGTTGCGTTGGCTCGGCCGGGAGCGGAAAGCTAGCCTCGGCTCCTGCATCAAACACGGTCAAGGGAGTCGCGGCCATGGCGAGTCATCTTTCCCGCCCACGAAAGGGCTCAACGGGCACACCCGCAGAAGGCTGGCTTATGCGTGGCGTACGTGCCGTCGCCACCTGGATGGCGCACCCGCCCTTTCTCTATCCGGGCGAACTGTCGCCACACCTGCGGCGCGACATCGGCCTCGACGATACGTGCATGCCCGTGCGGCGACCGCGGTCTTGACCTGACGGGGCAGTGCGCCTTTATCCGGCCTCGTCCCGTTCCCCGGGTGAGGACCCGCCATGAGCCACGTCTCCCGGTCCCGCGGCATGACCGTGGCCGCGTTCCGCCGGCGCAAGGGCGGCGAGCCTCTGGTCTGCCTCACGGCCTACACCACGCCCATGGCGCGGCTCCTCGATCCCGCCTGCGACCTGCTCCTGGTCGGCGACAGCCTGGGCATGGTCGTCTACGGCCTGCCCAGCACCGTGCCGGTCACGCTGGAGATGATGATCGCCCATGGTGGCGCCGTGATGCGCGGGGCGTCGCAGTCCCTGGTGATCGTCGACCTGCCCTTCGGCAGCTACCAGGAGAGCCCCGCCCAGGCCTTCCGCAACGCGGCGCGGGTCATGGCCGAAACCGGCTGTGCCGGCGTCAAGCTCGAGGGCGGGGCCGCCATGGCCGAGACCGTGGCCTTCCTGGTCGAGCGCGGCGTCCCGGTGTTCGGCCATGTCGGGCTGCAGCCGCAGTCGGTCCACGTCTATGGTGGCTACGGTGCGCGCGGCAAGGTCCAGGCCGAGGCCGACCGCATCGTCGCCGACGCGCAGGCGATCGCCGAGGCCGGTGCCTTCGCCATGGTGGTGGAAGGCGTGGTCGAGCCCCTCGCCCGCCGGATCACCGAGGTCGTGGCGGTGCCCACCATCGGCATCGGCGCCTCGGCCGCCTGCGACGGCCAGATCCTGGTCTGCGACGACGTGCTGGGCCTGTTCGGCGATTTCCGGCCCAAGTTCGTCAAGCACTATGCCGAGCTCGCCGGGACCATCACGGCGGCCGCGGCGGCGTTCGCGGCCGACGTGCGCGCGCGGCGCTTCCCGGGGCCGGAGCAGGTCTATGGCGGCGGCCCCGCCCCGGGGGCGAGCGAGCCTCTGTGAGCCAGCCCGCTGTCGCCCGCAGCGTCGCCGAGCTGCGGGCACAGGTCCGCGCCTGGCATGCCGCCGGGCTCACCGTCGGCTTCGTGCCGACCATGGGTGCCCTGCATGCGGGCCATCTGGCGCTGATGCGTCAGGCTCTCGACCGCTGCGACCGCGCCATGGTCTCGATCTTCGTCAACCCGACCCAGTTCGGCCCGCACGAGGATCTGAGCCGCTACCCGCGCGACGAGGCGGGCGACCTCGCCAAGCTCGCCTCGGTCGGCGTGCACCTCGCCTACCTCCCCACCGTGGCGGAGATGTACCCCGAGGGTGCCAGCACCTGGGTCGAGGTCGAGGGCCTGTCGCAGGGCCTGTGCGCCGAGCGCCGGCCGCACCATTTTCGCGGCATGGCCACCGTGGTCACCATGCTCCTCAACCAGGCCCAGGCCGACCTCGCGATGTTCGGCGAGAAGGACTACCAGCAGCTCCAGATCGTCAAACGCCTGGTCCGCGACCTCGCGATCCCGACCGAGATCGTGGGCGGCGCCACCGTGCGCGAGCCCGACGGGCTCGCCATGTCCTCGCGCAACCTGCTGCTGGCACCCGAGCACCGCGAAATCGCCCCCACGCTCAACCGGGTTCTGGTCGGCACTGCAGCGGCGCTGGCCGACGGCCGCGCGGCCGCCCCGCTCCTCGACGCGGCGGTCGAGCGGCTCCATGCCGCCGGCTTCCACCCCGTCGACTATGTCGAGCTGCGCGACGCCGCGACCCTGGCCCCGCTCGCCGCCGCCGGCCGCCCCGCCCGCCTCCTCGCCGCCGCCCATTTGGGCGCGGTCCGCCTGATCGACAATGTCCCGGTGCCGTGCGCCTCGGCCTCATGAGCCGGCATGAGAGAATGTTCCAGGGGTCAGGTCAGACTGCCAGAAGACCGGGGTTTGCGCTCCTGCGCCGCACCGGACGAACCCGAGCCCGCACTCCCAAGCCTCTCCCAGCACGAGCGCAAGGCGGACCGAAGGCCGCGCTGAACCGCCACCGAAGCCGCGCGCTGGCGGCCATGGTTCGCCGACGGGCGGCTCGACCGGGTCTCAGCCGGCGACCGGAGGTGCGATGGCTTGGGCGAGCCGGGGGGCCGCGAAGTCGACGAAGGCGCGGACCTTGGCCGCGACCAGGCGGCTCTGTGGGTAGACGATCTGGACCGGCACGGCCGGCGGCGACAGCTCCGCGAGCAGCGGCACCAGCGTGCCGGCGGCGAGCTGTGGCGCCACCATGTAGCTGAGCACGCCCGTGATCCCCTCGCCACGCTCGGCGGCGGCGATGGCCGCGGCCGCGTCATTGACCGCGAGGCGCGGGGCCAGCTCGATCGTCTGGCTTCGGCCGTCCCGCTCGTAGCGCCAGGTCCCGCCGGGGAACATGCCCCCGAACGCCACCACCTCATGCGCCGCCAGATCGTCGATTGTACGCGGCGTGCCGTGCCGTTCCAGATAGCCGGGTGCCGCGACCAGCAGGCGGCGGACCTCGCCGATGCGGCGGGCGACCATGGTCGAATCGGGCAGCTGGGCGATGCGGACGGCGACGTCGAATCCCTCTTCGATCAGGTTGGCGACCCGGTCGAGCACGGTCAGGCTCGCCGTCAGCAGCGGCTGCTGGCCGAGGAAGGCGGCGAGCACCGGCATCAGGTGCATGCGGCCGAAGGTGACCGGTGCGGTCACCCGCAGATACCCCCGTGGGATGCCGGAGGTGCCGGCCGCCAGACGCTCGGCCTCCTCGAGGTCGCCCAGCATCCGGCGCACGGCGGTCAGAAAGCCGAGCCCCGGCTCGGTCAGGCTCAGGCTGCGCGTGGTCCGGTTGAGCAGCCGCACGCCCAGCCGGTCCTCCAGGCCAGCCACGGCCCGGGTCACCGCAGCCGGCGACAGGCGGAGCCGCCGGGCCGCGGCGGCGAAGCTCCGCTCCTCGGCGACCGCCGCGAACACCTCCATCCCGCGCAGGCGATCCATTCATTCCCTTCGACGCAACGATCCCTTGCGATGATCGGCCATTCTCGGCTTCCGCATCAATGGCCAACTGTCGTGAGCGGGAAGTTGGCGCCTGCTCACGAATTGGATCGCGGCCATGGATCTGACCAACGGCACCCTCTCCTCCGGCCGCATCGGCTACCGTACTGCCAAGGTCCACGGGCTCGAGATCGTCTACCGCGAGGGCGCGCCGGGCGACGCGCCGGCCGTGTTGCTGCTGCACGGCTTTCCGACCTCGTCGCACATGTTCCGCAACCCGATCCGGACCCGCTCGAATCGCACGGGCCCGAGATCGCCACGCTGATCCTGGATTTTCTCGACCGCAGGGTCGCCAACTGAACCGGGTGTTGGGAGAGAGCATATGGGTCACCGCTTTGCCGAACTCGCCTTCACCGACCGCGTCAGGGCGATCCAGGAAGAGGAGGGGAGCCGCGCCAGCTATGCCCGCTTCGAGGGCGGCGAGGCGCACCATGACCGGCTCGGCGCCGCCGAGGCGGAGTTCCTGGCCGCGCGCGACAGCTTTTACTTGGCGACGGTGGGCGAGACCGGCTGGCCCTATGTCCAGCATCGCGGCGGCCCGCCGGGCTTCCTCAAGGTGCTGGACGAGCGCACGATCGGGTTCGCCGACTTCCGCGGCAACCGCCAGTATGTGAGCCTGGGCAACCTGGCGGGCGATGATCGGGTGTCCCTGATCCTGGTGGACTACCCGCGACGCCGCCGGCTCAAGATCCTCGGCCGCGCGCGGGCCGTCACCGAGGCTGACGATCCCCTGACCATGGAACGGCTGGTGGTCGATGGCTATCCGGCCAGGATCGAGCGTGGGCTGCTCATCGAGGTGGCGGCGTTCGACTGGAACTGCCCGCAGCACCTGACGCCGCGCTTCACCGAAGCCGAGATCGCCTCGGCGGTGGCCCCGCTGCATGCGCGCATTGCCGAGCTGGAAGCGGCCCTTGCCGGCCGTTGACCCGTCGCCACCCTGAGCCGATCCTCGCCCGGCAACAACCGGGGGGCCGAACGTGGCGGGCGAGGGCGAAGACTGGCGGGCGATCAACCGGGCGAACTGGGACGAGCGCGTTCCGATCCATCTCGCGGCGCCCAGCTACGATCTGGGCGCGCTGCGCGCCGGCAGGGGGAGGCTGCACCCCATCGAGGAGGCCGAGCTGCGGCCCGTGGCGGGCCTGCGCGTGCTGCACCTGCAATGCCATTTCGGTCGCGACACTCTGACTCTGGCGCAGCGTGGCGCCGAGGTGGTCGGCCTCGACTTCTCGGCGCCGGCGGTCCGGGCGGCATGCGCTCTCGCCTCCGAGCTCGGCTTGGCGGAGCGCGCGCGCTTCGTCGAGGCCGATCTCTACGAGGCTCCGGAGGCGATCCCAGAGCCGGCCTCGTTTGATCTGGTCTATGTGAGCTGGGGGGCCATCTACTGGCTGCCCGACATCCGCCGCTGGGCCGAGATCGTGGCCTTCTTCCTCAAGCCGGGCGGGACGCTCTATCTGGCCGAGGGTCACCCCGTGGCGCTGGTGTTCGACGACGCGGCGGGCGGCCGGGGCGGCATGCCGGGCTGGTTCGCGCCCTATTTCGAGCGTGCGGCCGGCATGTACGAGGATCCCAGCGACTATGCCGATCCTGACGCACGGCTGGTCAACGCCCGCACCTACAGCTGGATGCATCCTCTGGGTGAGGTGGTCACGGGCATCGTCGCCGCCGGCCTCGACCTCAAATGGCTGCACGAGCACGACCGTGTACCCTGGCGGATGTTCGAGAACCTGGTGGAGGATGCGGACGGCATGTTCCGCTGGCCCAAGGAGCCCTGGCTGCCGCTCGCCTTCTCGCTGCGGGCGGAGCGGACGGCCTAGTCCGGCAGCCGGCCCGCGGTGCAGCCGATCCGTCGCTGGCCGATCACGGTGGTGTTGAGCGCCCGGCAGCTCACCAGCTCGCCCTGGGACCGGTCGACGAGCCACAGGTTGCGTCCGCCCACAGCCTCGGCAGCCGAACCGGCCGAGGGCGCGAGGTAGGCCGGCCTGACGGCGCTGCCGCGATGGACGGTGAGCGCCGATGGCGGGTCGCCGGTTCCGCCGCGATAGACCGCCACCGTCCCGGGAACGGCCGGCGGCTCGTAGACGTCGGCGTCGGCCCTGGCCGGCAGCGAAGCGCCTAGAGTGAGCAGGGCCAGCATGGTAACTGCGCGCATCCGACTACCTCCGTCGCGGACCGGCCTCTCACGGGTGGCCTCGGGCAACAGCGTTAACGAAAATCCCGCCTCCGTTAACCCTGATCCCCACCTGGGCGGTACCCGACGGCGCGCCGAGGCGGCGCTTGTTTCCGCGGGGCGGGCGGTCCAAAGATCGGGCTGGGCATCGCAACCAGGGAGCAGCGCTCATGCAGCTCACGTGGCTCGGCCACTCGGCCTTCCATCTCGACACCGGCGCGCAGAGCATCCTCATCGACCCGTTCTGGACCGGCAATCCGACCTTCCCTTCCGGCTACGAGGACCGGGTCACCAAGGTCGACACGATCGTCCTCACGCATGGCCACGAAGACCATCTGGGCGACACGGTGCGGCTGGCCACCAAGTACGGCGCCACCGTGGTGGCACAGTACGAGATCTGCATGTACGTGAACGGTCAGGGGGTGCAGGGGCTCGAGCCCATGAACACCGGCGGCTCGGTCGAGCGCGCCGGCGTGCGCTACTCAATGGTGCCGGCGTTCCACAGTTCGGCGATCATCCAGGACGGCAAGCCGGTCACCATGGGCGATCCGGCCGGGTTCGTCGTGCAGGCCGACGGCCGGTCGATCTATCACACCGGCGACACGGCGCTGTTCTCGGACATGGCCCTGATCCAGCGGCTCTACCGGCCGAAGGTAGGGCTGGTGTGCATGGGCGACCGGTTCACGATGGGGCCGGAGACGGCGGCGATCGCCTGCAACGAGTTCCTCGACCTCGACCTGATCGTGCCGATCCACTGGGGCACGTTCGGCCTGCTGTCGGGCGAACCGGAGGACTTCAAGGCCCGGGTCGAGCGCGGCAATGTGCATGTCGCGACGCCCGGCGAAGCGATCGAGATCTGACGGGCGGTGCCGTCAGCCGCGAGGGGTGGCGTTGCGGATGCGGACGACCACGTCGATCCGGTCGATCACCTTGCCCGGGGGAGGCTCGGGCAGGAGGGTGAACTGGATGGCATCCTCGGGGACGTCGATGATCTCGCCCGTGGTTTTGTCGAAATAATGGTAGTGCGAGGTCGGGTTGGTGTCGAAGTAGCTCTGGCCGCTGCCGGCCACGACCTCGGTCATCAGGCCGGCGGCGGTGAACTGGTGCAGGGTGTTGTAGATCGTCGCCAGCGACACCGGGATTCCTGCGCTCCGTGCCTCCTGGAACAGCTCCTCGGCCGTTACGTGCCGAGGGCCCGTTTCCAGCAGCAAGCGCGCGAGCGCGACCCGCTGACGGGTGGGCCTGAGGCCGCTCTCCTTCAGGCGGCGGACGACGAGCAGACTGGAACGGTTCGACATGGCGCGTTTCGGACAATCACTCGGGTTGCCTTGCTCAGCATAGAGTACCGATTTGGTCCGGATTCACGCCGACGTCAAGGCACCCGCGGTCAATGGCCGGTGAGGATGCGGCGTACCAGCTGGGTCACCGTCGGCACGAAGCCGTTGGCGTAGAAGGGATCGTCGCGGAACCGGTACACATTGTGGCCAGCGAACATCAGCTGCTCGTCGAGCGGCGCGCCGCGGCCGTGGGCGACCTCCTGCAACGTCTTCTGGATGCAGAACGAGCGCGGGTCGGCCGGCTTGCCGGTGGTGTGCTCGCCATGATCCGTCCAGTTGCTGAATCGGCAATGGCTCAGGCAGCCCATGCAGTCGGCCTGGTCGCGCCGGATCTCGCGCGCGTTCGGCGGCGTGACGAAGATCAGCGTATCCTCGGGCGTGCGCATCGGCTGGACATACCCCGACGCCAGCCAGCCTTGGACGCGGGCATGGTCTTCGGCGGTGACATAGACACCGTGTCCTGACCGGCCATAGGCGAAGAAGGTCTCGCGGCCATGGTCCGGATCGGCGCTCTCGGAGAAGGCCACCTGACGCTCCGAGCGCTCCACCAGATCGTCGAGGAAGCTGTTCTTGACCGCCGAGGAGTAGAAGCCGGTAGGGCTGAACCGGTGCAGCAGCACGTCGCCGGGCAGCAGCTCGAGCAGCCTTTTCTTCCAGCTTTCCGGGATCGGGCTCTCCCGGGTGAGCAGCGGGCGCGTGCCGAACTGGAAGGCGATCGGCCCAAGGTCGGGATTGCCGATCCAGTCCTTCCAGTCCTGCAGGTGCCAGACGCCGCCGGCCATCACGATCGGCACATGGTCCAGGCCCACCGAGCGCATGAGGCGGCGCAGCTCCAGCACGCGCGGGTATGGCAACTCGGGCGCCTTCGGGTCCTCGCTGTTCGACAGGCCGTTGTGGCCACCGGCGAGCCAGGGATCCTCGTAGACGACCGCCCCCAGCCAGTCCTGGAACCTGTGGTAGGCGCGCTTCCACAAGGCGTTGAAGGCGCGGCCGGAGGAGACGATGGGATAGTAGTGCACCCCGTAGCGGGCGCAGATCTCGGACAGGCGATAGGGCATCCCGGCGCCGCAGGTGACCCCGTGGATCAGGCCCTTGGCGCCGTCGAGCACGCCTTGCAACACGCGCTCGCAGGATCCCATCTCCCAAAGCACGTTCATGTGGACGCGCCCCTCGCCCTGGCGCGTCTCGTGGGCGATTCGGGCCTGGCTGATGCCACCCTTGATCGAGTAGGCGATCAGCTCTTCGTGGCGCTCGAGCCGGTCGCGACCGCGGAAGACCAGCGGCACATACTCGCCATGCTCGTCGACCACGTCCGGGTTGACGCCCGAGAAGGTGCCGACGCCGCCGGCACCGGCCCAGGCACCCGCCGAACGGCCACTGCTCACCGCCACGCCCTTGCCGCCCTCGACCAACGGCCAGACCTCCCGGCCCGAGATCATCATGGGCTGCACGACGCTCATGGAACTGCTCCTACCTGTCAGCAGCGCCGGCCGTGACCGGCGCTCGGCCTTCCCTGGGATTATCGTTGTTTCACTCGCCGCCGCGGCGCCGCCGGAAACCGCCGTCGCGCCGCTCTCCATGGTCGCTACGGTCCCCGTCGCCCTCGCGCGGCGGACGCGGCGGACGCGGCTGGACTTCGAGCGGATCGCCGGTGACCTGGTCGACCGCGCGCATGCTCAGCTTGATCTTGCCGCGGTCGTCGACGGCCAGGACCTTGACCTTGACCATGTCCCCTTCCTTGAGAACATCGCTGACCTTGCCCACCCGCTCGTTGCTGATCTCGGAAATGTGGCACAGGCCGTCGATGTTCCCGAGGATGTTCACGAACGCGCCGAAGTCGACGATCCGGGCGACCTTGCCCTCGTAGATCGTGCCGACCTCGGGGCTGGCGGTGAGGCCGCGGATCCAGTCCACCGCGCGCTGGCTGGCCATGGCATCGGTGGATGCGATCTTGATCGTCCCGTCGTCCTGGATGTCGATCTTGGTGCCGGTGCGCTCGGTGATCTCGCGGATCGTCTTGCCGCCGCCGCCGATGACCGCCCCGATCTTGTCGGTCGGGATCTGGATCGTGGTGACTCGCGGCACGGTCTCGCGCATCTCCGGCCGCGGCACGCCCAGGGCCTTGGACATCTCGCCAAGGATGTGGTTGCGGCCGTCGCGGGCCTGCCGCAGCGCCACCTCCATGATCTCGGGCGTGATACCCGCGATCTTGATGTCCATCTGCAGCGAGGTGACCCCGTCCTGGG
Source organism: uncultured Alphaproteobacteria bacterium (assembly GCA_963720725.1). Taxonomy (GTDB): domain Bacteria; phylum Pseudomonadota; class Alphaproteobacteria; order Geminicoccales; family Geminicoccaceae; genus Benzoatithermus. Next base: position 899,731 of record CAVRGN010000003.1, read on the forward strand.
TGCCGGCGACCTTGAAGTCCATGTCGCCCAGATGGTCCTCGTCGCCCAGGATGTCGGACAGGACCGCGAACCGGTCGCCCTCCTTGATCAGGCCCATGGCGATGCCGGCGATCGACCGTGGCAGTGGTACGCCGGCATCCATCAGCGCCAGTGAGGTGCCGCAGACGGTGGCCATCGAGGACGAACCGTTGCTTTCGGTCACCTCGGAGACGACCCGGATCGTGTAGGGGAAGGCGTCCTTGGTCGGCAAGAGCGGCCGGGTGGCGCGCCAGGCGAGCTTGCCGTGCCCGACTTCGCGGCGGCCTGGGGAGCCCATGCGGCCGGTCTCGCCGACCGAGTAGGGCGGGAAATTGTAGTGGAGCATGTAGTGCTCGCGGCGGTCGCCCTCGAGCGCGTCGATCACCTGCTCGTCCTGACCGGTGCCGAGCGTCGCCACGCACAGGGCCTGGGTCTCGCCGCGGGTGAACAGGGCCGATCCGTGGACCCGCGGCAGCACGCCGACCATGGCCTCGATCGGACGCACGGTGGTGAGGTCGCGGCCGTCGATGCGCACGCCGTGATCGAGGATCTGGCCACGCACCACGTCGGCCTCGAGCGCCTCGAACAGGTCGTTGAGCAGGGCCGCGCGGTTGGCATCGTCGCTGCCGAACAGCTCCTTGGCCCGCGCCTTGACGGCGTCGACCTTCTCGTGGCGCGCCTGCTTGACGGGCTCGGCATAGGCCTCGCGCAGGCTCGCCTCGAGCTCCTGCTTCATCGCCGCCTTGAGCTCGGCATGGTCCTCCTCCTGCAGGTTCCAGGGCTCCTTGGCGCAGACCTGGGCCAGGCTGATGATCAGGTCGATCACCGGCTGGAACTGGCTGTGGCCGAACACCACCGCGGCCAGCATGGTCTCCTCCGAGAGCTCCTTGGCTTCCAATTCGACCATCATCACCGCGTCGCGCGTACCGGCGACGACCAGGTCGAGATCACCCTCGCGGGTCTGTTCGACGCTCGGGTTGAGGATGAACTCGCCGTTCTTGTAGCCGACGCGGGCGGCCGCGACGGGGCCCAGGAACGGCACACCGCTGATGGTCAGCGCCGCCGAGGCCGCGACCATGCCCAGAATGTCGGGATCGTTCTCGCCGTCATGCGCCAGGACAGTGATGACCACCTGGGTCTCGTTCTTGAAGCCTTCGGGGAACAGCGGCCGGATCGGCCGGTCGATCAGGCGCGAGGTCAGCGTCTCTTTCTCGGTCGGCCGGCCTTCGCGCTTGAAGAAGCCGCCGGGGATCTTGCCGGCGGCGAACGCCTTTTCCTGATAGTTCACCGTCAGGGGGAAGAAGCCCTGGCCCGGCTTGACGGCCTTGGCAGCGACAGCCGTCGCGAGCACCACGGTCTCGCCCATGGTGGCCAGGACCGCACCGTCTGCTTGGCGAGCGATCCGGCCGCTCTCCAGCACCAGCTTGCGGCCACCCCAGGTGGTTTCCTTGCGCGTGATATTGAACATCGTCTTACCTTTCTGGGCGGCCGGCGCCTATGCGCCGCCGCGTCGGGAGCGCGCCCGATTGCTCTTCGGCCGTCGGCGCACGCTCCCTCGCCGCACCCGCTCTCGTCCGTGTCAGCGACGCAGGCCCAGCCGCTCGATCAGCTTCTGGTAGCGCGGCTCCTGCGTCCGCTTCAGATAGTCCAGCAAGCGGCGGCGCTGACCCACCATCATCAAGAGGCCGCGCCGCGAGGCGAAGTCCTTCTGGTGCAGCTTGAGGTGCTCGGTCAGGCCGAGGATGCGGGTGGTCAGGATCGCCACCTGCACCTCGGGCGAGCCCGTGTCGCCCTCATGGGTGGCGTAGTCGGCGATGATCGACTGTTTGAGTTCGGCGGTGATGGTCATTCTCGGTTTCCGGTCGGCATCGGGCCATGCTGGAAGACGCGCACCGGGCTGAGCTCCATGCCCTCGAGGCGTGCCAGGGCGATCAATTCGCCCGCACGCATCGCCCGGACCGTCGCCGCCTCGCCCGCCTCCTCGCCCACCAGGGCTGGAGTCATGCGAACCGACTGCCCGGACCGGAGCCTGAGCGCCTGCGGTTCCGTGACGGCCAACGCCGGGATGCCGGCCAGCGCGGTCGTCATCGGAACCAATACCTGCGGCAGCGAGTCGTCCTCGACGATCCTCGCCAGCGCATCGAGAGAAATCGCGTTGCCCGCGTTGAACCCGCCGACCTCGGTGCGCCTCAGCGCACACACATGGGCGTGGCAGCCCAGGTCACGGCCCAGGTCGCGGGCGATGGCCCGCACATAGGCGCCCTTGCCGCTGGTCATGTGGAACATCGCATGGTCGGCGTCGGGCCGGCTCACCAGCTCGAGCCGGTCGATGCGGATCTCGCGCGGGGCCAGTTCGACGATCTCGCCGCGTCGGGCGATGTCGTAGGCACGCTCGCCCTGCACCTTCACGGCCGCGTATTGCGGCGGGACCTGCTGGATCAGGCCGACGAACCGGGGCAAGGCGGCGCGGATCTCCTCGTCTGCCGGCCGCAGCGCGCTGGTCGCGGTGACCGTGCCCGCGGCGTCGTCGGTGTCCCGCTCTTCGCCGAAGCGCAAGGTGAACTCGTAGGCCTTGGGCGCGTCCATGACATAGGCCACGGTCTTGGTGGCCTCGCCCATGGCGATCGGCAGCACACCGGTGGCCAGCGGATCGAGCGTGCCGCCATGGCCCACCTTCTGCGCCTGGGTCACACGCTTGACCTCGCTCACCACCTGGGTGGAGGTCATGTCCGGCGCCTTGTCGATCACCAGCCAGCCGTTGATCGGGCGCCCGATGGGCTTACGGCGCCCCATCGGCATCGTCCTCCCGAGGCGGGGCCGGCAGCCGCGCGTCGTGCAGCAGCTGCCCGATGCGCGCGGCGTAGGCGAAGGTCTCGTCCGGCACGAAGCGCAGGCGCGGCGCGTATTTGAGGTGCATCTGCCGCGCCAGCCAGCCGCCGAGATAGGATGACGCCTGCTGCAGGGCCGTCGCCGTCTCCTGGGTCAGCTCGCCGCCGAGCTCGGTCGTGAACACGGTCGCACTCTTCAGGTCGCGGCTCACCTGAACCTCCGCCACGGTCAAGTGGCGGTTGGCGAGGCGCGGGTCGCGCAGGTCGCCGCGCAGGAGTTGCTCGGCGAGCAGGTGGCGCATCTGCTCCGCGACGCGCAACTGGCGCTGCGAGGGCTGCCGGTCGCCGCGGGTCATCGCAGGCACTCCTGCGGGGCGATCGCGACCGACCGCGTGTCAGACCCCGCGGACCCGCGGGGGCAAGGGTGGTCGATCACAGCGAGCGCGCGACCTCCTCGATCTCGTAGGCCTCGATCACGTCGCCCTGGCGGATGTCGCCGTAGTTCTCGATCGACATGCCGCACTCGAAGCCTTCCTTGACCTCGCGCACATCGTCCTTGAACCGCCGCAGCGAACCCAGGACACCGTCATAGATCACCACGTCGTCGCGCAGGAGGCGCACCTTGACGTTGCGCTTGAACATGCCGTCCGTAACCATGCAGCCGGCGATCTTGCCGAGCTTGGGCACGTTGAAGATCTCGCGGATCTCGGCATGGCCGAGGATCGACTTCGCGCGATTCCGGCTTGAGCATGCCCGAGAGCAGGCCCTTCATCTCGTCCAGCAGCTCGTAGATGATCGAGTAGTAGCGGATCTCCACGCCATCGCGCCGCGCCATGTCGCGCGCCTGGGCGTTGGCCCGGACGTTGAAGCCGAGGATCGCCGCCTTCGAGGCGGCCGCCAGCGTCACGTCGGACTCGGTGATCGCACCGACGCCGCCGAACAGCATGCGCACCTTCACCTCGTCGGTGCCGATGCGCTCGAGACCCGCGGTGATGGCCTCGAGCGATCCCTGCACGTCCGACTTGACCACCACCGGCAGCTCGCCCTCGCCGCCGAGCCTGAGCTGCGAGAACATGTCCTCCAGTGATCCGCGCGCGCCGGTGGCGGTGACATGCGCCTGATCGCGACGCTTGCGCTGCCGGTATTCGGTGATCTCCCGCGCCCGCTTCTCGCTGTCGACCACGGCAAGCAGGTCGCCCGGCTCGGGCACGCCGTCCAGGCCCAGGATCTCGACCGGAGTCGAAGGACCGACTGCATCGACGGGCTGGCCGCGATCGTTGAGCAGTGCTCGGGCGCGGCCCCACTGGGCGCCGGCGACCACGAGATCGCCCACCTTCAGCGTGCCGCGCTGCACGAGCACGGTGGCGACCACGCCGCGGCCACGATCGAGTTTGGCCTCGATGATGGTGCCGTGCGCCTCGCGCTCCGGATTCGCCCGCACGTCCAGCAACTCGGCCTGCAGCTGCACCGCCTCGATCAGCTTGTCGAGGTTGGTGTGCTTGGTGGCACTGACCGGCACGCCCTGCACGTCGCCACCGAAATCCTCGAGCACGATGTCGTGGCTCAACAGTTCCTGTTTCACCTGGTCGGGGTTCGCGTCCGGCTTGTCGATCTTGTTGATCGCCACGACTATCGGCACCTTGGCCGCCTTGGCGTGGCTGATCGCCTCGATCGTCTGCGGCATGACGCCGTCGTCGGCCGCGACCACCAGGATCACGATGTCGGTGACCGAGGCGCCGCGGGCACGCATCGCCGTGAAGGCGGCGTGGCCCGGCGTGTCGATGAAGGTCACCGGGCGGCCGGAACCGATATCGACCTGGTAGGCGCCGATGTGCTGGGTGATGCCACCGGCCTCCTTGGCCGCGACATCGCTCGAACGCAGGGCGTCCAGCAGCGAGGTCTTGCCGTGGTCGACGTGGCCCATCACCGTGACGATGGGCGGTCGCGGCTGCAGGTTGCCCTCGACATCGGTAATGCCCTCGAGGCCCTCCTCGACGTCGGCCTCGCTGACGCGCTTCACCTTGTGCCCGAACTCCGACACCACGAGCTCGGCGGTGTCGGGATCCAGGCTCTGGTTGATCGTCGCCAGAATGCCGTTCTTCATCAGCACCTTCACGACCTCGGCGCCGCGGATCGCCATGCGTGCCGCAAGATCCTGCACCGTGATGGTCTCGGGCAGGACGACCTCGCGGACGACGAACTCGGCCGCACCGGAAGCCTGGCGCCGCTCGCGCTCGCGCTGCCGGCGCAGCGCGGCGAGGCTCGGTCCGCGGCGTTCGACCAGTTCCGCATCGCCGCCCAGGACCAGGCGGTCCAGCCGCTTTGGCACGGCTGCCGCGTCGCGGTCGGTCCGGCGGGGAGCGGCACGCTTTTCCACCTTGCCGCCACGCGCCTTACGGCGGTCGTCGGTATTTTCCTCGGGCTGAGCGCGCGGGCCCGGCCGCCGGGCGCCCTCGGGCTCGGGTGGGGCCTCCACGCCGGGGCGGGGGCGGCGCAGCTCCGTGGCCGTCGCCGGCGCCGCGGCCCCGCCACGTGCCTCGCGCTCCTTCTGGCGCCGCTCCTCCTCCGCCAACAGCTTGGCGGCCTGCTCCTCCGCCTTGCGGCGGGCCTCCTCCTCATGCCTTCGCCTGGCCTCCTCGTCGGCCTTGCGTTTGGCCGCGGCCTCTTCCTCGGCACGGCGACGCGCCGCCTCCTCCGTGGCGCGTCGGGAGTTCTCGAGCGCCCGCGACCGCGCTTCCTCCTCGGCCTTGCGGGCCGAGCTGAGCGCGCGCAGGCGGACCGCCTTCTCCTCCTCCGTCAGCGGCTTGAGGACGACCGCACGACGACCCGAGCGATTGGCATCGCCACGTGCGTCGGGGCGTGCGGAAGTCGGCCGCGACGGCGTTGCCGCTCCGGGACGCCCGGTCAGCGGCGGACGCGCCGGCGGCGGTGCCGTCATGTTGGGACCGGGACGCGGCGGCGGGGCGGTCATGTTGGGGCCGGGCCTATGCGCCGGCGGTGCCGTCATGTTGGGGCCTGGACGCGGCGCCGGTGCGGTGGCGACCACCGGCTCCGGTTCGGCCGCGGGCGGGGCCACGGCCGTTTCGGGTACCGGCTCAGCTACCGAAGGCGCCGGCGACGCCTCCCCGACCGGGGCCGGCGGGGTTGGCTCGACCTTGACCTCGGCCGGCGGGGCCTGCTGCGGCTCGGGCGCTCGCGCCTGCACCGGGGGCGGCGTGACCGGATGCAGCGCCGCGGGGCGCGGCGACGGTGCCGACACCGATCTGGACTCGACCGTCGGTGCCGCCGGCGCGCTGGCCGCCGGTGCCGTGAACGTCCGCGCCGGGGCCGACGGTGTCCTGGTCTTCTTGACCTCGACCGCCACCGACTTGCTGCGGCCATGGCTGAAGCTCTGCCGGACCATGCCGGTCTCGACCGTCTTCTTCAGCTCGAGGCGGCTACCGCCGGACGGCCGCGACAGGCCGATCCGAGGCGCGCGATCCTGGCCCTTCTCGTCACTCATGGACGGGCTGTGCCTTCATCTACTGCGTTGCTGACGGCATGCCCAACAGGCATGCGGAACTCTCTGAACCCGTGAAGCCGCCCGAGTTCCTCGAGCAGCTGGCGGGCAAGCCCGCGATCGGCAATGCCGACATGGACCACTTCGTCCCGGCCCGTGGCTTGGCCGAGTTCGACCCGATCGAAGGGATCGAGTACCGGCACGGTGCGGGCCAGCGCCTCGATGCGGCGCCGCCCGTCGGCCGAGCCGTCGCGAGCGGTGAGCACGAGGCCGCAGCGGCCACGCCGGAGCCAGTCCTCGACCTGGTCGAAACCTGCCACGAGCTCCCCGGCCCGCCGTGCGAGGCCGACAAGATCGAGGCAGCGGCGGAGCAGCATGGCCTGGACCTGATCGACCAGATCCGCCGGTGCCGACACCGGCGCCCGCGCTGCCCTGCTGAACTGGTGCTTCGCCAGGGCCCGCACAAGGACGTCGCGCTTGGCGTCGACCCACAGGCCGCGGCCGGGAAGGCGGTTGGCGAGATCCGGCACGAGAGTGGAGCCCGGGCCGACGACGAAGCGGATGAGGCTCTCGGCAGGCCGGGGCGCGCGCGCGGCGATGCAGCGACGCGTGCGCGCACGCACCGCATCTTCCCGCTCCACCTTCACGTCCTCGGCTTCGAGATCCATCATCGCGTCAGTGCTGCTCCACCTGTTCCACGTCACCGTCCTCGCCGGATTCGTCCTCCGGCGCCGGGGCCTCGATCCACCCCAGGCGGATACGCGCATCCATGATGATCGCACCCGCATCGTCGTTGGTCAGGCCGGCATCGGGCACGAGTTCGACCAGCTCGTCGCCCGCGAGGTCGGCCAAGTCCTCAAGACTCTTCAAGCCCTTGCGCCCCAGCTCGACGATGGTCGCGAGCTGCAGCCCGTCATAGGTCAGGAGATCCTCGGCCATTTCAAGTTCGGCAGCCTCGGCGCGCAGGTTCTGCTCGACCTCGTCCAGATAGGCCTGGGCGCGTTCCTTGAGCGCCTCGGCGATCTCCTCGTCGAAGCCCTCGATGCCCGCCAGCTCCTCGGTCGCGGTGTAGGCGACGTCCTGCACCGAGGTGAACCCCTCGGTGACCAGCAGCTGGGCGATCACCTCCTCGACGTTGAGCGCTTCCATGAACATGTCGGTCAGCTCGCGGAACTCGCGCTGCCGGCGCTCGCGGTCGTCGGTATCGGAGACGATGTCGATGTCCCAGCCGGTCAGCTGCGAGGCCAGGCGCACGTTCTGGCCCCGACGGCCGATCGCGATGTGCTGCTGCTGGTCGGGGACGATGACCTCGATCCGCTTGGCGTCGGGATCGAGCACCACCTTGCTGACCTCGGCCGGGGCCAGGCCGTTGACCACGAAGGTGGCCGGATCGGGCGACCAGGGAATGATGTCGACCTTCTCGCCGCCGAGCTCCTGCACCACCGCCTGCACACGGCTGCCGCGCATGCCGACGCAGGCACCCACCGGGTCGATGCCGCTGTCCTTGGAGATCACCGCGATCTTGGCCCGGCTGCCCGGGTCGCGCGCACAGGCCTTGATCTCGATGATGCCGTCGTAGATCTCCGGCACCTCCTGCTCGAACAGCTTCTCCATGAAACCGGGATGGGTGCGCGAGAGGAAGATCTGCGGACCGCGCAGTTCGTGGCGGACGTCGTAGAGAAACGCGCGGATGCGGTCCTTGGGGCGGAACAGCTCGCGCGGGATCAGGTCGTCCCGGCGCACGATGGCTTCGGCCCGGCCGAGGTCGACCAGCGCGTTGCCGTGCTCGACCCGCTTGACCTCGCCGACCACGATCTCGCCGATCCGGTCCTTGAATTCGTTGTACTGCCGCTCGCGCTCGGCCTCGCGCACACGCTGGACGATGACCTGCTTGGCGCTCTGCGCGGCGATGCGGCCGAGGTCGATCGGCGGCAGGGGGTCAAGGATATGGTCGCCGACCTGCGCCGCCGGATTGCGCATCTGCGCATCCTCGAGCCCGATCTGGCGGGTATAGTCCTCGACCGGGTCGGCAACCTCGAGCTCGCGGTAGAGGCGGTGCTCGCCGGTGCGCCGGTCGATCTCGGCCACGATCTCGTGCTCGGCGCCGTAGGTGCGGCGCGCGGCGGTCTGGTAGGCCTGCTCCATCGCCTCGAGCACCTCGTCGATCGAGATGCCCTTCTCCTGTGCCACGGCCTCGACGACGCGCAGCACTTCCGCCCGCCCGAGGCTCGAACTCATGTCCATCGCCGACATTCCTTGCCTACGATCTCAGCCCGCTTCACCGCTCGCCCGGGCGAGCAGCGCCGGCGACAGGGTGAGCTTGGCCTTCTTCACCGAGCGAAACGGGATGCGGATCAGGCTGCCCTCTTCCTCGACCACCACCTCGTCAAACTCCAGACCTCGAACGACGCCACGAAAGCGCTTGCGTCCGTCCACGGCCGGCTCGCATTCGAGCTTGGCCTCCAGACCGGCGAAGCGCTCGAAATCGCTCCGACGGACCAGCGGCCGATCGATGCCCGGCGAACTCACCTCCAAGGCGTAGGTGCCCTCGATCGGGTCGGCCACGTCCAGGACCGCCGAGATCGCGCGGCTGATCGCGGCGCAGTCGTCGACGGTCATGCCACGGGCACGATCGATCGGCTCGGCCATGACCTGAAGGGTCCGGCGACCGCCTCCGACCATGCGTACCTGCACCAAGTCGAAGCCCAAGTCGCGGATGGTCGGCTCGATCAGTTGCGCAACCTCGTTGAAAGACGTCGTCCCTAAGCTCACGGCAACGCGAAGGGAGCGGGCGCTTGCCCACTCTCTAGGAGCAGCCAAGAAAGGATGTGGCCGGAATATGGCCGCTCGACGGCCGCCGCGCAAGCCGTTTCGGCAATAGCGGCGCCGCACTGATCTCGCCCTGTAACGATGCGTCAGGTCGCCGCAGCATCTACCCGATGCGTCGTGCTCGGAGAAACACCGGGCGGCGGCCGGCGCGGCGCGCCTTGGCCTCGTAGCGGGTCGGCACCCAGTCGGCCGGCGGTTGACGCCAGTCGGTGGCCCGCTCCGCAGTCCAGGCGAACCGCCGCTCCGCAAGCAGGGCCGCGAGCATCCAGCGCGCGTAGTCGGGATCGTCCGTGGCCAGCCGCAGCTCGCCACCCGGCCGGAGCGCGCGGGCGAGTTCGGCCAGGGTGTCGGCGTTCACGATCCGTCGCTTGTGATGGCGCAGCTTCGGCCAGGGATCGGGAAACAGGATGTCGGCCCGGTCGAGGCTGGCCGCGGGCAGGACCTTGAGCAGCAGCCGGGCATCGTCGCGCAGCACCCGCACATTGCCCAGGCGTTCGGTCCGGACGGCGCGCAGCAACTTGGCGACGCCGTTCAGGAAAGGCTCGACGCCGAGATAGCCGATCTCGGGATGCGCCGCCGCCTGCGCCGCCAGATGTTCGCCACCGCCGAAGCCGATCTCCAGCCGGACGGACTGCGGTGGCTCCAAAAACAGCGCCCGCGGATCGAGGGGCGTTCCCGGTGCCACGGCGAACTCGAGCTCCGGCAGAAATTCGTCGAGCAGCGACAGGGCTGCAGCACGCAGCTTCGGACCCTGCCGGCGGCCATGGAGGGTACGCCGCGGCGGCCGCACCGACACGGTGGCAGGCAATGCCTCAGTTGAAGGCGCGGCGCAGTTCGGCGGCGAGATCGGTCCGCTCCCAGGAAAAGCCCCCGTCGCTCTCCGCCTCGCGACCGAAATGGCCATAGGCCGAGGTGCGGGCGTAGATCGGGCGGTTGAGCTGCAGGTGCTCGCGGATGCCGCGCGGGCTGAGATTCATGACCTCGTTGAGGATCTTGCCCAGCCGGCCCTCGTCGACCTCGCCGGTGCCGTAGGTGTCGACATAGACCGACAGCGGCTTGGAGACGCCGATGGCATAGGAAAGCTGGATCACGCAGCGCCGGGCGAGGCCGGCAGCCACCACATTCTTGGCGAGGTACCGCGCGGCGTAGGCGGCGGAACGGTCGACCTTGGTCGGGTCCTTGCCCGAGAAGGCGCCGCCGCCGTGCGGTGCCGCGCCGCCATAGGTGTCGACGATGATCTTGCGGCCGGTGAGCCCGGCATCGCCGTCGGGTCCGCCGATCACGAAGTTGCCGGTCGGATTGACGTAGAACTCGTCCTCCGAGCACATCCAGCCCTCGGGCAGGGTGGCCAGCACGTAAGGCCTGACCAACTCCTTGATGTCGGCGGGCGTGTAGCCGTCGACATGCTGCGTCGACAGGACCACCGAGGTGGCACCCACCGGGCGTCCGGCCTCATAGCGCAGGGTGAACTGGCTCTTCGCGTCCGGGCCGAGCTGCGAGAGCGTGCCGGAATGACGGTCGGCCGCCAGACGCCGCAGCAGGTCGTGGGCATATTGGATCGGCGCGGGCATGAGCGCGGGCGTCTCGTCGGTCGCGTAGCCGAACATGATCCCCTGGTCGCCAGCGCCCTCCTCCTTCTGCTCGCCGGCGTCCACGCCCATGGCGATGTCGGGGGACTGCTCGTGCAGCAGGACCTCGATCTTGGCGTCGTGCCAGTGGAAGCCGTCTTGCTCGTAGCCGATGCTCTTGATCGCCATGCGGGCGGTGTGGGCGATCAGGTCGGGCGTGATCCGACTGCGGGCGCCGGCCCTGAATTCGCCGGCGATCACCACGCGGTTGGTCGTCGCCAGGGTTTCGCAGGCGACGCGGGCGAAGGGGTACTCGGTCAGGAACAGGTCGACCACCTCGTCGGAGATGCGGTCGCAGACCTTGTCGGGGTGACCCTCGGACACCGATTCGCTGGTGAACAAGTAATCGTTGGCGGCCATGGCCAAGGCAACTCCTGAGGCACTATCCGGGGCGGCGGCGCCAGGACGAAGGCCCGGCCCATGCGGCAGCATCCGCCCGCTCGCGGCGGACAGGCGGGGGGACTAACAGCGAGCGAGCGAGGGGGTCAAGTATTCCCGGTGCCCGGGTACGACCCCTGCCGAGACAATGCGCGGGTCAGGTCGACGAGCCGGCGACGGATCTCGGGGTCGCCGATCCCGCGAAAGGCGGCGAGCAGCTCGCGTGCTTCCCGGCCGCGCGCGTCCGGCAACACCGCACCGCTCAGATCGAAGCCGGCGGGCGCCGCCTCCGCCAGACCAGGCGACTCGGCGGTGTCGGGCTCGTCGAAGAAGTAGCTCGCCCGCACGCCCAGGACCTTGCACAGGTCGTGCAGCCTGCTCGATCCGATCCGGTTGGCGCCGCGTTCGTACTTCTGTACCTGCTGGTAGGTGACACCCAGCATGGCGCCCAGGCGCTCCTGGCTGATGCCGAGCTGGAGTCGGCGCTCACGCAGCAGCCGGCCGACGCGGACATCGGTTGGATGCGGAGAATCGCTCATCGCCCGGACGCTTCATCCTCATGCCGGCGGGCCCTGGAGATCGCGCGAGCCGGCCGAGCGCATTTCAACCAATAAGCTAAGTCCCGTGACCGCGGCAAGCAGGAACAGCAGCACGAGCGGCGCATGCCGGCGCGCGAAGGAGGGTTCCGGCAGGGCGCCGGGCAGCACGGCATCGATCACGCCGGTGCGCATCAGGCCACGCCGGGCGCGGACCCGGCCATAGGCATCGGTGACCACGGAGATCCCGGTGTTCGCGGCGCGAACCAGCGGGAGGCCTTCCTCGACCGCGCGCATGCGGGCCATGGCGAGGTGCTGGTAGGGGCCCGAGCTGCGGCCGAACCAGGCGTCGTTGGTGATGTTGACGAGCCAAGCCGGCCGGTCGCCGCCCGCCGCCGTGGCACCATCGGGGAAGGCCGCCTCGTAGCAGATCAGCGGGCTCACCGGCGGCACGCCTGCCACATGCAGGGTCACGCGGCCGGGGCCGGGCAGAAAGTCGATCGAACCTTCGGTGAGCTTGCTCAATCCGAACCCGCCGAGGATGGCGCGGAATGGCAGGAACTCGCCGAACGGCACCAGGTCGACCTTGTCGTAGCGCGCCAGGACCTCAGCGCCGGGGCCTAGCGCGAACAGGGTATTGTGCGCGACCGCGGGCTCGCGATCGAGCTGATAGCGGTCGCCGCCCACGAGGAGCGTGCCGTGGCGCGGCACCGCTGTCGCCAGGTACTCGCGCACCTCGAGCTGGGCGTCGACATCGTAGGGTACCGCACTCTCTGGCCACACGACCACCTGGGCCGGCGTCGCTCGAGGCGTGGCGGACAGCTCCAAGTGACGCTGGAACCACTGGTAGCGCTTCTCCGGGTCCCATTTGTGGTGCTGGGCGACGTTGGCCTGGACGATGCGCAGCTGGACGCCGGTGTCGGGCACCGGCGGGGCCGTCGCCAGGCGAAGGGCGCCGCTGGCCAGAACGAGCAGCGCAAACAGTGGCGGAAGGAGGATCGCGGCTCGCCGCCGCCGAGCGCCGGGCATGACCAGCGGCGCCGTCAGGCCGGCTGCGGCGACGGTGAGCAGGCTGAGGCCGTAGGTTCCGGCGAACGCCACCGATTGGAGCGTCGCGTCGCTCACGGCCCAGACCAGTGCGATCGGGTTCCAGGGGAACTGCAGCCCCCAGGCGCCGCGCAGCGGCTCCGCCAAGGTCCAGGCGACGGCCAGGGCGAGTGCCCGCGCCGTCACCGAGCGCCAGGTGCGCAAGGCCACCAGCGCCGCGGCCAGACCGACGGAGAGCGCCAGGAACAAAGCGAGGCCGAGGACGGCCGGCACCGCGTAGACGCCGAACCGCTCCGGATCGGCGAAGAAGGCGATGCCGACCCAGTAAAGTCCGGCAAGGAAGAAGCCGAAGCCGAACGCCGTTCCGCGCAGGAAGGCTCGCAGCGGACCGGGCGGTTCCTGATGCAGCACGGCCACGAGCACCCCGAAGCCCGCGAGGCCGGGCAGCAGGTAGAGCGGTGGCAGGGCCGCGGCCGCGGCCACGCCGGCCAGGAAGCAGGCGAGCGCGGGGTGCCGAGCGATCCAGGCCCGCATGAGGGAGTGAGGTGACGGCAGCGAGCGGGCCGTCAGCCGGCCGGCTGACGGCGACGGATGCGCACCCGCTTGATCCGGCGCGGATCGGCGTCGAGCACCTCGAATTCGAGTCCGGCCGGGTGGGCCACCACCTCGCCACGGGTCGGCACCCGGTCGACCAGGGTGAAGATCAGCCCGCCCAGCGTGTCGGCCTCGTCGCGCTCCTCGCTGTCCAGGAGTTCCAGCCCCAGCTTCTCCTCGAGCTCGTCGAGCCAGACCCGCCCGTCGGCGTCGATGGTGCCGTCGGAATTCTCGATCAGCTGCGGCTGCTGGGCGCCGCCATGCTCGTCCGCGAGCTCGCCTACCAGCTCCTCCACCATGTCCTCGATCGTGACCAGCCCGTCGGTACCGCCGAACTCGTCGACCACGACGGCGATGCGCTTGCTCGTGCGGCGCATCTCCAAGAGCAGGTCGAGCACGCGCATCGAGGGCGGGACCACCAGCGCCGGGCGCATGGTCCGCTCGAGCGAGAACGCGTCCCCGTCGCCCCAGAAGGGCAGGAGATCCTTGAGGTGCACCACGCCCAGCACGTCGTCGAGATGGTCGCGGTAGACCACCAGACGCGAGTGCTGGGCACCCTGCATGGCCGTCACGACGTCGCGCAAGCCGCTCTCCACCGCGATGCCCTTGATGTCGGCCCGCGGGATCATGACGTCGTCGACCCGCAGCTCGCCGAAACCCAGGGCGTTGCGGACGAGCTCGCGCCCCTCCTCGCTGAACGCGGTGGCACCCTCTTCCTCGGCTTCGGTCAGCAGGTCCTCGAGCGCTTCGCGCATGCCGCCGGGCTCGGCTTCGCTGCGCCAGGCGAGCTCGCGGACCCGGCGCACGAAATTGTCCAGGAACGATGGTTGCGGTGGTTCCCGCTTGGCCAGTTGCTTCATGCCGCGGCCGCCGTCTCGTAGGGGTCCGCGACACCGAGCGTCGCCAGCACTTCCACCTCGCGTGCTTCCATGCGCTCCGCATCGTCCTCGGCCTCGTGGTCGAAGCCGCACAGATGCAGGGTGCCATGGACCAGAAGGTGGGTCAGATGGTCGGCCAGTGGCCGCTCGGCCGATTCGGCTTCGCGCATCGTGGTTTCGAACGCGACGACGACATCGCCCAGGAGCCGCGGCTGGTCCATGTCCGCGCAGGGTGGAGCGTCGGCAGGGAACGAGAGCACGTTGGTGGGCCGGTCCTTGCCGCGATAGTCGCGGTTGAGCCGCGCCACCGTGGCGTCGTCGGCGAGCAGGACGCTGACCTCGACCGGCTCGCCAGCTTCGCCGGCCAGAACTGCTGCGATCACGCGCCGGCAGAGCTGTTCGGGGTCGGTGACGGCGGCGAGCCAAGCTTCGGCACCCACCGCCACCTCGATAGTATGGCTACTGTCGCTGTCCATGTTCCGGAACGTCCGCGACCCCGAGCCGGGCCGGTGGCGTCTCCTCGTTAGGTTGTGTTGCCTGCCGTGCCGCGGTTTCGTAGGCTTCGATGATCTCGCCGACGAGGGGATGCCGCACGACGTCCTTCTTGTGAAATTGAACCACGCTTACGGCCTGCAGACCAGCCAGCTTGCGCACCGCGTCCGAGAGGCCCGAGGGCATGCCCGGCGGCAGATCCGTCTGGGACGGATCGCCGGTGATGATCATACGGGAGTTCTCGCCCATGCGGGTGAGGAACATCTTCATCTGCGAGGGCGTGGTGTTTTGCGCCTCGTCCAGGATGACATAGGCGCTGCTCAGGGTCCGGCCGCGCATGTAGGCCAGGGGTGCGATCTCGATCTGGCCGGCATCGATGCGCTGCTGCAGCTTGCCCTCGGGCAGCATGTCCTGAAGCGCGTCGTACAGCGGCCTCATATAGGGATCGACCTTGTCCTTGAGGTCCCCCGGCAGAAAGCCCAGGCGCTCGCCGGCCTCGACCGCGGGGCGAGACAGGATGATCCGCTCGATCCGGCGCTGCTTGAGCATGGCCACCGCCATGGCGACCGCAAGATAGGTCTTGCCCGTACCGGCGGGGCCCAGGGCAAAGACCAGATCGTACCGGTCCAGCGCACGCAGATAGGCCGCCTGATTGGGCGAGCGCGCCGTGACCAGCTTGCGCTCGGTCCGCACCGCCCCGGCCTCGCCCAGCACGCCGCCGCGCTCGGAACCGTCGCTCAGCATGCGCAGGCTTGCGTCGACCTCGTCGCGGCCCACCGAATTGCCACGCTTGAGCTGGCCGTAGAGGTCCTCGAGCACGGCGACGGCGGCCTTGACCTGACCTTCGCTCTCCCCCTGGATGAACACTTCGTTGCCGCGGGTGACGATGCTCACCGGCAGCTTCTGCTCGATCCGGGCGAGGTTGAGGTGATGCTGGCCGAACAGCAGGGCGCAGGCGGCATTGTCGTCGAAGCGCATCCGGTGGCTGGAGCCCCGGAGATCGGGCAGCGGTGCGAGCGTGCTCAGGCGCGTGGCTCCCTCTCGGTGATCGCCGTGGACGCGACAGCGCCGTCCAGGCTGTGCGCGTTCCGCTTGAGAATTCGGGCCGGCACCATGTCTCCGACCGCCAGATCGGCGCCGGACAGATGGACCGCCTGCAGATAGGGCGAACGGCCGACAAGCTGGCCGGGATGCCGCCCTGGACGTTCCAGCAGCACGGGCAGGGTCTGGCCGACGCAGGCGGCGTCGAACGCGGCGGATTGCGTTTCCAACAGCACCTGCAGTTCTTGCAGGCGCGCGGCCTTGACCGCTTCGGGGACATGACGCCGCAGGCCGGCCGCGGGGGTGCCTGGCCGCGCGCTGTATTTGAAGGAGAACGCCTGCGCGAAACCGACCTCCTCGATCAGCCCCATGGTCTGCGCGAAGTCGGTGTCGCGCTCACCGGGGAAACCGACGATGAAGTCGGATGACAAGGCGAGGTCGGGTCGCGCCGCGCGCAGCCGATCCACCAGCCGTCGGTAATCTTCGGCGGTGTAGCCGCGGTTCATCGCCTCCAGCACGGCATCGGAACCGGACTGTACCGGCAGGTGCAGGAAGGGCATCAGCTGAGGCAGGTCGCCATGGGCCTGGATCAGTTCAGGGTCCATGTCGCGCGGATGCGAGGTCGTGTAGCGCAACCGTGCCAGGCCTGGGATCTCGGCGAGCGCGCGCAGGAGCCGTGCCAGCCCCCACGTCTCGTCATCGGGGCCGGCGCCGTGGAAGGCGTTGACGTTCTGCCCCAACAGCGTGAGTTCGCGGGCACCCGTCGCGACGAGGCCGCGCGCCTCGCGCAGGATCGCGGCGACCGGGCGGCTCTGCTCCATGCCGCGCGTGTAGGGAACGACGCAGAAGGTGCAGAACTTGTCGCAGCCCTCCTGGATGGTCAGGAAGGCGCTGACGCCCCCCGCCGGCCGATCCTGCGGCAAGAGGTCGAACTTGCTTTCCACCGGGAACTCGGTGTCGACCACCGCACCCGTCGAGCGCGTGCGACGGGCCAGGAGCTCGGGCAGGCGATGATAGGCTTGCGGCCCCACCACCACGTCGACGAAGGGAGCCCGCTCGACCAGCAAGTCGCCCTCGGCCTGCGCCACGCACCCTGTCACCGCCAGCACCAGATCACGGCCGCCGGCAGCAAGGCGGTCCTCGCGCATCCGCCGCAGCCGGCCGAGCTCGGAAAAGACCTTCTCCGCCGCCTTCTCGCGGATATGACAGGTATTCAGCACGACCAGATCCGCCTCGTCGGGCGTCGTGACGGACCGATAGCCATGTGCGGCCAGGGCATGCGTCATACGATCGCTGTCGTAGACGTTCATCTGGCAGCCGTAGGTCTTGATGAAGAGATTCTTGGCCACGTCGCCAGCATCAACGGGAGGCATGCTGGCGCTTAGATGGGCGGGCATGGCCGCCCTTCAAGACGGAGGGATTCCGCTCAGGGTGACGAATGGGCGACAAGCGGTGTCTGTCCTCGCTCGGCTGACGCAGCCTACGCATCACCATAACCGGTCCGCAGCGGACGTCCACGCGCTACATCGCCTCCCGGTCCCGATCATGGCGCGGCACAGCTTGGCACCGATCGGTGACCAATTCGTTACCGCCGCGATCCCGCAGGGACGCGGCGGTCGAGCTCACGCTACGCTGCGGCGGCCACGAGCCCGCGGTTTGGTGCCGAGTCCGATCTTCTTGGCGAGGCTCGAACGCTGCTCGGCGTAGTTCGGGGCCACCATGGGGTAGTCGTCCGCCAAGCCCCAGCGCTTGCGATATTCCTCGGGCGTCATGTTGTAGCGGGTCTTGAGATGCCGCTTCAGCATCTTCAGCTTCTTGCCGTCCTCGAGGCAGATGATGTATTCGGGCATCACCGACTTCTTGATCGGAACCGCCGGCATCGGCTTCTCGGGCTGCTCCTTCTCCTCCTCCGTCCCCTGTGTCGCCAAGCTCGCGAACACCAGCTTGATGAGCTGGGGGATGTCGGAAACGGCCACGGTATTGTTGGACAGGTGGGACGCCACGATCTCTGTGGTCAGAGAGAGCAGCTCATTCTGGCTCAATTTCTCGGTCATTGGTCCTCGGGGGTCAATTCGAAGCACAGGTGGATGGCAAAATATCGTGTGTTCTGCCATTGGCAAGACGGTTTTTCTGCTGCAAGAAAGGCGCAAGTAGCGTGAGCGACGCTGATCTGGAGCTGGATATCACCGGCGAGGTGTGTCCGATGACGTTTGTGCGGACGAAGCTCGCGCTGGAACAAATAGCCATCGGCAAGATTTTACGGATTAGGCTGCGAGACGGTGAA
Organism: uncultured Alphaproteobacteria bacterium; assembly: GCA_963720725.1. Classification (GTDB taxonomy): domain Bacteria; phylum Pseudomonadota; class Alphaproteobacteria; order Geminicoccales; family Geminicoccaceae; genus Benzoatithermus. The sequence goes on from CAVRGN010000003.1 coordinate 917,783, forward strand.
CCCCGCCACAATGTGCCGCGTGCTGTCCGCGACCACGGCCACGAGATCATCAGCCTCACGCCAATGGTCGAGGATCAGTTCGAGCTCCGGGTCCGCAAATGTCGGTGAACTTGCCGGTTACCGCGCAAATCCCCTGGGCTCGCTCCTGAGGGCGCAGCGCATGGTGTAGGCGGCCGTGCGCGCTCCGCCGGTACGTTGATAGTAATCCGGACGCGTGCCGACACGCTCGAAGCCGTGCAGCAGGTAAAGCTCCTGCGCCGCCACATTGTCGATCGCCACCTCGAGAAACATCTGCTGCGCCCCGATCGCGCGCGCCCGCTCCATGCTGGCGCGCAGAAGATAGCCCGCGACGCCGCGTCGCCGATAGGGCGACGAGACGCCGATCGAGAGCAGCTCGCTCTCGTCGCGAACCACCCGGCACAGGGAGAATCCGACCCCGCGCAGTGCGTCGAAGCGGGCGAGCCCGCCTTCCGACAGGCGTGCGATCAGGCCAAAGCCGCCCGGCATCGCCAGCAGATGAGCAAGATCCGAACGGCTCCAAGCCTCCTCGAAGCAGCTCTTGTGCAGGCGTGAGAGGCGGCCGAGGTCGAACGGTCCGACAGCGCGCACGCTGATGGCGGCGGGCTTCGGTTGTGCGGCCATCTCAGGCGATCGTCGCGAGAAGGGACGCGCCTGCGCTTGGGCGGGCGTCCGGGGCACGCAGGTAGAGCGGATGCAGTGCCGTGCCGGGCGTCGGGGCCGTCCCCGCAGTCAGCCGGCGACGCGCGGCCCGTACCAGGAAGCGGGCGTCGAGCCCAGTTTCGGTCATCGCCTGGCTACCCCAAAGCTCGTCCAGGCCGGGAACCGCATCGCCCACCAGCCGACAGCCCGGTGGACATGCGCCGGAAACCCGATCCAGGGAAAGTAGCGCCGGCTCTGACAGCGGAGCGAGGGCGGCACTGAACAGCTGCGCGTATACTTGGTTGCGCCGCGCGTCGAGAAGAACCTGGATCGGCCGTTCGTCGGCAGCGTCCAGCGCCGGCTCGGCCGCGAGCTCGAGCGTACCCACCCCGAGCGCCGGCCGCTGCAGCGCCAGCGCCAAGGCTCGCGCGGTCGCGATCCCGGCGCGCAAGCCGGTGAAGTTGCCGGGGCCGATGGTCACCACGACGAGATCCACCTCGCGCCAGATCCAGCCGGCCGAGGCGACCACGTCGTCAAGCATGGGCAACAGGCGTTCGGCGTGCCCGCGGCTCAGGGCTTCATGGCGGGCGGCCAGAACCTCGAAATCCTCGGCGGCAGCGGCCGACAGCGCAGCCCCGGCGGTGTCGAAGGCGAGCAGTCGCAACGGAATCAGGAGAGCGCGCGCACCTCGACGACCTCGGGCACATAGTACTTCAGGAGGTTCTCGATGCCGTTCTTCAAGGTCACGATCGAGCTCGGGCAGCCCGAGCAGGCGCCGCGGAGGTGGAGAAAGACCACACCGCGCTCGAAGCCGTGGAACACGATGTCACCGCCGTCCTGCGCCACGGCGGGCCGGACCCGCGTTTCGATCAGTTCCTTGATCTGGCGCACGGTCGGGTCGTCCTCGGCGCCGACAGCGCCGCCGGCCAGCCGTGCGCCCTCACGCGCGACCGGGTCGCCGGAGAGGAAATGTTCCATGATCGCACCCAGGACGGCGGGCTTGAGCAGATGCCACTCCTCGCCGGCGGCCTTGGTCACGCTGATGAAGTCCGAGCCGAGATAGACGCCGGTGACGCCCTCGACCTTGAAGACGCGTGCAGCCAGCGGCGACAGCCGCTCGGCCTCGTCGGGCGCGGTGAACTCGGCCACGCCCTCTTCCATCACGGTCTCGCCGGGCAGGAACTTCAGCGTGGCGGGATTTGGGGTCTGCTCGGTCTGGATGAACATGGCACCTCGCTCCACTGCATCAGGCATCGCGCCTAGGTCTGCAGGATGTCGATGATTTCTTCGAGCTTGGTCCGCATCCTCAGCAGGAGAAAGCCCTCAGCAGCTAGATGGTTGGGCACGGCCTGACTGTCGAGGGGGCCATTGCTGACCATCCAGGGATGAAGCGTCGCCCCGAGCCGGGCGCTGGTCATCAGCTCGTCCCAGCTGGCCTGGAGATTCCGCTCGCGGATGACGCTGCCGAAGTCTTGGCCAAGCTCGCGCAGGATCAGATAGTAGGCATAGAGCTTGCCCTTGACCGAATAGAACAGGTTGTCGGCATTGAAGTCGAGGAAGCTCGTGGCACCCTGATCGACCTCCAAAGTCAGTGCGGCCGAGGCCGAGCCGATGTCGTCGGAGATCCGATCCAGCGTCGCCAGCAGGTTGTCGGCGCGGCGCTCGAAGACCGCCTGCCCCTGCGCCAGTCGCTCGTTGTAGCGGCGCAGATCCTCCATGCCCTGCCGGTACTGGCCTTCCGATGCCGCCTGCACGAACGGCCAGCTGGCCTGGAACGCCCACTGGTCGCCCGGAAAGTTGATCTTGCCGGCGGCACGCTCCAGGTCGGGATCGGCGGCGCTGGAACCGCGCACGCGCGCGACGCGGTCGCGCAATTCGGTGGTGAACCGGCCGACCGCGGTCATCATCCCGATCTGGTAGGCCGGCATGTTGTCGAGCAGCCACGCCGGCTGGAACGGCGGGTCGTTGGCAACCCAACGGTTCTGGTTGACCTCGCGGTCGATGAGGTCGGCCAGCATGCCGACCGTGCGGCTGGCATTGTCCGGGACGGTGAGCTGGGCGTCGAAATCGGGATCGTCGTCGATGCGGTGCACCCATACCGCGCCCCCGACATAATAGAGCACGACCAGACCCACGAGGACGCCGAGCCAGATCAGAATCCGACGCAAGCCACCGCCCGAGCGCTCGGCGACCAGTTCTTCGTCGACGGTGGCCATGCGCGGATTCCAGCGGTTGCAATGTCACGGACGCTTCTGAGGTAGGCGTGACCCGGCATGCCCGCAACCGCTATTCAGCGCCGGTGCCGGCTAGGCCGGGCGGAGGAATCCGACTGCGTCGTGGGCCTTTGCCAGAACCCGTTCGGCGTGTGCCGCCGCCCGCTCGGCGCCGTCGCGCAGGATCCGGTCGAGATAGGCCGGGTCGCCCTGCAGCCGGCGCATCTCGCCCGCGATGGCGGCGAGTTTCTCCACCGCGAGGTCGGCAAGGTGGCTCTTGAACTCGGCGAAGGTAGCTGCAGCGTAGACCTGCTCGATCTCAGCCCGCGGCCGCTCGGCCAGTGCCGCGAAGATGGTGAGCAGGTTCGAAGCCTCGGGCCGGTTCTCCGGATCGAAGCTGATGCCCAGGATGCTGTCGGACTTGGCCCGGCGGAACTTGAGCGCGATCGTCTCGGCATCGTCGATCAGGTTGATGCGCGACTGCTCGGAAGGATCCGACTTCGACATCTTCTTGGTGCCGTCGCGCAAGGACATGACGCGCGTGGCTTCGCCCAGGATCATGGGCTCCGGCAGGGGGAACAGGTCGACGCCGAAACGGCGGTTGAACGAGCCGGCGATGTCGCGCGCCAATTCGAGGTGCTGCTTCTGGTCCTCGCCGACCGGCACGTGCGTCGCCTGATAGGCGAGGATGTCCGCCGCCATGAGGACGGGATAGGTGTAGAGGCCGACCGGGGCGTTCTCGCGGTCCTTGCCGGCCTTTTCCTTGAACTGGGTCATGCGGTTGAGCCAGCCCAGCGGGCTCACGCAGCTCAGGACCCAGGCGAGCTGGGCGTGCGCCGGCACGTTGCTCTGCACGAACAGGATCGAGCGGTGCGGATCCACGCCCGCTGCGATCAGCGCCGCCGCCGCCTCCCGGGTGTTGGCGCGCATCTCGTCGGGCGCGTGCAGGGTGGTCAGGGCGTGCTGGTCGACCAGGCAGTAGATGCACTCGTAGGCCGACTGCAGCCGCACCCAGTGACGGATGGCACCCAGATAGTTGCCGAGGTGAATCCCCGAGGTCGGCTGGATGCCGGAGAAGATGCGGCCCTGCATGGATCGGCTCTCGTCGTCGCAAGAACGCGCTTAAGGCACGCCGGCGCGGCCAACGTCAAGCGCGCGAGGCGCGGCGCCACCAGGTGAGATCGATGGCGCCGCCGCTCCAGGCGGCGAGCAGGAACGCCGCACCCGCCGAGCCGATCACCAGGGCCAGGCGCGCCAATCCGGCCTCGACCACGAAATCATGCACCGCCCACAGCCCGGCCCCCATGATCGCCGCCGCCCCCAGCACCGCGAGGCCGCGCCGGCGCAGGGCGGCGTCCGGTACCAGCAGGCCCCGCCGCGCCAGCAGCCAAGCGAGGCCGAAGGCGTTCGTCCAGTTGGCGAGCGACAGGGCCAGGGCGAGGCCGACATGGCCGAGTGCGGGTGCCAGCAGCAATGCCGCCCCGATATTCACGCTCAAGGCGATCGCCGCCACCCGCACGGGCGTCGCCGTGTCCTCTCGGGCGAAGAACCCGGGGGCCAGGATCTTGGCGAGGATCTGGGCGGGCAGTCCCAGGGCCAGACCGGCCAGCATCTGTCCGGTGGCCAGCGCGGCGGCCGGGCCGAACGCGCCGCGCTCGAACAGGACTGCGACGATCGGCTGGGCGAGCAGGGCCAGACCGACGGCGGCCGGCAGTCCCAGTAGCAGGCCGAGCTCCAAGGCGCGATTCAGCGTCTGGCGCGCCGATGCGTGGTCGCCGGGCGCGTGGCTGAGCGCCGGCAGGAGTGCGGTCCCCAGCGCCACCCCGACGAGGCCGAGCGGGAGCTGCACCAGCCGGTCGGAGTAGAACAGGAAGGAAACCGTGCCTGGGGGCAGGTGGGTGGCGAACCAGCTCGTGACCAGAAGGTTGAGCTGCACGATCCCGATCCCGAGCAGCCCAGGTCCCATCAGGCGCGCGAGGCGCCGCAGCTCGGGCGACGGTCGCGGCGGCTGCAGCACGGGGGCGAGCCCCGCCCGCACGGCGGCCACGGCGACCCAGGCCAGCTGGAGGAGCCCGCCCAACAGGATGGTCCAGGCCAGCACGCGCGCGGCGGGTTCGCCCGTGGCGCCGGTGGCGAGCAGGGCAAGGATCAGCGCGACATTCAGGAGAACCGGGGCGAACGCGGCCGCGGCGAAGCGCTGGCCGGCCTGGAGGACGCTCGCGAACAGGGCCGCGAGCGAGATCAGCAGGAGGTAGGGGAACGTGATGCGGCCGAGCTCGACAGCGAGCTCGTAGCGCGGGGAGCCGGGTGCGAAGCCGGTGGCCAGCAGGCGGACCAGCCAGGGCATCGACGCCTCGCCGAGGAGCAGCACGGCAAGCAGGACGAGCATCAGCACGGCCAGGGCCTCGCCGGCGAACCGGCGGGCGGCCGCGGTGCCACGGCCGGCGCGCACCCGGGTGAACAGCGGTACGAACGCGGCGGCAAAGGCGCCTTCGGCGAACAGCCGGCGCAGGAAGTTGGCGAGCTTGAGGCTGACGAAGAAGGCGTCGGCGACGGGGCCCGCTCCGATCGCCGCCGCCAACAGCAGATCGCGGCCGAAGCCGGCAACCCGCGAGAGGGCGGTGAGGCCGCCCACGGTCGCGGCCGCATGGCCGACCCTCATGCGGTGCCCAGAGCCTCGGCCAGCTGCTTCTGCACCCGCTGCATCTTGCTGCGCTGGGCGATCTTCAGGCCGAACACGTCCTTGACGTAGAACACGTCGACGACCCGCTCGCCGTAGGTGCTGATGTGGGCGCTGTGGATCACCAGCCCCAGATCCTTGAGCGCCTTGGCGAGGTCGAACAGCAGGCCGGGCCGATCGCGGCCGTTGACCTCGATCACGCTGTGGGTGCGGCTGGCGGCGTTGTCGATCAGCACCCGCGGTTCGACCTCGAACACGTCGGCCCGCTTGGGCAGGCTGCGCCGCCCGGCCAGGGCCTTTTCCAGCCAGATCTCGCCGCGGAGCGCCTTGTCGGTGTTGTCCCGGATGCGGGTGAGCCTGCTGGCCTCGCTGACGGCCAGACGCGTGGTCGCGTCCTGGAAGCCCAGCGTGTCCATAGCCATGCCGTCGGCCGTGGTGAAGATGTGCGCGTCCACGATGCTGACGCCCGACAAGGCCAAGGCACCTGCCACCTTCATGAAGAGCCCGGGGTGGTCCGCGGCGTAGAGCAGCATCTCGGTGCGCGCGCGGAACTCGTCGATCAGGAAGTCGATCGCCAGCGGCGCGCGCTCGGCGTCGGCCTTGCCGACGACCAGGGCGTGCCGCAGATGCTCGGAGGTCGGCAGCCCCAGCCAGTAGCGTGGATCGTGGCGCGCGACATAGGCGTCGACTTCCGCCTCGGACCAGGGCGCCTCGTCCAGGCCGCGCAAGGCCTCGCCGAGCTTCTGCTTGGCGCGTTCGATGCGGCGCGCGCGGCGCCCGCGGGCGTCCCCGGTGGCCATGGCCGCCGCTGCTTCCAGGTACAGCTCGCGGAGCAACTGGCCCTTCCAACCGTTCCAGACGCTGGGTCCGACGGCGCGGATGTCGGTAGCAGTCAGCAGCAGGAGCAGCTTCAGACGCTCGGGCGACTGCACGACCGCCACGAAGTCGGCCACGGTCTGCGGGTCCTCGCTGTCGCGCTTGAACGCGAACCGGCTCATCACGAGGTGATGCCGCACCAGCCAGGCCACGGTTTCGGTGGCGTCGTCGGGCAGCCCCAGGCGAGGACAGAGCCGCTTGGCGACCGCCTCGCCCAACTCGCTGTGATCGCCGCCACGGCCCTTGGCGATGTCGTGCAGGAAGACGGCTACGTAGAGCTCGCGCCGCGAGAGCAGCTTGGGCATCACCTCGGTCGAGATCGGCAGCTCGTCGGACAGGAGGCCATTTTCGATCTGGGACAGGATCCCCACGGCACGGATGGTGTGCTCGTCGACCGTGTAGACGTGGTAGAGATTGTGCTGCATCTGCGCGACGATCCGGCCGAAATCCGGGATGAAGCGGCCGAGCAGGCCGGTCTCGTTCAGCCGGGTCAGCGTCAGCGCCGGGTCCTTGCGCGAGCACAGCATGTCGAGGAACAGGCGGTTCGCCTCCGGGTCCTCGCGCACCTTCTGGTCGATCCGGGAGAGGTGGTTGGTGACCGCGGCCAGGGCCTGCGGGTGAAGGTCGAGCTCGCGCTCCTGCGCCAGGTGGAAGATCTCGAGCATGCGCACGGGCTCGCGCTCGAACAGTCCGCTGTCGCCGATGGTCAGGCGGTTGCCCTGGACCAGGAAGCCGTTGACCTTGCGTCGGCCGAACCCGAAGCGGGTGAGGCCGAAGCGGGGCTGCCGCGCATGTTCCTCCTCCAACGCGGCGCAGAAGATCCGCGTCAGCGAGCCCACGTCCTTGGCGACCAGGTAGTAGCGCTTCATGAACCGCTCGACCGCCCGCACCCGGTTGCGCTCGCGGTAGCCCATGCGCCGGGCGATCTCGGGCTGGAGGTCGAAGGTCAGGCGGTCCTCGGCGCGGCCGGTCAGGTAGTGCAGGTGGCAGCGCACCGTCCACAGGAACCGGCGCGAGCGCAGGAACCGGACCAGCGACTGGCGCGTGAGCAAGCCCTGGCGGACCAGCTCGGCGGGGTCGTCGCTGGGCTTGATGAAGCGCGCGATCCACAGCAGCGTCTGCAGATCGCGCAGTCCGCCCTTGCCTTCCTTGATGTTGGGCTCGAGCATGAAGCGCGAATCGCCCATGCGCTGGTGGCGCTGATCGCGCTCCGCGAGCTTGGCCTCGGCGAAGGTGGCACTGCGCCCGGTCATGATTTCGCGCTCGTAGCCCTTCTGCAGCTGGGCGAAGAGGTCGGGTGAGCCCCAGAGCAGCCGCGCCTCGAGCAGGGCGGTCTGAACGGAAAGGTCGCTTTTCGCGAGCTTGATGGTCTCGGCCACGGAGCGAACGGCCTGACCGACCTTCAGCCCGAGATCCCACAGCTTGTAGAGCAGGAATTCCGACACCTGCTCGACGTGCGGCGTGCGCTTGTAATGGCACAGGAACAGCAGGTCGATGTCGGAGCCCGGCGCCAGCTCCTGCCGGCCGTAGCCGCCGACCGCGATCACGGCCAGCTCCTCGCCGGTGGTCGGGTTCGAGCTGCCGTAGAGGCGGGCCTGGGCGAAATCGAGCGTGCCCTGGACCAGCGCGTCCATCTGCCGGCTCAGCTCGCGATGAACCACCTCGGCGCTGCCGCCGTCCTCGAAGTAGGCGCGGATCTCGGACCGGCCGCGCTGCAGCTGCTCGCGGAGCTGGTCGAGCAGGCCCGATCCGGCATCGACGGCAGGATGCTGCGCGATATGATGGCGCAGTCGTGCGGGATCGAGACGAGGCAGATCGAGCGCTGTGGCCATGGCGGTCCGGGCATTTGGCGGCCGGGACTGGCGCGGCATCGCCGAAAGCGGTCCTAGCATGACAATTCGATCACGGCCATGTGGGGTGCGCCCGACCGGCGGCACAGCTTGTCTTGGCCGCAGAAGATTCTATAGGCTTGCGCGCTCGAGGTCGGGCTGGGCGGAGGCTCTTACGTGAGCGACTTTCTGGCAATGGGTGGGTACGCGGCCTATGTCTGGTCGGCCTTCGCCATTGCCGTGGCGCTGATGGTCGGATTGTTCGCGCAAAGCCGTCAGGCTGCCCGGCGTCGCGAGGCGGAGCTTGCCGAGCTTCGGCTCCAGGTCAGGCCACAGCGGGCGCGGGCGGTGCGGCCGCTGCGTCCCCGCCGCGAGACCGAGCCGGCTGCGACGACGGTTGAGGGCGGCTGACCGGACGCGATGGATCGCTGATGCAACTGCGCAAGCAACAAAGATTGGCGCTCGTGGTTCTGGCGGTGGTCCTGGTCGGCGCCGCGGCCGGCTTGGTGCTGGCGGCGCTGCAGGACAAGGTCGCCTTCTTCGTCACGCCGACGCAAGTGGCCGAGAAGTCGGTGGAGCCGGGCCGTCACTTCCGTCTGGGCGGACTGGTCGTCGACGGGAGCATCAAGCGGGACTCCGACGGGACCGTCCGCTTCGCGGTCACCGACAAGGCCAGCGCGGTTCCGGTGGCCTACAAGGGCCTCTTGCCCGATCTGTTTCGAGACGGCCAGGGCGTCGTGACCCAAGGTGTTCTGAGGGCGGACGGCGTCTTCGAGGCCAGCGAGGTGCTGGCCAAGCATGACGAGAACTACATGCCCAAAGAGGTCGCGGACGCGCTGAAGCAGGCAGGCTACTGGAACGAGCAGCAGGCCAAGCAGGACAAGGATCCATGATCGCCGAACTCGGCCACTACGCCCTGGTGCTGGCGCTGGGCATGGCACTGGTGCAGGGCACGCTGCCGTTCTTCGGCGCGGCGCGGCGCGACCCCGTACTCACCGGCGTCGCCGAGCCCGCGGCCTGCGCGCAGTTCCTGTTCATCACGGTGGCGTTCGCGGCGCTGATCCACGGCTACGTCACCTCCGACTTCTCGATCCACAACGTCGCCGAGAACTCGCACTCGGCCAAGCCGATGATCTACAAGATCAGCGGAACCTGGGGTAACCACGAAGGCTCGCTGGTGCTCTGGGTCTGGATCCTGTCCCTCTTCGGCGCGGCCGTGGCGGTCCTGGGGCGGAACCTGCCGCCATCGTTCCGCGGCCGGGTGCTGGGCGTGCAGGCGCTGATCGGCGTCGGCTTCCTCGCCTTCATTCTGTTCACCTCGAACCCGTTCCTGCGGCTCGATCCGGCGCCGCTCGACGGCCGCGGGCTCAACCCGATCCTGCAGGACCCCGGCCTCGCCTTCCACCCGCCCATGCTCTACCTGGGCTATGTCGGCCTCTCGACCGCCTACTCCTTTGCCGTCGCCGCCCTGATCGAGGGCCGGGTGGACGCGACCTGGGCCCGCTGGGTACGTCCGTGGACCCTCGCCGCCTGGGTCGCCCTGACGCTCGGCATCGCGCTCGGCAGCTGGTGGGCCTATTACGAGCTGGGCTGGGGCGGCTGGTGGTTCTGGGATCCGGTCGAGAACGCCTCGTTCATGCCCTGGCTCGCGGCCACGGCACTCCTGCACTCGGCCACGGTGGTCGAAAAGCGCGACACGTTGAAGAGCTGGACCATCCTGCTCGCGATCCTGGCCTTCTCGCTCTCGCTCCTCGGCACCTTCCTGGTCCGGTCCGGCGTCCTGACCTCGGTCCACGCCTTCGCCACCGATCCCACGCGCGGTGTGTTCATCCTCGGCCTGCTCGTGGTCGCGATCGGCGGCTCCCTGCTGCTCTACGCCTGGCGCGCGCCGGCCCTGCAGGGGGGCGGCACCTTCGCCCCGATCTCCCGCGAGGGCGGGCTGCTGCTCAACAATCTGCTGCTGTCGACCGCCGCCGCCACCGTGCTCTTGGGCACGCTCTACCCCCTGGCCCTGGACACGATCGGCGGCCCCAAGATTTCGGTCGGTGCCCCGTTCTTCAACGCGACCTTCATCCCGCTGATGGTGCCCCTGTTCGTCGCCGTTCCGATCGGCTCGATGCTGGCCTGGAAACGCGGCGACCTCGCCGGCGTCACCGGCCGGCTGGCCGCGGCGTTCGCCGTCACCGTGGCTGCCGTGTTGCTGTGGATCGCGATGCACGACTTCCGCGCTGGCCTTGCCGCCGGCGGCATCGGGCTCGGCGTGTGGGTGATCGCCGGCTCGCTCAACGAATTGGCGCTGCGCATGGGCATCGGCCCGCGGCTCGATCTGGCGCGGGTGCGCAACCGCGCGCGCGGCATGCCGAGGTCCGCCTTCGCCACCACCATCGCGCATGTCGGACTGGGCATCCTGATCCTGGGCATCACGGTTCAGAGTGCGGGCCAGATCGAGCGCATCCTGGTGATGCGGCCCGGCGAGACCGCCGAGATCGCCGGCTACCAGGTCCGGTTCGACGGCGTCGCCGCGGCCGAGGGGCCGAACTACTCCGCACAGCGGGCGACCTTCACCGTCAGCCGCGACGGTGCGCCCTTCACGGTCCTGCATTCGGAGAAGCGGTTCTTCCCGGTCGAGCGGATGCCGACGACCGAGGCCGGCATCGACACCAATCTCTGGCGCGACCTCTATTTCGTGCTGGGCGATCCGGCGGACGGCGGCGGTTTCGCCGTGCGCCTCTACTACAATCCGCTGGTCTTGTGGATCTGGGGCGGCGCCGGCTTCATGGCGCTGGCCGGTCTGCTGTCGCTCAGCGACAGGAGGCTGCGGGTGGGCGCGCCGCGTCCTGCCGGCCTGCCCTCCCGCGCCGCGGCCGCGCGCGCGTGATCATGCAGCAGGCTGCGAACGCGCCGGCCCGACGCCGGCTGCTGCTCTTCGTCATTCCGCTGGCGCTGTTTGCGCTGGTAGGGGTGTTCCTGGGCATCGGCCTGACCCGCGATCCCTCCACGCTGCCGTCGGCCCTGGTCGGCAAGCCCGCGCCCGAGTTCACCCTGCCGCCGGTCGAGGGCCGTGACGATCACGGCCTCAGCCGTGCCGACCTCGGCGGGCAGCCGATGCTGGTCAATGTGTTCGCCTCCTGGTGCGTGCCGTGCCGCATCGAGCATCCGATCGTGAGCCGGCTCGCCGAGGAAGGCGTCGTCGTCCAGGGGATCAACTACAAGGACCGGCCCGAGGATGCCAAGGCGTGGCTCGGCGAACTCGGCGATCCCTACCGGCTGATCGGTGCCGACCGGTCCGGGCGGGTGGGCATCGACTGGGGCGTCTACGGCGTGCCCGAGACCTACGTCATCGACAAGGACGGGCATGTCGCCTACCGGCATGTCGGGCCGCTGCAGCCGCAGGACATCGAGCGCACCATCCGGCCTCTGCTCGAGCGCTTGAAGTGATCCGTCTCGCCGTCCTGCTCAGCCTGATCGCGCAGGTCGCGCTGGCTGCCACCTCGCCCGGCGAGATGCTGGCGGACCCGGTCCTGGAGGCGCGGGCGCGGACCCTCGGCAAGGAATTGCGCTGCCTCGTCTGTCAGAACCAGTCGATCGACGATTCGGATGCCGATCTGGCGCGCGACCTGCGGCGGGTGGTGCGCGACCGGCTGGCCGCCGGCGACAGCGACGTCCAGGTGATCGACTATGTCACCGAGCGCTACGGCGACTTCGTGCTGCTCAAGCCGCCGGTGAAGCCGTCGACATGGCTCCTGTGGTTCGGCCCCGCCGTGGTTCTCCTGGCCGGCAGCACGCTGCTCGTCGCCTATTTCCGCGGCCGCGGGCGGGAAGCGGTCCCCGCGCCCGATCTCGATCCCGCGGAGCGTGAGCGCCTGCGCCGCCTCCTGGCCGATGATACCGGGTCCGGGCCAGCATGAGCGCCCTCATCCCGGCCTTCATCGTCCTGACCGTGATCGCGGTGCTCGCGGTGCTGTGGCCGATGTTCCGCGGCCAGCGGCCGGTGCAGCGCGAGCGGTTCGAACTCGCCGTCTATCGCGACCAGCTGGCGGAGGTCGAGCGCGACCGCGAGCGCGGCCTGATCCGCGATGCGGAGGCGCGGGCCGCGCAGCTGGAGATCGAGCGGCGCCTCCTGCGCGTCGGCCCCAGCGCTGCAGAGCCTGGGGAGACCGCCGGCGGAAGGCGCGGCCTGATCTTGGCCGCGGCGTTTCTGGTGCCGACCCTGGCGGCGACCTTGTACGGCGTGATCGGCCGCCCCGATCTGCCCGATCTGCCGATCGCGTCGCGCACGATCGCCCCGGGCGAGACACCGGGCCAGCCCGATGTGCAGCAGATGGTGGCACGGCTGGAGCAGCGCCTCGCCGAAGCGCCGGAGGACCTGGAAGGCTGGCTGATGCTCGGCCGCTCCCGCGGCGTGCTCGGCGATCTGCCGGGAGCGACCGAGGCGCTCCGGCGCGCGGCGGGCTTGGCGCCGGACGATCCCCGCGCGGTAGGCGGGCTCGGCGAGTCGTTGACGGCCCTGGCTGGCGGCACCGTGACGCCCGAGGCCAAGACCCTGTTCACCAAGCTCGCCGTGATCGAGCCCGGGGATCCGCGGCCCGGATTCTACCTCGGCTGGGCCGATCACCAGGCCGGTCGCTTCCAGGCTGCGCTTGACCGCTGGCGCCAGCTGCTCGCAGCCAGTCCGGCCGATGCGCCTTGGCGGCCGCAGGTGATCGAGGCCATGCAGACGGCGGCAACGCAGCTGGGGATCGACCCTGCCACGGTAGCGGGGGCGGAATCCGCCCCTCCGGCAGCTTCTTCCGGTGCGCCGCAGCCCTCGGCCGAGGACATGGCGGATGCCGCCGCCATGGCGCCGGAGGACCGGATGGCGATGATCCGGGGCATGGTCGAGAAGCTGCAGGCGCGGCTGGACGCGGGCGAGGGCGATGTCGAAGGCTGGCTGCGGCTGGCCCAGTCGCGCGTGGTTCTGGGCGAGCCCGACAAGGCCAAGGCAACCTATGAGCGGGCGCTGGCGCAGTTCCCGGACGATCCCTCCCTGCTCAAGGGCTATGCCAAGCTGCTGGTCGGCCCGGCGCAGGGGACGGGTCGGCTGCCCACGGTCGACGATCATGCCAACGACCTGCTGACCAAGGCTGCCAGCCTGCAGCCGAACGATCCCGAAGTCTGGTGGTTTTTGGGTATTCGCGCGCTGCAGGACGGCCGCACGGCCGACGCCCGTGCCGCCTGGGAGAAGGTGCTGGCCCGCCTGGACCCGGCGCAGCCCGAATATCAGGACATCAAGAGCCGGATCGAGGGCCTCGGCAGCTAGCAGGGAGAGGTGCGGTGGACGAGCCGCTGATCGCCGGGGTCGGCTTCGCCACCATTGGCGAGCGGCCCGACCTGTCGGGCCTCGATCGGGCCCTGGGCATGATCGAGGACGCCGGAGCGACCCATGCCGAGCTGGCGCTGTTCGCCGCCGACCTGATCGCCGGCGGCCGGGTGTTGACCGAACCGTGGCGGCGACTGGAGGCCATCTGCGCCCGCCGCAGCCTTCGCTACACCGCGCACGGCACGCTGGCGGTCAACTTCATGGACGAGGCCAACCTGCCGCTCCACAAGGCGGTGTGCCGCGCCAATCTCGAGCTTGCGGCCGCAGTCGGCGCCACGGTGTTGGTGCATCATCCGGGCGTGGTTCCCGCCCGACCCGCGCACGAGCTCGACCGGCTGCACGGGATCGAGCGTGCCGCCTTGCGCGAGATGGGCGATCTCGCGGCCGGTCTGGGTATGCGCATCGCGGTCGAAACCCTGTTCGTCGAAGACGAGGCCGAGTACACGGCCGATCCGGTGCGCTTGGCCGACGAGTTGCGGGCGGTGGGTCACCCGCAGGTCGTGGGTACGCTCGATGTCAGCCACAGCTATCTGATGACCGGCTTTCGCCGCACCTCTTTCTCGGATGCCCTGGCCGCGTTCGCGCCGGTGACCGGGCACTTCCACCTCCACAACTCGTTTGGGCGGCCGCCGGGCGGCCTTGCCGGCTTCTACACCAATTCCGAGCGCGTGGCCTTCGGCGTGGGCGACCTGCACCTGCCCTTCGGCTGGGGTGACATTCCGTTCGAGTCGCTGCTGCCGGGTCTGCCCGTGCTTCCGGGGACCGTGCTCACCGTCGAGCTGCCGGAACGGCATTGGATCGAGCTCGAGCGCTGCGCCGGCTTCGCCTTGCGACTGATGGATCAGATGAACGCGCGCGCTTGAGGCGCCGCCTGTTCGCGGTTGGTTAATCTTTGGCTGGCATTCAGGTCGCCGAGCCCCTTTGGGGTGCGGAGGTACCTGTTGACCGCGACGAGCGTCCGGCCGCCCAGCTTCGTGCCGCGGACCTTCCTCGACTGGGGGGTGGCGGTGCCGTTCACCACGCCGCTGCTGAGCAGCGGCCGGGTGCGGCCGGGACGGCGCGGCCGGCCCGAAATGCTCATGCCCAATCCTTCGGGCGGGCGTGGCCTCTACGTGTTCGACCTGGCCGCCGCACCGGAGGTCACCACCCTGACCCTGCACGACCATCTGCTGCTGGAGCGCCTGCTCGAGCTGCCGGCGCCCTCGCCGTCGGAAATCCGCAAGGTGGCGCAGGAGGTGGCGATCGAGGGTGCCGCCGGCCGCCGCGCGGCGCGGGAGGCATCGGCCGCGGCGAGTGCGGACGCCACCATGGCTCTGCTCACCCGCTTCCATCTGATCACGCGGCTGCTGCAGGAGGCTGGCCTCGAGAGCATCGACTGGCGCGGCTTCCGCGGCGACAATCGCGAGCTGCGCGCCACCATCAGGAGCCATTTGGCCAAGGTGGCGCCAAGGCTCGGCATCCCGGTCGACGGCCTGTTCGAACGGGTCGAGGCCATCGCCGGGGTCGCGACCACGGTTGGACCGCCGGGCGACGCGCCCTCCAGCCGCAACCAGGCCATGCTGGCGCGCCTGCGGACGTTCACGCAGTCACTCGGGCAATGGTCGGCGGGGGAGGCCGGAACCACCGCCGCCGACGCCACGGCCGTGCTCGGCGTCGCGGAGCGGGCGCTGCGCGATGCCGAGGCGGCACAAGGCGAGGCTTGCGCTCTGCTCGACGAGGTCTTGCGCCTGCTGCGTGGCTGGCAGGAAAAGGTTGGCGATCAGATGCGCAACACGCTCACCCGGCCGGAGTGGCTGCTCGACGGGTGGGGGCAGGTGTGCGGCCTGTGGGAGTCGGTGGCCCGCGACGAGCGGCCGCTGCAGCGTGAGACCCTGCAGCAGATCCGCGCCTCGCTGCCCATGCTCGACCCGAACGACCGGGAGGCCGCGACCAGGGCCGACAGCAGCGACATCCGCTTCGATCGGGGGCGACGGGTCAAGCTGCACGAGGATTGGCGAACCGGGCTGACGGTGATGGAGAACCGCGCCCGCGCCGAGCTGCTGCGTGCGGCAACGGCATGAGCCCCTCCGCTCTGCCGTCCCTCAACCGCGACATGACCGAAGCCAGCGACGAGCAGCTGCTCAAGGTCGTTGGTCTGATCGACACGCTGGATCGGCGCGGCCATGTCGACCGGCTGCTCGAGCCGGTCCGCGACCGGCTCGCGCTGCTGCGCCCGCCACGGCCGATCACGCTCGGTCGGGTCCTGATCCTGCCGTTCGAGGATCTGCTGGTCGGCGACGACGAGGTCTGGCCCGGCCGGCGCTGCTTCGCCCGCGGGCGCCTCGCGGCCCTGATCGAGCAGGTGACCGACGCCATGCCGCCGGCCACGGTCGCCCGCCTGCGCGCCGGTGCCGAGGGTCGCAGCATGATGGCGGGCGAATCGGTGCGCGAGATCGGCGCCACCTTGTGGCCCGCTGCCGCGGAGGTGGCCGAGGCCCAGCTCGCCCGCGGCGCGACCGAGGCGGAGCTGCGCGAGCAGCTGGCTGCGGTGGCGCCGCTGCTGGCGCTGGGCCCGGCGCTGGTGCCGGCCGTCTGGCAGCTCCCGCCGCGGCCGATGGGCCCGCTGGCGCGCGGTCTGGCCGAGCGTCTGCTTGCCGCGGTCCGCGGCGCCGCGCCGCGGGGCGACGACGCGCTGCAGTCGGTGCTCGAGCTCATGCTCGCGCGTGCGGCAGCGCCCACCGTGGTGCTCGAACCGCTGCGCGGCGCCGACCTCGGCCTGCCGGCGCGCGCGCGTGACGATGCGCTGACCCGGCTGGTGCGGCGCCGCATCGCCGACATGCGCGAGACCGCCCGGCGGCTGCCGCATCGGGCCGGTGTCGCCGGCCGGGAAGCCGCGGTCCTGCTGCGGCTCGTGGCCGATCTCGATGCGCTGGAGGGCAAGTGGCAGGTGGCGGCCGAGGACCGCGCGGCGCTGCAGGAGATCCGCGCCGGCGTCGCGGCGTTCGTCGGCACCGGGATCGACCATGCCGTGCGCGAGGAGATCCTGGGCCGCCTGGAGGCGTTGGCCGATCCGGTCGGCCTCGACGATGCCGGCGTCGAGCGCCTGGAGGAAACGGCGCGCCATACCCGCCGTTTGGGCATCGCGGGCGCGAAGCTCGGGCTCGCGGCCACCGCGGACGCTCTGCTCGATCGGTTCCTGCCCACCTTCCAGGCGGCGATTCGCGGGCGGGCCGAAGGGGCGCGCGCCGGCCTGCTCGACCAGGTGCGGATCGTCGAGATCCTGTTCGGGGCCGACGCCGCGCTGCAGCTCTACGACGAATTGCGTGGCCGGACCGTGCAGGCGGCACGGCGCTGACCTGCTCAGCCCGCCGCCGGGTCCCAGCGGGCCGCGGCGGATTCGTCCGTCTCGCGCGCCTCGACCCAGCGCTCGCCCGTGGGCGTCTCCTCGAGCTTCCAGAACGGCGCCCTGGTCTTGAGCCAGTCGATCAGGAAGGCGCAAGCGTCAAGAGCGGCGGCACGGTGCGCCGAGGCCGTCGCCACCAGCACCACGGCCTCGCCCGGCAGCATGCGGCCGATGCGGTGGACGACCAAGCTGTCGTGGAGCGGCCAGCGCCGCCGGGCCTCGCCCTCGATCGCTGCCAGCTGGCGCTCGGTCATGCCGGGATAATGCTCGAGGGTCATGGCGATGACCGGCTCGCCGCCATGCGCGTCGCGGACCACCCCGACGAAGGTGGCGATCCCGCCGACGTCGGTGCGCCCGCGCGCGAAGCCGGCCAGATCGCCCGCCACGTCCAAGGGTTGCTCCTGGACCCGGACCATTCTCAGCCGCCGGTGACCGGGGGAAAAAACGCGACCTCGTCCTCGCCGCGCAGGGGCGCATCCTCGGCTACGTATTCCTGGTTGACCGCGCAGCGGACGACGCCGGGACTGGCCAGGGCCTCGGCGAAGCCGGCATGGCGTTCGGCCAGCCATTCCTTGAGGGCGGCGAGCGTCGTGACCCCGGGCGGCGGCGAGACCGTCTCCTCGGCCAGGCCGACCCGGTGCTTGAGCCAAGCGAAATAGCGGATCCTCATCGGTGCTTCCGGAGCGGGGCCCCGGCTCAGGCGCGCTCTGCGGCCTTGGCCGGGGCGGGTTGCGGTCGTTCCTGCAGCATGTGGCGCAGGCCTGCCTGCAGATAGTCCCAGCCCGTGACCAGCGTCAGGATCGCGGCCAGCCACAGGCCCCACCAGCCGATCGCCTCGACGGGCAGCCAGCCGGGGCCGGCGCTGCCCACCAGCAGGAAGCCGATCGCGACCATCTGCACGGCGGTCTTCCACTTGGCGAGCCGGCTCACCGGCAGCCCGACGCTGACCTCGGCCATGTACTCGCGCAGGCCCGACACGGTGATCTCGCGCAGCACGATGATCAGCGACGGCAACAGCGGGGCCCGGCCGAACCCGACCAGCATCACCACCGCCGCGGCCACCAGCAGCTTGTCCGCCACCGGATCCAGCCAGCGGCCGAACAGCGACTGCTGCTGCCAGTTGCGGGCCAGGTAGCCGTCGACATAGTCCGTGGTCGCGGCGATCGCGAAGACCAGGCAGGCGGTCCAGCGCGCCCAGTCGCCCTCCAGGTAGAACAGGCCGATCAGCACGGGAATGCAGGCCACGCGGCTGACGGTCAGCAGATTGGGGGCGGTGGTCAGCATGGTTCAGGCGCCGTCGTGGAAGAAGTCATGGATCGCCTTCGCCACCGCCCGATCGATTCCCGGCACGCGTTCAAGGTCGAGAACGCCGGCCTCGGCCACGCCGCGGGCGGAGCCGAAATGGTTGAGCAGCGCGCGCTTGCGCTTGGCGCCGATACCCGGGACCTCATCCAGCACCGACCGTCCGATGGCGCGGGTGCGCTTGCCCCGATGGGTCTGGATCGCGAACCGATGCGCCTCGTCGCGCAGCCGCTGGACAAAATAGAGGACGGGATCGCGCGGGTCCAGCGCCAGGGGCTCGCGCCCGGGCAGGAAGAACCGCTCCTGGCCGGCGTTGCGCTCGGGCCCCTTGGCCACGGCGAGCAGCGGCAGGTCGACGATGCCGAGTTCGGCCAGGACCGCCTGGGCCGCGGCCAGCTGGCCGGCACCGCCGTCGATCACCACCAGTCCCGGCCAGCCCTCGCCGGCTCGCTCCGGGTCCTCGCGCACCAGCCGTGCGAACCGGCGCTGCAGCACCTCGTGCATCATGGCGTAGTCGTCGCCCGCGGCGACCGCCCCGCTCTTGATGTTGAAGGTCCGGTAGCTGCGTCGCTCGAAGCCCTCCGGTCCGGCGACGATGAACGCGCCGATCGCATTGCTGCCCTGGATGTGGCTGTTGTCGTAGACCTCGACCCGAACCGGGGTCTCCGGCAGGTCGAAACGGTCGGCCAGCTGCTCGAGCAGGGCCTCCTGGCTGGCGGTGTCCGCCAGCCGCCGGGCCAGCGCCTGCCGCGCGTTGGACTGGGCGATCTCGACCAGCTGGCGGCGGCCGCCACGCCGCGGGACGAGTAGCTCGACCTTGCGTCCGGCCCGCACCGTCAAAGCCTCGGCCAGCAGCGCCTCCTCCGGCACCGGCTCGCCCAGGAGGACCAAGCGCGCCGGTGCGCGCTCGGCATAGAACTGGGCGAGGAACGCGGCTATGATCTCGCCCGGGGACGAGTCCCGGGTATGGACCGGGTAGTAGGCGCGGTTCCCGTAGTTGCGCCCGCCCCGATAGAAAAACACCTGCACGCAGACCTGACCGCCCTCCTGGTGGCCGGCCACCACGTCCGCATCCTCGACCGCTTCGGTGTTGATCCCCTGGCGCGCCTGGATGTGGGCCATGGCCCTCAGGCGATCGCGCAGCACCGCCGCGCGCTCGAAGTCGAGACCGCCGCTGGCGTCGAGCATCTCCGCCTGCAACCGTGTCTGCACCTCGTCCGACCGGCCCGAGAGGAACTCGCGGACCTCGGCCACGATCCGGCCATAGGTCTCGGCGCCGATCCGGCCGACGCAGGGCGCCGAGCAGCGCTTGATCTGATATTGCAGGCAGGGTCTGGTGCGCGCGGCGAAGACGCTGTCGCGACAGCTGCGCAGGGGGAACGCCTTGAGCAGGGCGTTGAGGGTGTCGTTGACGGCACCCGCCGAGGCGAACGGGCCGAAATACTCGGTTTCCGGCCGCTTGGCGCCGCGATGCTTGCCGATCAGCGGGAACGCATGGCCGGTGCGCAGGAAGATGTAGGGGAAGCTCTTGTCGTCGCGCAGGACGATGTTGAAGGTCGGCCGGTAGCGCTTGATCAGGTTGGCCTCGAGGAGCAGCGCCTCGACCTCGCTGGCAGTCGTGACGAACTCCATCGCCCGGGTCAGCGCCACCATGCGCTGCAGCCGCGCCGGCAGACCTTGCGATTTGGCGTAGGCCGGGACGCGCTTTTTCAGCGACTTGGCCTTGCCCACGTAGAGCGCCTCGCCGCGCTCGTCGAGCATGCGGTAGACGCCCGGCTCGTTCGGCAGGGTCGCGATCAGGCTGCGGATCAGCGCGGCGCCGGTCGTGGCGGTGGCCGGCGCCGGAGCCTCGCCGGGCGCGGGGGACATCTCGGCCATAGCGGCTTAGTGGGTACGCGATCGTGCGCGGTCAAGCCTCCGCCGGGCGGTCACCCGGTCTGCATGCCGTGGCGCACCGCCAGCCGCTTGAGCGGCGGCACCCGCTGAATGGTGTCGAGCGCCAGGCTGCGCGCGGCCCGCAAGGGGGGCAGGTCGGCGGTGAACAGGCGCACCAGGCCGTCGGTCAGCCACAGCCGCTGGGTGTTGTCGCCGCGGCGCGCCCGGGCGTAGGGCAGCAGCGCCTCGCCCGAGCCGAGGTCGAGCCCGCGGCCGCGCGCGGACAGCAAGGCATCGACCAGCGCGGCCACATCGGCCACGCCCATGTTGAAGCCCTGGGCGTGGATCGGATGGACGCCGTGGGCGGCGTCGCCGACGAGCGCCAGGCGCGGGGCCACGTAGCTGCGGGCATGCTGGGCGCCCAGCGGATAGTAGGATGGCCCGCTCTCGATCTCGGCGCGCCCCAGCACGCCGCCGGTCGCCTCGGCCAGCGCCGCCAGGAGTTCCTCCGGCCCGTATCCGGCAAGCGCGCTCGCTTCGGCCGCGCGCTCGACCCAGGTGATGCCGGTCCGTCCGCGAGGCAGCGGCAGGGTCGCCAGCGGCCCGCCCCGGCGCAGCCATTCGCGCACCATGCCGGGGTCCGCCCGGTCGTGGCGGAGGACCATGGTGAGCGCGCGCTGGTCGTAGCTCCAGCGGTCGACGGCGATCCGCGCCAGCTCGCGCACGCGCGAGCCGCGCCCGTCGGCACCCACGACCAGCGGAGCCGCGATCTGCCGGCCCGAGGCCAGGCTCAACCGCAGGCAGCTCCGCTCGCGCCGAAGGCCGGCCACCTCGTCGCGCAGCAGCGCCTCCGGCCCGGCCTGATCGAGGAATGCCCCGAGCAGTGCCTTGCGCAATTCGGGCTGTTCGACGCCGACCCCGAATGGGCCCTTGCCGTGCACCGCGCTGTCATACCGGACCTGCCCGCCACCCTCGACGTCGACGACCTCGACGCGCTCGATCGGCGCGGTGGCTGGCTCCAGCCGGGGCCAGGCTCCGAGCCGACGCACGATGGCGACGCTGCCGGCGAGCAAGGCCAGGGTACGTCCGTCGCCCGGCGCGGCGGTGATGGCCTCCGCCGGCTGACGCTCGATCAGCTGCACGGCCACTCCGGCATGGGCCAGCGCCGCGCCCAGCAGCAGCCCGGCATGCCCGCCGCCGACGATCAGGACCTCGCAGCCTTCGCTCTCCACCATCCGCGCTAGGTGCCCCAGGCGGAAATCGCTGTCCAGGACGGTCAGGCCGGCACGGCGGTGAACAGGTCGATCTCGATCGGGTCCTGCACCCGCTTGAGCAGGGCCGCCTTGAGCTTCTGCAGGGCACGGTGCTCGATCTGCCGCACCCGCTCCTTGCTGATGCCCAGGCGGACGCCGAGTTCCTCCAGCGTGCGCCCGTCCTCGCGCAGGCGGCGCTCGTGGATGATGGTCCGCTCGCGGTCGCTGAGCTCCGCCAGCGACAAAGCCAGCCAGCGCGAGCGCTGCTTACTGTCGTGGGCGCCGGTCACGATCTCCTCGGGGTCGGGACGCTCGTCGGCCAGGAAGTCCTGCCAGGCGTCCTCGCCGGTGGCGGTGATGGTGGCGTTGAGGGACTGGTCTCCGCCCATCATCCGCATCTCCATGGCCTCGACCTCGCCGACCTCGACCTTGAGTTCGTGGGCGATGTAGGCCTTGCCCTCCTCGTTCAGGCTGGCGTAGCGGCCATCGTCGATCTTGGCGCGCAGGCGGCGCAGGTTGAAGAACAAGCGACTTCTGGGCCGCCGTGGTGCCGGTGCGCACCACCGACCAGTTGCGCAGGATGAAGTCCTGCATCGCCGACCGGATCCACCAGGCGGCGTAGGTCGAGAAGCGGACGTCGCGCTCGGGCTCGAACCGCGCCGCCGCCTGCATCAGGCCCACCACCCCTTCCTGCACGAGATCGCTCAACGGCAGGCCGTAATTCTTGAACCGGCTGGCGGTGCTGATCACCAGGCGCATGTAGGACTGGATCAACTCGTGGAGCGCCACCTCGTCATTGTGGTAGCGCCAGCGCCGCGCGAGGTGGAGCTCATGCTCGCGCGTGAGAAGGGGTGCGCTCATCGATTCGCGGATCAGGCGCCGGTTGGCCCGCTGCGCATCGACCGTGTCGCTCAACGCCATGAGACCTGCCTCCTGCACACACGCATAGGAGGCAGCTGCCTCCGCCGGAACGAACGGATGATCGCAGCGGTGGTGCCTCCATGCAGGGCTATACGGCGCCATGATGGTTGAAGATCATCTGGATACACGCCGATTTGACCGCCGCCGGGCGGAGGGCTAGGACGGCTGCGACCGTTCGCGCCTGCAACGGTCTGCTCCGCGCTTGGCAGCCAGGGCGGCGGGACGTGCCGGACATATTGACCGCTTCGGTCCGCATACAGATCTATGGTAAAGTACAGGGCGTCTGGTACCGGGCCTGGACCGAGCGGGAGGCGGGTGCCCGCGGCCTGCAGGGCTGGGTGCGCAATCGGACGGACGGATCGGTGGAGGCCGTGTTCGCCGGTCCGGCGGCCGCCGTCCGCGCCATGGTCGACGCTTGCCGCATGGGTCCGCCCGCTGCCCGGGTGGAACGCATCGAGGAATTGCCGGAACCATGGCCGGACCGGACCGGCTTCATGCAACGACCGACCCGGTGATCAACAAGCCGGGGGCGGAGGAGTATAGCCGATGATCGCGCAGGGACTGAGCCGGAGACACGCCGTGGTGCTGCTGGGAGGTGGCTTGGCGACGTGCTGCCTGGGCGCCGGAGCCGTCGCCAAGCCGCGCGACGTGGTGTTCGACGTGTATCGCAAAGGCTCGTTGATCGGCACGCATGCGATCGCGTTCAGCGGCACCGATGGTAGGCTTCAGGTGAGCAGCCGGCTCAATTTGGCCGTGAAGATCGCCTTCATCACCGCCTACCGCTACGACCAGACCGGCGAAGATGTCTGGGAGGACGATCTGCTCGTCCAGACCCGCGTCCGAACCAACGACGACGGCAAGGACTTCCTGGTGGAGGCCGAGGCCCGCGACGGCCAGCTGGCGGTGAGCGGATCCAACGGCCGCTACGACACCGCGCTGGGTGCGATGACCGATCTGAGCTTCTGGAACCAGGCGATCACCCGCGGCCATCCGCTGATCGACAGCCAGAACGGCGAGCTGATCAAGATCGAGGTCGAGGCGGGCACGCCGGATCCGGTGACGGTGAACGGTCGCACCATCCAGGCCGCACGCTTCGCCATGGCCGCGAGCAAGGGTCGCTCCGGCTCGGTCTGGTACGACGCCGAGGGCAATCTGATCAAGGCCGTGGTGCTGACACGCGGCGAGACCCTGGACTACCGGCTGGCGGCCTGAACTAGGCGGGCAGCAGGCGCAGGCCGTCCGGGCCGGCGGAGACGTAGCCGCGGTCGGTCAGCTTAAGGTACGGGATCACCGGAAGCGGCAGGAACGCCAGCTGCAGCAGGGGCTCGGCCATGGTGCAGCCGCATGCTGCCGCCTGCGCCCGCAGCGGCCGAAGGCGCGATTCGACGAAGCCGAAGCTGCGGTCGCTCATCAGGCCGGCCACCGGCAGCGGCAGGTCTGCCAGCACGCGGCCGGACCGGACCACCACCGCACCCCCTTGCAGCGCGATCAGATGGTTGACCGCCGCGGCCATGTCCGCTTCGTCGTTGCCGGCCACGATCAGGTTGTGGCTGTCATGCCCGATGCTGGAGGCGATGGCACCGCGCAGCGGGCCGAAGCCCGCGACCCAGCCGCGTCCGATATTGCCATTGCGGCCATGGCGCTCGAGGACGGCGAGCTTGAGCGCCGGACCCTCGTGCGCGCCGAGGGTCAGCTGGTCGGTGATCAGCGAGAACGGACGCGCGCCGATCACCGGGGTGTCCGCACCGTGCGCCGACGGCGTGAGGTCGCCGGCAGCGACCGGGGCACGGCGCACCGAATCGTAGCCCACGGCCGCCGGATGGACGCGGCCGGCGAACAAGTCTGGCTCGACCAGGCGCCCGCCGCAGATCACCTGCGCCACCCTCACGGCATCGAGTTCATCGAGCAGCACCAGGTCGGCGCGATAGCCGGGGGCGACCAGGCCGCGATCGGTGAGCCCGAATGCCATGGCCGCGCCCAGGGAGGCCGCGCGGTAGACCGCCAGCGGCGGTGCGCCGGCGGCGATCGCCAGCCGCATCGCGGCGTCGATGTGGCCCTCCTCGACGATCTCCAGGGGATTGCGGTCGTCGGTGCAGAAGGCGATGCGCGGCCAGGTGTGATCGGTCAGGAGCGGCGCCAGTGCCGTCACGTTCTTCGCGATCGACCCCTCGCGCATCAGGATGAACATGCCCTTGGCCAGCTTCTCGCGGGCTTCCTCGAGCTGGGTGCACTCGTGATCGGTGCGGATGCCCGAGGCGAGATAGCCGTTCAGCGGCAGGCCGCGCAGCAAGGGAGCGTGGCCGTCGATGTGCCCGTCGGCGAAGGCGGCGAGCTTGGCCAGCAGCCCAGGGTCCTTCGCGAGCACGCCGGGAAAGTTCATCACCTCGGCGAGGCCCAGGGCGGCCGGATGAGCGCGCATCGGCAGCAGGTCGGCGACCTCGAGCTGCGCGCCCGCAGTCTCCAGTGCGGTTGCCGGCACGCAGGAGCTGAGGTTGACCCGCAAGGTCATGGCGAGGCTCTCGCTCGCCGCCAGGAAGTAGCGGATCCCCGCCACGCCCAGCACGTTGGCGATCTCGTGCGGGTCGCAGATCGCGGTCGTGGTGCCGCGCGGCACCACGCCCTGCTCGAACTCCGCCGGCACCACCAGCGAGCTTTCGATGTGGACATGGGTGTCGACGAAGCCGGGCGCGACGATCCGGCCGCGCGCGTCGATCTCGCGCCGGCCGCGATAGGTATCGTGCGTGCCGACGATGGTCTCGCCGCAGATCGCCACGTCGCCGCGGTCGATGGTGCCCGCCGCGAGATTGAGGATGCGCGCGTTGCGAATGACCAAATCGGCCGGCTCGCGTCCGCTGCCCTGGTCGATCCGTCGTTCGAGCTGGTTCACGCTCATGTCAGGAGTCCACGAGGCGCTTGAAGCTGTCCAGATCGATGTTGGAGCCGCACACCAGCACGCCGACGTGCCGGCCCGCCAGCCGTTCGCGCAGAGGCCCGAGCAGTGCTGCCGTGGCTGCGGCTCCCGCCGGCTCCAGCATCAGCTTCATGGTCGAGCAGGCGAGTCGCATCGCGTCGACCATCGCCGCGTCCTCGATGCGCACGATCTGGTCGGCGAAGCGGCGGCACAGGCCGAAGCTGTAGGGCAGGGCGTAGGGAGCCCCCAGGCTGTCGGCGATGGTGGCCACCCGCTCGAGCCGCTGCGGACTGCCTTGCGCGAAGCTGCGCCACATGCTGTCGGCGCCCACGGGCTCGACACCGAAAACCTCGCAGTCGGGGCGGAGCTGCTTGACGGCGCAGGCGATGCCCGCCAGCAGGCCGCCACCGCCGACCGGGACCAGGACCGCGTCGAGATCGGGCGACTGTTCGAGCCACTCGAGACCGACCGTCGCCGTGCCCCGGGCGGTCAGCGGCCCCTCGAACGGATGGACGAAGGCACGCCCCTCCTCGCGCCCGATCCGCTCGGCGGTGGCGAAGGCCTCCGCGACATCCTCGACCATGAGCAGTTCGGCGCCGTAGCTGCGGGCGCGGGCCACCCGCGCCGGATTGGCGTGGGCCAGCATCACCACCTTGGCGTGCGTGCCGAGTTCGCGTGCCGCCCAGGCGGTGGCGATGGCGTGGTTGCCGGCACTGACCGCGGTGACGCCGCGCCCCAGAACCTCCGGCGCCAGGCCGAGCATCACCGCGAGCGCCCCGCGCGCCTTGAACGAGCCCGTGTGCTGGAACAGCTCGAGTTTCAGGTTCACCCGCGTGCCGGCGGCCAGACGGGCCAGCAGCTCGGGGCTGGTCCAGTCGAAGACCGGCGTTCGTGCGACGCGGCCCTCGAGCAGTGCCGCGGTGGCGCGGATCTCGACCAGGTCCGGTGCCTGGCACAAGGTCATCGCGGCGGCTCCGCCGATTGACGGCGGGAGGCTTTCTCCGCAGGCTGACGGCCCCTGATGGGAAGGGATCCATGCAGACCTACTTCGCCGAGACGGCCCTGCTGCCGCAGGGCTGGGCCGACCAGGTGCTGATCGAGGTCGAGCCCTCGGGCAACATCGCCGCGGTGGCGGCGGCGGCCGCTCCGGGCGCCGCGCAGCGGATCGATGGCGCCGTCGTGCCCGGCATGGTGGACCTGCACAGCCACGCCTTCCAGCGCGCGCTCGCCGGGCTCACCCAGCGGCTGGGCACGGACGAAGCCAGCTTCTGGAGCTGGCGCGACGCCATGTATCGCTTCGCGCAGCGCATCACGCCCGACGAGCAGCGCGCGATCGCAGCCCAGCTCCAGGTCGAGCTGCTCAAGGGCGGCTACACCTCGGTGGTCGAGTTCCATTACCTGCACCATCAGCCGGACGGCCGGACATACGACGAGCCGGCGACGATGTCGCTGGCGATCCACGAGGCGGCGCTGGAAACCGGGATCGCGTTGACGTTGCTGCCGGTGGTCTACATGCAGGCAGGGGTCGATGGCAGTCCGCTCGCCGACGCCCAGCGGCGCTTCGCGCTCGACCCCGAGGGTTGGGTGCGTCTCGCCGGCGATCTGGAACGGGCGTTCGCCGACGACCCGAACCGCCGGGTGGGCTTGGCGCTGCACTCGGTGCGGGCGGTGCCGCAGGCCGCGATCGGCGCGGCGGTGGCCGCGGCGGGCGCGCAGCCGGTCCCACTGCCCATTCACATCCATCTGGCGGAGCAGCCCAAGGAGGTCCGTGACTGCCTGGAGCGGTTCGGGCGCCGGCCGCTGGAGCTGGTGCGCGAAGCCGCCGAGATCGACGCCTGCTGGTGCCTCGTGCACGGCACCCATCTCACCGAGGCGGAGCTGGCCGTGGTGGCGGAGCGGCAGGCAGTGGTCGGGCTGTGCCCGAGCACCGAGGCGGATCTCGGCGACGGCGTGTTCCCGCTGGCGACGTTCCTCGCCTTGGGCGGGAGGTACGGCGTCGGCTCGGACAGCAACATGGCCACCGACGCCGCGGGGGAGCTGCGCCTCCTGGAACAGGGCCAGCGCCTGACGCATCTGCGCCGCGTGCTGGCCGCCGATCGGGCCACGCCCCATTGCGGCACCGCGCTCTGGTCCGACGCGCTCTCGGGCGGGGCCAAGGCGACGGGGCGGCCGGTCGGCCGCCTCGCACCGGGCTTCCGCGCCGATCTCGTGGTTCTCGACCGCGACCATCCGAGCCTCTACGGGCGCGGCGGCGATCTGTTGCTCAACTCCCATGTGTTCGGGCCGGGGAGTGCGGTACGCGACGTCATGGTCGGAGGCGGCTGGAAAGTACGCGACGGCCATCATGCCGCCGAAGGGCCCGTCGAACGCGCCTACCGCCGCTCCATCGCGCGGCTGCTCGCCTAGGCCGAAGCGCCCTGCCGCTGCTGCCGCCGCGGCAGGGGCAGCGCTCGACGGCTCTTGGCGCGCGCGGGCTGATCGGGATCGACGCCGGTGCTGGACGCGGCGCTCTGCTGCAGCAATGCCGCCTCCAATCGTTCCAAGCGCTTCGTCAACCTAGTCAGCACCTGGACGCGAGCCTCTTCGTCGCTGGCCATCACCGATCCGCTTCATGCCCGTCCCGCTCGAGGGTGAGGCTAGCCGGTTGGTGCCGATGGTGAATGTGCGAAAACTCACAACCTCGCCATCTGTATGCAGTCGGGTGCCGCTCAGTGGGTCAGGCGTCGGCCGCTGGCGCGATCGAACAGATGCACCTGGTCGAGCTGCGGCTCGAGACCGATCTGCTCGCCCGGCTCGAGCCGGTGGCGCTCGCGAAACACCGCCTTGCAGTCGATGCCGGCGACGCGCGTGACCAGCAGAGTCTCGGCGCCGGTGGGCTCGACCACCACCACCTCGGCCGACAGGCCGTTGCGTTCGTCCTTGAAGGTGAGGTGCTCGGGCCGGATGCCGTAGACGATCTCGCTCGATTCGCGCACGGCAGCCGCCGGCGGCAAGGGCAGCTTGGTCCCGTCGCCGGCTACCGCCACCGGCTCGCCATTGCCGCGCTCGATCCGGGCGTCGATGAAGTTCATGGCCGGCGAGCCGATGAAGCCGGCGACGAACAGGTTGGCGGGCCGGTCGTACAGATCGAGCGGCGCACCCAGCTGCTCCACCACGCCGTGCTGCATGACCACGATCCGATCGGCCATGGTCATGGCTTCGATCTGGTCGTGGGTGACGTAGATGGCGGTCGTCTTGAGGCGCTGGTGGAGCTCCTTGATCTCCGTGCGCATCTGCACGCGCAGCTTGGCGTCGAGGTTGGACAGCGGCTCGTCGAACAGGAACACCTGGGGATCGCGGACAATGGCACGGCCCATGGCGACGCGCTGCCGCTGGCCGCCGGAAAGCTGGCGCGGGTAGCGGTCGAGCAGCGATTCAAGTCCCAGGATCGATGCCGCGCGGCCGACCCGCTCGTCGACGGTGGTCTGCGGCGCACGCGCCAGCTTGAGCGAGAACGCCATGTTCTGCCGCACCGTCATGTGCGGATAGAGGGCGTAGTTCTGGAACACCATGGCGATGTCCCGGTCCTTGGGCGGGACCTGGTTGACCACGCGACCGCCGATGGCGATCTCGCCGCGCGTGATCTCCTCGAGCCCGGCGACCATGCGCAGCAGCGTGGACTTGCCGCAACCCGAAGGCCCCACCAGCACCACGAACTCGCCGTCCGGGATGTCGATCTCGACGCCGTGCAGGATGTGCGTGCTGCCGAAGTACTTGTCGACCTTGCGGATCTCGACCGATGCCATCTGCCTCTCCGGTGCAGCGCCGCCACGCGCCGATTCTTGTCCGACCCGCCTCGGTGCCTCCCCAGGCGTCGATATGATGATGCCGCTCCGGACCGCTCAGTTCAATGCGCCAGGGGCGCCGGAATCACGGATCGCGGCGGACTGCACACCGTTCGCAGAGCGATGTTCCCCTCGATGATCGGGCGCTGAGCGGCGCGGCTATTCGCGCAGATCGTCCCAGAGCTCCTTCACGCGCGCGAAGAAGCCCTCCGATTCCGGCTGATGCTCCTTGGCATCGCCGCCGCCGGCCTTGTCGAACTCGCGCAGCAGGTCCTGCTGGCGCTTGGTCAGGTTCACCGGCGTCTCGACCATGATCTCGACGAACATGTCGCCCCGCGCCTGGCCGTGGAGCTCGGTCATGCCCTTGCTCTTGAGCCGGATCTGCTTGCCGGCCTGGGTGCCCGTAGGCACGGCAATGCGCAGGCGCTTGCCCTCGATGGTCGGCACCTCGACCTGCCCGCCCAGGGCGGCGGTGGTGATCGGGATCGGTACGCGGCAGAAGATGTTGGGACCCTCGCGGCGGAACATCCGATGCGGCGCCACGGTGACGAAGATGTAGAGATCGCCGGGCTGGCCGCCGCGGACCGCGGCCTCGCCCTCGCCCGACAGCCGGATGCGCGTGCCGTCCTCGACGCCCGCCGGTACGTTGACGGCCAAGGTCTTCTCGCGCTGCTGCACCCCGTTGCCGCCGCACTGCCGGCAGGGGTTCTTGATCACCCGCCCGGTGCCCTGGCAGGTCAGGCAGGTGCGCTCGACCGTGAAGAAGCCCTGCTGCGTGCGCATGCGGCCGCTGCCGCGACAACCGGGGCACACGCCGGGCTCGCTGCCAGCCTCGCTGCCGGAGCCGCCGCAGCCCTCGCAGGCGACCGTGGTCGGCACCCGGATCTGCGCCCGCTTGCCGGCGAACGCCTCCTCGAGCGTGATGGTCAGGTTGTAGCGGAGGTCGGCGCCGCGCGCTCCGCCCGGTCGGCCGCGGCGCTGGCCGGAACCACCCATGAAATCGCCGAACAGGTCGTCGAACACGTCGGCGAAGCTGGTGAAGTCGAAGCCGGCGCCGGCACCACCGCGGCCGCCACCCATGCCCTGCTCGAACGCCTGATGACCGAACTGGTCGTAGGCCGCCTTCTTCTGCGGGTCCCGCAGGATCTCGTAGGCCTCGTTGATGTCCTTGAATCTCGCCTCGGCCGCCTTGTCACCTGGATTGCGGTCCGGGTGATGCTGCTTGGCCATGGTGCGGAAGGCGTTCTTGATCTCGACCTCGGAGGCCGAGCGGCCGAGACCGAGCACGTCGTAATAGTCTCGCTTGGCCATGGCGGAAACCGTTACCCCAGGAGCTCATCACATCGTTCGTCGCGAAATCGGGTCGACCGGAACCGCATTCCCGGTCGACCCGGCGGCCGGGATCAGGCCGACTTCTTGCGGTCGTCGTCAACTTCTTCGAATTCGGCGTCGACCACGCCTTCGCCGCTGCCCTGCTGCGGTCCTTCGCCCGTCGGCGCACCACCGCCACCGGCCGCTTCGGCCTGGGCCTTGTACATCGCCTCGCCGAGCTTCATCGCCGCCTGCGCCAGCGCATCGGTACGGCTGGTGATGGCCTCCGCGTCCTCGCCGTCGAGCACGCCCTTGAGGTCCGTCACCGCCTGCTCGATCGCTGCCTTGTCGCCGGCCGGCACCTTGTCACCATACTCCTTGAGACTCTTCTCGGTGGAGTAGATCAGGCTGTCGGCGTGGTTCCTGGCCTCGATCGCGGCCTTGCGCTTCTTGTCCTCCTCGGCATGCTCCGCCGCCTCGCGGACCATCTTCTCGACCTCGGCCTCGCTGAGGCCGCCCGAGGCCTGGATGCGGATCTGCTGCTCCTTGCCCGTGGCCTTGTCCTTGGCCGACACGTTGACGATGCCGTTGGCGTCGATGTCGAAGCCGACCTCGATCTGCGGCATGCCGCGCGGTGCCGGCGGAATCCCCATCAGGTCGAACTGGCCCAGCAGCTTGTTCTGCGCCGCCAGCTCGCGCTCGCCCTGGAAGACCCGGATGGTCACGGCCGACTGGTTGTCGTCGGCGGTCGAGAACACCTGGCTCTTCTTGGTCGGGATCGTCGTGTTGCGGTCGATGATCCGGGTGAACACGCCGCCCAGCGTCTCGATGCCCAGCGACAGCGGGGTCACGTCGAGCAGGAGGACGTCCTTGACCTCGCCGGCCAGGACCGCACCCTGGATCGCGGCGCCGATGGCGACGACCTCGTCGGGGTTGACTCCCTTGTGCGGCTCCTTGCCGAAGAACTGCTTCACGGTCTCGACGACTTTCGGCATCCGGGTCATGCCGCCGACCAGGATCACCTCGTTGATGTCACCGGCCTTGAGGCCCGCATCCTGCAACGCCTTCTTGCAGGGCTCGACCGTCTTGGTGATCAGGTCCTCGACCAGCTGCTCCAGCTTGGCGCGGCTGATCTTCATGGTCAGGTGCTTGGGGCCCGAGGCGTCCGCCGTGATGAACGGCAGGTTGATCTCGGTCTGCATCGTCGAGGAGAGTTCGATCTTGGCCTTCTCGGCCGCCTCCTTCAGGCGCTGCAGCGCCAGGCGGTCGTTGCGCAGATCGATCCGGTGCTCCTTCTTGAACTCGTCGGCCATGTAGTCGATCAGGCGCTTGTCGAAGTCCTCGCCGCCGAGGAACGTGTCGCCGTTGGTCGACTTCACCTCGAACACGCCGTCGCCGATCTCGAGGATCGACACGTCGAACGTGCCGCCGCCCAGGTCGTAGACCGCGATGGTCTGGTTGTGGCCCTTGTCCATGCCATAGGCCAGCGCGGCAGCGGTCGGCTCGTTGATGATCCGGACCACGTCGAGGCCGGCGATCTTGCCGGCGTCCTTGGTCGCCTGCCGCTGGCTGTCGTTGAAGTAGGCCGGCACCGTGATGACGGCCTTCTCGACCGGCATGCCGAGATAGCGCTCGGCCGTGGCCTTCATCTTCTTGAGAACCTCGGCGCTGACCTGCGCCGGCGCCTTCTTCTCGTCGCGCACCGCGACCCAGGCGTCGCCGTTGTCGGCCTTGACGATCTTGTAGGACACCATGTCCATGTCCTTGCGGACGACCGGGTCCTCGAAGCGGCGGCCGATCAGGCGCTTGACCGCGAACAGCGTGTTCTCCGGATTGGTGACCGCCTGCCGCTTGGCCGGCATACCCACCAGGACCTCGCCGTCCTCGGTGTAGGCCACCATCGAAGGGGTCGTGCGCATCCCCTCCTCGTTCTCGATCACGCGCGTGTTCTTGCCTTCCATGATGGCAACACAGCTGTTGGTCGTGCCGAGATCGATACCGATGATCTTGCTCATTCCATCCTCTCGCGTGAGACGCGAACTACCTCGTCCAGGGGAGGGCGCAGCCGGCGAGGGGAACCCGAACCGATGGCAGGCAACGGAGCGCCCAGCGTATCGGGCATATAATGGTCGCCCAAGGCACCTGCAACGCCCGCCCCCTAAAGGAAAATCAGCCCAGTGGATGGGGCCTGGGCCGTTTCAGCTCGCGCTCAGGTGGCCCGGGCCGCCAGCCGCCGGACTTCCTGGCTGACCGACTCCAGGACATCGGTGAGGAGCGATTCGTCCTCCGCCTCGACCATCACCCGGATCACCGGCTCGGTGCCGGAGGCTCTGACCAGCAGGCGTCCGTGCCCGTTGAGCCGCGATTCTTCGCGCGCCAGCCAGCCGGCAATCTCCGGCGTGTCGAGATTGAGCCGGCGATCGACGCTGACATTGCGCAGCCGCTGCGGGACGGGCTCGAACACCCGGGTCACCTCGCTGGCCGGCCGGTCTCGCTGGCGCAGCACCGCCAGCACCTGCAGCGCCGCGAGGAGCCCGTCGCCCGTGGTGGCGAAGTCGGACAGGACGATGTGCCCCGACTGCTCGCCGCCGACATTGCAGCCGTCGGCGCGCATGCGCTCCACGACGTAGCGGTCGCCGACCTTGGTGCGGTGCAGGAGGAGGTCCAGCCCGGTCAGGTAGCGCTCCAGTCCCAGGTTCGACATCACCGTCGCCACCACCCCGTCGCCGCGGACGCGACCGTCGGCGCGCCAGCTGGCGGCGATCAGGCCGAGCAACTGGTCGCCGTCGATCAGATTGCCGCGGTCGTCCACCACCACAAGTCGGTCGGCATCGCCGTCCAGCGCGATCCCGAGCTGCGCGCCTTCGCGCAGCACCGTCTCGCGCAGCAACGCGGGTTCGTTGGAGCCGCAGCCGGCGTTGATGTTGAGGCCGTTCGGCTCGGTGCCCAAACGGATCACCTCGGCGCCGAGCTCGAAGAGCAGATCGCCGGCCAGGTGGTAGGCAGCGCCATGCGCGCTGTCGATCACCAGCTTGAGGCCGGTGAGCGTGAGCCCGCGCGGGAAGCTGCTCTTCAGGTTCTCGATGTAGCGACCGCGTGCATCCTCGAGCCGGCGCGCCCGGCCGAGATCGGGTGCGGCGGCCAGCCCGTCGCACGAATTGGCCGCGATCAGGGCCTCGATCTCGTCCTCGATCCCGTCGGAGAGCTTGTAGCCGTCGGGGCCGAACAGCTTGATGCCGTTGTCGTGGAAGGGATTGTGCGAGGCCGACACCATCACGCCGAGATCGGCGCGCAGGGAGCGCGTCAGGAAGGCCACCGCCGGCGTCGGCATCGGCCCCACCAGCATCACGTTCATGCCTGCGGAGATGAAGCCCGCGGTCAGGGCTGGCTCGAGCATGTAGCCGGAAAGCCGCGTGTCCTTGCCGATGACCACGCGGTGCCGATGGCCGCCCCGGGTGAACAGCTGTCCTGCGGCCTTGCCCAGTGCCAGCGCCACTTCGGCGGTCATCGGGTGCCGGTTCGCTCGTCCCCGGATGCCGTCGGTGCCGAACAAGCGTGGATTCATGCCATCAACTCCAATCGGCGGCTGCGGTATCGACCGGTCCTAATCCAAAGGCGGCCGCCCACTTCGGACGGGGCGCTCGAGGCGCATCCCGATGCGCCGGCTCGGTCGCGCCGCTTGGCAACCGGCGCCGCTTGGCACAGCGTGCCCACGTGCAGCAGGACGATCATACCGCATCGAGGCCCGACGGCCAGGTGGAGCGGTCCGGCTCCGGGCCCGGCCCACTTCCACCGGCGAGCTACGCCGCCGCCGTGACCCGGCTGCGCCGCCGCCTGCCTGCCGTCCCAGCCGAGCGCCGCGAGAACGTCCGGCCCCCGGGCGAGCCCTGGCGCGGCCGGCTGGTCGACCTCGAGCGCTGACCCGCTTCGGCTCAGGCCCCTTCGAAACCAAGCAGCACGTTGACCGTGTTGATGCCGACCTGCTCGACGGCGTAGCCGCCCTCCATCACGAAGAGGGTCGGTAGTCCGAGCCGGGCGATGGTGGCGCCGTAGGTGGTGAAGTCCATGCTCTCCAGCTGGAACCTCGAGATCGGATCGTCCTTGAAAGTGTCCACCCCCAGGGAGACGAGCAGCACGTCGGGCGCGTAGTCGGCGACGCGCCTGCAGGCATCGGCGAGCGCCTCCGCCCAGGCGGGAAAGCCCGTGCCCCAGGGCAGCGGGTAGTTCACGTTGAAGCCTTCGCCCGCTTCAATGCCATGCTCGTCGGCCCGCCCCAGGAAGAACGGATATTCCTCGTTCGGATCGCCATGCAGCGACAGGAACAGCACGTCCGGGCGGTCGTAGAAGATCGCCTGCGTGCCGTTGCCGTGGTGGTAGTCGACGTCCAGGATCGCTACCCGCTCGGCGCCGCCGTCGATCAGGTACTGCGCCGCGATCGCCGCGTTGTTGAGGAAGCAGTACCCACCATAGAGATCCGCAGCGGCGTGATGGCCCGGCGGGCGGCACAGGCCGAAAACCGCTCCATGCGCGCCGTCGGCCAGCAGCTTCGCGGCCGTCAGCGCCACATCGGCGCTGCTCTGCGCGGCGCGCCAGGTGCCCTTGGTGATGGGGGTGCCGGCATCGAAGCTGTAATAGCCCATCTGCGCGTCGATGCGCTCCGGGCGGACCTGGCGGAACGTCCGCGTCGGCCACATCCAGGGCAGGGCATCGAAATCCCGGCCGGTGGCGCTCCAGCGCTCCCAGGCGGTGGCCAGGAACCCGACGAACTCCGGATCGTGCACCCGCTCCAGCGGCGCCCGGCCGAATGGCTCCGGCGAGAGGATTTCGCCGAGCCCGACCTCCGCGACGCGGTCGCGGATCAGGAAGGCGCGTTTCGGCATCTCGAAGCAAGGCACCAGCCGGCCGTCGACCAGTTCGGCTTGGCCGTCCTGCAGCGCGTGATCCTCGGAATAGACGGTGAGCATCGGCCGGTTCCCGTCGAAGGCAGTGCGCCGACCTCAGAACAGCAGATCGCCCGGGCCGGGAATCCCGTGCGGGGTCAGTCCGTAGGGACTGGAATCGCCATCTCCCGGCGCGATGTCGCCGGCCAGCGCGACCTGGCCGCCGGCAGTCACCTTCCAAAGCTCCGAGCCTGCCGACGGCGAGCTGGCGGTGAAGTAGAGCTCGTCGCGAAACACGGTGAGATCGGTCGGATCGGAGCTGCCGCCGCCGGGGGTCAGATCCGTGACCCGCACGACGCCGCCGCCCGCCGCCACCTTGTACAGCTCGCGGCCGAACGCGCCGGATTCGGCGGTGAAGTAGAGTTCGCTGCCGAAGACCGTGAAATCGTTCGGATCGGCATTGGCCGCGCCCGCGGCGATGTCG
Source organism: uncultured Alphaproteobacteria bacterium (assembly GCA_963720725.1). Taxonomy (GTDB): domain Bacteria; phylum Pseudomonadota; class Alphaproteobacteria; order Geminicoccales; family Geminicoccaceae; genus Benzoatithermus. Next base: position 953,543 of record CAVRGN010000003.1, read on the forward strand.
CTGACCTGCACCACGGCACCGTCCGAGCGTACCTTCCAGACCTCGGTTCCGGAGCCGGCGGTGTCGGCGGCGAAGAACACCTCACCCGCCAGATCGGTGAAGCCGTAAGGGTTCGAATCGGCGCTGCCGGGAGCGAGGTCGATCACCGGTTGGGCGACGCCGTTCGCGGCGATCTTCCACACCTCACGCCCGATATCCGGGCGGTCGGCGGAAAAATACAGCTCGTCGCCGCAGATCGCGAAATCGTTGGGTGCGGAGCCGCTCGCGCCGGGCGCGATGTCGGCGACCTGGAACGCGTTGCCGGCGGCGCCGACCGCCCACAGCTCGTCACCGGACGCCCCGTTGTCCGCGGCGAAATAGAGGGTGCCGTGATACTGGATCAGCCCATGCGCGTCCGAGGACTGAGCACCCGGGTTGATATCGGCGACCTGAGCCACCGTCCCGTTGGCCCGCACCTTCCACAGCTCCACGCCCGACGAGCCGTTGTCGGCACTGAAGTAGAGTTCGCCGTTGTAGTGCGTCAGCTCGCTCGGCACCGAGGAGTTGGCCCCCGCCGCGATGTCCGAGACCTGCACGACGAAGCCGTCGCTGCGTACTTTCCAGAGCTCGAATCCGCTGACACCGTCGAATCCGCCGAAGTAGAGCTCGCCGCGATACTCGGTCAGACCGTAGGCGCTGGAGCTGCCGGTTCCGGGATTGATGTCGGCGACCAGGCTCGCGGCGCCGTTGGCGCCGACCTGCCAGAGTTCGCGCCCGTGCGCGGCGTCCTCGGCGGTGAAGTAGAGCGAGCCGCCGACCGACGTGAAATTGTCCGGCAGCGAGCCGTCGATGCCGGCGCCGATATAGGCCACCGGGTTGAAGATCCCATTGGGCCCGATCCGCCACAGCTCGTAGCCTTCGCCCGGCGTGTCGGCGGCGAAGAACGCCTCGACCGCGCCGTCGCTGCGGCCTTCCCGGGCGCCGCTCGTCACATAGTGCCGGGTGGCCGCGTCGAGGTCGGTGCCGAAGGCGGCACGCAGGTCGCCGTAATTGGCCAAGTACTGTTCGGCGTCGAACCGGTCCCAGGAGCGGCCCTCGTTGACGCCGGAAGTGATGTAGTGAATCGCCGCCGCGTCGAGGTTGAGGCCGAAGGCGAAGGCCAAGTCGCGGTAGGAAGCCAGATATTGAAGGCTGTCGAAGCCCTGGCGGCGACCCTCCGCCAATCCGTTGCTGAAATAGTGCGCCTCGCCCGCAGCACGGTTCGGCCCGAACGCTTGGATCAGGTCGCCGTAGGTCGCTATGTATTCGTATCCGTTGAGGGTCGCCATCAAGGTCTCCATCGGGACGGCCAATACATAGTCGAGGGCCACCGCGGCTGGCTGCGACGGGCTGCCACAATCGAGTTTTTTTCACCGCCTGTGGACGATGGGCCGACTGTCGTTGCCCGGTGGCGGTCAGCGCGTCAGACGCAACGTGAACAGGACGGCGTCGACCAGATCGGCCAGCCTGGCCACATAGAGGTCGGGCAGGGCCAGCCGCGCCTCGTCGTCGCCGAGTGCCGTCCGCTCCAGCGTGTCGATCAGATGCCGCAGTCGGCGCCGATGTACGCCCAGCGCGCGCAGCAGCGGGTCGGTCACCAGACCCGTGAAGGTGGCGACGACGGCAAAGCAGGCCATCACGAGCAGGGTCGTGACGATCGTGCGCGGCCAACCGGCCTGTGCTGGGAACCAGCCGTGCCAGATCGCACCCGCCCAGGAACCGAGCCAAAACGCGTCGACCGCCTCGCGCTGGGCGAACTCGCGCGCCAGCAACGGGCCGAGCGAAATCGCCCCGGGCGTGACCGCATGCACCAGCGCCAGGCCGGCGGCGATCGCCACAACTCCGGCCGTGAACTCGGCCACGGCGTTGCGGGCGGTCAGGTACTCGGCCAGGAGTTCGCGGAGCCGTTCCTGCAGCGCTCGCGGCAGGCCGTTGCGCGGATCGTCGGCGCGCAGCAGGTCGTGCAGCAGGAGATCGGCCATGCGCCGTGCGAGGTCGGTGTCGACGAACAGATCCCGCCTCTCCAGCCAATGCGCGGCAGCCCGCCAGCCGAACCAGCGACTGACCAGCGCCGCGAGCCGCAATCCGAAGGTCGGGCCCACCAGCAGGACATTGCAGGGTGCCCGCACCAGATCGAGGCCCAGCGCCGAGCGGTGTAGCCGCAGGGCGCCGCGCCAGCTGAAATGGCGCGCGACGAAGCCCGGGACGCGGGCGCGGCAGGCTTCCGCATAGGCCCTGACGGCGGCGGACGCGGCGATGTCGGCTTCTGGGTTCATGGCGCTACCGGCGGTCATGGCAAAGCTGCGTGCCACCAATGCGGCAAAGAACGTCGTGGCTCGGTTGCCGGTCACCTAGATTGCGGCGCGCGCCCCAAAAGTCCAAGGAGCCCATGCGACATGACGCCAGCGATCGACGCCACCGACCGGCAGGCATCGGGCTGGCGCGCGCCGGCGGTGGTCGTCGCCTGCGGATGCCTGATCGCCGTGCGCGCCAGTTTCGGGTTGTTCACCGCGCCGATCTCGGCGACCCAGGGCTGGGGCCGCGAAGTCTTCGCTCTGGCGATCGCCCTGCAAAACCTGCTTTGGGGCGCCGGCCAGCCCTTCGCCGGGGCGCTCGCCGACCGCTTCGGCAGCGCGTGCGTGCTCGCCGCCGGAGGCCTGCTCTACGCGCTGGGCGGGGCGTGCATGGCGGTCGCGGCCACGCCGGTGCAGATGACCTTGAGCGCCGGAGTGCTGGTCGGGCTCGGCTTCGCCGGCGGTTCGTTCACCATCGTCATGGCGGCCCTGGCGCGCCGGGTGCCGCCGGAGCGGCGTTCCTGGGCCATGGGTATGGCCACCGCGGCCGGGAGCATGGGCAGTTCCTGCTGGCGCCTCTCGGTCAGGCGTTCATCCTCGCCTATGGCTGGCAGACCGCACTGCTCCTGCTCGCGGCCGTCGTCGCCATGGTGCCGGTGCTGGCCACCGCAATGGCGTCGAACCAGGTCAGTGGCGCTGCGGCCCACGAGGTGGATCTCGGCCTCGGCCGCACGCTGCGACTCGCCTGCGCGCACCGGAGCTACCGCCTGTTGACCGCCGGCTTCTTCGTCTGCGGGTTCCATGTCGCGTTCATCACCGTCCATCTGCCCGCCTACCTGACCGACCATGGCGTGGCACCGCAGCTCGCCGCCTGGTCGATCGCGATCATCGGCCTGGGCAACATCGCGGGATCCTACGCCGCGGGCGTGATCGGCGGCAGCCACAGCAAGCGCTGGCTGCTGACCGGCATCTACGGCCTGCGTTCCGTGGTCATCGCCCTGTTCGTCCTGCTGCCGATCTCGCCCGTGACGGTGGTGCTGTTCGCGGTGACGATCGGCCTGCTCTGGCTGTCGACGGTACCGCCGACATCGGGCCTCGTCGCGGTGATGTTCGGTACCCGCTACATGGCGACCCTCTTCGGCATCGTGTTCTTCAGCCATCAGGTCGGATCGTTCCTGGGCATCTGGCTGGGCGGCCTGTTCTACGAGGCCTACGGCTCGTACGATGCGGTCTGGTGGATGGCGTTCGCGCTCGGGCTTTTCGCGGCGCTGATCCACCTGCCGATCGTCGAGCGGCCTGCCCCGCAATTTGCCACGGTCGCCGCCTGAAGTCCGGCCTTGGCTTGATCGTCGCTCTGCGGCTGTATAGAGCGGCCGGAATGCTCGAATCTGCTTGGGCACGGGACCTATTCGGGAACGCGCTGCCGTGCCGCATCTGCATCTGTTGAGCTCGCTCAGCCGACGTGTCGACCGTGTGCCTGCCCTGCGCGACCGGTTGTGGCAGGTCGAGGGCGACATTCTCGAGCGCATCTGGCGCACGATGGGTTCCGGCACCCTGGACGAGGCGTCGGACCGTGGCGAGCGTGTGCTGCGGCGGCTCGGGCCCTGGCTGCGCAAGCAGCAGCACGTTCTGCAGAACCTGCGGACCGCCTTTCCCCACTGGCCGCGGCTGCGGGCCGAGGCGATGGCGCCGCGGGTATGGGGCACGCTCGGTCGGGTCCTGGTGGAGTATGCCTGTATGGACCGGATCTGCGATCCGGCTCAAGGGCGGGTCAGGGTCGTCGATCTCGGCGGTATCCGCCACATCCTGGAGCGGGGGCGGCCGGGCATCTTCGTCGCCGCGCACCTCGCCAACTGGAATTTGCTGCCCCTGGGGGCGGCGCAGTTGGGCATGCCGCTCACCGTCGTCTACCGGCGCCAGTCCAACCCGGCGATCGAGGCGCTCATGACCCGGTGGCAGAGTGCCCTGGGCTGCGGCTTCGTCGAGGTGGCCGAGGCATCGCGCGGCCTTGTGCGCGAACTGGGCCAGGGCCGCAGCGTCGGGCTGCTCATGGATCAGCGCTACGATCGCGGCGAGAAGATCCCGTTCTTCGGCGTGCCCGCGAGCACCACGCTGGTGCCCGCCCGGCTGGCCCTGCGCCTGCGGGTCCCCCTCATTCCGGTGCGGATCGAGCGGCGCGGCAGCGCGCATTTCGTGATCACGGTGCATCGGCCGATCGAGCCCCGGCCCGCCTGCGACGAGGACGACGCCGCCCGGGACATGACCGTGCAGGTCAACGCGCTGTTCGCGCGTTGGATCGCGGCGGCCCCCGACCAGTGGCTGTGCGTCAAGCGGCGCTGGCCGCGGGTGCGCGCCAAGCTCCCGGGCGGCGGGGTCAAGATCTCGACGACCTAGCCGCAGCCTGGGTGCCGGGCGGCTCGACCGCCGAGGCCGGGTCCAGCGCCCGGTCGCGATAGTTGCGCATCTGCGGTCGCCACAGGTGCCACAGATGGTCCAGCTCCGCCACCGGATCGCCCTCGGTCCAGTCGATGCGCAGATCGACCAGCGGCCAGGGCTCGCGCTCGGCGACCAGAAGGCCGGCGGCATGGACCGTTCCGGCGCCGCCTTCGGCCACCGCGGCCCGCAGGGCGGCGATCAGGCGGTCGGCCAGCATCCCTTCGGTCCGCAGGCAGGCTTCCACCATGAGGTCCGGCACCCCAGGGTCCGACAGCCGGTTGCACATGGCCGCGCAAGCCTCGCCCTGGGCGGTGCCGCACAGGCCGGCGGCCTGGCTGCCGGAATGGACGGCCGTGACACCCCCCGCATTGACCAGCGCGACCTGGCGGTACTCGAAATTCTCCTCCGTGCGCTCGAAGGCGCGCAAGACCGCCTCCGGCCGGTAGCCCCCGGACAGAAGCTCGAGTGCCGCCGGACCCAGCCGCGGATCGGCCATGCTCTGCACGGCCACGGCGCCGACCTGGGCCTGCACGAAGGCGCACCGGCCGGTGACCGCGAGCAGGGAGGAAACCACGCCGACGCCGAGCTGCCCGCTGTCGGCACAGCGTGCGAGGATGGCGCAAGTCACGTCCTGGTCACCCGGTTAGAGGGATTTGCAGAGCCGGAGCGAATCGTAGATGGCCGCATGGACGTTGCGCGAGGACACCGCGTCGCCGACCCGGTAGAGCAGGTAGCTCCCGTCCGGATTGGTGACGATCTCCTCGGGCGTGCCGGTGACCAAGCCGTCGACATCAATCGCACCGCCGTTGCGCGAACCGTCCTTCAGCGCGTGGTAGACCTCGTCGGCGGGCAGCGTGCCGTGCTCGACCACCACCTGGTCGACCTCACGCTCCACCGCCTCCTCCGCATACTCGTTCCAGAAGCTGGCGACCAGCCGGTTGCCCTGGCGGCGCACGGCACGCAGCTCGAGGTCCGGCGTCAGCTTGACCCCCTGGCGATAGAGGTCCCGCAGATAATTGGGGTAGTTGGTGGCGCCGACCTCGAAGGCGAGCATGCGGTCGGGGGTGACCACCTCGAGCGCGACGCCCTTGCGGGCCAGGGCCACCGCCGTGGAGGGACCCTGGTGCCAGCCATGGTCGTCGTAGAGCAGAACGCTGCCGGCCGGCTCCACATAGCCGCCGAGCACGTCCCAGACGCTGGTGACCAGGTCCTCGCCTTCCTCCAGAAAGCTCGTGTCGGGCACGCCGCCGGTGGCCACGATGACCACGTCCGGGTCGAGTGCCGCCACTTCCTCGGCTTCGGCATAGTCGTTGAGGCGCACCTCCACCCCGGCCAGCTCGACCTCCGCGGCGAGCCACCCGGCGATCCCGGCGATCTCCTCGCGGCCCGGCGCCTTGGCGGCGAGGTTGATCTGGCCGCCCAGCCGGTCGGTGGCTTCGAGCAGGATCACCTGGTGGCCGCGCAGGGCCGCCACCCGCGCGGCCTCCATGCCGCCGACGCCGCCGCCCACCACCACGACCTTGCGGCGCGGCCCGGCGCCGGCAGGGACCACGTGCGGCATGGTCGCCTCCCGGCCCGTGGCCGGGTTGTGGATGCAGAGCGCGTCCTTGCCCTGGTAGATGCGGTCGATGCAGTAGCCCATGCCCACGCAGGGGCGGATCCGGTGCTCCTCGCCGCGTTCGAGCTTGGCCACGATGTGCGGATCGGCGATGTGGGCGCGGGTCATGCCGACCATGTCGACGAAGCCCTGGGCCACCGCCCAGCGCGCGGTCGACAGGTCGGGGATGCGCGAGGCCTGGAACACCGGCAGGCCGGTGGCGCGGCGGATGCGCCCGGCGAGTTCCAGGAAGGGCCCGTAGCGATGGCCCATGTTGGGAATGGTGTAGGCGACCTGCGCATCGGTGCCGAGCGCGCCGGCCACCACGTTGAAGAAGTCGATCAGGCCGCTGTCCGCCAGGATCCTGGCGATCGCCTCGCACTCGTCCGGATCTCGCCCGGCGCGCATGTGCTCGTCGCCGGTCAGGCGGATGCCGACGATGTAGTCGGGACCCACCGCCTCGCGGATGGTGCCGAACACCTCGAGCGCGAACCGGCAGCGATTGTCCAGGCTGCCGCCATAGGCGTCGGTGCGCCGATTGAGCGCCGGCGAGAGGAACTGATCGACCAGATGGCCCCAGGCGATCACCTCGACGCCGTCCAGACCGCCCTCCTTGCAGCGCCGGGCGCCGGCGGCGTAACCGGCGAGCACGCGCTTGATCTCGTGCAGCTCGATGGTCTTGGGGAAGGATCGGTGCTGGCGTTCGCGGATCGGGCTCGGCGCCAGGGTCGGCAGCCAGTCGGCGACGTCGTCGCAGGTACGCCGTCCCATGTGGGTGATCTGGCACATCAGGGCGCAGTCGTGCCGGTGAACTGCGTCGGCGAGCTCTTGGAAGTAAGGGACGACGGCATCGGTCGAGGCATTGATCTGGCCGAATGCCGAGGGGCTGTCAGGTGCGGTGGTGGTCGAGCCGCCGAACATCGTCAGCGCCAGCCCGCCCTTGGCCTTTTCCTCGTGGTAGAGCCGGTAGCGCTGCTTGGGCTTGCCGTCCTCGACGTAGGACGGGGCGTGGGCGGTGCTCATCACCCGGTTCTTGAGCCGGAGCCCCTTGAGCTGGAACGGTTCGAGAACTGGATCGGTGGCCATGGGCACGGACCTCGCGCGGCGTGAACCGGCGTTGGAATCTAGCTGGCGGCGACCCGCCGTCTTGCGTGCGCGCGACATGGCGCGCGGCACGGATTCTAGCGGTCCGGCTTCGGTTCGTCCTCATCGTCGAACAGGATGCGCTCGGCCGCGCCATCGAGATCGTCGTACTGGCCGCTGCGCAGCGCCCACAGGAAGGCACCCAACCCCATCAGACCCAGAAACAGGGCGATGGGGATCAGGTAGATCAGGGCGGACATGGCGGCTCAGACGGCGCCGGGCCGGGACCGAGCCAGCCGCATCGAGTTCAGCACCACGACGATCGAGCTGGTCGACATCGCCAGGGCGGCCACCAGGGGCGTGACGAAGCCCATGATCGCGAACGGCACCGCCAGGAGATTGTAGGCGAGGGAAAGCGCGAAGTTCTCTCTGACCAGGCGCTCGGCCCGGCGCGCCACGTCGATGACCTCGAGCAGCGGCGCCAAGCGGGCGCCCTGGAACACGGCGTCGGCCGCCGTCTGCGCGATGTCGACCGCCGTCGCCGGCGACAGCGAGACGTAGGCCGCGGCCAGGGCCGGTGCGTCGTTCAGGCCGTCGCCGACCATCAGGACCTTGCGGCCGGCCCCTGCCCACGCCTCGAGTCGGGCGGTCTTGTCGACCGGCCGGCAGCCTCCCTCCCAGTCCGCGATGCCCAATTCGGACGCGACCTGGCCCACCGTCTGCGGCCGGTCACCCGAGAGCAGTGCAACGCCGTAGCCGCGACGGCGCAGTTCGGCCACGACCACGGCCGCGTCGGTCCGCAACCGGTCGGTGAAGGCGAACCGGACCGGCGGCGCGCCGGGGCGGGCCAGCCACAGCTCGGCGCCCGGCGCCTCGTCGTCCGCCACGCCGGCGGCCCAGTCTCGCCGGCCCAGCCGCCATTCGCCCTCGCCGGTCGTACGCCGCAGTCCGCAGCCCGGGACCTCCTCGACCCCGCTCATGGCCTTGGCATGCGGCGCGGCAGCCGCAAGGGCGCGGGCCAGCGGATGGCGCGAGGCGCGGGCCATGCCCGCCGCGGCCAGCAGGTCGGCCTCGTCCGCTCCCGGCAGCAGCGTCGGCCGGCCCTCGGTCAACGTCCCGGTCTTGTCGAAGGCCACCATGTCGGCCCGCGCGAAGCGCTCGAGCGCGGTCGCCGACTTGAGCAGCGTGCCGGCGCGCATCAGACGGCTGCTGGCCAGCACCTGCACCGCCGGCACGGCGAGGCCCAGGGCGCAGGGGCAGGTGATGATCAGCACCGCGACGGCATAGAGCAGCGCCGTCTGCCACGGCGCAGCACCGCTCAGGCTCCAGCCGAGGAAGGTGAAGAGCGCCAGGCCGTGCACCACCGGCGCGTAGGCGCGCGCCATACGGTCGGCGATGGCGACGAAGCGCGAGCGCCGCTGCTCGGCCAGTTCCATCAGCCGGACGATCTCGGCCAGCAGCGTTCCCTCGCCGATCGCGCGCACCCGGATCCGCAAGGGTTCGCCCAGATTGACCGTCCCGGCGAAGACGCGCTCGCCGGGGCCGACCCGCTGCGGCACGGTCTCGCCGGTGATCAGCGCGGTGTCGAGTTCGCCGCGGCCGCTGCCGACGGTGCCGTCGGCACCGATCCGCTCGCCGGTCGCGACCAGGATCTCCTGACCGACTTCGAGCTGCTCCGGCCGCACGCTGCGGACCGAGCCGTCGGGCAGCAGCAGGCTGATCGCGGCGGCGTTCAAGGCCAGCAGGCGCTCGGCCGCCGAGCGGGCGCTACCGCGGGCGCGCTGGTCGAGATAGCGGCCGATCAGCAGGAAGAACAGCAGGGTGACGGCGCTGTCGAAATAGGCGTGGTGGCCGCCGCGCAGCGTCTCGGCCAGGCTCATGCCCGGGGCCAGGAGCACCGCCAGCGAGATCGGCACGTCCATGTTGGTGCGGCCGGCGCGCAGTGCCCGCAGGGCGGAGCGGAAGAACGGCCGGCCGGCATAGGCGATGGCGGGCAGCGCGATGAGCGCCTCGAACCAATGGAGCAAGGTGCGCGTGGCATCGCCCATACCGGTGGCGTTGCCGGCCCAGACGGAGACCGCGAGCAGCATGACGTTGCCGGCGGCGAATCCCGCCACGGCCATGCAGCGCAGCAGTTCGCGCTCGGACCGGTCATCCAGCGCCCGGAGCCGCTCCGGGTCGAACGGCACCACCCCGTAGCCGAGCTCGGCCACCGCTTCGGCGAGCCGGTTGCCGCGACCGGCTTCGCCTTGCCAGCGCAGGGTGAGCCGGCGTGTGGTGAGATTGACCCGCGCGGTCAGGAGATCGCCCTCACGCGCAAGAGTGCGCTCGATCTTGCGCACGCAGGCGCCGCAATGCGCACCCTCGACCAGGAGGTGGAGGACGTTGGCGCCCCCTTCCGGTTCGCTGCGCACGAACGGCGCCACGTCCGGCGCCGATGCGTTGGCCGGCAGCGCGGGCGGGCACGCGGCGAGCGGGACCGCCATGCTCAGGGCAGCACGACCCGCTGGTCGCGCACAAGCAGGTCCACGCCGCGACGGACGGTGGCGTGGAGGTTCCAGGCGCCTTCCACCGGCAGCGCGAACCGGCCGCGGTAGAGGCCGGGCTCGACGGCGGCGAGGGCGAGCGCGAAGTCGATGCCTTCGCTGGTCGGTCGCTCGAACCGGACCGCAACCTCGGCCCCGGCGATCGGACGGCCGTCACGGTCGGTCAGGCGGAGCTCGATCTCGCCGTTCCCGTCCGCGATCCGCACCGTGATCGCGGGCCGCCAGCCCAGGGCCGCCGCGCGTGCCGCCGCGTCGAGATTGCGGTTGTAGGTGAGGCCATTGTCGTAAGCCTGGTTGGTGGCGAGCCCGGTCCAGCTCGTCAGGGCCAGCCAGATCATGGTGCCGTTGACCGCCAGGACCAGGAGGAAGCCGCCGACGAACAGCCAGGGAATCCAGTAGCCGGGCGGCCGGCGGACAGACATGGCGGCGCTCATCGCTTCGGGCCGCGGAAGATGCTCTCATAGCTGGTGATGCGGCCGGTCTCCAGGTCCTTCAGCGTGAGCTCCAGCTCCGATTGCTCGTCAGGCACGCCGGCGCGCGGCAGCTGGACGAAGACATGGTGGCTGGCCACGCCGCCCGGTGGTGCGGTGAGGATCGCGGTCGGGCCGCTGCCCTCCGCGCCCTGGACGGCGATCCGCCCGTCGGCGTTCTCGACGCCGAGCTCATAGCTCTTGGCGGTATGCTCCTTGTTCATCACCCGGATGACGTAGCCGTTGCGGATGCTGCCGTCGGACATGGTGACGAACAGCGGGTTCCGGTCCGGGATGATGTTGACGTCGACCGCTTCGCGCAGCCACAGCACGCTCAGCATGACCAGGCCGACGAGCGAGATGACCGCGACATAGAGCAGGGTGCGCGGGCGGAAAAGGCGGTAGACCGAGGACTGGCCCGCCGATCGCAGCTCCAGGTTGCGCTCGCTGTCGTAGGCGATGAGCTTGGTGGGTCGGCCGATGCGCTCCATGACCTCGTCGCAGGCATCGATGCACAGGCCGCAGCCGATGCATTCGAGCTGGAATCCGTCGCGGATGTCGATCCCCATCGGGCAGACCGCCACGCACTGCTTGCAGTCGATGCAGTCGCCGCGGCCGTCGAAGCTGTCGCCTTTGCGGTACTTGCCGCGGGGCTCGCCGCGCCAGGCCTCGTAGGTGACCGCCAGGGTGTCCTTGTCGACCAGGGCACCCTGGATGCGCGGCCATGGGCACATGTAGGTGCAGACCTGCTCGCGGGCCATGCCGGCCAGCAGGTAGGTGGTGGCGGTGAACAGGAAGACGAAGAAGTAGGTGCCCGCACCGGCCTGGCCGGTGAACAACTCGCCGACCACGGTGGGGGCGTCGCGGAAATACATGATCCAGGCGCCGCCGGTCAGGAAGGCGATCAGCAGCCAGACGGCGTGCTTGAGGATCCGCTTGCGCCACTTGGCACCGGTCCAGGGCGCCTTGTCGAAGCGGATGCGCTCGCCACGGTCGCCCTCGATCCAGCGCTCGACCTGCATGAACAGATCGGTCCAGACCGTCTGCGGGCAGGCGAAGCCGCACCACAGGCGGCCGAACAGGGAGGTGGCGAGGAACAGGCCGAAGGCGGCGAGCATCAGGATGCCGGTGAGGAAATAGACCTCCTGCGGCCAGATCTCGATGCCGAAGAAATAGAGCCGGCCTCCCGCCATGTCGGCGAGCACCGCCTGGGTCGGCGCGTCCGGGCCGCGGTCCCAGCGCAGCCATGGGGTGAGATAGTAGATCCCGAGCAGGACCGCGAGCGCCACCCACTTGACCGTGCGGAACTGGCCCCGCACCGCCTTGGCGTACACCTCGACCCGGCCGGCGTAGAGCGGGGATGCACGCTGCTCGGCACGCGAGAGCGTCTCCTCGGTCTGCACGGTTTCGCTGCTCATGCCGCCCCGCTTGCCATAGCTCCACGGTCCAGTCGCCGCAGGACCCGCCAGCCGCGGCTACGCCTCGATCTCCCGCAGCGAAACCGTGCCGCCGTGCGCCCGAGCGACGGTCCGATCCAGGTAAATTGCGGCAGTCGCGGCGGTGTTGTCTCGGCTCGCGCCGCCGCTGCGACATCGTGCGCCAGCCAATGCCCTCATCCCTCGGTTGCCGCCGCTTCCAGCTTTGCCAGCTCGACCGCGCAGCGCACGTCGATCGCCTCGATCAGCCGCTCGAGGCGCGGTTCGTCCGCGAGCTCCAGCTTGCGGGCGAGTTCGCCCTGCAGGCGCCGGAGCAGGTCCAGCGGCACGCTCCCGTCAAGGAGCCCCAGGCGCAGCTCGTCCAGACGCTCGAGGAGCGAGCGGCCGCGGCCGAGGGCGCGCCGTCGCCGTTCCACGGCGGGCTCCGGCAGGTCCTGCAGGGCCAGCAGCCCGCTGATGGCCGCCGGTGCCGCGGCCGGCGCTGCTGCCGCTGCGCTCGCCGCACCGGCCAGGGCGAAGCCGGACGCCCGGCTCGTCCGCCCGGCCGACTGCGGCGACCGCAACCTTGGACCGCCCGCTCCGGTGACCTGCATCGCCGTCTCCATGTCCAGGTGCCGCCGTGCCGTTCTGGCGGAGCGGGCTAAGGAAACGGTTAACTTACGGTGCGGATAATGGCGCCATGAGCAAGTCGATGACCACCGCGTCCCGCTTCGGGGCCGCCCTTGGCCGCATGGTCCAGGGCCTGCTGCTGGCGGTGCCGCTCGCCTTGGCGCCGCTGGCGGCCGGTGCCGCGTCGCGGGTCAAGGACATCGCCGATTTCGAGGGCGTGCGCACGAACATGCTCGTCGGCTACGGCCTCGTCGTCGGCCTGAACGGCACCGGCGACAGCCTGCGCAACTCGATGTTCACCCAGGAAAGCCTGGTGGCGATGCTCGAGAGGCTGGGGGTCAGTACCCGTGGCAACGCGCTCAACACCAAGAACGTCGCGGCGGTGATGGTCACGGCGACCCTGCCACCCTTCGCGCGCCAAGGCAGCCGGATCGACGTGGCGGTGAGCGCGCTCGGCGATTCCAAGTCCCTGCTCGGCGGCACGCTGCTGGTCACGCCGCTGCTCGGCGCCGACGGCGAGGCCTATGCGGTGGCGCAAGGCGCCCTCAGCGCCGGTGGCTTCGAGGCGCAGGGCCAGGCCGAGACCGTCACGCGGGGCGTGCCGACCGCCGCGCGGATCCCGGCGGGAGCGATCGTCGAGCGCGAGGTCGGCTTCGCCCTGGACGATCTGACCCTGATCCGGCTGGCGCTGCGCAACCCGGACTTCACCACCGCCGAGCGGATCGCGACGGCGATCAACGCCCAGCTGGGCGCGGCGACGGCCAGGGCGGTGGATTCGGCGACCATCACGCTGCCGGTGCCGCAGGCCTATGTCGGGCGCGTGGCACAGCTCCTGGGCGAGATCGAGCAGCTGCCGGTCGAGCCGGACACGGTTGCCCGCATCCTGATCGACGAGCGCTCCGGGATCATCGTCATGGGCGACAATGTGCAGATCAGCCGGGTGGCCGTGGCCCAGGGCAACCTCACCGTGCGGGTGACCGAGACGCCGCAGGTCTCGCAGCCGAACCCGTTGGCGGACGGCCGCACCGTCGAGGTGCCGCGGACCGAGATCGCGGTGGACGAGCAGGCCGGCAATCGGATGGTGGCGCTCGAGCCGGGGGTGACGCTCAAGGACCTGGTGGACGGGCTCAACGCGCTCGGGGTGGGGCCGCGCGACCTGATCGGCATCCTGCAGGCCATCAAGGCTGCCGGGGCGCTGCAGGCCGAGATCGAGGTGATCTGATGGCGGATCTTGCGATCACCGACCGGCCGCCGGTGGCACCTCGAGGCGGCGATTTGGCCGACCTGCGCCGGGTCGCCCAGGATTTCGAGGCGGTGTTCGTCGGCGAGCTGCTGGGCAACATGATGCAGGGACTGGCCAGCGACGGCCCTCTGGGCGGCGGTGACGACCCGTTCGCCGCCATGCTGCGCGACGAGTACGGCAAGCTGATCGCGCGCAGCGGCGGGGTCGGGGTCGCCGATGCCGTGATGCGCGAGCTGCTGCGCGCGCAGGAGGCCGCGTGAGCGCGGCGGAGAGCCGCGTCGCGGTCCTGCTGGCGCTGATGCGCCAGCTGCAGGAGGTGATGCGCGCCGAGAACGGGCTGCTGCGCGACCTGAAGCTGGCCCGCCTGCGCGAGCTGCAGGGCGAGAAGGCGGCGTTGGCCGGACGCTACGAGGTCGAGCTGCGCCGCCTGCGCCAGGCGCCCGACACCCTGGCCGATCTCGGCGAGGAGGGCCGCAAGCTGCTGGAGGGCAGCATGCGCGAGTTCCAGGCCACCGTGCGCTCGAACGCCGAGCGTCTGCTCCAGGCGCGCGGCGTCGTCGAGGCCGTGGTGCAGACCATCGGCCACAGCCTCGCCGCCGAAGGTGCAGGGGCCCGCTACGCGCCCGGCCCGCAGACGGTCGGCGATGCCGGGGCGCGCGTCATCCCCGTGGCCTTCGACCGGCGCTGCTAGGGGAGAGGCCCGTGTCCCTCAACGCCGTCCTCGCCAACGCGCTCAGCGGCCTCAACGTCGCCCAGAACGCGCTGACGGTCACCTCCAACAACGTCGCCAACGTCAATACCGAGGGCTACTCGCGCCAGGTGGCGCAGCAGGAGACGGTGGTCATCGACGGGCGCGGCGCCGGGGCGCGGTCGGTGGCCACCACCCGCATGGTCGACGAGCTGCTGAGCGCCCGGTTGCGCGAGCAGCAGGCCCGCGTCGGCTACAGCGGAAACCTGGCCGCGGTCGAAGAGCAGATCCAGGACCGGCTGTTCGGCGCCCCCGCCGATGCCGACCGCGGGCTCGACAACCTCATCACGCGCCTGGCCACCGCTGCGGAAACCCTCGCCGGTGGCCCCGACCAGATCGCCCACGCCCAGAACCTGGTGGCGGCGGCGCAGGAACTGGCCCAGGGTCTCGGGTCGGCCGCGGCCGAGGTTCAGGGCATGCGGCGCGAGGTCGACGCGCGGATCGCGAGCACCGTGACCCAGGTCAACGGCGAGCTCGCGCAGCTTGCCGACGTGAACCGGGCGATCGGCCGCACGGGGGCCGGGCCGGAGCTGCTCGACCGCCGCGACGCATTGCTCGCCGACCTTGCCGGCAAGCTGGACCTGTCGGTGGCGTTCCGCGACGACGGGTCGGCCATCGTCTACACCCGTGCCGGCCAGCCGCTGCTCGACACCTCGCTGCGCCAGCTGGTCTACGAGCCCGCGGCCGTGGTGGGCCCGGATACGAGCTTCGGCGCGATCCGCTCGTTCAGGGCCGACGAGATCGACCCCGCCACCGGCGCGCCGGTGGCCGGTGCGCGCGGCGACGTGCTGGTGAGCGGGGGCGTGCGCGCGGTCATCACGCCGGAGCTGGCGGGCGACGCCACTGCCGACTCCGCGCAGATCGTGACTTCGACGCTGCAGGGCGGCGGCCTGCAGGGGCTGCTCGAGGCCCGCGACCGGCTGCTGCCGCAGCTCGGCGACCAGCTGGGCGAGCTCGCGGACATGGCCCGGTTCGCGCTGAACGCGGCGCACAACGCGGCCACCCCGCAACCGCCACCGCAAGTGCTATCGGGGACTCGGACCGACACCGCGGCCTTCGCGACCGCCTCCCGCAGCGGCACTGCCTACCTCGCCGTCGTCGACCGTGCCACCGGCGCCGTCGCCGCCACGATCGCCGTCGATGTCGGTGCTGCCGCCGATGCCGCCGGGCTGGCGGGCCAATTGGCTGCGGGGCTGGGCGGCCTCGCCACGGCGACCCTCACGGCCGACGGCCGTCTCGAGCTTACCGCCGCCGCCGGCTACGGCCTCGCCATCGACGAAGGCGACAGCGCCATCGCCGCCACGGACGCCGCCGGCCATAGCCGCCCGCAAGGCTTCGGCCACTTCTTCGGACTCAATGATCTGCTGGTTCCGGACGGCAGCGGCAGCTCTGGCCTCCGCGTGCGCGACGACCTCGCAGCGGACGCGTCGCTCCTGTCCCGCTCCCGGCTCGACGTCGACCCGGGGCCCCCGCTCACCGCGCGCCTGGGCGGTGCCGGCGACAACCGTGGCGCGCAGGCCCTCGCGGCGGCGTTCGAGACGCGGGTCGGCACCGTCGCCCGCGGCGAGCTGCCGGCCGGCAGTTTCCGCCTCGCCGACTACTTCGCCGAGCTTGTGGCGGTGCGGGCCGGCGCCGCCGACCGCGCCGCCAGCGGCGCCGCGAACGACCGGGCGCTGGCGGACGATCTGGATGCGCGCCGGGCCGAGGTGTCGGGCGTGAATCTCGACGAGGAGCTTTCGCGACTGGTGCTGTTCCAGCAGGCCTACAGCGTTGCCGCACGCTTGATCGCGATCACCGACCAGCTGTTCGACGAGCTGCTCGGGATCGCGCGCTGAGGAGCGGGACCATGGCAGCACGGATCGGGGATCTCGCGCACAGCCGGCGGATGACCGCCGACCTCGGGACGATCCAGGCGCGGCTGCGCGAGGCGCAGACCGCGGCGAGCTCGGGCAAGGGTGCCACCAGCTACGCCCAGATCGCCGACCGCGCCGGCGAGCTCGTGCGGGTCAAGGACGCCCGTGCGGTCAGGAGCGCGCTGGCCGACCAGAACGAGCGGCTCGGGCAGAGGCTGCAGCTGATGGACGGGGCGCTCGGCAGCGTGGTCGACATCGCCTCGCGCGCCCGTACCGCCCTGGTCCAGCGGCTCGACGGCGGCATGGGCGGCGACGTGCCGCTCGACACCCTCTTCGACGGCATGCTGGCCGAACTCCAGTCGGCCCTCAACACGCGCCAGGACGGCCAGTATCTGTTCGCCGGCAGCCGCAGCGACGTAGCGCCGGTGGCGCTGCCTTCGCCGCCGCCGACCACCGCGGATCCCACCCTCTACTACCGGGGCGATTCCCTGCGGCTGACCACGCGGACCGATCCCGGCCTGGAGATCGCCTACGGCGTGACCGCCGACGTGGCGCCGGTGGCAGAGCTGATCGCCGCCATGGGCCAGGCGCGCGCGGCGCACCTCGCCGACGACCGGGCCGGGCTGGCCACGGCGATGGCGGGCCTGGAGAGCGCCCTGGACGGCCTGACCGGCGTGCGCGCCGGCGTGGGCATTGCCGCCGAGCGGCTGGAGGTGGTCACCGAGAGCCAACGCACCGCCATGCTCTACCTCGACGAGATCGTGTCCTCGATCGAGGATGCCGACCTCGCCGACGTCATGATTCGGATCGCGACCGACCAGACGGCGCTCGAGGCGGGCTATTCGGTCACCGCCAAGCTCGCCTCCCTGTCGCTCGCCGACTATCTGCGCTGAGCCGCGGCGCGCTTAGCCGATCCTTAACCATCGCCAGCGCATATCCGGCATGAGGCTCGATGGAGCGGGACAGCGGAGAGCGATGATGAAGCGAGGGTCGGCTCGAGATTTGGGCGGCGCCACCGGCACAGGCGGCGCCACCGGCGCGGATCGGACGGCGGACGCCTCTGCGGCGGCGATCGAATTCCCGCAAGGTCTGCCCGGATTTCCCGACGCCACGCGCTTCACCCTCCTGCCGCTCGACCCGTCCGCCGGTGGCATGCTGGTCATGCAGAGCACCGAAGATCCGGACCTGCGTTTCCTGGTCCTGCCCTATCTCGAGCACCGGCTGCCGTTGCGCCGCGTCGATCTCGACCGGGCCTGCGCGGTTGCGGGCGTGCCCTGCGAGCATGCGGCCGTGCTCCTGGTGGTGACCCGGCGCCCGGCCCTGGCCGACGCCGATGCGCACCTGTACGTCAACCTGCGGGCGCCGTTGCTGGTGGATACCGAGCGGCGTATGGCGGTGCAATGCGTGCTGCCCTGCCCGGACTATTCCGTCCGCCATCCCTTGGCCGCCTGAGCATCGGCGGACGGCGACGCGCCGGCTTGCGGTCGGCCGTTGCGGTGGCGGCTCCGCTCGCCCAGATCTAGTGCCAGGTGACGGGCCAGCGCGGGTGCAGGGTGATGACGGAGGGCTTGCGTCCGGTGGGAGTGCGGATCGGCACCGCCCTGCTCGCCATGGTACTGGTGGTGGGTCCCGCCGCCGCGCAGCAGCTCTCGTGGGACCCGGAGCGCGGCGTGATCACCATGGCGCCGCTGCTCGAGCGCACCACGCCGGCCGTGGTCAACATCTCGGTGCAGAGCCGTGCGGCCGTGGCCGAGAGCCCGCTGTTCCGCGACCCGTTCTTCCGCCGCTTCTTCGATCTGCCCGAGCAGCCGCAGACGCGCCGCGCCATCAGTGCCGGGTCCGGGGTGATCGTGGATGCCCGCCGCGGCTACGTGCTTACCAACCATCATGTGGTGCAGTCCGCCGAACGGATCACGGTGACGCTGAAGGACCGGCGGGAGTTCCAGGCCGAACTGGTCGGCAGCGATCCGGCTACCGATGTCGCCTTGCTCCGAATTCCTGCCGAATCGCTGACGGCGCTGCCATTCGGTGACAGTGAGCAGCTCAAGGTCGGCGATCTGGTGGTCGCGATCGGCAACCCGTTCGGCCTCGGCCAGACCGTCACCTCGGGCATCGTCAGTGCCTTGGGGCGCAGCGGAATCGAGAGCGGCAACTACGAAGACTTCATCCAGACCGACGCCTCGATCAATCCCGGCAATTCCGGGGGTGCCCTGATCAATTCCAAGGGTGAGCTGGTCGGGATCAACACCGCGATCCTGGCGCCCAGCGGCGGCAATGTCGGCATCGGGTTCGCCGTCCCCGCCAACATGGCGCGCAGCGTGATGGCGCAGCTGCTCCGTTTCGGCCATGTGCGCCGCGGGCGGATCGGGGTGGTGATCCAGGACCTCGATCCGGATGCCGCCAGATCGCTGGGGCTCGCCGCCGACGAGGGCGCCATGATCGCCCGCGTCGAGCCAGGCTCGCCGGCCGCCCGTGCCGGCCTGCGCGACGGCGACGTGGTGCTGGCCGTGGACGGCGCGCCGATCCGCGGTTCGGGCGAACTGCGCAACCGGATCGGCTTGGTCGAGGCCGACCGCACCGTGAGCCTCGAGCTCCTGCGCGACGGCAGGCGGCGGCAGCTGAGCGTCAAGGTCGAGCCGGTGGCCGCGGCCGAGCCTGCCGCGACGGTGGCGCCGCAGCTCGCCGGCGCCACGCTGAGCGACCTGCCGCCGGGCCATCCTGCCTATGGCCGGATCGGGGGAGTCCTGGTGGTGCGGGTCGCGCGCGGCAGCCCGGCGGCCGCCGCCGGCCTGCGCCGCGGCGATCTGATCATGGGCGTCGCCGGCGTCCCGGTCGGGTCCGTCGACGAGCTGAACCGGGCGCTGCCCCGGAGCGGCGAGCGGGCGACCCTGAACCTGCTTCGCGGCGACCGCGAGCTGGCCGTGGTCATCGATTGAGCGCGGGATTGTCACCGACCGCGAGCGCGCCTACATCTTGCCGATCTCAACGGGGTGTCCGGGGGTTCCCGGGCTGAGAGGCGCCGCGGCGCGACCCGTCGAACCTGATCCGGCTCATACCGGCGAAGGGATTTGAGATGCCAGGCCCCTCCCGGCACCGCAGGTCCCCCGTCCGTCGACGTCCGAGGGCGACATGCGGCAAGGCATCCACGCAGACGGCGCCGTCCCGGCCCCGATCGCCCTGACGATCGCGGGCTCGGACAGCGGCGGCGGTGCCGGCATCCAGGCCGATCTCAAGACGTTCTCCGCGCTGGGTGTCTATGGCTGTTCGGTGCTGACCGCGCTCACCGCCCAGAACACGCTGGGCGTCCAGGCGATCCATGGCGTCGAGCCCGCTTTCGTCCGCAAGCAGATCGATTCGGTGCTCGGCGATCTTGTGGTCGGTGCGGTCAAGATCGGCATGCTGGGCGCCGCCGACACGGTGGTGGCCGTCGCCCGGGGCCTGGAGGCTTGGCGCCCGCCGCACGTGGTCCTCGACCCGGTCATGATCGCCAAGGGCGGCGACCGCCTCCTGCAGGACTCGGCGGTCGCAGCACTGCGCCAGCGGCTGGTGCCGCTCGCATTCCTGATCACACCCAACCTGCCGGAGGCCGGAGCGCTGCTGGACGAACCGCCGCCGGCCGACCGCGCGGGCATGGTCGCGACGGCCGAGCGGCTGCTCGGGCTCGGGGCCGCCAACGTCCTGCTGAAGGGCGGGCATCTCGCCGACAGCACCAGCCCCGACCTGCTGCTGACCGGCGGCCGCCATCTGTGGCTGGACGCGCCGCGCATCGCCACCCGCCACACCCACGGCACCGGCTGCACGCTGTCGGCGGCGATCGCGGCGCTGCTGGCGCGCGGCCTGTCCCTGACCGACGCGGTCGCGGACGCCAAGCGCTGGCTGAGCGCGGCGATCGCCGCCGGCGACGATCTCGGCGTC
The DNA here is from genome assembly GCA_963720725.1 of uncultured Alphaproteobacteria bacterium. Classification (GTDB taxonomy): domain Bacteria; phylum Pseudomonadota; class Alphaproteobacteria; order Geminicoccales; family Geminicoccaceae; genus Benzoatithermus. The sequence goes on from CAVRGN010000003.1 coordinate 973,791, forward strand.
GGGCGGGGGATCGGCCCGGTGCACCATTTCCACGCCATGTGGCCGCTTCTCGACGGGACCGCCGCCGATGGCTGAGCGGGCGCCCGGCCTCACCGTCGCCGTCGGCACCGTCACCTACCAGGGTGCGCCCCTGTTCGAGCGGCTGCGCTTCCGGCTCGAGGGCGGCGCCTGGACCTGCCTCCTGGGGCCTTCGGGGGTCGGCAAGACCACGCTCCTGCGCCTCGTCGGCGGCCTTGCCGACGGTGCCCTGGTGGTCGCCGAGGACGGATGCGGCACCTCCGGCCGCATCGCGCTCATGGCTCAGCAGGATCTGCTGCTGCCCTGGCTGTCCTTGCTCGACAACGTGCTCCTCGGCTGCCGGCTGCGTGGCGCCTCGCGCGCCGAGCTGCGCCGGCTGCGCGAGCCCGCCCGCGCGCTGCTCGACCGCGTCGGGCTGGCCGGCGACGCCGAGCGCCTGCCCGGCCGACTGTCCGGCGGCATGCGGCAGCGCGCCGCCCTCGCCCGCACCCTGATGGAAGACCGGCCGATCGTGCTGATGGACGAGCCGTTCTCGGCCCTCGATGTGGTCACCCGCCACCGGTTGCAGGACCTCGCCGCCGAGTTGCTGGTCGGCCGCACCGTGCTCCTGGTCACGCACAGCCCGCTGGAGGCGCTGCGCCTGGGCCACCGCATCTTCGTGCTGGCCGGCCGCCCGGCGGTGCCGCGTGGCCCGCTCCTGCCGCGCGGCTCGCCGCCGCGTGATCCGGCCGACCCGACCTTGCTGGCACAGCAGGCCGAGCTGCTGGGCGAGCTCACGCGCTCGGCCCGGCTGCTGGAGGCCTCGTGAACGCGCTGCGCGCCGCCGTCACTGTCCTGGGGCTGCTCCTGGCCTGGCAGCTGCTGGTCTGGGCCACCGCAGTGCCGCCCTACATCCTGCCGGGTCCGGCCGCCGTCGGCGTGGCGCTGGCGCGACAGCCTGGCCTGCTCGCCTGGCACGCCTCGGTGACGCTGCGGGAGATCGTCCTGGGCATCCTGCTCGGCAGCCTGGTCGGCGCCGCCAGCGCCATGCTTCTGGCCGCGTCGCGCGCGGCGCGGCGCTGGCTCATGCCGCTCCTGGTGGTGAGCCAGGCCCTGCCGGTGTTCGCCCTCGCCCCGCTGCTCGTGCTCTGGCTCGGCTACGGCATGCCGTCGAAGGTCGCGATGGCCGTCCTGATCATCTATTTCCCCGTCACCGCCGCCTTCCTCGACGGGCTGCGGCGGACGGAGCCCGGCTGGCTCGAGCTCGCCAGGACGATGGACGCGCCGCCCTGGGCGGTGCTGCGCCACATCCGCGTCCCTGCCGCGCTCCCGGCGCTGACCTCGGGCCTGCGGGTCGCGGCGGCGGTGGCGCCCATCGGTGCGGTGGTCGGCGAATGGGTCGGCTCCAGCGCCGGGCTGGGCTACCTGATGCTGCACGCCAATGCGCGCATGCAGGTCGACCTGATGTTCGCCGCGCTGCTCGTCCTGGCGGCGCTGGCGCTGGTGCTGTGGTGGGCCGTCGACCGCACCGGCCGCATGCTGGTGCGGTGGCAGCCCGAGACCCTCGAACCGGGCCTGGGAGTTCCGCCATGAAGCTTGCCCTTCACCTCGCGCTGGCCGCGCTCGGCCTGGCGCTGGCCTGTGGGCCGGCGCAGGCTGCCGACCGGCTGACCGTACTCCTCGACTGGTTCGTCAATCCCGACCACGCGCCGCTGATCGTGGCGCGTGAGCATGGCTTCTTTGCCGCGGAGGGTCTGGAGGTCGAGCTGATCGCTCCCGCCGACCCCAACGATCCGCCCAAGCTGGTGGCGGCGCGCCAGGCCGATCTCGGCCTGTCCTACCAGCCCCAGCTGCATCTGCAGGTGGCGCAGGGGCTGCCCCTGGTCCGGGTCGGCACGCTGGTGGCGACGCCGCTCAACAGTCTGGTGGTGCTGGCGGACGGCCCGGTGCGGACGGTGGCCGACCTCAGGGGCCGCAAGGTCGGCTTCTCGGTCGGCGGCTTCGAGGACGCCCTCCTCGGCGCCATGCTCGAGCGCAACGGGCTGCAGCTCGCCGACGTCGAGCTGGTCAACGTCAACTTCTCGCTCTCCCCGGCGCTGCTCGCCGGCCAGGTGGACGCGGTGGTCGGCGCGTTCCGCAATTTCGAGCTCAATCAGATGGACATCGTCGGCCGGCCCGGCCGCGCGTTCTTTCCCGAGGAGGAGGGCGTGCCGGCCTATGACGAGCTGATCCTGATCGCCCACCGCGACGATCTCTCCCGGCCCGAGTTCAAGCGCTTCCTGCGCGCCGTCGAGGCCGCCACGGCCTGGCTCCTGAACCATCCGGAACAGGCCTGGGACGTGTTCAAGGGTACCGATCCCACGCTCGACGACGAGCTCAACCACCGCGCGTGGCAGGACACGCTGCGCCGCTTCGCCCACAGCCCCGCCGCCCTGGATCACGGCCGCTACCGCCGGTTCGCGGCGTTCCTGGCCGAGCGCGGCCTGATCGCCGACCCCCCGTCCGTCGCCACCTATGCCGTCGACCTGTTCGAGGAACCGAGCCCATGACCGCCTACGTCGCCGAGGGCGTGGACCGCATCCGCGAGGTGGGCCCGCTGGTCCACAATGTCACCAACCTGGTGGCGATGACGCTTTCCGCCAATGTCCTGATCGCCGTCGGCGCCTCGCCGATCATGTCGGCGGCACCCGAGGAGGCGGGGGAGCTCGCCGGCTTCTCCGGTGCGCTGGTGGTGAATATCGGCACGCTCACCCACGACTGGATCGAGGGTGCCCGGGCCGCCATCCGCGGTGCCCGCGCCGCCGGTACGCCGTGGGTGCTCGATCCGGTCGGCGTGGGCGCCACCGCCTTCCGCCGCGACGCCACCCGCGCGCTCGTGGCGCAGGGGCCTCGGATCATCCGCGGCAACGCCTCCGAGATCATGGCCCTGGCCGGCGGTGCCGCCGGCGGCAAGGGCGTGGACAGCACCGCGGGCGCCGAAGCCGCGGCCGAAGCCGCACGCCAGCTCGCGGCCGACACCGGTGCCGTGGTCGCGGTCACCGGCGAGATCGACCTGGTCACCGATGGGCGCCGCATGGCGACGGTCGCCAACGGCCATCTGCTGCTCACTCGCACCACCGCCTCGGGCTGTGCGCTGACTGCGCTGATCGGCGCCTGGGCCGCCGTGCTCGCGGACCCGCTGGAAGCCACGGTGGGTGCGCTGGCGGCCTATGGCGTCGCGGCCGAACTTGCCGCCCCCAAGTCCTCGGGCTGCGGCAGCTTCGTCCCGGCCCTGCTCGACGCGCTGGGCGACCTCGACGGTGCCACGGCCGCCCGGCTCGCCCGCATCGCATGAGCCGATCCTTCGCGCTCGATGTCTACCTGATCACCGACCGCGGGCTCTGCGCGGCCCGCGGCATCGAGCGCGTGGTCGGCGAGGCGGTCGCCGGCGGTGCCACGATGGTCCAGCTGCGCGACGACCACACGGCCGCGGCGGAGCTGGTACCCCTGGCGCGTCGGCTGGTCGCCCTGTTGGCGCCGACCCGCGTGCCGCTGATCGTCAACAATGCGCTCGAGATTGCCGCCGCCGCCGGTGCCGCCGGGGTCCATGTCGGCCAGTCGGACGCCTCACCGGCCGAGGCGCGCGCCCGCCTCGGCCCCGGCGCCATCGTCGGCCTGAGCATCACCGATCCGGTGCAGGTGACGGCGGTGACGGCGGATCTCGTCGACTATCTGGGCGTCGGGCCGATCTACGCCACGGCGACCAAGTCCGACGCCGCCCTGCCGATCGGTCCGGCCGGCCTCGCGGCGGTCCGCGCGCGCACCCCCTTGCCGATCGTCGCCATTGGCGGCATCGACGTCGGCAACGTCGCCTCGGTGATCGCCGCCGGGGCCGACGGGGTCGCCGTCGTCTCGGCCCTGTGCGCGGCTGCCGAGCCCCGGGCGGCCGCCCGGGAGCTGGCACGGGCGGTGGCCCGCGCGCACCAGGAGGAGACCACACGATGACCACGGCGCGGTGGCTGGACGAGCGGTTCGACGGCGTCGGTTTCGACCCGCGGCTGAGCTGGCACTGCCCGCCGGGCCGCTGGCAGTGCGGTGCTGGCCAGCTCGCCGTCGCGCCCGACTCGGGCACGGATTTCTGGCAGGGCACGCATTACGGGTTCCGCAACGACAATGGCCACGCGCTGCTGGCCGAGGTGGCCGGCGACTTCATCCTCGAGACGCGGGTGAGCACGGCGCCCGAAGCGCAGTACGACCAGGCCGGGTTGATGGTGCGGCTGGGTGCCGACTGCTGGCTCAAGACCTCGGTCGAGTACGAGCCCGGTCTGCCCAGCCGGCTGGGCGCGGTGATCACCAACCATGGCTGGTCGGACTGGTCGACCCAGGACATCGAGCCCGAGCGCGGCCGCGACGTCGCTTTCCGCGTCACCCGGCACGGATCCGACTACTTGGTCGAGGCGGCGGTGACCGGCGGCGGCTGGAGCCAGCTGCGCCTCGGCCGGCTGCAGGGCGACCGTGGCGGGCCGGTACGGGCCGGCCTCTATGCCTGCTGCCCCAAGGCGGCCGGCCTGGTCGCCCGGTTCGCGCACCTGACGATCGACCACCGCTGAGCCGCGGTCAGGAACGCTTTTCCGCCTTGCCCTGGATCTGGGCGATCAGCGCGTCCAGGCCCTGGCGGCTCACCACCGAGTCGAACTCGCTGCGGTTGCTCACGACCAGACTGACGCCCTCGACCGCGACGTCGATCAGGCGGTAGACGCCGTCCGTCTCGCGGACGCGCCATTCGATCCGCACCGGGTCCGGCCGGGTCGGCAGCCGGACCTCGCTCGGGACCAGGGCGTCGCTGCCATCCGCGACGCACCGCCCGAGCAGGCGGTAGCTCACGCCGCCGCCCAGGCGGGCGAAGCGGTAGGCCAGGCTGTCGACGGCGTAGACGCGGAACGCGTCGAGATAGGCCGCGCGTTGCTGCTCGCTGGCGGTGCGCCAGTGGCGACCCAGCACGAGCCGCGCGATCAGCGGCACGTCGGCGAGCTCGAACAGCAGCCGGTTCATGCCGTCGAGACGCTCCGCGTCGTCGGCGCCCGGGGCGTTGAGGATCGCCAGGGTTCGATCCGCGGCACGCGTGATGAACGCTTCGGCACCCGCACAGTCGGCGCGCGCCGGCTTGGCGGCCGCATCGGCCATGCCGGCTGCGAGCAGGACCAGCGCGGCTCGCCGGCGCAGCTTCACGTCAGCGCGTCCGGCGCCGGTCGGCCGGCAAAGAACGCGTCGAGATTGTCCAGGGCGCGAAAGCCCATGGCGTTGCGGGTCTCGACCGTGGCACTGCCGAGATGGGGGAGCAAAAAGCAGTTCGGCAGGTCGCGATAACCGGGATGGATCGCGGGCTCGCCGGCGAAGACGTCCAGCCCGGCGGCGAACAGCCGCCCGGACCGCAAAGCGGCGATCAGCGCCTCGTCCTCGACCAGGGTGCCGCGGGCGGTGTTCACCAGGACCGCACCCTGGGGCATGAGGGCCAGCGTGCGGGCGTTGATCAGGTGCTGGGTGGCGGCACCGCCCGGGCAGTTGAGCGACAGGAAGTGGCAGTGCGGCAGCAGGTCCTCGAGCGTGGCATGATAGCTGGCACCCTGCGCGTCGTCCTTCGCCAGCGGTTGGCGGTTGTGGTAGTGGATCTCCAGTCCGAAGCCGCGCGCCCGCCGCGCCAGCGCTTGGCCGATGCGACCCATCCCGACGATCCCCAGCACCCGACCGCGCAGCTCCAGCCCGAGCAGATCGGTCATGGTCGGCCGCTGCCAGCGACCGTCGCGCACCAGCGTCTCGCCCTCCCAGGCTCGGCGGGCGGCCCCCAGGAGGCAGAGCATGGCGATGTCGGCGGTGGCCTCGGTCAGCACGTCCGGCGTGTTGGTGGCAACGATGCCGTGGGCACGGCAGGCCTCGAGATCGAAATGCTCGTAGCCGACCGAGAACGAGGCGATGATGCCGATGCGCTCCGGCAGCCGCTCCACCAGCTCGGCGGTCCAGCGCTCGCTGGTGCAGGTCAGGATGCCGTCCGCGTCTTGAGCGAGGTGAGCAAGCTGGTCCGGCTCGTACTGCACGTCCGCATCGTTGAGCCGCGCGTCGTAGTCGCGCCGGATCCGCGCCTCGACGGCATCCGGCAGCCGCCGTGTCACCAGGAGCTTCGGCTGCCGCATGCCTTGTCCACCCTGTACTTTCGACCCCAACGTACCGATCATATAGCTCAGTGCCGCTGGCCGTGCCACGGATTGGAGTGATCGAGACTTGCCTCGCCGACATGCCTGCCTGATCGTCGCCGCGGCTCTCGCCGGCGCGGCGGCCGTGCCCGCCCTGGCGGCGGCACCGGCCGTGGAATTGCTGTCGCACCGTGCCGCCTACCGGCTGAGCCTGGCGCAGGCGGACGCGGGCTCCGGGCTGAGCCGGGTCCGCGGCGGCCTGGTCCTCGAATGGCGTGCGGCCTGCGACGGCTGGCTGAGCCAGCAACGGCTGGGCTTCGTCGCCGAGATGGATGACGGCCCCGGCTTCAGCTACGATGTCCGGTTCGCGAGCTGGGAGTCGCTCGACAACACCCAGCTGCGCTTCAGCGTGCGCTCGTTCGACGGTCCGACCATGCAGGACGAGTATCGCGGCCTCGCGAAGCTCGCGGCACCGGGCGAGGCCGGCACGGCGCAGTATCAGCTCCCCGAGGCCGAGGACGTGGCGCTGCCGGCGGGGACGGTCTTCCCCACCGCCCATGTCGCCGCCATCATCACCGGTGCCCGGGCCGGCGAGCGGATCGTCAGCCGCCAGGTGTTCGACGGCTCCGGCGAGGATGCGCTCACCAGGGCCACCGCCGTGATCGGCGCCGCCCGGACCGCCGCCTTGGTCTCCGGCGGCGAGGCCGAGCCCAGCTGGCCGGTGAGCATCGCCTATTTCGCCGCCGACGGCGAGGACGTCCTGCCCCAGTTCGAGATCGCCTTCGACCTTTCCGCCGGTGGCGTGCTCAGCCATGTCCGCCTCGACTATGGCGACTTCACCCTCCAGGCCGAGCTCGAGAAGCTCGAGACCTTCGCCCGCCCGGATTGCCGCTGACGCTGCGCACTGTAGGACGCGCTCGGTGGAGGGCGGAGGTCGGAGCGGTGGACGCGTGTCATTCGACTGGCTCGGCGCCCGGCAGCGCTGGGCCGGGCCACCGCGCTCGCGTCTCCTTGCCGCGGAACGCGTGTGTCTGTCGCTGCGGCCTCGGCTGACCGAACGAATGCCCGTGGGACGCGGCCGGATCCGCGGGCTGTCCGTCGGCGCACATGGCATGGCAGCCGATGAGATCGCCGGCTTGCCGTCCGCCCGGCCGACGCTTCCGGCAGCGGCCCCTCCCGGCGTTGCGTGACCCCTGCAGGCTGTCGGGCCGCTCTGCCCACCCTGGGAGCGGACACGCTTCGTCGCGACGGGCTGCTCGTCAGGGCACGGCGCGGGCGGTGAGGACGAGGCGGCGCGAAGGATCGTGCGGCAGGAACGACCTGCGGACGCGCAGGACCGGCCCGTCGCCGCGCGTGCCCAGCCAATCTTCCACCCGGGTCTGGCGCCGCTCGGCCAGCCATGCATTGTAGGCTCGGGCGCGCTCGGCCGGCAGTGCTCCGGCGACGTCGTCGACGGCGGCCTGGAGCTCGACCTCCCACACCGACCCCTGCCCGAGCGCCGCCAGCATCGCCTGCAGGCGCGCTTGCGCATCGCCGCCGAGCTCGCTGCTGTCGGACGCGAACACCAGCTCGACCGTCAGCGGCGCCGGCTGCAGGGCTGCCGCGTCGGCGCCGGCCGCCGGGCCGGCCTCCGGCTCGGCGCCGACCGCCAGGGCCGGTCCCGCGCCCGCTGCCGCCACCATCGTCGCTGGCGCGACGACCGACTGCGGTGCGGTGCCCGCTGCTCCCGCTCGGTCGGCTTCCAGCGGCACCGGCTCTGCCGTCAAGCTGAGCCCGGCTTGGTCCGACTCCCCGGCCGGGGGCTTGGCCGAGGCGAGCATGGCGCCGGCGCGGATCAGCTCGATCTCCTGCGCCGGAGTCGGTCCGACGATCGCCGCCCGAGCCGACGGATCCGTCGCGGGTGCAGCCGGCCCGTGTGGAGCGGCATGGGCACCGGGCTCGATGCCCGCTGCCGCGCCTGCGGGTGCGTGAGCCATGACGCCAGGTGCGGTTTCGCCGGGGGCCGGATCCGCAAGCGCGTCCGGCTGTGCGGGCGCGGCGAAGGCCACGGCACCACCCGCGGCAGGGACCGTCGCCTCGGCGCGCGCAGCCGGCGCGGGCTGGCGGGATGCCGATGCCGGGAGGTGGATGCCGGGCGCGGGCTCGTCGCCCGGTCCCGGCGGCGCCGCGGCACTCGCCAGGGCTCGGGGCGGGCCGCTCGCCGCCAGGGTCGTCGCAGCCGGCAGCGCTGTCCCGCTGCAGTCCTGGCCCGCGATCTGGCTGAAGATCCACAAGGTCGCCCGGGGTTCGCGGATGGCGAACTGGCGGTCCCAGCCGCTGCTGACGTCCGCGGCCGGCAGCCCCGCCCGCTCGAGACGCTGCCTGACGGCAGCCGCTCGGGCGCGCGCGAGACGGTGTGCCGCCAGGGTGTCGCCCTCGGCGTCGGCGCCGGGACGGACATGCCCGACCACCTGGGCGTAGAGGAAGCAGTCGGTCGCGATGGCGGCGAGGAACCCGTCGAGCGCGGCAGCGGTGGGGGCGTCGAGCGCGCCTGCGCCCGCGGCGAACGGCACGGCGCGGACGGTGGCCTGGGCGAGGCGGCCGTCGCTCACCGCCATCGGCAGCGCTTGCTCGGTCAGCAGGGTCAGCCCGCCCGCGGCCAGGGCGGGCTCGGCGCCGCCTGCCGCCAGGCAGGCGGCCAGCAGCAGCGATCGCCGTCGTGCCCACCAAGCCATGCCGTCGCCCCTCCGTCGCCAGTCGGAGCGGCACTATCGGAGGCGGAGGTTGCGAACCGGTTAACGCCGGGGGGACGGCCGGGCGACAAACGAAAAGCCCGCGCGAGGCGCGGGCTTTGCCGGCGAATGGACGGCCGTCGGCCTACTTGATCTTGGCTTCCTTGAACTCGACATGCTTGCGCACCTTGGGATCGTACTTGCGCAGCGCGAGCTTCTCGGTGGTCTTCCGCGGATTCTTCTTCGTGGTGTAGAAGAAGCCGGTGCCCGCGGTGCTCACGAGCTTGATCAGAACGGTGGCGGGCTTCGCCATGGACGACAGTCCTCGAATTCGGTCAGGGATCGGCGGCGCAAGATAGGCTCGCGCACCGCCCTGTCAAGGATGGTGGCGGGCGGCGGCAGGCGTGCCGGCCCCGGCCAGGAGGGCTGCCGCCAGCACCGCCAGCGGCAGGACGAGCGCCAGCGGGAACACCGGCACCCCGAACAGGTGCATCAGCGCGCCGGCATAGGGTGGCCCTGCGATGACGCCCAGCTGGAAGGTCATGACGAACGCGGTGTTGGCGCGGGTGAGGTCGGCGCCGCGGAATCGCTCGCCGATCAACGCCAGCGCCAGCGTGTAGAGCCCGCCCATCAGGCCGCCCAGCAGCACCAGGAGCGGCCAGAGCAGCCCCGGCGCGGCGGCGGCGGCCGGCACCAGCATCTGGCCGAGCAGCGCCAGGATGGTGCAGCAGCCCATGACCAGGCGCCGCGACCAGCGGTCGGCGAGCCACCCCAACGGGTACTGGAACAGGATGTTGCCCGAGAGCCAGATGCTGAGCAGGGCCGCGGCCATGGCCTCGCTCATGCCGCGCTGCAGGGCGTAGACCGGCAGCAGCGCGAACTGCGAGGCCTCGAGCAGCGCGTAGACGAAGACCCCGCCCAGCGCCAGGGGAGCCACCTTCCAGGTGTCGACCAGCCGGTGGCCGCCCTCGCCATGCGGCGCCAGCCGGTGCTCGACCGGCATCAGCAGCTGCACCGGTGCCAGGCAGGCCAGGAACAGGGCGGCCGCCAGCAGGAACGGGGTCCAGCCCTCGCTGCCGGCCAGGGTCAGCACCAGGGGCCCGGCGACGAAGCCCAGGCTGAACAGGGTGGCGTAGACGCCGAGCACCCGGCCGCGGATCGCCTCGGGCGCGAGCGTGTTCACCGCCGCCTCGCTGAGCACGAACATCAAGGACGCAGCCATGCCGAACACCAGCCGGACGCCGAACCAGAACCAGGGGTCGACCCGCAGCGGGAACAGCAGCATGCAGAGCGCGGCGACGGCCAGGCCCAGCCGGAAGCAGCCGACCACGCCCAGGCGCCGCACCAGCAGCGTCACGAACGGTGCGACCAGGAAGATGCCGAGACCGCCCGCCGCGGTGTTGAGCCCGATGCCGAAGGTGTCGACTCCCTGCCGCTCGAGCACCAGCGAGAGCAGCGGGAAGGCGAGGGACAGGGTCATGCCCACCAGCGTGGCGGTCAGCATGACCGGAGCGAGATCGCGCCACTGCGGCGGCAGGCGGCGCATCAGGGTCAGGAGCGCCGGCGCGGCCGCGCCGGCGGTCGCCCCCGGTGCGGCGGACGGCGCGGCCCGCCCTTCTTCCACGCCGCCCGGGCGAGGATCGCACCCCGGCCGGGCTCGTGCGCGTCGAGCCGGAACGACAGCGTGCCCTGCACCGGGTCCGCCTCGACCAGCTCGACCTTGACCCGGTCGCCGAGCGCGAAGGTCTCGCCCGTCCTCTGACCGACCAGCGCCTGATGGCGCTCGTCGAGCTGGAAGGCGTCGTCGCCCAGGGTCGAGACGGGGACCAGACCGTCCGCACCGGTCTCGTCCAGGGTCACGAACAGCCCGAAATAGACCACCGTGGTCACGCGCGCCGGGAACACCGACCCGACCCGATCGGAGAGGAACAGCGCCATCAGCCGCTCGAAGGCACGCCGCTCGGCTTCCATGGCCTTGCGCTCGGTGCGCGAGAGATGCTCGCCCAGGCTCGCCAGATGCGCCTCGCTGGCACCCTCGGACAGCCCGTCGGGACCGAGGCCCAGCCTTCGGATCAGGGCGCGGTGCACGACGAGATCGCTGTAGCGCCGGATCGGCGAGGTGAAGTGGGCGTAGCGCTTCAGGTTGAGGCCGAAATGGCCGATGTTCCTGGGGCTGTAGATCGCCTGGGCCTGGCTGCGCAGGACGAAGCTCGAGGCCATTTCGCGCAGATCGTGCTCGGCCAGGGCCTGGAGCAGCCGGGTGAAGTCGCCGGGCTGCTTGGCGGTGCGGCTCCAGGGCACGCCCAGATGCTCGAGGAACTGGGCCAGGGCTTCGAGCCGGGCGGGATCCGGCTTGTCGTGCACCCGGTAGAGGCAGGGCTCGCGCGCCTCGGCGAGCTCGCTCGCAGCCGCCACGTTGGCCGCGATCATGAACTCCTCGATCAGCATGTGGCTGGCCAGCCGCTGCCGCCGCTCGATGCCGGTCGGGCGACCGTCCGGACCGAAGGCGATCTTGCGTTCCGGCAGCTCGAGCTCGATCGTGCCGCGCTTGTGCCGGGCCTCCAGTAGGCGCTCGTAGGCCTTGAACAGCGGCCGGATCACCGGCTCCAGCAGGGGTGCGGTGCGTGCGTCGGCCTGCCCGTCGATCGCCGCCTGAACCTGGGTGTAGGTCAGCCGCGCCCGGCTGCGCATGAGGCCGCGGCAGAAGCGCCAGCCGCGGATGGCGCCGCGCCGGTCGATGGTGATCCAGACCGCGAGGCAGGCCCGGTCCTCGTCCGGACGCAGCGAGCACAGGTCGTTGGAGAGGGCCTCGGGCAGCATCGGGATGACGCGGTCGGGGAAGTAGACCGAGTTGCCGCGGTTGCGCGCCTCGCGGTCGAGCGCGTCGTTGGCGCGGACATAGTGGGCGACGTCCGCGATCGCCACCAGCAGCCGGTGGCCGCCCTCGTTCTCCGGTGCCGGATCGGCCTCGGCCCAGACCGCGTCGTCGAAATCGCGCGCGTCCTCGCCGTCGATGGTCACCAGCGGGACGTCGCGCAGATCCTCGCGCTTGCCCAGCGCCACCGGCTCCGCCCTGTCCGCCAGGGCCACGGTCTCCGGCGGAAAGGTCAGCGGCAGGCCCAGGGCCACCGCGGTCATGAGCGTCAGTGCCGCGGGCTCGTCGGGCCGTCCGACCCGCTGCTTGACCACCGCACGAGCGAGGCCCAGCCGCCGATCCGGGTTGATCGCGGCGACCACGAGATCGCCGGGCTCGGCACCGGCGGCATCGCGCTGCGCCAGCGCGAACTCGGCGCGGGCCTTCCGATCGGCCGAGCGGATCCGCAGCCCGTCGCGGGCCGTTTCGACGATGCCCGTGACCTCGCGCGGCTGGCGCGGCAGGACCCGGATCGGCCGGGCCTCGTATCCGCCACCCTCCCCGGCGGGCTGCAGCCGGGCCAGCAACCGGTCGCCGACGCCGGGGGCGGTGCCCTCCAGGTTTTCCACCGGCAGGACGATCTTGAGCTCGGGCCGCTCGGGCCAGGCGAGGATCAGATCGCCCTCGGCGTCGATGCCGGTGACGTCGAGCACCGTGGTGCTCGGCATCCCCTCGCGCTGGGTCGGGCGCGGCACGCGCTTGCGTCGACCCGCAACGCCCTCCTCGGCCAGTTCGCGCAAGATCGCCTTGATCGCCGCCCGGTCGCCGCGGCCGCGCGTCAGTGCCTGCAGGATCTCGTTGCGGCCCGCACCCGCCCCTTCGCCCTCGAGGTAGCGCAGGACGTCGGCGCGGGTGGGCGGCGCGTGCGGCTGTCGCGGGCGTCCCACGCTCAGGAGCGCTTTGCGGCCTTGGGTGCCGCCTTCTTCGTCGCGGGCTTGGCAGGCTTCTTGGCCGCCGCGGGCTTGGCGCGCGCGCTGCGGACCGGCCGGCCGCCGCCCTCGGCCAGCTTGGCCTCGCGGTCGGCCAGGAGCTGCACCGCCTGCTCGAGGGTGACGGTCTCGGGCGTCAGCGACTTGGGCAGGCTGGCATTGACCTTGCCATGCTTGACGTAGGGGCCGAAGCGGCCGGGCAGCAGCTGGATCGGCTCATTGTCCCGGGGATGCTGGCCGAGGTCCTTCAAGGGTGCTGCCGGCGCCGCGGCCCGCCGGCCCTTGGCAGGTTCGTTGAGAAGCGTGATCGCCCGGTTCATGCCGATGGTCAGCACGTCGTCGCCGGGCTCGAGTCGGACGAACTTCTTGTCCAGCTGCACGAACGGGCCGTACCGGTTGATTCCCGCCATGACCGGCTGTCCGGTCCCCGGGTCGCGCCCCACCTCGCGCGGCAGCTCCAGCAGCTTGAGCGCCTTGGCGAGGTCGACTTCGTCGGGCGTCGTGCCGGGCGGCAGCGAGCTGCGCTTGGCCTCGGCACCGCTGCCGCGCTGCACGTAGGGTCCGAACCGCCCGATCTTGAGCCACACTTCCTCGGCGATGGCGGGGTCGACGCCGAGCAGACGGTCGGCGCCCCGGCCGTCGCCCTCCTTGGTCTCGCCACCGATGGTGAAGGCGCGGGTGTAGTTGCAGTCGGGATAGCGCGAGCAGCCGACGAACGGGCCGAAGCCGCTGAGCTTGAGGCCCAACCGGCCCTCGCCGCAGCGCGGGCACAAGCGCGGGTCGGCCTCGCCGTCGCCGGCGAACAGCAACGGACCCAGCGCATGGTCGAGCGCGTCGATCACCTCGCGCTGGCGCTGTTCGCCGACCTCGGCCAGGCGGGCCGCGAACGGCACCCAGAACTCGCGCAGCACGTCCTTCCAGAACCGGCTGCCGCCGGCCACGTCGTCGAGCTGGTTCTCGAGCTGGGCGGTGAAGTCGTACTCGACCCAGTGGCCGAACTTCTCGACCAGGAAGGCGTTGACCAGCCAGCCCTTGTCCTCGGGCACGAAGCGCTTCTGCTCCAGCCGGACGTAGGAGCGGTTCTGCAGGACCGAGATGATGCTGGCATAGGTGCTGGGCCGGCCGATGCCCAGCTCCTCCATCTTCTTGACCAGGCTGGCCTCGGAGTAGCGCGGAGGCGGCTCGGTGAAGTGCTGCAGAGGTGTCACCGAGCGCTGCTTCATCGGGTCGCCCACCGCCAGCGGCGGCAGCACCGCGCCGTCCTCGTCCTCGTCGGCGGCGGGATCGTCGCGGCCTTCCTGGTAGAGCTTGAGGAAGCCGTCGAACGCCACGGTCTGGCCGGTGGCCCGCAGGCCCACCGCACCGTCGGGGGAGCCGATGTCGGCGGTCACCCGGTCGAGCAGGGCCGCCGCCATCTGGCTGGCCACGGTCCGCTTCCAGATCAGGTCGTAGAGCCGGCGCTGGTCGTCGTCGAGATGTCCGCGCAGCTCGGTCGGGACCCGGAACAGGTCGGTCGGGCGGATCGCCTCGTGGGCCTCCTGCGCGTTCTTGGTCTTGGTCTTGTACTGGCGCGGCTTGTCCGGAAGGTAGGCCTCGCCGAAGCGCTGACCGATCAGCCGCCGGCTGGCGCCCAGCGCCTCGCCCGAGAGCTGGACGCTGTCGGTGCGCATGTAGGTGATCAGGCCCACGGTCTCGCCGCCGATGTCCACGCCCTCGAACAGGCGCTGCGCGGTCTTCATCGTGCGGTCGGCGGAAAAGCCCAGCTTGCGCGAGGCCTCCTGCTGCAGCGTGGAGGTGCTGAACGGCGGCGCCGGGTTGCGGCTGACCTGCTTCTTCTCGACCACGTCGACGAACAGCTCGCGCGATTCGATCTCGCGCACCGCCCGGCGTGCGGCCGTCTCGTCGCGCAACGCGAACTTGTCCAGCCGCTTGCCTTCGAGCTGCGTGAGCTTGGCCTTGAAGCTCCGCGCCTGCGGCGTCTCCAGCAGCGCCTCGACGGTCCAATATTCCTGCGCCCGGAAGGCGTGGATCTCGGCTTCGCGCTCGCAGATCAGGCGCAGGGCCACGGACTGGACGCGGCCGGCCGACGAGCCCGACTTGGGCAGCTTGCGCCACAGCACCGGCGAGAGCCGGAAGCCCACGAGATAGTCCAGCGCGCGCCGCGCCTGGTAGGCGTCGATCAGATGTTCGTCCAGGCTGCGGCCGTGGCGCATCGCCTCGAGCACGGCGGGCTTGGTGACCTCGTGGAAGACCACCCGCTCGACATCGACGCCCTTGAGCGCCTTCTTCTGGGTCAGGATCTCCAGCAGGTGCCAGGAGATCGCCTCGCCCTCGCGGTCGGGGTCGGTGGCCAGGATCAGGCGCCGGGCACCGTCCTTGAGCGCGCGGGCGATCTCGTCGATGCGCTTCTTCTTCTCGTCCAGCGCCTCGTAGATGATCTTGAAGTCCTCGTCGGGGAGAACCGAACCGTCCTTCTCGGGCAGGTCGCGGACATGCCCGAAGCTCGCCAGCACCTTGAAGCCGTCGCCCAGATACTTGTTGATGGTCTTGGCCTTGGTCGGCAACTCGACGATCACGACATCCATGGGCCACGCAGCTCCGCTGGCGCGACCGGCCGGGCGATCTGCCCGCAGGCCCGCGATATCCTCCTACCGCCCGCGTCGGCTCAATCCGCGCGCAGGCAGACGCGGTTCCCGGGCTGACGGTCGATGCGCCCCGCCAGCTCGAGCTCGAGCAGCGCGGCCTGTACGTCCGGCGCCGGTGCATCGCACTCGCGGATCAGTTCGTCAACCGCGAGCGGCACCGGTCCGAGTGCGGCCAGGAGCCGGTCCTGGATCGGTTCGTCGGAGACCGGGGGTCGGCCGGTGGTGACCTCGCGCGGCGGCAGGCGAGTCCTGGCGAGTCGTGCCGAGCGCAAAGGTGGCGGCTCGGGCCTTCCGCGCAAGGGGCCGAGGATCGCCAGGACGTCCGCGGCACCCTCCACCAGATGTGCGCCGTCGCGCAGGAGCTGGTTGGTGCCGCGGTGGCGCGGGTCCTGGGGGCTGCCGGGCACCGCCATCACCTCGCGGCCATAGTCGAGCGCGAGCCGCGCGGTGATCAGCGAGCCCGAGGCAGGTGCCGCCTCGACCACGACCACGCCCAAGGACAGGCCGGCGATGACCCGGTTGCGGCGCGGGAAGTCCTTGGCACGGGCATGGGCTCCCAACGGCCGCTCGCTGACCACCGCACCCTCGGCCGCGATCCGCTCCATCAGGTCCGCGTTCTCGGGCGGATAGGCCACGTCGACGCCGGCGGCGATCACCGCCACGGTCGCCCCCGTGGCGGTGAGCGCTCCCTCGTGCGCCGCCGTGTCGATGCCGCGGGCGAGGCCGGAGACGACCACCAGCCCGGCCGCTGCCAGCTCGCGCGCGAGCCGTCGCGCGAAGGCGCAGCCATTGGCGCTGGCGTTCCGCGCTCCCACGAGCGCCACCGCCGGCCGGTGCAGCAGATCGGCGTCGCCACGCACGGTGAGCACGGCCGGGCTGTCGACGAGCGGCCGCAACTGCGCCGGATAGGCGTCCATGGTCCTGGCCACCGCCACCGCGCCCAGCTCCGCCAGGGCATCGAGCTCGGCCAGGAGGACGAGGCGTTCGGGGACGCGGCGAACCCTTCCGTCGCCGGTGGGCTGCTGGCGCGCGGAGCGCAGTGCTGCCGCAGCGCTGCCGTGCCGTTCGAGGAGCCGTGTGCAGGAGACGGGACCTACGCCCTCGGCGCGGGCCAGTTGCAGCCAGGTCAGCATTTCCTCGCGATCGTCGGGTCTCGGCACGGACGGCCCCATCATGGCTCGCGGCGGGTCGTCTACTTATGGTTGAACTGCGCCTCGTCCGCCAGTGTGCAGGCATGTCGCGCTTCCGTCACAATGCACAGTAGGCACCGGGCAAGGCTCGCACTACCATCCACGCGACGCCCCAAGACTGGGAGAGGCATCATGGCCGCCGAGAAGAAGTCGACCAGCCTGTTCGATCCCGAAGCGCTGCTGGAGGCCCAGAAGCGCAATTTCCAGGCGCTGGCCAATGCCGGCAACATCGTGGCCGACGGGATGCGCTCCTACGCCGAGCGCCAGGTCGCGATGGTCCGCGAATCCATGGGCCACTTGTGGAGCGAGCTGCAGTCGGTCGGCAAGAAGACCCCGGCGGCACCGACCGATCAGCTCGAACGGATGCGCGGCGCCTTCGAGAAGGTGGTGGCGCAGGTGCAGGAACTCGGCCAGCACATGCTCGAGGTGCAGAGCCAGGCGATGGCGGTGCTCAACGAGTGCGCCGCGAAGAACCTCGAGGTGCTGGGCTCGACCACGCCCGAGCTCGCCGCGCTGCAGCAGAAGGCCAAGAACGCCTTCGAACAGGCCAGCCAGCAGACCAGCGCGGTGATCGAGGAGATGAAGCTTCGCATGGCGACGCTGGAGGAGGAGACCCAGGCGGCCGCAGCGCCGCCCCCGGCCGAGCCTGCTCCGGCAAAGCCCGCTCCGACGGTCAAGCCCGCTCCCGCCAAGGCGGCGGCATCGGGTCCGGCGACCAGCGCCGCGGCCGCCAAGCCCAAGGCACCTCGTGCCGCGAAGCCGCGGACAGCCAAGCCCAAGTCGAGCTGATTCGGCTCAGCTCCTGCCCGCGACGAGATAGGCGAGCATCGCCAGGCCGGCGGCGATCCGATACCAGCCGAACGGCGCGAAGGTGTGGGTGGCCAGGAAGCTGACGAAGGCCCGCACGACGACGATCGCGGTCACGAAGGCGGCCAGCGAGGCCACGGCGATGTCCAGGCCGAGCGCCGCGTCGAGCCGGTCCCAGCCCTTGTAGAGGTCGAGCATGCTTGCGCCCAGCATGGTCGGGATCGCCAGAAAGAACGAGAACTCGGCCGCGGCACGGCGGTCCAGGCCCATGAGCACGCCACCCATGATGGTGGCCCCGGCCCGCGAAACGCCCGGGATCATCGAGACCGTCTGGCAGAAGCCGATGCCCAGCGCGGTGGCGGGCGGCACCTCGGCGGTGTCGTGATAGCGCGGGCGGTGCGCCATGCGCTCGATCACCAGGATGACCACGCCCCCCAGGAGCAGGGCCGTCGCAACCACCCAGGGCGTGAACAGTACCCGCTTCATGAAATCGTCCAGCGCCAGCCCCAGGACCACCGACGGGATGAACGCGATCGTGATCGCGATCACGAAGCGACGCGCCTCGGGCTTGCTGGGCAGGTCGACGAGGACCCGCCACAGCCGGCCGAAATAGAGCAGGCAGATCGCCAGGATGGCGGCGAGCTGGATCACGAACACCAGCACGTCGAAGCGCTCGACCGGATAGCCCAGGAACTCGCGGGTGAGGATCAGGTGGCCGGTCGAGGAGACCGGGATGAACTCGGTGATGCCCTCGACCACCCCCAGGATCAGGGCGTCGAACAGGAAGCTTTCGGCCAAGGCGGCAACTCCGGGGCTGGGTGGGGCGCGCGTTGGATGGCCGTGCCGCCGGCCACAAGTCAAACCATCAGGACTGCGGCGTCGGCCCGCAGGGATGGTCCAGGCGCGATGGTGGCGGCCGATCGTCGACCCAGGCCAGGATATCGGCGAAAACCCGCTCGCGTTGGTGGTCGCGCAGGAGCAGGTGCCAGCCATCGAGATAGGTGACCACCGAGCAGCCGGCCGGCGGCAAAGTCGCGACGAACCGGCGCGAGGCAGCCGGCGGCACGATCTGATCGCGCGCGCCCAGGAGCACCAAGGTCGGCACGCGCAGGTCGGCAGCCGCGGCCTGGGCCTCGATCATCAGGTCGACCAGCCCGGCGACGGCGTCCAGCCGCGTATAGCGCAGATAGAGCGGGTCACGCCCGAGCGCCCGCAGCATCTCGATATTGTCGGAGGCCTGCCGACCGAGGCGGCGGCCGTTGACTCGCAGCATCGGCGCGACGCTCGCCAGCACCTGCAGGGTGCTGCGGTAGGCGGGGGGCAGGTCGGCACCGTTCCAGACGGCGGGCGCGGCCAGGATCAGGCCGGCGACCGGCGGCGGATCGGGCGCTTCCATCGCCGCCAGGGCCACCGCCCCGCCCATGCTCTCGCCAAGAACGAAGACCGGCAGCCCGGCATGGCGCTGGCGGGCGGACGCGACCGCCGCGTTCAGCGCCCGCACCAGTTCGGGCGTTCCCGGCCAGCTGCCGCGGTTGGGATCCGCACCGAAACCCGGCTGATCGTAGGCCTCGACCACCACCCCGTGGGCGGCGGCATAGCGGCCGAACTCGGCAAAGGCCGCGCGGTAATCGTTGAAGCCGTGCAGAGCCACGATCACCGCATGCGGTGCGGCCGGGGGTGTCCAGCTGGCGACCGGATCGTCGGCCGGGGCTGCCGGAGGCGTGGCGCAGCCGGCCAGGAGCAGCAGCAGAGCCAGGAGGCCGCGGCGCAATCAGCACACCCTGGCGTCGGCTTCGGCGGCCAGTCCGATCATGCGCCACACGTCGTCCGGAGTCCGGCGGCAGTCCCGGAGATGGCGCAGCGTGATGGCGCGGTTGCGCTTGGCGAGGCGCTGGCCGCTGCTGTCCGCGATCAGGTTGTGGTGATAGTAGCGGGGCGTCCGCAGGCCCAGCACCGCCTGGAGCAGGCGGTGGATGTGCGTGGCGTGGAACAGGTCCTCGCCCCTGGTCACCAGGGTGATCCCCTGGAGATGGTCGTCGACGGTGACCGCGAGGTGATAGCTGGTCGGCACGTCCTTGCGCGCCAGGACCACGTCGCCGAGGCTCAGTGGGTCGGCCGCCAACAACCCGACCCGAACGTCCTCCCAGTAGAGTGGACCGGTGCGCGCCAGCGCCTTGGCGACGTCCAGGCGCAGGGCGTAGGGCTCGCCGTTGCTGATCCGCCACGCCCCCTCGGCGGGGTCGAGGTTGCGGCAGATCCCGGGATAGAGCGTCTCACCCGAGGGTCCGTGCGGCGCGCGGCCGGCCTGGTCGACCTCCTGGCGGATCTGCCGGCGGGTGCAGAAGCAGGGATAGGTGACGCCCAGGCGGCGCAGCTCGTCGAGCGTGGCGCGGTAGACGTCGAGATGCTCCGACTGGCGGCGGACCTCGCCGTCCCAGTGGATCCCCAGCCAGGCCAGGTCCTCGTAGATGCCCTGCTCGAACCCTGGCCGGCTGCGCTGCTGGTCGATGTCCTCGATCCGCAACAGGAAGCGCCCGCCCGAATAGCGGGCGGCCTCGTAGCCGAACAGGGCCGAGTAGGCGTGGCCGAGATGCAGATAGCCGCTCGGACTCGGGGCGAACCGGGTCACCTGCGGCGGCTCGCCTTCGCTCGGCACGGGGAGGAAGTCGCTGCCCTTGATCATGCCGGCCCTGCGGTCCTCGCCTCTGGGGCCGCCACCTCTCGGGGTTGAGCGCAGCCTCGGTAAGGAACATGATCGGCGCCGCGGGGTGGCGCAATGCCCCGTTTGCCACAGACGGGAACCAACATGGCCCAGCTCGAGGGGCCCGGCTTCGGGCCGGCAGCCGGCGGCCCGCCGCGCCAGCTCGTGGTGCTGCTGCACGGCGTCGGCGCCGATGGCCACGACCTGATCGGCCTGGCGCCGATGCTGGCGCGCGAGCTGCCGCATGCCCGCTTCGTCGCCCCCGACGGGCCGCAACCTTGCGACATGGCATCTTATGGCCGCCAGTGGTTCAGCCTGCAGGACCGCCGCCCCGTGAGCATGCAGGCGGGCATCGCCCGCTCCGCACCCCTGCTCGACGCCTTCCTGGACGCAGAGCTCGCGCGCCTGCGGCTCGACGATGCGAGCCTCGCCCTGGTGGGCTTCTCCCAGGGGACGATGATGTCCCTCTATCTCGGCCCGCGCCGGCCGCGGCAGATGGCCTGCATCCTGGGGTTCTCCGGTGCTTTGCTCGGTGCGGCCACGCTCGCGGCCGACGCCCGCAGCCGCCCGCCGGTGATGCTGATCCATGGCGACGCCGACGACGTGGTGCCGGTCGAGGCGCTGTTCGACGCCACCGCCGGGCTGCAGGCCGCCGAGATCCCGGTGCAGTGGATCGTTCGGCCCAACCTGCCGCACAGCATCGATCCGGAGGGGATCGCCGCCGGTGGCCGGTTCCTGCGCGACATGCTGCCGGGCTAGCCGGCCCGGGCGACCTGGATCCGGCGCACGATGGTCTCGCGCTCCGCCCGCGTGGCACCCAGCGCGGCTCGACAGCGGGCCAACACCTCCGGCGGGGCGCTGTCGGGCCGCCCCGCGTCGAAGGGCGGCGCCGGGGCGTATTCGAGCAGCAGCTGGATGGCCTCGGCCTGGGCGCGCCCGAGCAACTCGGCCACGACCGTCAGGGCCATGTCGATGCCGGCGGTCACGCCGCCGCCGCTGATGAACCGGCCGTCGACCACGACGCGCCCCTCCTCGGGGATCACATCCAGCGGCGCCAGCAGGTCGTGGCTGGCCCAGTGGGTGGTGGCCCGGCGTCCAAAGAGGAGACCGGCGGCGGCGAGGACCAGGGCCCCGGTGCAGACCGAGGTCACGAAGCGTGCGCCCTCGCCCTGCCGGCGCAGGAAGGCCAGCACCACCTCGTCCTCCATGAGCGCGTTCACCCCGGCGCCGCCGGGGACGCAGATGACGTCCAGCGGTGGCGCCTCGGTGAAGGTGGTGTCGGGAACGAGCACGAGCCCGGTCGCCGAGATGATCGGGGTGCGATCCTTCCAGATCAGGCGCACCTGGGCATCCGGCACGGACGCGAACACCTCATAGGGACCGGTCAGGTCCAGTTGCTGCACCTTGGGGAACACCAGGAATCCGATCTGGAGCGCCGTCATTGCCCTGTCTCCGCTCTTGACGGGGATAGCCTACGCCAGCCAGATTTGGCGGACATGCCAAAGAGCCCTCGTTTTCCGCCAGAGCGACGTCCCATCCCGGTGACGATCCTGGCCTTCGACGCGTGCCAGCTGCTGGACGTCGCCGGCCCGCTCCAGGTGTTTGCCTCGTGCAACGACCTCCTGGACCTCGCTGGGCAGCCGGCCGCCTATGTCGTGCGCGTCCTGGCCAAGGGCGGCGGAGCGATCGCCACCTCGTCCGGCTTGCCCCTGGTGACGGAGCCGATGCGCGGCGTCGCTTCCGACACGCTGATCGTCGCCGGCGGTCGCGGAGTCGAAGGAGCGGCAGCCGACGCCGATCTGGTCGGGTGGCTGGCCCGCGAGGCGGCCGGCGCCCGCCGCGTGGCCTCCGTGTGCACCGGCGCCTTCCTGCTTGCGGCCAGCGGCCTCCTGGATGGTCGCCGCGTCGCAACCCACTGGGCTTACTGCGAACGGCTGGCCGCCACCCATCCGGCGCTCAGGGTCGAGCGTGACCCGATCTTCGTGGTCGACGGCCGGTTCTGGAGCTCGGCCGGCGTGACCGCCGGCATCGACATGGCGCTGGCCATGGTCGAGGCCGATCTCGGCCGCGAACTCGCCCTGGCGGTGGCGCGCCGGCTGGTCGTGTTCCTGAAGCGACCCGGCGGCCAAGCGCAGTTCAGCGCGGCCCTCGAACTCCAGCGCGACGACCGCTTCGCCCGGCTGCACGATTGGATGCGCGAACGGTTGGCCGGCGACCTGACGCTCCCGGCGCTGGCCGCACGCGCCGGGATGAGCGAGCGCAGCCTGATGCGCCACTACCGTGCCGCCATGGGCACGACGCCCGCGCGGGCGGTGGAGCGCCTTCGGGTCGAAGCCGCCCGCCAGCGGCTGGGCGACGGCGGCCGCTCGATCAAGGAGATCGCGCGCAGCTGTGGCTTCGGCTCCGAGGAGACCATGCGCCGCAGCTTTATGAGACTGCTGGAGGTGTCGCCGCAGGCCTACCGCGAGCGGTTCGGCTCGGGTGCCGCCGCCGGCTAGAAGCGGATGAACGGGTTGAGGAAGCGGCCGAAACGTCCGGTGAGGCGCAGAGGCGCATCCGTCACCGCGAGGCACAGGCAGTCCTCGTCCGCGTCCGCGACCGGCCGGTGGTCGAGCGAGCTGTCGGCGATCACCAGGTCGCCGCGACCGTAATGTCCGGTTTCGTCGCGGAACGCTCCGTCGAGCACCACCGTGAGCTCGCTGCCCTCGTGCGTGTGCTGCGGCACTTGGCGCCCGGCGCGGACCCGGATCAGGGTGGTGCGATAGCCGGGGGCCCTGATCGGCAGCTCGAGCTCGGCGGCCGCACCGTAATTGCGCCAGCGCTGCTGGTCGGGCGAGTCGGGCACGTAGCCGCGCAGAGGCTGGGGCAGGCGCAGGTCGGCCGCGACCGCGCGGCAATCCAGCTCGGGCGGCACCTCGTCGAGCTGTGCCTCGAGTCGCTGCCAGGCGTCCGGCTCCAGCTCCGCCGGCTCCAGCTCGTCGAGCAGCAACCCGCCCAGCGCTTCGTAGCGGCGGTAGCGGGCACGCGCTGCCGGATTCAGCGCGAGATGCGTCGCCACCGCAAGGCCCACCGGCTCCGGCAGCTTGCCGGCGGCATGGGCGATCAGCAGATCATCGACGTTGCGATGCTCGGTCATGTGTTCAAACCATTGAGCAAGAGGCGCATTTTGCTGAGCGCCAACCGCAGCCTTGATTTCACCGTTCCCAGCGGCAGGCCGAGCTCGTCGGCGATGACGCTGTGCGGTTTTTCCTCGAAATAGAAGATGCGCAGCAGCTGGGCCTGCTCCGCCGGCAGCTTCTCCACCGCCTGCATCACCAGGCGCCGGGCCTGCTGGGCCTCGGAGAATTGGTCGCCGCGCGGCGCCACATCGCTGTCGCCGACCAGGACCGGATCCTCCGGGTCGAAATCCGGCCGGCGCTCGCGCCGCAGCGCGTCGATGCGCTTGTTGCGCGCGATCGTGTAGACCCAGGTGCTGAGCGCGGCGCGGGTGCGGTCGAACTGCTGGGCGCGGCGCCAGATCGCCAGCATCACGTCCTGCGTCAGGTCCTCCGCCACCGCATCCTCTGCGCCGAGCCGCCGCAGGTAGGATTTCACCCGCGGACCGTAGAACGCGAAGATGCGGGCGAACGCGGCCCGGTCGCTCCGTTCGGCGACGGCGCGGATGTCCGTCTCCAGCCGAGCCGCCAGGTCTTCGTCCACCGTCGACATGCGTGCCATCATGCCCGACGGCGTCGGCGACGCAATGCAACCCAGTCCTGATCTGCCCATGATCGGCCGCGCGCCCCAAGTCATCAGGGCCAGTACGGCGCGATCGGCCGGATGGATCATCGCTGCCGCCATCGGGGCTCTAGCCGGACACACTGCTGCGGCCGCCGTCGACGTGGATCACCTCGCCGGTCACGAAGCGTCCGTCGGCGCCGAGCAGAAGGGCGCCGATGCCGGCCAAGTCCTCCGGCTCGGCCACACGTCCCAGGGGATGCTGGCGGGCGATGCCCTCGAGCAGGAGCTTGTTGCCGGTGAAGGCGGCGGCCAGTGGCGTGCGGGTGAGCGTGGGCGCGATGGCGTTGACGCGCACCTTGGGTGCGAGGTCCGCCGCCAGCGAGCGGGTCAGGCCCTCCACGGCCGCCTTCACCGCGCCGGTGACGGCGTGGTTGCGAAAGCCGCTGCCCGCGGCGACGCTCGAATAGAGCAGCACCGCGCCCTCGCCGGCGGCCAGCGCCGCTGCCGCCGCCTGGACGGCCAACGCCGGGGCCGTGACATTGAGCGTGAAGGCGGTGGCGAACTGCTCGGCGGCCAGGCGCTTGACGGGGGCGAGGTCGATCGAGCCCACGGCGAAGACGAGGCCGCCCAGCGCGCCGCCGGCGGTCGCGGCCCTCACCGTGCGCTCGAGGTCCTCGGCCCGCGTCACGTCGCCGGGCGTGAACTCGGCGCCCACCTCGCCGGCGAGAGCCGCCAAACGCGCGCGGTCGCGGGCGGCGAGGTGCAATTTGCGCCCGTCCGAGGCGAGGCGCCGCGTCAGCGCGGCGCCGATGCCGCCGGTGGCGCCAAAAACCAGGATCGGGGCGCTCATGCGCAACCTGTCTAGTGTCAGTGACGACAGGTATACGTTACAAATGGGACGTCAGATCACTCAGCCGTCGACATCTCACTTCGGGCCTTGGCGCATCATCGCGACGATGCCGGCGCCGAGGGCCAGGAGAAACGCCGAGGCCAGGCCGGTGGTGACGGCCGAGACGAAGCGGATCTTGGCGGCTTCCCAGCCGCGGGCGAGGCGGATGGCCATGCGCAGGCCTTCCTCATCGCCCAGGCCCAGCCGGTCGAGCAGTTCGTCGATCGCACGGCTGACGGCGGCGTCGGCGGCCTGCCGGGTCACCCGGTCGACCTCGGCGATCGTCTCGATGCGGTAGGCCATCAGGGACTGGCTGGCGGCGTGCTGCAGGAAGCCGGCGCGCGGCGCCAAGGGTCCGCCCAGCCGATCGGCCGCGGCGGCTCCGATCAACGCCTCGAGCTGCCGCCGCACGCCTTCGGTCACCGCTCCGGTGGAGACGACGATGGGAATCCCGCCCGCCTTGTCCTGCAGTGCCCGCAAGGTGGCCAAGCCGTCGGAATCCGGCAGGGTGGGGTTGGCCATGATCACGTCGGGGTGCCAGGCGCTCTTGGTGAGGACGGCCAGCGCCTCGGCGAGGGTGGCGGCCACCCGCAGGTCGAAGCGGCCGCCGAGTTCGCGCTGGATCGCCAGCGCCTCGACCGTGTTGTCCTCGATCACCAGCACGCGCAAGGCCACGGTCTCCTCGGACGAACGCAAGGTCGCCGGCGCAAGGCAGGCGCAATCCTAGGATCGTACGCCGAAGTCTCGCCGAATGTAAAGAAAATAATCCTATGCTAGAGTCCGCCCTGGCTTCCTTCGTCGAGCCGGACGACCTGGAAGTCCGCCGCCTGCAGGGCGGCCGCGATCTCGGTCGCGTGCTCGGCCGAACGGCTCTCGATGGTGAAATCGACATCGGCGAGCTTGACCGAGAGCTTGGAGAAGGCCCGCTGGTGGCCGACATCGACCACGTTGCCGCCGCGCTCGGCGATGATCGAGGCGATCCGGACCAGGCTGCCCGGCGTGTCGGGCACGCCGACGCGCAGCCGCACCAGGCGCTGGGTGCGGACCAGCCCACGCAGGATCACGGCCGACAGCAGGCGACTGTCGATGTTGCCGCCGCACAGCACGAGCCCGACCTTGCGGCCGCGGAACCGGTCGGGATGGCTCATCACCGCGGCGAGGCCGGCCGCACCCGCACCCTCGGCGACCGTCTTCTCGATCTCGAGCAGCTGCAGCACCGCCGCCTCGATCGCGGCCTCCTCGACCAGCAGCACCTCGGAGACCAGCTGCTCGATCACGGGGTAGGTGAGGTTGCCCGGCTCCTTGACCGCGATACCCTCGGCGATGGTCGGGCCGCCCGCGAGGGCCGGCAGCCCGCGCAGGCGGCGGTAGACCGACGGATAGAGTGCGGCCTCCACGCCCACGATCTCGATCGCGGGGTTGACCGCCTTGGCCGCGATGGCGATCCCGCTGATCAGGCCCCCACCGCCGATCGGCACCACCAGCACCTCGAGCCCGGGTGCTGTCTCCAGCATCTCGAGTGCCACCGTTCCCTGGCCGGCGATCACCGCCTCGTCGTCGTAGGGATGGACGAAGGTCAGCCCGTCGCGCTCGGCGATGGCCCAGGCGTGGATCGCCGCCTCCTCCACGCCCTCGCCCTCGAGCAGCACCCGCGCGCCGAACCGGCGGGTGTTCTCGACCTTCACGAACGGCGTGTACCGCGGCATCACGATCGTGGCCGGGATGCCCAGCCGCCGCGCGTGGTAGGCCACCCCTTGCGCGTGATTGCCGGCCGACATGGCGATCACGCCCTTGGCCGCCTGCTCGGCCGTGAGCTGGGCCAGGCGGTTCAGGGCGCCGCGCTCCTTGAACGCGGCCGTGTATTGCAGGTTCTCGAACTTGAGCCAGAGCTCGGCGCCGGCGATGTCCGAAAGCGTCTGCGACCTCAGGCACGGCGTCGCGACCAGCCGGCCCGCCAGCCGCTCGCGGGCGGCGGCGACGTCGGCGGCGGTGACGGTCACGGGAACAGCGGCCGCTGGCCGAGCCCCATCCGCTCGTCGAGTCCCAGCATCGCGTTCATGTTCTGGATCGCCTGGCCGGAGGCGCCCTTGACCAGATTGTCCAGGACGGAGACCAGGATGGCCTCGCCCGGGACGCGGCTCGGGTGGACGCCGATCAGGCACAGGTTGGTGCCGCGCACGTGGCGGGTGGCCGGCATGGCCTTGAACGGCAGCACGTGGACGAAGGGCTCGCCGGCATAGGCGCGCTCGAGTGCTGCATGAAGGTCGCCGGCCGACGCGCCCGCGGCCTGCCGGACGTAGATCGTGGCCAGGATGCCACGGCTCATCGGCATCAGATGGGGCGTGAAGGTGACCAGCATCGGCCGGCCGGCGAAGTCGGCGAGGCACTGCTCGATCTCCGGCGTGTGCCGGTGCGTGGCCACGCCATAGGCGTGGATGCCTTCCGCGACCTCGGTGAACAGGCTGCCCTGCTTGGCGTCGCGCCCGGCTCCGCTCACGCCGGACTTGGCATCGATGACGATGCCCTCGGGCTGGATCAGCCGCTGGCTCAGCAGCGGGACCAGCGGCAGCTCGGCCGTGGTGGTGAAGCAGCCCGGGTTCGCGACCAGCCAAGCGGCGCGGATCGCGTCCCGATAATGCTCGGTCAGGCCGTAGACGGCATCGCCCTGCAGATCGACCGCCTGGTGGGCATGGCCGTAATGCTGGGCGTAGACCTCCGGGTCGCGCAGCCGGAAATCGGCCGACAGGTCGACGAGCTTGGGGCCTCGCGGCAGCGCCTTGACGATCGCCTGGGTGGTCGCGTGCGGCAGGCAACAGAACACCACGTCGAGCCCGGCGACGTCGACGTCCTCGACCTTGACCAGGTTCGGCAGGTCGTAGACCGCGAGCTGGGGGAACACCTCGCCGATGGCCTTGCCGGCCTGGCGCTCGGCGGTCAGCGCGCGGATCTCGGCGCGCGGATGGTCGCCCAGGAGGCGCAGAAGCTCGGCGCCGGTGTAGCCGCTGGCGCCCAGAATGCCGATCCTCGCCCGCTCGCCGGCCATGTCACCACTCCCGCATCAACCGCGTGCCTTGTACGGCAGGTCTGCTACCGGCGCCAACGGCGATAGCCGCAACCTATGGCAATGATGGAGAGCGGCTTCTTCCGGCACCGGCGCCACTCGGCGATCCTTCACCGACCGATCGGCAGCCGGAGCAGCGCCATGTCCACTTCCACCGCGTCCGACCGGCCGCGCGTCGTCATCCTCGGCGCCGGCTTCGGCGGCTTGGCCGCGGTGCGGGCGCTGGCGCGGACCCCGGCCGCGGTCACCGTGATCGACCGCCGCAACTACCATCTGTTCCAGCCCCTCCTCTATCAGGTCGCCACCGCCGCCTTGTCCCCTGCGGACATCGCCTGGCCGATCCGCTCGATCCTCAGCCGGCAGAAGAACGCTTCGGTGCAGATGGGCAGGGTGATCGGCATCGACCGTGCTGCGCGCGAGGTGATGCTCGAGGACCGACGCATCGGCTTCGACTACCTCGTGGTCGCGACCGGCGCGCGCCACTCCTACTTCGGCATGGACGAGTGGGAGGAGGCGGCACCCGGCCTCAAGAAGATCGCCGACGCCACCCACATCCGCGAGCGCGTGCTGCTGGCGTTCGAGCGTGCCGAGGTGACTACCGACCCCTTGGAACGCCAGCGGCTGCTGACTTTCGTCGTGGTCGGCGGTGGTCCCACCGGCGTCGAGATGGCCGGGGCCGTGGCCGAGCTCGCCAACCACGCCCTGGCCGCCGATTTCCGGGCCATCGACCCCATGGACGCGCGCGTGATCCTGGTCGAGGGCGGGGCCAGGGTGCTGGCGCAATTCCCCCCGGAGCTCTCCGCCAAGGCGCGCGCGCAGCTCGAGAAGCTGCGGGTCGAGGTGCGCCTGGGCCATGCGGTGCAGCATTGCGGGCCCGAGGGGGTGACCGTCGGCAACGAGGCGATCGCGGCCCGCACGGTGATCTGGGCCGCGGGCGTGATCGCCTCGCCGGCGGCGAAATGGCTGGAGGCCAAGCACGATCGCGCCGGCCGGGTCCTGGTCACGCCCGAGCTGCGGGTGCCCGACTGGCCCGACGTGTTCGCCATCGGCGACACCGTCTCCGTGGCCGGGCCGGACGACCGGCCGGTGCCGGGAATTGCACCGGCGGCCAAGCAGATGGGCGCCTATGTCGGCCGGTCGATCGACGCCCGGGTCCGCGGCATCGCCCACCCGCCCCCGTTCCGCTACCGCCACCAGGGCAACCTCGCCACCATCGGTCGCAAGGCGGCGGTGGCGGATCTGGGCTGGATCAAGCTGTCGGGCTTTCCCGCCTGGATCCTTTGGGCCGTGGCCCATGTCTGGTTCCTGATCGGCTGGCGCAACCGGATGGTGGTCGCCTTGAACTGGCTGTGGAATTACGTCACCTTCGAGCGTGGCGCGCGCCTGATCGCCGGCGCGCGCGAGGAGGCGAAACCCCCCAGTGGGGACAGCCGGATGGCCGCCTGAGGAGGCCCATGGCGCGATGAACCTCGAACAACGGCTGAACCAGCGACGCGCCGAGTTGCGCGAAGCCTTGGCGCCCGAGGATCGCGACGTCCTGCTCGCCGCCATCGACCGCCTGCGGATGCTGCAGGTGGTCGAGCACGGTCTCGAGGTCGGCGACGCCTTGCCGGAATTCGCCCTGCCCGACACCAATGGAGCGATCATCGCCAGCGAGGCGCTGCTGGCGCGTGGGCCCTTGGCGGTCGTGTTCGTCCGCGGGCCATGGTGCCCCTATTGCTCCCTGGCACTCGAGGCGCTCGAGGCGGTCCGCCCGTCGATCGAGCGCCTCGGGGGCTCGCTGGCGGTGGTCTCGCCGGTCGGCACCGAGGAGCTGTGCCGGGCCGCATCCGAGCGTGGCCTGCAGCTGCGCCTCTTGAGCGATCCCCTGGCCGCCTATGCCAGGATCTGCGGCGTCCAGTTCGAGATGACCCCCGATCATGCGGAGCTCTATCGCCGCCTCGGCTGGGACGTCGCGCGGGTGAACGCCGGCTCGGGCTGGGAATTGCCGGTGCCGGCGAGCTACGTCGCCGGCAGCGACGGCGTGATCCGGTTCGCCTACGCCGATCCCGACTGGTCGCGGCGCGCCGAGCCCGACGACCTCGTCGCCGCGGTGGAACGCCTGGCGCGCGGTCGAGGCCGCGAGAGGACGACGATCACGGACGGAGAGGCATGAAGCTTCAGAGCAGGCTGGACGAGATCAAGCGCCAGCTCGGCGAGGTGGTGGATCCTGCCGAGCGCGCCCTGCTCGACGGTGCCATCGAGCGGTTGCGCATGCTGCAGGTGGTCGAGCACGGCCTGGCGGTCGGCGACGTCCTGCCCGACTTCGTCCTCCCGGACAGCGGCGGCCGCCCGGTCGCGAGCGACGATCTCCTGACCTCGGGGCCACTGGTCCTGACCTTCTTTCGCGGACCGTGGTGCCCCTACTGCAGCATGACCCTGGAGGCCCTGAACGGGATCCAGCCTGCGGTTCGGCGCCTCGGCGGGACGATGGTGGCGGTCGCACCCTTGGCGTGCGGGGAACTCGAACGGCTGGCCCGGGAGCGTGCGCTCGACCTGCACCTGCTCAGCGATCGGGATGCGGCGTACGCCGGGCTCTGCGGGGTGCGGTTCGAGATGACCGAGGAGGCGACCGCACTCTACCGGCGCTTGGCGGTACGGTTCGACCTCCACATTCCCGGCTTGGACGGCACGGCCGGCTGGGAGCTGCCGATCCCGGCCACCTACGTCGTCGGCCGCGACGGCGTGATCGTCTTCGCTTTCGGTGACGCCGACTGGTCGCGGCGGGCGGATCCGGACGAGGTCGTCGGCGTGGTCCGGCGCCTGGGTCAAGCGGCCGTGATCACCGGCTGAGGGTTCGCCTTCGGCTTCAGCGCGAGGTCGACGAACGCTTTGACCGGCGGCGAATAGAGCCGGCCGCGCTTGGTGGTCAGGTTGATGTCGTGGGCGAGTGCCGCACCCTCCACCGGGCGCGTGACCAGGCCCGCCGGGAGGTCGCCGTGCAGCGCGGCCACGCCGATGCCGACCCCGGCGCTGACCAGCTCGTAGAGCCATTCCGCACGGGTGGCGATCGCCTTCGGTGTCACCGCCAGCCCGGCGTCGCGCAGCGAGCGCTCGGTGGCCTCCCAGAACGGGCAGCCGTCGCCGCAGACCAGCGGCAGGTCCGCCAGCATCTCCGAGGTCACCGCGCTCCGGGCGGCGAGCTCGTGGCCCTCGGGCATGATGGCGAGCAGCCGATCCTCGCCGACGGGGTAATAGTGCAGATCGTCGAGATCGTGCGTGCGTTGCGGCAGGACCACCACCTCGAAATCGCCCCGTCGCAACGCCTCGCGCAGCTCGACCGGCCGCTCGTCGTGCAGGGCGATCTCGGTGTCGGGATAGCTGGCGATGAACCGGCGCATCGTGTCGTCCAGGACCTGGAACGAGACCCCCCGCGCCACCCCGAGCTTCAGCCGCGCATTCTTCAGAGCGAAGAAGCTGGAGGCGCGCGCCCGCGCCGTCCGGGTCTGCTCGATCACCTCGCGCAGGTGCGGCTCCATCATCCGCCCGAGCTCGGTGAGGTGCGTCTGGTTGCGCTCGCGATTGAACAGCGGCCCGCCCAGCTCCTCCTCCAGCAGCTTGATGGCACGGGTCAGCGAGGGTTGGGTGACGTTGCACTTCTCCGCAGCGCGCGTGAAATTCAGCGTTTCGCACAGCGCCACGAAGTAGCGGGCCTGGTGCATTTCCATGGTGGTTCTTCCGGCTCCTGCTGCGATGCACGCTAGCATGCCCCCGATGCCCGGAGAACGGCGATAGCGGCGGCCTATCGAGACCGTGCTCAGCCGGCATTTCTGTGCCGCGGACCCGACGCGCATCCTCCACCTCGTCACCAACCCGCCGCGAGGATCACCACCATGGACCTCACCGCCATGTCCGCCGCTCCGTCCGCCACCGTCCGCCCACTCGAGGGCAGGGGGGCCATCGTCACCGGCTCCACCAGCGGGATTGGCCTCGGCATCGCCCGGGCGCTGGCCGCGTCGGGCGCCGACCTCGTGCTCAACGGGTTCGGCGAGGCCGCGGCCATCGCCCGCCTGCGCGACGGTCTCGAAGAGGAGTTCGGCGTCACCGTCGCGCACAGTGCGGCCGACATGAGCCGGCCCGAGCAAGTCACCGCCATGGTGGCCGAGGCCGCGGCGGCATTGGGCACGGTCGACATCCTGGTCAACAATGCCGGGATCCAGCACGTGGCGCCGATCGCCGAATTCCCCCGGGCCAAGTGGGACCAGATCCTGGCCATCAATCTCTCGGCCGCCTTCCACGCCATGCAGGCGGTGATTCCGGGCATGGCCACGCGCGGCTGGGGCCGGATCGTCAACGTCGCCTCGGCGCACGGTCTGGTCGGCTCGCCCTACAAGTCCGCCTACGTCGCCGCCAAGCACGGCCTGGTGGGGCTGACCAAGGTCGCCGCACTGGAACTCGCCGAGACCGGCGTCACCTGCAACGCGGTGTGCCCGGGCTATGTCTGGACGCCGCTGGTCGAGCAGCAGATCGGTGATCAGGCCAAGGCGCACGGCATCGGCCGCGAGCAGGTCATCCGCGACGTGCTGCTGGCCAACCAGCCCAACAAGCGCTTCGCCACGGTCGAGGAGCTGGGTGCACTCACGGTGTTCCTGTGCTCGCCGGGGGCGGCCTCGATCACCGGCACCGCGCTTCCCGTCGACGGCGGCTGGACCGCCCACTGACACCTCGCAGCATCACGGAGCATCCTCATGGACATGCCAACCACCGAGCGCCCGTCCGCGCGCGGACGACCAGCGCGAGCCGCGGCCGTCGAGGTCAAGACGGTCAACCTCGCGCTCCAGGGCGGCGGCGCCCATGGCGCCTTCGCCTGGGGGGTCTTGGACCGGTTGCTCGAGGACGAGCGCATCGCCTTCGAGGGCGTCTCGGCCACCAGCGCCGGCGCCATGAACGCGGTGGTGCTGGCCTATGGCCTGGCCGAGGGCGGACGGCAGGGTGCGCGGACCGCGCTCACCGGCTTCTGGCGCCGCATCAGCCACGCCGCCGCCATGGGCCCGTTGCAGCCGTCGCCGGTCGACCGCCTGCTGCACAACCATGCGCTCGACTATTCGCCGGCCTTCCTCATGCTCGATTTCATGAGCCGCCTGCTTTCGCCCTATCAGCTCAATCCGGCCAACTACAACCCGCTGCGGCACGTGCTGGAGCAGGCGGTCGACTTCGACCGGTTGCGTCAGGCGGCCCCGGTCAAGCTGTTCCTTTCGGCCACCAACGTACGCACCGGCAAGGTCAAGCTGTTCGGCAACGCCGAGATCACCGCCGATGCGGTCATGGCGTCGGCTTGCCTGCCGTTCATGTTCCAGGCGGTCGAGATCGACGGGGAAGCCTATTGGGACGGCGGCTACATGGGCAATCCGGCCATCTACCCCCTGATCTACCACTGCGACAGCCCGGACGTGGTCGTCGTCCACATCAACCCGATCGAGCGCCAGGAGATCCCGCGCAGCGCCACCGAGATCATGAACCGGATCAACGAACTCTCGTTCAACTCTTCGCTGATGCGGGAGATGCGTGCGATCGCCTTCGTCACCCGGTTGATCGACGAAGGTGCGGTCTGCGACCGATCCTTGAAGCGAATGCACATCCACGCGGTCTCGGCCGACGCCGTGATGCAGAAGCTGTCGGTGATGAGCAAGCTCAACGCCGACTGGGAATTCCTCACGCACCTGCGCGACGACGGCCGCGCCCACGCGTCACGCTGGCTCGCCGACAACTTCGAGCGTATCGGCGCGGAATCGACGATCGACGTTCAGGAGCGCTATCTCTGAGCTGCGGCGTCGGGGTCCGGGGCGGCGAGATCGGCCGCCGCAACGAGGACGATGCCGAGCGGCGCATCGTCCCGACGGGCCCACCCATGCCGCCGGGCGGCTTCACCAGCCGATGATCCAGGCGGCGCCGTCAGTGCCGTGCTTGACACCCTCGCTCGCCCATGAGATCGTCCAAGGCTTTTGATCCTATCACGGTGCCGCCGTTCGCGGCGCCTGCCTCGACGTGGCCGCTGGCGCCGCGACGAATCTCCAGCGACCAAACGAACCCAGAAAGTCACGCCGAATCAAATGCTTGCCTTCGAGCGCCCCGTACCCTCGCTCCGTTCGCGGCGCGGCAGCTGGTCCACCGTCCTGGCCATGGCCTCGACACGGTTGCCGGAGCCTCCGTGCCGGAACGCCCTCGCCGTCCCGGCACGGCCGGTCTTGCCGCGGCACCGCCCCGCCCCCACACTCCGGCGATGACCCGTCGCCGCCACCCGGCCTGAGCCCTTGGACGCACCCGATCCCGGCCCGGTCTGGGCGCCGCCGCTGCGCGCGGCCGTGCCCCGCGGACCTGTGCACCGACTGCGGCGTCTCGCGCACGGCCGAGCCCGGGCGCTGCGGGACCGCCTGCCAGTTCATCCGGCCCGACTATCCCGGCCTGGAGGCCCGCGTCCACGGCCGCGCGCGCGATCCCGCCAGGCCCGACGAGCTGCATTTCGGCCCGTTCCGCCGCATGCTGCGCGCCGAGCTGGTGCCTCCGCGCGCGGGTGCGCAGTGGACCGGAATCGCGACCCGGATCGGCGAGCGCCTGCTGGAGACCGGCGCGGTCGACGCCGTGCTCGCGATGGCGCCCGACCCCGCCGACCGCTGGCGGCCGGTGCCGGTGCTGGTGACCGAGGCCGCCGGCATGGCGCGCTGCCGCGGCATGCGCATGGGCTATGCCCCGCTGCTGGCCCTGCTCGAGCCCGCGCGAGCCCGCGGCTACCGGCGCTTGGCGGTGGTCGGCATTCCCTGCCAGGTCTACGCGCTCCGCGCCCTGGAAGCCGAGCTCGGCCTGGAGCGGCTCTGGGTCGTCGGCACCCCCTGCTCGGACAACACCACCACCGAGCGCTTCCACGAGTTCCTCGCACTGCTCGACGAAGATCCCGCCGGCATCACCTATCTCGAGTTCCGCGCCGACTACCGGGTCGAGCTGCGCTACGCGGACGGCGGCACGCGGCTGATCCCGTTCCTCGACCTGCCGATCTCCCGGCTGCCGCCCGACTTCTTCCCGCTCACCTGCCGCAGCTGCGTCGACTACACCAACGTGCTCGCCGACCTCACCGTCGGCTACATGGGCGGGCAGGGGCAGCAATGGCTGCTGGTCCGCAACGGCCGCGGCGAGGAGCTGGTGGGTCTTCTCGGCCCGGAATTGCGCGCTTGCGCCCCCGGCAGTGCCGGCAAGCGCCAAGGTCCGGTCCGGGGCTTCGTGAAGAACGTCGAGCGCGCCGCCGGGGGGCTGCCGCTGCGCCGCATGCCCGGCTGGCTGCGCCCGATCGTGTCGTGGATCATGCCCCGTTTCGGCCCCCGCGGCCTCGAGTTCGCACGGACCCGGGTCGAGATGAAGGCGGTCGAGACCGTCCTCCACCTGCGCCGCGAACGGCCGAGGCGGATGAAGGCCATGATCCCGGCTCATGTCTGGCGTCTGGTGGCACCGTACGGCCTGACCCCGGAGCCGGGCGAGACGCCGCCGCCTGGGGAGTGAGCCGGCGGCGCCCGCGGTGTGGGGAGCCAGGACACCGCGGCAGGTGCGATGCTGACCGCGTTCCTAGGTCGGATCCGGCGTCGGTGGCGCCCTGCCCACGTGGCCGATGGCCAGCGCCTCGCGGCCAAACCCTCGATTCAGGCGTGGGCCAGGCCGCTGCCGTACCAGGTCACCGCGCGCCTGCTCGCGCGGCCATGGGGCGCGGGCCGGGTCCGGCCGGCGAGCTCGCCCACCATCAGCCGCGCCAGGGCCGCGGCCGGCAGCGCAGTGCCGCTGACATGGGGACCGTCGCCCATGCGCTGGCCGATCAGTCCGAGATGATGCGCGGCCAGCGTGACCGGTTCCGACCAGCGCCGGGCGGAGGCCAGGGACACCAGACCATCGTTCAGGCCCTCCTCCGCCGCGACCATCGCCGCGATCCGGGCGAACTTCTGGCTCAGGCTGTCGGTCGGAAAGCGCCCCGCCAGGGCGCGGTAGCTCACGTCCTCGCGGTCGGGCATGGTGCGGTCGAGGTGGTCCGCACCGTCCCGGGTCAGGTCGCGGAGCGCGCCGCGGTCGAGCAGGCGGAGCAGTGGCGCCGGCCAGCGACCTGCGCGCAGCGCCCATTCGGCGGCCGCCGTGCCGCGGTGCGGCGTGCCGATCGTGACGACGCGGGCGATCCGCCGGTCGGGATCGAGCCTGCTGGCGAGGTAGCGCGCGTCCAGGCCGCCCATGCTGTGGCCGACCAGCACCAGCCGGCGCTGCGGCAGGGCCGCCAGGCGAGCCGCCAGGCGCCGGGCTCGGACCGCCACCCCGCCGGTGCGGGGTGCTGCGGTCAGGATCACCGGCACGCCATGGTCCGCGAGGTGGCGCCACACCGGACCCAGGCCCAGCCAGTACGGGTCGGGGCGCAGGCAGAGATAGCCATGGAGCAGGACGACCGCGACCGCGGCGCCCGCGGGTTCGGGTGCATGCGGTCCAGGTGCGGAGGCGTCGAAGTGAGCTTTGGGCATGACCGAGCAGGAAGGCGTGGGCCGCCTTGTCGGTTCCCACGCACAGCGTGCGACGCTAGCCGTGCCCGAGCTCGCCGGCAATGCAGGGCTTCGCTCCAGGCGGCGGCATGTCGGGCGCCCTCATACCCGCTGGCGCCGCGCTTGGGCGGGGCAGGCCGCTTGCGACGGACGGGCGGTGCGACGGTGACGGCGGGCGCCGCTGGCGCTACGCTCGGGCCGTCGTGCCGCCGCGGGGACCCATTGCGCCATCACCTCAGCCCCTCGACCGTGGGTCCGAGCTTGTGACCGCCGGCGTGGTCATCGTCGGCGCGGGCCAGGCCGGCTTCCAGGTGGCGGCCTCGCTGCGTGGCGAAGGGCATGAGGGGCCGATCACGCTGCTCGGCGCCGAGGACCATCCTCCCTACCAGCGTCCGCCGCTGTCCAAGGGCCTGCTGCTCGGCAAGATGGCGCGGGAGCGGCTGCTGTTCCGGCAGCCGGATTTCTACACCGGCAAGTCGATCGGCCTTCGCCTGGGCCAGAGCGTGACCGCGATCGACCGCGCCGGGCGCACGGTCACCACCGCGGCCGGCGAGCGCGTCTCCTACGACAGCCTGGTCCTCGCCACCGGCACCCGGGTCCGCCCCCTGCCGGTACCCGGCACCGAGCTCGCCGGCGTCGTCTACCTGCGCACCCTGGTCGAATTGGAAGACCTCGCGCGCAGGGTGGCGGTGGCGGAGCGGGTGGTGGTGATCGGCGGTGGCTTCATCGGCCTCGAGGTCGCGGCCGCGGTGCGCCTGCTGGGCAAGCCCGTGACCGTGCTCGAGGCAGCCGACCGGCTGATGGGCCGGGTGGTGGCGCCGGTGATCTCCGCCTTCTACGCCGAGCTGCACCGGGCACGCGGCGTCGAACTGGTGCTGGACGCGCGCATCGCCGCGCTGGAGGGCGCCGATGGTCGGGTCCGCGCCGTGGCCATGGCCGATGGCACCCGCCACGCCGCCGACCTGGTGGTGATCGGCATCGGCGTCCTGCCCAATGTCGAGCTCGCCGAGCAAGCAGGCCTCGCCTGCGCCAACGGCATCGTGGTCGACGACCAGGGCCGCACTGCCGATCCCGCCATCTTCGCCGCCGGCGAGTGCACCAGCCATCCCAGCCGCTTTGCCGGCGCCATGGTGCGGCTGGAGTTGGTCCAGAACGCGGTCGACCAGGCCAAGGCGGTGGCAGCCGCGATCCTGGGTCGCCACGCTCCCTATGACGAGGTGCCCTGGTTCTGGAGCGACCAGTACGAGGTCAAGCTGCAGATGGTCGGCCTCTCGGCCGGCCACGACGACCTGGCCGTGCGCGGCGACCCGGCGGGCGGACGCTTCTCGGTGTGCTACTTCCGCGCCGGGCGGTTGCTGGCGATGGATTCCGTCAACCGCCCCGGCGACCACATGGCCTGCCGCAGGCTGCTCGCCACCGGCACCGCACTGACGCCGGCGCAGGCCGCCGACACGGGCTTCGACCTGAAAGCGGCGCTCATGCGCTGACGCCGGCGGCCTCGAACCCCGTGCTGCAACATTTCCGGTTCGGTGCCGCCCTGCAACTGGCGCGGCGCATCGCTTGCCCCTACAAATCCAGCCGGGGTGGAACTTGCCGGTCGGAGGCAGATGAGCGCGACCGCAACGTCGACGCATGCGGCGATCCTGTTCGCCGACGTCAAGGGCTACTCGGTCCTGATCAGCCGCGACGAGGTCGGAACCTACGCGCGGCTGCAGCGGGCGCGAGCCCTGTTTCGGGCGCTGGTCGGGGATTATGGCGGGCGTATCGTCGACGAGGCGGGCGATGGCGTGCTGGCCGCCTTTGCTGAGTCGGGGCCGGCGGTCGATTTCGCTCTGGCCGTGCAACGTGATTTCGCAAATGCTGCTGCGTGGCAGGGTGAGAGCGGACCGTTCGCCTTTCGGATCGGTTTGCACTCCGGCGCGGTACGGATGGATGGCAGCCGGCTGTTCGGGCACAATCTGATCGTCGCGCAACGCATTCAGGAAATCGCGCCGCCGGGCCGCGTCTGCGTCTCCGACGTGGTGCACTCAGAGCTGAAGCACCGCACGGATATCCGCTTCGTCAGCCTCGGCTGGCGTCAGCTCAAAAATCTGCCGCCGTTGCACGTCCACCGGGTCGAATCGGCTGATCAGGTCGATTCTCTCGAAGGGGCGTTGTTCGCGGCTGAGACGCATGCCGCCAGCGACGACGCCTCGGTTGCTGTGCTGCCGCTTGAGAACCGCTCCCCCGACACGATCGACCGCATGCTGTGCGACGGCGTCACAACGGACATCATTGAGCGCATATCCAGATTTCGCGACGTGCCGGTGATCGCCCGCCACTCGGCTTTCCAGTGCAGAGCCCTGGCGCATGCTCCGGCTGAGATCGGTCATCTGCTGGGCGTCCGCTACGTCGCCCTTGGGTCGATGCAGCGTGCCGGAGATCGGCTGAGAATCAGTTTCCAGCTGCTCGTGGCCGAGACCGGCCGACTGCTCTGGTCAGAACGTTACGAAGGCAAGCTCGCCGAAGTGTTCACTTTTCAGGACGATGTGGCCAACACCGTTGCGGCGCATCTGGCGAGTCACGTGAGCGCCGCCGAGCGGCGGCGTGTGCTGACGATCCGGGAGCCGTTCATCGACGCCTATGGACTGGTTCTGCGCGGGCAGGACCTCATCTTCCGCTACCGTCGCGAGTCCAACGCACATGCGCGCCGCCTGTTCGAGGAGGCGGCGGGGATGGATCCCACCTATGCCCGTACCTACGCCGGGGTTTCAAGATCGCTGAATCTGGCCTGGCGCTATCGTTGGGCAGACGAGGCCGATGCGTGTCTCGACCGAGCGCTCGAGCTTGCCCGCACGGCCGTGGCACGGGACGAGTTCGACGCGCGCGGGTTCGCGGAACTCGGCTTTGCCAATCTGCAAAAGCGCGAGCACGACGCCGCATTGTCTGCCTATCGCCGCGCCATCGAGCTGAACCCGAACGACGCGGACATCCTGGCGGAGCTTGGCGACGCCCTGATTCTCGCCGGTGAGCCCGAGGAGGCGTTGACGCTCCTTCAGCGCGCCGTGCGCCTCAACCCACATCCACCAGACTGGTATTTGTGGAATCTCGGCGGCGCGCTCTTCGAGTTGGAACGCCACCAGGAAGTTCTGGATACCGTCGGCCGAATGCGCGATCCGACGGAAGGGCGTCGGTTGCTTGCGGCAAGCAGCGCCTATCTTGGACTGTCGAAAGAGGCAGCCCACCACGCGCAAGAGGTATTGCGCGCACACCCGGATTTCTCGACGGCGGTATGGCGGAGCAAGGCGCCGTTCCGCAACGAGGCCGCACTGGAGCGTTTCCTCACCGGCCTACGCATGGCAGGGCTGCCCTAGCTTCTCGCGGCTCCGCGTCAGCCACCCGGGCCGCGCATCCTCGTGTGCTGGCCCCGGAAGTACGGCATCGAGTCGTCCGCGCCCAGCTCGGCGTCGACCAGCAGGCGTTCCAGCGGCCCGCTGTCGATGTCCAACCGCAGCGAGAAGTCGCCGCGATCGTACTCCCACACCAGCAGGTCGGACGAGAACTCGCAGCATTTGACGGCTTGGCCCGACGAATCGACCGAGGTCGGACCCGTGCTGAAGCGGCCGGTGGTCGCCGGATCGTTCGTGCCGCTGCCCGGCGGCGGATCGATCGCCAGTGCCCCGGAGTCGTCTGCTTTCCGCTGGGAGACGATCGGTGCCCTCGGGGAGGCCGGGACGCCGTCGCCGTGGACGAGGAAGATCGCTGGGCGAGCCAGCGGCGTGTAGCGCCCGAAGTAGCTGAAGCCGTAGATGCGGGCGAGCTGCGGCTTCGTGCCCGCCGCCAGCTGCGCACGCAGGAACCGATTGGCTCCGAGCTCGTCGCGGGCATTCTCGACGTCGATCGCCAGCCCTGCGACCACTCTGCCGTACAGCTTGACCGCCGAAGGGGTCAGCAGCAATTCCCTGGTCGCGACCATCAACGCTCTCCTTTGCTATGCCGACTTGCGGGACGATGTGGGGAAGGTGCTGACCTCTCGCTTCGCGCATCGATGAAGACCGAAGCGGCGGCCCATGCTGGCCAGCGCGCGCGAGCCGAGGAACGGCCCAACGGGCACCATCCCGATGCCGCGCCACGCAAAGCTCGCCTCGATCCGCGACGCAAAGCCGCCGCCGGTCGAGCGGTCGGCCTCGAGCAGCGCCCGGGCGACCGCAACGTAGGTCACCTCGTCACGCCGCAGCCGCCGCAGCGCGTACGCCAGCCAGCCGCCCAGGCGATCGCGCGCGTCGGCGAACGCCCGGGGGAACTCCTGCGGCGCGCGTGGATACCAGCGATCGTACTCGGCCTGGATGAGTGGGGCAAACGCGCGGAGGTGGCCGCGCTCTTCGGAGAGCATGGCGAGGCTCGGCGGGATCAGCCCACGCTCGACCAAGCCCGCCTGATAGAGATCGAGCAAGAGGTCGAAGACGGCGCCCGTCAGCGGTTCGGCGAGGTCGTGCGCATCGCTCCAGCCGAGCGCAAACTCGGACATCCTGGTGGCATTGGAAGCGATCCGGATCTGCGCGGTCGAGGACAGCTCGGCCAGCCGGTTGATCTCATTGGCGCCCAGGAGGTTGCCACGGGTCCGCTCGATCACCTGGTCGACGACCGGTGCCAACTGCGCTGCCACGAGCAGAGCGGAGAGGTCGCCGAACGCCTCGTGGAAGCCATCATACTCGGGTCCCGCCCGCGCAGGGTCGGGCTCGCCGACGATCCCGTAGACGATCAGATGGCCGACCTCGTGCGCGATTACGTCCAGATTCAGCGCGAAGGCATGCGGTGGGTGATCGGGACTGACGTCATGGCCAAGCTCCAGCCACCCACGGCCGACCTCGCCATTGTCGTAATTCTCGCCGAGCAGCCCGATCTCGAGCACTCGACGGCCGAAGTACCATGGAACGGGCGCGCCGAGATAACTCTCCCAGACGTCGAGCGCGAGGCGCACGCAGGCGAAGGCGTGCGCTTGGTCGAAGGTGGGGTCGGCAGGCTCGAGGTTGGCGAAGCTGCCGTCAGGCCCCGGCAGCGCCGGTGGAGCCACGTCTCCCCGCCAAGGCGGCAATGAGCGGCGCCCCACACCACCGCGCATGAGCTCCTGGCCGTAAGAGTCGGACTTGCCGAGGGGCCGGATGACGCACATCCGCCCATCGTGCGGCCCCAGGCCCAGCGAGCCCGCCGGCGGCGACAGCTCGACGGTGATCGGCTCCCTGTAGGCCGCGAGCACGGGCGATTGCGGGTACAGCTTGAACCGCGTACCGCCTCGCCCGACGTCTGCAGAGAACCGCGTTGGTGCCATAGACCCCGCTCTTCTCGATCCGAGCCGGCGGGCTGAGACGTGGAACGCGCTACGTGGCACCTTCCTTGTCCTGCATCATGCGTAGAAAGAGCAGCTCGCGCAAGGCCGCACGCTGCATGGCGGCCCGATCGAGAAACCCGAGCCGCCGTGCTAGGTCCGTGTCGGCGACGCCACCGTCGACCCGCTCAGCCAGACGCGCCAGCAGGGGCGCTGGATCGACGCCGGCCCGTGCCGCCGAGACCGCGTCGAGGCCGGCCGCCGTCAAGGCCCGCGCCTTGGCCTTCGCCCGCCCGGCCAAGGCCGGGTAGCCGCCCGAGGCGCGCAGCTCAGCCAGCATGGCCGGCTCCAGCGCCGCACGTGCTGTCGCCTCCAGCTCCGCCGCCATCGCCTCGTCCGCCACCAGCGCCGCAAACCCCGCCGCGTCGAGGTCGCATGCGCGCAGCCAATGCTCGAGGTCGGCACGCCGCCACAGGCCCAGCCGGGCGCGCAGGCGCTCGCCGGCCGCGGCCCGGGCGGCGGCACCAGGGGCTGCGCCCGACCGCTCCGTCTCGCGCCGAGCGAGCACCCTCAGCAGGGCGGCACGGCGCACGGTGCCGACCCGATCCACCTCCAGCCGCAGCTCGTCGAGCACGTCCTGATCCGATCCGGCCGCCGAGTAAGCCCGCTGGTAGAGGGCATCCCAGGCGTCGGTCCAGGCGAACGGGAAGCCCACCGCGAGCGGCGCCGGGTCGTCGGCCACGAAGGCCGCCAAATGCTCGACCAGGGCCAGCGCGTCGATACGCTTCTGGTCGATGCGCCCATCGCGCAGCCAGTCCCGCAGCCGCGCAACCAGGGCAGGCTCGCCCAGCTGGGCCAGGACCGTCTCCCAGGTTCGCTCGCGGTAGTGAACCGCGCGCGCCGCTGCCAACACCCGATGGGCTTCCGGCTTGTCCAGGGCCGCCTGCGACCGGGCATGCTCGACGGTTGCACGGACATTGACCAGCGCCTCGGTGACCGCGGCGAAGCCCACCTCCACCGGGCCATGCAACACGGCCACCTCGTCATCGGCTTCCAGTTCGCCGTCGCGGTAGCCCTGGAAGATCCGCCCGACGCCGACCATGCCGAAGGCGTGCAGCTCGGCCGCGCGCAGGGCTCCCATGCTGGCAGCGCCGAAGACGTGCACGCCCCGGGACAGCGCCCACAGGATCTCCTTGTGCCAGACGGGCAGGACCCGCTCGAACACGCCGTCGATCAGGCCGATCGCGCGGGGCGTGCCGTGGACGGCCCGCAGCACGTCACCGACCGCAGCCGGCGGCAGCACCGTGCACGCCAGCCGGTCGCGAATCTCAGCCGCGGCGACGGTCGGGCCGGCGAAGACGACGACGCTCATCGCGACCCCCGTGCCGCGAGCGCCCGCGGCCCGGGCGCGTAGCCCGGATCGTCGGCGCAGGCCTCGAGCCCAGGCACCACCACGCGCACGACCGGCACCCCGATCTCGGGCCGATCCAGCTCGACCCCGATCGCCTGGGTCATCCCCGCACCGGCCAATCGCTCCAGCAGCGCCGCCACCGATGGCGGGGCCGCGGGCTCGGCGTCGGGCACCGGGCACACTGCCGCCGTGCTCAGCAGCGGCTCGATCCAGCGCAGCTTCTCCTCCGGCCCCGTGGCGGCGAACTCGTCGGGTGCCAGATCGTCGCGGGCGCCGGCGATGTAGCTGGTGCGGACCTGCACCGCCTCCAGGAGGGCGCTCACGATCGCCTGCGTCGGCGATGGGTGGCAGGCGCTGCCGAGGCCGGGATGGCCGAGCGGATCGCGCCGGTCCGCCAGCACCGCCAGATAGCAGGGCAGCCCGACGTCGCCGGTTAGGTCGAACAGCGCCAGCGCGAAGCCGGCGGCCAGGATCCGCTGGGCGAGCGCACCGAGCCTGGGATCGGCCGCTCGGTCGAGGGCGACTCGGGACGCCAGCCGGCGTGGTGCCGGGCGCCCGTGCCAGACGCTCTGCGCGTCGCGCTCGATCAGCTCGCACAAGGCGTGACGCAGGGCCTCCTCGCGCGTGTTGCCGGCCGCCAGGCCGTTGGTGCCGACGTGGAAGCAGCCGGCAGCCGGCGGCTGCGGCAGCCGATAGTCGGTGTGGACCAGCTCGTAGGGCAGCCAGACCGCATCGCCCGAGGCGAGGTCAGCGCCCTCGATCCACAGCAGCGGCCGATCGGGATCGAAGGCGGTGCCTGCGCGCAGTGGCAGCCGGCTCAGCTCGACGAGGCGGTGCCCACGCAGCTCGGCGGCGCTGGCGAGGCGCAAGGGCCGGTCGATCCGCTCGGCGTGCCAGCTCTCGACCGCCTCCATCAGAGCACCCGCGCGCGCGGCGTCGGCCGTCAGC
Source organism: uncultured Alphaproteobacteria bacterium (assembly GCA_963720725.1). Taxonomy (GTDB): domain Bacteria; phylum Pseudomonadota; class Alphaproteobacteria; order Geminicoccales; family Geminicoccaceae; genus Benzoatithermus. The sequence goes on from CAVRGN010000003.1 coordinate 1,017,723, forward strand.
CCCTTGCCCTGGCTGGTGGCGACCGAGCGCGAGTTCGGCCGGACGGCGGCGAACACCGGCACACCGATCCGGTCGAGCCCGGTGAGGTCGGCGAGCCGAGTGATGCCCATCGCCGCCAGATGCGGGCGCAGCCGGGCGACGGTGGCGGCAGGTGGGACGGCCCGGTCGTGGCCGATCTCGGCTGACTGCATCGCCTTGGCGCCTTCCCCGCTTGCGCGGCCCTCGGCCGGTCTTATGATCATACCGCACCCTTCGGGCCAGAACGACGAGATCATGGAGAGCGAACCGATCCGGCGGCGCAAGCTGTCGCATGAGGTCCTGGACCGCCTGCTCGCCCGGATCACCCAGGGCGAACTGGCGGCGGGGGATCATCTGCCGTCCGAACGCGACCTGATGAGCCAATACGGGGTCGGCCGGCCGGCGGTGCGCGAGGCGATGCAGGCGCTCGAGCGGATGGGGCTGATCAGCATCACGCACGGCGAGCGCGCGCGGATCGTGGCGCCGACCGCGCGCAGCATCATCGACCAGGTGGCCCATTCGGCCCGGCATCTCTTGGCGACCTCGGCCACGACGCTGGAGCAGCTCAAGGAGGCCCGGGTGTTCTTCGAGACCGGGATCGTCCGGTTGGCGGCGGAGCGCGCCGGGGCCGGCGAGCTGGCACGCCTGCGCCAGCGGCTGGAGGAGCATCGTGCCGCCGCCGGTGCGGTCTCGTCCTCCAGCCAGCTCGACGAGTTCCTGCAGAAGGACATGGCGTTCCATCGCGAACTCGCGGTGATCTCCGGCAACACCATCTATGTCGCGTTGAGCCAGGCGATCTTCGAGTGGCTGGCCGAGTTCCACTCAGGGCTCGTGCGCTTGCACGGCGCGGAGGGCCTCACCATCGAGGAGCACACCGCGATCTTCGAGCGCGTCGCCGCGCGCGACGCGGAAGGTGCCGCGCGCGCCATGACCGTGCATCTCACCCGTGCGAACGAGCTCTACCGCAAATTCGAGCACGCCGCCGGTGCGTGACGGCCTTGCGGCCGTCTGGCCGCATGGTATGATGATGATACAACAGGGCCGGAACGGGCCCGTCAGGGAGATCGGAAGCATGCGCGCCACCCGTCGCGACTTCACCATCGGCAGCCTGCTGGCCGCCGGGACCCTTGGCCTGCCCATCCTGGTCAAAGCCCAGCAGGGCAAGACCGTGGCGCTGCTGTTCGACAGCCTGGTCTCGCCGTTCTGGGTTTCGGGCCTGGAGATCATGCGCGAGAAGGCCAAGGCCAACGGCTGGGAGGTGCTGGAGAACATCTCGAACTTCGACGACAACAAGCAGTTCGAGCAGGTCAAGGCGATGATCGCCCGCAAGGTGGACGGGATCCTGATCATCCAGACCGACTCTAAGGCGGTGATCCCAGCCATCCGTGCTGCCAATGAGGCCGGCATCCCGATGGTCCACTTCAACCGGCCGCCGGCCGAGAGCGACGCCTATTCGGTGGCCATCCAGGCCGACAATCGCCAGATCGCCGCCGACACCGTGCAGTTTCTGGTCGACGAGGCCAAGAAGGACGGCAGGAAGCGCCAAGCGGTGATTCATGATCGGCGATCTCGGCGACGTCAACGCGATCCAGCGCCGCGACGGTTTCTTCGACGTGGTCGACAAGAATTCCGAGATCGTCGAGGTCGTGGCCCGCGTCTCGACCGAGTGGAACGCCGACAAGGCCTTCGCCGGCCTGACCAACGCGTTCCAGGCCAACCCCGACATCGACTTCCTGTTCACCTCGTCGGACTTCATGCTGCCGCAGATCCAGCAGGTCATGGAGACGTTCGACAAGTGGCACAAGATCGGCGAGGAAGGCCATGTCCTGCTTGGCGGCTTCGACGGTGACGCCAACGCCTACCAACTGATCGCCGACGGCTACATGGACGCCTGCGGCGTGCAGAACCTGTTCCTCGAGGTCGACATGGCCTTCCAGGCCTTCCAGGACATGTGGGCGGGCCAGAAGCCCGACAAGCTCCTGCTCGACCCCGGCTTCGTCATCACCCAGGCGAACAAGGACGAAACCCGCGACAAGATGTGGGGCTACATCGTCTGGACCAACAACGGCGGCAAACCGTGATCCCCGGGCGGGGTGGCCGCTGCCGCCCCGCCGTCGGCGTCCGGGCGGGCTGAACCATGAGCATGGCGGAGGTCACGGGCACGCGCGCCGGCGCGGCGGCCGAGCGCGGGTCCTGGCTGCGCCGCCTGCTGCTGTCCGAGTACCTCGTCCTGTTGCTGACGGTGCTCTACGTGGTTCTGATGGCGCTGCTGGTCCCCGAGATCCTGGCCGCCGCCACCTGGGCGGACATCGTGGCCGCGATGATGCCGCTCCTGGTGGTCTCGGTTGGCCAAGCCTTCGTCCTCATCGTCGCCGGCATCGATCTCTCGGCCACGTCGAACCTCGCCATCTCCAGCGTGCTGGCCGCCGCGGTGATGACGCTGGACGGGGGACCGTTCGCCTGGGCGCCGGCCTGGCTCGCCATCGCCGCGGGCGTGGCCACCTTCGTCGCCGTCGGCAGTGCGCTCGGCGCCGTCAACGGCACCTGTGTGACACGGTTCGGCATGCCGCCCTTCATCGTCACCCTGACGACGATGATGTTCTTCTCGGGCCTGGCCATCTGGGTCACCACGCTCCTCACCGACGATGGCAGCTCGATCGGCAACCTGCCGTCCGGTTTTGCCTTCCTCGGCCAGGGTCGCATCGCGGGCATCCCGTTCTCCGTGCTGATCGCGCTCGCCGTCTGCGTCGCCGCCCATGTCACGCTCAGCCGCACGCTCTACGGGCGTTGGCTGTTCGCGATCGGCATCAATCCGCGCGCGGCCGAGGTGTCGGGCGTGCCGGTGCGCCACGCCGTGTTCTGGGCCTACGTGATCTGTGGCGCCTGCGCCGGGATCGCCGCCATTCTCTACACCGCACGTCTCGAGACCGGCACGCCCGTGCTCGGCCAGCGCATTCTGCTCGACGTGGTGGGTGCCGCGGTGATCGGCGGCGTCAGCCTGTTCGGCGGCAAGGGCAAGGTGATCTGGGTGGTGTTTGGCGCCCTGTTCCTCACGGTCGTCGACAAGGGCCTGTCGCTGCTCGGGCTGTCGCTGGCGTCGGTGTTCGCGATCAAGGGCGGGGTGATTCTCGCCGCCGCCATTGCTGACGCGCAGCGCCAGCGGCTCGTTCGGCCCTGACGCCGTGCTGCGCATCGACGGGCTGTGCAAGAGCTTCTTCGGCGTGCAGGTGCTGTTCGACGTCGGACTTGAGCTGAGGCCGGGCGAGGTGCTCGGGCTGGTCGGCGAGAACGGTTCCGGCAAGTCCACGACCATGAACATTCTGGGCGGGGTGCACCAGCCCGACCGCGGCGTCATGACCCTGGATGGCCAGCCCTACGCGCCGCGTGGCCCCAGGGACGCCGCTGCGCGCGGGATCGCCTTCATCCATCAGGAGCTCAACCTCTTCCGCAATCTGACGGTCGAGGAGAATCTGTTCATCGGCGGCTTTCCCAAGTTGATTTCGGGTCTGCCGTTCATCGACCGGCGCAGGGTGCGCTTGCGCGCCCGCGCGCTCTTGGCGGCGATCGAACTCGACGTCGCGCCGGGCACGCCGCTGTCGCGCCTGAGCCAGGGCGAGCGCCAGCTGGTGGAGATCGCCAAGGCCCTGGGGGCCGACGCGCGCATCGTCATCTTCGACGAGCCCACCACCTCGCTCACCGCGCGCGAGACCGAGCGCCTGTTCGCCCAGATCGGCCGGCTCAGGGCGCGGGGCATCGCGGTGATCTACATCAGCCATATCCTGGGCGACGTGATGCGCCTGTGCGACCACGTCACCGTCCTGCGCGACGGCCACGTGGTCGGCAGCGCGCCCAAGGCCGACATGTCGGTCGACCGCCTGATCACGCTCATGGTCGGCCGGACCATCGACCAGATCTACCCGCCCCGCGCGGAATCGGTCCGCCCCGGCACTCCGGTGCTGGCGGTGCAGGGGCTCAGTCAGCCGGGCGTGGTCAAGGATCTGTCGTTCAGCGTCCAGCCCGGCGAGGTGGTGGGCGTCGCCGGGCTGATGGGCTCGGGCCGCTCGGAGATGGCGCGTATCCTGTTTGGACTCGATCCGTTCGCGGCGGGGACGATCGCTGTCGACGGGATCGGCCCTGGCGGAGCCGACCCCGCAGGCGGCGATGGACCGCGGCATGGCTTTTCTCACCGAGGACCGCCGCGCCGAGGGGCTGATGATGGGGGCGGCGATCGCCGACAATGTGGCACTGGCCTCGCTGCCGCGCTTCGCCGACGGCTTCGCCCGGCTTCTGGATCGCACCCGCTTGGGCGACGCGGTCGAGCGCACCGGTCGCGAGGTCCAGGTCAACGCGCGCGACTTCGTCCACACCCTGGTCAAGAACCTGTCGGGCGGCAACCAGCAGAAGGTGGTGATCGGCAAGTGGCTCCTGCGCGGGCCGCGCCTGTTCATCCTCGACGAGCCGACGCGCGGCATCGACGTCGGCGCCAAGTACGAGGTCTACAAGCTGATCAACCGGCTCGCCGCCGAAGGCGCGGGCGTGCTCATGATCTCCTCGGAGATCGAGGAGCTGATCGGGATGTGCGACCGCATCCTGGTGATGGGGCACGGCGAGATCCGGGGCGAGTTCCCGCGGCAGCGGTTCGACCGCGAGGACATCTTGCGCAGTGCCATGTGGGACGGCGTCAAGGGAGCGGTGGCGTGAACGCGGAAGTGGGGCGGCTGCGCATGCTGGCGCTGCACTACGCGCCGCTGCTGCTGTTCCTCGTGCTGATCGCCATCTTCGGCTCGCTCTCGGAGCGCTTCCTCACGCCCAACAACTTCATCAACATCGTCACCCAGGCGGCGCACATCGCGATCATCGCCATCGGCATGACCTTCGTGCTCCTGGTGGCCGGCATCGACCTGTCGGTCGGGGCCAACATGTACGCGTCGTGCATCGTGGTCGCCCTCTACCTCAAAGGGTGGCACCCGGTCTTCGGCTTCCTGGTGGCAGGTTCTCTGGGGCTGGTGTTCGGGGCGGTCAACGCCTTGGTCATCACCCGGCTGAGGGTGCCGGCCTTCATCGCCACCCTCGCCACCCTGTTCATCGGCCGGGCGGTCGCGCTCTACCTGTCGGGCGTCAAGATGATCCCCTTCGGCAAGGAGCTGACCCGGCTCGGCCGCTCGGACTGGCTGGGCATCCCGACCGCGATCTGGATCTTCCTGCTGGTCTTTCTCCTGGCCTGGGTCACCTTGCGCCTGACCACCTTCGGCCGCCAGGTCTATGCCGTGGGCGCGGATCCGGAGGCCGCTGCCAAGGCCGGCATCGACGTGCCGCGGATCCTGTTCGCGGTCTACTGCATTTGCGGGGTCACCGCCGGGATCGGCGGACTGGTCTCCGCGAGCCAGGTGGCGGCCGCTTCCTCGACCTTCGGCTTCCAGAAGGAATTCCCGGTCATCGCCGCGGCGGTGCTGGGCGGCACCTCCCTGTTCGGCGGCCGGGGCGGCGTGGTCGGCACCGTGTTCGGCGCGGTGTTGATCCAGACGGTGGAGAACGGCCTCGTCATGACCAACGCCGATCCGTACATCTACCCGCTGATCGTCAGCGCCATCATTTTCATCGCGGTCCTGGTCGACTCGGTGCGCACCCGCGTTCTCGATCGCCTCGAGATGCGCAAGATCCGTGTGGAGGAGACATGAGCCAGCGTCTGCGCGGCACCGTCGTCGGCTGCGGATTTTTCGCCGAGAACCACCTCAACGCCTGGGCTTCCATGTCCGACGTCGAACTCGTCGCGGTGTGCGACATCGACGCGGTGAAGGCCGAGGGTGCGGCCCGCCGGTTCGGCGCCGGCCGGCACTATACCGACGCCGCCACCATGCTGCGCGAGGTGAAGCCCGACTTCGTCGACATCGCGACCACGGTGGCTTCGCATCGCATGCTGGTGGAGCTCGCCGCCGCCGAGCGCATCCCTGCCATCGTGCAGAAGCCGTTCGGGCCGACCATGGCCGACTGCGAGGCCATGGTCGGCGCCTGCGCCCGGGCGCGGGTGCCTTTGATGGTCCACGAGAACTTCCGGTTCCAACCGCCCTTGCGGGCGATCCGCGATCTTGCCGCCCAGGGCCTGATCGGCACGCCTCATTTTGGCCGGATCAGCTTCCGCACGGGCCACGACATCTACGTCAAGCAGCCCTATCTCGCGACCGAGGACCGGTTCATCATCTCCGACCTCGGCGTGCACGTCCTCGACCTGGCCCGCTTCTACTTCGGCGAGGTCGCCTCGATCGCCTGTCGCACGAAGCGGGTGAACCCGAACATCAAGGGTGAGGACAGCGCCACCATGCTCCTGCAGCACAAGGGCGGTGCGGTTTCGGTAGTCGACTGCAGCTATGCCACGCCGATCCTCCCGGACCCTTTCCCGGAAACCCTGGTCGAGATCGACGGTGACGAGGGGGCCATGCGCCTCGAGCAGGGCTATCGGCTCCGCATCGGCAGGCGCGACGGCGGCAAGGTCGAATACCGGGAACTCGACCCGGAGCCTCTGCCCTGGGCCGAGCGCCCCTGGCACGTCGTGCAAGAGAGTGTGCTCCGGCTCGAGGAGCACTGGGTCGACTGCCTGCGCCGTGGCGTGGAGCCCGAGACCTCCGGTGCCGACAACCTCAAGACCTTCGCCCTGGTCGAGGCCGCCTACGCGTCGGCCGAAACCGGCGAGACCATCCACCTGTAGGGCCGCTGCGATGGACCGCCGCCTCGTCATCCTGGTCGAGTTCGATCTGCACGCCGGTTTCGAGCCCGAGTTCCGTCGCCTCGTGCTCGACAACGCCGCCGCTTCGTTGCGCGACGAGCCCGGTTGCCGGCAGTTCGACGTGCTCACACCGGAGGACGGTCCGGGCCAGCGGATCGTCCTCTACGAGGTCTATGACGACGCGGCGGCGTTCGCCGCCCACTTGGCGATGCCGCACTTCGCCGCCTTCGACCGCGCCACCGCACCGCTCGTCGCGCGCAAGACCGTGCACCGGCTCAGCTTCGCGGCACCATGAACAGGGAGCAAAACAATGGCCGCTGACACCCTCAAGGAGCAGGCCGCGAGCCGCGAACTCAAGGTCGGCCACTTCATCGTCGAGTTCGCTACGCCCGGCATCGGTCACATGCTGAAGAACGCCGGCTGCGACTTCGTCCTCTTCGACACCGAGCATTCGGGCTTCCACAACGAAACCATCAAGAGCGTGCTGCGCTATTTCGAGGCGGCTCGGCTTCCGGCGATCGTTCGCGTGCCCTCCAAGGAGTATCACCACATCGCCCGCGCGGCCGACATGGGCGCTGAAGGGATCATGCTGCCCATGGTCAACGACGCCGGGGAAGCGCGGGCGATCCTGGACTGCATGAAGTACGTTCCCGACGGCCAGCGCGGCGTAGCGCTGGGTGTGGCGCACGACCTCTACCGGGGCGGCGCCGTGCTCGAGAAGTTGGCGCAAGCCAATGCGCGGACGACCTTCTTCGCCCAGATCGAGACCCGTGCCGGCGTGGAGAACGCAGACGCGATCGCCGCCCTGGACGGGGTCGACTGCCTCTGGGTCGGCCATTTCGACCTGTCCGCGTCGCTGGGCATTCCCGGCCAGTTCGAGCACAAGGACTTCCTGGCCGCGATCGACGCCGTGGTGCGCGCCTGCCGCAAGCACGGCAAGTCGACCGGCCGGCTGGTGCCGGATGTCGCCACCGGGGCCGACTACAACGCCAAGGGCTTCGACTACATCTGCTATTCGGGCGACGTCTGGGCGTATCAAGCCGCGGTCAAGGCCGGTGTCGATGGCATCCGCGCCGCCTGCGGAGGTGACAAGTGAGCCGATTCAAGGTGGCGCTGAGCGGCGATTTCCGCAAATCCGACGGCAGTCCCACCTATCCGAGCTTCGATCTGTCGCCGCTGACGGACGACCCGAACGTCGAGACGGTCTACGTCGACGCGGTGGATGGCGTCATGCCGGCCGAAGGTCTTGCCGGTTGCGATGCACTGATCCTGCTGGTGCCCAAGTTCAACGCGACCAGCGTGCCGCCCGACGGGAAGCTCGCCGTCGTCGCCCGCTTCGGCGTCGGCTACGACAGCGTCGACGTGCCGGCCTGCACGGCCGCCGGCATCGCCTTGTGCATCACTCCGGACGGCGTGCGGCGGCCGGTGGCGGTGTCGATCCTGACCTTCATCCTGGCCCTGACCCAGAAGCTGCTGATCAAGGACCGCCTGTGCCGCGAAGGCCCCGAAGGCTGGGCCAAGCGCTCGGACCACATGGGCGAGGGCCTGGTCGGCAAGACGCTGGGCCAGCTCGGCATGGGCAATATCGGTGCCGAGGTGTTCCGGCTGGCCGAGCCCTTCGGCATGCGATTCATCGCCCACGACCCCTACCAGGATCCGAAGGTCGCGGCCGAGCTCGGCGTGGAGCTGGTCGGTCTCGACGAGCTGTTCTGGCGCTCGGACTTCCTCTCGGTCAGCGTGCCGCTGGGCGAGGCCACCCACCACATCGTCGACGACCGGCTGCTGCGGTCTGATGAAGCCCACCGCCTATCTGATCAACACCGCGCGCGGACCGGTCGTCGACCAGCATGCGCTCTACCGGGCACTGGCCGACGGCACCATCGCCGGTGCTGGGCTCGACGTGTTCGAGACCGAGCCCTGCCCCGCCGGACGAGCCGATCCTGAAGCTCGACAATGTCGTCGTCGCGCCGCACGCGCTGTGCTGGACCGACGAGTGCTTCGCCGGCAACGGCGCTGCCGACGTGCGGGCCGTGCTGGACGATCATGCACGGGCGCGTGCCGGTCGGGATCGTCAACAAAGACGTGGTGAATCAGGCCGCGTGGCGTGGCAAGCTGACGGCGCTCGAGGCCCAATTCGGCGGCTGAGCATCGCGCGCCCGCGACAGGCGCGCCAACGAGGGAGGCAACGTACGATGATCCGCAGACGTGACTTCGTCCTGACCGGGGCGGCGTTGGGCGGCTGGGCCGCGTTCGGCCTGCCGCGGCCGGCCTGGGCCGCCTCGGCGGCGCAGACCGCGGTCGACGCCGCCAAGGCCTACTCCGGCACCGAGATCAGCATCGTCTGGGAGGCCGGCCTGCAGGCGCTCGACCCCAACACCTTCTCGGGGCCGAAGTGGAAGGAGCTCACCGGGATCGACGTCAAGGTGATCGAGGTCGCGACCGACCAGATGTTCACCAAGATCCTGCAGGAGCACCGCGCCGGCACCGGCGCCTACGACGCGCTCAACGTCATCCCGTCCTGGATGCCCGACCTGGTTCGCGCCGGCGCTCTCGAGGATCTCGATCCCTATGTCGACAAGTACGGCTTCCGCGAGGAGCTGCAGGAGATCGCACCCGTCTACCGCGACAATCAGATGACGGTCGACGGCAAGATCTACGGCTTCCCGGACGATGGCGACGTCTTCGTCCTCTACTACCGCACCGACGTGCTGGGCGATCCCAAGATCCAGGCGGCCTACAAGGAAAAGTACGGCAGCGACCTGCCGGTGCCGCCCACGACCTGGCAGGAGTTCGACCAGGTCGGCTCGCTGATCACCGAGGTGACCGGCGGCAAGCCCTACGGTGCCGCGTTTTTCCGCCAGCCGCCCTATGCCCAGTTCATGTTCCAGGAGCGGTTCCGGAACGAGGGCGGCAAGTTCTTCGATGCGCGACACGATGAAGGCCGCGGTCAACGGTCCGGCCGGCGTCAAGGTGTTCCAGGACTGGCTGGCCGAGAACAAGTGGATGCCGGCCGGTGTCGAGACCTGGGACTTCGGCAAGAACCTGTCGGCGCTTCCTGGTCGGCGATTCCGCGATGACCATCTCCTGGCCGCCCTATGGCCGCTGGGCCGCGGGCTACGGCACCGAGGAGAAGGCGCTGTCCTGGGTGCCCAAGACCCAGGTCGCCGGCAAGGTCGGCTACGCCATGCCGCCGGGCGGCCACCCGCAGCTCGCTGCCGGCTTCGCGCTCAGCGTGTCGGCGAACTCCAAGAAGAAGGAGCCGGCGTACCTGTTCATCCAGTGGCTGAACAGCAAGGACATCAGCATCGAGCGCGTGCAGCTGCCCTATGCCCTGCGCGACCCGTTCCGCGACAGCCACTTCGCATCGGAGGAGTACAAGAGCCGCTGGCCGGAGGCGCCGCAATATCTCGAGGCACTGCAGGCGGGCGCCGTCAACGGCCTGCTCGACCTGTCGATGATCCAGACCGACAAGTACGAGGAGGCGCTGCGCCAGGGCATCTCCAAGCTCTGGGCCGGCGAGGACCCGCAAGGCGATCCTGGACGCAGTGGCGGCGCAATGGGACGCGCTGACCGACCGCATCGGCGTCGACAAGCAGCGCGCCGCCTACGAGGCATGGGCTGGCAAGCCCAACGCCTACCCGACCGCGTCGTGAGCCAAGGCACGGCGCCCGCCCTCGAAGGCGGGCGCCTGTCGCGGCTGGCGGATCGCCAGTTCAAGTATCTGGCGATCACGCCCGGCGGTCGTGATCATCCTGCTGATCGGCCTGTTCCCGATCATCTATTCGGCGGTGGTCAGTTTCCAGAACATCAACATGCTGGAAGAGGACACCTCGTTCAGCGGCTTGTTGAACTATCAGCGGCTGATCGGTGACGTGCGCTTCTGGCAGGCGCTCCTGCACACCTTCACCTTCCTGGTCGTGGCCCTGCCCATCGAACTGCTGCTGGGCCTGCTGCTGGCCTACCTGTTCCTCGACCGCATGCCGGGCCGCCAAGTGTTCGTGGCGCTGCTGGTGCTGCCGATGGTGATCTCGCCCATCGTCAGCGGGGCGATGTGGTCGATCCTGTTCGACCAGCGCTTCGGCCCGATCAACCAGATCCTGGGCTGGCTCGCCGGCCACGAGGTGACCCTGCTCTGGACCATCAACCCGTCCCTCGTCTACCCGGCGATCCTCACGGCCGAGATCTGGCAGTGGACGCCGTTCATGTTCCTCCTGCTGCTGGCCGCCCTCTCCAACGTCGACAGGTCGCAGCTCGAGGCGGCCGAGATCGACGGCGCCGGTTTTCTGGTCACCTTCCGCAAGATCGTCCTGCCGGCGATCTGGCCGGTGCTCGCCATCGCCGTGCTGATCCGTGCCCTCGACCTGTTCCGCCTGTTCGACATCATCTGGGCGCTCACCGGCGGCGGCCCCGGCACCATGACGGAGACGATCTCGATCTACGCCTACGTCCAGGGCTTCCGGCAGTTCGAGACCAGCTACGCCGCCGCCATGGCGTTCGCGATCCTGGTCATCGTCAATCTCCTGGTCATCCTGGCCCTGCGTCGGGTGGAGATCGCGCGATGAAGCCCGACCGCGGCCTGGGCCTGGCCCTGCGCTATGTTGCGGCCGTGGCGGCGCTGATCGTCTTCCTGTTCCCGATCTACTGGCTGTTCGCCATGTCGCTTGAAGACGGCCGAGGAGATCTTCGCCTTCCCGCCGGTCTGGTGGCCCTCGTCGGTCCGCCTGGAGAACTATCTCGTCCTGTTCCGCGACGGCGACGCCAGGACCATCGGCAACAGCCTGGTCATCGCCACCGTCAGCACGGTGCTGGCCATGTGCTTCGGCACGCTCTGCGCCTACTCGATCGCGCGTTTCCGCACCGGCGGCGACAATTTCGCCATGTGGGTGCTGAGCAACCGCATGCTGCCGCCGATCGTCATCGTGTTCCCGATCTTCCTGCTCTACGTCAAGCTGGGCTGGGTCGACACCTATCTCGGCCTGATCGTCCTCTATACCGCCTTCAACCTGCCCTACGTGATCTGGATGATGCGTGGCTACATCCAGGACATCCCGCTCGAGCTGGAGGAATCCGCGCTGGTCGACGGCTGCACCCGCTGGGGCGTGTTCCGGAAGGTGGTGATGCCCATGGCGCGCAGCGGCATCTTCGCCACCGCGGTGTTCACCTTCGTCTTCGCCTGGAACGAGTTCCTGTTCGCGCTGGTCCTGACCCGCAGCGAGGTCACCACCTTCCCGGTCCAGGTCACCCACTATCTGGGCGGCCAGTCCAACTTCTACAGCAAGATCGCCGCCATGAGCGTGCTCGGCACCGTGCCCATCTTCGTCGCCGTCGCCATGCTCCAGCGCTACCTGGTGCGCGGCATCTCGCTCGGCGCGGTCAAGGGCTGAACCGATGGCACGCCTGACCGTCCAGGGCCTGCAGAAATACTACGGCAAGGTCCACGCCCTGCGCGGCATCGACCTTGACATCAAGGAAGGCGAGTTCTGCGTCTTCGTCGGCCCCTCGGGCTGCGGCAAGTCCACGCTCCTGCGCACCATCGCCGGGCTCGAGGAGATCGACGGCGGCTCGATCGCGTTCGACGGCGAGCCGATGCAGGGCGTGCCGCCGCAGGCAGCGCAACATCGCCATGGTGTTCCAGAACTACGCCCTCTACCCCTACCTCAACGTCTTCGAGAACATCGCCTTCGGCCTGCGTGCGCGGAAGTTCGGCGAGGACGAGATCCGCCGGCGGGTCGATCGGGCCGCCACCATGCTGGGCATCGGCCACCTGCTCGAGCGCCTGCCGCGCGAGCTGTCGGGCGGCCAGCGCCAGCGCGTCGCGATCGGCCGGGCGGTCGTGCGCGACGCGCGCCTGTTCCTGTTCGACGAGCCGCTCTCCAACCTCGACGCCCAGCTGCGCGACGGCATGCGCGCCGAGATCAAGCGGCTGCACCAGGAGATCGGCAAAACCACGGTCTACGTCACCCACGACCAGATCGAGGCCATGACCCTGGCCGACCGCATCGTGCTGCTCAAGGACGGCGTGGTCGAGCAAGAAGGCGCCCCGCTCGAGTTGTTCGAGCGTCCTGCGACCCGGTTTGTCGCGGGTTTCCTGGGCTCGCCACCGATGAACTTCGTCCCCTGCCGGCTCGACGATGGCGCACTCCACTTTCCGGGCGGCCCGTCCTTGCCGCTCCCGCCTGCCAAGGCCGGCCGCCTCGACCCGTGGCGCGGCCATACCATGACCCTGGGTATCCGACCGGAGCATTTCAGCCGCACCGACGGCGGCACGCTCCGGCCGGGCCAGGCGTCGCTGCGGGTTACGATCGAGCTGGTCCAGCCCACCGGCACCCGGACCTACGCCACCTTCCGGCTCGGCGAGGCCGAGGTCTCCGCCGAGCTCCCCGCCCACACCGTCGAGGCCCCCGGCACCGAGCTCGATCTCCTCGCCGACCTCGACCGCGCCATCCTGATCGACCCCCAGACCGAGCGGGTCGTCTGACGGGAGGAACACCATGGCTGCTGCATCGCGCGCGATGACGCTGTTCGGCACCGAGGAGCCGGTGCCCGAGACCCCGGTGCTGCGCGCCGGACCATTGGAATGCTCCCTCGACGCCGGGAACCTCCGCCACATCAAGGTGCACGGCGTGGAGGCGATCCGGGCGGTCAGCTACATCGTTCGCGACCGCAACTGGGGTACCTACAATCCCGCCATCAGCGACCTCAAGGTCGAGCAGGACGCGTCCGGCTTTCGGGTGAGCTACAAGGCGGTCTGTCAGGATGCACAGCAGGCCTTCGCCTATACGGCACGGATCGAGGCGGATGCTTCGGGCAATCTTACATTCGCCGCCGAGGGCGAGGCACTCTCCGACTTCTTGACGAACCGCACCGGCTTCGTCGTCCTGCACCCGGTCGAGGGTGTGAGCGGTGCCCCGGTCACGGTCGAGCGGGTCGACGGCAGCGTCGAGGAGAGCCGCTTTCCCGAGCTGATCGACCCGTCCTGCCCGTTCGTGGATCTGCGCGCGCTGACCCACGAGCCCTTGCCGGGGGTGCGCGTCGTCTGCCGGATGGAGGGCGACACCTTCGAGATGGAGGACCAGCGCAACTGGCTGGACGCCTCCTACAAGACCTATGTCCGCCCCCTGGCCCTGCCCTGGCCCTACACCATCGCCAAGGGCGAGAAGCTGAGCCAGCGCGTCTCGCTCACGCTCTCCGGCACGCCCGCCAGGAGTGCGGCCACGGGGGGCAGCGACGAGGTCGTGGTCACGATCGAGTCCCGCGAGGTCGCCAGGATGCCCGCGGTCGGCCTGGCCGTGCCCGCCGAGCACGCCAGGGCAGCACTGGACCTGATCGAGCCCTTGCGCGCTCTCGGACCCGCCCACCTCGTCGCCGAGTTCGACGCGCGCAAGGGCCACGATGCCGGGCTCGCCCAGACCTATGGCGAGCTGGCCCGCGCACTCGGCGCCGATCTCGTTCTGGAGGTAATCCTGCCCTGTGTCGACGCCGAGGGCAGGCCGACCGACGACCTGGACGTGCTACGGCGCGACCTGAACCACGTGAAGGGCCAGATCGAGCGTGTTGCCGTCCGCCCGGCCCGGGTCGCGGTCTCGCCGGCCTGCGACCTGAAATGCACCCTGCCCGGCAGCGTCTTCCCCAAAGCACCCGCCTGGGCCGAGCTCGTCGCCGCCGCCCGCGCCGCCTTTCCCGGCATCCCGATCGGCGGCGGCATGTTCAGCTACTTCACCGAACTCAACCGCAAGCGGCCGCCGGCCGGCCTGTTCGACTTCGTCGGCCACACCATTTGCCCGCTGGTCCATGCCGGCGACGACCTTTCGCTGACCGAGGGGCTGGAGGCGCTGCCCTACATCATCAAGACCACGCGCTCCTTCGCGGGCGACACGCCCTACTGGCTGTTCCCCTCGGCCATCGCCATGCGCCAGAACCCCTACGGCGCCGCCCCGGCCGAGAACCCGCATGGCGGCCGCGTTGCCATGGCGCGCCAGGATCCGCGGGAGCGCGCCCTGATCGGGGCGGCCTGGTACGCCGGCGTTCTCGCCCACGCCGCGCGCGGCGGGCTGGATGCCGTGACTCTGGGTGCGGTCGCCGGCCCTTCCGGCGTGGTCGCCGCCGATGGCGGTACCTATCCCGTCCATGCGGTATTGAAGGGGCATGCGGCGCTGCGCGGCCAGCCGGTCCACGCCTCCCGCAGCAGCGCACCGCGCGAGGTGCAGGTCGCGGCGGTGGGCGAGGACATCTGGCTGGTCAACCTGACCGGCGAGCCACGCCGGGTCCGGATCGAGGGCCGGCCGTCCGCCGTCGAGCTCGACCCCTACGCCGTGGTGGGGCTCGAAGGCCGGCGATGAGCCCCCGTCCACCGCTCCGGCCCTTCACCCGCGAGACCGCGGACCGGAAGGTCCGCATGGCCGGGGATGCGTGGAACACGCGCGACCCGGACCGGGTGGCGCGTGCCTGAAGGGCGACGCCGGCAACTGCTCCGGTCGTACGGCAACGAGAACTGGGCATTCGACGCAGAGGGTCTGATGCGCCACCGCTTCGCCGGCATCAACGACCTGCCGATCCGCGAACCCGATCGGAAGTTTCATTGGCCGCTTGGCCCGAGGCCCGCCGACCATCCGGGCCTCTCCGACCTTGGGCTCCAGGCTACTCCGCCGCCCCCTGAGAGCGCCATGCAGAATTGGAGTTACGGTTGCATCGCCAACTGGTCGGCTTTGAACACTCCCTCGGCCAGCCGATCGGCGAACGATCGCTCGAAATGGAGTTCCAGAAGCCAAGGAAGAGGATCCGCTGCGAGATCGGGGCGCAGTTCGCGTAGCCGGGATATCGCAGCGGCGGCCTCGGGCTGCATCCCGAGTTGGCCGTAGATGGCGACGCGGGTGAGAATGCCCAGCTGGAATTTGGGCATCCGAATTCTTTCGGCCTCCTGCAATGCCGCGCGGTCGTCGCCCCGGCGATACCGATCCCAGGCCAGCACCATGTAGTAGGTGCCGGGCGGATCGATGGCGAGGTCGATCGCCCGATGCACCAGGGCGATCCCCCGGTCCCAGTCGCCCGAGAAGGCGAGGCGGCTGCCGAAATCCGCGGCGAGGTCGGGGTCGTTGGGGTTCAGCGCCAGCATCTTCTCGCCGGTCTGCCGGAAAGCGGCCATGTCGCCCGCGCGAAACTGGAGGACAGAGAGGGCATCCAGCGCCATCTCCTGCTCCGGGTCGAGGGCCAGCGCCCGTTCCACCGCTTCGCGGGCCTTCGCATCGGCGTCGTAGAGATCCGGGCGGGAATTGAGCCGATAGCGCGCCTCGTCGAGATAGACCCAGGCCAGCATCACCCATGCCGCGGCGTAGGACGAATCATCGGCGACAGCGCGCTCCAGGCAGTCGCGCGCGGCCGCATGGCCAGCCGCATCGATCGAGCGATAGTACTCGTGCGCCTGAAGCACGCATCGATAGGTGCCGATCGATTGCGGCTGGCTCTGCAACCACTCGGCCCGGTTGACGACGCCGAGCGGCTGGCCAATCGTCGAGGCGATTTGACCAGCGATGTCGAACAGCGAGGCAAAGATGTCCTGACCGGCGAGGCTGCTGTCGGCACGGTAGGTCCACAGATAGCGACCGGTCGCCTGTTCCTTGAGCTGGACGTTGACGATCAGCCGCTCGCCAATCTGGCGCAAGGTGCCCTCGACCACGAGGCCGGCATGCACGCGGTTGGCCACGCGCGCGAAGTCGACGCTGCCGGCGTCGAGTGCATGCTGGTAGACGGCGGGTCCGAAAATGTCGAACGAGCGAAAGCGCGACAGCCGGTCGACCACGTCGCGGGTCAGGCCGACCGCCAGCCTGTCGGTATCGGCGTCGCCCTGGAGAACGGTGAATGGCTCGACCAGAATGGCCGGCGCGCCCAAAGGGGACGGTACGGTGCCCGGCCCCCGGAAAGAGATGGCGAGCCCAAGTGCCGCGGCGACGGCCAGAGCGAGGAGGCCGAAGGCGGCTGGGCGGGGCAGATGGAGCAGGCGGCCGAGCCCTGCGATCACGCCAGTCAGCCCCTGCGGCCGGTCACCGGCCGTTTCCTGCGCCGATGCGTCGCCAGGCATTGCAGGCGCCGCCCGCTCGAAGCGGGGCCGATAGGTTCCCTTCGGGATTGCGATCCGCCACGGTGCGGCGGCAAATCCGTCCTCGTAGTACCGGGTCAACGCCTGCCGCAGGCGCCCGGCCTCGATGCGCACGATCGGATCCAGGCTGGGATCGAAATCCGCCGGCCGGCGGAAGACGTCGACCGCCACGCTGTAGGCCCGGATTCCTTGGCCCCGGCCCTGCAGCTCTTCCTCGACGACATGGGCCAGAAAGCGCCGGTTGCGTGGCGAAGCGATGAACCGTGGATCTTCGAGCAGGTCGCGGACGGTGGCGCGGATGCTGTCCGCGGCCGAGCGAACCTCATCACTGGCCATGCCGGCCGCCGCAGGGGTCCGGGACGTTTCGCCTGGCGTGCCGAACCGAGACGGCGCGGCCCTCGAGCCGCCGTTCCCGGCAGAAGCCTGCATGGCGCTCTCCCTAACTCGCTGCCGCGCGAGCCAGCCAGCTTGACCGCGCCACAGGTGCCCTGGTGGCGGCACAATTAGCACTCTCAGTGGCCGCTGTTACCGTAAATTTACCTCCATCGGATGTTGGGGCGGCCTAGCTTCGGGGGCGCACGGGGGGAAGGCGGGCCTGCTCCGGCCGAGCCACATACCGGGCTGCCGGGCCGGTGAGCTTGCCGATCGCGAAGTGCCCTCGTAGAGACCGCGCAAAGAGGAGGCGGACGCATGAGACAATTGGCTATCGCCGCCGTCGCGCTGGCGGCCGCTACATTTGCCGCCCCGGCTCCCAGCACGGCGCAGGACGCACAAAAGCCCAACATCCTGGTGATCTGGGGCGACGATATCGGCACCTGGAACGTGGGTGCCTACACTCACGGCATGATGGGCAGGACGCCCAACATCGACAGCATCGCCAAGCAGGGGATCCTGTTCACGGATCACTATGGCCAGCCGAGCTGCACCGCCGGACGTGCCGCCTTCATCACCGGCCAGATGCCGGTACGCACGGGCATGACCACCATTGGCATCCCGGGCTCGACTCGCGGCATCCAGAAGGAGGACCCGACGCTGGCGGAGGTGCTCAGGTCCGCCGGCTACAACACGGCCCAGTTCGGCAAGAACCATCTGGGCGACCGCAACGAGTTTCTGCCGACGGTGCACGGGTTCGACGAGTGGTTCGGCAATCTCTACCACCTCAACGCCGAGGAGGAGCCGGAGCAGCTCGACTATCCTGGCCAGAAGAACCCCGACTACACCAAGGCCGTCGGCCCGCGCGGCGTGCTGCATGCCTGGGCCACGGAATTGGACGACCCGACGGTCGATCCGAAGTTTGGACGGGTCGGCAAGCAGAAGATCGAGAACACGGGCATGCTGACCCGCCAGCGCATGGAAACCTTCGACGGCGAGGTCCTCGACAAGACACTCGACTACCTCGACCGCAAGGGCAAGGACGGCAAGCCGTTCTTCATCTGGTTCAACACCACGGCCACGCACATCTGGTCTCACCCGCAGCAGAAGTATGTCCAGATGGCCGTCGACGAAGGTCGCGCCGAGGAAGATGTCTATCGTGCCAAAATGATCGAGCACGACGAGCAGGTCGGCAAGCTGCTGCAGAAGCTCAAGGATCTCGGCGTCGCCGACAACACAATCGTCGTCTACTCCACCGACAACGGCAACGAGCTGATGATGTGGCCCGATGGCGGCTACGCGCCCTATCGCGGCGAGAAGGGCACGACCTGGGAAGGTGGCGTCCGCGTGCCGCTGCTGATCAGCTGGCCCGGCCATATTCCGGCAGGCCGCGAAGCCAATGGCGTCCAGTCGCACGAAGATCTCTATGTGACGCTGGCTGCCGCCGCCGGGCTGCCCGACCTCAAGGAACAGATGCTGGCCGGTGACAAGATGGGCGACATGACCTACAAGGTCCATCTCGACGGGTACAACAATCTCGACTACTGGACCGGCAAGACCGAAAAATCGGCTCGTCGCGAGTATTTCTACTACGACGAGACCGACCTGATGGCCATCCGCGTCGACGGCTGGAAGATGCATATCGGCGTGAAGCCGGACGGCAGCTGGTGGGACGAGAAGTATTACCCGAGCGTTCCCTATCTCTTCAATCTGCTGATGGACCCCATGGAAAAGATGGATCCGCAGTCGCATGAGTGGGGTTATGCCGGCCGCAAGTTCTTTGCGCAGAAGATGTGGGCGCCGACCGCGGCCGGCCCATTCCTCCAGGCCCATCTGAAGAGCCTGCAGGACTTCCCGCCGCGTCAGGGTGCGGACACCCTCAGTCTGAAGAAAGCGATCGACGAAACCATGCAGAAGATGGCCAATCCGGGCGCGTCGTCGAACTAGCGAGCGGCCTGTCCGACCGCGTGCCTGAAGTTTTTGCGTCCGGTCTCGGGGCGGCCCCCTCAGGGGGACGCCCCGCTTCTTTTAGGGTTCGAGCATGACCACCTACCGCCACACCCTGGCCAGCCTGTGCTTGATCGCGGGACTCGGGACGCAAGCCCTGGCGACCGATCTACCGTCGTGGAACGATGGTCCCGCCAGGTCCGCGATCCTCGATTTCGTCGCCGCCGTCACCGCGGAAGGCAGTGCTGACTTCGTGCCGGAGCCGGAGCGGATCGCGACCTTCGACAATGACGGCACGCTCTGGGTCGAGCAGCCGATGTACGTCCAGGGCGTGTTCGCCTTCGACCGCCTCAAGGCGCTCGCCCCGCAGCACCCCGAATGGCAGGCCGAGCAGCCGTTCAAGGCGGCGCTCGAAGGTGATCGGGCGACCCTGGCGGACGCCGGTGAGCGGGGCCTGTTGGCCCTGGTCATGGCCACCCATGCCGGGATGACGACGGACCAGTTCGCCGCCGAGGTCACCGATTGGCTCGCCACGGCAGAGCATCCGCGCTTCCAGCGTCCCTACACCCGCCTCGTCTACCAGCCGATGGTCGAGCTACTCGACTATCTGCGGGCGAACGGCTTCAAGACCTTCATCGTCTCCGGCGGGGGGGTCGACTTCATGCGCCCCTGGGCCGATGGCGCCTACGGCATCCCGCCAGAGCAGGTGGTGGGCTCGTCGATCAAGAGCGGCTTTGAGATCGAGGACGGCAAGCCGGCGCTCAAGAAGCTTCCCGAGCTCGAGTTCGTCGACGACGGGCCGGGCAAGCCCGAAGGCATCCACCGCTTCATCGGCCGCCGCCCGATCGCTGCCTTCGGCAATTCGGACGGCGACTTGCAGATGCTGCAATGGACCACGATAGGGGTGCCGGGCCGCCGCTTCGGGCTGATCGTGCATCACGACGACGCCGAGCGGGAATATGCCTACGATCGCGACAGCCATGTCGGCCGGCTGGACAAGGCGCTGGATGCAGCGCCGGCGGCCGGCTGGACCGTGGTGTCGATGAAGAACGACTGGCAGCAGATCTTTCCCGAACCATGAGCCGTCGGCCGGCCAACCTATTCACCCGATGCGGGCTCAGCGCGAGCCGGCGCGGGGGATCCGCTCGAGCGAGCCGTCATCTTCGGCGAGCACGCTCAATGCGCCGAGGTTCACGACCGTGATCGAGCCTATGCCCAGCTCGACCAGTCCCTCCCGGGCGAGGCGCGTCAAGACGCCATTCACGGTCTGGCGCGACAGCGAAACCATCTCCGCGAGTTCGCTTTGCTTCAGGCTGAATCGTGGCGGCGTGGTGCCGAGGCCGGTACGGTCCACCGCTGCCAGGATCAGCAGCTTGGTTGCGATCCTTGCTGTCACATCCGTGTGCCCATGCTGCTCGAGCTGCTTCAGCAATAGTGCGTAGTGCTCGAGCGCCGAGCGTGCCAGCGGCGCGTAGTGCTCCGGTTCGGCGGACAGCAGGCGCTGCAGCGGGCCGGCAGGGAACACCAGGATCGTCGCTGGCTCGCGCGCGGTGGCCGCGACCTGTGTCGGGCAGTCGAGCAGAACGGCGAGTTCGCCGAACCAGCAGCCAGCCTGGCCGACATGGACCAGGGTCTCGCGCCCCGACAGGCTGGTGCGCGTCAGCCTGACCGTGCCGTCAAGCACAATCGCCAATCCGAACGGCGGATCGTCCTGCAGGTAAATGGACTCGCCCGGCGCGTACGCACGAACGACAGCCATGCCGACCAGCCGCTCGCGCAGCGGCTCGGCCAAGCTACCCATCCAGCGGCTTGCAGCCATGAAGTGACGAATTCGGTCGGCGGTCCACGTTTCCATCTGCACGCGTCACTCCTGCCCGCCCGTGTCGTCCAGCGGACACGAGGGAGGATGGATCGCTGGTAGGGATCGGGCAATCCTGGTGGGTTCAGCTCGTTCGACGGCGGTCGATCGAGCCACTATCCGCCGGTCGTGTACGGGAGGTCATCGATGAAGATGTTCTTAGGTCGGCTCATGGCGGCCGTGATCCCGATGGGGCTCGCGGCGATCCTGGTGGCGGCACCTGCATTCGCCCAGGACAAGAAGCCCAACATCATCCTGATCATGGGCGACGATCACGGCTGGGGCGACATCGGCGTCTATGGCGGCGGCGAGGGGCGCGGCATGCCGTCGCCCAATCTCGACCGGCTGGCGAACGAGGGCATGCAGTTCTGGTCGTTCTACGCCCAACCGAGCTGCACGCCGGGCCGGGCCGCGGTGCAGACGGGTCGGATCCCCAACCGCAGCGGCATGACCACGGTGGCCTTCCAGGGCCAGGGCGGCGGCCTGCCGGCGGCGGAATGGACGCTGGCCTCGGTGCTCAAGACCGGGGGCTACAAGACCTTCTTCACCGGCAAGTGGCATCTGGGCGAGGCCGACTACGCGCTGCCCAATGCCCAGGGCTACGACGAGATGAAGTATGTCGGGCTCTATCATCTCAACGCCTACACCTACGCCGATCCGACCTGGTTCCCGGACATGGACCCCGCGCTTGCGCGAGATGTTCGCGAAAGTGACCAGGGGTGCGCTGTCGGGCAAGGCGGGCGAGCCGGCGAAGGAGGACTTCAAGATCAACGGCCAGTACGTCGACACGCCCGAAAAGGGCGTGGTCGGCATCCCGTTCTTCGACAAGTACGTCGAGCAGGCGGCGCTGGATTATCTCGACCAGAATGCACAGGCGGCCGAGCCGTTCTTCATGAGCGTCAACTTCATGAAGCTGCACCAGCCGAGCATGCCGGCGCCGGAGTTCATCCACAAGTCGATGTCCAAGACCAAGTATGCCGATTCCGCGGTCGAGCTCGACGCCCGCGTCGGCCACATCATGGACAAGGTCCGCGCCCTCGGCCTGGACGAGAACACGCTGGTCTTCTACACGACCGACAACGGCGCCTGGCAGGACGTCTATCCCGACGCGGGCTACACTCCGTTCCGCGGCACCAAGGGTACCGTGCGCGAGGGCGGCAACCTGGTGCCGGCGATCGCCTGGATGCCGGGTAGGATCGAGGCGGGGACCAAGAACCACGACATCCTGGGCGGCCTCGACCTGATGGCGACGTTCGCGTCGATCACCGGCGTCAAGCTGCCGGACAAGGACCGCGAGGGCCAGCCGATCGTCTTCGACAGCTACGACATGTCGCCGGTCCTGTTTGGCACCGGCAAGTCGGAGCGCAAGTCCTGGTTCTACTTCACCGAGGACGAGCTGACCCCGGGTGCGGTGCGGGTCGGCCACTACAAGGCGGTGTTCAACCTGCGCGGCGACGACGGCCAGGCCACGGGCGGCCTCGCGGTCGACAGCAATCTCGGCTGGAAAGGACCCAGCAAGTACGTCGCGACCGTGCCGCAGGTGTTCGACCTGTGGCAGGACCCGCAGGAGCGCTACGACATCTTCATGAACAACTACACCGAGCACACCTGGACGCTGGTCACCTTCAACGCGGCCGTCCAGGAGCTGATGCAGACCTACAAGGCCCATCCGCCGCGTAAGGCGCAGGGCGAAGGCTACAGCGGCCCGATCACGCTGACGCAGTTCGAGCGCTTCCGGTTCGTCCGCGACGCGCTGGGCGAGGAGGGCTTCACCCTGCCGCTGCCGAGCGGCAACTGAGACACCGATTGCCATGGCAGGCGGGCGCGACACGCCGTCGGGACCGGGCGTGCGCCTCGCCGCTGCAGTTCCGGTTCGCAAAGTGATCCCATCCGCAGCGGACGCCGTCGCATCCGATTTCCTGATCGCGCACGGCGGTCCGTTCTACGAGCTGCAGCGCCGGCTTGGCCTGTTGCACGAGCACGCGCTCAATGCCGGCCGCCGCGCCCTGATCGCCGTGGCGCTCGCATGGGGAGTCCCGCTCCTGCTGGCGATCCTGGCCGGTCACGCCTGGGGACCGGTGGCGGCGCAGCGGCCGTACCTGCTCGACCTCGGGGTCTGGGCGCGGTTCGTCGTAGCCGTGGGTGTCCTGATACTGAGCGAACGGCTGGTCGAGCAGCGGCTGCGCGCTGTCCAGGCGCAGTTCCTGCGCGCGCCGCTCTTGGCGCCCGAGTTGCGGGCCGATGCCGCCGGCGCGGTGCTGCGGGCGTTGCGGCGCCGCGATTCCCGGATCGCCGAGCTCGTGATCCTGGTGCTGGCCTTCCTGCTTCCGCTCGCTGGGGCCGAACTCAAGCTCGCCGCCGACCCGTCCTTGTGGCTGGCCCAGGCGGACGTCGACGGGGTGCGCCACCTCACGGCGGCGGGCTGGTGGTGCATGCTGGTGAGCGGGCCGCTGTTCTGGTTCCTGCTCCTGCGCTGGCTGTGGCGGCACCTGGTCTGGGGGCTGCTCCTGCGCGACGTCTCACGGCTGAAGCTGCGCCTTGTCGCCACCCACCCCGACGGCTATGGCGGCCTCGCCTTCATCGGCGAGTATCCCAATGCCTTCGCCGCCTTCGTCTTCGCCATGACCTGCGTGGTCGCGGCCGAGACCTTGCAGGCCATGCTGCATGGCAAGCTCGCCACCTCCGCCTTCTCCACGGCCATGGGAGTCTGGGTCGTTTTCGTCGTCCTCCTGTTCGCCTTTCCGCTCGGCGCGTTCTCCAGCCCGCTCAAGCGGCTGAAGCAGCAGACGCTGCTCGCCATGAGCGCCGCCGCCACGCGCCAGGAACGGGAAGGCGAGCGCAAGCTGCTCGGTACCAACATCGCAGCGTCGAGCGAGGACGAGGAAGCGCCGCTCGGCGGCGATCCGAGCAAGACCTACGCCCAGGTGCGCAAGCTCGGCACCCTCCCGGTGACCAAGGCCGCGCTCCTGCCCTTGGGCATCGCCGCCGTGCTGCCGTTGCTCGCGGTCGGTGCCACCCAGCTGCCGTTCAAGGAACTGCTCAAGTCGGCGAAGCTGTTGCTGCTCTAGTCGCCCTGTGCGGGCATTCGGTTCCAGCTCCGATGCCCGATAAGGAGATGATGCCATGTGCATGAAGGCGCGCCACGCCCAGCTCGCGATCATGATCGCGGTGCTGGCCGCGTGGCTCATGGTCCCGGCGCAGCGCGCCGCCGCCGCGTCGGCGGCCGAGATCGACCGGAAAGTGGAGCTGGCGCTGCAGGCCCTCTACGCGAGGGACAAGGTCGCCAAGAGTCTGGGCGAGACGGCCACGGCCGTGCTGGTCTTCCCCGACATCGTCAAGGGCGGCCTGCTGATCGGCGGCCAGTTCGGCAACGGCGCCTTGGTGAGGGATGGCAAGATCGTCGGCTACTACCGCAGCGTGGCCGTGTCCTACGGCCTGCAGGCGGGCGCGCAGTCCTTCGGCTACGCCCTGTTCTTCATGAACGACCAAGCACTCGGCTACCTGGACAGCAGCGGCGGCTGGGAGGTAGGTGTCGGGCCGACTCTCACCGTGCTGGACAAGGGAGCCGCGGCTTCCTTCAGCACGACGACCACCAAGGACGACATCTACGCCCTGTTCTTCGATCAGAAGGGCCTGATGGCGGGCATCGGCATCCAGGGCTCGAAGATCAGCAAGATCGAACCCACGCCATGAGGCTGCTTGTCCGAGTTGGAAGCCGCGTGCAGCATGAGGACACAAGGGTGCGCCCGGAGCCAGCGCGTTGCCGGCTGCGGCAGAGTGCAGACAAGTTGTGCGAGGAACGATGAGGCGATCGGTCGGCAAGCCACGCAACGCGATGTTGCTGCTGTCGCTCCTGCTGCTGGCCGGGTGCGAAAGCTTCGGTCGCGGCGTGACCCAGGCTGTGCTCCAAGGTTCGGGCGAGACAACCGAGGACACGCGCACCTGCGAAGTCGAGGGTCGGCCGTTCACGGGGATCGAGCCTTATCTCGCAGCGCAGGACAAGCTGCCGCCGTTTGCCGACGGTGTTGGCGATCGGCCAGAGGTCAAGGTCCTCTACGTGCACGGGATCGGCACCCATGTTCCCGGGGACGGCACGACCCTCCGCCAGAACCTGGCCAAGTCGCTGGGGCTCGACATCCGCGCCCCGCGCCCCAAGCGGATCGTGATCGCCAGCCCGAGCTTCCCGAACCAGACCCTGGGCGAGATCAACGTCACGCGGCTGACCGACGAGAATCGTCGACGCGATCTCTTGTTCTACGAGCTGACCTGGTCGCCGATCACCCAGCCGGACAAGGACCTGATCGCGTTCGACAAGGAGCAGGACTACGTCCTGCGCCGGGCCGCGGTGAATCAGGCGATGCGCAGCTTCGTCAACGACGTCGCCCCCGATCCCCTGGCCTATGCCGGTGAGAAGCGCGAGCCGATCCTGGTTTCGGTCACCCAGTCGATCTGCTGGATGGTCTCGCGCAGCTGGAGCGAGCTGCCCGAGCTCACCGAGGGGACCTATTGCGGGTCCAGCCTGCCGGGAGTCGGCAGCCGCGTGCAACTAGACGACTTCGTTCTGATCACCCACAGCCTGGGTAGCCGGGCGACCCTGGACGCGATGCAACGCCTGACCAATCTGCCGGTGTCCGCCGATTCACACCTCAAGCTAATCGCCGATGCGTTCGCCAACCTCGACATCCAGGTGTTCATGCTCTCCAACCAGCTGCCCCTGCTCGAGGCGGGGCGCGAGGGTCAGCAGGTGACCGGTCAGATCGGCGCCTATTGCGGGCCTGGTGCCACCAAACCCGGCCACTTCTTCGGCAAGACCGAGATCATCGCCTTCTCCGACCCGAACGACCTGATGAGCTACCCGGTGCCGGACAAGTTCGCGGACAGGTACATCGAATTGCGTCTGTGCCCGAGCGTGACCAACGTCACCATCAACGTGGTTCCGGTGAACTCGCTCCTCGGTCTGGGCGACGTCGCCAATCCACTTGGGGCGCATCTCGGCTACGCCGGCGACGAACGGGTGGGCGCCATGCTCGCCCGTGGCGCCGGCAATCCGAACGTGGCGCCTCTCGTCGCCGAGCGCTGCACGTGGCGCGAGACCGACGAGAGCTTGATGAAATAGAATCGTCCTATAGGGAGGGCCGAGATGAGCGATGGACGGACATGGGGTCTTCGCCTTCGCGCCGGCTGCTGCATATTCACCTTGATGTCGTTCTCGGGTGGCTTTCCCGTGCTGGCGCAGACGGCCGATCCTGCGACGCCAGCCGAGGAGACATCGGCCGCGGCTGACCCCGAAGACACCATCGATCCCGGCACCGATGTGCTCGAGCCGAATGAGATCGACGCGCTGGTGGCGCCGGTGGTGCTCTATCCCGATCCGCTGCTGTCGCTGGTGCTGCAGGCCTCGATCACGCCCCTGGACGTCGTGGAGGCCGAGCGCTTCCTCGCCAAGCGCGAGAAGGACCCGTCGCTCACGCCCGATCCCGACTGGGACTCGAGCATCGTTGGCCTGCTCAACTACCCCGAGCTGGTGGGCTCGATGAGCGAGTATCTCGACTGGACCCAGCTGCTCGGCACCGCGGTGATCGAGCAGACCGACGCGGTCCAGGCCTCGATCCAGATCCTGCGCTCAGGCGCCCTCGACCGCGGCATCCTGGTCAGCAACGAAGTGCAGAACGTCGTCGAGACCGACGGCGTGGTGATGATCGCACCGGCGAGCGCGGACCAGATCTCCGTGCCGCAATACGACCCCGTCGAACTGCTGGCAGCACTCACACCGGCGGAAGAGCCTGCTCTGCCGGAGGAAGCGGGTAACGGGACGACGGTGGTCGTCAACATCCAGCAGCCGCCGCCTGCTGAGCCCGCAGTGCCGCCCGCAGGTGACGCGACGGTCACGGCCGCGGCACCATCGGCGGCGGAGCCGGCACCAGCCGCTCCCACGGCGAGCGCCGCCGCCCCCACCTACTATGCCGAGCCGCAGCCGACCTACATGGCCGCCCCGCCGCCGGTGAGCTACGCCGCGCCGCAGAGCAGCTTTTGGTCGACCGCCGCGACCTTTGCCGGTGGCGCCGCCGTCGGCGGTCTCCTGGGCTACGTCATCGGCGACGACAACGACAACAACAACAACAACGACGACGGCTGGGATGAGGTCGCGGATGCGATCCGCGACCTCGACGACAACGATTGGGACGATTTCGTCGACCGGGTCGACCGCAACGACTTCGACCGCGCCGTCCGCCGTCTCGATGATCGCGACTGGGAAGACGTGCGTGACCAGCGTGGGCGAAACGTCAACATCTCCGACAGCACGATCGTGGTCGGCAACGATCTCAAACGCAATGAGCTCAACGCGAAGCTGAAGAACAAGCGCGACTCCAAGGTGAATCTCACCGGCGGCCAGCGCACGCGCGTCGACCTGAAGAACGGCACGCTCAAGCGCGAGGGCGACACCCGCGTGGCCGCGGTGGGCAATCGCGACGGTCGACCCCGGCAGGCCGAGCGCCCCCGCGGTCTCGCCCCGGCCAAGGCCACGCCCGAGCGGGGCCAGAACCGGCAAGTCGCTGCCAATCGGCCGGCGCGGGAGGTCAAGCTGCCGGGCGCCAAGGGCGGCGGCAATGTGGCGCAGGCCGCAGGCAAGCGCCAGGCGGCCGTGCAAGGCGGCGAGACGCGCCAGCGGGCCGCGACACCCCGGCGGCCAGGCAATCGACCACAGGCAGCCGACCGAGCGGTGGCAGCGGGGATCGACCGGCCGCGTGATGCGCAGCGCGCGAGCCAGCGCGGTGCCAAGAGCATGGCTAAGTCCGGGCAGCAGCGGCAACCCAAGGCCGCGGCCAACCATTCGGGTGGCCAGCGGGCTGCGACGAGCGCGAAAAGTGGCGGCGCCCGGCCGATGGGTGCCGTCAAGAGCGGCAAGAACACCAAACGCGACGCCAACCGAGGCAAGAAGAGCCTTGGCAAAGGCGGTGGCAAGGGCGGCGGGAAGCGGAGGAAATGACCATGGACCATGGCTCGAGGCTCGTCACGACGCGTATGGCCGACCCGTTTGCACGCAGGACCGGGCCGCTGGCAGCCGCGATGGCCCTGATGGTCGCGATGGCATTGCCAGCGTTGGCCGACCAGCCCTATTTCGCGACGCCGGAATCGGCCCTCGCGGCGCTCACCAAGGCTCTCCAAGCCAAGGACGCCGATGCGCTCGCGAACCTGCTCGGCCCGGAACATCGCGACGACCTGATCGGTGGCGATCCCGCCCAGGCACGGCAGTGGCTGGACGATCTCGACGTTCTGGCGACGCAGGCGGCGACGCTCGAGCCGAACGACGACGGGTCGATGACGGTGGTGCTGGGCCGCAAGGACTGGCCGATGCCCGTCCCGCTGGTCAGGGAGGATCAGGGTTGGCGCTACGACACCGCGGCTGGGCTGGAGGAAATCGACGATCGCAGGGTGGGCAGCAACGAGCTCACGGCGATCGGCCTGCTACGCAGCTATGTCGACGCCCAGCTTGACTATGCCCAGGCCGACCATGACGGCGACCAGGTGCTGGAATATGCCCAGAAGATCGTCAGCACGCCCGGACAGAAGGACGGCCTCTATTGGGCGCCCGACGGCAGCGGCGAGCTTAGCCCGCTCGGGCCGCTGGTGGCCGAGGCCGATGCCTACACCAAGGACTACTACAAAACCGGGGAGCCCTATCACGGCTACTATTACCGGATCTTGACCAAGCAAGGCCAGAATCCGCCCGGTGGCGCCTACGACTATATCATCAACGGCAACATGATCGCAGGCTTCGCGATGGTGGCGTGGCCGGCCGACTACGGGCACTCGGGCGTGATGACCTTCGCCGTGAGCCACCAAGGCACGGTCTACGAGAAGGATCTCGGCGAGGATACCGACAAGCTTGCGCCCGACATCACCACCTACGACCCCGACGACAGCTGGGACGAGGTCGCCGACGAGGACTAGCGCTTCCCGGCTCACTCGGCGGCGGCGTCCATGGTCAAGGGCGCCAGCCGGGCGGCGCAGTACTTGAACTCGGGAATCTTGCCGTAGGGATCCAGCTGCGGATTGGTCAGCACGTTGGCCGCGGCCTCGGCGAAGCAGAACGGGATGAACAGCACCCCGGCCGGGACCGCATTGTCCTGGCGCGCCATCAGTTCGATGTGGCCCCGCCGGGTCGCGACCTGAACCTGGTCGCCGGGGGCGATGCCCAGGCTGCGCAGATCCTGCGAATTGACCATCACGAACGCTTCCGGCTCCAGCGCGTCGAGGCTGGCCGCGCGGCGGGTCATGGCGCCGGTGTGCCAGTGCTCCAGGGTGCGGCCGGTGGTCAGCACCCAGGGATAGGCCGGGTCGGGCTGCTCGGCGGGTGGGATGATCGACGCCGGGACCAGCTTGGCCCGGCCATCCTTGGTCGGGAAGTGGCCGTCCTCGAACACCACCGGCAGGCCGGGATGGTCGGGCTCGGGGCAGGGGTAGGTGACCGCGGATTCCGTCTCCAGCCGGTTCCAGGTGATGTTGTCGAGCGACGGCATCGCCCGCTTCATCTCGGCGAACACCTCGGCCGGACCGGCATAGGTCCAGTCCAGACCCATGCGGCGGGCCAGCTCCTGGGTGATCCACCAGTCCAGACGCGCTTCGCCCGGCGGATGGATCGCCTGCCGGCCCATCTGCACCAGCCGGTTGGTGTTGGTGACCGTCCCGGTCTTCTCGGGCCAAGCCGAGGCCGGCAGCACCACGTCGGCATACATCGCCGTTTCGGTCAGGAAGATGTCCTGGACCACCAGATGCTCGAGCGCGCACAGGGCTTCGCGGGCATGGGTCGTGTCCGGGTCCGACATGGCCGGGTTCTCGCCCATGATGTACATGGCCTTGACCTCCCCGGCATGGATCGCGTCGATGATCTCGACCACGGTCAGGCCCGGGCGCCTGTCGAGTTCCACGCCCCACAGCGCTTCCAGGATGGTGCGGAAGATGGTGTCACCGACCGAATGATAGTCGGGGAAGACCATCGGGATCAGACCGGCATCGGATGCGCCCTGGACGTTGTTCTGGCCGCGCAGGGGATGCAGGCCGGTGCCCGGGCGGCCGACATGGCCGCACATCATCACCAGCGAGATCAGGCAGCGCGCATTGTCGGTCCCGTGCACGTGCTGCGACACGCCCATGCCCCAGAACACCATGGCGCGCTCGGCGCGGGCGAAGGCGCGGGCGACCTCGCGCAGGGTCTGGGCGGGGATGCCGCAGATCTCGGCCATGGCTTCCGGCGGGTAGTCGACGAGGTGCGCCTTCAGCCGCTCAAAGCCCTCGGTATGCGCCTGCACATACTGGGTGTCGTAGAGGCCCTCCGCGACGATGACGTGCATGATCGCGTTGAGCATCGCCACGTCGCTGCCGGGCTTGAACTGCAGCATCCAGTGGGCGTGACGCTTCATCGCCATGCCGCGCGGGTCCATGACCACGAGCCGGGTGCCGCGCTTGGCCGCCTGCTTGAAGTAGGTCGCGGCCACCGGGTGGTTCTCGGTCGGGTTGGCACCGATGATCACGACCAAGTCGGCGAACAGCGCGTCGTTGAACGGAGCGGTCACCGCACCAGTGCCGATGCCCTCCATCAGCGCCGCCACCGACGAGGCGTGGCACAGGCGGGTGCAGTGGTCGACATTGTTGGTGAGGAAGCCGGTCCGGACCAGCTTCTGGAACAGGTAGGCCTCCTCGTTGCTGCACTTGGCCGAGCCGAAGCCGGCTAGTGCATTGCCGCCGTCGCGGTCGCGCACGGTGACCAGGCCTCTGGCGGCGACCTCGAGCGCCTCGTCCCAGCTCGCCTCGCGAAAATGCGTCCACGGGTTGCGCGGGTCGATGCCGGGCGCGACGGTCTTGGGCACGTCGGTCCTGCGGATCAGCGGCTTGGTCAGGCGCTGCGGGCTGTGGGCATAGTCGAAGCCGAACCGCCCCTTGACGCACAGGCGGTTCTCGTTGGCTGGCCCGTCGCGGCCGGTCACGTAGGCGATCTTGCCGTCCTTGACATGGTAGGTGAGCTGGCAGCCCACGCCACAGAACGGACACACGCTGTCGACCTCGCGATCAGCCGATCGATCGGCTCGGCCCGTGGCCCGCTCGACGATGCTCGACGGCAACAGAGCCCCGGTCGGGCAGGCCTGCACGCACTCGCCGCAGGCGACGCAGGTGCTGGCTCCCATCGGGTCGCCTTGGTCGAACACGATCTGCTCGTGGTGGCCGCGTCCGGCCATGCCGATGACGTCGTTGACCTGAACCTCGCGGCAGGCGCGCACGCAGAGATTGCACTGGATGCAGGCGTCGAGCTGGACGGTCATGGCGGGATGCGACCAGTCCGCCGCCGGCTGGTGGCGTGCGGGAAACCGGCTGCCCTCGACCTCCATCCGCGCGGCCCAGTCCCACAGCCGGCTGCCGGGATCGTGGGCGTCGGCTTGCTGTGGCTGGTCGGCGACCAGGAGCTCCATGACCATCCGGCGGGCGGTGACGGCACGCTCCGTGGCGGTGGCGACCTTCATGCCCGGCACGGGCTTGCGGATGCATGAAGCGGCCAGGACCCGCTCACCCTCGACCTCGACCATGCAGACGCGACAATTGCCGTCGGCCCGATAGCCGGGCTCGGGCAGCCAGCACAGATGCGGGATCGTGATCCCCTCGCGCTGGGCCACCTGCCAGATGCTCTCCTCCGGACCCGCCTCGACCTCGCGGCCGTCCAGGGTAAATCGGATGGCCTCGGTCATGGCAAAGCCTCCGGGAGCGTCGGCACGAACTCTTCGGGAAAGTATTTGATCAGGCACTTCAACGGATTTGCGGCCGCTTGGCCCAGGCCACAGATCGAGGCGTCGGTCATCGCCCTTCCAAGCTCGCCGAGCAGTGCCGTGTCCCACACCGGCCGGCTCATCAGCGCCACAGCCTTCGCCGTGCCCGCGCGGCAGGGTGTGCACTGGCCGCAGGATTCGTCCTCGAAGAAACGCATCAGGTTGCGAACGGCTGCCTTGAGATCGTCCCGGTCGGACAGGATCACCACGGCATGGCTGCCGACGAAGCAGCCCAGATGCTCGAGCTTGCCGAAATCCAGGGGCACGTCACCCATGGACGCAGGCAGGATGCCGCCGGAAGCCCCGCCCGGCAGATAGGCGCGGAAGCGGTGGCCCGAAGCCATGCCGCCGCAGAACTCATCGATCAGCTCGCGCACCGTGATGCCGGCCGGAGCCAGCTTGACGCCCGGATCCAGGACCCGCCCGGACACCGAGTAGGACCGCAGGCCCTTGCTGCCGTTGCGGCCCTGGTTCGCGAACCAGTCCGGCCCCTTCTCGACGATGTCGCGGATCCAAAACAGCGTCTCGACATTGTTGACCAGGGTCGGCCGGCCGAACAGGCCCACTTGCGCCACATAGGGCGGCCGGTGACGCGGCAGGCCCCGCTTGCCCTCGATGCTCTCGATCATCGCCGATTCTTCGCCGCAGATGTAGGCACCCGCACCGCGGCGCAGCTCGAGCAGGCCCCGGGGTGCAATGCCTTCCGCCTCCAGGCGCGCGATCTCGCGCGCCAGCACCTGGCGGATCGCGGGATATTCGTCGCGCAGGTAGATGAACACGCCGGCGGCGTCGATCGAGTGGGCGGCGATCAGCGCCCCCTCCAGGAAGCGGTGCGGGTCCCCGCGCAGATAGTAGCGATCCTTGAAGGTGCCGGGCTCGCCCTCGTCGGCGTTGACGCACAGGTAGCGCGGTCCGGGCTGGCCGCGCACGATCTCCCACTTGCGGCCGGTGGGAAACCCGGCGCCGCCCAGGCCGCGCAGGCCCGAATCGTTGAGTGCGGCCAGGAGCTCGATGCCGGGCCCGGCGGTCATGGCGGCGGGTTCGAGGCGGGCGATCTTCCGGTAGAGCGCGTAGCCACCGGCGGCCAGATAGGCCGCAAGGTCGACGGGCTCCGGCAGAATTGGAGTCACTTGGCCCGCCGTCACGGCCGCGCGCACCGAACTGGCGGTGGCCGGCTCGACGCGACGATGGCCCACCATCGCGGCCGGAGCGTGGTTGCAGGCGCCCATGCACGGTGCCTGCACCACCCGGACCCTGGCCGGGTCGAGGGCTGCCCGTAGCTCGGCCAGCAACGCGTCGCCGCCGGCGAGGGCGCAGCTGAGACTGTCGCAGACCCTGACGGTGATCTGCGGCGGTGGCGCCTCGCCTTCCTTCACCACATCGAAATGGTGATAGAAGGTGGCGACCTCGTAGACCTCCGTCTGAGCGAGGCGCATCTCCTCCGCCAGGGCCGCGATGTGCGCGGCCGAAATGTGACCCCACCGGTCCTGGATCAGGTGCAGGAATTCGATCAGGTGGTCGCGTCGGCGAGGACGGTCGCCCAGGAGCCCGCGGATCTCGTCGAGTGCTTCTGGCTGCACCTGGCGACCGCGCGCGGTTCGGCGCCCACGACGCTCGCCCTTGCCTGGATGCAAGGCCCGCACCGCCGGTCGCGGCGCATGGATGGACGCTGACATGGCCTCGCCTGTCCCCAATTCCCGAGCCTGGGGTGTAAGGCGTGCCGCCCCCTCGAGGCAAATTGGATTTCCGGATGGCCCGATCGCAGGCGGCGATCAGCTCGCGGCCAGTGCCGCCGCCCACAGCGCTGCCACGAATGGCGGAGTGGGCTCCCGGTCGGCCACCACCAGACCCACCGTGTGCACGAGATCCGGCGCTTCCAGGCGCACGCGGCGCAGATCCTGGCCGATGCCCAGCCGCTCGAGCAGCTGGTCGGGTGCGATCGCCGCGAGCTTGCCCTCGCGGACCTGGCTGATCAGTGCCGCGATCGAGTCGGTTTCGACCACCGGGGTCGGACTGGCGCCGGCGGCGGCGAACGCCGCGTCGACGATGCGTCGGTTCTGCATCTGGGGCGTCAGCAGGCAGAGGGGCAGTTCGGCCGCCGCGGCCCAGCTCATCGCCGTGCTGTTCGCCGGAACCAGGCCATCGGCCGCCAGCAGCACGTAGCGCTCCTGGTAGAGGGCCTGGCTGCGCACATTGGCGAGCGGCTCGTTGTCGAGATAGGTGATCCCGGCATGCAGCTCGAAATCGTCGAGGCCGCGCTGAATGTCGACCGAGCTGCGCGACAGCAGCTTGATGCCGAGCCCGGGCTGGCGTGCGATCAGGGCCGAAGTCAGCGGTGCCAGCATCGCCAAGGCCGAGGGAATCACCCCGACGATGAGCCGGCCGCGCAAGTCCTTGCGCGCGCTCAAGAGCTCCTGCTCGAGCGAGTTGCAGTCGGCGAGGATCCGCTGCGCCCAGACCAGGACGCGCTCTCCCTCCGTGGTCAGCCCCTTGAAGCGGTTGCCGCGCTCGACCACGAGGACGCCCAGATCCTCCTCCAGGTGGCGAAGGCCCGCCGACAGGGTCGGCTGCGCCACGCCGCACGCCTCCGCGGCGCGTGCGAAGTGGCGCTCGCGGGCGAGGGCTACCAGGTAGCGGAGCTGGCGGATGTCCATCTTCGGTCCCCGACGGCGAGGCGGCGTGAAGCCGCCGAGACGCCATCGCCGCGAATAGGACCCCACCGGCGCGGAGGCAAGCGGGATCGGGTCGCGAGCGGTCGCCGCGACCGCGGATGCCGGAACCCGCGGGGCGGGAGCGCGGTTGCGCTGGCGTCCCTAGGAGATGCCGATGATCCCCGCCACGCCACCGTCCGAGATGCCGCCCGGACCCGGACCGGAACTGCCGCCCCAGCCGCCGGTCGAGCTGCCGGGCGAATACCGGCGAGCCCGTCACCCTGCCGCCCGGCCCCGACGTGGTGCCGGACCCAGGGCCGGATATCGTACCGCCCCCAAGCGACGATCCGACCCCAGGCGGCTCGGCGCTATAGGTAGAAGTCCAGCGCCGTAAGGGTCTTGATCCCGGTCAACTGGATCTCGCTTTCGCTGCCGGCATCTGCGTCCGTGCTCATCCGGATGATGGTGTTGCCGCCGGAGGTGAAGAAGCCGAGCTCGCCAGGCCCGGTGAGCGCCGCCGAGCCGACCCAGTGGAAGGCCTGGTCCCCCGCGGTGGTGGTGTCGGCGTCGATGCCGGAGAGGTCGATCTTGTCGGTAAGGTGGCGAAAGTCGGTGATCACGTCGCGGCCCGCACTGCCCACTTTGCTGGCTGCGGTGAGATTGTAATCATAGAGATCCGCCCCGCCGCCGCCGGTGAAGGTGTCTTTGCCGTTGCCGCCTTGGAACCAGTTGTCGCCGCCGTCGCCAAAGAACCGATCCTTGCCGCCGCCACCGATAGCACCCTCGATCCCGGTGAGCGTGTCGTTGCCGTCGCCACGCTTGGCGGTATCGGTGTCGCCGGAGGCATCGCCGCGCAGGTCGACCGTCACGGCTTTGCTGCTGTCACCATAGTTGGCGATGTCGAAGCCGGCCCCGCCGTTGATCTTGTCCTTGCCGCCATTGCCTTCGAGGAAGTCGTTGCCGTCGCCGCCGTTCAGGGTGTCGTTGCCGGCCAAACCCTTGAGGAAGTCGTGACCGCCAAGGCCGTTGAGCGTGTTGGCGGCCCCCGTTCCGGTCAGCGCGTCATTGTTGGCCGAGGAGATCTTCGAAGGTGTGAAGCCGCTCTCCGCCGCGCCGATGTCCGGGTTGGTGCCAGAGGGCATCGGGCGATGGACACCGAGCTGGTCCTCGGAAGCGATCAGGAAGCGGTCCGCTCCGGCGATGGCTGGATTGGCGATGTTGGCGCGAAGCGGGGCCACGCCGTCGCCATTGACCGCACCGCCGCCGGTGAAGGGATCGATAGCGGTGAAGATGACGCTGCCGGCGATGTTCTCGCGATCACCCGTGGCATCGCCGGAGACGTCGCTGCCGAAGAGGTTGTGGCCGTTGGAGAACGAGATGCTGCCCTCGATGTCCACCCCGGAAGCGACTGGCCCATCAACCCGGTTGCCTGCCACGATGCTGTTGGCGATGTCGAGGGCTGCGCCAGCCGAGACGAAGATGCCACCGCCCTTGCTGCTGTCGTAGTCAAATCCGTCGCCCGCTGCGTTCGCGGTCACGGTGGTGCTGCGGATGACGAGGGTGCCGGAATCGGCAGCGATGCCACCGCCACTGCCAGCGGCATAGCCGCCCCCGGAAGTGTTGCTCGCGATGGTGCTGTTGTTGATGGTCAACGCGGAACCCGAAAATTCCACACCTCCCGCACCATACTTTCCGAAGTTGTTGTTGATGGTCGTACCGTCGATCACTCCCGATCCGTGCAGCCGGATGCCTCCGGTGCCCCCGCTGTGGTAATAGCCTCCAGAGTTGTGGGAGATCTCGCTGGCAATGAGCGACAGATAGCCGGAGACGCTCATTGCGCCGCCGCCGATGGCAGAATCATTGCTCAGAAAGCGACTACCCGAAATTCTCAGATCGATATCTGATAAGGCGGTCGCGATCGCGCCTCCGTTCAGCGAAAAATTGTCCTCGAACAAGCTGTCGGCAATCCGAACGTCGCCCCCTGCGAGGAAAACTGCGCCACCGTCTCCCTTGTAGTCGCCGGCTACCGTGGTATTTGACGTGTTGCTGACAAAAGCCGAGTTCGTTACCGCAAGACTTCTTCCGTCGAAGTGTACAGCGCCGCCGTCACCACCATTGGCGCGGCCATCGCGAAACACCAGATCCGTCAGTGCGACGTCGGTCTGATCGCCGGAAATGGTCATGATCCGGCTGGCGTCGTTGCCGCTGATGGTCACCCCGGTGCCATCGCCATTCTTGTCGCCGTCGATGGTCAGGTCCTTGGTGATCGCCAACTCACCGTTGGTGAGCACCAGCGTCTGACCCTCGATGCCGTTGGCGAAGACGATCGTGTCGGCCGCTGCCGTGGCGTTGGCCTGCGCAATTGCTTCGCGCAGGCTGAGCAAACCGTCGCCCGAGTTGACCAAATCTGTGCTTGTGGTGACCGTAAACATTGCCATTCTTGCTATCCTCTAGCTATGCTTGGCCCAATCGCCAAACAATAACTCATGTCGAGTCAGTTCGCTATGCATTTGGTCAGTATTTGCACATAAGATTTGGCTCGTGTGGCGTTCTGGACACTTGAACAGCTATTGGAAACAGATCGGCGCTAAGATCATCTATCTTGCGTACATCCAAATTACAGGAAATCGGCGCTACCTCGCAAAAGACATGTCGCTTTTACTGGCACCTAGTCGGAAGGCACGGCAGCCGGCGGATCTGCGCCGGCTGCCCGTCCGCCATGGTCAGAGATAGAAGTCGAGTGCCGACACGCCCGGGACGCCGTTGAGTTGAATCTGGAACTCGGCGCCGCGGTCGCCGTCGGTGCTGGCCAGGATGATGGTGTTGCCGCCGGAGGTGAAGAAGCCGAGCTCGCCGGGTCCGGTGAGCGCCGCCGACCCGACCCAGTGGAAGGCCTGGTCCCCCGCGGTGGTGGTGTCGGCATCGATGCCGGAGAGGTCGATCTTGTCGGTGAGGTGGTGGAAATCGGTGATCACGTCGCGCCCGCTGCCGGGTCTGCTGGCGGTGGTGAGGTTGTAGTCGTAGAGATCTTGGCCGTCGCCGCCGGTGAAGGTGTCCTTGCCCTTACCGCCTTGGAACCAATTGTCGCCGCTGTCGCCCCAGAACCGGTCCCTGCCGCCGCCACCGATCGCACCCTCGATCCCGGTGAGCGTATCGTTGCCGTCGCCGCGCTTGGCGGTGTCGGTATCGCCAGGCGCGTCGCCGCGCAGGTCGACTCGCACCGACTTGTTGCTGTCGCCGTAGTTGGCGATGTCGATCCCGGCGCCGCCGTTGAGACAGTCCTTGCCGCCATTGCCCTCGAGGAAGTCGTTGCCGTCGCCGCCGTTCAGGGTGTCCTTGCCGGCCAGACCCTTGAGGAAGTCGTCGCCGGCCAAGCCGTTCAGCGTGTTGGCGCGGCCGTTGCCGATGATCGAATCATTGTTGAGAGAGGAGGCATGCGAGGGCACGAACCCGCTTTCTGCGGCGCCGATGTCGGGATTGGTGAGCGACGGCGTCGGGCGGTGGACGCCGAGCTGGTCGGTGGAACTGCTGGCAAACCGGTCGGCACCGCCGAGCGCCGGGTTGGCGACGTCGCCCAGGAGCTGCACGATGCCGTCGTCGTTGACCATGCCACCGCCAGTGGCGGGATCGGTGGCGGCAAAGACGGTCGCGGGGTCGACAAGCTGACGGTCGCCGACGCCGGCGCCGGTGACGGTGCTGCCGAAGATGTTGTGACCGTTGGAGCGGGTGATCGCCCCCTCGATGTCGGCATCGGACGCTTCGGCGCCGACGACCTGGTTGCCGGCCACGATCGTGTTGGCGATGTCGAGCGTCGCCGAGGCGGAGTAGATCGAGACGGAGATTCCGCCGCCGCGGCCGCCGGCCTCGTAGCCCTGGGTGGCGATGTTCGAGGTGATCGTGCTGTTTCTGATCACGAGATCGCCGGAATAGGCGGCGATGCCACCGCCGTCGCCGCTGCCGTAACTGCCGCCATAGGCGAGGTTGCCGGCGATGGTGCTGTCGGAGATGGTCAGGCTGGTGCCTCGCGACTCCACGCCTCCTCCGCCGTATTGCGCCTGATTGTCGATGATGGCCGAGCGGTTGATGATCCCGGTCCCTTCGACCCAGATGCCGCCGCCACCGCCGCTGTGATAGTAGCCGGCCGAATTGCCGGAAATCGTCGTGTCCTCGACGGACAGATAGCCGTTCGCGGCGATCGCGCCGCCAAGCCCGGCGCTGTTGCCCGAAAACGCGCTGTTCTGAACGCGCATCGACCGATCGGCATAGGCGCCGAGGGCACCGCCAAAGGCGGCGTCGTTGTCGATGAACCTGCTGTCCGAAACGGTCAGTTCCCCGCTGGCGAGAAAGATGGCCCCACCGCCTCCGGTGAACTCGGTGCCAAAGGTCGCGTTGTCGGAGAAGGTCGCGTTGACGACGGTGAGGCTCTGGCCTCCCGCATGGACGGCACCGCCGTCGCCCGACCCCTGACCGAAACTGTTGCCATGGCGCAGATCGATATCTTTGAGCGTGACATCGGTCTCGCCGCCGCTGATGCTCATGATGCGGGTGTTGTCGTCGCCGCTGATGGCCACCCGCGTGCCGTCATTGTCATGGTCGCCGTCGATGGTCGTGTCGCGGCCGAGAGCGAGCTCTCCACCGGTCAGCACCAGCGTCTGGCCCTCGAGTTCTCCGGCAAAGACGATGGTGTCCGCCGCCGCCGTGGCATTCGCCTGCGCTACGGCCTCGCGCAGGCTCAGCAGGCTGTCGCCCGCGTCGCTGATATCGTTGACCGTGGTAACCGTGAACGTTGCCATAACCACCCTTCCGTTTTTCTTTGCTCGATCCGCCCAGGCTACGGTCTGAGGTCGATGGCGCAACCGCACCCGGCCCGATAACCGGCCCTAGACGCGACAGGTGTTGCGTCGCGAACACGGCCCGCCGCGCCTTTGCCGAGCCCGATTTCCTGGTCTAAGGTTGCCGCCATGACCCAGCCGACCGCGCCGAAGTTGCATTTCATTTCCGGCCTGCCGCGTTCGGGCTCGACGCTGTTGGCCGGGATTTTGCGCCAGAATCCAAGCTTTTACGCTGCCATGAGCGGCCCGGTGGCAGGGTTGGTGACGGTCCTGCTGAATGCCATGGGACCCCAGAACGAAACCGCCGTGTTCCTCGACGAGGAGCGCAAGGCCGAGCTGCTGCGCGCGGTCATTCAGGCATACTATAGGCCGCAGTCGGACCGTGCGGTGATGTTCGACACCAACCGCGCCTGGTGCGCCCGGCTGCCGCTTCTGGTCACCCTGTTTCCCGGCGCGCGGGTGATCTGCTGCGTGCGCGACGTGGCCTGGGTCCTGGACAGCTTCGAGCGGCTGGTGCGCAAGAACCCGCTCTCGCCGACCAAGCTGTTCGCCACGCCCGAGGAGCGGCAGACCGTCTACAGCCGGGTCGAGGCGCTGGCACATCGCGACCGGGTCGTCGGCTTCGCCTGGTCGGCGCTCAAGGAGGCCTATTATGGCGAGCACTCGCGCTCGCTGCTGCTGGTCGAGTACGACATCCTGTGCCAGCGGCCGCGCGACACGCTGCGGCTGGTCTACGAATTTCTGGGTGAGCCCTGGTTTGAGCATGATTTCGAGCAGGTCGAGTATGATGAGCCCGAGTTCGACGCCCAGCTCGGGGCTCCCGGTCTGCACAGCGTGAAGAGCAAGGTCGAGTTCGCACCCCGGCGCACCATCCTGCCGCCCGACCTGTTCGAGAAATATGCGACCCTTGCCTTCTGGCGCGACCCGAAGGGTTCGGCCGCTTGGCGGATCACCGCCCAGGCGGATGCGGCCAAGCCCGGCTGATCCATGCCCGCGATCCGGCGCTACCGCGACGGCGATCGCGACGAGCTCCTGGACGTCTGGGAAGCGGCCAACCGGGTCGGTCATCCCTTCTTCGACGCGGCCGAGCTCGCCGCCCGGCGGCGGCGACTGATCGAGCTCCACTTGCCGGCGTCGGAAACCTGGGTCGCCTGGCAGAAGGAGCGGATCGTCGGCGGCATCGGCCTGGTCGGCGCCCATGTCGGCGGTCTGTTCGTTCACCCATCGCACCACCGCCGCGGCATCGGCCGGCGGCTGCTGGAGCATGCCGCGGCGCTTCACGGGCCGCTGACGCTCGAGGTCTACCGCACCAACTGCGCAGCACTCGCATTCTACGGCCGCTGCGGTTTCGTCGCGGTGGAGTGCCGCCAGCTGGACGATGACGGACGGCCTTGGCCGGTGGTGGTCATGAGCGGGCCGGCCGCGGCGTGACGACCCTCCGCCGCGCCACTGACGCCGACCTGCCGGCGATCGAGGCGCTGGTCGCACGTGCCTACGGCCACTACATGGCCCGGCTTGGCCGGGCGCCCGGACCCATGGTCGACGACTACGCCGCCCGGATCGCCGAGGGCGTGGTCTCCGTGCTCGAGGAGGAAGGCCGGGTCGTGGCCCTGCTGGTCCTGCTGCCGGCGGAGGACCACCTGCTGCTCGACAACGTCGCCGTGGACCCGGCCGCGCAGGGTCGGGGCCACGGCCGGCGCCTGATTGCGGCCGCCGAGTCCGAGGCCAGACGACGCGGCCTGAGCGAGCTGAGGCTCTATACCCACGAGCTGATGACCGAGAACATCGCGCTCTACGAACGTCACGGCTTCGTCGAGACACATCGTGGCGAGCAGGCCGGGTTTCGTCGCGTGTTCATGCGCAAACCCGTCGGCTAGGGTTCGCGGCAAGGCGGGACCCGGCTTGCCGCCGTTGCTCGGTGCACTACTATCGGGGCCAGACCAAGTCGGTCGCGCGCGCGTCACCTGCGATCGCCGCGCATGGGAGGACATCATGAGCAAGTTCGGGATCGGACAGCCGGTCCGCCGGGTCGAGGACCAGCGGTTCATCACCGGGCAGGGGCGCTACACCGACGACATCAACCTGCCGGGGCAGGCGCATGGCTATGTGTTGCGCTCGCCGACCGCGCACGCGCGGATTGCGCGGATCGACACCGCGGCCGCGAAGGCGGCGCCGGGTGTGCTGCTGGTGCTGACCGGCGCCGAGTTCGACGCCGCGATTCCCTGCCTGATCCCGATCACCAACCGCGACGGATCGGAGCGCGCCGATCCCAAGCACCCGATCCTGTGCCGTGACGAGGTGAACTATGTCGGCGACCATGTCGCCTTCGTCGTCGCCGAGACGCGCATCCAGGCCAAGGACGCGGCCGAACTGATCGAGGTCGACTACGAGGATCTGCCGGCCGTCGCCGACACCGCCAAGGCGCTGGACGCCGGCGCGGCGCAGGTCCACCCGGAAGCACCGGGCAATCTCGCCTTCGACTGGCATTTCGGTGACGAGGCGGTCGTGCAGGCCGCGTTCGCCAAGGCCGCCAGGGTGGTCGAGCTCGAGCTGGTCAACAACCGGGTGATCTGCAACGCCATGGAGCCGCGCGCCTGCGTCGCGGAATGGGATGCTGGCGACGGCAAGCTCACGGTTCAGACCTGCACCCAGGGCGGTTGGGGCCATCGCGACGTGCTGGCGGCGAATCTCGGCCTCGAGGCGGAGCAGGTGCGGGTGATCACGCCCGACGTCGGCGGCGGCTTCGGGATGAAGGCCTTCTTTTATCCCGAGTACTCGATGGCGGCGTTCGCCGCCCGGGCGCTCGGCCGGCCCGTCAAGTGGACGGCCGAGCGCGGCGAGAGCTATCTCTCGGACACGATGGGCCGCGACCATGTCACCACCGCCAGGATCGCCTTCGACGCCGACCACAGGATCCTCGGCCTGAAGGTCGACTTGATTTCGAACATGGGCGCCTACTACTACGCCTATGCGCCCTATATTCCGACCGGCGCCGCCCTGAAGGTGCTGCCTGGCGTCTACGACGTGAAGACTCTCAGCTACGGCGTGAAGGGCGTGTTCACCAACACCGTGCCGGTCGACGCCTATCGGGGCGCCGGCCGCCCGGAGTCGATCTACTGCATCGAGCGGCTGATGGACTACGCCGCCGACCAGCTGGGCGTCGACCCGGTCGAGCTGCGCCGCCGCAACTTCATCCGCCCCGAGCAAATGCCGTTCAAGACCGCGGCAGGCGAACTCTACGACACCGGCGAGTTCGCGAAGGTGATGGACACTTGCCTGAACAAGGCGGATTGGGCGGGGCTGGGTGCGCGCCGCGCCCGGGCGCAGGCCAACGGCAAGCTGCGTGGCATCGGCATGTGCTACTACATCGAATCGACCATGGGCGATCCGACCGAGCATGCCGCCATCGAGTTCACCGAGGACGGCCACGTCAACGTCCTGGTCGGCACGCAGACCAACGGCCAGGGTCACGACACCGCCTACGCCCAGGTTCTGCACAGCCGTCTCAACGTGCCGTTCGAGAAGATTCGCATCGTCCAGGGCGACACCGACCGCATTCGCGCCGGCGGCGGGACCGGCGGCTCGCGCTCGCTGACCGCCCAGGGCATGGCGATCAACGACGCGTCCGACCTGGTGATCGAGCGCGGCAAGGAGTTCGCCGCCCAGCTGTTCGAGACCGCGGCCGCCGATATCCAGTTCCAGGATGGCACGTTCCGCGTCGCCGGCACCGACCGTGCCGTCGACATCATGGAGCTGGCCGGCAAGGCGCGGCACATGGCGCCCACGCTGGGCATGGAAGGCGGGCTCGAACTCGGCCGCCACCACCAATCTCAGCGCCTGGACCTTCCCCAATGGCTGCCACATCGCCGAGGTCGAGGTCGATCCCGACACCGGCACGGTCGCGGTGGTCGATTACAACATCGTCGACGATTTCGGCGTGGTCCTGAATCCGATGCTGGTCGAGGGCCAGGTGCATGGCGGGATCGTGCAGGGCATCGGGCAGGCGCTGCTGGAAGGCGCCGTCTACGACGATAGCGGGCAGCTGCTGACGGGCTCGTTCATGGACTACACCATGCCGCGCGCCGACAACATGCCGTCCTTCGACTTCTCGACGGTCGAGGTACGCTGCAAGAACAACGCGATGGGCGTCAAGGGCTGCGGCGAGGCGGGCTCGGTGGGAGCGCCCGCGGCGGTGATCAACGCGCTGGTCGATGCCCTGGCGGCCCATGGCATCGACCATGTCGACATGCCGGCGACGCCGGAGAAGGTCTGGCGTCTGGCGCAGCGGCGTCTGGCGGCGTAGGCGCCGCCGTCCCAAGGAGCGGGAGCGGGGAACCGACCGACAGCGGAGCCGTTGATGGTACGACGCTTGTTTCTCCGTTTGACCTCTCCCTCGTGCCAACTCGGCCCCCCTCGCGGGGGCCATTTTTTCGCCTGCTTCTCCCCTGGCTGGCCGTCGCGGTCCGGCTAGAACGATTTTCGCGTGTACGGTGCCGTTGGCGGCATGGTAGATTTGCGCATCTAGTGGGGAATGGAGGCGTCATGTCGGTCTTCCGA
This sequence comes from uncultured Alphaproteobacteria bacterium, assembly GCA_963720725.1. GTDB lineage: Bacteria > Pseudomonadota > Alphaproteobacteria > Geminicoccales > Geminicoccaceae > Benzoatithermus. The sequence goes on from CAVRGN010000003.1 coordinate 1,061,589, forward strand.
GAGGAAGTCGCGAGTCTGGTGCCGGTGCTTCGCGCTTTCGCACGCGCACTGGCGGGCGGCGATCACAGCCTTGCCGACGATCTCGTCCAGGACACCATGGTGAACGCACTCAGGGCGCAGGCACAGTACCGGCCCGGCACCAATCTCGAGGCGTGGCTGTTCACGATCCTGCGCAACCGGTTCCGCAGCCTGCGGGGACGGCGGCACGTCTCTGCCGAGATCGCCGTGGATGATCTGGCACCGCTGGCCACGGTGGCCCCGGCCCAGGATTCGTTGGTGGAGGTCATGGCGTTCCGCCGCGCCTTCCGCCGTCTGCCGCCGACGCAGCGCGAGATGCTGGTGCTGATCGGCGTGCGCGGCATGACCTATGAGGAGGCGGCAGAGTTCTGCGGCTGTGAGGTCGGTACGGCCAAGAGCCGGGCGCACCGGGCGAGAGCGGCGTTGCGCGCCATGCTGCTGGACGAGCCGGAGGTCACGAGCACCGCGCAGCGGCTCGGGATCCATGGCGCCGCCCCGGCTCGGCGCGCCGTGCGGCCCGTATCTGGAATGTCGGGATCGTCGATCCCGCTGCCGCCCGGTGAGCGCTCAGTCGAACCTGAACGCGCGGCCGGGGCTGCGAAGTGGCGGCATCAGGCCGTCGCCGGCGACATGGTCGACGCCCGCCGCCGCCGCCAAGCGGCATAGCCGGGGCTCCTCCAAGTCGACCAGCATGCTCCTCAGGCCGAGAACGCGGGCCGTGCCGGCGAACGCGCGGAGGGATGGCGCGATTCCTTCGTCGTTGCCGAGGGGTAACGCCACGGCGACGCCGCGGGCGCCCGTCCCGACAAGGTGTTGGATCGGGGCGTCGGGGCGCGGCAGCCGCACCAGGAGCGCGAGGCAGAACGGTCGCAGATAGGCCAGCAGCTCTCGCACACGGGCTTGTGGCAGGGCGGCCGGCAGGTCCAACAACTCGAACACCAGCTGCCGACTGGACCGCGGCGGTAGCTCGCGGCACCCTTGCATCAGCTGATCGCGCGGGCGCCGGCTCGCCAGCGTGTCGTAGCGCAAGGGCACGATCAGGGCCGGCTCGGCTCGTCGGCGCGGCTCGTGCAGTATGTCGGCTGCCCGTTGCAGGACCCAGCCATCCGAGGCCGCCACTTCGGCCTGCGGCTGCCCGGCACCGCGCTCCGGCGCTGCCATGGCCGCGAGCCGATAGGCGGATACCAGCCGCTTGCGCAAATGCAGGACGGGCCGATACCGGGCCTCCAGGTGAGCAGGCTCGACCAAGGCCGCAGCTTTGGGTGCGGTCTGCAGGCTGGCGCGTTCGACCCGGTCGAGGAGGTCCTCCTGCGACGTGGCGCCCTCCAGGGCGAGAACGGGATCGAACGGTAGGGTAGCGACGCGGATGATCGCCCCGCCCGGGATCGTGCCGCACAGCCGTGCGGTGACTTCGGCCGCAAGCAGTTCGCCGTGGCGCTCGATCTGGCGCCGTTCGCCGGACGAGCGGACCACGAACAGCCGCTGGCCGCCGTCCTCGACCACCAGGTCGGCCGGTGCGAGTTCTTGCTGAAGGCTCGAATGGAGCAGGGCAACCGCGCGTGGGCGCAACGCATCCCACCGCCAGCCCAGCCTCGCCCGCAGCCGGCCAAGGTCGAACAGCTGCAGGCAGGCGCCGTGTTCGCCTGGAGGGGCCGTCCGCGCCGCGGTACGGCAGCGTTCGATGCGCTCGGCCAAGCCGTCGTCCGCATTGCACGGCTCTCGTGCCGATAGCTGCAGGGTCATGTTGCGCCTATGTGCATGGGAGCGCCGATCGACCGTCCCCTACAGCGTGCAGACTACCCTTCGAGGGTTAACTTTCGGTTTCCGCGTCGCGGGCTACTGCAGTGCAGCAACTTCGCTTTACACCCTTGTGGCGACCTGTTACCGCCCCGCCCCAGAGTTTCACCCGCCACTGCCGAGGACGCCGCATGCTCACGCCAGCCCTGCTCCTGCCCAAGGTGTTGTCGATCGCGGAGCAGGCCGGCGCAGTAATCCTCCAGCACTACGCGCAGGGCACCTCGGTATCGACCAAGGCCGACTCCTCGCCGGTCACCGCCGCGGACGAGGCCGGCGAGGCGATCATCCTCGCCGGCTTGCGCGCGTTGACCCCGGAGATTCCCATCGTGGCGGAGGAAGCGGTGTCGCGCGGCGAAATACCGGATGTCGGCGAAGGCGCCTTCTGGCTGGTCGACCCGCTCGACGGCACCAAGGAATTCATCTCCAAGAATGGCGAGTTCACCGTCAACATCGGCCTGATCGACCACAAGCGGCCGGTGCTCGGCGTCGTGCTCGCGCCGGCGCGCGGGCTGGCTTGGTGGGGTGCCGCCGGCCAGGGTGCGATGCGCCGCGAGAACGGCGAGGTGAGTGCGATCCAGGTCCGCGCCCGCCCGGCCGAGGGTGCCGTGGCCGTCGCCAGTCGGTCGCATCGCGATGCGGAGACCGACGCCTGGCTTGCGGCCGAAGGCATCGAGGACACCGTCTCGGCCGGCAGCTCGCTCAAATTCTGCCTCGTTGCCGAGGGCAGGGCCGACGTCTATCCTCGTTTCGGGCCGACGATGGAGTGGGACACCGCCGCGGGCGACGCCGTGCTGCGCGCGGCTGGCGGGCGGGTCGAAACCACCGACGGTGCGGCCTTCCTCTACGTCAAGCCGTCCTTCCGCAATCCGGGCTTCATCGCGCGCGGCGCCTGAATCTGGATCGCCGCCCACCCGGAAAGGCCGATTCGGACGAGCCGTTGTCGCGCCTGGTGCGCCTACTTCAACTGCTGCCGCCCGAAACCGCGCATCGGGCGGCCATTCGCGGCCTGCCCTGGCTGCCGGCGCGGCCGCTACCCGATTTGCCGCGGCTGCGGGTCGAGTTCGCCGGTTTGGCCCTGCGGCATCCCGTCGGGCTCGCGGCCGGCTTCGACAAGAACGCCGAGGTCCATGGCGCACTCCTGCGGCAGGGCTTCGCCTTTGTCGAGACCGGTACCGTCACGCCCCGGCCGCAGCCGGGAAATCCGCCGCCGCGGCTGTTCAGGCTGCGCGAAGACCGGGCATTGATCAATCGGCTGGGCTTCAACAATGAAGGAATGGCCGCGGTCGCGGCGCGGCTGGAAGGGCGCTCGCGTGTGCTGGGCGTGGTCGGGGTCAACATCGGCATCAACAAGGATGCGGCCGATCCGGCCGCCGCCTACGCGCAAGGGCTCGCCACCTTCCGCGGCCTTGCCGACTACGTCACCCTCAACGTCTCCTCGCCCAACACGCCGGGGCTGCGTGCCCTGCAGAAACGCGACGCCCTGGCCCGGATCCTCGACGCCCTGCAGCCTCTTCGCGGCGGGCCACCTCTGTTCCTCAAGGTGGCCCCCGACCTCGAACTTGAAGATGAGGCCGGCGTTGCGGAGCTCTGCGCCGCCTACGCGATCGACGCGCTGATCGTCGCGAACACGACGGTCGCCCGGCCTTCGAGCCTGCGCTCGCCTCTGGCCGGCGAAGCGGGCGGGCTGAGTGGCCGGCCCTTGTTCCCGCGCGCGACGCGGCTGCTCGCGCGCATGTTCGTCCGCCTTGGCCGCCGGGTACCGCTGATCGGCGTCGGCGGCGTGGCCAGCGGGGCTGACGCCTACGCCAAGATCCGCGCCGGCGCCACGGCGGTGCAACTCTACACCGCCATGATCTTCCAGGGACCAGGGGTCGGCCGCCGCATCGTCGCGGAGCTGGACGGCCATCTCGCGCGCGACGGCTTCGCGAGCGTGGCCGAAGCGGTCGGCATCGACGCCGAGGCGCTCGCGAACGCGCGCGTTGACCGGGATCGCCGCGTCACCTAGGAACGTGGGCAGCGTGGAGATTTGAGCCGGCCGGCTTGCGGGCCACGCGACGGGGCGCTGGGCGTCCCGACGAACCGCTAAAAGGCCGGGACGCGACAACGCCCCGGCCTTCGCATGGCCGGGGCGTTGTCGTTTGGAGACCGATCCCATGTCGCCCACCTGGCGTCCGCAGACCCAGCTCGTCCATGGCGGGACCAACCGCTCCCCGCACGGCGAGACCTCCGAGGCGCTCTTCCTCACCTCGGGCTTCTGCTACGAGCGGGCCGAGGATGCCGAGGCCCGGTTCGCCGAGACCCAGGAGGGCTACACCTACTCCCGCGTCGGCAACCCCACGGTCCGCATGCTCGAGGAACGCATGGCATTGCTCGAGGGTTCGCAGGACTGCGCCGCCACCGCCAGCGGCATGGCCGCGGTCCACGCGGCGCTCATGTGCCAGCTGCGTTCGGGCATGCGGGTGGTCGGTTCGGCCCTCCTCTTCGGCTCCTGCCACTGGATCCTGACCCAGCTTTGCCCGCGCTTCGGCATCGAGGTCGAGCTGGTCGACGGCAAGGACCTCGCCGCCTGGGACAGGGCGCTGGCCCGCAAGGCCGATCTGGTCTTCCTGGAATCGCCCGGCAATCCGACCCTGGAACTGGTCGACCTGGCCGCGGTGAGCGACATCGCCCACCGCGCCGGCGCCAAGGTCGTGGTCGACAACGTATTCGCGACGCCCCTGCTGCAGCGTCCATTGGCGTTGGGCGCGGACTTCGTCGTCTATTCCGGCACCAAGCACATCGACGGGCAGGGGCGGTGCCTGGGCGGCCTGATCTGCTGCGACACCCAGTTCCGCAAGACCGTCCTCCATCCCTACCTGCGCAACACCGGGCCGGGCATGAGCCCGTTCAACGCCTGGGTGCTGCTCAAGGGACTGGAGACTCTGCCCTTGCGGGTGCGGGCGATGAGCGAGGGGGCGGCCCGGCTGGCCCACTGGCTGGAGGACGCATTCCGCGGGTCGAGCGGGTGCTCTATCCCGGGCTGGACAGCTTCCCGCAGGCCGAGCTTGCGCGCCGGCAGATGAGTGGCGGCAGCTCCCTGATCGCCTTTCGCGTCGGCGGCGGGCGCGAGCGGACGCGTTCAGCGTGCTCAACCGCCTGCGCCTGGTCCGGATCTCGAACAATCTGGGGGACGCCAAGTCGCTGATGACCCACCCGGCCAGCACCACCCATTCCAAGATCGCGCCGGCGGAGCGGCTGGCGGTCGGGATCACCGAGGATCTGCTCCGGTTGTCGGTCGGGCTCGAGGAGGTCGAGGACCTGGAGGAGGATCTGGATCAGGCCCTGGCGGCTTGAGCGGCACGGCGGGTGCCACGGCGGAAATGGTCGATTGCGTAGCTTGCCTCGCTTACCTATGCAGCCAAGGCGGGTGGTGAACGAGATCGCGGGCGGGGGCTTGTTCGCAACCTGCTGCGACCGAAGCGGCACCAGGGAGATGCACCGGACATGAAGATCGGCATACCCAAGGAGCGCCGCGACGGTGAGCGGCGGGCAGCGGCCTCGGCGGACACGGTCAAGCGCTACAAGGGCCTTGGCCTGGAGCCTGTCGTCGAGGCAGGAGCCGGCGTCGGTGCTGCGGTCGCGGACCAGTCGTTCCAGGATGCCGGTGCCACGATCGGGGACGAGGCCGGTGCCTGGGCCAGCGACATCGTGCTCAAAGTTCAGCGCCCGACCGACGCGGAGATGGGCCATCTGCGGTCGGGTCAGATCCTGATCGGCATGCTCGATCCCTACAACGCCAAGGACCAGGTCGAGGCCTACGCCAAGGCCGGCGTCAGCGCCTTCGCCATGGAGTTGCTGCCGCGCACCACCCGTGCCCAGGCCATGGACGTGCTTTCCAGCCAGGCCAACCTCGCCGGCTACAAGGCGCTGGTCGACGCCATGGCGGAGTACAGCCGCGTGTTGCCGATGATGATGACGGCGGCCGGCACGGTGACGCCGGCCAAGGTGTTCATCGTCGGCGCCGGCGTCGCCGGCCTGCAGGCGATCGCCACCGCCCGCCGCATGGGTGCCGTGGTTACCGCCACCGACGTGCGCCCGGCGGCGCGCGAGGAAACCGAGAGCCTGGGCGCCAAGTTCGTGGGCTTCGTGCCGTCGGACGCCGCGACCAAGGGCGGCTACGCCCGGCCCTTGACCCCGGAGGAGCAGGCCGAGCAGGCCAAGATGGTGGCCGAGCACCTCAAGACCCAGGACATCGTGGTCACCACCGCCCAGATCCCGGGCCGCAAGGCGCCGCGGATCGTCACCGCCGAGATGGTGAAGTCCATGAAGGCGGGTGCCGTGGTCCTCGACATGGCGGCCGAAAGCGGCGGCAATGTCGAGGGCAGCGTGCCTGGCGAGACCGTCGAGGTGGGTGGCGTCAAGCTCATCGGCGCCAGCAACCTGCCCGGGCGCATCGCCCCGGCGACCACCGTGCTCTACGCCAAGAACCTGTTCAACTTCGTCCAGCTCCTGGTCGACCCCAAGAGCAAGGAGCTGAAGATCGACACCGGCGACGAGCTGATCCGGGGCACGCTGCTCACCCAAGGCGGTGCGGTGGTCCACGAAGCGTTCAAGCCCGCGGCCTGAGAGGGGCAGAAGATGGAAGCCATCGATCCCGGCATTTACGACCTGATCATCTTCTTCCTCGCGGTGTTCGTCGGCTACTACGTCGTCTGGTCGGTGACCCCGGCCCTGCACACGCCCCTGATGTCGGTCACCAACGCGATCAGCTCGGTGATCATCGTCGGCGCGCTGCTCGCCACCGGTGCGGGCGGTGCCGCCGCCGTGTTCGGCTTCCTCGCGGTGGTACTCGCCTCGATCAACATCTTCGGCGGCTTCGCGGTCACCGAGCGGATGCTCGCGATGTTCAAGAAGCGCGGCTGAGGAGCGGCATAACCATGAGCAACAACCTGGCCGCCGTCGGCTATCTGATCGCCGCGATCTGCTTCATCCTGGCCTTGCGCGGGCTGAGCTCGCCGGCGACCAGCCGGCAGGGCAACCGCTTCGGCATGATCGGGATGACCATCGCCATCCTGGTCTCGCTCCTGATCCTGCCCCACCCCGGTCCGCTCGCCTATGGGCTCATCCTGATCGGCATCGTCGTCGGCGGCGCCATCGGCTACACGGTGGCGCAGCGGATCGAGATGACGGCCATGCCGCAGCTCGTGGCCGCCTTCCATTCGCTGGTGGGCCTTGCCGCGGTCTTCGTCGCGGTCGGCGCCTTCCTCTCACCGGGCGATTTCGGGATCACCGGCCCGGACGGGCACATCCACCATCTGTCACGGCTCGAGATGGGCTTGGGCATCATCATCGGTGCCATCACCTTCTCGGGCTCGGTGATCGCGTTCGGCAAGCTGCAGGCGAAGCTGCCGCCGAACGTCGAGAGCGCTCTCGGGCCGCTGATGGGCATCATCCGCCCCGCCATGAGCTCCAGGCCGATCATGCTGCCTGGCCGGCACGTGATCAACGGCGCCATCGCCGCCGCGATCGTCCTGCTGTTGATCTGGTTCATCGCCAGCGAGAGCAGCCTGCCGTTCGTGCTCATGACGCTCCTGGCGTTCGCGATCGGCTTCCTGCTGATCATCCCCATCGGCGGTGCCGACATGCCGGTGGTGGTCTCGATGCTCAATTCCTATTCGGGTTGGGCCGCGGCCGGCATCGGCTTCACCCTGAAGAACCCGATGCTGATCGTCACCGGTGCCCTGGTCGGCAGCTCCGGTGCGATCCTGTCCTATATCATGTGCAAGGCGATGAACCGCTCGTTCATCTCGGTGATCCTGGGCGGCTTCGGCGAGACCGCTGCCGCCGGCGCGGCCGACGACAGCGAGAAGACCTTCAAGGCCGGCTCGGCCGACGACGCCGCGTTCATCATGGAGAACGCGCAGAAGGTGATCATCGTGCCGGGCTACGGCATGGCGGTCTCGCAGGCCCAGCACGCCGTGCGCGAGCTCTACGAGACCCTGACCAAGAAGGGGGTCGACGTGCAGTTCGCCATCCACCCGGTGGCGGGCCGCATGCCCGGGCACATGAACGTGCTGCTGGCCGAGGCCAACATCCCCTACGACGTCGTGCACGAGATGGAGGAGATCAACGGCGAATTCGGCCAGGCCGACGTCGCCTACGTCATCGGCGCCAACGACATCACCAACCCTGCCGCCAAGACCGACACCGCCTCGCCGATCTACGGCATGCCGGTCCTCGACGTCGACAAGGCCAAGGCGGTGTTCTTCATCAAGCGCTCCACCGCCCCGGGCTATGCCGGCATCGACAACCCGCTGTTCTACATGCCGCGAACCATGATGCTCTTCGGCGATGCCAAGAAGATGACCGAAGAGATCGTCAAGGACATCAGCTGAGCCGTCAGGCGGCGCGCCTGTTCTCGCCGCCGATCTTGTCCAGCGTCAAATCGAGGCACCGGCGCGCCAGCCGGACCAGCTCGTCGATCTCGGCGTCGCCGATCACCAGCGGCGGCGATACGATCATGCAGTCGCGGACCGCGCGCATGATCAGGCCTTCGCGAAAGCAGAACTCGCGGCACATCAGGCCGGTCTCGCCCTCCTTGGCGAATGGCGCCAGGGTATCCTTGTCGGCCACCAGCTCCAAGGCACCCATCAACCCGACGCTGCGCGCCTCGCCCACCAGCGGATGGTCGCCGAGTTCCGCCCAGCGCCGGGCGAAGTAGCCGGCGCTGTGGTCGCGTACCCGCTCGACGATGCCCTCCTCGGCCATGATGCGCAGATTCTCGGCCGCCACGGCGCAGGACACCGGGTGGCCGGAGTAGGTGTAGCCGTGGTTGAAGTCGCCGCCGGCTTCGATCACCGCATCGGCCACCCGGTCGCCGATCACCACGCCGCCGATCGGCGCGTAGCCGGACGACAGGCCCTTGGCGATCGGCATCAGGTCGGGCTCGACGCCGAAATGTTGGGCCCCGAACCAGGTGCCGAGCCGGCCGAAGCCGCAGATCACCTCGTCGGTGACCAGGAGGATGTCGTACTTGCGGCAGATGCGCTGGATCACGGGCCAGTAGGTCTCCGGCGGGATGATCACGCCTCCGGCACCTTGGACGGGCTCGCCGATGAACGCGGCTACGTTTTCCGCTCCCAGCTCGAGGATCTTGTCCTCGAGCGCCCGGGCGCAGACGTGGCCGAACTCGGCGCGGTCCATGTCGCGGCCCTCGCCGAACCAGTAGGGCTGGCGGATATGGGCGATGCCGGGAATGGGCAGGCCGCCTTGCGCGTGCATCGGCTTCATCCCGCCCAGGCTGGCGCCGGCCATGGTGCTGCCGTGATAGGCATTCCAACGACTGATCACCGTCTGGCGCTGCGGCTGGCCCATCACCTCCCAGTAGCGGCGCACCAGCCGCAGGACGGTGTCGTTGGATTCCGAGCCGGAGCCGGTGAAGAACACACGGTTCATGTGCGGCGGTGCCACCGCCGCGATGCGGGCGGCGAGCTCGGCCGCGGCCGGATGGGTGGTCTTGAAGAAGCAGTTGTAGAAGGCGAGGTCCTGCATCTGCCGGTAGGCGACCTCGGCCAGTTCCTTGCGGCCATAGCCGATGTTGACGCACCACAGGCCGGCCATGCCGTCGAGGATGCGGTTGCCCTCGCTGTCCCAGATGTGGCTGCCCTGGGCGCGGGTGATCACCCGGCTTCCCTCCTCGTTCAGCGCTTTGGTGTCGCTGAACGGGTGCCAGTGGTGGGCGGCGTCGAGCTGCTGCCATTCGCGGGTGGTGCGCTGTCCTGTCATGGTGCGGCTCGCCGATCCGTGTCTTGTGATCACAATGGGTGGGTCGCATTTTGTGATCACATTTTGGCGGCGTCAAGGGTGGCGCCGCCGGGAGAGTGATGGTGCACCACCAACGGGGTCGTCGACCCGTGATCGGGATCGTGGCGGACGTCAAGCAGATCGGACCGCACCCGTTCCACGCGGTCGGCGCGAAGTACATCAATGCCGTGGCGCATGGCGCCGGCGCGCTGCCGATCCTGCTGCCGGCCACGGCCGCCGGCGAGGACCTGGAATCGATCCAGTCGCCTCTGGAGATGCTGGACCTGATCGACGGGCTGTTCCTGACAGGCAGCGCGTCGAACGTTGAGCCGTCGCAGTACGGGGCTATGGCCTCGCTGCCCATGCTGCACGATCCGCAGCGCGATGCGACGACCCTGCCGCTGATCCGCGCCGCTCTCGCGCGCGGCCTGCCGCTGCTCGCCGTCTGCCGCGGCCACCAGGAGCTCAACGTTGCGCTCGGCGGCACGCTGCACCAGCTCGTCCACGAGCAGCCCGGCATGCTGGACCATCGCGAGCCCAAGGACGCGCCGCGCCGACTGCAATATGCGGCGGCACATGGCGTGCGTCTGGCCGAGGGCGGCCTGCTGCACCGCATCGCCGGCGTGAGCGTGGCTCTGGTCAACTCGGTCCATGCCCAGGGGATCGACCGGCTGGCTCCCGGACTCGCGGTCGAGGCCACCGCGCCCGACGGTCTGATCGAGTCGGTCCGGGTCGAGGGGGTCGACTTCGCGCTCGGCGTTCAGTGGCATCCCGAATGGCGTTTTCGCGACGATCATCTGTCGAGCGCCATTTTCGCGACCTTTGGCGCTGCCGCCGCGGCCTACCGCGCGGGCGCGGTCAGCTCGGTCGCGGCGTGAGGATCTCGCGGCCGATGATGTCCTGGCCATCCAGGATGTCGGCCCGGATCGCCTCGCGCAGGCCGACCTCGTCGCGGGCGCGGATCGCCCGCACGGCCGCCTGGTGGCGGTCGACCACGTAGCCGGTGCCGAGGCGGCCCACGACCATGCGCAGGAACGGACCGACCTGCAGCCACAGCGACTCCACGAGCGGCAGCAGCACGCCGGAGCCCGACGCGCGGTAGAGTTGGAAGTGGAAGGCGTGGTTGTGGCGCATGTAGGCTTCGGAATCGCCGCGCGTCAGCGCCCGGTCGATCTCGGCGTCCAGCGCCTGCATGGCATCGACATCGGACTTGGCGACGCGCGGCAGGGCCAGCGCGGCAAGCTCCGGCTCGAGCATGGCACGGGCGAGGCACAGCTCGGCGAACCGTGCGGGCGACATGGCCGGCACCGCCACGCGCCGGTTGTCGAACATCTCCAGGGCCCGCTCGGCGACGAGCTGACGCAGCGCCTCGCGCACCGGCATAGGGCTCACGCCCAGCTCCTCGGCCACGCCGCGCAGGGTCACCGGCCGTCCTGGCACGAAGCGGCCGGTGACGATCGCCCCGCGTAGCTCGCGATAGACGCGGGCGTGCTGCAGCTCCCGCTCACCTCCGGCCGGTTCCCTGTCCAGCCGCACCGCCGCCGTCGCCATCCGTCGCTCCTCTGGCCGACCCAGGGACGCTACATGGCATCGGCTTAACAGCAGGTCAATTTGTGATCACAATTTAGCTATCACCGGACGTGATTACGAAGGCGACGATGGCCGCCCATTCATGGGTGACCCGCGAGCGACTGACCGGGACGGTGCCGCCAGCCGAGCATGAGGCCCGACTACGAAGCTTGTAGCTAGCCGCGCGGTGCATTGCTGCATTGCGGCAGGCCCGGTTCCAATCACCTTTTCAGACCCAAGATGGAAGAACAGCCGCCAGGAGCGGCCTTCTCCTTTAGGATCGGAAGCAGCATGAGCCAGCGACCACGCCACGCATTGACGCGACAAATGCACTTTTTCGCCGAGTTCCAGCAGGTACTCGCGGAACTGCGTCGGGAGCATGGCTCTACGCTTGGACGTCGGGTCGAGGCCCTGGCTTGGGGTGAGGCGCTACGGCGACGCCGTCAGCGCCTCGCCGCGCGCGGCTACTGCGCCGGCGCCCCCGCCGCGGCCTGAGTCGCATCGATGTCGGTATGACCGGCGCGCAGTTCGGCGTCGATGATGCTGGCGCTCTCCTTGGCGCCGTGACGGGACTTGGCCCAAAGATAGAGCGCGGCGCCGGCAAGCGCCCAACCACCTGCGATCGCCCACTCCTCGGGCCAGACCAGTGCGGCCGGGCTCGGCGGCAGATAGAGCAGGCACAAGCCTGCCGACAGCACGACCGCGGTCCAGCCGACGAAGCGGCCATTGGCCACCAGGAACGGCCGCGGCATCTCGGGCTCGCGCCGCCGCAGCACAAGGAACGAGATCGCCACCATGCCGTAGGCGATGACGATGCCGAGGCCACCCGCGTCGACCAACCAGACCATGGCCTTGCGGCCGAACAAGGGTGCGGCGATTGACAGCACGCCGATCAGCAGGATGGCGTTGACCGGGGTGTTGTATCTCGGGTGCAGCTTGCCCAGCCAAGCCGGCAGCATGCGCGCGTGGGCGAGCGCGTAGACCGCCCTGCTTCCGCCGATGTAGAACGCGTTCCAGCTGGTGACGATGCCGCCGATGCCGGCGAGTACGATCAGCTTGCCGGCGAGCGGCGTGCCGAACAGCGCCGAGGCGGCGTCCGCGGTGGCCAGCGAGGAGCCCTGCAGCGCCGGATCGTCCAGCGCCAACGAGCAGGCCAGGATGATCAGGATGTACCAGAACACGGCCAGATGCCACCGAGAAGATCAGCAGCTTGCCGATCTGCTTGTAAGGCAGGTCGATCTCCTCGGCCGCCTGCGGGATCACGTCGAAGCCGACGAACATGAACGGGGTCATGATCAGGACCCCGAGCATGCCCTTGGCCCCGTCGACGAACAGCGGCTGGAGGTTCGCACCGTCGCCCAGGCTGACGCCGCCGATCATCAGGAAGGCGCCGCCGATCAGGATCACCAGCGTGACCGCGGCCTGAAACACCGCGGCGGTCTGGATGCCGCGGATGTTGATCCAAGTCATCACGATCGAACCCAGGATGCCGACCAGGGCCCAGGTGAAGTAGACGTCCCATCCGGCCACGGTCCAGAGGTAGCCCCATTGGTAGCCGGGGATCAGTTGGTCGAGCACGGTGGGCAGCGCCACGGCCTCGAACGCCACCACCGAGGCGTAGCCGAGCACGATCGCCCAGGTGCAGACGAAGGAGGCGTCGACCCCAAGCGCACGATAGCTGTAGACGTGCTCGCCGCCTGTGAGCGGCATGGCGGCCGCCAGTTCGGCGTAGGTCAGGCCGATGAAGATCACCGCCGTCCCGCCGATGGCGAAGGCCAGAATGGCCCCCATGCTACCGGCGCCCACGACCCAGGTGCCGACCAGGACGACCCAGCCCCAGCCGATCATGGCGCCGAAGGCGAGTGCTATGACGTCGCGATTGCCCAGCACGCGCGTGAAATGACCCTCGCTCTCGGTCATCGTCCCCTCCTTACCGGTTAGGCGCCGGGGTCAACGCAGCAGCGCGATGGCTCAACGTCAAGGCGCTGTGGTGCACGCCGTGCGCGGCTCAACCCGTTCGATCGAGCGCGGGAGCCGGCGTCGGCCTGTCCTCCGCGGGCTCGGCCGGGGGCCGCAACAGATCCAGCAAGGCATCCGCGGCTTCCGCGATCGAGCCGGCCACCGCGCCGGCTCCGGTGATCGACAGCGCCTTCGCGGCCTGCTCGGTCGAGCAACCCCAGAGGCAGACGCAGGCCGGCGTACCTCGCCCCAGCCGCGCCCGCACCCGCAGCAACAGCCTGCGCGCCTGGCGCACGGCGCCGGGGTCGAGATAGGAGAGGCAGACGGCATCATAGCGCTCCGGCGGCGTACCGCCTCGCAGCAGCGCGCCGGCATCGGCTATGTCCACGGTGAGGCCGCGGCGACGCAGCAGCTGAGCCAGAATCGTGGCGGCGGCCGTGTCCAGGCCGTAGCGGGCGCCTAGGCACAGCACGCGGCCTTCGATGCCGGCTGGTGTCGGTGCCGGCTGGGGCTCCAGGGGTTCGACCAGATCGTCGACGATCGTCATGACCAAATCTGCCACCGCCTGCGCCCGCGCGGGTTCGAGCACGCCGCGCTGTCGGTCCTGGTCCGCGAACAGCAGAGCGGGGAGCACGACTTGGTCCATGAGTTCGGCGAGCGGCTGTTCCTCGAGCAGGTCCTCGGCCAGCTCTTCGGCCTCATGCGGATCGCCGGCAAGTAGCCGTTGGTAGAACTTGACCTCGGGCGCCAGCACCGGCTGGTCGCCCAGGAGCACCTCGAAGAATTGCAGCTGCGGCACATGGCGGCCGAGCACGACCAGGCAGACGGTGAGCGGCGTCGCCAGGAGCAGACCCACCGGACCCCAAAGGGTGGTCCAGAACACGGCGGCGACGATGATCGCCAGCGGCGACAGGCCGGTGCTGGAGCCGTAGAGCCAGGGTTCGAGCACGTTGGAGACGAAAAGCTCGACCGCGAGAAACAGCGCCATCGTCAGGAGCGGCGTGGTCCAGCCGGTGTCGATCGCAAAGGAGAGGGCGATCGGCAGAATGGCGGCGAGGATCGGGCCGAGATAGGGGATGAAGCGAAGGACGGTGGCGAGAATGCCCCACAGCAGTGCGTTGGGGACGCCGATGAGGAACAGGCCCACGCCGATCGGCAGACCGTAGAGCAGGTTCACCACCAGCTGCATCAGGAGGTAGCGGCCGATCCGCTTGGCGGCGTCGCTGATGGCGGCGGTGGCGCGATGAACATCGCCCATCCCGAACAGCCGGATCATGCGATCGCGCAGATCCTCGCGCTGCAGCAGCACGAAGACGATGAACACCAGCACGATACCTGCGGTGGCAATCGGCTGGAGCAGCGGTCCGAAGAAGGTCGAGAGTGCCTCCAGGGGTGGCGGCGGCGGTTCGTGGATCTCGACCGGGATCGGCTTCGGCGGCTCGTCCGTGGGCGCCGCCGCATCGGGCGTGTCGCCGGCGGGACCTTGGGTAATCTTGTCGATCTCACGGTTGAACTCGCGCAGGAGATCGGCGGTGCGGTTGATCATGCCGCCACTCGGCGCCGCAGCCGCGACCTCGCGCCCTTTGATGCGCAAATTTGCTTCGTAGGTCGGAAGATTCTGGCCCAGATGTGTAAGCTGGCTTGCCACCAGCGCGGCAAAACCGGCGATGATCAGGGTAACCAGCAGCATGACCGTCAGCACGGCCGGCACGCGGGGCAAGCCACGGCGGTAGAGCCAAGTGACCAGCGGCCCGAGGGCGAAGCTGAGCAGGATCGCCAGCGCCAGCGGGATCAGTACGTCGCGACCGAGATAGAGCCCCGCCACCGTGGTGGCGCACAACAGAATCATCGCCGTGGGCGAGAGTGGCGCGGCCGCCGGCGGAATTTCCGGAGACCGGCGCAGGGCGCCGCCCGAATCCGTGCCTTCGCCGTTCATTGCTACGTTCCCCCCAGCCGCCCGGTTTCACGCAACGGCATCCTACAATGTCTTCCGCCACGGCAAAGTTCCAGCGAGGGTCGGCGCCGGGCGGGTGCTGCCGGCGGCGCTTTGCCGCTGGACGGCCTTGCTGCGGGGGAGGGGTTATTCCGCTGCCACGCTCGTCTCGGGCCGGCGCAGCTCGCGTCTCAGCTCCTTGAGCCGAGCCTCGTCGAAGGTCTCGACCTGGAGCAGCTCGCGCGCCGACCGTTCGAGCAGGGCGCGATTTTCGGCCAGGAGCCGCAGTGTCGCCGCGAACGCCGTGTCGACGACCCGGCGCACGGCGAGGTCGATCTCGCGCGCCGTGTCCTCGCTGAACCGGCGCTCGAGATAGGCTTGACCCGGCGCCGGCTGCAGGAACGGGCTGCGCTCCGCCTCATAGGCGACCGGGCCGAGCTTCTCGTCCATGCCGTAGCGGGCGACGATCGATCGCGCGATGTCGGTGGCGCGCACCAGATCGTCGGCGGCACCGGTCGAAAGATGGTCGTAGATGAGCTTTTCGGCGGCGCGCCCGGCCAGGATCACCATGATCTTGTGCTCGAGCTCCTCCTTGGTCATCAGGAAGCGGTCCTCGGTCGGCCGCTGGATGGTGTAGCCGAGCGCACCGACGCCGCGCGGGATGATCGAGACCTTGTGGACGGCATCGCTGCCGCCGAGCGCCATCCCGACCAAGGCGTGCCCGAGCTCGTGGTGCGCCACGATCTCCCGTTCCTTCGGGTTGAGGACGCGGTTGCGCTTTTCCAGACCGGCGACGATCCGCTCCACCGCCTGGGTGAAGTCCTCCATGGCGACCGCCTGCGCCCGGCGGCGCGTGGCGAGCAATGCTGCCTCGTTGATCAGGTTGGCGAGATCCGCGCCGGAGAAGCCCGTCGTCAGCGAGGCGATCTGCTCCAGGCTGATGTCGGGCACGGTCCGGATCTTCTTGATGTGCACCGCCAGGATCTGCTCGCGACCCTTCCGGTCGGGCCGGTCCACCAGGACCTGGCGGTCGAACCGGCCCGCACGCAGGAGGGCAGGGTCCAGGATCTCCGGCCGGTTGGTGGCGGCCAGAAGGACCACGCCCTCCGACGGATCGAATCCGTCGAGTTCGGAAAGGAGCTGGTTCAGGGTCTGCTCGCGCTCGTCATTGCCGCCAGCCTGCGGGAAGGCACCGCGCGCGCGGCCCAGCGCGTCGAGCTCGTCGATGAAGATGATCGCCGGCGCGGCCTTGCGCGCCTGCTCGAACAGGTCGCGGACCCGGGCGGCGCCCACGCCCACGAACATCTCGATGAACTCGGAGCCCGAGATGGAGAAGAACGGCACGCCCGCTTCCCCGGCGACGGCCTTGGCGAGCATGGTCTTTCCGGTGCCGGGCGGACCGACGAGCAGGATGCCCTTGGGGATCCGCGCGCCCAGCATGCCGTATTCCTTGGGATCCTTGAGGAAGTCGACGACCTCGACCAGCTCTGCCTTGGCCTCGTCGACCCCGGCCACGTCGGCAAAGCTCGTCTTGGTCTGCCGCTCGACATAGATCTTGGCCCGCGAACGCCCGACCGACATCAGACCGCCCAGTCCCTGCCTTTCGGCGAAGCGGCGGAACACGAATGCCCAGATCGCGAAGAAGATCAGGATCGGCACGACCCAGGAGGCGAGATCACGCAGGAAATTGTTCTCGGCCACGCCCGTGAACTGGACGCCCGACTTCGTCAGCTCGGCGGCGACGGCGGGATCGACCCGGGCGGTCACGAACTGCGTCTTGCCGTCCAGCGGCTCCTTGAACGAGCCGCGCACGAACTGCTCGCCGATCCGGACGTCGGTGACCTTGCCGTCCTGCACCAGCTCCAGGAACTGCGAGTAGGGGATCAGCTCGGTTTCCTGGGCCGTTCGCCACCAGTTCTGGATCAGCAGAACCAGGAAGATGGCGACGAACGCGTACCAGACGTGGAGCTGGGTGCGCTTGTCCATGGGGGCACTCCGCCGACGTCACGAGCGACTGGGTACCACAAAGCCAGCCGGCTTGGCGCAACCGTCGGCTAGAGGTCGAACAGCCGCTTGAGCAGGGGCGCCGCCTCGCCCGCCCGTGCGGCGAGGCCGTTCCAGTCGATCGCCGCCGGGTCGCTCAGGATCTCGGGTAGCGGGCGTCGGTCGAGGCGGATGTCCGCGGTCACCTCCTCGCGGGTGAGCAGGCCGTCGCCGTCGCTGTCGTAGCTCGCGAACAGCTGATCGGGTCCGACCGCCCGGACGATCACCAGCCCCATGATCAGCCGCTCCCGCTCCCCCTGCGGCAGCTGGCGTGCGTGGCTCTTCACCCACAGGTCGACCTGCGCCTGGGTCGCGCGGACCTCGTCCGGCGACAGCCTGCCGTCGCCGTCGGCGTCGACGAAGGCGAAGCCCTGGTCGATGCAGCGCGCGGCCGGCGCCTTCATGCACAGGGGCACGTTGCGGTTCAGGAACCCGTCGAGCGAGTCGCCCTCGTTCGCGGCGGCGGACCAGATGATCGAGACGGCGAGCGCCGCGGGCAAGGCGAGCGTGGCCAGGCGCGGCAGTGGACGTCGTGGCACGGGTAGGGCCCCTCTCGGCGGGATCATCCGTCGATGTGCCGTGCGCCCTGGTTCTCGACAAGCGCTTTCTTGAGCCGGTAGACGAGGTCCAGGGCTGCCTTGGGGGTGAGCTGGTCGGGATCCGTTTCCGCCAGCAGCCGCTCCACGAGCGATGGCGCCGTGGCCGCGTCGGCCGAGGCCGGCTCGCGCAGCATGGCCGCGAACAGCGGCAGGTCCTCGGCCAGGGAGCTTGCGGCAGAGCGGCTTTCGCCCTGCTCGAGCCGCTTCAGGACCGCGGTCGCGCGGCGCAGCACCGGCTCGGGCAGCCCCGCGAGCCGGGCGACGTGGATTCCGTAGGAGCGATCCGCGGTGCCCGCTGCCACCTCGTGCAGGAACACGACGTCGCCGCGCCACTCCTTGACCCGCAGCGTGTGGCAGGCCAGTCGCGGCAGCTTGGCGGAAAGTGCGGTCAGCTCGTGGAAGTGGGTGGCGAACAGGGCGCGGCAGCGATTGACCTCGTGCAGGTGCTCGACCACCGCCCAGGCCAGCGACAACCCGTCATAGGTGGCCGTGCCGCGGCCGATCTCGTCCAGGATCACCAGGCTGCGCGGGCCGGCGAGGTTCAATATCCCCGCGGTCTCGACCATCTCGACCATGAAGGTCGAGCGGCCTCGGGCGAGGTCGTCGGCGGCGCCCACGCGCGAGAACAGCCGGTCGACCACGCCGATCCGTGCCTCGCTGGCCGGCACGAAGCTGCCGAGCTGGGCCATGATCGCGATCAGCGCATTCTGGCGCAGGAAGGTGCTCTTGCCGGCCATGTTCGGGCCGGTCAGCAGCCATAGGGAACGATCGGCGCCGAGGTCGCAGTCGTTGGCGACGAAGCCTTGGCCGGCGCGCGCCAGCGACTGCTCGACCACCGGGTGGCGGCCGCATCGGATCAGGAAGGCGTCGCTGTCGTCGACCTGCGGGCGGACGTAGCGCTGCTCGACCGCCAGCGTCGCCAGGCCAGCGCAGAGATCGAGCGCGGCCAGGGCGGCGGCGGTGCCGGCGACCGTATCGCTGGCGCCGAGCACGGCGAGCCTCAGTTCCTCGAACAGTTCGAGCTCGAGCGCCAGGGCGCGGTCGGCGGCCGAGGCGATCCGGCTCTCCAGCTCCGCCAGCTCGGCGGTGCTGAAACGGACTGCGCCGGCCATACCCTGGCGCTGGACGAAGCTGGGCGGCACCCGCGGCGCCTGCGCGGCCGGTACCTCGATGAAGTAGCCGAGCAGGTTGTTGTGGCGGATCTTGAGCGAGCCGATGCCGGTCTCGCCGCGCTGCCGCTGTTCCAGCGCGGCGATGTGGCGTCGGCTCTGGTCGCGCAGGGTCCGCAGTTCGTCGAGCTCGGGGATCAGTCCGGGCCGGACGAAGCCGCCGTCGCGGGCGAGCAGCGGCGGCTCGGGCTCCAGCGCCTGCGCCAGTCGCGTGCCGAGCGCCGGGAGCGGATCCAGCCCGTCGGCGATGGCCGCGAGGGCCGGCTCATCGGCGATCCGTTGCCGAAGTTCGCCGGCCATGGCCAGGGCCTCGGCCACGGCGAGCAGGTCGCGCGGTCCGCCGCGGGCGAGAGCGAGCCGGCCCAGGGCGCGGCCGAGATCGGGGCACCGCCGCAGTGCGGCTCGGACGTCCTCCCGGCGGAAGGAGTGTGCGACCAGGCTCTCCACCTCGTCCAGCCGTGCGCGGATCGGTTCGGGTCGTGCCAGCGGTGCTGCCAGCCGTTCGGCCAGCAGGCGGCCGCCGGCATTGGTGAGCGTCCGATCGATCGCCGCCAGCAGGGAGCCCTCGCGCGTGGCGGCGAGGCTCGCATGGAGCTCGAGATTGCGGCGCGTGGCCGGGTCGATCAGCAGCTCGCTGCGCGGCTCGATGCGACAGGGCCGGTCGAGGCGCGGCAGGGCTCCCTTCTGGGTGAGCTCAAGATAAGTGAGGATCGCACCCGCCGCCGCGAGTTCGGCCCGGCCGAAGGCACCGAGCCCGTCGAGGGTGGCGACTCCGAAGGTCCGGCACAGGCGGCGCTCCGCGCCGATGCTGTCGAACTTCGCATCCGGCAGGGGCGTCACCGCGGCGCCGGCTTCGCCGCAAGGCCCGTCCAGCTCGGCCAGGAGTCGTTCCGGTATCAGGACCTCACCGGCGGTGAGGCGCGCCAGGGCCGCCGGCAGTTCGGCCCGAGACAAGGACTCGGTGACGAACGCGCCGGTGGAAATGTCGACCCGCGCGAGACCGAGTTCGGCGCCGCTGGCCGCGATGGCGGCCAGCCAATTGCTGCGCCGCGGATCGAGCAGACCGTCCTCGGTCAGCGTGCCAGCGGTGACGATGCGCACCACGTCGCGCCGGACCAAGGGTCGGCCGGGGCGTTTGCGGGCCTGGGCCGGATCCTCGAGCTGCTCGCAGATGGCGACCTTGAATCCCTTGCGGATCAGGCGGTGCAGGTAGAGCTCGGCGCTGTGCACCGGGACACCGCACATGGGGATGTCCTCGCCAGCATGCCGGCCGCGCTTGGTCAGCGCAATGTCGAGCGCGGGTGCCGCCACCACCGCGTCCTCGAAGAACAGCTCGTAGAAGTCGCCCATGCGAAACAACAGCAGGGCGTCGCGATGGGCGTCCTTGAGGGCTTGGTACTGCACGATCATCGGACTGGCGCGCGCGGCGCCAGCGGCGTCTTCAGCCTCCAAGTTATTGCTTTTCAGTTGAGAAATGGTGTATTCCAATAACTTGAAGTTGGAAGCAGGGCCGGCGGGTTGGTCGCCGGTCCGTGGCGGGACCGGCGTGATCCAGCACGACCCCGAGGCGATGCGCTACCTGCGCGACGTGTTGCCAGCCGCCTGGAACAGGGCGGCCACCGCGGCCGCGCTGCTGGCGAGCCGGGCGCGCTACCTGCCCTGGCAAGATCGTGCCGCCGCCTTCGACGAGTTCTACTGGACCGAGGCGCGACGCCGCCTCGCCACCGACGATATCACGGCGATCGTCAACCGCCAGGCGGCCAAGATCGCGGACCCCGAGCGGATCGACGCCTATGGCCGGTTCTGCGGGGCGGTAACGGCCGCCGCGCTGATGCAGCTGGACGACCGGGCGCCGCTGGCGGACCCGCCCGCCGCCTTGATCCACTACTTCTCCCTCGAACCGGCACATCGCGACGCCGCAGTGGACTGGATCGCCGCGGGTCATCAGCTCGGCCTTGCCGACAGCCTCGCTTCCTGGCCCGGCTGCGCCTTCCTCTTGCTGATCCTCTCCCCCAGCGACAGTGCGGAGAGCTTCCTCGCCCGCGACGCCTTCTGGGCCGCCATGCTCGGCCGCGGCTGAGCCGGCTCAGGCGGCATGGCCACCATGTGCGGCCAGCGCCGCGCAGGGACCGAAGCTGCGGCGGTGATGGTGATTGAGGCCGAGCCGGGCCAGGGCCGCCACATGTTCGCGGGTCGGATAGCCGGCATTGCGCTCCCAGCCATAGCCGGGATGCCGCAGCGCCAGTCGCGCCATCAGCGCGTCGCGCGCGACCTTGGCGACGATCGAGGCGGCGCTGATTTCCGGCACGGTGGCGTCGCCGCCGACGACGCAGCGCACCGGACCGTCGAGCGCCGGCGCCCGGTTGCCGTCGACCAGGACCAGTCCCGGTCGGACGCCGAGCCGCAGCACCGCGCGCCGCATGGCGAGCAGGGTGGCGCCCAGGATGTTCAGCCGTTCGATCTCGATCACCGAGGCCGCGGCCAGCGCCATGCGGCCGTTCCGGCGGACGAGCAGCGCGAGTTCGCGCCGCTCCATGGCGCTGAGCGCCTTGGAATCGGCAAGCCCCGCGACTTCGCGCTCGAGGATCACGGCCGCCACCAGCACGGGCCCGGCCAGCGGGCCGCGGCCGACCTCGTCCACCCCGACCGTGGGGCCGCATCGAACGCCGGTCACGGGCCGGGCCAGACAGCGGCCGGACGCGCCCACCCGACGGGCGCCCGAGCCGTGTCGTGCAGGCGCAGGGCACGCAAGCGCACCGGGACCTCGGGCACCGGATCCTCGTGGGCGCCGAGCCGTGCCGGCACGGCGAGCGGTGCCGGCACGGCGGCGCTGGTGGCACCGTCCTCGACCTTGAGCGTGCCGCCGCGGCCGCTGCCCGCCAGCAGCGCGGGATCGGCGGAATCGGCGACGGCCCGGGCGAGGCCGCGCAGCGGCAGCGGGTGGTTCGGCGGGCGCCACCCGTCGATCCCCGGCTCGGGCAGGCGGTCGGGGTACGCCCAGGCGGCGGTGGCACAGTGGAGCTGCACCGCGTGCTCCGGGAGCCCGTTGCCGGCGACCGACGCCCCGAGCTGCGATGCGGCCGCCAGCATGTCGGCAGGCTCGCTCAAGCAGTTGTCGTGGGTACCTCGCAGGTCGATTCCCGCCCGGATCACGGCCGCGGCCGCCTGCGCGGGACAAGCGGGTGCGATTTCGGCCTTGCGCACCCCGCCCGCATCGGCGGCGCCGCTTTCGATCAGTCCCAGGGGCGGGAACGTCTTGACCGCCGAGCGCGGAGAGACCGGGTCGGCGACGCACAGCCACGCGCGGTGCCGGTATTCGATCCGCCCGCCGCGCCACACCTCGACTGCAACCGGAATCGCCGCCATCTCCTGTCCCTCAGCCCTGGCGGCGGATGAGCCACAAGCGAGGTGGCGGTGCAAGGGGAAGCGCGCATGGGCGAGAGGGGATGGCTGGTGGTCGCGGCTCTGCTCGGGTTCGCTGCCGTGGCGGCGGGCGCTTTCGGCGCCCATGGGCTTCAGGGAGCGGGCGACTCGCACGGTGCCGAGCTGATGGCGACCGGCGCGCGCTACCAGATGTGGCACGCGCTGGCGATCCTTGCCTGTCGTGCCGCCCGGCACCGCCCCTCCGCCGCCTTGTGGCTGTGGGCCGCCGGTGCCGCTCTGTTCCCGTTCAGCCTCTATGCGCTGGCCCTGGGCGCGCCGCGGGCGCTGGGACTGGTCACGCCGGTCGGCGGCGGCGCCCTGCTGCTGGGCTGGCTGGCTCTCGTCTGGCACGCCGTCAGGGTGCGGGGCTGAGGGACTGGGCCGGCTCGGATGCGCGCAGCCGCAAGCGCCGCACTCCGTCTGCGCCCATGGAGGTCTCGACAGCGCCGGCCAATTCCGAGGGTGCGGGCGCTTCGTCCTGCAGCTGCGGGCCGGCCGCCGGTGCCGGGGTGGGTGGAACGGTGGCGGCAGTGCCGGCGTCGGTGCGAGCCCCGAAGGCGGCCAGCAGACCGGCGACGCCGGGGCGAAGGCCGGCGCGCTCCCACACCGCGACGTCGGTGATCGTCACCAGGCCGTCGCCGCCACCCTCGAGCAGGCCGCGATCGCGCGCCCGGCGGCCGGTGGCGACCCGGAACCGATTGCGCTGGTTCACAGGCTCGTCCAGGCTCCAGGTGAGACCGCGCGCGCGGTCCAGCAGCCGTGCCCGCAGGCGTGCGCTGCGGGTCGCTTCGATGGTGGTGACCTCAAAGGTATAGGGCTCCCAAACGGTATCGCTCAAGGTCGGCGGCGTCGCTTCGAGCCGTGCGCGCAGCTCAGCTTCGGCCCGTCTGCCGAACGCGGCGTCGATGCCGTCCAGGACGCTGCCGGCGATCAGGCCGATCAGGTCGAGGGTGGGATCGCCGGTGGTCAGGATGTCAAGGCCGTCGGGCCGGTCGATGCCGCGCAGTTCCTGCTCGAGCCGTCGATGCTCCGGATTGGCCCGTCCGCCGCCCGCGATGCGGTAGCTCGACCGCACCGTCTCGTGTGCCAGCGCCCGGCGCGGCGCGGCGCGCACGGTCGCCGCCGGCTCGACGAGCAGCAAGCAGGCGGCGCTGCCATCGTCGGCCGGCAAGGGCAGGTCGAGGGTGGCGCTTCCGGCCGGCGGCGATCCGGATGCGCCGGCCCATGGCGCCAGCGCCAGCGGTGCCGCCGCCGGATCGAGCCGTGACCAAGCCGACGCCGGCAACCGGGCGATCTCCGCTGCGAGCGCGCGGCAATCGCCGGCGGCCGGCCACGCCACGGGCGGTGCGGCCGGTTGCACGGCGAGCGAGGGGTCGAAGGCCGTCGTCGCCGGAGAAGGGTGCGGCGGCTGCGGCTGCGGCAACGATTCAGCAGCGCAGCCGAGCAGCAGCGTGACCGCGCTCCAACCGGCGAGGTATTTCGAATACGAGGGCATCGACAGCGTCTCTCATCAACCTAGGGTTGATGAAACTAGCAGCATGATTCATGCGGCAAAAGCCTTGGGTGTCTGGGCACGGAGCGGAAGGGCTCCGTGTTGAGGAAGCGATAGCGGATCGGCGCCGATCGGGTGGTCCCCCGGATCGGATCCGGCACGCTCAAAGTCGGCAGCTGGCCCTGCCTCAGGCGGACAGAGCCGCGGCTGTGGCGTGCCGCGGCGGCGCCATGGAACGGTTCTGCTCCGGATGGTCGGCGAGCTCGGCCCAGCCGGCCCGCATACGCCGCAGCAGCCGCGCCAGCTCGTCGCAGATGCTCGGATCGTTGTTCAGGTTGATCAGCATCAGCCGGGCGAGAATGTGGCCGTAGAGCCGATCGAGCACGGGCGCGATCTCGCCGCCGCGCTCGAAGTCGAGGCAGGATTGGAGCGCGCCCACGATGGCATGAGCCTTGGTCACGCAATGAAACCGCGCCTCGATGCGCCGCTCGGCGATGGCGGCGCGCGCCTCGTCGAGATGACGGATCGCCCGGTCGTGCAGGAGCACGATCTGGCGCGCCGGCGGGTGGGCCTCGGCGTCGCGATAGGCGGCCGAAGCTCGGCTGTGCAGCGGGACAGGGCTCATGCGGTCTCTCAGTTCGCCTGGTTCATCGCGTCCATCTGGGCCCGTACCTGGGTCAGCATGGTGTTGGCGAGGCTCAGTGCCGATTCCATGGCGCTGAGCCGTTCGATCAGCAGGTCGCGCGCCCTGGTGGCGCGTTCCTCGATCGCCTCGATCCGTCGCGCATGGTCGCGGTTGGCGGCGTCCAGCTCGTCCAGCGATTTCTGGATCGGACCGTCGACCTGATCCAGCGCATCGTCCAGGGCGTTGAACAGCTGGTCGGCCAGCCCGGGGCTGACCTGCATGTCGATGGCAGCGCTGCCCCGCCCGCTCCAGATCAGCTTCAGTCCCTCATAGGCGGTCCCAGGCGCACCCTCGATCACGCCGCCATCGATGAGCGCGGGCACGCCGTCCAGCGTGGCCGCCTCCGCTCGCCCGTCGCCATCGGCGTCGGTGATGGCCACGGTGAAGCCGAGGTCCGAGAGCGCGTTGGTCCGCGCATAGACGGCGAGCCCGCCGGAGCTGGCGGTGGCGGTGAACTCGAATACGCGGCGCACCTCGTCCAGCCGGCCGAGCAGCCGCGCGTCCAGGGTCGGTTCGTCGAGCCTCAGCCGACCGCCCTGCTCGACGCTGATGCCCACGTCGCGCAGCGTGCTGAGCGCTCCCGTCGCCAGCCCGGGCACGGCACCGCCGACCAGTCCCGCGAGGCTCTGCGCGAGGTTGCGCAAGGTGCGGTCGCCGAACAGCGCGGCATCCTCGCCGACCGCGCCGTCTGGGCCGACGCTCGACTGCCGCGCCACGAAGTCGCGCAGCTCGTTGTAGGCGGCGACGAATGCCACCAGCTGCTCCTTGGCCGACCCGAGGGAGGGCTCCACCTTGACGCCCAGCTGGGTACCGGGCTCGGCCTGGTAGAGATCGATCGCCACACCCGGCAGCACGTCGTCGATCTGATTACCGGCCCGCTCGATCGCCACCCCGTCGATCGCGATCAGCGCGGTCTGGGGCATCTGGAGCGTCGTCGTGGCGAGCAGTGCCGTGATCCCGTCGCCGCCTGCGTCGGCGAGCTCGATCGCTCGGCCGGTCTCGGCCGCGGTCAGGACGAGACGGCGCTCGCCGGCGGAAACCGTCATGACCGTGGCGGAAACGCCGGTCTGGGCCGAGGCGGCGTTGATCGCCGCCCTCAGATCGTCGGCGGACATCGTACCGTCGACCGCGACCGTGGCCTTGCTGCCGCCGGCGAGCCCGATCTCGAGGCTGCCGGCGAATGCCGACCCGCCGTTCCATGCCTCCGCCAGGGTCTGGCCGACCACACCAAGCGGCTGCGCGGTCATCTTGTGGGCCGTGGCGAGGCGGGTAACCTCGAGCGAGAAGCTGCCGGCCGCCGCCCGGTTCTCCACCGTCACGCCCACCAAGCCGCCCGCGGCCACGCCGCCGCCGGTGACGAAGGCCTGCTTGGTCTCGAAGACGTTGTCGTTGGCGCCGAGCAGCCCCGGCGGGTTGCGCAGGCCGGCCACGCTGTCCTTGAGGTTCTGCAGCAGCGTCTTGAGCTCGCCCAGGGCGGCGCTGCGGGCCTCGTTGCGGGCGACCCGCTGCTCGAGCCTGACCGCCGGCAGGCGCTTGGCCTCGTAGGCAGCGCTGACGATCGCCTCGGTGTCCAGCTTCGAGCTGGCGCCGGTCAGGCGCGTCACGCCGCCGGAGACGCTGAGGCTGCCGATGCTCAGACCGTCGGCCATGCCATCCCTCCGCTCAGGCCTCGACCGCGACCAGCGGCGTTTCCAGGGCCGCCCGGCTGCTGGCGTAGAAGCGCAGCAGCGCGTCCGGCGGCGACTGGTGCAGAACCTCGCCGCTCTGGCGGTCGGCGACCCGGTAGACGATCCTGCCGGTTCCCGCGTCCTGGAAGCTCGAAACCTCCACGTCGCGGTCCTTGAACAAGGCGCGCGCGGCGGCTCGGCTCGCCCGGTCCAGTGCCTGCGAGGGCTCGACCGCTTGGCGCGTCACGCGTTGGGCAGCGACCTGGCGCGCAGCGGCGCCATCGACTGTCGTCGGCCGTGGCTCGGCTTGCGGGGCGTTGGCGGGCCGCACCGGCGTCGGTGCGGCGATGGCGGTCAGTTCGGTCAGCACGGCCGCCTCCTTGGACGCACCCGAGGGCCGTCGCGCTGCGGCACTGGCCGCCGTCGCGTCGGTCGCCTCGTGCTGTTGGCGATCGGCAACGAGCGGGGGCCACGCGCCGGCCGGGCGCCGCGCCGTCCTCGATCAGCGGCGGCGGGGCCGGGCGTGGCGCCCGTCATCGCGCTAGCTCAGGAGCCGCAGCAGGTTCTGCGGCATCTGGTTGGCCTGGGCGAGCATGGCGATGCTGGCCTGCATCACCACCTGCTTGGAGGAATAGTTGGCCATCTCGGCCGCCACGTCGACGTCCATCAAGGTCGAGCGCGCCGAATCGATGTTCTCGACCGAGGTGGCGAGATTGGCGCTGACGAAGTCGAAGCGCGACATCTGGGCGCCGAGCGTCGAGCGCGCCGACAGCACGTCGTTGATCGCGGTGTCGATCGCGGTGCCGGCGGTCTGCGCGTTGGCGATGGTGTCGATCGTGCTCGCGTTCAGGGACAGGCCGGTCGAGCTCATGTCCTGGGTGATGTCGACGGTGATGACGTCGGTGGCACCGTCGGTACCGACGGCGAAATCGGCACTGAACGCGCCGTCCAGCAATGCGGTGCCGTTGAACTTGGTCTGGGTCGAGATGTCGTCCAGCTGGGTCGCCAGCTGGCTGAACTCGCTGTCGAGATAGCCGCGCTCGGTGTCGCTGATCGAGCCGGACACCGCCTGGGTCGCCAGCGCCTTCATGCGGATCAGGATGTCGGACACCTGCTGGGCAGCGCCGTCGGCGACTTGGAGGACGCTCTGTCCCTGGCTGGCATTGACCTGCGCCTGCTTCAGCGCGGCGACGTCGGCCTTGAGCTTGGTGCCGACCGCGAGCGAGGCGGCGTCGTCGGAGGCGCGCACGATGCGCGAGCCGGAGGACAGCTTGGCGAGCGAGCGCGAGGCCTCCATGTCGTTGATCCGCAGGTAGCGGTGGGCGGTGGCGGCCGAGGTGTTGGTGGCGACGGAAAGGGACATGATCGAGATCCTTCTACCTGAAGCCGGAGCCGCACCGGCGGCCCCGCAGCGGCCCGGCTACCTGCCGGCCGGCGCCCCAAAAGGGTGCGCGACGGCCATTGTGCGGTGAAGATCTCAACAGTTCGTAAAGCTGGCGGGGATCGGCGGGCGATCGGCGCAGGTGCGTATCCCAGTAGGGACGTTAGCCAAGCAGCTTCAGAAGGTTCTGCGGCATCTGGTTGGCCTGGGCGAGCATGGCGACGCTGGCCTGCATCACCACTTGCTTGGAGGAATAGTTGGCCATCTCGGCCGCCACGTCGACGTCGAGCAGGGTCGAGCGCGCTGCGTCGATGTTCTCGACCGAGGTGGCGAGATTGGCGCTGACGAAGTCGAAGCGGGACATCTGCGCACCCAGCGTCGCACGGGCCGAGAGCAGGAGATCGATCGCAGCGTCCACGGCCGTGCCGGCGGTCTGGGCGTTGACCACCGTGTCGACGGTGCTGGCGGCGAGCGAGAAGCCGGCGGCACTCACGTCCTGGGCGATGGTGACGTTGATCACGTCGTTGGTGGCGTCGGTGCCGACGGCGAAGTCGAGCGCGAAGCTCCCGTCGAGCAAGGCGGTGCCGTTGAACTTGGTCTGGGTCGAGATGTCGTCCAGCTGCGTCGCCAGCTGGCCGAACTCGCTGTCGAGATAGCCGCGCTCGGTGTCGCTGATCGAGCCGGTGACCGCCTGGGTCGCCAGCGCCTTCATGCGGATCAGGATGTCGGAGACCTGCTGCAGGGCACCGTCGGCCACCTGCAGCACGCTGCTGCCGTGGCTGGCATTGACCTGGGCCTGGCGCAGCGCGTTGACGTCGGCCTTGAGCTTGGTGCCGACGGCCAGCGAGGCGGCATCGTCGGACGCCCGAACGATGCGCGAGCCCGAGGACAGCTTGGCCAGCGACCTGGACGCCTCCATGTCGTTGGCCTTGAGATAGCGGTGCGCGGTGGCCGCCGACGTGTTGGTCGCAACCGAGAGCGCCATGTCCCATACTCCACCTGCGATGCGGCCGCGACCCGTCCCGGCCGTGCGCCTGCTCGAACGGCAGAGCTATCAGGGAATACGCTAAAAATGGTTAACGGCCGCGCGCAGCGCCGACAGGGCTTGACGAGAGGCATTCCGGTCACGCCGGCCGGCCGCGCCCGGCGCCGACATGGCGACGGCTCAATACAGCCGGCCGCCATCGGGCACCGGCCGCTCGACGGCCATCAGCACCACCTCGCCGGCGGCATCGGGAAAGCCCAGGACGAGGACCTCGGAGACCGACTTCGCGATCTGGCGCGGCGGGAAGTTGACCACGGCGGCCACCTGCCGACCGACCAGATCCTCCGCGCGATAGTTGGCCACCAGCTGCGCCGAACTCTTCTTGCGGCCGATCTCGGGGCCGAAATCGACCAGGAGGCGGTAGGCCGGCTTACGGGCACCCTCGTTGGGTGCCGCCTCCACGACGGTGCCGACCCGGATGTCGACCTTGAGGAAGTCCTCGATGCCGATCACCATATGCGCCCCGCTCCTCCACTTCCGGCAGAGCGCGCCGCTTAGGCCGGCGATGCGGTGGCGGTCAACCTCGGTTCTGGCGCGGTCCGCGCTTCGGCGGACGGGTCGCCGGTCGCGGTCAGCAGCTCGACCAGGCGCGACGATGCCGCCATCGCGCGCTCCATCTGATGCAGCGCCAGGACCCAGGTGAGTTCCAGCCGCCGGCCCGGGTCGGATTCGCAGGCCAGCGCCTGCCCGGTGGCGAGCAACTCGCCGCCCGCCTCCGTGCAATAGGCCAGCTGCTCCTGGGCCAGCAACGCGATGCGCCGGTTCCAGTCGTCGCAGCGACGGGACGCCAGGGTCAGCGCGTCCGGCCAGGCAAAGGTCGGGCCGTCCTCGTCCGGCGTCGGCGGCGCCGCACTCCTAGACGGCGCCGACCGGGCGACAGTCTCGTCGCCCGCGGCTGCGCGCGCGACCGGTAGCGTCGCCATTGACGAAAGCGGGTGGCGCCGCCTCGTCCAGCCGGTCGATGGCGCTGTCCTGCATCGGTACCTCCTGTCGACGGCATGAAAGCCGAAAGGCGGTACCGTAGGTTGAAAGAACCTGGCACTCCAGGAGAAAATCGATCAATCAAAACTGGGTTATCGCCACTTCACGCAGTGGCTTGGCTCCTCGCCGCTCGCGGGCAGAGGCGGCTGAAGCCTGCGAACCAGCGCGCGGCGGTCTCGGCCTGCTGCAGCCGCCGGTCGAGTTCGGCCAGGGTGCGGGCCATGTCGGGTGTGTCGTCGTCCAGCCAGACGCGAAAGGCGCGCAGATACACGGCCGCCGTCACCCGCTGCGCGGCCTTGGTCATGGCCGGGCCGTCCTCGGTCGCGGCGGCGTCGACCAGGCGGCCGCTCAGCCGGTCGAGATTGCACAGCGCGCTGGCGAGCAGGGCCGGGTCGCGACCGGCCCTGCTCGCCAGCATGCGCAAACCACCCTTGTAGGGCGCCATCGCGTCCAACCGGCGCATGATCAGCTCGAAGACCCGCTCGCGTGGGCTCATCCCGTCCAGATCGGCGAGATCGACCGCCAGCATCTCGGCATCGAGGCGCCGGCCGAGCACGCGCAGCAGGGCCGCACGATCCGGGATCACCGCATAGACCTCGGGCAGACCGGTTTCCGCGCGCCGCGCCAGTTCGGCGAAGGAGAAGCGGTCCCAGCCGCGTTCCACCAGGAGATCGAAGGCCAGTCGGACCAGATCCGCCCCGTTGCTTGCAGCCATCAGGCATCCTCCACGGCGACAGTTGGATGAGCGGCCCGCCGCCTCACGCCAGCTCGCGCGATCGCTTGGCCGCCGCGGCTACCGCGCGCTCCAGAAGCGGCCCCAGCCCGTCCTGCCCCATCAGCACCTTGAGGGCGGCCGCAGTGGTACCGCCGGGACTGGTGACGTTGACGCGCAGCTGGGCGGCGCTGTCCGGCGCCCGAAAAGCGAGCTCGCCAGCACCGACCACCGTCGCCCGCGCCAGCTGCATCGCCAGCACCTCGGGCAGCCCTGCCCGCGCGCCCGCCACGGCCAGCATCTCGATCAGGTGGAAGACATAGGCCGGGCCGCTCCCGGAAACAGCGGTCACCGCGTGCATCAGCTCTTCGTCCTCCACCCAGTGCGTTTCGCCGACGGCCCCCATCAACCGCTCCGCCAGCTCCTTCTGGGTAGGCCCGGCGGTGGCATTGGCGCACAGCACGGTGGCACCGCGCCCGACCGCGGCCGGCGTGTTCGGCATCGTCCGCACCACCGCTCGGTCCCGTCCCAGGAACTGCTCGAACAGGGCGATCGGCTTTCCCGCGGCGATGGAGATTACCAGCGTGTCGGCGGCCAGGAGCGGAGCGTAGGCCGGCAGCGCGGCGTCCATCATCTGCGGCTTGACCGCGAGCAGCAGGGCGGCGGGCGCCATCGCCGGGGGGAGCCCGGCAGGATCGGCGAACGTCGCGACACCGTGGCTGCGGGCAAGCTTGGCGCGGCGCTCGGCATCGGGTTCGACCACGAGCACGGCCGCAGCCGGCACGTCCTGGGCGAGCCAGCCGGCGAGCAGCGCCTCGCCCATCTTGCCGCCGCCGACCAACAGCAGCGGCCGGGCGGCAGTGAGCATCAGGCTTCGCCTTCGGTCTCGAGCAGTGCGGCGGTGATCGCCTCGGCCGGGTCCTTGCCGCCCCAGATCACGAACTGGAACGCCGGGTAGAAGCGCTCGCATTCGGAAACCGCGATGTCGACCAGGTCCTCGATCAGCTCGGCATTGGCGGCGATACCCTCGCGGAACAGGACGGCATGGCGGAACACCGGCAACCCTTCCTCCGACCACAGGTCGAAATGGCCCAGCCACAGCTTCTCGTTGCCCATCGCGAGCAGGGCATAGACCGGCGTGCGCTTCTTGGCCGGCACCTTCATGTCCAGGGCACAGGAGAGATGCATGACCCCGAGCTCGGGATGCCACGCGAACCAGAGCTTGTAGTGACACCACTGGCCCGCGATCTCGGCCGCGAGCTCTTCGTCGGTCTGCCGGTGGAACGGCCAATCATTGGCGACGGCGAGCTTCTCCACCAGGTCGAGCGGGTTGGCCGAGGTCTCTTCGTCGTGGATATCGGGGTGCAGCGAGGACACGCTTGGGCACTCCTTGCGAGTGGCAGAGCCGGGTTGCGCACCCGGGCTCAGGTGGTCCCCTGTGGCGCCGGAGCCGGCAGTCCGGCTCCGACTCGACGTCGCGAGCCTAGAAAAAGCCGGCGGACTTTACAAGCGCAGGGGCCAACCCTCAGGCGTTCTGGGGCTTGTCGGAATCACCCGTCTTGCGGGAACGGCGTGGCTTGGCAGGTGCAACTCCGGACTTGCCGCCCATGGCCACCAGTTGCGCTTCGAGGTCCGCGACCTTGGCCGCCAGCTCGTCCTGGCCGTCGCGCGCCTTGGCTGCCATGGTCCGAACCGCCTCGAACTCCTCGCGGGTCACCAGGTCGAGGTCGGCCGCCATGCGCTCGACGCGCTCGCGCACCCGAGTCTCGATTTCCTCGCGCAGGCCGCTCAAGGTGTTGAAGGCCCCGCTCGCGACACGGGCCAGATCGTCGAAAAGGCGGTTGCTGGTCTGCATGGGAACTCCTCGCGAGCGGCAGCAAGTTTGCATCCGCTGATATGGGTCGGTGCCCGAAACGGCGCAAGCCGGACCGCCGCTGTTGCCCGGAGGCCGCACCTTGCCTATGACCTCGCCCGTCCGCGCCGCCATGGCAGCCGAGGTGAAACAGCTTGCCCCTGTTCGCGATCCCGTTCCCGGCCATCGACCCGGTTCTGATCTCGATCGGCCCGTTCGCGATCCGATGGTACGCCCTGGCCTACATCGCCGGCATCGTTCTGGGCTGGCGCCTCGTCCGCCGTCTGGTGCAGCGGCCAGGGTGGGCGCTGACGCCGGAGGCGGTCGACGACCTCGTGTTCTACGTCACGCTGGGCGTGATCCTGGGCGGCCGGATCGGCTACATCCTGTTCTACCAGCCCGATCACTATCTCTCCCACCCTGCCGACATGCTGGCCGTATGGCGCGGTGGGATGTCGTTCCACGGCGGCCTGCTCGGCGTGCTGGTGGCGACCTTCCTGTTCGCGCGCAGCCGCGGGCTCGCCTTCTTCGAGGTCACGGACGCGCTGGCCATTGCAACTCCGATCGGCCTCTGCCTCGGGCGGCTCGCCAATTTCATCAATGCCGAGCTGTGGGGCCGCGTCACCGACCTGCCCTGGGGCGTCGTCTTTCCCACCGGCGGTCCGCAGCCGCGCCATCCGAGCCAGCTCTACGAGGCGGCGCTGGAGGGGCTGGTCCTGTTTGCGGTGATGCTGTGGTTCGCACGCCGCCCCTACGGTCCCGCCACGCGCGGCCTGCTCAGCGGCGTGTTCCTGATCGGCTACGCGCTCGCCCGGATCACGGCGGAATTCTTCCGTCAGCCCGACGTGCAGATCGGCTTCCTCGCCGGCGGGACGACCATGGGCCAGCTACTGTCGCTGCCCATGCTCGCCTTCGGCATCTTCCTGGTGTTGCGCGCCCGAGGTGGCGAGGCCCGAAGGTGAGCGGGATCGAGGACCGCCTGCGCCGGCTGATCCTCGAGCACGGGCCGATCTCGGTGGCGCGCTACATGGCTTTGGCCCTGGCAGACCCGACCGGAGGCTACTATCCCCGCCGTGATCCCCTGGGTGCTGGCGGCGACTTCGTGACCGCACCCGAGGTCAGCCAACTCTTCGGCGAGCTTGTCGGGTTGGTTCTGGTCCAGCACTGGCTCGACCTCGGCCGCCCGGCGCCGGTGGCGTTGGCGGAACTCGGTCCTGGACGCGGTACGCTCATGGCCGACGCGCTGCGCGCGGCACGAGGTGGTACCTGCGTTCGCCGCCGCCCTCACCGTCCATCTGGTCGAGGCCAGCCCGGTTCTGCGGGAGCGACAGGCGGCCGCACTGCCGGGTCAGACGGTCCATTGGCATGACGAGATCGCCGGATTGCCCACTGCGCCGCCGCTGCTGCTGGTTGCCAACGAGTTCCTGGACGCGCTGCCGGTGCGTCAGTTCGTCCGCCGCGCCGGCCGTTGGCGCGAGCGAATGGTGGGCGTCGACGCTGCCGGTGCTTTCCGCTTCGTGCTCGACCCGCGGCCGACTCCGTTCCCGCAGGTCGGCGACGCCGCCGGCGGAGAGCCGCCGGACGACACGCTGCTCGAGCTCGGTCCTGCGCGCGAGGCGCTGGCCGAAGCGGTCGCCGCCCGGCTGGTCGGGCAGGGCGGTATGGCGCTGCTGATCGACTACGGCTCGGACGCCGCGACCCCTGAGGGCGACACCTTCCGCGCCGTCAGCCGCCATGCCGCGGCCGATCCGCTGCAGGCACCGGGAGAGGTCGACCTGTCCGCGCACGTCGATTTCCGCGCCGTGGCGGCACGAGCCGCCGGCGCCGGTGCCGTGGTTTACGGCCCGATCACCCAGGGCGAGTTTCTCGGCCGGCTCGGCATCGTCACGCGCCTCGCGGCGCTGCTGCGGCACGCCGAGCCGGCTCAGGCTGCGGCCCTGGAGAGCGGCTGCGCCCGGCTGGTGGGGGACGACGCCATGGGCCGGCTGTTCAAGGTCCTGGCCCTGACCGCACCGGGCTCGCCGGCTCCGGCCGGCTTCATGGAGACGGAGCGACGGCGATGCGCCTGAACGCCGATGCGTTGGACGGCATGCGGGGGGTGCGGCATGGCTTCTTCGGCCGCCGCGGCGGGGTCAGCGAGGGTAATTGGAGCTCGCTGAAT
Organism: uncultured Alphaproteobacteria bacterium; assembly: GCA_963720725.1. GTDB lineage: Bacteria > Pseudomonadota > Alphaproteobacteria > Geminicoccales > Geminicoccaceae > Benzoatithermus. The sequence continues at coordinate 1,095,857 of CAVRGN010000003.1, forward strand.
GTAGGACTGCGCAGCGGCGACCGGCCGGATCGGATCGCCGCCAACCGGGCCCGGATCGCGATGGCGCTGGACATGCCGTGCGAACGGCTGGTGACCGCTCGGCAGGTGCATGGCGATGTCGCCCTGCCGGTGACCGCGCCCTGGTCTCCGGAGTCCGCACCCGAGGCCGATGCCCTGGTTACCGACCGCCCGGGCCTGCTCCTGGGCGTGCTCGCCGCCGACTGCGGCCCGGTCCTGTTCGCCGAGCCGGAGGCAGGGGTGATCGGTGCTGCCCATGCCGGGTGGAAGGGAGCTCTGGGCGGCGTCCTGGAGGCGACGCTGGCCGCCATGGTTGGACTTGGTGCCGCGCCCGGACGGATCACGGCCGTTCTGGGTCCGTGCATCGGCCAGGCTTCCTACGAGGTCGGCCCCGAGTTCGTCGCCCGCTTCACCGACGCTTCGCCGGACAATGTCCGCTATTTCGCGCCGGACGGCGACAAGGCCCGCTTCGACCTGAAGGGCTACATCGCCGGCCGGCTGCGAGAGGGCCGGTATCGGCCGTGTCGCCGTGCTGCCGCACGATACCTGCGCGGACGAGGATGGGTTCTTCAGCTATCGTCGGACAACGCTGCGGCGGGAGGAGAGGTTCGGCCTGCAGCTCTCGGCCATCGCGCTGGAAGGCTAGCGGGCTGCAGGGAGGGAGCTGATGGCGCGACGAGCAGCAGCAAAGGCACCGATCAACTCCGTGCAGCGCCCGCTCGAACTCGACGCTGACCGTGCGGTCCACGGCGAGCGTCGCCCCTATGCCATTGTCGACATCGGCTCGAACTCCGTCCGGCTCGTCGTCTACGACGAACTCGGCCGTGCACCCTTGCCGCGCTTCAACGAGAAATCGATGTGCCGGCTGGGCGAGGGTCTGGCCGAAACCGGACAGATCGCGCCCGAGAATTTCCGTCGCACCGTCGAGGCCGTGCGGCGCTTTCGCGCCATCGCCGACGCCATGGGCGTCACGCGGCTCGACGCCACCGCCACCGAAGCGGTGCGGCGCGCCGGCAACGGCCCCGACTTGGTCGACGCGATCGCCCGCGAGGCGGGGCTGGAGATCCGCGTCCTGAGCGGCGCCGAGGAGGCCCACTTCGCGGCTCAAGGCGTGATCTCGGGTCTGTTCCGGCCGGTGGGACTGGTGGGCGACATGGGCGGCGGCAGCCTCGAGGTCGCCGAGGCGCTGGACGATCGGGTCGGCGACCGCTGGGTCAGCTTGCCCCTCGGCGCGCTGCCCGTGCAGTCCCTGCTGAAGCAGGGTGGCTCGGCGGCCAAGGACCGGATCGACACGCTCCTGCGCGAGGGACTGCCGCCGGTGTTGACCGAGCCGGTCTTCTACGCCGTGGGCGGCGGGTTCCGCGCGCTCGCCAAGGCGCATCTGTGCGCCGTGTCCGCGCCGGTGCGGGTGGTCCACGCCTACACCGTGCGGGCCGACGTCATCCGCGGCTTCGCCAAGAAGGTCTGGCACACCGCCGCCGAGAAGCTGGCGGCGATGCCAGGCGTGGCCACCCGGCGCGCCGTGACCCTGCCGGCCGCCGCCATCGTGCTCGACCGGGTGATCAAGCATCTCGGCCCGGAGCGCGTGGTGTTCTCGGCACTGGGCCTGCGCGAGGGCTGGCTCTATGCCCAGCTGCCGCAGTCGGAGCGCTATCTGGATCCGCTGGTCGAGGGGGCGCAGCTGTTCGGGCTGCCGCTTGCGCGCTTCCCGGGCTTCGCGGCGGCGCTCGGCCGCTGGACCGACGGACTGTTCCCGGGCGAGGTGCCGGCCGACCGGCGCTTGCGGCTCGCCGTCTGTGCCGTTTCGGACATTGCCTGGCGGGATCATCCGGATGTTCGGGCGGAGGAGAGCTTCCGCCGTCTGCTCCAGTTCCCGTTCATCGGCATCGACCATGCCGAGCGGGTGTTCGTGGCCCTGGCGATCCACGCCCGCTATGCCGGCGGTGCGGACTCGCGCTGGCTGGAACCGGCGGTCTCGCTGCTCTCGCCCAGCCTGCGGCGCCGGGCGATGATCCTGGGCCGCACCCTGTTGCTCGGCTATCGGTTCTCGGGCGGCGTGCCCGAGATCCTGGCGGGAGCGCGGCTGCACATCGATACCGACATCGTTCGCCTCGAGGTCGGCAGCGCCGGCCGCGTGCCCGACAGCGAGGTAGTCGGCGACCGGCTGCGCCTTTTGGCCTCGGCCATCGGCGTCCGGCGCACGGAGATCGTCGAGGCGGGCTAGCTGGCGCCCCGGAGTGATTGCGGCAGATGTGTGGCAGGGTCTATCAATCGGCCTGCCGGCGCGGCCGTGGAATCTGCGGTCCGGCCGAACTGGGAGGCTGGGCCGGGGATGACGACGGTGGCACGACCGCCGATCGAGGTCGGGATCGCGGACAAGAGCCCGCTGGTGCTGGCAGCACTGAAGAGTCTCCTCGGCCAGACCGACCGGTTCAGCCTGACGGTGGCTGCCAGCGACGGCGAGCGCTTCATGGAGGCCGTGCGACGCCTGCATTTCCACGTCGGGATCATTGGCTGGGTGATGCCCTACCATGATGGGCGCGCGGTGCTGGAGGCCCTGCGCAACGTCCCCGACGGCCCGCGGATCGTGGTCTACACCGGCGATCCGGATCCCACTCTGCCACGCCGAGCCATGGCCCTGGGTGCTGCGGCCTTCGTCTCCAAGCGCGAGCCGCCCGAGCGTCTGCTCGACGCGGTCGAGGCGGTGGCGCGCGGCAAAATGGTGTTCCCCTTCCTCGACGTCAGCGGGCTCAACGACGATCCGTTGGAGAGCTTGAGCCCGCGCGAGCGCGAACTGTTGGCCGAGTTGGGCAGCGGCCGCACCAACGCCGAGCTCGCGCGCAATCTCGGCGTGTCGGTCAACACGGTGAAGTTCCATTTGCGCAATCTGTTCGACAAGCTGCAGGTCCGCAGCCGGGCCCAGGCGGTGCAACTCTGGCACGAGAGCCGTCGGTGATCCGATCCGCTGCGCAGCCCGTGATCCTCGGCATCGTCGGCGATTCCGCCGCGGGCAAGACCACGCTGACCGATGGCATCGCCGCCATCCTCGGATCCGACCGGGTGGCCTGCATCTGCAGCGACGACTATCACCGCTACAGCCGGGCGGAGCGCGACCGGCTGCAGCTCACCGCGCTCGACCCGGCCGCCAACCATCTCGACATCTTCGAGCAGCATCTGCGCCTGCTGCGCCAGGGTCAGCCCATCCTCAAGCCGGTCTACGACCATCGCGACGGCTCGCTGGCGGCTCCGGTTTACGTCGAGCCGCGGCCCTACATCATCGTCGAGGGCCTGCTCGGCTATCACAGTCGGGCCATGCGCGAGTGCTACGACGTCAAGCTGTTCCTGGAACCGGCCGAGGAATTGCGGGTGCGCTGGAAAACGCAGCGTGACACGGCCAAGCGCGGCTACACCCGCGCCCAGGTCATGCAGCAGATCGCCGAGCGCGAGCGGGACACGCAGGCGTTCGTGCGGCCGCAGCGGACCTTTGCCGACATCGTGGTCACCTTCTACCCGCCGGTGGGCCATGCCGAGGAGAGCGGCGCGCATCTGAACGTCCGCCATATCCTGCGGCCGACGCTGCCGCACCCCGACCTCACCCCGCTCCTGGAGCAGGGCGCCAATTCCGGCCTGCATCTCGAGCTGTTGCGCGACAATGACGGCAAGCCCGTCGACATGCTGGAGCTGCACGGCGATATTGCCGACCGCAAGGCCCTGCGCCTGGAGGAGCTGCTCTGGTCCCTGATCCCCGAGGCCGGACATCTGCGCCCCAATGTCGGCACCTTCGACGGTGACGAGCGCGCGGTCAGCCATCCGCTGGCCCTGACGCAGCTTCTGATCGCCTACCACATGGTCAAGGCGGCCGCAGGCCGGCACGGCGCCTGACGGCTGCGTTCGGAGTGGTAACCATGGCCCTCGAGGTTCTGATCGCACCCTCGATCCTCGCCTGCGATTTCGCACGGCTGGCCGAGGAGGTGCGCGCGGTGGACGCAGCCGGCGCCGACTGGATCCATCTCGACGTGATGGACGGGCATTTCGTGCCCAACCTCACCTTCGGCCCCGACCTCGTCCGAGCGATCCGGCCGCACACCGCCAAGTGCTTCGACACGCACCTCATGATCTCGCCGGTCGATTCCTATCTGGAGGCGTTTGCGAGAGCCGGTGCGGACCGGATCATCGTCCATGCCGAAGCCACGACGCACCTCGACCGCACGCTCCAGGCCATCGCCGCCCTTGGCAAGCTGGCCGGGGTTTCGCTCAACCCCGCCACGCCCGAGACGGTCGTGGAATATGTGCTCGACCGAATCGACCTCGTCCTGGTGATGACCGTCAATCCCGGCTTCGGCGGCCAGACGTTCATCCCCGCGACTTTGGAGAAGATCCGCCGGTTGCGGGCGATCACCGCCGGGCGGGGGATCCGCATCGAGGTGGATGGCGGGATCACCGCCGCTACGGCCCCGGCCGCGATCGAGGCCGGGGCCTCGGTGCTGGTCGCCGGATCGGCGGTGTTCGGGCAGCCCGACTACGGCGCCGCCATCCGTGCCCTGCGGCCTTCGCTGACGGTGTAGCGGGGCCGGCCCCTCATTCCACGCGCAGGAAACGTACGAAATCGTAGAGGCACATCGCGAGCACGGCGGCGATGATGATCATGAGCGGCGGCGCCGCGACGGAGATCGCGAGAAAGCCGACGAACAGGGCGAACAGGACATAGCCGATGCAGGCGGCGATCAGGTTGGCACCCATCAGGCACGCTCCTTAGAAATCTCGGTGACCTGGTCGACCAGCCAGCGGGCGGTTCGCAGCAGGCGCGCATCGTCGCCCATCGCACCGACCAGCTGGCAGCCTAGGGGCAGCCCGGCCGGTCCGCGCATGATCGGCAGGCTGATCGCCGGCTGGCCGGTGAGGGACCACAAGGTGCAAAAACGCGGGTTGCCCGTGGCGTCCAGCCCCAGCGGCGCTTCGCCCGGGGCGGCCGGGGTCACCACGGCGTCGAACTCCTCGAACAGCCGCGCCAGCATCGACTGGAATTCCAGGCGGGACGCGAGCGCCTGCTGGTAGCCGGGTGCGGTCGTCGCCAGCCCGGCGTCGATCAGCTGCTGAAGTTCGGGGCTGAGCTGGGCCCGGCCCCGCTCATGCTCCGGCGCCAGATGAAAGGCGAGTTCGGCGGTCCAGATCGTCCGATGGATCTCGATCGCCCGCGCGAAGCCGTCGGGAAGCGTCACCACGGTGGCGCATGCAGCCAGCGCTTCGCCCAGTTCGGCGAATGCCTGGCGGGTCGAGGGCTCGGCCTCGTCCCAGGTCGGCCCGCCGACGAAGGCGAGCCGCGGCCGCACCGGCGGCGCTTGCGCGGCGACGCGCACCAGGGACGGTGCGGGCTGCGGCCAGGTCGCATGATCGGCCGGATCGAAGCCCACCAGCTGCTCGGCCAGAAAAGCGATGTCGGCAAGGTCGCGGGCGAACAGGCCGACATGGTCCAGGGTCGCCGAGGTGGTGAGCACGCCGGTGCGCGGGATCAGCCCGTAGCTGGGCTTGAAGCCGAACACGCCGCAGAACGAGGCGGGACGGATCACCGAGCCGTTGGTCTGGCTGCCGATGGCCAGCGGCGCCATGCCCGCCGCCACCGCCGCCGCCGAACCGCTCGAGGAGCCGCCCGGAGTCCGTTCCGGATCGTGCGGATTGCGGGTCTTGCCGGGACTGAAGCAGGCGAACTCGGTGGTGACCGTCTTGCCCAGCAGCACCGCACCCGCCGCCCGCAGGCGGCTGACGATGAAGGCATCGCGCCGCGGCCTGCGGCCGGCATGCAGCACGCTGCCGTTCTCGGTCGGGAAGTCGGAGGTGTCGACGATGTCCTTGACCGCGATCGGAACCCCGTGCAGCGGGCCAAGGGGTCGCCCGGCGCGCTTGCGGTCGTCCAGTGCCCTGGCTTGGCCACGAGCGTGCTCGGGTGAGATGTGGGCGAAGGCTTGGACCCGCGGCTCGTCGGCGGCGATGCGCGCCAGGCAGGCCTCGGTGACCTCGAGCGCGGTGACCTTGCCCGCGCCGATGTCGCGGGCCAGCTCGACCGCGGTGGGCTCGCGCATCTCGCTCAACGGTAGAGCACGCCCGGCAGCCACATGGCGATCTGCGGGAAGATGTAGAGCAGCGCCATCGACAGGAAAACCATCATCAGGAACGGCATGCAGCCGGAGAAGATCTGCGTCAGCCGCACGCTGGGCGGGGCGACGCCCTTCAGGTAGTAGGCCGACATCGCCATCGGCGGCGTCAGGAACGAGGTCTGCAGGTTGAGCGCGACGAGTATGCCGAAGAAGATCGGATCGACGCCGAAATGGTCCAGCAGCGGCAGGAAGATCGGCACGAAGATGATGATGATCTCGGACCATTCCAGCGGCCAGCCCAGCAGGAAGATGATGAACTGGGTGAGCAGCAGGAAAGTGAGCGGGGTCAGGTCCAGACCGAGCACCAGGTCCTTCACCACCGACTCGCCGCCGAGATAGGAGAAGACGCTGGAGAAATTCCACGAGCCGATGAACAGGAAGCACACCATGGCCGAGGTGCGCGCGGTCAGGTAGACGGCCTCGGCCAGCCGCTCGAAGGTGAGCGCCCGGTAGATCGCCGCCAGCAGCAGCGAGCCGAACGCACCGACCGCCGCCGCCTCGGTCGGGGTGGCCAAGCCGAACAGGATCGCCCCCAGCACGGAGAGGATCAGGACCGCCAGCGGCACGAACGACTTGAGCATCGCCAGCCAGACCTCGCCGCTCGACACCCGTGTCTGGCTCTCGGGCAGCTTGGGAGCGAGGCTGGGGTTCAGCACCGCGCGGGTGATGACGTAGGTGATGTATAGCCCGGCCAGGAGGAATCCCGGGAACATCGCCGCTGCGTAGAGCTTGACCACCGACACGCCGGCCGCGGCGGCGAAGACGATCAGCATGATGGAAGGCGGGATCAGGATGCCCAGCGTGCCGCCGGCGGCGATGACCCCGGTGGACAGCTTGATGTCGTAGTTGGCCTTGAGCATGGCCGGCAAGGCCAAGAGCCCCATCAGCGTGACCACCGCGCCGACGATGCCGGTGGCGGTGGCGAACAGGGCGCAGGTGATCAGCGTGGCCACCGCCAGCGAGCCCGGGACGTTGCGCGCCGCCAGCTGGATCGAGTGGAACAGCTTGTCGAGGATGTTCGAACGCTCGACGACGTAGCCCATGAACAGGAACAGGGGGACCGCCACCAGGACATCGTTGGCCATGATGTCGTTCACGTTGGTGACGATCAGATTGAAGATCCGGAAGTCCATGGCGTAGAAGCCGAAGAACACGGACAACGCCAGCAGCGTGAAGGCGATGGGGAAGCCGAGGAAGATCAGCAGGATGAAGACGACCATCTGGACGATGGCGATCTGCGGATCGGTCATCGCGGCGATCCGGGTGCCTGCTGCTGGTGCAGGATTGCCGTCTCCATTTCCTCGACGTCGTGCAGGCGCCGCGGCCATTCGCCGGCTTTGATGCACTGCCAGCACCGCAGGATCTCGGCGACACCCTGCAGGACCAGGAACACGCCGGCGATCGGGATCAGGGTCTTGGTGGGATAGACCGGGATCCCGGCCGGGCTGAAGATGCTGACCTCCTTGAACCGCCAGGACTGCGCCGCGAAGTGCCAGCCCGAATAGATCAGCGCCAGGGCGGCCGGCATGAAGAAGATGACGTAGAGGACCAGGTCCAAGCTGGCCTGGACCTTAGGCGGCCAGAGCCGGTAGAGCACGTCGCCGCGGACGTGGCCATTGCGCGACAGGGTGTAGGCGCCGCCCATCAGGAACATGGCGCCGTACATCATGTAGCCGATGTCGTAGGACCAGCCGGTCGGCGCGTTCAGCACATAGCGGACGAACACCTCATAGCAGGTCGCCAGCATCAGGATGACGACGCACCATGCGAACGCATGTCCGGACCAGAGCGAGAGTTTGTCGATGAAGCGTATGATCGAGGCCAAGCGCCATTCCCCCGCCCGCGGCGGGATCGGCCGCCGGGATCGCTGCTCCACGCCCTGAGCCGGGCCCCGCGGGGCCCGGCCCATGGCTCACATGTCGATCTTGCCGAAATAATGCTCGTAGGCGAGCCGGTAGTCGGCGTTGTTGAACAGTTCGTAGTAGGCGACCCGCTTGGCCCAGGCTTTCTGACTCTCCACAACCTTGGCGAAGAACGGATCCTCCATCAGCGTGGGCAGCACCTTGTCCCAGGCTTCCAGCTGGGCCTCGAGGATCGAAGGATCGGTCCGTGACACGGTCACGCCCGCTTCCGTCTGCAGCCACTGCAGATCGTTGGAATAGTTGTCCATCGCCATCGCGAAGTTCGCGGTCGAAGCCGCTTCCGCGGCATACTTCAAGATCGCCTGCTGTTCCTGGGCCAGGCTGTCGAACTTGGTCTTGTTGAAGATGATCTCGAAGTACTCGGTGGCCTGATGGTAGGACGACATCATGTAGACCTTCGAGACGTCCTGTGCGCCGAAGCGCCGGTCCGAGGTCGGGTTGTTGAACTCGAAGGCATCGATGACGCCACGCTCCATCGCGGGCAGGATCTCGCCGCCGGGAAGCTGGGCTACCGACATGCCCATCGCCTGCATGACGTCGGCGGCAAGACCGACCGTCCGGTATTTGAGCCCCTTCAGGTCGTCGGGGCTGGTCGGCTTGTTCTTGAACCAACCGAGAGGCTGGGTCGGCATCGGCATGGCGAAGAAGCCGACGATGTTGAGCCCGAGCACCTGTTGGATCAGCTCGTCGTAGAGGGCCTGTCCACCGCCCTCGTGGATCCAGGCCAACCCCTGATGCGCATTCCAGCCCCAAACCGGGCTGGTGCCGAACAGGGATGCCGACTTGCTCTTGCCGTACCAATACGCGCACACGTGATGCCCGGCGTCGAGGACGCCGTCATTGACCGCGTCCTGCAGCGAGAACGGCTTCACCACGGCGCCGGCGATCAGGTATTCGATCACGAGGCGGCCACCGGACATCTCGTTGACCCGGGTGACGTATTCCTGCGCCATGTCGTTGAAGATGTCCTTGGCGCCCCAGGCGCCCTGCATCTTCAGGGTCACGGTCTGCGCCCGGCTGACATTGGGCATGGCGACCGTCGCGGCAGCACCGGCGGCGACCGCGGTGGCACCGGTCAGGAACCGGCGACGACCGGGCGCATTCGTGCCCGCAGCACTCGGCTGGATCTCGCTCATTTTCTTGCCTCCCTTGCGGCGCCCGCGCGCCTGAGAACCGCACGATATTTGCCGCAACCCTACTGTGACAAGCTTTCCCGTGCGCATTTCGCTACTGCTTGTTCAATTCTTCCTTCAGCTGGGTCAGAAGTTCGCCATCAAGCGCCGCGCCACGCCCGCCGCGGCACAGCGCACCGCGAAAGCCGAGAAAGTCGGGACCGAGCGGCGCGAGTTCGGCTACGTCGGTGAGCCGCAGCGAGCCGGCCAGCCCGGTCAACAGTCCGAGCGCCCGCGCTTCGGCCACGAACCGGCCGAGTGCGGCCAGTGGCTGATGGTCAAGCAGGCCGCCATGCGACTTGCCGGCCGTGTCCAGCATGACACCGTGGAAACCGGCCGCGGCCAAGCAGTCGCAAAGGTCGAGATCGGGGTCCTGATCGGCCATGAGCACGGCCACCAGCCTGATCCCTTCCGCCGCGACCGGCTTCAGGGCCGTCGCCAGCGCGCGGTGGTCACCGCCGGCGAAGAAGCCGAGCTTGACGATGTCGACCGCGGTAGCGGCGGTGGTGCGCGCGGCGGCGCCGAGCAGATGCGCGTCGGGCGGCAGGTCGCCCACGGTGGCGCTGAGCGGCCGGCGGCCGGCCACCATCCGCACGGCGGCGCCGAGGTCGGCCAATGGCCACGCCCCAAGTGCCCCGTCCTGCGGGTCCTTGAGGTCGATGAAATCGGCCAACGGCAGGGCGCGCTCGACCTCGGCCAGGTCGGCAACGCTGGCGAGCAGGGCGGGGCGCGGCTCGAGATCAGCGGACATCGGCGGATGGACTGGCTCTTGGGTCGTGTGGTGGGGACGCCTCCGGCGCGCAGCGGGTCTCGGCGTTGCAGCCGGCCTCGTCAAGAGCACATCGTCGGCGGTCGGCGCGGTGCCGGCCGACGCGGACACCCCTTTGGCGAGACTCTTTCCCCTTGCAGGCGGCCAGAATCGAATTAGCCTGCCAACCTGAAGTAGCGTGGCCGACCGGAACTCGGCTGCAGAAAAACAGGGAGGACCGCCGTGAATCAACTCGGCCGCGGACGCATGACCACGACACTGGCCTTGGCCCTGGCCTGCAGTGCGCTGGTGCCGCTGCCGGCGCTCGCGCAGTCTGCCGCGCCGCAGGGGCCAGTGACCCAGGATCGCCTGCTCGACGGCGAGCAGGCGCAGGGCAACTGGCTGCTGCATCATGGCGACTACGCGGCCCACCGCTATTCACCCTTGACCCAGCTGACCAGGGACAACGTCAAGGACCTGAAGGTAGCCTGGACCATGGCGCTGGGGGGCGTCGAGGGCGGCGGTATCTGGTCGCACGGCGGTCTGGAAGCAACGCCGATCGCCGAGGGCGGCTTCCTCTACGTCACCGACGGGTGGGGCTCCGTCTATAAGATCGACGCCCATGGCGGCCGGGGCAAGCTCGTCTGGAAGGTGGATCCTAAGACCGACAAGGATTGGGCCGGCGCCGTCGCCTGCTGCGGTGTCGACAATCGCGGCGTGGCGCTCTGGCAGGACCATGTGATCTCCCACACGCTGGACGGCCGCCTGCTCGTGATCGCCAAGGACACGGGCGAGGTCGTGTCGCAGCGCCAAGTCGCCGACCCGGACAAGGGCGAGGTGATCACCGCCGCGCCGCTGGTGGTCAACGGGCTGGCGTTCACCGGGGTGGCTGGTGCCGAGTACGGCATTCGCGGCTGGCTCGCCGCCACCGACCTCGCGACCAACCAGGAAGTCTGGCGCACCTTCACCATTCCGGCCGAGGGCGAGCCGGGTGCGGAGACGTGGCAGGACAGCCACAATGCCGCGGCCACGGGCGGCGGCTCGACCTGGGTGACCGGCAGCTACGACCCGAAGACCGACACGCTCTACTGGGGGGTCGGCAATCCCGGGCCGGACTGGGACCACGAATATCGCCCGGGCGACAACCTCTATACCGACAGCACGCTGGCGCTCGATCCGGCCACCGGCAAGATCAAGTGGCACTTCCAGCACACGCCGAACGACCCCTTCGATTACGACAGCGTGTCGGAGAAGGTCCTGATCGACCTGCCCGACCAAGGCCGCAAAGTCGCGGTCACGGCCGACCGCAACGGCTTCGCCTACGCGCTGGATCGCGAGACCGGCGAGTTCGTCTGGGGCACGCCGTTCGTCAAGAAGGTGAGCTGGACCAAGGGGCTCGACCCGAAGACCGGAAAGCCGCTCGAGTACGATCCGAACAAGGCGGTCCAGCCCTATCTCGACAAGCCGGACCGGCAGAACACCGAATCGATCATCTGCCCGGGCAACATGGGCGGCAAGAACTGGCCGCCCACGGCCTACAACGGCGATCTCGGCCTCTGGTACATCCCGGTGATCGAAAGCTGCAACAAGATCACGGTCAAGCCTGCCGTCCCGGGCAAATCGTTCAAGCCGCGCGAGTTCTTCACCGGCGGCGGTCCCTCGCAGCCGATGCAGATCACGGGCAGCCTGACGGCGATCGACGTCAAGACCGGTGAGGTGGTCGGCAAGCAAGAGACACCCTATCCGCAGCTGGGCGGCCTGCTCGCGACGCGCGATCTCGTGTTTCTGGGCAATCCCGACGGGAGGCTGGCCGCGCACGACGCCAAGACCCTGGAGGAACTCTGGCACTTCAATACGGGCAGCGGGATCAATGCGCCGCCGATGACCTTCGAGGTCGACGGCAAGCAATACATCGCGGTCCTGGTCGGCCTTGGCGGTGCCTGGGACAAGTGGTTCATCGAAAGCACGCCGGAGCTGAAGTCGGTGCAGCCGGGTTCGATGCTCTACGTCTTCGGCCTGTGAGACCCGGCATGGGCCTGTCGTCCGGGCGGTTGCTCCCGGCCATGCTCGTGCTCGCGGCCCTGCCCTGCGGCCTCGCTTGGTCGCAGGGTGCCGCTGCCGCGGAGACCTCCGCCGGTGTGCGCGTGTTCAAGTCCGCCAACTGCGCCGGCTGCCACCATTGGACCGGCACCGGCGGTGGCGGCTATGGCGGCGCGTCGGCAAATCTGCGCCAGACGCAGCTGACCACCGAACAGATCGTCGAGACCATTCGCTGCGGCCGGCCGGGAACGGCCATGCCGCACTTCGAGCGCGATGCATATTCCGACGGGCGCTGCTTCGACCTCAAGGCCGAGGAACTCGCCACGGGTGACAAGCCGCCCGAACCCGATCATTACCTCCGCCCGTCGGACATCGACATCGTGGCGAAGTACGTGGTCGAGCAGTTGCAAGGGCGGGGTGAGCCCACCTTCGCTGAATGCCAGGCCTTCTTCGGCACCCAGACGCGTGCTTGCGACAACTATCGCAAGGCCGAAGCCAAGTAGGGGATCAGCGATGCGTCGGCAGGCGTGCACCAGGCTTTTGCTCGTCGGCTGCCTGCTGCTGGCGGCGCCCGTAGCCGCCGCGGCGAACGATCTGCGCGAGTTCTCGGTCGGCATGCCTTCGACGGCGTTGCCGTCCGACGGCTACACCGATTTTGCCTGCGCGGATGCACCCGACCACAAGCTCCCAGGTTGGGCCGGGTGGCGCGACTGCCCCGCAGATCGGGACGGTCGCCGAGCTGTGTCGTTCCGATACGACGAGCGCTTCAACCAGCTGGCCCGCTTCGGCGACGACGCGGAAGGCACCAAGGTCGCTGGGCATCCTGTCCTGGTGGCCCTGCTCTTCGGCGATGACGGGCGCGTCGACGGGTTGCGGATCACCACTGACCCGAGCGCGCGGCTCTACCTGCACAAGAAGGCGTTCCTGTTTAGTCGCCAGGTCATGGCCCGCTTCGGTCAGGATGGCTGGCGGTGCGACCAAGCCGAGCCGGCGGACGGCGAGGAGCCGCTGGGCGGTGTGTTCGTCAAGGAGCATTGCGAGAAGGCCACGACGGATCGACGTTTCCTGCTCGACAGCGCCCTCTACCGCCGCACCGGCGAGCCATTGCGCGACTTCGTCAGCAGCGCGCAGGTCACCATCCTCGCCGAGGCGGCTCCCGCCGGGCTTGAGCTGAGCGACGCCTGGGTGGCCCCGACGGATCGAAAAGGTGGCGACGTTCCGCTCTATGTCACCGTCGCGAATGTTGGTGGGCAGCCCGACACGTTGCTGCGGGTGCGCTGCCCGGTGGCGCAGTTCACCGAGAAGCGCACGGTCGATCGCGGCGAAGGCGGGACCGCCAGCCGGGAGGTCCGCTCGATTCCGATCCCGGCGGACCATACCCTGATTCTGGAGCCCCACGGTTTCCACATCATGCTGTTGCAGACCACGCAGCCCCTGCTCCAGGGCGATACCTTCTCTTGTGCGCTGACGTTTGAGCAGGCCGGCTCCAAGGAGGTGGTGGTGGCCGTGAAGGCGCCCTGAGGGACCCGGGCCGGCCGATTACCGCCCCGATCCCAATCACGCCTTTTCGAACACGGCGATCGGGTCCTTGGGAGTCCGGCCCTGCGAACAATCACAAAGCCACAGCGGCGGCCAACCTGAAGGAAGGTGTCACGTTGTATTGGTCGCCGAACCTGTCGTCGGCGGCCGGTTGCGGGCTCATGCCCGCTGCTGCCCGCAGTTCCAGCGCTTGACCACGTAGCCGGGATGCTCCTCGGCCCATTTGGCCGCCTGTTTGGCGCCGTTGAACAGGCATTGCATCATGCTCACCGGTCCACCCTCGCGCAGGTAGATGGTCTGGCACTTGGCGGGCGCATTGGCCAGGCAGACGATCAGCGCGAGCTCCAGCAAGTTGTCCTCCCGCCGGATGTTGAATGCGCTTCGGGAACTAGAACCTCATCGGCAAAGTTCAAGACGATCGACGAACTTGGGTACGATCATCTTGCTCCGCCGCCCAGTGCGAGGTTGACGGCGCTGCGTAAATCGATTTGTGGTGAGGAGGTCACAGACACATGGGCACGACGTACGTTGCGAGCAGGCAGGTGGCGGCGGCGCGGCGTTGCGTATACTGTTCCAAAAAAGTGGGCTAGTCAGGGCATGGCGCAGATCATCGACATGGAAGAGAGGCGCAGGCCAAGGCTCGATGGCCGGGCCCGGACGCTGCCTCCGCGTGACCCGACTCTCCTCGATCCGACCGGGTACGTCGAACAGCTGGTTCTCCCGATGGCCTATTTGTGGCGGTCGTGGATGGTGTCGTGGAGCAGCCTGTGGCTGGCCCCGCTGGGGCTTCAGGTGAGCGTGGTCGATCCCGCTCCGCAGCCCTCCCCCCAGGACCGCGTCGGTCCCAGCCGCTAATCCGGTCGCGGCGGTTCCATGCCCGCGGCTCGAACCATCTCCATCAGCCAGTGCCACGCCTCGCGCTCGACCGCACCGGCGGTCTTGTCGATCGCGATCTGCAGGTAGCGCAGCTCGCCTGCAACCTTCTCTGCCGGCAGCATGTGCAGCCGCGAGGCCAGGATCGCCGCCTCGAGAACGGCCGCCTGGGCGCGGTTGAAGCCCAGAAACGGAGCGTGGCTGCACTCGTGGACGGTGCGGCAGCGAAAACGCGGGCGGGACTCGTCCTCCACCACGTCCTCCACCTCGACTTCGCTGTGGGCGAGGGCGCCGTCGAGCCGCCAGCCGGGCATGCGCTCGGCCGCGACCACGGGCCAGTCGCGTCGCCGGCGGCTGACGCAACCGGCGAACACCCGCACATCGGTGGTGTAGTTGACGCATGCGAAGCCGTGGCGGCGCAGATTGTCCAGCGTGGTCGAGGGATGGAACGGTGCGATGACCAGGAACGGCACCTCGACGATGACCCCCAACGGCGCCACATGAGCCGAGCCATCGGCGTTGCTCGTCGTGACGATGCTCTCGCGGATGAACGGCATCAGCGGCCTTCCCGACGGGCCTTGCGGCGGGCTTCCAACGTGCTGCCGGGGCGGACGAAGTGCAGCCGGTCCTCGGCCGGCGGCGGCACGCCCACCCCCCAGCGCAGTTCGTTGTCCTGCACGTAGCGCTTGCCCAGCTGGTGCGCCACCTGCGCGCGGGCCAGCTCCACCCCGAGATAAAAGGCATGCGAGCCGTCCCCGGCCACGTCCAGGTGCGGATACAGGTCGAACGGGTCTTGCGCCACGTGGTGTCCGGCTCGATTGTAGGCGTGGATGCCGTCCTCGGCGACCTCGATGCGCCAGTTGGCGTCGCCGACCTCGGCCGCCGCAGCCGCGATCTCGGCGGGACTGTTGAGCAACGGTCGCCGGTCGCGCAATGCCATCATCCCCGGATCGTAGCCTTGCGGCAGGCTGCCGTCGCTCTTGGCGGCGAACATGATCCGCCGGGCCAGGTCGGACTCGGCCACCGCACGCCGGCAGTGCGGGCTCACCTGCACGACCAGGACGTTGCGGATCGCGAGTTCGGAAACCATGCCCATGAGCGTCATGCTGATCCCGGTGGTGTCGGCGTCGGTGAGCTCGGTCAGGTTGCCCACGCCCATCAGGATCTCGGCCTCCGGGAGACGGTGGCGCAGTTCGTGATAGCGCACGAGCGAGGCTGTGAAGCCGAAATGGATCGGATCCAGGATCGGGTCGGCGAGGAACGGCCGCCCGGCGCGCTGCAGCCGCTCGCAGCTTCGCAGCAGGCCGGTAAGCTCGCCGTGACGGGCCGGAATCAGCACCGGCACGGCATCGGTCTCGAAGGCCAGATCGAGTGTGTCCTCGCTCAGGCTGAGCAGGTAGCCGGCGCCGGCGGCAGCACCCCGCCGCAGCTCGGCCGGATCGCCGGAATCGATGCTGACCGTGCCGCCTTGCGCCTTGAGCGCCTGGATCGCTTCCTCCAGGTGCGGGAAGGGCGTGTCGGGCAGGCATCCGAGGTCGATCACGTCCGCCCCGTCGGCGCGCAGGAGGGCGGCCCGGGTCAGGATCTCATCCACGCTTAGCGCCGAGGCTTCGACGATTTCGGCGAAGATGCGGCAGTCGTAGGCCGTGAGTTCGCGTCGCTTGGCCTTGGCGCCGAAGAACTCCGGCAGGTCCTTCAGCTCCTCGGGCCCGAGACGCACCGGCACGCCGAGGTCATCGGCCAATGCCCCGAGATCGCCCTTGCAGCGTCCCGGCAGGACGACGGCCGAGGCGCCGTCCACTGGCCCCAACCGTCGGCGGACGATCTCGGGCGTCATCAGGGCCGCCACCTTGACGCCGACGTTGCGGATCTCCCAGGTGAACGGCGCCGGGGCCATGGCCTCGAGCACCTGCCGCAGCCGGGCCTCGGCCAGATGCCCGGTCAGGAACAGGAGATGGTCGGGCACGGACGACACGCTCGCTCCGTTGCTGCTGGAGCTTCCGCCAGCGCCGCGTCGGCTACCCGGGGATCATAGGGCGCCGGCTGCCACGGCTTCAAGCCGTGCGGCCACCGCCCGTTCCAGCTCGCGCATGTCCTCGACCACGGCGGTGGCCTCGAATTCCTTCAGCTTGGCGGTGTTGTCGAGGTCGATCCGGCGCGGCCACAGGCGGACCATCCCGCCGGGTGCCATGGTGTCGTGTACCGGCTTCGTGTCGCAAGCATAGACGATCGTCGGTACCCGGCACTTGCCGGCCTGGGCGAAGACATTGGTGACGAGATTGTCGGAGATGCCGGCGACGCACTTGGCTACCGTGTTCGAGGTTGCCGGCGCGACGACCAGCGTGTGGTACCAGCCATGGTAGAATCGACCCACCGGCGCTGCGCTGGCCGAGGTGTCCTTGATCAGCCGGATCGTATCGGGAAACGGGGCGCGATCCTTGGTGTAGAGGAAGATCACCTCGGCTGCGGCCTTGGACAGGAACACGTCCATCTCGCCGATCGAGCGCATCAGCTCCAGGCATGCGACGAAATCATGACCGGAGCCGGTGAGCGCCCATGCCAATCGGTGCTTCGCCGGCCGCGGCTCGTGATCGCCCTCGTGCATGCCTCGCTCCCGCTCGCGCGGGCGAACCTGAGGGCCGACCGGCCAGGCTTGTCAACCAGCTGACCGGGCTCAGGCCACTTGGCGCTGCGCCACCTCACTCACGAGCGCGCTGCCCAGCACCACGCCGTGCCACGCGCGCCAGGCTTCCGCTGCCGCGGTGGGCAGCGGTGCGCCGAGCGCATCGCCCACGGCATCGACCAGCGCCGCCCGGTCGCGCAGTGCGGGAGGCGGCGCTCCGAGCCGGCGGACGATGCGGCGCACGGAGGCGGCGAGAACGGTCGGTCGGCTGGCACCGCGCACGTTTCGCGCCAGGTAGCGGGCGAGGCGGGCCGACGGAATCCCGGGGTCGGCGCCCCGTGCGGCCAGGCGGGTGCGCAGGCAGCGCGCCACGGCCGCGCCATCGCCGCCGGCCATGTCGAAACTGGCCTGGACCAGCAGGATCTGCTCCGGGGTCATGCTGCCGATACCTCCAACTGGCGCAACTCGGACGCCTACCTGCCTGGATCGTGGCAGGGTTTGGTTGCCGAATTCTTGCCGTTTGCTGAACCTCGATTGGCTCATATCCCCCAGTACGACCGAGGCCTCATACAAGACTGGGAAGCACGCGCGTTATTCCTGTATGGACACGATGTCATCGGCGTGCGCGAGCCGTATCCGGCCGCGGAACCGGCGCGCGAACTGCGCGAAGGCGCGGTCGACGAGGCCGGCTGCCGCCCATTCGATGGGCGTGGGGCCGACGTCGTTGAGCGGTGCCGACTTCACCAGCACGAGGCCCGCGGCACCGAGTTCTTGTCGCCAGCCAGCAGGCGAGGCTGTCGGAAGTCACGTCCCAACTGGCCGGGATGACCGTCGCCCGCCCGGCGAGCCGCCAGGGGAGCCATACCGCACGCTGTGCCCGGCGCAGTTCGGCCAGGGTTTCGGCAAGCTCCAGCCTCGGCTCGAGCGCCTGCAGTGTCAGCCCGAACTGCTGCATGGCCAGGATCGCCATGCGGTGCGCGGCGAGATCGTCGACGCCGAGGGCCGGCTGCAGGGCGCGGACCGAATCGGCGAACGGACCGCCACCCGGCACGATCACGCGCGCCGGGCCGGTCGGCGCCGCCAGTTCCGCCAGGCGTATCCGCAAGGCGGGCGCCTGGTGCAGACTGCCGCCGAGCTTGACGACCCACATCGCAGCATCCCAGATCGGCCGGATCGGACCAATGGCAGGCAGCCCATGCAGCATCGGCTCGTCAAGCTACTCGGGGCGCGCGCACCCTGGCTGATGGGCGTGGTCAACGTCACGCCCAATTCGTTCAGCGACGGTGGCCGTCACCTGGAACCCCACGCCGCGATCGCGCATGCCAGGCAATTGCTGGCCGAAGGCGCCCACCTGCTCGACCTGGGCGGGGAGTCGACCGCACCCGGCAGCCGGCCGATCACCAGCGACGAGGAACTGCGGCGGCTCGAGCCGGTGGTGCGGGGCTTGGCCCACGAAGCGGCTCTGTCCATCGACACCTACCACGCGGCCACGGCGGCGCGCTGCATCGCCCTCGGCGCCGGGATCGTCAACGACGTCTCGGCGCTGCGGGCCGATCCCGAGATGGCGGCGGTGGTGCGCGATCTCCGGCCCGTCCTGGTGATGATGCACGCCAAGGACGGGCCCCTGCCGCACGCGACCGACCGCCCCGTGCGCTACCAGGACGTGGTCCGCGAAGTCGCCGACTGGCTGAAGGCGCGGGTCGACGCGGCGCTGGCCGCCGGCATCGACGCCGACCAGCTCGTCCTCGATCCGGGCTGGGGGAAGTTCCTGAGCCTGGACCCGGCGGACAGTTGGGAGATGCTGGCGCGCTTCGACGAGCTGGTCGAGCGGCTGGAACCATGGCCGGTGCTGGTCGGAATCTCGCGCAAGGGCCTGTTCGGCGTGCCGCTGGCCGATCGCGATCCGCTCTCGCAGTTCACCGCGCTGGTGGCGGCGCAGAAGGGCGCCGCGCTGATCCGCACCCATCACGTCCGGATGGCCGCGCAGTTCCTGGAGGCGGCCACGCGGATGCGGCTTCGGCTGCCCGCGCCGACGGCCTATCGCTGAGCGGCCCGCAGCGCGGCCAGCAGTTCGCGGGCGGTACGGCCGAGCACCGGGTGGCGCCAGTCGGGCCAGACCTCGCAGAAGGGGGCGAGCACGAAGTCGCGCTTGTGCATCTCGGGGTGGGGCAGCCGGAGCGCCGCGCCGTCGAGCACGAGGTCGTCCATGGCGATCAGGTCGAGGTCGATCAGCCGCGGGCGCCAGCGGGCGGTTTCCTTGCTTCGGTCACGGCCGAGGTTGGCCTCGATTCGGTGCAGCCCGGCCAGGAGCGCCTCGGGAGCCAGCCCGCTGCGCAGCAGCACGGCGCCGTTGAGGAACTCGGGGTAGGATTGGGCCGGATCGTCGGGATGGATCAGGGCCGGCGTGTGTAGCCAGGGCGAGCGTGCGACGACTTCGCCCAACTCGGCGGCCATCAGCTCGACGGCGCGCGCGAGGGTGGCCTCGCGGTCGCCGAGATTGGCGCCGAGCGCCACGACGGCGCGGCGGATCGGAGTGGCGGGCGGTGCTGGCATCGCGCAGGGCTTAGCCAGCATCCGCCCGTCCGGCAAGCGAGTGGCGTCACTCGTACCGACCCCAGCGGATCGCCCGCGCCACGTCGGTGTGGGTGAGACCGATGTCGGCGAGCATCCGGCTGTCCTGCTGCATCAGGAAGGCGATCTCTCGCCGGAGCCGGTGCTCGCGCGCCAAGCCCCGCGCCAGGGCGCGCATCGCGCTCCACAAGCCTCCAATCAAGCCGCGACGGGTCCTGCCCGCGGTCATGGTAAGCGTCGTCATGGTTTCTCTCCTTCGTGCCCCGTGCGGTGGGGCTGCCAGGCGAAGGAGAATGGCCTGCTGCTGTTTCGCTCCGATGTCGCGCTGGACCGGCGCGTGTTTCAGCGGTGCCGCGGTGCCGCGCTGGAGCCGCGCACGACGATCTGCACGCCCAGCTGTACCGCCATGCTCGGCGCTTCCGGCCGCTCCAGGCGTTGCAGCAGCAGGCGGGCCGCCTGCGCGCCCATCTCGTAGTGCTGGATGCGGACCGTGGTCAGCGGCGGCGACAGGCGGTCGACGAACGGCATGTCGTTGAACCCGGTGACCGAGAGATCGCCCGGGATGGCGAGCCCCAGCGCCGCCGCCGCCTCGTAGGTGCCCAGGGCCAGCAGATCGTTGGCGGTGAGGATCGCGGTCGGCGCCGGCGTGGTGCGCAGGAGCTGCTCGCCCAGGCGCGCGCCCTCGGCGATGCTGTAGGCGCGGGCCGCCGCGACCAGCCTGGGCTCGTCGCTGTCGAGCCGCAGCGCCCGTACCGCATCCTTGAAGGCCCGCTGGCGCACGGCTCCGGTGGAGAGGTCCTGCGGCCCGGCAAGGTGGGCGATCCGGCGATGTCCGAGACCTGCCAAGTGCTCGACCATGAGCCGGATGCCGTGGGCGTCGTCGGCCACGACGGTCGAGACGTCGGCCTGGTCGCCGGTGCGGTTGACCAGGACCATCGGCACGCCCGTGGCCGCTATCTCTTCCAGGACCCCATCGCGACGCCGGACCGTGGCCAGGATCAGGCCGTCGACGCTGCGCGCGAGCAGCCGCCGCGCGCCAACCGCTTCCCGCTCGGGATCGTTGTCGGTGTTGGCGATGATCGCGGTGAACTCGGGTCCCAGCGCGTCCTCGATGCCGCGCAACATCGGCGGGAACAGGGGATTGGTGATATCCGGAATCAGCACGCCCACGGTCATCGAGCGGCGGGTGCGCAGGCTGGAGGCGATGGCGTTGCGGGCATAGCCAAGCTCCTTGGCCACCCCGTCGATCCGGGTCGCGATCTCCGCGCTGATCAGGTGACGCGTAGCCGGGCTCAGCGCCCGCGATACGGTCGAAATGTGCACCCCCGCGGCCTCGGCCACGTCCTTGATGGTCACCGCACCGCGCCGCATCCGACAGCCACTTCCATTGTGCAATCCATTGCAGGATGGCCGGTGCACTACCTATTGTCCAGTGTTCAGGTGGTCGCCGGCGGGTAGGGCATCGCCAGCAGGATCGAGGCCGGACGGTTGGTCCGGTTCTCCAGCCGCCGCCGCTCGCCGGGAGCGATGCGGCAGGAGTTCGAGCGGTGCCAGCGTGGCTTCTGCGCCGTCGACGATCACCGTCACCTCGCCTTCGACCACGAGGTAGAACTTCTCCACCGGCGCGGCGTCCATCGCGGTATGGCCGCCGGGCAGCAGGTGCGACAGGCCGAGCCAAAGGCTGTCGCTCGGGCCGGCCTCCCGGCCCTGCAGCCGCAGCATGCGCATGTCGACATGATCGGGTGCGGTGTAGGGGCGGGCGGCGGCGAGGCGGGTCAGGTGCATGGCCGGGCTCCGTTCACGGTGCCGACGCCGCGCCGAAGACGAGGTTCGGCAGGAACAGCGAGATGCCCGGGATGTAGGTGATGATGATCAGGAAGCCGATCAGCACGCCGAGCCAGGGCAGGGCGGCCTGCACGACCTGGCCGATGCTCATGCGCGTGATGCCGGCCGTGACGAAGAGGTTGAGGCCGACCGGCGGGGTCACCATCCCGATCTCCATGTTGACCACCATGATCACGCCGAGATGGATCGGGTCGATGCCGAGCTTGACGGCGATCGGGAACACGATCGGCGCCAGGATCAGCACGATCGAGCTCGGCTCCATGAAGTTGCCGGCGACCAGGAGGATCACGTTGACGATCAGGAGGAAGGTCCACGGCGCCAACCCGGCATCCAGGATCGCCCCGGCGATCTGCTGCGGGATCTGCTCGGTGGTCAGCACGTAGGCGAACAGGATCGCGTTGGCGATGATGAACATCAGCATCACCGTGATCTTGCCGCTCTCCAGCAGGACCCGCGGCAGGTCGCGCGGGCCGAGGTCGCGATAGACGAACAGCGCGATGACCAGTGCGTAGACGGCGGCCACCGCCGCGGCCTCGGTGGGCGTGAAGGCGCCACCATAGATGCCGCCCAGGATGATCGCGATCAGCAGGAGGCCCCACAGCGCCTCGCGTCCCGCGGCGAGCGTCTGGCGCAGCGGCACGCGCGGCTGGCGCGGCAGGTCCAGCCGCCAGGCCACCAGCCAGATCGCCACCATGAGCATCAGCCCGAGCAGCAGCGCCGGCAGCACCCCGGCCATGAACAGCCGCCCGACCGAGCTTTCGGTCGCGGCGGCGTAGACGACCATCACGATCGAGGGCGGCATGAGGATGCCCAAGGTACCGCCGTTGCAGATCACGCCGGCGGCGAAGTTCTGGCTGTAGCCGGCCTTGACCATGCCGCTGATGGCGATCGAGCCGATCGCGATCACCGTGGCCGGCGAGGAGCCGGAGACGGCGGCGAAGAACATGCAGGCGAGCACTCCCGCGATCGCCAGCCCGCCGCGCAGGTGACCGACGGCGTCGATGGCGAAGTCGATCATCCGCCGGGCCACGCCGCCGGTGGTCATCAGCGAGCCGGCGAGGATGAAGAACGGGATCGCGAGCAGCGTCGACAGCTGCATGGTGCCCGCGAACTTGTTGACGATCGACGCCAGCGATTCGCTGCCGAACAAGAGGATCGCCAGCACGCTCGACAGGCCCAGCGCGATCGCGACCGGGATCCCGGCGAACAGCAGGACGAGCAGGGCGAGGAACAGGAACGCCGTGACCATGCGAGCCTCCCAGCCCGGGCGGGTGACGCCCGGGGACGGTTATGGTTGGTGTGACGGGGCGACGGCGAGGTTTGGCGGGGACGAGTCCTCGTGGCCGAGGCCCATCCGGTCGCGCTCGCCGCGCAGGATCTGCAGCGCCACCTCGACCAGGCGCCAGCCGAGCAGGAGGAAGCCCGCCGGCAGGATGGCGCTCAGCAGCCAGCGCGGCACCGGCAGGTCGCGCGCATTGGCGCCGAGGCGGGCGAGGCGTGTCACCAACTCGACGCCGCCCCAGAGCATGAGGCCAGTATAGAGCAGGCAGATCGCGACCCCGAAGAGGCCTGCTGTCCGGCGCAGCCGGTGCGGCAGGAGGGAAACAGCCATGTCGACGCCGATATGGGCGTTGTGGCGCACGCCGTAGGAGATGCCGAGCAGCACCATCCATAGGAAGGCGTAAGTCGTGGCCTCCAGCGCCCAGACGAAGCCGCTGTTGAAGACGTAGCGCATGACCACCTGGGTGAAGGTCAGCAGGGTCATGAAGGCGAGCAGGAGGGCGATGGCACCCTCCTCCGCCCGGTCGACGAGACGGCCGAGCATGGCGGAATCCTCCGGCGGAGCGGCGTCCGGTCAGTTGGTGAGGTTGGCGGCCACCGCCGCCTGCATGACCTCGGCGCCGATCTGGTCGCGGAACTGGTCCCAGACGGGTGCCATGGCTTGGCGCCAGGCCTCGCGCTGCGCCGGCGTGAGCTCGATGATCTCGGCCTTGCCCGAGGCCGCGACCTTGGCGCGTGCCTCGTCGTTGATGGTGGCGGCCTTGCCGTTCACGACCGCGGTGACCTCGGCCACGATGGCCTCCAGCTCGCTGCGGACATCGTCCGGCAGACCGTGCCAGAAGTCGGCGTTGACGGTGAGCATGTAGTCCAGAGCGCCGTGATTGCTCTCGGTGATGTAGGGCTGCACCTCGAAGAACTTCTGCGAGTAGATGTTGGCCCAGGTATTCTCCTGGCCGTCGATCGTTCCGGTCTGCAGCGCCTGGTAGACTTCGCTGAACGGCAGCTTCTGCGGGTTGGCGCCCAGCGCCTGGAACTGGGCCTCGAGCACGTCCGATTCCTGGATGCGGAACTTGAGGCCGGCGGCGTCGGCGGGTTCTCGCAGCGGCTTGTTGGCCGAAAGTTGCTTGATGCCGTTGTGCCAGTAGGCGAGGCCGAGATAGCCCTTGTCGCGGAGCTCGCCCAGCAGCTCCTTGCCGGTGTCGCTGTTTTGGAAGCGCTCGAGCGCGGCATTGTCGTCGAACATGAACGGCAGGTCGAACACCTGGTACTTCTTGGTCAGGCGGTCGAACTTGGACAGTGACGGAGCGATCATCTGCACGTCGCCGAAGGCCAGGGCCTCCATCGAGGGATCGTCCTCCATGAGCGACGCGTTGGGGTAGACTTGGACTTCGACCTTCCCCGCCAGACGCTCATCGACGAGCTGCTGCAGCAGCTTGGCGCCTTGGCCCTTTGGGGTGCTCTCCGCCACGACGTGCGGAAACTTGATGACGATCGGCGCCGCCTCTGCGGCCGTGGCGAGCACCGCCCCGAGGGCGATGCCGGCGAGCAGGATCTGTCGCATCGGGTGAACCTCCATGGGAAAGCGCACCGTCCTGGCACGCAATCGTTTGCATTAAAGCGCAGAAACTCAGGCTGTCAATAGACGTTCTGCGTCGGCGGATCATATGATAGGCGAGCAATCATGGTCGAAAAGGCCAAGAAAGGCCTATTGACAGGGCGATGCCTCAACGTATGTTTAAGCAATCGATTGCAAACGAGGTTGATCATGATCCTCGACGACGAAGCCCAGGTGACCGATGCGGTGCGCGCCGCGATGGCGCGGACCGGCAACCCGCGGCTGCGCGAGGTGATGGACGCGTTCGTGCGCCACGCCCACGCTTTCGTCCGCGAGGTGCGGCCGACGGAGGACGAGTTCTATGACGGGCTGATGTGGATCGCCTCCCTCGGCCACCACACCCACCAGACCAACAACGAGGTGGTGCTGGCGGCGGATGTCCTGGGCCTCTCGACCCTGGTCGACCTGCTCAACAACCAGGCCGCCAGCGGCGAGACCCTGTCGGCGCTGCTCGGGCCGTTCTACCGCGCCAACGCGCCGATCTGCCCCAATGGCGACAACATCGCCCGCTCGCGCACCCCAGGCCCGACCCTGCTGGTGCGCGGCAGGGTGCTGGACGTCGACGGCACGCCCCTGTCGGGTGCGATGGCCGACGTGTGGCAGTCCTCGCCGGTGGGCCTCTACGACAACCAGGACCCCGAGCAGGCCGACATGAACCTGCGCGGCCGTTTCCGCACCGACGTCGAGGGCCGCTTCTGGTTCCGGTCGGTGCGCCCGGCGGGCTATCCCGTGCCGACCAACGGCCCGGTCGGCCACCTCTTGCGCGAGCAGCGCCGGCACCCCTACCGGCCGGCCCACGTCCACTTCATCGTCTCGGCACCGGGCCACCGGACGCTGATCACCCAGATCTTCGTCGACGACGACGAGTATCTCGAGACCGACGTCACCTTCGGCGTGAAGCAGTCGATCGTCGGCGGCTTCCGGCGCCACGAGCAGCCGGACGAGGCCCACCATCCGGGCGTACCGGCGCCGTTCTACACGCTGGACTACGACTTCCGGCTGCCCGAGGGCACGCCGGCCTTCCCCACCGCGCCGATCGACTGAGAGAGACGAAAGGGACGGTCATGTCCAGCACTCCGCTCGCCGGCAAGGTGGCCGTGGTCTGCGGCGGCTCGGGCGGCATCGGCGCCGCCAGCGCCCGCCTGCTCGCCGAGGCCGGTGCTGCCGTCGTCGTGGGCTATCACGGCAACCGGGCCAGGGCCGAGGAGGTGGCTGCCGAGCCTCGTCCGGCACCGGGCATCGCGCCCTGCCGGCGCCGATGACCGACAGCGCCGGGCTGGACCGGCTGGCCCAGCATCTCGACCGCGCCGACATCCTGGTCAACGCCGCCGGGATGACCCGGCCCGTGCCGCATGCCGACCTCGAGGCACTCACCGACGCGCTGATCGACGAGGTGTTCCAGCGTCAACTGGCGCGGCCCCTTCGCCGCGATCCGCGCCCTCCGGCCGCTGCTCGCGGCCTCGGGCGACGGGCTCGTGGTCAACGTCTCCTCGATCGCCGCCACCACCGGCGTCGGCTCCTCGGTCGCCTACTGCGGTGCCAAGGCCGGGCTCGACATCATGAGCGTGGCGCTGGCCCGTGCCCTGGCCCCGGCGATCCGGGTGCTGGTGGTGTCGCCGGGTGTGGTCGACACCGACTTCGTCGCCGGCCGCACGGCCGAGCAGAACGTCAAGATCGCCGCCGGCACGCCGCTCAGACGTGTCGCCAGTCCCACGGAGGTGGCACGTGCGGTCCTCGCCTGCGCCACGCACCTGACCTTCTCCACCGGTTCGATCATCCAGGTCGACGGCGGCCGGCACCTCTAGGAGCGCGCCATGCGGGACAAGATCGTCATCACCTGTGCCGTCACCGGGAACCTGACCACCCGGTCGCACACGCCACACCTGCCGGTGACCCCGGCCGAGATTGCGGCCTCGGCGCTGGAGGCGGCCGAGGCGGGGGCGGCCATCGCCCACATCCATGTCCGCCACCCCGAGACCGGGGAGCCGTCGATGGAACTCGCCTACTACCGCGAGGTGGTCGAGCGGATCCGCGAACGTGACGAGGCGCTGATTCTCAACCTGACCACCGGGCTGGGCGGCCGCTACATCCCCTCCGACGAGAATCCCAGCGTGGCCGCTCCGGGCACCACGCTCACCGTGCCCGAGCGCCGGGTCGCCCACGTCGCGGCGCTGCGGCCGGAGATCTGCACGCTCGATCTCAACACCATGGTCTCGGGCGGCGAGGTGGTGATCAACACGCCCAAGACCATCGCCCGCATGGCCAAGGTGATCCGTGCCGCCGGCGTGGTGCCCGAGCTCGAGGTATTCGACTCCGGGGACATCCGCATCGCCCACGAGCTGATCGGCCAAGGTGTGCTGGAAGGACCCGGCCTCTACTCGATCGTCATGGGCATCCGCTACGGCTTCCCGGCCAGCCCCGAGGCTGTCCTCTACGCCCGCAATCTGCTGCCGGCCGGTGCCGTCTGGACCGGATTCGCGACCAGTCGCCAGTCCTTCGCGGCGGTGGCCTGGTCCGCGACCATGGGCGGCCACGTCCGGGTCGGGCTCGAAGACAACATCTACCTCGCCCGCGGCCGGCTGGCGCCCTCCAACGCCGCCCTGGTCGACCGCGCCCGGATCCTGGTCGAGCATCTCGGCGGCACGGTGGCGACTGCGGCCGAATCCCGCACGCTGTTCGGCCTGCCCACCGCACCCCGGCCGCCTGCGGCCTGATTCCCACTCAAGGAGTATCCCGCGATGCGCTCGATCCGCGTTACCGCCAAGGCATCGGACATCGACCATCTCGAACTCGGCCTCGAGGCACCCGGCCGGCATCCCGAATCCGGCGAGGCCCTGATCCGGGTCGCCAGCGCCGGCGTGAACCCGTCCGACGTCAAGGCGGTGCTGGGGGCCATGCCGCACGCGGTCTGGCCGCGCACCCCTGGCCGAGACTATGCCGGCACGGTGATCGAGGGGCCGGCCCGGCTGGTGGGCAAGGAGGTCTGGGGCTCGGGCGGCGAACTCGGCATCCGCCGCGACGGCACCCACGCCGAGTGGCTGGTGGTCTCCGCTCAGCATGTGCGCGAGAAGCCCGCGGCCTTGAGCCTGCTCGAGGCCGGTGCGGTCGGAGTGCCGTTCATCACCGCCTGGGCCGGACTCGAGGAGGCCGGCGGGGTCAAGGCCGGCGACGTGGTGCTGGTGATGGGCGGCAACGGCAAGGTCGGGCAGGCGGCGATCCAGCTCGCGACCATGGCGGGTGCGCGCGTGTTCGCGGTCGAGCGCCGCCGCGAGCCCTACCGCGGTCATGCCAGCGGGCCGGTCGAGATGATCGGCGCCGATGCCGCCGACATCGCCGCCGTGGTCCGCGGCGCCACCGACGGCCATGGGGCAGACATCGTCTACAACACGGTGGGGTCGCCCTACTTCGCCGCCGCCAACGCCGCCATGGCGGTCAAGGGCCGCCAGATCTTCATCAGCACCATCGAGCGCGAGGTGCCGTTCGACATCTTCGCCTTCTACCGCGGCCGCCACCGTTTCGTCGGCATCGACACGCTGGCCCTCGACAGCGGCGACTGCGCCCAGATCCTGGACGGGCTCAAGGCGGGCTTCGAGCGATGGCAAGCTCAGGCCGTTCCCGGTCCAGGACGGCTACCGCTTCGCGCTCGAGGATGCGGCGGCCGCCTACAAGGCCGTGCTGCAGGGCTCGCCGGAGCGGGTCGTGCTGACGCCCTAGGCGGGCCGTCCGGGCTATTTGGTCAGTGCTGCCAGCACTTCGGCCAGGCACCGGGTGCGCAGCACGGCGTGGCCACGCGCGTCGAGCACGGCATAGACGCCGTGCCGCTTGACGATCCGGCCGCGCTCCTGGTGCTCGGCGTTGACCAGGGCGATGGCCGGAGCCTCCCCCTCTTCGCTAGCACCGACGCATCGGTAGTGTCCGTCACGCTCCACCCTGGCGGCGATCGCCTTCAGGTCCTCCGGGGTGAGGGTCTGCGCGGGAAAGGCGATCACGGGCATGGCCGGGGTTCCGTGCGTGGCGGCCGAAGGGGATCTCTCGCGGCATGGTTGAACGTTGCGGTGCGTTCATCAAGTAAAATCAACCGCCATCATGGCCGTGCCGTTCCGGTGCCGCCACCGGTTTCACGTCCCGCTCGCTGCAGCACGCCTCACGCCGTACTATCTCTCGCGCAACGACCCCTGCCGAGCACCGACCGTGGCCCGCACTGTCCTCGCCCGCGAGATTCCCTGGCTGGAGCCTTTGGCCGCGTTCGCGGCGGTGCGGGGACTTCCTTGGCCGGTGCTGCTCGACAGCGCCCGCGGTGATCCGCGGCTGGGGCGGTGGAGCTACGTCGCGGCGGACCCTTATCTGACGCTGGTCAGCAAGGACGGGCGGATCCAGTCGGGCGAGCGGGGCTTCAGCGGCGATCCCTTCGCGGTGCTGCAGCGGGCGATGGCCCATTACCGGCTCGACCACGACCCTGGCCTGCCGGTGCCGTTCCAGACCGGGGCGGTCGGGTGGTTCGGCTACGATCTGGCCCACCATCTGGAACGGCTGCCCCATCCGGCGCTGGACGATCTGGCGTTTCCGGACCTGGCGATCGGCTTCTACGACACCGTGCTGGCGTTCGACCTCCCGGAGCGCCGGGCTTGGCTGATGAGCAGCGGCTGGCCGGAGGCGACGCCGGAGGCCAGCATGCATCTGAGGAAATCGCGGGCCGACTGTTTTGCCGGCCTGCTCGCCGGTGCCGTCGCGGCGGACTTGCCGCCCGACGTCGCCGGCGAGGTGCGGCTGGAGACGAACTTCACCCGGCCTGCCTACGAAGCGGCGGTGGCGCGGGTGGTCGAGTACATCCTGGCGGGCGACATCTTCCAGGCCAACATCTCGCAGCGCTTTTGCGCCGAGCTGCCGCCGGGGCTCGACGGGTGGGCGCTCTACCGACGCTTGCGGCAGCGCAACCCGGCACCGTTCGCGGCCTATCTGGACTCCGGGAGCATGCAGATCGTCTCTGCCTCGCCCGAGCGCTTCTTGCAGCTGCACGGGCGGCAGGTCGAGACCCGCCCGATCAAGGGCACCCGGCCGCGCGGCGCCACCCCGGAGGACGACAGAGCGCTGGGTGAGGCGCTGCTGGCATCCGAGAAGGACCGGGCCGAGAACGTGATGATCGTCGACCTGCTGCGCAACGATCTCAGCCGGGTGTGCCGGGACCACAGCGTGCAGACGCCCGAGATCTGCGTGCTGGAGAGCTTCGCCACCGTGCACCATCTGGTCTCGACCGTGACCGGCGAGCTGCGCCCGGGCCTGGACGCGGTCGACCTGCTCCGTGCGACCTTCCCGGGCGGCTCGATCACGGGTGCTCCCAAGATCCGGGCCATGGAGATCATCGCCGAGCTGGAGCCGACCGCGCGCGGTCCCTATTGCGGGGCCATCGGCTGGCTGGGCGCCGACGGGTGGATGGACACCAGCATTACCATCCGCACCTTCGCGATTCGCAACGGCAAGGTGGCGTTCCAGGCCGGCGGCGGAATCGTCGCCGACAGCGATCCGGCCGCCGAGTACGAGGAGACCTTGGACAAGGCCAGGGCGCTGATCGAGGCGCTGCGGGGTGGGTCGCCACAGCGCTTGTGACCCCGCATGGCCTAGGCGAGAGTGCGGGAAGCGTTACGGGCTCATCCGCGGGAATCGAACAGATGGAGACGGATATCGCGCCTGGCGCCAATGTCTTCGTGATCTGCAGCTACAAGGACGAGCACTGGTTGGACGGGCTGAAAAATCTGCTCGCACCTTGCTTCCGTGACGGCCGCATCGCATGGTGGGACGATGCCTCGACCAAACCGGGGGACCGTCGCGATGACTGGAGCGGAGAGGCGATCGGAAGTGCCAAGGTGGCCGTGCTCCTTGTCAGCGGAAGCTTTCTGGCATCGGAGTTCATTGCCGACAGAGTCTTGCCGGCAGTGCTGCGTGCGAGCGCCGAGGGACGCACCCGCCTCCTTTGGATACTGCTGGACGACTGCGTCCACGATGGAACCGGCATCTCGATCTATCGGGCCCTCCACGACGTCAGCCGGCCGCTCGCAGCGCTGTCGGAGCCGCAAAGAAGAGGGGCACTTGCCAAGATCGCCCGACGCATCGTTGCGGAACTCGCGCTGGCGAGCATTGCCAGAGGCCTAGGCATTGTCGACGAGATTGCCAACCAGCTGGAGGCTGTGAGTGAACATCGCTCCAGGGAAAGGCCCGCGGGCTGCGGCGCAGTCGCCCTGCGCGAGGATGGACGGCTAGAATTCCGCGGCCGCGAGGACGTGCTCTATGAAACGGTCACCGCCGACGATCTGCTCAGGCTCGACCCTGAAAGCCTGGAACTCATCCAGACGTTGGACGACAGCATACGCCGGCAGTTTCAGCTCTGGAAGAGCGCCTATGCCGATCGACTACGGCCTGATGGGACAATCGATCCGCACGTAGAGCAGCGCCTCGAACAGATTGCGAGGTCTATGTATCGTGATCTGCTGAGCATACTGAATTTTCTTTTGCGAATGGGAAAAGATTTGCAGGATCATTATAAGACAGTTCTTTCTGCAGCAAGCTAAATTCACAGCTGTTCCAGCCATGATCCTCCTGATCGATAATTACGACAGCTTCGTCTGGAACCTCGCCCGCTATGTCAGCGAGCTCGGGCACACGCGGATCGTGGTGCGCAACGACGCCACCAGCCTGGACGAGATCGCGGCCCTGGCGCCGAGCCACATCATCGTCTCGCCCGGCCCCTGCTCGCCCACCGAGGCCGGGATCAGCAATGCGGTGATCCAGGAGTTCGGGCCACATATCCCGTTATTGGGCGTGTGCCTCGGGCACCAGTGCATCGGCGCGGCACTGGGCGGCAAGGTCGAGCGGGCGCTGCGGCCGATGCACGGCAAGACCTCGCTGGTCGACCATGACGGGACCGGGGTGTTCCGGAACCTGCCCGCGCCGTTGCGGGTGACCCGCTACCACTCGCTGATCGTGCTCGACGAGGATCTGCCGCCGGAACTGCGGGTCACCGCCCGCAGCGAGGAGGGCGAGATCATGGCCGCTGGCGCACCGCGTCTGGCCGCTGGTCGGCGTGCAGTTCCACCCCGAGGCGGCGCTGACCGAGCACGGCCACGATCTCCTGCGCAACTTCCTCGGGCTGCGTGGGCCGGCGGGCGCGTGTCGCCCGCCGGCCCGTCCCGCAGCTATTGCCTGAGAGCGAACACCCAGACGACGCCGCCCTGGGGCACCTCGGCGTCGTAGCCGATCAGCTTGTGCAGGGTGGCCTGCTTGCGCTGTGCGTCGACGCCCCAGCCGGACTGGACCGCGACGTACTGGGTGCCGTCGACCTCGAAGGTCGAGGGCACGCCGGTGACACCGGAATTGGTCTTGAATTCCCACAAGACCTCGCCGGTCTTGGCGTCGAGCGCCCGGAACATCCGGTCGTTGGTGCCGCCCGCAAAGACCAGGCCGCCGCCCGTGGTCAGGATTGGTCCCCAATTGTGCGAGCTGGGGAAGTTGTGGGTCCAGGCCCGCTTCCCGGTCTTCAGATCCCAGGCCTGGATCTCGCCGATATGGTCGGCGCCAGGATAGACCGTCATGCCGATATCGGCGATCTCGACCCCGGCGTACCATTGACCAGGGATGTACTCTTGCTTGGTGCCGCTCAGATAGCCGCACAAATTCTCATTGGCAGGGACGTAGAGATAGCCAGTCTGCGGATTGTAGGCCTCGGGCGGCCAGTCCTTGCCGCCCCAGAGCGAGGGGCAGAATTCCGCGCGCTTGCCGATGCCAGGGACTTTGGCTTGGTCGTATTCGGGCCGGCCGGTCTTCGGATCGAGCTTGGTGAAGACGTTCTGGCGCACGAACGGCTGGGCGGAGAGGAATGAGATATCGCCGCTCGGGCCTCGTTCCAGCTGCCAGAGATAGCCGTTGCGGCCGGCATGGACCATGCCCTTGACCATGCCGCCGTCGCGCCCCGGCAGGTCCACGAGGATCGGTGCCGAGACCTCGTCCCAGTCCCAAGCCTCATTCGGATGGTACTGATGGAAGCCTTTCATTGCCCCGGTCTCGACGTCCAGCGCGATGACCGAGTTGGCGTAGAGATTGTCGCCTGGGCGCTCGTCCGGCATCCAAGGCGAGGCGTTGCCGGTGCCCCAATAGGCGAGCTTGGTCTCGGGGTCGTAGCTGCCGGTGATCCAGATCGAGGCGCCGCCGCGCTCCCAGGTGTCGCCCGGCCAGCTCTCATTGCCTGGCTCGCCCGGGCCGGGGACGGTGTAGGTACGCCACAGCTCGCGGCCGGCGCGTACCGGCCCGGCGGCGGGTTCGATCTCGGCCGCTACCTGAACGACCTTAGGCTCCGCAGTCGCCTGTTGCGCCCCGTCGACGGCATAGGCCGCGACATAGCCGCGGATACCATACTCGCCACCGGAAACGCCGACCATGACCCGACCGTCGGCCACCAGGGGCGCCAGGGTCATGTAGTAGCCGTGGGTATAGTCGTCGACCGCGGATTCCCACAGCACCTTCCCGGTCTTGGCGTCGAGGGCGACCAGGAAGCAGTCGACGGTGGCTACGAACACCTTGTCGTCCCAGAGTGCTACACCGCGGTTGGTCGGGTGGAGCTGCGTCAGGTCCTCGGGCAGCTCGCGCTGGTAGCGCCAGAGAATGTCACCGGTGGCCGCGTCAGTGGCGATCACTTGTGCCTGCGGCGTGGTGACGAACATGACGCCGTCATTGACGATGGGCGGCGACTGGTGACCTTCGAGCACGCCGGTGGAAAGGCTCCAGACCGGCTCCAGCGACTTGACGTTGCTGGCATTGATCTGGTCGAGCGAACTGTAGCCCCAGCCCTGATAGTTGCCGCGGTACATCAGCCAGTTGCGCGGCTCGGGGTTATCGAGCCGCTGCTGCGTCACGTCGCTGTAGGACTGGAGTTCGGCCGCCATGCCCGCGCTGGCGGCCACGGTCAATAGCGCAGCGGTTCCGAGCAGGAATGGTCGAAGCATCATCGTTGCCTCCCTGGTAGATGCCTACGGAATCGAGCGGTCGAAGGGGTCAGGCCTTCGGGACGCCCAGCTTGCCCACGAACTCGCCGGCCACCAGCAACCTCTCGCCTTCCACCCGTAGCGGCAGGGCGGCGAGGGGGCGTCGTGCAGGCCCGGAAAGGACCCGTCCGTCCGCGCGAGGGTCGAACTGCGAGAAATGGCAGTGGCAGTAGATCGCCTGCTCTTCCGACTTCCAGTGCTGGATGGCGCAGCCGGCGTGGGTGCAGAAGCCCGAATAGGCGACGATCCCGTCGGCCGCGCGCTCCTTGGTGCTGTCGTCGAAGCCTGCCGGATCCAACCGGATCAGCAGGATGCGATAGAGCCGGCTGCCGTTGCGCAGCGTGCCGGTCGCCGGGTCCCTGGCCCATGCGGCGGCGATCGGGCCGCCCATGGGCAGGCTCGACGCCGAGACCCGCTGACCTTTGAACTCGCCTTCGGCGAACTCCAGCTCGTCGCCCGACTGCGGCGGGGATTTGGCAGGTGCCGCGCGCGCCGTCCCGATCAGTGTCGTTCCCGCGAGCAGGCTGATGGTGGCACGCCGGTCGCATATAACGTTCACGACGGCCGCCAAGCCACGCCCGGAACACCTGTCCCCGGTCACTGCAAGCCTCCCCGGAGCCTCGCTCCAAACCGCGTTGGGCGGGTCCATTTCCCTGATCGATCAACCGTAGCGGTTGCTCTGAGCGCTGCCAATCCAGAAATCACGTCATTTGCCGGACGATGGCGCTTTCTGCTGGCGCGGGAGTTGGGTGAGGTTTATGCACCTCTTTAAAGGTGCTACACAACCTGGGAGGTTACGCTATGGCCATCGCGCTCGTCGTCAATGGCGAGCGGCACGAGATTGACGTGCCGCCAGAGATGCCGCTCCTCTGGGCGATCCGCGACTTGATCGGGCTCACTGGTACTAAGTATGGTTGTGGCGTCGCGGCATGCGGTGCCTGCACCGTCCATGTCGACGGCGAGGCGATCCGTTCCTGCGTGACGTCGGTCGGCGACGTCACCGGCGAGGTGACGACGATCGAGGGCCTCGATCCGGAGGGCAATCATCCGGTGCAGCGCGCCTGGCGCGACGGCGGGGTCCCGCAATGCGGGTTCTGCCAGGCCGGCCAGATCATGCAGGCGGCGGCACTGCTGAACGCGACTGCACATCCGACCGACCAGGAGATCGGCGAGGCCATGGCCGGCAACATCTGCCGCTGCGGCTGCTATCAGCGCATCCTGGCCGCGGTCAAAGCAGCTGGGACGGGAGCGTGACCGCCATGACCGACCATGCCCTGATCGAGAACGTCAGTCGCCGCTCGTTCCTGAAGTCGACAGCCGCCACAGCCGGGTTCGTCGTGGCGCTCCAGCTGGTGCCGTTCCGCGATGCCCTGGCCTACGCCACCGGCGCCGACGGGATGCCGCACGGCACAGTCAACGACCCGCACGTGTTCGTGGCCATAGATTCGTCCGGGACGGTCACCATCACCGCCCATCGCTCGGAGATGGGGACGGGGTCGCGCACCAGCCTGCCCATGGTCGTCGCGGACGAACTGGAGGCGGACTGGTCGCGGGTGCGCATCGTCCAGGCACCGGGCGACGAGCCGCGCTACGGCAACCAGGACACCGACGGCTCGCGCAGCATGCGCCACTTCATCCAGCCGATGCGCCAGTGCGGTGCCGCGATGCGCCAGATGCTGGAGCAGGCGGCCGCGAAGCAATGGGGCGTGGATGTCGCCGAGGTCGCGGCCGCCAATCACGAGGTCGTTCATGGCGGTTCCGGCCGCAGGCTGGGCTATGGCGAGCTCGCCATGGCTGCGATGGACCTGCCGATGCCGGCCGTCGAGCAGCTGAAGCTCAAGGACCCCTCGGCCTTCCGCTACATGGGCAAGGGCGACATCCCGATCACCGACCTGCACGACATCACCACGGGCAAGGCGGTCTACGGCTTCGACATTGCATTGCCCGGGATGAAGTTCGCCGTCGTGGCGCACCCGCCGGTGGTCGGTGGCAAGGTCAAGTCGTTCGACGCGACCGCGGCCATGAAGGTGCCGGGGGTCGAGAAAGTGTTCGAGATCCCGGGCAATGCGCCGCCGGCCAAGTTCGCCCCTCTCGGCGGTATCGCGGTGATTGCCAGCAACACCTGGGCGGCGACGCGGGGTCGGGATGCGTTGCAGATCGAGTGGGACGACGGGCCCAACGCCAGCTACGACTCGGTCGCCTATCGGGCGCAGCTTGAGGAGGCCGCGCGCCAGCCCGGTCAGGTCGCGCGGAACCAAGGTGACGCCGATGCTGCCCTGGCTTCCGCCGCCAAGGTGGTTTCGGCTGAGTACTATGCGCCGCATCTAGCACATGCGCCCATGGAGCCACCGGTCGCGACCGCCAAAGTCGCGGACGGCAAGTGCGAGGTCTGGACGTCGGTGCAGAGCCCCTACGGCACCCGCGAGGATCTCGCCAAGCTGCTCGGGCTGCCGATCGAAGACGTGACGGTGCATGTGCCGTTGCTCGGCGGCGGCTTCGGGCGCAAGTCCAAGTGCGACTATGTGCAGGAGGCGGCACTGGCGTCCCAGGCCATCGGCGGCGCGCCCGTGAAGTTGACCTGGACACGCGAGGACGACATCCAGCACGGATTCTACCACACGGTTTCGGCGGAACGGATCGAGGCCGGACTGGACGCCGACAACAAGGTGACCTCCTGGCGGCACCGCAGCGCGGCGCCGACGATTTTCTCCACCTTCATGCCGGACCCCAAGCACGAGCAGCCGCTTGAGGTCGCGATGGGTCTGGTGGACGTACCGTTCGCGATCCCGAACGTCCGCTGCGAAACCGGCGAGGCGGCGGCCCATGTCCGGATCGGCTGGTTCCGGTCGGTCTCGAACATCCCTCACGCCTTCGCGGTGCAGTCGTTCGTGGCCGAGCTTGCCCATGCCGCGGGCAAGGATCCCAAGGACTTCCTCCTCGAGCTGCTAGGTCCGCCGCGCCAGCTCGACCCGAGCGCGATGGGTTTGACCGATCCGCTTTGGAACTATGGCGACCCCTACGAAACCTACCCGATCGACACCGGGCGGCTGGCAAACGTAGCCCAGCTGGCGGCCGAGCAGGCGGGCTGGGGACGTGAGCTGCCGAAGGGGCACGGGTTGGGGATCGCCGCCCATCGCAGCTTCCTGACCTACGTCGCCACGGTGGTCGAGGTGGCCGTCGACGACGACGGACGCCTCACCATCCCGCGCGTCGACACGGCGATCGACTGCGGCTTCCCGGTGAACCCGGAGCGAATCCGGTCGCAGATCGAAGGTGCCGCGGTGATGGGCACCAGCCTGGCATTGCTCAGTGCGGTAACGTTCAAGAACGGCCGCGCCGAGCAGAGCAACTTCGACACCTACGAGGTCGCGCGTATGGACAGCGCGCCTTTGGACGTGAGGACGCACATCGTCCCGCATGGGTTCGACACGCCCGCCAGCGGTGTCGGCGAGCCCGGCGTGCCGCCGTTCGCGCCAGCCCTGTGCAACGCGATCTTCGCCGCCACGGGCAAGCGGATCCGTGCGCTGCCGATCGGCGCCCAGGATCTCCGGCCGACCTGAGACCGATTGTCGGGTCGGCGGCGGTTCTGTCGCCGACCCGACATCGTGCTTGGTCCGGCTGCTGCCGTTCTGCCCCACACGGGCGGAGCGGAACCCGCTCGGTCCGGCGCCCGTTGGCGGTGGTGTTGCCGTCACCAGCCAGTCGAGGAGCAGCAAGCGCTGCGGGTGCGGCCGAGGATCGGGGAATCGGCTTTGAGCAGACGTATCGCGCATATCTCCGACCTGCATTTCGGCCGGATCGACGCCGACGTGGTCGAGGGGCTGGGGCGGTCGCTGGCGGCGGCGGCACCGGACCTCGTCGTCGTGTCGGGGGATTTCACGCAGCGGGCGCGACGTCACGAGTTTCAGGCGGCGCGGGCGTTCCTCGACCGGCTGCCGGCGCCGGTGTTCGCCGTCCCGGGCAACCACGATCTCCCATCGTGGAACCTGCTGTCACGCTTCGCCGACCCCTACCGGCGCTACCGCCGCTACATCGCCGACGATTTGGAGCCCTTCTGGTGCGACGACGAGCTCGGCATCGTCGGCATCAAGTCGTCGCGGCGGCTCACGCGGGACCTGCACTGGGCGGTCGGGCGGATCGGCCGTCATCAGCTCGAACGCGCCCTGGACCGCCTCGACCGGATGCCGGGCGATCTGGTGCGAATCGTGGTCGTGCATCATCCACTGCTGCTGCCGGAAGCGCCCACCTCACCGCTGCCGTGGCACGCCTACACCGGCGGTGCCGCGCGCGCACTGGCAGCGTTCGCGGCACGCAACGTCCAGCTGGTCCTGTCGGGGCACCTGCACCTCTCCTATGCGCGACGTCACGGCGCAGTGGCGGAAGGCCCGCCGTCGGTTGCGCTGCCCACCGCCGACAGCGCCAGGATCAAGGCACCGGCCGAGTCCGTTCCGGCCGGGCCCCTGGTCGTCCACGCCGCCACCGCGACCTCGACCCGCCGCCGCGACGAGCCGAACGCCTACAACCTGATCACCGTCGACGCCGGCCGGATCGAGGTCGAGGTGCGCGCATGGGACGGCAGGCAGCTGTTCGCGGCCGCACAGCCGGTGATGACGGCGGCACCGGCCTAGGCGGCGGCGGAGAGCGCGTCGGGTTGCGGCACGCCCGCCGGCTCAGCCCAGCGGAGCCCGCCAAGATAGCGCTCAAGCCCGCTGCCACCCTCGCCGATCCGCCACAGATGCAGCCAGCCATTGTCGAGCAGGTCGCGCACGCCGCCGTGGTTCGCGATCACCGCGTCGATGGCGTCCCGCGGCGCCTCGATGAACACGTTGAGCCGCAACGGCTCGTGAACGAAGCGCTGGCCATCGTGGACCGACTGCCAGGGCAGTCCGACCTTGAGGTCGCCGGCATTGCCTTCCAGGACCCCGAGCTGGCCCACGACATTGTGCAGGACCTTGTTGCCGGCACCGAAGGCCCGATTGTTCACGGTCGAGCCGTAATATTGCAGGTTGATCCAGCTCGCCACGACCATCGGGGCGGTCATGATCAATGTCAGCACGCCGAAACCCTCGTCCTTGCGCCAGTCGTAATTGTGCAGGAAGGCCCGGCCGCCGAGCTCCAGCTCATGGGTGCGTTCGCGGGGAGCGGCGATGAAAGCGGCGTTGCCGGCGAGGCCCCATTCGGGTCGCACCTGCGACCAGTCGCGGCTGCGGGCGGTCACCTGCCGATCGAGGCCGTCCCCTGGCGCCAAGCCAAGGAGAGCAGCCCGCTCCATGCGCGCCAGCGAGGAGGCCCTGGCCAGCCATTGCCGTAGCTGCTTCAGGTCGGCGGCATGGGAGGCGGGCACCTCGTCCTGATCGAAGATCCGGACCTCGTCGGTCGTGGTGTCATGCAGACAGCCCAGGAACCAGGTGTCGTCGGGGATGACGATCCCCTTGGCAATCAGCCCGACGCGCACGCCGGGATCGTTCAGGATGGCCGCGGCGACGCGCGCATTGGCCTCGCCGGTGTGGCCACCGCAGGCGCCGCAGTCCAGGCCCGAGGCATGCGGGTTGTTGACCGTACTGCTGCCGTGGCCGGTGAGCATGACCAGCCGGCCGAAGTCCTGGGTCAGCGACATCGCCCGCAAGACCGCCTCGGCCATCACGGCGCGCTGGGCAGCGTCGAAGCCCGTCTCGCGGTCGCCCACCTTGCGCGGAGCGAGGCGCGGCCCGATGCGGCCGATCACGCCCCCATCCAGGCCGTCGATGTTGGGGTCCTGCACCGGCCGGGTCAGGCCGATGCTGTCGCTCAGGATCTTGGGCGCGAAGGTCAGGCCCATGGTCTCGACAAAGGTGAAGGACGAGACCGCCGAAAGCTTGAACGATTTCCAGGCCTTGGCGGCGCGACGGCGCAGAAGGCGCAGGCCCAGAACCTCGGTCTCCTCCTCCGCCGAAGCGCGCTTGACCTGCTCGCAGACGGTGAAGGCGGGGGTGAGCAGGACGGGGCACTGGGCGCCGCCCTTGACCCGGCCGATCGGGATGTACTCGATCGGAAAGCCGAAGAACCCAGCGAAGCCTACGGTCTCGGCCTCGGGGCAGGCCGTCTCCAGGGCGCGGCGGTAGACTTCCGAACGAACGTCGATGCAAAAGGCGGCCTGGAGCGGCTTGCGCCCGGATCCTTCCGGTCGCGGCTTGGCCATGTTTCCTGCCAGCCGTGCGATCAGCCGGCGCTGGTAGGCGTGCTCGTAGGCGTTCTGCAGGATCAGGTCGACGGCGAGCTCGGGATCGTCGCCCAGATGCTCGTCGCGCGGCAGCGCTGCAGCGGCTTCCATCGCCTCGCGCCAAGCCTCTTGGAAGGCGGCGTCGGTGCGCTCCTTGAACAGCGCGTAGCCCCACGCGATCCGGATCGCGAGCAGCTCGACCAGCGTGTCATCCTTGCCGCCGTAGAGCTCGCTCTCCCAGACGAGGTAGCGCGCGTAAGCCGCCCAGCCGCCGATGTCGAACAGGGCGCGGTGCAGATAGTCCTCGACCGCGCGCTCCGGGATGCCGAGCTCCTCGATCACCTTGGCGATCATGGCGAGCGGCTCGTCCGGCAGGCCGGCGATGGCGGCACGAAAGCCGCGGATGCCCATCATCTCGGGGTTGAGGTCGTGGCGCACGATGGCTCGCCAGGCGGCGTAGGGCCGCTTGCCGCGCATGGGCAGCTTCCATGCGGCCTGCCCAGCGTCGAAGTAGGCCGCACACCATTTGGAGATTTCGTCGATCATGAAGGCCGTGCGCGCCGCGTGCCGGTCGCCGTGGGCCAGCCGGTCCAGGACCTCGGCCACGGTGGCGACCACGGCACTCGGGCGGGTGCCGGGCGCCGGGTCGCGCGCCGCCGCCTCCCGCAGGGCGGCGAGATCGGCCGGGGTCCCCTCGGTCCGCGGCGCCGCAGCCAGGGCCGCGGCGAGGTCCTCCTCGGCGATGACCCCGGCCGCCAGGGCCTCGCGGTAGAAGCCACGCGGCATCAGCATGTCGACCCGGGCCACCCGACGCATCGTGGCGCAGGTGGCGGCGAAGGTCCGGTCGGTGAAGCCGAGGAACGGGTTGACCGCGACGAAGTGCTTGAGCGGCCACAAGGGGGCGATCCTGCGGCAGGCCTGGGCGACGGCGGCCGCGATCCTCGGTCCCGCAACCGTGGCATCGCCAAGGTCGGGGGCGAGGCGTGGCGGCTCGACGTCGCGAATGGCGAGGCTGGTGCTCATGGGTGGGCTCCGATCTCAGGACTTGGCGCGGACCGGCGTTGCCGGCCAGAAGCGCAGGGCCAGGCGGTTGGCCAGCGTGTTGACGTAGAAGCCGTTGGCGACGTGGACGTAGATGGCCTGCCAGCGCGGCTCGCCCGACCTCCGCCCGATCTGGCCTTGCAGCAGGGTCAGGACGCCGAACGAAAGCACCACGACGGCGACGATCGCGAGGTCGATGGGGCCACGCAGCGCCTGGGTCGGGGGCAGCGAGCCGGCCACCAGGAGTTCCATGCCGCGCTGGAGCGCGAAGTAGGCCACGGCGACTGCGGCGGCGGCCAGCACGGTCCGGCCGACGACGTAGCCGTTCGGCCGCTCGTCGATCGCCTGGGCGATCAAGTGGGTCAGGCCGAACAGCATGATCGCCCCCAGCGCGAACACGCCGGGCCGCTCCATCGGGCTGGCGCCGAACAGCGTGCCGATCGCCATGGTCACGGCGAGCACGGCGCCGAGCGCCAGCGCCATGCGGGCGGAGTGCGGCTGTCCACCCGGGCTGGGCGACCAGGAGGCGCGCGCGAGGTCGATCACGCTGCCCGAAGAGAGGAAGGCATGCGCCTTGTAGAGCGAGTGGGCGAGGATGTGCAGAAGTGCCGCCGGGAAGGCGCCCAGCCCGCATTGGAGCAGCATGAAGCCCATCTGGGCGATGGTCGAGTAGGCCAGCTGCACCTTGACCGAGGTCTGGGTCAGCATGACCACCGAGCCGAACATGGCCGTGGCGCCGCCAACGATGGCCAGCGTGTCGAGCGCTGGCACCGACAGGGCGATGACGTCGGCGAAGCGCAGCACCAGGAAGCCGCCGGCATTGATGATGCCGGCATGCAACAGGGCCGAGACCGGGGTCGGCGTCTCCATGACCTCGAGAATCCAGCCGTGGAACGGGAACTGGGCGGACTTCAAGAGCGCCCCGGCTACCAGCAGGATGGCGATCCAGCCCACGGCGGCGGGTGCTTCGCCTCCGGCGCGGACGCCCTCGGCGGCGGCGAAGATCGAGGCGAAGTCGAGCGAGCCGAACGCCCGCCACAGCAGGACCGCGGCCGCGAGCAGGCAGAGGTCGCCCAGGCGGCTGACCACGAACTTCTTGCGCGCGGCCAAGCGCGCATTGGGGCGCTCCGAGTAGAACAGGAGCAGCCGGTGGAGGCAGAGACTGGTTGCGACCCAGGCGGCGAGGAACGTGACCAGATTGCCGGAGACGATCAGGACGAGTACGGCCGCGAGTGTCAGGCACAGCCAGCGGAAGAACCGCTCCTGTCCGGCGTCGCCGTCCAGGTAGTTGCGGCTGTAGCGCACGACGGCAGCGCCCACGAACGAGACCAGGAGCAGCATGATGGCCGAGAGCGCGTCGATGTAGACCAGGGCCGCCCAGCCGACCGGGGAAGGCACATCGGAAAGGCTCCAATGTCCGAAGCAGCCCAGCGCCGCGGCTAGACCGACCAGTGCGGCCAGTTCGGCGCGGCGCGCCATCGCCAGGCCCGAAGCGGCCGGCGACAGCGCTGCCATGGCAAGGCACACCGGCCCCAGCAACGATAGCAACGAAACCAGAATGCCTGCCATGCTCACCTCCGCTCGGGATCGAAGGTGGAAAATAGATCAGGAATATGTTTTGAAAATTTCATAGTTTGAATGACATCGTTCTATCTTGTAGAACGATGTCATGGCCTTCCTGAACTTCCACCACCTGCGCTATTTCCGGGCGATCGCGCATGAGGGCGGGCTGACCCGGGCGGCGCGCAGGCTGAATCTCTCGCAGTCGGCGCTATCGATCCAGCTACGCCAGCTCGAGGAACAGCTCGGCCATCCCCTGTTCGCACGTGTCGGCAAGCGGCTGGAGCTGACCGAGGCCGGCCGCATCGCGCTGGATTATGCCGAGACCATCTTCCGTGCCGGCGACGAGCTGGTGGGCACACTGCAGGGGCACGGACCCGCCCAGCGCGTGCTGCGGGTGGGCGCGATCGCGACGCTCTCGCGCAACTTCCAGCTCGAGCTGCTGCGCCCGCTCATGGGCCGCCCGGACGTCGAGCTGATCATCCGCACGGGCAGCATGCGCGAGCTGCTGGCCGGACTCGCCGCACGCAATCTCGATCTCGTGCTCTCAAATCTGCCGGTCCCCCGCGATGCCGCTACCGGATGGCACAGCCGGCTCCTGGCCGAGCAGCCGGTGAGCCTGGTCGGCCGAGCGGAGGGCGATGTAGTGCCACTGCGCTTTCCCGAGGATCTGCGGACCGTCCCGGTCCTGCTGCCGACGCTGGAAAGCAGCATTCGCGTCGCCTTCGATCTCCTGCTGGAGCAGGCGGGCATCCGGCCCGTGATCCTGGCCGAGGTCGACGACATGGCCATGCTGCGCCTGCTCGCCCGCGACAGCCCCGGTGTGACGCTCGTGCCGCCCGTGGTGGTCCAGGACGAACTGCGAAGCGGCGCCCTGGTCGAGCGCTACTCCCTGCCGTTCAAGGAGACATTTTACGCCACCATCCTCGCCAGCCGGTTCCCGAACCCGATGCTGCGGGAGCTGATGGCCACAGCGAGTCTCGACGCCCGAGCCTGACGCCAGGCCTCAAGGCGGTGCGCGGCCGCCCGGTGCCAGCACGCCGACATCGATCATGCCGTCGGTGAAGAACCGGTCACCCTCGGCGTTGCGGCCGTTCGCCGTCGGTCCCATGCCGGGGAGCTGGAATTCTCGGGCGAGCACGCCTGCAGCCGTCAGATCCCGCATCAGCTGGTCACGCTGGGCGTCGACGTCGGAGTCGATATGGTGGGTGATCTGGCCCGTGAGGTGGCTCACGCCGCTGTCCATGTCGAAGCTGGCAGCGCCCAGCCAGAACGGGCGGTCGTCCTCGGTGCGGTCGGTCAGCCACCAGCGGACATGGTGACGCCGGTCGGCGCTGCGCCCGACCTCCTGCTCGAAGGCGAGGTCCTGCTTGCGGCCGAACAGGTAGAGTGGGCTCACCGGAGCGTCCGGGTCGGGCCGGCCCAGCAGCACGCTGGCGGCGATGCCCAAGCTGCTGCGCAGGGTCACCGGATCGGCCGGATACCATTTCGCCGCCAGCATGGCCGCGATCAGCTCGTCCTTGCTGCCGACCAGGCCGAGATTGATCGGGCCGCCGGGGATGCCGTCGACATTGGTCGTGCGCGTCGGCAGGGCTTCCAGCGGGGGATGACGGCCGCGCTCGACCGCCCACCATCCCCAGGGCAGGGCGACATAGGCGACGAGGAGGTAGACGCCGACCAGGAGCGCCATCCCGCTCAGCGCGCGCCGCAGCCGTGATGGCCGGTGCTCGGGCGCCGGTCTTGGCCGGAGGTGCCAGCGGAAGAGGAGCTGGTACCCGAACGGCAAGAGCAGCAGACCGGCGACCAGGCGCAGTTCCCGCCAGCCGCCGATGGCCTGCGCCATCTGTATCAGCATGGTTGCCAGCGCGGCCAGGCAGAGCAATGCCGCGATGCCGCTGAGCCACCGGAGGCTTCCCGTCTCGGCCGCCAGTCTGGCGTTGGCGAGGTTGACCACCGCGAACACCAGGAGGAAGCCGGCGCTGGACGCAGCGGAGATCGCCTTCAGATCGCCGGTCTGGGTGATCAGCACGGCCAGCACCGCGACCAGCGCCAGGGCAGCCGGGTAGCGGCCCCAGACCTCGCGCTCATACCGGCGCGGCGCGTCCCCGGTCTGCGCCAGGATCACCGGCAGCCTGGAGGCCCCGAACAGATCGGCATTGATCGCGGACGCGGCGGCGACGACGGCGCCCACGCCCAGGAGCGTGAATCCCCAGCTGCCGAGGAAGGCCTGGGCGGCGGCGG
This sequence comes from uncultured Alphaproteobacteria bacterium, assembly GCA_963720725.1. Classification (GTDB taxonomy): domain Bacteria; phylum Pseudomonadota; class Alphaproteobacteria; order Geminicoccales; family Geminicoccaceae; genus Benzoatithermus. The sequence goes on from CAVRGN010000003.1 coordinate 1,140,326, forward strand.
CCAGGGCGTAGGCTTGCGTGCGCGCGATCTCGGTCGCGGGCAGATGGCCCAGCGTGACCACGACCATGAGCGTGTACAGCCCGATCGCCGCCAGCACGCTGCCGTAGTAGGCGACGGGCAGCGTGCGCCGTGGGTCGGCGATGCGGTCGGAGGCGTTGGCGATCAGCTCGAAGCCTTCGTAGCTGAGGAACACCATCATGCCGACGGCGACCACGGCGGAGGGGCCGACCCAATGCGCCGGGCCGCTGGGGGCGAGGTCGAGGCTGGGGCTGGCGAGCCCGGCCAGGATGAACAGCGCCAGGATCGCGAGCTTGATCAGATTGAGCACGCCCTCGGAACGCTCGACCAGCGCCGGGCCGACCAGGTTCACCAGCGCCAGAACGACGATCACGCCGGGGGCAAGGGCATCGCGGGCACCCTCCGGGACGAAGTGGGCGCCATAGTTGGCGAAGGTGATGGCATAGAGCGCCATCACCATGACGTAGCTGAACACCAGGAGCGTCTTGACGCCCGCCGCGAACAGCCCGCCGCCGAAGGCCCTGTCGACGAAGGTCACCGTTCCGCCGGGACCGGGGAAGGCAAGGGTCAGACGGACATAGGCGTAGGCGGTCAGCAGGGCGACGATGCCGCCGACCAGGAACGCCAGCCAGGCCGCACCCTGCGCCTCGACCGCTGCGAGCCCGATGGTGGCAAAGATGCCGCCACCGACGATGCCACCGATGCCGATCGAGAGGGCCCCGATGATACCCAAGGGAGCCGCGGTTTCCGGAGGCCCGCTCAATGCGTGACCACCAGGCTGGACCGGCACCGGCGGGGGGTCTGCCGCCAAGCGCTCCAGCCGACGGCCAGGACGAGGTTCATGGCATCAAGCGGCACGGTGCGGACGCCGTCAGCGTGCGACCAGCCAGAATGCGAGCAGCCACATGGTCACTCCCACGCCGAGATCGAGCCAGCGCCAAGCAGCGGGCCGCGCGAACAGCGGCGCCAGCAGGCGTGCACCGTAGCCCAGTCCAAAGAAGAAGGCGAACGACGCCGTGGCGGCACCGAGCCCGAACAGCACCCGGTCGGTGGGGACGAATCGCGACGCGATCCCGCCGAGCAGCACCACGGTGTCGAGATAGACGTGCGGGTTCAGCCAGGTGAAGGCGAGGCAGGCCGTCAGGGCGGCGCGCAGCGACGGCGCCGGGCGGTCGGCGGGGCGCAGGGCGTCGGGATGCAGTGCCGCCCGCAGGCGGCCCAGACCGTAGGCGAACAGGAACGCGGCGCCCAGCCAGGTCATCACCTGCGGCAGGACGGGATGGCGCTGCACCAGCACGCCGAATCCGGCGATCCCGGCGGCGATCAATATCGCGTCCGACAGGGCGCAGACCAGGCAGACCGCGAGCACGTGCTGGCGCAGCAGGCCCTGGCGCAGCACGAAGGCGTTCTGCGCGCCGATGGCGAGGATCAGGCTTAGCCCGAGGAGGAAGCCTTCGCCGGCCGGGGCCAGCGACGCGCTCAGTGCCGCTCCGCCGTCGGCCGCCACAGGCTCCGGCACGGGATCTTCGAAAGATCGGCCCGGTCGGCGTAGCGCTTGGCGATCTCGGTCACCTCGCGCAGAAGGCCCTCGGAGAGCGTGATCGGCTCGAGACCGAGATTGAGCAGGCGGCGGTTCTCGACGAACAGGTCGTTCTCGTCGGCCTCGGCACGGGGATTGGCCACCATCTCGACCGAGGCGCCGGCGATCTCGGCCACGAGATGAGCGAGGTCGCGCACCCGGTGGGTCTCGGTCATCTGGTTGAGGATGTTGACCCGCCCGCCCGACTGAGGCGGGTTGGCGACGGCGAGCTCGATGCAGCGCACCGTGTCCTGGATGTTGATGAAGGCACGGGTCTGCCCGCCGGTGCCGTGGACGGTGAGCGGGTAGCCGATCGCCGCCTGCATCAGGAACCGGTTGAGCACGGTGCCGTAGTCGCCGTCATAGTCGAAGCGGTTGATCAGCCGCTCGTCGCGGCGGGTCTCTTCGGTCTGCGTGCCCCAGACGATGCCCTGATGCAGGTCGGTGATCTTCACCCGGTCGTTCTTGTTGTAGTAGGCGAACAGGAGCTGATCGAGCGTCTTGGTCATGTGATAGACGCTGCCGGGATTGGCCGGGTAGAGGATCTCCTGCTCGACCGTACGCCCGTCGTCGGCGTCTATCTTCACCTGCAGATAGCCTTCCGGGATCTTGATCCCGGCGGTGCCGTAGCCGTAGACGCCCATGGTCCCAAGATGGACCAAGTGGATGTCGAGGCCACTCTCGACGATCGCCACCAGCACGTTGTGGGTGGCGTTGATGTTGTTGTCGACCGTATAGCGCTTGTGCAGCGGGGACTTCATCGAGTAGGGCGCGGCGCGCTGCTCGGCGAAGTGGACCACGGCGTCGGGCTGCCACTCCCGGAACAGCGTCAGGAGCCGGTGGTAGTTCTCGGCCACGTCGATGCGATGGAACGGGATCTCAGCGCCCGACACCTCGCGCCAGGCCGCCAGCCGCTCGCCCATCGCGCGGATCGGCGTCAGGCTCGTGACCTCGAGCTCGTTGTCGATGTTGCGCCGCGACAGGTTGTCGACGATCGCGACCTCGTGCCCGCGCGCCGAGAGATGCAGGGCGGTCGGCCAGCCGCAGAACCCGTCGCCGCCCAGGATGATCACCCGCATCGTGGCCTCGCGCCGCCGCCTGAACCCGGCGCTTCTCTAGAGCGGAGGCCGGCTGCACACAACCGTTCACAAAACTGTCGCAAACCGGTGTCGCGCCCGGTCAATCGTCCTGGCCCACCGGATCGATCAGGCCGATCGAGCATTCCGGTCGCGCTGTCGGCGCCGAGGCCAGCAGGTCGGCGAGCCGGCTCTCCGCGGTGATCTCGCCGGCCAGGTTGAGCCGGAGCTCGACCACGAGTTCGCGGCCACCGTCGCGGTCGCAGTCCATCGCCACCCGCTCGCCGGCGCCCTCGCCAAAGCTCAGATCGAACAGTTCGGCGAGCTGCGCGGCGCTGACCTCGCCGCCGATGCGCCCGGCCAGGACGGCGCGCACCGAACTGTCGTTGAGCTGGCGCAGCAGGCGCACCGCTTGCTCGAAATATGCCTCCTGTGGACTGCCATAGCAGGTGCCGTGCTTGATCCACTCGTGGCGTTCCAGGGCGGATTGCGTGCCCGGCATCACCTCGTCGAGCGCCGCGCGCAGCTCGGCACTCAGCTCCACCGGCGGCAGACGACGCCACGTGTCCGGGCGGTCGAGCGCCTCGGTCGCGCGGTCGACACCGCAATAGACCGCGGAGCGTGGCTGGGGCCACAGTCCATGCAAGGTGAAATGAGTGGCGTCGAACCGGTCGGCGGTCTGCGTCGCGCATTCGGGCTTGTCGCCATGGGACTCGCAGAATGCCGGCTGCCAGCTCACCGCCAGCACGTATTCGCGTGACCCGACAGGGTCGGATCCGCCCGAACCACCCTCCCCCGCAACGACCCGCCCGCATGCTACGGGCACCCAGCGGTCGCCGACGCCGGGCATCCGGATCTGGTAGTGGGTGGCGTCGCTGCGATTGGCGCCGAGCAGGCCGAATTCGTCGCCGGGCAAGACCGCAGTGCCGGCCGTGTCGCGGATCCGGATGGTCGCCGCGCAGGCGCCCTCGGCCACGAAGGTGCCGTCGAGCGGCTCGAACGCCGCCGCACCCGTGCCTGCGATGGCGGAGCATGCCGCCGATAGGACGAGACAGGCCACGTACCGCATTGCCGGTGTCCCCCGTTGAGCGCCGCGAAGATAACGCAGGCGGCCGCTGACGGGCGTGAGAAGACTCACCCCGGTGGCGACGGCCGCGGACCTCGAAGCGCGCGGCGCCGGTCGCGCCAGGCGCGGGCGGCGTCCTGGAGCCGCGCTCGGCCGTAGATCGCCTGCGCCGCGAGCGGGCCGAAGGCACCGCCTACCCAGCGCGGGGCGAACGGTGCCAGGAGCTTGTGGCGGCGGTCGTCCTCGAGCAGCGCCGAGGCCACGAGCTCGCCGCCCAAAGTCGTGGTGTTGAGCCCATGGCCGCCGAAGCAGCTGTTGACCCACAAGCCCGGAGCCAATTCGCGGATCAGCGGCATCTTGTGGCGCGCAAAACCCATCCGTCCCGACCAGGCGTGCTCGACGCGGACGTCGGCCAGCTGCGGATAGACGAGGGCGAGGTCGCGCCGCATCAGGCCGGCGAGGTCCTTCGGCCGCTCCTGGGTGCTGATCCGCCCACCCCAGAGCAGCCGGCCGTCGGGCAGGAGGCGGTAGTAGCCGGTGGCGAAGCGGTTGTCGTAGACGGCGTAGGGCGCGCGGATCACCTCGGCATGGGCGCCGGTGAGCGGTTCGGTGACGATGATGTAGGTGAACACCGGCAGCGTGGCCCGGGCCAGCGCCGGCAGGAGGCGCGGCGCGTAGGCGCTCTGGCACAGGACCAGACGCCTGGCGGTCACCTCGCCCGCGGGCGTGGTCACCCGCCAGTGCTTGCCGCTGCGGCGCACGCGCTTGGCCGGGCTGTGCTCGAACAGCCGCGCACCCTGCCGCTCGGCCGCATCGGCATAGCCCCGGCACAGCGCGAAGGGGTCGAGATGGAAGCCCTCGGGATCGAACATGCCGTCCCAGTAGCGCGGCGAGGGGAAGTCGCGCCGCAGCCGCTGTCTCGGCCAGAATTCCAGCCGCATGCCGTAGGTGGCGTTGTACGCGTCGACCTCGGCCGTCAGGGCCTCGGCATCGTCGAACCAGGAGGCGATGACCACGCCCGAGACCGGCTCGCAGTCGATGGCGTAGCGGGCGATCCGCCGATGGATCAGGTCCATGGCCTCGCGGCTGAGCCGCATCAGCGAGCGCGCCGCCTCGTGCCCGGCCGCGCGCTCCAGGAGCCGCATCGGTGCCGCGAAGCCGGCGGACACCATGCCGCCATTGCGCCCGGAGGCACCGGAGCCGAGCGTGCTGGCCTCGAGCAGCACCGCCGCGTGCCCGCGCTCGGCCAGGGACAGGGCGGTGCCCAGCCCGGCGAGGCCGCCGCCGACGATGGCGATCTCCGCGCTGACCGCGCCGGTCAGGGTCGGCCGGTCTGGAACCGGGGGCGCCTTCAGGTGGTAGTAGCTGGCGTTGATCATCCCCGGGCCTGGTGCGATCGCTTGTCTGGCGTGGCCGCATCGCGGACACTCGCCGCATTCATGCGAGGAGGGGAGCGATGCCGCAATCGTCGATGTCGAGCCGGCTGAGCCGCAACGCGTTCGCCTTCGTGCTGGCGGGTGGCCGCGGCTCGCGGCTGCGCGAGCTCACCGACCGGCGCGCTAAGCCCGCGGTCTATTTCGGCGGCAAGACTCGGATCATCGACTTCGCACTCTCCAACGCCCTGAATTCCGGCATTCGCCGGATCGGCGTCGCGACCCAGTACAAGGCCCACAGCCTGATCCGCCATCTGCAGCGCGGCTGGAACTTCTTCCGCCCGGAGCGCAACGAGAGCTTCGACATCCTGCCGGCGAGCCAGCGCGTCTCGGAGACCCAATGGTACGAGGGCACTGCCGACGCGGTCTTCCAGAACATCGACATCCTGGAGGACTATGGCATCGACCATGTCGTCGTGCTCGCCGGCGATCATGTCTACAAGATGGACTATGAGATCATGCTGGAGCAGCACGTCGCGCAAACTGCCGACGTGACCATCGGCTGCCTCGAGGTGCCCCGGATGGAGGCGGTGGCGTTCGGCGTGATGCACATCGACGAGCAGGACCGCGTCATCTCGTTCCTGGAGAAGCCGAAGGACCCGCCCGGCATCCCCGGCAAGCCCGAATCGGCGCTGGCGAGCATGGGCATCTACGTCTTCGACGCCAAATTCCTCTACGATCAGCTCCGCCGCGACGCCGCCGACCCGAATTCGGCCCACGATTTCGGCAACGACATCATTCCCTACCTGGTCCAGCGTGGGAAGGCGGTGGCGCACCGTTTCGCCACCTCCTGCGTCAAGTCCGAGTCCGAATTGGAGGACTATTGGCGCGATGCGGGCACGGTCGACGCCTATTTCGACGCCAACATGGACCTCACGCGGATCATACCGGCGCTCGATCTCTACGACCGCAACTGGCCGATCTGGACCTATGCCGAGATCACGCCGCCGGCCAAGTTCGTCCACGACGAGGAGGGCCGGCGCGGCATGGCCGTGAGCTCGCTGGTCTCGGGCGGCTGCATCATCTCCGGCGCCAATTTGCGGGACTCCCTGCTGTTCACCGGGGTCCACGTCCATTCCTACGCCAAGCTCGACGGTGCCGTGGTCCTGCCCGAGGTCGACATCGGCCGCGGTGCCCGGCTCGTCCGGGTGGTGATCGACCGTGGGGTCCGGATCCCCGAGGGCCTGGTGGTCGGCGAGGATCCGGAGCTGGACGCCAGGCGCTTCCGCCGCACCGACCACGGTGTCTGCCTGATCACCCAGCCCATGCTGGACCGGCTGGCGGGCTGAGCCCGCCGATTTTCACAAGGTCTTCAGGTATTCGAGCAGAGCGTCGAGTTCGGCTGGGTTGGCCATGAGCTCGGCATTGCCGTAGCCCGGTCCGTCGTGACCTGCGTTGGCGTTGCCGGGCAAGGCGGTGTCGAACCGGTACCCGCCCTCGTCGATGAAGCCCATGTCCTTCGGATCGTACTCGCGGCTGCCGACCTCAAAGGCGGTCTGGCGCTGCGACGCCGGCAGCAGGAGTTGGCGCAGGGTGCGGACCGAGCCGTTGTGCAGATAGGGTGCCGTGGCCCAGATGCCGTTCAGCGGCCGTGCCTTGTAGGCCGGCTCCAGCGGCAGGGTATCCACGGCGTTCTGCAGCTGGAGCCGTTCGGCCGCGTCCTTCGGCTCCTCGCGCACCATGGCCGGCGGTGCGGACAGCGCCAGACGGTTCGGCCGGCCGGCGTTGATGGCGTCGACGGTGCCCTCAGGGTCCTTGATCAGCTCGTGGAAGATGGTGCCGATCACCGAATAGCCCAGGAAGCGCACGCCCTGGTCGTTGGCGCCGAACCGCCGCGGCAGGAGCGGGTCGGGGAGGGGCAGGTAGGTGACGAACCTTCCCTTCAGCCGGCCGCTGGCGTAGCGCCGGTCGGCGAAGTTGCTCGCCATGCGCGGATCGGTACCGATCTCGCTGAGGCGGGTCATGTTGGCCGTGATGCGTCGCGTCGGGCTCGACCGGTCGATGTCGGCATGGCAGGACAGGCAGAACCGCTCATAGGCCTCGCGGCCGCGCGCCTGGACCTCGGGACTGCGGTCGATCGGCGGCAGGATGCCTTCGGGCCATTGCGGCGATTCGAGGCGCCACAACAGGGCCTCGAGCTCGCCCAGATGCCCCACCTCGACCGAGCTGCGGTGCCCGCGCAGGGGGATCGGCAGCCAGGTCACGTCCAGATCGAGCGAGCCGAACACCCCCAGCACCTCGCCGACATTGCGGCCGAGCGCACCCGGTCCCGCATTCTCCACGCTCCCGTTCCACTGCACCCGGTCATGCTGCGGCGTGTCCCAGATGAACGGGTAGCTGACCGGCGCGTCGGCCGGCTTGCGGTTGCCGGGCATGCCCATCGCACTGACCGTCACCTCGTTGAAGATGGCGCCGATGGCGTCGAGGCGGGCGAAGCCGTAGGGGTGGAGGCCGCGGTTGCGCTCGTTCCAGGCCGTTCGGACCGCGACTATCCGGGCGAGCTGCTGCCGCAGCTTGGTGTCCGTGACGCCAGGCTCGCGGGCAAGCGCAGCGAACCGGGCGAACTTGGCGTCGTCGTCCAGTGTCGCCTGCATCGCCGCGACCAGGGCGTGGGTGAAGCCCTCGAAGTCGGCCATGGCCGGCGCACCGTCGATCAGCAGCTTCTGTCCGGAGAACTCGACCTGTCCGGTATGGCAGGCGGCACAGGTCAGCCCGAGCCACTGCGGCGAGATCTCGGCATAGTCCTCGTTGCCCCTGGCCGTATCGCGGGTGAAGCCGATCGGCAGGCCGTCCGGGTTGGCCGGCGTGGGCTGTTGCGGCAGGTAGCGCAGCCCGTCCATGTGCGCGGAGTCGCGGAACGGCACCCCATTCCCGGCCTGTTCCAGAGCCAGGAACCATCGATAGGGAATCAGCTGCGAGCCCTGCGCCAGGAACCAGAACTTCTGCTGTTCCGCGGCATTCCAGTTCTGGCACAGCGTCACTTCGCCGGAAAAGGCGCCGGCGAAGGCGCTGGGGGCGCAGCCTCCGGCCGCGGTGACCGCGCTGCCGACGGCACCGTCCAGCTGCGGTCCGGTGCCGCAAGCCGCAAGGGCGCCGAGCGCGCCTGCCGCCGGCAGGGCAAGTGCCAATCGACCGGCCCCGAGCCATGCTTTCCCGATCATCGTCTTGATCCCCGCTAAGAGCCCGCCGCGGCCGGATTCCGGCCCGCGCCGCGATCACCTTGGCGCGAACGCGGGTTTCCCGCTGTGCGATTTGCCACCATGCTTGCTCATTCGCGGACTCAGGCGCGAGGGTCGATGCGAGCGGTGGTTTGTCTGGGTGCGGTCATGCTGGCCGCGTGGCCGGTGCCCGCGGCGGCCGAGCTGCCGGTCGACCTCGAGCTGGTCCTGGCGGTCGACGTCTCGGGCTCGATGGACCGCGAGGAGCAGGCGCTGCAGCGGCGCGGCTATGTCGAGGCGTTCCTGCACCCCGAGATCGCCGCGGCCGTGCGCTCGGGTCCGTATGGCCGGATCGCCGTGACCTATGTCGAGTGGGCCGGCACCGGCGCGCAGGTGGTGACCATCCCCTGGACCCTGGTCGAGGATGCCGCCACGGCCGAGGATTTCGCCGTCGGGCTCGCCGAGGCGCCGCCCGCCAGATTCCGCGGCACCTCGATTTCCGGTGCGCTCGCCTTCGCCGCACCGCTGTTCGCGGACAATGGCTACCAAGGCCTGCGCCGCGTGATCGACGTCTCGGGCGACGGGCCGAACAATATGGGGCCTCCGATCACGCCGGTCCGCGACGCCGTGGTCGACAGCGGGATCGTCATCAACGGCCTGCCGGTGCAGATCGACGCGCCGCTCTATCTGGCGCTCGGTGGCACCGCCCTCGCCGCCTACTACCGGGACTGCGTGATCGGCGGACCGGGCGCCTTTGTCATTCCGGTGACCGAGCGCGAGCAGCTCCTGGAGGCGATCCGGCGCAAGCTGGTGCTCGAGATCGCCGGATTGCCCGCGCGCGTGGTGCCGACCGCGGCGGGGGCGGAGTCCGCCGCGGTCGACTGCCTGCTCGGCGAGCGATTGCGCCGCAACTGGGAGCGCGATCCCTGAGCGGCACCGGGCCTCAGCCGTAGCGGTAGGGCGGGCCTGCCTTCTCCATCACGCTCTGATAGTTCTTCAGGATCTCGACCACCTTGGCGTTGCGCTCGCTCTGGGCAGCGATCTCGTCCCAGAAGGTCAGCGCCTCCTGCTCGACCTTGCCCCATTCCGCGGCTGGGATGGTGGTCAGCTCGAGCTTGCCGCCGCTGGTGCGGTAATGGGCTTCGCCCCACCAGTACCAGTGCAAGCGATAGTAATGCGACTGGTCGATCGCCATGCGGTACAGCGTCTTGAGATGCTCGGGCAGCTCCTGCCACTTCTCGCTGTTGACGATGTACGATCCTGCCCAGGCGCCGGAGATGTTGTTGGTCAGATAGTACTTGGTGACGTCAGCCCAGCCCACCGTGTAGATCTCGGTGATCCCGGACCAGCACACGCCGTCGAGCTCGCCGGTCTGGATCGCGACCTGCACGTCGGCGTAGGGCAGGGTCACCGGTACCACGCCGAATCGCTGGAGGAAGCGGCCGCCGGTGGGGAAGGTGTAGAGTCGCAGCCCCTTGAGGTCCTCCAGACTGCGGATGGGCTTGACCGTCGCCATGTTGCAGGGGTCCCAAGAGCCGGTGCTCAGCCAGGTGACGCCCTCGATCTCGGCATAGGCCTGCTCCCAGATGTCCTTGATGCCGTACCAGTTCCACAAGGTCGGCACGTCCAGGGAGTAGCGCGAGGCGAACGGGAAGTAGGCGCTGAACACCGCGACGTCGATCGGTGCCGCCATCGAATTGTCGTCGCTCTGCGCGGCATCGATGGTGCCGCGCTGAACGGCACGGAACAGCTCGCCCTGCGGCACCAGCTGGTCGGAGACGTAGACCTCGATCTCCATCTCGCCGTTGGCCGCCGTGTTGAAGGCGTTGATCGAGTTGCGGATCACATGGTCCGACAGGGCGGCGCCGGCATAGGTCTGCAGCCGCCATTTGATCGGCTGCTGCGCCCGGACGATGTTGGGCGCCGCCAGCGGGGCGGCGCCGGCGGCGATGGTCGCCAATCCTGCGCTCTTGAGGAAATCTCTCTTCTTGGTCATGGCTGTCCGCCTTCCTGTTGGCCCCGGCACGAGCGATGCTCGTGACCCGGGGCGGTACCGAAAATTCGCCAGACTGCTGCTCTGCCCTCAGCGGTCATAGACCAGACCTGGGAGCCAGAGAGCGATCTGGGGAAAGGCAATGACCAGGCCGAGACCGGCCAGCATCACCGCGACGAAGGGTCCGACGGAGCGATAGATGTCGCCCAGCGACACCTCCGGCGGCGCCAGTGCCCGCATCAGGAACAGATTGTAGCCGAAGGGCGGCGTCAGGTAGGAGATCTGGCAGGTGATCGTGTAGAGCACGCCGTACCAGATCGGATTGAAGCCGAGGCTGATCACCAGCGGCACGTAGAGCGGCGCCACGATCACCAGCATGGCGGTGTCGTCCAGGAACATGCCCAGGATAATGAACGACAGCTGCATCATGATGAGAACTTCCCATGGGGTAAGTTCCCACTGCTTGAGGAACAGGCTCTCGATCGACTTGACCGCACCCAGTCCATCGAACACCGCGCCGAAGCACAAGGCGGCAAGGATGATCCACAGGAACATGCAGCTCACCGCCAGCGTGTTGCGGATGGTGTCCTCGATGACCTTGAAGGTGAGCCGGCCCTTGAGCAGTGCCGCCACCGTCGCCGCCAGTGCTCCCACGGCCGAGCTCTCGACCAGGCTGGTTACCCCCAGCATGAACAGGCCCATCATCAGCACGAAGATGACCAGGGGCGCGATGCCGGCGCGCAGGAGGCGCAGCTTCTCGCGCCAGCCCACCTGGCGCTCGGCCGGGGGCAGCGCCGGGCCGAGCTCCGGCTGCAGCCAGCAGCGCACCACGATGTAGAGAATGAACAGGCCGGCGAGCATCAGGCCCGGCAGGACGCCGGCGAGCCAGAGCTGGCCGATCGGCTGGCGGGCGATCATCCCGTAGAGGACGAGGACCACGCTCGGCGGGATCAGGATGCCCAGCGAGCTGCCGGCCTGGACCACGCCGGTGATCATCACCTTGTCGTAGCCGCGGCGCAGCATCTCGGGCAGTGCGATGGTGGCGCCGATCGCCATGCCGGCGACGGAAAGGCCGTTCATCGCCGAGATGATCACCATCAACCCGATGGTGCCGATGGCCAGCCCGCCACGCAGCGGCCCCGACCAGACGTGGAACATGCGGTAGAGATCGTCGGCGATCCCCGACTCCGACAGCATGTAGCCCATGTAGATGAACAAGGGCAGGGTCAGCAGCGGGTACCAGTTCATCACGATGAAGCTGGCGTTGAACGGCATCTCGACCCCGCCGTCGCCCCACAGCAGCAACGCTGCGGCCGCGCCCGACGAAGCCGATGGCGCCGAACACGCGCTGGCCGGTCAGGAGCATGAGCATCATGCTCGCGAACATCAGCGGCGCGATGAGCTCGCTGGCTCAAGGAATGGGCTTTCCGCGCGCCCGCGCCAGGTCCTTGAAGAAAAAGGCGATCGCCTGCAGCAGCATCAGGACGATGCCGACGGTCATGACGATCTTGATCGGCGCCAGCGGCGGCGCCCAGGACGAGTAGTTCTTCTGCCCATATTCGAGCGCGTAGTGGGTGCTGGAAAGCCCGCCGATCAGCAGTACCGACAGATAGAAGACCAGACAGAAGGCGGTGAGCGAGTCGGCGAAGGCGCGGGTGCGCTCGGGCCAGCGGGAGTAGAGCAGGTCCATGCGCACATGCGCGTCGAGCTGCATGGAGTAGCCACCGCCCAGGAGATAGTAGGCGGCGAGCAGGAACTGCGACATCTCGATCCCCCAGATCAGGGGGACGTTGAACACGGTCCGCGCGACCGAGGCATAGATCATCAGGCCGATCATCAAGAAAATCAGGTAGACGACGCAGCGGCCGACGACGCGGTTCACGCGCTCCACATAACGGACATACGCTTGAATGGCCGGATGCAACGGGCTCGTTCCTCGGCAGACGATACTCGACCGGCGGCTTGGCAAGCCAAGACCACGGGCAACCGCCGCGTTTCATTGGCCGATACTTGGGTGAGGGCGCGTCCCGGCCGCGCCATCATCAGCAGATTGGATCGCCGGGTGTCAAGCCAGCCCGGCCGGCGCCGTCACGGGCCGGCCGGCACCGGTGCCCACAACACATGGTCGATCGTCGGCGCGCCGGTGGCCAACATAACCAGCCGGTCGAAGCCGAGCGCGATGCCGCTGGCCGGCGGCATCAGCGCGAGAGCGGCCAGGAAGTCCTCGTCCAGCGGGTGGCGCTCGCCGTAGAGGCGCTGCTTCAGGTCCATCTCGGCCAGGAACCGGCGCCGCTGCTCGACCGGGTCGGTGAGCTCGCCGAAGCCGTTGGCGAGCTCGACCCCGCAGGCATAGAGCTCGAACCGCTCGGCCACGCGCGGGTCGCCGGGCTTGGCGCGGGCGAGCGCCGCCTCGGCCGCCGGATATTCGCACAGGATGCTGGCCCGGCCCCGCCCCAGCCGCGGCTCGACCCGCTCGACCAGCATCCGGCTGAACAGATCGGCCCAGCTGTCGTCCTCGGCGACCCGGCCGCCGGTGGCGCGGACCGCCTCCGCCAGCGCCTCGCGGTCGGTGCCTCCGGAAATGTCCGTCGTCGCCAGCAGGTCGATGCCGGCAAAGCGGGCGAACGCCTCGGCCACGGTCAGCCGTTCGGGTGGCGCGTGCGCATCGACAGTGCTGCCGCGGAACGTCAGCCCGCCGGTCCCGCCGGCGTCGGCCGCCAGCGCCAGGAGTTCGGCGCAATCCTGCATCAGCGCCTCGTAAGGTTCGTGCGCGCGATACCATTCCAGCATGGTGAACTCGGGATGGTGCAGGGGCCCGCGCTCGCGGTTGCGGAAAACGTGGGCGAAGGCGAACAGCCGCTGCTCGCCGGCGGCCAGCAGCTTCTTGCAGGCGAACTCGGGGGAAGTGTGCAGGTAGAGGCGGGCGAGATCGGTACCGTCGACGGCCTCGAGCGCGGTAGCGAAGGCATGGAGATGGGCCTCGTTGCCGGGCGACGCCTGGAGGATGGCAGGATCCACCTCGACAAATCCCCGCGCCGCGAACCAGGCGCGCAAGGCGGCCTGGATGCGCGCACGGCCGAGGAGAAACGGCCGCCGGTCGGCGTGCACGTCCGGCCGCCACCAGGGCGTTGCCAAGCTCATCGCGGCCGCCCGGCTGGACCAGCGACGCCATTTCGCGCTAAGGGCACGGCCAAGTTCGCAAGTGGCGCGCCGCGCCCGCTCACGTCACGCAAGGAACACCATGGCGAAGGTCATTGCCAGCTCGCTGCGCAAGGGCAACGTCGTCGATCTCGACGGCAAGCTCTACGTGGTTCTCACCGCGCAGAACATCCATCCCGGCAAGGGCACGCCGGTGACCCAGCTCGACCTGCGCCGGATCAGCGACGGGGTCAAGATCTCCGAGCGCTACCGCACCACCGAGCAGGTCGAGCGCGCCTACGTCGAGTCGCAGGAGCACAGCTTCCTGTTCGAGGACCCGGCCGGCTTCACCTTCATGAACCCGGACAGCTACGAGCAGGTCGTGGTGACCCGCGACGTGATCGGCGACCAGGCCGTCTACCTGCAGGAGGGCATGGCCTGCATGCTCAGCCTGCACGACGGCGTGCCGATCGCGATCGAGCTGCCGCAGCGGGTGACGCTGGAGATCACCGAGACGGAGCCCGTAACCAAGGGCCAGACGGCATCCTCTTCGTACAAGCCCGCCATGCTCACCAATGGTGTCCGTACCATGGTCCCGCCGCATGTCGGCGCCGGCACCAGGGTGGTGGTCATGACCGAGGACGGCTCCTACGTGGAGCGCGCGAAGGACTGACGCCAGGGCGTCATTTGCACCCGGATCCTCGCCACGGGCACGCCGGCGCTGGATCCGCCCGGCATCGGGATCGAGGTCGAAGCACTGCTGCCCGGTCCGGGTGAGGCCGCCCGGCCGACGACGCGTGCGGATCGTCACATCGCTTGGTCCGCTCTTGCGCTAGAGGCCCGCTGCGGCGGGGAGACGGCCATGCGCGCGATCGGACGGACGGACGGCATATCGGTGCATGCCATCGCGGGCAGCAATGCCGTGCTGCTCGCCATGAATGCCACCGACGAGCGGCGGCGCGGGCTCCTGGGCTTTGCGCTCGGTCGCTGCAGCGGCGCCGGCGGCCGCATCCGCTGGATGGACGGCTTCAAGTTCTTTCGCGATCTGGTGCCCGAGCCACGGCCCGGGGACACGCGATCGACGCTCGCGCATCCGATCCAGTCGTTCTTGTGGGGCCACTACACGGCAACTCCGGACACAGCCTACGAGTATGTGGTGCGACCCCTGTACCTGCCGGAGGATGGCGCTCTCGGCCGGCTCCGCGCCGGCGCCGATGTCGCCGTCGCGGTGCGCACCGAACCGGTCGACCAGGGCCGGCACGCGATCTTCTTCAATCGTGGTGCCATCCCGAGCCAAGCGTTCGCGCGCCGCTTCGGCAATCGGCCACCCGCAGACCAGGACGACCCGACCGCCGAGGATGTTCAGTGGCTGTCGCGCGGGCTGCTCGAAGGAGCCCTGGCGTTCATCGGTCAGGCCCGAGGGGCACGCTTCAGCCTGCGGGCGGCGTTCTACGAGTTCAGCTACCGGCCGGTGATGGAAGCGCTGCGGGAAGCGGCGGGCTCGGGCGCCAGCGTGGCCATCGTCTACGAGGCCGGCTCGGACCGCGTGGGCGGGATCCTCAAACCCACTTCGGTGAGCAAGGCCAACGAGGCGGCAATCGACGAACTGGGCTTCGACCGCCGTCTCCTGAAGCGGCGCCTGCAACGGCGGGGCATCCCGCACAACAAGTTCATGGTGCTCATGGACGGCGAGCGGCCGGTGCAGGTGTGGACCGGCTCGACCAACATCACCGCGTCGGGCTTTCTCGGACAGAGCAATGTCGGGCATGTGGTGCGCGACGAGCAGGTGGCGGCGGCGTTCCTGGCCTATTGGGACCAGCTGGCCGCGGACGCCCCGATCGATCCGCTCAAGCAGTGGTGCTCGACCAACACGCCCGACCTGCCGGCAGCCTTGCCGCCGGCCGGGATCACCCCGCTCTTCAGCCCGAGGCTGCGCTCGAAGATGCTCGACTGGTACGGCGAGCGTG
Source organism: uncultured Alphaproteobacteria bacterium (assembly GCA_963720725.1). GTDB lineage: Bacteria > Pseudomonadota > Alphaproteobacteria > Geminicoccales > Geminicoccaceae > Benzoatithermus. Next base: position 1,155,754 of record CAVRGN010000003.1, read on the forward strand.
CCGAGGCCGCGGCGCAGACGGTGATGCTGACCGCGGCGTTCGGCGTCACCGAACGCCTCGCCAGGCATTTCGACAACGACAAGGACTATCTGCGCTTCCTGCTCATGGAGCGGCCGAACCAGAAGGCCGAGACCCAGGCCATGCTCGAGCGGGATCGCGACACCCAGATCGCCATCGGGCCGGACCTGAACCGCGACGCGATCGCCCTGGAGCTGGAAGGGCACGAGCTCGATGTCTGGCTGCGCGAGCGGCACTTCCGCGAGCGCAATGGCGGGCACGTGTTCTATGTGCACACCAAGATCATGGCCATCGACGTGCTGACCGAGGACCCCCTGGTGTTCACCGGCTCGGCCAATTTCTCGCCGGATTCGCTCTTGGACAACGACGAGAACATGTTGCTGATCCGCGGCGACCGAGCCGTGGCCGACATCTACCTGACCGAATTCTTCCGGCTGTTCAATCACTTCTATTTTCGCTACGTCGCACAGGAGACTGCCAAGCGCGGCCAGGGCGACCCCAACCGCATCGTGTTCCTGGAGCCGGACGACCGTTGGACCGACGCCTCCTACACTCCGGGCCGCTACCATCAGCGGCGGCGCGACCTGTTCGGGGCGCCGCCGGCCTAGGACGTCGTAGTGCCAAGCCGAGGCTGCGCCATCTGACGGCCACCCTGGCGCTCATGTTGGCGGCATCGCCGGCGGCGGCACTTTCCGGCCGCGAGATCCGCTGCCTCGCCCTGGTCGGCTACACCGAGGCCGCCGTCGACGGCACCGACGGCATGGCCGCCGTGATCCGCGTGGTGCGCAACCGGATGGCCGATCCGCGCTTTCCCGGCGACGCCTGCGCGGTGATCCTGCAGGTGGCGCAGTTCCAGCCGATCCAGCAGTCGGACGTGTTGCGCAAAGTGGCGCGCGACCCGGAAGGCTACAGCATTCCCCAGGTGCTGGGCCTGCGCACGCCCGGGTCGCGCCGGCTGCTGGCCACGGCGCACCGGCTGGCGCGGGCCGGGCCAACCGGGCCGGACCCAACCGGCGGTGCCCTCTACTTCGTCAACCCGGACTACATGAATCCCGAGCTCTGCCCCTGGTTCGCCGGCCTCAAGCGCACGGCCGCGATCGGCGGGCACGTCTTCATGACCGACTATCGCCCCGGCGAGGCACCCGGTCCGCCTGCCCTCGACTGCAGCCAGGCCGGTCGCGGCGCGGGGTGAGCCTCAGCCGTCGGAATCGTGCACGCCGCCGTCATAGAGCTGCGCCGCGTCGCGCGCGAGCCGTCGGCGGGATTCCGGCACCATGTACATCATGTGGCCGCCGGCATAGACCACGAGCCGGATCGGCGTGGCTCCGGCCAGATCCGGAAGCTGGTCGAGCAGGTAGCGCGAGGCGAAGTAGGGCGTGACCAGATCCGTCCGCCCGTGTGCGATCAGCACACCCATCGACGGCACCACGGCGCGCGCGGCCTGCAGGTCGTCGAGCGCGCCGGCATAGCCCTGGCGGGTCGGCGAGGTGCCGTAGTCCCACTTGCCGGCGAGCTCCTCGTTGAGGAGCCGATAGGTGACGTCCGTGGCGTAGCCGAGCTCGCGCCGGACATAGTCGACGAAGGCCGAGGTCCAGGCAGGCTCCGCACGTGCCAGCACCGGGTCCGGTCCGTGCGCGGAGCTGCTCGACGGCTCCGGGTCGGGGCCGTCGAGCAGCCCATCATAGCGGCTGAGGACGCGGCCGCTCTCGTCGGTCGTGCTCCTTGATGAAGCGCGACACGCTGATCTGCCCGTGGCTGCGGCGGACGAGATCCGCGGGCAGGCCGGTGAACTCGGCCAGGCGATCCAGCACCGCATCCGGCAGCCGGTCTGGGCCTGCGGCCAGCGCCACGAGGTAGTCGTGCGTCGCCCAGTGCTCGACCTCGCCGAGGCGCGGTGCCAGCTGGTCGGCGGCAAGACCCTGTCGCGTCAGGTGCGTGGCTGCCAGCGACGGCAGGCTCACGATCCAGGGCAGGAGCGCGTGCGCGTCGTCGCGCAGCAGCGAGAACTCGAGCACGGGCGAGATCAGAACGATGCCGCTGACGGCGACGCCGCTGTCCTCCTGCAGGCTGCGCGAGAGGATGGCCGCCCGGAACCCGCCATAGCTCTCGCCGGCGAGGTACACCGGCGAGAGGGTGCGGCCCGCGCGGGCCAGGTAGAGGCGGATGAAGGCCGCCATCGCCGACGCGTCCTGGCGCACGCCGTAATAGCGTCGCTCCACCTCCTCGCCGTCGCCGGCCGCGCGACTGTAGCCGGTGCCGACGGGATCGACGAACACGAGGTCGGTGAAGGCGAGCCAGCTGTCGGGATTGTCGACCAGCCGCGAGGGCGGCGGCAGGAAGCCGCCGTCCTCGGCGAACGCCACCATGCGCGGGCCGACGCCGCCGAGCATCAGGAACGCCGAGGCCGCGCCCGGCCCGCCGTTGAACAGGAACGTGATCGGCCGATTGGGTGCGGCGGGCTCGGCGGTAAAGGCGACATGGAAGATCTCGGCCATGCGCTCGCCCTCGCCGTCGCGCAGGGGCAGGGTGCCGGCGGTGGCGCGATAATCGAGCGTGGTGTCGCCCAGGCGCAGGCTGTGCCGGGTCTCCGCCGGCGCCGGCAGGAGCGCGAGGAGGCCGGAGCCGGCGTCCTTGGTGGGCGCCGGCTCCTGCGCCGCGATCGGCAGCGCCGCACCGAGGACCGCAAGGAGCAGTACCGTCGCGAGCTTCAGTCTCATGCTACAGACCCAGATCGAGTTGGCGTTCCGGCCGCGGCCGGACCCGAGGCGGCTGGTACAGCCCGCTGCGCCGGCTGCCGTGCCGGCTCTGGATCGCTTCGGCCATGTCGGCGAAGCCGTGGCCGCGCCGCACCGCCCACACTGCGTCGCGGGCGTGCCGCGCCGCGGCGACATGATCGACGATCGGGGCGGGATAGTCGCGGCCGACGATGCAGCCCGCCTCGGCCTGCTCGAGGGCTGGCATTTGCCACGGCATGTGCAGCCAGTGCCGCGGCACGGCGCGTAGTTCCGGGCACCAGCGGCGCACGAAGCGGCCATCCGGATCCTGGTCCTGGCCCTGCTTGATCGGGTTGTAGATCCGGATCGTGTTGATCCCGGTGGTGCCCGACTGCATCTGCGCCTGGGACCAATGGATGCCGGGCTCGTAGTCGGTGAATTGGCGGGCCAGGTGCAGTCCGGTCGGGCGCCAGTCGAGCCAGAGCTGGTAGGAGGCCACGCTCATCAGCATCGCCCGCATGCGGAAGTTCAGCCAGCCGGTGGCGCGCAGCATGCGCATGCAGGCATCGAGGAACGGCCAGCCGGTGCGCCCCTCCGCCCAGGCGGCGAGGCGCTCCGGATCCTGGCCGCGCAGCCCCTCGTAGGTGGCATGGAAGCAGCGGAACTCGACCTCGGGCTCGCTCTCCAGCTTCTGCATGAAGTGGCAGTGCCAGCGAAGCCGCCCGGTGAACGAGGTGAGCGATGGACGCCAATCCTGCCGTTCCTCGGGGGCGAGGTTACCCAGCCGCACCTCGGCCGCCTGCAGGACCTCGCGCAGCGACAGCGTGCCCCAGGCCAGGTGCGGCGACAGCCGCGAGCAATGCAACGCACCGTCGTCGGGGGCGCTCATGGCCTTGCGGTACGGCCGACCGCGTTCGGCCAGGAAGCTGCGCAGGGTCGCGGCGGCGGCGGTTCGTCCACCGCGCTGGCGGCCCGGGCAGGGGTCGGATCGCGAGTGGCAGATCGGCGATCTCGCCCAGGCGCCACATCCGCAAACAGGCAGCAGTCGGCGCGGCGGCGGGAGCGATCCGCTCGGCGCATCTGGCGGTCCCAGCGCCGCACCCAGCCATCGCGATCGGCCAGCTTGCGGACCACCCCGGTCTGGCGCCGCTCGTGCCAGGGGATGCCGTGAGTGGCGGCCCAGGCGCGGACTCGCCGGTCGCGGGCATAGGTCCAGGCGTTGCCGGTCTCCTGATGCGACCACAAGGCGCCGACCGACAAGGCCTGACGTATCTCCTCCAGCACCTTCTCGGCTCGCGCCGGTGCGCACGACCAGGGGCTGGCCGAGCCCCGCGAGGTCGGCGCGCAGCTCGACCAGCGATTCACGCACGAAGGCGAGTTGGCGGCCGCTGGCGTCGGGCTCGCGCCACAGGCCGGTCTCGATCACGAACAGCGGCAGGACCGGGCCCATGGCCGCGGCCTCGGCCAGCGGCGCATGGTCGGCGACCCGCAGGTCGCGCTTGAACCAGACGATCTGAACGGGGCAGCGGCGCATGGGCGGGAGAGATAGGCGCCGGGCGCGGCGTGGCCAGAGGGTGCGGGCACAGCCCGCGGCATCCCACATGACGGGCGGTATGGCTGGTCTGCGGGAGCGACCGTCATGGCGACGACGCTATCATCTGGTCTGCCCTTCCTGTGCCGCCGTCAATCGCGTGCCGCGCGACCGGACCGCGCGGCCGCCAAGTGCGGCAGCTGCGGTGGCCCCTCTGTTCACCGGACGGCCGATGACGCTGACCGGCGCCAATTTCGACCGGCATCTGCGCGAGGACGGCATCCCCCTGCTGGTCGATTTCTGGGCGACTTGGTGCGGCCCGTGCAAGGCGATGGCGCCGGTGCTCGATCGGCTGGCCGGCGAACTGGAGCCGCGGGTCCGGGTGGCCAAGCTCGACACGGACGCCGTGCCGGAGATCGCCGCCCGCTACGGCATACAGAGTATCCCGACGCTGATCCTGTTCCAGGATGGGCGCGAGGCGGCGCGGACCGCGGGCGCCATGCCGGCAGAGCAGCTCAAGGCCTGGCTCGAACCGCGGCTCGCCACGGCGTGAGTGCCGACGACCTCGCCCGATGGGAACCGCGCTGGCGTGAGCGCGCCACCACCGCCAGTACCGGCCCGGATCCGTTCCTGGTCGAGGTACTGGCGGATACGCCGCCGGCGCCCGTGCTCGACGTCGCCTGTGGCGACGGGCGAAATGCTCTGTGGCTGGCGCGACGCGGTTTCCCGGTCACCGCGATCGACGTGGCGCCGGCGGCCATCGCCCGGCTGCAAGCCGCAGCACAGGCCGAGGCCCTGGCGGTGGCGACACGCGCGGCCGATCTCGACGAGCCTGCTGCCCTTGAGGGGCTCGGGCCGTTCGCATTCCTGGTGGTGGTCCGCTTTCTGCCGTCACCGACGCACTGGGACCGGCTGCTCGACCTGCTGCGGCCCGGCGGCCGGGTGCTGCTATCCTCGTTTCGCACCGCTCAGCATGCAGCCCACGGCTTCCCGCTCGCCTACTGCCTCGACCGCCACCGCCTCGAAGCGTTGCTGCAGCCACGCCTCACGCTGATGCGCTGGCAGGAGCGCGACGGCGCAGGCGAGCTGCTCGCGGGCTCGGTCTGGCGCCGCAACCCGGTCTAGCCGCCGGCTGCAACCTCGATCGGGAGCCTGGGTGCGATCGCGGCCGTGGGCACCCGCCGCTTCGCGCCGGGGCGACAGATCTCGCCCTCGTTGGCGGCCAGAGCGCTCGCCTCCGCCGCCGAGGCCCGGCCGAGGCCCGGCAGGTCGAGTCCGGCCAGTTGGGTGACCTTGTCCCAGAGCATCTCGGCCGTCGTGCGCTGCGGCAGCACGCGGATATTGGCCATCATCCCCGCATCCTCATGCTGGACGAGGTGGCAGTGGTAGACGAACTCCCCGGCGATGATCGGGTTGGTGAACGGGATCAGGATCACGGCGAAGCCCGGCTGGCCGTTCTGGGCGTAGGGGATGTCGATGACGTCGCGCAGGCCGCCGCCCAGCGTCTGGCCGGGATCGCCCGAGAAGCGCTGGATCAGGAACTCGGTCTGGTGGAGGTGGAAGACGTGCAGCTCCTGCGAGAAGTTGCGCACGACCCACTTCTCGACCTGGCCGACCCGTGTGGTCGTGTCGATGCGGCTTTCCACATATTCCTTGTTGTTGATGTAGAACTGGTCGCCGTCGGCGCTTTCCGAAAAGTCGATATAGCGGGTGCGGTCGGGCTTGAGCCTGGCGACCGTGGCCGGGCTGGGCACGATGCGCGCCGGGCGGGCCGGGCCCCGGACCAGGCGTTTGCGGATCGCGGGATCGGGCGGCACCGGCTTGCCGGAGACGATGAACCGCCCGAGCTGCTCGGGCGGGTTGGGATCGCCGGCCGGGCCGGTATCGACGTTGCGATGGCGGAAGGCGTACTCGCCCGCGGCCCCGGCCCGCACTGCCACGGTGGCGCGCGCGCCGGGCGGCAGGAAGGCATGGCCGATCCGGACCGGGCGCAGCAGCAGGTTGCCGTCGCGCTCGATCAGCCACATCTCGTGGCCGTCGAGCTGCATGTCGAAGAACGCGTCGGCGCCGAGATTGCCCAGCTCCCAGATCTGCCATTCGCCGGGGCGGGCGCGGATCGGCGGATTGGACAGGCCGTTGAGCGACTTGGCGCGCGCATCGCCGTCGATGAAGCCGGGAAAGGTGAAGTCCTTGAACACCATCACCCGCTGCTTGTGCCCGACCAGCTCGGGATACTGCTCGAACACGAAGCCGCCGACGATCAGCATGCCGGAGATGCCCGAGCCGATCTGGTCGTCGACATAGCCGTGGACGTGGGCGTGGTACCAGTGCAGGCCCTGCGGGTGGTCCTTGGGGACGTACACGTCGTAGCGCAGGTCCTCCTCGGGATCGATCCGGATGTAGACGTTGTCGCCGTCGCGCGGCTTCGGCCTGACGTCCATGCCGTGATAGTGGATGTTGGTCGGTTCCGGATCGTCGATATTGACCTCGGCCGGCCCGATCTTGTTGATCACCTTCACGCGGATGGTGTCGCCGCGCTGAATTCGCAGCGTCGGCGCCATGTAGTTGCCGTTGATCACGTTCGAGACCACGCTCCGGCCGTCGACCGTGATCTCGGCCGGGGCAACGGTGAGCGTCCCGCGCAGCGCGCCATTCTCGCTGCGCATGACGGGCGGATTGGGCAGGTCGAACAGCGTGCCCTCGTCCAGGGCCTGCGCCGCGGCGCCGATGCTGGTCGCGGCGAGCGTCGAGGCCGCGAGCATGAGAGGTGCGGCTAGACGCCGGAAACGAACCGAAGCCCGGTTGACGCCCATCTTTTGTCCCCTGCCACCGCCATCTGGGTTACACTTGGTTCATATCACGCACCTGATCGGCTTGACATGCGCCTGGATATGCGGAGGGGGTGGCGATGCGTTACGGTCTTGCAGTCCTGCTCGCGGTGCTCGCGACTATGCCAGGATGGCGGGCGGGCGCAGCCCCGGCGGTGGTGGCGGCCAATTCGCACGCGGCCCGTTCCACCGCGGAGCTCAAGTGCCATTGCCGGGCCAATGGCCGCACCTATGAGCTGGGCGAGCGGGTGTGTCTGCTGTCGCCGCAGGGGTTGCGGGTCGCCGAGTGCCGAATGCAGCAGAACGTCACCTCATGGCAGTTCGACCGGGAGGACTGCTCGGTCAACGCCAGTCTGGCGGGGCCGGAGCGTCGGGAGAGCGTGACGCGTTAACCGGCCGGTAACCCGTCACGGTTACCCTCGGGTGCGCATCCAGCTCGCCCGGGAGGTCGGACATGGACGAACGCGGACTGGCCGCCCTCACCGGCGCCATCTTGGTGCTGCTTCAGCTGCATCTGCACTTCGCGCCCGATGTGCGCTCCGGCGCAGCCGAGCGCGCGGCCGAGCTGCGGCGGCTGGGGATCGCGTTCGCCGCCGCGGGCGGTCCGGCCGGCCACGAGGTGCGCTGACCGTCGCCGGCGCAGCTGGAACCAGGCTCCGCCACGGGCCACCTTAGGCCCGCGACGGAGGTATGGAACATGCTGATCGAGCGGATCAAGGATGACCGGCTCCGGGCCATGAAGGCCCGTGACGAGCTGAAGAAGAACCTGTTGGGCACGCTCTATGCGGCCGCGACCAAGGAGGGCAAGGCGCCCGAGGACGCCGTGGTCGTCAAGACGATCCGCGCCTTCGTGAAGTCGCTCGACGAGACCGCCGTTCTCCTGCAGGCCCGCGGCTTGGATACAACCCAGCAGCAGGCCGAGCGGTCCATCCTCGAGGTCTACCTGCCGCAGGCCCTCGGCGAGGACGAGCTGCGCGCCAGCATCGCCGAACTCGTCGCCGATCTACCGGAGCGCTCGCCCAAGGCGATGGGCCAAGTCATGGCCGCGCTCAAGGCCCGCCATGGCGACGCGCTCGACAGCAAGACCGCCAGCGGCTTGGTCCGGGCCGCCCTGAGCTGATTTTGGCGGCACGGCTGATGCCGTCGCGCAACAGTGATGCTTGCGCGCAATAGTTCTCACGCAATGGTTGACAGTCGCCTAATGGCTGCGTAGTGCGCTCTTCGGGTCACGTCCCGAACGGACGGGCTCTTGCTTGCCCAACAACAACCTCGCCAGAGGTGACGATGACCGAAACGGCCATGAGGCGGAGCCTTGCCCGGCGCCGCGCATTTCTGGGGCTGACCGGCCCACTCCTCGCTTCCCTGATGTTGTCGAGCCGCGCGGCGGAGGCGGCGATCCGCGAACGCTCCGTCCTGCTGCACCACCGCCATACCGGCGAGACCCTGCGCTCAGTCTACTTCGCCGACGGGCGCTACCAGGCCGCCGAGCTCAGGGCGGCGACCCGCCATCTGCGCGACTGGCGCGACAATACCCATCTGCCGGTCGACCCGAAACTCCTGGACCTGCTCTGGTCGCTGCGCGCGGCCCTGGGCGTGAGCGAGCCCATCCAGGTGTTCTGCGGCTATCGCTCGCCCACCACCAACGCCATGCTCCGGCGCACGCACCACGGGGCGGCGCGCCACAGCCTGCACATGCGGGCGATGGCGGTCGACCTGCAGTTCGAGGGCAGGTCCTTGCGCGACATCCGCCGTGCCGCCGTGGCGCTGAAAGCCGGCGGGGTCGGCTACTACCCCCGCTCGGGCTTCGTCCACGTCGACACCGGCGACATCCGCTACTGGTGATCCGCCGGCGATAGAGACCGGGTCAGGCGGCGGCCGCGCCCGCCGGCACGGTCTGGATCACCTCGAAGCCCTCGAACTGGGGGTGGCCGGAATAGTGCGGCCGGCTGCCGCCCGCGTCCTTGTGCGCGGCCCGGAACGCCTCGGAGCGCGTCCAGGCCTCGAAGTCGGCGAACGACCGCCAGATGGTGTGCGAGGCGTAGAGCACATGGTCCTCGCGCTCGGGGCCCTTGAGGAGGTGGAACTCGACGAAGCCGGGGACGCGGTCGAGATAGCTGTCGCGGCCGAGCCACATGGCTTCGAAGTCGGCCTCGCTGCCCTTGCGGACCGAAAAGCGGTTCATCGCGATGTACATGACCGGTCTCCTCGTTGGGTGCGTCGGGACAGGTCGGTCGCGACCGGACCGCCGGCAAGTCCCCGACGGTGCCTCAGCGCGGCCGGGCCGGGCGCGGCCGGTAGATCGGAAGGGACAGGCCCCAGCTCAGCGCCAGTGCGCGCACCGCGAAGGCCAGCGCCAGGCCGAGCCCGGCGGCCAGCGGATCGGGCAGCCCCAGGGCGTGGCCGGCGACGAGCAGGGCGGCACCGGCGGCAGCGGCGGTGGCGTAGATCTCGCGCTTGAGCAGGAGCGGGGTCTCGGTGCAGACCACGTCGCGGATCAGGCCGCCGAAGGTCGCGGTCATGGTGCCCATGAGCACGGCCACCTCGGGTCCCGCGCCGGCTTCCAGGGCGGTGCGCGCGCCCAGGACGCAGAACAGCGCCATCCCCAGCGCGTCGGCCCAGAGCAGGACCGCGGCCCGGCGCTGGATGTGCGGTGCGACCAGGAATGTCGCGACCGCGGCGGCGCTGGTGACCCAAAGATAGCGCGGCTCGTGAACCCAGAACACCGGGCCACGGTCGAGCAGCACGTCGCGCAGCGTGCCGCCGCCGATGCCGGTGACCGCGGCCACGAACAGGAAGCCCACGATGTCGAGCTGCTTGCGTGCCGCCTCCAGCGCCCCGCTGACCGCGAACACGGCCACGCCAGCGAGGTCGAGCCAGTTCAGCAGGCCCCCCACAGGCCGGCGCCCCCGTCAGTCGGGCTGGTCGGCGTAGTGAGCCTGGATGCGCGCCCAGGCCTCCTCGGCCGTCTCGACGAAGTCGAACAGCGCCAGGTCGCGTGCGTCGACCACGCCTTCCTCGACCAGGGCCTCGAACGCCACCACCCGGCTCCAGTAGGCGCGGTCGAACAGCAGCACCGGCATCGGCCGCGACTTGCCGGTCTGGATCAGGCACAAGGTCTCGAACAGCTCGTCGAAGGTGCCGAATCCGCCTGGAAAGACGATCAGCGCCTTGGCGCGGGTCATCAGGTGCATCTTGCGCAGGGCGAAGTAGTGGAACTGGAAGCACAGCTCGGGCGTGATCCAGGGATTGGGCGCCTGCTCGTGCGGCAGGACGATGTTGTGGCCGATGCTGATCGCTCCGGCGTCGGCAGCACCGCGATTGGCGGCCTCCATGATGCCGGGGCCGCCGCCGGTGACGATGACGTAGCGCTGCTGGCCGTCGGGACGGCGCGGGGTCGAGACCAGCCGCGCGAAGCGGCGGGCCTCGTCGTAGTTGCGCGCCAGCCGCTCGAGATTGCCGGCGATCCGCAGCGCCGCGGCCGCGTCGGGATCGTCGGGGGCGGCACGGCTGCGCGCCAGAGCCTCCTCGCGCCGAGCCTTGGCCACGCCGGGCTCCGCGATGCGCGCGCTGCCGAAGGTGACGATGGTGGATTCGATCCCGCGTGCCAGCAACTCGAGCTCGGGCTTGAGCAGCTCGAGCTGCAGCCGGACCGGCCGCAGCTCCTCGCGCAGCAGGAACTCGGTGTCGGCGAAGGCAAGCCGGTAGCTGGGAGAAAGCGTCTGCGGCGTCGCCGGAACCTCGCGCACCCGCAAGGCGTCCTCGCGCGCGCTCGGCAGCGCGCCGTGGGGCGGGTCGAGATCGGCCATGCGCTGCGTCTCCGGGCGGTCGGGACAGCAACTAAGCGCAGACTGCTGCGAAAAGCAAAACCCCGGGAGGCCAGCCCCCGGGGTCGGTCAGCTGAAGGAACCGCGCCCGATCAGGCGGCGACGGCCTTCATTTCCTCGAAGTTGGCGGTGGCGCGCTTGACCAGCAGGTCGACGACCTCGCTCTGCGCCTTCATGCCGAGATCCACGGTCTCCTTGACGTCGGCCATGGCCTTCTCGACCGCGGCCTTCATCTCGTCCGCATAGACGCCCGGCTGCTTCTTGGCATCGAAGCCCTTGAACATGACGTCGGTCTTGGACATCGCTTCCTTGACCATCTCGACCTGCTTCTTGGCCACGGTCTGCACCAGATCGAACATGATCTTCTGTGCGGCGACGATGGTCTCGATATTGGCCTTCTGCAACGAAACGATGGCTTCGACGTCCAGCTTCGGCAGGGAGGGAAGCTGGGGCATGGCGGTCTTGGTCATGATTGGATCCCGATGTTGTGCGGTGCACAATATCTATGGTTCGAAGGTTCCCGACGCAACCCGGATTCTTGTGCGGTGCAACATCGCAGCCATGCGCGATCAGCATATCAGGCTTGTGAAATAAACCCCGTGCCTCAGCCTGCGAGACTGCCGACCCGCTGCAGCGCGGCGGGCGCCGGCAGGCCGTGGGCGGCGAGCGCCGGGGCCAGGACGCGCGCAATCTCGGCTCGTCCCAGGCGATCCATCAGCGCGCAAGGCCCGATCCCGAACTTCAGCGCTTCGCGCGCGCCGCGGTCGAAGGCGGCCGGCTCGGCGACGCCTTCGTCGATCGCCTGCAGCACCGGCAGGAAGCAGCCGGCGAGCAGCCGGTCGGCGATGGCGGCAGCGCGCGACGGCTCCGGTGCCGCCGCAGCCTCGACCGGGAACGGGCGGTCGGCCTCGCCCGCGGCCACCATCGCCGCCGCCGGGGCGTAGAACGGTCCCAGCGGCGCCAGATTGCGGATGGCGTGCAGGTTGATGCGCGGCTTGATCAGGTTCATCACCGTGAACGGCCCCGCCGCCGCCTGAAGGATCTCCCTGGCCACGGCGTCGATCTCGCCCGTGCTGCCGAGCCCGGCGTCCAGGGCGCGCGCCGCCTCGTTGGTGTAGGGGCAGAAGAACCGGTTGATGGCAAAGCCGTAGGAATCGCGACAGCGCAGGGGCTGCTTGCCGCTGGCGCGGCAGAAGGCGAGTGCCGTCTCGATGGTCGCCGGGGCGGTGGCCTCGCCCATGACGACCTCGACGATAGGGTTGACCGCGGCGGGGCTGAAATAGTGCAGGCCAAGGAATCGCTCCGGCGCCTTCAGATGGCCGGCGAGGTCGCCCACGCGCAGGCAGCTGGTGTTGGTGGCGACCAAGGCTTCGGGGCGAAGCACGTGCGATAGGCGCTCGAGCAATTCCGCCTTGAGGGAGAATTCCTCGAACACCGCCTCGATCACCAGGTCGGCGCCGGCCAGGGCAGACAGATCAGGCGCGACGACGAGGCGGGCCGAGGCCGCCGCGGCGTCGGCCGCCGTCATGCGCCCCTTCTCGACCGCGCGGGCGTAAAACGCGCCGGCAGCCGCGATCGCCGCCGCTGCCGCCTCCGGCCGGTCGTCGAGCAACAGGACGCGAAAGCCGTGCTGCGCCAGGCTGACGGCGATGCCGCCGCCCATGGTTCCGGCGCCGACGATCCCGACGGTCTCGATTGCCATGTGACCCGCTCCTGCCCCATCTGCGCGCGGCCTGCTTAGCCGGACGGCCCGGCGCCGTGAAGCGGGCCACGGCCGATGCCCGCGCCGACGATGTCGCAGGCTGCCGCGCGCTTGCCAGGTCTGGCTCGGCGCCGGCACAAGCTTCCGCCAGACCCACGCCAACGAGGTGTCGCCTGTGCGCCCGCTCATCTGCCTGCTCCTGCTGCTCCCTGCCTGCGCGCCGCTCACTGAACCGTCGCAGGGCACGCCCGTCTCGGGCGCCGAATTTGCGCGCGAGATCTCCGGCGGTGTATTCAGCTTCCGGCTGCCCTATGGCGGCTTTGCGCAGGCGCAGTTCCAGCCAGACGGCACCGCGGTGTATTCCGGCCGCCGGCTCAACGGGATCGGCCGCTGGCGCAGCTGGGAGAAGGGCTACTGCGCCTATTATCCGTGGCTCGGCGCCGGCTCCGGTCTGCGGCCGCCCTTCAGCGGCCAAGTCGAGGCCGACGGCTACCATTGCTACGTGGTGAGAGCCGAGGACGGCTATTTCGTCGTCTTCCAGCGCGATGGCGTCTATGCCGGCACGCTGGTGCCCGTGCCGGAATGAGCCTCAGTTGCGGCCGACATCGTCGTCGAAGCCGCGGCGGGCGCTGTAGTAGACCAGCCACATCAGCCCAATACCCAGGCCCAGCGTCACGGCGACGCCGGCCGCGAGCGCCAGATAGCCCTGAGGGCTGATCTCGACGTCGCCGAGTTCGTGCCAGACATACCAAGCGAAGCCGCCGGCCCCGGCCAGCAGGACCAGCAACGACAGGATCAGACCGAAAATTCCACGCATGCCCGCTTCGCCAACGCCGCCTTGTGCACGACAATCCGCGCGCGGACGGCAGGTTGCCTCGGCGTGCGCGATGTCATGTAGGCTTGCCGTCCGACCGGCGGCAAGCCGCCGGCTGCCAGGAGGATCCCATGACCCCGCCCGTACGCCGTCACACCGAAGTCCTGCGCCAGACCGTGGCATGGTCGGGCCGCCGAATGCTCGAGGTGGGCTGCGGCGACGGGCGGCTGCTCGGCTGGGCGATCCGCGAGGGCGCGCGCGTGGTCGGGCTCGACCCGCTGTTCGCCCGCTCGCGCCGGATGGCGGCGCCCGAAGGCACCGCGCTGGTGGCGGGGCGTGGCGAGGCGTTGCCCTTCGCATCGGCGTGCTTCGACCTCGTGCTCTATTTCAACAGCCTGCACCATGTGCCGCTGGCCGAGCAGTGGCGCGCGCTGGCGGAGGCGGCGCGCGTGCTCGACCGCGAGGGCGAGCTCCTGGTGGTCGAGCCGCTGCCCGAGGGTGAGCATTTCGAGCTGCTACGGCCGGTCGACGACGAAACCGAGGTCCGCCGCGAGGCGTTTCGAGCGCTGCATGCCGCCGGCGCACTTGGTCTGCGCATGGCGCTGGAGGCCTTCTACGCCAGCCGGACCGTCGAGGCGTCCTGGGCCTCGGTGCGCGAGCGATTCCTCGCTGCCGACCCGACCCGGGGCAGCGCGCTCGCCGGTGCCGAAGCCGAGGCCGCCGAACGCTTTGCGCGACTGGGGGAACCTGTGGAGGGAGGACGCGCCTTCGTCCAGCCGATGCGCGTGAATCTGTTGCGCCGCGCCTGACGGCGACCGGCTGGCGCATGTCATCGCACGCTGGGGTTCACCCGCGCTGCCGGATCTCGCGCGATGCTTGAATTCTGGCGCTCGGTATGTTTGATGATGGCTGGGGCGCGTCCCCCAAAAGCTTGGGTTGCTGGTTAGTGGAATTGCCCAGACGAAGGCGAGCCGGCTTGCTGCGGTTGGCGTTCAAGCTGACGCCGGCCCGGGTTCGCGCGGTGCTGCAGGCGGCCGACCTGGCCGTCATTGCACTCGCTGCTCTGGTCGCGGGGTTGCTGGTCCCCGAGGCCGAGGGCCGGGGCGCGCTGCTTTGGTTCGTCGTCGCTTGTGCCTTTTTGGTCACGCTAGACCTGTTCGCCGCCGCCACCATCTATCGGCCCCGCAATCTCGGCCGGCCGGGCGCCCAGGCGTGGGCGCTCACCGGCGCCTGGACCGTGACCCAGGCCCTGCTGTGCCTGTTCGCCCTCGTCGCCGACAGTGGCGACGCCCTGCCGCCCAGTTTCTTTGTTGCCTGGTGGGCCGTGGCACTGGTGGCGCTGGTGGCGCTGCACGCCGTGGTCGCCACCGCGGTCGGCCAGGCCCAGCGCGCCGGCTGGCTGGCGACCCGCCTCGTCCTGATCGGCGCCGGGCCGCAGGCCGCGAACCTCATCCGGCGCGTGCGCCAGCACGATCCCGGCGTGGTCGTGGTGGGCCTGTTCGACGACCGGCGCAGCCGAGTGCCGGCCATGATCGAAGCCTGCCCGGTCCTGGGCACGCTCGACGACCTCGAGCCGTTCTTGCGCCTTGAGCGCGTCGACCAGATCGTGATCACCCTGCCGCAGCACGCGGCCAGCCGCCGGCTGGTCTGCTTCGAGAAGTTGCGCCATCTGCCGGTCGATGTGAGGCTGAGCCCGGATTTGCCCGGCCTCGAGCTCGACGGCCACGGCATGACCGAGGTCGCGGGCGTGCCGCTGCTGCGGGTGTTCGACCGGCCGCTCACCGGCTGGTCACGCATCGCCAAGGGCGTCGAGGACCGACTGATCGCAGCGCTGGTGATCTTGCTCACGGCACCCGTGCTGCTGGTGGTGGCACTCATGGTGCGCGCCGGCTCGCCGGGGCCGATCCTGTTCCGGCAGCTGCGCTACGGTTTCGACAACGAGGCGATCGAGGTCTTGAAGTTCCGCACCATGTACGTGCAGCACGACCCCGACCCTGCGGGGGAGCAGACCACGCGGCGCGACGATCCGCGGGTCACGCCGGTCGGCCGCATCCTGCGGCGCACCAGCCTCGACGAGCTGCCGCAGTTCTTCAACGTGCTCCTGGGCCAGATGTCGATCGTCGGCCCGCGGCCGCACGCCGTCGCCCACAATGAGCGCTTCGCCAGCTTGATCGACGGCTATCTGTCGCGGCACCGCGTGAAGCCCGGCATCACCGGCTGGGCCCAGATCCACGGCCTGCGCGGCGAGGCGGAAACCCTGGCGCGGATGCAGGAGCGGGTGCGCTACGACCTTCACTACATCGAGAACTGGTCGCTTCTGCTCGACCTGCGCATTATCTTGCGCACCATGCTGGTCGGCTTCTCGCACCCGAACGCGTACTAGCGGATCGGCCGCGGGCGCGGCCTCGCCAACCGGGTTGGAGACGCCGCGTGCCCGTTCCCTCCGCCGACTTCATCGTCGGGATGCGCCGGCTGGCGGCCGGCGTCACCATCGTCACCGCACGCTCCGGCGCCGTGCGTGCGGGGCTGACCGCGACCTCGGTCTGCTCGCTGACCGCAGAGCCGCCGCGATTGCTCGCCTGCGTCCACCGCGAGGCCGACGCGCACGGCCTGATCCTGGCCAGCGGGCGCTTCGCCGTGAACGTGCTGGCGCCGGAGCATGAGGAGCTGGCGGACCATTTCGGCGGCCGCGACGACAGCCACGGGCCGGCCAGGTTCACGGTCGGCGCGTGGGCCGACGGCCTGGCCGGGGTGCCGATCCTGACCGACGCCGCCGCGGTGTTCGAGTGCAGCCTGGCCGAGCGGGTGGCGGCGAGCACCCATTCGATCCTCATCGGCGAGGTGGTCGCATTGCGCCACGAGCCCGACGGCGCGGCGCTGGTCTATCACGATCGCGCCTATCATCGCCTGCCGGGCTCAGCCGGCTAGGCGTAGGCCCTCGCCGCGCAGGCGGCGGGCACTCTCCCAGGCCAGCACCGCCTGCTTGCGCTCCAGGCCCCACTGGTAGCCGCCTAGGGCGCCGGTATCGCGGATCACCCGATGGCACGGGATGAGCACGCCGATGCGGTTGGCGCCGCAGGCACGACCGACTGCGCGCGCCGCCCCCGGGCTGCCGAGTTCGGCCGCGAGATCGCCATAGCTCGCGGCAGTGCCGGCCGGGATGCGCATCAGGGCCCGCCATACCTGGATCTGGAACGGCGTGCCCTTGGCGAACAGGCGCAAGGGCTCGGCTGAGGCCGTAGCCGCGAAGGCGGCATGCGCGGCGGGACCGGTGGCGCCCGGGTCCTCGACGAACCGGCTGTCCGGCCAGTCCGCGCGGGCCTCGGCCAGCGCCTGGTCGAGATGGCCGGCTTCGAGGAAGGCCAGCCGGGCGAGGCCCCGTTCGCTGACGACGAACAGGCCGGGCCCGAACGGCGTCTCGTGCACGCCCCAGCGCAGCGTCAGTTCCGCGCCCAGGCGCTTGTATTCGCCGGGCGTGATCGCCTCGAAGGTAAGGAACAGGTCGTGCAGCCGCGAGCCGCCCGACAGGCCGACCTCGAACGCGGCGCCCATCACGCTCTCTTCCGTGCGCAGCAGCGATTTGGCGTGCTCGACGGTCAGCAGGCCGAGGAAACGCTTCGGGCTGAGCCCGGCCCAGCTGCTGAACACGCGCTGGGCGTGGAACGGGCTGACGCCCATGGCGTCGGCCACCGCCTCGAGCGACGGCTGCTCCAGCCGGTTCTCGGCGATGAAGCGGATGGCGCGCTCGACCCGCTCATAGTCGCGACCGCTGGTATCGGCGGATTGCTGCATGGGTCCGAACTCCAGGAACTTGCCGCAGCCGACCTACCGCTTCCTGGGGCGAAGGCCGACCCGCTTCTTGCGCTGCCAGGGCCGCCTCGTGCAGTCCTGGCGATTCGCGGCTGAAGCAGCAGAACGTCACCACGAGCCGCGGCGCGCTCCAGCTCCGGTCCGCGTTGGCGGCGTTGACGATGCCGTCGCCGTCGAGCGCGGTGATGTCGCCCTCGATCACGCGCATGCGCTCCTTGGCAGCCGTACTCCCTCGCTGCGTCACGCCAGCATCGGCCTGACCTGCTCGGCCATCGCCAGCCCCAGCTCGCGTTGCGATTCGCCGCTCAGGTGGACGCCATCCACCCCGTCGGATCGGACCACCGTCCCGGCATCGAAGAAAGCCACCCCCGCTGCGGCAGCCACATGCGCGAAGGCGGCGGCGAGCCCCTCCGCGCGCTCCGCGGCACCGGCGAACAGCTTGTCTGCGGCGCGCACGAGGGGCCCGAACGGCGGCGGGCAGACCAGCAGCACCTTCGGGGCCGGGTTGGTGAGCCAGAGTGTGTCGAACAGGTTCGCCGAGCGCTGCACGGTTTCCACCAGCAGGCCGGCGCCGAGGGCAATCCGCAGAGCGCTGCGCGCGAACTGCGGCTTGCAGTCGTTGGAGCCCAGCATCAGGACGACCAGGTCGAGCGGGAGATGGGCGACGAGCGTCGCGGGCAGGCAGTCCAGGCCGTTGGTGCCGACGCCGGGTATCTGCGGCGCCAGGGGATCGGCGGCGTCGGTCGTCCGGCCGCTCATGGCGTCGACGACGACCTCGTGGCCCGGTCCGAGGGCGGCGCCCATCACCCTCGGCCATTGCCGGTCGGGCGGGAACCGCTGCGCCGGGATGAAGGTTCGCTGCGGCACCCAGCCCCAGGAGAGCGAATCGCCGTAGACCAGGATCCGCTTCGCACGTTGCGCTTCGGGCTCGGGTTCGCCGCGCCCGAAGATCAGGCTGGCCATCGGGTCTGGACCTCGCTCACTCGGCACCTCCCGGGCCGCGCCGGGGGTGGGCGCGGTCGCCATGCGGGTCTATCATGTCCTCAACTCGGGCAGATCTTCGCCATCGACAAGGAGTACCTTCGCATGTCCGCCATGGCCAAGGCCAATGCCAGCGGCTCCGCCTCGGCGAACCTCGCCGCGTTCGACTGGCTCGATCCCTTCCACCTCGCCGAGCAGCTCGACGGGGAGGAGCGCATGATCCAGCAGGCGGCGCACGACTACTGCCAGTCCCGCCTGCTGCCGCGGGTGCGCGACGCCTTCCGCCACGAGACCTTCGACCGCGCCATCATGACCGAACTGGGCGAGCTGGGCTTTCTCGGCTCGACCATTCCCGAGGAGTATGGCGGAGCGGGTGCCTCCTACGTCGCCTACGGGCTGGTGGCGCGGGAAGTCGAGCGGGTCGACAGCGGCTACCGCTCGGCCATGAGCGTCCAGTCCTCGCTGGTGATGCATCCGATCTACGCCTATGGCGACGAGAGCCAGCGCAAGAAGTACCTGCCCAAGCTCGCCACCGGCGAGTGGATCGGCTGCTTCGGCCTGACCGAGCCCGATTTCGGCTCCGACCCCGGCGGCATGGCCACCCGCGCGCGCAAGGCCGACGGCGGCTGGGTGCTGAGCGGTGCCAAGATGTGGATCACCAACAGCCCGATCGCCGACCTGTTCGTGGTCTGGGCCAAGAACGACGAGAACGAGATCCGGGGCTTCGTCCTCGAGAAGGGGATGAAGGGCCTCTCGGCACCCGTGATCGAGGGCAAGTTCTCCTTGCGCGCCTCGGTCACCGGCGAAATCGTCATGGACCAGGTGTTCGTCCCCGAGGCCAACCTCCTGCCCAACGTCAAGGGCCTCAAGGGCCCGTTCGGCTGCCTCAACCGCGCCCGCTACGGCATCGCGTGGGGGGCATTGGGTGCGGCCGAGTTCTGCTGGCACGCGGCGCGCACCTACACCATGGAGCGCAAGCAGTTCGGCCGGCCGCTGGCCGCCAACCAGCTCATCCAGAAGAAGCTCGCCGACATGCAGACCGAGATCGCGCTCGGCCTGCAGGCCTCCTTGCGGGTCGGCCGGCTGCTCGACGAGGGCCGCGCAGCACCCGAGATGATCTCGCTGATCAAGCGCAACAGCTGCGGCAAGGCGCTGGAGGTCGCCCGGGCGGCGCGCGACATGCACGGCGGCAACGGAATCTCCGACGAATATCATGTGATCCGCCACTTGCTCAACCTCGAGGCGGTCAACACCTACGAGGGCACGCACGACGTCCACGCGCTGATCCTGGGCCGGGCGCAGACCGGGCTGCAGGCCTTCACCGGCTGACGTCGACCGGTCGCCGCGACCGGCGGCAAGGGTTGCGGAATCGGCCGGCAACGTGCACGTTGCGCGAATGTCCGGCCCGGGTATTCCCTCGGGTCGTGGTTCATGCAGGTGGCCATGCAGGCGTCGGTTTATCCGGAGGATTCGCAGTCCGCCGACCAGAGAGCATTCGTGGAACGGGTGACCGAGCTGGCCGAAGGGCGCCTGGACGACGAGAACATCGCCAAGCTGGTGCAGCGGCTGGTCGAGGTGATGGTGCGGCGTGCCGATCAGGCGCCGAGCGGCCAGGAAGTCGCCCGGCGGCACAATCGCATCCAGAGCCTGATCAAGAGGCTCTGACCGCCTCGGCACCCGCCGCGTTGCCGGTGTCCACCGTCCACACGACCAGCTCCTTGAGCACCCGGCCTAGGGTGACGTCGAACGTGGCCACCACGGACTCGACCCCGGAACCCTCCGGCGGCATCTCGGCCGCGAAGCTCTGCCGGCCCACCGGCTCGCGACGCGGCATGCGCAGCAGCGAGGCGTCGAGGCGGACGCGGACCTGGTCCGAGCCGTTGTTGCGGTTGAACTGGAATGCCAGCAGCTCCGAGCGCAGCAGGAACTGTGGCCGCAGACGGTCGCGGTCGCTCGCGACCTGCGCCAGCCGGCCGGAACTCTGGAACGATTGGACGATCAGCGACTGCACCATGGCCGGGGCGCGGTCGATCCACAATGCCAGTGCCACATAGTCCACCGTGATCCCGTCGCTCACCACCGCGATCCGGTTGGTGTCGAGCGTCGGCTCCGCCGTCGGCTCGGCCACCGCGAGGGCCCAGTCGGCTTTGGCCAGATCCTCAGGATAGGTGTTCTTGGGCGTCAGGCGGAAGGTGCGCGGCGCCGGACCCTGGCCGGGCAGGGCCGGCACGCAGGCACCCAGCGCCAGCATGGCGCCGGCGGTTTCGGCCAGGAGCAGGCGGCGGCCCAGGCGCTTGGTGGGGTGCCAAGTCGTCATCGCAGGTTCACTCCCTGTCCGGCGCGGTCGCCGAGGAAGAAGCGGGCCGGGTCCTGGCGCATGTCGCGAATGGCGCCGTTGAGCTCGTTGACCATCCGCGTCGCGTCTTCGACCAGGCCGCGCACCTCGGGCAGCCCGTCCTCGGTGAAGTCGTGGATGCCCGACCGGTTCTCGGCGATCAGCGCCGACGCCTGGTCGGCCACCTTGCGCAGCGAGGCGGAGAGCTTGGTCGCGTCCTCGCCGATCGACTGCAGTTTCGCGTCGCCCGAAACGATCAGCTTCTCGCCGGCGGCCGTGAGCCGGTCGAGGCGGCCCATGAGCTCCGGTACGCCGGCAGCGCCGGTCTTGAGGTCCGCGAGCAGGGCAGGCAGCTCGGCGAGCGAGCGCTGCAGCGGCCCCGCGGGGTCGCCCAGGGTGTCGGCGAGGTTGGTGAGCGAAGTCAGCGAGCGCTGCAGGCTCTGGCGATTGGTCCCCGACAGAAGCTCGTTCAGGGACGCCATCGTCTCCTTGAGCGAGGCCGTGATCGAGGGCGCATCCATCAATGCGCCGTCGATGGTGCGCTGCAGGGTGGCCAGGGTCGAGGGCACGGAGGGAATCTCGCCGGGTGCCGGCGGGACAGACGGCGTGCCCGGCGCCGGCGGGAAGAAATCCAGGGCGATCAGGAGCTGCCCGGTGAGCAGGCTCTGCACGTCCAGCCTGGCACGCAGCCCGCGCGCGGTGAGGTCGGCGAGCACGTCGCTGGTGCCTGCCATGCCGTCGGCCATCGCCAGTGCGCCCGGCCGCAGCTCCACCGTCACCGGCACCCGCACCGCGCCGGAATCGTGCTGGTAGATGGCGCGGATGTCGGTGACCTGGCCGATGTCGACGCCGCGGAAGGTCACCGGCGCGCCGCGCCGCAGGCCCTTGAGCGACTCGTCGAAGTAGATCACGAACCGCTCGCCATGGTGGAAGTAGCGCGAGCCGCCGAACAGGATCAGCCCGACCACGGCCAGCACGACACCGCCCAGGACGAAAAGCCCGATCGAGCGCGGGTTGGGGCCGCTCGGTCCGCTCATCCTGCCTGCTCCTGCTCGCCGCGGGTCAAGAACGCGCGCACGCTGGGGTTGGTGGAATGCTCGAGCAGCCACCGCGGATTGCCGTCGGCGATCATGGTCCGAGTCGCCACGTCGAGGAACACCGAGTTGTCGGCGATGGCGAAGATGCTGGCGAGCTCGTGGGTGACGATCACCACCGTCATGCCCAGGCTGTCGCGCAGCTCGAGGATGAGGTCGTCGAGCAGGCGCGAGCTCACCGGGTCGAGCCCGGCGGAGGGCTCGTCGAGGAACAGGATCTCGGGGTCGAGCGCCATGGCCCGCGCGATCGCCGCCCGCTTGCGCATCCCGCCGCTGATCTCGGACGGGTAATAGTCGCCGAAGCCCGCCAGCCCGACCAGCGCCAGCTTGAAGTCGGCGATTTCGCGCAAGGTATCGGGCGCGAGCTCGGTGTAGGTGGCGAGCGGCAGGGTCACGTTCTCGGCGAGCGTCATCGAGGTCCACAAGGCGCCCTGCTGGTACATGACGCCGATCCGGCGCAGGAGCGCCTGCTGCTCGGCGGCCCCGGCGCGCCACAAATCGGCGGGCCCGAGCATGATCCGGCCTGTGGCCGGCTGCTGCAGGCCGACCAGATGGCGCAACAGGGTGCTCTTGCCCGAGCCGCTGCCGCCCATGATGACGAACACGTCGCCGCGGCGGATCACGAAGCTCAGGTCCCGCATGATCGTCCGGCCGCCATAGGCCATGGTCAGCCCGTCGACCAGGACGTGCGGCGCCCGCGACGCAACGGGGACGGTGAGGTCACAGCCCGAGCGCATACGCCACCACATTCACCAGGCAGTCGGCGACGATCACCGCCACGATGCCGGTGACCACGGCGGACGTGGTGGCGGCACCGACCGCCGCGGCGTTGCGGCCCGAGCGGATGCCGCGCATGCAACCGGCGATCGCCACCAGCAGCCCGAACAAGCCGGCCTTGACCAGGCCGATCCAGACGTCCTGCAGCCGCACGAACTGCAGGCTCTGTTCATAGTAGGTCGCGGGCGAGATGCCGAGCACGCCGATGCCGATCGCGGCCCCGCCCAGGATCCCGGCGAGGTTGGCGTAGACCGCGAGCAGGGGCATCATCAGGGTGAAGGCGAGCAGCCGCGGCAGGACCAGGAAGTCGATGGGCGAGATGCCCAGCGTGCGCAGGGCGTCGATCTCCTCGTTGACCTGCATGGTGCCGAGCTCGGCGGCGTAGGCCGCCCCGGTGCGCCCGGCCATGATCAGGGAGGCCATCATCGGGCCCATCTCGCGCAGCATGCCGATCGCCACGAGGTTGGCCACGAACACCTGGGCGCCGAACAGGGCGAGCTGCGAACCGCCGACGAACGCCTGGATCATGCCGACCAGCACGCTGATCAGGGTGATGATCGGCAGGGCGTCGGCGCCGCACTGCTGGACCGCGAGCCAGAAATCGCGGCGGCGCATCAGCGCCCGCCCGATCACCAGCCGCCCGAAGGACAGCGCCACCTCGCCGACGAACGAGGCCATGTCGCCGGCCGCCGCGGCGAAGCTGCGTGTCGCCTCGCCCAGGCGCACGAGCGGCCCGGTCGGCGCCTGCTGTTCCTGCTCGGGATGCTCGGGCACCACGGCGGCGAGGCGGATCAGGCGCAGCGCGCCCTCGGGCAGATCGCCGGGCTGCCAGTCCAGCTTCCGGGCCTCGGCCAGCTCGGCGATCTGGATCAGGATGCTCGGCAGCAGGGAATCCCACTCGCCGAGCTCCTCTGCCTCGACGCGAACGGTCCCGCCGGGCCGTGCGACGCGCAGCCGGGCGCGGATCTCCGCTAGACCCGGGGGTCCGTGCTCGATCACCCAGTCGCCGCCGAGCCGCAGCACGAGCTCGGCACCCCGCTCGACGATCGTCGCCCGAGGTGCCCGCGCCGGGTCGCTCGCAGGTGCGGGAAGTGAAGCTGCCGCCATCGTCACCACCATCCGCGGCGGAGCCTGCACAAGCCGTCCGCGCTTGTCACGCCACTAAGGCGCGAGGGGACTTGCCGCTGTGCACTGCCGCAGGTCATGTGCGCCTGATGCCACCCCCGCAAGCCCGGAGTTCGGAACATGCGAGCACCTCCGGTCTGGATCCTGGCGCTACTGCCGCTCGCCGGCTGCACGCTGGGCAGTATCGAGCACAGTCGGACGGTGCCGGAAGATCCGGCGACGGTGGCCGAGCGGCTTGCGTCCGAGTTGCCGCGCCTGGGCTTCGTCGAGGTCGAGCGCTCCCCGGGCGCGGTCACGGCGACGGCGGCCGCGGTGACGTCGGGCTGGGCGATCTGCGGGCCGATCCTGGTCGGGGACGGCGACGACCGCTACCGCATGGTGGGTGCCGACAGGAGGCATGGCTCGGTGCGGGTCACCCTGACGCCGGCCGCGGGCGGCGGCACGACCGTGGCGGTGTTTCCGAGCTTCACCGCCGACTATCGGGATCCGAACAAGGGCATCGTGCTCGAGCGCGCCTGCCGCAGCGGCGGCACGCTCGAGGGTCAGCTGCTGCAGGCCGCGGCCGGGTGACGGTCGGCAGAAGCAGCTCGGGCAGACCCGCACCGGCTCCGGCGTCGCCGGTGTCCCATGGCCTGCGGCTTGTCAGGGGCCGGTCGATCCCGCTCGTGGCCGCGCCGCCCTAGCCGAGTGCCGCCAGCACCGCCAGCGCCACCAGGGCGATGCAGCCGCCGCCGATGCTGCAGATCGCCACCGGCCAGCCGGTCGGCGGCAGGGGCGGCGGGGTCACGTTGCGGCGGACATAGACTTCGGGTTCGGGCATGGTTTCGGCGGGGTCGGGAACCGCCGCCCAGCGCCCGAAGCGCCAGCGGCCCTTGCGCCGCGGTCGGGATTCGGAGAGCACCAGCCGGCCGGCGGAAAGGCCGCTCCCCTGATGGTAGACCTCCTTCCAGACCTTGATGCCGTCGACCTCGGGGCGCTGCAGGAACTGACGGGCACGCTCGCAGGCGAGATCCTCCTCGGCCGCGGTGAGCTCGATCGTCCAGCGCTCGCCGCGCTGCACATGCACCTCGAAATGGACCAGACGCCGGCTGTCCTCGGCGGTCATGCGCGACCCCACGCCCGGCGGACCCCGGCGGCCCGCCAACACCAGCATCGTCGCAGCCCAGGGTTAACGGTCCGTTAGCCCTGACTCCGGACCGGCGGGTGTCGCTTGGGCCGTCTTCGGCGACGGCGTGGAGACTTGGCTCATGCGGATGCTCCCGTGCGGAACTCGGGCCGCAGAGCGCGATAGAGCGCCCGGAAGCGCTCCCCGCGCGCGCGATAGGCCGCCACGAGGCTCCGCTCCGGCTCCAGCACCTCCGCCACCTGCGGCTTGCCACACACGGCGTCCGCCGCCTCGCCCGTGGCCGCCAGCCGGGCCAGCCGCGCGGCACCGAAGGCGGGGCCCTTGGCGGCACCGGCATAGAGGGTCAGGGGCCGGTCGAGAGCCGTCGCCAGCAGGCGCATCCAGAACGTGCTGCGGGCACCTCCGCCGATGGCCGCCAGCGCCGCGACGTCGGTTCCGGCCGTCGCCAGGCAGTCCTGGGCCTCGGCCAGCGAGTGGGCGACGCCATCCATCACCGCCTGGGCGACCTCGACCGCGTCCGTGTCGGAGTCGAGCCCGAACAGCACGCCACGCGCGTGCGGGTCGTCATGAGGGGTCCGCTCGCCGCCGAGATAGGGCAGGAACAGGACCCGCGACGGCCCCTGCCAGCGTGCCGCGACCCGCGCCACCAGGGCCGGGATGTCGGGTTCGCCGAGCAGTGCCGTTGCCCAACCCAGGCAGCTGGCGCCGTTGAGGAGCGCCGCGCACTGGTACCAGCGGCCCGGCAGCCCGTGGCAATGGGCCTGGATCAGCCGCTCCGGACAGGGGCGGTAGGCGGCGGTGGTGACGAAATACTGTGCGGAGGTGCCGAGCGAGACGAAGGCGTCGCCGTCCTGGATCGCACCGATGCCGATGGCACCGGCTGCCGCATCGCCAGCGCCGGCGGCGACCGGGATCCCCGCAGGCAGGCCAAGCTCGGCCCCGATCGCCGCCCGCACCGCGCCGGCGGGCTCGCTGCCCTCGACCACCCGCGGCAGCTGCCCCTCGCGCAGCCCGGTCGCGGCCACGATCTCCGGCGACCAGGCCCGCCGCGCTTGGTCCAGCCAAAGCGTCCCGGCGGCATCGACCGGGTCGGTGGCGTGCTCCCCGGTCAGCCGCAGCCGGACATAGTCCTTGGGCAGCAGCACCCGTGCCACCCTGGCGAAAACCTCCGGCTCGTGTGCCGCCAGCCACAGGAGCTTGGGCGCGGTGTAGCCCGGCGTGGGCGGCACGCCCGCGATGCGGCCGATGTCCGGCACTCGGGTCGCCAGCAGCCGGCACTCGGCCTGCGCCCGGCCGTCGTTCCACAGGATGGCGGGCCGCAGCGGCCGGTCGGCGGCGTCGAGGACGACGGCGCCGTGCATCTGGCCGGAAAGCCCGATCCCCCGGACGGCGGCCCAGTCCGCGGGCCGGGCCGAGCGCAGTGCGGCCAGCACCGCGCAGGTCGCCGCCCACCAAGCGTCCGGCTCCTGCTCGGACCAGAGCGGGTGGGGCCGCGAGATGGCGAGCGGCACCTCCGCCTCGGCCAGCAGGCGCTGGTCACCGTCCACCAGCACCGCCTTGACCGCCGAGGTGCCGATGTCGATGCCGAGAAAGGTCATGCCGGTGCGAGCCGGGACAGCCACCCGACCACGTCGGCGGCACTCCGGTCGGGCGGGAACACCGGATAGAAGACGTGGCGGACGACCCCGTCCTCGATCACCAGGGTCAGGCGCTTGAGCAGCGTCATGCCGGCGGTCTCGAACACCGGCAGCCGCAATGCGCCGGTCAGCGCCAGCGACCGGTCCGACAGGAGCGCGAACGGGAGATGCAGCCGCTGGGCCGCCTCGCGCTGATAGGCCGTGTCCTGTGTCGACAGCCCGTAGAGCTGGTCGACGCCCAGGCTCCTGAGCTCGGCGAAGTGGTCGCGGAAGGCGCAGGATTGCGGGGTGCAGCCTCGGGCGCCGGGGATCAGGTCCCAGCCGTCCGGGTTGTCGACCCCCGGCACGCCGGTGCGCGGATAGGCGTAGACGACCGTCCGGCCGCTCAGGGCGGCGAGGTCGACGCTGCTCCCGTCCGTGGCCGCCAGCGGCACCGAAGGGAGCACGGCCCCGGGCAGATGGTCGGTGGCGCCATCGGCCTCGGGTGCGGGGAGCGCGGACCAGTCGGGCGCCGTCGCCCAATTCGTCATGCGCCGCCGCCCGTCGCGTGCTTCGCGGCCACCAGCTGTGCCTCCATGAACGATTTGGCGTGGCGGGCGAGGTCCTCGCTGTCGGACCAGAGGTTGCGCCACACGCCCAGCATGTTGGAGAGCACCGGATCGACCACCGCCGAGGAGAAGCTCTCGAACGCGATCGGCCCCTGATAGCCGATGCGGGCGAGGCTGCGGAACACGGCGTCGAAGTCGACCGTGCCGGTGCCGAGATAGCCCCTGTGGCTCTCGCCGATGTGGAAGTAGCCGAGCCGCGCGCCGCAATCCTCGATCGCCTTGCCGACGAAGCCCTCCTCGATGTTCATGTGGTAGGTGTCGAGATGGGCGTAGGCGTTGGGCGCGCCGATCCCGTCGAGCAGGGCCACGCATTCGGACCCGGTGTTGACGATGTTGGTCTCGTAGCGGTTGACGACCTCGATCCCGACCGTGATGCCCGAGGCATGCGCTTTCTCGCAGATGCGCCGCATCACCTCGATCACGTTGGCGACGCCCCGCTCGGTCCGCGGGTGCATGTACTTCTGCAGCGCCGAGTAGATCACGCCGCAGAAATGCGTCGCTCCCAGGTCGCGCACGACCGAGACCGCGGTGTCGAGCAGGTCCTCGCCCCGCTTCACGACCTCGGGGTCCTCGCTCGAGATGTCGGTCGCGGCCGAGAGCCCGAGCGAGGCCGTCGCTCCCAAGCGGTGGTCGTCGAGGCACTTGCGGGTGAACGCGACCGGGAAGCCGTAAGGGTTGAGCAGCGGGATCTCGAGGAAGTCGTAGCCCAGCTCGGCGGTGCTGCGAACCGCGCGGCTGCACTCCGCCTCGCTCCAGCCGCCGACCCAGACCAGCGCGTGAACGCCAAGCTTGTTCATCTCATGCTCTCCGTTCGGGGCGGCGGGCTAGTCGCTCCGCGAGCCAGGGGGCGATCAGGAACTTCACCCCCATGACGGCGATCAGGGTCAGGCCCCAGATCGCCAGGGTCAGGTGCTGGCTGAGGCCCAAGAGGTTGCAGCCCGATGAGATCACCTGCAGCACCACCAGCGCCAGCATCAGTCCGGAGATGCGGCCGAAGCCGCCGAAAGGGTCGACCCCGCCCATGACCGCGGCCAGGATCGTCACCAGGAGGTAGGACTGGGCGTAGCCGGCGCTGGCCGAGTTGAACCGGGCCAGCATCAGGCAGGCGGCGACGAAGCACAGCACGCTGGACAGCGTGTAGATGCCGATCAGCACCCGTCTGGTGTCGATGCCTGAGTAGCGCGTCGCCTCCAGGTTCGAGCCCAGCATGTAGACCGAGACGCCGAACGAGGTCCGGGTCAGGACCAGGCCAACGGCCAGTGCCGCCAGGAGCAGCACCAGGAACGGCACCGGTACGCCCCAGAGAACGCCGTTGCCCAGCCATTGGAAGGAGTCGGGCAGCCCCGAGACCACGGTGCCGCGGGTCAGCCAGATCGAGACCCCGTCGATCACCGACTTGGTGCCCAGCGTCACCAGGATCGGATGCACGCCCATGGTGGCGACGAGGAAGCCGGTGACCAGCCCGATCGCGGTGCACAGGACCAGCCCCGCCAGCAGGGCCATGGCGACCACCAGCACGGTCTCGGGCGTCCCGGCTCCGGCCGTCAGCCAGGTCGACATGATCCACGCCATGAGCAGCGCGCACTGGTTGGTGGTGGCGATGATGGCGAGGTTGAGCCCGCCCGAGATCAGCGGGATCACCATGGCCAGCGCCAGGAGCCCCAGCTCCGGCAGCTGGAACATCATCGACTGCAGCGTGCCGAAGGTGGCGAACCGGCCGGGCAGCAGGAGTCCGAACAGCAGGACCAGGGCTGCGAGCAGGCCCAGCAGACCGCCGGCGTTGCCGGGCAGGCCGCCGCGGGTCAGCCGCGTCAGCAGGTTGCCGTCGAGGGCGGCGGCGCCCATCAGGCGACCGCCGGCGTGCGGCGATCGCGGCGGCGCGCGCGGGCCGAGAGACCGGTGATCGAAGTCGAGACCAGGATCACCAGCCCGATCACGACCTGGAAGAAGTAGGACGAGACGCCCAGGAGATTGAGTCCGTTCTGCAGCATGGCCAGCAGCAGCACGCCCAGCAGCACGCCGCCCACCGTGCCAATTCCGCCGGAGAGGCTGGCCCCGCCGAGCACCGCGGCGGCCAACACGTTGAGCTCGTTGCCGACCATGGCGTTCGGCACCGCCTCGCCGACCCGGTGCGCCTGCAGCAGGCCGGCCAGGCCCGCAAGCAGGCCGAGATAGCCGTAGGCCAGGAAGTGCATGGCCCCGATGTCCACACCCAGCCGGCGTGCCGCCTCCGGGTTGCCGCCCATCGCGGTGAGCTGACGACCGGCCGAGGAGCGGGTCATGAGCAGCCAGGTGAGCAGAGCCGCCAGGATCGCCACCAGGATCGGCAGCGTGATCCGCACCAGATCGCCATTGGCGGTCTCGGTCTGCCACAACACCACCCGCGTCGACCACCAGTCCGGCAGGGCATAGATGGACTTGCCGCCGGTGAACCACATCAAGAGCGCGAAGTAGGCGCTCATGGTGGCGATGGTGATGATGATCGAGGTGACCCGCAGATAGTGGATCAGGGCGGCGTTCAGGCAGCCCAGCACCACGCCGACCGCTAAACCGAGTGCGATGCACAACGGTGCCGGCAGCCCCCAGACGGTGGCCATCCAGGCGGTCAGGTACTGTGCGACCGAGGCGGTGGCGGCGAAGGAGATGTCGATTCCGCCGGCGACCAGGACCACGAACACGCCCAGTGCCAGGACGGTGGTCACCGAATAGCTCTCGACCAGGTCGACGAGGTTGGAAAGCGTCAGGAAATAGGGGCTGAGCACCGCCAGCAGCGCGCCCAGGAGCAGGATCACCAGGAGCAGCAAGCCCTCGGTGTGGGCGGTCAGGCGCGCGGCCAGGTCACGCATAGACCCGCTCCTCGAGCGCATGCTCGCTCACCTGGCCCGGCACCACATCGCCGACGATGCGGCCGTCGCGCATGTGGAGGACGCGGTCGCAATGGTAGAACACCTCCGGCACCTCGTCCGAGATCAAGAGGATGCCGACCCCACTCTCGGCGAGGCTCCGGATCAGCTCGTAGATCCCGCGCTTGTTGCCGATGTCGACGCCGACGGTGGGTGAATCCAGGATCAGCACCTTGGGTGCCGTCGCCAGCCACTTGCCCAGCACCACGCGCTGCTGGTTGCCGCCCGAGAGCTGCTGCACCGGGTTGGCGAGGCCCGGGATCTTGATGTGCAGCTTCTCGACCCAATCGGCCGCCAGTGCCCGGCGGCGCGCCGGCGGGATCCAGCCCAGACCGTTGGCGAGCCGTTCCAGGGACGCCAGCACGATATTGTCGCCGACCGACTGGCGCATGTTGAGGCCCAGGTTCAGCCGGTCCTCGGAAAGGTAGGCGATCCCGGCGCGGATCGCGTCCTGGTTGGTGGCGAGTGCTACCGGCTGCCCGTCGAGCCGGATCTCGCCGGCATCGGGCCGCGTCATGCCGAACAGCGAGAGCGCCAGCTCGGTCCGGCCGGCGCCGAGCAGTCCGGTGAGCCCCAGCACTTCGCCCTGGCGCAAGGTGAAGGAGACGTCGGCATACTCGCCGGCCCGGGTCAGCCCGCGCGTCTCCAGGAGCGGCCGGGCCGCCGCCACGTCGCGCGCGGTGATCTTGTGCTCGATCGTGAGCCCGGTCATCAGCTCGCCGATCCGGCGCGCGTCGACCTCGCCGCGGGCGAACGTGCCGACCTTGCGGCCGTCGCGCAGCACGGTGACGCGCTCGGCGATCTCGACCACCTCGTCCAACCGGTGGCTGACGAACACCACGGCCACCCCCTCGGCGCGCAGCCGCTCGACGAAGCCCATCAGCGCGCCGACCTCGGCGCGGGTCAGCGAGGCCGTGGGCTCGTCCATGAACAGGAGCCGGGCATCGCCGGCGAGGCCACGGCAGATCGCGACCGCCTGGCGCTCGGCGATCGACAGTGTGCTCACCGCTGCTTCGAGCCGCAGGGCCACACCCAGCCGGCCCAGGAGTTCGCCGGCCACGGCCCGCATGGCGGAAAGGCGTACCGGACGCGCCAGCCCGCGCAGGTTGCGGTCGAAGGCGATGTTCTCGGCCACCGACAGGTTCGGGAACAGCGAGAGGTCCTGGAAGATCACCTGGATGCCCAGCGCCTTCGCCTCGGCCGGGTCCAGGCCGGGGCGGGCGCTGCCGCCGATCGTGATCGTCCCGCCCGGCTCGGGCTGGTGGACGCCCGCCACCAGCTTGATGAGCGTGGACTTGCCGCAGCCGTTCTCGCCGACGAGGCAGTGCACCTCGCCGGCCCGCACCTGCCAGTCGATGCGGTCGAGCGCCAGCACGCCGCCGAAGCGCTTGCTGACGGTCGAGAGCTCCAGGAAGTTTGGCGCGACGGCAGCCATCGGCGGTGCGGGAGCGCCTTGCGGCACCCCCGCCGGTCCGGTCAGAGCCCCATGCCGACCAGCTCGTCGATGGTTTCCTGGTTGATCGCCTGCAGCTTCTGCGCCTGGATGTTGCGGGTCGCGGGATCGACCTGGACAGCGCCAAGGCCGGGGATGTCCATGCCGTCGGTGGGCGTCTCGCCCTTGGCCAGCATGTCGCCGACATAGACGATCACCTGGCCGGCCAGCATCGGGTTCCAGATGAACCCCTCGCGGATGGCGCCGGACTTGATGTACTTGGCTCCTTGGCCCGGCGAGAACGGTCCGACCACGGCGATCGACTGCTCCTTGCCGCGCTCCTCGACCGCGCGGGCGGCACCGATCGGCCCCTGGCTGCCGAATGCCAGGATGCCCTTGAGGTCCGGGTTGGCGCGCATCTGGTCCAGGGCAGTGTTGTAGCTGTCGTCCATGCTCTCGGCGACGCCGAAGCGGTCGGCGACCAGCTCCATGTTCGGGTACTTCTCCTTCTGCAGGGCGATCGCGGCGTCGGCCCACTTGTTGTGCAGGGGTACGGTCAGCGAGCCGACATAGACGATGTACTTGCCCTCGCCGCCCATCGCCTTGGCGAGTGCCTCCATGTGGGTCTCGCCGAAGCCTTCGACGCTGGTCAGCTCGACGTTCCAGTCGTTGTTCTTCTGGTCCGGGCTCTCGTGGGTCAGCACCTTGATGCCGGCTTCCTGCGCGCGCTTGAAGACGGGCTCCAGCGCCACGGCGTCGTTGGGTACCACGGCGATCACGTCGACCTTGCGGGCGATCAGGTCCTCGACCGCGCGCACCTGCTGCGCCGCGTCGGCCTGGGTCGGGCCGATCATCGAGGCGTCGACCCCGAGTTCCTTGCCCTCCTTCAAGATGCCCACCTCCATGGCGTTGAACCAAGGGATGCCGCCGATCTTGACCACGGTCACGATCTCCGCCGGGTCGGCGGCGAAGGCGCCACCGGCGAGGGCGAGTGCGAACGGGGCGGCCGCGGCCAGCCCCATCAGACGACGTCGGAAAAGGCGCATGGTGGAAACTCTCCCTGTCATGGCGGCAGTACCTCGTCGCTCGGGTACTCTACCGATGCGGACGCCCGGGAGCGTACCACCGAGTCTCGCCAGACGAGACTGCAGGGCAGCCGGACGTGGCATGTCGACGGCGCGTCACCCATGGGCATGGCGCCGGTAAGGATGGCCAGGCGTTCCCAGGCCGCGTGCGCCATCTCCGCCACCGGCTGCCGGATGGCGCTGAGCGGCGGCCGGAACACCTCCATCCATTCATAATCGTCGAAGCCGAGCAACGAAAGCTCGTCGGGGATGACGATACCCCTTGCCATCGCGGCCTTGAGCGTGCCGAGCGTGAGAACGTTGCTGAGGGTGAAGATCACGGTCGGGCGCGGCTCGCGGACGAGGCGCTCCGCCAGGATGGCGGTGACCGCGTCGAGTTCGAACCCGGCCTCGATCATCTCGGCCTCGGCTCCGGAAACGGCCGCGACCGCCTCGTTGATCCCGACCACACGCTCTCGGGTGTTGCCGATCGCCGTCGCGGAGGCGACCACCAGCAGGCGGCGATGGCCCATCTCGAGCAGTCGCTCGGCGCCGCGGCGGGCGGCGACGACATTGTCCACCGCGATCGTGTCGAACTTGGCCCCGTCGTCCAAGGCCCGGTCGAGGATCACGAACGGAATGCCCTCCCGCTCCAGCGCGGCTCGGGCGGGGAAGGTGCCGTCGCACGGCACGGCGATCACGCCCGCCGGCCGCCAGGCGATCAGCGCCTCGACCTGCCGGGTCTCCTCGGCCGGGTCGCCGCCGCTGGTGGCGATCAGCAGCCGCCGCCCCGAGGCCCGCGCCTCGCGCTCGAGCCGGTCGACCATCTCGGCGAAGAAGGGATTGTAGAGCTCGGGCACGATGGCGCCGACCACGCTGCGCTTGGCGCTGCGCAGGGCCGAGGCTGCAAGGTCGCGCTGGTAGCCCAGCTCGGCCACGGTCGCGCGCACCCGGTCGGCGAGATCGGGATCGACATGCCGCCGGCCGGTCAGGACGTTGGAAACCGTGGCCGGCGATACCGCAGCCGAGCGTGCCACATCGTGGATGGTCGGCCGCCGTCCCGCCGCGCGTATGCCCGATACCTTGCCCGCGCGATCCACCGCCCCTCCCAGGAAAATCGATTTAGCAACAGGATAGGCCCGACCATGGGTGCCAGCAAGCGATCTCGCTAGGCCGGGCCGCAAAGCCGGCGCCAGGACGCGCGATGGTCCTCCAGTCCCACCGGACGCCATGGCTCGGCGGGTGGCGGCAGCCGGTTCGGCCAGTCGGGGCGCTCGTCCCAGCGGGCCAGCAGCCAGGCGCCGCGCGCGGTGCCGCTCGGGTCGTCGGTGGCGTGGACCGGCTGGCCCCGGCGCAGGGCCGCGAGCAGGCCGCAAAAGGCGGCGTTGCGGTGGAAGCTGCCCTCGACGATCACCGGGCCGGCGGCACCCAGCCGGTCCAGCATGACGTCGACGATGAGCGCCGCATAGAGGGCGGCCAAGGCGGCCCGCCGCGCGGGCGGCGTCTGGGCCGGGCCGGCCAGGCGACCCGGCTGCCCCATGAACGGGCCGCTGCCGGCGACGAAGCTCGGCAGCGCCATGGCGCCCGCCGCGATCACGGCCGCCACGTCGGATTGCGTGGCCGCGGTTAGGAGCGCATCGGCACCGGCCAGGAGCTCGAGCTCGCGCCCGCCCATGAACCGCGCGGTCGGCACCGGGCGGCCGAGGGCGTCGACATTGGCCAGCATGTCGGCGGCGGGGTCGAGTCCGTCGACCGTGCCGCCAGCGGCCATGGCGATCACCCAGGTGCCCGTCGACAGCACGGTGAACGGAGCGGCGCGCGCCACGAGGTGGGGCAGGTAGGAGGCGTTGCTGTCGTGGATTCCCGCGACCACCCGGCAGTCCGCCGGCAGACCGGTGGCGGCGGCCAGCTCGGGCCGGACCGGTCCCAGCGTGTCCCAGGCGCGCCGCCGGGGCGGGAACAGCCGCCTCCAGCCGCGGCGCTCGACCAGGGCCGAGAACGCGCCCTGCGCCGGGCGCCAGAGGTGGGTGTGGGCGCCCAGTGCGGTGGCCTCGGTGGCCTTCACCCCCGACAGGCGCCAGGCCCAGTATTGCGGCAGCAGGAGGAAGTCGGTGGCCCGTGCGAACGCGTCGGGGAAGGTCCGCTCCTGCCAGAACAGCTGCGCGCCGAGGCACAGGCCCAGGGGCAGCACCGGCGAGCCGGTGAGCGCGAACGGGTCGAGCTGCGACAGGAGCTGGTCGGCCAGCTCGTCCGGTGCCGGATGCTCGTAGTCCAGGGCCGGCAGGGCCGGTGCCTCGCCCGCCATGAGCACGCCGGCGGCACCGTGCGCCACGGGCACGATGCAGGCGACCGGCGCCATGGCCGCCAGCTCGCGCAGGCCGGCCACCAGCCAGTCCCAGATCCCGTCCAGGTCGAGCTGCGGATAAGGCGGACCGGGGCGCACGGCGCAAGGGCGCGCCCGCTGCGCCAGGACCTCGCCCGTTTCGTCGAGCAGCAGGAGCTTGGCGTTGCTCTTGCCGATGTCGAGGACCGCGATCGCCATGGTCTGCGCGTCGGACGGAGAGGCGGCGGCGGAGCGAGCGGCGCTGCCGCTCCGCCGCGCCGGGCTGCTAGAAGTCGAAGTCGTTGACGTTCGACTTGTTGAACACGAACGGCGAGCCCAGCAGGATCTCGCTGCCGTTGACCACCTGCAGCTTGCCGAGCTTGCCGGCCTCGACCTCGGTCGCACCCGGCTGCAGCTTGCCGTCGGCCACGGCGCGCATGACGTAGGCGGCGGCGTAGCCCAAATCGACCGGGCTCCACAGCACCACCGACTTGACGCAGTCGGATTCCACGTAAGGCCGCATCGCGTTGGGGGTGGCCAGGCCCACCACCGCCACCTGGCCGCACAGCTTGGCCTGGGTCACCGCCTCGGCCGCGGCCGGGGTGGCGATGCTGGTCATGCCGAAGATGCCCTTGAGCTCGTCGCCATACTTGTTGATCAGCGTCGAGGCCTGGTTGAAGGACAGGATGTTGTCCTCCTGCGCCTCGACCGTCTCCAGCCACTTCATGTTCGGGTGGCAGGACTCCTGATAGGCCTGCATCTCGGCGATCCAGCGCGCCTGGTTGGGCGTGGTGAAGGTCGAGGTGACGATGGCGAAGGCGCCGTCCTCGCCGATCTCCTTGGCCATGTTGTCGACCAGGGACTTGGCGACGCCGTTGAACTCGGCCTGGTTGACGAACCACTGCCGCGCGTCGGGCGTCGAGTTGGCGTCGTAGCCGACGACGTTGATGCCCTTCTCCAGCGCCTTCTTCAGCACCGGTGCGATCGCCACCGGGTCGTTGGCGGCGAACAGGATGCCGTCGACGCCGCGGGTGACGTAGTTGTCGATGAAGGTGATCTGCTCGTCGATGTTGGCCTTGGTCGGGCCGTCGGTGGTGAAGGTGGCGTTGCCCAGCTCCGCCGCGGCGTTGGCCATGCCCTTGGTGGTGGCGGCGAAGTAGCCGACGCCGATCAGCTTGGGCACGTCGACCACGGTGATCGGCTTGCCGGCCCGGTCGGGCGGGTTGGTGGGCTGGCCGCCGTCATAGGGCTTGGCCGCGGCCGCCGGGGCCGCCCCCTCGCCGCAGGCCAGCGGGCTCACCGCCTGGTCGTCCGCACCGTCCCAGCGGCTCTGCGCCATCGCGGTCGAGGCGAGCAGCGTGACACCCAAGCCCACTCCAATGATTTGCAGCATCGTGCTTGGCCTCCCCTGGCGGTGCTCGTCCATCGGCCCGCCCTGGCCGCTGTCATGGCGCAGGCCGGACCGGCTATCAAGCCCGGGCGCGTCCGCTCACCCCGCCGCCTCGCCCAGCGGCCGGCCCCTGGTCTCGACCTCGATCCGGCTCACCGCCACCGCGGCCACCAGCAGCAATGCCGCGAACAGTCCGATGGCGAGGCCGAAATCGGCACCCACCACGAACGCTATCGCCGAGGGCGCCAGCAGCCCGCCGACCCGGGCCATGGCCCCGGCCGCGCCCATGCCGGTGGCGCGCAGCGTCGTCGGGTAGAGCTCGGGCGTGTAGGCGTAGAGCGCACCCCAGGTGCCGAGCAGCGCGAAGCTCATCAGCAGGAGCGAGGCCGCGACCAGCCCCGGACCCACCGCCATCACGAACAGGAAGCAGCCCAGGGCGCTGGCGGCCAGGAAGCCGATCAGGGTCGGGCGCCGGCCGATGGTCTCGACCCCCACCGCCGCCAGCGCATAGCCCGGCACCTGCGCCAGCGCCAGCAGCACCAGGAAGCCGTAGCCGCGCACGAAGCCGTGGCCCTCGGTCACCAGCCGCCCCGGCAGCCAGATGAACACGCCATAATAGGCGGTCGAGACCAGGAGCCAGGTGGCGAGGATCAGGAGCGTGCGCCGCCGCAGCCCGCCGGCCACGAGATCGCCCATCCGCGCCTCGACCCGCGGCACCGCCTGCAGCTCGCCCGCCACCGCCGGCCGGCCGTTGGCCGCGGCGATCCGGGCCAGCACCGCCCGTGCTGCCGCCACCTCGCCCCGGGCCAGCAGCCAGTGCGGCGATTCCGGCAGCCACCAGCGCAGGCCCAGCCCGATCAGCGCCGGCAGGGCCGTGGCCGCGAACAGCCAGCGCCAGGCCTCGCTGCCGGCCCAGGCGCTCGCGAGCCAGGCCGCCAGTGCTACCAGGATGGTGCCCACCGCCCAGAACCCCTCGAGCCCCACCAGCCACCGCCCGCGGCGCCGCGGCGGGAGGAACTCCGCCATCATCGCATAGTCGACCGGCAGCGTCCCACCCACGCCGACGCCGGTGAGCAGCCGCAGGACCAGGAGCGTCGTGAAGTCGCCGGCGAACGCGGACGCCAGCCCGAACACGGCGTCGATCAGGACGGTCGCGATCAGCACCCGCCGCCGCCCGAGCCGATCCGCCAGCCGCCCGAAGCCCCAGGCACCCACCAGCATGCCGACGAACAACGCCGTCCCGGCCTGGATCGCCTGCGGGACGGTGAGCCCGAACGTCGCCGCCAGCGAGGGTGCCGCGAACCCGATCGCCAGCACCTGCATGGCATCCGCCGCCCACACCAGCCCGAAGATGGCGAGCAGCAGGTACTGGAAGCGCCCGGTGCCGATGGACTCCAGCGCCTGGTCGATCGTGGTGGCTGGCATGGGCGGGTCCGTAGCGTGAGGCGGCGCGGGTCGGGGGCGGGGCGGAGCCTAGCAGCGACGCCTTCGGGCGGTAGGGCAAACGGGCCACGCTGCCGCCCGATGACCGAAATGCGTCAACTGGCCGTGAGCCGGCCCGTCGGCGGCACCGGCGAACTTGCGCCGGCATGACCAGGAGAAAAAGGTCGCAACAGATGCAGCTCACACCGGCCGCAGCCGACCGGTTGCCCATCTGCTTGTCCAGCAGGCTGTGAGCGAAGGCAGGCCCATGACGCAGGTGAGCATACGTGCGGCGAGCCGGGAGGACAGTAAGACGAAAGGCCGAATCAGCCTGCCATGGCCTCGTGCAGCAGGGCCAGGAACTCGGGCTCGCTCACCGGTCGCGGGTTGGTCGCGGCCGAATGGTCGAGCGTGGCGTGGCGGGCGATCCCGGGCAGGCAGGCCTCGGGCACGCCCATCGCGCGCAGGCCGACGGGCAGGTCCAGACGGGCCGCGAGACCGGTGAAGAAGTCGGGCAGGGAAGCGGCCTCGGCGAGGCCGAGGACGCGACGCAGCGTGCGGTACTTCTCGGGAGCGGCGGGCTCGTTGAAGCGCAGGACCGCGGGGAGCAGGACGGCATTGAGCGTGCCGTGGTGCAGGGACGGCTCCTTCAGGCCGCCCAGGGGATGCGAGAGGGCGTGGACCGCCCCCAGGCCCTTCTGGAAGGTCAGGCCGCCTTCGAGGGCCGCCATCATCATTTCGTGCCGGGCCGTCCGGTCGGAGCCGTCGCGCGCCGCGCGCTCGACGGCCCCCACGGCGCGGGCGAGGCCATCCAGCGCGATCGCCTCGGCGGGCGGGTTGTAGCGCGGCGAGAGGTAGGTCTCGACGCAGTGGGTCACCGCGTCCATGCCGGTGGCCGCGGTGAGCCACGCGGGCATGCCCAGCGTCAGCTCGGGGTCGCAGATCGCCGCCTTGGGGATCAGGTGCGGGCTGATGAAGCCGAGCTTGCGGCCGTCGGCCAGCGTGATCAGGGCGGCGCGCCCGACCTCGCTGCCGGTGCCCGCGGTGGTCGGGACCGCCACCACCGGGGCGGTGGCCGCGGTGATCTTCGGCACGCCGCCCAGGATCGCGGCATAGCCGGCGAGCGGGCCGGGATGGGCGGCGAGGAGGGCCACGCCCTTGGCGAGGTCGATCGGCGAGCCGCCGCCGACGGCGACCACGCCGTCGCACTCCTCGGCCCGGTAGCGGGCGAGGGCGGCCTCGACCGCCTCCTCGGTCGGATTGGCGGGGGTGCCGTCGAAGACGGTGCAGGGCGCGTGGCAGGCGGCGTGCACCCGGTCGAGCAGGCCCGCGGTGCGTACGCCGGCGTCGCTGACCAGGAGCGGCCGCTTGACGCCGAGGTCGGACAGGGCGGCGCCGAGTTCGGCGAGCGCGCCCTCGCCGAAGCGGACATGCGACAGGTAGAAGATGTCGGCCAAGCTGAGGTCTCCCGTCGGAACGCGCGAGCCGGTCCTGGCCGCGCCGGGC
The DNA here is from genome assembly GCA_963720725.1 of uncultured Alphaproteobacteria bacterium. Taxonomy (GTDB): domain Bacteria; phylum Pseudomonadota; class Alphaproteobacteria; order Geminicoccales; family Geminicoccaceae; genus Benzoatithermus. The sequence goes on from CAVRGN010000003.1 coordinate 1,194,718, forward strand.
GGTGTCTTCGCCCGCCGGCGCGCCGATGCGCAGCATAGGACGGCCCGGGAACCGCCGCCACCGCCCGCCGCGCCGGACCGGGAACAGCCACCACGGAACCAGCCTGCCGCCGCTGCGTTAGCTCGACGAGGGCTCGCGGCAACGAGCCGTGAGCGACACCACGGGGGGCGCAACGTGAACGGCATCATCTATCTGGTCGGCTTGGTCGTCGTGGTCCTGTTCATCCTTTCGCTGCTCGGCCTGCGCTGATCGGCGACGATATCTCGAACGCAGCACCGCGAACCTGAGGGGCGCCAGACCATGCCGACCACCGTTGCCGAACCAGCCACCGCTTCGCTGCCGCCGACCGTCGATTGGGCCGCGATCATCGCCGGGGGCGTGCTGGCGGTCGCGTTCTCCTTCATCCTCTTGACCTTCGGCTCGGCGATCGGCCTGAGCCTGACCTCGCCTTACGAGGGCGAAGGTCGCTCGCTCGCCTTCCTGGCGGTCGCCACCGGCCTGTGGGTGGTCTGGGTGCAGGTGTCGAGCTTCATGGGCGGCGCCTATCTCGCCGGCCGGTTGCGGCGCCGCATCCCCGACGCCACCGCGCACGAGACGGAGGTGCGGGACGGCTCTCACGGCCTCCTGGTTTGGGCGCTGGGCGTGCTGGTCGGCGCCATGCTCGCAGCGTCCGTGGCCACCGGCGTGGCCAACACGGCCGCCAGCGCCGTTTCCACCGCGGGCCAGGCCGTCGGCGCAGGTGCCACGCAGCTGGCTCAGAACGCCGATCCCATGGCCTACTGGGTCGACACCCTGTTCCGCTCCAACAAAGCGCAGACGCCGGAGAATGGCACCGATACGGCATCCGAAGCCAGGCAGATCCTGGCGCGCAGCGCCGCACAGGGCAGCATCTCGGCCGAGGACAAGACCTATCTGGCGCAGCTGATCGCGCAGCGCACCGGGCTGGACCAGCCCGAGGCCGAGCAGCGGATCGACCAGGTGATGGCCAGCGTCAGCAGTGCCGTGGACGAGGCCAAGGCGGCCGCCAACCGGGTGCGCCGCACTACGGTGGTGGTTGCCTTCGTTACCGCCGCCTCGCTGGTGGTCAGCGCCGCGGCGGCCTGGTGGGCAGCCGGAATGGGCGGCCGACACCGCGACGAGGGCACCGACTTCAGCCGCCTGGTCGGCTGGCGCTGAGACCGAGCAAGGAGAGCGACATGCCGGCAATCATCATGTGGCTGATGGGCGTGCCCGTCATCGTGATCATCCTGCTCTACCTCGTCTTCTGAGCAGGATCGTCCGGATGCCTGTGGGCGCCGCGCTCAATCCTGACGGTCGGGCAGCTCGCGCTCACGCCGGGCGATGAAGTCGGCGAGGGCCGCCTCGACGCCGGGTTCGAGAGCCGGGGCGACGTAGCCCTCCAGCGCCTTCTGCGCGGCGTCCACCCCCCGCGCGTCGGCGTCCTTGGCACCATCGGCCAGCCACTGCTCGAAGCTGTTGTTGTCGAACAGCTCGGACATGAAGAAGGCGTCCTGGAAGTGGGCCTGGGTATGGGCGGTGCCCAGGAAGTGGCCGCCGGGGCCGATGTCGGCGATGGTGGCGACAGCCTCGTCGAAATCGTCGAAGCGCGGCCCCTGGCCGAACTTCCACAGCATCTCCATCTGCTCGGCGTCGAGCATGAACTTGGCAAAGGAAGCGGTGAGCCCGGCCTCGGTCCAGCCGGCGGTGTGCATGACGTAGTTGGCCCCGGCCAGCATGATCGGGAACATGTTGAAGGCGCTTTCGTAGCCGGCCTGGGCGTCGGTGACCTTCGAGCCGGTGAGCATGCCGGACGAGCGCCAGGGCAGGCGGTAGCGGCGGGCGAGCTGTCCCACCATCAGGTTCATCAGGCCGAGCTCGCCGGTGCCGGCCATGGGTGCGCCCGACTTCATCGAGACCGCCGCCAGGAAGTTGCCGAGGATCATCTTCGCCCCCGGCCGCACGAGCTGGGCGTAGGCGATGGCCGAGAGCGCCTCGGCGATCAGCTCGGCGACGGTGGCGGTGGCCGAGGCCGGGGTGTTGGCGCCGGCCAGTGTGAACGGGGCGATGATCAGGCCCTGGCCGGAGCGGGCATAGACCCGAGCGCGCTCAGCATGCTCTCGTCCCAGACCAGCGGCGTGTTGGCGTTGACCAGGCCCACCATCACCGCATTGTCGTGGACGAACGCCTCGCCGAACACGATCTCGCACATCCGGACCGCGTCCTCGGCCCGGCTGGGATGGGTGACCGGGCCCATGAAGCTCTTGTCGCTGTGGCGGATCGCCGAGGCGGTGATGTGGAGGTGGCGCTTGGGGATGGCGATGTCGACCGGCTCGACGGTGACCGCACCGGTATTGTGCATCGCCGGCGCCATGTAGGCCAGCTTGTGGAAGACGTTGAGGTCCTCGAGCGTGCCGTAGCGGCGTTCGCCGTCGAAGCCGCGCACGAAGGGCGAGCCGTAGGTCGGCACGAACAGCATGTTGGCGCCGCCGACCTCGACCGTGCGCTCCGGGTTGCGGGCGTGGAGGGTGAAGGTTTCCGGATTCTGGCTCACCAGCTCCAGCAGCAGCTCGCGCGGGATCCGCACCCTGGCACCGTCGACCGCCGCACCGGCCTTCTTCCAGGCTGCCAGCGCCTCGTCGTCGCGGAAGTCGATGCCGGTCTGCTCGAGCACGCGCATCGCGGTCTCGTGCAGCCGGTCCTCCTGCTCGGGGGTCAGGATCTCGTAGAGCGGCAGCCGGCGGCGAAGCGCCGGCAGTGAGCGCACCGCCGTCGACTGGCGCACCGCGCGCCGCGCCTCGCGACCACCCCGCCTGCCTTCGGACATGTCGGCCCTCCCCGTAGTCGGACGGGGAGGGGATTAACAGTGCGCGGATGGCCAAGCTAGCGCGGGTGCGCCGCGTGGCTGCCCGCCGCCGACATGCCGCCCGGTCAAGCGGCGGCGGTGCTGTGCGCCAGGAAGAACCGGAGCATCTCGCGCGAGGCGTCGGGGCCGCGCGGCTCGGTGTAGCTCCCGTCCGGGCTGCCGCCGGACCAGGCATGGCCGGCGCCGTGGACGTTCCAGCGCTCGAGCACGGCACGGTCGGCGGCATCGTGGTAGACCGTGCGGCTGTAGGCCAGCCCGCCCGGGGCCTTGCCCTCCTCGAGCTCGCTGCGCAGCCCGGCGGTCGCGCCCAGCGCCTGCCGCAGCACCTGGTCGCCGTTGAGCGGGTTGACGGTGCGGTCCTGGTCGCCATGGAAGACGATGGTGGGGACCAGGGTCTGGCCGGCCGGGGCCGCCGAACCGTTCGCTCCCTGGCTCATGGCGGCCAGCGCCGAGGGCAGGTCGCGCGCGACGCCGCAGGCAAGCCCGGAATGGACCCCGACCGCGGCGAACAGGTCCGGATAGGTCGCGGCCATGATCGCCGCCTGAGCGCCGCCGGCGGACATCCCGGCGACGTAGACCCGGGTCCCGTCGACGCGATGCTCGGCCATGACCTCGCGCGCGATGCCGGCGATCAGCGCGGGCTCGCCCCGGTCGCGCGCCTGGTCCCCGGGTTGGAACCAGTTCCAGCAGCGCTGGGGATTTGCCCGCTGGTCCTGAGCCGGATAGGCGACGTAGCAGCCATGCTCCTCGGCGAGCCGGTTCATGCCGGTACCGGCGGCGAAGTCGTCGGGCGACTGGGTGCAGCCATGCAGCATGATCACCAGCGGCATGGGCCGCTGGCCCGCGGCGGCGGGGATGTAGAGCTTGTAGCCGCGGCTGCCGAGGGCGCTGCTGTAGGTCGCCGCCACGAAGCGACCGCCAGCTGCGGTTTCCGCGGCCGCCGGCCGTTCCGCCTCGCCGCGCACCAGCCCGCGCAGTCCGTCCAGCAACCGGTGCATGATTCCCGGGGCCGGCTCGGGCTGTGCCGAAGCCTCGCCGCCGTGGAGCAGGCGCTGGAGGAGCGCGGTGGCTTCGCTCAGGCGGCCGGCGCGCGTGAGCCGGGTGGCCTCGGCCATGCCGGCCTGGGGCGTGTCGTTCATCGGTGCAGGTCCAATCGGATGTCAGGTTGCGTTGCGGTCGGCGAGTGCTGCCTTGACGGCGGGGCTGGCATGCAGGGCGCCCAGCACGGTGACGGAAGCGATGGCCGAGGCGGCCAGTTCCGGGGTCACGTCGGCGGCGATGCTGGCGAGCCCTAGAACGTGGATATCGAGCCGCACCCCCGCGTCCCGGGCAGCCTCGAGGTCGGCACGGCTGTAGTGGCGCAGGCCGAGGTCGAGGCGCTTGCGGGCGACCGAGCCCTTCACCGCCTCTGCGTGGCGCTCGAGCTGGTTGCGGATCGCGGTGCGGATCAGGTCGGTGCGGTTGGCGTAGAAGCCTTCGGCCACGAGGAGATCGATGTGACCGAGGTCGACGAAGCCCACATTGACCGTGATCTTCTCGCTGTCGGCCAGTTTCGGCCGCAGCTCGCGCACCGTTCCGGACATGGGCTCACCATCCTCTCGCCATCCACATGGATGGTAGATGGTGCGCTGCAGCATGCGCTCAAGGGCTCGGCGCCACTTTCTTCAGTTCGTCGACCAGCGCTTGGGCTACCAGGTCGTCGACCAGCACGACCCTCGAAGCGCCGGCATGGGGCAGCCAGGATTCGTCGGCATCGCTGTCGTCGGCGACGATGATGGGCAGGGAAGGGCCGATCCCGCGTGCGACCAGGGTGAGCGCCAGCTTGCGGTCGGCATCGTGCAGCGTGACCACCAGGGCCGCGGCCCGATCCAGCCGGGCTTTCGCCAACGCCTCGTCGCGTCCGGCGGTCAGCAGCAGCGTGAGATAACCCAGGTCGGAAGCCTGCTGGGCCAGGGCCGGTTCGAACTCGATCACCAGCACGGTCCGGCCCTGCTGCCGCAAGCGCTCAGCGACGCGCCGTCCGTAGACGCCATAGCCGGCCACCGCGACGTGACCGGTAAGCCCCGCAAGCAGGTTCTCCACGCGCCGATACTCCCGGTAGGCCTGCACGGCGTCGCCCGAGAGCACGCCCGTCAGGGTGGTGATGGCGTAGCCGCCGACGGACACGAGGGTGAACATCGCGCCGATCATGAACACCTGCTGCCGGTCATTGAGGCGGTTCAGGTCGCCCAGGGTCGAAATCGTGTTGGCGGCGTTCCACAAGGCGCGAAACAGCTTGCTGCCGAGAGGATCGGAGCCCTCGTCCAGCAGGAACAGGCCCGCCATGCAGCCGAGCAGCGTCAGCGCCAGCAGGCCCACGGCACGGAACAGGGTGCGGCGCCAGTCCTGCAGCTTGCGGCGACCTTCGGCCGGGGGCACGGCGGTGTAGAGCGGCAAGCTTGGGTCCGCGATGGTCAGGGTGGGTCCGGTCTCGCAGCATCGACGTCCGCAGGCAATCGGCGGCGGAAACGCGCCGCCCGCTCCAGGCCCAGCGCGGCGAGACCGGCCACGAGGCCCCAGAACGGAGCGCCGATGCCGAATGCGGCGATGCCTGAGGCCGTGACTGCGAAGGTCAGCACGGCGGCGAAGCGCTGCGTCTCATCGGCCATCGCGACGGCCAAGGCACCGGCCAGCGGCCCGGCCAAGGCGGCGCCAGCGACGGTGACGATGAGTTCCGGCGGCATGGCCGCGAACAGGTCGACCAGCGAGGCGCCGAATGCCGCCAGCACCAGGTAGCACAGGCCGTAGACCGGACCGGCGAGCCAGCGCCGCGCCGGATCGGGATGGGTGTCGGGACCGGTGCAGATCGCGGCGGTGATCGCGGCAAGATTGGTGGCATGGGCACCGAAGGGAGCGGTCGCCAGAGAGGCGCAACCGGTCACCGCCAGGATCGCACGTGCCGGCGGCTCGTAGCCAGCAGCGCGCAGGACGGCGAAGCCCGGCAGATTCTGCGAGGCCATGGTGACGAGGTAGAGGGGCAGGCCGAGGCCGAGCAGCACGCCCGGATCGAACGCTGGATAGGTCACCCGGAGCGTCGACAGCGCCATGCCCATGGTCAGCTCGCCGGTCAGCCCCAGCATCCACGCCAGCACGAGGCCGGCTGCCAGGACCGCGAGCACGGCCGCCGAGGCACTGATGAGCCGTGCGACCAGGAACAGGACCAGCAGCGGCAGGACCAGCTCGGGCAAAGCCAAAGCGCTCTCGAATGGAGCCATGACGAAGTGCAGCAGGACGCCCGCCAGCATGCCCGAGGCCACGCCCGGCGGCAGGCGGTGGACCAGGGCGCCGACGGGGCGGAAGGCAGCGGTGAGCAGGACCAGCGCGCCGGCGAGCAGGAAGGCGCCCACGGCCTGTGCCAGGTCGATGCCGCCGCCGGTGGCGGCGATCAGCGCGGCTCCGGGCGTGGACCAGGCGGTGATGATCGGCACGCGGAAGCGCAGGCTCAGCAGCGTGCTGGTCGCCGCCATGGACAGGCACAAGGCGGCAACCCAGGACGAGGTCTGGTCGGGATCGGCGCCGACCGCCCTGGCGGCCGCGACCACGATCGCCAGGGTCCCGCCGAAGCCGACCAGTGCCGCGACGACGGCGGAGACGACGACCGAGAGCCGCATCGGGACTGCCTAGAGCGGTGCCGGCGCCCCCAGTGCCGCCGCGAAGCCGCGCGCGCAGCGCAGCGCCTCGTCCGACAGAACCTGGCGCAGGTTGCTCAGATCGGGAAAGCTGGCGGCCGCGGCGAGCTCGGTCGCGTCGGTGCGGCAGCGATCCAGCCAGCGCGAGCGTCCGGTTGCCGCGTCGATGATCCGTGCACTGACTTCGGCCGGTAGGTTCAGTGCCGTTCCGTCGGCGGTGGTGACCGCGATCGTCGCCACCGTGGCGAACTCGATCGCGTCCTGTGCGCCCGCGGGTAGCGCCGGCACCGGGCCCGCACCGTCCAGCCCCGGGCAGGCGGGGCTGTCGGCCAGCGGCACGAAGTCCGGATCGGTCGCGAAGGCGCTGTGGAAGCGCGCGGCCACGCCCGGCGCCAGATCGACCGCATAGCCATCTTGGGTGCGGTGGCATTCGTTGCCGCGGTCGAGCACGGCGACCTTCGGCAACGACCGGCCGTCCAACGTCAACCCGCCGAGCACGCCAATGCGGCAGAAGGGTGGCGCCGCCGGGTCCAGGGGATCGTCGACGATCTCGCCCATCTGGTCCAGGCAGCCGAAGCCGATCGGCTCGACGGTGGCGGTCTCGTCGACGGGCTTGCGGTCGTCGGCGCAGGCGACCAGGCCCAGGATGAGCAGCAGACCGGCCATCGTACCGTGGCAGAGGCGCAAGGCCGCTCTCCCATTTGCGTTGTGCGACACGGCGGGAGCACTGCCCCGGCGGTCTCGCGCTGTCAACGCGGCCGCGCTGCCGACTTCTCCACGGCCGGCGGTCCCGCTGTCCGCGCCCACAGGGCCCACGGCTGCCCGCTGGCTTCGCCGCGCATTCTTGCCTATGCCGGCGCCGCAACGGCAGGGGACCGCGGATGACCAGCGAACAGAAGTCGGGCCGGGCGGGCGACAACGCCTTTCTCGGCCCGTTGCGCGGAGGCTCCGCGGAGGCCGCATATGCCGGTGCGCTGTCCTTCATGCGCCGCCGCTACACGCGCGATCTGGCCGGCGTCGACGTTGCGGTGTGGGGGGTGCCCCTCGACGCGGCGGTGAGCAACCGTCCCGGCGCACGCTTCGGGCCGCAGGCGATCCGCCGGGCCTCGGCCATCTTGTGCGGCGACCCGCAATATCCCTTTGCCAGCGACCCGTTCGCGGCGCTCACCGTGATCGACTATGGCGACTGCGCGTTCGACTATGGCCGGCATGCGCAAATCCCCGGCGCCATCCGCGCGCAAGCCGCGGCCATCCTCGAATCCGGCGCCCAGCTGGTCAGCCTGGGCGGCGACCACTTCGTCACCTGGCCGCTGCTGCAGGCGCATGCCGCCAAGCATGGCCCTCTGGCCCTGGTCCAGTTCGACGCCCACCAGGACACCTGGGACGACGATGGCGACCGGTTGGACCACGGGACGTTCGTCGCCCGCGCGGTCCGGGCCGGGCTGATCGAGCCGGCGCGCTCGATCCAGATCGGCATCCGCACCCATGCGCCCGAGGATTGCGGGATCGAGATCGTCGACGGCTATGGTTTCCAGGAGCTTGGGGTGCCGACGACGATCGAGCGGATCCGTGCCCGCGTCGGGGACGGCCCTGCCTATCTGAGCGTGGACATCGACTGTCTCGACCCGGCCTATGCGCCGGGCACCGGTACGCCGGTCGCGGGCGGGCCGAGTTCGGCCCAGCTCCTGATGGTGCTACGCGATCTGGGCGGGATCGACTGGCGCGGCATGGACGTGGTCGAGGTCGCGCCGGCCTACGACCATGCGGACATCACGGCCATAGCAGCGGCGGCGGTGGTGCAGCACTATTTGGGGCTGCTGGACGAGCGCGCACGGCGTACGCGCGGCTGAGACTATTGCAGCGTGCGCGGACCCCGGACCGTCGGCGCTGGGAGGAGGACGTGGTTACCGGCGCGCCCGGCGATGGCGTCGCGCAACCGCTCGGTGGCGACCGCGAGCATGTCCATGGCGGCAGCCGGGGGATGCGAACGCCCGACGTCGTAACCCAACTCCGCGAGCAGGGCTCCAGCCAGCTGATCGCGCTCGATCCCGACCTCCTGGGCAAGCGGCGGCAGCACGTGGGCGATCACCGCCTCCGCCAGCGAGACGGCACGCTCCTCCGCAACCGCGCGCCGGCCCTTGCGGGTCCGCGGCTTGGTCAGCTCGAGATCGAGGTGAAGATGGAGTTTCTCGTGCATTGTTCTTGGGCCGCGAAAGGGAGGTTGAGCCACTTCGATGGTCCAATCCTTAGCGCACGGAAATCGTTTTACCGCAAGCCGGGAGGCGTCAGACCCCGCATTTTCGCCAGGGTCCGATGTCCAGATGGATGTGGTCGCGATGGAACCGATCGCTGTTCGGTGTCAGCACCACGCTGAAACGCCGGCACGCGGCGACGGCGACGGCACGCAGGAAGCGGCGCTGGTCCGTTGGTCCGTTCCAGCCCTTGAGCACCGTCACCACGCGACCGTCGGCGAGCTGGAATCCGGCGATGTCGACGGCTCTGGCCTGGGCGTGAAGGCTCGGTCTGCCGGCGTTGCCGGTCATGGCGCGGCAGGCGAAGCTGCCGAAGTGGCGGACCGCCACCACCGGGCTGCCCATGGTCGCCCGCGCGGTGCGGTCGAGCTCGGCCTCGAAGTCACTCCATGCCGCCAGCATCGCGCAGCTGGTCACGAGCGGCGGCGTGAAGGCGGCGATGCGTCCCGACTGTGCGCGCACCGGTGTCGCCACCGGGCAACCGGCGCTCCCGAGCGTCCAGGCCTGCACGACGATGCCGCGATGGGCGAGCTCGCTCAGACAGGCGGGGCCGGAGAGGCCCGGCGATGGTGGCGGGGAGGACCGCTCGCCGCCGCAGCCGTGAACAGCCAGCGCCGCGAGCAGGCACAGCGTTGCCCGAGCGATGCGGCCGCGCTCCGCGGTCGCGGGCAATTGCGGGCCGATACGCTCCGCTGGGTACGATACGGGGTTTCCGGCCTCTATTCTTCGTGCGAAACACGCCAGACCAGCGCGAAGACGGTGCAGCAAGCGGCACGGCACCGCCACCGCGCGATAATCGGGGAGGTCATCGATGCGCGCACTCACGGCGACCATGATCCTTTGCGCCGGTCTTCTGCTTGGCGGGCCGGCCTTTGCCAGCGAGATCGTCATCAAGTTCAGCCACGTCGTGGCCGACAACACGCCCAAGGGCCAGGGCGCGCAATTGTTCAAGAAGCTGGTCGAGGAGCGTCTGGCGGGCAAGGTCAAGGTCGAGGTCTATCCCAACAGCTCCCTGTTCGGCGATGCCAAGGAGCTGGAGGCGCTGGCGCTCGGCGACGTGCAACTCCTCGCACCCTCCCTGTCCAAGTTCGACCGCTACACGCCGAAGCTGGCGGTGTTCGACCTGCCGTTCCTGTTCGACAACATCGAAGCGGTCGATCGATTCCAGGCCAGCGACGAGGGCAAGGAACTGCTGAAGAGCATGGAGGATTCGGGCTTCCTCGGGCTCGGCTACTGGCACAACGGCATGAAGCAGCTCTCCGCCAACAAGCCGCTGCGCGTGCCCGCCGACGCGGCCGGGCTGAAGTTCCGCATCCAGGCCTCCGACGTGCTCCTGGCCCAGTTCGAGGCGCTCAACGCCAATCCGCAGAAAATGGCGTTCGCCGAGGTCTACCAGGCGCTTCAGGTCGGCACCGTCGACGGCCAGGAGAATACCTGGTCGAACATCTACTCGCAGAAGTTCTATGAGGTGCAGAAGTACATCACCGAGAGCAACCACGGGGTGCTCGACTACCTGCTGCTCACCTCGACGGAGTTCTGGGAGGGCCTGCCCGACGACATCCGCACCGAGCTGGAAGCGATCGTCGCCGAGGTCTCGACCGAGGTGAACCGGCTGGCGGGAGAGCTCAACGCCGGCGACCGGCAGAAGATCGCCGAATCCGGGGTGAGCGAGATCATCGAATTGACTCCCGACGAGCGGAAGGCCTGGAAGGATGCGATGAAGCCGGTCTGGGAGAAGTTCCAGGACGGCATCGGCGTCGAGCTGATCGAGGCGGCTCAGACGTCCAACGCGAGCTGAGCGCGCCAGCGTCGAACGGGGAGGCGCGGCCATGGGCCGAATCGTCGCTCACCTGGAGGAAGGCATCCTGGCCTTCCTCCTGGCGGCGATGACCATCCTGACCTTCGCTCAGGTGGTCATGCGCTACGTGTTCAATGCCGGCATGATCTGGGCCCTCGAGGCCACCGTCTACCTGTTCGCGTGGCTGATCATGATCGGCATCTCCTACGCCGTGCGGGTCCACGCCCACATCGGCGTGGACGTGGTGGTCAAGATGCTGCCGGCCGCCAGCCGCCGCATCGTCGGCCTGATCGCCGTCGCATTGTGCCTGCTCTACGCCGGCATCATGCTGTACGGCTCCTACGGCTACATCTACAAGCTGTACCGCCTCGGCGTGTTCGCGGAGGACCTGCCGCTGCGGCGGTGGGTGCTCGGCAGTATCCTGCCCATCGGCTTCGCGTTGCTGGGCGTGCGGCTGTTCCAGCAGGCCTGGGCGATCTACACCGGCAGGGCCAAGGGCTTCGAGCTCGCCGACGAGGCGGCCGAGGCGCTCGAGCACGCCCATCCGCCGGCGCACGAGGCGCCGCCCGCCGGAGGTGCCGGGCGATGATGACCGCCTTCCTGTTCGTGGCCTTGTTCGTGTTCCTCGTCCTGGGCATGCCGATCGCCATCGCTCTGGGCCTCTCCAGCGTGCTGTCGATCATGCTGTTCGCCAACGACAGCCTCGCCTCGCTCTCGCTGAAGTTCTTCGAGACCAGCGAGAAGTACGTCCTGCTGTCGATCCCGTTCTTCATCCTCGCCGGCAATTTCATGACCACGGGCGGGGTGGCGCGGCGGATGATCGACTTCGCCATCGCCTGCCTGGGCCATCTGCGCGGTGGGCTGGCCATCGCCGGCGTGTTCGCCTGCATGCTGTTCGCCGCCGTGTCCGGCTCCTCGCCGGCGACGGTGGTGGCGGTGGGCTCGATCGTGATCGCCGGCATGGTGCGGACCGGTTACAGCCAGAACTTCGCCGCCGGCGTGATCTGCAATGCCGGCACGCTCGGCATCCTGATCCCGCCCTCGATCGTGATGGTCGTGTATGCCGCCGCCACCGAGAGCTCGGTCGGACGGCTGTTCATGGCCGGCGTGATCCCCGGCATCCTGCTCGGGCTCGCCCTGATGGCCGCGATCTACATCGCCGCCACCGTCCTCGACCTGCCGCGCCAGGCGCGACAGGGCTGGGGCGAGCGGCTGCGCACCGGCAAGGAGGCGGTGTGGGGCCTGCTCCTGATCGTCATCATCCTGGGCGGCATCTATGGCGGCGTGTTCACGCCGACCGAGGCTGCAGCCGTGGCCGCGGTCTACGCCTTCATCATCGCCCTGTTCGTCTACCGCGACCTGGGCTGGCGCGACGTGCCGCGCGTGCTGGTGGACAGCGCCAAGGTGACGGTGATGCTGTTGTTCATCATCGCCAACGCCTTCCTGTTCGCGCACGTGCTGACCACGGCCCAGATTCCGCAGGCGATCGCCGAGGCCATCGTCGGCGCGGGCTTCAGCCAGTGGCAGTTCCTGATCGTCGTCAACATCATCCTCCTGATCGCCGGCAACTTCATGGAGCCGTCGGCGATCATCCTGATCCTGGTGCCGATCCTGTTTCCGATCGCCACCCAGCTGGGCGTCGACCCGATCCATTTCGGGATCATCATGGTCGTCAACATGGAGATCGGCATGGTGACCCCGCCGGTCGGGCTCAACCTGTTCGTCACCTCCGGCGTCACGGGCATGCCGGTGATGCAGGTGGTCCGCGCCGCGATGCCCTGGCTCAGCGTGTTGTTGCTGTTCCTGATCGTGATCACCTATGTCCCCTGGATCTCCCTGATCTTGCCCAATGCGCTGTTCGGCACGGCGCTGGTGCAATAGGTCCCGGCGGCGCTAGAGGAGCCACATGGCAATCACGGAGATCCTGGTTCACGTCGACGAGACGCCGGCGGCGGAAGGCCGCCTGAGGGCCGCGGTCGAGCTCGCCGCGGCGAGCGCGGCCCACATCAGCGCCCTCTATCTCCTGACCGAGCCGTTCGGGCGCGCCCTGGTCGGCCGTCGCCTGCCCGAGGATCTGGTCCGCGAGCAGATGGCGACCTTGGAGCGCGAGGCGGACGAGCGGCTGACCGCGCTGACGGCGCTCGCCGACGCCAGGGGCGTGAAGCTCGAGGCTCGGCGCGAGACCGCCACCATGGACCGCCTGCCGGCGATCCTCGCCCGGCAGGGCCGGCGTGCCGACCTGATCGTGGTCGGGCCGGGTAGCGACACCGACGGCTCGGCACTGGCCGAGGCCGCCTTCATGGACACCGGCCGGCCGGCGCTGGTGGTGCCGGTCGGATGGAGCGGCAATCTGCCGCCGAAGCGGGCGCTGGTGGCCTGGGACGGCTCGCGCGAGGCGGCGCGGGCTGCCGGCGACGCCGTTCCGCTCCTGCGTCTGGCCGAGGACGTGGTCGTGCTCACCGTCGATGCGCACCGTGCCGGCGCGCGCTTCAGCGACCGTCCCGGCTTCGGCCTTACCACCTATCTCAGCCGCCACGGTGCCAAGGCGCGGGTGAAGCAGGTGTCGGCCTCGGGCGGCATCGCCGACACCATCCTGGATCAGGTCGGCGAAGAGCAGGCCGATCTCCTGGTGATGGGCGGCTACGGCCACTCGCGGATGCGCGAGATGATGTTCGGCGGGGTCACCCGTTCGATCCTGGAGTCCGCGCTCAGCCCGATCCTGGTGTCGCATTGAGCCCAGTCATGCGTGCCGTCCTGTGTGAGCGCCCGGGCGCGCTGCAGGTGATCGAGCGCGCCCGTCCCGATCCGGCCGCCGGCGAGGTCGTGGTCCGCGTCCGTCGGATGGGCGTGTGCGGGACCGATCTGCATATCTACCAGGGCAAGCACCCTTATCTCGAATATCCCCGGGTGATGGGCCACGAGCTCGCGGGCGAGGTGGCGGCGACCGGCGCCGGCGTCGCACTCGCCGAGGGCACGCCGGTCTACGTCATGCCCTACCTGACCTGCGGCCGCTGCGTCGCCTGCCGCCAGGGCAAGACCAACTGCTGCACCAGCCTGCAATGCCTGGGGGTGCATTGCGACGGGGGCATGTGCGATTATCTGGCACTGCCGTCCGACCGGGTGTTCCCGACCGACGGGCTGCCGCTGGACCAGGCTGCGTTGGTCGAGTTCCTGGCGATCGGCGCCCATGCCGCGCGCCGGGCCGAGATCCGCGGCGGCGAGCGGACGCTGGTGGTCGGCGCCGGTCCGATCGGCATCGCCACGGCGACCTTCGCCAAGGCCCGCGGCGCCGAAGTCACCTTCCTCGACCCGCGCGCAGACCGGCTCGCCTTCTGTCGCGACGTGCTCGGACTCGGCGACGGCCTGGCCGCCGGGCCGGAGGCGCGCGATCGGCTGGCGGCGCTGACCGGTGGCGACTACTTCGACCTGGTCTTCGACGCCACCGGCAACACCGGGGCGATGGAGGAGAGCTTCGGCTGGGTCGCGCATGGCGGCACGCTGGTGTTCGTGGGGGTGGTGCGTACCGAGGTCCGGTTCTCCGACCCCGACTTCCACAAGCGCGAGATCACGCTCAAGGGCAGCCGCAACGCGACGATCGACGACTTTCGCGAGGTGCTCGGGGCGATCGGCTCCGGCGCCGTCGAGGTCGAGCGGTTGATCACGCACCGCGGCGGCCTGGACGAGGCGCCCGAGCGCTTCCCCGAATGGATCCGCCCCGAGACCGGCGTGGTCAAGGCGATGATCGAGTTCTGAGGTGACCGAGCCGGCGATCCTGCAGTTCGGGACCGGCCGACTGCTCCAGGCCCATGTCGACCTGATGGTGAGCGAGGCCATGGCCGCCGGCGAGGCGATCGGCGCCATCGCCGCCGTGCAGACCACGGGATCGCCCGAGGCCCAGGCTCGGGTCCAGGCCCTTCGGCGGGGCGACGGCTACCCCGTTTACCTGAAAGGGCTGGTCGACGGCCGGCCGTCCGAACGGCTGGTGCAGGTCACCAGCGTGGTCCGCGCGCTGGACGCCGCCGGCGAGTGGGACGCTGTCGAGGATCTGGCCGTCGGCATGGTCCAGGCGATCGTGTCCAACACCGCCGACCGCGGCTACGAACTCGACCAGGCCGACCGCCTGGAGCACCGGATCCCCCGCTCCTTCCCGGCCAAGCTCGTCAAGCTGCTGCATGCCCGCTGGCGCCACCGGGCCGCGCCGGTGACGCTGTTCCCGTGCGAGCTGATCTCGCGCAACGGCGACGTGCTGCGGGACGTGGTCTCGGGCCTGGCCGCCGAGTGGGGCCTGGAGCCGGGCTTCCGTGCCTGGCTCGTGGAGGATTGCGTCTGGGCCTGCTCGCTGGTCGACCGGATCGTTTCCGAGGCGCTCGACCCCATCGGGGCGGTGGCCGAACCCTATGCGCTGTGGGCGATCGAGAATGCTCCCGGCCTGTCGCCGGTCTGCCGGCACCCCGATCTCGTCGTCACCGCCGACCTCGCCCGGTACGAGCGGCTCAAGCTCTACATCCTCAATCTCGGCCATACCTGGCTCGCCGAGCGCTGGCTCCTGGACCGGCGCCCGCCGGAGGAGACGGTGCTGGAGGCGTTGTCGGACCCGGACCTCGCCGCCAGCCTCGACCGGCTCTACGCGGAGGAGGTGCTGCCGGTATTCGCAGCCATGGGCCTCGGCGACGCCGCGACCGCCTATCGCCGGACCACGCTCGAACGGTTCCGCAATCCGTTCCTGCGCCACCGGCTGTCCGACATCGCGGCCAACCATGCCGCCAAGAAGCAGCGCCGGTTCGCGGCCCTGCTGGAACTTGCGGCCAGGGTGGCGCCGGATCTCCGCCAGCCGCGCCTCACCGAGGCGCTGCTGGTGCCGCATGCGCCTCGTCTCTAGCCGGCTGCGCGATGTAGCTGCGGGCAAATGGATCTTTTAGGCTACGGTCGATGTGCTGCGCCGGCGGCTACAGCTCCCGATAGAAGAAGGTCGCGGCCTCGCGCCGCTCGCTGTCGGCGCCCAGCGCGTAGCCCGGCACCCGACCGAAGCTGGTCCAGCCAAGCTTGGCATAGAGCCGTTCGCCGGCGCTGCCGGCCTCCGTGTCCAAGGTCAGCAGCGTGCGCCCGAGCCGCTCGGCCTGGTCCTCGGCGGCGCGCAGGAGTGCCGCGCCCAGCCCCTGTCGGCGGGCACGGCGGTGGACCAGCATCTTGGCGAGGTCCGCACGATGCGGCTGGTTTTCCTGCGGTGCCGGCACCAGTTGCACCGTCCCGTCCACGCGCCGGCCCGCCTCGGCCGTCAGGATCAGCCGCTCGCCCCGCGCGTGGCTGGCGAGAGCACCCGCCCACCACGCGGCAGCCTTGGCCGGCGTCATCGGCCGGACGAAGTTCACCGAGGCGCCGCCCTCCACGGCATCGATCAGCAGCTCGATCAGCGCGTCCCGCCGCGCCAGAGCCTGCCCGGGGGTGAGGACGAGGATGTCGTGGCCGGTCACGGGGTGCCCTCGCGCTCGGAATGCCGCCATACCAGCAGTTCCGCGCAGGGATGCACCGCGGCCGCCGTTCGTGCTCAGCCGGCGGGCTCGGCCAGCAACCTCTCCACCGCCGCCACCGCGTCCGGCCCGTCCCAGTGCGCGATGCCGAGCACTCGCCCGACCTCGCGCCCCTGCCTGTCGACCAGGATGGTCGCGGGCAGGCCGGGCACCTTGAGGGCTCGGGTTGCGGCTGCCTTGGGGTCGCGATAGACGTGCACGTGCTGCACGCCGATCTCGTCCAGGAACTGCTTGACGCGCTCCGGACCGGCGCGATCTACCGAGAGTGCGAGAACGACGACGTCGCGGTCGGCGAACATCGCCTGCAGCTGGTCGAGGCTCGGCATCTCCTCGCGGCAGGGTGCGCACCAGGTCGCCCAGAGATTGAGGACCACCACCTTGCCGGCGAAGTCCGCCAGCGACGCCTCCTGACCGTCCATGGTCTGGAAGGGCAGGGGCGGCAATGGCTGCGGCGCACCGATCTCGATCGGCACCTCGGCGGCGGTGGCGAAACCGGGCGCGAGCAGCGTCAAGAGGGCGAGGACGCCCAGGATACGGCGCATGGCAACTCCGAACGGGCGCGGGGAACGGGCGATGGCGGAACAGGTCAAGGGCAGCCGAGCTCTCTGGGGCGGGCACTTCGAGTCGGACCCGGCACCCCTGATGGCGCAGATTAATGCCTCCATCGACTTCGACAAGCGACTAGCGGCTCACGATCTCGCCGGCTCGCGCGCCCACGCCCGCATGTTGGCCGCCACCGGCGTGATCTCATCGGCGGACTGCGCCGCGATCCTGGACGGTCTGGAGCGCATCGAGGCGGCGATGGCGGCCGGCAGCTTCGTGTTCACGACCGAGCTCGAGGACATCCATTTCAACATCGAGCAGCGGCTGACCGACCTGGTCGGCGAGCCGGGGCGCCGGCTGCACACGGCGCGCTCGCGCAACGATCAGGTGGCGACCGACTTCAAGCTCTGGGTCCGCGACGCCATCGACCGGGCCGGCAGCCGCCTGGCGGAGCTGCAGCGCGTGCTCCTCGGTCTGGCGCGGCAGCACGCGGCCTCGGTGATGCCCGGCTTCACCCACCTGCAGGCGGCGCAGCCCGTGACCTTCGGCCATCATCTCCTGGCCTATGTCGAGATGTTCGGCCGCGACCGCTCGCGCTTCGCCGACGCCCGCCGGCGGCTGAACGAGTGTCCCCTGGGTGCGGCCGCCCTGGCCGGTACCAGCTTTCCCATCGACCGGACGATGACCGCGGCGGAACTCGGCTTCGACCGGCCGAACGCCAACTCGATCGATGCCGTCTCGGACCGGGACTTCGCGCTCGACTATCTCGCGAGTGCGGCCATCTGCGCCGTGCATCTGTCGCGCTTCGCCGAGGAACTGGTCCTCTGGTCGACGCCGCAGTTCGGCTTCGTGCGGATGCCCGAGGCGTTCACTTCCGGTAGCTCGATCATGCCGCAGAAGCGCAACCCCGACGCGGCCGAACTCGTGCGTGGCAAGTCGGGGCGGATCCTGGGTGACCTGCAGGGACTGCTGGTGGTCCTCAAGGGCCTGCCGCTCGCCTATTCCAAGGACATGCAGGAAGACAAGGAAGGCGTGTTCGACGCCGCCGACAATCTCGACCTGTGCCTCGCCGCCATGGCCGCCATGTTGGCCGGCATCGCTGTGGACACGGCCAGGATGCGCGCCGCCGCGGCGATCGGGTTCACCACCGCCACCGACCTCGCCGACTGGCTGGTGCGCGAACGGGGCGTGCCGTTCCGCGAAGCGCACGGCATCGCGGCGCGGGTGGTACGCCTGGCCGAGAGCAAGGGCTGCGGGCTGGAGGCGCTGACGCTCGCCGACCTGCAGGCGGTCGACGCGCGGATCGAGGCCGCAGGCCATGGCCGTCCTGTCCGTCGACAGCTCGGTCGCCAGCCGCAGCAGCTTCGGCGGCACGGCACCCGAGCGCGTGCTGGCGGCCGTGGCGGCGGCCGAGGCGCGTTTTCTGACCGAGTAGCCCTTGGCCGCAGAGAATTCCGCGTCACCGGGCACCGGTTCATCTTGACCGTGTGGCGGCAGCCGGAGGACACCTCCCGGCACCGGCATGTCACCAGGGAGGAGAATCACATGCACGTACTTCGCTACCTATCCGTCGCCGCTTTCGCGGCGGTTGTCGCCACCCCGGCGCTGGCGCTCGACGCCAAGAAGCAGGTCACGGTCGACGCCACGCCGGCTGAGGCCTGGGCCGCGATCGGCGATTTCTGCGCCATCTCCGACTGGCACCCGGCGGTCGAGACCTGCGTGCTTTCCGAGCAGGACGGCAAGACCATCCGCACGCTGTCGCTCAACGGCGGCGGCACGATCGTCGAGGAACTGGTCGCGCGCGACGAGGCCGGCATGAGCTACACCTACAAAATCCTCGAGAGCCCGCTGCCGGTGGCCAACTACGAATCGACCATCGACGTCGAGGATGCCGGCGGCACCACCATCGTCTGGGCGGGGACCTTCGACGCCAAGGATGCGCCCGACGCGGACGCGTTGGCCGTGATCGAGGGCATCTACCAGGGCGGCCTGGATTCGCTCGCGGCCAAGGCCAAGCCCTGATCCGGACCATCACGTCCCTGCGGGCCGGCGCGGGGCGTCGTTTGCGGCGGGCGTGCGCCTGCGTTAGCATCGCCAGATGATGCCAACGCCGACCACGACCGATCGCCGACGCGCCCTGCGGGCCACCCTCGTCCTCCTGACGCTGGTCGGGCTCGCCGCCTGTGGGCGGAAGGGCGACGTCACCGACCTGCGCCCGCCGCCGCCACCGGAGCCGCGAAGCCGGCAGCCGGAGACCGGCGGTTGAGCGCCTTCCGCTATCGTGAGGGCGAACTCGCCGCCGACGCGGTGCCGCTGCGCAAGATCGCCGCCGGCGTGGGCACGCCGTGCTACGTCTATTCGGCGACCGCGATGCGCGAGCGGGCGCGAGCCTTCCGCGAGGCGTTCGCGGCCGAACGCGCGCTGATCTGCTACGCGGTCAAGGCCAACAGCAACTTGGCCGTGATCCGGCTGTTCGGCCAGGAGGGGCTCGGTGCCGACACGGTTTCCGGCGGTGAGATCGCCCGGGCGCTGGAGGCCGGTGTCCCGCCGCGGCGGATCGTCTATGCCGGCATCGCCAAGACCGACGACGAGATCCGGCTGGCGCTGGCCACCGGCATCCTGCAGTTCAACGTCGAGTCGGCGCAGGAATTGCGGCGGATCGGCGAGCTTGCCGCCGCCATGGGCCTCACGGCACCGGTGGCCTTGCGCGTGAACCCGGACGTGGACGCGGGCACCCACGAGAAGATCAGCACCGGCCGCAGGCACGACAAGTTCGGCATCCCGTTCGAGGAGGCTGCCGACCTCTTCCGCTTGGCTGCCGACCTGAATGGCGTGCGGCCCGTGGGCGTGCATCTGCACATCGGCTCGCAGATCGGCAGGCTCGAGCCGTTCGCCTCCGCCTATGGCCGGGCGGTCGCGCTGTTCACGAGCCTGCGAGCGGAGGGCATCGCCCTGCAGCGCCTCGATCTCGGCGGCGGATTCGGCGTGCGCTACGTCGACGAGCCGCGGGTCGAGGCGTTGGCCTTGGCCGACCTCGTGCGCCGGGTCACGGCGGGGTTGGATTGCGAGCTGCTGTTCGAGCCGGGCCGTGCTCTGGTCGCCGAAGCGGGTGTCATCGTGGCTTCTGTGATCTATCTCAAGGAGTTGGGTGGCCGGCGCTTCCTCGTCCTGGACTCGGGCATGCACGTCCTGATCCGGCCGGCCATGTATGGCGCGCACCACCCGGTGCTGCCCCTAGCCGAGCCCGCGCCGGAGGCGCCGTTGCTGGCCATGGATGTCGTCGGACCGATCTGCGAGAGCAGCGACATCCTCGGTCGCGATCGGATGCTGCCGGAGCTGAAGGCCGGTGACCTGGTGGCGATCACCGGCGCCGGCGCCTATGGCGCGGTGATGGCGTCGAACTACAATTCACGGCCCAGTGCCGCCGAGGTGATGGTGGACGGCGACCGGTTCGCGGTCATCCGCCCGAGCCTCGGGATCGAGCGCCAGTTCGCGGATGAGCGCATCCCGGACTGGCTGGGGCGCACGAGCTGACAGGCTGGAGACTGGCATGAGGAGCGGCGATCCGCGGCAGACGAGGATATTCCGCCTGCGGGTCTGGGCCGCGCGCGCGGTGGTGTCGCTGGAGCGCTGGTGGCCCGCGGTCTGGCCGGCGCTGGCGGTGCTCGGCGCGTTCGCGGCGCTGTCGCTGTTCGGTCTGTGGCTGGCACTGCCGCTCCCGCTGCACCTCCTGCTCCTGGCCGCGTTCGCCGTGGCGCTGGGCTTTGCCTTGTGGCAGGCGCGCAGCGCGTTCCGCATGGCCACGCGCCGGGCCGGCCTGGCGCGTCTCGAGCAGGACAGCGATATCCCGCACCAGCCCTTGCGGGCCCTCGACGACAGTCTCCCGGGCGATTTCTCCGATCCGGCGACACGGCGGCTGTGGGCGCTGCATCGGCAACGTCTGATCGACAGCCTGGAGCGGCTGCGGCTCAACCCGCCGCGCTCGGACCTGCCGCGCCGCGATCCGTGGGCGGTGCGGTCGGCGTTGCTGCTGGTGCTCCTGGTGGCGCTGGTCCATGCCCGCGGCGACATCCTGCCGCGCCTTGGCAGCGCATTCCAACTGGGCGGCCGTGCGGCGCAGGCGACGTTCCCGCCCAGCGTCGATCTGTGGATTACCCCGCCGCACTACACCCGGCGCCCGCCGCTGGTCAGCGAGCAGACCCGTGGCGTCCCGGCGCTGGCGGTCGCCACCGGCAGCGAGGCGCGGGCGCAGGTACATCACCTGCCCGACGGTGCCATGGCGCAAGTGTTGTACGGCGAGACCAACGTGCCCATGCAGCAGCTCGGCCCGGGCAGCGCCGAGGTCGCGCTCACCCTGGACCGAGATGCCTTCCTGACCGTGCGCGACGGGTCGGGCCAGGAGATCGCCGGATGGCTGATCGACGCCGTTCCCGACCAGGTGCCCACCGTCAGCTTCGTCGGCGAGCCGCGCCCGACCCATCGCAGCGTGCTCAAGATCGATCTTGAGGCCGCGGACGACTATGGCGTGGCCGAACTGGCCCTTCTGCTGGCGCCGCCGGGGAAGGAGGGGGAGACCGAGCGGCTCACCCTGCTCAAGCCAGGCAATCAGCCGGCCAAGGTGGCGACGGGCACCTATCAGGACCTGACCGCGCATCCGCTGGCCGGGCTGCCCGCCATCCTCCGGCTCGAGGCCGTGGACGCCATCGGCCAGCGTGGCCAGAGCGGGCCGCTGGAGATTACCCTGCCGGCGCGGGAGTTCCATCACCCCCTGGCACGGGCGATCATCGAGCAGCGGCGCAAGCTCGTGGCCACCCCCGAGGACAGCGACGAGGTCGCCGGCAGCCTCGCGGCGCTCGGCGATACGCAGATGGCCCAGGAGCTGCCGACGGCGGTGCCGCTGACCCTGCGCGTGGCCGCGGCCCGGCTCGCCATGAACGAGAACGACACGGGCAGCCGGCGCTCGGTCGTCGACATGCTGTGGGAGCTCGCCTTGTTCATCGAGGATGGCTCGCTCTCGATGGCCGAGCGCAAGCTGCGCGACCTGCAGCAGGAGCTGCAGCAGGCGCTCGACCGCAATGCGGAGGATGCCGAACTCGAAAAGCTGATGGAGGAATTGCAGCAGGCCATGGACGAGTTCCTCCAGGAGCTCACCCGCCAGGCCATGGAGCAGGGGCGGCAGCCGCCCACCGAGTCGATGCAGCGGCCCGAGAACAGCCAGACGGTCGACCGCCGCGACCTGCAGGAGATGCTCGACCGGGCGCGCGAGCTGATGCGCAGCGGTGCTCGGGACGCGGCGCGCGAGATGCTGGCCCAGCTCCAGGAGATGCTCGAGAACCTGCGCGCCGGGACGCAGCAGGCCCAGCCGTCGCAGGGCGAGCAGATGCTGAGCGACCTGCAGAAGATGATCCAGCTGCAGCAGAAGCTGCAGGAGCGCAGCTTCGACATGAACCGCGAGCAGCGCCAGGGCCAGCAGGGGCAACAGGGTCAGCAGGGCCAGCAGCAGCAAGGCCGACGGGGTCAGCAGCAGCAAGGTCAGCAGGGTCAGCAGGGGCAGCAGCAGCAAGGTCAGCAGCAGCAAGGTCAGCAGGGCCAGATGGGCCAGTCCGCGGCCGAGCAGGAGGCGCTGCGGCGCGCCCTGGGGGAGTTGATGCGGCGCATGGGCGAGGCCGGGATGGAGATTCCGCGCGCCCTGGGCCAAGCCGAGATGGACATGCGCGACGCGCGTGGCTCGCTGCAGCAGGGCCAGCCCGGCGAGGCGGGCGAGGCCCAGGGCCAGGCGATCGATTCCATGCAGCAGGCCGGCCAGGCGATGATGGAGCAGATGCAGGAGCAGATGGCGCGGCAGCAGGGCGAGGGTCCGGGCGGGCAGCCGCAGGCCAACGGCCGTCGGGGCCGCGATCCCCTCGGCCGGTCGACGCGCAATGATGGCGGTATGGATACGCGCGGCGTCGAGGTCCCGGAGGAGAGCGATCTCGGGCGCGCGCGCGACGTCCTGGAGGAGCTCTACCGCCGGGCCGGGGAGCGTGATCGCCCACCGGCCGAGCTCGACTACTATCAGCGTCTGCTCGATCGGTTCTGAGCCCGTTGCCCGTCGTCGTGCGGCCGTCGCCCAATCGCGACGCGCGGCCGGCGGATGCCGCGATCGACATGCTCGTCCTTCACTATACCGGCATGCGTGACGCCGCGGCGGCGCTGGAGCGGTTGCGCGATCCGGCGGCCAAGGTCAGCGCCCACTATCTGATCGACGAGGACGGGACCGTGGCGGCGCTGGTCCCGGACGAGCTGCGCGCCTGGCACGCCGGGGTCAGCTGGTGGCATGGCCGAGGCCGCCTCAACGATGTCTCGATCGGAATCGAGCTGGTCAATCCTGGGCACGAATGGGGCTATCGGGCATTTCCGGCTCCGCAGATGCTGGCGCTGCTCGAGCTCACCAGCGCGCTGATGGAGCGCTGGAGCATTCCGATCGAGCGCGTGCTCGGCCACAGCGACATCGCCCCTGCCCGCAAGGAGGATCCGGGCGAGCTGTTCGAGTGGCGGCAGCTCGCGGATGCCGGACTGTGCCTCCCTGTTCCCGAGGCCGTGCCGGCGGCGCCGGACGCGGCTGCCGCCGCGGCTGCGCTGGCGCGGTTCGGCTATGCCGGCCCAGCCGAGGGCGTGCCTTTCGCCGCCACCCTTCGCGCGTTCCAGCGCCGGTGGCGACCCGCCTGCTGCGACGGGTCGCTCGATGCCGCCACCATGGGCCTCGCGCTCGCGGTTGCCTGCTTGCGGCGCGACCGGCCGGCGCCTACCTAGAAGGCGGCTGCAGGCGGCCGGATGGCCGCTCCCGTCCTCGCGGCGGGGGAGGAAAGTCCGGGCTCCACGGAAACACGGTGCCGGGTAACGCCCGGCGGGGGCGACCCCAGGGAAAGTGCCACAGAGAGCAGACCGCCCGCCGGGGCCGGCTTCGGCCGGCCTGCGGGCAAGGGTGAAAGGGTGCGGTAAGGGCGCACCGCGTCGGCGGCAACGTCGGCGGCACGGCAAACCCCACCGGGAGCAAGACCAAGTAGGGACGACGGCGCCATGGACCGCAAGGCCGATGCGCGCAGGCCGGTTTCCAGGCCGGTCGTCCGGGTCGGTCGCGCGAGGCCCGCGGCGACGCGGGTCCCAGAGGAATGGTCATCCCCCGGCTCTCGGGCCGGGGACAGAACCCGGCTTACAGGCCGCCTGCGCCACTTGCCCACGATCATTCCCCGACCATCCAGCACTTATCCACAGATTGGTTGGCGGCCGCCGATATTGTCGCATTTGCAGGCCGTTAGCCAAGGATGCTGGAAAATTACCTTGACCTGTGGCAGGGGCGGCGATAGCTTGCCGCAGCTTGGACGGTACTGATTTTCGCTTGCGTGTCACAGTAAAGCAGCTGGTTTCGTGCGGTTGGACCCGCCGTACGAAGTATAGCCTTCTGGCATGCGAGTGTGGACGACGACGGCCGATGGATCCTGATGGTTCCCCACTTGCCCGGGGAAGTAGATTGAGCCCAACTTCGGTCGTCGGTGATGTTGAGGCGTGCGGTGCTGATCTCGTGTCTACTTGCCCGATGACACCAAACGAGACAGTGCTGATCGCAGGACTTTGGTAGGAGAGCCGGGCGGCTCTGCGGCTGCCTGATCGCCGGCCGGACACCTGCGGCGGCCTGTTGATATCTTGGCTGTGGAAAAGTCGAGTGGCCCATCGGCCCGTTCTTCTCGCTCAGGCTGTGGACGCGTTGCGCCTGCGGGACCATGGCGTCTACGTCGACGCGACCTTCGGCGGTGGCGGCTACACACGCGCCATGCTCGCGGCGGCCGCGTGCCGGGTCGTCGCCATCGACCGCGACCCCGATGCCGTCGAGCGCGGCCGGCAGCTCGCCCGCGGTGAGCCCGCGCTCGCGGTTCTGCATGCCCCGTTCGGCGATATGCGCGCGGCGCTGGCCGGCATTGGCGTGACCGAGGTCGACGGCATCGTCTTCGATCTCGGGGTTTCTTCGTTCCAGCTCGATCAGGGCGAGCGAGGATTCTCGTTCCAGCTCGACGGCCCGCTCGACATGCGCATGTCCCGCGCGGGGCCGAGCGCTGCCGATCTGGTCAACGATCTGCCCGAGGCCGAGCTCGCCCGGCTTCTGGCCAAGCTGGGCGGCGAGCCTCAGGCCCGTTCCATCGCCAAGGCCATCGCCAAGATGCGCGCCCGCGCGCCGTTGACGACCACCAGTGCGCTTGCCGCCTTGGTGGCGCAGGCCAAGGGCGGACGTCACGGTCCGCGCGATCCGGCGACACGCACCTTCCAGGCGCTGCGCATGGCCGTGAACGACGAAATGGGCGAGCTCGAGCGCGGTCTGGCCGCTGCCGAGACCCTGCTGCGCCCCGGCGGGCGGCTGGCCGTGGTCTCGTTCCATTCCGGCGAGGACGCGGCGGTCAAGGCGTTCGTCAACCGTCATGGCGGCCGGCAGGCACAGCCGTCGCGCCATCTGCCGCCGGTCGCCTTCGCGCCGGCGCGCTGGCGCTGGATCAAGGCCGGTGTGATCAAGCCGGACGCCGTCGAGCTGGCCGCGAACCCACGCGCGCGATCCGCTCGGCTGCGCGTGGCGGAACGGCTGGCCGAGGGCGCCGGCTCGCAAGGCGCCGCCGACGTGGAGGGAGGCCCATGGCCGCTCGCCGCGTGAGCCTCGGCTACATCGTCTCCGCGGCGGTCATGGCCATGGCTGCCGCCGCGGCCACGTTCCAGCTCAAATATTCGGTGCGGGACCTGGAGCACGAGCTGGACCGGACGGAGGCCAGGATCGAGCGGGAGCGCTGGGCCCTGCAGGCCGCGCGCGCCGACTTGGAGTATCTGACGCGCCCCGACCGCCTCGTGCTCCAGGCCGGGCAACTCGGCATGGTCGAGGCACGCGGCGGCCGGCTGATCGAGGTGGCGCGACTGCCCGACTGGCAGCAATTGCAGTGGTCCAAGGCGCCGATGCCGGCGCTGCTGCCGTCGGGTGCCGCGGTGGAATTGCGCGGGCGTCCCTTTCCGCCGACCGCCGCGTTCGATCTGGGCCTCGACTGATGGCGATGCGTCCTCTCGCTCCCCCCGTCGGCAGCGTCGATCACGGTCTTGCCAAGGGGCGCGGGCGGCTGCGGGTCGTGGGCGTGGTGTTTGCGCTGGCCTTCCTCAGTATCGCCCTGCGCCTGATCGACATGGTGGCATGGCAGGCTGAAGGCCCGCAGACCGCCAGCGCCGCGCCGGCGGTGACCAGGGCCAGCCGTGCGGACATCGTCGACCGGCACGGGGTGGTACTCGCCACCAACCTGCGTGTGCCCAGCGTCCACGCCGATCCCTCCAAGCTGTTCGACAAGGCGGACGCGGCGCGCCGCTTGGCGGCGATCCTGCCGGGCGTCGACGCTGCCGAACTGCAGCGCCGGTTCGAGAGCTCGCGCCGGTTCGCCTGGATCAAGCACCGGATCACGCCCGAGGAACAGCGGGCCGTGCTCGAGCTGGGGCTGCCCGGGGTCGGGTTCAGCGACGCCGAGCATCGCGTCTATCCCAAGGGCAATCTCGCCAGCCACGTCACCGGCTTCGTCAACATCGACGGCAACGGCCAGGCCGGTATCGAGCGTTCGCAGCAGGACCGGCTGATGAGCGGCGAGGGTCCCCTCGCCCTCAGTCTCGACCTCCGGATCCAGCAGATCGCCCGCCAGGAGCTGCTCGAAGCGCACCACCGGTTCCGCAGCATCGGCGCCAATGCGCTGGTGCTCGACATGCTGACCGGCGAGCTGCTGGCCATGGTGAGCCTGCCGGACTTCGACCCGAACCGGATCGGCAGGCCCGATCGGATCGAGTATCTGAACCGCAATCTGGCCGAGGTCTACGAGCTGGGTTCAGTGTTCAAGATCCTGACCATCGCCGCCGCGCTCGATACCGGCAAGGTCGAGCTCAAGGACCGATTCGACGCCACCGGCAAGCTGGTGATCGGCCGCTACCGGATCGGCGACGACCACGCCAAGAACAAGTGGCTGTCGGTGTCCGAGATCTTCGAATACTCGTCCAACATCGGCACCGCGCGCATGGCCTTCGCCGCCGGTGGCGCGCCGGTGCTCGAAGGCTTCTTCCGCAAGGTCGGCCTCTACGACCCGCCCGCGATCGAGATCACCGAGGTCGTCCGCCCGCGGACGCCCAGGAAGTGGGCGGAGGTGACGGTGGCCACGACCTCGTTCGGCCATGGCATTGCGGTGACGCCGCTGCAGTTCGTGGATGCGGTCGGAGGCCTCGTGCGCGACGGCACGCACGTGCCGGCGACCCTGCTCAAGCGTGAGGCGGACGCGATCCCGCCGCGGACGCGCTACATTTCGGAGGAGACGGCGGCGCTGCTGCGCTGGCTGATGTGGCTGGTCGTCGAGCACGGCACCGGGACCCGCGCCAAGCTGGACAGCTACGAGATCGGCGGCAAGACCGGGACCGCGGAGAAGCCCAAGGGCGGCCGCTACAGCCTGGACAGCGTGCTGGCTTCGTTCGTCGCGGCGTTCCCGATCAACGATCCGCGCTACATGGTGTTCGTGTCGCTGGACGAGCCCAAGGGCGATGCGGGTACCTACGGCCTGCGCTACGGCGGCTGGACCGCGGCCCCGGTGGTCTCCGCGATCATCGACCGTATCGGGCCCATACTCGGCGTGCCGCCGAGCGGCGACGCGGCAGCGGAGGACTACCGGGCGCGTCTGGCGAAGCTTCACCCGGAGAAGACCAACCCTTCGCGGCGGGAGGCGAGCCTTGCGCTTGGCAGCGCTGTGCGATGAGCGCCTCCGCTTGCGCGGCAGCGGCGAGGTCGAGATCGGCGGCCTGAGCCTGGACTCGCGCCGCGTCGGCCCCGGGGACCTGTTCGCGGCGATGCCCGGGACGCGTACCGACGGCCGACGCTTCGTCGCCGAGGCGCAGCGCGCCGGCGCCGCGGCGGTCCTGGGCGACGTCGAGGCGGTCGCCGCCACGGAACTGCCGGCGCTGGTCACGGCCGAGCCGCGAGCGGCCCTGGCGCGGGTGGCCGCCAGATTCTACGGCCGGCAGCCGGCAACCGTGGTGGCGGTCACCGGCACCAGCGGCAAGAGTTCGGTCGCCGTGTTCACGCGCCAGCTCTGGGCCGGCCTGGGCCGGCGGGCCGCCAGCCTCGGCACGCTGGGTCTTCAGACCTCCGACGCTCCGGGCGAGGGCAGCCTGACCACGCCGGATCCCATCACCTTGCACCGTACCGCCGCCGGGCTCGCCTCGGCGGGCATCGCGCATCTGGCGATCGAGGCCTCCAGCCACGGCCTCGACCAGCACCGGATCGACGGTCTGCGCCTGACCGCCGCCGCCTTCACCAACCTCAGCCGCGATCATTTCGACTATCACGGCAGCGCCGCGGCCTATTATGCCGCCAAGCGTCGGCTGTTCGCGGAGTTGCTGCCGGCCGGGGCCACCGCCGTGCTCAACGCCGACGTACCGGAGTTCGCCGACCTCTCCAGGCTCGCCGCTGATCGGCGGTTGCGCGTCCTCGACTATGGAACGGCGGCGCGCGCGCTCCGTCTGGTCCGCCGCATGCCCACCGCCGACGGCATGGAGCTGGAGCTCGAGCTGCAGGGCCGCGGTCACCGCTTCCGCATCGGCCTCGTCGGCTCGTTCCAGGCCTACAACCTGCTGGCGGCGGCCGGCCTCGTCCTGGCCGGTGACGCCGAAATCGACGCGGTCCTGCCGCTGCTGTCCAGCCTACGGCCGCCACCCGGCCGCATGCAGCTGGTTGCCCGCCATGCCTGCGGTGCTGCGGCCTTCGTCGACTATGCCCACAAGCCGGAAGCGCTCGCCAAGGCGCTCGAGGCGCTGCGGCCCCACACCGAGGGCCGTCTGGTCGTGGTTTTCGGCTGCGGCGGCGACCGCGACGCCGGCAAGCGCCCGCTCATGGGCGAGATCGCCGCCCGGCTCGCCGATGCCGTGGTGGTGACCGACGACAATCCGCGCAGCGAACGGCCCGCGGCGATCCGGGCACAGGTGATGGCCACGGCGCCTGGTGCAGTCGAGATCGGCGACCGGGGCGACGCGATCCGCACCGCCTTCGCCGGGCTCGGCAAAGGCGACACGCTGCTCGTGGCGGGTAAGGGGCACGAAGCCTACCAGATCGTCGGCGAGGAGGTGCTGCACTTCGACGATGCCGAGGTCTTGCGTGAGGCGGCGCGGGTCGGCGGAGGCACCCTGCCATGACCACGCGCTGGACCGCCGAGGAGGTGGCCGGTGCGACGGGCGGCCGCATCGCCGGCGGCTGGGTGGCGTCCGGCGTCTCGATCGACACCCGCACGCTGGCGCCGGGCGACCTGTTCGTGGCTTTGGAAGGCCCGAACCGCGACGCGCACAATTTCGTCGTGGACGCGCTGGACCGCGGTGCGGCGGCCGCCATCGTCAGCCGCGTGCCCGAGGGCGTCGACGACCGCTCCGCGCTGGTGCTGGTCGAAGACACCCAGACGGCGCTGGAGCGCCTCGGTCGTGCCGGGCGGGCGCGAACCTCGGCGCGCATCGCCGGGATCACGGGCAGCGTCGGCAAGACCGGGACCAAGGAGGCACTGCGCCACCTCCTCTCCCGCCAAGCACCCTGCTGTGCCAGCGTCGCGAGCTACAACAATCACTGGGGCGTGCCGCTGAGCCTGGCCCGCCTGCCCGAGGGGGTGAGCTTCGGTGTGCTGGAATTGGGCATGAATCGCGCCGGCGAGATCCGGGCGCTCACGGCTCAGGTCCGGCCGCACGTGGCGCTGATCACCGCGGTGGCACCGGCGCATCTGGAGTTCTTCCCCTCGATCGAGGCGATCGCCGACGCGAAGGGCGAGATCTTCGAAGGTCTCGAGCCAGGCGGCGTCGCGGTGCTCAATCACGATGACGAGCACTTCGGCCGGCTGCGCGCCCATGCCGAGCGCTCGCGGGCCGGGCGGATCGTGACCTTCGGCCGCCATCCGGACGCGGACTGGCGGCTGGCGGAGCTTCGGCTCGCGCCCGAACGCAGCGAGGTCGTGGCCGTCCGCGACGGCCGGCGCTACGCCTATCGCCTCGGCGCCCCGGGCGAGCATCTGGTACTCAACAGCTTGGGTGCGCTCGCCGTGGCCGAGGCCCTGGGTGCCGACGTGGCGCGGGCCGCCGGCACGCTGGGCGAGCTGCGCGCGTCCGCCGGCCGGGGCGAGCGGCGCCGAATCGCCGCCCGCGGCGGCGAGGCCCTCCTGCTGGACGAGAGCTACAACGCCAACCCGGCCTCGATGCGGGCGGCACTCGCGGTGCTGGGCCAGTCGCCCGGCCGCAGGATCGCGGTGCTGGGCGACATGCTCGAGCTGGGCGAGCGTGCTGACGAGCTGCACGCCGGGCTCGCGGACGCGGTCGACGCTGCCGGCATCGCCCTGGTCTTCACCTGCGGCACGGCGATGGCGCGGCTGCACGATGCATTGCCGGCGGCCCGGCGCGGGGCCCATGCCGGCGACGCCGCCGCCCTGGCTCCTGCGGTACTCGACGCGATGCGACCGGGCGACGTGGTGCTGGTCAAGGGCTCGCTCGGCAGCCGCATGGCGCGGGTGGTGGCGGCGTTGACCGGAGCAAGGGCACCGGCGGCGGACGGCATCATGAGGAACAGCCCCTGATGCTCTACAGCCTGCTGTTCCCGCTCGCGGACGAGATCGGCCTGTTCAACGTCATCCGCTACATCACCTTCCGTACCGGCGGAGCGGTGATGACGGCCCTCGTGATGAGCTTCCTGATCGGCCCGGCCCTGATTCGCTGGCTGAAGAGGAAGCAGCGCGAGGGCCAGCCGATCCGCCTCGACGGCCCGGAGAGCCACCTGCTGACCAAGAAGGGCACGCCCACCATGGGCGGCGTGCTCATCCTGCTGGCACTCACTACGGCGACCCTGCTTTGGGCCGATCTCAGCAACGGCTATGTCTGGGTCGCGCTTCTGGTGACCCTCGGCTACGGCCTGATCGGCTTTGCCGACGACTATCTCAAGCTCACCAAGCGCTCGAGCGGTGGCCTGTCGGGCCGGCTCAAGCTGCTGGCTCAGGGCGGCATCGGCCTGATCGCCGCCGTGGTCCTGATCCAGCTCGGCACCGTACCGCAGGCGACCGGCGTCGCCGTGCCGGTGTTCAAGGACCTGATCATCCCGCTGGGGTTCGCCTTTCCCCTGTTCGCGGCGCTGGTGATGATGGGCGCGTCCAACGCGGTCAACCTGACCGATGGCCTGGACGGCCTCGCCATCGTCCCGGTGATGATCGCCGCCGGCAGCTTCGCCTTGATCGCCTACCTCGCCGGCAACACGATCTTCGCCAATTACCTGGGCATTCCCCATGTCCCCGGCACCGGCGAGCTCGCCGTGTTCTGCGGCTCGATCGTCGGGGCGTCCTTGGGCTTTCTCTGGTTCAACGCGCCGCCCGCCATGGTGTTCATGGGCGACACGGGCTCGCTCGCCACCGGCGGTGCCCTGGGTGCCGTGGCGGTGGCGGTCAAGCACGAGCTGGTGCTGGCGATCATCGGCGGCCTGTTCGTGCTGGAGGCGGTCTCGGTCATCGTGCAGGTCGGCTCGTTCAAGCTCACCGGCAAGCGCGTGTTCCGGATGGCGCCGCTGCACCACCATTTCGAGAAGATGGGCTGGCAGGAGCCCACGATCGTCATCCGGTTCTGGATCATCGCCATGGTGCTGGCGCTGGTCGGCCTCTCGACGTTGAAGCTGCGATGATGGGGCTGGAACGCTACGCCGGCCGCAGGGTGGGCATCCTCGGGATGGCCCGCAGCGGCGTCGCGGCGGCCCGCGCCCTGGCGGCGGCCGGTGCGGACGTGCTGGCGTTCGACGATCGGCCGGAGGCCGTGGCCGACACGCCGTTCCGCGCCGGCCGGCCGGCCGACGTGCCGGGCCTGGCGCTGCTGATGCCGAGCCCCGGCGTGCCGCTGACCCACCCCGCGCCGCATCCCTTGGTCCGGGCGGCCCGGGAGGCGGGCGTGCCGATCCGGGGCGACGTCGACCTGTTCGCCGGCCTGCTCGGCCCGCGCCCGATCGTCGGCATCACGGGCACCAACGGCAAGTCGACCACGACGGCGCTGGTCCGCCATCTCCTGGCGGCGGCTGGAGTCGACGCCGTGATGGGCGGAAACATCGGCCGGCCGGTGTTCGAGCTGGACCTCGGGCCGGCGGAGCGGATCTTCGTGCTCGAGCTGTCCTCGTTCCAGCTCGACCTCTGCCACGCGCTGCGCTGCCGCGTCGCCGTGTGGCTCAACCTCACCCCCGACCATCTGGATCGCCACGGCGACCTCGCCGGCTATGTCGCGGCCAAGGAGCGGATCTTCCGTGGCCAGGAGACGGGCGACGCGATCGTCATCGGCGTCGACGACGAGCCCAGCCGCGCGGTGGCCGCACGGCTCTCGGCGCGCGGACGGCGCCCCGTGACGGTCACGCTGACCAGCCGTCCGGACGCCGATATCGTCGTGCGCGACGGGCGCCTGATCGAAGGCACCGCCGAGGTCGCCGACCTGCGCCCGCTGCAGAATCTGCGCGGGCGGCACAACTGGCAGAACATCGCGATCGCCTACGGCACGGTACGTGCGCTGGGCGTCGGATCGGACGTGGCCGTCGCGGCTCTCGCTTCGTTCCGCGGCCTGCCGCATCGCATGGAAGAGGTCGCCCGCGCGGGCTCGGTGCTCTGGGTGAACGACAGCAAGGCGACCAACCCCAATTCGGCCGAGAAGTCGCTGACGAGCTATGCCAACATCTTCTGGATCGCGGGGGGCAAGCCCAAGCCCGGCGGGTTTCGCAGCCTGCGTCAGGCCGTGGGCCATGTCCGAGCCGGCTACCTGATCGGCACGGCTGCCGAGGAGATCGCCGCCGATCTCGGCGATCTCGCACCCATGCGCGACGTCGGCTCGCTCGCGGCCGCGGTGCGCGCCGCCAGTGCCGCGGCCCGCGCCCACGCCGGCGGTGAGGCCGCGGTGCTCCTCGCACCGGCCTGCGCGTCGTACGACCAGTTCGCCAACTTCGAGGTGCGGGGCGAGGCGTTCCGCGCTCTGGCCCGGGAGGAGGCGGCCCACCGATGATCTTCGTTCCGCGCACCGACCGCTCGATCGTCGGCAACTGGTGGTGGACCGTCGACCGGACCATGCTGGCCGGCGTGGCGATCCTGGCGCTGATCGGCACCATCCTGATCTTTGCCGCCAGTCCGGCCGTCGGCGAGCGCGTGTTCGGCGCCGAGATGCACTTCGTCAACAAGCACCTGATTCTGCTGGTCCCGGCCTGCCTGCTCCTCGTCGGCGTGTCGATGCTGGCACCGCTGGGGGTCCTGCGGCTCGGCGTCGGCATGTATGCCGGCTTCGGCTGCATGCTCGTGCTCACCCTGTTCTTCGCGCCCGAGGTGAAGGGTGCCACCCGCTGGCTGCCGATCCTTGGTTTCCCGCTGCAGCCCAGCGAGTTCGTGAAACCGGCGGTGGTGATCGTGGCGGCGCATCTCCTGGCTCGCCGAGTGGGCACGGGCGGCCTCCTGGCGGCGGGCGGCGTGGTCCTGCCGGTGCTGGCCGTCCTGGTCATGCAGCCCGACATCGGCATGACCGCGGTGGTCGGCGCGGTGTTCGGGGTCCAGCTGTTCGTGGCCGGCCTCACCTGGTTCTGGGTGCTGGCGTTGATCGTCGGCGCGGGTTTGGGGTTCTGGCAGGCCTATGTGTGGCTGCCGCACTTCGCCGAGCGCGTGAACGATTTCTTCGATCCGGGCTCGCTCGGCTACCAGATCGAGCGCGCGCTGCGCGCCGTGGCCGAGGGCGGGCTGTTCGGGCGCGGCCCGGGCGAGGGCGTGCAGAAGTGGCACCTGCCCGACGCCCACGCCGACTTCATCTTCGCCGCCACCGCCGAGGAGTTCGGGGTTGTGGCGTGTCTGGCGCTGGTGGCATTGTTCGCGTTTATGATCCTGCGCGGACTCTGGCGCATCAGCGAGGCCGGCGATCGCTTCGTCCAGCTCGCCGCCGCCGGGCTCATCGCCGAGTTCGGGCTGCAGGCGCTGATCAACATGGCGGTCAACCTCAACCTGATCCCGACCAAGGGCATGACGCTCCCTTTCATCAGCTATGGCGGCTCCTCGCTCCTGGCCCTGGCCATCGCCATGGGGATGCTGCTGGCGCTGACCCGGCGCGGCGCCCGGCTGCAGATCCCCGCACGCCTGGAGTGGCGCGCGTGAGCGGCCCGATCCTGATCGCGGCCGGCGGTACCGGCGGGCACATGTTTCCTGCCCTGGCGCTCGGCCGCGCGCTCGCCCTGCGTGGCCGGGCCGTGACTCTGCTCACCGACAGCCGCGGCGCCCGCTATGTCGGCACCGACCTGCCCTTTACCGTGGTCAGCGCCGGCAGCCCGTCGGGCGGTGTCCTCGCCACGCTGAAGGGCCTGGGTCAGCTCGCGCTGGGGTTGGTCCAGAGCGTGGGCGCCCTGCGCCGCGCCCGCCCGGTGGCCGCCGCGAGCTTCGGCGGCTACGCCTCGGTCCCGGCTGCGGTTGCCGCGGCGATGCGCCGGGTGCCGATCCTGGTGCACGAGCAGAACGCGGTGTTCGGCCGCGCCAACCGCCTGACCGCGCGCTTCGCCCGCGCGGTGGCCCTGAGCTTCGAGCGCACGGCCGAGGTCCCGGCCCGGCCCGGCCTGCGCCAGCTTCTCACCGGCAACCCCACCCGGCCCGAGTTCAGCGCCTCGGCCACGGGCGCACCCGATGCCAATGCGTTCCGGGTGCTGGTGCTCGGCGGCAGCCAGGGTGCGCGCGTGTTCAGCGACGTCGTGCCGGGTGCGGTGGCCCTGCTGCCGGCCGACCTGCGCGCGCGGCTGGTGCTGGCGCAGCAATGCCGGCCGGAAGATCTCGAGCGGGTGCGCGCGGCCTACGCCGCCATGGAGGGCGAGGTCGAGCTCGCCAGCTTCTTCACCGACGTTCCCACCCGCATGGCCGCGACCGATCTGCTCATCAGCCGCTCGGGTGCCTCGACCGTGGCCGAGCTGCTGGCCTTGGGGCGGCCCTCGCTGCTGGTGCCCTACCTGTATGCGGCCGACGACCACCAGACCGCCAACGCCCGGGCCCTGGCCGAGGCTGGTGCCGCCATCGTCGTCCCGCAACCGGAGCTGACCGCCGAGCGCTTGGCGGCGGAACTGATGGCCCTGATGCGCGAGCCGGCGCGGCTGGCGATGATGGCCGACCAGGCCCGCCGATTGGCCCGGCCGGATGCCGTCGAGCGTCTGCTCGATGCGGTCCTGGACCTGGCGGGGGAGCGACGCCCATGACCATGGTGCCCCACACGGTCGGGCCGATCCATTTCGTCGGCATCGGCGGCATCGGCATGAGCGGCATCGCCGAGATCCTGAGCAATCTCGGCTACACGGTGCAGGGCTCCGACATCGGCGACGGCGCCAACGTGCAGCGGCTCCGCCGGCTGGGAATCGCCGTGGCGCTGGGCCATGCCGCGCAGAACCTGGGCAAGGCCAGGGTGGTCGTGGTCTCGACCGCGATCCGCCCCGACAATGCGGAGCTGGTGGCCGCGCGCGCCAAGCGGCTCCCGGTCGTGCGCCGGGCCGACATGCTGGCCGAGCTGATGCGCCTCAAGCGCTCGATCGCGGTCGCCGGCACCCATGGCAAGACCACCACCACGGCGATGATGGCGGCGCTGCTCGACGCTGCCGACCTCGATCCGACCGTGGTCAACGGCGGCATCATCAACGCCTACGGCACCAACGCCAGGCTGGGCCAGGGCGAGTGGATCGTGGTCGAGGCCGACGAGAGCGACGGCAGCTTCCTGCGCCTGCCGGCCACGGTGGGCGTGGTCACCAACATCGACCCCGAGCACATGGAGCATTACGGCAGCCTCGATGCCCTGCGCGCCGCCTTCCACGCCTTCGTCGAGCGGGTCCCGTTCTACGGCTTCGCCGCCTTGTGCATCGACCATCCCGAGGTCCAGGCGCTCTATGGCGGCATCAGCGATCGCCGCCTGGTGACCTACGGCTTCAGCCCCCAGGCCGACATCCGCGCGCTGCCGCCTATGGCCGAGGCCGACGGCGAACTGTTCGACGTGGTCCTGCGCCCCCGGAACGGCGAGGGCGAGCGCCGGCTCGAGCGGCTTCACCTGTCGCTTCCCGGCCGACACAATGTCCAGAACGCGCTCGCGGTCATCGCGGTCGCGCGCGAGCTCGGCATCGCCGACGAGGTCGTCCGCCGCACCCTGACCGGCCTCGAGGGCGTCAAGCGCCGGTTCACCCGCACCGGCACCGTCGACGGGGTCGGCATCGTGGACGACTACGGTCACCATCCGGTCGAGATCAAGGCGGTGCTGGCAACCGCCCGGATCCGGACCAAGGGCCGGGTGATCGCCGTCGTCCAGCCGCACCGCTACTCCCGCCTGGCCAGCCTGTTCGACGATTTCTGCGCCTGCTTCCACGATGCCGACACCGTGCTGGTGGCACCCGTCTATGCTGCCGGCGAGGTCCCGATCGCAGGTGCGAGCCGCGAGGCCCTGGTCGAAGGCGTGCGCCGCCTCGGCCATCGGGACGTGCGCGCCATCGACGGCCTGGACGACCTGGTGCCGATGGTGGCGGACCTCGCCCGGCCCGGCGACCTCGTCGTGTGCCTGGGTGCCGGCAGCATCACGCAATGGGCCAACGCCCTGCCGGGGCGGCTGGCCGCGGCCGAGAAGGGGACCGGCGAGGCATGAGCGGCTGGCACGAGGCGCTGCCACCGATGCGCGGCACCCTGCGCCGCAGCGTGCCGCTCGGGCCGCTGACATGGCTGCGCGTGGGAGGTCTCGCCGACGCCCTGTTCCATCCGGCGGACGCCGATGACCTGGCCGGCTTCCTGGCGGCAGTGCCGACGGCCGTGCCGGTGGTGCCGATGGGCGTGGCCTCCAACCTGCTGGTGCGCGACGGCGGGCTCGACGGCGTCGTCGTCCGCTTTGGCGGCCCGCTCGCCAAGGTCGCCGTCGAGAACGATCTCGTCCTGGCCGGTGCGGGTGCCCTCGACCAGCGCGTGGCCCAGGAGGCGCAGCGTGCCGGACTGGGCGGCCTCGAATTCCTGATCGGGATCCCCGGAACCGTGGGCGGTGCGGTGCGCATGAACGCCGGCGCCTTCGGCGGCGAGACCGCAGAGCGGCTGGTTTGGGCGGAGGCGCTCGACCGCGAGGGCCGGCTGCATCGGCTCGGCAACGCCGATCTCGACTTCGCGTACCGCAAGAGTGCCCTGCCGCGCGACTGGATCGTGGTCCGCGCCGCCTTCCGGGGGGTGCCGGGCGATCCGGCGGCGATCCTGGAGCGGATGACCGCGATCCGAGCCCAGCGCGAGGCGGCGCAGCCGCTGCGCGTCGCCACGGGCGGCAGCACCTTCAAGAACCCGCCTGGCCACAAGGCCTGGCAGCTGATCGACGCCGCGGGTTGCCGCGGCCTGCGCCTGGGTGCGGCCATGGTATCCGAGAAGCACTGCAACTTCCTGGTCAACACCGGCGGCGCGAGCGCCGAGGAGGTCGAAGGTCTCGGCGAGCTGGTCCGGCAGAAGGTGCGCGACCACAGCCGGGTGGAGCTGGAGTGGGAAGTGATCCGCATCGGCCGCCCGTCGGGCCTGGAGCTGGCGGCGTGATCCGCCACGTCGCGGTGCTGATGGGCGGGCTCTCGGCGGAGCGGGAGGTGTCGCTGGTCTCGGGCGAGGCGTGTGCTCGCGCCCTTGAGGAGCGGGGCTATCCGGTGACCCGGATCGACGTTGGTCGCGATCTGCACGAGGTGCTGGGCCGCACCCGACCGGATGTGGTGTTCAACGCGCTGCACGGCCGCTTCGGCGAGGATGGCCGGGTGCAGGGCCTGCTCGACCAGCTGGGCCTCCCCTACACCCACTCCGGTGTCCTGGCATCGGCCCTGGCCATGGACAAGCCGATGGCCAAGCGCGTGTTCGCCAGCGTCGGCCTGCGCTGTGCGGAAGGCGCCGAGACCACGCTCGCCCAGCTGTTGGCCGATCCGCCGCTGGCGCCGCCCTTCGTCGTCAAGCCGGCGGCCGAGGGTTCGAGCGTCGGCGTGGTGATCGTGCGCGACCATGACCTGCGGCCGCTCACCGACCGCAACGACGTCGATCCCGACTGCCGCCTGCTGGTCGAGCGCTACGTTCCGGGCCGGGAGCTGACCTGCGCCGTGCTGGGCGAGGAGCCCCTGGCGGTCACCGAGATCCGGCCCAAGGACGGATTCTACGACTACCGTGCCAAGTACACCGAGGGCTTCGCCAACCACCTCGTTCCGGCTCCCCTGTCGCCGGACCTTTACGACATGGTGATGGACGCGGCCCTGCGGGCGCACCGGGTGCTGGGCTGCCGTGGGGTCAGCCGGTCCGATTTCCGCCTCGACCCGGCCACCGGCGACGAGGGGCTCTACCTTCTGGAGGTGAACACGCAGCCCGGGATGACGCCCTTGTCCCTGGTCCCCGAGCAGGCGGCCTACCGCGGCATCGCCTTCGGCGAGCTGGTCGTCGGACTGCTGGAGCAAGCACGATGCGACAGGTGAGGAAGCTGGTCCGTCCCGGTCAGCCCAAGAACTCGCGCCGGCGACGGCCGCAGCGGCTCTGGATCGTCCGCCTCCGGCGCATCGGCCTGCTGTTGCTGGCGATGGCGCTCCTCGCCGGCTCCGGCTTTGCCTTGGCACGCTCGTCGATGGCCCAGCGATGGGCCGAAACGGTTCGGCGCGGCGGCCTTGCCACCACGGTGGATGCCGGGTTCGTGGTGAGGCGGGTCTACAGCGAGGGTCGTGCGCTGGCCGACGAGGGCGCGCTGACCCGGACTCTCGAGCCGCATTACGGCCAGCCGATCTTTGCGGTCGGATTGGACCGGATCCGGGAACAGGTCGAGGCTCTGCCGTGGGTGCGTTCGGCCAGCGTCGCGCGCCGGCTCCCGGACACGATCTGGGTACGGCTCGACGAGCATCGCCCGATCGCGCGCTGGATGGACGGCAGCCGCCAGGTCCTGGTGAGTGATGCGCAGGAGATCTTTCGGGTCAAGAACGCGTCGCGCTACCGGGAGCTGCCCCTGTTGTTCGGCAAGGGCGCGCCAGCCCGGTCGATCGAGCTGCAGGAGCTGGTCGCGAGCCAGCCGGAACTCGCCAGCCACGTCACCGGCGCGCGGCTGGTCGGCGGCAGGCGTTGGGACGTGTACCTGGACGGCCGCATCGAGGTGCGCCTGCCGGCCGACCGGCCGCTGGCGGCATGGCGGCGCCTGGCCCTGGAGCAGAAGGCTTCCGACGTGGTGTCGCGGGCGGTCACCTCGATCGATCTGCGCAGTCCGGACTGGCTGACGCTGGAACTGCCCGACGCGGCGCTCAAGCAACGCAAGGAACCCCGCGCATGAGCTTGGCATCCGGTACCGCATGGCGCCAGATCGTGGGCAGCGGACCCTGGCGGCGTGGCCATGCCTTCGGCGTGCTGGATATCGGCTCCAGCAAGCTGTGCTGCTACATCGCGCGGCCCCGGCCCGGCCACGGGGTGCAGCTGCTCGGCCGCGGCTACCAGCTCGCCCAGGGGCTGAAGGTGGGAGAGGTCGTCGACGCCGAGGCGGCCGAGGAATCGATCCTGGGCGCGCTCCACGAGGCTGAGCAGCAGGCCGGCGAAACCTTGCGCGAGATCTATCTCGCGGTCAGCGGTGGTCGCGTGCAGTCGGCCTATGTCCGCGTCGGCTGCGCGCTGCACGGGCGCGGGGTCTCCGACACCGACATCCAGCTCCTGCTCGACCGCGCGCGGCGGGAGGCGACCACGCCCGAGCGCGAGGTGCTGCACGCCGTGCCGGTCGAGGTCGTGGTGGACGGCGGCCGACCGCTGCGCGACGCCAGCGGCATCACCGGCCAAAGGCTCGAGATCGTGGCACACCTCGTGACGGTCTCGGGCCCCGTCCTGCGCAACCTTCTGGCCTGTCTCGAGCGCTGCCATATCGAGGTCAGGGGCGTGGTCGCGGCGAGTTATGCGGCCGCCATCGCCTGCTTGGCCGAGGACGAGACCGAGCGCGGTTGCCTCGTGCTCGATTTCGGCGGCGGCACCACCGGGCTCGCTCTGTTCGCCGGCGGTCGCCTGACCCTGGTGGGGCAGGTCCCCTATGGGGGGGACCATATCACGGGCGATCTCGCCTACGGCCTGTCGACCGGCCGCCAGCATGCCGAGCGGATCAAGAACCTGTACGGCGGCACCCAATTCCGCAGCTGCGACGAGGGCATGCGCATCGAGCATCCGCGGCTGGGCGACCATGCCGAGATGCCGACGGGAGAGGTGCCGCGCACCAGGATCACCGAGATCGTTCGCGCCAGGTGCGAGGAGATCCTGGCCCTGGCGCGAAGGCGCCTGGACGAGCATCGCGAGCTGCTGGCGACCTGTCCGCCGCGTTCGATCGTCATCACCGGCGGCGGCAGCCAGCTCGAAGGGCTCGAGGACCTGGTCCAGGAGGTGTTCCGCCTGCCGACGCGCTGCGCCCGTCCGGTCCCCTGGTCGGGACCCCGGCAGGACGAGGCCTGCTGCGCGACGGCGGCCGGCGCGGTCGCGCTGGTGCTCGGCGACGACGGCGGCCTGGGCTGGCGCGATCAAATCGAGGTCTCGGTGCTCTCGCATGGTCTTGCGAGACTTGGCCAATGGTTTAGAGAGAACTTCTAGCGCTCTTTTGAATTGCACGGTCGGATACTTGCCCCCGGCCGGCACCATGGTGCGATCCCAACAGGGGCGCCCATCCTGTGGAGGAGTACAGATGACAATCAGTCTGAGCCTGCCGATCACGCACGAGCTCAAGCCCAAGATCACGGTGGTCGGCGTCGGCGGCGCCGGCGGCAATGCCGTGAACAACATGATCACCTCGCATCTCGAGGGGGTCGAGTTCGTATCCTGCAACACCGACGCGCAGGCTCTCGCGGCGGGCCTCACCGACCGCAAGGTCCAGCTCGGCAACACCATCACCCATGGCCTCGGCGCAGGTGCGCGGCCCGAGGTCGGCCGTGCCGCTGCCGAAGAGGCGCTGGACGAGATCCTCGACCAGCTCTCGGGCAGCCACATGGTGTTCATCACCGCCGGCATGGGCGGCGGAACCGGCACCGGTGCCGCACCGGTGATCGCACGGGCCGTGCGCGAGCAGGGCATCCTGACCGTGGCGGTGGTCACCAAGCCCTTCCACTTCGAGGGTGCCCACCGGATGCGGCTGGCCGAGGCCGGCCTCGGCGAGCTGCAGCAATATGTCGACACCCTGATCGTCATCCCGAACCAGAACCTGTTCCGGCTCGCCAACGAGCGCACCACTTTCGCCGACGCCTTCCAGATGGCGGACCAGGTCCTCCACATGGGCGTGCGCGGCGTGACCGACCTCATGGTCATGCCCGGCCTGATCAACCTCGACTTCGCCGACATCCGCACCGTGATGAGCGAGATGGGCAAGGCGATGATGGGCACCGGCGAGGCCGAGGGCGAGAGGCGCGCCATCGAGGCCGCGGAGGCCGCGATCTCCAACCCGCTGCTCGACGACGTCTCGATGCGCGGCGCCCGCGGCGTGCTGATCAACATCACCGGCGGCCTCGACATGACCCTCTACGAGGTCGACGCCGCCGCCAACCGGATCCGCGAGGAGGTGGATTCGGACGCCAACATCATCTTCGGCTCGACCTTCGACAACTCGCTCCAGGGCCGGATGCGGGTCTCCGTCGTCTCGACCGGCATCGACCTGCCGGCCGAGCGCGGCACGGCCGCCCAGGCGCCGGCGCAGGAGCCGGTGGCCGAAGCGCCGCGCGTCGTGGCAGGCGGCTTCCGCTTCCAGCCGCAGCGCGCCCAGGCGCTGCCGCATCCCAACAGCACCGCCCGCGCATCCACCCGCCGCCCGAGCGAGATCAGCCCGGCGACCCATCTCCGTGCCGCGAGCGAGCGGCCGATCGATCTCGATCTGCCGCAGGCGGATGACTTTGGAGCGCCTGCGATCGAGGCTCCGGTCGCGCTCCAGCCCCGGGCCGAGGAGCGCAGCGGCAGCCTGTTCACACGGGTCAAGGAGTTCGCCTTCACCCGATCCACCGAGCGCGGGACGGAACGGCATCCGCCTCGGTTCGACCAGCGCCCGCAGCGGCCGCAGGTCGAGGGTCAGGCCGGTCTCTCCGGCAGCCTGGACGAGCTCAGCGACATCCCCTCGTTCCTGCGCCGGGAACGCGAGCGCGTCGATGGGTGAGGTGGAGTTAATGTAACGCATTAGCTTGCGGTCGTAACAAACCGCAAAGACTTGTGACTTGTGGGCGCCCGCCTCTCCCGGCAAAGGGGACGGCGGGCGCTCCCGTTTCATACCTCGAGGATGGTGCGGGTGGGTCCCCGTCCTGCGGTCGTGGGCAAGCGGCCGGTGGCCAGGGCGCGGCGGAACTGAAACCCGTGGACGCGAAGGTCCCGAGGATGCGGCAGCAACGGACTCTTCGTCACACGATCGGCTGCGCTGGCGTCGGCCTCCACAGCGGCGCCAGGGTTGCCGTCACGCTCCGCCCTGCGGCGGAGGGCTCCGGGATTCGGTTCCGCCGCGTCGACCGCCCTGGCGCGCCGGCGATCGCCGCGCATCCGGGCAACGCCGGTGGCGTCGACGGTGTGACCACCCTCGGTACCGCTGCGGGTGGCAGCGTACGGATGGTCGAGCACCTCATGGCTGCGCTGGCCGCCTGCGAGATCGACAACGTCCTGATCGACTGCAGCGGACACGAGCTCCCGTTCATGGACGGCAGCGCGCAGGCATTCGTTCGGCTGGTCGAATGTGCCGGCGCGGTCGATCAGGCTCGTCCTGTCGAACGCCTGGAAATTCTCCAGCCGATCGAGGTCGGGTCCTCGCGTGGGCGTGCCCGCTTGGAACCCGGACCTGGGCTGGAGATCGTCGTC
The DNA here is from genome assembly GCA_963720725.1 of uncultured Alphaproteobacteria bacterium. Lineage (GTDB taxonomy): Bacteria > Pseudomonadota > Alphaproteobacteria > Geminicoccales > Geminicoccaceae > Benzoatithermus. The sequence continues at coordinate 1,237,235 of CAVRGN010000003.1, forward strand.
GAGACGCCGGAAGATGCGACTGGTCCGGATTTCGCGCTGCTGGTTTCGCCCGACCGCTGCAAGCGCGAGCTCGTCGCCGCGCGCGACCGCCCCGGTGCCACCGAGGAACGGTTACGCCACTTGGCCCTGGATGCGCTGGGAGCGCTGGCGCTGCTGCCCGCCGGCCTTGTCGGGCGCTATGTGGAGTTGAATGCCGGTCCTGCGATGCGCTGCGCCCTCCTGACGAAGCTCCTGGCCGAGCGACCCAGCTGGCGCTCGGAGCGGCGCCGGATCGGCCCCGATCGTTGGTTCCCTCGCCTGGGCGAGCTGAGCTCGCGCGCGGTTCAGTGCGACATCAGCACGGGTAGCGTCATCTGTGCCAGCACTCGGCGGGTGGCGCCACCCAGCACCGTTTCGCGCAGGCGCGAATGGCCGTAGCCGCCCATCACCAGCAGGTCGGCTCCTTCCTCGGCCGCCTGCGACAGCAGCACGTCGCCCACCGAGAGCTGCCCGCTCGGCGTGGTCCTGACGTCGATCCGGACGCCATGGCGGGCGAGATGGGCCGCGATGTCCGCGCCTGCCGGGCTGCCGTCCGACCCATCCTGGGCGGACGAATCGATGATCAGCAGGGTGGTCTGCTCGGCCGCGGCCAGGAGGGGCAGCGCGTCGTGCACCGCGCGCGTCGCTTCGCGCGAGCCGTTCCAGGCCACCAACACGCGCCGTAGCACGCTCGAAGGTAGGCCGGCGTGCGGCAGGATGATCGCGGGCCGGCCGCTGTCCATGAACGCCGCCTCCGCAAGCGCCGTCGTGTCGAACTCAAGGTCATGGCCGGCCGGCTGGCCGAGCACGCACAAGTCCGCCAGTCGCGCCGCGCGGGCGAGTGCCGTGGGCAGCCGGTCGAGCGGAGCGGTGATCCGCCCGGTCGCGACGGCGATGTCGTGCCGACGGGCGGCTTCGCTGGCGCTCGCCAGCACCCGGTCCAGTTCGCTCTCGGCCTCCGCGAGCTGCCGCTGCAACAGCTCGACCGGAATATGCACGCCGACCATGGCCGGGACGAAGGGCTCGGCCACCAGGCCCAGAGCCGTGACTCGAGCCGAAAAGCGCTTCGCCAGACCCAGCGACCACTCTAGCCGGGTGTCCGATGCTGCACTACGATCCACCAGCACGAGAAGGTCCTTGAAGGACATCCGTCACTCTCCAACTCAGACCGGTTTCATCCGGACCCAGCAAAGCGCGGAATGCGACCGGCTGCATTGATCCAGATCAGTCCGTTCCAGGAAAGAGGAACTGCCAGCATTGGTCGAATCTCAGCCGCGGGAGGTTGAGCTCAAGCTTGCCGCGACGAGCGAGGCGATGGACACGCTCATCGCCAGCCCCCTGTTGCGCGGCCACGCCCGCAGCTCCCTGCGCTCGCGGCAGCTGGTCACCACCTACTACGATACGGACGATCACCGCCTCAGCCGCCGCCAGCTGGCGCTGCGGGTGCGCCAGGCCGGGCGCAAGTTCGTCCAGACGCTGAAGACCGCCAGCGAGGGGCGCGGCGCGGCGACGGTCCGGGGCGAGTGGGAAGTCGAACTGCCGGAGCCAACTCCGCAGCTGACGGCGTTCAACGATCCGGCGGTGCTCGACCTTACCGGGCTGATCCTGCCTGACGAGCTGCAGCCCACCTTCCAGACGCGGTTCCGCCGCCAGGCGATGCTGGTCGAGTGGCCCGATGCCAACCGCCAGCCGGCCCAGATCGAGATTGCCTTCGATCGCGGCAGCATTCGCGCCGGCAGCGCCGAATCGCCGATCTGCGAGCTCGAGCTCGAGCTCAAGCGGGGCGAGCCCCGGGCGTTGTTCGAGCTCGCCCAGTCCTTGCGGGAAATTGCGCCGCTGCGGCTGCAATTGCAGGACAAGGCCGCGCGCGGCTTCGGGCTGATGACCGGCCGACCTCCCCTGTGGCGCAAGGCGCGCGCCGTCGAGCTTCAGGCAACGATGACGGTGGAGGATGCCCTGCAGGAGATCCTCGGCGCCTGCATCGGTCACTGGCTCGAGAACGAGGCGGCGACGCGGGACGCGCGCGACCCGGAAGGCCTGCACCAGATAAGGGTGGCCCTGCGCCGCCTGCGCTCGGCGCTGGCCCTGTTCAAGCCGGCCCTGAGCGACCAGGCGCGCGCGGAGTGGAACGCCGAGCTGCGCTGGCTCCTGGGACCATTGGGCCCCGCCCGCGACCTCGATGTGTTCGCGACCGAGACCCTGGTGCCGGTGGCAGAGGGCAGGGCCGCCGATCCGACTTTGGCGCTGCTCGCCGAGATCGCCGACGAAGCTCGCTGGAAGGCGCACCACCAGGTGCGCGAAACGCTGGCGGCCGAGCGCTACGCCGATCTCGCCTTCAACCTGGCATGCTGGGTCGCCTGCCGCGGCTGGCGTCAGGGTGCCGACATCGACGTGCTCCTGGCGCAGCGCCGCAACGTCCGGGACTTCGCCGCCGAGACCCTGTCCAAGCGCCACCGCCAGGTGCGCAAGCGGGGCCGCAACTTCGCCGCCCTCGACCCCGTCGCCCGGCACGATCTGCGCATCCTGTTCAAGAAGCTGCGCTACGGCACCGAGTTCTTCGCCTCCCTGTTCCCGGGCCGCGAGTTCGACCGCTTCAAGTCCGCGACCTCCCGGATGCAGGATCTGCTCGGCCACATGAACGACGTGGCGGTGGCGCAGCACGTGGTCGAGGATCTGCTCGCGGCGACCGAACCCGGCGCACGGCAGCGGTCGGCCGCGCTGGGCGCCGGGCAGGTGCTCGGCTGGTACGCGCATGCCGCCCGCGAGCTGGAGCCGCGGGCAGTGGACGCGTGGGACGAGTTCCGTGCGGCGTCGCCGTTCTGGCCCGAACCGCCCAAGTCTGCCTGACCGGGGACGCCGATGCTTCGTGTTCTGGTGACCAACATCAAGGGTGGCTGCGGCAAGACCACGATAGCGACCAACCTCGCGGCGGCATTCGCCGCCGGCGGCTTCGCGACCGGGCTCGCCGAGGTCGACCGCCAGCGCTCGAGCCTGACCTGGCTCAAGCTGCGCGACGGTCAGAGCCGGCCGATCACGGGCTTGGACTGGCGCAAGGAGGTGGGCGAAGTGCCCTCGCCGCTGCGCCGGCTGGTGATCGACGCGCCGGCCAATCTGCGCATGCGCCATGTCGACGAGCTGATCGCCGAGGCGGATCTCGTCGTCGTGCCGGTGTTGGCCTCCGTGTTCGACGAAGGCAGCACCGAACGATTCCTGGCCAAGCTCGAGGAGCTCAAGCCGATCCGCAAGGGTCGCAAGAGCGTGGCGCTGGTCGCGAACCGGCTGCGCCAGCGCTCCAAGGCCGCCCAACGGCTCGAAGCCTTTCTGGAGCGCATCGGCCAGCCCGTGGCGGCCCGGCTCAGCGATCGGGCGGTCTATGGCGAACTGGCCGTGCAAGGGCTAAGCGTGTTCGACATGGACGGCCATCTGGCGCGCCCGGTACGCGAGGAGTGGCGGCCACTCCTGAACACGATCGAGGAGATCGCCTGAGGCCGGGCTGGCGATGTTCCTGCAGCTTGGCTAAGGTCCGCGCCCAATGACAGCCGACTGCCATCCGACGACTATCCGCCCACGCAAGGTGACGCCGATGCCCGTGAGCATCACCGCCGCCCCCTGGTTGCCGCGCGCCGCCTGGTTCGGTCTCGTGCTCATGGCCGCGGTCCTGACGGGCTGCTCCGGCGACGACGCCAAGGAGGTGCCGCCCGACCTGCCGGCGGAGGACCTCTACGCCCAGGGCCAGAATTTCCTCGCGGAAGGCAATTTCAAGGAAGCCGCCAAATCGTTCGAGGAGGTCGAGCGGCAGCACCCCTACTCGCAGTGGGCCACACGCGGTCAGATCATGGCCGCCTATTCCTACTACGAGGCCAATCAGTACGAGGAATTGGTGGCGGCCTCGGAGCGGTTCATCGACCTGCATCCGGGCCACAAGGACGTGGCCTACGCCTACTACCTCATGGGCATGTGCTACTACGAGCAGATCTCGGACGTCGGCCGCGACCAGGAGATGACCCAGCGGTCGCAGGAATCGTTCGACGAGCTGATCCGTCGGTTCCCCGAAAGCGCCTACAGCCAGGACGCCCAGCTCAAGGTCGACCTGATCCGCGACCATCTCGCCGGCAAGGAGATGGAGATCGGCCGCTACTATCAGCGGCGCGAATTCTGGCTCGCCAGCATCAACCGCTTCCAGGCCGTGGTCGAGAACTACCAGACCACCACCCACGTGCCCGAGGCGCTGCACCGGCTGACCGAGAGCTATCTCGCCCTCGGCATGACCGACGAGGCCCAGGCCTCGGCTGCCGTGCTGGGCTACAACTATCCCGGGAACGAGTGGTACCAGCGCGCCTATGCGCTCCTGCAGGGCCAGCAGCTCGAGCCGAAGTCGGACGGCAGCTCCTGGCTGAGCCGGCTGTTCTAGCCCGCGCCGTGGCAGGCGAGCCGATGCTCAAGAGCCTGGCCATCCGCGACATCGTTCTGATCGAGCGGCTCGAGCTCGCCTTCGCATCCGGGTTGTCGACCCTGACCGGCGAGACCGGCGCCGGCAAGTCGATCATCCTCGACGCGCTCGGGCTCGCGCTGGGCGACCGCGCCGATCGGGGCCTCGTGCGCGCCGGCGCGGAGCAGGGCTCGGTCGTGGCCGAGTTCCAGCTTCCGGACACCGGCCCTTGGCGCGAGCTACTCGACGAAAACGCGATCCCCTTGGAAGATGGTCTGATCCTGCGCCGCGTGGTCACCGCCGACGGCCGCAGCCGCGCCTTTGTCAACGACCTGGCGGTGAGCGGGGCGCTGCTGCGGCGGCTCGGCGATCTGCTCGTCGAGGTGCACGGGCAGTTCGACCAGCGCGGCCTGCTCAACCCGCAGGCGCACCGCGCCATTCTCGACGCCTTCGGCGGTCTCGCGGGACCCGCCGCTACCGTGCGGGATGGCCACGCCACGTGGCGGCAGGCGGCTGCCGAGGTGGACGGCCTGCGCGAGCGGCTCGCCGCTGCGCGTCGGGAGGAGGACTATCTGCGCCACCGCGAGCGCGAGCTCGCCGACCTCGCTCCGGACGCCGGCGAGGAGGAGGAGCTCGCGCGGCGCCGCCAGGTGCTGATGAACCGCGAGAAGGTGGTGAGCACCTTGGGCGAGGCCCTGGCGGCGGTGAGCGGCGACGGGAGCGCGCTTGCCCGGCTCAGCGCCGCCGAGCGCCGGCTGGAGCGGAGCGCCGCGCTCGCACCCGAGCTGCTGGAGCCCGCCGCGGCGGCGGTGAGCCGGGCGCTGATCGAGGCCGCCGAGGCCGAGGCGGCGCTCGAGGCCGCGCTGCGCGGCATGACCGAGGACGGTGGCAGCCTGGAAGAGGTCGAGGAGCGGCTGTTCGCCTTGCGCGATGCCGCGCGCAAGCATCGCATCGCCGTCGAGGCCCTACCGGAGCTGCTCGAGGAAACCAGGCGCCTCCTGCAGCGGATCGACGCCGGTGCCGGCGAACTCGAGGCTGCCGATCGCCGGGCGGCTGACGCGCGGGACTCGTTCCTGGCGGCGTCGCGGCGCCTGTCCGCCGGCCGGGACGTGGCCGCGGCACGGCTCGCCAAGGCGGTCGAGGCCGAGCTGCCGCCCTTGCGCCTGGAGCGGGCCAAGGTGCGGGTGGCGCTGGAGCCTCTGCCCGAGGCGCAATGGGGTGCGGAAGGTGCCGAACGGGTCGCTTTCGAGGTCTGCACCAATCCCGGCCAGCCCTTCGGCCCGTTGGCCCGGATCGCGTCCGGCGGCGAGCTTTCCCGCTTCATGCTGGCGCTGAAGGTGGTGCTCGCGCGACTCGACACGGCGGCGACGCTGATCTTCGACGAGATCGATGCCGGCGTGGGCGGTGCCACCGCCGATGCCGTGGGCGAGCGGCTGGCGCGGCTGGGCGCCGAGCGCCAGGTGCTGGTGGTCACTCACGCCCCGCAGATCGCCGCACGCGCCGACCGCCATTACCGGGTCGGCAAGCGGTTCGCCGGCGGCCGGACCCAGATCGAGGTGCGCGAGCTGTCGCCGGAGGAGCGGCGCGACGAGGTCGCCCGGATGCTGGCCGGAGCCGAGATCACGGATGCCGCGCGCGCCGCCGCCGCCAGCCTGATGGGCGGCTGATGCGCCGGCCCGAAACCTTGGACGATCCGATTCAGCGGCTCTCCGAGTCCGAGGCGCGCGACGAGCTGGCTTGGCTCGCGGCCGAGATCGCGCGCCACGACCGGCTCTACTACCAGCGCGACGCGCCCGAACTCTCGGATGCCGCCTACGACGCGTTGCGCAGGCGCAACGCCGCAGTCGAGCAGCGTTTCCCCGAGCTGGTACTTGCGGACAGCCCGAGCCTGCGGGTCGGCTCGGCCCCGGCCGAGGCGTTCGGCAAGGTGCCGCACGCGGTGCCGATGCTCTCGCTCGACAACGCCATGGCCGAGGACGAGGTGCGCGAGTTCGTCGCGCGCGTCCGCCGCTTTCTCGGGCTGGGCGCGGACGTGCCTTTGGACCTCGTGGCCGAGCCCAAGATCGACGGCCTGTCCTGCTCGCTGCGCTACCAGGACGGGCTCCTGGTGCGCGGCGCCACCCGCGGCGACGGTACCGTCGGCGAGGACGTCACCGCCAACGTCCGCACCATCCGCGACGTGCCGCAGCGGCTCGACGGGCAGAACCCGGCGGTGCTGGAGGTACGCGGCGAGGTCTATATGGAGCGCCGGGACTTCATGGCGCTGAACGAGCGTCGCGTGGCGCAGGGCGAGCCGCCCTTCATGAATCCGCGCAATGCCGGCGCCGGCTCCCTGCGCCAGCTCGACAGCCGCATCACCGCCGAACGGCGCCTGCGCTTCTTCGCCTATGCCTGGGGCGAGGCCGACCCGCCGGTGACCGGCACCTATTCCGGGTTTCTCGACGCCCTGCGCGCCGCCGGCTTTCGCGTCAACCCGGCCACCGAGCGCTGCACCACCGTCGAGCAGCTCCTGGCCTACCAGCGGCGGATCGGCGAGGAGCGCCACGCCCTGCCCTACGACATCGACGGCGTGGTCTACAAGGTCGACCGGCTCGATCTGCAGCAGCGGCTGGGCTTCGTCGGTCGGGCGCCACGCTGGGCCGTTGCGCACAAGTTCGCGGCACAGCAGGCCGAGACCGTGGTCGAGAGGATCGCGATCCAGGTCGGCCGCACCGGTGCCCTGACGCCCGTGGCCGAGCTGGCGCCGGTCACCGTGGGCGGCGTTGTGGTCGCCCGCGCCACGCTGCACAACCAGGATTACATCGAGAGCAAGGACATTCGCGTCGGCGACACGGTGGTCGTCCAGCGCGCGGGCGACGTGATCCCGCAGGTGGTCGAGGTGGTGCTGGCGCGTCGGCCCGACGGCACCTCGCCGTTCGCTGTTCCCGGACCATTGCCCCGAGTGCGGGTCGCTCGCGGTGCGGCCCGAGGGCGAGGCCATCCGGCGTTGCACGGGCGGCCTGGTCTGTCCGGCGCAAATCGCCGAGCGCCTGCGCCACTTCGTGGCCCGCGACGCCTTCGACATCGAAGGGCTGGGCAGGAAGCAGGTGCCGCAGCTCCTGGAGGCGGGGCTGCTGAAGAGCCCGGTCGACCTGTTCCGGCTCGCGCGCGATCCGGAGAAACTGGCGCGGCTGGGCGAGCTCGAGGGCTGGGGGGCCCGCAAGGTCGAGAAGCTCGAGGACGCGATCGAGGCCCGGCGCACGATCCCGCTCGAGCGTTTCATCTATGCCCTGGGCATCCGGTTCGTGGGCGAGGTCAACGCCAAGACGCTGGCGCGGCACTACGGTGCCTTCGACCGCTGGCGGAGCGCGATGCTGGCCATGGCCGCCGGGGACGAGGACGCGCGCGCGGAACTCGACAATGTCGACGGCGTCGGCTCCGCCCTGATCGAGGAGCTGAGCGAATTCTTCGCCGAGCCGCACAATGTCGCGGCTCTGGACGAGCTTGCCGCCGAGCTGACCATCGAGCCGCCGGCCCAGGTCGGCGGCGCGGGCTCGCCGCTCGCGGGCAAGACCGTGGTGTTCACCGGCACCTTGGAGCGGATGACCCGGGCCGAGGCCAAGGCACGGGCCGAGGCGCTGGGTGCGAAGGTCGCGGGCTCGGTCTCGCGCAGCACCGACTATGTCGTCGCAGGCACAGAAGCCGGCAGCAAACTGGACAAGGCCCGGGAGTATGGCGTGCGGCTCTTGAGCGAAGACGAATGGATCGCTATGGCCAGCGCGTCATGATCCGTCTCGCCACCATCGGTATCGGCTACGGCCTGCTCACGCTCGGCGTGATCGGGCTGATCGTGCCCGTCCTGCACGGGGCGATCTTCTTCGTCATCGGCCTCCTGGTCCTTTCCCGGCACGCCGCCTGGGCTGCGCGCTGGCTGGACTGGCTGAAGCGGCGTCATCCCAAGGTCGAGCGGCTGATCGAGCGTGGCGAGGCCATCGTCGACCGCTGCGAGCGCTGGCTGGCGCCCCGTCTGGGGCGGCTGTTCGGTTCGCCCCCGGCCCCCTGAGCGACCCCGCGATGCCCGGACCACCGCCAGGTCTGGAGATCCGCGCGAGCTCGGCCGCCGACATCTCCTCGCTTTGTGCGCTCGCCAATGAGCCGGGCTATCGCTGGGGCACCTTGCGGCTGCCCTTCCAGACCGTCGAGGAGACCGCGCGCTGGGTTTCCGGGCTGCCCGCCGGCGACCACGCGCTCGTGGCCGTCCTCGACGGCGAGGTGGTCGGCAATGCCGGGCTGCACCGCCAGCATGGCCGCCGCCGCCATGCGGCCGCCATCGGCATGGGCGTGCGCGATGCGTTTCGCGGCCGGGGCATCGGCTCGGCGCTCCTGGCCGCTCTGATCGACCTCGCGGACAACTGGCTCGACCTGCGGCGGCTCGAGCTTTCCGTCTTCACCGACAATGTGGTCGCGGTCGCGCTCTACGAGCGCCAAGGCTTCGTCCGCGAGGGCACGATGCGCGACTATGCCTATCGCGGCGGGGCGTACGTCGATGCGCTGTTCATGGCCCGGCTGCGGCCGGCGTGACCACGTCGCGAGGATCTCGGCACGCGATCCTCGCCAATCCGACCCGCTGGTAAGGACGTCCACCGCCTGGCCGGCGGGCGGAGCCGCGAGCGCCTTCGCGCGTTGACCAACACGGCCCTGCGACCTCCGCTCGCCGGCGAGACCGGAATGGTCTGGCGCGACATGGGGGTGGCATCACGGTCCGGTCGCGTTAATTTGCGCCGGGTCGACCATCCACCCAGCAAGGCGTGGCAGGCTTGCGCCGCGCCCACGCGACGAGGAACGCCGCCATGTTCGGGAAACTCAAGCCCATCGCTTTGGCCCTGGCCGTCAGCGCAACCCTGGCCGCGTCCGTGCGGGCCGACGTCGTCGTGGGCTCCAAGCTCGACACGGAGGCCACGCTGCTGGGCAACGTGATCCTGCTGGCGCTGGAGGCCAACGGGATCGCCACCGAGGACCGGATCACGCTTGGCGGGACACCGGTGGTGCGCAAGGCGATCATCGGCGGCGAGATCGACATCTACCCCGAGTACACCGGCAACGCCGCCTTCTTCTTCAACAAGGCCGACGATCCGGTGTGGAAGAACCACGCCGAGGGCTACGAAGCCGCCAAGAAGCTGGACTACGAGGCCAACAAGATTGTGTGGCTGACGCCCTCGCCCGCCAACAACACCTGGGCGATCGCCGTCCGTCAGGATGTGGCCGAGCCCGAGAAGCTGGTCACCATGTCCGACTTCGGCCGCTGGGTCGCGGACGGCGGCAAGGTGGTCCTGGCCGCCTCGTCCGAGTTCGTGAACTCCGCGGCGGCGCTGCCGTCCTTTCAGGAGACCTACGGCTTCACCCTGTCGCCCGATCAGCTGATCGTCCTCTCCGGCGGCGACACCTCGGCCACCATCAAGGCCGCGGCCGATCAGACCAACGGCGCCAACGCCGCCATGGTCTACGGCACCGACGGCGCCATCGCCGCCTCTGGCCTGGTGGTCATGGAGGACGACAAGAGCGTTCAGCCGGTCTATGCGCCGGCACCGATCATTCGCGAGGCGGCGCTTCAGGAGAACCCCAAGATCCCGGAGATCCTGGCGCCGATCTTCGAGAGCCTGGACGCCGCCACGCTGCAGGAACTGAACGCCCGCATCCAGCTCGGCGGCGAGCCGGCCAAGGCCGTGGCCGAGGATTATCTGCGCAGCAAAGGCTTCGTGACCAACTAGGTATGGCCACGACCAGCGCCCTGGCCCCGTCGACGGCGCGTGGCGCCGGCAATTTCCGCCTCGACCGGCTGGGCGTGCTGGTCAGTGCCATCGGCGCCGCCGGGCTGCTGCTCCTGTCGTTCCTGGACTTCAAGGCCAACCGGATCGCCGCCGGGCAGGGTCGTGCCATCTGGGAGGCCCTTCCGCTTCCGGCCGCGATCGCCCTGCTGACCGTACTGGCCGTGGCCGCGGCGGTGGCCGTCGTTTCGCACCTCACCGAGCTGCGCCTGGGTGCCGGCTTGGCCGGGATCGTCGCGCTGGCGCTGGCCGCCGGCTACGGCGCCACTTGGCTGACCCCGGCCGACAACAACTATGCGCGGGTCTCGCTCGGCGGCGGCTTCTGGCTCCTGCTGCTGGCACTGGCGCTCCTGGTCACCGACGCGCTGGCGCGGCTGCGGCTGGGACCGGGCACCCAAGTCATGGCGCTCGCGCTCGCGGTGGCGGGAGCGGCCTTGCTGCTGGGTTCCGGCAGCTGGAACGATCTGTCGGTGATGCGCGAGTATGCGTCCCGGGCCGACCTGTTCTGGCGGGAGGCCGGGCGACACGTCCTTCTGTCCGTGGGTTCGCTCGCGGCCGCGGTCGCCGTCGGTCTGCCGCTGGGAGTGCTGGCCCACCAGCGTCCCAAGCTGCGAGCCCCGATGCTGCAGGTCCTCAACCTGATCCAGACCATTCCCAGCATCGCGCTGTTCGGCATCCTGATGGCACCGCTGGGCTATCTCGCCGCCAATGTGCCGCTGGCCGCCGCCTTGGGCATTCGCGGCATCGGCGCCGCTCCGGCACTGCTCGCCCTGTTCCTCTATGCCCTCCTGCCGGTGGTGGCGAACACGGTGATCGGCTTGGGCCAGGTCGCGCCGGCGGTGGTCGACGCCGCCCGCGGCATGGGTCTGACCGGTCGGCAGATCCTGGCGCGGGTCGAGCTGCCCCTGGCGTTCCCGGTCATCCTCACCGGGATCCGCATCGTCCTGGTGCAGAGCATCGGCCTGGTCACGGTGGCGGCCCTGATCGGCGGCGGCGGCTTCGGCACCTTCGTCTTCCAGGGCATCGGCCAGACCGCCATGGACCTGGTCCTGCTCGGCGCCGTGCCGACCGTGGCCCTGGCATTCTCCGCCGCGGTGATCCTGGACGCCGCGGTCGACCTCAGCCGGCGGGGAAAAGCATGATCGAGCTCGACGGGCTGACCAAGCGCTACGACACCCGTACCGTGGTCGACGACGTGTCGATGACCGTGCCCAGCGGCTCGGTCTGCGTCATGGTCGGCACCTCCGGCTCCGGCAAGTCGACGGTGCTGCGGATGATCAACCGCCTGGTCACGCCCACGGCCGGCCGGGTGCTGATCGACGGCGAGGACACCGCTTCGGTGCCCGAGCACGAGCTGCGCCGGCGCATCGGCTACGCCATCCAGGGCCATGGCCTGTTCCCGCACCGGACCGTGGCCGAGAACATCGCCACCGTGCCGGGCCTGCTCGGCTGGCCGAAGGCGCGGATCGCCACCCGCGTCGACGAGCTGCTCGACGTGTTCCAGCTCGATCCGGGCGAGTTCGCCCGCAAGTTTCCGCACCAGCTCTCCGGCGGTCAGCAGCAGCGCGTGGGCGTCGCCAGGGCGCTCGCCGCCGAACCCAACATCCTCTTGATGGACGAGCCGTTCGGTGCCCTGGACGCCATTATCCGCGGCCGCGCCCAGGAGGATCTCCTGGCGATCCAGCGACGCTTCAAGACCACGATCGTCCTGGTCACCCACGACATGGAGGAGGCCTTCCACCTGGGCGACCGCATCGCCGTCCTGAGCGAGGGCCGGCTGCTGCAATACGATCGGCCGGAAGCCTTGCTGCTGGCGCCAGCCGACGATTTCGTCGCCCGGCTGACCGGCAGCGGCGACCGGGCTTACCGCCTCCTTTCGCTCACCACCGTCGCGGAAGTGGCCGAGCCGGGCCCGGCCGACGGGGAGGCGCTCGCTCCCGAAACCACGCTGCGCGACGCCCTGGCCCAACTCGTCTGGTCAGGTAGCGAGGCCTTGCCGGTCGCGGCTCCGGACCAAGCGCCGATGGGAAGGGTAACCCTCCCCGCGATCCTGGCCCGGGGCCGTAACGCGTGAACCGGCACCTGCCGACGCTGCTGCGGCTGGTGGGTCTGGCGTTGCTCGTCACCTTCCTGGTGACGCCCGAGAGCTTCGCCCCGCTGTTCGCGCCACTGACCCGCAACGACGCGCCGGCGATCTACACCCAGACCAGCCTGCTCTCCCTGACCTGGGCGCATCTGCTCACCGTGTTCGCGGCCGCCATTGCCAGCACCATCGTCGCCGTGGGTCTTGGGATATTCGTCACCCGCCCGGTGGGTGCCGAGTTCCTGCCGCTCAGCCGGGCGATCGTGAATATCGGCCAGACCTTCCCGCCGGTGGCGGTCCTGGCACTGGCCGTGCCCCTGGTCGGGTTCGGCGAGGCGCCGACCCTGATCGCGCTGTTCCTCTACGGCCTGCTGCCGATCTTCGAGAACACGCTGGGCGGCATCGCGGAGGTGCCGCGCCAGGTGCTCGATGCCGCCAAGGGTATGGGCATGAACGAGCGCCAGCGCCTGCTGCGCGTGGAGCTGCCCCTGGCGCTGCCGGTGATCCTCGAGGGCATCCGGCTGTCCGTGGTCATCAATCTCGGCACGGCCACGATCGGCTCGACCGTGGCCGCGAAGGGACTGGGCGAGGTCATCATCGCGGGTCTGCTCTCGGACAACACCGCCTTCGTCCTGCAAGGCGGCCTGGTCGTGGGCCTGATCGCGGTGCTGCTCTACGATGCGATGAACGCGGCCGAGGGCCGGATCTCGCGGTTCCTGGGCCTGCCGACGCGCAGGACCGCCTGATCAGCCGAGCGGCGCGCAGGCCGCCTCGAGCCAACCGGCGGCATCGCCGACGAGCGGCCGCAGCGCCTCGGCCACGCGGGCATGGTAGGCATCCAGCCACGAGCGTTCCTCGGCCGACAGCAGCTCGGCGACGATCAGGTGGCGGTCGATCGGGCACAAGGTCAGCGTGGCGAAGCCCAGCAACTCGCGGTCGCCGCCCTCCGGCTTGGGCCGCTTCTCGACCGCGATCAGGTTCTCGATCCGGATGCCGTAGGAGTCCGGCTTGTAGTATCCGGGCTCGTTGCTGAGGATCATGCCGGGCCTCAGTGGCACCGTGCCCAGCTTGCTGATGCGCGCCGGCCCCTCGTGGACGCACAAGTAGGAGCCGACCCCGTGGCCGGTGCCGTGGTCGAAGTCGAGCCCGTGCCGCCACAGGGCCGCGCGGGCGAAGGCGTCGATCTGGGCGCCCGAGGTGCCTTCCGGGAACACCGCGAGCGAGATCGCGATCATGCCCTTGAGCACCAGGGTGAAGCGCTCGCGCATCTCCGCGCCCGCCGTCCCCAGCGCCACCGTGCGCGTGACGTCGGTGGTGGCGTCCAGATACTGGCCGCCGCTGTCGACGAGGTAGAGCGTGCCGCCGGTGAGCGGGCGGTTGCTCGCCGGAGTGGTCCGGTAGTGGGGCAGGGCGCCGTTCGGCCCGTGCGCCGAAATGGTCTCGAAGCTGGGGCCGCGGAACAGCGGATCCTTGGCCCGCTCCGCCGCCAGCCTCGCCGAGGCACCCACCTCGTCCAGGCTGCCGTCGAGCGGCTGGTCGGCGAGCCAGGCCAGGAACCGTGCCATGGCGGCACCGTCGCGTCGTTGGGCATCGGCCGCCCCGGCCAGCTCGACGGGGTTCTTCTGCGCCTTGGCGAGGATGCAGGGATCCTCGGCCTCGACCAGCTTGCTGCCTGCGGCCGTCAGCCGCTCGAGGAACCCGACATGGGCGGTGCCCGGATCGGCCATCACCTTGCTGCCGGCGAGCCCGTCCAAGGCCGCGTGGAAGCCCTCGATGGGCTCGACCGCGATGGCGTTGGGCAGGGTGAGGCTCTCGGGCAGCTTGCGCGGATCGACGAACCAGCGGCAGGTGCCGTCGCGGGCGAGCAGCGCGTAGCTGAGGACCAGGGGGTTGAAGGCGATGTCGCCGCCTCTGAGGTTGAGCAGCCAGGCGATGGAATCCGCCTGGGTCAGCAACAATGCGTCCGCGCCCTTCTTCTCGACCTCGGCGGCGATCCGGGCGCGCTTCTCGGCGTCGGCCTCGCCGGCATGGCGCTCCTCGTGCCGCCGGACGGGAGCGATCGGGCGCGGCGGCCGGTCGGGCCAGATCGCGTCGATCGGGTTCGGGTCCAGGGCCACGAGGCTGCCGCCCTTGGCCTCGGCGATGGCCGCCAGCCGGTCGCGCTCCGCACGCCGCGCCAGCCACGGGTCGTAGCCGAGCTTCACCGCCGCCGGCAGGTGCTCCTCCAGCCAGGCGCTCAGTGGCTGTTCCACCATGTGCCGCCGCTCGAACAGAGCCGAATCGACCTCCTGCGCGATCTGGACCGTGTAGCGGCCGTCGCTGAGCACGGTGGCCGCGTCCATGGTCACGGCGGCCTGGGCGGCGGAGCCGGTGAAGCCGGTGAGCCAGGCCACGCGCTCGGCATAGCCCGGCAGATACTCGCTGCCATGCTCGTCGGTGCGCATCAGGACGAACGCGTCGACGCCGCGCGCGCGCAGCGTTTCGCGCAGCCGGCGCAAGCGGTCGGCGCGGTCGGGGTTGGCGTCCGCCACTCGGCGCAGCATCGCCACGCGCTCGCGCAATTGCTCGGCCGGCTGCCCGCTCTGGCCCGGGCCGACCAGTTCCAGCCAGGCGTCGGGATCCTGTCCCCGTGGTGCCGCGGCGATCCCGGCCAGCAAGGCATCGAGTTCCGTGTCGTCCATGCTCGCCATCTTGTCACACGGCCCGGTCGCCAACGCGCCGCGCGGCGCGTTCCCGCTCCAGCCAGTCGGGGTGCTTGGTGAGCACGGTCCGAATGGCGTCGGCCCGCGTGTGCACGCTGAGCCTGCGATAGGCCGCCATCAGGTGGATCTTGACGGTCCGCGAGCTCAAGCTCAGCCGCCGTCCGATCTCGGCATTGCCGTCGCCGTACTGGACCAGGTCGAACAGGACTTCCCGCTGGCGCGCCGTCAGCGCCTCCAGGGGCGAGACGGAGCCGGCGGCCCGTCTGCCGCGCCCCTTACGCCTGAGCAGCAGCAGCGCCATGAGATCCGAAGCCGCCCAGATGATCTCTTCCCGCCACGGTTCGATCGGCACCCTGCCGCGCAGGCCGATGCCGAAGAAGCCCATGACCTGATCGGCGCCGAGGATCGGCACGTGCACGCAAACGTGGGGGGTTCCCTCGGTATGGGTCACCTGCACCAGCCCGCCCCTGCCCATCGTCTCGGCCGCGATCGGCGTCGTCCTCGTCACCAGCGGCTGGTGCGCGGGCTCGGCGCGTCCCGCATGGGCGAGATAGCGTACCTTGCCGCCGCGCCCGATCGGCTCGGCCACGCCGAGCTGGGTCGTGCGCGGGCTCGTGAACATCATGTCCACCATCGTCCGCAAGCCGGCCAGCGGCGGCGGGTCGGCAAGGACCATGGCCTGCAGACGGAGCAGCCCGATCAGGGCCCGATCGGGCAGGAGGGCGGCGAGGTCGG
This sequence comes from uncultured Alphaproteobacteria bacterium, assembly GCA_963720725.1. Lineage (GTDB taxonomy): Bacteria > Pseudomonadota > Alphaproteobacteria > Geminicoccales > Geminicoccaceae > Benzoatithermus. Next base: position 1,253,006 of record CAVRGN010000003.1, read on the forward strand.
CACCGGCCGGCGTGGGCTTGGCGGCTGGGTCGGCTTCCGCCACGGCTACTTCAGCGGCGCCATCACCATGATCATCTGGCGCCCTTCGAGCTTCGGCATCTGCTCGACCTTGGCGAGGTCCGCGATCTCGGTCTTGACCTTCTCGAGGATGTCCATGGCCAGATGCTGGTGCGCCATCTCGCGGCCACGGAAGCGCATGGTGACCTTGACCTTGTCGCCCTCGTCCAGGAATTCGCGCACCTTGCGCATCTTGATGTTGTAGTCGTTGTCGTCGATGCCGGGGCGCATCTTGATTTCCTTGACCTCGATCACCCTCTGCTTCTTGCGGGCGGCGTTGGCCTTCTTCTGCGCCTCGTACTTGAACTTGCCATAGTCGAGGATCTTGCAAACCGGCGGCGTCGCGGTCGGGGCGATCTCGACGAGGTCCAGCCCGGCTTCCTCGGCCCGGGCCATCGCATCCCGGGTGGACACCACCCCGAGCATGTTGCCCTGGGCATCGATCAGACGGACCTCGCGGGCGTCGATCCGGAAATTGATGCGGTGTTCTTCCTGTTGCTGCGCAGCGGTTGCCATATGTGTTGCGGATCCTCCGATGTTGCACCTGATGGGCCGCCCTGCCATTGCCGGGCGACCCGAGAAAGCCGTTGTACGCCAGTGCCCGACCTATCGGTCGGGTGGCGCCGACTCTCGCTGACATAAAGCGACCGCAGCGTCAAGCGAGAGGGGCGTCTGGGCGGTATCCCCGAGGCGCCTCAGGCTCACCGTCCGCTCGGCCTGCTCGCGCCCACCGACCGCCAGGAGCAGCGGCACCTTGCGCAGGCTGTGCTCGCGCACCTTGTAGCCGATCTTGTCCGCGCGCGTGTCCGCCTCGGCCCGCACTCCGGCGGCCTTCAGGCGCTCGACCACCTCGTTGGCGTAGCCGTCGGCCTCGTTGGTGATGGTCGCCACCACCGCCTGCACCGGTGCGAGCCACAGCGGCAGGCGGCCGGCATAGTGCTCGATCAGCATGCCGATGAACCGCTCTAGCGAGCCCAGGATCGCCCGGTGCAGCATGACCGGCCGGTGCTTGGCGCCGTCGGGCCCGATGTAGCTCGCATCCAGGCGCTCGGGCAGCACGAAGTCGACCTGCAGCGTGCCGCACTGCCAGTCGCGGCCGATCGCGTCGCGCAGGACGAACTCGAGCTTGGGCCCGTAGAAGGCACCCTCGCCGGGATTGAGCGTGCATTCGAGCCCCGCCGCGCGCACCGCCTCCCACAAGGCCTCTTCCGCCTGATCCCAGACCGCGTCCTCGCCGGCGCGGACCGGCGGCCGGTCCGAGAACTTCACCCGGACGTCCTCGAAGCCGAAATCCTTGTAGACCTGCATCAGCAGCGCGCAGAAGGCCACGCTCTCGGCCGTGATCTGCTCGGGCGTGCAGAAGATGTGCGCGTCGTCCTGGGTGAAGGCGCGCACGCGCATGATGCCGTGGAGAGCGCCGGACGGCTCGTTGCGGTGGCAGGACCCGAACTCCGCCATGCGCAAAGGCAGGTCGCGGTAGCTGTGCAGCTGCTGATTGTAGATCTGCACGTGGCCGGGGCAGTTCATCGGCTTCAGCGCCAGATGCCGCTCCTCGGCCTCCAGCGTGAACATGTTGTCGCGGAACTTCTCCCAATGGCCGGAGCGCTCCCAGAACACGCGGTCGTAGAGCTGGGGCGTCTTGACCTCGAGATAGCCGGACCCGTCCAGCCGGCGGCGGACATAGTCCTCCACCGCCCGCCACAGCGTCCAGCCGTGCGGGTGCCAGAACACCGAGCCCGCCGCCTCCTCCTGGACGTGGAACAGGTCCATCTCGCGGCCGAGCTTGCGGTGGTCGCGCCGCTCCGCCTCCTCGATCTGGTGCAGGTAGGCGTCGAGCTCGGCCCGGGTCGCGAACGCCGTGCCGTAGATCCGCTGCAGCTGCGCGTTCTTCGCGTCTCCGCGCCAATAGGAGCCCGCGACCTTGGTCAGCTTGAAGGCGCCGATCCGGCCCGTCGACGGTCCGTGCGGTCCGCGGCACAGGTCGAACCACTTGCCTTGGTGATAGAGCGTGACCGGCTCGTGCTCCGGAATGGCGTCGAGCAGCTCCAGCTTGAACCTCTCGCCCATGGCGTCGAAGCGCGCGCGCGCCGCGTCGCGGCTCACCTGCTCGCGCGTGAACGGCAGGTCCGCCTTCACGATCTCGGCCATGCGCGCCTCGATCCGGGCGAGGTCGTCGCTCGAGAACGGCTCGTTGCGGAAGAAGTCGTAGTAGAAGCCGTTCTCGATCGCCGGGCCGATCGTCACCTGCGTCCCGGGAAACAGGTCCTGCACGGCCTCGGCCATGACATGGGCGCAGTCGTGGCGGATGAGCGCCAGCGCCTCCGGATCCTGGGCGCGGATCAGCTTGACCGTCGCGTCGCTCCGGAGCGGCCAGTCGAGGTCGCGGATCTGGCCGTCGACCTCCACCGCCAGCGCCGCCTTGGCGAGGCTCTTGGCGATCGAGCCCGCGATCTCCGCTCCGGTCACGCCGCGCGGGAAGCTGCGCGTGGTCCGATCGGGAAACGTGACCACGATCGTCGCCTCGTCGCGCTGGAGCGCAGGAGTGGCAGCCGAGAGATTCATGAGACCCGAGCCTGACGGTTTCGACGGTGCGGAAAATGCGGGCGCACCCTCGTGACCGGCACATCGGCTGTCAAGCAGGGCGCGCGACTGCTGTTAGGTAGGTGCTTCAGGCGCCTTGTGCCATCTTCGGGCCGAGCAGCTCGCGATAGATCGCCAGGATACGATCGCACAGGGCCTCGGAGGCGAACTCGGCGCGGACGAAGGCTCGCGCCCGCGTCGCGAGCCGAGCGCGGATCTCCGGCTCGAGGCGCAGGGCAAGCTCCAGGGCCTGCGCCAGCTCGTCGGCCTTGCCGGGCGGCACCAACCAGCCGGTCGCCGCCGGCAGGACGGCCTCGGACAAGGCCCCGCAGCTCGTGACGAGCACCGGTCGGCCCATGGCCTGGGCCGCGACCGCCGCGATCCCCGAGGGATCCGGCCGCGTCGCCGGCACGACCACGACATCGGCGAGGCTCAAGGCGGCGGGCAGATCGTCCACCCTGCCGCCGAAGCGCACGCGCTCGCCGAGGGCCGCCCGGCGCACGGCGGCCAGCAGCGCCTCGGGATAGCTGCCGCTCTCCGGCATCGTGCCGGTGAAGACGGTCACGAAGTCGGTCCGCGGCAGCCGCGCCATCGCCTGGATCAGCAGCAGGTGACCGCGGTCGTCGCCGTGCAGCGGCGGCACCAGCACCACCTTGGGCCCGTGCTCGAGCTGCCAGCGTTCCGCCAGCGACTGGACCCGGTGGCCGCGCACCCGCTCCGGATCGAACTCGTCCGCGTCGATCCAGCGCCGCACCACGCGCAGCCGGGCCGCGGCGACGCCATGGTGCACGGCCAGCTGCTCGGCCGTGAAGTCCGATACGGCGATGATCCGATCGGCCTCGAGCGAGGCCTGCTCCGGTTCGTGCACGGTCGTCACGACGGGGATGGCCGTGGCACGCGCCGCGGCCATCGCGCAACGTGTCGCGGCCGCTCCGTGCGCATGCAGCAACCCGATACCGTGTCGGTGGATCGCCGCCGTCAGCCTGCGGGTGACGCGCCAGCGCGCCAGCGCGCCGTTCCCGTCCAGCATCTCGCGCAGATGGGTGCAACCCGCAGCGGCCAGCTCGCGCTCCAGCGGACCGCCCGGTGCCGCCACGAACGAGCGCCAGCCGCGCGCCCGCGCATGGCAGGCGAGATCGACGGCGTCCCGGCCGGCGCCACCGCGCTCCAGGTCGAGCGTGAGCTGCAACACCGCGGGGTTCACGAGCGCCGAACCCGGCCGCCTGCGCATCCGAAGCTTGCCTCCGGCTGCCCTACGGCCGAACCTGTCGCCATCGCTCACTCCACGCGCCGCCAGGGACGCTAGTCGAACTCGCGCATATATGCAAACGCACCAGCGGACACTCAACCTGAGCAATGCGCCACCGCTGGCCTGCTGCCACACGCCCGGTGCCCTGCCGACGGTGGTGTTCCTGACCGGATTCCGGTCCGACATGACCGGTGCCAAGGCGCTGCACCTCGAGCGGCATTGCGAGCTCTCCGGCCGCGCCTTCCTGCGCTTCGACTATCGCGGCCATGGCGCTTCGGGTGGGCGGTTCGAGGATGGCTGCGTCGGCGACTGGCGTGACGATGCGCTTGCGATGGTGGACGAGGTGGTGGCGGGACCGGTGGTCCTGGTCGGCTCCAGCATGGGCGGCTGGATCATGCTGCTCGCGGCGCTGGCCCGACCGGATCGGGTCCGCGCCCTCCTCGGCCTCGCGCCGGCGCCGGACTTCACCCGCGACCTGATCGCGGCACGGCTCGCACCGGAGCAGGCGGAGGCGCTGGCGCGCGACGGCGTGATTCTGGCGCCGTCGGACTATGGCGAGCCGCTGCCGATCACCCGGCGGCTCCTCGAGGACGGCGAGCGCCACCTCCTCCTGGACCGGCCGATCCCGTTTCGCGGCCCCGTGCATCTGCTGCACGGGCAGATGGACCCGGACGTGCCCTGGCAGACTTCGCTGCGGCTCGCGGCCTGCCTGGAGAGCGCTGCGGTCACGGTCGAGCTGGTCAAGGACGGCGATCATCGGCTGTCCCGGGAAGACGATCTGCGCCGGATCGCGGCGGCGACTGGACCGGGTCCTGGAGCAGGTGGAGGCGCATGGCTGAGCTGAGACCCTGGCTGCGCATGGTCCTGGGCGCCCTGCTCGGGCTGGCCGCGGTGGCCTCGCTGCTGTGGTTCTGGCCCGGCGCCGGCGAAGCACCGGCGCCGCAGGCGCCTCCCGCGCCCACCGTCGAGGCCGTGCCGGAGCCGGTCGAAGCGGATGACGGCATCATCGACAATCCCGCTTGGACCGGCGATCTCGACGGCATGGTCGAGCGGCGGCTGGTCCGGATCCTGGTGATCCCCAACCGCACCGACTACTACCTCGACCATGGTTCCACCAAGGGCCTGACCGCCGAGTACGCCCGCGAGTTCGAGCGCCGTCTCAACCGCCGCTTCCAGACCGGCGCCCGGCCGATCCGAGTGGTGTTCGTGCCGGTCACCCGCGACGAGCTCCTGCCGGCCCTGATCGCCGGCAAGGGCGACGTCGCGGCGGCGAACCTCACCATCACGCCCGAGCGGCTCGAGCTGGTCGACTTCACCCCGCCCTTCCGCACCGACGTGCGCGAGATCCTGGTCACCGGCCCCTCCGCACCGCCCTTGGCGAAGCTCGAGGATCTCTCCGACCAGGAGGTCATGACCCGCCGCACCAGCAGCTACTGGCCCAGCCTGGAGGCCCTGGACGGGCGCCTGCGCCGCGAGGGCCTGGCCGGGCTGCGCCTGCGCGCCGCCATGGAAGTGCTCGACGACGAGGACCTGCTCGAGCTGGTGGCGGCGGGCCACCTGCCGTGGGCCGTGGTCGACGACCACAAGGCCAAGGCATGGCAGCGCGCGCTGCCCGAGCTGATCCTGCGCGAGGATCTGGTGCTGCGCAGCGGCGGCGACATCGCCTGGGCCCTGCGCAAGGACAACCCGCAGCTGGCCGAGTCGCTGGCCTCCTTCGCCAAGGCCACCGCCAAGGGTACCGAGTTCGGCAACATCGTCGCCAACCGCTACCTGGTCGCCGCCGAACAGCTGCGCCGCAACGACGCCGCCGACCGCAAGCGGTTCCTCGATCTGTTGGCCCTGTTCCGCAAATGGGGCGAGCGTTACGGGCTCGACCCGCTGCTGCTGGCGGCGCAGGGCTACCAGGAATCCGGCCTCGACCAGAAGAAGCGCAGCCCGGCGGGGGCGGTGGGGATCATGCAGCTCCGCCCGCAGACCGCGGCCGATCCGAACGTGGACGTGGCCCGGATCGACCGGCTGGAGAACAACATCCAGGCCGGGGCCAAATATCTGCGCCACGTGATCGACGTCTACTTCGCCGATCCGGCCATCGCCGACATCGACCGGATGCTGCTGGCGCTGGCCGCCTACAACGCCGGACCCAGCCGGATCGCCGAGCTGCGGCGGCGCGCCGGCAAGCGCGGGCTGGACCCCGATCGCTGGTTCGGCGAGGTCGAGGTGCAGGTCGAGCGCGAGATCGGCCGCGAGACCGTGGCCTATGTCGGCAACATCGTGAAGTACTACACCGTCTATCGCGGCATCATCGAGCAGGAGGAGGCGCGCCGGCTCGCCCGCACCCAGATCGTGTCGCGCTAGCGCTTGGCCAGCTCCTGGTCCTTCGCCATGGCCCGCTGCAGCGCCGGCCGCTCTGCAAGATGGGAGAGGTACGGCGCGAACTCCGGCCGCTCCGGCACGCCGCCCATCATCGTGCCCCAGCGCAGGGCCGAGCCGATCAGGACGTCGGCAGTCGAGAACCGCTCGCCCAGCAGGAACGGCCCGGGCGTCAGCGCCTGGGCGAGCACGGCCATGGTGGTGTCGAAGTCGCCATAGCCCAGGGCGCGCGGCGTGCCCGCCGGACGCTGCAGCATCCGGTCGATGATTGCCGGCTCGAGGCAGCCCGACTCGAAGAACAGCCAGCGCAGGTAGGCGCCCCGCTCCGGCGCACCGACCGGCGGGGCGAAGCCGGCGGCGGGATAGGTTTCGGCGAGCCAGGCACAGATGGCGGCGACCTCGGTGATCACCGTGCCCTGGTGGACCACGGCCGGGACCTTCCCCATCGGGTTGATCGCAAGGTACTCGGGCCTCTTCTGGTCGCCCGCGTTCAGGTCGAGCAGCTCGACCCGGTAGGACGCGCCCACCTCCTCCAGCATCCACAAGACGATCGAGCCGCGCGAAGGGGCGGCGTGGTAGAAGGTCAGGGTCTCGTTGCTCATCGGACGTCACCTGCTCCGTGCCATGCGACGGCCATGCGGCTCGTGGACGGCCATCGTCCAGCGCACGGGCCCGTCCTCGCCGCAGCCATAGGCGTGCGGCTGGTCGGTGATTGCGAGCGCCGCGGCCCCGACCGGAACATGGTGGCGGCTCGCGCCGACGTCCAGCACGAGGGTTCCTGCCTCGACGCGCAGGAGCTCGACCGTGCCCAGCGGATGGGCCTCGGATTCGTGCCGCTCGCCCGGGTGCAGCTCCCAGGCCCACAGCTCCAGCATGTCGGGGCCGGGCGAGCCGACCAGCAGGCGGGCCGTGCCGCCCACGGGGCCGCGCCACAACACCGCCCCCGATCCCGGCGGTGCCATCCGCACGCTGCTCGGCGCGTCGAGCTCCAGCAGCTCCGCCACGGCCACGCCCAGCCCCGCGGCGGTCCGGCACAACGTCGCGATCGAGGGATTGGCACGGCCCGCTTCGATCTGGACCAGCATGCCCTTGCTGACGCCCGAGGCCTGGGCCAGCCGGTCGAGCGAGAGGCCGCGCTCGCGGCGCAGCCGAGCCAGACGCAGGCCGAGGGTCGCTGACATCGCTGCCGCGTCGGTCAACATGTTGACTTTTTCGGTCATTCTTGCTGGATCGCCGAACTGCACCGTTGCGGTCACTTTGCTACACCGGTCCGCCCATGTCGTTCGAGCCTGAAATCGATCCGGCCATCTGGCGCCTCCGCCCTGACTTCGTGGCGCTGAGCCTCGTCGTGCGGAACGCGCGCAACGCTCCGGCGGACGAGGTGTCGGCGGCCATGCTCGCCTCGGCGATGGACCTGGCCGCACCATGGGCGGAAGCGCACCTGGAGTCCTGGCGCGAGGCCTACCGGGCGTTCGGGGCCAAGCCGCAGCGCACGCCCTGCTCGGCCGAGGCGCTGCGCCGCCGCGCCGCGAACCTGCCCGCGGTCAACCGGCTGGTCGATGCCTACAACGCGCTCAGCCTGCGCTATGCCATCCCCATCGGCGGCGAGGACCTCGACGCCTATCGCGGCAATCCTAGGCTGACCGTGGCCGAAGGCGGCGAGCCGTTCGGGACCGTCCGCGACGGCGCGCCGGCGGTCGAGCCCGTCGAGGCCGGCGAGGTCGTCTGGCGCGACGAAGAGGGTGTGACCTGCCGGCGCTGGAATTGGCGGCAGAGCCCGCGCACCCGGCTCGAGCCGCACTCGACCGCGATGTGGTTCGTGCTGGAGCGGCTGGAACCGATGCCGCTCGCGGCACTGGAGGAGGCCGGGGCCGCCCTCGCGGCGGCGGTGCGCGAGCTTGCGCCGAACGCCGAGGTGCGGAGCCGGTTGATCGCCGGGCCGGAAGCCCGCTAGGGCAGGCGCAGGAGGCCCGCCATGTACCAGCCCGCCCATTTCCGCGAAGACCGGCTCGAGGTCCAGCACGCGCTGATCCGCGCCCATCCCCTGGGGCTCCTGGTTAGCCAGGGTGCCGGCGGGCTCGACGCCAACCCGATCCCGTTCCTGCTCGACGAGGCCGGGCCGTGCGGCACGCTGCGGGCGCATGTGGCGCGGGCGAACGCGGTCTGGCGCGACCTGCAGGCGTCGCCGGAGGTCCTGGTCGCGTTCCAGGCGGTCGACACCTACGTCACGCCGTCCTGGTACGCCTCAAAGCGCGAGCACGGCAAGGTCGTGCCGACCTGGAACTATGCGCTCGTCCAGGCATGGGGCGCCGCACGGGTGATCGAGGAACCGGCGTGGCTGGCGGCCCAGATCCGGGCGCTGACGACGCTCCATGAGGGCCCCCGTGCCGAGCCCTGGGCGGTCGAGGACGCACCCGAGCCGTTCATCGCCACCCAGCTCCGGGCGATCGTCGGGATCGAGATCGCGATCACCCGGATCGAGGGCAAGTGGAAGGCGAGCCAGAACCGACCGCCCGCCGACCGCGCGGGCGTTGCGGACGGTCTCGTGCAGGAGGGCAACGAGGCGGCTCTGGCCATGGCCGAGCTGGTGCGCGAGCGGTCTCAGCCGTCGACCGGGAGCAGTGCCGCCAGTCCCTCGCGGTAGCTCGGATAGGCCAGCCGCACGCCAAGCTCCGACTTGATGAGACTGTTCCGGACCCGGCGGTTGTCCTTGTAGAAGGTGCGGGCCATCGGCGAGAGTTCCGCGGTTGCGTAGGGCTGCGCCGGGGGCGGCGGCACGCCCATGAGGGCTGCGGCGTGGGCGACGACATCCTCGGGCGGTGCCGGCTCGTCGTCGCAGACATTGTAGACCGCCCTCGGCCGTGGGCGTGCGATCGAGGCTTCCAGCACCGACGCGATGTCCGCGACATGGATGCGCGAGAACACCTGGCCCGGCTTCACGATCCGCCGTGCCGTGCCGTCCTTGAGGTTGACGAAGGCGTTGCGCCCCGGACCGTAGATCCCGGCGAGGCGGAAGATGTGGACCGGCAGGCCGGAAGCCAGCCAGGCCGCCTCGGCCCGCGCGCGCCGGTCGGCACGGGCGAGGGTGGGCTCGATCGGCGTCTCCTCGTCGACCCAGCCGCCCTGCCGGTCGCCATAGACCGCCGTGGTGCCGAGATAGCCGACCCACCGGACCTCCCGCAGGTCCTTGCCGTGCAGGTCCAGCGCCGGATCGCCCGCCTCGTCGGGTGCGATCGAGGTCAGGACGTGCGTGACGCCGGCCAGGGCCTCCGCCGGCAGCGGTCGGTCCCGGTCGAACGGGAACATGCGCCAACCAAGTGCCGCCAGCGTCTCTGCCTTCTCCGGCCGCCGCGTCGTCCCGCGGATGTCCCAGCCGCTCGCGGCCAGCCGCTCGGCGAGCGTCCGGGCCGAATAGCCGAGCCCGAAGCAGAGCAGGGTTCCCGTCACAGCGCCGCCCATTCCTCGCGGACCTCCTCGTCCCGCTCGCCTTCCTCGTGTGCCGACCGCAACTGGCGCATCCGCTCCTCCGGAACAAGGCGGGCCAGCGCCCAGACCGCGGCCCCGCGGACCAGGGCCGAAGCGTCCGCCAGCAGCCGTTCGGCCTCGGGCGCGAGACCCGCATCCCCGCTGTTGCCGATCGCGATCAGCACGTTGCGCACGAAGCGGTCGCGGCCGGTCCGCTTGACGGGGCTGCCGGAGAAGTGCCCCCGAAATCCGGCATCGTCGAGCGCCGCGAGCTCCGCCAGCGGCGGTGCGCTCAGATCGTCGCGCGCGCGCAGCTTCAGTTCCCGCGTCGCTTGCGCGTACTTGTTCCAGGGGCAGACCGCCAGACAGTCGTCGCAGCCGTAGATCCGGTTGCCCATGAGCGGCCGCAGCGCGCGTGGGATCGGGCCCTTGTGCTCGATGGTGAGATAGCTGATGCAGCGCCGCGCATCGAGGCGATAGGGGGACGGAAAAGCATCGGTCGGGCACACCTCCAGGCAGCGCCGGCAGCTGCCGCAATGGTCCCGATCCGGCTCGTCCGGCGGCAGGTCGAGATCGGTCAGGATCTCGCCCAAAAACAGCCAGGAGCCGAAGCCGCGGCTGACCAGGTTGGTGTGCTTGCCCTGCCAGCCCAGGCCAGCCTGCTGCGCCAGGGGCTTTTCCAGGACTGGTGCCGTGTCGACGAACACCTTGACTTCGGCCGCGAACCTCGCCGCGATCCAGCCCGCGAGTTCCTTCAGCCGGCCCTTGAGGACGTCGTGATAGTCGCGGTGCCGGGCATAGACCGAGACATAGCCGCGGTCCGTGCGTTCGAGCCCCGGCAGCGGGTCTTGCTCGGGCCCGTAGTTCAGCCCGCAGACGATCGCCGTGCGTGCCGCCGGCCACAGGCGGTCCGGCGAGGCGCGCCGTTCCGGCTCGCGCGCCAGCCAGTCCATCGTGCCGTGATGACCGAGCGCGAGCGCTTCGCGCAAGCGCCCGCCGGGTGCCTCCGGCAGCATGGCCCTGGCGAACCGCACCTCGTCCAGGCCGAGCATCCTGCTGCGCGCGCGGATCGCCTCGGCCTTGGAGGTCGGTTCGTCGAGGCGTAAGACGTCGGGCATGCTCGGGGACTTGGACTTGAGCGTCTTTCGCGACTTCGCGACGGCGCTGCTGATCGGTGCCTTGATCGGCGTCGAGCGCGAGAAGCGCAAGGGGGACGGCGAGCCCGGCATCGGCGGCCTGCGCACCTTCATCCTGTTCGCGCTGACGGGCGCGGTGGCCGGCTTCCTTTCCCGCGGCGACGGCGCGCCGTGGATCCTGATCGCGACCATGCTGCCCGTCGCCGGCCTCGTCTTCGCCGGCTACTGGCTGGTCACCAAGGCGCAGCCCGGCTCGTACGGCCTGACCACCGAAATCGCCGCCGTGGTCGTGTGTCTGCTGGGTGCGATGACCATGCTCGGCCACCGCGAGGTCGCCATCGGCCTGGGCGTGGTGACCGCCGCCGTCCTCGCCTACAAGCAGCCCCTGCACGGCCTCGTCGCCAGGCTCGGCTGGGACGACGTGTTCGCCGGCGTGCGGTTGCTGATCGCCACCTTCATCATCCTGCCGCTGCTCCCCGACCGCACCGTCGATCCCTGGGATGCGCTCAATCCCCACAAGCTCTGGCTGCTGGTGATCCTGATCTCGAGCCTGTCGCTGGTCGGCTACGTCGCCACGCGCTGGCTCGGCTCCGGCCGCGGCACGGTGGTCACCGGGATCACCGGCGGCCTCGTGTCCTCGACCGCGGTGACGCTGTCCTTCGCCAAGCGCGGCCGCGACGAGGCACGGGCCGCACCGGCGCTCGCCTGCGGCATCCTGGTCGCCTGGGCCGTGATGTTCGGGCGCGTCCTGGGCCTGGTCCTGGCCGTCAACCGCGACCTGCTCTGGCCATTGCTGCCTTCCGTTCTGGCCATGGGTGCGGTCAGCGTCGCCGGCGGCTGGCTGCTCTACCGGCGCAGCGGCGACGCGCAGGGCAAGGAAGACGTGCCGCTGCGCAATCCGTTCAGCCTCACCTCCGCGGTGAAGTTCGGGCTGCTGTTCGCGGCCGTGCTGTTGCTGGTCAAGCTCGTCCAGTTCTACTTCCCGGGCGGTGGCGTCTACATCCTGGCAGCCCTGGCCGGGCTGACCGACGTCGACGCCATCACGCTCTCCATGGCGGATTATGCGCGATCCAACCCCGCGAACGTGGCGGCCCTCGCCGTGGTCATCGCGGCCGTCAGCAACACGGTGGTCAAATGCGCCATGGTGACCAGCCTCGGCGGCCCCGCGCTGCGGCGGCCGGTGCTCCTGGCGACGGCCGCGATCATCGGCGCGGCCGCCGCCGGTGCCGCCGTCACCTGGCTGCGCTAGCTACTCCAGCGCACCGAGGTCGCGCACGGCACCGCGGGCGGCGGAGGTCACGAAGGCGGCGTAGGCCTTGAGCGCCTGGGTCACCCGCCGCGGGCGTGGATGGGCGGGCTTCCAGCCGAGCCGGTCCTGCTCCTCGCGGCGGCGGGCCAGCTCCTCCTCGTCGACCGCGAGCCGGATCGAGCGGGCGGGGATGTCGATCTCGATCAGGTCGCCCTCGCGCACCAGCCCGATCGTGCCGCCCTCGGCGGCCTCCGGTGAGACGTGGCCGATCGACAGGCCCGAGGTGCCGCCCGAGAACCGGCCGTCGGTGACCAGGGCGCAGGCTTTGCCCAGCCCCTTCGATTTCAGGTAGCTGGTCGGATAGAGCATCTCCTGCATGCCCGGCCCGCCGCGCGGGCCTTCGTAGCGGATCACCACCACGTCGCCGGCATTGATGACGTTATCGAGGATGGCGCGCACCGTCTCGTCCTGGCTCTCGAACACCCGCGCGGGGCCGGAGAACTTCAGGATCGATTCGTCGACCCCGGCGGTCTTCACGATGCAGCCGTCGAGCGCGAGGTTGCCCTTGAGCACGGCCAGCCCGCCATCCTTGGAGAACGCGTGCTCCGCCGCCCGGATCACGCCGCCGCGGCGGTCGAGGTCGAGTTCGGTGAAGCGGTTCGCCTGCGAGAACGCCTGCGTGGTCCGCACGCCGCCGGGTGCTGCCATGAAGAACTCGCGCACCGCCTCGTCGTTGGTGCGGCTGACGTCCCATTTGTCCAAGGCGTCGCCCAGGGTCGCCGCGTGGATGGTGCCGGCCTCGCGGTGGATCAGGCCCGCCCGGTCGAGCTGGCCCAGGATCGCCATGATCCCGCCGGCGCGGTGCACGTCCTCCATGTGCACGTCCGACTTGGCCGGGGCCACCTTGCACAGGACCGGCGCCTTGCGGCTGAGCGCGTCGATGTCGTCCATGGTGAAGTCGACGCCGCCCTCGTGGGCCGCGGCCAGGATGTGCAGGACGGTGTTGGTCGAGCCGCCCATGGCGATGTCGAGCGCCATGGCGTTCGCGAACGCGGCCTTGGTGGCGATGGCGCGCGGCAGGACCGAGGCGTCGTCGCCCTCGTAGTGGCGCTTGGCGAGCTCGACGATCAGCCGGCCCGCCTCCTCGAACAGGCGCCTGCGGTCGGCGTGGGTCGCGAGCGTCGAGCCGTTGCCGGGCAGGCTCAGGCCCAGCGCCTCGGTCAGGCAGTTCATCGAGTTGGCGGTGAACATGCCCGAGCAGGAGCCGCAGGTCGGGCAGGCGGCCTCCTCGATGGTGGCGATCTCGGCGTCCGAATATTTGGCGTCCGCGGCCGCGACCATGGCGTCGACCAGGTCCAGGGCCCGGATCTCGCCCTTCACCCGCGCCTTGCCGGCCTCCATCGGCCCGCCGGAGACGAACACCGCCGGGATGTTCAGCCGCATGGCGGCGTTGAGCATGCCGGGCGTGATCTTGTCGCAGTTGGAGATGCAGACCATCGCGTCGGCGCAATGGGCGTTGACCATGTACTCGACGCTGTCGGCGATCAGGTCGCGGCTCGGCAGCGAGTAGAGCATGCCGTCATGGCCCATCGCGATGCCGTCGTCGACCGCGATGGTGTTGAACTCCTTGGCGACGCCGCCCGCGGCCTCGATCGCGCGGGCGACGAGCTGGCCCAGGTCCTTGAGGTGGACGTGACCGGGCACGAACTGGGTGAAGGAGTTCGCCACGGCGATGATCGGCTTGCCGAAGTCCGCGTTCGTCATGCCGGTGGCGCGCCACAGCCCGCGCGCGCCGGCCATGTTGCGGCCGTGGGTGGTGGTGCGGGAGCGGTAGGCGGGCATGGTCGGGTCCTCGGCGGGCCGGTTACGGCCGGCAGGCGGTCAGAAGTCGGGGTCGTCGTAGTGCACCGGCGGCTTGAGGCCGACCAGCCGGTCCATGAGGACCGGGCGCATGGACGGGCGCGATTTCATCTTGGCGTACCAGTCGCGGGCACCCGGTGCCGTGTCCCAGGGGACGTCGCCCATGTAGTCCAGCACCGAAAGGTGGGCCGCGGCCGCGATGTCGGCGAGCGTCAGGTCGTCACCGGCCAGCCATTTGCGCTGCTGGTAGAGATAGTCGACGTAGGTCAGGTGGAAGCGGATGTTCTGCGCACCCTCGCGCATGACCTCCGAGCGCGAGAAGCCGCGCTTGGCCCAGCGCTTGACCATCCGCTCGCGCCAGAGCAGCTCGGTCACCTCCCGGTTGAACTTGGCGTCGAACCAGGCGACGAGCCGCCGGGTCTCGTTGCGCTGCGCCTGCCCCTGACCCAGGAGCGGCGTTTCGGGATAGGCCTCCTCGAGATGGTCGGTGATCGCCTGGCTGTCGCAGACCACATGCGCGCCGTCGACCAGTACCGGCGCCTCGGAAGCCGGGTTGAGGCGCAGGAGTTCGTCCGGATGGTCCCAGGGCTGCACCTCGACCATCTCGGCCACCAGCGACTTCTCGCGCAGGACGATGCGGATCTTGCGGCTGAACGGGCACAAGGGGACGTGGTAGAGACGCAGCATGGGCAAGAAGATCCCGTGCGGGCGACCCAGCACCCGCCGGGAGCTTTAAGCGCGGACCGCACCGTCGTGGCAAGTCAGATCCCGGCATACATCCGGCCGGGGTTGAGCACGCCCTTGGGGTCGAAGCTGCGCTTGACCCGCTCGGTGAGCGCCCGCAACGGCTGCGGCTGCGGCTCGAACGGCTCGACTTCCCGACGCAGCCAGGTGGGTGCGCGCATCAGGGTGGCGTGCCCGCCGCGCCCGGCCAGGGCCTCGCGGATCGTGGCCGCCTCTCGCGCCCAGCTGTCCTTGGGCGCCAGCCAGATCAGCCCTCCGGCCCAGTCGAACAGCCGCTCGCTGGTCAGCGATGCGGTCCAGTCGACCAGCTCGCCGGCCGCCGTGGGCGGCACCGAGATGCGCCACAGCATGCGCTCGGGGTGCAGGAGCGCGACGTCGCGGATCTCGCGCCAGAGCGTCCCGGTGTCCTTGTCGTCGAGGCTCGCGAACGCGACCCCGGGCCGGGCCAGCAGCGTCTCGAGCAGATCCTTGCGGTAGGCGATCGAGGGACCGAAGCCTTCGAGCCGGATCGCCGCCGTGCCGCGGGCGTGGCGCCGCAGCGCCTTGACCTGCGAGCGCCCGGCGGCCAGCGGCGGCAGGTAGGCGGCACCGGAGATCTCGCACGGGCTGCCGCTGGCGGTGCGCAGCAGGCCCAGGAGCGTGGCCTCGTCGGCCCCGGTCGCGAGCAGCGTCAGGGCACCCTCGGCCCTGGGCATCACCTTGAAGGTGACCTGGGTCAGCACGGCCAG
This sequence comes from uncultured Alphaproteobacteria bacterium, assembly GCA_963720725.1. Lineage (GTDB taxonomy): Bacteria > Pseudomonadota > Alphaproteobacteria > Geminicoccales > Geminicoccaceae > Benzoatithermus. The sequence goes on from CAVRGN010000003.1 coordinate 1,268,444, forward strand.
CGTGCCGTAGGAGCCGCAGAGCAGCTTGCACAGGTCGTAGCCGGTCACGTTCTTGACCACCCGGCCGCCGGTCTTGATCTCCTGGGCATGGCCGGTGACGCAGTGCAGCCCGAGCAGGTGGTCGCGCGCCGCACCTGCCTTGAGCCGGCGCGGGCCGGCGACGTTGGCGGCGAACACCCCGCCGATCGTCTGCTCGCCACGGCCGGCGCCCAGGAGGCCGCCATAATCGGCGGGCTCGAACATCAGCTCCTGCCCGCGCTCGGCGAGCTCGGCCTCGATCACCGCCAGCGGGCGTGCCGGCGCCGGCCGACATCACCAGCTCGTCCGGCTCGTAGAGCGTGATGCCCGAGAGCGCGGCCATGCTCACCAGATGCTCGGCCTCGACCGGCCGCCCGAGGATGCGCTTGGTGCCGTTGCCCGCGATCTCGAGCGGCTGCTCCTCCGCCACCGCCCAGGCGACGATCTCGCGCAGCTGGCCGGCATCGGCCGGGCGATGGATCGTCGGATCGCTCACTGGCACGCCTCCCCTTGGCGCCGGCAACAGGCCACAACGTCTTGGCCCGTGGCAAGGGCAGGATCTCAGGCCGGCGGTGTGAAGATCTGCGCGATCTCCCGGAATACCGGCAGTGCCTCGCAGCGCGCGGCGTGCGTACCCAGCGCCGGGTACTGGTCGAGCTGAACCAGGTCCGGATGAGCCTCTCCGGCAAACCGCAGGGCGCAGGCCACGGCGATGTCGGCGTGGCCGATGGCGTCGCCGAACCAGAAGGGCCCGGGTGCCGCCGCGCGGCTTTCCTCCAGCACGGCCAGCACGTCGGCGATCTGAGCGCGACAGCGGTCGATCCAGAGCTGCGAGGTCTGGGGGTGGAAGGTGCGCTCGTAGAACAGGCCTACCGCCTTGTCGGCGAGGCCCGTCGCAAGGGCGCAGACCTTGAGCGCCCGGCGGCGCTCTGGTCCGGCGCGGGCGATCAGCGCCGCCGGACCCGCCGCCTCGTCGAGATGATCGAGGATCGCCATGCTCTCGATCAGCGCCTGGCCATCGTCCAGCACCAGGGTCGGCACGCGCCGCAGCGGGTTGAAGCGCGCCACCAGTTCGGCGTCGCCGAAGGTCGACCAGGGCCGGTGCTCGAAGGCCATGCCGTAGAGGCGCAAGGCGATCGCGACCCGCCGCACGAAGGGCGAATCGTACTGGCCGATCAGGATCATCCAGCCTCACTCCGGCCGGGCGCGTCCGCCTCGACGGCGAGCCTGCGCCCCAGAAAGACCGTACCGGGCACCGGGCTGTCGTAGTAGGGGTCGATCGGCGCGAATCCGGCCTCGCGATATAGGGCGAGCGCCGCGTTCATCCCCGGCAGCGTGTCGAGCCGCACCTCGCGGTAGCCGATCCGCCCGGCCTTTGCCAAGATCGCGACCAGCAGCCCTCGACCCACGCCCTGGCCACGCCCCGCCGGCACGACGTAGAGCCGCTTGATCTCGCAGCAGCCCTCGTCCGTCAGCGGCCGCAGCCCGATGCAGCCCAGTGCCTCGCCCCGTCCGCCGTGGGCGAGCAGCAGTTCGCCAGCCGGCGGCCGATACTTGCCCGGCATGGCGGCGAGTTCGCCCGCGAAATCCTGATAGGCGAGGTCGATGCCCAGCGACTCGGCGTAGGCCCGAAAGAGCGTCACGGTCGCCGCGAGGTCGGCGCCCGAGCGAACCGGCCGGATTCCCGATTGGTCGGCGGGTCCGGCCAAGTCTCAATCCTCCCTTGCGCCCTCCAGCACGGCCCAGTCGACCTCACGCCCGGTCGGCGGCAGGGAGCGGCCCTCCCGCTTGTGACGCAGCAGGTTGACCTTGGCCAGCATGTGCGCGGTGATCGGGGCGGAGATGAACAGGAACACCCCGACCAGCAGCTCGTGGAAAGAAGGATAGCCGCGCAGCAGCCAGAAGAAGAGTGCCGAGGCCAGCAGCAGCCCGCCGGTGCCCAGCGTGGCGGCCTTGGTGGGGGCGTGCAGCCGCTGGACCAGGCTCGGCAGGCGCGCGAGTCCGATCGAGCCCACGAGCAGGAAGAAGCTGCCGCCCAGGATCAGCAAGGAGATGACGAGCTCGGCCAGAATGTGCAGCATCCCGATCACTCGATGACGTCGCCGCGCAGGATATACTTGCAGAACGCCACCGTGCTGACGAAGCCGATCATGGCGATCAGCAGTGCGGCCTCGAAGTAGAGGTCGGAGCCCAGAGCAATGTCGATCAGCACGATCAGGGCGACGGCGTTCACCGACAGGGTGTCCAGGGCCAGGATGCGGTCGGCGATGTCCGGTCCCAGCGCCATGCGGTAGAGGTTGAGCAGCATGGCCGCCGCCACCGCCCAGGTGCCGATCACCACCGCCCACTCGATCATGAGAAGATCTCCAGCAGGCGCGCCTCGTAGCGCGACTTGATGTCGGCCGTGAGTGCCTCAGGATCGGGCACATCGAGGCCATGCACCAGGAGCGACCGCCCGTCGGCGCAAAGCTCGGCGCTGATGGTGCCAGGCGTCATGGTGATCGTGCCGGCGAGCACGGTGATCGCCTCGGGCGAGGTCAGCTCCAACGGCACCGTGACGTAGCGCGAGCGCAGCTGGTCGCCGGGGACCCGGAGGATCAGCCGGGCCACCTCGACATTGGCGAGCACGATGTCCCAGGCGACGACGCCGCAATATTCGATCAGTTTGAGCGGCCGGCGCAGCCGCGGCGGATCGGGCCAGAACGGGCCGGTGAGGAGCGGCATCAGGATGCCGAGCGCAAGGCCCATGACCACGGCACCGACGCTGATCTCGTTGACCAGGGCCAGCCAGATCAGGGTCACGAACAGGGACAGCCTGGGATGCGGCAGGAGGCGGCGGGTCATGGCGCGACCTCCGCAAGGTCGACGCTACTGCCGAGCACCGCCTCGATGTAGCGATCGGTCGCGAAGAGCTGTGCCGCCGTGGCGTCCATGGCGCCCATGACCGGGCCGGCGAACAGGGCGAGCAGCAAGGGTCCGGCGACCAGCCCGGCCACGGCGCAGAGCCCGGCGGTGTCGACGCTCGGGCGGTTCGGCTCCTGGTCGGTCCGCTCGGCCTCGCACTTCCAGAACACGACGCTGCCGGCGCGGGCGAAGCCGATCAGGGCCAGGAGGCTGCCCACCAGGAGCACGGTCCACAGCAGGACCCAGTGCGGGCTGGCCTCGAGCGCCTCGAGGATCAGGATCTTGCCGACGAAGCCGGACAGCGGCGGCAGGCCCACCGCGGCGATGGCCGAGAGGAAGAACAGCCCGGCCAGGAGGTCGAGCTGCGCAAAGGGAGGTGCGGCCACCAGGCGGTCGACCGCACCACCCCGGCGCCGGGCGACCAGGTCCGCCAGGAGGAACAGTGCGGCGCCCGCCAGCGTGCTGTGGACCAGGTAATAGAGGGCGGCGGCGGTGGCGGTCTCGTCGAACAGGCCCACGGCCAGCATCAGCGTGCCGACCGAGCCGATCAGCGCATAGACCGCGAGTGCGGTCAGGGTGCGGCTGGCGAGCACGCCGATCATCCCCAGGGCCAGCGTCACCGCCGCCGCCGGCAGGACATAGGGCTCGGCGAGCCAGGCGGCAGCACCCGCACCGCTGCCGAAGATCAGGATGTAGACGCGCAGGATGGCGTAGGCGCCCACCTTGGTCATGATCGCGAAGAAGGCGGCGACCGGCGGCGAGGCGGCGCCGTAGGTGCCGGGCAGCCAGAGATGGAGCGGGACCAGGGCGCCCTTGATCGCGAACACGATCAGGAGGAGGGCGCCGCCGAGGCGCAGCAGGGCCAGGTCCGAATCCGGCACCAGCGGCACCTTGACGGCGAGATCGGCCATGTTGAGCGTGCCGGTCAGCGCGTAGATCAGCCCGACCGCGAACAGGAACAGGGTCGAGGCGGCAAGGTTGATCGCGACATATTTCAGGCCCTCGGTGATGCGGCGCGCGCCGGCCCCGTGCAGCATCAGGCCGTAGGAGGCGATCAGCAGGACCTCGAAGAAGACGAACAGATTGAACACGTCGCCGGTCAGGAAGGCGCCGTTCACGCCCATGAGCTGGAACTGGAACAGCGCGTGGAAATGCCGCCCGCGCCGGTCCCAACCCTGGGCGGCGTAGATGGTGACCACCACGGCCAGGATGCCCGTCAGCAGCAGCATCAGCGCCGACAGCCGGTCGAGCACCAGCACGATCCCGAAGGGCGCCGGCCAGTCGCCCAGCTTGTACGGTCGGATGGCCCCGTCCGAGGCGAGCGCGAACAGCCCGATCGCGACCGCCAGGAGGGCCACCGAAGCGGCGATGCCGAACACACGCTGCAGCAGGATGTCGTAGCGTGCGGCCGCCACGATGAACGGCGCCACCAGTGCCGGCAGGATGACCGGGACGATGATCCACTGGTTCATGGCCGATCCTCCGGCATGCCCGGAGAGGCCGTCGACATGGTCGCGACCGGTCTCCAGGTAGCTGCGCAGCGCCAGGACCACGAGCAGTGCCGTCATGCCGAAGGAGATGACGATCGCGGTCAGCACCAGGGCCTGGGTCAGGGGATCGGTGTACCCGGTGGCCTGGTCGCTGACGATCGGCGCCTGGCCGATCGCGAGGCGTCCCATGGCGAACAGGTAGACGTTCACGGCATAGGACAGGAAGGTCAGCCCCAGCACCACCGGGAAGGTCTGGGCGCGCAGGACCAGGTAGATGCCGACCGAGGTGGCGAGCCCGACGGCGCTGGCGAGCAGCAGCTCCATCTAGTGGCCCTCCACCGGCAGCACGATGTCCATCGGTCCGGTATCGGCCGGCTGCGGCTCGGCCTTGCGGCCGACCCGGGACAGGTTGGCCAGAGTCAGCATCACCACCCCGACCACGGTGAGAAAGACGCCCAGATCGAACGCCATCGCCGTCGCCAGTTCGACGTCGCCCACCAGCGGCAGGTGGAAATGATCATAGCCGCTGGTCAGGAACGGCGCCCCGCCATACCAGGCGCCGACGCCGGTGACGCCGGCCAGCAGCACGCCGAAGCCGATCAGGGCGTGATAGTCCACGCGCAGCTGCCGGTCGGCCCAGGCATAGCCGCTGGCCATGTACTGCATGATCAGCGCCACGCCGATGATCAGCCCGGCGATGAAGCCGCCGCCCGGCATGTTGTGGCCGCGCAGCAGGATGTAGAAACCGACCGTCAAGGCCAGCGGCAGGAGCGCGCGGGTGACCACGACCAGCATCAGCGGATGGCGGTCGCCGGATTCGGGCCGGTGCGGCAGGCTCTCCAGCCGCCGGCCGGAGGCGCCGGACAAGGCACTGTCGAGCAGTGCGAAGATCGCCAGCGCCGCGACCCCCAGGACGGTGATCTCGCCGAAGGTGTCGTAGCCGCGGAAGTCGACCAGGATCACGTTGACCACGTTGGTGCCGCCGCCGCCGGACTTGGCGTTGGCGACATGCCAGGTGGCGATGGTCTCGGCCAGATCGCGGGTCAGCACGGCGTAGAGCGTGGCGCCGATGGCGAACCCGCCGGCTCCGGCCACCGCGAAGTCGCGCCAGCGGCGCAGCCGTGACGGTTCCGGCGGTGTCCGCTGCGGCAGGTAGTTCAGGGCCAGCAGCATCAGGACGGTGGTGACGACCTCGACCGAGAGCTGGGTCAGAGCGAGGTCGGGAGCCGAGAAGTAGACGAAGGACAGGGAGACGGCGAGGCCGACGATGCTGGTCAGGATCAAGGCGAGCAGGCGGTGGCGATGATAGCGCAGCACCGCCAGCGCCGCGGCGACCGTGAGCAGCCAGATCGCGACCGCGGACGGATTGGCCGGGATCATCGCGCGCGACCCGGCCGCGTGGTCGCCGCCGAGGAAGGCGGCGAGGCCGACCGCCAGCATCACCAGGATGGCCAGGAGCAGGCCGCGCTGCAGCGAGCCGTTGTGGACCCGGTCGGTCAGCGTTCGCGCCGTGGTGACCAGGACACCGACCGCGGCGTCGAACATCGACTTGGCCTCCGGCCGCGGCATCGCCAGGCGCAAGGACAGGGCCGGGCGGTAGGCGAGGAGCAGGAGCACGCCGCCGGCGACGGCGACCGCGGTCATGAACAGGGCGGGGGTCGGGCCGTGCCAGATGGCCAGATGGTAGTGGGGCAGTGCGCCGCCGACGACCGGCCGCGTCGCCAGATTGACCACGGGCTCGATCAGCGCGGGCGCCACGCCGATCAGGACCACCGGCACCACCAGCACCGCCACCGGCAGCCACATGCCGGGCGGGGGATCGTGCGGGTGGCGCGGATAGTCGTCGCGCTTGGGCCCGAGATAGACGGCCGCCACGAATCGGAACGAGTAGGCGACCGAGAGCAGCGATCCCAGGGTGGCGAGCACCGGCACCAGCCAAGGCGAGCCCAGATAGACGGTGTGCGCCGCCAATTCGAGCATCATCTCCTTGGACAGGAAGCCGTTGAGCAGCGGCAGCCCGGCCATCGAGGCGGCGGCCACCATGGCCAGCGTGCCGGAGATCGGCATCAGCCAGAGCAGGCCGCCCAGGCGCGAGGCGTCGCGCGTGCCGGTCTCGTGGTCGACGATGCCGGCGGACAGGAACAGGGCCGCCTTGAAGCTGCAATGGTTCAGGATGTGGAACACGGCGGCCACGGCGGCGATGGGCGTGCCCATGCCGAACAGCATCGTGATCAATCCCAGGTGGCTGACCGTCGAGAAGGCCAGCAGCGCCTTGAGGTCGTCCTTGTAGAGCGCGATCCAGGCGGCGATCACCATGGTGACCAGCCCGGTGCCGGTGACGATCACGAACCAGGCCTCGGTACCCGACAGCACCGGCCACATCCGGCCGAGCAGGAAGATGCCGGCCTTCACCATGGTGGCCGAGTGCAGGTAGGCCGACACCGGCGTCGGTGCCGCCATCGCGTGCGGCAGCCAGAAATGGAACGGGAACTGCGCCGATTTGGTGAATGCGCCGCCGAGCACCAGGAGCAGGATCGGCAGGTAGAGCGGCGAGGCCCGGATTTCCGCACCGCGCACCAGGATCTCGCTGAGCTGGTAGCTGCCCGCAACCTGACCCAGGAGCAGCATGCCGGCGATCAGGGACAGGCCGCCGGCGCCGGTGACCACCAGCGCCATGCGGGCACCCTGGCGGCCCTCCGGCAGGTGCCGCCAGTAGCCGATGAGCAGGAACGAGGTCAGGCTGGTCAGCTCCCAGAACACGAGCAGCACCAGCACGTTGTCCGAGAGCGCGATGCCGAGCATCGCACCCTGGAACAGCAGGAGATAGGCGTAGAAGCGGCCGACCGGGTCCTCGCGGCCGAGATACCAGCGGGCGTAGGTGATGATCAGCAGACCGATGAACAGGATCAGGAAGGCGAAGAACAGGCCGTAGCCGTCGACGAAGAAGGCGAGATCGAGCCCGATCTGGGGCACCCACGCGATCTCGGCACGGACCACCTCGCCGCGCAGCACGGCCGGGACGTGGGTCAGCAGGAGCGCGAGGGAGGAAGCGGTCACCGCGCCGGTCACCATGGCGCAGGTGTCGCGGCCGGCGCGGATCATCAGCGGCGGCAGGACGGCACCGAGGAACGGCAGCAGGACGATCAGGGCAAGGTTCATCCGGTTCCCGCTTCGGCGTCGGCGGCAATGCCCACCGACTTTCCCCCCAAGGTCTTGCTTCTCAGATACCTGTCTCGACGTTCAGGTCAAACCCTCCTGTCGGTGCGGGGCTAGAGTCCGAGCGCCAAGCCGTCCTTGCGCGGATCGGAGCCGCCGATGAGCACGCCGCGCCGGCGATCGACCAGGATCGCCTGACCTCCGCCCAGCGGCGCCTCGGTATCGACCAGGCGATGGCCGCGCTGGGCCAGGCCGAGCCTTGCGCTGCGACCGATGCCGGCCTCCACCTCGAGATCGCCCGGATAGGACATGATCCGCGGCGCATCGAGTGCTGCCTGGGGGTCGAGACCGTCGTCGACCAGCCGGGTGACGAAGTGCGCCTGGCCCACCGGCTGGTAGTTGCCGCCCATCACGCCGAAGCTGCACCACAGCTCACCGCCCCGGAAGGCGAGGCCGGGGATGATGGTGTGCATCGGCCGCTTGCCCGGTGCCAGCGCATTGGGATGGTCGGGATCGACCCGGAAGGCGCGGCCGCGGCTGTGGAACAGGACCCCGGTGTCGGGGCAGACCAGCCCCGAGCCGAAGCCGTCATAGATCGAGTTGATGAACGAGACCGCGTTCAGGTCCTTGTCGACCACGGTCAGGTAGACCGTGTCGGGGTGGGCGTCGAGCAGCGGCGGCGGCATGGCGGCCATCCGGCGCCCGGGATCGATCAGGGCGGCCAGCGCGCTGGCGTAGCCCTTGTCCAGCAGGCGTGCGACCGGCATCTCGCCATGGGCCGTGTCGCACAAGGCCGCGTCGCGGTCGCGGAAGGCCAGGCGGGCCGCCTCGGCCAGGACGTGCAGCCGTGCCGCGGTATCCTGACCCAGCGCCTTCAGGTCGAAGCGCTCGAGCATGTTGAGGATCAGGAGGGCCACGATGCCCTGGCCGTTGGGCGGGCACTCGTAGACCACGGTGTCGCGGTAGGCGGCGTGGATCGGCTCGACGAACTCGGCGCTGGCGGCGGCAAAGTCGGCCTCGCCGTGCAAGCCGCCGAACCCGCGCAGCGACGCCACCATTCGGCCGGCGAGTTCGCCCTCGTAGAACGCCCGCGCACCGCCCTCGGCGATCCGGCGCAGGGTTCGCGCCAGGGCCGGAAAGCGCATCAGCCGCCCTTCCTCGGGCGCCTTGCCGCCGGGCAGGTAGTAGTCGCGCCCGGCTTGGCAGCCTTCCAGGGCGGCCTGGTCGCGCCGCCAGTCGAAGGCCACGCGCGGAGTGACCGGGAAGCCGTCCTCGGCGCAGCGGATCGCCGGCCGCAGCAGCTCGTCGAGCCCGCGCGTGCCGTGGCGCTCGAGCAGCAGCTGCCAGCCGGCGACGGCGCCCGGCACGGTGACCGCGTGCGGGCTGCCGGCGCCGATCGCGGTGATGCCGGAGCCCAGCAGATGCTCGAGAGTCAGCGCCGCCGGGACCCGGCCCGAGCCGTTCAGCGCCACCACGCCGCCAGAGGCCGGCGCGTAGAGGACGAAGCAGTCGCCGCCGATGCCGGTCATCTGCGGCTCGACCACGCACTGCACGGCCACCGCCGCTACCGCCGCATCCACCGCGTTGCCGCCGGCGCGCAGCACGTCCAGTGCCGCCAGCGTCGCCTGCGGGTGCGAGGTGGCGGCCATGCCATGCTGGCCGTAGGCCGTGGAGCGGCCGGGAAGCTCGAAATCGCGCATGAGGTCTCCCACCCCGTCGAGAACGGCCGCAACCTAGCGCATCGTCACCACCCCCGGCGAGGGCTCGATGCGGATAGGGGGTACTGTCCGCAGGCCCTGGGTGCGGACATCGGGGCGGTCTCCGGCTGCGACGCGGCCGCCGTGCAGGCGACGTTCCTGGCGGGCACCACGCTCGAGATCAACTTCATCTGCAACATCGGCTATGGTGACCCCGTCGACTTGATGCCGCGCCTGCCGCGGCTGCGTTTCGAGGAGATCGTGCACCGACCCGCCCCAGCTCCCTGAGCGCAGGGGGCGGGAATAGGCCAGCGAGGGGAGGCAAACGATGCCGGAGCGTACCAAGCTCACCGACAAGGTCACCGTGGGCGGCCAGCCGAGTGTCGACGAGCTGCGCGAGCTGCGCGCCCAAGGTTTCGTGGCGGTGGTCAACCTGCGCACCGACGGCGAGGCCGACCAGTGGCTCTCTCCCAATTCCGAGGCTTTCGCCGCCCACGAGGTGGGGCTCGACTATCGCCACCTGCCGGTGGCGGTCCCGCAGCTCCGGCCCGACCATGTCCGCTCCCTGCGTGACGCGATCGACGCCGCGCCCGGCCCGGTCTTCGTGCATTGCCATGCCGGCCAGCGCGCCTGCGCGCTCAGCCTGCTCGCGACCGCGCGGCCGGGGGCGCGCGGCGAGGAGCTGATGGCGCGGGCGGCTCTTGCCGGCCTGCCGGTCACCGACGCACGGCTGGAAGAATTCGTGCGCGAGCAGACCGAGCGCGACGGCTGGCGCAGGCTGCAGGCCGTCTAGGGGGTTCCCGCACGGCCCGCAGGGTGCGACGTCCCACCGCAGGCCGTTTTTTGCTGCATTGCACCATAAAACGCTTGAGCTTTGAGGCTCGGCCCCCAACTATTGTGCAGTGCAGCAAGGAGTTCCGATCATGGCCAAGGCCAGCCCGCTCAACCTCACCTTCCCCGATTTCAAGGCGCCCGAGTTCAAGCTTCCCAAGTTCGACCTGGACGCCGTCTGCGCCCTGCAGACCGCCAACCTCGCGGCAGCGCACGAGGTGCAGAGCATCCTGCTCGAGGCCTTCCAGGCGATCGGGAAGGTCAACCATGGTTGGGTCGAGGAGACCATGTCCGGCATGCAGGGGCTGCTCGCCGGCAAGCAGGCCAAGGCTCCCGAGGCGCTGATGGCCGACGTCAAGACCGTCGCCGAGAAGGCGGTGGCCGCCGGCAAGCAGGGCATGGACCTGGGCGTCGCGGCGCAGCAGCGGGTGGCCGAGCTGGTCACCAAGCGCGTGCAGGCGAACATCGACGAGTTTAAGGCCCTCGCCGCCTAAGGGCGGTCCGAGAGCCACCGGCGGCCGCGTGCCTCCCTGCGCACCGCCGGCAGGCTGCCCCCGTGCATGAAGATGCGCGGGGGCATTTTTTTTCCGACTCCGGTGCCTGCCCCTCACGATTCCCAGCGGCATCACGCGCGCGGTCGCCGTGAAGGCTTGGCCCATGTGCGACGCTCCCCCCGCGCACCCGCATGCGCGGGGGATTTCCGATGCTATTTCGGGCCCATGCAGCTCGCATAGTAGGTGACGCTTGCCGGCCAGTCGCTGAACATGGCCTTGATCCCCACGTCCCGCGCCAGCACGTCCAGCGCCACCATCAGGTCGCCGTCGCCCTTGATCGCGTCCTTGACCGACTGGTAGTACCAGCCGCCGCCTTCGGTCATCGTGCCGGAGCGCTCGAAGGACCAGGCGATCAGCTCGAGCCCGGCCGCCTTGGCGGCCTGCGCGTAGGGCGACGGGATCATCGCCCGGTCGTCGTTCAGGGTCAGCAGGTACCAGATCGGCGGCGCCAGGATGTTGACGCCGGCCTCCTTCAGCTCCGCCATCGTTGGCTGCCAGGTTTCGCTGCGCATCGGGTCCAGCCCTGCCGTATCTTCGCGCTCGTCGAGGAACACCGCCTGCGCCCCGAAGTCGGGCTCCTTGGCCAGCCAATAGCGAACGTCCTCGAGGTTGAACGACTGCGGGAACACCTGTGCCGGCGGCACGCCCGCCGCCTTGTACTCGTCGATCATCTGCTGGGCGTAGGCCTCCTGGGTGTAGTCACCGTCATAGGGCATCGCCACCGACGCCGCCTTGAGCTCGGGCGTGAACTTCACGCCCAGGTCCTTGAGCAGCGCGATGCTCTCGGCATGGGTCATGAGCGTGCCCGCGCTGGCGTAGAGATCGGTGCGCCAGGCGGGGGTCGCCGCCATGAACGCTTCGACCGTGGTCGCCTCCGGGTCGAACGCGTCCATCTTGCCCTTGAGCGTCCTGAACTCGGCCAGCGTCAGGTCGCTCGTGCAGCACTTCGCCGACGCCTTGCGCCCGGCCGCCGCATCCGCAGGCGTGAAGGGCTCGCTGCACTTCGCCGCGAGCCCGGGCACCGCCAGGATGTCGGTGGTGGTGTGCAGATCGCACTGGGAGTGGCGGCAGACGAGCTGCCGGTCCTTGGTGAAGGTCACGTCGCACTCGACGACGCCGGCGCCCATCACGGCCGCGGCCTGATAGCTCTCCCTGGTGTGCTCGGGAAACTGCAGCGGCGCGCCGCGGTGCCCGATCGAGAAATCGGTGCGCTGGAACGGCCCGGCGGCACACGAGCGGAGCTTCTCCTTGAGTGGCCCGTCGGCCATGCGCTCGACCAGGTAGAACGGACGTGGCCCGAGCTGGATCGCCGCCTGCTCGGCGAAGGCGATTGGCAATCCGCCAATCAGGGTCGCGGCCGCGACCGCGATCGAGATACGCATGCTGGTCTCCCGCTGGCTGTTTGGGTTGGCCAGCAGGTAGATCACGGCTCGGTGGCATCCGGATGGCGGCCGGGCGTTTCAGCTCACGCCCACGGTCCGCGTCGGCCTCCGGCGCGTGGGACGCTGCCGTAGCGTACGCCGCCGCCACCGGGTGGAGCGGGCGGCGCGGCGGACCGCCCCAACCCGCCCTCCTCCAGCGCCATGAGCGCCCGGATCCGGTCCTCGGTCCTGGGATGGGTCCGGAACAGGTTGTCGACCCCGCCCATGCGCAAGGGATTGATGATGAACATGTGCGCCGAGGCCGGGTTGTGCTCGGCGGTCGGCATCACCCGGCCCGTGGCGATCTGTTCGATCCGCTGCAGGGCACTGGCCAGTGCCCGCGGCATGCCGCTGATCTGCGCCCCCAGCCGGTCGGCCGAGAACTCGCGCGTGCGCGAGATCGCCATCTGGACCACCGTCGCCGCCAGTGGTGCAAAGATCATCACCAGGATCGCCACCAGCGGGTTGGTGCGCTCGCCGTCGCGCGAGCCGCCGAAGAAGAACGCGAACTGGCCGAGGAAGCCGATGGCACCCGCGATGGTGGCGGCGATGGTCATGGTCAGCGTGTCGCGGTTCTTGATGTGCGCGAGCTCGTGCGCGATCACGCCGGCGAGCTCCTCGCGGTTCAGGCTCTGCATCAGCCCACGGGTGACGGCCACAGCACTGTGATGGGGGTCGCGGCCGGTGGCGAAGGCGTTGGGCTGGTCGGTGTCGATCAGGTAGATCGCCGGCAGCGGCAGCTGCGCACGCTGCGCCAGCTCCGCCACCAGCGCGTGGAGCTCGGGCGCGGACGCCCGGGTGACCGGGCGCGCATTGTGCATGCGCAGCACCATCTTGTCCGAACTCCACCAGGCGAAGATGTTGGTGCCCAGCGCGATCACGAGCGCGATCACCGCCCCGCCGCTACCGCCCAGCAGGTAGCCGATGACCAGGAACAGGGCGGTCATGGCCGCCAGCAACAGACCCGTGCGCGCGATGTTCATGGTGCGACCCCGCGAAAGCTTCCCCCATCAGTTGGGGACAGGGCGCGGCGCGGCCAAGATGCCGGCGCCCGCTTGCGCAACGGCCATGCGGGCCGCAAAACGGGGCCGCAGATGGCGAGGAGGCGGCAATGAGCGCCCGGGACGACGAACTGGAAGCGAGCGAGCAGGTGGGTGCCAATGCTCATGTCACCGCCGAGGAGGCCCTGGAGCTCCACAGCCGTGGCCGCCCGGGCAAGATCGAGATCACGCCCACCAAGCCGCTCACCACCGCGCGCGACCTGTCGCTGGCCTACTCGCCCGGGGTCGCTGCACCCTGCCTCGTGATCCAGAAGGATCCGGACGCGGCCTACGACTACACCGCCCGCGGCAACCTGGTGGCGGTGATCTCCAACGGCACCGCCGTGCTCGGCCTCGGCAATCTCGGCGCTTTGGCCTCCAAGCCGGTGATGGAGGGCAAGGCCGTCCTGTTCAAGCGCTTCGCGGACATCGACGGCATCGACCTCGAGGTCGACACCACCGACGTCGACGAGTTCGTGGCCTGCGTGCGCCCGCTCGGGCCGACCTTCGGCGGCATCAACCTCGAGGACATCAGGGCACCCGAGTGCTTCATCATCGAGCAGCGCCTGCGCGAGCTGATGTCGATCCCGGTGTTCCACGACGACCAGCACGGCACCGCGATCATCGCCGCCGCCGGCCTGGTGAACGCGCTCGACCTCACCGGCCGCACGATCCAGGACGCGACCCTGGTGATCAACGGCGCCGGTGCCGCCGGGATCGCCTGTGCGGAGCTGATCAAGGCCATGGGCATGCCGCACGGCAACGTCATCCTGTGCGACACCCAGGGCGTCATCTACCAGGGCCGCGGCAGCGGCATGAACCAGTGGAAGTCGGCCCATGCCGTGCCGACCGAGGCCCGCAGCCTGGCCGACGCCATGCGCGGCGCCGACGTGGTGATGGGCCTGTCGGCCAAGGGCGCCTTCACGCCCGAGATGATCGCGTCCATGGCCGACAGGCCGATCATCTTCGCCATGGCCAACCCGGACCCCGAGATCACGCCCGAGGAGGTCGGCGCCATCCGCGGCGACGCCATCGTCGCCACCGGCCGCAGCGACTACCCGAACCAGGTCAACAACGTCCTGGGCTTTCCCTACATCTTCCGCGGTGCGTTGGACGTGCGCGCGTCGACCATCAACGACGCCATGAAGATCGCCGCCGCCTACGCCATCGCGGCGCTGGCGCGCGAGGAGGTGCCCGACGAGGTCACCGCCGCCTATCGCGGCCGCCGGCTGCGCTACGGGTCCGACTACCTGATCCCGACCCCGTTCGATCCCCGCCTGATCAGCGCCGTCCCGGTGGCCGTGGCCAAGGCCGCCATGGACACCGGCGTGGCGCGGCGCCCGATCCTCAATCTCGAACGCTACCGCCAGCAGCTCAAGAGCCGGCTCGACCCCACCGCCAGCCGGATGCAGCTGGTGATCGAGCGGGTCCAGGCCAACCCCAAGCGCGTGGTCTTCGCCGAGGGCGAGGAGGAGAAGAGCATCAGTGCCGCCCTGGCCTGGCGCAATGGCGGCCTGGGCACGCCGATCCTGATCGGCCGCGAGGACCGCGTCGCCCAGACCCTGCAGGGCATGGGCATCGGTGCGCTGGACGGGGTGGAGATCCACAATGCCCGGCTGTCGGAGCACAACCGGCCCTACGCCGAATATCTCTACCGCCGCCAGCAGCGCGCCGGCCTGTTGTTCCGCGACTGCCAGCGGCTGGTGAACCAGGGCCGCAACGTGTTCGCCGCCTGCATGGTGGCGCACGGGCATGCGGACGCGATGATCACCGGCCTGACCCGCAACTACCATGCAGCATTGGAGGACGTGCTGCGCGTGGTCGACCCCAGGCCCGGCTGCCGGATCTTCGGGCTGACCATGATGCTGGCCAAGGGCCGGACCGTGTTCATCGCCGACACCACGGTCCACGAGCTGCCCGACACCAAGACCCTGGCCGACATCTCCATCCAGGCCGCGCGCACCGTGGCGCATATGGGCTTCACCCCCCGCGTGGCGCTGCTTTCCTTTTCCAACTTCGGCAACCCGCCGGTGTCCAAGGCGGCACAGATCCGCGACGTGGCGATCGAGCTCGACCGGCGTCAGGTCAGCTTCGAGTATGACGGCGAGATGGCCGCCGACGTGGCGCTCGACCCCGAGCTCATGTCCCTCTACCCGTTCTGCCGCCTGACCGGACCCGCCAACATCCTGATCATGCCGGCGCTGCATTCGGCCAACATCGCCTCCAAGCTCCTGCAGCAGCTGGGCGGCGGCACGGTGGTCGGGCCGCTGCTGGTGGGCCTGGCCAGCCCGGTGCAGATCGTGCCCATGAACGCCAGCGTCTCCGACATCCTCAACATCGCCGCGATCGCCGCCTACGAATCGATTCCCGACGAGCCGGAGGCGTCGCCGCGGGTCGCCGCCGACTAGTGTGGCGCCGCGGCCACCGGAGCCGCCGCCGCACCCCGCTCGACCGCTCCGACGGGTTGACCGCGGCCCGCTTCCAGGGGATGCTGCGCCTCAGAACAAATCGTGAACACAACCGGCGGGCCTGGGCTCGGCCGGTCTGGGGAGTCCGAGGATGAACGGTTTCGGCACGCCTCGCCCGCTGCGCACCGACGACGAGCTGCAGCGCTGCTACCTCGCCACCTTGCGCACCCTGGCCGAGACCCGGGCGCGCGCCGACCGCGCCGAGCGGCGGCTGCGCTCGCGGCTGGCGGAGCTGAGTTGGCCCGCGGCCCTGTCGGCGCTGGCGGGCGGAGCCGCCATGGTGCTCGGGCTCCGGCTGGCCGGGCTCTAGCCGAGACGGCGCATGGCCTGGATCCGGCCCCCTCCGCACGCACGGCGTCAGCGGGTAGGCAGCCAGATCTCGACCGTGCCCGCCTGTGGCTTCGGCTGGTAGTGCCGGAAGTCGACGGCCCGGGCCGCCCCGCCGATCAGCCCGCCATAGGCGCCGGCCAGACTGACCGCCGCCGCGCGATCGCCGGAAAAGAAGTAGCGGACGCTGCCCGTGCCGATGGCCAGCGGCACCGGGCGGATGGCGATGACGGCGATCCCCTTCCCGGACAGCCGCTCGGCGATGTCCTCGGCGGCCCTGCGATCCCGCGCGCGCCCTTCGGTGTAGTGGACGAACACCCTGACCGGGACTGCGGCATCGGCTTGCGCCGGCGCCGGCGCCGGCGGTGCCTCGTGCCGGGGCCGATCGACCGGGACCGGAGGCGGGCGGGGCGGTAGCGGAACCGCATCGATCGACAGCTGCGCGGGGGGATCCGGCTGCACCGCGGGGGGCGGAGCAGGGGCGGCTGACGTAGGCACCGCGGGCAGCGGCTCCTCGACCGACGCTGCAGTCTCGTCGTCGTTCCGGAGCGTGGCAACGGCGACGCCCGCCCCCATCAGCGCCAGGGCGACCGGCAGCAGGAGCCACGGCCGCCAGCGCCGCGTCGGCTTGGTCACGCCCGGCCGGGCAGGCGCGGCGCGCAGGGCCGCCAGGCGCTCGGAGGTCCGCGCGAGATCGCGGATGCGACTGCGAACCACCCCGAACACCCAGTCTTCGGGCGCGTGCCGCTCCGGGTCGAATTCGGATGCGCGCGCGCGCAGATCGGCCAGGACCGCCGGCAGGGCGAAGGTGGCGATGGCGGGATCGCCCAGCGCCCGCTCCAGGAACGCTCGCACCTGGCGGCCGCAGGCCCCCTCCAGCTCGCCCAGGCAGTCCGGGTGGCCGTCCGCGCACCGTCGCAGGATGTCGGCGAGGTGCCGGTCGGGCGATGGATGCACCCGCAACGCTTCGCTTGCCTGACGTGCCATCAGCGTTCGTCCGCTGCTTCGAGCGGCATGAACCGATGGTCGTGGCGGCAAGTTCCGGCGCCGGCGGCAGCGGCCAGGGGCTGATCACGAGGAGATTCATCTGCCAGCCGATGCCGCGGGGCGTGATCCGCCAGTCGTCTTGGCGTCCGACGGGAACTGCGGCACCGCCCGTCCATTGCTGACCCGCAACAATCACGATCGGATGGTGTCCAATGAAGCTGCATCGCTCGGGGCCATGGCTGCTGACCCTCGTCTTGTGCGCCTGCGCCGGTGGGGAGGCTCGAAGCCCCGCCCAAACGGCCGCGGCGCCGGAACCGCCGGCCACCCGAACCAGCCCGCCCCCTGAGCAAGCCTGCTTCGCGCCCCTGCCGGGCCATCCTACGCCCGCGGAGCGCGAGGCCTTCGTGGCCGACGTCGGCCCGCTCGCCACCGACGCAGAGCGCGAGCAGGGCGTGCCGGCGGCGGCGATCGCCGCCATGGCGATCCAGGAGTCCGGCTATGGCTGGACCGAGCTCGCGCAGCGGACCAACGACATCCTGGCCTGGAAGTACACGACCGCCGAGGCCGCCGGCGGGCGCGACTCCTGGGTGCTCGACTGCGGCACGAGCCGGGACCGCTACATCGTCTTCGCCGACCGGGCCGCGGCGGTCGACTTCGTGGCGCAGCGCCTCGCCACGTCCGACAACTACGCCGCCGCCACCGAGCGCTACCGCCGCGACCGCGCCGCGGGCGTGCCGGTGCCCGAGGCCGTGGACCGCTGGGTCGCCGACATCGCCGATCCCTACAGCACCCAGCCCGAGGCCTACCGCACGGCGATCGTGCGGGTCATGAACGACCCGCTCGACCCCGCCGACCGACGCTCGCCGGAGCAAAGCCTCTACCGGCTGTCGGAGCAGGCGCAGACGGCAAGCGAGGTGTTCTGACCACGACGCGGCCTCCGCTAGGCTGTGCGCGCCGCTGCCGCCGGGATGAGCCGAGACGCCCACACCGCAGCGCGGCCGAGGCCCGGCTCAACGGCGTGCCACGGCTGAAGGTGCACCTGCACGGCATCGACCTGCACTTCCTGGAGCAGCCTCAGGCGCTGGCGGAGGAGATCCGGGCCTTCTTCCGCCCGGTTCGCGCCTCCGCCTGAGGCCGGCCCCGCAGGTCACGACCGCCAGTAATGTTCATGGTCCTTGAAAGCAGCGGCTGGTCAGACAGCAGCGCTTGAACAGCCGGCCCGAGCCGCAGGGGCAAGGATCGTTACGGCCGAGCTTCTCGAGCAGCTCCTTGTCGCCGTGCACGAACCGCAGCCCGCGCTTGACGCTGGTCTCGCTGTTGAAAGCCCCTCCGGCGCTTACGCATCGGCCCGAAAGCAGTCGTCCCGGCGTGACATGGCACCTCTCCCGCAATAGGCGCGCCACGGGTAGCGCCACGGACGGCCACAGTGCAAGGCCGCGCACCAGCCATGGCCACGACCGGCCGACCGCACCGCGACGGTTGGCGCGCCATCGTCGAAGCACGGCTGGAACCTGATCTCCAACTAGACCGTTTCAGTTGCCTTAAGAACGCTAGTGGAGGCGACCCTATGCTGTACTGGGCCCTGATCTTCCTGGTGGTGGCTATCGTTGCCGGCCTGTTCGGCTTCGGTGGCGTCGCTTCGGCCTCGGCTGGCATCGCGCAGGTGCTGTTCTTCATCTTCCTGGTGCTGCTGGTGGTCAGCTTGGTGATGTACTTCGTGCGCGGGCGCTCACCGCCGGCGGTGTGATCGAAGTAGCGACGGGCTGCCGTTCCCGCACCTTCGCGGGCGCGGTAGGGCCAAGCCGGGCATCCGTGGAGCGCCGGTACGCGTCCCGCATGCCCGGCTGCCCCCGTTCGCCTGTTTCAGCCGCTCCGCTTCGGCTCGTGGTCCATCGCGTCCATGGCGGCGATGCAGCCGATCCAATTGCCGTTCTGCCGCAGGCGCTCGACGTTCGCGCGCGTGACGTACCCGATCGGACGGCGGCCCTGCAGGACCACCGCCCGGTTGCTGGCGCATGCGTCCATATGAGCGAGCACGACATCGAGGCCCTTCGTTCCACTGCACCGTCGCGCGGTGCGGGCGACGCAGCGTGCTCGTTACCGGACCGGTCTGCCCCAGCACTCCCATACCCAAGCCTCCTTGCTGTCCCACTCCACCAGCTCGCGGGATCGAGCAGTTCGCATCGCGCCGGCCGGAATCGGCAGGTGGCGAGAGTAGCGCGAAGCCCGTGGCCGTCATTGATCTGGATCAATTGCAAGGCTCGCAGGCGGCGGGGAACACTCGCGGCCGAGCCCCGGCATCAGACCGCCCCCCGGTCGCCGCGCAGCACGTCTCCGGGCCGAATGGAATCGGCAGAGGTTTGCGAGAATCCGTTGCTCATGAGCTAATATTCCTATATCATCAGCGCCATGTCTCTCCCTCTCGCCGTGCCCTTCGACCCCTTCACCCGCCTTCACCCTGCCGGCACTCCTCTCTGGCCGCAGCCGGCGGCCGCGGCCGTTGCGGCGGGACTGGCTGCGGATCGCGGACCGGCTCGCCGCCGGGCTGTCGCCCGCTGCCGCGGCCCTGCCCGAGGGCGGCGACGAGGCCATGGTGGCGCGGCTGCTCGAGCGCGAGGACTTTCTGGGGCTGGTCGAGGCCGCCCGGGAACTGCAGGAGGAGCCGGCGGAGGCCGCCCGCCGGCGCATCGTGATCATGGCCCGGCAGGCGCTGGAGCGGGCGCTCGACTGGGAGGACGATCCCAGGGCCGCCCTGTTCGTGCTCGACGAGGAGGCGAAGGGCCGCGACCCCGCCGCCACCATCGCCGACGCCGTCCTGAAACGCCCGCGCTGCCGGCCCTCCGCCGAACCGATACGGCGCGGCCGCCCGCCCGACGCCTACGACCCGTTCTCCGCCATGTGCGGCCGAGGCAAGCGCGCGCTCACCGACGCCGTGCGCCGCGAGGCGGCCATCCGCCAGGCTACCGCGGCCCGCCTGACCACGGCCGAGGCCGCCAGACGCGCCCTGGCTTTGCGCCGTGCGGCCGAGAACCCGTCGCGCAAGCGCGCGAACCGACATGGCATGCCCGGCGCCGACGCCGGCGGGGCCGACGAGCCGTGCCTGAGCTCCGCCAAGCGTGGCCCGCGGCGCACGCGCGGGCCGTAGAGCCCTATCGCGCCGCCGTTTGGGGGGTCAGGGGCGCCCGCGACGACAGCATCCGCCGCAGCACGCCGTCCTTGCGGACCAGGTGATGCTGCAGCGCGCCCGCGATGTGCAGGGCCAGGACCAGGTAGAGCAGCCAGGTCAGGGTGAGATGGGCGTATTTGAAGTACTGGCCCAAAGGCTTGTCCACCGGCACCAGCTTCTCCAGGTCGAAGAGCAGCAGGAACGGGACGGGAAAGCCGCTGAGCGTGGTGTAGAGAAAGCCCGTCACCGGCAGCAGGAACAGGAGGACGTAGAGTGCTGCGTGGGTCGCCCGCGCGGCGGTCGCCTGCCATGGCGGCAGGCCCGACGGCAGCTCGGGGACCGGGTGCATCCAGCGCCAGCTCAGGCGGAACACCGCCAGGATCAGCACGATCAGGCCGATGTTCTTGTGCAGGGTGTAGAGGAAATTTTGGAACGGACCCGGCGACGCACCGGTCATCAGCCAGCCCGCCAGGAGCTGGACCACCAGGAGCGAGGCGATCAGCCAGTGCAGGCCGATCTGCACGCTGCCCCACCGCTCGGTGCTGTTGCCCGTCATGCCACCGCTCCGCCTGCCTGCGCGACCACCAAGTTAAGCCAAGCCGGCGCGCCGGCAAGGCCGCCTTGGCCCCGAGGCGGCGCCTTGCTAGAAGACGGCCTCCATCGGTTCGAGGCGAGGTGAGATGGCGAGCGTGCTCGCGGACCCGCTGCAGCGGGAGATGCTGGCCCTGGGCGAGGCGGCGCGGGCCGCCGCGGCCGGCTTGGCGCTGGCGCCGCGCAGTGCGAAGGACACGGCGCTGCTCGCCGCGGCGGAGGCGCTGGGGGCCGGAACGGGCGCGATCCTGGACGCCAATGCCCGCGACATGGCCGCCGCCCGTGCCAAGGGCCTGTCGGCCGCCATGCTCGACCGGCTGGAGCTGAACGAGAAGCGGGTCGCCGCGATGGCCGAGGGGCTCGCGACCGTGGCGGGCCTGGACGACCCGGTCGGCACCGAGCTCGCCCGCTGGACCCGGCCCAACGGCCTCGACATCGCGCGGGTGCGGGTACCGTTGGGCGTGGTCGGGATCATCTATGAGAGCCGCCCCAACGTCACCGCCGACGCGGGGGCCTTGTGCCTCAAGGCCGGCAACGCCGCCATCCTGCGCGGCGGCTCGGAGAGCTTCCACTCCTCGCGCGCCATCGTCGCCGCCCTCACCCGGGGTGTCGCCGCCGCGGGCCTGCCCGAGGCGGCGATCCAGCTGGTGCCCACCGCCGACCGGGCCGCCGTCGGCCATCTGCTGCGCATGGCCGAGCATCTCGACGTGATCGTGCCGCGCGGCGGCCGCTCGCTGATCGAGCGGGTCATGGCCGAGAGCCGGGTGCCGGTGCTGGCCCATCTCGAGGGCAATTGCCACACCTACCTCCACGCCTCCGCCGAGCCGGACATGGCGGTGGCGATCGCGGTCAACGCCAAGCTGCGCCGGACCGGCGTGTGCGGCGCCACCGAGACGCTCTTGGTCGACACGGACGCCGCCGGGCGACTGCTGCCGCCGGTCCTGAAGGCCCTGATCGCGGGCGGCTGCAGCATCCGCGGCGATGCCCTGGTGCGCAGGCTCGAGCCGCGGGCGACCGCGGCCAGCGAGCAGGACTGGCGCACCGAATATCTCGACGCCATCCTGGCGGTGAGGACCGTGGCGGGGCTGGAGGCGGCGATCGACCATGTCAACGCCTACGGCTCGCACCACACCGACTGCATCGTCGCCAGCGACGAGGGGGCCGCGGCGCGGTTCCTGCGCGAGGTCGACAGTGCGATCGTGCTGCACAATGCCAGCACCCAGTTCGCGGACGGCGGCGAGTTCGGCTTCGGCGCCGAGATCGGCATCGCCACCGGCCGGCTGCATGCGCGCGGTCCGGTCGGTGTGGAGCAGCTGACCAGCTACAAGTACCTGGTGCGCGGCACGGGCCAAGTGCGGCCGGCCTAGGCCCATGACCGCCTTGTGCCAGCCGCGCGACCTGCGCCGGCCCGTGGCCCGGTTGCGGCCGCCCGAGCCGCCGCCGCGGCCGTTCACGGCCCCTGCCTTGCGCGTCGGCCTGTTCGGCGGCTCGTTCAACCCGGCCCATGAAGGCCACCGTTATGTCAGCCTGGAGGCGATCAAGCGGCTGGGGCTGGACCAGGTCTGGTGGCTGGTCTCGCCGCAGAACCCGCTCAAGGCGGCGGACGGGATGGCGCCCCTGGCCCGGCGCATGGCCGACGCCGCGGCGGTGGCCCGCCACCCGCGGCTGAAGGTGCTGGCACTCGAGACCCGGCTCGGCACCCGCTATACCGCCGACACGCTGGCCAGGCTCGCCCGCTGGCCGGGGCACCGCTTCGTCTGGCTGATGGGGGCCGACAACCTCGCCCAGCTGCCCCGCTGGTGGAAGTGGCGCGGGATCATGACCGGCTGTCCGGTTGCGGTTTTCGAGCGCCATCCTTACTCTTATGCGGCACTGGCCGGTCCGGTGGCGCGCGAGTTCGCCGCGGCACGGCTGCCGGAGGCTCGGGCTGCCGAGCTGGCGCAGGCGGCGCCGCCGGCATGGGTGTTCGTGCGGATGCGGCCGCATCCGGCCTCCGCCACGGCGATCCGGGCGGGGCGGGCCGATGGTTGAGGCCATGGGGGAGACCGAGATCGGATCCGAGGACGACGCGAGCGGTATCGCCGGCGAACCGCCGCCGAACCGCGACCTGCTCGGCCTGGTCGAGCGCTCGCTCGACGACGACAAGGCCCAGGACCCCGCGGTCATCGACCTTGCCGGCAAGACCACGCTGGCCGAGTTCATGGTCGTGGCCACCGGCACCTCGCAGCGCCACATCGCGGCCATGGCCGAGAACCTGGTCGAGCGGCTCAAGGCCGCGGGCCATGGCAACGTCCACGCCGAGGGCCTGCAGGACGCCGCCAGCACCTGGATCCTGATCGACGCCGGCGACGTGCTGGTCCATCTGTTCCGGGCCGAGACCCGGGCCTTCTACGACATCGAGAAGCTCTGGTCGGTGGCCCCGCCGCGCCGGGCTGCGGCCCCCGGCTGAGCCGCCTTGGAGCTGGTGGTGATCGCGGTCGGCCGCAGCCGCGACGCGCCGACCGCCGCGCTGTTCGCCGAGTATGCCCGCCGCTGCGCCGGCTGGCCGCTGCGCCTGGCCGAGGTCCAACCCCGGGGTTCCGTGCCGCCCGAGCGCCGCAAGGAAGCCGAGGCCGACCTGCTGCTGGCCGCCGTCCCGCCGGGTGCCGCGCTGGTGGCTCTGGACGAGCACGGCCGCGACCTGCCCAGCGCCGACCTCGCCTTGCGGCTGGGCCAATGGCGCGACCAGGGCCGCCGGGCCGCGGCCTTCCTGATCGGCGGCCCGGACGGGCTCGCCGACCGCGCGCTGGCCGCCGCCGAGCTCCGCCTCGCTTTCGGCCGCCAGACCTGGCCGCACCGGCTGGTACTGGTGATGCTGGCCGAACAGCTCTACCGCGCCACCACCATCCTCGCCGGCCATCCCTACCACCGGCCGTGACGCGAGCTGACGGACGTCTCTCCTGTCCAGGCTGGCCCTGCTTGGACCATCGACCGGTCAGAACGCCTTACGATCCGCCAGGTTCTGGTCGATGCTCGCCTCGAGCTGGGTGCTGGAAGCGGCGATCAGGTCGTTGATGATGGTGCGGGCGAAATCGTCCTTGGCCTCGACGCTGGCGCGCTGGGAGATGGTGCGCTTGATCTCGACCCGCGACGATGCATAGCTCTGCTCGATCCCGAGCCCGTCGACCACCGCCACCTTGAGCGCGAGGACGCCCGCCATCTCCCAGTTGGGCTCGGTGGCCGAGGCGATCACGCCCTCATTGGTCGGCCGCGCCTGTTCGACCAGGGTCGCCTCCTCGACCGTGGCCCGGGCGAAGTCGCTGCCGCCGGCGGCGACCAGGCGCGAGCGCAGGAACGACTGCGCATCCTGCGCCAGCTGCTCGGAGCGCCGTCTGGCGATGAAGCCCATGCCGGCCGGGTATTGGGCGACGCTCGCCACCTCGATGCTGCCCACGGCGAGCCGGATCGGTGGGTAGGCCGCCGGATCGAAGGCGGGCGGGGCGGTCACGTTGCTCGGCGTGCAGGCGCCCAGGGCGAGGATCAGGGCGGCCGTCGCGGTGCGCCAGGCCATGCTCAATGTCTCCGGGGACGCAGCAGCTCGCTCAGCCGGGCCTCGTCGAAGCGGTAGGTCCGGCTGCAGAACTGGCAGGTGACGGTGATGCCGCCGTCCTCCTGCCGCATGCTCTCCAGATCGTCCAGTGGGAAGCTCGCCAGCATGCTCCAGACCCGCTGCTCGTCGCAGCTGCAGCCGGGGTTGAGCGGTAGCGGCGAGAACACCCTCACACCGTCCTCGTGGAACAGTCGGAACAGGAGATCGTCGGGGCGCAGGGTCGGGTCGACCAGCTCGTGATCGGTCGCGGTGCCGAGCAGGATCATGGCGCGACGCCAGTCCTCCTCGGCCTCGTGCAGCCGGCGCGGGTCGGTGACCGGCAGCGCCTGCATGACGATGGCGCCCGCGAGCCAGCGGCCGTCGACCGGATCGCGCGCCACCGCCACCCGGATGCCGGTGCGCACCTGCTCGGAGCGGTGGAAGTAGGCGAGCATGCAATCCGACAGGCTCTCGCCGCCGAGCTCGACGATGCCCTGCTGCAGCTCGCCGCCGTCGCCGCGCTGGTCGACGCTCAGGGCGAGCAGCCCCTTGCCCAGGAGCTCCATCGGCCGCTCGGTGTTGGCCTCGGCGATGCGCTCGGCGTCGAAGCTGGCATAGCCGCGCATCTCGCCATCGTTGGTGCAGTCGGCGACCAGGAGGCGGACCGGGCCGTCGGCGCGGATCTGCAGGCTGAAGCGTCCGGCGAATTTGAGCCCGCCGGCAAGCGCTCCGGCGAGGACCAGGAGCTGGCCGAGGAGCTCGGAGACCGCCGGTGGATAGTCGTGGGCCTTGAGCACGTAGTCGACGGTCCCGCCCAGCCGGACGAAGCGCCCCCGCAGCTGCGAGCGCTCGAGCTGGAACGGCCGCAGCAGATCCACCGACGGCACCGGCCCGGCCGCCTGCGTCATGCCTCCAGACACCATTCGATGATCGCCTTCTGCGCATGGAGGCGGTTCTCGGCCGCGTCGAACACGACCGATTGCGGGCCGTCGATGACGGCGGCGGTGACCTCGTCGCCGCGATGCGCCGGCAGGCAGTGCAGGAACAGGGCGCCCGGCGCCGCGGCCGCCATCAGCCGCTCGTCGACCCGGAAGGGCTCGAGCAGGCGATAGCGGTCGCTCTCGCCGTCCTGGCCCATCGACACCCAGGTGTCCGCGAACACGGCGTCGGCTCCGGCCACGGCTTCCAGCGGATCGTGCCCCGCCTGCAGCCTTCCCTGTCGCGCCGTCGCCCACTCCAGAAGCTCGGGCGCGGGCGCCAGTTCCGGCGGCGTGGCGATGTTGAGCGCGAACTGGAGCTGCGCCGCGGCGTGGACCAGGGAGGTCAGCACGTTGTTGCCGTCGCCGACCCAGGCCAGCGTCTTGCCGGCGACCGGCCCGCCACGCTCCTCGATGGTCTGGATGTCGGCCATGATCTGGCAGGGATGCGAGTGGTCGGTGAGGCCGTTGACGACGGGTACCGTCGCGTGCTCGGCCAGCTCTCGGACCTTCTCATGCGCGTCGGTGCGGATCATGATGGCGTCGACGTAGCGCGACAGCACCCGCGCGGTATCGGCGATGGTTTCGCCGCGGCCGAGCTGCATGTCGCGCGAGCTCAGCACGACGGCGTCGCCGCCCAGCTGCTTGGCCGCCACCTCGAACGAGACCCGCGTCCGCGTCGAGGGCTTGTCGAAGATCATCGCCAGCATCCTGCCGGCCATCGGGCGCGCCGGGTCGCCGCCCTTGAAGGCGGCGGCACGGTCGAGGATGCGGCGCAGTTCGCCGCCCGGGATGGCGTCGAGGTCGAGGAAGCTGCGGCTCATGGCGGTGCTGCCCGGCAGGCTTCGGCGATCAGCGCGCAGCCCTCCGCGAGCTCGTCCTCGGTGACCGTCAGCGGCGGCAGCAGGCGCACCACTTCGTCGGCTGCCGGCACGGTCACCAGGCCCAGGCCCTGCAGCGCCTTGATGAAGCCCGCACTGTCCCTGTGCAGGCGCAGGCCCACGAGCAGGCCCCGGCCGCGCACCTCGGCGATCACCTGCGGATGCTCGGCAGCCAGCGTATCCAGGCGCTCGCGCAGGAACCGGCCGCGCTCGGCCACCCGGGCGAGGAAGCCTTGCTCCAGCATGACGTCGAGCACCGCGTTGGCGACGGCACAGCCGAGCGGATTGCCGCCGAAGGTCGAGCCGTGGGTGCCGGCGACCATCCCCGACGCGGCGCGCGCGGTGGCGATGCAGGCGCCGATCGGGAAGCCCCCGCCCAGGCCCTTGGCGATGGCGGCGATGTCGGGACGCACGCGCGCCTGCTCGCAGGCGAGCAGGGTGCCGGTACGACCCATGCCGGCCTGGATCTCGTCGAACACCAGGAGCAGGCCGTGCTCGTCGCACAGGCTCCGCAGGCCCTGCAGGCATTGCGGCGGCACCGGGCGGATGCCGCCCTCGCCCTGGATCGGCTCGATCATGATCGCGGCGGTCTCGGGACCGATCGCGGCATGGAGCGCCTCGTGGTCGCCGAAGGGCAGTATGTCGAAGCCCGGCAGCAGCGGATCGAAGCCCTCCACCAGCTTCTTGCCGCCGGCGGCCGAGATGCCGGCCATGGTCCGCCCGTGGAAGGACCCCTCGAAGGTGACGATGCGGTGTCGCTCGGGCGTGCCCAGGGCGTAGAAGTGGCGGCGGACCATCTTGATCGCCGCCTCGATCGCCTCTGCACCGGAATTGCACACGAACACGGTGTCCGCGAACGTGTGCGCCACCAGCCGGTCGGCCAGGCGCTCCAGCTCCGGAATCCGCCACAGGTTGGAGACGTGCCAGAGCTTTGCCGCCTGCTCGGCGACCGTGGCCACCAGATGCGGATGGGCATGGCCCAGCCCGGTGACGGCGATGCCCGAGCCGAAGTCGAGCATGCGTCGGCCGTCCGTGGTGTAGAGCCAGGACCCGTCGCCACGCGCGAAGGCGATGTCGTAGCGCCGGTAGACGGGCAGCAGCGAGGGGACGGCCTGGTTGTCCATGGATCGGGTCCGTTCGCGAGGAAGCGGGGCGTGTGCCGCAACCGCCCCGGCCTGTCAACGAGGGCGGCCACCCGGGTGAGCGTATCGCCTCCGTGGGCGACGGGGTAGGCGCAAACGCCGCGAGTGGCGACCGACGGGGCTCCGGTCAATAGTCGTAGCGCCACTGCAGGCCGACCCCGGTCTGCGACTGGTCGTCGACCGTGCTGCCGACCGACAGGTTGGGAGTCAGGTCGACCTGGACGCGGGCCTTGCTGCCGCCGTTGGTGACGCCCTGCTCGACCTCGAGATAGACCTTGTCGGTCACGTACTTGCCGACCCGGGCCGAGGTCTGTTGCTCGGTCTCGCCACTGTCGCTGGTGGTCTCGGTGCTCTGCAGGTCGAGCGTGTCGACGCCGACCGCGCGGCGGAACTTGGCCAGCGCGCTGCTCAAGGTCCCCGTACCCTGCAGCTCCTGCACGGCCGCGGCCAGGCG
The DNA here is from genome assembly GCA_963720725.1 of uncultured Alphaproteobacteria bacterium. GTDB lineage: Bacteria > Pseudomonadota > Alphaproteobacteria > Geminicoccales > Geminicoccaceae > Benzoatithermus. Next base: position 1,296,116 of record CAVRGN010000003.1, read on the forward strand.
CAGGCCCTGCATGGGGGTGATCCGCGCCGCCGAGGTGCCGAACAGCAGCCGGGCCAGGATCTCGTCCTGGGGCAGGGTGGGCTCGCTGGTCAGCTTGATCTTGGGATCGGCGGCGGGGCCCTGCAGCGCCAGGGTGACCGCGACCTCGACCGTCGTCGCGGTCGCGGCGAGGTCGATCATCGGAATGGGCGGCTGGCTGCCGACGAAATCGAGAGCACCCCGGTCGATGGTGAAGCGCCGGTCGAGCAGGTCGAAGGAGCCGCGCCGAACGTCGAGCTCGCCCTCGATCACGGGTGCTTCGAGATCGCCGGTGACGTGGAGCTTGCCGCCCCACTCCGAGTCCAGCCCGCGGCCGCGCACGAACAGGCGGGCGGGGATGTCGACGGTGATGTCGAACGTCGCCGCGAACGGGGTCGCGGCCGTCGGTGCCGGGGGTGCGGCCGGTTGGCCGCCGGCGCGATTGACCTCGGTGACGGAGATCACCGGCACCGACGGACCGGTACCGTCGGGGATCTGGAAATCGGCCCGGCCGATGGTGAGGTCGCCCCGCACCCGGGCGCCTTCGAGGTTCCCCGCGGCGCCGAGCGATCCCGACAGGACGACGACGCCCAAAGTGTTGTCGAGCACGCGCGCCTGGTTCGCGTCGAGGCTGAGGTCGTAGCCGAGGCCGCCGCCGGCCAGCAGGCGCAGCACGCCGTCGCCCTTGATCGTGCCGCCGGTCGGGTCGGTGGCGGACAGCTGCTCGATGGTGAGCCGGTCGCCGGCGGCGCGGGCCTCGAGCGTGACCTCGCGCAGGATCACGCCGCTGGCGACGTTCTGGACGGTGCCGCCGGCGAGGTCGAGCGTGCCGGCGAGCCCCGGCTGCTGAAGGGTGCCGGCCAGGTTCAGCGCCACCTGCAAGGTCCCGGAAAGCTGGGTGCCGTCCAGGGCCACGAATTGCGCCACCCTGGTCAGATCGACCGGCCCGGCGATCCGGCCGTCGAGGGCTGCCGTGTCGCGCAGGCCGAAGGCGGGCGGATCGAGGCTGAACTGGGCCGGCAGGACCGCACGCGCCGTCAGCGGCGCGTCGCCCAGCCCCGACAGCGACAGATCCGCCGCGAGCGTGCCGCCGCGCAGGCTGCCGGTGAGCTTGCCGTCCACACGGACCTTGGCCGCGGGGTCGAGCGCCACCTTGGCGACGCTGGCATCCAGTGCCACCTCGGGGGCGGCACGGGTCCCGGCCAGGGTGACCTTGGCCTGGGCGGTGCCGGCGAGCTGGAGGTGCGCCGAACCGCTCGAGATCCGCGAGCGCCAGCGACGCCAGGCTCAACTCGCCCGCGACCCGGGTCGATCCGAGCTGGAGCCGGCCCCGGATCTCCCCCGGGCCGAGATCCAGGGCCAGCCGGTCGACCTCGATCGCCTGGCCCTCGATCGTGACGGTGAGCGGTTGCACCAGCCTCACCGGCTCCCCTGCCACCGTGCCCGTCAGCTTCGTGGCACGGATCGTCTTGCGCTGGCCCATGACGTCGAGCGCTGCGGCTGCGGCCAAGTCGAACGCCTTGCCGGCCTGGTCGCCCGCCACCGTCGCGGTGAGGTCGATGGCGGACAGCCGGCCCCCGACGTCCAAGCTGGCGTTGGCGACCTTCGTCTCGCCGGTGACGAAGTCTCGCGCGCGCAGGCTGCCGTCGAGGCCAGCGTCGGCCAGGGCGTCGCGGACCGTGAGCGCCAGCGAGGCGCTGCGCAGGCTGCCGAATTCGCCCCGCAGGTCGCTGCCGTCCAGCCTGACGGTGGCGTCCTGGCGGTTCTGCGGGGTGGTCAGCTGCAGGTCGAGCCGGGCGCTGCCGCCGATGGCCTGCCCGGTCCAGGCCTGGAGCGCCGAGAGGTCGCGCACCTCGCCCGCGAGCTGGCCGCGGACGGCGGGACCGGAAAGCGCCACCTCGGCGGCGCCCGCGAGCCGGGTCGCCGGGGCGGTCAGCGTCACGTCGGTGAGCTTGAGCAGGTCCCCCGCGAGCGCGAAGGTCGTGGCCAGCGCCACTTCCTGCCGGTCGCGCGCGGCGGTGAGCGTGACCGAGCCGCCGGGTGCGTCCAGCGGTCCCTTGACCTCGCCCGCGAGGATCACCCGGTCGAGGCGCTCGCCCGCCACCGCCAGCGGCTCGACCGCGCCGTTCAGCTTGACCGTGGGCACGTCCGCCGTCCCGCCCAGATCGACGTCGAGCCGCGCGGCGCCGGCGATGGGCTGCCCGACCACCGGCTCGAGCCGCGCGAGTTCGGGCACGGCCAGGCTCACTCCGCCGCCGAGCGAGCCGTCGGCGAGGTCGAACCGCGGATCTCCCTCCAGACGAAAGCCGGCACCGGCCAGCGCCAGGCTCTCCACGGCAGCCGAGCGCCCGGGCTCGATCACCGCCTTGGCCGCCAGGGTCGGCGCCGCGCCGACCAGCTCCTGCGCCCCGGGCGGCAGGCCGGCGAGACCGCGCGCCCGGCCGGCGAGATCGACCGCGATCCGCAGGGCGTTCGCGGCGATGGTGACGTCGGCGCCGAGTTCGACCGAGCCGGCGAGCGGCAGCCCGCCGTCCAAGGCCAGCATCACGCCCTTGAGCTCCGGTACCCGCAGGTCGACCCGGGCGGTGCCGGCGAGCCGATCGCGGTCGATGCGCGCATGAGCGGTCGCCTCGCCCAGCGACGTGCGCAAGGCCAGCTCGCGGATCACCGCCTCGCCTTGCGCCGGCAGGGCGCCGTCGAGCGCCAGTTCGAGCCGGCCGTCGGCCAGTGGCTTTCCACCCAGGGCGATGCCATCGGCGGTGGCGCTGCCGGTGGCGCTCAGGCCCACCGGGCCCTCGCCGAGGGGCGCGTCGACGGTCAGGCCGACATGGGCGGCGAGGCGGTCCAGCGCCAGCTCGGCCGCGCGCAGGTCGGTGCCGGTGAGGGCAAGGTCGATCTCGGGCTGGCGCGCGGCGCCTTTGGCGGTCAATTCCAGCGCCGCCGCGCCTGCGAGCGGCGTGCCGGCCAGGTTCGACAGGGGGGCGAGGGCGGGCACGCGCAGCGTCGCGGTGCCGGCGACCGTGTCGGCGGCGAGATCCGCGCTGCCCGAGCCTTGCAGCGAGATGCCGTCGGTCCGCAGCTCCAGCGCCTCCAGGGCGAACCGCCGCGGACCGGTCTCCCCCGCCCGCAATGCCAGCTCGGCGCGGCTCCCGACCAGCGCGGCGATGTCCGCGGGCAGGGCGCCGGGGGCCGCGTCCAGCGTGCCCGACAGCCCGAGATGCTTGCGCTCGCCATAGGCGAGGTCGATTGCGAGCGCGAGCGTGGCCAGCCGCTCGGCGTTCACGGCGAGCTTGCCGTGCCAGTCGGAGAGGGGGCCGTCGCCCTGCAGCGACAGCACGAGATCGCCGGCTTCGGGCCGGCCGGTGGCGGCGGCGAGCAGGCCTCCGGTCTCGCTGCCCTCCAGGTCGACGCCGAGCGTGCCAGCACCCGGATCGAGACTGGCGGCAAGGTCGAGCGTTGCGGTGGGCTCGTCGGTGCGGTGCAGCGCCAGCCGCGCCTCGGCCCGCCCGCTGGCCGCGGCGGTGCTCGCCGAACCTTCCAGTGCGAAGGTCGCCGGCTGCCCGAGGACCGGGGCGCCGAGCTCCAGCCGGTCGACATGCAGGCGCGCGATATCCACGTGGGGCAGGGCCGTGGGCAGCTTCGGCAGTTCCGGCAGGGTGAACGGCTGGACGGGCTCCGGTTCCTGGGGGCCCACCGGCAGGCGCTCCAGTGCCACCCGGTCGGCCCCGAGCGTCTCGATCGCGACCTCGCCGTGCAGCAGGGCGGCCGGCCGGAGGCGGAAGCGCGCGTCGTCGACCTCCAGCCAGACGCCCTCGGCATCCCGCAGGCGCAAGGTCGCCAGCCTGATGTCGAACGGCAGGAAGCCGCTGAGACCCTCGACTTCGGCGGGCTGGCCGGGGGCACCCAGCTGGCCGGCCAGGAGGGCCGCGATCCGATCCTGGGCCCACCGCGTCTGGGCGAGTCCGAACAGGCCGCCGGCCAGCACGAGCAGGAACAGGAGCAGGCATGCGAGCGCGATGCCGATCCTACGCAGCATAGGCGTCGGCCCTGCACAGCGGGTTCGCCAGATTCAATCACCACCTCGGGGTGACCGCCCGGACCGGCGGTCGTTCAGAAGGACTGTCCGATACTGAAATAGAGCTGATAGGCCGAATCGACACCCTTGCGCGGGTTCAAGGGAAAGCCGATGTCGAACCGGATCGGCCCCACCGGCGTGAAGTAGCGAAAGCTCGGGCCGGCCCCGAACAGGACGCGCTCCTGGAAGCTGGGGAACACGGTCGTGTCGACCGTGCCCGCGTCGAGGAAGACGGCCAGGCCGACATTGTTCGCGAAACGGGTGCGCAACTCGATGCTGCCCTCGACCACCGAGCGCCCGCCCAAGGGCTTGTCGTCGTCGTCGAGCGGCCCGGCGAGATCGAAGCCGATGCCACGGATCGAGCCGCCGCCGCCGGCATAGAAGCGCTCGTCGGCCGGCACGTCGTCGCGGCTGACGCCGCCCAGGGCGCCGACCGAGCCGCGCAGCGCCAGGACCAGCTGCGGGTCCTCGATGAGCCCGATGTAGCGGGTGTGGGTGAGCCGGCCGCGCAGGAACCGGCGGTCGGTGCCCAGCAGGTCGACGAAGGGCGTGGCCGTCAGGAGCACGGTGCCGCCGCTGGTCGGGCTGAAGCGGTCGTCGGCGAAATCCCAGTCGATCTTGCCCGGAAACGAGAGCAGGGCGTATTCCTGCTCGGGCTCGTTCAGGTCCTCGATCCGGGCGTAGCGCAGCGCCGTGCCGAGCGAGACCGTGAGCCGGTTGGTGATCTCCCGCTCGACGCCGACGCCCGCCCCGGCGGAATCCGAATCGTACGCGTCCAGCCGCTCGCGACTCAGCGAGGCGTCGATGATCAGGCTCTGGCGTGGCCGCAGGAAGTCGGGCTTGCGCAGGCTCGCGGTCAGCGACTGCTGCTGCTCCGAACCGGCGATCTCGGCGCGCAGGCGCTCGCCGGCGCCGAAGATGTTGCGGTGCTCCCAGAACAGGCGGGCGCCCGGCCCGACCTCGGTTTCGTAGTTGAGCTCGGCGCCGATGGTGCGCGGGGGGCGCTGGGTCAGGTCGTAGGCGAGGTCGAGGCGCTGATCGGGCGTGAGCTCCTCGGCCGGGCGGGGAACGATGGTCGAGAACAGGTTGGTGTCGAACAGATTGTTCTGGCCTTCCGAAACCAGCGCCGGGTCGTAGGCTTGGCCCGGTTCGATCGGCACGCGGGCGCGCAGGAAATCGTTGTCGATGCCGTCGCCGCCGGTGAAGCTCACCAGTCCGAACTCGGCACGGCGGCCCGGGTTCAGCCGCAGCGTCACGTCCATCCGATGGGTCGCGTGGTCGACCACGGCTTCCCGGTCGCCCAGGATCGCCAGGGGAAAGCCGGACTTGCGCACGTCCGACAAAAGCTTCTGCTCGGCGTCGAGCACCGCCTGCGTCAGCGCCGGATCGCCCTCGATCAGGCCGAGATCCTCGAGCTTCGGCACCTTGTAGTCGTCGGGATTGTCGGGAACGGCGACGGACAGGGCGCCGAAGCTGTAGCGCTGGCCCGGCGCCACCTCGAAGCGCAGCACGGCTTCGGGCCGCGTGGCGAGGCGCTCGATCCCGGCCAGCACGCCCTCGGGCTGCGCTTGGTCCGCGTCGAGGATCTGAAAGCCGACCGATCCGTCGAAATAGCCCTGGGCGCGCAGCGATTGCTCGAGTGTCCTCTGGTTGGCTTCGGCGCGCTGCCGGATGGCGAGCCTGCTGGTGGCGGGCGGCGCGCTCGCCGCGGAGCTGTTCACGATCTCCCGGAGGCGCGAGGCGAGCTCGTCCGGCAGATCGCCCGCGACCTCGACGGCATAGGGGATCGGCGGCTGGGGGGACGGCAGCCCGGCCTCGTCGTCGCCGAGCTGCCCCGACTTGCCCCCGTCGTCGCCGCACGCGGACAACAGCGCCGCCGCGGCCAGGGCGACGACGAACCTGAGCGGGAACCGCATCAGGTCTCCCCGATCGCCTGGCGGAGCGGCTCGGGCGGCGATCCGGCCTGATCTCCCTGGCCGCCGTCGAACACCACCTTCTGCTGCGGCACGGGTAGCTCGATGCCGAGCTGGTCGAAGCGGCGTTTGACCCGCCGGTTGAACTCACGTCCGACCTTCCATTGCTCGCCGGCGCGCACCTTGCTGCGCACCTTGACGATGACGCCGGAATCGCGGAACGCGTCGACGCCGGCGATGTCGAGCGGCTCGAGCATCAGGCGGCGGTAGGGCCACTCGCGCCGGAGCTGGCTGTCGATCTCGCGCAGCACCTCGATGACCCGATCCATGTCCTCCTTGTAGGCGACCAGCAGGTCCAGGACGTAGAAGGAGAAGTCCTTGGTCATGTTGGTGACCACGTCGATCGAGCTGTAGGGGATCGTATGGACGTCGCCATTGTACGCGCGCAGCGTGATCGTGCGCATCGAGATCGCCTCCACCACCCCCGCCTTGCCGCCGAGATCGACCACGTCCCCCACCCGCACCGTGTCGCCGACCAGAATGAACAGGCCGGTGATCAGATCCTTGACCAGCGTCTGCGCGCCGAAGCCGATCGCCAGGCCGACCACGCCGGCACCGGCGAGGAGCGCGTTGGCGTTGACTCCGAGCTCGGAGAGCACCTCGATGATGCCGATAGCAACGAGCATGGTCACCGAAAGGTTGCGGGCCATGCTGGCCAAGGTGCGGGTGCGGTTCGAGTAGATCAGGTTGCCGTTGGCGTCGGTGGCACCGATGTAACGCGTGGCGCCGCGCTGGATCAGCCGGGCCACGACGATCACGACGACCGCGATCAGCGCTATCCGTAGCAGGGTCGCCAGCGTGGCGCGGCCGACGTCGCCTTCGATCCAGCCCAGGACGTCGACGCCCCAGGCCTGCGCGATTGCCAGCATGGCCACCACCAGCACCGCCACCCGCGCGGTGGTGATCGCGGCCACCTGTCGGGCCGGCAGCGGCTCGGGCTCGGCCTGGGGGTCCTGGCTGCCCGGCTCCTCGTGCGCGGCGTCGCCGACGAGCGTCCAGTCGAGCCAGACATTGATCGCCCGGGCCGCGATCAGCACCAGGAGCGTGACCAGGAGACCACGGGTCAGGAACTGCGCGCCATCGGCCGAGCCCAGCGCCCAGACCAGATAGACCAGCGCCACCCACGCGGCCAGGATGTGGTGGCCGACCAGGGAGAAGGCGCGCCACGGCAGATAACGCGCCGGGCCGGCACCCAGGCTGGCACCCCACCGCTCGATGGCGGCACCGAGATAGGCGCGCAGGCGGTAGATCGCCCAGATCGCGACCGCGGCCACGACCAGGAACAGGGTGTGCTGCAGGAAGGCGTGCACGGTCCAGGGCAGCCCCAGCCGCCGCGCCGCCTCCAGGCCGCAATAGCCGTAGAAGGCGAGACCCAGGAGGGTGCCGACCCACCGCTCGGCCTCGCGGGCAGCCGCGTCGTTCATCTTGGCCAGGCGCCGCCTCGCATTTTCCGGCGCCAGATAGGCCTTGCTGAGCGCGGTGACACCGCGCACCCAGGCGATCGCGGTCAGGATGTCGCCGGCCACGCGTTGGCCGAGGAGCGAGACCGCCGTGTAGCGGAGCACCACATAGGTTACGAGCAGGAAGGTCGCGAGCGCCACGAGATTGACGATCAGGTGCGCCAGCGAGGCCCTGAGGCGGACCTTGCGCTTGGCCGCGAGCGGCAGGTCGCCATGGCGGTCCCGCCAGCCGCGCAGCAGCAAGCGCACCGCGACGCTGGCCACGAAGCCGCCCAGGACGGCGGCGCCGATCTGGCTGCCGAGCGAGTACCACATTGAGCGGCTGATCGGCTCGGTGAGCTGGTTCCACAGCCAGCGGACGAGCACGGGCACCTCGCCGAGCGAACGCGCCACGCCGCCGACCGCGACGCTGATCACCTCGAAGCGCTGCGCGACCTCGTCGTTCAGCCGGTCGAGCGCGTCGCCGATATAGTCCGGCTCCGGCGCCGGCTCGGCCGGGGTGGCGCTCGCGCTCAGGGCGCGCAGACGCGCCAGCAGCTCGTCGCGCGCCTGCTCGTTCTCGATCGTGTCGATCAGCGCCTTCAGCTCGTCGGCGGACTGCTCGGGCGCCGGCTGCGTCGGGGCCGGCGGCGATCGGCCGGGCAGGTTGACCATCTGCGCCGCCGCCGGGCCGGCCGCGAGCCAGGCCAGGACGACCACCAGGGCCGCGACCAAGCGCATGGCGTTCAGTCGGCCGTAGCCGGGTCGGGCAGGCCGGCCTGCAGCCGCTGCTCCCAGCGCCAGGCGGTGGCGACGATATAGTCCAGCTCGTCGTGGCGGGGGCGCCAGCCCAGCAGCGCCTGCAGCTTGCGGCTGTCGGCGACCAGGGTGGCGGGGTCGCCGGGGCGGCGCGGGCCCTCCTCGATCGGGAAGGCCACCCCGGTCACCCGCCGCACCGTGTCCAGCACCTCGCGCACCGAGAAGCCGTGGCCGTAGCCGCAATTGGCGATCAGCGACTCGCCACCGGCGACGAGATGGTCGAGTGCGGCGAGGTGGGCACGGGCGAGGTCGTCGACATGGACATAGTCGCGCACGCAGGTGCCGTCGGGGGTGGGATAGTCGGTGCCGTGAATGGCCATGGCGGCACGCCTGCCGGCGGCGGTCTCGCAGGCGAGCTTGATCAGGTGCGCATTGTCCGGCGTCGCCTCGCCGATGCGGGCCTGTGCGTCCGCACCGGCGACGTTGAAGTAGCGCAGGATGGCGTAGCGCAGCCCGGTGGCGGCGGCGATGTCGGTCAGCACCCGCTCGCTCATCATCTTCGACGCACCGTAGGGGTTGATCGGCGCGAGCGGCAGGCTTTCGTCGAGCAGCGGCAGGTCGGGCTGGCCGTAGACCGCGGCGGTCGAGGAGAACACCACCGCCGGGACGCCGGCCCGGGCGCACAGGTCGAACAGCTGCACGGCGTTGGCGGTGTTGTTGGCGTAGTAGCGCGCGGGCTCGCGCACCGATTCGCCGACCCAGATGTGCGCCGCGCAATGGATGACGGCGGCGAAGCGGTGCTCGGCCAGGACCGCGCGCACCAGCTCGCGGTCGCCGAGGTCGCCCTCGATGAGCAGCGCCTCCTGCGCCGCCCAGCGGTGGCCGGAGTAGAGATTGTCCAGGACCACCGGCCGATGGCCGGCATCGAGCAGGTGGCGGACGACGAAGCTGCCGATATAGCCGCAGCCGCCGGTCACCAGCACCGCCCGACCAGCCCCGCGCCGCACATCGGTCATCGCAACCTCGTCCCTGATGATGGCTCGCCGCCGCGGCAGCCTAGCGCGGCGGCTGGGGGGAGGGCGACTCGCGCCCGGTCTGCAGGAACCGGCGCCGGGTGCCCTGGAGGGCGAGGCAGGTCAACCGGCCGGTCCAGCAGGCGCCGGTATCGATTCCGATCCGGTTCGCGCGCGTCACCGGCATCTCCTCGACCGTGTGGCCGTGTACCACGATCTTGCCGTGATCGCCCGCCCAGCTCAAGAACGGCTCCCGGATCCACAAGAGGTCGGCCTCGATCTGGTCCTCCAGCGCCACCTCCGGACGGATGCCGGCGTGACAGAAGAAGTAGTCGCCAAAGCCGAAGCCGAGGTCGAGATCGTCCAGAAGGGCCGCATGCTCGGCGGGGAAGCGCCGGCGCAGCTCCAGGCGAGCGGCGTCCAGACGGTCGGGCTCCGGCATGCGGGGATCGGTCGTGACCCCGTAGCTGACCAGCGTGGCGTCGCCGCCATGGCGCATCCAGCTGGTCGCGAGCTCCGGGTCGGTGGCGGTCGCCTCGACGAAGTTCCGCAACCATAGATCGTGGTTGCCCAAGAGGAGGACACGGGGCGGGCCTTCCTGGCCGTGGCGGGTGAAATGATCCAGCACGCGCCGACTTTCGAAGCCGCGGTCTACCATGTCGCCGAGATGGACCACGAGCGCGTCCTGGAAGCGGCCATGCTCGCGCCGGTCGGCCTCGATCAGCTCCTCCATGGCCATGAGCAGGTCGAGCCGGCCGTGCACGTCGCCGACAGCGTAGACGATCACGCCCCGAGGCACCGTCGGCGGCCGGCCGTTCACCGAGGGACCGGCGGAAGGCGTGGCCTGCGAGCGTTGGAACAGGCGCTTCAGCATGGCCCGCACTGTTCGAGGTCGATGTGCAACTTCTCGCGCTCCGTTCGCCCGACCGTCAATCGTGGCCATGTTGCAGTCGGGCGACATGTGGCGCCGAACCGGCCCTCAGCCAGGGCTCCACTGCCGCGGCCGCGCTGGCGCGGTTGTCACGTGTCCCTTGCCTCAACTATCAGGAGATCCCTGTCCGAAATCTACACACCGCTCGGCAAGTAGGCGAGTGACGAACGACCGGAATGGCTCAGCCATCGAACTGGAAGGCTCGCGCAGGCGGTAGCGGCCCGTCTGCGGCGCGTCGAATCGGGCCCTCAACTGCGTCTCGGAGGTAGCATGATCAACAGGTTCAATCTCTCTGCCGCCTGCCTCGCGCTGGCCGGAGCGCTCGGCGTGTCGCCACAGGTCCTGGCGCAGCAGACGCAGAGCGACGAGCCCGATCCCAACGTCACGGTGCTGGACCGGCCCCGCGAGGACTACGATCCTTTGGGGATCCGTGCCGGCAGCTTCTTCATCTTCCCCTCGATCAGCCTGAGCGGCACCTACGACAGCAACGCCTTCGCGAGCAGCGACAACGAGGATTCGGACTTCGGCACCATCCTGTCGCCGCAGGTGGAGGTGAACTCCAACTGGTCGCGCCACGCCTTGAACTTCTCGACCGGTGCGACCGGTGCCGCGTGGGCGGACTACAGCGAGAACGACTATCTCGACGCGTTCGCGGCCACCGACGGCCGCCTCGACGTCACCCGCGACGACATCGTCAGCGGCCGGCTCCGCTTCGACCGGCTGCACGAGGAGCGCGACAGCCCGGACGACCAGGGCGACACCACGGTCGGGGGTTCGAGCGGCCGCGGCAACCTCACCCGGTACTATCGCGGTCTGATCGACACCCAGTACCGGCACAATTTCAACCGGCTGTTCACGGTCCTGGGCGCGGGCGTGCAGCGCCTGTTCTACGACGACATCGGCGACCGCAAAAACAGCCAGCGCGACCGCTGGGAATATGGCGCCCGCGCCAGGGTCGGCTACCAGGTCTCGCCGCGCATCGGCACCTTCGTCCAGGGCAATTACAGCTACCGCTACTACGACGACGAACAGCTGATCGACGGCGAGTTCGCCAAGCGCGACTCGCACGGGGTGGCAGGCTCGATCGGCACCAACGTCGACTTCACCAGCATTCTGTTCGGCGAGTTGGCGCTGACCTACGCCTATCGCAACTACACCGACAACGCCTTCAACGACAGCAGCGGCCCGGGTCTGAACGGCAACCTGACCTGGAACGTCACCCCGCTGACCTCGGTCCTGTTTTCCGCCAGCAGCGAAATCCTCGAGTTCGACGGTCATCTATGAGGGCGACGCCGCCGAGGCCAATTTCCAGAACGCCGTCGGGCTGGAGGTGCAGCACGAGCTGCTCCGCAACGTCCTGTTGAACGCCACCGCCGACTACACCCGCGACAATTTCGAGGGCACCAGCCGGACCGACAACGTGTTCGGGCTCGGCGCCGGCGTCAGCTATCTCCTCAACCGCAACCTGTCCTTGGACGCCAACTACCGCTTCACCAAGCGCGACTCGGACGACAACAACCAGGAGTTCGATCGTAACGTGGTGCTCGTCGGGATCACCGCACGCCTGTGAGCGGCGGCTCGGGCGGCGCGCCGACTTGCCGCGCTTGGGTGTTGGCACTATGCAAGCCGCGGTGCCCGAACCCCGCCTCGAGGGTGGGCAGTCGGGCGGCGCGAGGAAAGGAACGGTCTTGGGCAGCATGAGACATTGGGTTTTCGTCTGCGGCCTCGCCCTGGTGCTCGTCGGATGCGCCAACTCGCCGCCGGCGCCGGTCCCCACGCCGCCGGCGGCCAACGCTCCCGCGGCCGATCTCGTCAGCTCCAGCTACAAACTTGGCTCGGGAGACCGGCTCAAGGTCACGGTCTTCCGCCACGAGGATCTGTCGGGCGAGTTCGCGCTCGACGGCGCCGGCAACTTCGCGATGCCGCTGATCGGCGAGGTCAAGGCCTATGGGATGACCACCCGCGAGGTCGAGACGAGGATCCAGGAGAAGCTCTCCGACGGCTATCTGGTCGATCCGCAGGTCGCGGTCGAGGTGCTCAACTACCGGCCGTTCTACATCCTGGGCGAGGTCAAGGCGCCGGGTGCCTATCCCTACGTCAACGGCATGACCGTGCTCAACGCCGTGGCGCTCGCCGGCGGCTTCAGCTACCGCGCCAAGCAGGACGATTTCCTGCTCCAGCGCGGGGGCAGCAATACCGGCAGCGGCGAGGTCGCGGGCGACGCGCCCCTGCTGCCGGGCGACATCGTCACGGTCCAGGAACGCTTCTTCTAGCCAAGAGGCCGTGGGGGCGGCGATGACGGAGTGGCTGCGGGCGTCCCGGGTCTATCTCGAGCCCCGGGTGCTCGTCGTCCTGTTCCTGGGCTTCGCCAGCGGCCTGCCGCTGCTGCTCACCCTGTCGACCCTCACCTTCTGGCTGGCCGAGGCCAGGATCGACAAGGCCGCCATCGGCCTGTTCGCCCTGGTGGGCCTGCCCTACACCTGGAAGTTCGTCTGGTCGCCGATCATCGACCGGATGCCCTTGCCGTTGCTCACGCCGCTGCTCGGGCGGCGGCGCGGCTGGCTGTTCGGCGTGCAACTGCTGCTGGTGCTGGCGATCCTCGGCCTGGGCGCCTCCGATCCCCACACCGACCTGCCGCGCATGGCCATGTTCGCGGTCCTCGTGGCCTTCCTCTCGGCCAGCCAGGACATCGTCATCGACGCCTACCGCGTCGAACTCCTGGACGAACGGCAGCAGGGTGCCGGTGCCGCCATGGTGGTGATCGGCTATCGGGTGGCCATGCTGCTGGCCGGCGCCGGTGCCCTGTTCATCGCCGAATTCGCCGGCTGGTTCTGGGCCTATGCCGGCATGGCCGCCTGCCTCGGGGTCGGCATGGTCACCGTGCTGCTGGCGCCCGAGCCCAGCGCCGCGGTGCCCGCGGCCACCGGCGGAGTGGGCCCGGCGGCGTGGCTGCGTTCCGCCGTGGTCGAGCCCTTCGCCGATTTCTTCCGCCGGAACGGGATCGGCATGGCCGTGCTGATCTTGCTGTTCATCATGCTCTACAAGCTGGGCGACGCGCTGCTCGGCACCATGACCAACCCCTTCTATGTCGAGCTCGGCTTCTCCAAGCCCGAGGTCGCGACCATCGTGAAGGGCTACGGCCTGGCCGCCACCCTGCTCGGCGGCTTCCTGGGGGGCGTGGTGGTCAACCGGCGCGGCATCGTGCCGGCCTTGTGGATCTGCGGCATCGTCCAGCTCCTGTCGAACCTGATCTTCGTCCTGCAGGCCTGGGTCGGGCACGACCTGACCATGCTGGCGGTGACGATCTCGGTCGAGAACCTGGCCGGCGGCATGGGCACGGCGGCGTTCGTCGCCTATCTGAGCTCCTTGTGCAATCTGAGCTACACCGCGACCCAATACGCGCTGCTGTCCTCGTTCATGGCGCAGGCGCGCACCACCTTGAGCGCCGGCGGGGGCTACCTCGCCGAGAACATGGACTGGGTCGGGTTCTTCCTGACCACCACTGCGGCCGCGGTGCCGGGCCTGCTCCTCCTGCTCCTGCTCCAGCGGCGTCTTGCCGGGGCGCAGCGGGCGGGGGTGGCCAGCGGCGGCGCCGGCGCCGCGGGCATGGAGGCGGCATGAGCGAGGGCAGGGTGAGGATCGTGCGACTGGCAGCGGCCGCTGCCCTCCTGCTGGCGCAGTTCTGGGTGCCGTCGGCGCGGGCGGCCGACGCGGAGCCCTACTCCTTGCCGATCACGACCGGCGGCGTGACGGGCATCTACTACCAGATCGGCGCCGCCATCTGCCGCCTCCTGCGCGACCATCCGCCGGCGATGCCGATCGACTGCGAAACCCAGGGCTCGGCTGGCTCGGTCGACAACGTCCTGACGGTGGCCGAGGGCCGGATGCCGTTCGGACTGGCGCAGGCCGACACGCTCTACTACGCGGTCACCGGCACCGGCGGCTTTGCCGGTCAGCGCCCCGACCCGCGCCTGCGGGCGCTGTTCTCGCCCGTGGTCGAGACCTTCCTCGTGCTCACCACCGCCGGCAACTGGGTGCCGCAGATCGGCGATCTGCGGGGCCGACGGATCAACATCGGCGCACCCGCCTCCGGCACGGAGGTGACCTTCCGCCAGATGATGGAAGCGCGCGGCTGGAGCATCACCGACTTCAGCGAGCTGTCGACCATCCGCGCCTCGCTCCAGTCGCAGGCCTTGTGCAGCGGCCGGGTCGACGCCGTGGCCTTCGTCGCCGCCAATCCGGTACCGGTGATCCAGGACGCCGCCTTCGCCTGTGCCGCCCGCTTCGTGCCGCTCGACCAGGATTTCGCGCGCGACATGATCGCGCGCTATCCCTACTACGTGCCGGCTGACGTCCCGGGCGGGCTCTACCCCAACAATCCGGACCCGGTCCCGACCATCGGCGTGCGCGGCATCGTCATCGCCTCCACCGCCACACCGGACGAGATCGCCTACCTGGTCACCCGCGCCGTGTTCGAGCACATCGCGGAGCTGCGCACGCTGCACCTCGCCTTCGCCGACGTCACGGCCGAGGAGATGCTCGATCACTGCCTGTTCGCGCCCGTGCATCCCGGGGCGGCCCGCTACTATCGCGAGGCCGGGCTGCCCCAGCCGCGGACCTGCCTGCCGAGTTGAGCCCGGCAGGGGGGTAGGTGCAGCGAAATGCGCTCTTGACCGCGACAAGGACCTTCACGCTGGCGGTTCGAGCCCTGTATAGGGCCGGTGGCCCGATGGCACCGGATTGGAACTTGGCCAGAGTGCTCGACGTGAATCAGGCACCGGGTGCTCATGCCCCGGGCGCGGGTTGGCTGGGCCGCCAGCTGACCGACCTCACCGGCTTCGGCGACGACGCGCCGGGCCGGGTGCGGCTGCACACCGTGTCGCTGATCCGCTGGGTCGCGGTGGTCGGGCAGCTGTTCACGATCCTGTTCGTCCACTTCTCGCTCGGCATCGCCCTGCCGCTGGTGGCCCTGGTGCCGGCCGTGGCCTTGAGCGCGCTCGTCAACCTCGCTCTGGCGCTGCGGCTCAAGGCGACGACGCGGCTGCCCGAGCGCAGCGCCGCCGCCCTGTTCGCGTTCGACATCCTCCAGCTCTGCTACCTCCTGGCGCTCACCGGTGGGGTGCAGAACCCGTTCGCGGCCCTGCTCCTGGTGCCTTTGGCCCTGGCCGCCGTCACGCTGGACATCCGCTCGACGGCGAGCGTCACCACCCTGGTGCTCCTGGGCATCGCGGCCCTGGCCCTGTCCTCGGGGCCGCTGCCCTGGCGCGAGGGCGGCCTCGCTCTGCCGCCGCTCTACCGCGTCGGCGGCTGGGCCGCGCTCAGCCTCGCCACCATGCTGATCTCGGTGTTCGCCTGGAGCGTCGCCGAGGAGGCGCGGCAGCGCGCGGAAGCGCTGACCGCCACCCAGCTGGCCCTCGCCCGCGAGCAGCAGCTCTCGGCCCTGGGCGGCCAAGCCGCGGCCGTGGCACACCTGCTGGGCACGCCGCTGGCCACGATCAACGTCATCGCCAAGGAGTTGGTGCGCGAGCTGCCCGGCGGCAGCCCCATGGCCGAGGAGGCCGTGGACCTGCTGGCTCAGGCCCAGCGCTGCCGCGAGCTCCTGGCCGGCCTGGGCAAGCGCGCCGACGACGACTGCCATCGCAGCTTCACCCGGGCGCCGTTCACCAGCATGCTCGAGCACATCGCCGGCGAGTTCGCGCGCCCCGGCGTGACCGTGCGGGTCCATGTCGCTGCCGAGGAGGGGGTCGCCGAACCCGAGGCGACGCTCACCCCGGAGCTGCGCCATTCCCTGGCCAATCTGATCGACAACGCGATCCAGTTCGCCGCCGGCGAGGTCCTGATCTCGCTGCTGCCCTCACGAGCCGGATTGACGCTGATAATCGAGGACGACGGCCCGGGCTTCTCGGCCGAAGTGCTCGATTGGCTGGGCGAGCCCTTCCTCTCGACGCGGCGGGACGAAGGCGGGCTCGGGCTCGGGATCTTCATCGCCAACACCTTGCTTGCCCGAACCGGAGCGAAGGTTCATTTTGAGAACACGCGAGAAGGTGCCCGTGTGACCGTCAGCTGGCCCGCGCAGCACATGCTCAGGGCCTTCGGGGAGCCGAGCCAAGATGCAAGACGCCTCTGAAGCGCCCGTGGCGGCTCCGCTGCCCATCGGCGACCGGCCCGCGGGCGACGCCCCGATCCTGATCCTGGTCGACGACGACGCGCCCCTGCGCCGCAGCCTGCAGCGCGCGCTCGAGCGGCGCGGCTTCCAGGTCTACGCCGCCGAGAGCCTCAAGGCCGGCATCAATCTCGCCCACAGCGTCAAGCCCGAATATGCGGTGATCGACCTGCGGCTCGAGGACGGCAGCGGCATCGAGCTGGTGCGCAGGCTGCGCGAGCTGCATCCCAAGGTGCGGGTGGTGATCCTGACCGGCTACGGCAACATCGCCACCGCGGTCGCGGCGGTGAAGGCCGGGGCCGTCGACTACCTGGCCAAGCCCGCCGACGCCGACGACGTCATCAACGCCCTGCTCGCCACCGGCTCCACGCTTCCGCCGCCGCCGCACAATCCGATGTCGGCCGACCGGGTGCGCTGGGAGCACATCCAGCGGGTGTTCGAGCAGTGCAACCGCAACGTCTCGGAGACCGCGCGGCGCCTCAACATGCACCGCCGCACCCTGCAGCGGATCCTCAACAAGCGCGCACCCAGGGAATAGGGCGGTCCGGCGGGGTGGTGCCGCCGGCAATCGGGAGGAGGAGGCGGGTGATCAAGGAGCATGGTTCGGCGCCGCAGCTGCGTCCCGGGGTCGAGACGCGCAAGGTGCTGCTGGTCGACGACGACGCCCCCCTGCGCAAGAACCTGGTGCGGGTGTTCGAGCGCGAGGGGTTCGAGGTCGCCACCGCCGGCGGCCTCAAGGAGGCCTACGAGGTCGCCGCCGACTTCGTGCCGGACTTCGCCGTGCTCGACCTCAATCTCCAGGACGGCTACGGCATGGAGCTGCTGGCCAACCTGCAGGAGCTCCGGCCGGGCGTGCGGATCCTGATCCTGACCGGCTACGACAGCATCGCCTCGAGCCTGGTGGCACTCAAGGCCGGGGCCGCCGGCTACCTCGCCAAGCCGGTGCGCGCGGAGCAGGTGGTGGCGACGCTGCTCGGCCAGGGCACGGAGCCCGAGGACCCGGCGGAGCGGCCGATGTCGGCCGACCGGGTGCGCTGGGAGCACATCCAGCGGGTGTTCGAGCAGTGCAACCGCAACGTCTCGGAGACCGCGCGCCGCCTCAACATGCACCGCCGCACCCTGCAGCGGATCCTGTCCAAGCGCGCGCCGCGGCCGTGATCTCCCGGCGCTGGCGCGCCGGATCAGCCGCGCCCGGCCAGGGTCTCGAACATGACCACGCAGCCGCGCTTCACGCTGCTCGGACTTCCGCCATTGGCCAGCGCCAGGGCGGTGGCCTGCGAGGTGCGGACCTTGCCGGGCGAGACGTAGGTGGCGTTGAGCCCGCCGCGCGTCAGCCTTCCGTCGCTCAGGCCCGCCCACATCTCCTTCAGGTTCTGGCCCCGCAGGATCATGATGTTGTCGAGCCTCTGGCCGACGGTCGCCCGCGGGTCGAGGTTGAGCCAGAGGGCGAAGGAGCGGTTGATCTGGCGGATCTGGCGCTCGGCGTCGAGCACGAGGCAGGGCAAGGGGCAGGCCTCCAGCACCTTGACCAGGTCCTGGGTGTTGCCGGCCAGCGACAGCCGCTCCAGCTCGCGCTGCTGGGTCTGGCTGCGCAACCTGGCGTGCGAGAGCGAGAACACACGCAACGTCGAAGCGAGGTTGGTGCGCTCGGGCGAAGCGTCCGCCACTTCGTTGACCAAGGCCGACAGGCGCAGATTGCGCTCCGTGGCCACGTCCTTCAGGTAGGACCAGAACTCCTTCTCGAGCTTGATCGAAGTCCGGACCTCACCGATGCGCATGGTCTTGCGGATCATGCCGTCGGTATCCCACTCTGCGCCGTGCACATGTCGCTCGCGCCCCGCATTTCGCCGCAAACGCTGATATCCTCCGCCCACTAAACCACTCATAGGTTTCACTAACCTTAAAGTACAAGGGTACGTCCTGTGGTCACGGTGCGCCGCGCAGCGTTGCAGACACCAGCCCTGGGGCTTCCAGCGGACGCGTGCGGCCCCGCATGCATTCCGCGCCGCGTTCGGCGCGCGGCGCGCGGACTTGACGCAGACGGCCCATCTGCAGGTACGAGCGGCCGCATTGCCGCCTGTTCGGGCAGGGGTTAGACAGTTCGCGACTTCGCGTAGGCTCGACGAAGGGGGACGGAGCGGCATGGCTCGCCACAAGATCGCGCTCATCGGCGCCGGCCAGATCGGCGGCACCTTGGCTCTACTCGCGGCGCAGAAGGAACTGGGCGACGTCGTCCTGTTCGACATCGCGGAGGGCATGCCGGCGGGCAAGGCGCTGGATCTCGCCGAGACCTCCCCGGTCGAGGGCTTCAACGCCGCGCTCGGCGGCACCAACGACTATGCCGGCATCGCCGGTGCCGACGTGGTGATCGTCACCGCCGGCATCCCGCGCAAGCCGGGCATGAGCCGCGACGACCTGATCGCCACCAACGCGTCGGTGATCAAGAGCGTCGGCGAGAACATCAAGCAATACGCGCCCGACGCCTTCGTCATCGTCATCACCAATCCGCTCGACGCCATGGTCTGGGCGATGCAGAAGGTGACCGGGCTGAATCCGGCCAAGGTGGTGGGCATGGCGGGCGTGCTCGACAGCGCCCGGTTCCGCTACTTCCTGGCCGAGGAGTTCAAGGTGTCGGTCGAGGACGTCACCGCCTTCGTCCTGGGCGGCCACGGCGACTCCATGGTTCCGCTGGTCCGCTACTCGACCGTGGCCGGCATTCCCTTGCCCGACCTGATCAAGATGGGCTGGACCACGCAGGAGAAGCTGGACCAGATCGTCCAGCGCACCCGCGACGGCGGGGCGGAGATCGTGGCGCTGCTCAAGACCGGCTCGGCCTTCTACGCGCCGGCCGCCTCCGCGATCCAGATGGCCGAGAGCTACCTCAAGGACCAGCGCCGGCTGCTGCCGTGTGCCGCGCACCTCACCGGCCAGTACGGGGTCAAGGACCTCTATGTCGGCGTGCCGACCATCATCGGCCAGGGCGGGGTCGAGAAGGTGGTCGAGATCTCGCTGCTGCCCGAGGAGCAGGCGATGTTCGACAAGTCGGTGGCCGCCGTGAAGTCGCTCTGCGACGCGGTCAAGCTCTGAAGGGGCGGCGATGAACATCCACGAATATCAGGCCAAGGCGCTGCTCAAGGAATACGGGGTCAACGTGCTCCGCGGCCAGGTCGCCTACACGCCCGAGGAGGCCGAGCAGGCCGCCCGGGCGCTGGGCGGGCCGGTCTGGGTGGTCAAGGCGCAGATCCACGCCGGCGGCCGCGGCAAGGGCGGCGGCGTCAAGCTCGCCCGTTCGGTCGAGGAGGTGCGCCAGCGCGCCAACGACATGCTGGGCATGACCCTGGTCACCCACCAGACCGGGCCGCAGGGCCGCATCGTCAAGCGGGTCTATGTCGAGGACGGCTGCAACATCGCCCGCGAGCTCTATCTCGGTGCGGTGCTCGACCGCGCCACCTCGCGCGTGACCTTCATGGCCTCGACCGAGGGCGGCGTCGAGATCGAGGAGGTGGCGGCCAGCCACCCCGAGAAGATCATCAAGGTGGCGATCGACCCGGTGACCGGCTTCATGCCGTTCCATGGTCGCGAGCTCGCCTTCGGCCTCGGCCTCGAGGGCAAGGAGGTCGGCAAGGCGGTGGCGTTCATGAAGGGCCTCTACCAGTGCGTGGTCGAGCGCGACGCCTCGCTGGTCGAGATCAACCCGCTCGTGGTCACCGCCGACGGCGATCTGGTGGCGCTCGACGCCAAGATGAACTTCGACAGCAACGCGCTCTACCGCCAGCCCAAGGTCATGGAGCTGCGGGACCTCGACGAGGAGGACCCGCACGAGATCGAGGCCAGCCGGCACGAGCTCAACTACATCAAGCTGGACGGCAACATCGCCTGCATGGTCAACGGCGCCGGGCTGGCCATGGCGACCATGGACATCATCAAGCTCTATGGCGGCGAGCCCGCCAACTTCCTCGACGTCGGCGGCGGCGCGACCAAGGAGCGGGTGACCGCGGCCTTCAAGCTGCTGCTGTCCGACCCGCATGTCGAGGGCGTGCTGGTCAACATCTTCGGCGGGATCATGCGCTGCGACGTGATCGCCGAGGGCGTGGTCGCCGCCGCCCGCGAGGTGAACCTCAACGTGCCCCTGGTGGTGCGGCTCGAGGGCACCAACGTCGATCTCGGCAAGCAGATCATGCGCGATTCCGGCCTGCCGATCATCCCCGCCGATGATCTGGCCGACGCCGCCGAGAAGGTCGTCAACGCCGTACAGAAGGCAGCCTGATGTCCGTCCTGATCGACGCCAGCACCAAGGTCATCTGCCAGGGCTTCACCGGTGCCCAGGGTACCTTCCACTCCGAGCAGGCGATCGCCTACGGCACCCTGATGGTGGGTGGCGTCACCCCGGGCAAGGGCGGCGAGAGCCATCTGGGCCTGCCGGTGTTCGACACCGTGCTGGCGGCGCGCGAGGCCACGGGCTGCGACGCGTCGGTGATCTACGTCCCGGCCGCCTTCGCCGCCGACGCCATCCTCGAGGCGGTCGACGCCGAGGTGCCGCTGATCGTGTGCATCACCGAAGGCATCCCGGTCATGGACATGGTCAAGGTCAAGCGCGTGCTCGACGGGTCGAGCTCGCGCCTGGTCGGGCCCAACTGCCCGGGCGTGATCACGCCGGGCCAGTGCAAGATCGGCATCATGCCGGGCCACATCCACCTGCCCGGCAAGATCGGCGTGGTGTCCCGCTCGGGCACGCTCACCTACGAGGCGGTGGCGCAGACCACCCGCCCGGGCCTGGGCCAGTCGACCTGCGTCGGGATCGGCGGCGACCCGGTCAAGGGTACGGAGTTCATCGACGCGCTCGAGCTGTTCATCGCCGACCCGCAGACCGAAGGCGTGATCATGATCGGCGAGATCGGCGGTGCCGCCGAGGAGGACGCGGCGGCGTTCTGGAAGCAGTCGGGCTGCACCAAGCCGATCGTCGGCTTCATCGCCGGGCGCACCGCGCCGCCCGGCCGGCGCATGGGCCATGCCGGGGCGATCATCTCCGGCGGCAAGGGCGGCGCGGAGGAGAAGCTGGAGGCCATGCAGTCGGCCGGCATTCGCATCGCCAAGAGCCCGGCCCATATCGGGGAGGCGATGGTCGAGGCCATGGGCGGTCGCTGAGCGCGAGCGCGGGGTTGACGCCGCCCGGTGCGCGGCTCTTTCTCCACCGGGGCGCGACCCGTCGGGACTGGGGGCAGCAGGATGGCTAAGCGGCGCGAGCTCGAGCAGACATCGTTCCTCTATGGCGGCAACAGCTCGTTCATCGAGGAGCTCTATGCCCGCTATATCGCCGACCCCGCCGGGGTCGACCCGAGCTGGCGGGCCTATTTCGACGAGCTGGAGCCGGAGAACCGGGCGCTGTTCCAGCGCGCCCGCGCGGCCCTCCAGCCCCAGCCCGCCCGGCTGCGGCTGGTGCAGCCGGACGCGGCCGCGGCACCGACCGGCGATCTCGACGAGAACGCCACCAAGGCGCTGATCCGCGACCATCTGCGCGTGATCATGCTGATCCGCGCCTACCGCGTGCGCGGCCATTTGATCGCCAAGCTCGATCCGTTGGGCCTCACCCACAACGCCCAGCATCCCGAGCTCGACTACCGCTCCTACGGCTTCACCGAGGCCGACCTCGACCGCGAGTTCTACCTCGACTTCGTGCTGGGCCTGGAGAAGGCCACGCTGCGCGAGATCATGGAGGTGCTGCACAAGACCTACAGCGGCACGGTCGGCATCGAGTTCATGCACATCCAGGACCCCGAGCAGAAGGCCTGGATCCAGGCCCGGATCGAGGGCACCGGCGGCATGTTCACGACCAGTGCCGAGGACAAGCGCGAGATCCTCGAGCACCTGACCGAGACCGAGGGCTTCGAGCAGTTCCTGCACGTCAAGTTCCCGGGCACCAAGCGCTTCGGCCTGGACGGCGGCGAGAGCACCATCCCCGCACTCGAGGCGATCATCCGCACCGCCGCCGAACTGGGTGGCGAGGAGATCGTCATCGGCATGCCGCACCGCGGCCGGCTCAACGTGCTCGCCAACGTCATGGGCAAGCCCTACGCCGCGATCCTGTCCGAGTTCCAGGGCCAGGCCGCGGTCGACGAGGTGCTGGGCTCGGGCGACGTCAAGTACCATCTCGGCACCTCGACCGACCGCGCCTTGCCCAACGGCCGGCACATCCACCTCTCGCTCACCGCCAACCCCTCGCACCTCGAGGCGGTCAACCCGGTGGTCATGGGCAAGGTGCGCGCCAAGCAGACCCAGAAGGGCGACACCGAGCGCACCCGGGTGATCGGGCTCCTGATGCACGGCGACGCCGCCTTCATCGGCCAGGGCGTGGTCCACGAGTGCCTGGAGATGATGGACCTCAAGGGCTACCGGATCGGCGGCACCATCCATGTCATCGTCAACAACCAGATCGGCTTCACCACCAGCCCGGCCTATTCGCGCAGCTCGCCCTATCCCTCCGACGTCGCCCGCGGCGTGCAGTGCCCGGTGTTCCACGTCAACGGCGACGATCCGGTGGCGGTCACCCACGTGGCCCGGCTGGCCACCGAGTTCCGCCAGAAGTTCAAGATCGACGTGGTGATCGACCTGTGGTGCTACCGCCGCCACGGCCACAATGAGGGCGACGAGCCGGGCTTCACCCAGCCCTTGATGTACAAGAAGATCGCCCAGCACCCGACGGTGCGGCAGACCTATGCCCGCCGGCTCGAGGAGGACAAGGTCGTCAAGCCGGGCGAGCCGCAGGCGATCTACGACGCCTTCATCCAGCAGCTCGAGGCGGCGCACGAGACCTCGAAGAACTACAAGTCCAACAAGGCGGACTGGCTCGAGGGCGCCTGGAGCGGCCTGCGCGCGGCACCCAAGGAGTATCAGCGCGGCGACACCGCCGCCTCCACCGATTCGCTGCGCGAGCTCGGCCTCAAGATGACCGACCTGCCGGCTTCGCTGAACGTGCATCCCCGCCTGCGCCGGGTGATCCAGCAGCGGCGCAAGGCGCTCGAGGAGGGCTCCGGGATCGACTGGGCCACGGCCGAGCACCTGGCGTTCGCCTCGCTGCTGGTCGAGGGCTTCCCGGTCCGGCTGTCGGGCGAGGATGTCGGGCGCGGCACCTTCAGCCAGCGCCACGCGGTCATCTACGACCAGATGACCGAGGAGAAGTACATCCCGCTGCTGCACCTCAAGCCCAAGCAGGCCAGCATCGAGGTGATCGACAGCATCCTGTCGGAGGAGGGCGTGCTCGGCTTCGAGTACGGCTACAGCCTGGCCGACCCCAACTGCCTGACCATCTGGGAGGCCCAGTTCGGCGACTTCGCCAACGGCGCCCAGGTCTATTACGACCAGTTCATCAGCTCGGGCGAGAGCAAGTGGCTGCGCCTGTGCGGCCTGGTCAACCTCCTGCCGCACGGCTACGAGGGCCAGGGTCCCGAGCACAGCTCGGCCCGGCTCGAGCGCTTCCTGCAGCTCTACGCCGAGAACAACCTCCAGGTCGTGGTGCCCAGCACGCCCGCCAGCTACTTCCACGCCCTGCGCCGCCAGCTGCATCGCGAGTACCGCAAGCCGCTGATCGTGATGACGCCCAAGTCGCTGCTGCGCCACAAGCGCTGCGTCAGCACGCTCGACGAGCTGGCCATGGGCACCAGCTTCCACCGCGTCCTGTGGGAGACCCCGCCGGGCGAGACCGATCAGGCGATCGAGCGGGTGATCCTGTGCTCGGGCAAGGTCTATTACGACCTCCTGCAGGGCCGCGAGGACAAGTGGCTGGACGGCAAGGTGGCGCTGATCCGCCTGGAGGAGCTGGCGCCCTTCCCCGAGGAGGTGCTCGAGACGGAGCTGCGCCGCTACGCGCCCACGGCGCGCTACGTCTGGTGCCAGGAGGAGCCGCGCAACATGGGCGCCTGGTTCTTCGTGGCTCCCAGGATCGAGAACGTGATGGAGGCTGTCGGCATCGAGCAGCGGCGGCTGGTCTATGCCGGCCGCAAGCCGTCGGCATCCCCGGCCACGGGTTCGCACGGCCAGCACGAGCGCGAGCAGCGCCAGCTGGTCGAGGATGCGCTGACGGTATGACCAGGGACTTGGCCGCCTCGCGGCCGAAGGCGGGGAGCCAGCTATGAGCGTCGAGATCAAGGTGCCGACCCTGGGCGAGTCGGTGACCGAGGCCACCATCGCCAAATGGCTGAAGCAGGCGGGCGACGCGGTCGCGGCCGACGAGCCCCTGGTCGAGCTCGAGACCGACAAGGTGAGCCTCGAGGTCCCCGCACCCTCGGCCGGCGTGCTCGCCGAGATCCTGGCCGAGGCCGGCAGCGACGTCGAGGTCGGCACGGTGATCGGCCGGATCGAGGCCGGCGCCGCCCCGGCCGCCAAGGCCGCGCCCAAGCCCGCCGCTGCGCCGCGAGCCGGCAGCCGCGCCCGAGCCGGCACCTGCGGCCAAGGCCGGGCCCGCCCCGCAGGCCGCCGGCGACGGTGCGGCCCAGGCCGGGCCGGCCGCGCGCAAGCTCGCGGCCGAGAAGGGCATGGATCTGGCCTCGGTGCCGGCGACCGGCCCCAAGGGCAACGTCACCAAGGGCGACGTGGTCACCGCCCTGGCCGACAAGGCGCTGGCCTCGGCCGAGTCGCCGGGTCCGCTCCCCACCCACGCCGCCCCGCCCGCGGGTGGGCGCGAGGAGCGGGTCAAGATGACCCGGCTCAGGAAGCGCATCGCCGAGCGGCTCAAGGAGGCGCAGAACACCGCTGCCATGCTGACGACCTTCAACGAGGTCGACATGACGGCGACGATCGAGATGCGCGCCCGCTACCAGGACCAGTTCACCAAGAAGCACGGCATCAAGCTCGGCTTCATGGGCTTCTTCGTGAAGGCCTCGGTCGAGGCCTTGAAGGCCTACCCCGCCGCCAATTCGGAGATCGACGGCGACGAGGTGGTCTACAAGCACCATTACGACATCGGCGTGGCGGTCAGCACCGAGCAGGGCCTCGTGGTACCCGTGGTCCGCGACGCCGAGCTGCTGTCCTTGGCCGAGATCGAGAAGAAGATCGCCGACCTCGGCAAGCGCGCGCGGGACGGCAAGCTCGCCATGGAGGACCTGACCGGGGGCACCTTCACCATCACCAATGGCGGCGTGTTCGGCTCGATGCTGAGCACGCCGATCCTCAACCCGCCCCAGGTCGCGATCCTGGGCATGCACGCGACCAGGCCGCGGGCCATGGTCATGCCCGACGGCTCGATCCAGGCCCGCCCGGTGATGTACCTGGCGCTCAGCTACGACCACCGCATCATCGACGGCCGCGAGGCGGTGAGCTTCCTGGTGCGGGTCAAGGAGTGCATCGAGAGCCCGGAGCGGATGCTGCTCGACGCCTGAGCGGGCGGCCGACGGTGCGAAGCTGCTCCCGGCGGGGCTATGTGCGATTCTACTTCTACAGGCCAGGATAGGTGGCGATGGCCGAGACCCGAGCCGGCGCTGATCGGCAGGCCGTGATGGAGACGCGGGACGGGTCCGCAGCTGGCCGAAGTTCCTGAGGGCATCGCGGCAGTGCGCGACTGACCAGACGGTCATGATCGCATGCTGCAGGCCCGCGAGGCCGAGATCGACCTGATGCGCTCCCTGGAGCAGCGCTATGCCGGCCTCCGCGCCCGCATGGTCGAGTTCGAGGAGCGGATGGCGAAGTGGAGACGGGCAGTAGTCGGCGCCTCGCACCGGCGAGCGGGTCCACGACGTCCAGGTAAGCGCGGACACGCTGACCGTGGCGTTGATGGACGGCCGCAGCATCTCTGTGCCGCTGGCTTGGTTTCCGCGTCTGCTGGACGCCACCCCTGAGCAGCGCGCGCGATGGGAGCCGGCGAGTGCAGGCTATGGGATCCACTGGCCGGACCTGGACGAGGATCTGAGCACCGAAGGCCTGCTACGCGGGTCGCCTGCTGCATCAACGGCATCAGGACGGGTGGTAGCCAATGAGTCCTGACCCCGTTAGCTGCCGCATATTTGGTTGGACAAAGATGTGTCATCGTGATGCGAAAGAGGTCCATCTTCAATGTTGCCAGTAGGAATGCATGTTAATGCTTTAAATAATGTGCAGGAAAATCGAGCGCAAAAGATTAGTAAACTCTTGAACGAGCTAGAGACTTGATCGAGAAGACAAGTCAAAATATCTAATATCAGACGCTCAGCAGTGAGATCTCGCCTCAATCAAGTCAATTTTTATATTGATAGATAAGCAAAATATCCATATAGTTGGACAAGTTGTATCTGGATCTGCAAAAAAGCTAGAGTTTGATTTACACGCAACTGTTACGGCGATACTTGAAGCCTGCCGCGCTATCGGGACTGAGTTTGACGAGTTTTCGGAACGCCACGACGAAGGCATTGCAAGAGAGAAATCGTGAGAAGCAAATGGGGCCAAAGGGGTCAACGACTGTCTCATGGAAATTCGGGGACAGCTTTGGACTGCACCAGGCTGGTACACGTGAATAAGGCCGAGGCTGAGACACGGAATTGGACAGTCGGTTGCTGCAGCGGCCAGGGGCTGCTGCAGCAGCAGACGCCCCTGGCCTGCGAGTGCCGGGAAATTCGGCCACACCATACTCAATCAAGAGCTGAAGCCAGTCAGGGACCAGGCCTGTGACTTTGACGTTTCTGACGTGGTTGCGCATGATATCTCAACTAGAAAGATGGACACATGGTGGCGAGACGGGGTACATAATTTCATTGATAATCTAAGCAGCAAAAAGGGATTGAGTTTATACTGGGAAAGGGCCTGGGAAGGGCTTTTTACGGTCGAAAAGTTATCAGGACCACGGCGTGCAAATCGTAAGGCCCATTCCGCTCGAACCGCGTGACCAGCAGCTTGAGCGGATAATCGCGCAGTTGCCCGACTTTGTCGGGTCGTCGGGGCCGCCGGATGACGAGAGCTTGGCCTGGATCTGGGCCGCGATGAGTTTGGTGCGACAGAGCGAGCGCCGAACGGATCTCGTGGTCTTCCGGGTCGCAGCCAAAGCGGTCATGGCTGGCCGAGACATCGGGCCAAACGCCGATCGGATGTTGGCTGTCCTGCTGCGAAATCTCTCGCGAGCCAGGATGGACCGGCTCTCCGGACCGTCGTGGCGCGCTTTCCTGGAAGGACCAAGCCGTCGCCGCACTGAGGTGCCGTCTCCTGCATCGAAGCCGCGTCGGTAACGGCGCGCGCCCTCGCGTTTCCGGAAACTCGGTGACGCCATACTCAGTGAACGACTGGGTGCGGCCGCGACTCAGTATGATCGGGCCGCGGACGTGATGCAGCGTGGCTCGCATGGGCTCCGATCGGCGTCGATGCAGCCGTTGTTCCACAACGACAAGCGGCGTATATTCGGGCCTTGCAATTTGCATATACGGAGTAGCAATGCCGCTCTACATCCGCGACGACCGCGTCAAGGAACTCGCGACCCAGCTCGCGGCGCTGCAGCGCGCGACCGTGACCGATGCGGTCCGCGACGCGCTGTCTCGCCGCCTGGACGAGCTGCGGGACGAGCGGGACGAGCGGTGGCGCAAGATCGATGAGTTCCTCGCCGAACTGGACGCGGAGCCGGACCTGGCGCCGGGCTTCACCGACAAGGATCTCTACGACGAGAACGGCGACCCGATTCTGTGAAGCTGGTCGTCGATACCTCGGCGGTGGTCGCCATCCTGATGCACGAGCCGGAACGCGACCGGTTTCGCGAACTTCTGTTGCACAGCAGCCCGGTCATCTCGGCGGGCAGCGTGATCGAGGCATTGCGGGTCTCGGCGGTGCGCAAGTCCCGTGCGATCTCGCCGGCATGGACCTTCCTGGAGCTGTTCGCCGTCCAGGTCGTCCCGGTGGACGTGGCCCAGGCGCGCCTCGCGGAAGAAGGCAACCGCCGCTTCGGCAAGGGCCGCGGCAGGCCGCCGGCTGTCTTGAACTTCGGCGACCTGTTCGCCTACGCCCTGGCCCGCCACCTGGACGCGCCGCTGCTGTTCAAGGGCGAGGATTTCGGCCACACCGATGTTCGTGCGGCGCTCTGAGCGAATGGAGCCCCGATCATCGCGGTGACGCCGACATGCCGACCGAAACCGTTCACGCGCCTCCGCCCATCGCCTCCGCCGCCGTCCCCTGGACCGAGTCCCACGACGTGCCCCGCTTCGGCCTGCGCTGGCGCCACCTGACCCGGGCCGCCGTCGGCGAGGACTACCATGTGGGCGTCGCGATCGAGGAGCTGGGCCCTGGCATGCAGAGCTCGCCCGCGCACTGGCACGTCCACGAGGAGGAGCATGTCTACGTGCTGGAGGGTGCGCTCACCGTGCGGATCGGTGCCGCGGCCTACCCGATGCGCGCCGGCGACTATGTCTGCTTTCCCGCGGGGCAGCAGGCGGGGCATTGCCTGGTCAACGAGGGCACCGCACCCTGCCGCTACGTGATCGTTGGCGAGCGCAACCCGAACGAGGTCGTGGTCTACACCGACTCGCAACAAGGTGCTGGTGCGCGCCCTGGGCCGGCGCGCGATCTTCGATCTGGCCGCCCGGCGCGGCTACTGGGACGGCGAGGACACCGGGCTCGCGGCAGGTTCCGGCCCACCTGCCGAGGCGGAGGCGCCCGCACCCATCGTCACGCCAAAGCCGCCGATCTCCTCGCACGAGGTGGCTTGGACGGACGAGGGCCCGGGCCGAGGTTCGGTGTTCGGCGGCCGCTCGAAGCATCTCACCTTCGCGGCGGTCGGACGGGATTACCATGTCGGGATGCTGATCGAATCGCCCGCACCGGGCAGACGCCTGTGGCCACGGCACTATCACATGCTGGAGGAGGAGCACGCGCTGGTCCTGGAGGGCGAGGTGACCCTGCTCGTGGGCGAGGAGCGGCTGGCGATGCGCCCGGGCGACTATGTCTGCTTCCCGCCCGGCCAGAAGATCGGCCATTCGTTCCTGAACGGCGGCGACGGCCCCTGCAGCTACCTGATGATCGGCGAGCGCAACCCGAACGAGGTCTGCGTCTATCCCGATTCCAACAAGCTGGCGGTGGACGCGCTGCGCAGTGCCGACAACATCTTCGACATGGCCGGCCTGCGACGGTACTGGGACGGCGAGGAGACCGGCTAGCCGGCGGTGACAGCAGGACTGCGAGGAGGAAGCTGGTGCCGGAAACGATCCGCATGGGCGGGGTGGAGCTGCTGTTCCTGCAGAGCCGGGAGACCGGCAGCAGCCTGGACCTGTTCGAGATGACGCTGCAGCCGAAGGCGCGCATGCCCGTGCCGCACTACCACGAGAGCTGGGACGAGGCGGTCTATGGCCTCGCCGGGACGACGACCTACCGGGTGCGCGACGAGACGGTCGAGTTGCTGCCCGGCGCCAGCTTGTTCATCGGGCGCGGCGTGGTGCACGGTTTCGACAATCGCAGCGACGCGCCGGCCAAGTCCCTGATTGTGCTGACCCCGGGCGTGCCGGGTCCCGCCTACTTCCGCGAGGTCGCGGCCCTGGCCGCGGCCGGGGCACCCGATCCGGCACGGATGAAGGAGGTCATGCGGCGCTACGGTTTGGTGCCAGCCCCCTGAGCCGGCCTTCGCCATGCTGGACGCGGACCGCGCGATGCGCCATGTCGCAGGCTGCGGCAGGATCAGCGGGAGGATGCGACCATGGCCGACAAGACCAGCTTCACGCCCGAGGAATGGGTCCAGCTCCTGGAGGCGCCGATGCTCGCCGGGATGGCGGTGAGTGCCGCCGAGCCCAGCGGCCTGTTCGGGATGCTCAAGGAGAGCTTCGCCACCGGCAAGCTGCTGGTGCAGGCGAAGTCCGACGCCGCGGCCAACTCGCTGGTCCGGGCGGTGGCGGCCGACTACGAGACCGCCGAGGGCCGCAAGGCCGCGAGCGAGGGGCTGAAGGCCAAGCTGTCCGGCGGCGCTCCCGCCGACATCAAGGCGAGGGCGCTGGAAACCTTGCGGCAGGTGGGCGGGCTGCTCGCCGCCAAGGCACCGGCCGACGCCGCCGCGTTCAAGGCTTGGCTCGCCCACATCGCCGAAGGCGTGGCCGAGGCCTCCAGCGAAGGCGGGTTTCTGGGCTTCGGCGGGGTGCAGGTGAGTGCCGCCGAGAAGGCGACGCTGGCCGAGATCTCGGCGGCCCTGGCCTGAGCCCGCGGCCGTACCTGCTGCCGCTGGAGGGCTGGGCGGGCACCAGCGACCGGGTGATGGGCGGGATCAGCCGCGAGACGGTGTCCCTCGATGAGCGGGACGGCCGGGCTTGGCTGCGGCTGACCGGCGAGGTGCGGCTGGAGAACCAGGGCGGGTTCATCCAGATGGCGACGGACCTGGCAGCCGGTGGCGCGCGGGTCGATCTGTCCGCCTATGCGGGCGTGCGGCTCGTGGTGCGCGGCAATGGCGAGCGGTATGGCTGCCACCTGCGCACGGGCGACTGCCTGCGCCCGTGGCAGTCGTATCGCCACGCGTTCTCCGCCCCGCCCGAGCCGGTCTCGCTGCTGCTGCCGTTCGCAGGCTTCGTCCCGCACCGGGTGGAGGCGGCGCTGGACACCACGAGCCTGCGCCGGCTGGCGCTGGTCGCGATCGGCCGGGCCTTCCAGGCCGACCTAGCGGTGGCCGAGGTCGCCTTCCAGCCCTGACCCGGCGACCGGTGCAATCCAGACCTGGAACAGCCGGTAGCCCAGGGCGACGACGATGGGCCCGACGAACAAGCCGATCAGGCCATGCGCGATCAGCCCGCCCAGGGTCCCGATCAGGATCACCCACAAGGGCACCTCGCCGTCGCGGCTGAGCAGGAGCGGCCGCAGAAAGTTGTCGCTGACGCCGGCCAGGATGCACCAGCCGAAGAAGGCGAAGGCGCCTGGGGTGAAGCCCAGTGAGAACTTGTAGGCGATGGCGCCCAGCAGGATCAGAGCCGGCCCGAGCTGGACCACGCTGAGCAGGAACGCGATCAGGGTGAGGAAGGCGGCGCCCGGGATCCCGGCGGCGACCAGGCCGATGCCCACCAGCATGGACTGGATCAGGGCGGTGCCGAGCACGCCGCGCGCGACGCTGCGGATCGTGCGCTCGGCCAGCCGCACGAGCTCGGCCCCCCGCGGCCCCATCAGCCGGACCGACACCGCCTCGGCCAACTGCTGGCTCGCCTGGTCGTGTGCGAGGAGCACGCCGGCGATCACGATGGCGGCCAGGAAGCCGAGCATGCCGAACCCGGCGCCGGCGATGAACGACAGGAGCCAGATGCCCACGGCCTGGAGCTGCGGCCCGATCCGCGCCAATGCCTGGCCGAGATTGGCGCTGGCCAGCTGCCAGAATTGCTCCAGGGGCGCGCCGATCACCGGCCACCCTGCGAGCCAGGCGGGCGGTGCCGGGATGGACACTCCGCCCCCGACGAGGGTCCCGGTCATATTGGCCACGTCGTCGACCAGGGCCCGCGACAGGATCCCCAAAGGCAGGATCAGCACGAGCAGGAGGCCGATGGTGACGATGGTCGCGGCAAGGCCGCCGCGGTGGCCCACGGCCCGGCGCAGGCGGGCGAAGCCGTGATGCACCGCCACCGCGATCACCATGCCCCAGACAATCGGCACCAGGAACGGCTGGGCGATCGAGAAGCACCAGAACACCAGCACCAGGAGCAGCCCGACCCGGACCACGACCTCGGCCGAAGTCCGCGCGATCGCGAATTCGCTGTCTTCTCCGCGCACTGGCAGCATGGCCTGGTTCCCGCCCTGCAGTTCGGCGCAGCTGGCTGCCATGTGACCCGGGCGTCAAGCCCCTGCTGCGCGTCCATGTCGTAGCCGGCGAGGCGTGACCCTGGCCGACGGCGTCGCTACGGTGCCTGCGGCATCGAGCGACGGGGGAGCCGGGATGAGCGAGCAGGCTTACGATCTGGTTGTGGTCGGCGGTGGGCCGGGCGGGTACGTCGCCGCGATCAAGGCGGCCCAGCTCGGTATGAAGGTCGCCTGCGTCGAGAAGCGGGGCGCCCTGGGCGGCACCTGCCTCAATGTCGGCTGTATCCCCTCCAAGGCGCTGCTCCACTCCTCGCATCTCTACGAGGAGGTCGGCCACGGGCTGGCCAAGCACGGCATCAAGGTCGGCGGCGTCGAGCTCGACCTGCCAGCCATGCTCGACAACAAGGACCAGGTGGTGAAGAGCCTGACCCAGGGCATCGAGTTCTTGTTCAAGAAGAACAAGGTCGACTACGTCGTCGGTGCTGGCCGGATCGAGAGCCCCGGCAAGGTGGCGATCCAACCCAACGGCGACGGCGCTGCCCGCGAGCTCGCCACCAAGAACATCCTGATCGCCACCGGCTCGGACGTCATGCCGCTCCCGGGCGTGGCCATCGACGAGGACCGGATCGTCTCCTCGACCGGAGCACTCGACCTCAAGCGCGTGCCCAAGCACCTCCTGGTGGTGGGAGCCGGCTATATCGGCCTGGAAATGGGCACGGTCTGGCGCCGGCTGGGCGCCAAGGTCACCGTGGTGGAGTTCCTGGACCGGGTCACGCCCGGTATGGATGGCGAGGTGTCCAAGGAGTTCGAGAAGATCCTCAAGAAACAGGGCGTGGTGTTCAAGCTCGGCACCAAGGTCATGGGCGTCGACAGCTCGGGCGAGACCATCAAGGTGACGGTGGAGCCGGCCAAGGGCGGGGCCGCCGAGACCATCGAGTGCGACACCGTCCTGGTCTCGATCGGCCGCCGCCCCTACACGGACGGCCTGGGGCTGGACCGGGCGGGCGTGCGGCTGGACAATCGCGGGCGGGTCGAGACCGACGGCCACTACCGCACCAATGTCGACGGCATCTGGGCCATCGGCGACGTGATCGTGGGCCCGATGCTGGCGCACAAGGCCGAGGAGGAGGGCTCCTGCGTCGCCGAGATGCTGGCCGGCCAGCAGCCGCACATCGACTACGACATCATTCCGGGCGTGGTCTACACCGCCCCGGAGGTGGCCTCGATCGGCAAGACCGAGGAGCAGTTGAAGGAGGCCGGCACGGCCTACAAGGTCGGCAAGTTCCCGTTCATGGCCAACAGTCGCGCGCGCTCGGTCGGCGCCACCGAAGGCTTCGTCAAGATCCTGGCCGATGCCGCGAGCGAGCGGGTTCTCGGCGCCCACATCATCGGGCCCGAGGCCGGTATCCTGATCGCGGAAGTCGCGGTCGCCATGGAGTTCGGCGCCTCCGCGGAGGACATCGCCCGCACCTGCCATCCCCATCCGACCCTGGAGGAAGCGGTCAAGGAGGCCGCCTTGGCCACCTTCTTCAAGCCGATCCACATGTGAGGCGGCGCCGGCGTTAACCATTCGGCAAGGACGGCGCCGTAGCGTTGCGCCAGCCATTGCCGGAGGTGCCGATGCGGATCCTCGCAGCACTCGCGATCCTTTATGCCGCCTGCTGCGCCGGGCCGTCCCAGGCCGCCGACCTGTCGGGGGTCTGGGCCATCGACCGGCCGGCCTGGGACCGGCAGCTGGACGGGCTGATAACGGCCATGGTCGGGCAGCTGCCGCCCGAGGCGGTGGCGCAGCTGCGCGCCGGCGGGACGCGATCCGGCCGCGGGCCTGCGCGAGGCCGTCTCGCAGGACCTGGACGACACCATCGAG
Source organism: uncultured Alphaproteobacteria bacterium (assembly GCA_963720725.1). Classification (GTDB taxonomy): domain Bacteria; phylum Pseudomonadota; class Alphaproteobacteria; order Geminicoccales; family Geminicoccaceae; genus Benzoatithermus. Next base: position 1,330,047 of record CAVRGN010000003.1, read on the forward strand.
TTCCTGCCCAGCGGCATCGTCCGCACCCACAGCACGAGCGAAGGCGTCAGCGACGACGGTCGCTGGTCGGTCGAGGGCGATCGGGTGCGGATCGAGGTCGACGATGCCGAGGGCTTCGAGGCCATGGTCGGCACGATCGACGGCGACCGTATCGCCCTCCGCCCGCTCGTCACGGACAACGACCCGCAGGCGGCGCTGCTCGGCCAGATGGTCTACCCGCTGGTACGGAGCCGCTGAGCGGCGCGCGCAAAAAAACGGCCGCCCCTCTCGGGCCGGCCGTCAGTCACTGCGGGGAACAATGGAATTGCTCCATCTCGACAACGCCTGAACCGGGCCGCCGTTCCATCGAACAACGAAAAAATTCCGGAACCGGTGGTGAGGTACGGGAAGTGCAAAAAAAGACGGCCAACCCTCCAGGGCCGGCCGTCAGTCTCTGCGGGGAACAATGGATTGCTCCACCCCTACAAGCGGACGGAAGGTCGGTCCGTTCCCCGGCTTCGGCATTTTTTTGCCCCAGCGGCGCAGGCGTTCAGCCGGCGTCACCACTCTGGGGCTGGGAACGGAGCCGCAGCAGCGTGAGCTGGTGGCGCTGGCGGCGCAGCACCTCGAAGCGAAAGCCGTGGAAGAGGAAGTTCTCGCCCACCTCGGGGATGCGCCCGGCCTCGTAGATCAGGAGCCCGGCCACCGTGGTGGCTTCGTCGTCGGGCAGGTTCCAGTCGAACTGGCGGTTCAGGTCGCGCACGGTGACCCGGCCCTCGACCAGGAGCGCGCCGTCGGCCTCCTGCTGGACGCCGCTGACCTCGACGTCCTTCTCGTCGACGATGTCGCCCACGATCTCCTCGAGGATGTCCTCGAGCGTCACCAGGCCCATGAGCGCCCCATACTCGTCGACGACGAACGCCAGATGCGCGCGCCGCTGGCGGAAGGCCAGGAGCTGGTGCAGCAGCGAGGTGGTGTCGGGGACGAACCAGGGCGGTCCGGCCAGCCGGCGCAGCTCGGCGTTGGTCAGCGTGGCGCCGCTGCGCTGCACGGCCACGAGCACGTCCTTGGCGTGCAGGACTCCGGTGATGGTGTCCGGATCGCCGCGCCAGACCGGGTAGCGGGTGTGCGTGCCTTCGAGCACCTGCCGCACGATCTCGTCGACCGGCGCGTCGGCGTTGAGCGAAACCACGTTGCGGCGGTGGGTCATCACCTCGCCGACCTCGAGCTTCTCGAGGTCGAACACCGCACCCAGCATGTCGTGCTCCTGCTTGCGCACCTCGCCGACCTTGCGCGACACGCCGATCAGCTGGCGCAGCTCGGCGCCGGAGAACACTTCATGGCCGGTGGCCTCGGCGACCCCCAGCGCCCGCAGGCAGGCGCGCGAGGCCGAGTTCAACGCCCAGTTCAACGGCCAGCACAGCAGGAAGAAGGCGTGCAAGGGCAGGGCGACCCAGACGCTGATCGGCTCGGGCTGCCGGATGGCCAGGGTCTTGGGCACCTGCTCGCCGATGACGATGTGCAGCGAGGAGAAGATCAGAAAGCCGGTGAGGAAGGCCACGGTGTGCAGCAGGGCCTCGCTCAGGCCCAGCGCCCGGAACAGGGGTTCGAGCAGTGCCGCCACCGCCGGCTCGCCCACCCAGCCGAGCCCGAGCGAGGCCATGGTGATGCCGAGCTGGCAGGCGGCGAGGTAGGCCTCGAGATGGGTGAGGATCCGACTGGCGAGCCGGGCGCGGCTGTTGCCGGAGACCGCCAGGGCCTCGAGCCGGATCGCGCGCACCTTGACCAGCGCGAACTCGGCCGCGACGAAGAACGCGTTGGCGGCCAGCAGCAGGACGACGGCGAGGAGGGACAGGTACATCGCCCGCTACCGCGCCCGGATCCGAGGCCGGTCAGTCATCCTCGGCCAATGTCGCCACCACCGCCTCGGTCGGCACCTCGGAGCTGGTGAACGCAGCGCCGATGCCGTGGGCCAGCACGAACCGCAGCTTCGTCCCCTCCACCTTCTTGTCCTTCGCCATCGCCGCCAGCAGCCGGTCGGCCGGGAACGGCCGGTTGCTGACCTGCGCGATCCGGGTCGGCAGGCCCAGCTCCGCCAGATGGGCGCGCGCCCGCGCCAGATCCTCGGCCGGGCAGTGGCCGAGCCGGACCGAGAGCCGCAGCGCCATGACCATGCCGACCGCGACCGCCTCGCCGTGCAGGATGCCGCCGTCGTAACCGGCCAGCGCCTCGTAGGCGTGGGCGAAGGTGTGGCCGAAATTGAGCAGCGCCCGCTCGCCCGAGGTCTCGCGCTCGTCCGCGGCCACGATCGCCGCCTTGATCTCCAGCGAGCGGCGGATCGCCTCGGCGCGCGCCGCGGAATCGCCGGCGAGGACCGCGCGCCCATGCCGCTCCAGCCAGGCGAAGAAGCCATCCGCGTCGCGGATCAGGCCGTATTTCGCGACCTCGGCATAGCCGGCACGGAGCTCGCGCACAGGCAGCCCGTCGAGCACCGCGGTGTCGATCAGCACCGCCTTGGGCTGATGGAAGGCGCCGACCAGGTTCTTGCCCTGCGGCGAGTTGATGCCGGTCTTGCCGCCGACGGCACTGTCGACCTGGGCCAGGAGCGTGGTCGGGATCTGGAGAAAGTCGATGCCGCGCAGGGTCACCGCGGCGGCGAACCCGACCAGGTCGCCGATCACGCCGCCGCCGAGCGCGATCACGACCGAGCGCCGCTCGACGCCCCAGGCGAGGAAGGCCTCGACCACTTCCTGCAGGCGGCTCCAGCACTTGGTGGCCTCGCCCGCCGGCAGCACGAGGCTGCGGCAGGAGATGCCCGCGCGCGCCAGGGCTTCGGCCAGGACCCGCGGATGCTCCGTGGCCGCGAGATTCTCGTCGGTCACGATCATCGTCCGGCGCAGCGGCACCAGCGGCGCCAGCAGCGCGTCGGCGCCGGCCAGCAGGCCCGCGCCGATGGCGACGGGATAGCTGCGCTCACCCAGTTCGACGCGCAGGCCCGCATCCTCGGCCATCAGGTCTGCCGCACCGCGGGCTCGAGCATGGTCATGATCCGTTCGATCACCAACTCGTGGGGCTCCACCTGGGAATCGACGGTGAAGTCGGCCAGGGCGTAGACCGGATAGCGGTCCGCCATCAGCGCCGCCAGGATCTCGTGCGGGTCGCCGCGCTCCAGGAGCGGTCGTGTGCCCCGCTTGCGCGAGGTGCGCGCGACCAGCGTATCCAGGTCGGCGCGCAGCCAGACCGAAACGGCATGTGCGGCGACGCGGGCCCGCGTGTCCGGGTCCATGAACGCGCCGCCGCCCAGCGCCAGCACCAGCGGCCGGTCCTCGAGCAGGCGGGCGATGACCCGGCGCTCCAGCTCGCGAAAGCGCGGCTCGCCATAGAGCTGGAAGATGTCGGGGATGCTCAGCCCGGCCGCCGTCACGATCTCCTCGTCGGCGTCGGCGAAAGGTGCCGCCAGGGTCCTGGCCAGCCGCCGGCCGATCGAGGTCTTGCCTGCACCCATGAGCCCGACCAGGACGATGCTGCGCCCGAGTCGCCAGGGAGGCGGGGCGTCGGGCCGCTCGGGAACCATGGCGGGAGTGACGGACATCGGGCTCGGCGTTGATCTGCGTGGACGGCGCCGATATAAAGCCGCCTCGCTCGGAGTGAGGCAACCGTCAGCTTGCGCCCGGTCCCGTCGCGACCGCCGGCGACCAGTGCCGCCGTCGCGCCCGTTGGAGGATCCTGCCCTGCTGCGCCTGCTCCTGTTGGTCCTGTTCCTCGTCGTCGCCGGCGGTGCCGCCTTCCTCGCCTTCTGGGACATTCCGGCCCCGACCCGCCAGGTCGAGACCGTCGTTCCCGACGAGCGGCTGCCTCGCTAGGGCCGGCGGCCATGCTGGCCCGGCTCGCCGTCGCGGTCTGGCTGGTCGGGTCTGCCGCCGCGGCCCAGGAAGCGCCGCGCGCCCTGTTTCCCGGCGAGCCGCAGGTGGCGCCGCCGGCCGCAGCCGATGCGCCGATCGACGTGCAGGACCTGCCGGCACCCGCGATCCCGACCCCCGGACTGCCCGATGCCGAGGTCGCACTCGCCGGGCCGCTCTGGGACCAGGGCGCGCCGCCCGACCTCGCCACTTTGCTCGGATTGCTGCCGGCCGCCATCGACGAGCCCACCCTGCGCGCGCTGCAGCGGGACCTGCTGGCCGCACCGGGTCCCGCCGAGGCCGGCTCCGGCGGCCTGCTGGCGATCCGGGCGGAGCGCCTCCTGGCCATGGGCGAGGCCGCGACCGCGCTCGACCTGCTGGCGGCGGCACCGGCGGACCTGGTGCCCGGGCTCGCCGGGCTGCGGCTGCGGGCCGCACTCGCCGCGGGCCGGACCGACGATGCCTGCGCCGAGGCTGCCGTCGCGGCCGGCGCCGGGTCGCCCTGGGCCGAGGCTGCCGTGGTCTGCGCGGCCCTGACGCGCGACGGGACCGCGGTGGAGATCGCGCTTGACCGGCTGGCCAGCGAGGACGTCGCTGCCGAGCCCGACCTCGCCGGGCTCGCCCGCGCCGCGGTGGCCGGCACGCGCTACCGGCTGCAGCGGCCGGTGCCGGCCGACACCGTGGTCCTGCCGCTCCTGCGCACGGTGCCCTTGGATCTCGACCGCGCCGCCGCGGCCGCCCTGCCGGTGCCGGCGCGCCGGGCCGTGGCCGACAATCCGGGGCTGTCCTCCGCCACGCGCGCGGCGGTGGTGACCCCGGGCGGGTCGGCGCCGTCGATCCGGGCCGAGCTGAACGGCGCCGAGCCGGCGGACTGGGCCGCGGCCGCGGCGGGCGTGCCCGCCGCCCAGCGCGCGCGCTGGGCGGCACTGGTCGACGGTCTCGGCCTTGCGGTTCCCGACCCGGTCTGGGATGGGCTCGCTCGCTTGACGACGGCGGATCCGGGAGCACCGCCGAAGCTCGCCTTGTGGCGCGGCTTCGAGCTCGCGAGCTTGCGCGAGCAGCGCGGCGGCGTGCTCCTGTTCACGCTGCTGCTGCTGGACGGGCACCCGGCGGCGGCCGCACCGGTGACCTTGCGCCGCGCCCTCGACGCGCTGATCGCCCTGGGCCTGGAACGCGACGCCCGGGCGCTCGCCGCCGGGACCGGCGGAGCCCTGGGCCTGTGAGCCCGGGCCTCGACGCGTTCTTGGAGATGATGGCCGCCGAGCGCGGCGCCGCGCGGCACACGCTGGACGCCTACCGCCGCGACCTGTCGGACTTCTCCGCCTTCCTGGCGCGGCGGGGCACGGGCCTGGCCCGGGCGGCCGCCGACGATATCCGGGCCTATCTCGCCGCCCTGGCGGACTGCGGCCTCAAGCCCGCGACCACGGCCCGGCGGCTGGCGGCGATCCGCCAATATTGCCGCTTTCTCTTTCTCGAGGGCAGCCGCGGCGACGATCCCTCGGCGCAGATCGACCGGCCGCGCCAGGGCCGGCGTCTGCCCAAGCTGCTGACGGTCGACGAGGTCGAGGCGCTGCTCGCGGCGGCGCGGGCGAAGGAAGGCCCCGACGGACTGCGGCTGACGGCCCTGCTGGAACTGTTCTACGCCACCGGCCTGCGCGTCAGCGAGCTGGTGGGCCTGCCCTTGTCGGCGCTGGCACCCGACCGCAGCGTGCTCACCGTGCGCGGCAAGGGCGACAAGGAACGCATGGTGCCGATCGGCGGGGCCGGGCGCGAGGCCCTGGCCGCCTGGCTGGCGGTTCGGCCCTACTATGTCCTGGGACCGGGGCGGGCGCGCTGGCTGTTCCCGTCACGCGGGCAGGGCGGCCATCTCACCCGCCAGCGCGCCGCCCAATTGCTCAAGGCGCTGGCCCCGGAGGCCGGGCTGGACGCCGAGCGGATTTCACCGCATGTCTTGCGCCACGCCTTCGCCAGCCATCTCGTCGCCAACGGTGCGGATCTGCGGGCGGTGCAGGCGATGCTCGGTCACGCCGACATCGCCACCACGCAGATCTACACCCATGTGCAGGCGGAGCGGCTGGCGGCGGTGGTGACGCAGCACCATCCGCTCGCGCGCACAGCACCATCGCCCCTCAGGTCCGACAAGGGAGACCCCGAATGAGCTTCACCATCGTCGAGCAGTGCCAGCCGCGGCTCAACCGCTCCGAGCTGGCCGTGCCGGGCTCCGCCCCGCAGATGTTCGAGAAGGCGGCGGCCTCCCAGGCCGACCTGGTGTTCCTGGACCTCGAGGACGCGGTGGCACCCGACCAGAAGGAGCAGGCGCGCAAGAACGTCATCCAGGCGATCAACGAGATCGACTGGGGAACCAAGACCCTCTCCGTGCGCATCAACGGCCTCGACACCCAGTACATGTACCGCGACGTGGTCGACGTGCTCGAGCAGGGCGGCGACCGGCTCGACGTGATCATGATCCCCAAGGTCGGCACCGCCGCCGACGTCTACGCCGTCGACATGCTGGTGACCCAGATCGAGGCGGCCAAGAACCGGCAGAAGAAGCTGGGCTTCGAGCTGATCATCGAGACGGCACTGGGCATGGCCAACATCCACGAGATCGCGAAATCGTCCAAGCGCCTGGAATCGCTCCATTTCGGCGTCGCCGACTATGCCGCCAGCACCCGTGCCCGCACCACCGGCATCGGGGGGGTGAATCCCGACTACGCCGTGCTGACCGACAAGCTCGACGACGATGGCCGCGAGCTGCACTGGGGCGACCCCTGGCACTACGCCATCGCGCGGATGGTGGTCGCGGCCCGTGCCAACGGCCTGCGCCCCCTCGACGGGCCCTTCGGCGACTTCGCGGATCCCGACGGCTTTCGGGCCGCCGCGCGGCGGGCATCGGTCCTGGGCTGCGAAGGCAAGTGGGCGATCCATCCCAGCCAGGTGGCCCTGGCCAACGAGGTGTTCACCCCGCCGGCCAAGGAGGTCGACCGCGCGCGGCGCATCCTGGTCGCCATGGAGCAGGCGGCCAAGGAGGGCAAGGGTGCCGTCAGCCTGGACGGCCGCCTGATCGACATCGCCTCGATCCGCCAGGCGGAGGCCCTGGTCACCACCGCCGACCGGATCGCCGCGGCAAGCTAACCGACTCCGATGGGGGCGAAGGTCCGGCAAGCGAGCGCAGCAATCGGCGAGATTCCTGCGCTCGTGCGCGGCTTACCAGATGGCCACGGGATTGCCCGGTGAGCCGGTGGCGCCGACGATCTTGAGCGGCGACCAGACGTAGAGGAACTCGCTGACGCCGTCGTTCAACAGCGGCTCGAAGTCGAGGTTCTCGATGTTCCAGATGCCGTGATGGGTCTGTGCCACCTGATGGCACGGGATCGCCTCGCCCTCGATCTCACCCACGGGCTGCGCATCGTTGGCCGAGGTGTCACCGCCCATCAGGGAAATCTTGCGCTCGGCGAAATACTCACAGGCGCTGCGGCCGAAGCCCGGCTCGCCGGCGCCGAACTTGGCCCGTGCGTCTGCACGCTGCTGCGCGTCCATCCCCTTCCAGGCGCTGTTCTTCCAGAAATCGCCATGGCCGGTGTAGAGGAACACGCAGTCGCCCTCGCCGATCTCCTCCAGCCCCTGCGCCTTGACCATCGCCTTCACGTCCTCGGCGGTGACGATCCCGGGGCTCTTGGTGTCCTGCGGGATCGGCAGCGGGTTCACGCCTCGGAACTTGGTCGCGTCGAGCAGCACGCCACGGCAGACGAAGGCCTTCTCGGCGACGTGCTCGACACCGAGGTCGCCCATCCCGATGGGCCGGTTGGCCGGCCCGCGCTGGTAGGTCGCCTCCCGTTCGCGGCCATTGTAGAACATGTCGCCCTTCGAGGTCCGCACGCCGATGTGGCCCGGCCCGTCGAACTGGGTGCCGACCTGGCCGATCTCGGCCGTGACGAACTCGTCATGAAACACCACCTGGTTGCTGGCGAACGGACCACCAGATGGCGTGCCTGGGAGGACCATGTCCCAGACGCGAGCGCCGAAGATCGGAATATCGCGATCGTAGTATTTGCCGAGTGTCGCGGTCTTGCCCTGCTTGATCAGCTTGACGGCGCTGAGAACGTATTCCGGTGTGATCCGGTTGATCGCGCCGGCCTTGTCGTCGGGGCCCCACTCGCTGGGCCACCAGTTCTCGGTGAACGGCTTGTCGTTGGGCGCGTCCTGCGCCAGCGCCGATCCATGCGTCAGCGCGTAGCTGATCGCAATTGCGCCCGTCACCACGAGCGACGCGGTCTTCTTCATGCTTGAGGCTCCCTGATACCGCCGCCGATCGGTCGGCGTGCGCTTATCCAGGCGAAGTCTGCAGCCCGCGAGTGGGGACATCAAGCGTGGCCTGCCGCCCGGACGCAACTCCACCGACCGCGGACGGTGGCAAGATGGCCGCTGCCACGCTGCCGAGGATCACCGCACGCGGATGGCTCAGGCGAGCCCGTTTGTGATTTGCCTCCACCGCGAACCCGGTGCTCCTGCGTATCCCGGCTTTAACGGAGAACGCGGATGATCAAGCTCTACTACCACCCATCACCCAACCCGGCGAAGGTCGCCCTGTTCTTGGAGGAGGCGGAGCTGCCCTACGAGCTGGTGCCCGTGGACACCCGCAAGGGCGAGCAGCACCAGCCGGCCTTCCTTGCCATCAACCCCAACGGCAAGACGCCGGCGATCGTCGACGGCGACGTCACCGTCTTCGACAGCAACGCGATCCTGCTCTACCTGGCCGAGAAGACCGGCAAGTTCCTGCCCGAGAACACACCGGTGCTGCGCGGCGAGCTTCTGTCCTGGCTGATGTTCGTCGCCACCGGCATCGGCCCCTATTCCGGTCAGGCCGTGCATTTCCGCCATTTCGCGCCGCAGCCGCAGGACTACGCGGTCGAGCGCTATCTCTACGAGGCGCGCCGGCACTGGGGGATCATCGACCAGCGGCTCGCCGGACGGCACTACATGGTGGGCGAGACCTACACCATCGTCGACATGGCGGTCTGGGGCTGGGCGCGGGTGCTGCCGTTCGTGATCGGCGAGGATGCGTGGGAGCGGTTTGCCAATCTCAAGCGCCTGTTCGACGAGATCAGCGCGCGGCCGGCGGCGCAGGCGGCCAACGCGCTCAAGGACAAGAACGCCTACAAGGCCGAGATGGACGAGGACGCGCGGCGCCAGCTGTTCAAGCACATCGGGCAGCAGGCGGCCTGAAGCCGCTCAGTAGAGGCGGTCGCGGACGGATTCCTCGACGGCGACGTCCGCGGCCGCCGCATCGACGCCGGCGATCTGATCGGCGACGATCCGCCCGAGCGTCGGCATCTCGCGGCGGTCCGCACGACGGGCAGGATCCCAGAGCGAGGAGCGGACCAGCGCCTTGCTGCACTGGAAGAACGCCTCCTCGACTTCGACCAGGATCGCCCCGAGCGCGGGCCGGCCCTGCACGGCGAGCTCGGCCAGCAGGGCCGGGTCGCGGGAGATGCCGGCCCTGCCGTTGACGCGGACGGTCTCGTCGAAACCGGGCACCATGAACAGGACCGCGACCTTCGGATGCGCGCTGATGTTCCGGAGCGAATCGATGCGCCGATTGCCGGGACGGTCGGGAATCGCCATCCGCCGCGGGCCCAGCACCCTGACGAAGCCGGGTGGGTCGCCCCGGGGCGAGACGTCCTGATTGCCTTGCCCGTCCGCCGTGCCGAGGACGAGGAAGGGCGAGCGCGCGATGAAGTCGCGGCAGTGCCGGTCGAGATGGTCCAGCACCTTGTCACGCGCCAGGGTGCCGGGCTCGCCATAGAAGCCGCGCAGATCGGCGGCGGTGTATTCGTCCAAGGCAGATCTCCCTGCCGCCCACCATATCGCGAGGGATGCCCGCTCAAAAGCGGGTCGTGAGCCGGATGAGCCATTCCGGCGAGGCGGCCACCAGGAGGGCCTCGAGCTGTTTGTCGAGGCCGGACAGGACGAAGATCCCGGCCAGCGCCAGGAGCACGCCCAGGACCTGCTTGCCACGGCTGCCGGCGGCGAGGACCCGGCCGCGCCAACGCTGCATCAGCTCGCGCGAGGCGAGGCCGAGGCCCGCCAGCGGCACCGCCACCCCCAGGCCGAAGGCGAGCATGGTCGCGGCCACCAGGCCCAGGCTCTCGCCGCGCGCGGCCATGACCGAGGCCGCACCCAAGGTCGGGCCGACGCAGGGCGCCCAGACGGCACCCAGCAGCACACCGATGCCGAACTGGCCCGGCAGGCCGGCCGCGGCGAGCCCGCCGAAGCGCTGCTCGGTCCAGTCGCCGATCGGTCCCGCGGCGGTGGCGAGCCGCGTCTGCATGGCGGGCGCCAGGAGAAGCAGGCCCATGCCCAGGAGCAGCAGGGCGCCGATCATCCGGAACATGGCGCCGTCCAAGCCGATCGCGAACCCGACCGTGGCGACGAACAGGCCGATCACGGTGAAGGACAGCGTCACGCCCGCGATCAGCGCCACTGGCCCGAGCCGGTGCTCGGACGCGGCGGCCCCCAGCACGATCGGCACCAGCGGCAGGACGCAGGGCGACAGGATCGACAGGGCGCCGGCGACCGCGGCGAGCGCCAGGGTGGCGAACATGGCAAGACCTCAGAGCGACTTGGCGAGCAGGGCGGCGATCGAGTCGCGGTCGGTGTCCCCGACCGTCCGGCCGACCTCGTCCTGGCCCCTGTAGACGATGAGCGTGCTCTGCCGCTGGACGCCCAGTGCCCTCAGCGTCTCCTTCTGGCTGTCGAAGTCGACCTCGAACACGGCGAGGTCCGCGAATTCGGGTGCGGCCTCCAGCTCGGCGAGGATCGGCTTCTGCGCCTTGCAGGTCGGGCACCAGGGTGCGGTCACCTCGACCAGCACCGGGCCGCCGGCGGCTTGCGCGGCGGCGAAGGCCTGCGGATCGAACGGCGCGCGCTCGGCCGCGCCGGCAGGGTGGACGGCGACCAGGACGGCGATGGCGGCGAGGGCGAGCAGCGCTTGGCGACGAATGGGCATGGCGGGCTCCGTTCAAAGGTTGGCTTGATCCCCATTCGCCACGGCAGCGGTGAAGGTTACGCCGTCACGCGGTCGTGACCTCGCGCGGACGTGCCAGCCATGTCGGGATCCAGCGGCTATACCCGGATTGTCATTGCGGTTGCGGGGGCGGCGTTGGGCTGGAACGAGGAGCTTTGGGCCGAATCGCTGCGGCGCGCCGCGCAGGGCGACGCCCGGGCCTACGCTCGGTTTCTCGACGAGGTCGCGACGACGCTCCGGCCGATCGTCGCCCGGCGCTGCGCTGCCGCCGACGCGGAGGACATCGTGCAGGAGATCCTCCTGACCATCCACGCCAAGCGCGCGACCTGGGACGGCGACCGTCCCGTCCTGCCCTGGATCCGGGCCATCGCCCGCCACAAGCTGAGCGATGCCCTGCGGCGCCACTACCGCCAGGGACGGCACCTGGAACAGCCGTTGACCGATCGGCCCGAGGAGGCCGGGGCCACCGGCCTGCCGGTCGAGTTGCTGGATCTGGACCGACGGATCGCCAGCCTGCCCGCACGCCAGGGAGCGGTGGTGCGGGCGCTCGGACTCGAGGGGGCGAGCGTCCAGGCGGTCGCGGAGCGGCTGGCGATGAGCCGGGTTGCGGTGCGGGTGGCGTTCCATCGCGGGCTCGCCGCCTTGGCGCGCAGGGCGGAGGGGGAGGCCGTGCGGTGATGGAAACCGACGCCCTGATCCGCGGCCTCGCCGGCGAGCTGGAGAGCCAGCCGCGAGCGTGGCCGTTGAGGCTGTGGCTGGCCTTGGCCATGATCGCCGCCGGTGCATTGCTGCTGCTGGCGGTCGTGCTGGGCCTGGGCGTGAGGTCCGACCTGGGACCGGCGCTCCTGCGTCGGCCCTTCCTGGTCAAGCTGGGGCTAGGTTCGCTGTGCGCGCTGGGCGGCTACCTGCTCGCGACCCGCCTGGCTCGCCCCGACGCGCCGGACCCCCCGGGAAGGTGGCTGGCGATCGCGGTCGGTGTGGTTGCCTTGGGCCTTCTCGCCGGCGCGATGCAATCGGGCGCGGCGCTCGGTGCGCCGCTCGACTGCGTCGTGGCGCTGGTCCTTCTGGCCCTCGCGCCGCTCGCCGCAGCGCTCGCCGTTCTCCGCCGTGGGGCATCGGCGCGCCCCTCCGCTACCGGTGCCGCTGCCGGCATGCTGGCGGGCGGCCTCTCCGTTCTCGGCTATGCGCTCTACTGCCCGATCGACAGCCTCGCCTATGTGGCCGCATGGTATGGAGCCGGGGTCCTGTGCACCGCTCTGCTCGGCGGCGTTCTCGGCCGCGTGGCGTTGCGCTGGTAGCCGGTCCTCAGCCGGGCAGGGCCGTCTCCAGATCCGTGATCAGGTCGTCCGTCTCCTCGATCCCGACCGACAGACGCAGCAGGTCCGGCGGGACAGGCGAGGTCGGACCCTCGATGCTGGCGCGGTGCTCGATCAGGCTCTCCACGCCGCCCAAGGAGGTCGCCCGCTTCCATAAAGCGACACGGGCGGCGGTCGCCACCGCCGCGGCCTCGCCGCCGCGGACCCGGAGCGACAGCATCCCGCCGAAGCCGCCGCTCATCTGCCGCGCCGCTACGGCATGGCCGCGAAAGCCGGGCAGGCCGGGATAGAGCACCTCGGCCACGCCGGGATGGCCCTGGAAATGTTCGGCGATGCGCTGCGCCGAGCGGCAGGCATGGTGGACGCGCAAGTGCAGGGTGCGCATGCCGCGCAGGAGCAGCCAGGCCTCGAAGCTGCCGATGATGGCGCCGCCACGGTGGCGCACGGCCTTGATCCGGCTCCACCACTCGTCCTCGACCCGCGTGGTCAGCGTGCCGGCGATCACGTCGGAATGGCCGTTCAGGTACTTGGTCGCCGAATGCATGACCAGGTCGGCGCCGAGGGCCAGCGGCCGGGTCAGCACCGGTGTGGCCACGGTCGAGTTGACCGCGACCCGTGCCCCGGCCGCATGCGCGATTTCGGCCGCGGCGGCGAGGTCGGTGATCTCCCAGGTCGGGTTGGCGGGCGTCTCCAGCCACACCAGCCGGGTGCGGCCGGGCCGCACCGCCGCGCCGAGTGCCGCGAGATTCGTGGTGTCGCACAGCTCGACCTCGAGGCCCCAGCGGCCGGCCTGCTCCACGATCCAGGCGCGCAGCGCCCAATACATGGCGCGCGGGATCACGACGTGGTCGCCGCGGTCCAGTGCCTGGAACACCGCCAACGCCGCGGCGGTGCCGGACGCGAACAGCAGCGAGGCGGCGCCCTCCTCCAGCGCGCTCAACAGCGCCTCGGCAGGCTCGAAGGTCGGATTGTCGGGCCGTCCGTAGACGCGGCCGGACGAGTAGCCGCCGTCGGGATCGCGCAAAAAGGTGGTGGCGGGCTCGATGCCGGGGACCAGGGCGCGGGTGCGCGGATCGACCTGCCCCAGCGCCTGCGCCGCCAGCGTGGCCGGCGCCTGCGGCCGCCCGCCCGCCATCAGGCGCCCGCGAGGTTGCGGGCCTGCTCGATCCAGTGCTCGCGCTCGACCCGGCCCGGGAACTCGATCGCCTCGTTCACCTTGTGCGCCTCGTCCGGCGTCATGGCGGCGATCTGGCGGAAGCTGGTGATGCCCATCTCGTGCAGCTTCTTCTCGATCACCTTGCCGATGCCCTTGATCGCGGTGAGGTCGTCGGCCTTGGGCGCAGCCGCCTGCGGAGCGGGTGCGGGGGCCGGGGCCTCGGCGGGCTTGCGGGCCGGCGTCTTGGTGCTCGAGTTGCGCTTGAGGGCCGCGATCTCGTCCTTCAGCTGCGCGTTGACCTCGCGCTGCCGCATCTCCTGCTCGGTCGCCTGCTCGGCGGCGCGCTTGGCCTGCGCCAGCTCGGCTTCCAAAGGCTCGGCGCGGGCCTCGGTGGCGCGGGTCTCCATTTGCAGGGCGATCAGCCGGTCCTTGGTCTCGGCCAGTGCTGCATCGGATTCGGCCAGTTCGTTCTGGAGTGCGTTCAGACGGGACTGGAAGGCGGTCTCGCGTTGCGCCGTCTCGTCCTGCCGGGCGCGCTCCAGGAGGTACCAGGCGAGACCGATACCGACCAGCACGCCCAGGACGAACAGACCGACTTCCATTAGAACCTCCGCAGCATTGCGGGTGCGGTTTTGCCCTGTCGCACGCCCGTTGACAACGATTCAGGCGCTCGCGATCAGTTCCGCCGCCTTCTCGGCGATCATGATCACCGGCGCGTTGGTGTTGCCGGACGTGATCGTGGGCATGATCGAGGCGTCGGCCACCCGCAGCCCGTCGACCCCGCGCAGCCGCAGGCGGTCGTCGACCACGGCCTGGCGGTCGCCGTCGGGACCCATCCGGCAGGTGCCCACGGGATGGAAGATCGTGGTGCCGATGTCGCCGGCCGCCCGCGCCAGCTCGCTCGTCGTCCTGCAGCTCCGCGCCCGGCCGGTACTCCTCGGGCGCGTAGCGGGCCAAGGCCGGGGCGGCGGCGATGCGGCGGGTGAGCCGGATGGCGTCCACCGCGACCCGCCGGTCCTCGTCGCTGCTCAGATAGTTGGGGCGGATCGCCGGCGCGGCATCGGGCCCGGCCGCGACCGGGCGCACCTCGCCTCGGCTGGTCGGGCGCAGGTTGCAGACCGAGGCCGTGAACGCCGGGAACGGGTGCAGCGGCTCGTTGAACCGATCGAGGCTCAGCGGCTGGACGTGATATTCGAGGTTGGGCGTGGCGAAGCTTGGATCGCTGCGGGTGAACACACCCAGCTGCGAGGGTGCCATGGTGAGAGGCCCGGTGCGGAACAGCGCATACTCCGCCGCCATCGCGGCCTTGCCGGCGAGGGAGCCCGCACGCTGGTTCAAGGTCGCGACGCCCCGGACCTTGAACACCAGCCGGAGCTGGAGATGGTCCTGCAGGTTGCCGCCCACTCCCGGCAGCTCGTGGCGGACCGCGATGCCGAGCTCGCGCAGCTTCTCGCCTGGGCCGACGCCCGAGAGCTGCAGCAGGAGCGGCGAGCCGATGGCACCGGCGGCGAGGACGACCTCGGCGCGCGCGGTCGCCTGCTCCACACTGCCGTCGCGGCGGAACGCGACCCCGGTGCAGCGGGAGCCGGCGAACAGCAGCCTCTCGGCCTGCGCCCCGGTGAGCACCGTGAGGTTGGCCCGGCCGCGGGCCGGGCGCAGGAACGCCTTGGCCGTGGTCCAGCGGACGCCGCGGCGCTGGGTGACGTGGAAATAGCCGCAGCCTTCGTTGTCGCCGCGGTTGAAGTCGTCGGTCTTGGGGATGCCGCACTGCTCGGCCGCGTCGCGAAAGGCGTCCAGGATCTCCCAGGACACCCGTGGCGCCTCGATCCGCCATTCGCCGCCGGCACCATGGAAGGCGGTGGCACCCTGCCAGTGATCCTCCGAGCGCTTGAACAGCGGCAGCACGTCGTCCCAGGACCAGCCGGCATTGCCGAGCTGGCGCCAATGGTCGTAGTCGGCCGCCTGGCCGCGCATGTAGATCATGCCGTTGATGGCCGAGCAGCCGCCCAGCACCTTGCCGCGCGGATAGTTCAGTGCACGTCCGTTGAGGCCGGGCTCCGGCTCGGTCTTGAGGCACCAGTCGGTGCGCGGGTTGCCCATGGTGTAAAGATAGCCGACGGGAATGTGGATCCAGTGATAGTTGTCGCTGCCGCCGGCCTCGAGCAGAAGCACCCGGTGGCGCGGATCGGCGGAGAGGCGATTGGCCAGCACGCAGCCGGCCGTGCCGGCCCCGACCACGACAAAGTCGAATTCCCCTGCGGCCTGCGCCATCGCGGGTTCCACCCGTATCCCCTCCACCCGGGAGCCTCTATGGTCTGGACCGGTTCCGGAGTCGACGGCGGAGTGGCGGATTGAGCGGGCAGCGCGATATCGGGTGGGGAGAGCTGGCGCGCCTGGTCGGGCCGCATCTGTGGCCGCGCGATTCGCTGGAGCTGCGGGTCCGCGTGGTGCTGGCGTTCGTCCTGTTGATCTGCGCCAAGCTGGTCAACATCACCGTCCCGTTCTTCCTCAAGGCGGTGGTCGACGAGGTCAGCCGGCCCGGGCTGGCGGCGGTGCCGGTGGCGGTCCTGATCGCCTATGGCGCTTCCCGGCTGGGTGCCGGCCTGTTCGGCGAGCTGCAGGACGCGGTGTTCGCCAAGGTCGGCCAGCGCGCCGGCCGGCGCATGGCCTTGCGGGTCTACGACCACCTGTTCCAGCTCTCGCTCGGCTATCACCTGCAGCGGCGCACGGGCGAGCTCAGCCGGGCGATCGAGCGCGGCGTCAAGTCGATGGCGTTCCTGCTGCAGACGGCACTGTTCAGCATGGCGCCGGTGCTGATCGAGTTCGTGCTGGTGATCGTCATCCTGCTCTGGCGCTATCCCTTCTCCTTCGCGGCCATCACCTTCGTCACGGTCGCCGCCTACGCCGTGTTCACCATCGTCACCACCAACTGGCGCACGCGCTTCCGGCGCGAGATGAACGAGCGCGACAACGAGTTCAGCGGTGCGGCGGTCGACGGGCTGATCAATTACGAGGTGGTCAAGGCCTTCGCCAACGAGGGCTACGAGAGCCGGCGCCTCGACGGTGCGCTGGCCGCCTACGAGAAGGCGGCCGTTCAGTCCGAGCAGACCCTGGCCTACCTCAATGCCGGCCAGGCCGCGATCATCGCCGTGGGCGTCACCGCGATCATGATCGTCGCCGCCTCGCACGTGGTCGCCGGCACGCTCAGCGTCGGCGACATCGTGCTGGTCAACGCCTTCATCCTCCAGCTCTACCAGCCGCTCAACTTCCTGGGCGTGTTCTACCGCGAGCTGCGCCAGTCCCTGACCGACCTGGAAAACATCCACGGCCTGTTCGCATTGCAGCCGGAGATCGCCGACCGGCCGGATGCCAGGCCGATCGCGGTGGCGGGCGGCAATGTGCGCTTCGACGACGTCGTGTTCGACTACGATCCGCGCCGGCCGATCCTCAAGGGCGTCAGCTTCGAGATCCCGGCCGGGCACAAGCTGGCGGTGGTCGGCCCCTCGGGCTCCGGCAAATCCACCCTGGTCCGGCTGCTGTTCCGCTTCTACGAGGCCGGCGGCGGCGCGATCGCCATCGACGGCCAGGATATCCGCGACGTCACCCAGTCGAGCCTGCGCGGGGCGATCGGCGTCGTGCCGCAGGACACGGTGCTGTTCAACGACACGGTGGCCGCCAACATCGCCTACGGCCGGCCCGGGGCCAGCCAGGAGGAGGTCGAGGCGGCCGCCCGGGTAGCGCAGATCCACGACTTCATCTCGAGCCTGCCCGAAGGCTACGCGACCACGGTCGGCGAGCGCGGACTCAAGCTGTCGGGCGGCGAGAAGCAGCGGGTGGCGATCGCGCGGGTCATGCTCAAGAACCCGCCGGTGCTGGTGCTCGACGAGGCCACCTCGGCCCTCGACAGCCGCACCGAGCAGGCGCTGCAGGAAGCCCTGGAGCGCATCTCCGCCGGCCGCACCACTCTGGTCATCGCGCACCGCCTCTCGACCGTCATCGACGCCGAGGAGATCGTGGTGCTGGAGCAGGGCCGGGTCGTGGAGCGCGGCACGCATCTGGAGCTGCTGGCGCGCCGCGGCCTCTACGCCGAGATGTGGCGCCGCCAGCAGGAGACGCCCGAAGCCGCAGCCGCGGAGTAGTCGCCGCACGCGATGGCGAACCCCTCGCTCAGAGCCGCAATCGCCCGAGCACTTGCGGATCCGTGCCCGCCGTCATCACCACGATCTCGCCCGAGGCGGGAAACACCCCGCTGGCGGCGGTCACGTTGACCTGGTGCGTGACCAGGATGGCGTTGCCCGGTCCGCGCCAGGCCGCGATGTAGTCGAGCATCCCGGCACGGCTCGCCTCGCGCTGGCTGCGGTCCTCGAAGAAGCTGTTCAGCGCCGGCAGGCGCTCGACCGGGCCCAGGTCCAGAAGCTCCGCGGTCTCGCGGCAGCGGCACCAGGCGCTGGTCAGGATCCGACCCACCGGCACGCGCTCCTGGCGCAGGCGTGCACCGATGCCGCGCGCCTGCTCACGCCCCACCTCGCTCAGGTTGCGCTGGGTGGAGCAATCGTCGAGCCGGAAGTCCGGCGGGTCGCCGGTGCCCGGCACGGTCCGGGCGTGACGCATCAGGAGCACGAGGCCGCCGTCGCGCAGGCGGTCGAGCGTGCCGTCCGCCCCGGCGGAGCGGGCCATGGCCAGGATCGACGCGGCGGCGAGCGGCAGGTCGCGGCGGCGCATGCGCTCTGCCCCGTCAGGCCGGGCCGTGCACCGAGACGTCGAGGTCGTTGATGATGCCGTCGGCCAGCGAGTAGACCCAGCCGTGCACCGAGACCTCCTGCCCGCGCGCCCAGGCTTCCTGCAGGAACACGTCGGAGGCCACGTTGCGCACCTGGCGCATCACGTTGAGCTCGCACAGCCGGTCGAGGCGGACGACCTGCTCTGGGATCGCCTCCAGCTCCCGGCGATGGTCCTGGTAGACCTCGCGGATCGGGTGCAGCCAATGGTCGACCAGTCCACGGCGCTTGCCGTCGACCGAGGCCCGCACGCCGCCGCAGCCGTAATGTCCGACCACCATGATGTGCTTGACCTCCAGGACGTCGACCGCGAACTGGAGGACCGACAGATAGTTCGCGTCCTGGGGTGGCGCGAGGTTGGCGACGTTGCGGTGGACGAACAGGGCGCCGGGCTCGAGGTCGACGATCTGGTTGGCCGGGACCCGGCTGTCCGAGCAGCCGATCCACAGGTAGCGCGGCGCCTGCTGACCCTCCAGCCGCCGGAAGAAGCCGGGGTCGGCCGCGACCATGCGCTCCGCCCAGGCACGGTTGTTGGCTTTCAGGGTTTCGGGCATGACCACCTCGGCAGTATCCGCTCGGATTTTCGCAAAGCCCGTGCCACCGGCTCGCGCGGCGCCTCAGACCAGGCACATCAGCAGCGCCCAAGCGCTGATCGCGACCCGGGCCGTCAGCCGGGTGTCGGGGCCGACCTCGGGCCGGCCGGCGCTGCGCCAAACGCCCACCAGGAGGTAAAGGTTCACCGGCACGTCGAGCGCGAGCAGCCCCAGGGCCGCCCAGGTCGGCATCTCCATCGCCAGCAGCAACAGCGCGAACAGGGTGAGGAACAGCCCGACGACACCGCCGCCGAGGATGCCCCAGACCCAGAACAATTCGCCCAGGCGCAGCTCGCCGCGCCAGAACCGTCCCAGCGTGCTCACCGCCGCCCGAACGGGCTCAGCGCTTGAAGCCGTAGAGCTTGGTCAGGTTGTCGAGCCCGGCCTGGTAGACCTCCTGGACCGTCTTGACCACGTCGGTCTCGCCGGTGCTGGAGTTGACCTTGAAATCGCTGGACCACTCGACGGTGCTGGTGCCGTCGCCATTGTCCTTGACCCGGATCTCCGAGACATAGTCGCTGATCGGCAGCGGGCTCTCGATGATCGAGTAGCGGTAGAGCCGCTCGCTCGGGCTCACCTCCTCGAGCCGCTCGACCAGCTTGGCGCCGCCGATGAGCTGCAGCGTGCGCAGCGAGCCCTGCTGCTCGCCCTGGGCATCGACCTTCTCCATCATCGGGTGCCACTTGCCGATCGCCGCGAACGAGCCGATCGCCTGCCACAGCGCGTCGGCGTTCATGGCCACCGGTGTCGACATGGTCACCTTCGGCATAGCCCGAACCTCCCTTGCCGGCGGGCGCGCGCCCGCGTTGCGCTACGGCTACGGCGACGCAACGGCCAAGGCAAGGAAGCAGTGGCACCTCGCCTGCTGCCGGTTCCGTCCGCCGCCGCGATCGGCTAGTCTGCGCGCGCCGATCGAACCACCGGAACCGTCGCCCGATGCCCGCCGACATTGTCGCCCTCGCCGCCGATCATGCCGGCTTCGAGCTCAAGAACCTGCTGAAGGAGACGGTCCGCGACCGCGGCCGCGAGGTGCTCGATCTCGGCACCAACGACGCGGGTTCGGTCGACTATCCCGACCTGGCGGGCGCGCTGGCCGCCGCCCTGGGCGAGGGCCGGGCGGGGTGCGGGGTGCTGGTCTGCGGCACCGGCATCGGGATCAGCATCGCCGCCAACCGTCACCGCCACCTCCGTGCCGCCTTGTGCCACGACGTGACCACCGCCGCCCTGGCCCGGCGACACAACGACGCCAACGTCCTGGTGCTGGGTGCGCGCGTGGTCGGCCTGAGCGTGGCGCAGGACTGCCTGGCCGCGTTCCTGGACACGGCCTTCGAGGGCGGGCGCCATCAGCGGCGGGTCGCCAAGCTGGGGTGACACGCCCCTGTCGCAAATCGGCCCGGCTGCTATAGTCCGGCGCCCCCGGCGGGGACAGGTCGGTTCTCGGAGCGTCGTATGCGCTGCCCGTTCTGCGGCTCGGAAGATACCCAGGTGAAGGATTCGCGACCCGTCGACGACGGGTCGGCGATCCGTCGCCGGCGGCAGTGCTCGATCTGCGGCGCGCGCTTCACCACCTTCGAGCGCGTGCAGCTGCGCGATCTGCTGGTGGTGAAGAAGGACGGACGACGGGTGGCCTTCGACCGCGACAAGCTCGCCCGCTCGATCGGCATCGCCACCCGCAAGCGCGGCATCGGCGAGGAGCAGATCGAACGCATGGTCAACGGCATCGTGCGGCGGATCGAGACCAGCGGCGAGAGCGAGGTCCCCTCGACCCGCATCGGCGAACTGGCCATGGAGGCGCTGGCCCAGATCGACGAGGTCGCCTATGTGCGCTTCGCCTCGGTCTACCGCGACTTCGCCACCGTGCGCGACTTCGAGGAGTTCATCCGCCAATTGCCCGAGGACCAGGACCTGCCGGTGGTCAAGCCGCGCGCGGAGGTCGTCGGCGGGCGGTCATGAGTGCGGTCGACCGGCGGTTCATGGCCATGGCCCTGGCCCTGGCGGAACGCGGCCTGGGCAATGTCTGGCCCAACCCGGCGGTCGGCTGCGTGCTGGTCAAGGAGGGGCGGGTGGTCGGCCGCGGCTGGACCCAGCCGGGCGGCCGGCCCCATGCCGAGAGCGAGGCGATCGGGCGCGCCGGCGAGGCCGCCCGCGGCAGCACCGCCTACGTCACGCTGGAGCCTTGCGCGCATCACGGCCGCACGCCGCCCTGCACCGAGCTCATGCTCGCCGCCGGCATCGCGCGCACCGTGGTGGCCGCGGTCGACCCCGACCCGCGCGTGGACGGCAGGGGCATCGCCCGCCTGCGCGCGGCCGGCATCGCGGTCGAGGTGGGCTGCCTCGAAGCCGAGGCCTGCCGGCTGAATGCCGGCTTCTTCGCGCGCATGCGCGAGCGGCGGCCGCAGGTGGCCTTGAAGCTCGCCACCAGCGCCGACGGCAGGATCGCCACCGCCACCGGCGACAGCAAGTGGATCACCGGCGCCGCGGCGCGCGCGGAAGGCCATCGCCTGCGGCTGCGCCACGATGCCATCCTGGTCGGCAGCGGGACCGCATTGGCCGACGATCCCATGCTCACCTGCAGGCTGCCGGGCCTCGAGGAGCGCTCGCCGGTGCGGGTGGTGCTCGACCGGCGGCTGCGCCTGGAGCCCGCCAGCCGCCTGGCGCGCAGTGGCGCCAGCCAGCCTTTGTGGCTGTTCACCTCGGATCCCCGCGGCGCGTCGGGGGCGGCGCTGCGCCGGCAGGGCGTGGAGCTCCACGCGCTTGCCGATGCGGCGCCGGCGGCACAGCTGCGGGCGATGCTCAAGGTGCTGGCGGAGCGGGGGATCACCCGGCTCCTGGTCGAGGGCGGCGCCGGTGTCGCCACCGCCTTCCTGCGGGCGCGACTGGTCGACCGCCTCTATCTGTTCGACGCGCCGCTGCTGCTCGGGGCCGACGGCCAGCCGGCGACCCTGTCGCTGGGCGTGGAGCGGCTCGACGCCGCGCCGCGCTGGCGGCGGGTCGAGGAGCGGCTGCTCGAGGAGGATCGGGTCGCGGTCATGGAGCCCATGGCCAGGACGGGATGAGGGCTGGATGTTCACCGGGATCGTGACCCATCGCGGCGAAGTGATCGACCGGCGCGAGATGCCGGGCGGGCTTGAATTCTCCGTCGCCAGCGACCTGCCGCTGGCCGAGCTGGCGCTCGGCGCGTCGCTCGCCCACGACGGCGTGTGCCTGACCGTGGTGGCCATGGCCGAGAGGTCGCACCGGGTGCAGGCCTCGCACGAGACCCTGGCGCGCACCACGCTCGGCGCGTGGCGGGTCGGCCGGGTGGTGAACCTGGAGCGGTCGCTGCGGCTCGGCGACGAGCTGGGCGGCCATCTGGTGTTCGGCCATGTCGACGCGGTCGGCGAGATCGCGGCCATCGAGCCCGACGGCGACTGCCAACGGCTGCTGGTGGCGGTACCGCGGCAGCTGGCGCCGATGCTGGCGGTCAAGGGCTCGGTCGCGGTCGATGGCGTCTCGCTGACGGTCAACGAGGCCGAGGCCGAGCGGTTCGCGGTCACCATCATCCCGCACACCTGGCAGCACACCACGCTCGGCGCCAGGGTCCCCGGCGACCCGGTGAATATCGAGGCCGACATGCTCGCCCGCTACGTCGCACGTCAGCTGGCGCTGGCGCGACAGGCTTGAGCGGCGGCTGGGATCGCCTATCTGCAAGCTGCGCCATTCGCGCGTGCAGCAAGGAGAGCGAAGGATGGCCGGAGCCGGGGCCGACAGCGAGGTGCCGCACCTTCCCGGTGCGCGCGTGCTCGTCGTCGAGGCCCGCTTCTACGCCCACGTCAACGACCTGCTGCTCGCTGGCGCGCGCGCCCGGCTGGAGGCGGCGGGCGCGGCGGTCACCCATATCGTCGTGCCCGGCGCCCTCGAGATCCCGTCCGCGATCGCCATCGCGCAGGCGAGCGGCGCCTTCGATGGCTATGTCGCCCTGGGCTGCGTGATCCGGGGCGAGACCACCCACTACGAGCTCGTCGCCGGCGAGAGCTGCCGGGGGCTGATGGAGCTGGGCATTCGCGGCGGCGTCGCCATCGGCAACGGCATCTTGACGGTCGAGAACGAGCGTCAGGCGCTGGAGCGTGCCGATCCCGCGATGCAGGACAAGGGCGGCGGCGCTGCCATGGCGGCGCTCAGCCTGCTGGCGCTGCGGCGCCGGTTCGGGAGCGGCGCACGATGAGCCGCCTCAAGGGACGCCCCATTCTCAACAAGCGCCGCGCCGCGCGCTTCGCGGCCGTCCAGGCGCTCTACCAGATCGAGCTGATGGGCGAGCCCGCCGATCTTGTCGTGCGCGAGTTCGGCGAGCACCGGCTGAACCGCCTGTTCGAGCCGTTCGAGACCGACCAGCCATCGCCCGAGGTCGACCGGGAATGGTTCGCGGTCGTGGTCAAGGGTGCCTGGGCCGCGCACACCCGGCTCGACCCCGAGATCGAGCTCTGCCTCGCCGAGGGCTGGACCTTCGGCCGGCTCGGCTTCCTCCTGCGCGCCTGCCTGCGCGCCGGCGCGTACGAGCTCGCCGAGCGCGACGACGTGCCGGTGAAGGTGATCCTCAACGAATATGTCGAGCTCGCCCACCTGTTCTTCGACGCTGGCGAGCCTTCCTTCGTCAACGCCGTGCTCGACCGGCTGGTGCAGACCCTCAGGACGCCGGCGACCGAGCCATGAGCTTGGGCGAGTTCGAGCTGATCGAGCGCCTGCTCAAGCCACTGGCGCGCGGCTGTCCCGGCGCCCTCGACCTCACCGACGACGCGGCCCTGGTCGACGTCCCGGACGGCCAGCAGCTGGTGATCGCCAAGGACGCGGTCGTGGCCGACGTGCATTTCCTGGCCGACGATCCGCCCGACCTGATCGCCGGCAAGCTGCTGCGGGTCAATCTCTCCGACCTCGCCGCGATGGGTGCCGAGCCGCTGGGTTACCTGACCGCGCTGGCGCGGCCGAAGGAGATCACGGATGCCTGGCTGCGGCGGTTCGCGGCCGGGCTCATGGTCGACCAGCAGCGGTTCGGCTGCCACCTGCTGGGCGGCGACACCACCTCGACCCACGGACCGCTGACCGCCTCCTTGACCATCCTGGGCCTGGTGCCGCGCGGACAGGCTCTGCTGCGCTCCGGCGCGCAGGCCGGCGACGATGTCTGGGTCTCCGGAACGCTCGGCGACGCGGCGCTGGGCCTGCGGGTCCTGCGCGGCCTGGCCGCGACCGAGGACGAGACCATGGCCCTGGTCGACCGCTACCGCACGCCGCGTCCGCGCCTGGCGCTGGGCCGCGCGCTGCGCGGTCTCGCGTCGGCGGCGATCGACGTTTCCGACGGGCTGATCGCCGATCTCGGCCATGTCTGCGCGACCTCGGGCGTGGGGGCCGTGATCGAGGTGGCGCGCCTGCCGCTCTCCCCCGTCGCCCGCGGCATCCCGGGCGCGCGCGACGCGGCATTGTCGGGGGGCGACGACTACGAGCTGCTGTTCACGGTCGCACCCATGCAGCGTGGCGAGATCGAGCGGCTGGCGGCCTCGCTCGACCATGGCCTGACCCGGATCGGCCGGGTCGAGACCGGCTCGACGGTCCGGGCCGTCGACGCGGACGGCGAGGCCCTGGCGATCGACCGGCTGGGCTGGCGCCACTTCTGACTATCGGTAGAGCTTGACCACCGCGGTGCCCTGCTCGCTCCCGTACCCCTCGTCCGACGCCCGCGCGAAAACCTCTGCGGCAGCTGCCGCCATCGGGACGCCGGCCCGCACCGCAGCCGCCGCATCGGCGAGGTAGCCCAGGTCCTTGCGGACGAGCTCGACCGGGAACAGCGGTGCGAAGTTTCCGGCGAGCATGCCCTGGGCGGCAGCGCTCGCCGCGGGGCTCGCGACCGGGGTGGCGGCGATGATCCGCGCGGCCCGGCCGACGTCCGCGCCACTCCTGCCCAGCCAGCCGATCAGCTCGGCCGTGGCCGCGATCTGGACACCCAGGAGCGCGTTCACCGCGAGCTTGACCATGGCGCCGCTGCCGATGGGGCCGGCATGGTGGATGGCGCTGCCCATGGCCTGCAGCACGGGCTCGGCCCGTGCCACCGCATCGGCCTCGCCGCCGACCAGGAAGATCAACTGGCCGGCCTCGGCTTGGGGCCGGGAGCCGGCCACGGGCGCGTCGATGCAGGCCACGCCGGCTTCCAGGCAGGCCCGGTCCAGCTCGCGGACCCAATCCGGCGTCACGGTCGAGCATTCGACTGCGAGCGCGCCGCGCCGCATCCCGGCCAGTGCCCCCTGCGCCGGTGCCAGCCAAACTTCGCGCGCGGCCGCGTCGTCTCGAACCATGGAGAGTGCGAACTCCGCCTCCGCGACCGCGTCGCACGGCGTGCCCGCCAGCCGGGCGCCGGCGGCCACCAGCGGGTCGGCCCGTCCGGGCGTACGGTTCCACACCGTGACGCCGTGCCCGGCGCGCAGCAATGCTCCGGCCATCCGCGATCCCATCGCCCCCAGGCCCAGCACGCTCACCCTGGCCATGCTCCGTCCTCCCGATCGGCTCCGCGACGCCGCCGAGCGTAGGCAGCGACGATGCGCTCGGTAAGGCTTGAGCGCTCAGGTGTCTCGTGCGCATTTCGCACGAATGGACATCGATGACCTGGACCTGCTGGTGGCGGTCGCATCTGCGGGCAGCTTTGCCGCCGTGGCCCGTAGTCGTGACCTCGATCCTTCTTCGGTGTCGCGCGCGGTGGCCGCGGTCGAGCAGCGCCTGGGCCTGCGGCTGTTTCAGCGGACGACGCGGCGCCTGTCGCTCACCGAGGCCGGGGAGACCTATCTCGGCCGCGTCCGGCCCTTGCTCGAGGAACTCGATCAGGCGCGGGAGGCGGCGCAGGCGATCCGGCACGGGCCGATCGGAACGCTGCGCCTGACCGCATCCGTGACCTTCGGCCAGCGCTGCCTGGTGCCGCATCTGCCGGAATTCCGGCGCCTGTTCCCGCAACTCGGCCTCGAGCTGCTGCTGACGGATGCCCATCTCGATCTCGTCGCCGAGCGGATCGACCTCGCCATCCGCCTGGGCCCCGCGCCGGCGGGCGACGTGATCGGGCGCAAGCTGTTCGACACCCGCTACCGTGTCTGCGTCAGCGCGGACTATGCTCGTCGGCGGCCGTTGGCCCGTCCCGGCGATCTGGCCGGGCACGCCTGCCTGCTCTACCTGCTGCCGGAGTTCCGCGGCTGCTGGCGGTTCCGCGATGCCGGCGGCCGCGAAGTCGAGGTGCCCGTGCACGGCGACGTGGCGCTGTCGAACGCCATGGCGCTACGCGACTGCGCGCTGGGCGGCATGGGCCCGGCCCTGCTCGCCGACTGGCTCGTCGAGGAGGATGTGGCCGCGGGCAGGCTGGTCGATCCCTTCCCGGCCCACGCGGTCACGGCCACGGATTTCGCGACCGCCGCGTGGCTGCTCTACCCGAGCCGCCGCTATCTGCCGCGCAAGGTGGCGGCGACCATCGAGTTCCTGCTGCTGCGCCTCAGGCCGGTCCGCTTCAGCGGCGGCAGCTTGCCCGCCCGGCCCTCGTCGAGATAGCGGGCGCTGACCGGCGCCAGGCTCGCGTCGAGATCGAGCAGGATCGGGTTGCCGGTGGGAATCTCCAGCCCGATGATGTCCTGGTCGCCGACCCCGAACAGGTGCTTGGCCAGGGCCCGCAGGCTGTTGCCGTGGGCGGCGATCAGCACGTTGCGGCCCTCCTGCAGCTGCGGTGCGATCGCCTCGTCCCAGTAGGGCATGACCCGTCCCAGGGTGACCTTGAGCAATTCCGCGGAAGGCAGCAGGTCGGGCGGCACTCCGCGGTAGCGGGGATCGTGGCTCGGGTGCGAGGGATCGTCGGGGCTCAAGGGCGGTGGCGGCACGTCGAAGCTGCGGCGCCAGATGTGGACCTGCTCGTCGCCGTGCTTGGCCGCGGTCTCCGCCTTGTTCAGCCCCTGCAGGCCGCCATAGTGGCGCTCGTTGAGGCGCCAGTTGGCGGTCTGGGGCAGCCACATCCGGTCCATGCGGTCCAGCGCGATCCACAGCGTGCGGATCGCCCGCTTCAGGACCGAGGTGAAGGCGTGGTCGAACTCGATTCCCTGGTCGCGCAGCAGGTCGCCGCCGCGCTGCGCCTGCGCCACGCCGGTCTCCGAGAGCTCGACATCGACCCAGCCGGTGAACCGGTTCTCCCGGTTCCAGTCGCTCTCGCCGTGGCGGATCATCGCGAGGTAGGGCACGGCAGCGATCCTCCCTGGGCGTGGACGGCGGCCACCAGCCGCTCGATGTCGGCCCGGTGCCCGTGCTCGGTTCCGGCCGTCATCGCGGTCGCGGCACCGGCCGCGACGCCATAGGCAAACGCGTCCTCCATCTTCCGGCCGTTGGCAAGGGCCCAGACCATCGCACCGACGAAGGCGTCCCCGGCACCGACGGCGCTCACGGACTCGACCTTGGGGCTGGCCAGGCGCAGGACGCCGGCGTGCGTGGCCAGTACCGCTCCTTCGGCGCCCAGGGTCAGCGCCACCACCTCGGCCCGCCCGCTGTCGACCACCTCGCGCGCCAGCGCCTCCTCGTCGGCCGGCGTCACGGCCTTGCGGCCGAGCAGATGCTCGAGCTCGCGCTTGCTCGGCTTGGCGAGATGGACGCCCTCGTTCAGGGCGTGGTGCAGGGCGGCGCCGGAGCTGTCCAGGACCACACGCCCGCCGCGGGCCTTCACCAGCCGCGCCACCCGGGCGTAGAAATCGTTGGGCAGGCCGCGTGCCAGGCTGCCGCTGGCGACGAGGTAGTCGCCGTCGACGATCGAGAGCACCTCCAGGCAATTGTGCCACTCCGCCTCGGTGACCTCGGGGCCCTCGGGCGTGAAGCGGAACTCCTGGCCGGTGCTGGTCTCGCAGACGGTGTGGCTGACGCGGGTCAGGCCGGCGATCGGCACCCGGACCGCGGCGATCCCGCTATGCTCGATCAGGCCTTCCAGGGCCTGGCCGGTCATGCCCCCGGCCATGTAGAAGGCGACCGCCTCGCCGCCGAGCTCGCGGATCATCCGCGCGACGTTGATGCCGCCGCCGCCCGCGTCGTAGCGCTCCGCACGCGTGCGCACCTTGCGCATCGGCACCACCTCGTCCGCGATGCACGAGGTGTCGAGTGCCGGATTGACCGTCAGGGTGACGACGGGCTTCATCGGTGCGATCCCGGAGCTGTGCCACCTGCCGCCGCTATAGGGCAGCGGCCGCCGGTGTGCGAGGTCCGCCGGGCGCGGCCAATCGCGTCAGCCCTTGGTGAGCGCCTCGTGCTCGGCCACCGGCAGCACCTCCGGCTCCACCGGCAGGTCCTCGAGCATCCGGCAGGTCATGCCGGCGCAGTTCTTGAGCTCGGCCAGCCGCGTCGCCAGCGCCTCGAGCAGCACCGGGTCGGCGGTGGTGACGCTGTTGTCGAGCTGGAACGGGTCGGCGCCGAGGTCGTAGAGCTCGCGCTCGCCCGTGCCGTACTCGACATAGGTGTGCCCTCCGGTCCGCAGGGCGTCGATGATCGCCTTGCCGACCAGCTCGTGGGTCTCCATCTGGCGGCGCTCGACCATGAAGCTGCGCCGCCAGGGCTGCTCCGGCTTGGCGAGCAGGCCGAGGAAGGAGCGGCCGTCCACGAAGCTGGGCGGCTGGATGCCGGCGATGGCGGCGAAGGTCGGCGCCAGATCGTTGTTCAGGACCATGTGCTCCAGGGTCACGCCCGCCGGCACGCCCGGACCCCGGATCACCATCGGCACCCGGATGTCCTCCTCGTAGGCCGTGGTCTTGCCGACGAACAGGCGGTGCTGCCCCATGTGGAAGCCGTTGTCGGACGTGTAGAGGACGTAGGTGTCGTCCAGCCGCCCGGTGTCGGCGAGCGCCTCGACGACGGTGGCCACCATGTCGTCGACCGCCCGCAGCGCGCGCAGGCGCTCCCGGTTGTGACGGGTGACCGCCTCGATCTGCCACGGCTCGAGGCGGCTCTGGTCGCCGACATAGGAGGGCTTGTCGGAGACGTCGGCCTCGTCGAAGGACGGGCTGGGCGGCAGCGGCTCGTCGGCGTAGAGGTCGGCGTAGCGCGGCGCCGGCTGCGCCGGGCTGTGCGGGTCGTAGGGGGCGACGAGCAGGAACAGCGGCTGGTCGGACGGGCTGCTCCGGATCACCCGGGCGGCCTTGGCCGCCAGCACGTCGGTCAGATGGTCCTCGGGCCGGCTGCCGTAATGGACGAGGCTCCCGTTCTCGTTCAGCGTATAGTCGAAATTGGTGTACCTGCCGCCGATGCCGTACCATTCGTCCCAGCCGGGCTGCGGCGGGTCGACCTCAGGCTCGTAGCCGTTGAGCAGCTTGCCGAAGAAGGCGGTGCGGTAGCCGGCCTCGTGCAGCCAGGTGGCGATGGTGGACTTGTCGAGCTGCAGGGCCTTGAACTTGGCGAACCCGCCGGCGGGCGGGTCGTTGCCCTCGATCCGGTGGTTGTGCGCATACTGGCCGCGCAGGATCGTGGTGCGCGAGGGGCAGCAGAACGCGTCGGTCACGAAGAAATTGGCAAGGGTGACGCCTTGATCGGCGATCAGCTCCTTGGTGCGCGACATCACCCAGTGCGAGGCCATGTCCTCGTCGTCGGAGAGGACCAGGACGATGCTCGGGCGTGGCGCTGCCGCAGCGCCGAGCGCGCCGAGCGTGACCAGTGCCAGGGTGGCGAGCGCGATCCGCATCTTATCGTTGATCATCGGTTCGAAATCCCTGCAGCGACCATTCCTGTCTACCCTAAGATTGCGGCACGGCATGTGAGGTTCCACCACCTTCGGCGCCCGCGGCCGACGGATTCGCCAGGCTATTGCAGCCAGAACACTAATTCAACTCGAGGTGGTAAGGAAGCGTCGATGGTTCCCTATCTGGACGAGGGCCGCGTCCGGTCCCTCCTGCGGCTGGACGAGCTGGTTCCGGCGATGGAACGCGCGCTGGTCGACTTCTCCGCCGGCCGGATCGCGCAACCGCCGCGCCACACGCTGAGCGCACCGTCGCCGGGCGCGCATTTTCTGGCGATGCCCGCGGCCGGGGCCGTGGGCATGGGTGCCAAGCTGGTGAGCGTCTATCCCGCCAACGCCGAACGCGGCCTGCCCACCCATCAGGCGCTCATCGTGCTGTTCGAGCCGGAGACCGGCGCACCGCTGGCGGTGATGGACGGGCGGCTGATCACCGAGCTGCGGACGGCGGCCGTGTCGGCCGTGGCGACCAGGGTGCTCGCGGCGCCGGACGCCCGCGTGCTGGCGATCCTGGGCAGCGGTGTCCAGGCGCGCAGCCATATCGAGGCGCTGCGGCTGGTGCGGGATTTCGCCGAGGTCCGCGTCTGGAGCCGGACCCCGGAGCATGCCGAGCGGCTCGCGGCCGAGTGCGGTGCCGTTGCCATGGCAGCCGAGGCCGCGGTGCGTGGCGCCGACGTGGTGGTGACCGCGACCTCCGCCATCACGCCGGTCCTGGCCGGGGCCTGGCTGAAGCCGGGTGCCCATGTCAACGCGGTCGGCTGGGCCGGCCCGAACGGCCGCGAGCTCGACGAGGCGGCGATGCGCGGCAGCGTCGTCGTGGTGGACACCCGCGAGGGTGTGATGCAAGAATCCGGCGACGTGCTGCTGTCCGGCGCGACCATCCATGCCGAGCTCGGCGAGGTGATCGCCAACAAGGCCGTCGTGCCGGCCGGTGCCACCACCGTCTTCGAATCGGTGGGCATGGCCGTAGAGGATCTGGCGGCCGCTCGGCTGGTCTACGACCGGCATCGGTCGGGTTGAGCGTCCCGAGGCCGCGGCAGCGGGACGCCATGGATGAAGCGGAACGCTTGTTGCGTCCGTTGGTTGGGGAAAGCGCAAAGATCAAGCGGGATCGGAACATCCATGAGCGCGTCGTCGCCGGACACCGGACGAACGGTCTACATCGCCGTCTGCCTCATCTCCGTGGCATGGCTGGGTTTCGTGGCCGGAAGCGTCGCCACCTTGAGCGAGTCGGCGCCGGCCCGGATGGTCGAGGACGCCTACCGCGCCGGGACGACCTGGTACCGCAAGGCCACCGCCTACAACGATCCTCTGCAGTTCGACCTGTGGCGCGCGGCGCGCAACGATCAGCAGGGGGTCACCCGCTACGATCCCGCCAAGGCGCAGAACGGGCTCACCCTCTACACCTCCGGCCACGACCAGAAGGCCCGGCTGATCGACATGCAGGGCAACGAGGTGCGCGCGTGGGGCCTGCCCTATAGCCAGATCTGGGACGAGACGGCGGCGGTCAAGGACCCGCGGCCCGACACCCATGTCTATATCGAGAAGTCCTATCTCTACCCCAATGGCGACCTGCTGGCGCTCTACGTCGCCGTCGGCGACACGCCCTGGGGCTACGGGCTGGTCCGGTACGACCGCGACAACAACGTCAAGTGGAAGTATCTCGCCCACGTGCATCACGACCTGACGGTGGCGCCGGACGGCAAGATCTATGTGCTCACCCAGGAGGTCGGACACGACGATCTCACGCAGTACCCGCACCTCAAGGCGCCGCGTCTGGACGACTATGTCGTGGTCCTCTCGCCCGATGGGCAGGAGCTGAAGAAGGTCCGCCTGATCGAGAGCCTGCTGCGCTCGCCCTATGCGCGGCTGGTCGACATGGTGCCCTGGTATGTCGAGAAGGGTGCCGGCGACTATCTCCACACCAACTCGGTGGAGATCCTGGACGGACGTCACGCCGACAAGCTGCCGCAGGCGACCGAGGGCCGGCTGCTGCTGTCGTTCCGCGAGATCGGCACCATCGCCATCTTCGACCCGGTGACCGACGAGATCGTCTGGGCGATGCGCGGGCCCTGGCTGCGCCAGCACGACCCCGACCTGCTCGCCAACGGCAACATCCTGCTGTTCGACAATCAGGGCAATGTCGGGCCGGGCGGGATCACCCGCGTCATCGAGGTCGACCCGCGCACGCAGGAGATCGTCTGGACCTACGCCGGCACGCCGGAGGAGCCGTTCGAGAGCGAGGTGCGCTCCTCCCAGGTCCGGCTGCCCAACGGCAACACGCTGATCACCGAATCCGACGGCGGCCGGATCTTCGAGGTGACGCGGCCGGGCGAGATCGTCTGGAACTACGTCAATCCGGTGCGCGCGCAACGCAAGGGCGAGACCCAGCAACTGATCCCGATCGTGTCCTGGGCCGAGCGCATCGACCCCGCCTCGCTCGAGCCGGGGGTGCTGCCGCCGGAGGTGTCGGGGCTGCGCTCGGAGACTCTCTCTCCCCACGGCTGAGCGGCGGCCGTCCAGCCGCGCACGCTGCCGACCGCAGGCACGAGCGGGACGATGCGTCGCGTCTACTCCAGCTCGTCCAGGACCTCGCCCAGGAGCCCGACCATCTCGTCGATCTGCTCGCGGCTGACGATCAGCGGCGGCGACATGGCGATGGTGTCGGCGGTGATCCGCAGCATCACCCCCTTCTCGCAACCCTTGAGCATGGCGTCGTAGGCCCGCTCGCCGGGCTTGCCGGGCCGCGGGCTCAGGTCGACCGCACCCATCAGGCCGAGGTTGCGGATGTCGATCACGTGCGGCCGGTCGCGTAGCGAGTGCAGCCGCTCCTCCCAATGGGGCGCCAGCTCCCTGGCACGCTCGAACAGCCGCTCCTCGCGGTAGGTCTCGAGCGTCGCCAGGGCGGCAGCACAGGCGAGCGGGTGGGCCGAGTAGGTGTAGCCGTGGAACAGCTCGATCGCCTTCTCGGGCCCGGCGCCGGCACCGTGGACGATCGCGTCGTGGACGTGCTTCCTGGCCATCACCGCCCCCATGGGTACCGTACCCGAGGTGAGGCCCTTGGCGGTGGTCACCAGGTCCGGGATCACGCCGAAATATTCGGCCGCCGAGCCGGTGCCGAGCCGGCCGTAGGCGGTGATCACCTCGTCGAAGATCAAGAGGATGCCGTGCTTCTCGGTGATCGCGCGCAGCCGCTGGAGGTAACCCACGGGCGGCGGGTAGACGCCGATCGATCCCGCCACCGGCTCGACGATCACGGCCGCGATGTTGGACGCGTCGTGCAGGGCCACGAGCTTTTCCAGCTCGTCGGCGAGTTCGGCGCCGTGCTCGGGCTGGCCGCGGCTGAAGCGGTTCCTCTCCAGGTCCAGCGTGTGCGGCAGGTGGTCGACGCCGGTCAGCAGCGAGCCGAAGAACATCCGGTTCTTGACCATGCCGCCCACGGAGATGCCACCGAAGCCGACCCCGTGATAGCCGCGTTCGCGGCCGATCAGGCGGGTGCGCGTGCCCTGGCCGATGGCACGCTGGTAGGCCAGCGCGATCTTCAGCGCGGTGTCGACCAATTCCGAGCCGGAGTTGGTGAAGAAGGCGTGGTCCAGGTCGGCGGGGAACAGGTGCGCCAGCTGCGAGGCCAGCGCGAACGCCTTGGGATGGCCCCAATGGAAGCTGGGCGCGAAATCGAGCTCGGCCGCCTGCTGCCGGATGGCCTCGACGATCCGTGGTGCTGCATGGCCGGCGTTGCAGCACCAGAGCCCGGCGGTGGCGTCCAGGAGCTTGCGCCCGTCGGTCAGCGCATAGTGCATGCCTTCGGCCCGGGCGATCAGGCGCGGGTGCGCCTTGAAATGCCGGTTGGCCGTGAACGGCATCCAGAACGCCTCGAGATCGTTGGGCGCGGTCTGGTCTCGTGTCAGCATGCGACTGCTCCGGTGAACCTGGGCGATGTTTGTGCCGACGGCGGCCCGGAGTCAAAGGAGCCGTCTCGCCCGGACCGCGGCGCGGCCGCGGGCCGAAGGCACAGTTGAAGCTTCGATTGCGCACTGGGTCGTGCAGCTGTCACAATCTTTCGGTCCTGCGTGAGATCAGCCAGATACTATCGACCGTCAATTGAGTTGCGCTGCTTTGGCGTTTGGGTGATTGACCCGGCGTCGTTATTCGTGTCAGGTCAAGCACATCGCCTTGGCAGAGGGCGATGTCTGTTGTTTGATCGATAATCAAAGCGACTATGTCCTCGGCATGACCTCCCCGATCCGAATAGGAGCGATCATGTTCGTTCAATCTCCTCTCCAGCCATTGCCGGTGCTGCAAGAAGCAATTCCAATAGATCCGGCGGCCATCAACGGCGTTCCCGGCGAGCAGCTGACTCTCGCCACGGATTCGACCGTCACGGTGACCTACCTGCAAGAAGGTGCGGCCAGCCACAACAGTCTCGGCTACTATGTCCTCGATCCCAGCGGCGCCTTTGTGGATGTCGGCATCGTATTCGCGGATGCGAGCTCGGCACTGTTCGTGCCCGGCAGCAACGTCTTCGACGGCACGGGTACGCTGGTCGAGGGTGTCAGCTCCTTCGACATCGCAGGGCTGACCGCCGGCCAGCAGCTGGGCTTCTTTCTCGTCCGCCAGGGCGCCACGCTGAACCCCGAGCTGGACCCCAACGACGCTTACAGCTTCGTCACCGCCGCGGGCGCTCCCGCGACGATCGCCGATGTCGGCCTCCAGCTGCTGGCCAATGACGGGACCGCGGTCGCGCCGGTGGTGGGCGATCTCTTCTTCACCACCGATCCGACGCCCGGCACGCCGGAGAACGAGCTCAACGCCAGCGGTCAGGCGCAGACCCTGTCGGGTGCCGATGCCGCGGGCAATCTGGTCATCGCGTTCGAGGATCAGAACCGCGTCGGCGACACCGACGACGACTTCAACGGCCTGGTCATCGGCGTGGACACCGTGGATGCGCAGGTGGTCAACTCCGCGCCGGTCACCCTGCCCGACGGCCAGGAAGTGACCCTGCAGATCGCCACCGAGACCACCACCGACGACGACACGGCCGATCTTTCCGGCGTCATCTCGCTCACCGGATTCCTCAACAGCTCCTTCAACATCGTGTTCGTCAACGATGCCTCCTCCAGCACCGGGAGCACGGCCAGGGATGCCTTGGGCAACCCGATCGACCTGAACGGCGACGGCTTTGCCGACAGCGTGTTCGACGCGGACGTCGCGGCCTTCAACCTGTTGGCGGCGCAGCTGACCGGCAACGGCCTGGGGGCGGCCGATCTCGGCATCGTCTCGTTCGGCTCCGGCGCCACGCTCGATGCCACGACCACGGTGGGCGACGCCGCCGGCATCGCTGCGGTCCTCGCCGCGCCGGGCTCGGGCGGCAGCACCGACTACGAGGCAGCGCTGCAGTCGGCGATCGGCTTCTTTTCGGCCCAGCCCGACGTGGCGACCGCGACCAACGTCGTCTATTTCCTGTCGGACGGCCAGCCGAACGGTGGCGCCTTCGACGACGAGTTCGCGGCACTGACCGACGCCGCCGGCATCGACGCGCTGGTGAACGCCTTCGGTGCCGGAACGGGCGCGCGCCAGGAGATCCTCGACCTGGTCGACAATACCGGCGGCTCCGAGGTGTTCACCGATCTGTCCCAGATCACCGCCGGGCTCAGCGGCTCGTCCCTGGACGTGGGCGACGTCGCTTCGATCGCCATCACCGTCAACGGCGTCGTCCAGCAGGTCCTGGACGGCAGCGCCGTCACCGAGACCCCGACCGGTCTCCAGTTCGGCCCGGTGCAGCTGACCGGGCTCGATCCCGCGGCGATCAACACGGTCGATCTCGGGGCCGTGCTCACCGCCGACGACGGCTCCACCTTCGACCTCGTGCTCTCGACCCAGATCGTGGGTGCGGCGGCACCCGCCGCCACCGCCACGGACTTCCTGTTCTGAGCCGGGCAGGGGTCGCCGCCAGGCGACCCCTCGCGCGAACGGAAGCACGCGCCCTCGGGCCGTCCCGCGCCCGGCGCAACCCCGAGCGCCGCTGCCGCACCCTCCCCAAACCCGTTCGGCCGCGCTAGGTTCTCCCCATGTACAGCGAGACCACCCGTGCGATCCGGATCAGCGTCGAGCCGTTCTACGTCGCCGACCAGTCGGAGCCCAACCGGGCGCGCTGGGTGTTCGGCTACCGGGTGCGGATCGAGAACGAGGGCCAGGAGACCGTGCAGCTCCTGGCCCGGCACTGGAAGATCACCGACGGCCGCGGCCATGTGGTCGAGGTCAAGGGTGACGGCGTGGTCGGCGAGCAGCCGCTGCTCGAGCCGGGCGAGGCGTTCCAGTACACCAGCGGCACGCCTTTGCCGACGCCGTCCGGGATCATGGCCGGCAGCTACCAGATGGTCACCGACAAGGGCGAGCGGTTCGACGTGACGATCCCCGCCTTCTCGCTCGATGCCCCGGGAACCAAGCGCGCGGTGAACTGAGGGGCTGGTCGTCCGATTTCAACACCGTTGGCCGTCGTCAGATCGTCGGCAGTGCAGCCAGCTTGCCGGTGTCCCAAACCATGCCGTGACCCGGCCGGTCGGGAACGACGGCGTCGCCCGCAACGATCGTCAGCGGCTCCTCCAGGATGGCGTCGGCCCAATCGACGTATTCGAGCCAGTGACAGGTGGGTGTCGCCGCCAATAGATGGGCGCTGACCTCCGGCATCAGATGCGAGGACATCTCCACGCCACGCGCCGCCGCCAGCCCGGCCGCCTCGATCCAACCCGTCACGCCGCCGATCCGCGCCAGATCGGGCATCACGTAGTCGCAGGCATCGGCCCCGAAGGCATCGAGCATGGCCTCGGGCCCGTTGAAGTTCTCCCCGATCTGCAGCGGCAGGCCGAGCTCCCGGGCAATGGCTGCATTGCCGCGTAGATCGTCGTGACGCGTCGGCTCCTCCAGCCAGTAGACGCCCTCCTGCTGGAGCGCGTGCCCGCGCAGCAGCGCCTCCGCCACACTGAGCGCCTGATTGTAGTCGACCATGAGCGCGACGTGGTCCGGCAGCCGCCGCCGCACGGCCTGCGTGACCAGGAGGTCCTGAGCGAGGGTGGCGTGCCCTAGCCGGAGCTTGACGGCGGCAAACCCCCTCTCCAGAAGCACCTCCGCTTCGTCGGCCGCCGCCTCCGGCACCATCAGGCCCAGCCCGCAGCTGTTGTAGGCGCGCACGGGACGGGGTCGCGCGCCAAGCAGGGACGCCAGAGGCAGCCGATGGGAGATCGCCAGAGCATCCCACAGTGCCACGTCCAAGGCGGCCAACGCCATCCGGACCGTGCCCGTGAGGCCGAGCAGGGCGAACCGTCGCGCGAGGGCGCGTGCGATGGGGCGCGGCGCCACGCTCTGTCCCCGCACCAGATCGACCGCCTCGTGCAGATGGGCGGCGATGGCGCGTGCTCCGCTGGACGTGTAGCCGAAAAGGTAGGAGCGGCCGACGATCCCTTCTTCGGTCTGCAGGTCCACGAGGAGCAGCGGAGCCTCGCGGATGACGGCGGCACTGGTGCCCAGAGGCAGGGTCAGCGACACCTTTACCGCTCTCGTTGTCACGCCACGAACCGTCGGACCTGGGGACTGGGCATCCGGCAGCTGGCTCATCGCGTCACTCTGGTCGAAGGCGGCGATCGAGGGCGGATCCGCAAGGCCATGGCTGTCACAAGACGGGTCATTCCACGGCCGCCACATCCTCGCACCGCCTGCGCGTTTGTGCTAGTCAGCCGCCGTCCCCGTCTGCCCTGCGAGCCCACCCCTTGCCCGACTCAGCCCCGCCGCCGCTCACCATCCTGCTCGCCGGCCCGCGCGGCTTCTGCGCCGGCGTCGAGCGCGCCATCGACATGGTCAAGACGGCCCTGCGCCAGAACGGTGCCCCGGTCTATGTCCGCCACGAGATCGTCCACAACCGCCACGTGGTCGACGAGCTGCGCGCCCTGGGGGCCGTGTTCGTCGAGGAGCTGGACGAGGTGCCCGAGGACGGGCTGGTGGTGTTCTCGGCCCACGGCGTGCCCAAATCGGTCCCGGCCGAGGCGCGCCGCCGCCGCCTCCTGTTCGCCGACGCCACCTGCCCGCTGGTCTCCAAGGTCCATCGCGAGGTCGAGCGCCACCACAAGGCCGGCCGCACCGTGCTCCTGATCGGCCATGCCGGCCACCCCGAGGTCGTCGGCACCATGGGCCAGGTCGAGCCCGGCTCGGTGCTGCTGGTCGAGACCGTGGCCGACGCCGAGACCGTGGCCCCGCCCGACCCGGCGCGGGTCGCCTACTCGACCCAGACCACGCTGTCGCTCGCCGACACCGCCGCCATCGCCGAGGTCCTGCGCCGCCGGTTCCCGGCGATCGACGGCCCGCGCAACGAGGACATCTGCTACGCCACCACCAACCGCCAGCGCGCGGTGGCCGCGATCGCGCCGCGCGCCGACCTGTTCCTGGTGGTGGGCGCCGCGAACTCCTCCAACTCGGTGCGCCTGGTGGAGGTCGCCCGCCAGCATGGCGCCCGCCGCGCCGAGCTGGTCCGCACCGCCGCCGACATCGACTGGGCCTGGCTCGACGGCGTTTCGGTCCTGGGCCTGTCGGCCGGCGCCTCGGCGCCCGAGCTCCTGGTCGCGGAGGTGGTCGCCGCCTGCCGCGGCCGGCGCGCGGTCACGCTCGAGGAGGTCAAGGTCGCCGAGGAGACGGTGACCTTCCGCTCGCCGCCGATCCCGCTGACGGCCAGGGCCTCTTGAGCCGGTGGCCGTCTACACCCCGGTCTCCGACGCCGCTCTCGCCGCATTCCTCGCCGACTACGCGCTGGGAGCGCCCATGGCGCTGGAGGGCATCGCCGAGGGCGTGGAGAACTCCAACTTCCGCCTGCTGACCGAGCAGGGCAGCTACATCCTGACCATCTACGAGAAGCGGGTGGACCCCGCCGACCTGCCCTTCTTCCTCGGCCTCATGGAGCATCTGGCCCGCCACGGCCTGCCCTGCCCGCTGCCCGTCCATGCGCGCGACGGCGAGGCCCTGCGCCGCCTCGCCGGCAAGCCCGCGGCGATCGTCAGCTGCCTGGACGGCCGCTGGCCGCGCCGGATCGCGGTTCAGCAGTGCGCCGCCCTGGGCGAGGCCCTGGCGCGGCTCCACCTCGCCACCGCCGACTTCACCCTGACCCGCCGCAACGCCTTGTCGCTGGATGGCTGGCGCGCGCTGTTCGCCGGCTGCCGTGGCAAGGCCGACGGCGTCGAGCCCGGCCTGGAGGCCGAGATCGCGGCCGAGCTCGCCGAGCTCGCCGCCCTCTGGCCCGAGGACCTGCCGCAGGGCGTGATCCATGCCGACCTGTTCCCCGACAACGTGTTCTTCGCCGAGGACCGCGTCACCGGCATCATCGACTTCTACTTCGCCTGCAACGACCTCCTGGCCTACGACGTGGCGATCTGCCTGAACGCCTGGTGCTTCGAGCCCGGCGGCGAGTTCAACGTCACCAAGGCCCGCGCCCTGCTCCAGGGCTACCGCCGCCATCGCGCGCTGAGTGCCGCCGAGATCGACGCCCTGCCGGTCCTCGCGCGCGGCTCGGCGCTGCGCTTCCTCCTGACCCGGCTCTACGACTGGCTGCACCGGGTCGAGGGTGCGAAGGTGGTGCCCAAGGACCCGCGCGAATATCTGCGCAAGCTGCGCTTCCACGCCACCGTCGCCGGCCCCGCCGCCTACGGCCTCGCGTGAGCGACGCCCCGCCTTCGGCCGAGCCGCCGGTCGAGATCCACACCGACGGCGCCTGCAGCGGCAATCCCGGCCCCGGCGGCTGGGGTGCGATCCTGGACTGGAGCGGCAAGCGCCGCGAGCTCTCCGGCGGCGAGCCGCTGACCACCAACAACCGCATGGAGCTGATGGCGGCGATCGCCGCACTCGAGACCCTCAAGCGGCCGATGCGCGTGGTCCTGTTCACCGACAGCCAGTATCTGCGCCAGGGCATCACCGAGTGGATCGAGGGCTGGCGCAAGCGCGGCTGGCGCACCGCCGACAGGAAGCCGGTCAAGAACCAGGACCTGTGGGAACGCCTGGACGCGGCCAGGAAGCGCCACCAGGTCGAGTGGCGCTGGCTCAAGGGCCATGCCGGCCACGCCGGAGAACGAGCGGGCGGACGAGCTGGCGCGCGAGGAGATCAGGCGGCTGCGGGAGGGGTAGCGGCAGGTGGAGCTACCCCTTCCCGCAGCCATCAGCACGTTGCAAGTCGTTGACCAGCCTCAACGGCGAGACGGCCGCCGCTTGGCCCGGGCCTCCGCGACCTCGCCGAGGGCGGCCTCCATCAGCTCACCCTCGGAGCGACCCGCATCCTCGGGCGATGCTGCCGTCGCGGCGAACGCCCTCTCGACCCGCTGCGCCCATGCCGCGCGATCGACGACCGCCTTGGGCCGCAGGACGATCGTGCCGCCCTCGACCTCGGCCTCCAGGATGTCCCCGACGGCGAGCGCCAACTGCTCGCGCACTCGGCTCGGGATCGTCACCTGGAACTTGTCCTTGACCGTGACCAGCGCCATCCGGTGAGCCGCTCCGAGAGTTGGAAACTCCAATGCATACGTAGCGTTTAGCGCCTGCGGGTCAAGCGACCCGTCTACGACCGGAAGCGCCCGATGAGCAGGTGCGTGGGGCCGAGGCGCACCGGCATGGGTCTTTGGTCCACTTCGCCGCCAAAAGGCGTCTGAACTCCGTTGATTCCCTCAAAAAAGGGTCTGACCCTACAGGCGCCCTCGCAACGGCAAGAGGCCCAGCCCAATCCCACTCGCAGGAAACCCGGTGCTCCGATGATCCATAGCGACATTGAACGAATGATTCTCGAGATTGCTGTTGAAGACTATCATGGGCTTTGGGAGGCACGTGCTGTCGCCGAGGAACAATCCGGCAGACCTGATGATGAAGCTGTCAGGCTAGCGACAAGTGCTATTTTGCATCTGCTGGAAACCGATCTGGTAGAATTGTTTCAGGCTGACTTTCCAGATTGGAATGACGCTAAGGTTTTGAGTAAATCACAAGCAATTCATATGCTAGAGAATAGACGTTACTTCGATTTACCATCTTCAGAGAAGAACCAGATACTCATAGGAGCGACAGAGAAAGGAAAAGATTTATATAAAAGACAAACAATGATGTAAATCAAAGATGGAGCAAAGCTGACTTTTACTGACCGTTACCGAAATTCGGTTAACCGTACCAGGTCTCCCTAACGGACGTTAACAGCCTACCGTTCACGCTCGAGCGCGCCTTCACCCGCACGCCATCAGCTTGAGCCCGGCCTCCTGATACAGTGGCAGATGGCGGTCGTCCGTCAGGAGCGTCAGCCCTTCCTCCAAGGCCTGAGCCGCCAGCATCCGGTCGAATGGGTCGCGGTGCAGCGCCGGTAGTTCGGCATAACGGCGGCAGTGGCGATCCTCGACCGACAGGCGCTCGAACCCATCGCGGGCGATATGGTCCAAGGCGTCGCCGAGATCGAAGCGGAGTTTGCCCACGGATAGCTTGATCGCGAACTCCCAGATGCTGACCGTGCTGACGACTACGGCGGGTGCGGCGAGGATCGCCTCGCGTGCGGCGGCGCCCAGGCGAGGCCCGTCGTTCAGCCACCAATAGACAGCATGCGTGTCGAGCAGGAGGCTCACCACGTCTCGCCCTTGCCTTCCAGCGCGTCGATCAGTTCCGCCGGGGTCTCGTCCCAGTCGGGTGCCGCCCACATCCGGCCCTTCATGCGGCCCGGCCGCCGCTGCTCCCGCCGCACGGGCGGCCCCAGGCGCGCTACTTCGCGGCCGCTGCGGGTGATGACCACGGTCTCGCCGCGTTCGGCCCGCGCCACCAACTCCGCCAGCCGCGCCCGCACCTCCCGTACGCCGACCGTCTCGGCCATGAAGCCACCTCCGTGTACACACGGCAGCATCTTTCGCCCCTGCTTGCTGCAATGTCAAAGGACGTCAGCAGTCACGGACCGCACCCTGGGCTAGCTCACCGCATCTGCTAAGATGTTATTCCTCTCGCGCTGTGCTATCGTGGAGCCAGATCCACGGCTTTCCGGACCGCGCCGATGCCCGACGCCGCTACCCTGCACACACCCTCTCCCAACCGAGCCGAGATCGCCCGGACCGGGAAGAAAGAAGGGCCAGGACTCGTTACACCGACCGTTCATGATCCGAATTGATTGCGCCCCAAGAGTTGATTCGCGGCGAGGTCCCGGACAACCGCGCGGCGGCCCGTGAGCCGGTCCACGCGTCAACGGCGGTAAACCTCGCGGCGATGGCCGATGCGGACGACAAGGACCGTTACGGTTCGGTCGCGGATCTCGCAGACGAGGCGCCAGTCGCCGACGCGGTATTTCCAGAACCGTCCGAGTTCGCCGCCATGCAGAGCCTCACCGAGGCTGCGCGGATCGGCCTGTGGCGCGATGCGCTCGCGCAGGAAGGCCAGTAGCCGACGCTGGACCTGCGGGTCCTGCTCCTGGAGTTCCTTCAGAGCCCGCGGCTCGAACTCAATCCGCCAGGCCAAGCCGCCGCTCCACCTCCTCGAGCGGGATGGTCGGCAGGCGCTCCTCGAGGCGCTGGACCGCGAGGTAATAGTCCTCGAGGTCGTCGAGATGCTCACGCACGGCCTCGCGGACATAGAAGCTCTTGCTGCGCCCGGTCCGCTCCGCCAGGGCGGTTAGCCGCGCCTCGATCTCGTCGGGCAACCGTATGGCGAGCATGGGTGGCACTCCGGGCTCCTGTGATACATGTATGGCGAAATGCGCCGCGGCGCAAGCGACGGCAAGTGGCCTCGGGGAGAGACGGGGGTCTGGCGGTGCGGGGGCATGACGGATCATCCTGATGATATTCCTATGTGCTCGTGATAGTGTGCGGCGACGCCCACCCTGCGACGGATACGGACCGATGCTCGAAGCCACTGTCTCCAGCCCAACCGATACCGCCGCCAGAGCCGAGATCTCCCGCCGCAACGGCGCCCTCTCGCGTGGCCCGGTCACCACCGAGGGCAAGGCCCGCTCGGCCCTGAACGCCACCCGCCACGGCCTGTGCGCCAGGACCATGGTCCTGGACGACGGCGAGGACGCGGCCGCCCTCGCGGACCTGCGCGCGGCGCTGCTCGCCCGCTGGCAGCCCCTGGACGCGGCCGAGGCGCATCTGGTGGAGGAGCTG
Organism: uncultured Alphaproteobacteria bacterium; assembly: GCA_963720725.1. Classification (GTDB taxonomy): domain Bacteria; phylum Pseudomonadota; class Alphaproteobacteria; order Geminicoccales; family Geminicoccaceae; genus Benzoatithermus. The sequence goes on from CAVRGN010000003.1 coordinate 1,372,687, forward strand.
GTCTTCGCCGCCTGGCGCCAGGTCCGCCTGCGCGCGGTCGAGGACGCCGTGCTCATGCAGGCCGCCACCGGCGCGCCGCCGCCGCCTGGCCTGCCGACGCTGGCCACGCTCCTGCGCTACCGGGCGCGGATCGAGCGCGACGCGCGCGCCGCGACCGAGCAGCTCCTGGCCCTGCGCCGTGGCCGCAAGGAGCTGGCCGAGCCCGCGCAGCTGCGCTGGCTCGCCGAACGGATCGAGCAGGCCCAGGCGATCCTCGCCGGCGGCGAGGCGGCGGCCGACGCCGCGGGCGAAAGCTGCGCGAACGAATTCCATAGCGGCACGAACGAACCCGCCGTCGACATGGCCGGAAGGGACGCGGCCGTGCCGACGCACCCGGGCGAATGGCCTCGCGGCACGGACGAACCCAGGCACGGCGTGCCGCCCTTGGCCGCCCAGCGCGCCGAGATGGCGGATGGAACCCTCGCTCCCGCCTGGCAACGGCCGGATCCGTCGCGTGCCGGCCAGCTGCCGGCGGCCGCATGACCTTGCTGCCGGTCAGTCCGCGCGGGCCGCGAACACCGCCCAGGCGAGCTCGGCCAGCGAGGCCGTCCCCGGCAGGCCCGCCGCGGCGGCGAGGCTGCGCACGGCTTCCGTGGGCCAGGCATGGCCGCCGCCGTCGATGGTCACCTGCAGCACGGTTCCGCCGGGCGGGCAGCCGGCGTAGCCGGTGACGGTGACCGCATGGCCGCGCCCCATGGCTTCCGCACCCGCCGCGCGCGTGCCCGGCTCGCCGCAGCCATTGCGCCCGGCGACGAAGGCCGCCGTCGCCGCGGCCCCGAGCATGGGCTCGCCGGCGCGGCCGTTCACCATGCCCATGCCGCCGGCGAAGGGGAAGAGGTCGTCGGCCGTGCCGTTGGCGAGCACCAGGGCCAGCGGGCGGGGCGGGTCGCAGCTCGCGGCCAGGCGCTCGCCCAGGGTCGCGGCGACCACGAGCAGCCCGGTGGGCCGGATCGCGGCCGGGCGGCAGGCGAGGGTCAGCGCCATCAGCCCGCCATTGGAGAAGCCGGCAAGCCGCACCGCCGCCGGGTCGGCGATGCCTTGGGCCGCCAGACCTGCCAGCAGGGCCTCGAGGAAGCCCAGGTCGTCGGCCTGCGACGGCGTGCCGAAATAGACCGCGCGCCGGCCGTCGTTCCAGTGCCCGTCCAGGGTTTCGGGCACCACCAGCGCCACGCCCTCGCGCGCGGCCAGCGCCGGCAGCCCGGTGGCGTCGGCGAAGGCCAGCGGGTCCTGGAGGGCGCCATGGAGCAGGACCAGGGTCGGCGCCGCACCGCCCGAGGTCGGCCGCAGGAGGTGGTAATGGCGCGTGACGCCGCCTATCTCCAGCGCGTGGCGGGCCCAGTCCGCCGCACCGGCGTTTGTCGCCTGGGCGCAGGCGGCAGCCGCCAGCAGGGCGGGGACGAACCGAAGCCGGGCCGGGCGGCGCTTGCCGCCCCGCTGGCGTGGTGCTATCCGCCCGCGTCTGGCGCCGGTCTGATCCATCGCCTTCGTCCCCGCTCCGGAAGCTCCATGCCCGACGACGTCATCCAGACCGACATGGTCATCATCGGCGCCGGCCCCTGCGGCCTGTTCGCCGTGTTCGAGGCCGGGCTGCTCGGCATGAAGTGCCATCTGGTCGACAATCTCGACAAGATCGGCGGTCAGTGCGCCGAGCTCTACCCCGACAAGCCGATCTACGACATCCCGGCCGTGCCGCGCTGCACCGGCCAGGAGCTGGTCGACCAGCTGATGGAGCAGATCAAGCCGTTCGAGCCGCAGTTCCACCTCAAGCAGCAGGCCTCGGCCCTCTCCCGCCTCGAGGACGGGCGCTGGCGGCTGGCGACCGATCTCGGGACCGTGATCGAAGCGCCGGTGGTGGTGGTCGCGGCCGGTGCCGGCAGCTTCGTGCCGCGCCGCATCCCGCTGCCGCGGGGCCGAGCGGTTCGAGGGCACCTCGCTGTTCTACGCCGTGCGCAGGATGGAGCAGTTCCGCGGCAGGCGGATCCTGGTCGCCGGCGGCGGCGATTCGGCGCTGGACTGGGTGCTCAATCTCGAGCCGATCGCGGCCGGCATGGCGCTGGTCCACCGGCGCGACGAGTTCCGCGCCGCGCCGGATTCGGTCGCGAAGATGCGCGAGCTCGTGGCCGCGGGCCGGATGGAGCTGATCATCGGCCAGGTCTCGGGGCTGGTGGGCGAGGGCGACCGGCTGGACCACGTCATGGTCAAGGGCAATGACGGCGCCGAGCGCCCGGTCGCCTGCGACACGCTCCTGGCCTTCTACGGCCTGAAGATGGAGCTGGGGCCGATCGCCGGCTGGGGGCTCAACCTGGAGCAGGACCTGATCGCGGTCGACACGGCGGCCTTCGAGACCAGCGAGCCCGGCATCTTCGCCATCGGCGACATCTGCACCTACCCCGGCAAGCTCAAGCTGATCCTGTCCGGGTTCCACGAGGCGGCGCTGATGTGCCAGAAGGCGTTCAAGCTGTGCTTTCCCGAGCAGAAGCTGATCTTCCGCTACACGACCTCGAGCACCGATCTGCAGAAGAAGCTGGGTGTTGCCTGACATGCCGAAACTGATCGTCACCGACCGCGAAGGTGCCCGGCACGAGCTCGACGGACCGGTCGGCTGGTCGGTCATGGAAGTGATCCGCGAGAACAACCTGCCGGTCGAGGCCGCCTGCGGCGGCTGCTGCGCCTGTGCCACCTGCCACGTCTACGTCGCCGAGGACTGGCTGCCCAAGCTGGAGGCCGCGGGCTCGGACGAGAGCATGATGCTCGACGAGGCGTTCGAGGTCAGGGACAACTCCAGGTTGTCCTGCCAGCTCAAGTTCGGCCCGGCCCTGGACGGGCTCGAGGTCACGCTGGCCCCGGAGTTCTGATGCGGCCGGCGGCGCGCAGCTGCGCTGCCTCCGCGATCGCCGCCGCTGCGTCGCGCTGCGCGCGCGCCGCCGCTTCGGCCCGCAGTGCCTGGCCGACCAGGTCCAGGGCCTTCCAGTGCCGCGCTCGCTCGCGCAGCCCGGCCTCGGCCCGGGCGGTGGCCTCGATCAGCCGGGCCTCCTCGGCCCGCAGGGCCTCGGTCCTGGCCTGCGCCAGCCCGGCATAGGCCGCCAGCGGCTGCGGCCCGCCCGGCAGTTCGAACGCGAGCGCATGCTCCAGGACCAGGCGCTGGCCGAGCTGGACCAGCTGCGTGCGCCTGTGCTCCAGCTCGCCCGCGACGGCCTGCAGCTCCAGCCGCTGCCGGTCGAGCGCGTGGCGCTCCAGGCGGGTCAGCAGGTCGACGGCCCGGCGCATCAGGCCGGCTCCGGCCCGGGCGGCGCCAGGGCCGCGGCCAGGGCCGCGAAGGCCGTCGCGCTGTCGCTGGCCTCCCCCGGATCCTGCTCGAGCACCCGCTCCAGCGCCGGCTGGACAGCGATCGCCCGGTCGAGCTCGGCGTCGCTTCCGGGCCGGTAGGCCCCCAGCCGGATCAGCTCGGCCATGTCGGCATGCAGCCGCAGGAGCCGCCGCGCCTCGCGCACCAGGGCCCGCTCGTCGGACGCATAGCAGCCCGGAGCGGTGCGCGAGATGCTCCGCAGCACGTCGACGGCCGGGAACCTGCCCCGCTCCGCCACCGCCCGGTCGAGCATGACATGGCCGTCCAGGATGCCGCGCACGGCATCGCTCACCGGCTCGTTGGCGTCGTCGCCCTCGACCAGGACCGTGAACAGGCCGGTGATGCTGCCGGTCCCGTCGCCCGGGCCGGCGCGCTCCAGGAGCCGCGGCAGCTCGGCGAACACGCCGGGCGGATAGCCGCGGCTGGTCGGCACCTCGCCGGCGGCGAGGTAGATCTCGCGCAGCGCCATGGCGAACCGGGTGACGCTGTCCATCAGGCACAGCACCTTCAGGCCGCGGTCGCGCAGGAACTCGGCCACGGTCAGTGTCAGATAGGCCGCACGCCGGCGCAGCATCGCCGGCTGGTCGGAGGTGGCGACGACCACCACGCTGCGCGCGCGTCCCTCGGGCCCGAGCGTATGCTCCAGGAAGTCGTGCAGTTCGCGCCCGCGCTCGCCGATCAGCCCGATCACCAGCACCTCGGCGTCGGTGGCGGCGGCGATCGTCGACAGCAGCGTCGACTTGCCGACGCCGGAGCCGGCGAAGATGCCCATCCGCTGGCCCTCGCAGCAGGGCGTGAACAGGTCCAGCGCCCGTACCCCGAGGTTCAGCCGCGGCCCGAGACCGCGGCGCCGCTCGGCCGAGAGGCCGCGCGCCTGGATCGAGTAGGAATGCCCCCCCTCGGGTGGCGGCGGGCCGCCATCGAGCGGTCGCGCCATGGCGTCCAGCACCCGCCCGCGCCAGGCGAGGCTCGGCCGCACGGTGCCGTGCCCCGGAGCGAGGGCGATGCGCGCGCCGCGCGCGAGCCCCTCCGGCTCGGCGTAGGGCAGCAACTGCACGCTGTCCGCGCCGAAGGCCACGATCTCGGCCAGGAGCGCCCGGCGCTCGTCGAACAGCGTGGTGCGCGGTCGCGCGCCTGGGGCGCGCCGCTCGATCAGGCAGACCTCGCCTACTCCCGCACGGTCAACGAGGCCGCTGGCGGTCACCGTGCCGCCGGCGCAGGCGGTGACGTAGCCCCCGGCCCGCAACCGAGGCAGCGCACCTACGGCCGCGATCAGGTCTTCAATACGGCCCGCCGCCAAGCTGGCCCTAGGCCTACACGCCCCGCGTGCATCATCGGGCATGAACACACTTTTTACTTGCATTCGGATCGCAACCCATGATTGTATCGCTCGCATGACGTGGCGAGGTCACCGGCAGCACCAGACACCAGCGGCGCTTAACGCCGACTTAAGGGTGAAGGGGCTACGGTCCGACCGATCCAAAGGAGCGCCGCTGTCGGCGCGTGATTGGAGCGAGCGATGCGGGCATTGGTGATCGAGGACGATCCGGTCTCGGCGCGGCTGATCGAGCAGGCGCTCAAGACCGAGAACATGATCAGCGAACCCGCCGACTGCGGCGAGGACGGGATCGAGCTCGCCAAGCTCTACGACTTCGACATCGTCGTCCTCGATCTCCGCCTGCCGGACATGGAAGGCTACGAGGTCGTCCGCCGCCTGCGCGCCGCCAGGATCCAGACCCCGATCCTGATCCTGTCGGGGCGGAGCGATCCGACCGACAAGGTGCGCGGCCTGATGGGCGGTGCCGACGACTACCTGACCAAGCCGTTCAACAAGGCGGAGCTGATCGCCCGCATCCAGGCCATCGTCCGACGGTCGAAGGGCCATGCGGAATCGATCATCCGGACCGGGAAGCTCCAGCTCAACATGGACGCGCGCTCGGTGGAGGCCGACGGCCGCCGACTGCACGTGACCGGCAAGGAATACAGCATCCTGGAGCTGCTCTCGCTGCGCAAGGGGACGACCCTGACCAAGGAGATGTTCCTGGACCATCTCTATGGCGGCATGGACGAGCCCGAGCTCAAGATCATCGACGTGTTCATCTGCAAGCTGCGCAAGAAGCTGGCCGAGGCCACGGGCGGCGAGCACTACATCGAGACCGTCTGGGGGCGCGGCTACGTGCTCAAGGATCCCGAGCCGGTCGAGGAGCGGCAGCGGCACGCCGCCGTCGCCTGACGGGCAACAGCGGGATGTCGAGGATCTCGTGGCCCGGACGCACGACGCTGACCCGGACTTCGGTAAGTCAGCGAGTCAGGACGCCGTCCTCCGATCGGCCGGAAACGATCCCGGGGTCACCTCCCTCGCCGCCTGTGCACCACCGATCGCTGACCTCGTAGGCTCCGGCCCAGGCTCGCATACCGCGTTGGTCCGCACCGGAGCCTGTGCCAATCCGGACTGGCTGCGGTAGCGAAGGACACCCCGTAGAGCCGGTTGGTCTCGTTGACGTAGCGGTCGATCGCGTAGGGGATCTTGTCGGGCGCATACTGCGAGAAATGGTGGTCTCTGCTTCGGCGTTTCGCCATCGTCTGCCGAGAGTCTGCCCCGGCTCGATATGGCGGCGAGATTGCGCCGGCGATCGCGGCGTGCGACGGTGAGCGTCCGGTCGCGACCACGATGCAGGGCCGGGGGCCCGTCCATTTGCCGTCACGCCGCACCACCCTGGCCACGCTCGGCAGCGGACTCGTGCTGCTCTCCGACGCGCCCGTCGCTGCGGCTGACGGCTTCGGCCGGGTGGCGCGGCTCGCCGGCGATCTCTCGGCCATCCGCGACACCACCATCGTCGGACTGATGCCCGGCGATCCGGTGCTGATCGACGACATCCTGCGCACCGGTCCCGGCTCCCGGGCCGTGATCGTCGGCGCCGACGGGCTGCGGATAGCGATCGGTCCCGGCACCGAGATGGTCCTGCGCAGCCTCGCCGCCGACTCCGGCGGAACGTCCGTGGTGCTCGGGCTCCTGAGGGGCATAACACGGCTGATCGGCGGCGTGGTCGCCGGTCGGCGCACGATCGAGATCGACACGCGCACGGCAGTGGCGTCGGTGCGCTCGACCGAGTGGCTGGTGGAGAGCACCGGCAAGGGCACGGGCGTCCTGTCGATCTCGGGCGCGGTCACCGTGCGTTCCCTCGCGGGCGTCGTCGTCGTTCTGCAGCCGGGCGAGGGCACCGACGTCGCACCCGGCAGTCCGCCCAGGCCTCCCGCGATCTGGGGTGCGGCGCGGCGCGAGGATGCCATCGCCCGCACCACCCTTTGAGGCGCCGGCCGCGCGCGGTAGACCGCCCGGTTCTGGCGGCACGGCTGCTGGCGGCGCTGTTGGTAGCCTGCGCCGTCCTCGCACTGGATGCCCGCTTCGGCGAGCGCCGGGTCCTGGCTTCGCTCGAGCTCCAGACGCTGGACTGGCGCTTCCGCCTGCGCGGTCCCGAACGCCCCAGCGGCTCGGTGGTGCTGGTGCTCGCCGACGATGCCAGTGTGGCGGAGCTCGGCGGCTGGCCGCCGCCGCGCAGCACCTTGGCAGATGCAGTGGCCGCCTTGGCCGCTACGGACGCGCGGGTCATCGTGGTCAACCTGCTCCTTGCCGAGCGCGAGGCGCAGCTGCCACCGGCGGCGCGTGAGCTGCTGGCGGCCAGTCAGGCCGCACTGCCGCCTGGAACCGATCTGCCCGCCCGGATCGCCAGCCTGCTGGCTGAACCCGGCGACGCCGCCCTGGCCGCGGCGATCACCGCCGCCCGCCGCGTTCTCCTGCCTTACGCGTTCGTCGAGGACCCGGCCCAGGCGAACGTGGCGGACCTGCCGCCATGGATCGAGGCCACCGCCTTTCGCGTCGTCGCCGAGGCGGACCAGGACGGACTCGGCGCGCCGCTCCGGCCGCGCGGCCTGATCGTCCCCGCCGTCGAGCTGGGAGCCGCGGCCGTATCGCTCGGGCATGGCTCACTGCTGCTGGAGCCGGACGGCTCGTTGCGCGCGGACCTGCCGGCCGTGTCCTATGGCGACCGCCTGCTGCCGTCGCTGGCGCTGGAAGCGGCGCGTCTGCAACTCGGCGTCGCGCCCAGCCGCGTGCTCGTCGCCGGCGCGCGCGGCGTGCGCCTGGGCGAGCTGTTCGTGCCGGTCGACGGCCGCGGGCTGCAGCTGCTCGACCATTACGGCCCGGAAGGCACGCTGCCCACCTACTCCCTCGCGGACCTGCTGGCCGGCCGGATCGAGCCGCAGCGGCTCTCGGGTCGCACCGTGATCCTGGGTGCCTCGGCGTCCGGGGTGGGCGACCGCTTCGCTACTCCCTTCAGCACGCGACTGCCCGGCAGCGAGCATCTCGGCACCGCGATCGACAACATGCTCTCCGGCCGGTTCCTCACCCGGAGCGCTCCGGAACGCGCGCTGGACCGGCTGCTGACCGCCGTCCTGGCGCTGGCGGCGGCAGTCTTCGCCGGCCGACGCTCGCCCTGGATGTCGCTGGCGGTGCTCCTCCTGCTGCTCGGCGGCCTCGCGGCCTTGCTCCAGCTGGCCTTCGTCCTGGAGCGCATCTGGCTGGCAGCCCTGCCGCCGGCCGCCGCCATCCTGCTGGCCGGTCTGGCGGTCGAGGCCCTGCGCCTCGCCGACGAGCGCCGCCGGCGGCGTCGCCTGGAGCGCCAGAGGGCCAATCTCGCCCGTTACTTCGCGCCGGCGGTGGTGGAGCGACTGGCCGCCAGCGACGCGCCGGCGGCCCTGGACCGCACCCAGGAGGCCGCGGTGATGTTCGTCGACGTCGTCGGCTTCACGCGGCGGAGCGAGAGCATGGCGCCCTCCGCCGCCATGGCGCTGCTGCGGGACTTTCACACCCGGGTCGAGCGGGCGGTGTTCGAGCATGGCGGGATGGTCGACAAATTCATGGGCGACGGTGCGATGGCCTGCTTCGGCGTACCCGACCCGTCACCCATGGCCGCCGCCAATTCGGTCCGGGCAGCCCTGGCGATCCTCGCCGACCTGGCGACGCAACCGGATGCGACCCGGCTGCAGGTCGGCATCGGCCTGCACCGTGGACCCGTCCTGATGGGCGACATCGGCGGTGCCACGCAGTTCCAGTTCACCGTCGTCGGCGACACGGTCAACGTCGCCAGCCGTCTGGAGGCGATGACGCGCCAGCACGGCACGCCGCTGCTGGTTTCCGGAGCGCTGTTCGCGGCGGCGGCGCCCGAGCTCGATCCGGCGACGGTTGCGCGGTTCGCACCGCTGCACGGCCTCGCCGTCCGTGGCCGAGATGGCACCCTCGACGCTTGGCGGCTGGCGGGCGGTCAGGACGGACGCGGATAGATCCCGGCCTGCAGGACCGCGGTCACCGCCGCCGACCGCTGCCCCGGCGCGGCGCTCGCGTCCGGCGGCGGTGCCGCCTCGCGCCAAGCGGCGAGCTCGGCCCGCAGGGCCGGCGGCGCTGCCCGGCCGGTGACCAGCAGCGCCTGCGCCGCGACCACGGCCACCGCGCCCAGGGCCGCGTCGAGCATGCGGCCGGCGCCATCCTGGCCCTCCCAGGCAAGGGCCGTGGGAACGGCGGTGTCGTTCTGCACGAACCCGCCGGATTCCGAGCCCGGCAGGAACACGGCCTGGGCGGCGCGGCGGGCGGCCTCGCCGTAGCCGACCACGGCGAAGCCGAGGGTGCCGAGATAGGCCGGCTCACCTTCGCCGCCGTCGAGCTGGTCCGGCAGGCCCGAGGTGGCGCCGTCGAGGAGGCGGGCGATGAGCCGGTCGGCGATGGTGCACAGGTCGGCATAGGCCATGGCGAGCGCGTTCAGCGCCGGCCACGCGGCTGCGTTGTGGTAGCCGCCGGTGGACAGGATCCGGCCCTGCGGATGTTCGGCGTCCGGGGCTAGGAACACCGGATTGTCGGAGATCTGCGCCAGCGAGGTCGTCGCCGTGGCGGCCAGCTCGTCGGTCGCCCGGCGCAGACGCCCCAGCATCTTGGGCAGGACGCGGAAGGAGACGGGTGCCTGATAGGGCCGGCGCTCGAGCGCGCCCCCGGCGATCAGGGCGCTCAGGCGCTCGGCCGCCGCCAACTCGTGCGGGTCGCCCCACAAGGCGGCGACGGCCGGGTCGAAATGGCTGGGCGGCACGCGGTAGGCCTCGGCGGCGAGCGCCAGGACCGACTCCGCCACCGTCAGGCGACGCCGCGCGGCCAAAGCGCCGTCGGCCGCCAGCGCCGCCGCCACCGGCGCGCCGTTGACGAGCGCCAGCTGCTCCTTCTCGCGCGCCTCGTAGCGGTCGAGCAGGGGGCCGAACAGCCACGACAGCGGCAGGATCTCGCCCGCCGACACCGCTCCCGCACAGGGCACCGGCGGCAGCGGCGCGGCCAGCATGGCGGCCACGGCCTGCGCGAGCTCGGGGCGCACCGCGGCGTGCCCCTCCAGGAAGTTCGCTAGGCGGGCCAGCACCATCAGGCGGGTCACGCGTTCCGGGAAGGGCGTGCCGGCATTGGCCTGCATGGCCGCGGGCGGCCGGCGTGCGTGCCGCAGCCGTTCCTCCGGCGCCAGCCGCGTCGAGGCGCGCTGGCCATAGCCGGAGGTCACCCCGTAGACGGTGATGTCGGGGTCCGCGATCAGCCGCTCGAACGCGGCACGGCTGGCGGCCATGCGCCGGAGCGCGCCCTCGGCCACCTCCACCCTGGCCCCGTGCCAGCCGACCTGCTCGGCGACGGACAGGGTGATGTCGTGCCGGGTGTGCAGGGTGACGATCATCCGGTTCTCCTCGGCGGCTTCGCCGCGCTCGCCGTACCCCGGCTGCGCGGCTGGCCGCGGCCGGCTCAGGCCGCGGTTTCCTGGGCCTGGATCGGCAGCCTGAAGGTGACGCTCGCCGACACGCCGCCCTCGCCCGTCAGGCTCAGCTCGGCATCGAGCTGCCGCACCAGCATGCGGGTGATCCGCAGGCCGAACCCGTCGCCGGGCGGCTCGGCGAAGCCGCACCCGCGGTCGCGGACGGTCAGCGCCACCTCCTCGCCCGAGCGCCGCTCCAGCGTGACCTCGACCGTTCCGCCGCCCGGCGCCGGGTAGGCATATTTCAGGCTGTTGGTGATCAGCTCCGACGCGATCAGGCCGACCAGCACCGCCCGGTCCATGTCGGCCGAAAGCGGCGCGCAGCGACAGGCGATGACGAGCCCACGGTCCTCCTCGATCAGCGCTTCCTCCAGCGAGGCGCACAGCTCGCGGAGATAGGCACCGAGGTCGAGCGTGCCGATCGCACCGCCGCGGTAGAGCATCGCGTGCAGCTCGCCGACCGCGGCGATCCGCTGGCTCGCGGCGCTCAAGGCCGCCTTGCCCGCCGGGTCGGACAGTTGGCTGCCCTGCAGGACGAGAAAGGAGCGGACGATCTGCAGGTTGTTCTTGATGCGATGGTTCAGCTCCTGGAACAGGAGGTCGCGTTGGCGCAGCGCCTGCTCGCGCTCGGCCTCGACCGCCCGCCGCTCCGTGACGTCGCGCGAGATACGCGCGAGGCGGACCACGGTGCCGTCGGGGTCGCGGATCGGGAACGCCGTGCTCTGCAGCCAGCGCTCGCTGCCGTCCGGGCGCCCGATCCGGTACTCGGCCGTGCTGGGCGTGCCCTCGCGCGCCCGTGCGAGGGCGGCCACGAGATGCGGCCGGTCGGCGTCGGCCACGGCGTCGAGCCAGTTGGTCCGGCCCTCGCGAACGTCGGCGGCTGATCGCTGCCAGATCGCCTCGAAGGCCACGCCGAGATACTCCATGCGGCCGGTGGCGGCATCCTCGACCCAGACCACCTCGGGCAGGTTCTCGGCGAACTGGCGAAACAGCTCCTCGCTGCGGCGCAGCTCGTGCTCGCGGGCCTCGATGGCGCTCGCCATCTCGTCGAAGGTGGCTCCCAGCCGCCCCAGCTCGGAGTGCTTCTCGGGCAGGGCCGCCCGCGCGGTGAGGTCGCCGGCGCGCAGGCGTGCCGCGGCCCGGCTCAGCATGGCGACCGGACGACGGATGAAATGCCGGCCGCCCAGCACCGCGGCGGCGAGGGCGAGGGCGGCCACGGCGGCGAGCAGGGCCATGTCACGGCGCAGGGCCTGGTCGAGGGGAGCCAGGGCCTCGCGCCGCGACAGCTCCACGCTGACCAGGAGGCCGTGGTTGGCGGCCGGCGGCACGAACGCGCCGATCCGCTCCACACCGTTGGGCCCGGTGCCGTTGAGGACCTGGTCGGCGGTGGCGTCGAGCATCCAGCGGAACCGCTCGGAGAGCTTGCCGCCGACCAGCTCAGGATTGGGCCAACGCACGACGATCGTGCCGCTGCGGTCGACGATCGAGATCGAGCCGCCCTGCGGCCAAGCCTTGTCCTGGAACGTCTGCTGCAGCGCATCGACGCTCAAGCCCATGGCCAGGATGCCCGTGACGGTGCCGCCGGCCGCGATGAGCGGCAATGCGACCGGGAGGTTGGTGGAGCCGTCGATGCGCGAAACGACGAGATCGCCGATGCTGAAGCGGCGCGAGGCCAGGGCGAGACGGAAATAGCTGCGGTCGGCGACGTTGACGGGACCGGCGATCGGGTGGCGCGAGCAGACGACGGCGCCCTGGATGTCGATCAGGAATGGACCGCGGAGCGGTGCGGGGGGCATGCCCATGCCTTCCAGATAGGCGGCGCAGGCCTGCCGGTCGGCTTGGCGGACGGCAGGGTGGGCGGCGACCGCGAGCAGGAAGGCGCGCGCGCCCTCGAGCACCTTGTCGAGCTCGCCGCTGGCGAAGCGCACCAGCCGCAGGGCCTCGGCCTCGACCTGGGCTTCGCCGGCGGCGCGCTGCTCGAGGTCGGAATAGAGCTGGAGTGCGAAAGCCGGTGCTGCCGCGAGCAGGACGAGCAGGTAGACGCGGCCGACCAAGCTCACCCCGTCTTCTCCGTCAAGGGCGCGGCGGTGCGAGCCGCACGGGGCAGTTTGAGCCAGGGTTCGCGCCTGTCAACGCTGCAAGCTCCACGGCTCGAGAGCCTGCGACGCAGCGGGGAACGCTGGGATGCGGGGTGCGTTGTGCGGGCCATGGCGAGCCGAGGCTCGCGCAGCAACTTCGGACGGATGCGGCCATGGCGACAAGTGTGATTCCTGTGCGGGTTGAGGAGCGGCTCGGCCCTTGGGGCGTGGCGGCCGTTGCCACGGCGGCCCTGGGCTCGGCGGTGGCGCTGGCGGTCGGTGTCGCCAGCCGCCGGGCGGAACAGGCCCACCCCCCGCTGGGCCGGTTCCTCGAGGTCGACGGCGCTCGCCTGCACTATCTGGAGCGGGGGCAGGGGCAACCGATCGTGCTCTTGCACGGCAATCTCACCTTCACCGAGGAGCTGGTGCTGAGCGGGCTGGTCGAGCTCGCGGCGCGGCATGGCCGCGTGATCGCGTTCGATCGCCCCGGCTATGGCTACAGCACGCGGCCGCGCGACCGGATCTGGACGGCGGCTGCCCAGGCGGACCTGATCTTGGAATCCTTGCGGCGGCTCGGGGTGGAGCGGCCGCTGGTGGTCGGTCATTCTTTCGGCACCATCGTCGCCCTCGAGCTGGCGTTGCGGCATCCCCAGGCGATCGCCGGGCTGACGCTGCTGTCCGGCTATTATTTCCCGACGGCTCGGGTCGACGTGCCGCTGCTGTCGCCGCCGGCGGTGCCTGTGATCGGCGACGTGATGCGCCATACCGTCTCACCGCTGCTCGGCAGGTTGAGCTGGCCGGCGATCCGTCGCCTGCTGTTCGGACCCGCGCCGGTCACGCCCGGTTTCGACGAACTCGAGGGCATGATGCTGCGGCCGAAGCAGATCCGGGCGGGTGCGTCGGAGAGCGCCCTCATGGTCCCGACGGTGGCGGAACTGCGGAGCCGCTACCCGGAACTCGGCATGCCGCTGACCATTCTGGCCGGGGCCGAGGACCGGTTCGTGGACACGGAACGCCAATCGGTCGCGTTGCACCACCTGCTTCCGCGAAGCCGCCTGCGGATCGTCCCCGGTGCCGGGCACATGGTGCATCACACCGCACCCGAGGCCGCGCTGGCGGCCATCCGAGACACGATGACCTAGGGTGGCGCTCAGCCCGACGTGATCGCCGGGATCGAAGACTCCCGCACCGGCTGGACATGGCCATCGGCCGGTGCGAAGGCCAGGGTCCGCTCGTCCCAGCGCACCGACCAGACGCCGGGAGCACCGCCCTTGGCGCGCCACAGGATCAGTCGCCAGAAGACGCCGTCGGTCGACGCCAGCGTCTCCGCCCGCCAGCGGGTCAGGGCGGCATTGGGCAGGGGATCGGCCTCGGGCCGCAGCACCAGCCCGGCCCCCCCGCCGGCCTCGACCGCCAGCTGCAGGCGGCGGCTGGCCAGGAGGTCGAGGCGGTCGATCTCGGCCACCGCACAAGCGACGCCGCGGCAGCGCAGCGCCTCCTCGAACGACCACAGCACCTCGCCCTCGTCGGCGCAGCGGACCACGATCAGCCGCTCCGGCCCGAGGCCGAACCGGGCGAGGCCGGGCCCGTAGAGCTCGCCCAGTTCGGCAGCCACCCGCGCGTTGCGGCACCAGACCAGGGCACCGCCCCGAGCCAGGAAGCGGCTGGCGAAGCCAGCGACCGCACTGGTGCCGGCAAGGCCGCCGACCTCGTGCAGCGCGCGATAAGGCAGGCCGCCCCAGGGCAGGGCGGCGTCGAGCGGCAAGCCCAGGCTGGCCACGGCGCGGCCGAAATCAACCCCGCCGCCCTCGATCGCGCGGACCTGCGCGCGCAGTTCGTCGAGCCTCGTCGTGTCTGCCATGAGCCCGCAATGTCTTGATGTTCACTTTTTGTTCTATGACCTGCCAGGCGCTTGTCAAGCCCGCGGCCTTCCGTCCTCGCCGCCGGAACGGTAGCATGAGGGCGACATTGCCGAGGATCGACCAGCATGCGCGTGTGCGTCGTCCAGATGAGTTCGATCAACGACAAGGCCGCCAATCTCGACCAGGCCGCCGGCCTGATCGACCGCGCGGTCCATGACGACCGGCCGGACCTGATCCTGCTGCCCGAGGTCTGGGCGTTCCAGGGCGGGACCGCCGACGAGCGGCGCGCCGCCGCCGAGGCGCTCCCCGACGGCGAGGCCTACCACCTGCTGCGCCGGCTTGCCGCCGGCCACGGCGTCATCATCCATGGCGGCAGCATCCTGGAGCGCGGCACCGATCAGCTGTTCAACACCAGCGTCGTGTTCGGCCGCGACGGTGCGGAACTCGCACGCTACCGCAAGCTGCACCTGTTCGACGTGGTCACGCCCGACGGCCGGGAATACCGGGAATCGGCACTGGTCGGCGGGGGCCGGGAGGTGGTCACCTACGACGCCGAAGGCATGCGGGTCGGCTGCTCGATCTGCTACGACCTGCGCTTCGGCGAGCTCTACCGGCGCCTCGCCGCCGACGGCGCGCAGCTCATCGCCGTGCCCGCGGCCTTCACCCTGCAGACCGGCAAGGACCATTGGGAAATCCTGCTCCGGGCACGGGCGATCGAGACCCAATGCTTCGTGGCGGCGGCCGCCCAGACCGGGTCCTTTCCGGCCGGCAGGGAGCAGCGGCAGAACTGGGGCCACAGCATGATCATCGACCCGTGGGGCAAGGTCCTGGCCCAAGTCCCCGACCGCCCCGGCTTCGCCACCGTGCACCTCGATGCCGGCTACCTCGCGCGGGTCCGGGAGATGCTGCCCGTGGCCCTGCACCGCGTCCTGCCCGGCTGAGGTCAACCGTCCCACACTGGACTTCGCCTCCGCCGCAAGCGCAGCGGAACCTTTGCCCCCGGCGCGACTTAGTCGGCGGCAAAGCACCAAGGAGGAATCCGATGGCACCACACCCGGCACCCGCGGACGACGAGCCGTTGAGCTGGCAGGAGCTGGCAGAGCGCATCGGTGCCTACCTCCAAAGCGAAGGCGTGCCGACGGCCCAGGCCCGGCATCTCAGCCAGGCGGTCATTCGCATGTGCGCCGACGCGGCGGATTCGCTGGAGCGGCACCGGCTCCACGACGATGCGATGGATGAGGCCCGGACGCTGCTGGAAACTTGGCAGGCGAGCCGGCGCGAGCAGATCCTCTCGGCCGGGTAGGCTCAGACCGTCGCCAGGAGAGCCACCGGCGTCCGCTGCAGGAGCGGCCCCAGGTGCAGACCGGCGCCGGCGATCGTGACCTCCGATCCGCCGAGCCGGTCGCACCAGGGCAGGTCCTGCCATCCCGCGGACAGAGTCACGGCCGTGTCCGCCCAACCACCTTGCGCGACCACCGACCCGCAACGGCGCGTGACGATGCTGAGCGCCACGCGCTCGCCATCGACCCGGGCGAAGGCCAGCACATGGTCGGCCCATCGTCCATCGACCGCCAGCGGTTGGTAGCTACCGCGCGCGAACAACCGGGGCTGCTCGGCCCGCAGGCGCAGGGTACGCACCATGACCCCGAGCTTGGACGAAGCGTCCAAACTACCGGCTGTCGTGTCCGCGAGCGCTGCGGCGAGAGCCGCGAAATCGACGGCGCGGCGATTGTCGGGGTCGACCAGGCTCGCGTCCCACCACTCCGTGCCCTGATAGATGTCCGGCACCCCCGGTGCGGTCAGCTTCACCAGGAGCTGACCCAGGCTGTTGGCGGTGGCCGACGTCTCGATGCTGGCGACGAACTCCGCGACGGCCGCAGCGGTGGCCGAGCCGGGCGTCAAGCAGGCCTCCAGCAACGCGATCGCCCGACCCTCGTAGTGGGAGTCGGGCTCGTTCCAGTCCGAGCGCTGCTTGCCTTCCCGCAAAGCCTTGATCAGCCAGCCTTCCAGCCGCTCGGACAGGGCATCCAGGCCGGCCGCATCGTCCGACCGCAGCCCCGGCGGCCATGCGCCGACCAGCGACTGATAGAGGGCATATTCGTCGGCGGGATGAATGGCCGGGAGGGCCGCGTTGTGTTCCCGCCATGCCAGGACCTGGCGCTCCCACTCCGCCGGGACCTCGCTGAGCACCGCGAGACGGGCGCGGGCGTCCTCGCCGCGCTTGGTGTCGTGGGTGGCGGTGGCCAGCATGCTGTCGGGCCAGTGGGCGAGGCGCCAAGCGGCAATTCGGTGGAACGTTTCCGGCACGGCACCGTCACTGTCCGCCTCGCCGCCGACCTCGTTCAGGGCCAGGAGCCGGTGGTAGCGATAGAACGCCGTGTCCTCGACCGCCTTGGCCATCAGCGGGCCGGACAGCCGCTGCAGGGCCTGCACCAGAGCGCGGGTCGCGTCATCCTCTCTTGTCAGGCAAAGCCGGAGCTGGTCCAGCGCGGTACGCCGCTGCCCGTCGGCATGGTCGAAGGCATCCTCCAGCACGCCAAGGTCGCCGGCGCCCCAGCCGCCGGACCCGAGATAGGTGCGGTAGACCGGAAAGCTCACCAGCAGCTGGCGCACGGCGTCGGCGGCAGCCCCACGCTCAAGGCCGCAGACTTCGGCTGCTTGCCCCACCAGCGCGTTCAGCTCACCGGCAAACAGGCGCTCGAGCACCTCACGCTTGGCTTGGTGGACGATGGTCGGCAAGTGCTGCGGCTCACCGACGAAGCGCTCCGCCACCCGAGCCAGCTCGTCGAGCCCCGGCCGCGACACGAGAACTCGCAAAATCTCGTTCATGAACTCGTAGCCGGTGGTGCCGGCTACCGGCCAAGTTCCGGGAAGGGTCTCCTCGCCGATCAGGATCTTCTCGACCACGACGTAGATGGGCTCGCGATCGCCGCGGACCTCGGCCACCCTGCGCTGCAGGCGCTCGAGATAGGCCTCGGGATCGGTCAGCCCGTCGATATGATCGACCCGCAACCCCTGGATCGATCCGCGGCGCGCCAGTTCGAGGATCAGCCGATGGCTGGCCTCGAACACCTCCGGGTCCTCGACCCTGAGCCCGGCGAGCTGATCGATGTTGAAGAAGCGCCGGTAGTTGCGGCAGGCCGCACCTTCCCGCCAGCCGACCAAACGGTAGTGCTGGGCCGCCAGCGCGTCGCGCGGGTCACGCGCGGGCGATGTGCCCGGGGCCAGAGGTAGCCGCTCGTCGAAATAAGCCAGAAGCTCCTCGCCGTCCTCCTGGACCAAGCGCAGCTCGCCGCGGTTCAGCACCTCCTCGATGGGACCACCGAGCATGGGCAGCACCAGCTTGCCGTCCGGGTCGGCCGCGAAGTCGATGTCGAAGAACCGGGCGTATGGGCTGTCCCGGCCCAGCCGCAGCACGTCCCACCACCAGGGATTCGAGCGACCGATTCCCATATGATTCGGCACGATGTCGAGGATCAGCCCCAGACCATGCGCATCCAGCGCCGCGCGCAGCACCGAGAAGCCCTCCTCGCCGCCGAGCGCCGGATCGAGGTGGTTCGGATCGACCACGTCGTAGCCGTGCGTCGAGCCCGGGGTCGCGATGAAGGGCGGCGAGAGGTAGAGGTGACTGATCCCGAGTCCGGCAAGGTAGGGCACGATGCCGGCGGCCCGGTTGAAGTCCATCCCCCCGCGGAGCTGCAGGCGGTAGGTGGCGCGTGGTGCTGCTGTCATCGGATCACGCGCCATGGCGAAGTTCCCACGTCACCGACCAGGGCGCGAGCGCACCGTTTCGGTGGTCGTGCGTGGCGTAGAGAATGGATCCGCTCCGCGGTTCGGCGCGGTCGAGCCCATCCGGGCCGAGATTGGCCGTCAGGCCCAGTTCCGACCCGTCGGCAAGCCGCCAGGCAATGGCGAAGGCCCGCGGGCCCAGCGACTGCTCGCGCAGGACGCGGACCTCCTCGCCGACGAGGCGTGGCATGATCTCCCGGCTGCGCAGCCGCAGGAGGTTGCGGGTTTGCGCGAGCGCCGCGGCGTGAGCCGGATCCTCGATCTCGCCCCACTTCAGCCGGGAAGCCGCGAAGGTTGCTTCCGCCAGCGGGTCGGGGACGTCCTCGGCATGCGCGAAAAACGCCGCGAACTCGCGCCGCCGACCGTCGCGGACCGCTTGCGCCAGCTCACCGTGGAACTCGCAGAAATAGAGGAACGGCGTGCTCGCTGCCCATTCCTCGCCCATGAACAGCAGCGGGATCTGCGGGCTGAGCAGCAGCACGGCCCGGCAGGCAGCGACCGCCTCGGGCGGTGCCAGCTGCGTCAGGCGCTCGCCCAGGGCGCGGTTGCCGATCTGGTCGTGATTCTGCAAAAAGCCGACGAAGGCCGTGGGCGGCAGGTCGGCCGACGGCTCGCCGCGGCGCTTGCCGCCCTGATGGCGCGACGGTTCACCCTGATAGACGAACCCCTCCGCCAGCGCCCGCCGCAGGCGGTCGGCCGCGCCGTCGGCGAAGTCGGCATAGTAGCCGCCGTCCTCGCCGGTGATCAGCGCATGCGCGGCATGATGCAGATCGTCGTTCCACTGCGCGTCGAACAGCCGCCGGTCGAGCTTGGGGTCGTGCCGCAGGAACGCCGCTTGGTTGTGCTCGTTCTCCAGCACCAGATGGACTTGGCGCGGTAGGCTGGCCCGTACAGCACGCGACAGCTCAACCAGAAAATGGGTCTCGCTGGGATCGATGATGGCGTGGACAGCGTCGAAGCGCAGTCCGTCGAAGCGGTATTCGTCCAGCCAGTAGAGCGCGTTGTGGCGGTAGAAGGAGCGGACGTTCGGATCGCTGAAGTTGATCGCACTCCCCCAAGGGGTCGGGAAATCATCGGTGTAGAACTGCGGGGCGTACCGTCCGAGGAAGTTGCCCTCGGGGCCGAAATGATTGTCCACCACGTCCAGGAACACCATCAGCCCGAGCCCGTGGGCGGCGTCGATCAGGGCCTTGAGCTCGTCCGGCGTGCCATAGGCGCGGTCGGGGGCGAAGGGCAGCACGCCGTCATAGCCCCAGTTGCGGCTGCCCGGAAAGTCCGCGAGCGGCATCAGCTCGACGGCCGTGATGCCGAGATCCGCGAGGTAGGGCAGGCGCGCCGCCGCCGCGGCATAGGTCCCCTCGCCGGTGAACGTTCCGACATGCAGCTCGTAGAGCACCGTCTCGTGCCATGGCCGGCCGCCCCAGTCGGCGTGGCGCCAGCGATAGGCGGAGGGGTCGACCACGACCGACGGCCCGTCGGCATCCTCGGCCTGGCAGCGCGAAGCCGGGTCGGCGACAGCCCGGCCATCGGGGAGGACGAAGCGGTAGCGATCGCCGGCATCCGCCGCCGTGATCAGCTCGTGCCAGCCATCCTGCCCGACCGCCATCGGCTGGTCGAAGCCGCGTTCCGGCATCTGCAGCATGATCTCTGGCGCGGCAGGAGCCCAGAGACGGAATCTCGTGGTGCCGTCGCCGCGGAGCTCCGCGCCGAACGGCATGCGATGCCCGCTCATGCCGACGGTTCCACGCGCGGCGGCTGGACGGGTTCGGTCTCCGTGGGCTCGGGCTCGGCGGCCGCCCCGGCCGCGGCCGTGCGCTCGACGGGCCGACGCAGCACGGCCTGCAGGCGGCCGCGGCGGATCATCACCACCACGGACCGCGGCTCCAAAGGATACTCGCTGCCCGCCTCGTGAACCTCGCCCCCGGCGCCTTCCCTGCCGGTATCGAAGATCACTTCCCAGCGACGGCCCATCTCGTCGGGTGGCAGGCTGAAGCCCAGCCCCTCGTGGAACGAGTTCATCAGGACGATGAACCCGTCGTCGAGCTCCTGGCGGCCGCCGGTGGAGTAGAACAGCTCGCCGGCATCGCCGCCCAGCAGAAAGCCGAGGCAGCGGGCATCCGGGAAGTGCCAATCCTCTTCCCGCTGCTCGCGACCCTCGGGATTGAGCCACACGATGTCGCGGACCGAGGTGCCGGGAACCTCGCGATTGCGGAAGAAGTGCGGGCGGCGAAAGACCGGATGCTCGCGGCGCAGCCTGGTCAGCAGCTGGACGAACGCCATGAGGTAGGGATCGGCCTGGTCCCACTTGATCCAGGAGATCTCGCTGTCCTGACAGTAGGCGTTGTTGTTGCCGTATTGCGTGTTGCCCATCTCGTCGCCGGCCAGAAGCATCGGCACTCCCTGGGACAGCAGGAGCGTCGCCAACAGGTTGCGCTTCTGGCGCATGCGCAGCTGCAACACCTCGGGATCGTCGGTCTCGCCTTCGGCTCCGCAGTTCCAGCTGTCGTTCTCGTTGATGCCGTCGCGATTGTCCTCGCCATTGGCCTCGTTGTGCTTCTCGTTGTGGCTGACCAGGTCGTGGAGCGTGAAACCGTCATGCGCGGTGATGAAGTTGACGGAGGCGGAGGGGCGCCGGCCCTGATGGGCCAGCATGTCCGCCGAGCCGGTGACCCGTGTGGCCAGGTCGCCAATGGTGTCGGGATCGCCCTTCCAGAACCGCCGCGCGGTGTCGCGGTACTTGCCGTTCCACTCCGACCAGCCCGGCGGAAAACCGCCGACCTGGTAACCGCCTTCGCCCAGGTCCCAGGGCTCGGCGATCAGCTTGACCTTGGACAGCACCGGATCCTGCCGCACCGCGTCGAGGAAACCCGAGCCATAGTCGAAGACGTGCGGGTCACGTGCCAGAGCCGAGGTCAGGTCGAAGCGGAAGCCATCGACATGCATCACCTCGACCCAGTAGCGCAGCGAATCCATGACCATCTGCAGGACGCGGGGATGCGACAGGTTCAGCGAGTTGCCGCAGCCGGTGCTGTCCCAGTAGAAGCGCGGATCTTCCGGGCTGAGCTTGTAATAGGAGGCGTTGTCGATGCCCTTGAAGGACAGGGTCGGCCCGAGATGGTTGCCCTCGGCGGTATGGTTGTAGACCACGTCGATCATGACTTCGATGTCGGCGTCGTGCAGGCAGCAGACCATGGCCTTCCATTCGGCGAGGTCGCCGCTCTGCAGGTAGCGGGGCTCCGGCGCGAAGAAGCCGATCGAGTTGTAGCCCCAATAATTGGAGAGCTTGCGCTCCACCAGGTGACGGTCCTGGATGAACGCGTGGACCGGCAGGAACTCGACCGCGGTGACGCCGAGATCCTTCAGGTGATCGATCACTTCCGGCATCGAGAATCCGGCGCAGGTGCCGCGCAGCTGGCTGGGCACGCCCGGATGCAGCATCGTGAAGCCGCGCAGATGGGTCTCGTAGAGGACGCTCTCGTGCCAGGATAGGTCGAGCAGCTTGTCGGTGCCCCAGGTGAAGGCGGTGTCGACCACCCGGCATTTCAGCATGCCGCGGGCATTGTCGCGGGTGTCGAAGGCCAGATCCTCGCGCCGGGCGCCGACGCGGTAGCCGAAATGGGCATCGCTCCAATGCAGCTGGCCGATCAGCTGCTTGGCGTAAGGATCGAGCAGGAGCTTGTGGTGGTTGAACCTGTGCCCGCTACGCGGGTCGTAGGGTCCGTAGACTCGGTAGCCGTAGAGCTGGCCGGGGCGGACCTCCGGGAGATAGCCGTGCCAGACCTGATCGGTGTATTCCGGTAGCACCACCCGCTCGAGCTCGCGCTGGCCGCGCGCGTCGAACAGGCAGAGCTCGACCTTTTCGGCGTTGGCGCTGAACAGGGCGAAGTTCACGCCCCGCCCGGTGAAGGTGGCGCCAAGCGGATAGGCGGCGCCGGGCCAGACCCTGGCGCGACGGGCGAATTGGAGCATTCTTTCGTTTCCTGCCGCCGTAGCGTCGTTGAGGTTGATCAGTGGATACGCTCGAGCATGGGTTGCGTGATCAGGCATACCCCCTTTTCCGTACGGCGGAACCGACGGGAGTCCAGTTCGCCATCCTCCCCGACTATCAGGCCGGGCGGCACCCGCACGCGCGCGTCGACGATGACGTTGCGCAACCGAGCGCCACGGCCGACCGAGGCACCGGGCAGCAGGACCGCGCGATCGAGTTCGGCAAAGGAGTTCACCCGCACGTCGCTCGAGAGCAGGCTGCGGGCAACTCGGGCGCCGGAAACGATGCAGCCATTGGCCACCAGCGATGCGACGGCGGTCCCGCGCCGGTCCTTCGCATCGTGCACGAACTTGGCCGGCGGTCGCATGTCCGTCACACTCCAGATCGGCCAGCTCCGGTCGTAGAGATCCAGGTCCGGCACGACGCTGGTCAGGTCCAGGCTGGCCTCGAAGTAGGCATCCAGCGTGCTCACGTCGCGCCAATAGCCGACGGGTCCGCTGTTCGAGCCGCCATTCGACCGCCCGAAGCGGTGGGCGACCGCCCGGCCGTTGGCGACCAGATGCGGGATCAGATCGTGCCCGATATCGTGCCGCGAATCGGCCTCGGCGGCGTCGCGGCGCAGCTCGCGATAGAGCAGGTCCGCGTCAAACACGTAGATGCCGACGTCGATCAGCGCCTCCTCCCGCCCGTCCGAGTCCTGGCCGACCTGCTGGATCCGGTCGGCCGCGTCGACTTGCAGCAGCCTGAAGCCAGAGGCATCGGCGCCGGGCATCTCGCAGCATCCGACGGAGACATCGGCGCCGCTGTCGAGATGACGGGCGAGCATGAGCCCGTAGTCCAGCTTGTGGACATGGTCTCCGGCCAGAACCACCACGTAGCGGGCGCCATTGCTCTCCAGGATGTCCAGATTTTGAAACACGGCGTCGGCGGAGCCGCGATACCAGTTGCCCTCCGCGGTGCGCTGGGATGCCGGCAGGATGTCGAAGCTCTCGTTGCGTTCCTCCCGCAGGAAGGTCCAGCCCTGCTGCAGATGCTGGATCAAACTGTGTGCCTTGTACTGGGTGGCGACGCCAATCCGCCGGATGCCGGAGTTGCGTGCGTTGGAGATCGCAAAGTCGACGATGCGACTGCTGCCGCCGAACGGCACCGCCGCGCCAGCGCGGCGCTCGGTCAGTTCGTGCAGACCCGCGCCCCGGCCGTCGGCGAGCACCAGCGCCAGCGTCTGCCGCAAGGCACCAGCCAAGTCGGCAGAGGAGCGCATGTCGAAATCGGGAACCCAGGTGTCGGCCAATGCCGGTGTCCAAACATTGCCCGCGCCAGCTGCCGGTGCTTCGTCCACAGGAACGCTGCGCGCGTCCGCAGGTTGCGTGCCGCGCGATCAGGTCAACGAGCGATCCGGCTCCGTCTCGACCTGCCGGTCTGCGTGCCGGCTCAGCACCTCCTTCGCGTGCACCACGTCCCGGCCGTCGCGCGGATGGACCAGCAACAGGATGCCGCCCTGGGCCAGCTGTTCCTCATAGTTCCGTTCAACCGAACCGCGGAACAGTCCGGCGGCGCCCGCGCCCAGGGCACCACCGCCGGCGCCGCCGAGCACCGCCGCCACGGCCGCACCCGCGAGGGTGCCACCCGAGGCGACGGCCACACCAGCGGCGAGCACTGCGCCGATATAGGTTGGGACGCCCGCCAGGAGCGAGGTCATGTTCTGTTTCTCGGACGCATCCACCGGGGTATCCGTCTCCTCGGTGCCGGGCTCTGCCGATTCGGCCACCGAAAGGCCTAGCCGGCTGCGAACCGCGTCGGCCGTCCCAAGGACGCTGAGCTGACTGCGCTCCAACCCGTGGCTCTGGAGCATCTCGATCGCCCGCTCCACCGCCTCGCGTTCGTGGAATACGCCGATGATCTGCGTCTGGGGCGGCTCACTCATTGTCGTCGCCCATTCTCCGTCTCCCCGCCATGGTACCCGATGATGTGGGATAAGCGGCACGTGGCGAGCCCGGTTCCTCAGATCGCCGGGAACGGCCGGCCGCGCCGGGGGTTTCACGGCAAATCTCGGGCTTATCGGATGGACCCTCGATGGAAAACGACGTGACGGTAGGGGACGTGATGCGCTCCGCGCCGGCTTATGTCAGTTGGATGGAATCGGCCGGGGCCGCCCTGGAACGCATGCGCGAGCTGGGTTGGGAGCGGCTGCCGGTCGTGGACGCCCACGGGGTGATCGGCCTTTGCGACCGGCGGATGCTGCAGTCCGCTGAGCGTCGCGGCAATTGGATGGGCGGCGTGTCGGTCGGCGACTTGATGCGACGAGGTCCCTTCTGGTGCCGTCAGGTGGATTCGAGTGCCAATGCTCTTCGCACCATGGAGCGGCTGCACACCGACGTGCTGGCGGTGATCGACCATCGCGGCCATGTCGTGGGCTCGGTGCATCGCGAGCAGCTGGTGCAGGAGGTCGGCCTGACCCCCTGAGACGCATACGCCCGGATGCGGGGCAACCGGTCGGACTTGCGCAGCGGGTGCCGGCCGGCGTTGATGGCGCATGGCAGGATTCTTCCGCTTCGGTACGCTCGCTCTCCTGGCATTGGCCGGCTGTGCCAAGGAGCCGCCACCGCCGCCGGCGGTCTCGGTCGCCGTCGCGCCCGACCGACCGCTCGACGGCGCCCGCGGTGCCGCCGCCATGCGCACGGCGGCACTGATCGAGGCAGCGCTTGCGCAGGTGGAGCCTCGTGATCTGCGCCGTTGCCTCGCGGATTTCGAGACCGGCGCACCGGGTCGGTTCCGGCCACCGGCGCACGCGACTTGGCTGATCGTCGCGTCGGCCTTGCCGGTGGAAGGAGACTTTTTCCGCCGTCGGCACCAGGTGGCTCCCGAAATGAACCCCGTGCCCGGGGACGGCTGGCAGGACCGGCTGGTCTACCGGTCGCTGCTGCGATCGACCGACGATGTGGCGGGCAGCGTCGCGTGCCTTTCCTGCGAGTTCGACTATGAAGGTGCGGCACTGGTCTATCGGCGGGCCTATGCCCTGGACGCATGTCGGCGGGCCATTCCGCCCGAGCAGGATCTCGCGACCGTCGTACCCCTGGACTGAACGGCTCCTGCCTCAATCGTCGAGGCGCACCGTGTCCTCGTCGCCCAACGCCTCGCCATAGCCGATCTCGATCAGCTTGAGCGGTGTGTCGCCGGGGTTGCTCAACTGGTGATGCAGGCCGCGCGGGATGGTGATGCTCTGCCCGGCGGCCAGGCGAAGTTCCTCGCCGTCGTGCCGCACCATGGCCTCGCCTTCGACCACGACCCAGGTTTCATCGCGGCCGGTATGGTATTGCAGAGTCAGCCGGCCATGCGGGTCGACGACGACCTCCTTGACCTTGTAGCCGGGCGCCTGCTGCAGGACGGTGAAGCGGCCCCACGGCCGCACCTCGCGCGCATGGACCACGGCCTCGCGCCGGTCGGCCTTGACCAGCGTGTCGACCACCCCGCGCACGGCCTCGCTGTTCTCCCGGTCGACCACGAGCAGCGCGTCGGCCGTTTCGATCACGGCGAGCCCGCTGACGCCGGCCAGGGCAACGAGCCGCTTGTCCGAGCGGATCAGGTTATCCCGAGCCTGCACGGCGATGGTGTCGCCCTGCCGCGCATTGCCTTCGGGGTCCTTCTCCATCAGCTCCCAGATCGCGTGCCAGGATCCCACGTCCGACCATTGCGGATCGGCAGGCACGACGGCGACATGGCTGGACCGCTCCATCACCGCCTTGTCGATCGGCTGCGACCGGATGGCACCGTAGGTCGCGGCATCGATCGGACCGCCGGCTTGCGGCCGAGCGGCGCGGGTCGCGGCCAGGATGTCGGGTGCCCAGCGATCGAGTTCGTCGAGCATCCTGCGGGCCTGGAACACGAACATGCCGCTGTTCCAGAGCTGGTCGCCGGCGGCTAGCAAGGCCTCGGCGGTCTCTCGATCAGGCTTCTCGATGAAGCGCTCCACCCGGCAGACCGAGCCGAGATCCGGCAGGCTTTCGGCGGGTGCGATCCAGCCGAAGCCGGTTTCCGGCCGTGTGGGCGTGATGCCGAAGGTGACGAGCCAGCCCTCCGCCGCTGCGGCCACCGCTGCGGCCAGTGACGCGTAGAGAGCGTCGCGATCGCGCATCAGGTGATCGGACGGGCAGATCCAGAGGATGGTTTCCGGGCCGAACGCCGCTTCGGCATGGAGTGCGGCCAGCGCCACCGCGGCCGCGGTGTTGCGGGCGGCGGGCTCCAGGAGAAGATGGTCCAGCAGGCGGCGGTCGATCGCCTGGTACTGGCGGCGGATCAGCACCGCCTGTCCAGCCGCCGCTACCGTGATCACCCGCTCCGCCGGCGCAACGCCGAGCGCCCGCCGCACGGTGGTCTGCAGCAGCAACTCCTCGCCGAACAGCTCGACCAGATGCTTGGGAAAGGCGGCGCGGCTGACCGGCCACAGCCTGGTGCCGGATCCTCCGGCCAGGATGGTGGGAGCCAGCAAGGAAAAGTCGACCTTCGGCATGGGCAGCAATGTCCGCAGATGTCGGGGGTCGCCCCCGCAGGCAGGGCGATCCCGGCTGGCGCCAGCGGCCGGTCCAGGCCGAAGTGCGCAATCGGGAGTGAACCGCAGTTAGCCGCAACTGACCTTGACGACGCAATGGCCCCGCGTCATCGCTCGCGCTCCGGTACGGCGGGGAGGGCTAGACGATGAGCGATCTGCGCTGGAGCGTGCATCCGAGCCACGGTCCCTTTGCGGAAGGACTGGATCGCAACGACGCCAACCACGTCCCGCTGACGCCGCTCTCTTTCCTGCAGCGGACGGCGGCGGTGTACCCCGACCGCATCGCGGTGGCGCACGGCCGGCAGCGCCGCACCTACGCCGAACTGCTCGCGCGCTGCCGCCTCTTGGCGTCGGCGCTCGAGCGGCGCGGGATCCGGCCCGGCGACACCGTGGCGGCGATGCTGCCCAACATCCCCGCCATGCTCGAGGCACATCACGGGGTGCCCATGTGCGGTGCGATCCTGAACGCGCTCAATACCCGCCTGGACGCAGGGGCCCTGGCGTTCATCCTTCAGCATGGCGAAGCCAAGGCGCTGCTGACCGACACCGAATTCGCGCCGGTGATGGGCGAAGCCGTTCGGCTCTCCGGTCGGCCGCTGCTGGTGATCGACGTCGACGACAGCGAGGGTCCCGGGGGCGACCGGATCGGTGCGCTGGAATACGAGGATCTGCTGGCCGAGGGCGAGCCCTCCTACCAGCCGCTGTTCCCCGCCGACGAATGGCAGGCGATCGCGCTCAACTACACCTCGGGCACCACGGGCAATCCCAAGGGCGTCGTCTACCACCACCGCGGCGCGCACCTGAATGCGGTCGGCAACGTGCTGGTCTGGAGCATGCCGCAGTTTCCGGTCTATCTGTGGACGCTGCCGATGTTCCACTGCAACGGCTGGTGCTTTCCCTGGTCGATCGTGCTGCAGGCTGGAACCCAGGTCTGCCTGCGCCGGGTGGCGAGCGACACCATCTTCGCCGCGCTGGCCGAGCAGGGCGTCACCCATCTCTGCGGCGCTCCCATCGTCATGGGCATGCTGGTCAACGCGCCGGAAACCGAGCGCCGTCCATTCCCGCAGAAGGTGCGGATGATGACCGCGGCTTCCGCGCCGCCCGCGGCGGTGCTGGAGCGCATGGAGGCCTTGGGGATCGAGGTCACCCACGTCTACGGCCTGACCGAGGTCTACGGTCCGGCCACGGTGTGTGCCTGGCAGGAGGCGTGGGCCGACCTCGACGCTGATCATCGCGCGCGCATGCTGGCGCGTCAGGGCGTGCCCTATCCGGTGCTGGAAGGCCTGGAGGTCATGGATCAGGCCAGCATGACACCCGTGCCCCGCGACGGCCGGACGATCGGCGAGATCATGATGCGCGGCCACGACGTCATGAAGGGCTACCTGAAGAACCCGACCGCGACCGCGGAGGCCTTCGCCGGCGGCTGGTTCCACACCGGCGACCTCGGTGTCATGCATCCCGACAACTATGTCGAGATCAAGGACCGCTCGAAGGACATCATCATCTCCGGCGGCGAGAACATCAGCTCGATCGAGGTCGAGGGTGCGCTCTACCGCCACCCTGCCGTGCTGGAGGCGGCCGTGGTCGCCCGGCCCGACGCGCAGTGGGGCGAGAGCCCTTGCGCCTTCGTCACGCTGCACGAGGGTGCCACGGCGACGTCCGAGGAGCTGATCGAGCACTGCCGTCGAGAGCTCGCGCGCTTCAAGGCGCCGCGCACGATCGTGTTCGGCCCGCTGCCCAAGACCTCGACCGGCAAGATCCAGAAATTCCAGCTGCGCGACCAGGCGAAAAATCTGCAATAGCGGGCTGGGCGAGGGCATGGACGAGACGTTCGCGGTCAAGTTCTTCGGCGCGGTGTTCGCGATCATGAACCCGTTCGTCGGTCTGCCGCTGTTCTTGAGCCTGACCGAAGGGGCCGGCGCGGCGGAGCAGCGCAAGATCGCGCTGCAGGTCGCGTTCTACGTCGCCCTCGTCGGCCTGGTCGCCGCGTTCGCCGGCGCCGAGATCCTCAAGCTCTTCGGCATCAGCGTCCACGACCTCCAGGTCGCGGGCGGGCTGGTGGTGTTGGCCATGGCGTTCAGCATGCTGCACGGCAACGACAGCAGCATCCATCACGGCACGGAACACGAGCAATCGGTCGCATTCGGAAGCGAATCGATCGCGTTCTACCCGCTTGCCTTCCCGCTGATGATGGGGCCCGGCACGCTCACCACCATGATTCTGTTCGCCGGGCAGGTGAACGGCGTCGCGGGCTGGATCAGCTATTTCACGGCCTTCGGGCTGGTGGTGCTGTCGGTGGCCGTGGTCTTCGCCCTAGGCAGCAGCCTCGGCAGCCGCCTGTCGAACGGCGCCCGGGTGGTCATGAGCCGGGTCATGGGCCTGATCCTCGCCGCCATCGCCGTCCAGATGATCTTCGACGGTGCCAAGGCCCTGCTGCCGGGGCTGGCCGGCCCGGCGTGAGGTCGGGCTAGCCGTTCCGTCCCCGTCCGGTCTTCGCCTGCAGCTCGTCGATCCGCCGGCTCGCTTCGGCCTTGGTGAGGTCCGGAGCGAACTCCTCCCCGGCCTCCTCGCTCAGCGTCTTGAGATAGGAGGCTTGCGCGCCGGTCATCGGCTCGTCGCCGGTGGTCCAGTCCTCGACCGGCTTCTCGGCGTTGGAGCCGGGCTCTGGGTTGACCTTGGGATTGGGGGCATCGCCGGTCACGTTCATCTCTCCGCTGTGGCGTTCGATGAATGTTCTTGAAGGCGGCCGGTTCCCTCGGCCGCTAGGGCAGGCCCGCCTCGTCGGCTGGAGCGTGGCTCCAGGCGTCCATTGGCGCACGGGTGAGGCTGGTCTGCGGCGATGCGGCCAGCAGCAAGTCCACCGTGCGCGCGAACGCCTCCGGGTCGAGCCGGACCGGTGCGCCTTCGGCCAAGCGGTTCACCTCGTGCATGCGGCGGACTTGCGGCTTCTCGCTCAAGGTCTTGCCCGCATCGTATTCCTGGACGATGCGCACGGCTTCGACCGGGTTGGCGCGCGCCCAGTCCCAGCCGCGCTGAGTGGCGTAGAGGAAGGCGGCGAAGCTCCGGACCATGTCGGGATCGTTCAGGAGCTCCTCGCGGACCCAGATGCCGTCCTCGAGCGGGGCCGGCCCGAATCGCTCGGCCGTGATCACCGCCAGCAGATCGGGCGTCACCCCGGCATCCGCCAGCTGTGCCTCCTCGTCGTAGCTCATCGCCGAGATGCAATCGACCAGGCGCTCCTGCAACAGGGTCGCGTCGTGCTCCTGCGGCACGATGGTGGCGTCGCCCGGCTTCACGCCAAGGGCGGCGAGCCAAGCCAGGACCATGCCACGATTGTCGTCGGTCCAGACGCCGATCTTGCGGCCCTGGAGGTCCTCGGGGGTGCGGATACCGCTGTCCGCCCAGCACAGCAGGCGCAGGGCGCTGCCGGCGAATACCTGGGCGATATTGACCAGCGGCAGGCCCCGCTCTCGGGCGGCGAGCGCCGCCGGCATGCGCTCGACGACGACGTTGGCGAGGCCCTCGGCGAGTTGCTGCGCGGGCTCGAGATCGGGATCGCCCGGCAGCAGCGAGACGCCAATCTCGGCCTCGTCGTAGAAGCCCTGGAATTCGGCGACAAAGTAACCGGCCACCGCCGCGTGCAGCGGCAGGTTCAGCTGCACGATCAGGGGCAGGTGATGGCCGTGGGCGGGGGTGGCGGCGGCCAGGACCGCCGCCACGAGGAGATGCCGGCGCATCCGTATGCGCAGACGCTAGAGCTTGGCCGCGTCGGTGACCGCGTGGCTCCAGGCGCCCTCGGGTGCCTTGGTGATCACCGGATCCGACCCGCCCGAGAGGAGGGTCTCCACGGTCCGCTGGTAATCGGCGGGATCGAGCACGCCGTTCGTACCCTCGGTGAGCTTGTTGATCTCGCCCATCATCCGGACCTGGTGCTTCTCGGTCTGGGCACCGGTGGTGTCGTTCTCGAGCACGATCGCGGCGGCCTCCTCGGGGTTCTCGCGCGACCAGGCCCAGCCCTTCTGCGAGGCGGCGACGAAGCGGGCCATCTTGTCGACGAAGGCCGGGTCCTGGAGTTCCAATTCCATCACGTAGAGCCCGTCCTCGAGCGTGGCCACGCCCTGGTCCTCGTACTTGAAGACCACGAGGTCCTCCGGCTTGATGCCGGCGTCGATCACCTGCCAATATTCGTTGTAGGTCATGGTCGAGATGCAGTCGGCCTGCTTCTGCAGGAGCGGGTCGACGTTGAAGCCCTGCTTGAGGACCTTCACGCCTTCGGCCGAGCCGTCGGTCGGGATGCCCAGCTTGGCCATCCAGGCCAGGAACGGGTACTCGTTGCCGTAGAACCAGACCCCCAGCGTCTTGCCGCGGAAGTCCTCGGGGCTCGTGATGCCGGTATCCTTGCGGCAGGTCAGCATCATGCCCGAGCGCTTGAAGGGCTGGGCGACGTTGACGAGCGGCACGCCCTTCTCGCGGCTGGCCAGGGCCGACGGCATCCAGTCGACGATCACGTCCGCTCCGCCGCCCGCGATCACCTGCGGCGGGGCGATGTCGGGCCCGCCGGGATTGATCGTGACGTCGAGCCCGGCCTCCTCGTAGTAGCCCTTGTCCTTGGCGACGTAATAGCCGGCGAACTGCGCCTGGGTGACCCACTTCAGCTGCAGGGTCAGCGGGTCCGCCGCCTGGGCGGAGCCGATGCCGAATGCGAGAATCCCCGCGGCGAGCAGTACCTTGGTCACCATTCTCGGCCCTCCTTCGGTCTCTTCGCGACGAAAGCCCGGCGGCCGAGCCCGACCGCCGCCGCTTCCTGGTTGGAACCTATGCGGCCAGATTGGCGGGCCGCGGTTCCGATCGCAAGGTGATCGTGGCCGCGCACCGCCGGGAGGGCCGGGGCGAGCTCGGCCCTCCTCCGCGCCTACTGGAAGCTCGCCATGTTCTGCTTGGTGACCAGGGCGGCGCCCGAATCGATCAGGGATTCGACCTTCTCGCCTCGAATGCTCTTCACAAGCGCGTCCACGCCAAGCCCGGCCATCTTGGCGGGGAACTGCGCCACGGTCGCATCCTCGAGCCCGGCGTCCAGAGCCTCCGCCTCGCCGCAGCAGAAGTCGAACCCGACCAGCACGATAGCATCATCCGCGATCCCGGCATTCTTGACCGCCGTCGCTGCGCCGGCCGCCGGTGGGCCGCACGCGGCGTAGATGGCTTTGAGGTCCGGATTGGCCGTCAGCAGATCCTGGGCGACGTTGATCCCCAGCTCTTCGGTACAGTTCGTGGCGCCACGGCCGACGATCTCGACGTCGACGCCTTGCAGGCCGTCGAGCATTCCGTTGACCCGGTCGTCCAGCGAGGGCACGCCGGGCACGCCTTCGAGGATACCTATGGTGTCGCCGTCCTTCAGCACCGACTTCAGGTACTCGCCGGCGATCTTGCCGGCGTTGTAGTTGTCCGTCGTGGCCAACGATGTCCGGCCCTGCCATTCGGGGATGTTGTTGTCCATCAGGACGACCTTGACGCCCGCGGCAATCGCCTTGTCCAGCGCTGGGGCGACGGTCGGATCGACCGGGGTCACGGCGATGCCCTGCACGCCCTTGGTGACCATCAACTCGATGAGCGCTATCTGGCCCTCGATGTCCGTGGCCGACGTCCCCTGGCCGAAGATGATCTCGACGCCGGGATGGGCGGCTGCGTACTCCTTGGCCGCATCCTCCATGGTCGCGAAAAAGGGTACCGGGAACTTGGTGATGAACCCGATCTTGACGTTGTCGTCGGCCGAGGCCGGCCCGGCGGTGGCCAGCGCAAGTGCCAGCCCTCCCAGCATCGTTCGCACCTTCATCCTTCACCTCCCTGTCCGGACCGCTTCGCCCTGAAGCGATCCACATCCTCGTCGTCCGGATGGACGGCGAATTGGGCTAGACGTCGGCTCCGACGATCATGGCGACCAATTGCTGCTCATTGGCGCGACTAGGTTCCAGCTCTCCGACCTTGCGCCCCTGACGGAGCACGACGGCGCGGTCGGCCAGCTCGACCACATGTTCCAGATTGTGCGTGATGAGGATGATGGCGTTGCCTTCGGCCCGCAGTTGCGCAACCAGGTCGAGGACCTTGCGCGCCTCGCGTAATCCCAGGGCAGCGGTGGGCTCGTCTAGGATCACCACCTTGCGCGCGAACACACTGGCTCGGGCCACCGCGATCGCCTGGCGTTGGCCGCCCGACATCAGCGCCACCGGCGCGTCGAGCCTGGGCAGGCGAACCTTGAGTCGGGCCAAAACCTCTGCCGCCTCCCGGTCCATGGCGCCACCGTCGAGAAACCGAAGCGCTTGAGGCAGCCAGGAAGGGAATGCGAGTTCGCGACCGCAATAGAAGTTCTGCGCCGGCGTCAGATTGTCGAACAGCGCCAGGTCCTGGTAGACGGTCTCGATGCCGGCACGCCGCGCAGCGGCTGGTGAGAGGAGGGTGACGGCCTCGCCGTCGAGAAGGACCTCGCCCTCGTCGAGCGGGTGGACGCCGCTGATGCACTTGACCAGCGTCGACTTGCCGGCGCCATTGTCGCCGAGCAGGGCCAGCACCTCGCCGCGATACGCCCGGATGCTGACATCCTTCAGGGCATGCACCGCACCGAAGCGCTTCTGCGCGTGACGCACGGCCAGGGCCGGGGTGTCCGCGGTCCGGCTCACCTGGCCTCCGCAGCCTGCGAGGCACGCGCCCGTGCCTCTAAGTGATTGCGCAGCACGTCGGCTTCCACCGCCACCACGATGACGAGGCCGATGGCGATCATCTGGAAGAAGACGTCGACGCCGAGCAGGTTGAGCGCGTTGCGGATCACGCCGATCATCAGCGCCCCGACGAGCGCGTGCCCGATATGGCCTCGCCCGCCCAGGAAGCTGGCGCCGCCAATGATCACGGCGGCGATCGTATCCAGCTCGAGCAAGTTGCCGTAGATCGGGGAGCTCGCCTGGGTTCGGCCGGCGAGCACCACCGCGCCGATGCCGGCACACAGCCCGGAAATGACATAGACCGAGACCAGCACGCCTTTGATCGGGATGCCCATCTTCAGCGCGGCTTGGGGGTCGCCCCCGACGGCGTAGGTCCAGCGGCCCCAGACCATGAACTTGGCCATCAGGAGCGCCACGGCCGCGACGGCCAGCACCACAAAGAAGGAGTTCGGCAGGCCAAGCGCCGAGGATCCGCCGAGCGCGGCAATCGCGTCCGGCATCCCGCGCATGGTGGTGTGACCGACCGATAGTTCGAGTGCCAGACCCCGACAGATGCTCAAGGTGGCGAGCGTGATGATGAAAGGATGCGGCAGCCGTCCGAACACGTAGACGATGCCGTTGACGGCACCCACCGCCGCGCCGGTGAGCATCATAGCCAGGATCACCAGCGGTGCCGAGTTCGACCGCCCGGAACACGAGACCACCGATGACCGTGGCGAGGGCGAGATTGGCGCCGACCGAAAGGTCGATGCCTCGGGTCAGGATGACCAGGTGCTGCCCAATCGCGACGATGGCGATCACCGCCGTCTGCGCGACGATATTGCCGAGATTGCCCGGCTTCAAGAAGTTGGGGGTGAGCAAACTGATCGAAGCGGCGAGCACGATGAGGATCAGCAAGGGGCCGATGCTCAGGAGCCTCAGGCCAAGCGACACCGGAGAAATCGAGGCGGAAGCCCATCCGGTCCTGGGGCGGCTGGAAGCAATCTCCGCGTGCTCGTTCATGACGAACGCCCCGGCCGCGTACCTCACGGCTTGTATGTACCTTATTGAGAAAAAACCAACGCTCAAATCTGGTCAAACTGTTTTTTATCGTTTAGCATACAAATCCGAGCGGAGTTGGTTCGGATGAAGACGGACGTCGTGTTCAAGCGCGCCTTCAACGACGCTCTGGATCTGGTTTCTGCTCTCAAGGACGGAGACCCGCTTCCCTCCGAAAACGCCCTGAGCGCAAGCCTGGGAGTCAGCCGGACGACGGTGCGGAAGGTGCTCGCACGTCTTGCTTCAGACGGACTCGTGACCGGAAGCGGCCGTCAACGACTGGTTCGTCCGGAATTGGACAGAGCGCAGCGATTCCCGACCGGAGAAACGGTCTCCATGGCGGCGCAGGTGGAGAAGCGCTTCCTGGATTGGATGTCGCGGGACGACCCGGCGCCGGGGACGATAATCAGCGAATTGGAACTGGCCCGCAATTTCGGGGTGGCGACCAGCGGTGTTCGAGAGTTCCTGATTCGCTTCCAGCGTTTCGGGCTCGTCGAAAAGCGCCCCAATGCCGGGTGGGTGTTCAAAGGCTTTACCACCAGCTTCGCCCTCGAGCTGTTCGAGATCCGCGAGATGTTCGAGCTGCGCTCCGCCAGGGCCTTCGCGGCGCTGCCGGACAACTCGCAGCATTGGCAGCAAATGGAAGTGCTCCGGCAGGAGCATCTCACGCTCCAGAGGGAAATCGACGCTCGATTTCGCGACTTTTCCGACCTCGACAGTCAATTCCACCGCCTGATCAACTCTGCCGCCCCGAATCGCTTCATCAACGGCTTCTACGACGTCATCACCTTGATTTTTCACTACCACTACCAGTGGAACAAGCGCGACGAACGGCAGCGGAATGAAGTCGCGCTCGTCGAGCATCTCGTCTACATCGAGGCGCTGCTCAGCCAAAATCCTCTCAGGGTCGAACTGGCGTGCCGCGCGCACCTGGCCTCGGCGAAGGATACCTTGCTACGTTCCACCTCAGGAAAGAGTTCGGCTTCGACTTCCGGGGCTTCCGCGCTCAAGACTGCCGGAACGACGGGTGCCAGAAGGTGACGCCGCGTTCCAGCAGCGCCAACGCACCGTAGAACGCCGAGCCAGCCATCGCTGCGACGAGGATCTCGGCCCAGACCACGTCCAGGCTCATCCGGCCGACCTCGGTCGAGATGCGAAAGCCCATGCCCACGGTCGGCGTGCCGAAGAACTCGGCGACGATGGCGCCGATCAAGGCCAGGGTGGAGTTGATCTTGAGCGCATTGAACACGAACGGCATTGCCGCCGGCAGGCGCAGCCTCAGCAGGATCTGCAGCCAGCTCGCACCCCAGGAGCGCATCAGGTCGAGTTCGAGCGGGCCGGCGGCGGCGAGCCCGGTCACGGTGTTCACCAGCATGGGGAAGAAGGTCATCACCACGACCACAGCGGCCTTGGAGTGCCAGTCGAAGCCGAACCACATCACCATGATGGGTGCGATGCCGACGATCGGCAGGGCGGCCATGAAGTTGCCGAGCGGCAGCAAGCCGCGGCGCAGGAACGGCACGCGGTCGGCCAGGATCGCGGTCAGGAACCCCGCACAGGAGCCGAAGGCCCAGCCGATCAGCACCGCGTGCAGGAAGGTCTGGACGAAGTCGGCCCAGAGGATCGCGGTCGAGCGGGCGAAGGCGGCGCCGACCGCCGAGGGACTGGGCATGAGTACCGCCGGCACCCCGAACCCGACGGTGGCGACTTCCCACAGGAACAGGACGCAGGCGCCGAACGCCACCGCGACGGCAAGGTCGAGAAGCCGCTGGCGCACCGGATCGAGCAGCGTCACCGACGCCAAGGCGTCGACGGCGAGCCAGGCGGCCAGCCACAGGGCGAGGACGCGCAGCCAGAAGCCGAGACCCGCGGCGCCCGCCACGTCCGGGCGGTGGACCTCGTCGGCGGTGACGATGCAGCCCAGGGCGATGAGCCCCACGATCAAGGCGATGCGACGACCGTGCAGCTGGCCCGTGGCGCCGATGCCGAAAAACGCGGCGGCCAGGACGACCGGCGGCAGCGGGAATTCGGCAAGCACGTCGCCGCCGGGCCGGTCGACGAGGAGACCGAGGCCCATCAGCGCGCCGGCTACGACCCACATGGCAGCGTGAACCCGGCCCAGCCCTCCGGTCCGGGTGGCGGCCTCCGCGCTGGTCATCGCGGCAGGCCCATGGCGGACAGGGTGAGGCGCTCGGCGAGGCCGGTCAGCGCGACCATGGCCGCGGCGACGAAGGAGGCCGCGAAGAGGGCGGCCCAGATCTGGACCGTCTGGCCATAATAGGACCCGGTCAGCAGGCGAGCGCCCAAACCGGCCTGGGCGCCGGTCGGCAGCTCGGCGACGATCGCACCCACGAGGCTGATGGCGATCGCGACCTTGAGGCTCGTGAACAGGAACGGCACCGACGCCGGCCAGCGCAGCTTCCAGAAGGTCTGCCAGCGGTCGGCGCTGTAGGTCCGCATCAGGTCGAGCTGCATGGTCTCCGGCGAGGTCAGGCCCTTCACCATGCCGATGGTCACCGGGAAGAAGCACAAGTAGGCCGAGATCAGGGCCTTCGGCACGAGGCCCTTCAGGCCCAGCGAGCCCAGGACGACGATGACGATGGGCGCGATCGCCAGGATCGGCACGGTCTGGGAGGCGATGATCCAGGGCAGGAGGCTCTTGCGGAGCGCCCGGCCATGGACGATCAGCACCGCCAGCACGATCCCGAACAGCGTGCCCATGGCGAAGCCCAGGAGCGTCGCCGCCAGGGTGACCCAGGCATGGTAGACGAGGCTGCGCCGGGAGGTCGGCGGCAGGGTGAAGACCGAGCGCCAGAGCTCGGCCGCGACCTGATGCGGGGCGGGCAGCACCGGCCGCTCCATCTCCATGGTCGCCGCGATCAGCGCCATGCCGTGCAGGGCCTCGGGATCGGCTGCGAGCGTGCGGGCGACCGGCGCGTTCAGCCACACCGTGGCGGCGTACCAGATCACGACCAGGGCCAGCACGAGCACCGACACCGGCCCGGCGCGACCGGACATCCAGCCCGGCTCAGTCGTCATAGGAATGCCCGGCGTGCAGCCCGTCGCGCACCCGCTGGGCCACGGCCAAAAACTCGGGCGTCTCGCGCATGGTGAGCGGTCGCTCGTGCGGCAAGCCGACCTCGATCACGTCCAGGATCCGGCCGGGGCGGGGCGACATGACGACGATGCGGGTGGAGAGGAACACCGCCTCGGGGATCGAGTGGGTGACGAACACCACCGTCTTGCCGGTCTCCGCCCACAGCCGGCGCAGCTGCAGGTTCAGCTTGTCGCGGACGATCTCGTCCAGGGCGCCGAACGGCTCGTCCATCAGGAGCAGCCTGGGCTCGAAGGCGAGCGCCCGGGCGATCGAGGCCCGCTGCTGCATGCCGCCCGAGAGCTGCCAGGGATGCTTGCCCTCGAAGCCGTCGAGGTTGACCAGCTTCAGGTAGCGCGCCGCGCGCTCGCGCCGCTCGGCCGCCGCGACGCCCATGACCTCGAGCGGCAGCGTGACGTTGCGCAGCACGGTGCGCCACGGGAACAGCGCCGGTGCCTGGAAGACGTAGCCATAGTCGCGGTCGAGCCGAGCGGCCTCGGCGCTCTTGCCGTTTACGCGCAAGGTGCCGGAGGTAGGCCGCTCAAGATCGGCGATCGTCCGCAGGAGCGTGGTCTTGCCGCAGCCCGAGGGACCGATCAGCGAGACGAAGTCGCGATCGGCGAC
Source organism: uncultured Alphaproteobacteria bacterium (assembly GCA_963720725.1). Taxonomy (GTDB): domain Bacteria; phylum Pseudomonadota; class Alphaproteobacteria; order Geminicoccales; family Geminicoccaceae; genus Benzoatithermus. The sequence continues at coordinate 1,410,631 of CAVRGN010000003.1, forward strand.
GGCGAGCTCGATCTTGTCCAAAGCGGTCACGGGCCCGTCGTTCGTGGCGAAGCTCAAGCTCAGCTCACGGACGTCGATCACGGCGGCCGGCGTGGTCTTCATGCTCGGCTAGAACTCGCTGGGCGCGCCGCCCTCGCGGATCCGGCGCTCGACGAAGGCATCGAGCTCCTCCCGCACCGCGGACTCCATGGGCGGCGGCTCGTAGGCAGCCACGATCTCCTTGTAGATCCGGTGCGCATGGCGCGCCGCGTCCGGCGAGCCCGCCTCGCGCCAGCTCTCGTAATTGCGCCAGTCCGACACCATGGGTGCGTAGAAGGCGGTGCGATAGCGCTCCTGGGTGTGGGCGCAGCCGAAGAAATGCCCGCCCGGGCCGACCTCGCGCACCGCATCCAGGGCCAGGGTCGAGGCGTCGACCTGCACCGGCTCGAGGAATGTCGCCACCATCTGCAGGGTGTCGACGTCGATCACCAGCTTCTCGAACGAGGAGCACAAGCCGCCCTCGAGCCAGCCTGCCGAATGCTTGATCAGATTGCCGCGGCCCATGACCACGGCCCAGAGCGAGAACACCGATTCGTACATCGCCTGGCCGTCGACCGAGTTGGCGGCGCAGGTATTGGAGGTGCGGTAGGGCAGGTTGTAGCGGCGCGCGAGCTGGCCGCCCACCACCACCGACTGCATGTATTCCGGCGTGCCGAAGGCGGGTGCCCCGGACTTCATGTCGACGTTGCTGGTGAAGCCGCCATAGATGACGGGCGCTCCGGGTTTCACCAGCTGCGCCAGCGCGATGCCGAGCAGCGCTTCGGCATTCTGCTGCGCCACCGCCCCGGCGACGGTGACCGGCGCCATGGCGCCGGCGAGCGTGAACGGGGTCAGCACCACGATCTGTCCGGCCCTGGCCATCTCGATGATCCCGGCGGCCATCGGCGAATCCAGGCGCAGGGGCGAGCTGGTGTTGATGATGGTCATCAGCGAGGGCTCGCGTTCGAGCTGCGCCCGGTCGATGCCGCGTGCAATCCGGCACATCTCGATGCCGTCACGGATCCGCCCCCAGCCCAGCGAGTAGGAATGGGTGGGCTTGTCGGTCATCGTGTAGATGTCGCGCAGAGCCTCGAGGTGGCGGATGTCGGGCGGGATGTCGATCGGCTCGACCGTGTAGCCGCCGGTCAGATGCAGGATGTTGAAGTACTGGCCGAGCTTCAGGAAATCCTGGAAGTCGGCGCGGTTGCCGGGGCGCCTTCCCCGCTCCAGGTCGGAGCAGTTGGGCGGGCTCGCCACCGGCGAGAACATCATCCACTCGCCTCCGACCTTGAGATTCCGGGCCGGGTTGCGGGCATGCATGGTGAATTCGGCCGGAGCCTCGGCGACCGCCGCCAGGATCAGCCCGCGGTCGGCGCGAACCCGAAGGCCGTCGACCGCGGCACCCGCCTCCTTGAAGACGTCCCTGGCCTCGGGCAGCAGGACGTCCATCCCGATCTCTTCCAGGATGGTGAGCGCCGCCTCGTGGATGGCCTCCAGCTGATCGGCGGAGACCAGCTCCACCGGTGGCAGCAGGTTGCGCGGCTGCCTGAAGGGCAGCTGGGCGATGTCCCCCGCCGCCCGCGTCGGGCGCCGACCGCGTCGCTCGCCGCGCCCGCCTGCCGTCTCCAACGAGCCCATGCCGAGCCTGCCCTTCGCTTGCCTCAGAGGTTCTTGCACAGCCGCAGCGAATTGTAGATCGCCGCGTGGATGTTGCGGCTGGCCACCGCGTCGCCGACCCGAAACAGCCGATAGCGCCCGTCGGGGTTGGCATCGATCGCCTGCGGCCGGCCGGCCAGCAGCGCCGCCAGATCGACCTCGCCCCGGTTGCGCGAGCCCGGCTTGAGCGCATGGTAGAGATCGTCCGCCGGCAGGGTGCCGTGCTCGACCACGACATGGTCGGCCACGAGTTCCTGCAGGCCCTCGGTGTACATGTTGCGCAAGGTGGCGACCAGCCGGTTGCCCTCGCGCCGCACGCCGCGCAGCGCAAGGTCGGGCACGAAGCGCACGCCGCCGGCATAGAGGGCCTTCATGAACTGGGCGGAGTTGGTCGCACCGAGCTCCACCGCGGGCATGCGGTCGGGCACGGCGAAGGTGACGGCCGAACCGCGCGCGGCCAGGAACTCGGCGACGCTGGGACCCTGATGCTGACCGTTCTCGTCGTAGACCAGCACCTCGCCGGAAAGTGCCGTCTGTCCCGAGAGGACGTCCCAGCCGCTCACGACCAGGTCGGCGCCGTCGCCGAAGAAGCCGCTGTTGGGTACGCCGCCGGTGGCGACGATCACCACGTCGGGCGCAAGGTCCATGACCTCGTCGGCATCGACATAGCTGTTCAAGCGGACCTCGACGCCGGCGATCTCGACCTCGCGCTGCAGCCAGCCGGTGATGCCCAGGATTTCGCGCCGACGATCCAAGCGCGCGGCGAGGTTGACCTGCCCGCCCAGCCGGTCGGTGGCCTCGAAGAGCGTGACCGAATGCCCACGCGCGGCCGAGACCCGTGCGGCTTCGAGCCCAGCCGGCCCGCCGCCGATCACCGCCACGCGGCGCATCGGCCCGGCGCTCCTTCCGATCGCGTGCGGCATGGTGGCCTCGCGGCCGGTGGCCGGGTTGTGGATGCACAAGGCCTCCCCGCCCGTATAAATGCGATCGATGCAGTAACCGGCGCCGACGCAGGGACGGATCCGGTCCTCCTCGCCGCGCAGAACCTTGGCGACCAGATGGGGGTCGGCGATCTGGGCACGGGTCATACCCACCATATCGACTTCGCCCTCCACGATCACGTGCCGCGCCGTGCTCGGGTCGGTGATGCGGGTGGCATGGAACACCGGCAGCCCGGTGGCCCGCTTGAATGCACGGGCGTGCTCGACATAGGGCGCCGTCTTCTGTCCCATGGTCGGGATCAGCTTGGAAATGCCGAGGTCGGTGCTGGCGTCGGCGCCGATGACGTTCAGATAGTCGATGAGGCCGCTCTCGGCGTGCCGAACGGCGATCTCCAGGCTTTCCTCCGGTGCCAGGCCGCCTTCCAGCATCTCGTTGCCGGACATCCGGATGCCGAGCACGTAGTCAGGCCCCACCGCGGCGCGGATCGCCTCGAACATTTCGAGCGTGAAGCGGATCCGGTTGCCGAGGCTGCCGCCATAGCCATCGCTGCGCCGGTTCATCACCGGCGACCAGAACTGGTGCGGCAGGTGCGTCGAGCAGGCGATCTCCACCCCGTCGATCCCGCCCTGCTTGGCCCGCAACGCCGCCGCGGCGAAAGCGGCGTGAATGCGGCGGATGTCCTCGATCTCCAACTCCTTGGGGAAGGAGCGGTGCTGCAGCTCGCGCAAGGGTGAGGCCGAGACCGTGGGCAGCCAGTCGCCGGTATCCCAGCGGGTGCGGCGCCCGGCATGGGTCATCTGCACCATGAGCGCGCAGCCATGGGCGTGGATGCGCTCCGAGAATTCCTGCAGCACCGGCACCACGCGATCGTGGCCCAGGTCGATCTGTCCGAAGGAGGCCGGGCTGTCGGGCGCGATGCTGGAGGCCCCGCCGAACATGGTCAGCGCCAGGCCACCCTTGGCCTTCTCCTCGTGATAGAGCTGGTAGCGCTGCCGCGGCAGGCCGTCCTCGACATAGTTCGGCGCGTGCGCCGTGCTCATCACCCGGTTCTTGAAGGTCAGGTGCTTCAGCCGGAACGGCTGCAGCAGCGGATCGGGCGCGGCCATCGACGAGGAACTCCAGGGGCGGGCGGCTCAGGTCTATGGCGCCCGTCGGCCGTGTGATCTTGCCGACGCGACGCCCGGATGTCACCAAGGCGGCACGCAACCAACATGGCGTCATCCATGCTCGTCAATTCGCTCGCCGTGGCGACCGGCGGGGCGCTCGGCAGCCTCGCCCGCTACTGGATCGCCGAGCTGTTCGTGGCCATGGGGATGTCCGCGTTTCCGTGGGCCACGCTGGTCGCCAACGTCAGCGGCAGCCTGCTGATCGGCCTGATCGCGGCGCTCACCGGCCCCGACGGGCGCCTCTTGGTGGCGCCGGAGCTGCGGCTGCTCTGGATGGTCGGCATCTGCGGCGGCTACACGACCTTCTCCTCGTTCAGCCTGCAGACGCTTACCCTGGCCCAGGGAGGGGATTGGCAGCGGGCCGTGCTCAATGTCGGCCTGTCGCTGATCTTGTGCCTGTGCGCGGTGTGGCTCGGCTATATGCTCGGGGCTTGGCTGAACCGGCTGCAAGGGGCGTGAACGTGCAGCTTCCCCAGGACGCGATGCTGTTGCGGATCTTCTTCGGCGAGCGGGATCGCTGCCGGGGCAAGCCGCTCTACGATGCCATCGTCCAGAAGGCGCGCGAACTGAAGCTGGCTGGAGCCACGGTCCTGCGCGGGCCCATGGGCTACGGCCGCAACTCCGGCATCCACCGCGCCAATCTGTTCGAGATCTCGCAAGACCTGCCGATCGTGGTCGAGATCGTCGAGAGCGAGGCCAACATCGACCGCCTGTTGCCGGAGCTCGAGAAGATGATGGGCAGCGGGCTGGTGACGTTGGAAAAGGTCAAGGTCATCCGCTACGGCGACGGGCCGGCAACCAGCTGAGCGTTCAGATCGCGAACGAGGTCCCGCAGCCGCAGGACGAGCTGGCGTTCGGATTGGTGACCTTGAAGTAGGAGCCGGTGAGGTCCTCGACGAAGTCGAGCTCCGAACCGAGGACGTACATGAGCGACATGCCGTCCACCACGATGGCGGCGCCGTCGCGCTCGATCACGATGTCGCCGTCCTCGCTCCGGTCGTCGAGCGCGAACTGGTACTGGAACCCCGAACAGCCGCCGCCGGAGACGCTGACCCGCAGCCGCGGCTCGGCGACACCCTCGGCCGCAGCCACGGCGGCGATGCGGCGCGCAGCGCTGGCGCTCAGGGAGATGGGGTCCGGTCGGCTCGCGGTCGCGGTCATCGGGGGAATCCTCGCGCAAGCTTAAGTCACGCCTGCGTCTTCCTATCTATGCAACGACAATCTATTGTCAATTCGGCTCGCCGCTGCGGGCCATTCCGGACCCGCGCATGCCTCTGCAACCCTATGCCTGCACTCCTGAGACCAGCCTCGGGCGCGCGATCGCCGAGCCACCGAGCGATCTGCGCGGCGCTTATCAGCGCGATCGGGATCGGATCATCCACTCGATCCCCTTCCGTCGCCTCGAGTACAAGACGCAGGTGTTCGTCAATTTCGAGGGCGACCATTTCCGCACACGTCTGACCCACTCGCTGGAGGTGGCACAGATCGCCCGCGCTATGGCCAGGGCCTTGGGCGCCGACGAGGACCTGGCCGAGGCGGTGGCACTCGCCCACGATCTCGGCCACAGCGCCTTCGGCCATGCCGGGGAGGCGGCGCTGGACGAGGCGCTGGCCGGATTTGGCGGCTTCGACCACAACCTCCAGACCTTCCGCATCGTGACGCGGCTGGAGCGGCGCTATGCCGAGTTCGACGGGTTGAACCTCACCTTCGAGACCCTGGAGGGCCTGGTCAAGCACCATGGCCCGCTTGTGGACGAGGTGCCGGCGATCGTCGCCGAGCACGAGGTGGCGGCTAGGATGGACCTGGGCCTGCGCCCGACTCTGGAGGCGCAGCTCGCCGCCATCGCCGACGACGTCGCCTACACCAATCACGATCTCGACGACGGCTTGCGGGCCGGCTTCCTGGCCCTGGACGAACTGCGGCCACTGCCGCTGGCGGGCGACGCGCTGGCGGAGGTCGACCGCCGCTATCCGGGCCTGGACGTGCCGCGGCGGGTACACGAGGTGATCCGGCGACTGATCGACGGGATGGTGCGCGATCTCGTCGCCAGCGCGCAGGAGCGGCTGGCCGCGCTGGCGCCGCGGTCTCCGGACGCCATCAGGGCGGCGACGGTGCCGATGGTCGCCTTCTCTCCCCAGGTGGCCGAAGGTCTGGTCGAGCTGCGCGGGTTCTTGCGCGAGCGCGTCTATCGCCACTACAAGGTCAGCCGCATGACGCTGAAAGCGCGTCGTGTGGTGCGTGAGCTCGCCGACGCCCTGCTCGCGGCGCCCGAGTGCCTTCCGGATGGCTGGCGGAACCGGGCGGGCGCGCCCCACACGGCCGCCACGGCGGCTACCGTACGGGACTATGTCGCCGGCATGACCGATCGCTTCGCGCTCGACGAGCACGACCGGCTGTTCAAACTCAGCCGAGATCGAGCATGAATCCGTTCCGCGAGCTGCTGGACCACACGCGCGACGCCATCGCGGCGCTGCAGGCGGAGGGTCGACTTCCGGCCGTGCTCGATCTCGAGCGGGTGGCCGTGGAGCCGCCGCGCGACGCGGCAAATGGGGACGCCGCCACCAACGCGGCCCTGGTTCTGGCCAAGCCCGCGGGACGGCCGCCGATGGCGCTGGCGGCCGAACTGGCGGCGGCCTTGGAGGGCAAGGGCGAGATCGCCGCGATTTCCGTGGCACCGCCGGGCTTCATCAACCTCGCCATGCGGCCCGGCTTCTGGCAACGGCAGGTGGGCGTGGTGCTCGCGGCCGGGGCCGACTATGGCCGCAGCGGCCTCGGGCGCGGACGGCCGGTGAACGTCGAGTTCTGCTCGGCCAACCCGACCGGCCCGCTCCATGTCGGCCACGGCCGCGGCACGGTGTTCGGCGACGCGCTGGCGGCCGTGCTGGGCCATGCCGGGTTCGCCGTGACGCGCGAATACTACCTCAACGACGGCGGCGCACAGATCGAGACTCTGGCCCGGTCCCTGCACCTGCGCTACCGCGAGGCCTTGGGCGCATCGATCGAGATCCCGTCCGGCCTCTATCCGGGCGACTATCTCAAGCCCGTGGCCGAAGAGGTCGCCCGGCGCGACGGCGACAAGTGGCTGGCCGCGGATGAGGCCGTTTGGCTCGAGCCGTTCGCCAGGATCGGCGTCGACGCGATGGTTGCGCTGATCAAGGGCGATCTCGCGGCCTTGGGCGTCCGGCACGACGTCTTCAGCTCCGAACGCCGCCTGATCGAGGATGGCCGGATCGACGAGGCCCTGGACGTGCTGGAAAAGATGGGCCTGCTCTACACCGGCACCCTGCCGCCGCCGAAGGGGGGCAAGCCCGATGCCGACTGGGAGCCGGTGCCGCAGCTCCTGTTCCGCTCGACCGAGTATGGCGACGAGATCGACCGCCCGCTGAAGCGATCCAATGGAGCGTGGACCTACTTCGCCGCCGACATCGCCTATCATTTGGACAAGTACCGGCGCGGATTTCCGACCATGATCGACGTCTGGGGCGCCGATCATGCCGGCTACATCAAGCGGATGCAGGCGGCGGTTCGCGCCGTGACCGCCGACGGCGGGTCGCTCGATGTGCGGGTCTGCCAGCTCGTCAATCTGCTCGACGCCGGCGTACCCATGAAGATGAGCAAGCGCGCCGGCCGCATCGTCACCTTGCGCGACGTGGTCGACGAGGTCGGCCGGGACGTCGTCCGCTTCATGATGCTGACCCGCAAGAACGACGCGCCGCTCGACTTCGACCTCGCGAAGGTCACCGAGCAGTCCAAGGACAACCCGGTATTCTACGTCCAGTACGCGCACGCCCGGATCTGCTCGGTGTTCCGCAACGCCGCGGAGGAGGGCATCGAGCTGGCGACCGCGGAGCTGTCCCGCTCCGACCTTTCGCTGCTTGGAGCGATCCGACCGAGCTGGCGCTTTTGCGCGAGATGGCGTCCTTTCCGCGCGTGCTCGAAGGTGCCGCCCAGCACTACGAGCCGCACCGGGTTGCGTTCTACCTGCAGGATTTGGCCGGCGCCTTCCATGCGCTGTGGACACGCGGCAAGGAGGACGCAAACTTGCGATTCCTGATCGGGGACGGCCTTGAGCTGACCAGGGCTCGGCTGGCGATGCTTGCGGCGGTCCGTCGTGTGCTCGCCATCGGCCTCGGGCTCATGGGCGTGCGTCCGGTCGAGGAATTGCATTGATCGGCGCGTTCCGCGCTTGTGGCGGAGTATAGGCCTTGGTTCATACCCACGACCTGTCGGAGCCCTGGGAGGCCCAGCGACGCGGACCCGGCTGGCTGGTGCTGCTGCTGGGCGTGGTCGTGTTCGCACTGTTCGGTGCCGTCGTGGGCTACGCCTACCTGCGAGGCCTGCCGGGGATCGGCGGCGAGCCGCCGCTGATCCACGCGCTGGAGGGACCGTACCGCTCGGCGCCGGCCGACCCCGGGGGTCTGGCCGTACCCAATGCCAAGTCGAGCATCGTCACCGTCCTGCGCCCGCAGAGTGAGCCGCCCCGGGTCGAGCGGCTGCTGCCGGTGGAACGCGCGACGCCGCTGGAGGCGCAGGAGCCGGAGGCGAGCGACGAGCCGCCCGCAGCCGCCCGGGCGGCACCCGAGGCGCTGGCTGCCGCGCCCGCCACTTCGTCGGGCGAGGATACGCCCGACGAAGGGTATGACACGGCGGCGCCGGCAGCGTCCGGCCTACCCTATCCCCGTACCAGACCGGCTCCGCCCGAGCCGGTGGCCGAAGCAGGGCCGGTAGGGCCGCCGATCGCCGCATTGCCGCAGATCGAGCCGTCGGCCGCGCCGCTGGCAGCACCGGTGGCGTCGCCGCCGCCTGCTCCGGCGCGGTCCGCCGCGCCCGGAGCGCCGCAGCCACTGGTGCGCGCCCCGCCCGCAGCGACGACGGCGGCCTCGATCAGGCCCGCCGCGGGCGGCAGCGTCTACCGGCTGCAGCTGGCGGCGGTCCGGTCGGAAAATGGGCTCACCCAGGCCTGGGCCGATCTCCGCCAGCGCTACCCGACGGCATTGAGCGAGGTGGTCCCGCAAGTCGAGCGCACCGACACCACGTCCGGGCCGCTGTTTCGCCTTCAGGCCGGACCGTTCGTTACGCGTGAGTCGGCGGCGGACGCCTGCAGCACCATTCGTGGCAGCGGCGGCCAGTGTTTCATCGTGGGTCCGATCCCCCAGTGAGCCGTGCGACCTCGACGCGTGCCGCCGTCGTCGGGCTCGCCGGCCCGTTGCTCGAGCCGGCAGAGCGCGAACTGCTCCTGGCACTTCCGCCGGCGGGCGTGATCCTGTTCCAGCGCAATTGTGTCGACCGCGGCCAGGTTCGCGCCCTCACCGACGAGATCCACGAACTGGGGGGTGACCGGCCGCTCCCTGTCCTGATCGACCAGGAGGGCGGCCGGGTCATGCGCCTGCGCCCGCCGCAGTGGCGGTCGCTGCCGTCCGCGCGCGACATCGGCCGCCTGGCGGCAGGTGACCCGGATGCGGCCCGCGCCGCCGCGCGCCTGCTCGGCCGGCTGATCGCCCACGATCTGCGCGAGGTCGGTGTCGACGTCGATTGCGCGCCGGTGATCGACGTCGCCACGCCTGCCATGACCGAGGCCATCGGCAGCCGCTCGTTCAGCGGGCGGCCGGCCGAGGTGGCCATGCTCGCCCGCGCCTTCTGCGACGGGCTGCTCGCCGGGGGCGTCGCCCCGATGATCAAGCATCTGCCCGGACATGGCCGCGCTCTGGTCGACAGCCATTTCGAGCTGCCTTTGGTCGCGGCTTCGCTGACCGAGCTGCGCGCGAGCGACTTCGCGCCGGTGGCCAGCCTGCGCGATCTGCCCTTCGCCATGACCGCCCACGTGGTCTACCCGGCCCTTGATCCGTCCGGCCCCGCCACCACCTCCCGGAAGGTCATCGCCCGGACCATCCGCGGCACCCTGGGGGTTCAGGGCATCCTGTTCTCGGACGACCTCGCCATGCAGGCCCTGAGCGGCCTTCCGGCCGAACGCGCGCTCGCGGCCCTGGAGGCGGGCTGCGACATTGCCCTGTACTGTCCGGGCCGGCTGGCCGACAGCCGTGCCGTGCTGCAGGCGGTGCCGCTTCTGGCACCGTCGCTGCTGGCTCGGCTCGACGGCGTGCTGGGCAGTCTGGCGGAAACGGAGGTCGAGCGGTTCGACGCGTCGCTGGCGGAACGGCGCTTGGCCGATCTGCTCGCCGGCACCGCCGTATGATCGACCTCGCCGCGATCGGCCAGGCACTCTCGGTCTGGGCTCTGCCGGTGATCACCGCGATCACCTTGCACGAGGCGGCGCATGGCTGGATGGCCGACCGGCTCGGTGACGACACCGCGCGCCGGCTCGGTCGGGTCAGTTTCAATCCCGTGCGCCACGTCGACCCGTTCGGCACTCTGGTCCTGCCGGGGATCCTCTTGCTGCTGGGCTCGCCGTTCGTGTTCGGCTGGGCCAAGCCGGTCCCGGTCGCGTTCCATCGGTTGCGCAATCCCAAGATCGACATGGTCTGGGTGGCTCTGGCCGGTCCGGGCATCAATCTGGCGCTGGCTTCGCTGGCGGCGCTGCTGATGCACCCGCTGCTGCCCTACACTGGCGGCGATCTGGCGCTCTGGGTATACCGCAACCTCGAGAACGCGATCTTCGCCAACGTCGTGCTCGCCTGCTTCAACATGCTGCCGGTGCTGCCCCTCGACGGGGGACGCGTCCTGACCGGCCTGCTGCCCAACCGTTGGGCATGGCGCTTCGCCGCGACCGAGCGCTACGGTCTGCTGCTGATCCTGGGGATCGCCTTCCTGGTGCCCATGATCGCGCGCGAGTTCGGCTACAGCATCAATCCCTTGGCCTGGGTCCTGATGCCGATGATCCAGACGGTCTACCATGTGCTGCTGTTCGTCACCGGTTGGGCGGCATGAGCGCGGAGGCGACCCCGGACGCCTTCATCGTCGACCTGGACGGCTTCGAGGGTCCGCTCGACCTGCTGCTCGATCTCGCCCGAGCCCACAAGGTGGACCTCGCCCGGATCTCGATCCTGGAGCTGGCCGAGCAGTTCCTGGCCTATCTGCAGGGCGTGCAGGCGCGGCAACTGCAGATCGCCGCCGAATATCTCGTGATGGCGGCCTGGCTCGCCTATCTCAAGTCGCAGCTCCTGTTGCCGCCCGCCGAGCGCGAGCTGGGCGATGCCGAGGCCATGGCCGAGGATCTGGGCGAGCGGTTGCGCCGCCTGGAGGCCCTGCGGGTCGCCGCGGCCGCCCTGCAGGAGCGGCCGCGGCTGGGCGAGGGCCGCTTCGCCCGCGGCGCGCCCGAGGCTCCGGTGGTGGTGGTGACGCCGCTGTGGCGGACCAGCCTCGCCGAGCTGCTCAGCACCTATGGTGCGGTCATGCAGCGCGGCCGCATGATCAACATGACCATGCCGGCACGACGGCTGATGACGCCCGAGGCTGCCCTGCAGCGCCTCTCCCGGCTCCTGACCGGTCAGGATTGGCGCGACCTCGCCACCTTCCTGCCCGAGGGATTGGCCGACCCGCTCGTCCACCGCTCCGCGGTCGCGGCCTCGCTGATCGCCAGCCTGGAGCTGGCGCGCCAGGGCGCGATCGAGCTGCGCCAAGCGGCACCCTTCGCCCCGATCATGATCCGGCGGCGCACGTGAACGATCCGGCGCCGAAGCAGGTTCTGGAAGCCCTCCTGTTCGCGGCGGCCGAACCGATCGAAGAGTCCGAGTTGCAGGGGCATCTGGGCGAGGCGCATGTGGCTGGTCTGCTCGCCGAGCTGCAGGCCGACTATGCGGATCGTGGCGTGCGGCTGGAACGCCAGGGCCGTGCCTGGGCGTTCCGGACAGCACCAGAGATCGCACCGCTCCTCCAGCGCAGCCGGGTCCAGCCCCGGCGACTGTCGCGGGCGGCGATGGAGACGCTGGCGGTGATCGCCTATCAGCAGCCGGTCACGCGGGCGGAGATCGAGACGGTGCGCGGCGTGGCGCTGGGCCAGGGGACCCTCGACCTCCTGGTCGAGGCGGGCTGGGTCATGCCCAAGGGGCGGCGCGAGACGCCTGGCCGACCTGTCACCTGGGTCACCACTCCCGCCTTTCTCGATCAGTTCGCGCTGGCCACGCTCGACGATCTGCCGCGCCTGGACGAGCTGGAGGGCGCTTCCCTTTTCAATCCGCCGCGCGACGGCTAGAAGCGCGGGTCCGGTCAGCCCGAAGATGGCGCCATTGGCAACCACCACCCCGCAGGGTCTCGAGGTCGAGGAGCTGTCGCACCGTTTCGGCGACCGGCTGGTGGTCGACCGCGTAGCGCTGGCGATCCGGCCGGGCGAGGTCCACTGCCTGGTGGGTCCGTCCGGCTGCGGCAAGACGACGACGCTGCGCCTGATCGCCGGGCTCGAGAATCTCCAGGCAGGGCGGATCGCGCTCGCTGGTCGGATATTGGCCGAGCCGGGCCGGATGATGCCGCCCGAGCGCCGTCGGGTCGGTCTGATGTTCCAGGACTTCGCCCTGTTCCCACACCTGCGCGTCGCCGAGAACGTGGCGTTCGGCCTGAGCGGGCGAGACCGACGCGGCCGCGAGCGGCGCGTTGCCGAACTCCTGGCCGCGGTCAACATGAGCAACTACGCGAGGGCCTATCCACACACACTCTCCGGCGGCGAGCAGCAGCGGGTGGCACTGGCGCGTGCGCTGGCCCCGGCACCGGAGCTGATGCTGCTGGACGAGGCCTTCTCCGCACTCGATACCTCGTTGCGGGCGCAGGTGCGCGAGGAGAGCCTGGCATTGCTGCGCGATGCGGGCACGCCGACCTTGCTGGTCACGCACGACGCGGAGGAAGCGATCCGCGTCGGCGATCGCATCCACGCCATGCTGGCCGGCCGGATCGTGCAGAGCGGCACGCCCTCGCAGCTCTATGCGGCCCCGATCAACGGCTTCGTCGCCGGCTTCTTCGGCCCGGTGAACCGGTTCCGCGGCCGAGTCAGCGGCGGTGAGGTCGACACGCCGTTGGGCCGGGCGCGGGCGGCGGGCTTCGCCGAAGGTATCGCGGTCGAGGCGATCGTACGCCCGGAGGCGCTGAAGGTGCGCCGACCCAGCACGGGGGGGACCCGCGCGCAGGTACTGGTCAAGCGCGACCTCGGGCCTGTGCACCTGCTGCGGCTCGGTCTCGCCGACGGCAGCAGTATCAAGGTCCGCCAAGCGGGCGAAACCGATGCCATGGTCGGCGACGAGGTCGAGATCGACCTCGACCCCCGCCATCTTTTCGTCTACCCGGCGGCGGACTGACGGTGCGCGCGTTGCCGTCCCGCACTATTTTTGCCACAAGCCGTGCGGCGATCGGCGGCCGTGGTCCGCGTGCGTCGGCTAGGAGCGAGCGGTAGATGAGCATCGGAATCTGGCAGGTTCTCCTGATCCTGGCCATCGTCCTGATCATTTTCGGGGCGGGCAAGCTGCCCCAGGTGATGGGGGACGTAGCCAAGGGCGTGAAGAGCTTCAAGGCCGGGCTGAAGGACGACGAGCAGCCGCGTCCGATCACGAACGATCCGCAGATCGAGGCTGGATCGGTCAAGAAGGACGAGCACGCCAGCAGCTAGGCCGGCGCACCCTGTGTTGGAGTACGGTCGATGTTCGACATCGGCTGGTCGGAGATGGCCGTCATCCTGATGGTCGCCCTGATCGTCATCGGTCCCAAGGATCTGCCGCGCGTGGCCCGGACCATCGGGAAATGGACCGGGAAGGCACGCGGCATGGCGCGTGAGTTCCAGCGTTCGCTCGACGACATGGCGCGCGAGGCCGAGCTGCAGGACGTCAAGGCGGAGATCGACAAGCTCAGCCGCGTCGACGTCCGTCATCGGATCGAGGAGACGATCGATCCGCAAGGCGATCTGCGCCGGGGGCTGAACGCGCCCACGAGCGCCGGTCGGCGCGTCAAGGACGAGGACATGGCCGAAGCCGACCTGCCGCAGATCGCGCCACCGCCGGCGACCCCGGCGCTGCCCGGTCCGCCCGCCGCCGCGGCGCTGCCGGGCCCGACCGCCGAGCCCGTCGCCCCGGTCGCGGCCCGCGAGAACGATTGATGGCGCTGATCAAGGACATCGACGAGCGCGAGATGCCGCTGCTCGACCATCTGGTCGAACTGCGCAACCGCGTCATGTGGGCCGCGGCCGCGGTGCTCCTGGGCTTTCTGGTCTGCTACGCCTTCGCCGACGACATCTACGCCTTTCTCGTCCGCCCGCTGGCCCAGATCTACGAGGCCAAGGGGCTCACCGACCGCCGGATGATCTACACCGGCCTGACCGAGGCATTCTTCACCTACATCAAGGTGGCATTCTGGGCCGGGGCGTTCATCACCTTTCCCTTCGTCGCGGCCCAGCTGTGGCTGTTCATCGCGCCGGGCTTGTACCGTAACGAGAAACAGGCGCTGCTGCCCTTCCTGGCCGCTACGCCGGTGCTGTTCTTCACGGGCGGCGCCTTCGTTTATTACTTCGTCTTTCCGATGGCTTGGAGGTTCTTTCTCGGCTTCGAGACCGTGCCCAGCGGCCCGGGTGAGCTGCCGATCCAGCTCGAGGCGCGCGTCGGCGAATATCTCGATCTGGTGATGAAGCTGATCTTCGCCTTCGGGGTGGCCTTTCAGCTGCCCGTCGCGCTGACCCTGCTCGGCCGCGTCGGGATCGTGTCGGCGGACCAGCTGGCCAAGGGCCGCCGCTACGCCATCGTCCTGATCTTCGTCTCGGCGGCCATCCTCACCCCGCCCGACGTGATCAGTCAGGTGGGCCTGGCCCTGCCCATGCTGCTGCTCTACGAGATCTCGATCTATCTCGTGCGACGGTTCGAGCGGCGGCGCGCGCAGAAGGAGGCGGAGGAGGCGGCCGCCGAGGCCGAAGGCCGCGAGGTCGACAGGACCGAATGAGCGGACGGCTGGCGTGATCGACATCCGATGGCTGCGCGAGGAGCCCGAGGCATTCGACCGTGCGCTGGCGCGGCGCGGCCATCCGCCCGCGGCGGCGACGGTCCTGGACCTCGACGCCGCGCGGCGTGCGCTCGAAACCGAGCTGCAGGAAGCTCAGGCGACGCGCAATCGGCTGTCGCGGGAGATCGGCCAGCGATCCGGGCAGGGCGAAAAGCCCTCGGCGGAACTCCTGGCCGAGATGGCCGGGCTCAAGGAACGGGTGAAGCAAGGCGAGGACAAGTTGCGGGCCCTGCAGGCCGAGCAGGACGCGCTGCTGGCCACATTTCCGAACCTGCTCGCCGCCGACGTGCCGGACGGACCCGACGAGCGCAGCAACGTCGAGCTGAGGCGCTGGGGCGAACCCCGCAACTTCGCGTTCGACCCGCGGCCACATGAGGAGCTCGGCGCAGGGCTGGGCATGGATTTCGCGCGCGCGGCCAGGCTCTCCGGCGCGCGGTTCGTGGTCCTGTGGGGCCAGCTCGCGGAGCTGGAGCGAGCGCTCGGCCGGTACATGCTCGACCTGCAGACCCGAGAGCACGGCTACACCGAGGTCGCCCTGCCTTACCTCGTCCGCGACGCCGCGCTGTTCGGGACCGGTCAGCTGCCCAAGTTCGGCGATGATCTGTTCCGCACCACGGGCGACCACTTCCTGATCCCCACCGCCGAGGTGCCGCTCACCAACCTGGTCGCCGGCGAGATCGTCGACGAGGCGCGGCTACCGATGCGGCTGACAGCCTTGACTCCATGCTTCCGTTCCGAAGCCGGCGCCGCCGGCAAGGATACCAAGGGCATGATCCGCCAGCATCAGTTCACCAAGGTGGAGATGGTGAGCGTCACCACGCCCGAGGAAGCGGACGCGGAGCATGAGCGGATGACCGGCTGCGCCGAGGCGGTGCTGCGCCGTCTGGATCTGCCCTACCGCGTGATGGTCCTGGCCTCGGGCGATACCGGCTTTTCGGCCCGGCGAACCTACGACGTCGAGGTCTGGCTGCCCGGCCACGGCGCCTACCGCGAGATTTCGAGCTGCTCGACCTGCGGGGATTTCCAGGCCAGGCGCATGAACGCGCGCTGCCGGGCCAAGGACACGAGGCAGACCCGCTTCGTGCACACGCTCAACGGCTCCGGCCTCGCTGTCGGCCGAACGCTGATCGCGGTCTTGGAGAACTATCAGGAACCCGACGGCAGCGTGGTCGTGCCTCCGGTCCTGCGTCCCTACCTGCATGGCCGCGAGCGGCTGATCCCGGGTGGAGCCTGAGCGATGATCCGACGCCCGCCGCGGATCCTGGTCAGCAACGACGACGGCATCAATGCCGTGGGGATCAAGACCCTCGAGCGTATCGCCCGCACGCTGAGCGACGATGTCTGGGTGGTCGCCCCGGAAACCAACCAGAGCGGCGCCGCGCACTCGCTGACGCTCACCCGGCCCTTGCGCGTGCGACGCCACGGCGAGCGCCAATTCTCGGTCGACGGCACGCCCACCGACTGCGTGCTGATCGCCCTGCAGCGGATCGTCGACGGGGCTCCGGTCGATCTGATGCTGTCCGGAATCAACCATGGCGCCAATCTGGGCGAGGACATCACCTATTCCGGCACCGTCGCCGCGGCGATGGAGGCCACCCTGTTCAAGGTGCCCGCGATCGCGTTCAGCCAGGTCTGCGAGAACCGCCAGCACATCCGCTGGCCCACGGCCGAGCGCTTCGCGGCCGAGGTGATCGAGCGTCTGCTGTCCTTGCCGTGGGCGCCGGACGTTCTCATCAACGTCAACCTGCCCGACCGCGACCCGGACGAGGTGCGCGGCGTCCGGGTCGCGGTTCAGGGAGCCCGTAAGATCGGCGACACGCTGCTGGAGCGCACCGATCCCCGCGGCGAGCCCTACCTATGGATCGGGGCCTTGCGCGAGGCCACGGACCCGGCAGAGGGCACCGACCTCGCGGCGGTGGCGGCGGGCTATGTGTCGGTCACCCCGGTGCATCTCGACATGACCCATCACCAGAGCCTGGACGCCTTGCGCGGGCGCTTCGGCTGAACGGCAACCGCGGATCGGCGACTTCGTCCGCCGATTGTGGCGCGGCGGTGACGCAATGTGGTGTGCCGGGACGACCCGGACCCTTGATATGTCCGGATCGTCACCTCTAAGGTGCTGTCCCCAATGCCTCGGTAAGGAGCGCCACGGTGCGCTTAGGTGGTGGCGCCCTTCTGCTGCTTTGCTTGGCCGGTTGCACGACCTACCAGCCGGTCGACTGGAGCGAGCGTGCGGGCGCCGCGGCGGCTCCGGCACTTGCAGCGGAAGATGGCAGCGCCACGCGGCACCGCGTCGCCCGAGGCGAAACCTTGTCCGGGCTGGCCGTACGCTACCGTGTGCCGCTGAAGGAACTGGCGCTCGCCAATCGGATCCCGTCCCCCTACCGGCTCTACGCCGGCCAGTTCCTGACCGTCCCGGCCGCTTCCGGCGCTTCGGTACCGGCCGCGACGCAAGCCGTGGCCATGGTGGTCCCCGCCCGCCGTGCGCCCAGAACGCTGCCCGAGCCCACCATCGAAGCAAAGACGGCGGGCGTGCAGGTGGTCTCGCTGGAGGCGCCGCCGATCCCGCCGCAGCTGCCCCGTTCGCGCCTGGAAGCCAGCCACGGTGCCGCCGCGGGCCATGAGCCTCCGGCGCTGTCCGGCGATGGCTTCCTGTGGCCGGTGCGGGGCAAGATCAGCAGCGGCTTCGGCAGCAAGCCGAACGGCACGCGCAACGACGGCGTGAACATCGGCGCGCCGGAAGGCGCGACGGTGATGGCGGCGGAGAACGGCATCGTCGTCTTCGCCGGCGAGGAGATCCCGGGCTATGGCCGGATGCTGCTGATCAGCCACGCCAACGGCTTCTTGACCGCCTACGCCCACAATCGCGACCTGTATGTGGCGGTCGGCGACGAGGTCGAGCGCGGCCAGCGGATCGCGTCGGTCGGCAGCAGCGGCAACGTCACCTCGCCTCAGCTCCATTTCGAGGTGCGTGACGGCAAGGAGCCGGTCGATCCCATGCTCGTGCTGGCGCCTGCGTCGACCCAGGTCGCGAGCGTCCGCTAGCGCGGGTCCAACGAGGCCGTCACGGGCAGGCCCAGCCGGCCGGCGATCTCCTGAATCACCTGCCACGCAACTCGGCCCGAGCGGCTGCCGCGCGTCTTGGCCCATTCCAGGGCTTCGCGCCGCAACTCCTCGCCGTCGATGGGCAGGCGGTAATGCGCTGCGTAACGCTCGACCATGGCGAGGTAGGTTTCCTGGCTGCAAGGGTGAAAGCCGAGCCAGAGGCCGAAGCGGTCGGACAAGGAGACCTTTTCCTCGACGCTCTCGCCGGGATGGATCGCCGTGCTGCGCTCATTGTCGATCATCTGGCGCGGCATGAGATGGCGGCGGTTCGAGGTGGCATAGAACAGGACGTTGCCGGGCCGGCCCTCGATGCCGCCCTCCAGCACCGCCTTGAGCGACTTGTAGCTGGTCTCGCCCGCGTCGAAGGACAGGTCGTCGCAGAACAGGAGGCAGCGGCGGCCGCTGTCGGCCAGGAGGTGCAGCAGCCGCGGCAGGCTCTCGACGTCCTCGCGGTAAATCTCGATCAGCACCAGCCGGCCGGCGCCACCCTCGTTGAGGCGGGCGTGGATGGCCTTGACCAGGGAGCTCTTGCCCATGCCCCGCGAACCCCAGAGCAGGGCATTGTTGGCCGGAAGGCCGTCGGCAAAGCGGCGGGTGTTCTCGTACAGGGTCTCCGCCACGCGCTCGATGCCGCACAGGAGGTCGAAGGGTACGCCGGCGACGTTGGGTACCGGCCGCAGCCGCTCGCCCCGCGCCTCCCAGACGAAGGCGTCGGCGGCGTCCAGATCGATGCGCGTCGCCGGCGGCGGTGAGGACCGCTCCAACGCCGCCGCGATCCGCTCCAGCAAGTCCGCCAAGGCACGCTCGTCCATCCTGCCCCGTCTCCCGATGTTGTGATGCGGCCGGACGCTAGCAGCGCCCCTCACGGGCGCAAGCGCCTCGCCAGTGTGCGGATGGTCGGCGGTTGCAATGCGGGTCTGCGCGACTATAAGTGCGGCTCGCGTCGGCTACCGCCCCCGAGGATCCCATGCTCATCTCTCCGGCTTATGCCCAGGCGGCTGCTCCTGCTGCCGGCGGCGACATGTTCATGTCCCTGCTGCCGTTGGTGCTGGTCTTCGCCATCTTCTATTTCCTGCTGATCCGGCCGCAGCAGAGCAAGATGAAGCAGCATCGGACGATGCTGGAGAACCTGAAGAAGGGCGACCAGATCGTCACCGCAGGCGGCATCGTCGGCAAGATCGTGCGGATCGAGCAGAGCGACAACTCGCTCGCGGTCGAGATCGCGCCCAACGTCCAGGTGAAGGTCGATCCGCCAGACCGTAGCCGACCTGGTCGGCAAGCCGGTTCCTGCCTCGGGCAACGACAATCGTGCGGCCGCTCCTGCCGGCGGCGGCTTCCTCGGCAAGCTGCTGGGCAAGAAGTAGCCGTTTCCGACATGTTCAAGCTCCCGACCTGGCGCACGATCGTCGTGATCGCCGTCTGCGTGTTCGGCGTCCTGGCCCTGGTGCCGAATTTCCTGTCCGAATCGGCCCGCGAAGCGATGCCCGGCTGGCTGCCGAGCCGGGCCATCACCTTGGGGCTGGACCTGCAGGGCGGTTCCTACCTGCTGCTCGAGGTCGACGTGGCACCGGTCTACGCCGAGCGCCTGGAGTCCATGGTGGGCGATGTGCGCGCCGCCTTGCGCTCGGCGCGCATCGGCTATCGCGGGCTCGGCATCCAGGGTAATGCGGTAACGCTGACCCTGACCGACCCCGGCCAGCACGACCAGGCGTTGTCGGAGATCGAGAAGGTCAATCCAATCAGTGTCGGCGCCACAGGCCGGATCCGCGACTTCGACGTCAGTGACGAGAGCGACCGGATCGTGCTGCGCCTCACCGAGGCCAAGCTGTTCGAGTTGCGCCAGTCGGCGATCAACCAGTCTCTTGAGGTCGTGCGCCGCCGCATCGACGAGATCGGTACCCGGGAGGCGTCGATTCAGCGTCAGGGCACCGACCGGATCCTGGTTCAGGTCCCCGGCGAGCGCGATCCCGAGAACATCAAGCGGCTGCTGGGCCGCACCGCGCGCCTGACCTTCCACATGGTCGATACGGGCGCCAGCGTGCAAGACGCCCTCCAGGGCCGCGTCCCGCCCGGATCGATGCTCCTGGAATCGGCCGAGCGCGATGGCGCCGGCTCCACGCACTATGTTGTGAAGCGTCAGGTGGACCTGAGCGGTGAGAACCTGACCGACGCGCAGCCCTCGTTCCAGGACAATCAGCCTGTCGTGAGCTTCCGCCTCGACAATGCCGGGGCACGCCGGTTCGCCAAGATCACCCAGGAGAACGTCGGCAGGCCGTTCGCGATCGTGCTCGACGACAAGGTGATCTCGGCCCCCAACATCCGCGAGCCGATCATGGGCGGATCGGGCGTGATCTCGGGCAGCTTCTCGGTCGAATCGGCCAACGAGCTCGCCGTGTTGCTGCGCGCGGGTGCTCTGCCGGCACCGCTGAACGTGGTGGAGGAGCGCTCGGTGGGCGCAGAGCTGGGCGCTGATTCCATACGGGCCGGCACCGTCGCCTGCATCGCGGCTTCCGCCCTGGTCGTGGTGATGATGTTTGTTTACTATGGCGTCTTCGGTGGAATCGCCGATCTCGCCTTGTTGCTCAACGTGGTTCTGATCCTGGGCATCATGAGCCTGCTCGGGGCGACACTCACCCTTCCCGGCATTGCCGGCATCGTCCTCACCATCGGCACCGCGGTCGATTCCAATGTGCTGATCTACGAGCGCATCCGCGAGGAGCGGAAGGGTGGACGCACGCCGCTCTCGGCGATCAACGCCGGCTTCTCCGAGGCACTGCGGACCATCGTCGACGCCAACCTGACCTCGCTGATCGCGGCGCTGGCGCTGTTCCAGTTCGGCTCCGGCCCGGTCAAGGGCTTCGCCGTCACCCTCGGCCTGGGCATCGTCACCAACATGTTCACGTCGGTGTATTTCAGCCGCTACCTGGTCGGTCTCTGGTACGACCGGGCCCGGCCGGCAGCCCTGCCACTTTGAGACCCGCCATGCGCCGCCTCCGACTTGTTCCCGACAACACCCAGATCCCGTTCTTCCGCTACCGCTGGATCGCGTTCGTCTGGTCCCTCGTGGTGCTGGTCGGGACGATCGTCCTGGTGGCGACCTCCGGGCTCAACCTGGGCATCGACTTCAAGGGCGGTGTGCTGCTCGAGGTCCGCACCCAGGGTCCGGCCGATCTCTCCCTGATGCGCTCGACCCTGGGCAATCTGAGCCTCGGCGAGGTGACGCTCCAGACCGCTGGCAGTGACGATCAGGTCATGATCCGCGCCGAGGCGCCGGAGAACGACCAGGTGGCCCAGCGCGCCGCCGTCGAGCAGATCAAAGGGGCCTTGGGCGGCGTGCTCGGCAGTGGCTTGAGCTACCAGCGCGCCGAGTTCGTGGGGCCACGCGTCAGCCAGGAACTGCTGACGAACAGCGTCTGGGCCGTGTTGTTCTCGCTGGTCGGCGTGCTGCTCTATCTCTGGTTCAGGTTCGAGTGGCAGTACGGGATCGGCGCCATCGCCTCGCTCGTCCACGACGTGTCGGCCACGATCGGCATCTACGCCCTGACCGGGATCGAGTTCAACCTGACCAGCGTCGCTGCGGTGCTGACCATCGTCGGCTATTCGCTCAACGACACCGTCGTGATCTACGACCGGGTCCGCGAGAACCTGCGCCGCTACAAGGTGATGCCGCTCGAGCAGCTGCTCGATCGCAGCATCAACGAGACGCTGGCGCGGACCATGATGACCTCGCTGACGACCCTCGTGGCGCTGCTGCCGCTGTGGCTGTTCGGCGGCGAGGTGA
Source organism: uncultured Alphaproteobacteria bacterium (assembly GCA_963720725.1). Taxonomy (GTDB): domain Bacteria; phylum Pseudomonadota; class Alphaproteobacteria; order Geminicoccales; family Geminicoccaceae; genus Benzoatithermus. The sequence goes on from CAVRGN010000003.1 coordinate 1,432,222, forward strand.
TCCGCGGCTTCACGATCATCATGATCTGGGGCGTGATCATCGGCACCTACTCGACCGATCTATATCGCTACCCCGGTGCTGTACTATCTCAACCTACGCGCATCGACCGCGGACAAGCCTACGCCTCCCGCGGTCGAGCAGCCGGTACGCTGACCGGCGCGCCGCCTTGGAGACTCAGCAGCCGCAGTTCGCACCCGGTCTGCAGGTCGTGCAGCGCTACGGTGCTGATGGGTTCACGGTGTCGGGTGTGCGGCACGCATGCTCGATCCTGGTCCTGCCGGAAAGGGTCCTGGAGTGGCCGACCGACTGTCCGGACGATATCGATCTGGCCGGCCTGGAGCCGATCCGGACGGCGCAGCCGGTGCCGGACATCCTCGTCGTCGGCCTGGGCGCCCGGTTCGTGCTGTTCCCGCCCGAGCTGCGCCGGGCCATTCGCGCCTGGGGGCCGATCGTGGAGGCGATGGCCACACCTTCGGCTTGCCGCACCTACAATGTGCTGCTGGCCGAGCAACGCCGGGTCGCCGCGGCGTTGATCAAGCTGCCGCCCGAATAGCCGGATCGATCAGAAGATCCCGCCGATGCTGCGGCTCATGCCGGCGACCAGCGGCGGCTCCGCGTCTTCCCAGGCGAGGTTGACCTTGTTGGCGGTGCTGACGATCCGGGTGCGGTAGCGCTTGGCGTCGGTGGTCAGGCTGCTGTCCTGGCTGATCGAGCCGGCAGTGCCCTGGGGCAGGCTGGCCTGCTCGCTCTGGCTCACCACGACACCCGGTGGAGCGCGCTCCGAAACCTGGACGTCGGTGACGATGGTGTAGGTCGTGTCCTGGACATAGGCGTCGGCCAGGCCCGCGATCGCGGCACCGGCGAGCGCACCTCCGATCGCCGCCACGGTGTTGTTGACGCCGATGCCGGCAGCGCCGAGCCCATAGCCCGCGGCACCGCCCGCAGCGCCGCCCAACAAGGTCCCCCCAAGTCCGTCGCCGCCCGAGGCTTGCCCCGCGGTCGGGGAACTGCGCCCGGCCTGGAGGACGTTGGCCTGGAGCACGAACCGAGCCTGGCTCGGGTCATCGACCACGCGGTAGCCGCGCGCTTCCACGGCGGCGCGGACCTGGGGCGAGATGTCCAGACCCGGCTGGTCGGACGTGTTGCGGACGTCGACGTAGACGGTCCGTTCCTGCGGACCCACCGGGTCGAGGAAGATCGTCTCGCTCATCTTGGTCTGGACATCGAGATTGCGCTTCGCGACCGCGGTGGTCCCGGCAGCGCAGCCTGACAGCCCGACCGCCAGCAGAAGGGTGCCGGCGGTGAGTCGGGCGGGTGACGGACGGCATGGGTGTGCCTCGCCCAGTGATCACAGGGCCGGCCCCGCGCCGGCCCAGTGTCATATGCGCTAGGCTAGGGCCTTGTGCAACTCCACCTCGACCTCGTCCCAATTGACCAGGCTGTTGAGGAACGCCGCGAGGTATTCGGGGCGGCGGTTTTCATAGTCGACGTAGTAGGAGTGCTCCCAGACGTCGACGCCGAGGATCGGCCGCATCCCTGAAACCAGCGGGTTCTCGCCGTTGGGGGTCTTGACCACCTTGAGCTGGTCGCCCTGCACCGCGAGCCACGCCCAGCCGGAGCCGAACTGCGTCACGCCCGCCGTCTTGAACTGCTCCTTGAACGCCTCGAACGAGCCGAACGCGTCGTCGATCCGCTTGGCCAGCTCGCCGCCGGGATTGCCGCCGCCACCCTTCTTCATGATCCGCCAGAACAGGTTGTGGTTCCAGTGCTGGCCGGCATTGTTGAAGATGCCCTGCTTGGCCGCGTCGCCATAGGAGCTGGTGACGATGTCCTCCAGCGACTTGCCGGCGTATTCGGTGCCTTCGATCAGGTTGTTGAGGTTGGTGACGTAGGCCTGATGGTGCTTGTCGTGGTGCAGGTGCAACGTCTTGGCCGACATGTAGGGCGCCAGCGCCTCGTAGTCATAGGGCAGATCCGGGAGCTCGAAAGCCATGGCAGCCTCGCCTTCGCTGGAGTCGGGTGACGGTCCTCGCCGGGCTAGATAGGCGGTTTGCCCCGGCATGGAAAGGCCCGAGGGCGGGCTTGTGGCGGGGCGCTGTTTGACGTTCGTCAATGCTCCCGGTTCGCGGCGCTGCTAGCAGGGAGGTCAGCAACCATGCGGGAGGGCGGCGATGGCCGGTGCGCGGAAGGCCCCGGGTGCGGACGGTTTCCCGGTCGGCGGGCCGCTGGCGCAGCGCATCCAGGCGCTGGGGGTCGATACGGACGCGGCGGAGGAGGCTACCCGGCGGGTCGAGGCCGACATCACCCGGATGATCCTTCGGTTCGGGCTCGATCCGGTGCAGCTGCGCGAGGCGGCCTCGCTCGAGCTGCTGGCGGCCGAGACGCGCTGCGCTTCTTGCCGGGAAGTCGAACGGTGCCATGGCTACCTGAACGGCGCGGCGGACCGTCCCGACGAATTCTGCCCCAACACGGCCACCTTCGAAGACCTCGCCCGCGAGAGCTGAGGCCCGCGGGCCCAAGCGTTCAGCACGGCGCTTCGTTCAGGGCAGGCGACCGAGCTCGGCGCCGTCCGGCGATGGCGTGGCGGGCTGCCCGCGCGCCGAGCGTGCAGGAGACAGTTCCTCCTCCATGAGCCGGTAGTCATCCAAGGAGGGCTGGCGCCGCGCGGAGATCTCCAAAAGCTTTGCGCGCGCGGCGGCGGTGCCTGGCACGATGTAGTCGAAGCAATAGACGGTCGAGGCGATCGTGCAGGTGCAGAGGGTCACAACGCGTAGCGTAACCAGCATCATCGACTCCGCTCAAGTGATGAGCGAAGCCTGACCACCGAGGGTTAAGGCAAAGCCGACGTCAGGCAACATTGCGCCCGGTCTGTCGGGCGATTGGACCGTCTGGCGCCTTCGGGTATGATGGACGGAGCTGTCCGCTCTACTCCGCCGGCTCCAGCGCCCGCTCAGCCGGCCTTGCCGCCGGATTGTTCGGGTGCTCGAGCCAGGTCCGGTGCCCGCCGACCTGCCGGCCCGTCCGCGGGTCCACGCCCTCGGTCAGAGGCCGCAGCGTGATGCAGCCCTCCACCGGGCACACCACGGCGCACAGATTGCACCCGACACATTCAGCCTCGATCACCTCGTAGTGCCGCTTGCCGTCCCGAAGGTGGGTGATCGCCTGATGGCTGGTGTCCTCGCAGGCGATGTGGCAGCGGCCGCAGCGGATGCACTTGTCCTGGTCGATGTGCGCCTTGACCACGTAGTTCAGGTTCAGGTGCTGCCAGTCGGTGACGCGCGGCACGGCGCGGCCGACGATCTGGTCGACGGATGTGTAGCCCTTGGCGTCCATCCACTCGGACAGGCCGGTGATCATCTCCTCGACGATCTTGAAGCCGTAGACCATGGCTGCCGTGCAGACCTGGACCGTGCCCGCACCCAGCGCCATGAACTCGGCCGCGTCGCGCCAGGTCTCGATCCCGCCGATCGCCGAGATCGGCATGCCATGCGTGGCCGGGCTGCGCGCGATCTCGGCCACCATATTGAGCGCGATCGGCTTGACCGCGACGCCACAATAGCCGCCATGGGTGGCGTAGCCATCGGTGGCCGGCGCCGGGGTCATGGCGTCCAGGTCGACGCCCATGATCGAGTTGATGGTGTTGATCAGCGAGACCGCGTCGGCACCGCCCTTGCGCGCGGCCTCCGCGGGGGCGCGGATGTCGGTGATGTTGGGGGTGAGCTTGACCACCACCGGCATGCGGGTGTTGGCCTTGCACCAGCGGGCGACCATCTCGACATAGTCCGGCACTTGGCCCACGGCAGAGCCCATGCCGCGCTCGGACATGCCGTGCGGACAGCCGAAATTGAGTTCCACGCCGTCAGCCCCGGTCTCCTCGACCCGCGCCAGGATCGCCTTCCAGCTCTCCTCGGTGCAGGGGACCATGAGCGAGACCAGCAGCGCCCGATCGGGCCAGTTTCGCTTGACCTCCTTGATCTCGCGCAGGTTCACGTCGAGCGGTCGATCGGTGATCAGCTCGATGTTGTTGAAGCCGATGACGCGCCGGTCCTGGGCATGGATGGCGCCGTAGCGCGGGCCGTTGACGTTGACGATGGGCGGATCCTCGCCCAGCGTCTTCCAGACCACCCCGCCCCAGCCGGCGCGGAACGCCCGCTCGACATTGTAGGCCTTGTCGGTGGGCGGGGCGCTGGCCAGCCAGAACGGGTTGGGCGCTCTGATGCCGCAGAACTCGACGCGCAGATCGGCCATGTCGCGTGCTCCTCCGGCAATCGGTCGGTGGCCACCCCTGTCGCAGGTTGCTCCGACCCCCGCGGCGCGGTCAAGCTTGTCGGCGCGATCGCGGCACGGCATGGATGCTGCGGCATAGGGATCGGGGGACGACATGGCGCGGCAGTTATGGGCGGCTCTCTGTGCCGCGGGAGCCTTGTTCCTGGCAGGCGCGCCTTCCGGTCACGCCACCCAGACCATCCGGGTGGGCTCGGCGGTACTGACGCATTGCGACGACGATTTCGACGGCTATTGCGGCAGCCTGCGGCGACCGCTCGACGCGACCGGCGCCATCCCCGGTGCGGTCGACATCGGCTTTCTGTGGTTCCCGCACACCGGCGCCGGCCCTGCCCTGGGCACGATTCTCACCGTCGAGGGTGGGCCGGGCTACGCCTCGACCGATTCGCGCGAGGGCTATGTCCGGCTGTTCACGCCCTTGCGCGACCGGCGCGACATCCTGATCGTCGATCTGCGCGGCACCGGCACCTCAGGCGCCATCGACTGCCCGCGGCTACAGAACACCCCCGACTTCGCGCCCGCCAACCTCGCCGCCTGCGGTCGCCAGCTCGGCCGCCGCGCGCAGCTCTACGGCACCGCCGCGGCGGCCGATGACGTGGCGGCCGTCCTCACCGCGCTGGGTCTGCGCCAGGTGGACCTCTACGGCGATTCCTACGGCACCTTCTTCGGCCAGGTGTTCGCCGTCCGTCACCCCGACCGGCTGCGCACGCTGACGCTGGACAGCGCCTATCCCGTGACCCAGACCTCGCCCTGGTTCGAGACCGAATGGGAGACGGCGGTACGCGGCTTCGCGCTGGTCTGCAGCCGCTCGCCCAGCTGCCGCCAGCTCGGCGGCAGCAGCTCGGCGCGGATCGAGCGCCTGCTGGAGCGGCTGCGGCGCCAGCCGGTCTCCGGCCGCGCGCCCGACGGCGACGGCACCTTCCGCCGGGTGACCGCAGATCCCGGCCAGCTGCTGCTGATGATGCTGCGCGCGGGCAACGGGCCCACCACCTACCGCGACCTCGACGCTGCCGCGCGCGCCCTGTTCGAGCGCGACGACCGGCTCCCGCTGCTGCGGCTGGTGGCCGAGAGCATCAACAGCAACACGGTCGGCGGCGGCGACCCGGCGGCGTTCAGCGTCGGGCTCTACACCGCGGTGGTGTGCAGCGACTACCCGCTGCTGTTCGACCTGGGTGCCGGCCCATCCCGGCGGCGCGCGCAGCTGGCGGCCGGCATCGCCCGCGAGCGCCGCGTGGCTCCCGACGTGTTCGCACCCTTCACCCTCGACGAGTATCTGGCCTCGCCGTTCAACTTCGCCCGGGTCGACCTCTGCCTCGACTGGCCCAGGCCCAACGATGCGCATCCCCAGGGCCAGCCGGTGCCGCCCGGCGCCGTCTTCCCGCGCGTGCCCACGCTGGTCCTGTCGGGCGACATCGACACCGTCACCTCGCCTGAGGAGGGCCGGCGCACGGCGGCCCAGTTCCCGGACGCGACCCAGGTGCTGGTGCACAATGTCACGCACATCACCGCGATCGGCGACAATGGCTACTTCGTGGCGCCGCAGGGTGCCGACATCGGCGCCTGCGCCTCGCGCATCATCTGGCGCTTCGTGGAAACGGGCGCCGTCGGCGACACCGCCTGTGCTGCACGTGTCCGTCCGATCCGCACCGTGCCGGCGTTCGCCACCCGTGCCGCCCAGGTCGCACCGGTGACGCCCCTGCCCGGCAATCGCGCCGGGCCGGCCGCGCGCCGGATCGCCGCGGCGGCGGCGGAGACCGCGGGCGACGTGATCGCGCGCTATTTCGCCAACTATTCCGGGGCCGGCGCCGGGCTGCGCGGCGGCAGGTTCAGCTTCTTCCAGTTCGCGGACGGCTATCGCTTCACCTTCGAGCGTGTCCGCTGGACCGAGGATCTCGCCGTGTCGGGCCGCCTGCGCTGGAACCAGACCACGGGCGCGATCTCGGCCTGGCTGCAGCTCGCCGGCGCCGGCTCCGGCAGCCTGCACCTGACCTGGAACGACCGGGAGACGGATGCCGTGCTCAGGGTGACCGGCACCGTCGACGGAGAGCGCATCCGGGCCGAGCGGTTGGCCCCCTAGTCAGGCCGCCTTCCCGGCGGCTGCCGCGCGGAGGCTGCGGTCGATCGAGAGGGCGGCCTGCTTGCCGTCCTCCACGGCGGCCACGGTCAGATCCTTGCCGCCGTGAACGCAGTCGCCTCCTGCCCAGACACCGGCGAGGGAGGTCCGCCGCTCCCCGTCGACCTTGAGGCGCCCGCTTTCGATCTCGACCACCTCTCCGCCGAGATCGCCGGGCAGGAAGGCCTGGCCGATAGCCTTGAGCAGCTGGTCGCACGGCAGGGTGAGGGTGCCCTCGGTGCCGTCGGTGTAGGCGAACTCGACGGCGACGAGCGCGCCTTCCTCCGCGAGCACGCGCGTCGGCCGCAGCCAGTGGCGGATCAGCACGCCGTCGGTCTGGGCGAGCTCCTGCGCCACCCGCGAGGCCGGCATCTGCTCCTGGCCGCGGCGGTAGACGATCGTCGCCTCCTCCGCACCCAGCCGGATCGCCTGGCTGGCGGCGTCGATCGCGGTCATGCCGCCGCCGATCACCACCACGCGCCTGCCGACCGGCACTTGCGCCGGATCGGACTGGCGGAGCAGAGCGATCCAGTCGACCGCGTCCTCGACGCCGGCGATCCCGTCCTCGACGCCAAGGGCGTTCACGGCCCCGAGCCCGAGTCCCAGGAACACGGCGTCATGGTCGCGGCGAAGGTCGGCGAAGGTGACGTCGCGGCCGATCCCTACCCCTGCGCGCAACTCGATCCCGCCCACGGCCAGGATGTAGTCGACCTCGGCCTGGGCGAACCCGTCCACGGTTTTGTAGGCGGCGATGCCATATTCGTTGAGGCCGCCCGGCCTCGCCGCCGCCTCGAACAGGGTCACGGCATGTCCCAAGGTGGCGAGCCGGTGCGCGCAGGCGAGCCCGGCCGGGCCGGCGCCGACCACCGCCACCTTGTGACCCGTGGCGGGACCCTGCCGATAGAGCTGCCGGCCCGCAGCGAACAGTACATCCGTGGCGTAGCGCTGCAGCCGGCCGATCTCGACCGGCTTGCCCTCGGCGATCTCCCGGACGCAGACTTCCTCGCACAGGGTCTCGGTCGGGCACACCCGGGCGCACATGCCGCCCATGATGTTGGCGTCGAGGATGGTCCTGGCCGAGCCCAAGGGATTGCCGGTGGCGATCTGGCGGATGAACAGCGGGATGTCGATCGAGGTCGGGCAGGCCTGGATGCAGGGCGCATCGAAGCAGAACAGGCAGCGCTCGGCGGCCACGCGCGCCTCGCGGGGGCTCAGTCGCGGATGGAGGTCGGCGAAGTTGCGCTGGTACGCCTCCGGCGGCAGCCGGCCTTGGGCGATGTCGGGGGCTTGGCTCAATCCGGGCCTCCTCAAAGCGCGACGGCTGGGCGGCAGTCGATCAAAGTGGTGGAGGCGGGTCAAGCCGCTTCCTGAGGGCCGCTTGCCGCTGGCATGCCCCCCAAGGGGCTGTTAGGCGTGGCCGACAGGGGCGGGGGAAGGATCGAGGGTGGCGACCGAGCCAGACGTCGAGTTCGCGGCGGCGACCAAGCGATTCGGCGAAGTCACCGCGGTGGACTCCATGAGCCTGCGGGTCGAGCCCGGCTCCTTCTTCACCTTTCTCGGCCCGTCGGGCTGCGGCAAGACCACCTCGCTGCGGCTGATCGCGGGCTTCGAGCAGCCCAGTGCCGGCGACGTCCGCATCGGCGGGCGGTCGATGGTGGGTGTCCCGCCGTACCGCCGTCCCGTGAACATGGTGTTCCAGCACTATGCCCTGTTCCCGCACCTCGATGTCGCCGCCAACATCGGCTACGGGCTGCGCCAGCGGGCGCCCCGGCCCGACGGTGCCGAACTCCGGCGCCACGTCGACGCCACGCTCGAGCTGGTGCGTCTGCCGGGCTATGGGGCCAGGCGGGTATGGGAGCTTTCCGGCGGCCAGCAGCAGCGGGTGGCGCTGGCGCGGGCCCTGATCAATCGGCCGACCGTGCTCCTGCTCGACGAGCCGTTGGCCGCGCTGGATCGCAAGCTGCGGCGGGAGATGCAGATCGAACTCCAGAACCTGCAGCACGACGTGGGCATCACTTTCGTGCTGGTCACCCACGACCAGGAGGAAGCACTGTCGATGAGCGACACGATCTGCATCATGCGCCAGGGTCGGATCGTGCAGCAGGGCTCGCCTGCCGGCCTCTACGATGCGCCCGCAAGCGCATGGGTGGCGGACTTCGTCGGCAAGTCGAACTTCCTGCCCGGCACGGTCGCGGAACTCGAACGGGGAGGGGCGGTGGTCCGCACCGGCGCCGGGCCGATCCGCGGGCGGCTCGCGGCCGGCGGAACCCCGCTGCAGCCCGGCGACGCTGCCGTGGTGGCGGTGCGCCCGGAGCTGGTGCGGCTCATGGAGCCGCGGCCCGACGCCGCCGGCGGCCGGGTGTTGAACCGGATCTTCCTGGGCGAGCACACCGAGTATCTCGTGCGGACCGCGACGATGGGCGATCTGCTGGCGCTGGTTCCGCGCGCCGCCGAGGCGGAGGCGGGCTTCGCGCCCGGCGAGGACGTGGCATTGTCCTGGCCGGAGGGTGCCGCCCTTGCGCTGGCCGACGACCGGCAGGCAATATGGTGCAAACAAGGAGAATGAGGATGGCACGAGACGGCTCCGGCAAGCCCATCAGCGCGCCCGCGTTTCTCGATCAGCTGCAGCGCTACCGTCGCGGCTCGGTCAGCCGCCGGCACTTCATGGGCGTGACCGGCCTCGGCATGGCGGTGGCCGTCATGGGCTCGGCGATGCCGTGGCTGCGGACGCGGCCGGCCATGGCTGCCGGGGAGATTGGCGATCGCGTTGCCCTGGCCACTTGGCCCAACTACCACGACCCGGCCAATTTCGAGGCGTTCACGGCCGCCACCGGCGCCGACGTCCAGGTCAACGTCTTCGGCTCGAACGAAGAGATGCTGGCCAAGCTTCAGGCGGGCGGCACCGGTTGGGACGTGTTCGTGCCGACCAACTACACCATCAGCACCTACCAGAAGCTGGGCATCATCGAGCCGCTCGATTTGGCGCTGCTGCCCAACTTCGACGCCGCCGCGAACGAGACCCGGTTCATGGCCGAGGGCAGCGTCGACGGCACGGTCTATGCAGTGCCCAAGGACTGGGGAACCACGGGCTACATCGTCAACAGCGCCAAGGTCGCGACGTCGATGGCGTCATGGAAGCAGTTCTGGGACATGACCCAGGACGAGCTGTCGGGCCGGGTCATGGTTCATGATTACCAGCTGACCACGATCGGAAATGCGCTGAAGTATTTCGGCTACTCGTTCAACTCGATCGATCCGCAGGAACTGGCGCAGGCCGAGGAGCTGCTGCTGAAGGCCAAGCCGCACCTGTTCGCCATCTCCAGCGACTACCAGCCCGGCCTGCGTAACGGCGACGCTTGGGCCAGCGTCTGCTGGACCGGCGACGCCACGCAACTGCAGCGCGACATGCCCGAGATGCAATACGTGATCGGGGCGGAGGGTGGAGAGATCTGGAGCGACTTCTATGCCGTGCCCAAGGATGCGCCGAACCGGAAGGGCGCGTACGCGCTGATCAACTTCCTGCTCGATCCAGCGGTCAACGCCAAGGAGGTGCTGGCGCACGGCTATCCGACCACCGACGAGCGCGTCGAGCAGCTGCTGCCGCCCGAGATCATGCACAATCCGATCCTCTACCCGGCGCCGCAGCTGCTCACCCCGCTCGAGTTCGGCGCCGCCGCCACGCTGACCGACCCGGTTCGTGCCGAGATCATGGCGCGCTTCAAGGCGGCGTGACGATGAGCGCGGAGCGCAGGCTGACTGCGCTCCTGCTGCTCCCGGCGACCTTGTGGTTCCTGGTGCTGCTGGTCCTGCCGCTGGCGGTGATCGTCGTCTACAGCCTGGGTGAGCGGGCGCCTGAGGGCGGCTATGCGCCGGCGCTGACTTTGGCGCAGTATGCCAGCCTTCCGGCCCGCTGGACGGCCTTCCAGAACACGCTGACCCTCGCACCCCTGGCCACGCTGGTGACGCTGCTCGCCGCCTATCCGGTCGCTTACTGGCTGGCGCTGCACTGCCCGCGGCGTTGGCAACTCTTTCTCCTGGTCCTGGTCATCGTGCCGTTCTGGACCAGCCTGCTCATCCGCACCTATGCCTGGATCTTCATCCTGGGCGGACGCGGCCTGCCGGCCTTGCTGGCTTGGCTCGGCCTCGGCGAGCCGCGCCTCATCAACACCCCTTTCGCGGTGCTGCTCGGCATCGTCTACGGCTATCTGCCGCTGATGGTGTTCCCGATCTATGTCAGCCTCGAGAAGCTCGACCGGCGATTGCTGGAGGCGTCCGCGGACCTTTACGCGACGCCGGCGCGGACCTTCGCCCAGGTGACTTTGCCCCTGTCGCTGCCGGGCGTGGCGACGGGCTCCATGCTCGTGTTCATCCTGCTGATGGGCGAGTTCCTGATCCCGGCGCTCCTGGGTGGCGGCAAGGTGTTCTTCATCGGCAACGCGCTGGTCGACCTGTTCCTGCAGTCGCGCAACTGGCCCTTCGGAGCGGCGGTTTCGGTGGCGCTGGTCTGCCTCATGCTGGTCACCGTGACCCTCTACATGCGCCTGATCCTCGGCCGCGAGCGGGGCGGGCGCGACATGGCCGTGATCTGAGCGATGCGTTCCTATGTCGTCGCGATCTACCTTTTCCTTTATGCCCCCATCGGCCTCATCGTCCTGTTCAGCTTCAATTCCGGGCGGTACGCCGCCGACCTCCAGGGCTTCTCCACGGTGTGGTACGGCCGGGCGCTCACCAATCCCTTCGTCCTGGAGGCGTTGTCGACCAGCCTGATCGTCGGCTCGACCTCGGCCATCTTGGCTACGCTGTTCGGTACCATGGCGGCCTTGGGCCTGCAGCGCGTGCGGGGCTGGGTGCGCACGATGTTCGACGCTCTGGTCTACGTGGCGCTGATGATTCCGGGGATCGTCATCGGCATTGCGACGCTGGTGGCGCTGGTGACGGTGTTCGACCTGCTCAACCCGGCATTGGCCGCCCTTTGGCCGGCTGTCCTGGGTGAGCCCCCGCGCCTCCGCCTGGGCTTGGTGTCGCTGATCGCGGCGCACACCCTGTTCACGATGGCCCTTTCCGTGCTGATCGTGCGCGCACGGCTGGCCGGCATGGATCGCTCGCTGGTCGAAGCTTCCCTGGACCTCTACGCCACGCCCTGGGCGACGTTCCGGCAGATCACGCTGCCCCAGTTGATGCCGGCCATCGTGGCCAGCTTGCTGCTGGCCTTCACCTTCAGCTTCGACGACTTCGTCATCGCCTTTTTCGTCGCCGGCTCCAACACCACCCTGCCGATCTACGTCTTCTCGTCGATCCGGCGCGGCGTGACGCCGGAGATCAACGCGATCGGCACGCTGGTGCTCGCCGCGTCGCTGGCCCTGATGGTCGCTGCGCAGTTGCTGCTGCGCGGGCGGACCCGCGCCAGCCAGGCGCCGTGACCCGCCGACCGTCCGGCTGCATGTCTCAGGAGGCTCGACCGGCCGCCGGCAACTCGGCATGGTGCGGCCCGAAACAGGGAGGAGCGAAACCATGGCCAAGGTGCTGCTGGTCACCGGCGGCTCGCGAGGCATCGGCGCGGCGATCTGCCGGCTGGGTGCGCGCGACGGCTACGACGTCGCGATCAACTATGCCGGCCGGGCGGATGCGGCCGAGGCCGTGGCCACGGACGTCCGCGCTGCCGGCAGGCGGGCGATCACCATTCAGGGCAGTGTCGCCGACGAGTCTGCGGTCGCGGCGATGTTCGAGCGCACGGGCGACGAGCTCGGTCCGGTGGACGCCTTCGTCAGCAATGCCGGTGTGATCCACAAGGCGGCACCTCTGGCCGACATCCCGATCGGCGAGATCCGGCGGATCGTCGACGTCGACCTCACCGCCCACCTGATCTGCTGCCGCGAAGCCGTGCGGCGCATGTCCAACAAGCGGGGCGGCAAGGGCGGCGCCATTGTCCTCATCTCGTCGATGGCGTCGGAACTCTATGGATTGGGCGGCTTCATTCCGTATGGCGCCGCAAAGGGCGGGATCGACGTCCTGACCATCGGCCTGGGCAAGGAAGTGGCCGGGGAGGGGATCAGGGTGACCGGTCTGCGCCCCGGGCTCATCGATACCGACATCCAGGTGGAGACCGGCATCGAGGACCGCATCGCCCGCTTCGGCCCGACCGTGCCGCTGGGGCGCTCGGGCACGGCCGACGAGGTCGCCGAGGCCACCATGTGGTTGCTCTCGGATCGCGCCTCCTACGTGACCGCAACCCTGTTCAACATATCCGGCGGCCGGTGAGGGGCGGGAGCGTGATGGACGAGTATCTGAGCGTCGACGCCACCTTGCCGGCCGACGGCTATGCCGGCGCGCTGGTCGGCCGCGTCTGGCTCCCGGGCGCGCCCGCAGGTCCGGCGATCGTCTCGTTCCGCCCCGACGGCGTCTACGACCTGACGCCGCTGGTGCCCACGATGAGCGAGCTGTGCAACGCGCCCGACCCGGTGGCGCTGGCCCGCTCCGGGGCGGCGAGGCGGATCGGAGAACTCGGGCCGATCCTGGCCAACAGCCGCTGGGACCGGCGCGATCCCGCGCAGCCATGGCTGCTGGCGCCGGTCGACCTGCAGGCGCTCAAGGCCGCCGGCGTCACCTTCGTCCGCAGCATGCTGGAGCGGGTCGTCGAGGAGCGCGTGAAGGGCGACCCCAGCCAAGCGGCGGCGATCCGCGCCCGGATCGATGAACTGGTCGGCAGCGACCTGAGGGCGGTCAAGCCGGGCTCCGAGGCGGCGGCACGGCTCAAGGAGCATTTGGTGGCGGAGGGCGCCTGGTCGCAGTATCTGGAGGTCGGGATCGGTCCGGACGCCGAGATCTTCACCAAGTCGCAGCCGATGTCGGCGGTCGGGCACGGTAGCGAGGCCGGGATCCACCCCCGCTCGCACTGGAACAACCCGGAGCCCGAACTCGTGCTGGTCGTGAGTGCCGCCGGCGCGATCGTCGGTGCGACCCTGGGCAACGACGTCAACCTGCGCGATGTGGAAGGCCGCAGCGCGCTTCTGCTGGGCAAGGCCAAGGACAACAATGCTTCGTGCGCCCTGGGGCCGTTCATCCGCCTCGTGGACCGGAGCTTCGGGCTGGACGCGATGCGCGCGGCCGAGGTGGGCCTCAGCGTGCTCGGCGAGGACGGCTTCACCTTGCGAGCGACGAGTTCGATGGGCGAGATCAGTCGCGACATCGAGGAACTGGTGGCGCATGCGATCGGGCCGCATCACGCCTATCCCGACGGGTTCGTCCTGTTCTGCGGCACGATGTTCGCTCCGGTCGTCGACCGGGACGCGCCGGGTCTTGGCTTCACCCACCACGTCGGCGACGTGGTCGCGATCACGACGGAGACGCTCGGCACGTTGGCCAACCGGATGGAGGACTGCACGCGCCTGCCGCCGTGGCGGTTCGGTTGCGGGCAGCTGATGCGCAACCTGTCCGAGCGCGGGTTGCTCTAGGCGGAGGCCGGCCCAGACAAGGCAACGGGGCCGTTTCGGCCCCGTCTCGGTGTCTGCTAGGCTGGTACGGGCGCCAGCCCGCGGAATTCCGGACCGTGGCGGAGACGCTCGATCTCCTCCTTGATCCGCAGCTTCTCCTTCTTCATGCGCACGAGATGGCCCTGGTCGGGCATGGGCCTGTGCAACTCCTCGTCGATGAGGTGCTCCAAGTGAGCATGCTTGTTGCGCAGGCTGTCGACGTGCTCCTGAACGGACATGGGTTCGCAACCCTCCCAAAAGCTATCCGACCGACATTGACAACGTAGTGACAAGTCGAGGGCATTTCCACCCTAAATTGGTTGCGGGTCCATTACGCCGCCGAGAGCCCGGTGTCGGCTGCAATACGCAGGAGCGTTTGCATCTCGGTGCTCTCCAGCAGCCGGGCGAGCCCGAGGGCGGCGAGATTGACGTGGACCGTCAACGGGTCAGGCACCGCCGGCTCCACCGGTCCGACCGCCGCCTCGAGCAGCAGCTGCTCGACCTGCTCCAGGCCCAGCTCGACCCGGGCGAGGTCGTTGCGCCAGGCGGCGAGGGGTGCGGGCCAGGGCAGGTCGCTGCGCTGCTTCAGGCGCCGCCGGACGCGGCGCAGCGGGGCCACGATCGGCTCCTGCCAGTCGCGGGCCAGCCGCGCCAGCCGCCGGCCCTTGCCGACGCTGAGGCGATGGCCGCAGATCCCCAGCCACAAGCCCAGAAGGACGAGGTTCACGTCCGCGTCCTCCCGGTCCTGGAGGGCGATGCAGGCGTCGGCCACCTCCGGCCTGCCATAGAAGTCGAGCGAGAAGCGCCAGAACGCCCCGTCCGGCAGCCCATCCATGGCCGATCAGTCGCCGAGCCGATAGTGCGCGGCGCCGATCAGGCCGGTGTCGCCCCGCAGCACGAGCCAGGTCGGAATGGGTTCAAGGAAGGCGCGCATCCGGCCCTTGTCGAGGAAGCGGTGACGGAATGCGGCCCGGTCGAACAGGGCGCCGAGGCGCAGGCAGACCCCGCCGGCGACATAGACGCCCCCGCGCGCGCCGATGGTGAGCGCGAGGTTGCCGGCTGCCGCACCCAGCAGGGCGCTGAACATGGCCGCGGCCTCGACGCAGGCAGGGCAGGTGGCGTCGCGCGCGGCCTGGGTCACCTCCTCGGCCGTCCCGGCCGGGGTGGACCCCCCGTCGATCGTCGCCAGGGATTGGGCGAGGTTGAGCAGGCCCTGGCCGGACAGCAGCCGCTCGTTGGACACATGCCCCAGCCGCGCGCGCATCACGGCCAGCACCCGGTCCTCGCGCTCGTTTCCGGGAGCGAACGAGACATGCCCGCCTTCCGTAGGGAGTGCCGTCCAGCCGAGCGTGCCCGGCACCAGCGCAGAGACACCGAGCCCGGTGCCGGCGCCGAGCACGCCCACGGCCCGACCGGCTGTGGCGGTTCCTTCGCCCATGCGCTCCAGCTCGTCGCCGGCGAGTTGCGGCATCGCCAGCGCCTGGGCGACGAAATCGTTGATGACGGCCAGGTGCTGCAGGCCCAGTCGCTCCTTGAGGCTGGTGATCGAGAACCGCCACGGGCTGTTGGTGAATCGGATCTCGTCGGCCTCGACCGGGGTGGCGACCGCGATGACGGCTTCCGTGACCCGCTCGGAGCCGAGATGGGCCTCCGCCGCGGCGGCGAGATCCGGATAGTCGCGCACCAGCAGGTGGCGCTCGTTGCGCACCGAGCCGTCCTTCTCGACCAGCGCGAACCGGGCGTTGGTGCCGCCGATGTCGCCGATCAGCCTGGTCATGACATCGCCTCCGCGTGGACGGCTGCGGCCGCCGTCGGAAAGTGGCCCTGCCTCCGCAGCCTGTGCTATAGCTTGCCGGCTCGCTCGACAATGGCGTCACGGGATGGATGAGGTTCCGCCGAGGACCGAGATCGACACCAGGCTCGAAACCCTGCGCGCCGCGCACCGGGCCCTCGATCAGCGCATCGCCCAGCTGGCGGCCGAGGGCAGCCGCGACGAGGTCGAACTGCAACGTCTGAAGAAGCAGAAGCTGGCGCTCAAGGACCGGATCGCCCATCTGGAGAGCGACCGGATCCCGGACATCATCGCCTGAGCCGGGTGACGTGGCCCATTTTCCGGCCCGGACGCGCGTCGCGCTTGCCGTAGAGATGGAGTCGGGCGCCGGCTTCGGCCAGCAGCTCCGGCCAGTGCAGCGCGTCCTCGCCGATCAGGTTGGTCATCGTGGCATCCGCAAAGCGGGTCGGATCGCCCAGGGGCAGGCCGCAGATTGCGCGGACCTGCTGCTCGAACTGGCTCACCGCGCAGGCATCGATGGTCCAATGGCCGGAATTGTGCGGCCTCGGTGCGAGCTCGTTGACGAGAAGCCGGCCGTCGCGGCTGAGGAACAGCTCGACAGCGAGCAGGCCCTCGAGGGCCAAGGCGGTGGCGATGCTCTCGGCCATGGTCACCGCCTCGGCCGCGAGCTCCGGTGGAATGGCGGCCGGAGCGCATGTCGTGTCCAGGATATGGTGGCGGTGACGGTTCTCGACCGGAACGTAGCTCGCGGTCTCGCCCGATGGCGTGCGTGCCGTGATCACCGACAGTTCCAGCGCGAAATCGACCCATGCCTCGTAGATCAACACATCCTGGCGCAGCTCGGCATAGGCGGCCGCGATGTCGCTGGTCGCATCGACCCGGACTTGGCCCCTGCCGTCGTAGCCCAGGCGGGTGGTCTTGAGCACGCCGGGCCCCAGCTCGGCCGCCGCCCGGTGCAGGTCGGCCACGGAGGCGACCCGGGCATGGGCGGTGACCGGGCAGCCAAGCTCGGCCACGAAGCCCTTCTCGGCCAGCCGGTCCTGGGTCACCCGCAGCACCGCTGCACTTGGACGGACCGGCCGCAGGCCCGCCAGCCGGTCCAGTGCTTCCACCGGGACGTTCTCGAACTCGAGCGTGACCACGTCGACCTGCTCAGCGAACGCGCGCAGCGCCGCCGGGTCGTCATAGTCGGCGCAGGTGAAGGCGGCCGCCACGTCGGCCGCTGGACTGTTCGGCTCCGGAGCGAAGACGTGGCAGCGATAGCCCAGCCGCGCGGCCGCCATCGCCGTCATGCGCCCGAGCTGACCGCCGCCCAGGATGCCGATGACCGATCCGGGTGGAATCGCGCTCACGATCCCGGTTCGCTCGGCACGGAAGCGACCCCCTCGCTCTGGCGCGTTCGCCACGCTGCGAGCCGTGCCGCGAGCGGCGCATCGGCCAGGGCCAGGATGGCAGCGGCGAGCAGGCCGGCATTGACCGCCCCCGCCTTGCCGATGGCGAGGGTGCCCACCGGGATGCCCGCGGGCATCTGCACGATGGAATAGAGGCTGTCGAGGCCGGCCAGGGCCTGGCTCTCGACCGGCACCCCGAGCACCGGCAAGGTGGTCAGAGAGGCGATCATTCCGGGCAGGTGCGCCGCCCCGCCGGCCCCGGCGACGATCACCTGGAACCCTTCGCCGGCGGCGCCGCGCGCGAAGGCGAACAGCCGCTCGGGCGTGCGGTGGGCAGAGACGATCCGCGCCTCGCTGGCCAGGCCGAGCTCGTCCAGGACCGCCACTGTGTGGCGCATCGTGGCCCAATCGGAATTGCTGCCCATCACCACGGCCACCGGCGGCCGCTGCGGCGGTGCCGTCATGCCACGGCCGGGTGGTCGAGCAGGCTCGCGGCACTGCGTGCCGCCGCCTCGTTGCCTTCGCGGATCTGCAGGAAGACCTCCTCGCGCAGCACCGACACCTCGGGCGGGTAGCTGAAGCCCAGGCGCACCGTACGCCCACGCACCTCGACCACCCGCACCTCGATCGCATTGTTGAGGATCACGGCCTCACCGGCGCGGCGGTTGAGATAGAGCATGGCGGCACTCCTGCTGGCTTTCGACCAGCATGGCGGCCAAGACTTAAGGCTCTGTTAACCCTAGCGCGGCGATACTGCAATCCGCGCCGACCCGACGCAGCGAGTTCCAGGGTAATGCCCGTGACGCCGACCCGCGCCAGCCTGTTCGACCTGATCTCCGCCCGCTCGGCCTGGCTCGGCCAGCGCCAGGCGGTCCTCGGCCAGAACGTGGCCAATGCTGATACCCCGGGCTATCTGCCGCGCGACCTGGAGACGTTCACCATCGATCGCACCAGGGCCGCGACTCGGCTCGCCCCCAGCCGCACCGTTGCCGGCCACATGGCGCCGGTGCCGGTGGCCGTCGGGCCGTACCGCGACCGGGTGGACGCCGAGGTCGAGGTCAAGCCCTCCGGCAACGGCGTCGACCTGCCCGACCAGCTGCGCAAGATGAACAGCACCGAGCTCGACCATCAATTGGCCACCGGCCTCTACCGCCGCTATGTCGGCATGCTGCGCACCGCCATCGGCGTGCCGCAGGCGTGACCGGCGCGGTCGTGGCCGAGGAGGAGACGCCGTCATGGACCTGACCAGCGCCATGAGTATCGCCGCCGCCGGCATGCGGGCCCAGTCCGCCCGCCTCCAGGTCACGGCGGAGAACCTGGCCAACGCGGAATCGACGGGCCTCGTTCCCGGCGGCGAGCCCTTTCGCCGCAAGACGGTCAGCTTCGCACCGCATCGCGACCGGGAAAGCGGCCTCGAGCTGGTTTCCGTCCGGCGCATCGGCGAGGACCGCCAGCCGTTCGAGCTGCGCTATCAGCCGGGACATCCCGCGGCCGACGGCGCGGGCTACGTCAAATATCCGAACGTCAACCCGCTGATCGAGCTGGTCGACATGCGCGAGGCGCAGCGCAGCTACGAAGCCAATCTCAACGCGATGCAGATGGCCCGGACCATGATCGGTCGCACCCTCGACCTGCTCCGCTGAGGAGAGCTGTCATGCCCGCTGAGGTTGGCCCGTGACCATCGCCAGTGTCGGCCAGGCGCTCAAGGCCTACGGCGCCGCGCTCGAGCGGGGGCGTGCGGCCCAAGCCGCCCCGCCTGGCGAGGAGCCGGGGTTCGCCGGACTGGTGCGTGCCGGGCTGGAGGGTGCGCGCGCCGATCTGCGCGCCGGCGAGGCCAAGGCGGTCGAGGCGCTCTCGGGCCGCGCCAGCTTGCAGGACGTGGTCGAGGCCGTGACCGAGGCCGAGCTCAGCCTGCAGAAGATGACCGCCGTGCGCGACCGCGTGATCTCCGCCTACCAGGAGATCATGCGAATGCCGATCTGAGCCGGTCGGCCCCGATGACGCCCGAAGCCGTGCTGGCACTCGCGCGCGAGGCATTGTGGGTGGCGATTGCCGTGGGCGCCCCGGCCCTGCTCGCCGCGCTGGCGGTCGGCGTCGCGGTCTCGCTGTTGCAGGCGCTGACCCAGATCCAGGAGAACACGCTCTCCTTCCTGCCCAAGCTGCTGGCCATCCTCCTGGTCCAGCTGCTGACCCTGCCGTTCGCGCTCACCATGCTGGGAGACTTCACCCGCGGCCTGTTCGGTCGGATCGCCGGCCTGGGGACGTCGTGACGCCGAGCCGGGAACGAGCGGTTGCTGGCTGACCTGCTCACTGGCGAGATCGGCGGCGTGCTGCTGGTCTTCGCCCGGCTCGGCTCGGCGCTGATGGTGGTGCCGGGGCTCGGCGAGCACTACGTGCTGCCCCGGCTGCGCCTCCTGCTCGGCCTGGCGCTGAGCCTCCTGGTCGCACCCGCGCTCGCCGGTCGGCTGCCGGTGCTGCCCGAGGAGCCGCTGGCCTTGGCAGCACTCGTCGCACCCGAGGTGCTGACCGGGTTGATGCTGGGTTTCGCCGCTCGCCTGGCTCTGGTGGCCGTCCATGTCGGTGGCTCGCTGATCGCGACCCAGTCCGGTCTCTCGGCCGCCGCCCTGTTCGACCCCAACGAGGCCACGCCCGGCACCCTTCCCGGCACGTTCCTCACCGTGGCGGCCCTGACCATCCTGTTCGCCGCCGACTTCCACCATCTCCTGCTCCGGGCGGCGGCCGGGAGCTATGCCGTCCTGCCGGTGGCAGCACCGCTGGATCTCACCGCCGCGGCGGAGCTGCTGGTCCGGCTGTCGGCCGCAGCGATCGCCGCTGGGGCCCGTGTCGCGGCGCCGATGATCCTGGCAGCTTTCCTGGTCAACCTCGCCCTCGGTGCCCTGGGGCGGATGGTCCCCTCCTTGCCGGCTCTTTTCGTCGCCCTGCCGCTGCAACTCCTCCTGGCGCTCGTCATGCTGGAGCTGGCCTTGCCGGCGGGCATGCGCCTGTTCGCCGAGGCGTTGACGCAAGGCGTCGGCTGGCTCGATCGGCCGGGCTGACCATGGCCGAGGAGCAGGACGACTCCCAGAAGACCGAGGCCCCGTCGCAGCGCCGGCTCGAGGAGGCGCGGGCCAAGGGCCAGCTGGTCGTGTCGCGCGAGGTGGCGACCTTCTTCCTCTTCGGCACCGCGGCCCTGCTCGCGGCGGCGGCACCGGGGCTGGGGCGCGGGATCCTCTTCGCCGGGCGGGCGCTCTTGGCGGACGCGCACCTGGCCGCCCCCGACGGTCCCGGGCTGGCGAGGCTCGGCGTCGCGCTCGCCGGTGCCGTCGGCTGGCCGTTGCTGCCGGTGTTCCTGCTGCTGTTCTTGGCTCCGATCGCCGCGGCGGTGCTGCAGAATGCGGTGGTCTGGACCGCCGAGCCCATGCAGCCCAAGCTGGAGCGGATCTCGCCGCTCGCCGGCGCCAAGCGACTCCTGTCCATGAAGGCGCTGATCGACCTCGGCAAGAGCCTGCTCAAGCTGATGCTGGTCGGCGCCGCGCTGGCCTGGCTGATCCTCCCGGAGCTGCCGCGCATCGTCGCCGCGGGCGCCCTCGCGCCGGGGCCGCTGCTCGCCTATCTTGGCGATCTCTTGCTGCGCACAATGATGGTGCTGACCCTGGCGGCGGCTGCCGTCGCCGCGGCCGACTACGCCCACCAGCGCCTCGACTTCATGCGCCGGATGCGGATGTCGCGTCAGGAGCTGCTGGACGAGCTGAAGCAGAGCGACGGTGATCCGCACACCAAGCAGCGGCTGCGGGCACTGCGGCTGCAGCATGCCCGCCGCCGCATGATCGCCGACGTGCCGCGCGCCACGGTGGTGGTCACCAATCCCACCCACTACGCGGTGGCTCTGCGCTACGTCAGCGGCGAGGCGGCGGCGCCGGAGGTGCTCGCCAAGGGCGTCGACACGCTGGCGCTGAAGATTCGCAAGATCGCGGCCGAGCACGGGGTGCCGGTGATCGAGAACGCCCCGCTGGCCCGGGCCCTGCACGCCTCCTGCGAGATCGGCGACGCCATTCCGGTGGCGCACTACCAGGCGGTCGCCGAGATCATCTCCTACGTGCTCCGGCTGGGCGAGCAGCGGCCACGTGGCTAGCCATACTGCGGTGTGACGTAGGCCGGTCTGGGCACGCGCCGGAAGATTTCGTTCACCAGGGTCGCGCACCCTCGCCTCCATGCAAACGCCTCGGGCCGGTCGGCGACCGCCCAAGCATGGAGCGCCCAACTTGCGCAGGTTCGCTCAGGCCGTTCTCGTGGCAACGGCGGTGGTCGGGGGCAACCCGGCCGCGGCGGCGCCGATCCGTCTGTTCGGCACCGGGGAGGTCCAAGTCGACAGCCTGGCCGACCTGCCGCAATGGCAGCGCATGCTGCGACGCGCCGCTGGCGAGGAGGGGATCGTGCTGGCCTGCGCGGCGCACGCCGATCGCTGCCCGAATCGGGCGACACGGGCCTGGATGGCCATGTTGCGCGAGGCCGCGGATCTCGCACCGCGGGCACAGGTCGAGGCGGTGCATCGGTTCGTCAACGAGCGCAGGTACCGCGCCGACCTCGACAATTATGGCCTCAGTGACTATTGGGCGACGCCTCTGGAATTCTTCCGCAGATCCGGGGATTGCGAAGACTATGTGATCGCCAAGTACCGTTCGCTGCGTCTGCTCGGCATGCCGGCCGACCGCCTGCGGATGGTGGTCGTCCAGGATGTGATCCGCGACCTGCCGCATGCCGTCCTCGCCGTGTATCTCGATGGCGAGGCGCTGATTCTGGACAATCTGAGCGCGTCGGTGCTGACCCAGGATCGTGTCGACCACTACGTGCCCTACTATTCCGTGAACGAGGAAGCGCGCTGGGTGCACACGCCGCCCGAGGCGAACCTGGCCGCCGCCATGCTCCAAGGCGTGCAGCCGGCGCGGCCGTGAGGCCTCGCTTCGCGTCTCCGTTGACAAGCGGCGGGTCAGCGGGTTTCGTCCGCACGCGCCCACCGGTTTCCCCGCAAGAGATCGCCGCCCGCGATGGCCAGTCCGCCCGACCAGGAGCTCGAGGAACTGCGCCGCGAGGTCGATCGCCTCGACCGCTCGATGGTCGAGCTGCTTGCCGACCGTCTGCGGGTCGTGCGCGAGATCGCCCGGATCAAGCGGACCGCCGCCGGGCAGCCCGCGATCCGACCCGGCCGCGAGGCCCAGATGCTGCGACGCCTGGTCGAGCAGGCGGGTGCGCGCTTCCCCGCCGGCACGCTGGTGCGCATGTGGCGGGAACTGCTCGCCGCGACCACGCGGGCGCAGGCGCCGCTGGCGGTCGTCGCCTGCGTGCCCTTCGACCGCCCCGAGCTTTGGGATCTGGCGCGCGATCACTTCGGCTCGACCGTCCCGCTGCGGCGCACCGCCACCTGGGGGTCCGCGCTGGAGCTGTTGGCGGGCGGCATGGCCGATCTTGCCGTTCTGCCGCTGCCGTCCGACGATGTGCCCTGGTGGGCCGGGCTGTGCGAAGGAGGAGGCCGGGCGCTGCGGGTGGTGGCCCGGCTGCCGTTCGGTCCGCCCGGGCCGCAGCTCGACGGCATCGGAGCGATGGTGCTTGGCACGATCGATCCGGAACCCTCGGGCGCCGATCTCAGCCTGGTGGCGCTCGCCTCGCCGGCCGATGTCGATCCGGCGGGCCTGCTCGCCGTCCTGACCGACGCGGGCGTGGCGTCCCGGCTCCTCGCCACGCTGCCGGCGGGCCCGCCGGGGGCCGCCCTGCACCTGATCGAGCTGGACGGTTTCGTCACCCCCGCCGACCCGCCTCTGGCGCCAGCCCTGGAGCGCGCCGGCCGGATGGTCTTGCGCTGCACGTGGCTCGGCGGCTATGCCCGTTCCCTCGCCGCGGTCACCTGACGCGCGGTCCACCCGTCGCGCTTCAACCGAGGTAGCGAGATGACCTCGCCCAGGCCGCGTCCCGGCATCCTGGAAATCGTGCCCTATGTCGGCGGGAAGTCGACGGCGGCCGGCGACCGTCCGATCGCCAAGCTGTCCTCCAACGAGGGTCCGCTCGGCCCGAGCCCCATGGCCGTCGCGGCCTACCGCGCGCTCGCGGGCGAGCTGCACCGCTACCCCGACGGCGGCTCGGTCCAACTGCGCCAGGCGATCGCGCGGCGCCACAATCTCGATCCGGACCATGTCGTCTGCGGGGCGGGCTCGGACGAGCTGATCGGCCTTCTGGTGCGGGCCTATGCGGGGCCCGGCGACGAGGTGCTCTACAGCCGCCACGGCTTCCTCATGTACCCGCTGGCGGCCTTGGCCGCGGGCGCGCAACCGGTGGCCGCACCCGAGACCGGGCTGAGGGCGGACGTCGACGCCCTGCTCGAGCACGTCACCTCGCGCACCCGGCTGGTCTTCCTCGCCAATCCTAACAACCCTACCGGCAGCTATCTCTCGGGCGCTGAGCTGCGCCGCCTGCGTGCCGCGCTGCCGCCGGACGTGATCCTGGTGGTCGACGCGGCCTATGCCGAATATGCCGAAGCAGCCGACTACGACAGCGGCCTCGAACTCGCAGGCGCTACTCCCAACACCGTGGCCTTGCGCACCTTCTCCAAGCTCTACGGCCTGGCCGCGTTGCGACTGGGCTGGCTCACCGCGGGACCTGCCATCGCCGACGTGATGAACCGCGTTCGCGGCCCCTTCAACGTGTCGCTGCCGGCGCAGGCGGCGGGCGTGGCCGCTCTCGCCGACGAGGCGCATGCGGCGCGGGCGCGCGCCCACAATCGGACCTGGCTGCCCTGGCTGGCGCAGGAGCTCGCGGCCCTGGGCCTGCGGGCCCATCCCAGCCTGGGCAATTTCCTGCTCGTGGAATTCCCCCCGGGGTCGGCCCGCAACGCCGCCGCCGCCAACGCCTACCTGGAGGCCGAAGGCGTGATCCCGCGCCAGATGGGTGCCTACGGCCTGCCCGACTGCCTGCGGATCAGCATCGGGCTGGAGGAGGAGAACCGGCGGGTGGTCGAGATATTGCGGGCCTTCGTCGCTGGCCGGCCGCAGCCATGACCCCGTTCCGCCGCGTCGCGATGCTCGGCATCGGCCTGATCAATGGCTCGCTCGCGGCCGTGCTGCGACGCGAAGGAGCCGCCGCCGAGATCGTCGCCTGGGCCCGCCAGGAGGGGACCCGGGCACGCGCGGTGGAACTCGGCCTGTGCGACCGCGTCGAGTCCGACCCGGCCCGGGCGGTGGCCGGTGCGGACCTGGTGGTGCTGGGCGTGCCGCCGGCGGCGGTCGGTAGCGTGGCCGAGGCGATGCGCCCGGGACTGCCTGCCAACGCCATCGTCACCGACGTCAGCTCGATCAAGGCGCAGGTGGTCCGAGACGTGGTCCCGCATCTGCCGGCGCCCGGCCTGTTCGTGCCCGGCCATCCGGTGGCGGGGACCGAGCATTCCGGCCCCGAGGCGGCGTTCGCCAGCCTGTTCGAGCAGCGCCGCTGCATCCTCACCCCGATCGAGGACACCGACCCGCTGGCCGTCGAGCGCGTGCGGGCGATGTGGGAGCTCGCGGGCTCGACGGTCGACCTGATGACGCCCGAGCACCACGACCGCGTGCTCGCCATCACCTCGCACCTGCCGCACCTGATCGCGTATACCATCGTCGGCACCGTGGCCGACCTCGAGGACGAGGCGCGGACCGAAGTGTTCAAATACGCCGCCGGCGGCTTCACCGACTTCACCCGCATCGCCGCCTCCGACCCCACCATGTGGCGCGACGTGCTGCTCGGCAACCGCGAGGCGGTGCTCGAGATGCTGGGCCGGTTCACCGAGGACATGGTGGCCCTACAGCGCGCCATCCGCTGGGGCGAGGGCCAGACCCTGTTCGAGCTGTTCGAGCGCACGCGCGCGATCCGCCGCGGCGTCATTCAGGCCGGGCAGGCCTACGAGCGCCAGCCTCAGCCTCCTGCCGGCGCCTGAGCACGGGGCCATGCGCCCGGACCTGATCTGGTACTTCGGCTACGGGTCGCTCATGTGGCGCCCGGGAATCGCCCACGAGGCCTTCGAGCCGGCGCGGCTCGACGGTTGGAGCCGGGCCTTGTGCGTCTACTCCACCCACTACCGCGGTACGACGGCCCGGCCCGGCCTGGTGCTCGGCCTGCGGCGAGGGGGTAGCTGCGTCGGCCGGGCCATCGGCGTGGCACCCGAGCGCGAGGTCGAGGTCACCGCCTATCTCGACGCCCGCGAGTTGCTCGACGTCTATGTCTACGAACGCGTGCGACTGCCGCTCCGCCTGGTCACCGTGGGTACCGAGGTGCCGGCCTGGTGCTACGTGGCGCGGCCGGGGCATGCCCAATATGCCGGCGATCTCGATGCCGAAGCCGTGCTCGACTGTGTCCGCCGCGGCCACGGCCTGGCCGGCGCCTGCTCCGACTATGTCCGCAACACCGTGGCCCACCTGCGCGAGATGCGGATCGACGAGCCGGAACTCGAGCGGATCGTGGCGGCGCTGGACACTTAGGTGGCACCGCGTCACCGGCCCAGGAAAACCGGTTGCCCACCCGCATCATCGACCTATTCTGGCGGCAACCGACAATGCCCCAGGGAGGCCATGCTGCCATGTGTCGGATCTATGCCGGCACGGCGCCCGCCGAGTACCAGCCGGTCAGCCGTTCGCTGCGTATCCATGGTGCGGTCACCAGCCTCCGCCTGGAGGCGCGCTTCTGGTCCATCCTCGACGAGATGGCCGAGGCCGAGGGCCTGACCACGCCCAAATTCATCGCCAAGCTCCATGACGAGGTGCTCGATCTGCACGGCGACGTGCGCAACTTCACCTCGCTCCTGCGCGTGGTGTGCGCGATCCATCTCGGTCGCGCGGATCGCGAGCCGGCGCCGCGACCCATGTCCAGCGCCGGGGCGATCGGTGCCTTTGCTTGAGTGCGGCTGCTTGCGCGCCTGCAACCAACGGCCGGGGAACAGGCCGTTGGAGGTGAGCAGGTCCACTTGCTGGCCGGACGCTTCCAGCGTGGTCGCCGCCGCCCCAAGCCGGACGGCTTCCTGGTCGCCCAGTGTGGCGAGCTCGGCAGGCCCATGGCTCGGTCGCAATATCGCGGCGGCCTCGAGGCCGGTGAGCATCCTTCGCCGCGTCGCCGTGGGTCGTGGGCAGGCGGCGGACAGCGGTTCAGGAGCACCATTGCCTCCGGTAGTAGGCACGTACTACCCGGCAAGTCGGGGTGCCTGTTAGGCTCTCCGGGCTGGCAGGGAGCGCGCGCATGGCCAAGGCCATTCACATGATGGTCCGGGTGCTCGATCTGGACCGGTCGATCGCCTTCTACCGCACGGCGCTGGACCTCGATGTCGTCGACCGCTTCGACTTCGACGGCTTCACCCTGGTCTATCTGCGCAACGCCGAAGCGGATTTCGAGGTCGAGCTGACCTTGAACAAGGGACGAACCGAGCCCTACGTGCTGGGCGACGGCTATGGCCATGTCGCGGTCTGCGTGGGCAACCTCGACGCCGAGCACCAGCGACTGACGGGAGCCGGGATCGGTCCGCAGCCGATCAAGGAATTTTCCCGCGACGGCGGACTGATGGCGCGCTTCTTCTTCATCACCGATCCGGACGGCTACAAGATCGAGGTGCTGCAGCGGCACGGCCGCTACCGCTGACTGGGAGGCTATCGATGAGCAAGCACATCCTCGACCGGCGGGAGTTCTTGCGATCCGCCACCGCCACCGCTGCCGCCGTGGTGGCGGTCGGTGGCGCCACCACCATCCTCGCCGCGAACCGCGCCTGGGCGATGACGCTGGCGACCTTCGGCCCGCACGAGGCCGAGGTGCTGCTGCGGATGACGCGCCAGCTCTACCCCCACGACGGGCTCGGCGACATCTATTACGCCGAGGTGGTCGAGGCGCTGGACGAAAAGGCCGCGGCCGCGCCCGAGCTGGTCGAGCTGGTGAAGAACGGCGTGGCGATGCTGGACCAAGCCAAGGGCGTGCCGTTCCTGCACCTCTCGGACGGTTACCAGACCGAGGTCCTGGCGGCCATGGAGTCCGAGCCGTTCTTCCAGACCGTGCGCGGTCACACGCTGGTCGCACTCTACAACAACAAGGTGCTGTGGGACCAGTTCGGCTACCAGGGCAGCTCCTGGCAGGACGGCGGCTATCTGCAGCGCGGCTTCCAGGACATCGGCTGGACCATGCAGCCGGACGCCGAGGCCAGCCCGCCGCCGTTCCTGGGTTGAGGGAGGACAGA
The DNA here is from genome assembly GCA_963720725.1 of uncultured Alphaproteobacteria bacterium. Lineage (GTDB taxonomy): Bacteria > Pseudomonadota > Alphaproteobacteria > Geminicoccales > Geminicoccaceae > Benzoatithermus. Next base: position 1,459,499 of record CAVRGN010000003.1, read on the forward strand.
CGTCATGGCGACATTCGAACGCGGCGACGATTCGGTGGTGGTGATCGTGGGATCGGGCGCCGGTGGCGGCACGCTCGGCAACGAGCTGGCGCAGAAGGGCATCAAGGTGGTGATGCTCGAGGCCGGCAAAGAGGAGAGCATCGACAGCTTCCAGAACGACGAGTGGGGCAGCTTTCTGCAGATCTCCTGGCTGGACAAGCGCACCACTTCCGGCACTTGGCGGGTCGCGCGCGACTTTCCCAACCTGCCGGCCTGGATCTGCAAGACCGTGGGCGGCACCACCACCCACTGGGCCGGCGCCTCGCTCCGCTTCCAGGAACACGAGTTCAAGGCGAAATCGGTCTATGGCGAGGTCGCGGGCGCCAATCTGCTCGACTGGCCGGTGACGCTCGCCGAACTCGAGCCCTACTACGCCCGCGCCGAGGACAAGATGGGCGTCACGCGGACCAACGGTATTCCCGGCCTGCCGGGCAACAACAATTTCAAGGTGTTCTACACCGGCGCCAAGCGGCTGGGATACCAGAAGGTCAATACCGGTCACATGGCGATCAACAGCCAGCCGCGCGCCGACCGGCCCTCCTGCCAGCAGATCGGCTTCTGTTTCCAGGGCTGCAAGTCTTCGGCCAAATGGTCGACCCTCTACACCGAGATTCCGGCGGCATTGGCCACCGGCAATCTCGAGTTGCGGCCGGAGTGCACGGCGCTGCAGATCCAGCACGACGATTCCGGCAAGGTCACCGGCGTGCTCTATGTCGACGCGGCCGGCCAGCAGCAGGTGCAGAAGGCGCGCTTGGTCTGCGTCGCCGGCAACACGATCGAGAGCCCGCGCCTGCTCTTGAACTCGGCTTCGGCCAAATATCCGGACGGACTGGCCAATTCGTCCGGCCAGGTCGGGCGGAACTATCTGCGCCACATGACCGGCTCGGTCTACGCTGCCTTCGACCGGCCTGTGCACATGTACCGTGGCACCACCATGGCCGGGGTGATCCAGGATGAGGTCGGCAACGATCCGGCCCGCGGCTTCGTCGGCGGCTACGAGATGGAGACCCTCTCGCTGGGCCTGCCGTTCATGGCCGCGTTCCTCGATCCGGGCGCCTGGGGCCGGGGCTTCACGCGCAAGATGGAAACCTATCCCAACATGGCCGGCATGTGGCTGGTCGGCGAGGACATGCCGCAGGAGACCAACCGCGTCACCCTCCACGCCAGCGAGAAGGACGCCCACGGGCTGCCGATCCCCAACGTCCACTTCGACGACCATCCCAACGACGTGGCCATGCGCAGCCACGCCTTCCGCCAGGGGACGGCGGTCTACCAGGCGGCCGGTGCGCGCGAGGTCTACGAGACCCCACCCTATCCCAGCACCCACAATCTCGGCACCAACCGGATGAGCGAGAGCCCGCGCGACGGCGTGGTCAACAGCTGGGGCCAGACCCACGACATCAAGAACCTGTTCGTCTCCGACGGCAGCCAGTTCACCACCGGCGGCGCCGAGAACCCGACGCTGACCATCGTGACCCTCGCCATCCGGCAGGCCGAGTACATCGCCGATCAGATGGGCAAGCGGGAGATTTGAGCCCGGTACCTGCGCCCCGCCGACGCGGCCCCGCAACCCGAGCCGGCCCGCCTGGCTGTCGTTGCTATGGAGGTTGTCCATCCGGCGCCGGGCTGAGAGGTTGTGGCTGCCACGCTCGCAACCTGTGCTCGGAGCCGCCGGATGGACGCCCACCAGAATGCCAAGAACACGCCGCGCGGTCGACGGTCGATGATCCAGCGCCTCGCTGAGGGCTGGACGATCCTGGCCGTGGCGAGGGCGTTCGACGTCGATCCCAAGACCGTACGCAACTGGCGCGATCGCCATGCCGCCTTGGGCGAGGCCGGGCTGCTCGACCGCTCGTCGCGCCCGCATCGCAGTCCATCCCGGCTGGGCGAGGCGGCGCAAGCCGAGATCCTGGCGCTGCGGCGGCGGCGCTTCTCCGGACCCGCCATCGCCCGCCACCTCGGTCGACCGGTCTCGACCGTGGGCTTGGTCTTGCGCCGCGGCCTCGGCCGGCTCAACACCCTCGACCCCAAGCCCCAGCCGATCCGGTATCAGTGCGAGCGGCCGGGCGAGCTCATTCACCTCGACATCAAGGTTGAGCCGCGCACCGGATCGCCGGCATCGACCACCGCATCACCGGCGGCCGCACCGGCCGGGCGCGGCGTCGGCTGGGAGTTCCTCCACGTCTGCGTCGACGATGCCTCGCGGCTGGCCTGCACCGAGATCCTGCCCGACGAGCGCAAGGAGAGCGCCGTGGCCTTCCTCGAGCGCGCCCTGGCCTGGTTCGCCGACCTCGGCGTCGCCGTCGAGCGGGTCAAGACCGACAATCGACCGCAGCGCGGTCGATTCGTCACCGCAGGTGCGTGCGCCAAACGGCGCACGAGGGGCTCGGCCCATGTCAGCCGAGCCTTCCGGGAAGCGTGCGAAACCGCCTGCGTCAAGCACAAGCGAACCAGGCCCTACACGCCCAGAACCAATGGCAAAGCCGAACGCTTCATCCAGACCAGTCTGCGCGAATGGGCCTAGCTGCAAGTGTTCAACAGCTCCGCATGCCGGCGCCATGCGGCCATGGCTCCATGCCTACAACCGACACCGACCCCATGCAGCGCTTGGCGGAAAGCCACCGTTCACCCGGCTGCCCAAGGACAACCTCCTTGGTATCAACACCTAGTCCACGCGCGGCTTGGGTTGCAACATCGCTGTCTCGATCGTCGAACCGACGGACGGGGCATCTACGGTTTGCCGGACGCCTTGGCCCGATCAGGCCGGCCCGACCGGCAGCGCGCGCGGGTTCAGCAGCGGCCCTGGTCGAGGACAATGGTATCCGCAGGCCAGAATTCACGAGCACCGTGCCGGGAGGCGGTGTGGGTTCCATGACGCTCCCCCGCCCCCGGAGCTTGGCGGCGCACGCCTCATTCTGATCAACGCTCGCCGCCGGACGGGCCTTCCGCTCGCGCCGGCCGGTGACCGGGCGGCCCTAGGCCGCCGTCGGTCCCGCGGCAACCCGATCAGAGACTATCGGACGTCGGACGTGCGACCGCGTGCCGTGCAATCCTCGACACCGAAACGGGCCGGCTCTCGGAACGGCTACTTGCTCAAATTGTCGTAGACGTCGATCATGGCGGGTCCGACCAGGACGATGAACAGGGTCGGCAGGATGAACATGATCATCGGAACGGTCAGCGTGGCAGGCAGGCGGGCGGCCTTCTCCTCCGCGCGCAGCATGCGCTGTTCACGGAACTCGGCGGACAAGACGCGCAGCGACTGGGCGAGGGGCGTTCCATAGCGCTCGGTCTGGATCAGCGTGTTCACCACCCCCCGGATCGCCGGCAAGTCCACGCGCCGGGCAAGATTGGTCAGCGCCATCCGCCGCTCGGGCAGAAAGTTCAGCTCGACACCGGTGAGTGCGAGCTCGTCCGCCAGCTCCGGCGCCGACACCGCCATCTCGTCGGCCACACGGTTCAGTGCCGTGTCCAGGCTCAGCCCAGCCTCGGCGCAGATGACCAGAAGATCGATGCCGTCGGGCAGGGACTTCTGCAGCGCTTGGCGGCGCTTGGCCGCGGCGTTGGCGAGGTGCAGGTCGGGTGCGAAGAAGCCGAACAGCACGGCTGCGATCAGCGCCAGCGGCCGGTAGGTCATGGGAATGTTGCCGAGATGCATCAGATAGACCAGCACGAAGGCGAGCATGCCGGCCAGGATCGGCCCAGCCAGCTTGGCGGCGGCGTAGACGCCGATCGCCTCGCGCGATCGGAACCCGGCGCGCATCAGCTTGTCGCGGATGCGCTCGACCTGGTTGGCCTGCAGGCGGTGCAGGCGCCGGAGCAGCATCGGCACCAATCCTGGAGGCAGCTGCGAGCGCTGCCGGCGCCGCTGGACCCCCGTCGCCGATGCCTGCAGTTCCTGGCGGCGCTGGGTCACCGCGCGGATCCGCGCCGCGGCCGGACGCTGCTCCAGCAATGAGCGCCATGCCGCCATGACGCTGGCGAAGGTCACGAGACCGATGGCGTAGGCGAGCAGGCTCTCGAGTGTCAGGCCGAACGGCAGGTAAGGGTCGAGCGGGCTCATATCTCGAACCGGATCATTTTGGCCATGATTCCCAGGCCGAGGCTGAGGCTGGTAAGCCCACCGGCCAGCAGCATCCAGCCTCGAGGGTCGAGGAACAGCTTCATCACATAGTCGGGATCGATCAGGTAGATCACCCCGAACATGATGAAGGGCAGCGAGCCGATGATCATCGCTGAAGCCCGCGCTTCCGAGGACATCGCCTTGATCTTCAGCTTCACCTGCTCCCGTCGGCGCATCAGCGCACCGAGGTTATGCAGAATCTCCCCTAGATTGCCGCCGGTTTCCTGCTGGATGGTCAGGCTGATCATGAAGAACTTGAACTCCTGCACATCGATGGTACTCGCCGCAATGGCCAGGGATTCGTCCAAGGGCTTGCCGAGTTTCACGTTGCCGGTAACCTCCCGGAACAGGTCACCCACCTGGTTCGGCATTTCCTGGGCCACCGCCTGCAGAGCCTCCGCGACGGGCAGCCCCGAACGGACACCGCGCACGATCAGATCGATAGCATCCGGAAAGTGGCTGAGGAACTGCCGCTTGCGTCGACCGATCCGGCTCTTCAGCAGCAGCTGCGGCAAGCCGCTGGCGGCGATGACGCCAACGCCGCAGGCGATCGGCCATGGCGCGTGGGCGCCGAAATGGGCGGACAGCGCAGCGACCAGTCCGACCAAAAGGCTCAGCGCCGCAAAGTCCGCGACGTTGAGCGGAAGACCCGCCAGCGCCAAGCGACGGCGTAGCGCCTCCGAGCGCGGCAGCAGGTCCGCCAGAACGCTGCCCTTGGCGCCGAGCAGCGTGCCGACATCCCGCCGTCTGACGCTGGTCTGCGCCTGGGCGTCGCGCGGAGCGCGGTTGGCGGCGCCGGCACCCATTCTCGTGCGGGCGATCCGCTCCCGCAGCCGGCGCGACGTGCCGGCGGGTAGGCTTGCCAGTACGAGGAGGAACGTTGCGAAGGTTGCGGCCAGCGAGGCTGCGGTGATCAGGCCGTCGTGAGCTGCGAAATCCGGGATCGTCATGCCTGCATGGCCGCCATGAGCGCGCGGTCCAGGCCGTAATAGGCGGCGCGCTTGATGAAGTAGGGCCGGACCGGAGCCGGCTTGAAGGCTCCGATCAACAGGCCGTCGCGCCCCTCCCCCTGATATTCGTAGGTGAACAGGTCCTGCATCGTCACCACCTCGCCTTCCATGCCGACCACCTCGGTGACGTGGGTGACGCGGCGCACGCCGTCGCGCATCCGCGACACCTGCAGCAGCAGGTGGACCGCACCCACGATCTGCGTGCGGATGGCCTTGGCCGGCAGATTGGCCGAGGCCATGCCCACCATGTTCTCGATGCGGGTGATCGCCTCGCGCGGGCTGTTGGCGTGGAGCGTGCACATGGAGCCGTCATGGCCGGTGTTCATCGCCTGCAGCATGTCCATGGCCTCGGGGCCACGGACCTCGCCGCAGATGATCCGGTCGGGGCGCATGCGCAGCGCGTTCTTGACCAGATCGCGCATGGTGATCTCGCCCTGGCCTTCCAGATTCGCGGGCCGGGTTTCCAGCCGGACGACGTGGGGCTGCTGCAGCTGCAACTCGGCCGCGTCCTCGATGGTCACCACCCGTTCGCCAGTGTCGATCAGCTGCGACATGGCATTGAGCATCGTGGTCTTGCCCGAGCCGGTGCCACCGGAGATGACGATGTTCAGGCGGCAGGCGGACGCGATCTTCAGCAGTCGCGCCACGCCTTCGCCGATGTTCTGCTGGCGTGCCATGACATCCAGGGTGATGCTCTTCTTCGAGAATTTGCGGATGGAGATCGAGCAACCGTCAATCGCCAGTGGCGGAGCGATGATGTTGACCCGGCTGCCGTCCTCGAGCCGGGCATCGCAGATCGGGCAGGTCTCGTCGACGCGGCGGCCGATCCGGGTGACGATGCGCTGCGCGACATTCATCACATGCTGATTGTCACGAAACTTCACGTCGGTGAGCTCGAGCTTGCCCTTGCGCTCGACGTAGATCTGGTCGTGACCGTTGACCATGATGTCGGTGACCGTCTCGTCGCGCAGCAGCGGCTCGAGCGGTCCCAGGCCTACCATGTTGTCGACGATGACGGCGCCGAGCAGCTCCTGCTCGCGACCATGCAGGCTGAGCCGCTGCTCCGCCACGACTTCGCCGATCAACTCTAGGATCTGGCGATGGAGCTCGTCGCGCGGCAGCTTGATCGCTGCCGTGGCGTCGATCCGGTCGTAGAGAGCTGCCTGGATGCGCGCATGCGTGCTCTTCAACGCCTCGGCGCGCCGGTCGGCCATCGCGGCGGCACGCGGCGCGGCCGCCCCCGACGATGCCGCAGGCGCGGCGACGGAGACCGGTTCGGCGGCGCGCTCAACGGGCGTCAGCGGAGCGGACTTCTCCGGCTCCGCCGTAGCGACCGGCCGCCGCCCGAACATGCTCATCGTTTGCCCAACGGCCACAGCCGCAGCCGCTTGCCGGCAGGGCTCGCGGCCGGATTGCCGGCGATCCGCTCGGTGAGCTGCTGGACCGCGTCCGCGACCTTGCCACGCCCTTCGACAACCGTGCGCCCGACATTGGTCGCCGCCGCCACGGCCCTTCCGTCGAAGGGGATGACGAAGTCGATCGGGCGGCCGATGGCGGCCTCGAACTCCTTACGGGCGATCTCGCCCTCGCGGTACTCGCCGACCCGATTGGCCACGACCGTTATCTGACAGGCGGCGTTGGCCACCGGGAGCAGGGACAATTGTCGCAACGTGTCGCGCATCCCTGCCAGCGACAGGTCGGTGACCAGGACCAGGTTGCTGGCGCTCTGCGCAATGTACTGGGTAGCCGGGGAAATCTGCCGCGGCATGTCGACCACGACATAGTGGAACTTGTTGCGAAGTTCCTTGAGCAGGATGTCCAGGGACGAGGTGTCGGCCGTCACGGGGTCGCCCAGCGACTCCTCGCCGCTCAGCACGTAGAGCGTGTCCGACTGGCGCACCATCGCCCGCTCGACGAACAGCGCGTCGATGCGGCCGGGATGCTCGAGCGCCTCGCGCAGTCCGGGCGAAGGCTCGAGGTCCAACGCCAGCGCCACCGTGCCGAACTGCAGATCGAGGTCGACCAGCGCCACACGGCGCCGGCGCCGGTTGGCGATCGACCAGGACATCCCCGTCGCCAGCATGGTGGCGCCGACGCCTCCGCGCGCGCCACTGACGGCGACCAGCCGGCCGCGCCGGTCGGCCTGCTTGCCCTGGGTGGCGCTCTCCACGACGTTGAGCAGCGATTTCTGGATCAGCGCCGGTGCGATCGGCTTGACCAGATAGTCGCTGACGCCGTTGTTGATCAGGTCGCGAAACAGGCCCACGTCGTTGCGATCGCCGATGGCGATCACGGTGACGCCGGGCTCGCAGACTTCGGCGAGCTCGTTGATCGCGGACAGTGGCAACTCGGTTCCCGAGAGATCGACCACCAGCAGTCGCGGCGAGCGTTGCTCGCCCAGCAGCCGAGTGGCCTCGCGGATGCCGCCCTTGTGGACGGACGCATTGGGGATGGCCAGCTCGCCCACGACCTGATCCATCACCTGTCGGGTCGCGTCGTCCTGGATGAAGGCGCGGAACTGACGCTGCTCGGATGCGGCGCCCGCTTCCGACTGGGCCATGGTCCTGATCACTGTATGATGTCCGCTTGGAGCTGCTTCACCTTGTCGGAGCGATAGCGTGCGATCGCCTCGGCCTCACGGACGCCGTCGGCGGGAGAGGTGGTACTGGTCGCGGCAAGGTCGGCCGGATCGGCCACCATGAGTCCGAGGTTCACCGCATTGGCGCAGCCGAGATTGCTCAGCGGCAAGTTCAATGGATCGTAGCCGGGATCACGGGTCCAGTCGGGACAGCCCGGCAGCACCACTTCGGCACCGGAGACGACGATCTCCACCTCCCGGTCACGGGCCATGCCGGCGGCATCGCCGACTTCGGCCTCGGCCATGCTCTCGCCCATGGGAACGATGGTCACCGCCACGGATTCGACGCCGGCCTCACGCACCAGCCGGGCGACGGCGGCCGCACGGCGCCGGGAGAGATCGAGATTGTAGGCGTTGCCGGCGCGGCGGTCGGCATGGCCGATCACCCTCGCCGACGGCCGCGAGCCATCCGGAACCGCGGCAAGAAATCGAGCGAGATTTTGGGCTTCCGCCGAAGAGAGAGCCGCGGAATCGGTGGCGAAGCGGACCGAATGCGCATGCTCGACCGCCGCCAGGACGGGTCGGGGCAGGGGCTGGGCCGGTGGCGGTTCCAGCGGCACGCAAGCCACCAGCGCCGGCAGCAGCCAGAGCGCCGACCTGGCACGGGGTGAGCTCGAAGCGGCTTTGCTAGTCATCGATGCTTCCTCAATCCAGCATGAAGCCGGCGGGTCCGACCAGGCGTCTCCGCCCGGCGACGAGCGCGGGCTCGGCGCCCGGCGCGGCGTAGGTCCGGGCGAGACGCCCCTCGATCAGTCGCTGCAGGTCGCTGGGATCCTCCAGGCCGTCGCGAGGCGTCGCCAGCAAGGCGCCGCCCACCGGGGCCACGAGGTAGGGGGTGACGATGATCACCAGCTCCGATTCGCTGCGCTGGAACCGGGTCGAGCGAAACAGCGGCCCAAGCACGGGCAGGTCGCCGAGCCCCGGTACCTTGTCGAGGTTGTTGCGGGTGCTGTTGGAGATCAGCCCGCCGATCGCGAAGCTCTGGCCGCTGCCGAGCTCGACCGTGGTCTCGGCCCGCCGCGTGGACAGAGCGGGGATCACCAGATCGTTGAGCTTGATTGCCCCTTTGTCGCTCAGGTCGCTGACCTCCGGTCGTACGCGCATGCTGATGCGACCGGCATTCAGTACCGTCGGCGTGAAGGCAAGGCTGACGCCGAACTCCTTGAACTGGATGGTGATGTTGTTGTCGTTGTCCTGGCCCACCGGCACCGGGAATTCGCCACCGGCGAGGAAGCTCGCGGTCTCGCCAGACAAAGCCGTCAGGTTCGGTTCGGCCAGCACATTGACGAGGCCTTCGCGCTCCAGCGCGTCGATGATGCCGTTCACGGTGACATCGCCGTTGGAGTAACTGCCGAAGGCGCTGTTGCCGACGCCGCCCGCGTCGGTGGCTCGGAAGAATGGCAGTCCGCCACCGGTGCTGAACGCCCGGCCCGTCGCGAGGCCGAACAGGAAATCGCCGGGACTGAAGATGCCTTCCCAGTTGATGCCAAAGAGCTTGGTCACCTCGCGCGAGACCTCGGCCACGCGCACCCGAAGGTTTACCTGGGTCGGGGCCGCCACGGTGAGCCGGTTGATCAGCGTCTCGTTCTCGCCCAGGTAGCGGCCGGCGATCTCACGCAACTCCTGCGCCTTCACCGCGTCGCGGACCGCACCCTCCAGGATGATGCCGCCATCGACCGAGCGCACCTCGATCCGGCTGTCGGGCGCCACCTCGCGGATGACCGCCTGCAGGGCCGAGAGATGGTGCTCGACCACGACTTCGCGCCGCAGCAGGACGTCCTCGTTCTCGTCGACGGCATAGAGCGTCGTGGTCCCGCTGCGGCGGCCGAAGACGTAGACCAGGGTCGGAGAGTGCGCCTGCACGTCGGCGACCTCGGGGTCGGCCACGAACACGGCCGCCGCGGGACGCTCGAGCCGCAGCAGCTGGCCCTTGCGGATCTCCAGCACCAGCTCGGTCGGACGGGTGCCCTCGCCATCCGCCGCCGCGGCGGAGCCGGCCTGCCAAGCCAGGAGCACGAGACAGAAGGCGATGGCAGCGCGCTTCACCAGCAGTCGAGCCGACGCCCGGGAAAGGCCGATGATCATGAACCTGCTCCACGGCGGGTGCTGACGGTCTCCAGCTTGTCGCCGCGGATGACGGCGAGGCTGGACCTTGGCTGGTTTTCCGGGCGCAAGGCCGGGCTGGCGTCGGCATCCCAGGTGAGACCGCGCCCCTTGGCGGGCGCGTGGACCGCGGGAGCCTGCGCGAGGCTGCGCAGGCTCAGCGCCAGCTTGCCGAGTTCGGCGACCAGCGCGATCTTCTCTGCCGCCTGCGGCGAGGCCTCGAGGGTGGCGGTGCGCGCCTGCTGGCTGCCGGCCGATTCCTCGGTACTGCCACCGAGGCGGCGACCCATGGCGATGACCCGCAGGTTCTCCAGCACGGTCTCGCTGACCCGTCGCGTGCCGGAGGGGTCCCCATCGGCGCTGAGGGTCTGGGTCAGGATCAGGTCGACGCGGTCACCGGGAAAGACGAGACCGGCATTGCCGGCCGCCTCGTCCACCGGCACCGAGATGGCCCGCATCCCGGGCTCCAGAACCGCGGCGAGGAAACCGCGCTCGCCGGGCTTCACGACGCCGGCGGCGGTGACGGGCTGCCCGGACATGATCGGCTGCCGGACCACCGCACCCATGAGCTGGGTTTCGTCGGCCGTGCCGCGCACGAGATAGGATTCAGGGGTCGCCACGTCGGGCCAGTCCTGCCAGCGCACCGAATCGGGCTGGACGAACGAGCCGATCGCCAGATCGGCGTTGGCGACCAGCACGGCCTTGCGCGGCACGGGCGCAGGCTCGGACGCGACCGCCGGGGCATCGCGCCGCTCGAGCCAGGCACGTACGACAAAGGTGGCCGTACCGGCGAGCAACAGAGCGACGAGAGGAAGCAGCAGGCGGCGCATGGGTCGGCCCTTCCGATGCGGCTAGGCGAGAATCAGGTGAACGAGCCAGGCGCCACCTGCGGCGACGGCAAGGCCGTAGGGTAGCGAGGCGGTCGATCGTGGCAGATTCGTAGTCAAGGCTGGCACCGCCGCGGGCAGCAGGCGTGCGGCATGGATCTGCAGGAACGTCAGCAACGGCGAGGCACCGGCGCGGCTCACCAGAATCATGCCGGTAGCCAGCACTCCACCGGCGAGCGTGGTGGCGACGAGCAGCGCGGCGACGTGTCCAGGCCCCGCCCACAATGCCAGCGCCGCCAGCAGCTTGACGTCGCCGCCGCCGAGCCAGCCGCGACTCCAGATCGCCATCCCCGCCAGCAGAACCAAGAGGGACACGGCGGCATGCAGCCCAAGTGCAACAAGCCCTCCGGAGGCCACCGCGGCCACGCCCAGCACCGCGGCGAGTGCCGCGAGCCAGTTGGGGATGCGCCGGTGCCGCAGGTCGAGTAGGGCCGCGACGGCCAGAAGCGCAAGCAGGGCGAGAAGCAATGGCACGCTCATGGTGACCGGCGATCCAAGAGATCAGAAGACGTAAGAGGCGGCATGCGGGCCCGATTCCCGCCGGATCGAACCCGAACCGGCGGGAAACCGGACACGGCGCTGGCTACTGGCAAGCGTCCGGATCGGCGAGACAGTCGTTGATCGAGGTGAAGGTGTTGGTGAGATTGTCGCCAAGCGTGGCGACCGCGGTGATGATCACCACCGACACCAGCGCCGCGATCAGGCCGTACTCGATGGCCGTCGCGCCGCTCTCGTCCTTGAGGAACCGATAGAACATCTGCATCTCGGGACTCCCGGGAGGTTGGTCTTCACGGCTCAGCATTCCTCAGAACAATGAAGGATTGGCTAACGGCGTGGCGGTGATCCGACCGCCCGCCGCGTTCCGCACGGGCGCGGCAATCGGGCCACAGCCATCGGTTGAGGCCCGGCCGGGCCGCGCTGCCGGCTGGAGACGGCCGCGTTCTGCGCTCAAGGTCGCGACATGCCAGGTGTGGCCCAATCCGGAGGCGGAGCGCGCATTGACGAGATCGAGCGTAGCTGAGTGTGACCGCCCGTCGCCGCGACTAGGTCCCAGGCCACTGGCGCTCTACCTCCAGCTCGCGGCCGCCTCCGCAACGGAGGATGCGGACCGGTTCCTCGGCGGGCTGCGGGCCTACTGGGCGCATCCTTTCCGCCGCGGGTGCACGCCGCGGCCGCAGCTCTGGCGCGAAGGTTCGGCGCGCCTGCTGGACTTCGGCGGCTCGGGGCGCCCGGCCCTGGTCGTACCGTCCCTGATCAACCGCGCCGACGTGCTCGACCTGTTGCCCGGGCGTTCCCTGCTGGCCCATCTGGCCGATTCGGGCTTCCGGCCGCTGCTCCTGGACTGGGGGGAACCCCAGGCGGCGGAGCTCGGCCTGGGGCTGACGCAATACATCCACGGCCGAGCGCAGGCCGCGCTCGACGCGGCCATCCGGGCGACCGGCGAGGCGCCGGTGCTGGTGGGCTACTGTCTGGGCGGGCTGATCGCCGCAGGGCTCGCCGCGGCGCGGTGCCGCGACATCGCCGGCCTAGCGCTGCTGGCGACGCCCTGGGATTTCCACGCCGGTGCGCCGAACGCGCGGCCACCGCTCGCGGCCCTGCCGCAGCTCAGCGCGACGATCGCCGCGCTGGGCCATGCGCCCGTCGACCTGCTGCAGGGCTTCTTCGCCTCGCTCGATCCGAGGGGGGTCATCGCCAAATACGCCCGCTTCGCCGGGCTGCCGCCTGAAGATCCCAAGGCGCAACTGTTCGTGGCGGTCGAGGATTGGCTCAACGACGGCGTGCCGTTGGCCGGCCCGGTGGCGCAGGAGTGCCTGCTCGACTGGTACGGCCGCAACCTGCCGGCAAGGGGACTGTGGGCGCCTGGGGGCGTCGCGGTCGAGCCGGAGCGGCTGGACCTGCCGGTGTTCGTGGCGGTTCCGGACCGGGACCGCATCGTTTCCACCGAGTCGGCCGAGGCGATCTTGCGGCGCCTGCCTCGGCCGACGCTGGTGCGACCGGCCGCGGGCCATGTCAGCATGATCGTCGGCGACAACGCCCCGCGCGAGCTGTGGCGGCCGCTGGTCGAGTGGCTGCGGCGAATCGCGCCTAGGCGGCCGGCCACGAGCGTGCCAGCAGCATCCTCCACCGCGTAAGCCCCGTGCGGCGCCCGGGCTCCATTGCCGCCCGGTGCCGCGGCCGGTAGAACTCGGGGCGAGTGCTTCAGCATCCTGGGGGGTCCAGATGACCGACGTCGTCATCGTCAGCGCCACGCGAACGCCAGTCGGCTCGTTCAGCGGCGCCTTGAGCAGCGTGCCGGCCCACTATCTCGGCCAGACGGTCGTCAAGGCGGTGCTCGATCGCGCCAAGGTCGACCCCGCCGAGGTTTCCGAGGTGATCCTCGGCCAGATCCTGACCGCCAATCAGGGCCAGAACCCGGCCCGTCAGGCCTCCGTCAACGCCGGTGTACCCAAGGAGGTGCCGGCCTATGGCGTCAACATCCTGTGCGGCTCGGGCCTCAAGTCGGTGGCGCTGGGCTACCAGGCGATCTTGAACGGCGATTCCTCGATCGTCGTCGCCGGCGGCCAGGAAAGCATGAGCATGGCGCCGCACTGCGCCTATCTGCGGCAGGGCCAGAAGATGGGCAGCGTCGAGTTCCTCGACACGATGCTCAAAGACGGGCTGATGGACGCCTTCCACAACTATCACATGGGCACCACGGCCGAGAACGTGGCGCAGAAGTGGCAGATCACGCGCGACGAACAGGACAAGTTCGCGGTCGCCTCGCAGAACAAGGCCGAGGCCGCGGTCAAGGGCGGCCGGTTCAAGGACGAGATCACGCCGGTCACCATCCAGAGCCGCAAGGGCGACGTGGTGGTCGACACGGACGAGTATCCACGCTTCGGCGCCACCTTGGACGGCATGGCCAAGCTGCGCCCGGCCTTCAGCAAGGACGGGACGGTCACGGCCGGCAACGCGTCGGGCATCAATGACGGTGCGGCTGCGGTGGTCCTGATGACCGCCGACGAGGCCAAGCGGCGCGGCCTGACGCCGCTGGCGCGCATCGTCTCCTGGGCGCAGGCCGGCGTCGATCCCGCCATCATGGGAACCGGGCCGATCCCGGCATCGCGCAAGGCGCTGGAGAAGGCCGGCTGGAAGGCGGACGACCTCGACCTGGTCGAGGCCAACGAGGCCTTCGCGGCGCAGGCGATCGCCGTCAACAAGGACATGGGCTGGGACACGGGCAAGGTGAACGTGAACGGCGGTGCCATCGCGCTGGGCCATCCGATCGGCGCTTCGGGCGGCCGCGTCCTGGTGACGCTGCTCCACGAGATGCAGAAGCGCGACGCCAAGAAGGGCCTCGTCACCTTGTGCATCGGCGGCGGGATGGGCATCGCCATGTGCGTCGAGCGCTGACGTTCGATCAATCTCGGGCCGCGGGGCGGCAACAGCCCTCCCCGCGGCGGCTCGAATAAGATCAGGGAAGGATAACGCCATGTCTCGGGTTGCGTTGGTCACGGGCGGTAGCCGCGGTATCGGTGCTGCTGTCTCGAAGGCGCTCCAGGCGGCCGGCTACAAGGTCGCGGCGAACTATGCCGGCAACGACGAGGCCGCCCAGCGCTTCAAGAGCGAAACCGGCATTCCGGTCTACAAATGGAGCGTCGCCGACTACGACGCCTGCGCCGAGGGCATCAAGCAGGTCGAGGCCGAGGTCGGCCCGATCGACGTGCTGGTCAACAATGCCGGGATCACCCGGGACGCGATGTTCCACCGCATGACCCGCGAGCAGTGGCAGGAGGTCATCTCCACCAACCTCAACGGCATCTTCAACATGACCCATCCGGTCTGGACCGGCATGCGCGACCGCAAGTTCGGCCGGATCATCAACATCTCGTCGGTCAACGGCCAGAAGGGTCAGGCCGGTCAGGTCAACTATTCCGCCGCCAAGGCCGGGGACATCGGCTTCACCAAGGCGCTAGCCCAGGAGGGTGCGCGTGCCGGGATCACCGTCAACGCGATCTGCCCGGGCTATATCGGCACCGAGATGGTCCGTGCGATCGACGAGAAGGTGCTGAACGAGCGGATCCTGCCGCAGATCCCGGTCGGCAGGCTCGGCGAGCCCGAAGAGATCGCGCGTTGCGTCGTGTTCCTCGCCAGCGACGAGTCCGGCTTCATCACCGGCTCGACCCTCACGGCAAACGGCGGCCAATATCTGGCGTGACGTCAGGCGACAGCGCGTAGCCGTCGCACGTCGGCAAACAGCCGCGACAGGCGCTGGGCGGGCATGCCGCGCACCGGCAGCGCTTCCGCCCGCGCCAGCATCGGCCAGTGCTCGACGCCGGCGACGCCGGCCTGAAGCCGGCGGCACAGCCGCTCGAGCTTGCCAGAGTCCGGTGCCGCTACCGCGACGGCGAAGCGCCCGCCGCCGAGATGGGCGGCGAAATCGTGCGTCCGAAGCTGTCGCCGCAGGGAGCGGCCGAGCATGGCCAGCGCGCGGTTGCCGGCGGCATAGCCGGACTGCTCGTTGATCCGCCCAGATGGTCGTGCTCGAGGCCGATCAGCACGCGATCGGCCCCGGCATGCGCCGAGATAGTCCAGAAATGCCCCCTGATTGTAGAGGCCGGTGAGCGAATCGATGAGAAGATTGGTGGCGACGCCGAGCGGCGGTGCGCGCAGCCAGCGTCGTAACGCGGCGGTGCGCAGCGCCAGCGCCAATCGCGCGCGCGTCACCGGCATCGGCGCCGGCAGGCTCAGCAGATCGACCTGGGGCGGAAGTTCCAGGGCCGAGGGCGGGCCCGCATGCGCCGCGAGCAGGAACGGTGGCTCCTCGTCAGCTTCGTCGACCGCCTGCAGTGCCGCCGCGAGCAGATCGGGCTGCGTGACCAGCAACAGGTCGATGCCGCCGGCCTGCAGCGCCGATCGCAGGCGCAGCGGCGTCTCCAAGTAGGTGAGGCGGGCGGGGGGCAGCGCCGCCGCAAGCTGCGCCTGGGAAGGGCCGGACCGCCCGAGCATCGCCACCCCCGGTGGCGGCCCGGCGGGAGGCTCCGCGGCGAGCTGCGTCGAAGCGGCGTCGGAGTAGGCGGCGAACAGCCGCGACGCGCTGCGCCTGCTCGGCGGTCAGGGCGGCAAGTGCAGCCAGCGACTGCAGACGGCGAATGAGTTCGATCGGGTCGAGCGGATAGGTGATGATGTCGTCGCAGCCGATCGCGGCGGCGAGCGCGCTGCCTCGTCCGTCATCGGACGGGCACAAGGCGAGCGTGGCGCCGCCGGCCCGAGCGTGGGCAGCGACGAGGGCCGCCGGCGCCGCCGCGCGCTCGCCGCGCAGTTCGACCACGAGAAGATCGTCCGGGCCCGGGCGGGGACTCGGCCGTGGCCGCGCTGCAGGCAAACCGCCACGATTCCAGGCAGCGCCTGATCTCGCTCAGGCTGCCGGCCTCGGCTTCGTACAACGCGCATCCGACACCTTGCCGCATCGCCGCCTCCCACCAGGGACGACGGCAGATTGGCCCGGGCCGCTTACGGTGAGGTTAACGCCTGCCGTCAGCGGGTGCCGTAGATGCGGTCGCCGGCATCGCCCAGGCCGGGCAGGATGTAGCCGTGCTCGTTGAGCCGGTCGTCGACCGCTGCCGTGTAGATGGTGACGTCGGGATGGGCCGCGCTCATGCGGGCGATGCCCTCCGGCGCTGCCAGCAGGCAGGCGAGCTTGAGGTCGGTCACGCCGTCGCGCTTGACCCGGTCGACCGCTGCGACGGCCGAGTTGGCGGTGGCGAGCATCGGGTCGACGACGATCACCGGGCGCTCGGCCACGTCCGTCGGCACCTTGTAATAATACTCGACCGGCCGCAGCGTCTCCGGGTCGCGGTAGAGGCCGACATGGCCGACGCGCGCGGAGGGCATCAGGTCGAGCATGCCGTCCAGCAGACCGTTGCCGGCGCGCAGGATCGAGACCAGGCAAACCTTCTTGCCCGCGAGCAGGGGAGCCTGCATCGCCTGCAGCGGCGTCTCGATCTCGGTCGTGGTCAGCGGCAGGTCGCGGGTGATCTCGTAGCCGATCAAGAGTGCCACCTCGCGCACCAGGCGGCGAAACTCGGCCACTGGGGTCTGCTTCATCCGCATCAAGGTCAGCTTGTGCTGCACCAGCGGATGGGAGACCACGACAAGGTTGGACATAGGCGGGACCATTGTTGTGCCGACGAGGCGAAGCAGGCTTAAAGGACCGGCTTGACACTGGCAATCGCCGCTCCGAGCGGCTCTGGGAGAGGGGCAGGGTGCGCACCCGCGTCAAGGTCTGCTGCATCACCAACCCGCGCGCGGCGGCGCTGGCCATCCGCCACGGCGCCGACGCGCTGGGCCTGGTCGGACCGATGCCCAGCGGCACCGGGATCATTGACCTCGCCACCGCGGCCAGCCTGGCAGGTCGGGTGCCGCCGCCGGTGGCGAGCTTCCTGCTCAGCTCCGCGACCGCACCGGAAGAGCTGCTCGCGCAATGCCGGCAGGTCGCACCGACCGCGCTGCAGATGGTCGACGCGGTGGAGCCCGCCGCCTATGAGCTGCTGCGCCGCGAACTGCCGGCCCTGCGGCTGGTGCAGGTGGTGCACGTCACCGGCGAGCGCACGGTGGCCGAAGCGCTGGGCGTGGCCACCCAGGTCGACGCCCTGCTCCTCGACAGCGGCAGCCCCGACGCGCCGGTCCGCTTGCTGGGCGGCACCGGCAAGGTACACGACTGGGCCATCAGCCGTCGGATCGTCGAGATGTCGCCGGTGCCGGCGTTTCTGGCAGGCGGGCTCAACCCGGACAATGTCGCCGCGGCGATCCGGGCCGTGCGACCCTTCGGCGTAGATCTGTGCACCGGGCTGCGCACGGGGGGCGAGCTCGACGAAGCCAAGCTCGCGGCCTTCATGCGGGCGGTCGCCGACGTCTGAGGCGCGTCACAACCGCTCCAGGGCGCGCCGTTGCTCGTGCATCAGCAGGAAAGCCCGGTAGTCCCGGTCGAAGCCGGCTCGCCGGGACGGATCGGGCGCGTATTCGCGCGCGCTGCGGCCCATGGCGGCCGCAGCCTCGGCAAGCGACGGGTGGAGACCGGCCGCCACCGTGGCCGTCATTGCGGAACCCAGCAGGACCGCGTCCTCGACCGGCTCGATCACCCGGCAGCCGGTGGTGTCGGCGTAGAGCTGCATGAGCAGCGGGTTCTTGGTGTGCCCGCCGGCGACGTTGAGCGTGTCGATCCGCCAGCCTTGTGCGTTCATCGCGTCCAGGATGTGGCGGGTGCCGAGCGCGATCGCGACCGCGGTGCGGTAGTAGACGCGGGCCAGGGCGTCGGCCGAGCTGTCGAGGGTCAGGCCGCTGATCACGCCCGTGGCATGCGGGTCGGCCAGCGGCGAGCGGTTGCCGTGAAAGTCGGGCAGGACGTGGAGCCCGCGCGCGAACGCCTCACCTTCGTTGCCGCGCAGTTCGGCGATCCGAGCCACCAGTGCCGTATGCGGGTTGCCTTCGAGCATGCGGGAGGCGGCATGCAGTGCCACGACATGGTCCAGCAGCGCACCGGAAGCCGACTGGCCGGCTTCCTCCAGCCACAGGCCGGGAAGCACCGCGCCGAGATAGGGGCCCCAAACTCCCTGGACGGGCCTTGCCTGGGCGGAGAGCGCCATGTGGCAGGTGGAGGTGCCGGCGATCATGGCGATCTGCCGGTCGAGCGAGTTGGGACCGCCCGCCGCGGCGCGACCGAGGACGCCCAGCGCGCCGGCATGGGCGTCGATCAGGCCGACCGCCACCCGGCAAGCGGCGGGCAGGCCCAGAGCGGCCGCAGCCGCCGCGGTCAACGGTCCGAGGTCGCTGCCGATCGGCGAGGCGCGGAGCGGCAGTTGCCCGCGCTCGAGCAGGTCGCCGACGTCTCGGTCCGCCAGGAAATCGGTCTGCCAGCCCTCGGCCTCGTGCGCGAGATAGGTCCACTTGCAGGTGAGGGTGCATTCCGACCTGGCCGTGCTGCCGCTGGCGCGCCAGGTCAGGTAGTCGGCGAGGTCGAGGAACAGACCGGCGCGCGACCAGACGTCCGGCCGGTGGCGGCGCAGCCACATCAGCTTCGGGATCTCCATCTCCGGCGACATGACGCCACCGACATGGTCCAGCACCCGGTGTCCGCTCGCGGTCGCCTCCTCGGCTTCCGCCACGGCGCGGTGGTCCAGCCACACGATGGTGTCCCAGCGCGGTTCGTCGCTGGTCGAGATCGAGAGCGGTGCACCGTCCCGGTCGCGGACGACGAGCGAGCAGGTGGCGTCGAAGCCGATACCGACGATGGCCGCAGGGTCGACCTCGGACAGGCTCACCGCCTCGCGCACCGAGGCGCAGGCGGCCTGCCAGATGTCCTCCGAACTGTGCTCGGCATGGTCCGGCTGCGGCCGGTGCAGCAGGATCTTGCGCTCCGCCCGGCCGACACACCGCCCCGCAACGTCGAACACACCCGCCCGGGCGCTGCCGGTGCCCACGTCGACACCGATGACCAGTTGCTCCATTCGATCCTCCCCGGTTGCCTTGGTCAGGGCAGCCCGCACAGGTCGCGGCCTCGCCGCGGATCGGCGTCGGCCGTCAGAACGAGCCGGCAGGGATCGTAGCCGGCCTCGCGCAGACGCTCGCGCAGCACCACCAGCGTGGCGTCGTCGAGACGCGGCTCGCGTGCCAGGATCCAGGCATAGTCCCGTGACGGGTGACCGACCAGAGACCAGCGATAGTCGGGATCGAGGGCGATCACCTCGTAATCGCCGGCGATCGGCCACACCCAGTGGCCGCCGAACTCGAGGAAGGTCACCTCCAGCCGGCCCTGGTCGGGCGGTGCGGTGAACCGCGCCCGCCCCAGCGCCGTGTCGAGCGTGCCGTCGCCGCGCCGGCAGCTGTTGGCGACGCCGATCTGTCCGGCTTCGGCCACGGAGGTGTAGACGGCCCTGGTGTCGCTGGCGCACTGGCGCTGGAACCAGGCCGGAATCGCGGCGATCTCGTGCCAGGTGCCGAGATAGCGCTGGGCGTCGAAGTCCGACACCGTGTGCAGCGGTGGCTCGCCACCACTGCAAGCGGCGAGCAGCAGGAGGACACCCAAGCGCCAGTGCTTCACGCGAACAGCCTCGTCTCGGCCAGCGGGATGGCGCCGTCTCCCCATTGCGCCGTGCGCTGCACGGGAGCAGCCAGGGGAATGGCGGCGCCGCCCCGGGCATAGAGCGGGAACCGGTCGAGCGCCATGCTCTCCTCCAGGCGGAGCGGCCCCACATGACGCTGGCCGGTGTGCCAGTCGTGCCAAACGCCCTCGGGCAGATAGACCGTGACCCGGCCGCCGGGGAACAGCACCGGCGCCACCAGCAGGTCGGGCCCGAACAGGTACTGGGTGTCGAAGGCGTGCGCCTCGCGCGCCGGCGGGAAGGCCAGCGCCATGGGTCGGCACAAGGGCATGCCCGTGGCGCAGGTTTCCTCGAGGCAGCGCTCGATGTAGGGGATCAGGGCGTAGCGCAGCGCCAGCGCGTCGCGGACATGGACCAGAGCGGCCGGCCCGAACCGCCAGGGCGCGCGGTCGCCAATGCCGTGGAAGCGCATGTGCGAGGCGAACACGGCGACCTGGCACCAGCGCACGAACAGCTCCGCGTCGGGCTCGTCGCCGTAGAATCCGCCGATGTCGGTGGCGTACCAGGGATTGCCCGAAGCGGCCCAGGACAGCATGCCGCGGATCGAGGCCGCGAGCCCGCCCCAGTCCGCCTGCGGGTCGCCGCCCCACTGCACCGGGTAGCGCTGCGAGCCCGCCCAGCCGGATCGCGCGAAGACGAGCCCCTGGCCGAGCGCCTGCCGCCGCGCCTCGAACACGCATCGATTGTAGAGGAGTGCGTAGACATTGTGCAGGCGCGGACCGCGATCGCCGTTGAAGGCGACGCAGTCCGGGTCGTCCGGCACCTGCTCGCCGAAGTCCGACTTGACGACGTCGACACCCACCGCGAACAGCGCCGCATGCTGATCGCGCCACCAGGTGAAAGCGGCGGGATTGGTGAAGTCGACGAGGCCCGACGCCGGCAGGGGCGTGAGCACGCCGCCGAACGGCGCCGGATCCCAATGATGCACCCACGGCCTGCCGGTACGCGCGTCCGTGAGCAGGAATCCGCGCCGTGCCAGCTCGCCGAACAGCGGGTTGTGGATCGAGACCAGCGGATATTCCCAGCAACAGACCTTGAACCCGAGCGCGCGCACCTCGGCGAGCACTCGGCCGGGCTCGGGATAGCGCTCGCCATCCCACTGGAAAGCGAAGCGGGTCCGGGTCTCCTGCCATGCCCGCCCGTCGAGCGTGATCGTGTCCATGGGCAGGTCCAGCGCTCGGACGTTGCGCGCGGCGGCGACCAGCTCCTCCGGGTCGCGGTAGTAGGCCTTGGACAGCCAGGCGCCGAGGCTCCAGCGGGGCACCGGCGCCGGCCGCCCGGTGAGCCAGGTGAACCGCTCGATCACGTCGGCCGGATCGGCGGCGGCGATCAGGAACAGGTCCAGCCGCTCGTCCTCGACCTCGATGGTGTAGGAGCGGTGCGAGAACGGCGCGAAGCCGACCCCGTGCACCACCCGTCCCGGCGTATGCACGAACAGCCCCCAGCCGCGCGGCGACCAGGCCAAGGGACAGTTCTTGTAGGAGATCTCGGCATTGACCCCGAGCGCGTCCTCGTTCCACGAGGTGATCAGCTGCCCGCGATGGTCGAGCCGGCTCCATTTCTCGCCGTGGCCGTAGACCGGCTCACCCTCCGCGAGGTCGATGGCGCAGAAGTAGCCGCGCTCGGTCGCCGCGAACCGCGGCAGGCGATAGCGGCGGCGGAAATGCGCGTCCTTGGGCGGGCCCAGCAAGGTGATGCCGTCGCGCGCCAGGGTGACCAGAAAATCCTGGGCGGTGACCGACACCGCCATCGCCTCGGCGCGCAAGGTCACCGCACCGGCTGCAAGCGTCGCCTCGATCGGCGGGCTCTGCGGTCCAGCGGCGAGGATGCCGTAGTCCGGCAGTTTCGCGGCTCCGATGGCCAGCCGAACGATTCCGGACGCGAATATCTCCAGCCGGAACGGCCCCCGCTCCGTGCTGCCGATCGCGGTGCCGTCGACGAGCGCAAGGCCCTCGAGGTTCAGCTCCGCGAGCCGGTCCATGCGCAGCTGGTTCAAGCTGGAGCGCCGATTCCGGGCGACCAGGTGGGCGACCTCGCGCCCGTGTCGGCCGCCATGCTGCGCACTGGCCGGCTGGCTGGCGAAGGGTGCGTCATCCTGCGTCCGATGTTGCAGCACTGTCGCGAGCAGGACGCCGTCGTAGGGCATGAGGCCCGTCGCCTCAACCGGCCGCGCGCGTTCGAGCCGGTTGCTCTTGACCGGGTCGCTGCGGCGGCCCGATCGTCCCGGCAGGAAACGTCCAGGGAGGCAGGGTCATGCGGCTCGAGGGGAAAACCGCGATCGTGACCGGCGGCGGCTCCGGGTTCGGAGAGGCGATCGTGGCCGGGTTCGCGGCCGAAGGTGCCAAGGTGGTGGTGGCCGACATCGACCGCGCCGCCGCGGAGCGGGTGGCCGCGGCCACGCCGGGCGCCCTCGCGGTGGAATGCGACGTCACCCGCGACGAGGACACGCGAAGGATGGTCGAGGCGGCGACCGGCGCCTTCGGGCGGCTCGACATCCTGGTCAACAATGCCGGCGTCTCGCACTGGAACCAGAAGCTGACGGAGGTCAGCGAGGCCGATTTCGACCGGGTCTACGCCGTCAACGTCAAGTCCCTGTTCTGGGCGGCGAAGCACGCCGTACCGGTGATGGCGGCCCAGGGCGGCGGCGCCATCGTCAACACCGCCTCCACCGCCGGGCTGCGTCCGCGGCCGGGCCTGTGCTGGTACAATGGCAGCAAGGGTGCGTGCATCCTGATCACCAAGTCGATGGCGGTCGAGCTGGCGCCGATGAGGATCCGGGTCAACGCGCTGTGCCCCGTCGCCGGCGAGACCCCGCTGCTCGCGCATTTCATGGGCGGCGACACACCGGAGAATCGGGCCCGCTTCGTCGCCACGGTTCCGCTTGGCCGGCTGAGCACGCCCGCCGACGTGGCTCGCGCCGCATTGTGGCTGGCATCGGACGATGCCGAGTTCATCACCGGCGTGGCGCTCGAAGTCGACGGCGGGCGCTGCATTTGACGCCGATCCGTCAGTTGGTCGCCTCATCCACCGGCAGCGGGTGGTAGCTGCCGTCCTGCCAGATCTGCCACTGCCAGACCGCACCTTCGACGTCGCCCTTCGGGTCGAACGAGACCCGGCCCAGCACGCTGTCGAACCAACCGCGGTGCAAGGCCTCGGTGACCTGCCTCGGCTCGACGCTGCCCGCGCGAGCGGCCGCCGCAGCCCACACCTGGACGGCAGCGTAGGCGCCGAGGCCGGCGGGCACCGGCGGCAGGCCCTCGGCCCGGAACGCCTCCAGCACCGCGGCTGCTCCGGGCTCGTGGCTGGGGTCGCGACGGGCGGTGAACACGGTGCCGTCGCCCGCGTCGCCCGCAATCGTCCAGAACTCGTCCATCTCGAGCCCGTCGCCGCCGACGAACTGTAGCATCATTTGCCGCGCCTGAGCCGCCTTCACGATGTGCCCGGCATCGGGGCCATAGCCGCCGACATAGAGGACCCCGACCTTCGCCCGGTCCACCTGATCGAGGAGGGTGCGGGGATCTGCCTCCCCCGCCGTGTAGGTGGCGAACAGCGCTTCCCGGACGCCCAGGGCATGCAGCCGTTTGCGCGTCCGTTCGGCGAGGTCGCGGCCGTAGGTGCTGCCGTCGTGGACGATGCCGATCGGCCGCCGCGGCCGCTGCGCCGCGAGCCAGTCGCCGGCGATGCGTGCCTGCACGTCGTCGCGGCCGATCAGCCGGAAGATGTTGGGCCGGCCTTCCTCGGTGAGCAGCGGGTGGGTGGATTCGGTGGTCATCATCGGAATCCCCGCCGCCTCGTAGATCGGTGCCGCCATCAGCGAGGAATGGGAGCAGCGGTGTCCGACCACGAAGCGGACCCCGGCGGCGATCAGGTCCAGGGCTGCGGTCACGGCGCGCTCGGTGCCGCAGGCGTCGTCTGCAGCGACCAGCTCGACCTTGCGGCCAAGCACGCCGCCGGTGCCGTTGAGCCGATCGACCGCGAGCCGGACCGCCGAGCGGGCGCGCTCGCCGGAGGCGGCGTATGGCCCCGACAGGGAATTGGCGACGCCGATGCGCACCGGCTCGCTGCCGAGCGCCGACGCCGTCAGGATCGACATCATGAGAAATGCGCGGCCAAGGTGAGCGAACATCGCGGTCACCTCCGGTCTGGCGATGGTGCCCGACCATATCGGGCAGTTTGCGACGGAAGTAACCTAGCAGGACGGCCGCACCCGCATGTGTGAATATTCACATTCACGGCTCGATCGTCACTCCGCTCCGCGATTTATGATCGGACATCGAACATGGTGGCGCTGGATTTCGATGGCGCGCGGGCCTAACACGCCGAGCGCAGGGTTCTATCAGGTCCCGTTCATGCCGGATGCGCTCGCCGCGGGCGCGTCGAGGGAGTTTGCCCGATGAGCCGTCCGATCGATCCCGCCGCCCGGATCGGCCATGTCCATCTCAAGGTCGCCGACCTCGAGCGTGCGTTGGGCTTCTATTGCGGCGTGCTCGGCTTTGCGCTCACCCAGCGCTACGGCCAGGAGGCCGCCTTCGTCGCGGCCGGCGGCTACCATCACCATATCGGCCTGAATACCTGGGAGAGCCGTGGCGGCCATCCGCCGGCGCCGGGTGCCACCGGACTGTTCCACCTGGCGGTACTCTACCCTTCGCGGCCGGCGCTCGCCGACGCTCTGCGGCGCCTGATGACCGCGGGCGTTCCGCTCGACGGCGCCAGCGACCATGGCGTCAGCGAGGCCCTCTATCTTCGCGACCCCGACGAGAACGGCGTCGAACTCTACCGGGACCGCCCCGAGAACGCGTGGCCGCGCACCGCCTCCAACGAGCTCGCCGTGCACACCCGGCGCCTCGACCTGGAGGATCTGCTGCGCGAGCCGCCGCTGGTCTGAGGCCCAGCACCACATTCTGTTGCCTCCGAGGCCCGCTGCGGCCACAAGGGCGCCCATCGTCTGCGACCACCCCGGGACCCGGCATGGGCTTCAACTGCGGTATCGTCGGCCTGCCGAATGTCGGCAAGTCGACCCTGTTCAACGCCGTCACCAACACCACGGCGGCAGCGGCGGCCAACTACCCGTTCTGCACCATCGAGCCTAACGTCGGCCGGGTACCGGTGCCCGACCCGCGGCTCGACACGCTGGCGCGGCTGGCAAAGTCGGCGAAGACGGTGCCTACTCAGCTGGAGATCAAGGACATCGCGGGCTTGGTCCGTGGCGCGTCGAAGGGCGAGGGTCTGGGCAACAAGTTCCTGGGTGCCATCCGTGAGGTCGACGCGGTCCTGCAGGTGCTGCGCTGCTTCGAGGACCCCGACATCACCCACGTCGAGGGTGACGTCGATCCGCTGCGCGACGCGGAGCTGATCGAGACCGAGCTGCTGCTGGCCGACCTGGAAAGCCTGGAACGGCAGAAGGAAGCGTTGGTCAAGCGGGCGCGGGGCCAGGACAAGGAAGCCAAGGCGCGGCTCGATCTGCTCGATCGCATCCTGCCCGACCTGGAGGCCGGCAAGCAGGCGCGCGCCCTAACGCTGACGGACGAGGACCGATCGCTGCTGGCAGGCTTCAACCTGCTGACCGCCAAGCCGGTGCTCTACGTCTGCAACGTCGACGAGGGCTCGGCCGCCACCGGCAACGCGCTCACCGAGCGGGTGGCGGCCCTGGCCGAGGCGCAGAGGGCGCGCCAGGTCGTGATCTGCGCGGCGATCGAGGCCGAGCTGTCGGCGCTGGCGGCGGACGAGAAGGCCGAATACCTCGCCAGCATCGGCCTGGCCGAGCCGGGGCTGAACCGGGTCATCCGCGAAGGCCACGAGCTGCTGGGCCTGCTCACCTTCTTCACCGTCGGGCCGAAGGAGGCCCGCGCCTGGACCGTGCATCAAGGTGCGACCGCCCCGCAGGCGGCGGGCGTGATCCACACCGACTTCGAGCGCGGCTTCATCTGCGCTGAGGTCATCGCCTACGACGATTTCGTCCGGCTCGGAGGCGAGCAGGCGGCCAAGGAGCAGGGCCGGATGCGCCTGGAAGGCCGCGACTACGTGGTCCAGGACGGCGACGTCTGCCACTTCCGCTTCAACGTCTGACATGAGCCCGCCCGGCCTGTCGCCGAGCGAAAGGTCGGGCGCCGGAACGCACGATGAGACGGGGAGCCTGCTGCGGCGGCTGGCCGTGACGCTGCGCATCACGCGGGCGCGCCTGCCCCTGGCGGTGGCGCTCGCTTTGGCATTCGGCCTGATGCTGCTGGCCGCCCTGGCCGTGGTCCTCGGGCTCGCCTTCTATGCCGGCACGGCCAACACCCGCCAGCTCCTGGCCGACCGCTCCAATCTCTTGCTCGACACGCTCGAGAACCGCATCAACTCGTTCCTGAGCCCGGTGGCGTCCCAGCTGCAGGTGATCGCCGAGGAGATGCAGCAGAACCCGGAGCCGTCATCGCTGCTCGAGCGCCGCTCCGCCCTGCACGGCATCCTCGCCGCCACGCCGCAGGTGCTCGGGGTCTTGTTCGTGACGCAAGACCTGAAGGCCTACCGCTATCTGCGCGAGACCGGTGCCGAGCCGGTGGAGGACTGGTCGGACAATGCGGAGATGAAGGGCTATCTGGCCGACGCGAGGCTCGGCCGCGGCGTGGTCTGGGGTCCGCCCACCTGGAGCAAGGAACTCGACCAGACGATCATCAACGCCAATCTGACGATCGCCAAGGACGGCAGGCTCTACGGCATGCTGTTCGCCGCGGTCGGACTGAAAACCATGGTGGAGTATGTCGACCAGCTGTCGGCTTCGGTCGGCCAGCCCGTGTTCGTGCTCCAGGGCCGCAGCCGCGTGGTCGCCGTGCCGGGGCTCAACCCCTCGCTGGTCGGACCCGATCGGCCATTGCCGCTGCTGGCGGAGGTGGGCGACCCGGTGCTGGCGGCCATGTGGGCCGGCTCGACGGAGGCGGCAGAGATCTTCGACCGCGGCGTTCGTGGCACGGCAAGGCTGGTGGAGACGCCCGAGCGCGCATGGCTGGTGCTGTTCCGGGAGATCGTGGGCTTCGGCGACGAGCCCTGGATCGTCGGCACCTATCTTCCCGCCAGCATCGCCGGCGCGGAGGTCCGCCGGCTGTGGCGCGCCCTGATCTTGAGCCTCGCTTGTCTGGCGGCTGCGGTCGCCATGACCTTCTGGCTCGGGCGGCGAATGGCGCGACCGGTCGAGCGCTTGGCGCAGGCGGCCGGGTTCGTGCAGCGGCTCGAGCTCGCCGCCGTGCCCGTCCTGCCGCGCAGCCACATCAAGGAGCTCGACCAGGCCGCGCGCGCGTTCAACGCCATGCACAACGGCCTGGCCTGGTTCGAGACCTACGTGCCGCGCAGGCTGGTCGGCCAGCTCATGGCCAACCCGTCCCCGGATGTGGTGGCCTCGCGCGAGATCGAGGTCACGGTGATGTTCACCGACATCGTCGGCTTTTCGCGCCTGGCCGAGCAGCTGGACGCCGCCGCCGCCGCGGCTTTGCTCAACCAGCACTTCGAGCTGCTCGCGGGCTGCGTCGGCGAGACCGACGGAACGGTCGACAAGTTCCTGGGCGACGGCATGATGGCGTTCTGGGGCGCACCGGTGCCGCAACCCGACCACGCCGCGCGGGCCGTGCGCAGCGCCATGCTGGTGCAGGACCGGCTGCGCACCGTTACGGGTTTCCCGCCGCTGCGCCTGCGCATCGGCCTGCATACCGGGCCCGCGCTGGTGGGCAATATCGGCGCACGCGACCGGCTCAACTACACGCTGGTCGGCGACACCGTGAACGTGACCCAGCGGCTGGAGCAGCTCGGCAAGGAGATCGCGCCGCTGGAAGCGATCGTCATCCTGGCGAGCGGCTCGACCGCGGCGCACGCCGCTGGCCTGTGCACGGTGGAGCCGCTGGGTCCGCGCCAGCTGCGCGGCCGTGACGAGACCGTCGAGGTGTTCCGCCTGAGCTAGAGCGGCCTCACGCGACCACGCGGCGGTAGAGGTGCCACGTAGCGTGGCCGAGCACGGGGATCACCACGATCAGCCCCAGGAGCAAGGGCAGCGAGCCCAGCACCAGTCCCCCGGCGACGATCAGTCCCCAGACCGCCATCGGCACGGGATTGGCGGCGCAGACCCTCAGCGAGGTGGTGATCGCCGTCCACAAGCCGGTGTTGCGGTCGAGCAGCATCGGGAACGAGACCACGCTGATCGCCAGGACCAGTACGGCGAACAGGAACCCGACGCCGATCCCCACGACGATGAGATCGCGACCGGCCGCAGTGGAGAAGATGTCCCGGTAGAACGCCCCGAGGGAGGCGATGCCTTCCTGGCCCATCGTCGCCAGGTAGATGGTGTGCGCGGTGACGATCCAGAGCAGGAAGATCGCGAGCAGGATGATGCCGAGCACGAGGATGGCGCCGAACTGCGGCGTCGCCAGCACGCCGAACGCGTCTCCCCAGCGGACGGCGGCGCCCTGCTCGCGGCGGCGGCTCATCTCGTAGAGGCCGACCGCGGCCACCGGACCCAGGAGCGCGAAGCCGGACACCAGCGGGAACAGGAGGGGTATGACGTCGTAGTTGAACACGGACCAGGCGAGCACGAAGCCGGCCAGCGGATAGAAGACGCACAGGAAGATCACGTCGCTGCGGCAGGCGGCGA
This sequence comes from uncultured Alphaproteobacteria bacterium, assembly GCA_963720725.1. GTDB lineage: Bacteria > Pseudomonadota > Alphaproteobacteria > Geminicoccales > Geminicoccaceae > Benzoatithermus. The sequence goes on from CAVRGN010000003.1 coordinate 1,488,053, forward strand.
AGTCCTGCCAGCCCTTGGCCAGCACCTCGCGCAGATCACCGACCTCGATCCGGCGGATCGCGGGCGCGGCGGCATCCGACGGCGCCTCGATGCCACGCACCGCCTGGCCGGTGTGCTCCACTGCGGCGCCGGCCGTCCTCAGCTGGTCCAAGCTCCATTCCACTGGATTTCGGATGTGGTCACGGTCGGCCATGCTCGCTTACTCCCCTGTCGTGAACTCGTTCAGCCCTCGTCGCGGATGCCGCCCCTCGACGCGTTCCGGCTCTGCCCGGATACGCCGCTATCGCTGATAGCATGATACACCGGCGATCGTCGCGCGCGGGGAACGGGCAGGATCCGCAAAACCCCGCCGTCCTTGCCCATCACCTTGTCGCGAGACAGGACGCCCGCGGTTCCTGTCCCATTGCGCCGGATCTCAGCGCCACGCAGGTCGCGCCTGAGCCGCCCGAGTCAGCGCAGGATCAGCTCCAGCGGCGCGCTCGACAGCACCTCGGCACCACGCTCGCCGACCAGCGAGGTTCTTCCCAAAGTCATGGCGGTGCCATTGTCGCTGTCCATCAGGATCATGTGCAGGAAGAACACCATGCCCGGCTCGATCACCACCGGGTTTCCCTGGTAGAACATCGGCCAGTCCATCCAGGACGGGGCGTAGACGGCGCCGAGCGAGTAGCCGCAGGCGTTGAGGCGATGATGCCGCAAACCGCGCCGGTCGAAGGTCAGGGCGTGGGCGTCGTAGACTTCGGCCATGGTCCGCCCGGGCGTCATCCGCGCCTCGCAGGCAAGTAGTGCCTCCTTCGCGGCATCGAACAGCTCGCCGTGGCGGGCGCTGGCCTTGCCGACCAGCAGCGTGCGCATCAGGCAGGCATGGTACTGCCGCCACACGCCGGCGAACTCGAGCGTGAGCTGATCTTGGGCGTCCAGACGCCGACGGCCGCTTTGGTAGCGGCAGAGCAGGGCGGCCTCACCCGAGCCGATGATGAACGGGTTGCCGGGATAGTCGCCGCCCGCCTCGAAGATCGCATCGTGCATCTTTGCGAGGATCATGCCCTCGTCGGCACCGGCTGCGGTATGTTCGATGGCGGCTGCGAGTGCCGCGTCGCCGAGTTCCGCCGCCCGTCGCACCACTGCCTGCTCGGCCGGAGATTTCACCAGCCGCAGCCGGGAAACGAGCAGCGAAGCGTCTTCCAGGCGGGCGAAGCCGTCGAGTGCCGATTCCAGCATGCGCCCGTTCGCCGCCGTCAGGCCGTGAGTCTGCCATTCGACGCCGAGCCGCTCGCCGGCAAGGCCCAGTTCGGCCAGGAGCTCCTTGAGCTCGGTCGCGGGGTTGGCGCCGTCCCGGTCGACCCAGACCCGGATGTCCTCGAGCACCGAGGTGAGCTGCGCCTGACGCAGGTCCGGGGCCCGGGTCAGCAGCGCCATGCGCCCGTCGGCGCGCACCACCAGGCACTGGAAGAAGCAGTAGCCGAACGTGTCGAAACCGGTGAGCCAGTACATGCTCTCCTGCTTGAAGCAGAGCAGGGCATCGAGGTCGGCGGCATCGATCGCCGCCAGGGTCCTTTCCAGACGCGAGGCGTATTCGGTGCGCGCGAAATGCAGGGCCATGATGTCCTCCCGGCTGCGCGCTAAGGCTTAGGCCGGCCGAGGCATGGGCTCAATCGCCGCGATATGGTCGCGGGGTATGCCTCGCTGCGGCGCAGCCCGTCGTCGCCATTGACGCCGCTTCGCGGGTTGCGCACCCTCATCTTCGGTCGGCTAAGCGACCAGACGGGTGCCCATGCTCTTGCGTCCTGCCGCCGACTGGCTCCGAACGGTCACCGCCATACTGGTGGCGGCATCCACGGCGTTTTCTGGCGTGGCGCACCTTCCAGCGATGCCGGCCGCGTCGATCGGCCTGCACGCATTGGCGCTGCCCGACGGTTCGCTGCCCGAACTGTGTGCGGCCGGTCATGAGGATCTGCCCGAGCCGGAGAAGGCGAGGCACCGAGCCTGCCTAGCCGCGTGCATGGTAGCACTGGCGCCGGCTCTACTGCCGGTTGTGCCCTGGCTCACGGTCCCGGTGGCAGTGGCCTGGCGTCGGCCTACGCCGATGGTGGCCGGTGACCGCCCGCGGCCGCTTTGGATGGGGGCGCAGGCGCGCGCGCCGCCAGTGCTGGGCTGAACGCCTGCGGCCCGGCGCGGGGAGACCGCGATCCGCGCCGACCCGAGCCGGCGGCGTCGCCGCTGGCCCCCGCACAGCCATACCTCGAGGACATCCATCATGGCGACCAACGCCACCTTCGATGCCGTGTCCGGCGCCAGCCGTCTGTCCGGCCGATTCTACGCCGCCGTCTGGCGCTGGCATTTTTATGCCGGTCTCTATGTCGTGCCGTTCCTGGTCACGCTCGCGACCACTGGCCTGATCATGCTCTGGGTCGCGGTCATCGACGGCCGCGACGGCGAGAACCGCATCCATATCGCGCCGCAGGCGACGGCCCTCGCGGTTTCCGCCCAGGCGGAAGCGGCCCGCGCTGCCATACCCGACGGAGTTGTCAGTCAGTATTTGTCGCCGCGCGCCGAGGACCGTGCCGCGCTGTTCCGCGTGGACCGGGGCGAGGACGCCTTCATGGTCGCCGTCGACCCCTACAGCGGTGCGGTGATCGAGCAGTGGCCCCGGCAGGCCGGCTGGTACGACTTCGCCACCGATATCCACGGCACTCTGCTCATCGGCGATGTCGGCGACCGCCTGATCGAGATCGCCGCCGGCTTTGCGATCGTGCTGATCGTGACCGGCCTCTATCTCTGGTGGCCGCGCGGCGAGGGGCTGAGCACCGTGCTCGTGCCGGATCTCAGCGCTCGCGGGCGCGGCTTGTGGAAGTCGCTGCACCGCACGGTGGGGTTCTGGATCTCGGCCGTCCTGCTCGTGTTCCTGATTTCCGGCATGTCCTGGACCGGCATCTGGGGCGGCAGGTTCGTCCAGGCCTGGAGCACCTTCCCGGCCGAGAAGTGGGACAATGTGCCCTTGTCGGACGTCACGCATGCGGCGATGAACCATGGTGCCACGAAGGACGTGCCCTGGGCGCTGGAGCAGACGCACATGCCGGCCTCGGGCTCCGAGTCCGGTGCCGCGGGCATTCAGGCCGGGGCGCCGATCGACCTCGATACGGTGACAGCCTTCGCCCGTACTCTCGGCATGGTCGGCCGCTTCCAGGTAGCACTGCCCACCGGCGAGACCGGCGTCTGGACGCTATCGCAGGACTCGATGAGCAACGACACACCGGACCCGACCTCGGACCGGACCGTGCATCTCGACCGCTACACTGGCCGGATCCTGGCCGACGTGGGCTATCGCGACTACTCGCTGGGCGGCAAGGCGATGGCGGTGGGCATCGCTTTCCACGAGGGCGATCTCGGGGTATGGAACATCGCCCTCAACACGACCTTCTGCCTATCGGTGATCTTCCTCGCCGTCAGCGGGGTGGTGATGTGGTGGAAGCGTCGTCCGGCCGGTGCCGCTCGCTTGGCGGCCCCGCCGCGGCCGGGCGAACTGCCGCTGTGGAAGGGGGCGGTTGCGATTGGCCTGTTCCTGTGCCTCGCCTTCCCCCTGGTGGGGATCGCGCTGCTGGCGGTGCTGGCCTTCGACATGCTGGTGGTGCAGAACGTGCCGCAACTCCGGCACGCCTTGTCCTGAGGCGGATCGGACGCGGCCATCCCCCGACGGATGGCCGCGTCCGGCATTCCGGCTACAGGCGAGGCTAGAGCCTCCGGTACATCACCAGCGTGTCGACCAATCCGAGACTCGGATGGCGGAAAGTCTCTGGCACGCGGCCGACGATCTCGAAGCCGCAGCTCTGCCAGAGCCGCACGGCGCGGTCGTTGCTGGCGACGACGCAGTTGAACTGCATGGCAAGAAAGCCGCGTGTCCGGGCTTGGTCCAGCGAGTGCAGGCACATGGCGCGGGCGATGCCGCGCCCGGCCGCCACGGGTGCCGTCGCATAGCCGCAATTGGCGACGTGGGCGCCGCCGCCCTGCTGGTTGGCGCGCAGATAGTAGCTGCCGGCCACCATGCCGCTGTCCTCGGCCACGAACACCTGGTGCGCCGGCTGCCGCCAGTAGGCGAGCAAGGCGGGCTCGCTCATGGCGACCGGCAGCATCAGTGTCTCGCCCGCCCGGACCGTGGGCTCGAGCACGCGCCAGATGCCGGCGTCGTCGTCTGCCACTGCCTGTCTGATTCGGACCACGTTTCCTGCCCAAGGCTGGCGTGGTAGCGGAGCTAGCCCAAGTTCCGACCCGAGGAAAGCAGCGTGATGGCCCAGTGGCTGATGAAGACCGAGCCCGAGGACTTTAGCTGGGACCAGCTGGTTGCCGAGGGCGAGACCGAGTGGACCGGCGTGCGCAACCACCAGGCCGCGGCCAATATGAGGGCGATGAAGCTGGGTGAACCGGTGTTCTTCTACCGGTCGGTGGTCGACCCCGCGATCCTGGGAATCATGACCGTGTCGGCGACCTGGTATCCCGATGCCAGCGACCCCGGCGGCAAGTTCGTGCGGGTCAAGGTCAAGCCGGACCGGCCGCTGCCCCGTGAGGTGTCGCTGAAGGCGATCAAGGCCGATCCGCGCTTCGCCGACCTCGCACTGGTGCGCCAGTCGCGCCTTTCGGTCATGCCGGTAGGCGACGCGCACTGGCAGATGCTGCTCGACATGGGCGGTGCCAACCGGTGAGCGCGGCCTCCCGCTGGGAGGCGGCGCGCCCGGTCGTGACGGCACTGGCGGTCGGTTTCGGCGGCGGGTTGCTGTTCCATGCCTTGCGCCTGCCTCTGCCGTGGATGATGGGCGCCATGGTCGCCACCACCGTCGCCAGCATGGCCGGCCTGTCGCAGGCCATGCCGGCCTGGTCGCGGCCGCCGACCGTGGCGGTGCTGGGAGTCCTGCTCGGCAGCAGCTTCACCCGCGAGATGGCGGCGCGGATGCCGGACTGGCTGCCGAGCCTGGTCACCCTGCCGTTCTACATCGTCGTCATCGGCATGTTGGCGCTGGTCTATCTGCGTCGAATCGCCAAGCTCGATCCGCTTACCGCCTTCTTCTGCGCCACGCCGGGCGGGCTCGGCGAAATGGTGATCCTGGGCGACCGCGCCGGCGGGGACATGCGCACGATCTCCCTCGTCCACGCCACGCGGATTCTCCTGATCGTGCTCACCGTGCCGCTCGCGTTCCGTCTCATGGGCTACTTGCCGCCGGGGGCCTCCACGGCGCCCCCTTCCGGCATCGAGCTTCTGGACCTTGCCGTCCTCGCCCTGTGCGGGCTGGTAGGCGTGCTCGTCGGCATGCGGCTCGGCCTGCCTGCCGCCGGCCTCTTGGGGCCGATGATCCTCAGCGCCGCGGCGCACCTGCTGGGTCTGGTGGAAGGCTCGCCGCCGGGCTGGCTGGTGGCGGCGGCGCAGGTTGCCATCGGCTCGACGATCGGCTGCCGCTTCAAGGGCTATCCGGTGGTGCAGGTGGTCTGGATGATGCTTGATCGGCCTCGGCCTGACCGTGCTCATGCTGACCATCACCCTGCTGTTCGGCGCCGGCCTGCAGGCGATCACCGGCCTGCCGCTGCCCCTGCTGGTGCTGGCCCTCGTGCCCGGCGGCCTAGCCGAGATGAGCCTGATCGCATTGACGCTGACCGACGATCCGGCCTTTGTCGCCACCAACCACATCGTGCGGATCGGACTGGTGGTCCTGCTGGCGTCCTGGCTGTTCGAACGCTACCGGCGACGGCTCAGTCTGCCACCGCCGCCGGCCTGAAGCGGTCAGGCGCCCGGCTGCGGGCTCGGCTCGATGCCCGAAGGCGGCTCGCCACCACTCGGTCGCGAGGTCGAAGGCACCGAACCACGCTTGCCGGGCGTGGAGGCCGAATTCGACTGATCGTCGCGGCGCACGTTGGTCAGGGGCTCGCCGCGCATGATCGCGGCGATGTCCTCGCCCGTGAGCGTCTCGTGCTCGAGCAGCGCCTGGGCGATCCGGTCGAGATTGTGCCGGTTGTCGCTCAATACGGTCCTGGCCAGCTGGTGGCCCTCCTCGACGATACGGCGGATCTCGCGGTCGATGGTCTGGGCCGTCGCCTCGGACACGTTCTTGGACTGCGTCACCGAGTGGCCGAGGAAGATCTCCTGCTGGTTCTCGCCGTAGCCCACCGGGCCGAGTTCGTCGCTCATGCCCCAGTGGGTCACCATGTGGCGCGCGATCTTGGTCGCCTGCTCGATGTCCGAGGCCGCGCCGGCCGTCACCTTGTTGCGGCCGAACACCTGCTCCTCGGCGACCCGCCCGCCCATGGCGACGGCGATGTCGGCCTCGAGCTTCTCGCGGCTGACCGAGAGGCGGTCGCCCTCGGGCAGACGCATGACCATGCCGAGCGCCCGGCCACGCGGGATGATGGTGGCCTTGTGGATCGGGTCCGATGCCGGTGACAGGAACGCCATCACCGCATGTCCGGCCTCGTGGTACGCGGTCAGGCGCTTCTCGGCCTCGGTCATGACCATGGAGCGGCGCTCCACGCCCATCATCACCTTGTCCTTGGCCGACTCGAAGTCGGTCATCGTCACCATGCGCTTGCCGACGCGGGCCGCGAGCAGCGCCGCCTCGTTGACGATGTTGGCGAGATCGGCGCCGGAGAAGCCGGGCGTGCCGCGCGCGATCACCTTGGTATCGACGTCGGGGCCGACCCGCACCTTCTTGATGTGGACGTTGAGGATCTTCTCGCGGCCCATCACGTCGGGGTTCGGCACCACCACCTGGCGGTCGAAGCGGCCCGGACGCAGCAGCGCCGGGTCGAGCACGTCGGGCCGGTTGGTGGCGGCGATCAGGATCACCCCCTCGTTGGCCTCGAAGCCGTCCATCTCGACCAGCAGCTGGTTCAGGGTCTGCTCGCGCTCGTCGTTCCCACCGCCCAGTCCGGCGCCGCGATGGCGGCCGACCGCGTCGATCTCGTCGATGAACACGATGCAGGGCGCGTGCTTCTTGGCCTGCTCGAACATGTCGCGTACGCGCGACGCGCCCACGCCCACGAACATCTCGACGAAGTCGGAGCCGGAGATGGTGAAGAAGGGCACGTTGGCCTCGCCGGCGATGGCGCGGGCGAGGAGCGTCTTGCCGGTGCCGGGCGGGCCCACCAGCAGCACACCCTTGGGGATGCGGCCGCCGACGGCCTGGAACTTCTGCGGGTTCTTGAGGAACTCCACGATCTCCTGGAGCTCCTCCTTCGCCTCGTCGATGCCGGCCACGTCGTTGAAGGTGACGCGGCCATGCTTCTCGGTCAGGAGGCGGGCGCGGGACTTGCCGAAGCCCATGGCCTTGCCGCCGCCGGACTGCATCTGGCGCATGAAGAACACCCAGACGCCGATGAGCAGCAGCATCGGGAACCAGGACACCAGCACACCCAGCAGCGACGGCATGCTCTCGTCGAGCGGCTGCGCGGTGATGCGCACGTCATGCTCGGTCAGCCGATTGACCAGATTGGGATCGTAGGGCGCGTAGGTCGTGAACGAACGGCCGTCCTGGAAATGACCGGAGATGGAATCGCCCTGGATGACCACGTCGGTGACGCGACCGGACTGCACCTCGGACAGGAAGTCCGAAAACGCGAGACTGGTCTGCGGCCCGCGGGTCGACGGCCCCTGGAACAGATTGAACAGTGCGATCAACAGGAGGCCGATGATCACCCAGAGGGCGAGATTCTTGCCGAAATTGTTCACTGCGTGCGCCTCGAAGTTGGCCGGGACGACTCCACCGGTGACACGGGCGATCCCGAACCATCGATGAGCTCGCGCGCCGTTGCCAGACGATAAATAGGCTGCTGCGGATTTGAAACAACATTAACGCCGGCGAACCGGGCGGCAGCCATCGGAACCTGCGGCTCCAATGCCGCAATGATAGAATATTCGGGATTTAAGCTCAACCCAATGCGGTGGAGCGGCGGGCAGGCGACCAGTTCCGACTCGACCCAGGCCGCCGGCAGCGCATGCAAGGCCGGGGCCGGGATGCGGGCGGATCGGAGGCTTCGCAGCGCCGCGCGGGGCAGGAAACGCAGGCCCGGCGGTCCCAGCGAGCGGATCTCGACCGTGGCCGGGCCGGCTTCGTGGCGAAGGAGGAAGCGGCCGTCCCACAGGCCGCAGGCTCCCGACGGCAACCGCAAGCGGTGCCGGATCCGAGCCGCCTCGCGGCATACCACGAGATCGGCGCCGCGGCGCACGATGATGCAGCCGCCGACCGTGGCGGAAGCGGCGATGCCGCTGTCGGCCAAGCGTCGCAAGGCCACTGTGGCCGCCGGATAGCTGCGGCCGCCGACGGCCGCCACCAGGCGTCCCAGCAGCAGGGCGCGCGCGGCGGGTGCGAGATCGTCCCACGCTCGGCCGCATACCCGGACCAGGCCGAGCGGATCGGGCCGGGCGAGGCGGGCCACCAGGGTCGCGGCCCGGTCGTCCGCGATGCAGCGCCGTTCGGCCGCCCTCGCTCCCTGCTCCCAGGCGGCGTCGATGCCAAAGCCGGGATCGGCACGAAGGCGGCCGCGGGCAAATTGTGGCGAGGCGTTGGCGGGGTCGACGAGCCAGGGCTGGCCCGCCGAGGTCAGGGTCGCCCGCAGGCGCTCCTTGGGCAATCCCAGCAGCGGGCGCAGCAGCCGCAGACCTCGGACCTCCCGCACCGCGGCCATGCCGGCGAGCCCGAGGAAGCCGCTGCCTGCGGCACCGCGCAGAGCTACGGTCTCGGCCTGATCCTCGCGTTGATGGCCCATGAGCAGATGGAGCACGGCCTCGCTTCGGCACGCCTCCAGCAGCAATGTCAGCCGGGCGCTCCTGGCCTCGGCCTGGATGGCGGTCGCCGGCTTGGGCCCGCCCCAGCAAAGCAGCCGGGCGGCAATGCCGTGCCGTGCCAGCCATGCACGAGTTCGCGCGGCCTCTTCGGCCGAGCCGTGCCGGAGGCCGTGATCGACCACCAGCCCAGTCGCCGTGCCCCCGCGCGACCGTGCCCAGGCGGCGGCGAGCAGGGCCAGGGCCATGCTGTCGGGGCCACCGGACACCGCGACGGCGATCCGGGGAGCCGGCTCGAACGGCCCCAGCGACGCCATCAGCGCGGCGAATTCGGCCGCGCCCAGCGGTGTCCCGCGCTCAGCTACAGCCGGATGCCGTCCGCTCACGGGCCAGCGCCTGGCGTATGGGCGCCGACGCGTTCGGATGGCGCTTGGCGAGTTCGGCGAAGGTCTGGCAGGCTCGGTCGCGGTCGCCCATGGCCGCCAATGCCATCCCGAGCTTGAGCAGGTTGTCGGCGGCGCGTGGCGCCTCCTCGCCGTAGGTGCGGTAGTTGCGGGCGAATACCGAGGCGGCGGTCGGGTAGTCCTTGCGGAACAGGTAGGTTTCGCCGATCCAGTAGGAGGCGGTCGAAGCGCGCGGATCATCCGGGTAGCTCTTGACGAACGTGTCGAAGCTCCGCTCGGCCGCGGCCCAGCCGCCCGCCTGCAGATCGTCGAGAGCCTGCCGGTAGACGCCGTCGGCGCCCTGCGGGGCCAGACGGGCCTGCGGGGCGGGCGTCGCGGGCGAACGGGGTGCAGGTTGATCCTGCAGCGCATCTTGGGGGATCGTGCCGAGGACATATCCCTGCCGCGCCGCATCGTCGGGCGCGATGATCGATGGTGGCACCGGGCGCGGCGCGGGCTCGGGCGTGGACGCCGTGGCCCGCGCTGCTGGAGACGCCGCGGTTGGGCCAGCCCCGCCCGGGAGGCGGGCGTCGAGGTCGGCCACCAGCTTGTCGATCCGCGCGGCGCTCAGCCGCTGCGCATGCTCGACCTCCTCGATCCGGCCGGTGAGCTGCCGCATCAGCTCTTCCAGCCGCGACAGCCGCACCTCGAGTGCGGCGGAACGCGGGTCGGGAACTTGAGCCTGCGCGAGGCGGATCTCCCCGAGCTCGGCGCGCAGCTCGCCCATCTGCGCCCGGAGCGCGGAAGGATCGGCCGCTGCCGCCGGTGCGCAACCAGCGGCCAGCATGGTCAGGAGCAGGAAGCGCCGCAGCATGGTCGGCCCGGTCCGACCCGACCTAATTGGTCGCGGTGACGTTGACCACGGTCACCGCGCGCCGGTTCTGGGCGAAGGCCTCTTCGGTGTCGGCAGGATTGGCCAGCCGCTCCTTGCCGTAGGAGATGATCAGGATGCGGGCGGGGTCGACCCCGAGCGAGCTCAGGTAGCTCTTGACCGACGCGGCGCGCCGCTCGCCCAGGGCCAGATTGTATTCGGTGGTCCCGCGCTGGTCGGCGTGGCCCTCGATGGTGACGGTGACCGCCGGGAATTGACGCAGCCAGGCCGCCTGCCGCTCGACCGTCTCGCGAGCCCGGTCGTCCAGGGTCGAGCTGTCGACGGCGAAGAACACGCGGTCGCCGACATTGACCTCGAGATCGCTCTGCGTGCCCGAACCGTGGGCCATGCTGTCGCTCGCGCCGCCGATCTCGCTGCCGGTGCCGAGGCCCGTTGTGTCGGTCGTGCCGATCCCGGCACCTGCGGCTCCCGCCGCCGACCCGGCACTGTCCGTGAGCGTCTCGTCCGAGCCGCTGCAGGCGGCGAGCAGCAACAGCGTGGCGGCAATGGCGACGAAGCGAGCAATCATGGCTTGTTCTTTCCGCATGGTAGGGCGCGACAGGCACCGTGTCCGGGGGCAAGGCCGGCGACGGCAGGGTGGACAAGGCCAACTATCATCGGGGTTGACGATCATCCGTTCAGGGCAGCGGCGGCGACCAGTCCGGGTCCGACGCGTCCGTGGGTGTCGACACCTCGCGTTCGTTGTAGCCGGTGACATCGATGGTGAACAGGCGTCTGCGACTGCCGGTCTGGCGGCTGAACATGATGACGCGACCGTTGGGCGCCCAGGTGGGGCTCTCGTCGAGGTTGCTGCGCGTGATCAGGCGCTCGTCGCTGCCGTCCGGGCGCATCACGCCGATGCTGAACCTGCTGCCCTTGATCACCATGAACGCGATCAGGTCGCCGCGCGGTGACCAGGCCGGACTGCCGTAGCGGCCCTCGCCGAAGCTGATCCGGCTGGCGCTCCCGCCGCCACGGCCCATGACGTAGAGCAGGGGCCGGCCGCCGCGGTCCGAGTTGAACACGATCCGGCTGCCGTCGGGTGAGAAGCAGGGCGAGGTGTCGATCGCCCCGTCGCTGGTCAGGCGGGTGGCGCGGCGGCTGGCGATGTCCCAGAGGTAGACGTCCGAGTTGCCGTTCTGCGCCAGCGTCAGCAGCAGCGAGCGCCCGTCGGGCGAGAAGCGGGGCGCGAAGGTCATGCCCGGAAAGTCGCCGAGCACGCCGCTGCGGCCCGTGGCGACGTCGATGGTGTAGATGCGCGGTGGATTGCCGCGAAAGCCCAGGTAGGCGATGCGGTTGCCGTCCGGGGAGAACCGTGGCGTGAGGGCCAAGAAGCTGCCGTCGGTCAGGTAGCGGTTGGCGTTGCCGTCCTGGTCCATCAGGGCCACCCGCTTGTTCCGCCCCGTGGCCGGGCCGGATTCCGCGATGTAGGTGATGCGGGTGTCGAAATAGCCGGCCTCGCCGGTCAGCCGCTCGTAGATGACGTCGGCGATCTTGTGCGCGATGCGGCGCCACTGGCCTTCCGGCGCGTCGAACTTCAAGCCCCGCATCTGCTCGCCGGCGAACACGTCCCATAGCCGGAACTCTACGCTCATCAGCGCGCCGGGATCGGCGCGGACATTGCCGGTCACCAGGGCCTGGGTGTTGATCTGGCGCCAGTCGGCAAAGCGCGGCGTCTGCCGCAACGCATCCGGGGTCTGGATATAGGCCCGTCGGTCGATGACCTCGAACAGACCGGACCCCTGCAGGTCGGTGGAGACGACCTGGGCGATCTCGGCCCCGAGCGACTGCGCGCCGGCCGAGTCGCCGCTGAACGGGCTCACCGCGATCGGCACCGGCTGCACCACGCCGCTGGTGATGTCGACGCGCAACTGCGCCATGGCGCCGGGGCCGCCGAGCACGGCGGCCGACAGGGCCGCGGCGCCCTGCAGCACGCGCCGCCGCGGCAGTGGGATGCGCTTCATCCCGTCAGCCGTTGCGGATCGAAGTTGAAGATGATGTTGCGCCATACCTGGTAGGACTCCGGTGGCAGCTTGAGCGGCGAGCAGGCGCGGACGGCGCGGACGGCGCTCTCCGCGAAGGCGCGGAACACCGGGTCCTGGCCCATCCGCGCGGCGTCGACCGGCACCACCGTCTGGATGCCGCCGTCGGGGCCCATGACGATGTTGAGCTCGACCCGCATGCCGCCGATCCCCTGGGCGGCCACGGGAATGTTCCAGCATGGCGTGATCTGCCGGCTGATGCTCGCGGCGAGCAGGGACGGATTGATCTGCGCCACCTTGGCCGTCCCGGGCTGGCCGGTTCCGCCGGCCGCTTCGGCGGCACCCTTGCCGTCGCGCTTGTCCGGCGCCTTTACCTGCTTGGGGGTCTTCTCGACGCTGCGCAGCAGGGCGTCGAAATCGGTGGCTTCTTCCTTGGGTGCCGGCGGCGTTTTCGGCTTGTCGGGCTTGGGCTCCGGCTTCGGCTCGACCTTGGCCACCGCGGCCTTCTTGTCCGGGGGCGGCTTAGGCTTCTCGGCTTCCGCCTTGGGCTTCTCGGTTGTCGGCTTGGGCCGGTCGGCCGGCGGCTTGGGCTTCTCCGCAACCGGCTTTGGCGTCTCCGCCGCGGGTTTGGGGGCGGGCGCCTCGACCTTCTTCGCTACGGGCGGCTTGGTCGGCTCGATCCTGGGCGGTGGCGGCGGCTCGGGCTCCACGGCGGCGCGTTCGCGCTCCGGCTCGACTTTGGGAGGCGGCGGCGGTGGGGCAGGCGTGGCCGCCTGGCGGGGTGGCTGGGGTGCTGCCGCGGCCGGTGGCGGTGCCGGCGGCAAAGGTGAAGGCTGCGGCGCGGCGGCCTCGGCCACGATCTCGACCGAAATCGGCATCTCTTCGCCGGGCAGCTCGCGCCCGAGCGTGGCCAGGGCCACGATCAGGAGCACCAGCAGCAGATGCAGGCAGGAGGAGGCGGCAAAGGCGCGGCCCATGACGACCCCTCCTCTCAGCCGTGACCATCCGGCGGCGACGTTGAGCCCGTCATGGCGCCGCCGCGGTCCGCCCGGGCACGGTGAGCAGGGCCACCTTGCCGAAACCCGCCTCATTGATGGCGCTGACCACGCTCATCACCGTTCCATAGTCGATCGCCCGGTCGCCGCGCACGAAGATCCGTGCTTGCGGGTTGCGGCCGGTGATCGCCTGCAGGCGCGGTCCCAGCTGCTCGACGGTGACCGGCGTGTCCTGGATGAATACCCCACCGGCGGCATCGATCGACACGTTCAGCGGCTCGTCCTGGCCCGGCAGGGGCGCGCTGTCCGCCTCGGGCAGATCCACGGTCACTCCCGCCGTCAGCAGAGGTGCCGCGATCATGAACACGATCAGGAGAACCAGCATGACGTCGACCAGCGGCGTCATGTTGATCGCGACCATGGTCGTGCGCTCGCGGCGCCGGCCGCGCCTGGATCGTCCACCCATGCTGGCCTGGAGGCCGCCGGCCATGTGCTCAGGCCACCTTCGCCTGATCGAGCTCGCGCGACAGCACGACCGCGAACTCCTCGGAGAAGCTGGCGAGCCGGTTGGCATAGCTGTCGATCGAGCCCGACAGCTTGTTGTAGGCGATCAGGGCGGGAATCGCCGCGATCAGCCCCAGTGCCGTGGCGAACAGGGCCTCGGCGATGCCAGGCGCCACGACGGCCAGGGTGGAGTTCTTGGTGGCGGCGATCGCCTGGAAGCTGTTCATGATGCCCCACACCGTTCCGAGCAGGCCGATGAAGGGGGCGGTCGAGGCGATGGTGCCGAGCCAGGACAGGTTCTGCTCGAGCTGCTCGACCTCGCGGTCGCGGGTCAGATCCATCACCTGCGCGATCCGTCCGACCAGTCCCCGGTTGAAGGTCACGTCCACCGTCTTGGGCGATTCGCGCCATTCCTCCATGGCGGTGGCGAACATCAGCGCCATGGGATGGTCAGGGCGCTTGGCGAGCTCGCGATAGAGATCGTCCAATGGTGCGCCGGACCAGAACGCGCGCTCGAAGCGATTGGCCTTGCGCACGAGGCGCATCAACCGGAACGACTTGTCGATGATCACGGCCCAGCTCCAGACCGAAGCCAGGAGCAGGGCGATCATGATCCCCTTGGTGAAGAGATCCGACTGCAGGAACAGCTGAAGGAAGCTCGGGCCGACCGTGGCACTGGCCAGCCCCACGGCGTTGATCGCGTCGTCTTGCATCTGGTGCGAACCCGTTCGGGTGCGGTTCGGTCGGAACTTTTGGGAAAGCCGAAGGTCGGGAAGATGGGCAAGACCCGACCGCAGCTCTGTTCGCCGCCGAGCCTCCTATGGTCGTGGCACGAGCCACTGTCAAGGGTCGGACCGACAAAACCAAAAGTTGATTTTCGCCAGCCAAATTATTGCCTGAGAGTTGATGCAAAGGCTCGGCGGAGGCGATCCGGCAACCGGGTCGGCCGCATGGATCTGTGGTTCAGCACCGCCAGCGTCACCGACAACCGGGCCAGCGTCGTGTCCCCGCGCGTCACCAGCTGCGCCAGCTCGAGGCGCGCCCCGCCGACGCCGACCGATTCGGTGCGGATGGCGAGCAGGTCGTCGAGCCGCGCCGGGCGCACGAACTCCGCATCGCAGCGGGAGACGGCGAAGACCAGCCCGTGCTCGGCCGCCAACCGCGCATGGTCGAAACCGAATGCCCGCAACATCTCGGTGCGGCCGCGCTCGGCGAATTTCAGATAGTTGCTGTGGTAGACGATGCCCGCCGCATCCGTGTCTTCGTAGTAGACGCGGATCGCGAACTCGTGCGCGGCGGTCATGTCTCACCGCCGAACAGGTCGACGTTAAGGCTGGACGGTGCCGGTGCGGACAGGCCGAGATGCCGCCATGCCGCCCGGGTCAGCAGCCGGCCGCGCGGGGTGCGCTGCAGCAGCCCTTGTTGCAGGAGATAGGGCTCGACCGTCTCCTCCAGCGTGTCGCGCTGCTCGGACAGGGCCGCGGCCATGGTGTCGATGCCGACCGGACCGCCGCCATAGTTCATGGCGATCCCGCGCAGGTAACGGCGGTCCAGGCTGTCGAGCCCGAGATCGTCGACCTCGAGCTGGCGCAGGGTGCGGTCGGCCAGGGCCGCGTCCACCGGGCGGCCGCTACGCTCGACGGTGGCGAAGTCGCGGACCCGGCGCAGCAGCCGGGTGGCGACCCGCGGGGTGCCGCGCGCCCGGCGCGCGATCTCGGTGGCTCCGCCGGGCAGCAGCGCAAGCCCGAGCAAAGCGGCACCGCGCAGCACGATCGCCTCGAGCTCGGCGACCTCGTAGAACTCGAGCCGGGCCACGATGCCGAACCGGTCGCGCAAGGGCGTGGTGAGCAGACCGGTGCGGGTGGTGGCGCCGACCAGCGTGAAAGGGGGCAGATCGAGGCGGATCGAGCGCGCTGCCGGGCCTTCGCCGATCATGATGTCGAGCTTGAAGTCCTCCATGGCGGGGTAGAGGATCTCCTCCACCGTCGGCTGCAGCCGGTGGATCTCGTCGATGAACAGCACGTCGCGCGGCTGCAGGTTGGTGAGGATCGCGGCAAGATCGCCGGCCCGGGCGATGATCGGGCCCGAGGTGAGCCGGAAGCCCACGCCGAGCTCCGTCGCCACGATCTGGGCGAGCGTGGTCTTGCCGAGGCCCGGCGGCCCGGCGAACAGCACATGGTCCAGCGCGTCGCCGCGGGTCGCGGCGGCCTCGATGAACACGGCGAGATTGGCGCGCAGCTGCGCCTGGCCGGTGAACTCGGCGAGGCGGCGCGGCCGCAGGCTGACGTCCACATCCTCGGCGGCCGGCGCCGGGCTGACGATCCGCTCGCTCACGCGCTCAACTCCTTCAGCCCCTCACGGACCAGGGCGTCGACGCCGGCCCCGGCGCCCAGCCTCGCCTGCACCCGGGCAAGGGCGGCATAGGCTTCGGCGCGGGCGTAGCCCAGGTGCAGGAGTGCGGACAGGGCGTCGCCGGCGGCACCGTCGAGCACCGCGCCCGGGGTGGCCGTGCGTCCAGCTTGCGGCAGTGCGCCGACCCGATCCTTGAGCTCGGCAGCGATCCTGGCGGCGAGGCGGGGGCCGACGCCGGAGGCCCGGGCCAGCATCGCCTTGTCGCCGGCGGCAATGGCGTTGGCGAGCTCAACGGGTCGCATGGTTCCCAGCAGCGAGAGGGCGACGCGGGCGCCGACGCCCTGAACCATCTGCAGGAGACGGAACCAGATACGGTCGGCCGGGTCGGGAAAGCCGTAGAGCGTCATCCCGTCCTCGCGCAGATGCAGCTCGGTGTGCAGCTCGACGGACTCGCCCACGCCGGGCAGCTGCTCGAGGGTGGCAGGTGCGACCGTGACCAGGTAGCCGACGCCCCCGACATCGACGATGGCATGGTCCTCGCCGACCGCAGCCACGACACCGCGCAGGTGGGCGATCATGGGCGCTGCGCCGCGTCACGCTGCATCTGGGCCGCGATCTGGGCCCGACCGGCGCGAAAATGGGCGTGGCAGATCGCCACCGCCAGCGCGTCGGCGGCATCGGCCACGACCTCGCCCGATCCCGGCAGCAGGAACCGGACCATCATCGCCACCTGCTCCTTGGCCGCGTTGCCGGTACCGGTCACGGCGCGCTTGACCTGCTTGGCGGCGTATTCGTGCACGCCCAGCCCGGAATGGGCCGCGGCGAGCAGCACCACGCCCCGGGCATGGCCCAGCTTGAGGGAGGAGAGGGGATTGCGGTTGACGACGGTCTCCTCGACCGCGGCCTCGCCCGGCACATGGCCCTCGATCACCTGGCCGAGCCCGCGATAGAGGGTGCCCAGGCGGCTGGCGAGATCCTGGGCCGCGTCGCTGTGCACGACGCCGCTGGCCACGAATCGGAGCTGATTGCCCCGGGCCTCGACCAGCCCCCACCCGGTGTGGCGCAAGCCGGGATCGAGGCCCAGGATCAGCACGGGCGGGCTCAGCCCGCCAGCCTGGCGAGCGCCGCCTCGGAAACCTCGAAATTGGCGATCACCCGCTGCACGTCGTCATTGTCGTCCAGTGCCTCGAGCAGCTTGAACAGGGTCTCGGCGCGCTCGTCGTCGACCGGCACCAGGGTTTGTGGCTTCCAGGCCAGGATCGCCTGCTCGGGTGGGCCAAAGCGCGCCTCCAGCTTGTCCTGGACTGCCGCGAGCTCGTCGGCGGCGCAGAGGATCTCGTGCCCGCTCTCGGAGCTGTCGCAGTCCTCGGCACCGGCGTCGATCGCCGCCTCGAGCATGTCGTCGGCGTCGGCGACCTCGGCGGAGTAGTTGATCTGACCGACCCGATTGAACTGAAAACTGACGCTGTTGGTCTCGCCGAGCGCGCCGCCATGCTTGCCGAAGCTGGAGCGGACCGAGCTCGCGGTACGGTTGCGGTTGTCGGTCAGGGCCTCGACGATCACCGCCACCCCGCCGGGACCGTAGCCCTCGTAGCGCACCTCGTCGTAGCTCTCGCCGTCGCCGCCCTGGCCGCGCTTGATGGCCCGGTCGATATTGTCCTTGGGCATGTTGGCCGCCTTGGCGGCCTGGATCGCGGCGCGCAGCCGCGGATTGAAGGCGGGGTCCGGCAGCCCGCCCTTGGACGCCACCTGGATCTCGCGCTGCAGCCGCGTGAACAGCTGGGCCCGGACCCGGTCCTGCCGTCCCTTGCGGTGCATGATGTTCTTGAACTGTGAATGGCCTGCCATGTCGCTTCATGATCGGGTTGGAACGGTCTCGTCGTGTCGCTCCCTATAGCAGACGGCGCGCCTACACAGCCAGACGGCGTCCGCCCACCGGCGTGCGCCGGGTATTGGCGCGCGCGCCAGCGAGTGCTGCCCCACGCTTGCGATGGGCCTGCTCGGGCTCATGATGGCGCCGCGCGAGGCTGCGGCAATTCTTCTCGTGCCATCGCTTGCGACCGATCTTTGGCAGCTGCTGCGTGGTCCCAGCCTGGTTCGCCTGCCTCGCCGATGGTTCTCGATGCAGATCGGCATCTGTGTCGGCACCGCGCCTTGCGCCTGAGCGCATTCGCCGGTGATTCCTCACAGGACTTCTAATCCTGGGCCCGTGGATCGCGGGAAGGCTGGTCGTCTGGTTTCCCGCACCACGTGGGAGGGGCCATTGCGCGGCATTGTCCTGTGTAATCAAAGGCATAGGCGCATCGTTGAAGCTATTGACAGAAGCTGCGCTTGCACGGATTATGTGAAATGTGGAGGAGAATTGGGCCGGGCGGTGCCGCCGCCGGGCCAGAGGCCGGCCCGCTTGCCCCGAAGGGCGGACGGCAGAACAGGTCGCATCCGTAGGCGGCCGATTGCTTGCATTTTATCGGGATTGTCTGCTGCCGATCGGTACATCGGGAGAATATATCCGGCTGTCCGCAACTTGCCCCAAGTCTGCCGAAATTTGCCTAAAGTTGTGGGTAAATCCCTGCCCGCCATCAGATCTTTCGTCTCGCGCTCAACGCGATTTTTTTAGGCTGGTATTAAACTTTTGGTATTGCGCCGCACGCGTTCATAGCATAGATTGTTTCTTGTCAAGTCAGACGGTGCCTCCCTCCCTTGCTCCGCCCCCGCCGGGAAACCAGCGGGGGCGCATTTTTTTGGGGGCCCGTCCGTGCTCGATCCGCAACCGAGGATGACCGCTCGATGAACAGCTCGCAGGCGCTGGTCGGCCGCGACCACACCTTCGCCCCCGCCAACTGCAACGTGCGCGATCCGTGGATACGCCTGGCGCAGCTCGAGGCCGAGCTGGAGGCCCAAGAGCCCGTGCTGGGCGCGGCGATCCTGGCTGCCGCCGCCTTCCGCCTGCGTGACGAAGCGGGGCTGATCGAGACGCTGCGCTGCCTTGCGAGCGCCGTCGCGGCGCACGAGGCGCATTGCTCGCGCGGCGACGCCTGAGCCGCGCCGGTTTACCGCAGGTCAGGGCTGGAAGGTGACGGTCAGGCAGGTGCCGCCGTCGACCGACCAGTCGGCCTGGGCGCCGATCTGCCGAACGAAGGCGTCGATCAGAACCAGCCCGGTTTCGGCCGGACACGCGCCGGCCATTCCCTTGCCGTCGTCCCAAAGCCGCAAGGAGGCGGTGCCCTGCGGGTGGCGCCGGACCTCGAGGCCGATCTGGCCACCTTTGCCGTCGAAGGCGTACTTGAAGCTGTTGGTGACGAACTCGTTGACGATCAGCCCCAACGGTACTGCCCGGTCGAGCCGGACCATCAGGCGCTCCACGTCGCTTCGAACCCTGATGCCCGGCGCTTCGTCGGCGTGCAGCCACAGTAGGGTAGCGCTGAGCTCGCCCAGATAGGTGCCGAGATCCACCCGCTCGACGTCGGCGGTGGCGTACAGCTTGGCATAGACCAGGTTCAAGGTCTCGATGCGCCGGGCGACAGCCATGAGCTCGCGGCGGGCCTCGGCGCCGCGAACCCGTCTTTGCTGCATGCGCACGAGGCTGGTGATCGTCTGCAGATTGTTCCTGACCCGGTGCTGCAGTTCGCCGAGCAGCCGCCCCTTCTCGCCCGCCAGCCGCTCCAGCTCGTCCAGGCCGCGCGCGCGCTCGATGGCCGCACCGAGCAGGTTGGCGTAGGCGCGCAGGAAGTCGGTGTCCGCCGCGCCGAAATCGCGCCGGCCCTGGCTGTCGACTTCGAGCACGCCGAAGGGTGGGCGCCCGGCGGCTCCCGGAATCTGCACGTTGGCCAGCGAACGGACCCCGTGTTCGTTCAAGAAGCTCGGCACGGCGAAGCGGTGCTCGCTGGCGAGATCCGCCGAGACGATCGGGTCGGCCTGTGCCAGGGCGAAGGTCGTGCCGCCATCCTCCTGGAAGGACAGCGAGAGCACCCCGACGATGCCGGCGCGCCAGCCGGTGCCGGCGCGCACGAACAGTATCCTGCCATCGTCCCGCCTCTCGATCACCTTGGCGAATTCCGTGCCCAGCGCCGTGCTCACCAGACGGCATGCCTCGGTCAGAACGGTGTCGAGGTCGTGCGCCTTGAGCGCGAATTCGCCGAAAGCGGCCAGCGCCGCCTGCGGCGCCGAGCGCGCGGCGGGATGGTGCGATGGCAGTGATGGCCCGGGCATGCCGGGAGAACGGGATGCGCCCCGGGGAGTTCCTGACCGTATCTTGACGACTGTTCGGCGTGCATCCCAGCTCTCGACTGGTCGGAACCGCTGCTGGATGCTGCAGGCCGAACCGGAGTGGCAAGCCACGGAGCCGACGATGACCACCTCGACCCACGCCCTTTCACCGCCCGAGATCGTCGTCCACGCCCTGCCGGGAGACGAAAGGGTCTGGGTGCCGCAGGCACCCTCGGTCTGGTTCCGGCCGCTGATGCTCAACACGCTCGCGGGCCAATGGTGCAACCTGCTGCGGGTCCGCAAGGCCGGCATCCTCTCGCGGCATCGGCACCCGGCGCCGGTGCATGGCTACGTGCTCAAGGGACGCTGGCGCTATCTGGAGCACGACTGGGTCGCGAATGCCGGTGACTATGTGTTCGAGCCGCCGGGCGAGACGCATACGCTGACGGTGCCCGAGGACGTCGACGAGATGATCACTTTCTTCAACATCTCGGGTTGCATGTACTATGTCGACGAGGCGGGTCGGCACACCGGCTTCGAGGACGTGTTCACCAAGATCGACATGTGCCGGACCCACTACGAGGCGGTCGGGCTGGGAGCCGACTATGTCGACCAGTTCGTCCGCTGACAGCTTCGCGCCCGGCCTGTTCGCCAGCCGGCGGGTCCTGGTGGTCGGCGGGACCAGCGGCATCGGCGCCGGCATCGCCGCCGGGTTCGCGGCGCTCGGTGCCGAGCTTCTGGTCACCGGCGCCACGCCGGCGGAGGCCGCGGCGGCCGAACGGCCGGCGGCGGTCCTCGACGTCACCGACGCCGCCGCGGTCACGGCCCTGATCGGCGGACTTCCCGGACTGGACATCCTGATCAACTGCGCCGGCATCATCCGTCGCGAGGCCGAGCACGATCCGGCCGTCTTCGCGCGTGTGGTCGACGTCAATCTGAACGGCACCATGCGCAGCTGCGCCGCGGCCCGCCCGCACCTGGCGGCGAGCGGCGGCTGCATCGTCAACACGGCCTCGATGCTTTCGTTCTTCGGCGGCTCCTTGGTGCCCGGCTACAGCGCCAGCAAGGGCGGCGTCGCCCAGCTCACCAAATCCCTGGCGATGGCCTATGCGCAGGACGGAATCCGCGTCAACGCGCTGGCCCCTGGCTGGATCGCCACGCCCTTGACCCATGCCCTCCAGGCCGATCCCGCGCGCAGCGCCCAACTCCTCGGCCGCACGCCGCTGGGGCGCTGGGGCCAGCCCGACGACGTGGCCGGCGCCGCCCTGTTCCTGGCCTCGCCCGCCGCCCGCTTCGTCACCGGTGCCATCCTGCCGGTCGACGGCGGCTACCTCGCGGCGTAGCGCTGCGCGCGCATCGCCTTGATCGCCCCGGCTGCGGCGACCACATGCCGTAGCGGTAGCCGGGCGCGACCCACCGGCCCGCTCGCGAGCAAGGATTTCATGACAGAGCCAGCAACCTGGCACGGCACCACCATTCTCGCCGTGCGCAAGGGCTCCCAGGTGGCCATGGCCGGCGACGGCCAGGTCAGCCTCGGCCAGACCGTGATCAAGGCCAACGCCAAGAAGGTGCGCAAGCTCGGCGGCGGCGACATCGTCGCCGGCTTCGCCGGCAGCACCGCCGACGCCTTCACCCTGCTCGAGCGGCTGGAAGCCAAGCTGGAGCGGCATCCGGGACAATTGACGCGGGCATGCGTCGAGCTCGCGAAGGACTGGCGCACCGACCGCTACCTGCGCCGGCTCGAGGCGATGATGGCCGTGGCTGACCGCGAGGTGTCGCTGGTGCTCACCGGCACCGGCGACGTGCTCGAGCCGGAGGACGGGCTGATCGGCATCGGCTCGGGCGGCTCGTTCGCCCTCGCCGCCGCCAAGGCGCTGATCGACGTCGATGGTCTGTCCGCCGAGGAGATCGCGAGGCGGGCGATGAAGATCGCCGCCGGTATCTGCGTCTACACCAACGAGAACGTCACGCTCGAGCTTCTGGAACGGCGATGAGCGCCTTGACCCCCCGCGAGATCGTCTCCGAGCTCGACCGTTTCATCGTCGGCCAGGGCGAGGCCAAGCGCGCCGTCGCCATCGCCCTGCGCAACCGCTGGCGCCGCCAGCAGCTCGACGACAGCTTGCGCGACGAGGTGCTGCCCAAGAACATCTTGATGATCGGCCCGACCGGGTGCGGCAAGACCGAGATCGCCCGCCGGCTGGCGCGTTTGGCCCAGGCGCCGTTCCTCAAGGTCGAGGCCACCAAGTTCACCGAGGTCGGCTATGTCGGCCGCGACGTCGAGAGCATCGTGCGCGATCTGGTCGAGGTCGCGATCAAGCTCACCCGCGAGCGGCTGCGCAAGGAGGTTGCGGCCCAGGCCGAGCTCAACGCGGAGGAACGCGTGCTCGACGCCCTGGTCGGCACCTCCGCCAGCAAGGACACGCGCGACAGCTTCCGCCGCAAGCTGCGCGAAGGCCAGCTCGCCGACCGCGTGATCGAGCTCGACGTGCTGGAGAGCGGTGCGGCCGGGCTGCCGACCTTCGACATCCCGGGCATGCCCGGCGCGCAGATGGGCATGCTCAATCTCGGCGAGATGTTCGGCAAGGCGTTCGGCCAGAAGACCAAGCGCAAGAAGCTGTCGATCGCGCAGAGCTACGACGTGCTCCTGGCCGAGGAGAGCGACAAGCTGCTCGACCAGGAGCAGGTCACGCGTGAGGCGCTGCAGGCCACCGAGCAGAACGGCATCGTGTTCCTGGACGAGATCGACAAGATCAGCGCCCGCGAGGGCCGCATGGGGGCGGACGTCAGCCGCGAGGGTGTCCAGCGCGACCTGCTGCCTTTGATCGAGGGCACCACCGTCTCGACCAAGCACGGTGCGGTCAAGACCGACCACATCCTGTTCATCGCCAGCGGCGCCTTCCACCTCAGCAAGCCCTCGGACCTGCTGCCCGAGCTGCAGGGCCGGCTGCCGATCCGCGTCGAGCTGCAGCCGCTCGGCCGGGACGATCTCGCCCGGATCCTGGTCGAGCCCGAAGCCAGCCTGGTCAAGCAGTACACGGCGCTCATGGGAACGGAAGGCATCACCCTCGACCTCGCCCCGGACGCGGTGGCCGAGATCGCCAAATTGGCCCACGAGGTCAACAGCCGGGTCGAGAACATCGGCGCGCGGCGGCTGCAGACGGTGATGGAGAAGCTGCTCGAGGAGGTGAGCTTCACCGCCTCGGACCGCAACGGCGAGACGGTGGCGATCGACGCCGCCTATGTCCGCCGCCAGGTCGCCGACCTCGCGGCCAATGCGGACCTGAGCAAGTTCATCCTGTAGCGGCGATGCGCCCGATCGGATGTGAGTCGGAAGGGCGTAATGCCTCGCTGCGCCGGTGGATGTCCAACGGCTGCACGGCGCCGGGATCACCGGCCGGATCGATGCCTGAGGCCCGGCGCTCGCGCCAGTCGTGCAGCCATTGGCCCACAACCGGTGCAGGCATCGGCCGCGCGAACAGATAGCCCTGGACCAGCGTGCAGCCGAGGCGCCGCAGGACGCGCAGCTGCTCGGGCGTCTCGATGCCCTCGGCGGTGGTGGTCAAAGCGAGATTGGCGCCCAACGCTGCGACGGTGCGCACGATCGCTCGATCGCGCTCGTCCTCGACGATCTCGGCCACGAACGCGCGGTCGATCTTCAGCACGTCCAGGGGCAGGGCCTTCAGACGGCCGAGCGAGGAGTGACCGGCGCCGAAATCGTCGATCGCGATGGCGACCCCGAGCCGGCGCAGGGCGGCGAGCCGGGCCTCGGCCGCACGCTCGCTGGCGATGGTGCTCTCGGTCAGCTCGAGCACGAGTTGGCGCGCCGGCACCTCGGCATGGGCGAGCGTGGCGGCGACCGTGTCGACGAAGCCGTCCCAGGCGAGGCAGCGGGGCGCCATGTTGACCCAGATGCGCAGGTCCCCGAGCCCGGCCTCGCGCCACTGGCGCTGCTGCGCCAGGGCCCGGCCCAGTACGAACCGCGTGAGCTGCAGGATCGCCGGCCCTCGCTCGACGATCTGGATGAACTCACCCGCCGGCAGGCGGCCGCGCTCGGGATGGTTCCAGCGCACCAGCGCCTCCACGCCTTCCACCTCCAGCGTGTCGATGGCGAGGATCGGCTGGTAGTCGAGGTCGAACTCGCCCCGCTCGACGGCCTGCGCCAGCCTGCGGGCGGGCAGGGTGCTCCTGGGCCCGGCGGCGCCGCTGCCGTCGTCCGCACTTGCCCAGGTTCCCCGGCCCGCGGCCTTGGCGGCGTAGAGCGCGCGATCGGCATTGGCGAGCAGCTGGTCCGGGCCGCTCCGATCGTGCGGATATACGCGCAGGCCCACGCTGCCGCTTGTCCGCAGGCTGATGCGGCCGACGCGCAGCGGCCGAGCCAGATCCTCCACCAGCCGCTGCGCCAGCGCGCTCGCCTCGCTGCCGCCGCCGGGCCAGCCCGCCAGCACGGCGAACTCGTCGCCGCCCAGGCGGGCGACGAAGTCGCCCGTGCGCACCGCCGTCGCGAGCCGGCGCGCCACCTCGACCAGGACCTCGTCGCCGACCGCGTGGCCGTGGGTGTCGTTGATCTCCTTGAAATGGTCGAGATCGACCAGCATCACGGCCAGCGCGGTGCCGTCCCGCTCGGCCCGGGCCCGCGCGCGCCGGAACTCGTCCCGGAACATGACCCGGTTCGGCAGTCCGGTGAGCGCGTCGTGGGTGGCGCGGTGCTGGAGTTCGCGCTCCAGGCGCTTGCGCGCGGTGACGTCGTGCCAGACCACGACCGTCCCGCCGTCCGGAGTCTTGCGGTTGACCGCGACCATGCAGCGACCATCGGCGAGTTCGTACTCACCGCGACCGCCCGTCGAGAACATGGCGCGTTGCGCGGCGATCCAGGCGTCGCCGTTGCCCGGGCCGACATGCTTGAACTCGCCGGCGGCAATGGCGGCACGGCGCAGGTCCATCAGCCGCGCGCCCGGCACCCGGAGCGCTGCCGTGCGCGGGAAGAATTCGAGATAGCGGCGGTTGCGGTAGACCAGCCGCTCCTCGCCGTCGAACAGTGCGAAGCCCTCGGCCATGCTGTCGAGCGCTTGCTCGAAGCGCCGCTCGGCCGTCTCGAGCAGTGCGGCCTTGGTATGGAGGCGCTGGCGCAGCGAGCGGATCTGGTGGAGCATGATCGCGACGCCGGCCAGGACGCCGATGAGCAAAGGCAGGGCGAGATGGCCGAGCTGCGGGCTGGCCCCGGAGATGTACATTGCTGTCGTTGGCCCAGGATGCCGATCTCGGGTTTCCGTCGCACCATCTCCACCATGGATAGAGTAACGAGACAAGACTTCCGCACTTTCGAGTGGCAGCGGCCGGGGCATCGGTCGCGCGGCCCGGCCGCGATGACGTGGATCGGTTCGTCGGTTCCCGTCCTGACCACGCCACGCATCGTCATGCGCGGACATGCCGCCGCCGACCTGGATGCGACCGCCGCAATGTGGGCCGACCCAGAAGTGGTGCGGCACATCAGCGGCATGCCTTCGAGCCGTGAGGAATCGTGGGCCCGCCTGCTGCGCTATGGCGGGCTGTGGTCGCTACTGGGCTTCGGCTACTGGCTGGTCGAGGATCGAGCCGACGGCCGTTTCGTCGGCGAGGTCGGCTTTGCCGACTTCCACCGCGATCTGGCCCCCGCATTTGGCGACGCGCTCGAGGCGGGCTGGGTCATCCATCCGCGGGCTCAGGGCCGGGGACTTGCCACCGAGGCGCTCCGGGCCGCTCTGGCCTGGGCCCGGAGCGAGTTTGTCGGAAGACGCTCGGTCTGCATGATCGCGCCGGAAAACGCGGCATCGCTCCGCGTCGCCCGCAAATGCGGCTACGTCGAGTATGCGCGTACCACCTACAAAGGTACGGCCACGCTGTTGCTGGAGCGGCGCTGAGCCCGAAATCCCGCCGCCGCCGTGTTGGGGTGCCGGGTGCAGCTCAGATCGGCACCCCGACGCGGCGGACACGGCGGCGCAGCCGGCGGAACACTCGCCCCACCCGGTAGACGAGCCCGCGCGGATTGATGTCGCTGGCCAGGGTCTCGGGCCACAGCGCCCGGATCACATCGTGCTGCAACGCGTAGCCGGTCCCGGGCCGCCGATGGATCTCGGGTACCGCGAGGTAAAATTGAGACAGCTGTCGGCATGCGAACGGGCTGAACATGTCGTGGGCCATGTCGAGATGAAGAAAGCCCCTGGCGACGCGCCGGCCCGCCTTGAGTTCCCAATGGAACAGATCCAGGAGGCGATAGCCGTGCTTCGCGCAGACCGCGGTCGCGCCTTCGAGCCAAGCCCCCAAATGCTCCACCAGGTAGGGGTGATGCTGCAGCCCGGTCCAGTGCATGTTGCACAGCGTGGCCAGGCTGACGGTGTCGGGATGCTCGACGGGATGAAGATAGCAGCGGCCGATCTCGCCGGTATTGTTGTTGATGACCATCGCGTCATCGGGGAGCAGCTGCGCCAGGGCGTGCGCCGTCGGCATCAGCTCGCTCATGGGCTGCGTGTCCGTATGCGCGAACGCTTCCGCGAACGCCGGATCGCGCACCTCGTCGGGACATTGATAGAGGGTATGCTTCAGCCCCAGTTGGGGCAGCAGGCGCATCGGCACCGCGATGTCGCGGTGGGCCTCGGTCATGCCCGGCTCCAGCGTCGGCCATAGGCAGGTGAAGTAGGTGGTCCGTGCGCGGTAGGGGCGCGACGCGGCCAGCATGGTCCGACTGTCCAGGCCGGCCGTGATCTGCTGGTAGACGCTGTAGCGCCGGTGCGCCGCCGCCAACGAACCTTGCAGGTGGGCGGCGATCCTTTGCGTACCCTCCTCCAGGGAGATCGGCTCGAGGGGTGCCCGCGGAAAGAACCGGACCGCCTCGCGGCTTTGCAGATCGAGATAGTGGTTGGGCAGGAGCGCCCGCAGCTCGGCGTAAGCGGTGCCCGCACCGGGCCAGGCCCGGATGTGCTTGGGGATCTTCTTGCCGAGCGCTTCCCAGAAATCGAGCGCCCGGGGGTCGGGCACGAGGCCGAGCTGGTCCGCGATCAGATTGGTCTGCGTCGCACACCAGAGTTCACCGGCTGCCGGCAGGGTGTGGACGACCGTGCGGAGCCCGGCCGAATCGTGAAGCAGCGCGGCCCGGGCCGGATCCTCGTAGATCATCACCCAGCGGCCGGACAGCGCCCCCACTTCGCCGAGGAGGTCCTCGAGCGAGCCGCACGAACTCCAGCAGATCTTCCAGGAGTTCGTCCTGGCTCCAGTCGGGTCGCGCCGCGGCCAGCACGAAGCCGAGCAGGCTGATGCTGCGGTCGCCGCGCTGCTTCTGCACGCCCTTCAGGTAGGGGTGGTGCTGCACTACAAGGCCACGCTGCAGCTTCATGCGTGGCCAGTTCGCCAGACGCGGGTCGCTGCGCGGCCCGAGCAGGAACTGCCGGGCATAGGTCAGAGGATGCATGAGCTCATCCTATGGACTCGTGAGTTCACCATGTTCTCCGCACTTTAGAAATGTCTTTTTTCTAGCAGGGCCGAGGACTCCCCTCTTATGCTTTTTTATGCGCGCAAACCTTGCTGCGGTCAATACATTGCGCATGCAAGTCGTACCGCAGTGTTCATTTCGACAGGGAGTTACTTGCCGCACGAACCGGGGGCGGCCCGAACTGCGCCGGCCGCCGCGTCCGGTTCGCGTGCGAATGGTCATGCCAAGTGGACCGCAGCAATCGTGCACCGGGGCATGAACGGCTAACCGGAAGATATGAAGTCTGACCATTGTAATCTGCGTCGACATGGCAAATTGATGGCTGAAGATACTGAAGTTGCATCGATGATGCTACGGCATGGGTAGGCACAATATGTCGAGAGATCTAGTGGTACGGGGAGATGGGTTTAGGTTCAGTGCTATGCTGGCTGCCCTCGATTGAGGGCAGCACAGCGCGAGTACTTGGCGGCAACGCAGCACCAGCCGAACACCCGAAGGAGCCGTCGACGCCGGCACCACCGATCTGCGCCACGCGGCGGGATGGAGCATGCCGTTCTTGATCGTGTGATGGCCGCGCCGACTATCCGTGAACCGGGGCGCGCACCCTGCCCGTCAACACGCAGGCCAGCACGTTGACGTGCACCTGCTCGCCGGTGCCCGGATCGACGCTGAGCACTTCGTCCGTGACGATCTGCTGGCGGAAATCGCACACCAGGGCTGCGTAGGCCAGTGGCGACCCCAAACCCTCGGCCAGGGCGGCGCTGAGGACATCGCCGGTCTGGCAGGGCGCCAGCCGGGCGACGAACTCCGTCTCGGTGGCGGCGTAGAAACTGCAACGGCGATCCTGGGCGGCCGCCAGGTCGGCAAAGCCGGCTAGGGCAACCACGATCGCGACGATCGCACAGCAAAAGTCACGAGAGCGTGCCCGCATGCCCTCTCCTCCTGTCGGGTCATGCGGGAACAACGACCGTCGGCGCCAAACGTGCCGACGGTCGTCCGGTCAGGCGGCGAGCGCCCGGGGCAGGTCGCTGCGGTTCGCCGCCGCCAGCACCGCCTGCTGCACGCGCTCGAAGGCGCGCACCTCGATCTGGCGGATCCGCTCGCGCGACACGCCGTAGACTTGGGCCAGCTCCTCCAAGGTCGCCGGATCATCCTTGAGCTTGCGCTCGGTCAGGATGTGCCGCTCGCGCGGGTTGAGCACGCCCAGGGCACCCGAGAGCAGGTCACGGCGCCACGCCAGCTCGCTGTTGGCCGCGACATGCGCTTCCTGGTCCTGCCGCTCGTCGACCAGCATGTCGCCCCACTCGCGCTCGCCGTCCTCGCCGATGCGCAGGTTCAGCGAGGCATCGCCGCCGGAAAGGCGGCGGTTCATCTCGATCACCTCGTTCTTGTCGACCGCGAGATCGCGCGCGATGCTGGCGACCGCCTCGGCCGGCAAGTCGCCGCTGCCGGTTTCGCCGAGACGACCCTTGAGCCGTCTCAAGTTGAAGAACAGCTTCTTCTGCGCCGCGGTGGTGCCCAGCTTCACCATCGACCAGTTGTGGAGGATGTGCTCCTGGATCGCGGCCTTGATCCACCACATGGCATAGGTGGCGAATCGGAAGCCGCGCTCGGGGTCGAACTTGCCCAAGGCTTGGGCAAGGCCCAGATTACCCTCCGCTACCAACTCGCCGAGCGGGAAGCCGTAACCGCCATAGCCACGAGCGATCTTGATCACGAGTCGGAGATGAACTCGAGACCAGTTCGCTCGCCGCCTGCGGGTCCCGCTGGTCACGCCACGCCCGGGCAAGCTCGAGCTCATGCTCGGGTGCAAGCATCGGGTGGCGACGTGCCTGATCGAGAAGCCGGCCGAGATCGTCCTCGGCGCGCAAGGAAATGACGTTGGACTGCATGGGATCCCTTCTACGAGCCCCCGTAAGTGCCCCGCCGGCACGGTTTCGCGCCGGTCGCGCCGTCACCGCCCCGCGGACTGAACCGCAAGGTAAGGCTGACGCACCTTGGTGGGACGGTGAGTGATATGGGTGTTGCCGGCAAGAACACAAGGAGTGCCGGCGAGGTTCCGTGTCGGGCCGTCCAAGGTCGTCGATGCGAGCCTGCCAGCCCGGTGCGGGCGACAGCAAGTAACGGAATGTTCACCCGCCCATCCTGGCAACTCCATGTGCGCCGTGCGATAGGCATGCCTCCGCGTGCTCGGCGATTGTCTGCTCGGCGAGGAGCCATCCGACTCATGTTCCGGCCAAGGATTCGTTGCCTGCTGCTCGGCGCTTGGCTGGCGCTGGCGGCCCTGCCTCTGGCCGCGCGGGAGCTGCCTGCGCCATGGCCGCCGACGCCGGATGGCCTGCTGGCGCCGGATCCGGCGGCGGTCTGGGGGCGGCTGCCCAACGGCGTGCGGTACGTGATCCTGCCGGAGGGCTCGCCGCCGGACCGGGTCAGCCTGCGCCTGCTGGTGGAAGCGGGATCGCTCATGGAGAGCGAGTCGCAGCGCGGCCTCGCCCATTTCCTCGAGCACATGGCGTTCAAGGGTTCGGCCAATCTCGATCCCGGCGAGTTCGTGGCCTTCCTGCAGCGTGCCGGCCTCGCCTTCGGCGCCGATACCAACGCCCGGACCGGCTTCGACCAGACCGTCTACCAGCTCGACCTGCCGCGCGACGACCCGGCGCTGGTCGACGAGAGCATCGGCATCCTGGCCGAGATCGCGGGCCGCCTGACGCTGGCTCCGGATCAGATCGAGCCGGAGCGCGGGGTGATCCTGAGCGAGAAGCGCCTGCGCGACACCCCTGGCGCCCGCTCGTCGGAGGCCATGCTCGACTTCCTGTTGCCGGGCTCGCTCTATGCCGAGCGCGAGCCGATCGGCCTGGACAAGGTGATCCGGACGGCGCCGCGCGAGGAGTTCCTCGACTTCTACCGGAAGTGGTACACGCCCGAGCGCCTGGTGGTGGTGGTCACCGGCGACGTCCAGCCCGATCCCGTGGCCGCGGCGATTGGGCGTCATTTCGGCGGCTTCGCCCAGCCGGCCGCAGCACCGGCCGATCCGGTGCACCCCTCGTCCGCGGCAAGGCCGCTCGATGCCGAGCTGGTGAGCGATCCGGCCCTGCCAACCAGGGTTTCGCTCAACGCCGTCCTGCCCTTCGACGACCGCCCCGACAGTCTGGCGCGCCAGCGCGACCGGCTCCAGGAGCTGCTTGCCTCGGCCATGCTCGACCGGCGCCTGGAGAGTTTGGGGCTGCAGCCAGGGGCACCCTTCTCGCGGACCAGCACCGGCGCCTTCGACCTGGCGCCGGCGGCCAGGATCGCGCTGGTGTCGCTGACCGCCACACCCGAGACCTGGCAGGCCGCCTTGGCGGTGGGCGAACAGGAACTGCGGCGCGCGGTCACCTACGGCTTCTCGCAGCACGAGCTCGACGACGAGCTCGCGATCTTCCGCAACCAGCTGGAGACTGCCGCCGCAGGCGCCGCCACGCGCGAGCCCGACGATCTGGCCGATCAGCTCACGAACGCGATTGCTGACAATTCGGTCTACACGACGCCGCGGACCGACGTCGAGCTGTTCGCCGAATTGACCCGGGACTTGCGCCCGGCGGATGTCGACGCCGCGCTGCGGCGCCTGTGGCAGGGGCGTGAGCCGCAGATCTTCGTGACCGGCCCGATGCGGCTCGAGGATCCCAAGGCCACGATTCTGGCGGCCTACGCGGCGAGCCAGGCCGTGGCGGTGACGGCGCCGGCCGAGCGCACCAGCGACGCCTTCGCCTACAGCGATTTCGGCCAGCCCTCCGGCGTCGCCACGAGCGAAGAGCTGCCTGGGTTGGGCATCACCCGCGTCCAATACGGCAACGGCGTGGTGCTCTACGTCAAGCCGACCCCGTTCGAGGCGGGCGCGGTTCGGGTCGCGGTGCGTTTCGGCAGCGGTAAGATCGGGCTGCCCGCAGACCAGCCCGGCCTCGACCTTCTGGCGGGTCGCGGCTTCGTCGACGGGGGGCTCGGCCGCCACAGCATCGACGACCTCAACCGGATCCTGGCAGCACGGCAGGTGGGCGTGGACCTCATCGTCGGCGAGAGCGGGGTCAATCTGGTCGCGCGGACCACGCCGGCCGACCTGCCGCTGCAGCTCGACCTGCTCGCCGCCTACGTGACCGACCCCGGCTACCGGCCGGAAGCGCAGGAGCGTTACCGCGCGCGGATCGCCAGCGCCTATGCCAGCATGGCGGCCGTGCCGGAGGGCGTGGTCTCGGGGCCGGTCAGCCTGCTGGTGCACGGGGGCGATCCGCGCTTCGGCATGCCGCCCGAGGCCGACGCCGCGCGGCGCACGCTGGCCGAGCTGCGCGCGTGGCTCGAGCCGATGCTGCGACGGGGGCCGATGCAGGTCATGATCGTGGGCGATGTCGATCCGGCCCGGGCGGTCGCCGAGGTCGGCCGCACCTTCGGTGCCCTGCCGGCCCGGGGTGAGGACCAGCAGCCGACGCCCCCGAGCCTCGCCTTGCCGTCGCCGCCGGACCCGGTCCGCTTCACCCACAGCGGACAGGGCAATCAGGCGCTGGCCATGGTGTACTGGCCGACGACCGGACAGGACGACGCGCGCACCTCGATCGGTCTCGACCTGGTCGCGGACATCCTGACCGACCGCCTGCTGCGCGAGGTCCGCGAGCAGGAGGGCGCCACCTATTCGCCCCAGGTGCAGAGCCAGCAATCCCTGGCTCTGCCTGGATTCGGCTACATCGTGGCCGCGATCGACGCGGCAGGCGCCGACGCGGCCCGGATCGTCGCGCTGATCCGCGACACCGCCGCCGAGATGCGTGCGGGCGGCATCACCGAGGACGAATTCGAGCGGGCCCTGCAGCCGCGCCTGGCACAGGCGCGCAACGCCCAGCAGACCAACGACTACTGGCTCTATGGGGTATTGTTCGGCGCCGAGCAGTTCCCGCGCGTGCTGGATCAGGCCCGCACCCTGATCGCCGACACCGAGAGCCAGACCCTGGCCGGGGTGCAGGCGCTGGCCGCGACCTACCTGGATCCCGACCGGGCCCTGCCGGTTCTGGTCGTGCCGGACAGTTGATCCCGCAAGTCTCCCTTGTGGCGACAATGGTGGTGCGGCGCCGCAAGAGGCGCTAGACCCGCGCCCGGCAGGAGGCTCGGGACATGGCGGTCGGCAGCATCGAGGTGGGAGCGGCGCGGGCGGCGAATGCGGCCGTGCTCCCGATTCTGGTCGCTATCAGCGCCGGGCACCTGCTCAACGACACGATGCAGTCGGTCCTGCTGTCGATCTATCCGCTGATCAAGGATCCACTCCGCCTCGACTTCGTCCACATCGGCATCATCACGCTGGTGTTCCAGCTCACCGCCTCGGTGCTGCAGCCCATGATCGGGCTCTACACCGACAAGCATCCCAAGCCCTTCTCGTTGCCGTTCGGCATGGCCTCGACCTTCTGCGGCATGCTGGCGCTGGCTTTCGCCGGTGGCTTTGCCGCCGTGCTCCTGGCCGCGGCCCTGATCGGCGTCGGCAGCTCGGTATTCCACCCGGAGGCCTCGCGCGTGGCGCGGTTGGCCTCGGGCGGGCGCTACGGTTTCGCCCAGTCGCTGTTCCAGGTGGGCGGCAATGCCGGTCAGGCGATCGGGCCGCTGCTGGTGGCGCTGGTGGTGATTCCCAACGGCCAGGAATACGCGGCCTGGTTCGCGCTGGCCGCGGTGATCGGGATCGCCATCCTGTCGCGCGTCGGGTTCTGGTACCGCGACCATCTGGCGGCGCGCCCGCATGGAGGTCCGGCCGTCTCGCGCCGGTCCCCGGTCGGCCGCAACCGGGCGATCGCCGCGGTCGCCATCCTGATCGCGCTGACCTTCTCCAAGAATTTCTACATGGCGGCGTTCGCCTCCTACTACAATTTCTTCCTCATGGACCGGTTCGCGCTTTCGGTGCAGGACGCGCAGCTGCTGCTCTTCGTGTTCCTGGGCGCCGTTGCCCTGGGCACCTTCGTCGGCGGGCCGGTGGGGGACCGGATCGGCCGCAAGCCGATCTTGTGGATTTCGATCGTGGGCGTCCTGCCGCTCAGCCTGCTCCTGCCCTTCGTCGACCTGTTCTGGACCACCGTGCTGGCGGCGGTGATCGGGATCGTCATGGCGTCCGCTTTTCCGGCCATCATCGTCTACGCCCAGGAGCTGATGCCGGGTCGGGTGGGCATGATCGCCGGTCTGTTCTTCGGCTTCGCGTTCGGCATGGGTGGCATCGGGGCGGTGTTCGTGGGCTGGATCGCCGATCTGCGCGGCATCCAGTTCGCCTTCCAGCTCTGCGCGGTGCTGCCGGCCATCGGATTGCTGGTGGCCTTCCTGCCCGACCTGGACCGGGCCCGTGCCTGACGGTTCCGCCTCGCCGTATCCCGTCGTCGTAGCGGGGTCGCGGCGTAGACGAGCGTCGACCGAGGTCCCGTCGCTCAGGCCGCCGGCCGGTCTTCCAGGTTCTGGACCCGGGGCAGCGGCGGCAGCCCGTAATGCGTGGGATTCATGATCGCGCGCTCGATGATGTCGATGCCGGCATTGGTCGGATCGGCAATCCAGGGGCGGAAGCCCGGAGCGGGATTCGGATTGGCGAAGTACATCATGGCGTAGCGCCGCGCGACCTCGGGATGGTTGCGGACGCGGTGATAGAGCGGCGGCACACGATAGCCGCACAGGAGCGAGAAGATCTCGCCGGGCATGGCGATCAGCTGGCCGGGCTGGGGCTGCAGCGCCTCGCCAGCCCGTGGACGTCTCGACCTCGAGCCCGGGGGCGTCCGCGAACAGCAGGGTGAGATAGAGGCCGTCCTCGTGCGAATCGGTCAGGATCTCGCGGCTGTGCCGGCTGGGCAGGTAGCGGTTGAACTGCAGATGCGAGGCGCGGTCGCAGCGGAAGGCCAGATCGGGCGACCAGCGTTCGGCATAGTGGCGGGCGAGGGCGGCGGTGATCGGCGCCAGCAGCTCCTCGATCCCGGCGGACACGGCGAGCGCCGCGTGGTGCATCGCCCGACCCTCGGCGTCGGCAAAGCGCCCGGTCGCCGTCTTGTGCAGCAGGCGCGCCCAGAACAATTCGGCGAGATCGGGCCGCTCGGGGCGCTCGGAGAACTCCTCGCCGATGGCGTGGTAGCCGTCATGCTCCGGCAGCGAGTTGGCGCGCTTGCGCACTTCCGGCAGGGCGAAGAAGCCATCGGCCGCCTGCCACAGATTTCCGATGCGGGCACGCAGCCGATCCGGGCAGGACAGGATCAGGAAGCCTTCGCGCTCCAGCTGGCGCGCCAGCTCACCGTCCTGTCGAACGTCCGCAACCTGCAACATGCCCATCGACCTCCGCGCCAAAGCCACCGGCACTCGGCCTCGGTGCCGTTGCGTTCGGCGCCGAGGCCTGAGAACCTGCCCGCAGCCTAGGCGGCAGACTGGAAATGAACCGTTACCATCGCGGCCGAAAAATCGGTCTCCTCCTCGCGCTCGTGTCCGTGCTTCCGACGCCGGCCTGAGCGATGCAGCCCGAGGATGCGCCGCCCGGGAGCTATGCCAGGGCGCATTACGACATCTTCCTGGTCGAGACCTGCGGGCTGCTGACACGGGAGGTGAAACGCGGTTTCGAGCTCGCCCGCGACGATCGTCTTGCCGCCGAGTCCCTGAACGGTGAGGCCGCTCGCCAAGCGCGCATCAAGGCCGGGGTGGCGTTCGACCTGGAATGGCAGAACCGCGGGCTGGGAGGCTCGCGGCCCTGGTGCCGTCAGGACGGAAAGGCCGCAGCCCTGGCGTTCTTCGCCCGCTTCATCGACGAGCGCTATCCTCAGCCCTGAGCGGCAAGGCGCTCGGCGGCCGCGATCAGCTCGTCGACCTGTTCGGGGCTGGTGGCGAAGCTCGTGACCAGCCGGACGACCGGGCCGGACTCGCCGGGCGGGGTCAGCCAGCGGTGGAACGCGAAGCCAAGCTCATGCAGCCCGGCGATCAGCGGTTCGGGCATGGCCAGGAACAGCTCGTTGGCCTCGACCGGCTGCACCGGCCGCACCCCGGGAATCCCGGCCAAGCCCGCGGCGAGGCGGTCGGCCATGGCGTTGGCGTGACCGGCGAAGGCGAGCCACCGCCCTTCCTCCAGCATCGCCAGCAGCTGCGCGCTGAGGAAGCGCATCTTGGACAGCAGGTGCCCGGCGCGCTTGCGCCGCTCGGCAAAGCCGGCGGCCAGAGCCGGGTCGAACAGCAGGACCGCCTCCGCTGCCAACGCGCCGTTCTTGGTGGCACCCAGCGACAGCACGTCGACGCCCGCGCGCCAGGTCAGCTCGGCCGGCGTGCAGCCCAGGCGCGCCAAGGCGTTGGCCAGCCGCGCGCCGTCCATGTGCAGGCGCAAGCCGCGCCGGCGCACCACCGCGGCCAGGGCGGCGATCTCGTCGGGCCGGTAGACCGTGCCCCACTCGGTCGCCTGGGTGACGCTGAGTGCTGCCGGGGAGGCGTGGTGCACGCCGGCTTCGGCGGCCAGCTCCAGCGCCCCCGCGACGCGCTCGGGCGCCAGCTTCCCGCCGGCGCCCGGCAGGCCGATCAGCTTGGCGCCGCCGGTATAGAACTCCGGCGCGCCGCACTCCTCCAGCAGGATGTGGGCGGTCTCGTGGCAGTAGACCGCACCATAGGGCGGGCTCAGGGCCGCAAGCGCCAACCCGTTCGCGGCCGTGCCGGTCGAGACCGGGAACACGGTCGTCTCGGTTTCGAACAGCTCGCTGGCGGCCGCGGTCAGACGGGCGGTCCAGTCGTCGGCGCCGTAGGAGGCGGCCGGGCCCTGGTTCGCCGCCAGGATCGCCGCCATCACCGCCGGCGCGACCGGGGCCGTGTTGTCGCTCGCGAAGTTCATGCCGTTCCGTATCCGTGATGGTCGCCATGCGCCAGGCACTCCGCCAGCGGCCGAATGCCGGCGGACGGGCTCAGGGAGGTGAGGCTGGCCGCCGCCACGCACACGCCCTGCACCAGGCAGCGCTCGAGCGGCATGCCCTCGTGCAGGCCCAGCATCACCCCGGCGGCGAAGGCGTCGCCGGCGCCGTTGGCGCTGCGGATCTCGGCCCGTGGCATGCGGACCGCCTCCTGCCGCCAGCCGCGGCCGTCGGCAGCGACGGCGACGCAGCCCGCGGGGAAATGCACCACGGCCAGCTCGCGTACGCCGCGCGACAGCAGGCCCAGCGCCGCCGTCGCGGGATCGGCCTCGCCGGTGACCGCCGCCGCTTCCAGCTCGTTGATGATGATCGTGTCCAGGTGCGGCAGGCAGGGGGTCGCGAGGGCGCGGATGCGCGCCGGCTCGACGCAGACCAGCTCCAAATTGGTGCGCAGCCCCGCCGCACTGGCGCGGGCCAGCACCGCGGCGAACCCGTTGCCTTCGGGCGAGGGCGCGTCCAGCCGCGCGTGCACGCCCGGGGCACCGAGGTGGAAGATGCGCGCGGTGCTGCCGGCGAAGTCGAAGCGCTCGGGGGTGAGATGGGCGTTCGCGCCCTGGAAATGGAAGAAGGTGCGCCGGCCCGAGGCGCGCTCGATCATCACGTCGGTGTAGGAGGTGGGCACCCCGGCCTGGATGCCGACCCCGCCGGTGTCGATGCCCAGCCCGGCGCAGGTCTCCAGCACCAGCCGGCCATGCGCGTCGTCGCCGACCAGGCCCACCAGGCGGATGGGAAAGCCGCAGCCGAGACGGGCGAGGTCCACTGCCATGTTGAGGCCCGGCCCACCGGTGTCGGCGGCTTCCGACTCGATGACCGCCAGCTCCTCCGGCGGCGGCAGGCGGTCGATCACCTTGTTGACGTCGACCACGATGCTGCCGCCGCAGATGATCCCGCGCCGGTTCACCGCTGCGGCTTGAGCACGGCCTCGGTGATCTCGGCATCGTCGTCGAGCGTGCGCTGCGGGCGAACGCCCTGCTTCTGCAGCTCGCCATGGTAGGCGCGCACCGCGTCGGCCGGCGACAGGTTGCCGTCGACCACCTCACGCATCATGGCGACCATGGCCAGCGGTGCCTCGGCAAGGTTGATCTTGCGGCCGAACAGGGCCACGCGCGCTCCGTATTTCTCGCCCTGGTGCAGAAGCTCGAAGCAGTCGCGCGTGGTCCCGGCACCGCCGCCGAGCACGCCCACGATCAGGCTGGAATCGAAGGAGGTCAGCTCCTCCAGCGCCTTGGGGCCATTGTAGGCGATCTTGAGGAACTGGGGCCGGTCGGCGCTGTGCACGCCGGCAAGGCAGCGCAGGATGTTGTCGTTGATGTAGTGGGGCAGAACCTCGGGATCGATCCCGGTCTCGACGTTCGGGTTGAAGACTTCCAAAAAATACCTGAAGCCGCAATCGGCCGCCTCGGCACGGAACTCGGCGAACGCGTCCAGCGATTCGAGGTCCGCATCGAGGTCGTGATTGAAGGTGATCGAATAGAGCCCGAGGTCGGTGCCGGTGATCGGCGCACCCGGACTCGGCGTGGCCGTGCCCCACATGGTCCGGGGGATCGAGGCCGAGCGGAACGGCCGTGACGGCTCGTCATGGTACTTCGCACCGCGCATCCGCCAGATGTCGGAGGTGTCGTTGGCGCGGATCGCTGGCGTGACCGGGCTGTCCTTGAACAGGCCCTCGTCGCACAGCCGCTCCGTGTTGGACGCCGACATCAGCATGATGTCGACGACGCCCTGGCGGACGATGTCGCGGATCTGGTCGAGGAACTCGTCGCGGCTGCGGTAGCGGGTCCAGCTGCCGTCGGGCTCCCGCTTGGGCCCGGTCCAGCTCAGGCTCGGGCCCATGTCGGGGTCCTTGGCGTCGGCGATGATGAAGTCCTGACGGCGGTACTGGCCGGCGCGGATCCGGGCGAGCTTCTCGTCCAAGCGCTTCATGACGGTCCTTTGCGGGTTCGGCCCAGGGGCGGATGGCTGGAAGCGCTGCCGCCACCGGCGGCCACTCCTGGGCGCCAGTCACGGTGGCGACCCTGTTGGGCATCGCATAGACCCGGCGCTCGATCGCTGCAAGACTCGGCCCCAGCCGCGAAGCGACCTTCAGCCGTTTTTGTCATGACAAGAAATCTTCACTTGCCGCGCCTCGGCTGGGTATCAGCGCCTGATGCGGATTGGCTATGACCCCGCTAAGAGCGCCAGGCACGTCGCGGAACGGGGTCTGGCCTTCGATCGCGTTGCCGATCTGGAGCGGGAAACGGCGATCGTGGTCGAGGATGCTTGGCGCGACTATGGCGAGCGTCGCATGCGCGCGTTTCTCTACGGCGGGGGCAAGCCGTATGTGGTCGTCTACACGATGCGGGGCACGGTGCGATGGATCATCAGCTTTCGCCGTGCCCGCGAGACAGAGCGGAAACTCCATGAGCAGCCGATCTGATCCCTACCTGAGCGACGAGGACAGCCCGGAATGGACGGCGGCGGACTTCGCCCGCGCTCGGCCGGTCCAGGAGGTAGACCCCGCCATGCTGGAGGCCGTGGCCGAGTTCCGCCGGCGCGGCCGGCCGCCGGTGGACAGCCCGAAGGTGCGGATCGGCCTGCGGCTGGCGCCGGACGTCGTGGACGGCATCCGCGCCAGTGGGCGGGGGTACAATGCCAGGGTGGAGAAGGTATTGCGGGAGGCATTGGCGGAGGGAAAGCTGTAGAGACTACAAACGCTCAGCCATCCGACAAATAACTACCTGAACTCGCTACTCTATTCACTGCGATGCTGAGTCGTATTAGCAGTTAAATCAAATAGAACATGCGAACTAAGTATTCAGTAAATATTATTTTGGATTAATTCGATGATCAAAGTGCTTGCATATAAATCAAATCATGTCAATGAAACTTGTTGAAAAGGGTCAGGGAACCCTATCAAGTGCCTCGCCTATCGTTTGATCTCTCATCGCCTCTCAACGGCGCTGACCATCTACTTTGAATGCTGCAATTCAGTTTGATGATGAGGGAACGCCGAAACGCGCAAATGGAGCGCGGAGAGGAGCCCGACGGGGGCTTCCGCTTGCCTCCCCTTTGACGCCGCTTGTCAAGCTGATAGCTCAGGCCGCTTCCAGCATGGGCGGGGGCTCCATGGCGCCGGTCATGATCGCGACCGCGTCGGACATGGAGTAGTCCTTGGGCCGGATCACGGCGATACGCCGTCCGAGGCGATGGATGTGGATGCGGTCGGCGACCTCGAACACGTGCGGCATGTTGTGGCTGATCAGCACGATCGGCAGGCCGCGTCGCCTCACGTCGACCATCAGCTCCAGCACCTTGCGCGATTCCTTGACGCCCAGCGCGGCGGTGGGCTCGTCCATGATCACCACCCGGCTGCCGAAAGCGGTGGCGCGCACGACCGCGACGCCCTGGCGCTGTCCGCCCGACAGGGTTTCCACCGGCTGGCCGATGTTCTGGATCGTGAGCAGTCCCAGCGAGTTCAGGTGCGCGCGCGCCTCCTTGCGCATCGCCGAGCGGTCGAGCAGGCGCAGCCAGCGCCCGAGGAACCCGCCCTTGCGCCGCTCGCGGCCGAGGAACAGGTTGTCGGCGATCGACAGGGCCGGCGACAGGGCCAGATGCTGGTAGACCGTCTCGATGCCCGCGGTTCGCGCATCCATGGGCGAGCGGAACTGGACCGGCTGGCCGGCGAGCCGGATCTCGCCCTGGTCGGGAATCACCGCCCCCGAAAGCGCCTTGATCAGCGTCGATTTGCCGGCACCGTTGTCGCCGATCACCGCCAGGATCTCGCCCGGCATCAGGTCGAAGTCGGCGTGGTCGAGTGCGGTGACGCGCCCGTACCGCTTCACCAGCCCGCGTGCGGTCAGGATTGGACCCTCGCTCATCGGCGCGGCCACCGCCCGAGGAAGCTCTCGGCCGGGCGGCGCGCGCTCGTCTCCCCCGGACGCGTGGCGGATTGGGTTGCGCTGGTTTCCGGCAATTCCTTCCCCGATCGAAGAGGCGGTGCCGTGCCTTGGAGCACCGGCGATCGCCCGGAACCGCTCGCACCGCGGGTCGCGCGGCTGCCGACCCGGCGGCGACGATGCATGGCGCCGATCGATTGACGAGATAGGCTGCGGCAGAGTATAAAGACAAGTCTGTCTTGCGACTGGCGGGTCATGTCGTGCCCGAGGACCCCGGGCTACGTAAGCGCCATGCCGGACCGGCCGGGCGGCTGCGGGGGCCCGGCCGCAACCGCGCTTGCCGACGCCGCTAGGCCGACACCTTCCTGATCCACTGGTCGATCGTGACCGCGATGATGATCAGAAGGCCGACGGTGAACTCCTGCCACACCACGTCGACGCCCGCGAGCGCCAGCCCGTTGCGGAACACGCCCACGATCAGGGCACCCACGAGCGTGCCGATGATCGAGCCGCGGCCGCCGAACAGGCTGGTGCCGCCGATGACCACGGCGGTGATGGAATCGAGGTTGGCGGTCGCACCCGAAAGCGAGCTGATGGCGCCGATGCGCCCGATCAGCACCCAGCCGGCGATCGCGCAGATCAGACCGGCGGCGCCATAGACGGCGAGCAGCGTGCGGTCGGTGTCGATGCCGGCCAGGCGCGCGGCGTCGGGATCGTCGCCGGTGGCGTAGACGTGGCGGCCGAAGGCGGTGTGGTTGAGGATGTACCAGACCAGCGCCGCGAGCAGCAGCATCAGGATCGAGCCGTAGGTCAGGCGCGCTCCGACGAACTGCAGCGCCGTGCCGGTGAACTGGAGGAACGGGGCCGCCGCCTCGACCTCCTGCTGCCGGATGGTCTGGCTCTGCGAGTACCACAAGTTCAGCGCGCCGAAGATGCTCCAGGTACCCAGCGTGACGATGAACGGCGGCAGCCGCAGGCGCGTGACCAGCATGCCGTTGACCAGCCCGCAGGCGAGGCCGGTGATCAGGCCGATGACGAACGCCAGCGGCACGGGCACGCCGGTGACCACGGCGAGCTTGCCCATGACCACCGAGCTCAGGACCATGATGGCCCCCACTGAGAGATCGATGCCCGCGGTGAGGATGATCAGGGTCTGCGCGATCCCGACCACGCCGATGATCGTGACCTGCTGCAGGATCAGCGACAAATTGAAGGGGTGGAAGAACCGCGTGCCGACAATGGTGCTGAACGTCGCCACGCCGAGCAGCAGGACGATGAACGGCACCGTGGTGGGAAAGGCATGCAGGAAGTGCTGCAGCCGCTTGAGCGGTCCGCGCCGTTCCTCCTCGAACACGGGCGTCCCCTCGACCGCCGGGTCGAGGGGACCGGATTCGACGGCCACGGGCGTGGCCTAGCGGTGCCTCAGCCCCAGCACTTGGTCAGGCCCTCGGCCGAGGTGATCGACGGCACGCCGTCGACCGGCTTGTCGGTGATCAGGGCGACGCCGGTGTTGAAGAACTCGAGGCCCGGGGTGGGCTCGGGCTTCTTGCCGGACTTGGCGAACTCGGCCACCGCCTCGACCCCCATCGACGCCATCAGGAGCGGGAACTGCATCGAGGTGGCGCCGATCACGCCGGCCTCGACGTTCTTCACGCCCGGGCAGCCGCCGTCGACCGAGGTCATCAGGACGTCGTTTTCCTTGCCCGCGGCCTTCAGCGCCTCGTAGGCGCCGGCGGCAGTGGGCTCGTTGATGGTGTAGACGACGCTGAGGTCGGGATCCTTCTGGAGCAGGTTCTCCATGCCGGTCCGGCCGCCTTCCTCCGCACCCTTGCCCCACTGGTGGCCGACGATGCGCGGATCGGTCTCCTCGCCGTAACGCTTGGGGTCCATGATGTCGATGCCGAAGCCCTGCATGAAGCCCTGGTCGCGCAGCATGTCGACGGTGGGCTGGTTCTCCAGGGCGTCCAGGAACGCGATCTTGGCGTCCGCCGCCTTGTCGCCCAGGGTCTTCGCGGCCCACTGGCCGATCAGCTCGCCGGCCTTGAAGTTGTCGGTGGCGAAGGTGGCGTCCGCGGCGTCGATCGGATCCAGTGGGGTGTCGAGCGCGATCACCAGGATCCCGGCCTCGCGCGCCTTCTGGATCGTCGGCACGATCGCCTTGGTGTCGCTGGGCGTGATCAGGATGCCCTTCGCACCGGCCGAGATCAGGCTCTCGACCGCCGCCACCTGGCCCTCATTGTCGCCGTCATACTTGCCGGCGAAGCTGCGCAACTCGACCCCGGCCTCCTTGGCCTTGGCCTCCGCACCCTCCTTCATCTTGACGAAGAACGGGTTGTTGTTGGTCTTGGTGATCAGCCCGACGATCACTTCCTCGGCCGAGGCGCCGCCAGCGCCCGCCATGGTCAAGCCGATCGCGCTGGCCATCAGGAGGCCGCGCTTGGTCCACCTCGTCGCGCTCATCTCGATGCTCCCTGGTTCCACACTGTGCCGTTCTTCCCCCGCGTTGCGGCGGCGTGGCGATGGGTTGGGACCATGGCGCGCAGGTCGGTCAACGTCAACGCGAGACGAGCCCGGTCTGACCCCACCGGCGAAGAGCGCGTAAGATCAAAAAATAAAGTCTATTGACCTAGTGGGGATTTGGGATAACTCTTCCGGCAGGCAAGACCGCTCGGGAGGACGAGCTGATGTCCGCAATGCCAGCTTTCCAGTTTCAGTCCCGCGCAAGACGGCTCCGGATTCCCGGGACCGAAGGGACGTTTCGCCGCTTGCCGCGTGGTCATGGCTACACCCGCGGGTTGGTTGGGCGCTACACGCCACAACCTGGGCAACGTAAGGCTGCGAGGAGGCCAAGCATGATCGCTTCCGCGGATCGCTTCGTCGCCGCCGATCTGCCGGCTCACGTCGCGCAGCGGGTCCAAGCCGATGCCATTGCGTCACCCTGCCTGCGCAATGCCGTCCTTGCGAGCGCCCTGTTGTGGGGGCTGATCGCAGCCGCGGTAGCGGTCGCCCTTTGATGTCCGCTCAGTCCAGGCCGTGCCCGAGGCGGAAGGTCGCGAACCGCCCACGGCCGCGCAGCTCGACTTCGCCCAGGCTCGCGACGGCGGCTGTGGCGCCCAGTTGGCTGCGCGTGGCAGCGGAGATCGTGACCGTGCCCGGCTCGGCGAGCTGCTGCAGGCGCGATGCCACGTTCACGGTGTCGCCCCACACGTCGTAGCTGAATTTGCGGCTGCCGATCACGCCGGCGAGAACTGGACCACTGTGCAGCCCGATGCGCAGCCGGTAGTCCGCCCCGAGTTCCGGCGCCAGCGCGCTCGTCGCCTCGATCATGCGCAAGGCGAGCGCCGCCGCGGCTGCGGCATGGTCGGTGCGAGCCTCGGGCACGCCGGCGACCGCGAGGTAGGCATCGCCCACCGTCTTGATCTTCTCCACTCCCAACTCGACCGCCAGCGCGTCGAAGGCGCTGACCAACCGGTCGAGATCGGCCACGAGGCGCGCCGGCGACAGCCTTGCGGCGATGCGGGTGAAGCCCACTATGTCGGCGAACAGGACGGTGACGGCGTCGATCCGGTCGGCGATGCTATGCTCGCCGCGGCCCAGCCGGGCGACGATGGCGGCGGGCAGGATGTTGTGTAGCAGGGTTTCGGCGCGCTGCTTCTCGGCGGCGAGCCGGCCGAGATAGTGGCGCTCGCGGTCGCGCAGGCGCTTGCGCTCCAGCGCTGCGGCGACGCGGGCGCGCAGGATCGCGGTGTCGAAGGGTTTGCGGATGAAGTCCTGCGCACCGGCCGCGAGGCACTGGGCGGTCATCTCCGCGGGATCGATGCCCGACAGCACCAGGACCGGCAGGTCGGCCACGGCCGTTCGGCGGCGCAGCGCCAGCAGCACCTCCAGACCGTTCATGCCGGGCATCAGGAGGTCGAGCAGAACCAGGTCGAAGGAATGCTCGTGGAGCGTCTCCAGCGCGGCGGCGCCGGATGCCGCCATCGCCACCTCGTGGCCGGCGAGCGAGAGGATGTCGTGGAGCAGCAGCCGGTTGTTCTCGTGGTCGTCGACGATCAGGATCCGCCCGGGACTGCCGGCTGCGATCCCGGGCAGGGCGTCCACCGTCCGGGCCAAAGCCGCGGCGAGCTCGGTAGCACCGCTCTCGGCCGCGAGACCCGCACCTGCGCCGAGATCGTCGATGCGGCCGAGGATCTCGGCGACGCGCCGAATGACGCGCGCGAGTTCCTCCCGCGCCACCGGCAAGCCGTCCTCGAGCAGGAGCTCGGCGAACCCCTTGATGGCGCCCAGGGGCGAGCGCAGATCGTGGCGCAGGCGGCGCAACAGCGGCACCTCGTCCTCGCCGGCCTCCAATGCCGCGCCCGCGACGGCGAGGCGTTCGGTGGCCTGCCGTGCGGAGGAGACGATCCGCCCGAGATATCCGGACTCGCGGCTACCCGGTAGG
This sequence comes from uncultured Alphaproteobacteria bacterium, assembly GCA_963720725.1. Taxonomy (GTDB): domain Bacteria; phylum Pseudomonadota; class Alphaproteobacteria; order Geminicoccales; family Geminicoccaceae; genus Benzoatithermus. Next base: position 1,532,851 of record CAVRGN010000003.1, read on the forward strand.
GCCTGGTCGGCCAGCATCTGACCGTAGGCGAGGATCGCGTTGGCGGGCACCAGGAGTTGCTCGCGCAGCAGGGCGTGGCGCGCGCTGTTCCGCAGGAGCGTCTCACGCGCGGTCAAGGTGGTGTGCTCCCGGTTGCCGGATCGGATTGGATCGGCCAAGTTGCCGGCCCGAATGGCGGGTCGGCGATGGCAGGGGGAGGCAATGGAAGATCGGGTCGAGCATGTCGTGCTGGTGGACGAGAACGACGTCCCCCTCGGCACCGCGCCCAAGCTCGCCGCGCACCGCGAGGGGAGGCTGCACCGTGCCCTCTCCGTGATCGTCCGCGACCGCCAAGGCCGTATTCTCCTGCAGAAGCGGCACGTCGGCAAATACCACTCCGGCGGCCTGTGGACCAATACCTGCTGCAGCCATCCGCGGCCCGACGAGCCGGTGCAGGTGGCTGCGGGGCGCCGCCTGCGCGAGGAGATGGGCTTCTCGTGCCGCCTGTTGCCGCTGATCAGCGTCACCTATCGCGCCGAAGTCGGCAATGGTCTGGTCGAGCATGAGCTGGTCCATGTGTTCGCCGGACGGTACGATGGTGCGGTCCAGCCGGACCCGGCCGAGGCCGACGGCTACGACTGGGTCGAGCCGCAGGCCCTGCAGGCCGACATGGCGCGCACCCCGGAGCGCTACAGCGTCTGGTTCCGCAAATACTGCGCCGAGCACTGGGATCTGGTAGCCGGCGACGAGGGCTGGCGTGATCTCGCCAGCCTCGCCGGTTGAGCCCCGGCGCCGCGACGTCGCAGGCCGAGTTCCGCACATGACCGGGCCGCCATAGGGTGAGCATGCGCAGCGTTTTCCCGTTCTCCGCCATCGTCGGCCAGGAGGAGATGAAGCAGGCCCTGCTGATCGCTGCCGTCGATCAGGCCGTGGGTGGGGTGCTCGTCTTCGGTGACCGCGGCACCGGCAAGTCGACCGCCGTGCGCGCCCTGGCCGCGCTCCTGCCGGCGATGAAGGTCGTGGCCGGCTGCCGCTACCATTGCGACCCGGCGGGCGATCCCGCCATGTGCGCGGTCGACTGCGGCCTGCGCCGCGGTCCGACCGCGCCCAAGACGGTCAAGGTGCCGGTGCCGGTGGTCGACCTGCCGCTGGGTGCCACCGAAGACCGGGTCGTGGGTGCGCTGGACCTGGAGCGCGCCCTGACCCGCGGCGAGAAGGCATTCGAGCCCGGCCTGCTGGCCCGCGCCAACCGCGGCTTCCTCTACATCGACGAGGCCAATCTGCTGGAAGACCATCTGGTCGACCTTCTGCTCGACGTCGCCGCCTCGGGCGAGAACCTGGTCGAGCGCGAGGGGCTGAGCGTGCGCCATCCGGCCAGGTTCGTCCTGATCGGCAGCGGCAATCCGGAGGAGGGCGAGCTGCGCCCGCAGCTGCTCGACCGCTTCGGGCTCTCGGTCGAGGTCAGGACGCCCGAAGACCTGCCGACGCGCATCGACGTCGTCCGGCGGCGGGACGCCTTCGAGCGCGACCCCGAATCCTTCGCCGCCCAGTGGCACCGCGCCGACGCCAAGCTGCGCCGGCAGATCGAGAAGGGCCGCGAGCGCCTGGCCGAGGTCGCCGTGCCCGATGCGGCCCTGGAACGCGCGGCGCGGCTGTGCATCGGCCTCGGTACCGACGGCCTGCGCGGCGAGCTGACCCTGGTCCGGGCGGCCCGCGCACTGGCCGCCTTCGAGGGCGTCGCCGAGGTCGGCGACGCGCAGCTGCGGCGGGTGGCACCCTCGGCCCTGCGCCACCGCCTGCGCCGCAACCCGCTCGACGATTCCGGTTCGACCGTGCGGGTCGAGCGCGCGGTGCAGGAGCTGTTCGGCCCATGAGCGAAGCCGGTGCCGCGCGCTGGTCGGATGCGGCCCTGGCCGCCGCGCTGCTCGCGGTGGATCCCACCGGCACGGGCGGCGTCGGGCTGCGCTCGCTCGCCGGGCCGGCGCGCGAGCGCTGGCTGGGCCTCGTCGCCGCACTCCTGCCCGCCGGCACGCCACTGCGCCGGCTGCCGCTCCATGCCACCGACGGACGGCTCCTGGGCGGGCTCGACCTCGCCGCCACCCTGCGCGCCGGCCGCCCGGTGGCCGAGCGCGGCCTGCTGGCCGAAGCCGATGGCGGCATCGTTCTGGTCGCCATGGCCGAGCGGCTCCCGCCCGGCACCACCGCCCGGCTGGGTGCCGTCCTGGACACCGGCTCGGTGGCCCTGGAGCGCGACGGCCTGAGCGGCCTGTATCCGTCGCGGCTCGGTCTCGTGCTCCTCGACGAGGGCATGGCCGAGGACGAGCGCGCGCCCGCGGCGCTGCTGGACCGCCTGGCCTTCCACCTCGACCTTGGCGACCTCGGCGCTGCCGATCTGGGCGAGGCGCCGTATGGGCCGGTCGAGATCGTGGCAGCGCGCTCCCGGCTGGCGGGGATCACCGTCGATCCGGGCGTGGTGGAGGCGCTGTGCACGGCCGCGGCCGCGCTGGGCATCAACTCCTTGCGCGCGGTCTCGCTGGCACTCCGGGTGGCACGGGCGGCCGCCGCGCTCGCCGGGCGCATGACGGTCGACCAGAGCGACCTGGGCGTGGCCGGGCGCCTCGTCCTGGCACAGCGCGCCACGGCCCTGCCGCAGGCGCCCGAGAGCGGCCCCGAGGCCCCGCCGCCGGAGCCGGGGCCAGAGGACGACAGCGACACGCCGCCGAGCGAGGCCGAGCTGCCGCTCGGCGACCTCGTCCTCACAGCGGCTGCCGCCGCCATCCCGCCCGACCTCCTGGCCCAGCTCCGCCTCGGTACGCTGCGTCGCGTCCGCCAGACGCCCGCAGGGCGCGCCGGCGCCGCCCGGCTTTCCGGCGCGCGCGGCCGGCCGACGGGCGTGCGGCGCGGCGACCCCAAGGCCGGTGCCCGGCTCAATCTGGTCGAGACCCTGCGCGCGGCCGCACCATGGCAGCCCTTGCGCCGCCAGGAGCGCGGGCCCGCCGCCTCCGCCCGGGTCGAGGTCCGGCCCGACGATTTCCGGGTGACGCGCTTCAAGCAGCGCACCCGCACCACCACCATCTTCGTGGTCGACGCCTCGGGCTCGGCGGCCCTCAACCGCTTGGCCGAGGCCAAGGGTGCGGTCGAATTGGTGCTCGCCGACTGCTATGTCCGCCGCGACCAGGTCGCCATGATCGCCTTCCGCGGCCGCGAGGCCGAGCTGCTCCTGCCGCCGACACGCTCGCTGGTGCGGGCCAAGCGCAGCCTCGCCGCCCTGCCGGGCGGTGGCGGTACCCCCCTCGCGTCCGGGATCGACGCCGCTCTGGCCCTGGCGGAGCCCATCCGCCGCAAGGGTGAGACGCCGATCATCGTGTTGCTCACCGACGGTCGGGCCAATGTCGCACGCGACGGCAGCGGCGGGCGGCCCAAGGCCGAGGAGGATGCCCTGGCCGCGGCGCGCGCGGTGCGGGCCGAGGGCTTGAGCGCCCTGGTGCTGGACATCTCGCCCAAGCCGCAGCCGCTGGCCCGACAGGTCGCCGGCGAGATGGGTGCCCGCTACCTGCCGCTGCCGCACGCCAGCGCCACGACCCTCTCGGCCGCCGTGCGCGCGGCGGCCCCGGCGTGAGCGGCGCCCGGTTCGTGGACCGGCTGCGCGCGCGCGAGGCCCATGGCCGCGCCGGTGACCTCGGCCGCCCCGACTGGGACACGGACGGGCGCGACTGGCCCAACCGCGCCGCCAGCCGATTCGTGACCGCGGCGGGCTTCTCTTGGCATGTCCAGGTGGCGGGCAGGGGGCCCGTGGCCCTGCTCCTTCACGGCACCGGTGCGGCGACCCATTCCTGGGCGCGCCTCCTGCCGCTGCTGGCCGAGCGGTTCACGGTGGTGGCGCCGGATCTGCCCGGGCATGGTTTCACGGCGATGCCGCGCCCGGCCTCGATGTCTCTGCCCGGGATGGCCGAGGCCGTCGGACGCCTGCTGGTGACATTGGAGCTCCAACCGGAGCTCGCCGTCGGCCACTCGGCTGGCGCCGCCGTCCTGTGCCGCATGTGCCTGGACGGCCGCATCGCGCCCCGGCTGCTGGTCAGCCTGAATGGCGCGCTGCTGCCTTTCCGCGGGCTCCCGGGCCAGCTGTTCTCTCCCATGGCGCGGCTGGCGGCGAGCAACACGCTGCTGCCACGGCTGTTCTCATGGCATGCCGGAACCGACCGCGGCATGATCGACCGGCTGATCCGCGACACCGGCTCGACCATCGGCGGCGTCGAGCTCGAGATGTATCGCCGCCTCGGCCGCCGGGCGGCGCACGTCGCCGCGGCCCTGGCGATGATGGCGCACTGGGATCTGCGCACGCTGGTCCGGGATCTGCCGCGCCTGGCGCCGCACCTGGCCCTGGTGGTGGGTACCCGCGACAGGGCGGTGCGGCCATCGGAGGCTCGGCGGGTGCGCGATGTGCTGCCCTCGGCTTCGGTGGTTCAGCTGCCGGGGTTGGGCCATCTCGCCCATGAGGAACGGCCGGAGCAGGCGGCCAGCCTGATCATCGAGCTGTCGACGAGCGCCGGTCTGCTGGCGGCGAACTGACCGCCGGGCTTTTCTCAAGTCGCTGTCGCGTCGCTAAGAGGCCTTTCCCATGCCGCTTCCCGCCGACCACCCCTTGCGTCACGAGCTCAACGACGAGGCGCATGCGCGGCCGCCGCAGTCCCTGGTGGCGCCGCAGCGGATCACCTTCCTGGCGCTGCTCTCCGACTGGTCGCAGCGCGAGCGGGAATGGCGGCATGTCAGCGAGCTCGCCCGTCTGTTCGACGTCCCGCCGCCGGCGCGCAACGTCAACCACTACAGCGTCGACATGGGTGCGTTCCGCCTGAAGTGGGAGCGCCATTCGGAGTTCACCCGCTACAAGTTCATCGTCGCCGGCACCGGTGGCGATCCGTTCGCCGAACCGGCGCTGGGCATGGTGCCGGCGGGCTGGCTGGCCGAGGTGCCCGGGCAGGTCATCGTCTCCTTCCATGTCGGCATCGTGCGGGCCGGCGAGAGGCTCCCCGACGCCGAGGAGCTGTCGCTGCGCTGGTTCGACGGCTACCCGCTGGTCGGGGCCGAAGTCGCCGGCGGCGCTGCCGTCGCCATGAGCGATTTCCGGATCCACGAGGACGGCTTCAGCCGCCTCGCGCTGTTCGACCGGAACATGGCGCCGCGCCAGGCCGGCCGGATCGTGCAACGCCTGCTCGAGCTCGACACCTACCGGGTCCTGGCGCTGCTGGCGCTGCCGCTGGCGCGCGAATCCGCCCCTTTGCTGACCCGGCTCGAACAGGAGCTGGCGCAGATCACCAAGACCTTGACCACCGCACGCGAACAGGACGAGCCGACGCTGCTGGCGCGGCTCACGCGGCTCGAGGCCGAGATCGAGGGTCGCGCCTCGGACACCCATTTCCGCTTCAGCGCCGCCGTGGCCTACCACGACCTGGTCCTGCAACGGATCACCGAGCTGCGCGAGGGCCGCATCGACGGACTGCAGACCTTCAAGGAGTTCGTCGAGCGCCGGCTGGCGCCGGCCATGAACACCTGCCGCGCGGTGTCGGCGCGCCAGGAGGCCTTGTCGCAGCGGGTGGCGCGCGCGACGCAGCTGCTCTCGACGCGGGTCGACATCACCCGCGAGCGGCAGAATCAGGCGGTGCTGGAATCGATGAACCGCCGGGCGAAGATGCAGCTGAGGCTGCAGCAGACGGTGGAAGGACTGTCGGTGGTGGCGATCACCTACTACCTCGCCAGCATCGTCGGCTACCTCGCCAAGGGCCTGGATGCGGCGGGGATTCCGGTCGATCCCTATTTGGCGACCGGGATCAGCATCCCGCTCATCGCCCTGGTGGTGGCCGTGGGCGTGGGCCGCATCCGCCGGACGGTCATGCGCAAGGCCGCTTGAGGCGACCGAGATGCCGCGCACCGTGCTGCTCACGCTGGGGCGGCTGCCCAAGGGCCTGGAGGTCGCGCGCAGCTTCGCCCGTGCCGGCTGGCGGGTCGTGGTGGCCGAGCCGTTCGCCTGGCATCTGGCGCGTGCCTCGCGGGATGTGGCCCGCAGCTACCGGGTCACCGCGCCGAACCGCAACGGTGGCGCCTATGTGCGCGAACTCGGCGCGATCGTGGCCCGCGAGGGCGTCGAGCTGATCGTGCCGGTTTCGGAAGAGGCGATGCACGCGGCGGCGATCGCGCCGGCGCTTGCCCCGGGCGTGCGCTTCTACGGCATGGCCCAGCGCGACCTCCTGGCGCTGCACGACAAGCTGGGCTTCGCCCGCGCGGCCGCGGGCTGGGGCCTGGACGTGCCCGAGACCTGGCACGCGGACGCGCCCGAGGCGGCGGCCCTGGCGGCGAGCCGCGACTACGTCGTCAAGCCACGGTTCTCCTGCTCGGGCATCGGCGTGCGACTGCTGGCGCGCGGCAGTCCCATCCCGGCCGACCGGCCGCAAGCGGGCGCTCTGGTCCAGGCCCGGGTGCATGGGCAGGTCTGCAGCACGTTCTCGCTCGCGCAGCGCGGCCGGGTCCAGGTCACCGCCGTCTACCGCGGCACCGTCATGGGCGGCACGGTGGCGGTGGCGTTCGAGCGGATCACGGTGCCGGCGGTGGAAGCCTGGGTCGAGGCCTTCGTGCGGGCGGCGGGCTGGAGCGGCTCGATCTCGTTCGACTTCGTGCTCGACGGAACCGGTCGGCCGTTCGCGATCGAATGCAACCCGCGCATGACGAGCGGGGTCCACCTCGTCCATCCCGACGATCTTGCGGCGGCGATCGCCGACCCCGCCGCCATGCCGCGCCCCCGTCTGCGCGACGAGCGGCTGTACCAGCAGTTCTTCCCTTGCCTGACCGAGACCCAGGGCTCCCTGTTCCGGCGCGGCGGCACCTTCCGGCGCAATCTCGGCTATCTCCTGCATAGCCGCGACGTCACTTGGCAGGCGCGCGATCCCCTGCCGCTGCTGACCATGCCCATGACCTCCTGGCAGATCCTGCGCAAGACGATCTTCGCCGGCCAAAGCATGGGCGAGGCCGCGACCGAGGACATCGGCTGGTTCGGGTCGACGCAAACCAATTAATTCAACTTAAAGTTGAGTTAACGGCCGCTCTCATGGCATGATGCTGTCTCCGCACGGCCGGCCGCCTGCCGGCCGGAACCCGACCAGTGCGTTGTCCCTGCAGGGGCGCCGCTCGGAGGAGCTCGCCATGTCCACGACCGTCAACCGGCGCCGCTTGGCTCTCGCCATCCTGCCGTTTCTGGCCATGGCGCCGTCGGGCCCGACCTTCGCCGCCAAAGGCTGCGCTGCGCCTGCCGACTGGTTCCTGAACCCGTTCACCGCCCGCAGCGCCCATCACCGACCGATCGGCACCGGCGCACGCTACGCCGCCAAGTCGCATCCGGCGACGCGCGACTGGCTCAAGGCGACGAGCTTCGCCATCAACGGAGGCCGGCCGGGAAGCATGGCCGTCGCCAAGGCCGACGGCATGGATCCGATCGGGACCGTGCGGCCGCTGACCGGATGCGGGCCGGTGTCCGGCCTGCCCCTGACCGTGCGGTTGCCGCGTGCGGGCGTGCCGCTTCCCGGCGGGGGCATCGGATCCTGCCCGGATCAGCCCGCGGTCATCTACGATGCGACGACCGGCCAAGCGCACCAGTTCGGCCAGTTTCGCTGGGGCGAGGAGTTGCCCTCGGCAAGGATCCACCGCGCCTGGAACATCGCTGGTCTCGGCCACGGCATCCATCCCGGCCAGCGGCTCGGCCTCAGCGCTTCCGGGGTCGCCGGCCTGTTCGGCCTCTTGCGCAGCCACGAGATCGACACGAGCGGCCGGCCGATCGAGCACGCGCTGCAGATGATCCTGCCGCGCCGGGCTGGCTGCAAGGTGATGCTGTCGACGGCGGTGGTCCTGCCTGCCGTCGGGCGCGACGCGGTGATCCCGCCGGGCAGCAACACCGGCCACATCCCCTACGGCGCCCTTCTGGCCCTGCCCCGCGGCACCGACCTTGCCGCCTTGCGCCTGAGCGAGCCAGGGCGGCGTCTGGCGGCGGCGATCCGCGACTACGGCATCTACGCCGTCGATGGCGGCGGCTGTGAGCAGGGCGTCCTGCGCGGCGACAGCACGATCCGGGCGGCGACCATGGATCGCCTGCGCGCCGACATCCCCAAGCTCTACCCGCTGATCAGGATGGTCTTGAACAACGACGTCCTGGCCAGCCCGATCGCCGGCGGCGGTCGGCCGGTCGCGCCCAATTGCGCGCTGGATGCATTGTAGTGGGATAGAGGGGTTGCAATCCGGGATTGATGCCAATCAAAGGTAGAAAGTCGCAATTGATTTACGTCATTGCGCAGCAATCAGCGCCATGCAATCGTCAACGAACATTAACATCAATGTTCGGAGCATTGCGCCATGGCTACGTTCACGGTGAACACCGCGGGCGATACCGTCAACCCCGGCGATGGCAAATTGAGCCTGCGGGAGGCCGTGGCGCAGGCCAATCTCACAGTCGCAGAGGATTCGATAGTCTTCGCGCCAGGATTCGAAGGTAAGACGCTGACGCTGACGCAGGGTGAGCTGACGCTCAATCGAGATACCAAGATCGATGGCGACCAGAATAATGACGGTGTAGCCATCACCATCAGCGGCGGCGATGTCAGTCGTATCTTCAACATCAGTGGTGCCCAGACCGACGTCACTTTGACCGATCTGACGCTCCGCGACGGTCATAGCCTGGTGATCGGTGACCAAGCACAGCCTGGCGGCGCCATCGTTGCTGGTGGACACAGCCTGACTATCGCTAATAGCACCATTGTAAATAATTCCACATACACTGCATTTGACAGCGACGGCGACTATACCTGGTCCACTGGCGGTGCCATTTATGCGACCGGGGGCAGCCTTACGATCGTTGACAGCGAGCTTACGGATAACACCGGTGCCTTAGGCGGGGCAATCGGCGGAGCTTACAAGTCCAACGTCGACTTGGTGATCGAGGGTAGCCACTTAGAATCGAACTTCGCCTACAGTGGTGGTGCGATTCACATCAGCGGGTATCTCGCGCTGACCAACAGCAGCGTATCCTCCAACAGGAGCCACGCCTTCTATCACGGCGGTACCGCGGGCGGTATATACCTGAACGGCTCAGGTTTCATCGGAAACAGCTCGATTGTCGACAATGATACGCATTATGAGGGTGGAGGTATATTGTTCACCGGGCAGACCCTGACCGTATCTGATTCGACGATTGCCGGCAATTCGGGACATTTTTATGCGGGTGGTATTGCGGGAGGGATCTTTGCCGCTGCAGAAGAGCTGATAGTTCGTAATAGCACAGTTACCGGCAATTTCGCCTATACCAATGGTGATACTGGTGGCGGGGGCATCTGGGTCAGTACAACTACCAAGCTGGATATCGCCAACAGCATCGTTGCCGGCAATACGTCATACTATGCAGACCAGGGTCCCGACATCTACGGTGCCATCACCTCATCCAACGGCCACAACATCTTCGGCAGCGACGTCCTGGGCAACATCGCCGGCGACGTCGAGAACGTCGCCGCCAGCGCCATCTTCGCCGCCATCGATCCCGCGACCGGCGGCGGGCTGGTCAACGCCGCCGGCATCGTCCCGCTGCGCGCCAACGTCACCAACCCCGCCCTGGGCGGTGCGGACCGCTTCGCCATCGGCGCCACCGACCAGATCGGCACCCCCCGCCCCTCACCCACCGGCACCAACCCCGACATCGGCGCCGCCGAGAGCGGCTTCCACCACTCCACCGTCCCTTCCGCCAACAACGACACGCTCACCGGCACGGCCGCCGCCAACACGCTCAACGGCCTCGCCGGCCACGACTTCCTGAAAGGCCTGGCCGGCAACGACACCCTCAACGGCGGCGACGGCGGCGATTTCCTCGAGGGCGGCAAGGGCAACGACAAGCTCAATGGCGGCGCCGGCATCGACATCGCCAACTATGGCGACAGCGGCACCAAGGTCACCGTCGACCTGCGCGGCGACGCGGCATCGGCGACAAGGACACCGCCAAGCGCGGCACCGAGACCGACACGCTCACCGGCATCGAGGGTGCCATCGGCGGCGGCGGCGCCGACCGGTTCTATGGCGACAATGGCGACAACTGGTTCCAGGGCGGCAAGGGCAAGGACACCTTCACCGGCGGCGCCGGGCGCGACCTCTACGACTACAACCTGACCAGCGCCTCGCCGGTGGGAGCGGGCCGCGACGTGATCACCGACTTTCGACCATCTCGCCGACCAGATCGACCTGATGGGCATCGACGCCGACACGACGGTGGCCGGCAACCAGGCCTTCCACTGGGTCGGCTCGGCAGCGCTCACCGGCCCGGGCGAGGTCGGCTACTTCACCTCCGGCGGCACCACCATCATCCGCATGAGCACCGACGCCGACATCGCCAGCGAGGCCGAGATCCAGCTCGCCGGCATCAAGACCCTGAGCGCCTTGGACTTCTATCTCTGACCGGCGGCGCTTGATCGAGATCAATGCGGTGCGGCGACGGACGGCTTAGGGCTGGCCTCACGCCTCATCCACCGCCGCGAGTATCCGAGCCATGGCCACCTTCACCGTCACCACCAAGCTCGACGTCGTCAACCCGAACGACGGCAAGCTCAGCCTGCGCGAGGCGGTGGCCCAGGCGAACGCGACCTCGGCTGCCGACACGATCCTGTTCGGCAACGCGATCCAGGGCAGGACGCTGGTCCTGACCGGCGGTGAGCTGGTTGTAAGCCGCGATCTCACCATCGACGGCGCCGTACATGTGAACGGCGGCGAGACGGATCGACTTTTTCGTACGAGCAATACGAACACGGATCTTTCGCTTGTCAATCTAGCCCTTGAGGATGGCTTTGTTGATGGAAACGGCGGCGCGATACTGGTCGGCGGAGGCAACCTGACGCTTGAAAATTGTCTGATCCAAAACTGCGCGGTGCAGGGATCCAGTAGCTATTTCAATCAGTATCAGAGTGGCGGTGCGATATACGCTGAAAGCGGCAGTCGGGTCCATATCTCCGGCAGTCGGATTATTGATTGTTATGCCGGCGGCGATTTTGGCCCATATGCATCTGGAGGGGCAATTGCTGGCGTTGCGTCATCAGTATTCATCCGCGACACCGCTTTGATCGGCAATCATATTGGTGGGGAATATTATAGCGAGGGTAGCGGTGGCGCCATTGAGCTCCGCCAACAGAGTTTCCTGCAACTCCAATACGTGATCCTGGATGGCAGTGCCACTTCCGGCCTGGGCAACGGCGGAGCCATCAGCCTACGGGACAGCTCGGGAATCATCGACCGCACCTCCGTCATCAATTCCCACGGCGATCGGGGTGGCGGTATCTTTGTGAACGGGGGCGATCTTACCCTGAGCAACAGCACGGTTGCAAATAACCGTATCGACACTCGCACCGGCGACGGTGCTGGGCTTTATCTCAGGGACGGCAATCTCGTCGTTCGCAACTCGACGATCACCGGGAATGAGAACCGCTCCAACTACTCTCGCTACACCGGCGCAGGCGGCGGCATCTTCGTCGCCAACGCGACCGCCGACATCGCCAACACGATCGTGTCCGGCAATACCGCCTACGATCCGAACGATTTCCACATCATCGCCTCCGACGTGGTCGGCAGGCTCACTCTGTCGAACGGCCACAACATCTTCGGCAGCGACGTGGTGGGCGACGTCGCGGGCGACCGCGAGGGGGTCGGCGCCACTGCCATCTTCGCCGCGATCGACCCCGACACGGGCGGCGGTCTGATCAACCCCGCCGGGGTGGCCCCTCTCAGGGCCGATGCCGCCAACCCTGCCATGGGCGGCGCCGACCGCCTGCTGTTCGAATCCACCGACCAGTTGGGCCACACCCGCCCGGTACCTGCCGGGACCAACGCCGACGCCGGTGCACTGGAGAGTGGCTTCGCCCCCTCGACCGCGCCGTCCGTCAACAACGACACGCTCACCGGCACGGCCGCCGCCGACTGGCTGAACGGCCAGGCCGGCCACGATTTCCTGAAAGGGCTCGCTGGCAACGACATCCTCAACGGCGGCGACGGCGGCGATTTCCTGGTCGGCGGGGCGGGCAACGACAAGCTCAATGGCGGCAGCGGCATCGACCTTGTCGGATTTGCCGACAGCGGTAGGGCCGTGACCGTCGACCTGCGCGGCGACGCCGCCTCGGACGAGGACACGGCCAAGCGCGGTGGCGAGACCGACACGCTCACCGGCATCGAGGGGGCGATCGGCGGCAGCGGCAACGATCGCTTCTTCGGCGACGGCGGCGACAACTGGTTCCAGGGCGGCAAGGGCAAGGACATCTTCACCGGCGGGGCGGGCCGCGATCTCTACGACTACAACCTGACCTCGGCGAGCCCGGCGGGCTCCGGCCGCGACGTCATCACCGACTTCGCACATCTGGCGGACAAGTTCGACCTGGCGGGCATCGACGCCGACGCTACGGTGGCCGGCAACCAGATCTTCCACTGGGTCGGCGGCGCCGCGCTGACCGGCCCGGGCGAGGTCGGCTACTTCACCTCGGGCGGCAACACCATCATCCACATGAGCACCGACGCCGACGTCGCCGCCGAGGCCGAGATCCAGCTCACCGGCATCAGGACGCTGAGCGAGCAGGACTTCTATCTGTAGGCCGGGCTTGACGAGGCGGCGATAGGCGAGCCGGGATCAGGCTTCGGCAGCTCACGCCGCGAGGTCCATGCCGAAGGTGCCCGCCTGCATGCGCCAGAGGCTGCAGAAGACGCCGCCCCGCTTCAGAAGGTCGGCGGGCGCGCCGTCCTCGACGATACGCCCGTCCATCAGCACCACGACCCGGTCGAGCGAGGCGAGCGTCGACAGGCGATGGGCGATGGCGATCACCGTGCGCCCCCGCATCAGCCGGGCGAGCGCCTGCTGCACCTGCTCCTCCGATTGCGAATTCGAGGGCGGAGGTCGCCTCGTCGAGCAGGAGGATGGGCGCGTCGCGCAGCAGGGCGCGGGCGATCCCCAAGCGCTGCCGCTGGCCACCGGACAGCCTGACGCCGCGCTCTCCGATCAGGGTATGGTAGCCTGCCGGCAGCCTGCGGATGAACTCGTCCGCCGACGCGGCCGCTGCGGCGTCGACCACTTCCCGCTCGCTCGCGGTCACCCGGCCGTAACGGATGTTCTCGAGCACCGTGCGGTTGAACAGCGACACCTCCTGCGGCACGACGGCGATCGCGGCCCGCAAGGAGTCCTGGGTCACGGCGGTGACGGGCTGGCCGTCGATCAGGACCCGTCCATGCTGCACGTCGTCAAGGCGCTGCAAGAGACTGATCAGCGTGGACTTGCCGGCCCCGGAGGCGCCCACCAATCCGACCCGCTGCCCGGCGGGGATCGACAGGGACAATCGATCGAAGACCGGCCGGCCCGGCTCGTAGGCGAAGCTCACCTCGTCGAAGTCGATGGCGCCGCTGCCGGCGCGAAAGGGCCGCGCATGCGGCCCGTCGGGCACGCCATGCGGTCGCGCGATCGCGCCCAGGGCCTCGTCGACGATCGCGATCTCCTGCGTGGCGCCGATCAGGGCGAGCGCGACCTCTCGGGAATCGTTGAGCACACGGAAGGTGATCGCGCTGACCATGACCACCTCGCCGGCGGTGATCGCCGCCAGCGTCCAGAGATGGATGCACCAGCCCAGCATCGCCGCGGCGATCACCCACAAGCCGATCTCGTGCACGGCACGCGTTTTCTCGACATGCAGCCAGCTGCGGGTCTGCGTATGCGCCTCGTCCGAGAAGTTGCAGGCGAGGCGCTCGCGCTCGATGCGCCGCGCGGCGAAGGCTTTGATCAGCCAGATGTTGGCGACGGCATCGACCACCTCGCCGCTCGAGCGGCTGCTGCGCTCGGCGAACGCCGCGTGCAGCGGCCGCCCGCGAGCGGCGAAGCAGGCCATGGCGGCGACCAGGCACGCCGCGAACACGGAGAGTGCCGCGCTCATGCGCCAATCCACGGTGAGGAACAGGAGGAACGCACCGACGAAATCGGCGCAAGGCGGCAGGACGCTCCACGAGATCCGCGTCAGCAGGCCGCCGACGGTGCGGGCGGTGGCGGTGATGCGGCCGCCGAGCGAGCCCGCCAGATGGTCGGCGAAGTATCGCATCGGATGGCCGGAAAGATGGTCGAACAGGTCGAGGCGGACATCGACCTCGGTCGCGATCACGCCCCGGCAGGTGAGCAGCCCGCCCAGGCGCCAGCACAGGCTCTCGAGGCCGATCAGCGCGACGAACAGGATCAGGGGCAGCCAGATCGCGGAGCGTGTCTCCCCCTGCGCCGCCATGCCGTCCACGAGCAGGCGCATGGCGAACTGGACGAACAACGCGCAACCGGCGGCACCGGTGAGCACCAGCAGCAGTCCGGCGAACAGCCAGGGTCTTCGCTTCAGATAATGCCAGATGAACGGCACCGCGCGGGAGGGGAAGGGTGCTTGGCCGTTGCCCTCCGCCGATCCGGTGCGCGCGGTTACCGCCGGCGTCACGCAGCGGCGTCCGATGCGGCCCGCAGCGGCGACAGCAGTTCGCCCACGAGCGCCTGCTGTCGCGCCAGCTCGGCCGCGACCTCGCCGCAGGCCTGCCGGTGACCGCCGCCGTCGGCGTGCGAGAACAATCCGGTCTCGCAGGCCCGCTCATTGTCCCAGCCGGGATAGGCGAGGATCGGGTAGAAGCAGACACCCTCGATCGTGACGCCCGCGCGCATGGCGGCGCGCACCTCGCCGCCGATGTAGGCCAGCCACGCAGCGCGCGCGCTGCGCTCGGCTCCGGTTTCGGCGAGATGGAGCGGCCGCCGATAGCGACTGTGAACGTCCGCCAGCAGCTCGCGCAGCGGCCGATATTGATGATGGCCCAGCGGAATGGTCGAGCCGTTGCCACGCCACTGATTGTCGGGATAGTAGTTCAGGCCGGCGACATCGAGATAGTCGGGCCGTCCGCCGAGCTCAGGGACGGCCCGGCCGGTCAGCATGTCCCAAGCCTCGAACTGGACCTCGTTGCGCTGCGGGTTCGCCGCCACGATGTTGATCAGCGGCTCGGCATGGACGAAACGCGCCCGGCCGTCCACGGTCCGAATGGCCTCGATGGCCGCGATGGCGCAGCGCACCAGCTGCCGCTTGAGCTCGCCGCCGCGGCGGCGTGCCGCCGGATTCATCTTGGCCACGGTGGCGCCCGCCCAGGCCCAGTAGGAGATCTCGTTCACCGGGCAATAGAGCGGAACCTCGTCGCTTTCCGCCGCGATCACCTCGGCCGCCGCCCGGGCGAACCGCGCGAAGCTCGCGACGAAGTCCGCCCCCCAGATCCGCAGGTGATCGGGATAGCCATAGTGGCAAAGGTCCCAGATCACCTGCACGCCGGCTGTCCGGGCCGCGCGCAGCATGGGCAGGAAGCTTGACCAGTCGTAGTGGCCGGGGCTGGTTTCGATCAGATGCCAGCGCAGCCCGTCGCGCGCGCAGCGCATGCCGTGGGCCCGCAGGCGCAGATAGTCCGCATGGGCGTGGCGGTCGTGGGCCGTCGCGGCCAGGAGATCCAGCCGTCGACCGTCGCGGCGGCGATGCGACGAGCATTCGAACCCGCCGGCGAAGAAGCTGGCGAACAGCGGCGTAGCGCCGTCCGGCGCAGTGGCGCGGCTCATCGCGACGACTACTCGACCGCGACCGATTGCGCGTCCGGTGCGGTCGGGGCGGGACGCTGGGCGCTCGGCTGCGTCTGCAGCGGCCGATGACTGGCCGCGAGCTTGGCGTACAAGGCCAATGCCTGCCCGACCACCTGGTCCATGTTGTAGTAGCGATAGGTGGCGAGCCGGCCGACGAAGTGGACGCCGTGCGTCCGGTCGGCCAGCTTCTGGTATTTGCGGAACAGCTCTGCGTTCTGCGGCCGCGGCACCGGGTAGTAGGGGTCCCCGACGTCCGAGGGGTATTCGAAGGTGACGCTGGTCTTGGCGTGCTGCTGGCCGGTCAGGTGCTTGTACTCGGTGACCCGCGTATAGGGCACCGCCTCGTCGGGGTAGTTCACGACGGCGACCGGCTGCAAGTTGGGCTGATCCAGCGTCTTGTGCTCGAAGCGCAGCGAGCGGTAGGGGAGCTCGCCGTAGCGATAGCCGAAATACTCGTCGATCGGACCGGTGAAGATCAGCCGGACGTAGACCACCTCTCCCGCGATCTCGTCGAAGTCCGCATTCAACATGATCTTGATGTTCGGATGGTCCAGCATGTTTTCGAACATGCGCGTATAACCGTGTAGCGGCATGCACTGGAAGCTGTCACCGAAATAACGATCGTCGCTGTCGGTGCGGGTGGGCACCCGCGAGGTGACGCTCTTGTCGAGGTCGGAAGGGTCCATGCCCCACTGCTTGCGCGTGTAGCCGCGAAAGAACTTCTCGTAGAGTTCCCGCCCCACCCGGCTCACGACGACGTCCTCCGACGTCCGGATCTGCGCCAGCGGCTCCGCCCGGCCGGCCAGGAACGCCTCCATGCCGGCAGGGTCCAGGTCGAGCCCGTAGAGCCGGTTGATGGTCGTGAGATTGATCGGCACCGGCACCAACTGGCCGTCGATCTGCGCCAGCACGCGGTGCTCGTAGGGCCGCCAGCGGGTGAATCGCGACAGATAGTCGACGATCTGTTTCCGTTGCGAACGAGCGAGGGCCGCGGGTGCCGCGGCCGAGGAACGTACCAGCCGGTGTGCCGTGGGTTCCAGCGCGTCCGCGATCGTGCCGAAGGTGCCGCCACGCCGGCTGGCGAGCCTTAAGGCGCCAGCGAGAAGGAGAGCACTCGAGCTGACCGGGCCGGTATGCCGAGCGCGCCGAATTCCTATCTCTGGCGCCGCGTCACCCGGCACATGATCTGTTCGGCCGGCCGCGTGGTGAGGCGCGCCACCGGGCGCACCTTGCCTGGGTCCAGGGCGGCGAAATCGAAGCGGCGCACGAGGCGGGCCAGGATCAAGGAGGCCTCGGTCTGGGCGAAGCCGGCGCCGACGCAGGTGCGGGGTCCCAGCCCGAAGGGGAGGTAGGTGCCGGGACGGATCTCGCCCTCGCGTTCCGGCGTGAACCGGTCGGGATCGAACCGGTGCGGCTCGCGCCAGTGCTTCTCGTGCCGATGCAGGACCCAGGGGGCGATCATGATCATCGCACCCTTCTTGACCGCGAAGTCGCCGATTCGCGTGGGCTCGGCCGCGACCCGGGGCAGGAAGGTGATCGGCGGGTAGAGCCGCAAGGTCTCGCGGAAGACGTTGCGGACAAAGGCGAGGTGCCGGATCTGGTCGAAGGCCAACGGCCCGTCGCCGGCGACGGCCTCGATCTCGGCGCGCATCCGGGCCACCACATCGCCCTGGGTCGCAAGGATGAAGAAGGCCCAGGTCAAGGCACTGGCCGTGGTCTCGTGGCCGGCCAGGAAGAATACGCCCAGCTGGTCGATCAGCTCCTCGCGGGTGAAGGGCCGGCCGGTGTCGCCGCCGCGCGCGTCGATCAAGTCGGCGGCGATGTCGGCGAGGTCGCGGCCACCGGCGGCGAGATGGACGTCGACGAGGTCGCCCAGATGGCCGCGAATGCGCCGGCAGGCGTCGAGCACCCATTCATGCTGCGGGATCCTGGCGAAGGGTGCGGCGAAGATCAGCCGCTTGAGCTCGACATGCGCCACCCGGCGCTCGAACACGGTGAAGGCCTCGAACACGTCGCGCGCCGTCTGCGAGCGCAGCGAGGTCGAGAACACGGTCCGGCAGATGATGTCGGCGGTGAGGTGGCTCATCGCCAGATCGAGCGAGACCGGCTCGCCGCGCGCCGCCACGCCGTCGAGATGCGCCTCGTAGTCGTCGAGTGCCGCCGCCATCGCGGCGAAGGCGCGGGTGATGCGCATGTGGGTAAAGGCCGGATCGATCATCCGCCGCTGGCGCCGCCAGGTCTCGCCGCTGCAGACGAAGATCGAGTTGCCGACCAGCGGTTCGAGTGCGCCGACCATCAGGTCGTTCTTGGGGAAGATGTCGCTGGGATCGGCGAGGATGCCGCGCAGCAGGTCCGGCTCGTTGACGATCAGGATCGAGCGGCGCGAATAGCCGAGATGGCCCACATCCATGCGGTAGGCATCGGCCGGAAGCAGGCTGAGCAGATTGCCGTCGCCGTTCCAGACCACGCGCGCCAGCGCCGCTAGGGCCGGCAGAGGCCGCGGCCGCGGCGGACAGTACGGCTTGACCGTGGCGACCGGGTCCATTCCTATCGACGTAAACGCTGAGTGAGGCTCCGGGCAAGCGAGACGGGGAGCGGGACGATGTGGTGGGCCTTTCACGTGCTTGTCTGGACGCACATCGCGGTCGGCTCGGTCGGGCTCATATCGTTCTGGGTGCCCGTCCTCGCGCAAAAAGGTGGCGCCGCCCACCGGCGCTGGGGGCGAGTGTTCACCTGGTCGATGCTGCTCACCGGCAGCGTCGCCATCGGCATGAGCACGCTCACCATCCTGGCCCCGGTCGCCACCCACCCGCACCTGCAGGCGCTCGAGGTCGAGCTGGTGCGCGGCATCTTCGGCTGGATGATGCTCTACCTGGCCATCCTGACGATCAACCTCGCCTGGTATGGCTGGCTGTGCGTGCTGAACCGCACCTGCTACCAGCGCAACCGCGAATGGCGCAACCTGGCGCTCCAGGCCCTGGTCACCATCGCCGCCGCCAATTGCGCGGTCCAGGGCTGGCGGATCGGGCAGCCCCTGATGCTGGGCATCTCGCTCGTGGGGTTCGCCACCGCCGCCACCAATCTGCGCTACCTCTACAAGGCGGCACCCGCCCGCAACGAGTGGCTGTTCGAGCATCTCAAGGGGCTCGTGGGTGCGGGCATCTCGGTCTACACCGCGTTCTTCGCCTTCGGTGCCGTCCGGCTGATGCCGCAACTCGCGCTGAACCCGCTGCTGTGGGCGTTGCCGCTCGCCACCGGTCTCGCCATCATCATCTACTACAAGGTCAACCTCGGCCGCAAATCCGGGAAACCTGTGTACATCCCCAGGCCAGCCGCGTGATGCACCGCGTCAGCAAAAACTGTTAGGCAAGGTTGACGTAAACCCGCTAAGACATCGACCGTGATGCTCACCGATCTCACCCCGCCCCGGGTCGCGGTACCCGAGCTGTCCGGCCGGCCGCATGCGGTCGTGATCGGCAGCGGATTCGGCGGCCTCGCCGCCGCGGTCCGCCTGGGGGCGCGGGGCTACCGCGTCACCGTGCTCGAGAAGCTCGATGCGCCCGGCGGCCGGGCCTATGTCTACCGCCAGGACGGCTTCACCTTCGACGCGGGGCCTACCATCGTCACGGCACCCTTCGTGCTCGAGGATCTGTGGCGGCTGTGCGGGCGTGAGCTGGCCCAGGATGTCGAGTTGCGCCCGGTGAGCCCGTTCTACCGCATCCGCTTCGCCGACGGCGCGGTGTTCGACTATACCGGCGACGTGGCGGCGATGCAGGCCGAGATCGCCCGCTTCTGCCCTGCAGACGTGCCGAACTACACACGCTTCATGGCGATGAGCGAGCGGATCTTCCGCTACGGCTTCGAGAAGCTCGGCCACGTCCCGTTCAACTCGTGGACCGACATGGCCAGGGCACTGCCCAAGATGGTGCAGCTGCAGAGCCTGCGCTCGGTCTACGGCCTGGTTTCCAGCTACTTCAGCGATCCACGGCTGCGGGTGGTGTTCAGCTTCCACCCGCTCCTGGTCGGCGGTAACCCGTTCCGGGTCACCTCGATGTACTGCCTGATCGAGTTCCTGCAGCACAAATGGGGCGTGCACTTCGCCATGGGCGGGACCGGTGCCCTGGTGCGCGGGCTGGTCGGCCTGATCGAGGGGCAGGGGGGCGAGGTCCGCTGCAACGCGCCGGTGAGCGAGATCACGGTCGAGCGCGGTCGCGCCACCGGGGTCCGGCTGGCCTCCGGCGAAACCGTGCCCGCGGCGGTCGTGGTCTCCAACGCCGACTCGGCCTGGACCTACCGCAACCTCGTCCCCGCCGCGGCGAGGCGGCGTTGGACCGACCGGCGGATCGCGCGCGCGAGCTACTCCATGGGTCTGTTCGTCTGGTACTTCGGCACGCGGCGCCAGTATCCCGATGTCGCCCACCACACCCTGGTCCTGGGTCCGCGCTACCGCGAGCTGCTCGACGACATCTTCACCCGCAAGGTGCTGGCGGACGATTTCAGCCTCTATCTCCACCGGCCCACCGTCACCGACCCCTCGCTGGCGCCACCGGGCTGCGATACGTTCTACGTGCTCTCGCCGGTGCCCAACCTGGACAGCGGCACCGACTGGCGCGTCGCGGCCGAGCCCTACCGGCAAAGGATCGCACGCCATCTCGCCGCCACGATCCTGCCCGGCCTGGAAGAGCAGATCGTCACCTCGCTGATGCTCACCCCGCAGGATTTCCAGGACCGGCTCTCCTCGGTGCGCGGCGCGGGCTTCGGGCTCGAGCCGATACTGACGCAGAGCGCCTGGTTCCGGCCGCACAACAGGAGCGAAGACGTGGCGGGCCTCTATCTCGTGGGAGCCGGGACCCATCCCGGGGCCGGACTGCCCGGCGTGATCTCCTCCGCCCGCGTCCTTGACGCCGTGGTGCCCGATGCCGTGGCCTGAGCCGCGCCACGCCGAAGCGGCCGATCAGGCGGCCTGCGCGGCCCTGCTGCGCCACGGGTCCAAGACCTTCTTCGCCGCCTCGCGCCTGCTGCCGCCACGGCTGCGGCAGCCGGCAACCGTGCTCTACGCCTTCTGCCGGGTCGCCGACGATGCCGCCGACCTGAACGGTGGCCGGCCGGATCAGACAGCACAGCTGCGCCTGCGGCTGGCCCGCGCCTATGAGGGCCGGCCGCTGCCGCAGCCGATCGACCGGGCGCTGGCCGATCTGGTCCGCGACTACGCCCTGCCGCGTCCACTGCTGGAGGCGTTGTTCGAGGGCTTCGAGTGGGACGCGGCCGACCGACGCTACGAGACGCTGGACCAGCTCCTGGCCTACGCCGCCCGCGTCGCCGGCACCGTCGGGGCGCTGATGAGCCTCCTGATGGGCTGCCGCCGAGCGGACACGGTCGCGCGGGCCTGCGACCTGGGCATGGCGATGCAGCTCACCAACATCGCGCGCGACGTCGGCGAGGACGCACGGAACGGCCGGCTCTACCTGCCGCTGTCCTGGCTGCGCGAGGCAGGGATCGATCCCGCGACCTGGCTCGCCCGGCCGGAGTTCACGCCGGCGCTGGCGGGAGTCGTGGCCCGCCTCCTGCTGGCCGCCGACGAACTCTACCGCCGTGCCGAGACCGGCATGCGGGAATTGCCGCTCGACTGCCGCCCGGGCATCCGCGCGGCGCGGCTGCTCTACGCCGAGATCGGGGCCGAGCTGTATCGGCGGGGATTGGACTCGGTGAGCCAGCGTACGGTGGTGCCCGGCCGTCGCAAATTGCCGCTGCTCGCCCGCGCGCTCGGGGGCGCCGCCGTCGGCGGCCGCGCCGCTGCGCTGCCGAGCGTGCCATCGGCCCAGTTCCTGGTGGATGCCGTGCTCGCTGCGCCGGCACCCGCGCTCAAGGCGCCGCGCATGCCACGCTGGAGTTTCGACCAGCATGCCGGCCGGATGCTGGAGCTGCTGGAGCGGGTCGAGCGGCGGCGGGAGACGAGCGAGGCCTGACGAGTTGGCGAACGAGCAAGGCGGCCTGGCCGCCATCCTGGAGCGCGGCGAGCACTATATCTACCTCGCGACCGCGCTGATCCTGGTGGTTGCCGCCGCGGCGCTCCTGGTGGTCGCGGTCGCCGAGGCAGGTCAGCAGGTTCTCGCCGGCGACTATGGCGGAGCGCTCCTGCAACTCCTCGATCGGGCACTGCTTGTCCTGATGCTGGCCGAGATCATCTACACCGTGCGCAGCATCGCGCAGCGCAAGCGGCTGGAGGTCGAACCGTTCTTCATCGTGGCGATTATCGCCGCGATCCGCAGGATCTTGATCATCACCGCCGAGAGCACGACCAACGTCAATCTGCAGGATCCGCATTTCCAGGCGGCCTTGGTCGAGCTCGGCCTGCTCGCGGTGATCGTCCTGGCCCTGGCCGGCGCGATGCGGCTGATCCCGGAGCATGCGCCGGAGAAGCTGTGAGCGGTAGTCTCGGCCTGATCGAGCTGCTTTTGGTGTTCGGGGCGGTGATGGCCTTCGGCGTCTGGCAGCTGCGATCGCTGCGCCGCGACCAGGGCTCAGCGCCGCCGCGGCATCCGGAACGGAAGCAGCAGCCGGACCCAGTTGGCGCTGAACCGGTCGAGGTCGAGGCTCTCATGCATGGTCGTGACCGTCCGCCCGAGTAGCTGGGTTTCGACCACCGAGCGGGCGTAGAACGGCGTGTCCTCCAGCGTCTGGCGCACGCGCGCCGCATGGCCCGCCTCGCTCTGGGTGCGCCGCCGTATCCGCCACCGCGTTCGCGGCAGCGCCGCCCGGGGCAGCGGCTCGAGATGCTCGACCCTGCCGTCGGTGCGAAAGCGCAGCGCCAGGGCGCGCTCGCTGCCGTCGCGGCGGCGCAGGTCGTAGAGCACGGCGGCCTCGTCGCCGAGCGCACCCCGGCTCCAGTCCCACTCGGCGAAGCCCGTCTCCAGCGGCTCCTCGCCGGCATTGGCGTCGTGATAGCCCGCACCGCTCCAGCGCAGCGCCGGGCGTTCCATCTCGACCTCGACCCGTGCCAGGGGTGCCACCGGCCACCAGCGGTGCCGTGCCGGGCCGTCCAGCAGCTCGACATGGTCCGCGCGCAGCAGCGGATGCAGGCGCACCGTGCCGCGCAGCCGCGAGGGCACGGGAAACGTCGTCTCGTCGATGCGCACCACCAGGGCGTCGCCTTCCCAGCCGATCGAGCTGGGGCCGATGGACAACCGCACCGCGTCGCGGGAAACGCTGCGGCGGCCGCGCTCGGTCAGGGCCCAGCGGTGGCCCGCAGCACCGTAGAAGGCGACGTTGAGGGCGCAGTGGTCGAGCGGATCGGTACGCCCGGCCCAGGCGTAGTAGGGCGAGAACACGCTGCCCAGCATCGCGATGATGGTGAGCCCGTGCCGGCCATCGTCGCTCAGCGCGTCGACGTACCACCAGAGATAGCCGCCCGGCGGGACCTCCCGGTCGAACCCAGGTCCGCGACCAGCGCCGCTGCCGCCATCCGGCCCGAGAGTGCGGTCATCGGCACGCCCGGACCCGGATGGACGCTGCCACCCGCCAGGTAGAGTCCGGGGATCCTGGTCCGCACCCCCGGCCGGTCGAACGATGCCTTCCATCCGTGCGATGCCTTCCCGTAGAGGGCGCCCCCGGTCGCCGGGAACAGGGCGTCGAAATCCGCAGGAGTCACCACCCGCATCCGCTCGGGCTCGCGGCGCAGCTGCAGACCGCAGCGTTGCAGGAGGCCGAACGCCCGCTCGGCGCAGGCCGTGATCTCCTCCTCCGGCAGCGGCCGGACATCGCCGGTCGGCGGAGCGTTGACGAGACAGAACAGCCGCTCGCGGCCCGCGATGCCGGTGCCGTCGTCGCCTCGGTCCTGGGCGCAGACATAGACCGTGGGCGTCCGCGGCAGCCGGCCGTGCCGGAGCACGTCGTCGAACTCGCCGCGATAGGCCTTGGAGAAGAAGACGTTGTGATGGTGCAACGGGAAGCCCTGGGCTTCGGCGTGCAGCAGCCAGGTCACGGCCGACAGCGAGCGGGCCGTGGGCTCGGTGCGCGGCACCGCACCCGCGATCGCCGGGCCGAGCCGCCCGCTCGCGACCGCGGCGGCGTCGCCGTTGACGATCACGGCGTCGGCGGCGATCCGCTCACCCGAGGCCAGGCGCACTCCCGCCACGGCGCCGCGCTCCACCACCACCTCCGATGCCTCGGCCCGGTAGCGGACGTCGACGCCGTTTCTCGTCGCGAGCTCGGCCATGGCCGAGGCCAGGCGGTGCATGCCGCCCTCGATTTGCCAGACGCCCTCCTGCTCGACATGGGCGATCAGCATCAGCGTCGCCGGAGCCAGGAACGGCGACGAGCCGACATAGGTGGCGTAGCGGCCGAACAGCTGGCGCAGGCGCGGATCGTGGAAGTACCGGCCCAGGGCACTCCACATGGTCTCGAACGGCTGGGTGTGGACCAGCTGCCCCATCCGGCGCGGGCCGAAGGCGGAGATCAGCCCGAACATGCTGGGCCGGTCCGCACGGATGAACGGCTGGTCCAGGGTCTCGAAGATGCGCTTGGCTGCGGCACAGAACTCGAGATAGCGGCGGCCATCGGCTGGGCCCGCGAAGGCGGCGATGGCCTCGGCGGAGCGGTCGCGGTCGGCGAACAGGTCGAGCCTGCCGCCCTCGTCCCAGGCGTGGCGTGCGAGGATCGCCAGCGGCCGAGGGTGACCGCGGCGTCGAGCGAGCCGCCGGCGCGGGCGAAGATGTCTTCGAAGATTCCGCGCAAGGTGAGCACGGTCGGCCCGGCGTCGAGCCGCACCTCGCCCACCGCCACCTCGCGCATCTTGCCGCCCGGCTGGTCGGCGCGCTCGACGAGGGTGACCGCGCAGCCCCGCGCGCCGAGCTCGAGCGCGGCCACGAGCCCGGCGATGCCGGCGCCGACGATGGTGACGCGTTGCGTGCCCAAGAAGTGCGGCCTCTCCCAAAACGCCGTTGCTCCCGCGATCGTCCGTCTATATGAGATTACAGCATGAGGTGACAATCAAACCTTACACATCGGATCTCGGCAGGGAGGCTCGCGATGGAAGCCACGACGCGGATCGAGCAGGCGCTGGGTGCGGCCATCGCGCGGGCAGGTGGCCCGACCTGTCCGCCCGGCCTCGCCAACGCCGTCCGCTACGCCGTGTTCCCCGGCGGCGCCCGGATCCGGCCGCGTTTGTGCCTCGCCGTGGCGCAGGCCTGCGGCGAGGACCAGCCGGCCGTGACCGACTCCGCCGCCGCCGCCATCGAGCTGCTCCACTGCGCCTCCCTGGTCCATGACGACCTGCCCTGCTTCGACGACGCGCCGATCCGGCGCGGCAAGCCTTCGGTGCACCGCGCCTTCGGCGAGCAGCTGGCGGTGCTCACCGGCGACGCGCTGATCGTGCTGGCCTTCGAGACCGTGGCCCTGGCCGCGGCCGTGACCCCCGCCCGGCTGGCGCCGCTGGTGCTGATCGTGTCGCGCTCGGTCGGGATGCCGGCCGGCATCGCGGCCGGCCAGGCCTGGGAGTGCGAGTCCTACGTCGATCTCGCCCAGTATCACCGCGCCAAGACCGGTGCCCTGTTCGCCGCCGCGACCATGGCCGGCGCGAAGGCCGCCGGTGCCGTGGGCGAACCCTGGCGCGTTCTGGGCGAGCGGCTCGGCGAGGCGTTCCAGGTCGCCGACGACATCCGCGACGTCGCCGCCACGCCCGAAGAGCTCGGCAAGCCGGTGGGGCAGGACGAGGCGCTGGGACGGCAGAGCGCCGTGCGCGAGCTCGGCGTGGACGGCGCCGTGCGCCGCCTCGATCGGCTGATGGCGGACGCCGTCGATTCCATCCCGGCCTGCCCGGGCGCCGCCGAACTCCGCGCGCTCATCCTGCGCTACGGCAAGCACTTCCTGCCCGAGGGCCTGGTGCGCGCGGCCGCCTGAGGCCGCCCTTGCACGAGATCGCCCGCGGCGGACCGCCGGAGGACATGGCCGCGTCGGGTCCTTCCCTCCGCGATCGCTTCCTGGCCATCCGCGATCGGCTCGTGTCCAGCGACGCGTTCCGGCGCTGGGCGGCGGCGTTCCCGCTGACGCGCCCGATCGCGCGGCGCCGGGCGACGGCCCTGTTCGATCTCGGCGCCGGCTTCGTCTACGCCCAGATCCTGGGGGCCTGCGTCCGCCTGCGCCTGTTCGACCATCTGGCAGAGGGGCCGCGTACCGCCGCCGAGCTGGCGCCGCGGCTGGGCCTGGGGGCCGACGCCGCCGAGCGCCTGCTCGCCGCGGCCGTGCCGCTGGAGCTGGTGTCGCGGCGTAGTGGCGGGCGCTACGGCCTGGGCGCGCTCGGTGCCGCCGTCGTCGACAATCCCGGCGTGACCGCGATGATCGACCATCACGCCCTGCTTTATGGCGATCTCGCCGACCCGGTGGCGCTCCTGCGCGGCGAGGCCGGCGAGACCGAGCTCATGCGCTACTGGGCCTATGCCCGCGCCGCGCGGCCGGGGGACCTCGAACCGGCGCAGGTCGCGCGCTACAGCACGCTGATGGCCGCGTCGCAGCCGATGATCGCGGCCGAGATCCTGTCCGCCTACCCGCTCGCGCGCCATCGCTGTCTGCTCGACGTCGGCGGCGGGGAGGGCGCCTTCTTGAGTGCGGCTGCGGCCGCCGCGCCCTCGCTCCGCCTGATGCTGTTCGATCTGCCGCCGGTGGCCGAGCGGGCGCGCGCGCGCTTCGCCGCCAACGGCCTGGCCGACCGCGCCCAGGCGATCGGCGGCAGCTTCTTTGCCGATCCTCTGCCCGCCGGTGCCGACATCGTGTCGCTGGTCCGCGTGATCCACGACCATGACGATGCCGCGGCCCTGGCGATCCTGCGTGCCGCCCGCCGCGCCCTGCCCCAGGACGGGACCCTGCTGCTGGCCGAGCCGATGGCCGCCACACCCGGGGCCGAATCGATGGGGGACGCCTATTTCGGCTTCTACCTGCTCGCGATGGGCAGCGGGCGGCCGCGAACCGCGGACGAGCTCCGCCGCATGCTGGCCGACGCCGGATTCACCGACTCGCGCCTGCTCGCGACCCGCACCCCGATGCTCACTCGCCTGATCCTGGCGCGATGCTGAATTCGGGAGCAGCACTGTGAGTCTACCTTGACATCACTAACAGTAAATGTAGCCTGACACATATGGGAGGCCCGATGGCCTTGGGGGATCGAAGAGCGTGAACCGGGCGATGAACACGTGGGCGGTGGTGCTGCAGGCACCGGAGCGCCTCGTGGTGAGCCGGCTCGATCTGACGCCGCCGGGTGACGCCGACGTGGTGGTCGACGTCGAATGGAGCGGCATCAGCACCGGCACCGAGCGCCTGCTCTGGTCCGGCCGGATGCCATCCTTTCCCGGCATGGGCTATCCGCTGGTCCCCGGCTACGAATCGGTCGGCCGCATCGCCGCCGCCGGCACCGCTTCCGGCGCCCGCGTGGGCGACCGGGTGTTCGTGCCAGGTGCCCGGTGCTTCGGCGACGTGCGCGGCCTGTTCGGTGGTGCCGCCGCCCGCGTCGTGGTGCCCGGCGACAAGGTGGTGGCCGTCGACGACGCCATCGGCGAGCAGGCCGTGCTGCTGGCGCTGGCCGCCACCGCCCACCATGCGATTGCCGCCGGCACGACGCCGCCCGACCTCATCGTCGGGCACGGCGTCCTCGGCCGCCTTCTGGCGCGGATCGCGCTGCTGCGCGGCGGCGAGCCGGTGGTCTGGGAGCAGAACCCGCAGCGGCGGGACGGTGCCGAGGGCTACCGGGTGGTCAACCCGGCCGAGGATCTCCGCCGCGACTACCGCGCCATCTACGATGTGAGCGGCGATCCCGGGCTGCTCGACACGCTGATCGCGAGGCTGGCGCCCGGCGGCGAGATCGTGCTCGCGGGCTTCTACAGCGAGCCTTTGAGCTTCGCCTTCGCTCCCGCCTTCATGCGCGAGGCGCGCCTGCGCGTGGCCGCGGAATGGAAGCATCCCGACCTCATCGCCGTGCGCGAGCTTGCCGCAGCCGGCCACCTGTCCCTCGCCGGCCTGATCACCCACCGGGCCGAGGCCCGGGAAGCGGACGCGGCCTACCGCACCGCCTTCGGCGATCCCGGCTGCCTCAAGATGATCCTCGATTGGAGAGCCTGCTCATGAACGCCCAGAGCGCCGGCACGACTCTCGCCAACTCCAAGCTCAGCGCCACCGACCGCCTGCGCGCCGAAGCCGCCATCGAGCCCGATCCCGTCTCGACCGAACCGCCGAAGAAAGAGACCCAGGTCATCGCCATCTATGGCAAGGGCGGCATCGGCAAGAGCTTCACCCTCGCCAACCTCAGCTACATGATGGCGCAGCAGGGCAAGCGCGTGCTGCTGATCGGCTGCGACCCCAAGAGCGACACGACCTCGCTCCTGTTCGGCGGCCGCAGTTGCCCCACCATCATCGAGACCAGCTCGCGCAAGAAGCTGGCGGGCGAGAAGGTCGAGATCGGCGACGTCTGCTTCATCCGCGACGGCGTGTTCGCCATGGAGCTGGGCGGCCCCGAGGTCGGCCGCGGCTGCGGCGGGCGCGGCATCATCCACGGCTTCGAGCTGCTGGAGAAGCTGGGCTTCCACGACTGGGGCTTCGACTACGTCCTGCTCGACTTCCTGGGCGACGTGGTCTGCGGCGGCTTCGGCCTGCCGATCGCGCGCGACATGTGTCAGAAGGTGATCGTGGTCGGCTCGAACGACCTGCAGTCCCTCTACGTCGCCAACAATGTCTGCTCGGCGGTCGACTATTTCCGCAAGATGGGCGGCAATGTCGGTGTCGCCGGCATGGTCATCAACAAGGACGACGGCACCGGCGAGGCGCAGGCCTTCGCCGAGACCGTGGGCATTCCGGTGCTGGCGGCGATCCCGGCCGACGAGGACATCCGCCGCAAGAGCGCCAACTACGAGATCATCGGCATCCCCGGTGGCCGGTGGGCGCCGATGTTCGAGCAGCTGGCGACCCAGGTGGCCACCGCACCGCCGGTGCGCCCCAATCCGCTGACCCAGGACACGCTCCTGGGCCTGTTCAGCGGCGACTCGGTCGGCCGCAACGTCGTCCTGCAGTCCGCCACGCTGGCCGACATGTGCGGCACGACGATCGTCGAGAAGCCGTCGCTCGAGGTCATCTACGAGGGTGCCGCCTGAGGCGGCGCGGGTCATGGCCTACACCGTCCCACTCGTCAAGGAACGCCCGCCGGCAACGCCGGTCGCGGACGCCCCGAGCTGCCATGGCGGCAAGGAGACCATGCTCGAGGCTGCCAAGGCCGCGGGCAAGAGCGAGATGCTGGAGAAGCTGGCGGCCGACTATCCCAAGGGCCCGCACGACCAGCCGCAGTCGATGTGCCCGGCCTTCGGCAGCCTGCGGGTCGGACTGCGGATGCGCCGCACGGCGACCATCCTCTCGGGCTCGGCCTGCTGCGTCTACGGCCTCACCTTCACCTCGCACTTCTACGGTGCCAGGCGGACCGTGGGCTACGTGCCGTTCAACTCCGAGACCCTGGTGACCGGGCAGCTGTTCGAGGACATCCGCAACGCGGTGTTCGATCTGGCCAAGCCCGACGACTACGACGCCGTGGTCATCATCAATCTCTGCGTGCCCACCGCGTCGGGCGTGCCGCTCGACCGGCTGCCGCGTGAGATCGAGGGCGTGCGCATCATCGGCATCGACGTGCCGGGCTTCGGTGTGCCGACCCATGCCGAGGCCAAGGACGTGCTGGCCGGCGCCATGCTCCGCTATGCCCGCCTCGAGGCCGAGCAGGGGCCCGTGCAGCGGCCGCGCCAGGCGCAGGGCGACGAGCCGCGGGTCACCCTGATCGGCGAGCTGTTCCCCGCCGATCCCGTGGGCGTGGGCGCTCTGCTCAAGCCCATGGGCCTGGCGGTGGCACCGCAGGTGCCGTCGCGCGAGTGGCGCGATCTCTACGCCGCGCTCGACTGCGTGACCGCCGCGGCCGTCCATCCCTTCTACACCGCCTCCGTGCGCGAGTTCCATGCCGCGGGCCGGCCGGTGGTCGGCTCGGGCCCGGTGGGCGTCGACGGCACGGCTGCTTGGCTGGAGGCCATCGGTAAGGCCGCCGGGGTGAGTGCGGAGAAGATCGACGCCGCCAAGGCCGCGGCCCTGCCCGCGATCCGCGCGGCCCTGGCCGCCAACCCGATCAAGGCTCGCGTCACCGTTTCCGGTTACGAGGGCTCCGAGCTGCTGGTCGCCCGGCTGCTGGTCGAGGCGGGTGCCGAGGTGCCCTATGTCGGCACCGCCTGCCCGCGCACCGAGTGGAGCGACCCGGACCGCGAGTGGCTCGCGGCGCGCGGCACGCACATCCAGTACCGCGCCTCGATCGAGCAGGACATCGCGGCGATGATCGACGCCAAGCCCGATCTGGCGCTCGGTACCACGCCGCTGGTCCAGAAGGCCAAGGAGCTGGGTACGCCGGCCATCTACTTCACCAACATGGTCTCCGCCCGCCCGCTGTTCGGGCCGGCCGGTGCGGCGGCGCTGAGCGCCATCGTCGCCGCCCAGACCCGGGGCCGCGAGCGGTTCGGCCGGATGGTCGAGTTCTTCGGGGGCGTGGGCAAGGGGGACGCTGCCGGCTATGGCTGGACCGGCGTCCCGCCCGACCGCAGCGCTGCCAAGGAGCGCACCCGCAAGGCCCGGGTTCGGGTCGACCTCGCCGACGCGGTGGGGACCTAGCCATGCTGGTCCTCGACCATGATCGCGCCGGCGGCTACTGGGGTGCCGTCTACGCCTTCACCGCGATCAAGGGCTTGCGGGTCGTGATCGACGGGCCGGTCGGGTGCGAGAACCTGCCGGTGACGGCGGTGCTGCACTATACCGACGCCCTGCCGCCGCACGAGCTGCCGGTGGTCGTCACCGGGCTGTCGGAAGACAATCTCTCGATGACCGGTACCGAGGGTGCGCTCAGGCGGGCGAGCGCCACCCAGGACCAGGATCTGCCGGCCGTAGTCGTCACCGGCAGCATCGCCGAGATGATCGGCGGCGGCGTGACGCCGGAGGGCTCGAACCTCCTGCGCTTCCTGCCGCGCACCATCGACGAGGACCAGTGGCAGAGCGCCGACCGCGCCATCAACTGGCTGTGGTCGGAGTTCGGCGCCAAGAAGGCGAAGTCGCGCAAGGTCCAGCCGCGGGCCGAGGGTGCCAAGCCCAAGGTCAACATCATCGGGCCGATCTACGGCACCTTCAACATGCCGTCCGACCTCGCCGAGATCCGTCGCCTGGTCGAGGGCATCGGCTGCGAGGTCAATCTCGTCTTCCCGCTCGGGTCCCATATCGAGGACGTGCCGAAGCTCGCGGACGCCGAGGTCAACATCTGCATGTACCGCGAGTTCGGCCGCAAGCTCTGCGAGGAGCTGGGCAAGCCCTACCTGCAGGCGCCGATCGGCCTGTTCGCCACCACCAACTTCCTGCGCAAGCTCGGCGAGCTCGCCGGCATCGATCCCGAGCCGTTCATCGAGCGCGAGAAGCACAGCACGATCAAGCCGATCTGGGATCTCTGGCGCAGCGTCACCCAGGACTTCTTCGCCACCGCCTCCTTCGCGATCGTGGCTACCGACACCTACGTGCGCGGCATGCGGAATTTCCTCGAGGACGAGATGGGCGTGCCCTGCACGTTCGCGTTCAGCCGCAAGGCCGGGGTCAAGCCGGACAATGGCAAGGTGCGCGAAGCCATGAAGGCGAGCCCGCCACTGGTCCTGTTTGGCTCGTACAACGAGCGGATGTACGCGGCCGAGCAGGGGTGCCGCTGCATGTACATCCCGGCCTCGTTCCCGGGCGCCATCATCCGACGGGCCACCGGCACGCCGTTCATGGGCTATGCCGGCGCCACCTACATCGTGCAGGAATACTGCAACGCGCTGTTCGACGCGCTCTTCCACATCCTGCCCCTCGGCACCGAGCTCGACCGGGTCGAGGCGACGCCGGGCAAGCTCGCCGCCGGACGGCCCTGGGACGCCGAGGCCCAGGAGCTGCTCGACGCCTTCGTCGAGAGCGAGCCGTTCCTGGTGCGGATCTCCGCCGCCAAGAAGCTCCGCGACCGGGCGGAGCGCGACGCGCTGCGCGCCGGCGAGGAGCGGGTGACCGCATCGCGTGTCGCGCAGACCCGCGACGCGCTCGTCGGGGGACGCGCCGCATGACCGTTCTCACGCTGCATCCGATGTCCGCCAGAAAGGAAGCTGTCCCGATGACCAGTTCGAGCAGTGCATCGTCGCGGCCGCGCCGGGGCGAGGTGAGCGAGTTCCGCCTCATCTTCATGGTCAGCTTCGCGATCTTCCTGATGGTCGCGGTCATCGAGCGGGTCCTGCCCTCGAGCTGGCGGTCGCCCGCCCTCGGGCTGGACGGCGGCAAGTCGATTTTCGGCGAGGCCCGGGCGGCGGCGCACACCTTTGTGCCCTTCGCCTTCATGGGCTGAGCGGTTCGCCTTTCGTCCGGCGGTGCCGGGCGGAGTCCGCGTCGCGGCGTGCCCCCGCCACGACGTTCCCCGCCGCGCGGGAAGTGCGCGGTAACGGCCGTCAGGCCATCATGCGGAAGGTTGTGACATGGCTACTGGTACGGAGGACCGGGCCGAGACGCTGTCGGGGATGACAGCGTCTGAGGCTCGGGAATTCCACCGTTTGTTCGTTACCAGCTTCATCGGCTTCGTCGTGGTGGCGCTGGTGGCACACGTACTGGCGTGGGCGTGGCGCCCTTGGCTGCCCGGCCCGGACGGCTACAGCAGCCTCATGGACAGCGTGCACACGACGCTCTCCATGCTGGCCTAGGAGGACAAGAACATGTGGCGTATTTGGCTGCTCTACGATCCGCGTCGGACATTGGTGGCCTTGGCCATCTTCCTGTTCACGCTGGCCCTCGTGATCCACTTCATCCTGCTCAGCACCGATCGCTTCAACTGGCTGGACGGACCGCGTCCCGCGACGGTCGGCTCGGTGGAGCAGATCACGCACCTCCCGTTGGCCTGAGGGCCGGCGCGAACGGCGGAACTCGCCATGGCAGCGGACGGACGCCGGTTCCCGGCGCCGTTCGCTGCCGAGAGTGCGGTGACCGGAGCGCCTCGAGAACGCTCCACGACCGGGATGCCTGACGATGTCCATGCTCAGTTTTGAACCAAAATACCGCGTACGCGGTGGTACCCTGCTCGGAGGGGATCTGTTCGACTTCTGGGTGGGGCCGTTCTATGTCGGCTTCTTCGGGGTCACGACGATCTTCTTCGCGCTCGTCGGTACGTTGCTGATCGTCTACGGGGCCGCGATCGGCCCGACCTGGAACTTGTGGCAGATCAGTATCGCCCCGCCCGATCTGAAATACGGTCTGGGATTTGCGCCGCTCAGGGAAGGCGGCCTCTGGCAGGTCATCACGATCTGCGCGATCGGCGCCTTCTCATCGTGGGCGCTGCGCGAGGTCGAGATCTGCAACAAGCTGGGCATGGGCTATCACGTGCCCTTCGCCTTCGCCGTCGCGATCTTCGCCTACGTCTCGCTGGTCGTGATCCGGCCGGTGCTGATGGGCGCCTGGGGGCACGGCTTCCCCTACGGCATCATCAGCCACTTGGACTGGGTCTCGAACACCGGCTACCAGTATCTGCACTTTCACTACAATCCGGCGCACATGATTGCCGTGTCGTTCTTCTTCACCACGACATTGGCGCTGGCGCTGCATGGTGCTCTGGTGCTCTCGGCGGTCAACCCGCCCAAGGGCGAGGTGGTCAAGACCTCGGAGCACGAGAACACCTTCTTCCGCGATACCATCGGCTACTCGGTCGGCACCCTCGGCATCCATCGGCTCGGGCTGTTTCTGGCCCTCTCCGCCGGGTTCTGGAGCGCGGTCTGCATCATCATCAGCGGACCGTTCTGGACCCGTGGCTGGCCGGAATGGTGGACCTGGTGGCTCGACCTGCCGATCTGGAGCTAGGGAAAGGCACGCCCCAATGGCCGAATACCAGAACATCTTCACCCAGGTGCAGATCCGGGCCCCATCCTACCCCGGGGTAGCGGTGGCGCCGGAGACCTTCACCCGCGTCAATCGCGGTGGCTTCTCCTACTGGCTGGGCAAGATCGGCGACGCTCAGATCGGGCCCCTCTACCTGGGCACGCTCGGGGTCGCCTCGCTGATCTGCGGCTTCATCGCCATCGAGATCATCGGGCTCAACATGTGGGCCTCGGTGAACTGGGATCCGATCCAGTTCGTCCGCCAGCTGCCGTGGCTGGCACTCGAGCCGCCGCCGCCGTCGGTCGGCCTGAGCATCATGCCGCCGCTGTACGAGGGTGGCTGGTGGCTGATGGCCGGGTTCTTCCTGACCTCCTCGATCCTGCTGTGGTGGGCGCGCATCTATCTCCGCGCGCGCGCAGCTCGGCATGGGCACCCATGTCGCCTGGGCGTTCGCCTCGGCGATCTGGCTCTACCTGGTTCTGGGCTTCATCCGCCCGATCCTCATGGGCAGCTGGAGCGAGGCGGTGCCGTTCGGCATCTTCCCCCACCTCGACTGGACCGCGGCATTCTCGATCCGCTACGGCAATCTGTTCTACAACCCGTTCCACATGCTCTCGATCGTCTTCCTCTACGGGTCGACCCTGCTGTTCGCGATGCATGGTGCCACCGTGCTGGCGACCACCCGGTTCGGCGCCGATCGTGAGGTCGAGCAGATCCTGGATCGCGGCACCGCCTTCGAGCGCGGTGCCCTGTTCTGGCGCTGGACCATGGGCTTCAACGCCACGGCGGAGTCGATCCATCGCTGGGCCTGGTGGTTCGCGGTCCTGACCACGCTCACGGGCGGCATCGGGATCCTGCTCACCGGCACCGTGGTGGACAACTGGTACCTCTGGGCGGTCAAGCACGGGGTGGCACCTTCCTATCCCGAGCTCGTTCCCCACCTGCCGGATCCGGCCACGCTCACTGGAGCGCCGCAATGAGGTCGATCACCGCGATGAGAGGAGCACTCCTGGCCTATGCGGCGGTCTTCGCCGCCGCGGTGGTCCTGTTCCTCACCCTGGAACTGCCGCCGGTGGTGACGAAGCAGACCGGCTATCGCGGCACGGCGATGGAGCAGGTCA
Organism: uncultured Alphaproteobacteria bacterium; assembly: GCA_963720725.1. Classification (GTDB taxonomy): domain Bacteria; phylum Pseudomonadota; class Alphaproteobacteria; order Geminicoccales; family Geminicoccaceae; genus Benzoatithermus. Next base: position 1,567,543 of record CAVRGN010000003.1, read on the forward strand.
ACACCGCCAAGCACCTGCGCCAGCAGGTGGCGGCGAACCAGGTGCCGGAGCCGATCGAAGCGGTCGAGCCGAGCGGGACCAAGGCGTCGGAGGTCTACCAGAACGTGCAGGTTCTCGGCGACGTCGACGCCGACGAGTTCACCCGCCTGATGTCGGCGATCACCGAGTGGGTGTCGCCCGACCAGGGTTGCGCCTACTGCCACGCCGAGGGCGAGGAGCTCAGCTCGGACTCTCTCTACACCAAGGTGGTGGCGCGGCGGATGCTGCAGATGACCCGGCATCTCAACGGCGACTGGGGCGTCCACGTCGCTCCGGCCGGGGTCACCTGCTACACCTGCCATCGCGGCCAGCCGGTGCCGGCCGCGATCTGGTTCACGAATCCGGGGCCGGAGCAGGCCCGGGGCGTCGCCGGGTATCGGGCGGGGCAGAACATGCCGGCGACCGCGGCCGGCATGGCGTCGCTGCCCTACGATCCGTTCACGCCGTTCCTCCTTCACGATCAGAACATCCGCGTGATCTCGACGACGGCGCTGCCCGAGGGTAACACCACCTCGATCAAGTCTGCGGAATTGACCTATGCGCAGATGATGCACCAGTCGGAAGCGTTGGGCGTGAACTGCACCTTCTGCCACAATTCGCGCTCGTTCTTCGCATGGGACCAGAGCAGCCCGGCGCGGACCAAGGCCTGGTACGGGATCAGAATGGTGCGCGACGTCAACAACGCCTACCTCGAGCCGCTCGGGCCGACCTATCCGCCGCACCGACTTGGCCCGCTCGGCGACGCACCGAAGGCCAATTGCGCCACCTGCCATCGCGGCGCGAACAAGCCGTTGCTCGGCGCCAACATGGTCGAGGCCTATCCGGAACTGGTGGGGGCGGCCAACACCGCGGCCACGCAGTGACGGACCGGGCGGCGGGTCGCGAGGAGGTGGGATCGTAGCCTCCACAGGACTCGCCGCCAGGCTTCGCGAGGGCACGGCCGAGCTGCATCGGCAGGCCGAGCGCTCCGGCTTCATCGGGGACATGCTTCAAGGCAGGGCGAGCCGCGATGGCTACGCCCTGTTCCTGTTCAATCTGCTGCCTGCGTACCGTTTCCTCGAAGCTGGCCTGGTACGCCATCGCGACGACCGCCGGCTGCACGTGCTGGTCGCCCCCGAGCTCTTTCGCACGGCGCTACTTGAGCGCGACCTCGCGGTCTTGATCGGGTCGGGCGTAAGGCGGCCGGCCAGATTGCCGGCCGGCTTGGCCTACGCCGCGCGCATCGCGGCAGCAGACGCGCCGCGGCTGATCGCGCATGCCTATGTCCGCTATCTTGGGGATCTCAGCGGCGGCCGGATCCTCGGCCGGCTCCTCGCCCGTGCACCTGGGATCGCGCGGGAGGCGCTGGGCTTCTACGAATTTCCGGAGATCGCCGACCCCGAAGGCTTTCGTGACGCCTATCGCGGGGCGATCGATGCGTGCGCTCTCGGAGCGGACGAGCAAGACATGGTCGTGAACGAGGCGGTGACCGCCTTCGCGCACAATATCCGGCTGTCGACGACGGTCGCAGCCGCGCTGAGCGGGCTGGACCAGCAAGGGCTTGGTGGCGTGGGGGCCCCTCGGGTACGAAGCCCGGTCGCCGACATCGACGACCGAGCCTCGTGATCTCAGGCCTTGGTCTGCGTGAGATCGAACAGGGCGCCGAGGAGCGGCAGACCCATGATCGTGAACGCGAACAGCAAGCCCATGATGGGACCTCCTAGGGACAGAGCCAGACTCAAACGCCGGCTTCGACAGGCGAGTTGACCGAGGCATTGCCCAGGCGATCCACTGCGATTCCAGCCGCGTTGTAATCTTACAGACGCCGCGTGAGGATTGCCAGCGGCGGATGCGTTCACGATAGAAAACAACTGCGATCGCGCGGACCGCGCTCGCCAATGCACAGTCTATCGCACGCGTGAATAAATGCCCTGGACGGGTGCGCTCAAGCTTTCGGGCGCGAGCCCGCGGCGTGCCAGACCAGACGCTCGAGGAGCTCGGCCGCGCGCTCCACCGAGGACTGCACGCTTTCGAGCATCGCGGGCACCTGCGCGAGGTCGACCCCATCGGTGATCTCGAGCGCCGCCAGCTGCGCGTTGCCGACCACGGACGCCAGAAGGTCGCGGAACACGAGATCGTCGCCGCTGTCGAGCGGCACGCTGGCGAGGCGGTGGCGGTCGACGATCTCGGCCTGGAACTGGCGACGGGCCTCGTCGGCAGCACGGCGCTCCGTCAGATCGTTGAACAGGAGGACGAACCCCAGCACATGGTCGGGGGCCGAGAACACCGGGTCGGCGCGCAGCATCAGCGGCCGGTGTGTGCCACCGGCCGTCAGGGTCTGCTCGCCGCGCCAGGTGCGGCGCTCGGAGAACAGTTCGCGCAAGCGGTGGCGCATCGTCTCCGGGTCGGCGAACAGGGGCGGGAGGTCCTCGATCCAGCGCAGGCGCGGCTGTTGCGCGCCGACGAGCCGCTCGAAAGCCCGGTTGGCAAGGAGGATCCGCCCCTCCGGATCGGCCACGATCACCGGCTGCTCCGCGCGCCGGACCTGGCGGCTCACCTGCTCGAGCTGGCTCTGCGCGATCAGCAGCCGCACTGCGCGGAACTGAAGCACGACGTCGGTGACCGTCTCGCCGATGAGCCGGCCGGCGGCGATGTCGGCGGGCGTCCAGGGATCGGAGGTCCCTTCCACCACCTGATGCCACTGCGCGAACGAGCGCCGCGGCGACAGTTCGGCCGGGTTGTTGCCGAACACCACCGGCTTGAACGGGTTGCCGCCCCAGGTAACGGTGCGGACGCGCTCGGGCCTGAACCAGATCAGATACTCGCCGGGCGAACTCGAAACCGGTGTCGCCATGATCCCGCTCGCCAGCTCCGCGATCGACGCGAACGCCGGTGCTTCGGCCGCCAGTGCCGAGGTGGTGATCACCGGCGCTCGGGGTTTGCTGTCCAGCCACTCGCCGATCTCGCGCAGCTGCGGGCTGCCGGGCACTTCGCCCGCGGTCTGGATCTGGCCTTCGAACAGGAGGGCCGTGCCGCTGGCGCCGAGGGAGCCGAGCAACGGCTCCGGACGGTCGAACAGCGCGACGCGCCAGTCCCCGTCGCGCGAGATCGCCTGGATCATCCGCTGCTCCAGGCGCCGGACGGTGAGTTCCGCCTGGGCCTGGGCGTAGCTCTCCAGGGCCGCGATGCGCGTCGCCACCGTCTCGGCCAGGAGTTCGCCGACCGCGCGCATCTCGTAGTGCAGGAAGCGCGGTGCGTAGTGGTGGCAGGAGATCAGGCCCCACAGCTTGCCGCCGACCATCAGCGAGGCGACCAGCGTCGCCGCGACGCCCATGTTCTTGAGGTACTGGATGTGGATCGGCGACATGCTGCGCAGGAAGCACAAGGACATGTCGAGGTCGCGGCCGGTCACGCGCAGCAACTGCGGCTGCAGCGGCACCGGCTCGTATTCCACGTCGACGAGCACTCGGATCCGGTTGATCTCGTACAGCCGCCGCGCAATCTGCGGGATGTCCGAGGCCGGGTAGCGGTTGCCGAGGAAGGCCTCCAGATCGGGGCGGCGCCGCTCGGCGAACACCTCGCCGTGCCCCTCCTCGTCGAAGCGGTAGACCATGACCCGGTCGTAGCCGGTGAGCTCGCGGAAGATCCGTGCGGTCTCCTCGCACAGGCTGCGCAGGGACGGGCAGGAGAGGATGCCTTGCAGGGCCGCGCCGACCTCCTGCGACAGATCCACCGGAGGCCCGGCGCGTTCGAGCTCGATCACCAGGCCGCCGCCGGGCGGACGATGGAGCAGCACGTCGAACGGTCGCTGATCGGCGCCAACGCGGCAGCGCACGGCCACGGGCAGCCGGTCGAGCGCCAGGTGCAGATGCGGCGCAATGCCCGCGGCGAGGTCGCCCGCGACCCGGCCGAGCGGCTGACCGATCAGGTGGGCGTTCAGTCCGAGGAAGGCGGCAGCGTTGGCGCTCGCCTGGACGATGGTGAGGCCGGGCTCCTCGACGACCAGAAGCGCGCCATGCGGTTGGATCGATCCCGCGAGATGGACCTGCTCGCGTTCGCAGTTGGAGAGATCCGCTCGTCCGAAGCGAGGGTCCGCCGATGGACGAGCTGCCACGCCAGAGCCCTCCCGATGCGCCAATGGCTCAGTCGGACGAGGCCTCCCCGCCACCGTCCAGACCATAGCGCCACAGCTTGGCGTAGAGGCTCTGGCGGCTCAAGCCCAGAAGCTCCGCTGCCGCGGTCCGATTGCCGCGGGTTGCCTCGAGCGCTGCGGCGACATAGTGCCTCTCCACCGTGCCCACCGTCGTCTTGACCAGCTCCAGCAGGGGGATCTTGCCGATCTGGCGGGTGAGCGGACCCAGCGCGTTGCCGATGCCATCGGTTCCGCGCTGCTCGCCGCAGGGCATCGCGTGGGTGACGTCCTGGACGATCAGTCCGACAAATCGCGGCCGTGTGTCCGTGTTGCCGAACCCAGAAATCTCGACCTCGGTCTCCGAGCCGAGCTCGCCTTGCAGGGTGGTGGCAAACCGCCGGACAGTGCCGGATTGGGCGATGGTCGACAGCAGCACGGATACGTCGGCACCGGGACGTCCGAGCCAGCGCTGCGTCCGTTCGCCCAGCACCTGCCCCTTGGCCGCCACTTGGATCATGTCGAGGAATGCCTGATTGGCATCGTGGATCACCGCGTCCTGGTCCATCACCAGGAAGCCGTCGGGCGCGCGCGCGATCAGCGCTTCGAGCGGCAGCGTCTCCGCGCTCGCGGGCTGGACGCTTTGGCCGCCGGCGGGGGAGAGCTGCAGCAGGAACACAGCACCGGGCTCGGTCGCCATTTGCGAAGCGCGAACCAGCCACGCCCGCCTCTCACGGCCGAGCCGAATGATCAGCCCGGGTGCCTTGCCCTGCTCCCGCACCCGAGCGAGCATCGCCTGGAAGGACTCGCGATCGGTCGAAGCCAACTCCTGCAGCAGGTCGCGGCCCACCGGTGCCAGGCCGATCGCCCGCGCCACCGGATTGGCCTCGACCACCTGCAGGTCGCTGGCACGGATCACGAGCACGGCGTCGTTGGCCGCGTCGAACAGCATGCGGTAGCGGGTCTCGATCTCGCGCAGCTTCCAGTAGTCGCGCTCCATCGCCTGCTGCGCCGAGACCAGCCGCGACTGCAGCTCCGCCACCGCCTGGAGATTCTTGCCGATCGCCAGAAACTCGCTGCCCGTGCCGAGCCGGACCGCGGTGTACTCCATCGGCAGCTCGCGCCCGCTCGGGAACCGCTGCGCCACCTGACGGAAACCGGCAACTCCGGTGCGGCGGGCGTCGTCCAGAAGTCGCTGCACGCTGCGGCTGCCGGCGCTGGTCACCGTTTCGGCCCACGGGCGGCCCAGCCAGTCCTCGACCGCCTCGTCCGCCACCGAGCTCGAGAGCGTAGCCTTGCGGATCACCCCCTCGAGATCGAGAAGCAGGGTGACGTCGGGCTGCGCAAAGCTGACATTCGGCATCGATCGGAAACTCACAAGGCCACCGCGGTGAACCCCCAGAAGCCATATTTACGTTTGCAGGACGGAAATTGGAAGGTCAAGCGCGGCCGGGCCCGGACATGCTGAGCCTGTTCGCGTCGGGCCGCATCGTCGACATCGTGCTGGCAATCACCGCGGCCGAGGCGGTGCTGCTGGTCCTCTACCATCGCCGGACCGGCCGCGGGCCGGCCCCGGCGGATCTGCTCGGCAACCTTCTTTCGGGCGTCTGCCTGATGCTGGCGCTGCGCGCGGCACTGGTCGGCGCCTGGTGGGGCTGGACCGCCTCGTGCCTGGTGGCGGCGTTCGGCGCGCATCTCAACGATCTCCGACGCCGCTGGCCATCCTAGCCTGCCTCCACGACCATCGGGAAGGTCACCGCGATGGCCCAGGCGAAGGCAAGGGCATTGGCGAGCCCGCCGACCAGCGGGTGGCCGGTGCGTCCGTAGGCCCAGCCCGCCAGCAGGCCGTAGATCGTGAACAGGAGGAGGATGACGGGCACGATGATGATCAGGAAGAACAGCCGCTCCAGATCCAGCGCGATCGCCAGCGCCAGCGACAGGAGGAAGCAGAGCTTGGTGGCGACATAGCCACCGAACGGCGCCGGCGCCCCCCGCGTCAGCCATTCGTCGGCGGCGAAATAGGGCAGGGTGCCGGCGAGCATCGCCGCGATCAGCGGCACGCGGCTTGCCGTGGGCACGAACGAACTGAGATACCGGTCCACCGGCAGGCCGAGCACCATGATGCCGTAGCCGGCCACCAGGCAGGCGGCGATGGCGAGGCGCGGCCAGGAGAACGCACCACCGACAGGTGCGCCGACCAGCCACAGGCCGATCGCGGTCAGCAGTCCGTAGATGGCGAAATGAACCACCAGATAGTCGCCGAGCAGCAGCGGCAGGAAAGTGGTCGGCAACAGGTGCAGGGTCAGCGGCGTCAGCACGGCCGGCAGGATCGCCACCGGCAGCAGCCGCCGCCAGGTCAGTCCGGCGCCCAGGGGCACGGCTGCCACCACCGGCAGCAGGCGGCGCAGTGGATAGGCGAGCGCGACCAGGCCGCCGAACAGCAGCCCGAGCCAGGGTCCGCGCGCGTCGACGAACCCGGACACCGGCCGCGCCAGTGCTGCGCTCAGCCAGTCGCGGGCCTCGGCCATGCTCCGGGCGCTGTAGAGGACCCCGATATGCTCGACCCCGTCGCTCAAGGCCAGCCGCCGCGCGCTGCCGTCGGCGAAACTGCCGTAGGTCACCGCCACCTCGGGAGTGCCGCCCGAGGCCATGGCGACGATGCGGCGGCCCTCGTCGAGCAGCATCGCGGGCTCGAGCGCACCGTCGACGACCAGCAGGTTACGGGGGTTGGCGGCGGTGACACCCGGTGCGAACAGCGAGACGCCGACCGTGGCCGCGATCTCCGGATGCGCCATGGCGTAGCGCACCACGATGTCCGAGGCCATGGAATGGCCGAGCAGCGCCACCCGGCCTTCGGCGCCCTGCAGTCCGCGGCCATGCGCGACCACCGCGTCGAGCGCGTCCAGAAGCTCGCGCGAGCGGGCGGCATCGTCGGCGATCCCGCCCTGCAACGGCACCGGGTTGCGCCCGTGCCCGGGAAAGTCGAAGGTCAGGACGATGAAGCCGTTGCGCGCCAGCGTGACCGCGAACGGCTGCATGAGCTGCTGCGAGCCGGAGAAGCCATGCGCCACGACGACGACCGGTGCCGGCGCCTCCGCTGCGTCGCGGAACACCGTGACCGGGATCGTGCCGACGCTGGTCCGCGAGATGGTCAGGCCGGCCCGCAGCGCCTCCAGCTGCCAGAGGCCCACGGCGATCGCGATCACGGCCAGGGCGCCCAGGACCAGTTCGAGCGGCCGCAGCGGCCGGACCGCCCTATGCCGCCTGCTTGAGGTCGAGCTCCGACCAGCAGGCCGCCAGCGCGCCGACCAGATGGTCGATGTCGGCGTCGGTGTGCACGGGGGACGGCGTGATCCGCAGCCGTTCGGTGCCGCGCGGCACGGTCGGATAGTTGATCGGCTGGGCGTAGACGCCGTAATGCTCGAGCAGGATGTCGCTGATCCGCTTGCAGCGGACGGGGCAGCACACCATGACCGGCACGATGTGGCTGGTGTTGCGCATGTGCGGAATGCCGGCGGCGTCCAGCTTGCGGCGCACGGCGGCGACCCGCTCCTGCTGCAGCTCGCGCTCGGTGGAACTCGCCTTGAGGTGACGGATGCTGGCGCAGGCACCGGCGGCCAGGGCGGGGGGCAGGGCGGTGGTGAAGATGAAGCCCGAAGCGAAGCTGCGCACGAAGTCGCACAAGGCCGCCGAGGCCGCGATGTAGCCGCCCATCACGCCGAACGCCTTGCCCAACGTGCCCTCGATCACCGTCAGCCGGTGCATCAGGCCCTCGCGCTCGGCGATGCCGCCGCCACGCGGACCGTAGAGGCCGACCGCATGGACCTCGTCGAGGTAGGTCATCGCCCCGTGGGAATCGGCGACGTCGCACAGCTCGGCGATGGGGGCGATGTCACCGTCCATCGAATAGACCGATTCGAACGCCACCAGCTTGGGCGCGTCCGGATCGAGCTCGCGCAGCTTGCGGTCGAGATCGTCCGGATCGTTGTGGGCGAAGACGCTGCACTTGGCCCGGCTGTGGCGGATGCCCTCGATCATCGAGGCGTGGTTGCCGGCGTCCGACAGCACGACGCAGCCCGGCAGGCGCGCGGCCAGCGTGCTGAGCGAGGCCCAGTTCGAGACGTAGCCCGAGGTGAACAGCAGCGCCGCCTCCTTGTGGTGGAGGTCGGCGAGCTCGCGCTCGAGCAGCACGTGGTAGTGGTTGGTGCCGGAAATGTTGCGGGTGCCGCCGGCGCCGGCGCCGCACAGGTCCAGGGCCTCGTGCATCGCCTCGACGACGGCCGGGTGCTGGCCCATGCCCAGATAGTCGTTGGAGCACCACACGGTCACCTGGGAGCGGTGGCCGTTGCGGTAGTGCGTGGCCTTGGGGAAGTCGCCGGAATGACGCTCGAGGTCGGCGAACACGCGGTAGCGGCCCTCGCGACGGAGACCGTCGAGCTGCCCGCGGAAGAAGCTCTCGAAGTTCATGTTCGCCTCCCAATGGCGGAAAGGGCCGCATAGCTCGGGAGCGGCGCCACGGCCGGCAGGCCGCCCTTCCGCTCGTCGTCGGTGTCGGCTGCGCGCGAGCGCAGCGCCCAGGTCCACAGCGCCGAATCCGGCAGCGGCAGCACCAGGAACCAGTGCTCCAGGACCGCCAGGGCCAGCAGAACGGCGGCGAAGGTGTAGGCCGTCGCGTCGAAGCTGCCTTCCCCGCCGGCGAGCGCATGGCCGACCAGCAGGGTCGTCACCACCGTGCCCGCGGTGACCGACACCGGGAACAACGGGTTCATCGGCCGCTTGCGCATGAAGCTCTTCAGGTAGGCGAGGTCCGCGGGCAGGAACTCTTCGGTGAGGTTCGGCACGCCGAGATAGACGTTGAGCTTGGCGCTGAGCCGCATCACCCACAGCACCATGAAGACCCAGGTGCCCACCTGGTTCTCGCCGCCCCAGGTCAGCGCCACCATCAGTGCCGCGGTCGCGGCGATCGCGAGCTCGTGCCAGAGGATCGCCTCGATCGCGTGGACGAGATGGCGCCAGCCACGGCAGGCCTGCGGGCAGGGCTCGCGCCTGGGGCCGGTGACGTAGCCCATCAGGAAGCTCATCTCGTGCCAGCCCCAGACCAGGAGGCCGTAGGTGAATCCCGCATAGGCGCCGAGCAGGCTGGTGTCGTCGCGGGTGGCGGCGAGGCCCCACAGCGAAAGGAGGGCGATGGCGGAGCAGCCGAGCATGCTCCAGCGGAAAGTGCGCCGCGGCAGACCGTCGAGATAGAGGATCAGGCCCGTGCTGAACCACCACAGGAACAGCGCGTACAGCACGGGCAAGCCATGGTCCGTCACGACTGCCGGCTCCCCTACCAGGCCGGTGCCAGGCGGACCTGCCGGGGCAGGTCGTTGCGCTTGGCGGGGATGAAGTAGAGCCGGGCGAAGGCGACCGCGGCCGCCGCACCCAGGCCGACCTTCCTGATGGTGCCGAGGACGCCGCCCTGCCTGTCCGCCTCGCCCATGCCGACCGAAATCCGCCGCAGCCGCTCGAGAGCGGCGTGAAAGGCCGGGTGGTCCAGATCGATCGTCAGGGGGAACACCTGGCGGGAAATCTCGGACGTGATCCGGAAGACCTCGAAGTCGTAGTCGCTTGGATCGACGCCCAGGGCCTTGTGGAACTCCGGCCTTGCATGGTCGCGCACGTACATCGTGGCGAACACCGCCAGCAGGAAGAACTTCACCCACAGCTTGTTGAGGCCGCTGATCACGCTGGGGTCGGCCCGCATCAGCAGCGCGAACGCCTCGCCGTGGCGGAACTCGTCGTTGCACCACTGCTCGAACCACAGGAAGATCGGATGGAAGCGGTGCTCGGGGTGCCGCTGCAATTGGCGGTAGATCGTGATGTAGCGGGCGTAGCCGATCTTCTCCGACAGGTAGGTCGCGTAGAAGATGAACTTGGGCCGAAAATAGGTGTATTTCTTGGCCTTGGTCAGAAAGCCGAGGTCCACCCCGACCCCGAACTCCTTGAGGGCATCGTTGATGAAGCTGGCATGCCGCGACTCGTCGCGCGCCATGTAGGTGAACAGGTCGCGGATCTCCTTGTTCTTGATCCGCTTCTTGATCTCCGCGTAGAGGACGCAGCCCGAGAACTCGGCCGTGACCGAGCTGACCAGAAAATCCAGGAACTCCTTGCGGAGCTCCTCGGGCAGGTCCGCGAGGTCGAACTGCCAGTCGGCGTTGCGGTAGAAGTGCCCCTTGTTCGGGTCGCTGCGCATCTCGTCGATCAGCGCATCCCACTCGCCTTTGACTTGGCTGACGTCCAGGCGATCCATGGCGTCGAAGTCGGTGGTGTAGAAGCGCGGGCTGAGCATCGTGCTCGAAAGCGCCTCGCGCGTCGTCGCGTTGGGCACCCTGTCCAGGACGATCTCGTTCATGGACATCTCCAGGATGAAAAGCCTACTTCATAGAGCTCGGTGAGCTCGAAGCGCGAGGTCAGCTGGGTCCAGGCCCGGTCGAGCCAGTTCGCCCTGACCACGGTGGCCAGCCGCTCGCACACGACCCGCTCGCCATAGGGCGGCATCTGGGTCGGCGCGTCGAGGATCCGGACCTCGTCACCCGGACCGACGTCGACGGCCTGCAGCTCGACATAGGCGTGCAGGCTGTCCAGGGTGTTCTCGATATCGATGGTGCAAGGCACCTCGAGCCTTTGTCGTCCGCCTAGAATGTCGCCGATCACGATGCTTCGCTCCCATTCGCCAGGAGCTTGGCAAATACCCCGAAGTTGGTGGGGCCGAAAGCTTCCAGCTCGATCCGGCGACCGGTCGAGGGGTCCTCGAGCGACAGGCTGCCATTGTCCCAGCGGGTCAGGCGGAACGGCGGCTGCATCCCGACGTCGTACTGGCGCCGCTCCCGCGCCATGCCGCGCATGACACCGCGGACGAAGCCGTTGGTGCCGGGAGGCAGTACGGCCACGGTCTGGCCGCTGCCCTGCTCGTAGACCGCGACCGCCCCGTCCGCCTGGTCCTCGAACCGGAGCTCGATCGTCTGCACCGGCAGCGCGGGGTCGATCTGCGAGCCGGCCAGTCCGGTCACGCGGGCGATGCCCGCGAACAGGATCACGAAGGCGATCATGCACGCCGCACCCAGCAGGACGCCGCGAGGGAAGGCCGCCGGCGGGTCGGAAGGAGTCATCGCGACGCTCCGTGCTAGGCTGCTGCGATGGTCGGCGCGTTGGCGGACCGCATGCCGGCCGTCGTCTGCTGGGCCGCCATCGCCTGCACCGGCTGCTTGGCGGAGGCCGCCAGCGCCCGGGCGAGAATGCTGGCGACCTGTTGGCCCTCGGGTACGGCGCGCAACGCCGGCTCCGGCTTGCTGATCCGCCAGGGCCGCGCATGCGGCCAGAGCATCAGATAGGCGACGATGTCGCCCGGGGCCATGGCCAGAGGAATGTCGGCGCTGCCGTCGGCGAAGGTCCGGACGCCGGCGGATGCGACCCGTGCGAACGGCAGGTTCAGGCTCATCGGCATGGCGATCCCGTAGCAGAACACCACCCGGCGATCGGTGACGACGTAGGTGGTGGTGCGCGCCGTGAGCCAGGCCAGCAGCATCACCAGGCCGAGCCCAGCCGCGGCCAGCGCCGCGAACCACAGGAACGACCACGCCGTCTGCGCGACGGTGGCGCCCTGAGCCAGGTTGGAGACCACCACCCAGGCCAGGAGCAGCGCGAAGTAGCACGCCATCAGCCGGCCGTGGAACGTGCGGATCGCCAACGCCTTCCAGCTCGGCGAGCCGCGCCACAGCAGGTGCTCGCCCTCCGGAAGCGGGCCGGGCAGCCCGGGAATGCGCTGATGCTCGCTCACAGCAGCGGCCCGATCCGGCCGGGTGTGGCGTAGAGGTGGCCGCTGGCGAAGTAGGCGCAGATCTTGTCCTCTTCGAGCTTGGTGATCTGCTCGCCGCTCTTGAGCTGGGGCGCGCCAGCGACCTGGGCGCCGGTGACCGAAGCCAGCACCACCTTCCGCCTGTCGGCGTGCACCACCGCCAGCGTCATGGGCACCAGCACGCTCGTGGCGCCGGCACCGCCGGTCGCGACCTCGAGATAGCGGATTTGAGGCTCGGCCCGATCGATCCAGAGCTCCTTGACGGTGCCACCCGCCTTGCCGTCGCAACCGACCACGGTCATTCCGCGCGGATCGGGATCCCGGTCGGAGACCTTGGCGTCGATGGCGACGCGCATCGGCACGATCATCGGCAGGCCTTCGAGGGTCAGTTCGGGCGCATCCTCGCGCGGGGCGTAGGAAGCGGGCCCGACCCCGTCCTGCATCGGGTCGCCGGAAGGCTGCAGGGGAGCGCCCGGGAAGTTGGCGACCGCCTTCGCATTGATGCTCCGCCGGTCGAGGTCGTCCGGGCGCGGCGCCTGCACGGTGCCGCCATGCGGCAGCAGAAACGTCTTGGGCTCGGGCACCGCCGGGAAGCCCTGCACCTTCACGCGGCTCGAACGGTCGCTGATCAGCGGGTAGCCCTCCCGCTTGTTCTCGCGGTGCAGGTAATAGATCAAGCCCGCGAAAAACGCCCAGAACACGTAGAGCGCGATCTGGGCTACGTCGATGTATCCGGTGATGGCGCCAGTAGGCATTGGTTCGACCTCCACAGACAAGCTTGGCTAGCCGGGAAACTCAGCGAGCCCGAAACTGGACGAGGTTTGCCGGCGCGGTTCGCCGGAAGCGCGGACGAGCGGGCCAATCGCCACCAGGGCGGCGAACAGGAGCACGATCTCGAGCTGGTAGACTGCACCGTAGCCGACGCTCGGGCCGCTCAGGGTCGGACCCAGGACGCCCCGGGCGGCCAGGCCGGAGACGAGATCGCGCAAGATCCCGCCCAGGGCGATGGCCGCGCCGCCGGCCGTGGCCTGCACCGCGCCCCAGGCCCCGAGTGCGAGGCCGCTCTGCGCGCGGTCGGCCAGGCCCATGGCGGCGATCAGCATGCCGACCGAGAACAGGCCGCCACCGAAGCCGATGAGCAGGGTGCCGGCACGAAACAGGGTCGGCGAATCCATCGGTGCGGCCAGCATCACGGCAGCGAATGCGAGCAGGCCCAGCGCGCAGCCGAAGCCCGCGAGGCGGCAGGGATCGCCGCCGCGCCCGAGCAGGGTCGCGGCCAGGGCGAAGCCCACCAGGCTGCCGCCGGCGAGAAGACCGGTAAGCGCGGTGGTGGCCGCGACCGAGAGATGCAGGATTTCGCCGCCATAGGGCTCCAGCAGCACGTCCTGCATGCTGAAGGCGGCCGTCCCCAGCCCAACCGCCAGCAACAGCCGGCTGGCCCGGCCACCGCCGAGGAAGCCGCGCCAGGAGCTCAGGAAATCCGGGCGCTGGCGGTCGGCCGCCGTGCGGGCCGGATTGCGCGCCTCCTGCTTCCACAGGGCCACGAGATTGAGGGCCATGGTGATCACGGCCGCACCCTGGACCACCTGCACCAGCTTGGTGTTGCCGAACTCGGAGAGCAGCGCGCCGAAGACCAGGGCGCTCACCAGCATGCCGACCAGCAGCATGACGTAGAGGAGGGCCACCACCCGCGGTCGCGCTTCGGTGGGGGCGATGTCGGTGGCCAGCGCCAGTCCCGCGGTCTGCACCGTGTGGAGCCCCGCGCCGACCAGAAGAAAGGCCAGTGCCGCGCCGATCTCGCCGTAGATCGCCGGACCGTGGCCGCCGCCGGTCAGGACCAGCAGCGCGAACGGCATGATGGCTAAGCCGCCGAACTGCAGCAGCGTGCCGAACCAGATGTAGGGCACGCGCCGCCAGCCGAGCACGGAGCGGTGATGGTCCGACTTGAAGCCGATCAGCGCACGCAAGGGCGCGAACAGCAGGGGCAGGGAAATCATGGACGCGACGAGCCAGGCGGGCACGCCGAGCTCGACGATCATCACCCGGTTCAAGGTGCCGTTGAGCAGTGCGACCGCCATGCCGACCGACACCTGGAACAGCGACAGGCGCAGCAACCGGCCGAGCGGCAGCTCCGCCGTCGCCGCGTCGGCGAAGGGGAGGAACCGCGTCCCGACGCGGCCCCACGCCGCCACCAGGGTGTCGTTCAGGCGGCTCATGCCCGGAGCAGCTCCTGCGCCTGGGAGGTGTAGAAGCCGCACTGGACACGCTCGTCACGCCCGATCCGCCAGTCCTGCAGACCCGCGGCCGCCGCGAGGCGGTCCTGCATCGCCTGGACCTGGACCGGCTCGATCGCGGGGGCGCGGTCGCTGCGCGGAAACAGCCGGCCGACCGCGTGCATCACCGCCAGCGGCGGCGTGCGCGGCGCGAAGGTGAACACCACCGAGCGCTCGGCGCGGGCGGCGAGGCCGCTCACCGCGCGCACCGCGTCGCCGGCCACATAGTGGATCAGGGAGTCCATGGCCACGACGTGGTCGAAGCGGCCGAGCGCCGGGTCGGTCATGTCGCCGACTCGGAACTCGATCTCGCCGGCACCGAGGTCCCTGGGGCTGCGCTCGCGTGCCAGTGCGACCAGGGTCGGCGACAGGTCGATGGCGACCACGCGGGCGCCGCGCCGTGCCGCCTCGACGGCAAAGGCGCCGGTGCCGCAGCCGGCATCGAGGATGCGCACGCCGCGCAGGTCCTCGGCCAGCCAGGACAGGAGGATGCCGCGCATCCGGTCGCGCCCGGCGCGCACCGTGGCGCGGATCCTGCCCACGGGCGCGTCCGAAGTCAGCCGCGACCAAGCCTCGGCCGCAGTGCGGTCGAAGTAGGTCAGGAGCTGCCCGCGGCGCTGCTGGTAGGAGAGGGTGTGCATCAGTCGAACCCGAGCAGATCGAAGATGTCGCGATCCTTCATCGGCGTGCCGATCATGGGCTCGCTGCCAGCCCACAGGCTCGCGGCGAGGCGCAGATACTCGTTCTGCACCGCCTCCAGCTCGGGCGACGGCTCCATCTCGAACAATGTGGACTTCTTGAGGCGGCTGCGGCGGATCACGTCGAGATCGGGGAAATGGGCAATGGTCTGGAGGCCCACCACCTCGTTGAAGCGGTCGATCTCGTCGGTCTTGGCACTGCGGTTGGCGATCACGCCGCCCAGCCGCACCTGATAGTTCTTCGACTTGGCCTGGATCGCGGCCACGATCCGGTTCATGGCGAAGATCGAATTGAAATCGTTGGCGGTGACGATCAGGGCCCGGCTGGCATGCTGCAGGGGTGCGGCGAAGCCGCCGCAGACCACGTCGCCCAGGACGTCGAAGATGACGACGTCGGTGTCCTCGAGGAGATGGTGCTCCTTGAGCAGCTTGACGGTCTGGCCGACCACGTAGCCGCCGCAGCCGGTGCCGGCGGGCGGGCCGCCGGCCTCGACGCACATCACGCCGTTGTAGCCCTCGTAGACGAAGTCCTCGACCCGCAGCTCCTCGGCGTGGAAGTCCACCGATTCCAGCACGTCGATCACCGTCGGCATCAGCTTCTTGGTGAGCGTGAAGGTCGAATCATGCTTGGGGTCGCAGCCGATCTGCAGCACCCGCTTGCCCAGCTTCGAGAACGCCACCGAGAGGTTGGAGGAGGTCGTGCTCTTGCCGATCCCGCCCTTGCCGTAGACCGCGAACACCTTGGCGGTGCCGATCTGGACCGAGGGGTCCAGCTTCACCTGGACGCTGCCTTCGCCGTCGGCGCGCGAGCGCGGCCGTTCCATCACGATTGTCATGCCGCCATCCCTACGCCAATGCCTTCGAGCCGGTCCTCGAGCTCCTCGCCGGCGCGCCGCAGCGCCTCCAGCGTGGCCGCATCGGGGGACCAGTAGTTGCGGTCGTGCGCCTCGAGCAGCCGGTTCGCGACCTTGGCCGAGGCGGTCGGGTTGAGCTTGGCCAGGCGCTCGCGCATCTCGTCGTCGAGCACGAAGGTCTGGGTCAGCTGCTGGTAGACCCAGGGCGCCACCTGGCCGGTGGTCGCCGACCACCCCATGGTGTTGGTGACGTGGGTCTCGATCTGCCGCACGCCCTCGTAGCCGTGCTTGAGCATGCCCTCGTACCATTTCGGATTGAGCATGCGGGTGCGGGTCTCGAGTGCGACCTGCTCGCCCAGCGTGCGGACCATGCCCTCGCCGCGGGTCTGGTCGCCGATGTAGACCGCGGCCGCCTCGCCGCCCTTGGCGCGGCGGACCGCACGGCTGATCCCGCCCAGCGTGTCGAAATAGTGGTCGACCGTGGTGACGCCGAGCTCGACCGAATCGAGGTTCTGGTAGGCGAGGTCGACGCCCGCGAGCACGCTGTTCAACAAGGCCGCCTGCGGCACGGCACGACCGTTGCGGCCATAGGCGAAGCTCTTGCGGCGGCTGTAGGTCTCGGCGAGCTCGTCCTCGTCGTCCCAGCGCCCGTTCTCGATCATGTGGTTGACGTTGGAGCCGTAGACGCCCTCGGCATTGCCGAACACGCGCAAGGCCGCCGTCTCCAGGTCGCAGCCATGCTCACGCTGGTGGTCCAGGGCGTGCTTGCGGACGAAATTCTGCTCGACCGGCTCGTCGGCGGCCGCGGCCGCGAGCCAGGCGGCCTCGGCCAGGAGCTTGATCTGCAGGGGCAGGAGGTCGCGGAAGATGCCCGAGAGCGTCACCAGCACGTCGACCCGCGGCCGGCCGAGCTCGGCGAGCGGGACCAGCTCGGCGCCGGCGAGGCGACCATAGCTGTCGAAGCGCGGCCGGGCGCCGATCAGCGCCAGCGCCTGTGCGATCGGCCCGCCCTCGGTCTTGAGATTGTCCGTGCCCCAGAGCACGACCGCGATCGACTCCGGGATCGGGTTGCCGTCGGCCATGTGGCGCTCGAGCAGGCGCGCCGCCTGTTTGGCGCCGTCCTGGACCGCGTAGGCGCTGGGGATGCGGAAAGGGTCGAAGCCGTGCAGGTTGCGCCCGGTGGGCAGCACCGCCGGCGTGCGCAGCACGTCGCCGCCGGGCGCCGGGCGGACGTAGCGGCCGTCAAGCGCGGTGAGGATGCCGGCGATCTCGTGATCCTCGGCGAGCAGGCGGTCGGTGGCGGCGAGCTCGCGCAGCATGGCCAGGGTGCGCTCGTCCGTGGCCGTCGGCGACTTGCCCGCGACCAGGTCCGCGATCGTCTCGCGCTCGGGCCGCTGTCCGTGTGCCGATTCGGCGATCGAGAGCAGCAGGTCGATCCGCTCCTCGACCGAGGCCGCCTGGCCCACCACGTGCAGGCCGTGTGGGATCAGGGTGTATTCCAGCTCCAGGATCGCCTCGCCCAGGCGCACGACATGGCCTTCGGCGTCGCGCTCCCAGGCCGGCTCGGCGGCCGTGAGGTCGAGGGCCGAAGCCTGCGCCTGGATCAGTGCCGCCAGATCGATGCGCTCGGCGGGGGCGGTCTCGGGGGTCAGCCCGCGCCAGCGCTCGATCGAGGCCTTGAGATCGAGCAGGCCGCGATAGAGGCCGGCATGGGCGACGGGCGGGGTCAGGTAGCTGATCAGCGTCGCCGCCGAGCGCCGCTTGGCGATGCTGCCCTCGGACGGGTTGTTGGCGGCGTAGAGGTAGAGGTTGGGCAGGTCGCCGATCAGCCGGTCCGGCCAGCAGGCGGACGACATCCCGGCCTGCTTGCCGGGCATGAACTCGAGCGCGCCGTGGGTGCCGAAATGCAGGACGGCGTTGGCGCGGAAATCCTCGCGCAGGTAGCGGTAGAAGGCGGAGAAGGCGTGGGTCGGCGCGAACCCCTTCTCGAACAGGAGCCGCATCGGATCGCCCTCGTAGCCGAAGGCGGGCTGCACGCCGACCAGTACGTTCCCGAACTGGCAGCCCAGGACGAAGATCGAGCCGCCGTCGCTCTGCTGCCGCCCCGGGGCAGGCCCCCACTGCGCCTCGATCTCGCGCAAATGCCGCTCGCGGCGGACATGATCGTCGACCGGGATGCGGACATGGACGTTGGCGTGCGCGCCGAACCGGGCCGCGTTGCCCTCGATGATCCGGGTGCGCAGCTCGTCGACCGAGTCCGGCACCTCGACCCGATAGCCGCCGGCGGCCAGGGCCTTGAGCGTGTTGTGCAGGGATTCGAACACGCCGAGATAGGCCGCCGTGCCGGTGTTGCCGGCATTGGGCGGGAAGTTGAACAGGACGATGGCGACCTTGCGCTCGGCCCGCGCGGTGCGGCGCAGCTCGACCAGCCGCGCCACCCGGGCGGCCAGCATGTCGGCGCGCTCGAGATGGGACTGCATGTCGTGCGACTGTCCGCCGGCGGCGAGCGCCGAGCGGCCGCCGAACACCATCGGGCCGGTGGCGCCGTCGAGCTCGGGCAGGGCCACCATCATGGTCGATTCGACCGGCAGCAGCCCGCGGTCCGATTCCTCCCACTGGTCGAGGGTCTGGAACTCGACCGGCGTCACCGCGAGGTAGGGCACGTCCAGCCGCGCCAGCATCTCCTCCGCCGCGCGGGCGTCGTTGTAGGCGGGGCCGCCGACCAGCGAGAAGCCGGTGAGCGAGACCACGGCCTCGACCCGAGGCTCCTCGCCGGCCAGGAAGAACTTCTCGATCGCGGGACGGGAGTCCAGCCCGGTGGCGAAGGCGGGCAGCACGCGCAGCCCGCGCGCCTCGATGGCGGCAATGACGCCGTCATAGTGGGCGGTGTTGCCGGCGAGCAGGTAGGAGCGCATCAGCAGCAGCCCCACCGTCCCGCTCGCGGCGACACCGGGCAGGGCATCCGCGTCCTCGCCGATGCGGCCGGGCAGCCTGGGATGGTAGACGCCGACCTCGGGATACTCGACCGGAGGCTTGGCCTTGGCGGCACCGCGCAACGGGCGGCGCGATCCGTCGGCATAGCGGTCGATCAGGTACTGGACCATGCCGACCACGTTGTCGGACGAGCCGGCCAGCCAATATTGCAGGGTCAGGAAGTAGGCGCGCACGTCCTGGGCGGTGCCCGGGATGAAGCGCAGGATCTTCGGCAGGCGGCGCAGCATCTTCATCTGCTGCGCGCCCGCACCGGTGGGCGGGCCGCCGGCCTTCTTGCCCTTGAGCCGCTTGAGCAGGGCCATCGGCCCGCTCTGGGGCGCGTCCATGCTGAACCGGCCCATGCGGGTGAGCTTCATCACCTCGCCCGCCGACATGGCGCAGACCATGGCGTCGCAGCTGTCGCGCCGGGCTTCGAGCGCCGGCAGCACGGGGAGGAAATGCTCCTCCATGAACAGCATCGTGGCGAGCACGATGTCGCCTTGCGCGATGTCGGCGCGGCAGCGCTCGAGCGCCTGCGGGTCGGTGCCCCACTCGGCCGCCGCGTGCATGCTCAAGGTCAGCCCCGGCATGCGGCGCTTGAGCACGCGGCTCGCCCGCTCCATGGCCCCCGCCAGGTGACTGTCCATCGTCACCACGACGAAGCGCAGCGGCGTGGGATCAGCGGCCGAAGTGGGCTTTGGCATCATACAGCGTCTCGATGGTGATTACCGCGAGGCCCTTGTCCGCAGCGAAGCGCTCGGTGTTCCGGCGCGCCTTGCCCCGCACGAAGAACGGTATCTTGCCCAGCTCCTTCTCCGCGTCGGCGCTCCAGCCCGCGGGGCCGGCGGCCGGCTGGGGCGGCGGTGCCGGCTGGGCCGCCGCTCCGAGATGCGACGGCGCCGCTTCGCCGTGGAACTCGAAATCCTCGCGGAACATGCCGAGCAGATGCTCCTCGAGGCCCATCATCAGCGGGTGGACCAGCGTGTCGAACAGGACGTTGGCACCCTCGAAGCCCATCTGCGGCGAGTAGCGCGCCGGGAAGTCCTGGACGTGGACGGGTGCGGAGATCACCGCGCAGGGGATGCCCAGGCGCTTGGCGATGTGGCGCTCCATCTGGGTGCCCAGGACCAGCTCGGGCTGCAGCTCGGCGACCTTGGCCTCGATCTCGAGATAGTCGTCGCTGATCAGCGGCTCGACGCCGTAGAGCTTGGCCGCCTCGCGGATCTCGCGGGCGAACTCGCGGCTGTAGGTGCCGAGCCCGACCACGGTGAAGCCCAGCTCCTGCGCCGCGACCCGGGCGGCGGCGACCGCATGGGTGGCGTCGCCGAACACGAACACCCGCTTGCCGGTGAGGTAGGTCGAGTTGACCGAGCGCGAGTACCAGGGCAGGCGCGACGCCTCGTGGCCGAGCACCGGCTCCGGATCGGTCCCGGCCAGTGCTGCCACCTCGGCCACGAAGTCGCGGGTGGCGCCGACGCCGATCGGGACCGTCCTGGTCCAGGGCTGGCCGAAGCTGCGTTCCAGCCAGCGTGCGGCCTGGCCCGCGGTCTCCGGGTAGAGCACGACGTTGAAGTCGGCCTCGCCCAGGCGCGCGATCTCGGCCGGCGTCGAGCCCATGGGAGCCGTGACCGCCACCTCGATGCCCAGCCGCCGCAGGAGCCGCGTGATCTCGGTGACGTCGTCGCGGTGCCGGAAGCCCAGGGCCGTGGGGCCGAGCAGGTTGCAGCGCGCCGGCACGCCCGGGTCGCGCGGGGCCCGCTTGGTCCCGGGCGGCGGTGCCGACGGGCCGGCCAGGGTGCGGACCAGCTGGTAGAAGGTCTCGGCCGCGCCCCAATTCTCCTTGCGCTGGTAGGAAGGGAGCTCCAGCGGCACCACCGGCACCGGCAGCTCCAGCGCCCGGGCGAGCCCGCCCGGATCGTCCTGGATCAGCTCGGCGGTGCAGGAAGCGCCCACCAGCATCGCCTGCGGCCGGAAGCGCTCATAGGCTTCGCGCGCCGCGGTCTTGAACAGCTCGGCGGTGTCGCCGCCCAGGTCGCGGGCCTGGAAGGTGGTGTAGGTGACCGGCGGGCGCTCGGCGCGCCGCTCGATCATGGTGAACAGCAGGTCGGCATAGGTGTCGCCCTGCGGCGCGTGCAGGACGTAGTGGATCTCCTTCATGCCGGTGGCGACGCGCATCGCTCCGACATGCGGGGGTCCTTCGTAGGTCCAGACCGTCAGCTGCATGTCACGCCACCAGCCGCGTGCGGCGGTCGAGCGGGCGGGTGAACAGCTCGGCGAGATCGGCCGCCTGCTCGAAGCCCTGGATCGGCGTGAACACCAGCTCGATCGCCCACTTGGTGGTGATGCCCTTGGCCTCCAGCGGATTGGCCAGGCCCAGGCCGCAGACGACAATGTCCGGGGCGGCGGCAAGGCAGCGGTCGAGCTGCCGGTCCACGTCCTGGCCCTCGCTCAAGGCGGTGCCGCGCGGCAGGAGCTCGAGCTCGGTCGCGAGGTGCTGCCGGTGCAGGTAGGGCGAGCCGACCTCGACCAGCGCCATGCCCAGTTCCCGGCTGAGGAAGCGGGCCAGCGGCACCTCGAGCTGCGAATCGGGAAAGAAGAAGATCCGTTTGCCGGCGAGCTGCGCCCGATGCCGCCCGAGCGCCCGCTCGGCCCGCTCGCGGCTGGCGGCGACCGTTTGCTCGAACCGGGCGGGGCTCACGCCGAACGCGTCGGCGGCAGCGCGCAGCCACAGGGTCGTCCCCTCGACGCCGAGCGGGAAGGGAGCATCGAGCCGAACGGCGCCGCGCTCGTCGAGGGCACGCGCGGTGTCGGCCAGGAAGGGCTGGGCGAGCAGGTAGGAGGTGTTGGCGCCGACCGCCGGCAGCTCGGCCGCATGTCGCGGCGGCAGGAACCGCACCTGCCCGATGCCGAATTCGGCGAACAGGCGCTTGAACTGGTCTTCGACCACGTCGGCCAAGGCGCCGACCACCAGCAGCGAGCGCGGCGCGTCGGCCGCAGCCGGGGGCATGGTCGGTACCAGCGCGGCGAGACAGGCGTCCTCGCCCTGGGTGAAGGTCGTCTCGATGCCGCTGCCGGAATAGCTCAGGATGCGGACCTTGGGAGCGTAGCTCTGCGACAGGCGGGCGGCCGCGCGCGCGAGATCCAGCTTGATGACCTCGGACGGGCAGGAGCCGACCAGGAACAGGAGCTTGATCTCGGGGCGGCGCTCGAGCAGCTGGGCGACGACGCGGTCGAGCTCGTCGTTGGCGTCGACCAGGCCGGCGAGGTCGCGCTCCTGCATGATCGCGGTGGCGAAGCGCGGCTCGGCGAAGATCATGACGCCGGCGGCGGACTGGATCAGATGGGCGCAGGTGCGCGAGCCGACGACGAGGAAGAAGGCGTCCTGGATCTTGCGGTGCAGCCAGATGATTCCGGTCAGGCCGCAGAAGACTTCGCGCTGCCCGCGCTCGCGCAGCACCGGAGCGTCGGTGCAGCCGCTCACGCGGCCTGCTCCGCCGCGGCCAGCTCGGCGCCGGCCGACTGCAGGCGCGCCGCCCGCAGCTTGAGCACGAACTGAGCGGCGTTGACGACGTAGGTGGCGTAGGCCGCGAGGGCCAGGAGCATCTGCTGGCGCGGGTCGAGGGCGTGGGTGACGAGGGCCGCGAGGTAGGCGGTGTGGAGGCCCAGCACGAGCATGCTGAACACGTCCTCCCAGAAGAACGGCCGGGCGAACAGGTAGCAGCCGAAGACCTCTTTCTCCCAGATCGAGCCGGTGACCATGATCGCGTAGAGAACGAAGGTCTTGACCACGACCGAGCCGGTGGCGAGGTCGAGGCCGTGGCCGGTGGCGAGGTAGCGCAGCACGAGCGCGAGACTGGCCAGGAACACCAGGAACTGCACCGGGGCGAGAATGCCCTGCACGAGCGTCCAGCCCGAGGCGTCGCGCCGGAGACGCTCCTCGGCTGTGTAGAGGCCGCCGCCTCCCGCCTGCAGGGTTCGCCGCTGCTGCAAATCGCACCTCCCCGGTGGGTCCGCCACACGCAGAGGCTAGTCCCGCCGGGGAGAGCATGTCAACGAGTTAAGACGTAAGGTTGGCCTTACATCCTGCAGAAAAAATCGTGACAACTCAGTGGCCGCGCGCCGTTTCCGGCGTGACACCGGAGAATCCCAAGAGTTGGGGTTGAGCCCCGCCCTCGGACATGTATAGTGCCCTTTACGCGCACGGGGAGGTCACTGAATGGCCACTAACAAGCAAGCACTCGCCTCAAGCCCGCGTGAGATCGGGGCTAGGCAGGCGGGGAGGCTTGGCGCCCCGGACCGCAGCTGGGATCAGCTGGTACACTGCATCGACACCGACATCATCCCCAGGCTGGTGCTTGCCCGTCGCGCGACGCGCGAGACGGTGCGTCAGCCGGCAGCCATCGAGCCGACCGCCGGTGACGTCGAAAAGCTCGCCGGTCTGGTTCTGACCCGCGACGTTGGCGTGGCGCGCGATTTCGTCGCGCGGATGCAGGCGCGCGGTGCCCCGGTCGAGACCCTCTACCTCGATCTCCTGGCGCCGACCGCGCGGCGGCTCGGCGAATTGTGGGAGATCGATGCCTGCGACTTCACCGAGGTGACGATGGGCCTCGGTCGCCTCCAGCAGGTGCTGCACACGATCAGTTCGATCTTCCCGGCCGACGCAGAGCCGAACGAGCAGGGACGCCGCGTGCTGCTGGTGCCGGTGCCCGGCGAGCAGCACTCCTTCGGCCTGCATATCGTGGCCGAGTTTTTCCGCCGCTCGGGCTGGGACGTCTGGAACGAGCCCCGGCTCGAACTCGGGTCGGGATCTGGTGCAGCTCGTGCGCAGCGAGTGGTTTGCGGTGGTCGGTCTGTCGGTCGCGAGCGAGACGCGCATCGACGCCCTGGCCAATGGCATCCGCGCGCTGCGGCGGGCCTCGCGCAACCGGGCGATTGGGGTGCTGGTCGGCGGCCCCTTGTTCCTGGCCCATCCCGAGCTCGTGGGCCATGTCGGCGCCGATGCCACAGCGCTCGACGGCGGTCAGGCCCCGGATCAGGCACAGAACGTGTTGGCTCTGCTGGCGCGCCGTCGCTGATCATTTCCATCCGATCCTTGTAGTAAGATGTAGGCGACCGGCTAGGGCGACGGCGTTGCCCAAATCAACACGACTGCGCACTGAAGTGTCAACTTTGCTAGACGTACAGAAATCTTGACAATACCTGGCTGCGGCCGTCTAGTCGGTGGACCATGCTCCTCCGGCAAGCCGGGTCTGTATCGAACGTGTCCAGACTGACGACGATGCCTCGCAGCGGAGCGACATCCGACGGTGTCAGGCAATTCCGCTCGCCCGAGGAATCGCTGGGCGACGTGGACGCGAAGTCGGCTGCGGAGTTGATCGCCGCCTCCAGCGACGTGGCGCTGGTGATCGACGCCGACGGCATCATCCGGGACCTGTCCTGCGGCAGCAAGGATCTCTCCTCGGGCTCGGTCGCCAAATGGCTGGGCAAGGCCTGGGCCGAGACTGTCACGGTGGAGAGCCGCCCGAAGGTGGAGGCCATGCTGGCCGAAGCTGCCGCCGGCGGTGAGCCGCGCTGGCGGCAGCTCAATCACCCTTTGTCCGGCAGTCCGGACCTGCCGATCGTCTACTCGGTCCTGCGGGTCGGCCGAGCCGGCCATTTCGTGGCGGTCGGTCGTGATCTGCGGGCCATGGCCGCCCTGCAGCAACGGTTGGTGGCGGCCCAGCAGTCGATGGAGCGCGACTATGCCAGGCTGCGGCATGTCGAGACCCGCTACCGGCTCCTGTTCCAGATCACCGCCGAGGCGGTGCTGATCGTCGAGGCCAGCAGCTACAAGGTGACCGAGGCCAATCCCGCGGCCGCCCAGCTCCTGGGTGAGGCGGTCAAGCGGCTGGTCGGCCGGAATTTTCCCGACGGCTTCGACCAGGGGACGGTGGCCGAGGTCCGGACGATGCTGGCCGGCGTGCAGACCACGGGCCGGGCCGAGAACGTCCGCGCGCGCCTCGCCGACGGGCAGCGCGAACTCCTGGTCTATGCCGCGTTGTTCCGCCAGGAGAAGTCGTCCCTGTTCCTGGTCCGCATGCTGCCGATCGGCGGGGATCCGGGCACCGTCGCGGTTGCGAAGGCCAAGTCGCGCCTCCTCGAGGTCGTCGAGAGCGGCCCCGACGGATTCGTGGTCACCGGTCCCGACGGGCGGATCCTCACCGCCAACGCGTCGTTCCTGGACCTCGCCCAGCTCGCCACCGAGGAGCAGGCGCGCGGCGAATCGCTCGAGCGCTGGCTCGGGCGTCCGGGCGTCGACCTCAACGTGCTGATCGCCAACCTGCGCCAGCACGGCTCGGTGCGGCTGTTCGCCACCACGCTGCGCGGCGAGTACGGCTCGTCGAGCGAGATCGAGGTTTCCGCCGTTTCGGTGCCGAACCGCGACGAGCCTTGCTTCGGCTTCACCATCCGTGGCGTCGGCCGCCGCCTGCCGCAGGAGACGCGCTCGAGCCAGGAGCTGCCCCGCTCGGTGGACCAGCTCAAGGAGCTGGTCGGGCGGGTGCCGCTCAAGGATCTGGTGCGCGAGACGACCGACGTGATCGAGCGGATGTGCATCGAGGCGGCGCTCGAGCTCACCGGCGACAATCGCGCCTCGGCCGCCGAGATCCTGGGCCTCAGCCGCCAGAGCCTCTACGTCAAGCTGCGCCGCTACGGGCTCGGCGACCTGGGCCCGGAGCCCGGCGAGTCGGACTGAGCCGCCTCCGCCAGAAAGCGGTCGTAGGCGGCCAGGAACTCCTGCGGCTGCTCGAAATGGGGCAGGGCGCCGGTGGGAAACGGCTGGAAACGCCAGTTCGGCCGCTGCACCGCCCAGCCATTGGCGCTGAAGTCCTTGAAGTCCCCGCGGGTCGCATGCGGCACCCACACCGGCAGCGCCAGCTGCCGGTAGACGTCCTGGATGTCCTTGCTGAACAGCCGGCCCGAGACGAAGGCGTAAGGCGCGTTCTTGGCGCCCGGCTGGTGCGCGGTCACATAGTCGTAGTCGAGCAGCCCCTCGTCGATCTGCTTCGAGCCGAAGGTCCGCTGCAGGAAGTAGCGGATGCTGCGCCGGCTCACCAGCAGGTCGTAGAAGCCCTGGCTCCATAGCGGCACGGTAAAGAACCGGTAGAGGCCCGGCACCTCGCGGGTGTCGCCGGGCGCGCCGTGCAGGCCGGCATAGGTCCGGCTGAAGCCGGTGGGCGTCACCAGCGTCAGGGTGCGGATCTGCTCGGGCCGCTCGGTCGTGGCGCGGGCCAGGAACTCGCTGCCGAGCGAGACGGCGAGCGCGTCGACTGGCGCATTCCCCGTCTCGGCCGCGATCGCGTCGAGCATGTCGTGGACCGCCGCGACGTAGAGGCCCGGCTCGTATGGGCGTTCCGACCGGTCGGAGCTGCCGAAGCCCGGAAGGTCCACGGCCCAGACGCGATGTCCGGCCATGGCGTGCTCGAAGAGCGGCTTGACCTCGTAGGCCGAGCCGGCGGCGTTGATGCTGTGGACCAGCAGCATGGGCGGGCCGTTGCCGGCCACGTAGTAGCCGAGAGGGCCGGCACGGCCGTCGAGCTGGCGTCGCTCGCCCGGCAGGGCGGGGGGCAGGGCGGGCGGGGTCGAGACGAATGCGGCCATGGCGGCAACCTGGGACGGTGGCGTCCGCACATCAAGCGCCGCGGTTCCCTGCCGTTCCAGGTGTCAAGCAATGTTGACGATCGTTCCCGTCACCTTTACCGTTCGGACCATGGAACCTACGGCCTCCACCGTCGCCGTCGGAACGCGCCCGGACTGGGCCGCGGTCCTCGAGCTGCTCAAGCCGATCACCTGGTTCGCGCCGATGTGGGCGTTCGGCTGCGGCATCGTCTCGATTGGCCTGCCCTTGGGCGCGCGCTGGCCGGAGGTGCTGGCCGGCATCCTCCTGGCCGGACCCATGGTCTGTGCCACCAGCCAGGCGGTGAACGACTGGTTCGACCGCCACGTCGACGCCATCAACGAGCCGAACCGGCCGATCCCCTCGGGTCGCGTACCCGGCCGCTGGGGCCTCTACATCGCCATCGCCTGGACCGGCCTGTCGCTCCTGGTCGCGACCATGCTCGGTCCCTGGGGTTTCGGTGCCGCCGTGGTCGGCCTCGCCCTGGCCTGGGCCTACAGCGCGCCGCCGATCCGCCTCAAGCGCAATGGCTGGTGGGGCAACTCGGCCGTGGCCGCCTGCTACGAGGGTTTGCCCTGGTTCACCGGTGCCGCCGTCCTGCTCGGCGGCTTTCCCGGCTGGCCGGTGGTCACGCTGGCCGCGCTCTACAGCATCGGCGCCCACGGCATCATGACCCTCAACGACTTCAAGTCGGTCGAGGGCGACCGGCGCATGGGCATCGATTCGCTGCCGGTGCTGCTCGGCGTCGACCGTGCCGCCAGGACCGCCTGCCTGTTCATGGCGCTGCCGCAGCTGGCGGTGATCGCGATCCTGCTCGCCTGGGGCAGTCCGTTCCACGCCGCGATCGTGGCCTTCCTGCTCGTCGCCCAGGTGCTGCTGATGCTGCGGATGCTGCGCCGCCCGCGCGCCAGCGCGCCGATCTACAACGCCACCGGCACCACCTTCTACGTCCTGGGCATGCTGACCGCCGCCTGCGCGGTCCGGCTGGCCTTCCCGATCGGCGCATGACCGCGGCACCGCTCGGTTGGCTCGGCATCGTCCGGCTGGGCCTGGTCCAGACCGCGCTGGGTGCGATCGTCGTGCTGACCACCTCGACCCTGAACCGGGTCATGGTGGTCGAGCTGGCGCTGCCCGCCACCCTGCCGGGCGCCCTGGTCGCCATGCACTACGCGATCCAGCTGCTGCGCCCGCGGCTCGGCTACGGCTCCGACGTCTCCGGCCGTGCCACGCCCTGGATCATCGGCGGCATGGCGACCTTGTGCATCGGCGGCCTGCTCGCGGCCGTGGCAACCGCCTGGATGACCACCGACCGGTGGGCCGGGATCGCGCTCGCCGTGGTGGCCTTCCTGCTGATCGGCGTCGGCGTGGGTGCTGCGGGCACCTCGGTGCTCGTGCTCCTGGCCAAGCGCGTGGTCGAGGCGCGGCGTGCCGCGGCCGCCACCATCGTCTGGCTGATGATGATCGCCGGCATCGCGGTCACCGCCGGCGTCGCCGGCAGCCTGCTCGATCCGTTCTCGCCGGCGCGGCTGGTGGCGGTGGCGGGCGGCGTGGTCCTGTTCGCCTTCGTCCTGACCCTGCTCGCGGTCTGGGGCGTGGAGCGCGGCAGTCACGCCGCCGACGGCGCCGGCGATGGTGCCAGGGCCCCGTTCATGCAGGCCCTGGCCCAGGTCTGGGCCGAGCCGCAGGCGCGCCGCTTCACCATCTTCGTCTTCGTCTCGATGCTGGCCTACAGCGCCCAGGACCTGATCCTGGAGCCGTTCGCCGGGCTGGTCTTCGCCATGACCCCGGGCGAATCGACCCAGCTGTCCGGGATCCAGCATGGCGGCGTGCTCCTGGGCATGATCGCCGTCGCCCTGGCCGGCAGCTTCGGCCGTGGCCGCTTCGGCTCGCTGCGCAGCTGGACCATCGGCGGCTGCCTCGCCTCGGCGGTGATGCTGGCCGGCCTCGCGGC
Organism: uncultured Alphaproteobacteria bacterium; assembly: GCA_963720725.1. GTDB lineage: Bacteria > Pseudomonadota > Alphaproteobacteria > Geminicoccales > Geminicoccaceae > Benzoatithermus. The sequence continues at coordinate 1,595,930 of CAVRGN010000003.1, forward strand.
CGCCGGCTTCGTCGGGCCGAGCTGGCCCCTGCGCCCGACCGTGTTCTGCCTGGGCATGGCCAACGGCGCCTTCGCCGTCGCCGCCATCGGCTCGATGATGGGTCTCGCCGGCAAGGGCCGCGAGGCGCGCGAGGGCGTGCGCATGGGCCTGTGGGGTGCGGCCCAGGCGATCGCCTTCGGTCTCGGCGGCTTCTCGGGCACGGTCGCGGCCGACCTCGCGCGGCATCTGATGGGTTCCCCCGACATCGCCTACGGCACCGTATTCGCGGGCCAGGCGGTGCTGTTCGTGATCTCGGCCGGGCTTGCGGCCGGTGTGGGTGCAGCCACCCCGACGCGCGCCTCGGCACAATCCTCAACCGCCGGCGCGCGCTACGCCGCCGGCCTCGGCGGCAGGTGAGGCGGATGAACGAGAACCAGACCTTCGACGCGGTGGTGGTCGGCGGCGGCCCCGCGGGTGCCACCGCCGCCGAGGAACTCGCGCGGCGCGGCCGCTCGGTGCTGCTGCTCGACCGGGCCGGGCGGATCAAGCCTTGCGGCGGCGCCATCCCGCCGCGCCTGATCCGCGACTTCGCCATTCCCGACGGGCTCCTGGTCGCCAAGGTCAACTGCGCGCGCATGGTCTCGCCCAAGGACCAGAAGGTCGACATGCACATCGAGGGCGGCTTCGTCGGCATGGTCGACCGCGAGGTGTTCGACGAGTGGCTGCGCGACCGGGCGGCCGCCGCCGGGGCCGTGCGCGCCGCCGGCACCTTCGAGCGGCTGGAGCGCGATCCGGACGGCACTGCCGTCATCCGCTACCGTCCGGAAGGCGGCGAGCGCGGCGGCGACCTCGCCGCGGTTCGCGCACGCTCGGTGATCGGCGCCGACGGTGCGAACTCGCAGGTCGGCCGCCAGGCCGTGCCGGGCGCGGAGAAAACCCGCCACGTCTTCGCCTACCACGAGATCGTCAAAGCACCCCGCCCTGGCCACGCCGACTACGATCCGGCCCGCTGCGACGTCATCTATCGCGGCCGGTTCTCGCCCGACTTCTATTCCTGGGTGTTCCCGCACGGCGAGACCGCCAGCATCGGCACCGGCTCGATGAACAAGGGCTTCTCGTTGCGCGGGTCGATCGCCGAGCTGCGCCAGACCATCGGCCTCGCCGACTGCGAGACCATCCGCCGCGAGGGTGCCCCGATCCCGCTCAAGCCTCTGCGCAAGTGGGACAATGGCCGCGACGTGGTCCTGGCCGGGGATGCCGCCGGCGTGGTCGCACCCGCCTCGGGCGAGGGGATCTACTATGCCATGTTCGGCGGCCAGCTCGCCGCCGCGGCGGTCGAGACCTTCCTCGCCACCGGCGACGCGCGCGCTCTGGCCGGCGCGCGCAAGCAATTCATGAAGGCGCATGGCCGGGTGTTCTGGATCCTCGGGATCATGCAGCGCTTCTGGTACGCCAACGACCTGCTGCGCGAGCGCTTCGTCAAGATCTGTCGCGACAAGGACGTGCAGCAGCTGACCTTCGAATCCTACATGAACAAGGAGCTGGTGCGGAAGAAGCCCCTGGCGCATGTCCGCATCTTCTTCAAGGACCTGGCGCACCTGTTCGGACTGGTGCGGGCGTGAGCCTGCCGGCGGCGCGGCGCCGCAAGGCGCTGCTCGTTGCCGGTCTTGCCGCCCTGGCGATAGCGCTCCTCGGCATTTCCGCCACCGATCTCGGCCCCTGGTACCAGGCGCTGGCCAAGCCGTCCTGGCAGCCGCCCGCCTGGCTGTTCGGTCCGGCCTGGACCCTGATCTACGCGCTGGCCGCCCTTTCCGCGGCGGCCGCATGGGGTGCCGCGCGCGATCGCGCGACCGAGCGCCGGATCGTCCTGCTGTTCGGCCTCAACGCTCTCCTCAACATGCTGTGGAGCCAGCTGTTCTTCGGCCTGCATCGACCCGACTGGGCGCTGGTCGAGGTGGTGCTGCTCTGGCTGTCGGTGCTGGTCCTGGTGATCGCGATGCGGCCGATCTCGCGCACGGCCAGCTGGCTCCTGCTCCCCTATCTCGCCTGGGTCACCTTCGCCGGCATCCTCAATCTTGCGGTGGTGCGGCTGAACGCTCCCTTCGCCCCGACTTGATCGGCACGGCCCGCGCCCGAGCCGCCGGATGTGTGCGGCGGAGGGTCTGCGACGGAACCTCGTCGAAGAGGCAACGGTAGGCGGCCGCGAATTCGCCGAAGTGGAAGAAGCCCCAACTGGTGGCGGCCGCGGTGACCGAGGTCGCCCGGCCCGGCTCCAGCAGCTGGCGCCGGGCGCCGTGCAGGCGCAGGATGCGCAGGAACGCGATCGGCGGCATGCCGAAACGCTCGCGGCAGGCATCGTGCAGCGTCCGCTCCGGCGCGCCGGTGGCCGCGCACAGCTCGGCGATCGTCACTGGCCGGGAGCGGTTGGCGCGCAGATAGTCCTCGGTGCGGGCCGCCAGTCGGCGGCGTTCGGAAGCGTACACCTGGCGTGGCGGCAGATCGAGGCGACCGAGCAGGGCCTCGGCCACGGCCTGCTCGAGCGCTGTGGCGAAGGCGTGCTCGCATAACCGGTCGGAACCGGCGGCCAGCGCTGCCTCATGCAGGCACCGCAGCTCCGCCTCGGCACCCGCTTCGTCCCGCAGCCTCAGCACCGTCGCTCCTGCGAACTGGCCGTCCCAGCCATCGCCGACGAAGGTGGCGGTCATCTCGTCCAGCAGGTCCCGGGCCACCGAGAACACGAGCAGCTCGCAGCCCTTGGGGTGGAGGAAGTGCAGCTCGTCCCGGTCCGACAGCGTGGCGATCTGATCGTGTCGCACCGGCACGCCGGCATGCCGCGCCGGTTCCGGCGTGCCGGCGACCAGCCCGAAGGTGCGTGCACGCCGCGGCACCGACCCGGTGCTCAGGATACCGCTGGACCAGGAAGCCATTCCCAGCTGCAGCCGACCAGTGTGTGCGAGGTCGATGGAGCCGCGAAACGGTCCCGGCGACAACTTTACATATTGCTGGTTCCAACCACGCGCGGCGGCAGCCATGGCCTCGAAATTGTCGAACCGGGGACGTGCGACCAGCCCGGCCGGGAATTCGGTTAAAGGGAGGCCAAGCAGAGCCCCTGCGGGATCGTCCATTGCGCATCGTTCCGCACCGCAGTTTTCCGATAGCTAACGTCACGCTAGGCTGAGACGATGCGGGAGTCGATGGGCGCCCGCGCGACGCCGTGATCTCTGAGGGGACGATATGACGGGTCAAATTGGAATCGGTCTCCGGGCCGGGCTTGCGATCTCCGCCCTGCTGCTCGCTTGGGGCCAGCCGGCGGCCGCGCAGCAGGTCACCGGCGAACTGGGCTCGCCCAGCGCCACGACCACGATTCCCGGCGACGTGCTGCCGCCGCCGGCGCCTCCGTTCGCCGGCGAGATCAACCTCAACGCCAACCAGTCCAAGCCCTGGTGGGCGCCGCGGGTGGTCCCACCCAAGGGGGCGCCCAACGTCCTGCTGATCATGACCGACGATTCGGGCTTCGGCGTGCCCAGCGCCTTCGGCGGCGTGATCCCGACCCCGGCACTCGACCGCATCGCGGCCAACGGCCTGCGCTACACCAACTTCGCCTCGACGGCCTTGTGCTCGCCGACCCGGGCCGCCCTGATCACCGGTCGCAACCACCATTCGGTCGGTTTCGGCGTGATCTCGGAACAGGCCACCGGCTTTCCCGGCTACGACAGCTTCATCGGCAAGGACAGCGCCACGATCGGCCGCATCCTGCGCGACAACGGCTACGCCACCTCTTGGTTCGGCAAGGACCACAACACCCCGGCCTTCCAGGCGAGCCAGGTGGGCCCGTTCGACCAGTGGCCCATCGGTATGGGCTTCGAATATTTCTACGGCTTCGTCGGCGGCGACGCCAATCAGTGGGCGCCGAACCTGTTCCGCAACACCACCCCGATCTACCCGTTCGAAGGCAAGCCGGGCTGGAACCTGACCACTGCCATGGCCGACGAGGCCATTCAGCACATGCGGATGCTGAACGAGACCCAGCCCGACAAGCCGTTCTTCGTCTACTACGTGCCAGGGGGCACCCACGCGCCGCACCACCCGACCAAGGAATGGGTCGACAAGATCAGCGCCATGCATCTGTTCGACGACGGGTGGAACAAGCTGCGCGACACGATCTATGCCAACCAGAAGAAGCTGGGCGTCATTCCCCAGGACGCCGAGTTGACGCCGTGGCCGGACGATCTTTTGAAGAAGTGGGCCGATCTGACGGCCGACGAGAAGAAGATGTTCCTCCGGCAGGCCGACGTCTTCGCCGCCTATGTCGCCTACACCGACCACGAGATCGGCCGGGTGATCCAGGCGGTCGAGGACATGGGCAAGCTCGACGACACGCTGATCATCTACATCAACGGCGACAACGGCACGAGTGCCGAGGGCTCGCCGATCGGCACGCCGAGCGAGGTCGCGGCCTTCAACGGCGTCTCGGTGCCGGTGGCCGACCAGCTCAAGTATTTCTACGATGGCTGGGGCACGGAGGCGACCTATCCCGCACATGGCGGTGGGCTGGACCTGGGCCTTCGACACGCCGTTCAAGTGGACCAAGCAGATCGCCTCGCATTTCGGCGGCACGCGGCAGGGCATGGCGGTTTCCTGGCCGGGCCACATCACCGACAAAGGCGGCATCCGCAACCAGTTCCACCACATGATCGACATCGCGCCGACGATCCTCGACGTGACCGGCGTCGGCGCACCCAACATGGTCGACGGGATCGCCCAGAAGCCGATCGAGGGCGTCAGCATGGCCTACACCTTCGACAAGGCCAACGCCGATGTGCCGTCCCGGCGCAACAAGCAGTACTTCGAGATGCTGGGCAACCGCGGCATCTACAGTGACGGCTGGTACGCCAACACCACGCCGATCTCTCCGCCTTGGGATCTTGCCGGCACGCCCAATCCCGACGTCATGAACGCCTACAAGTGGGAACTCTATCACGTCGCCGAGGACTGGACCCAGAACCACGACCTCGCTGCGTCCATGCCCGACAAGCTCAAGGAGATGCAGGAGCTGTTCATGGTCGAGGCGGCGAAGTACCAGGTGTTCCCGCTCGACAACGCGCTGGCCACCCGGCTCGTGACGCCGCGCCCCAGCGTCACCGCGGGTCGCAACACCTTCACCTACACCGGCGTACTGACCGGCACGCCCAATGGTGACGCCCCGAACGTCCTCAACAGCAGCTACACCATCACGGCCGAGATCGAGGTGCCGGAGGGCGGTGGCGACGGCATCCTGGCGACGCAGGGCGGCCGCTTCGCCGGCTGGGGCTTCTATCTGCTCGAGGGCAAGCCGGTCTATCTCTGGAACCTGCTCGACCTGGAGCGGATCCGCTGGGAGGGCAAGGAGGCGCTCAGCCCCGGCAAGCACACGCTCGAGTTCGACTTCACCTATGACGGCTTGGGCATCGGCACGCTCGCATTCAACAACATGAGCGGCCTCGGCCGCGGTGGTGAGGGCGTGCTCAAGGTCGACGGCAAGGAGGTCGCCCGCCAGACCATGGAGCGGAGCATCCCGCTGATCCTGCAGTGGGACGAGAACTTCGACGTCGGTGCGGACACGCTGACCGGCGTCGACGACCGGGACTACCAGCCGCCGTTCGCCTTCAACGGCACGATCGACAAGCTGACGATCAAGATCGACCGGCCCAAGCTCTCGCCCGAGGACATAAAGAAGTTGCAGGCGGCTGTGCCGGGTGCCAGCAACAAGACGAGCGAATGAATGGCGCCCTTTCGCTCTGGTCCCGGTTCAGCGAGGAACGCGTCTCATGCTCTGCAAGGTTGCGCCAGGCCGGCCTGGCGGTGGCCTCTTGGCGATACTGGCGCCGCTCGCCCTGTTCATCGGCTCGCCAGCAGACGCCCAGGAACCGGCGGCGCCCGCAGGCGGGTCGTCGCTCCTGGACCAGACGAAGGCGGCACCCTGGCAGCTGAGCGTCGCTCCCTACGTCTGGGCGACCGCGCTGAACGGCGATGTCGGGGTCGGCAAGACCAGCGCCAAGGTCGACGCCACCTTCAGCGACATCCTGGACAATCTCAACGGTGCCTTGATGGTCAGCCTCGAGTTGCGCAAGGGTCGCTTCGGGCTGTTGTCCGACTCGGTCTTCGCCCAGCTCGAGGACAGTGGGGCCTCGCAGGGCGGCAGGGTGAAAATCGACGCCCAGATGAACCAGTTCATCCAGAATCTGGCCGGGACCTTCCGCCTCGGCACGTGGCAGCTCGCGGATTTCGGCGCAACCGGCCCGCTGTCGCTGACGCTCGATCCCTATGCCGGCATCCGCTACACCTATCTGGACACCGAGCTGGACGGCAAGCTCGACCTGCCCGACCTGGGCATCGACGCGAGGCGTACGGCCGAGGGAAGCGAGCACTGGGTCGACCCGATCGTCGGCCTGCGCACGACGTGGACGCTGGGCGAGCGCTGGAGTGCCGTGGTCGGCGGTGACGTCGGCGGCATCAACACCAGCGACCAGTACAGCGCCGAGGCCTGGGGGCTGCTGGGCTACCGCTTCGGGCTGTTCGGCGAGAACAACGCCGATGTCTTCGGCGGCTACCGGGTGCTGCACCAGAAGTACGAGACCGGCAGCGGCCGCAGCGAGTTCGACTGGGATATTACCATGCACGGCCCGATCGCCGGGCTCAAGATCACCTTCTGAGCGGGCCCGGGCGCGAGGTGCGACATGGACCCCACGGCGGTCGATCGCGTTAACATGGCTGAGGTTACCATCGGCCGTGACCCAGCATGGGCTTTCGGCCTCAGCCAGGGAGTACGTCGATGTATCGCTTGTTGACGATCGCCGTTGCCGCCGCTTCGTGTCTCGGCGCCGTGGGCGTTTTGCCGGCGCAAGCCGCTCCTCCCTGTTTCCAGCAGGCGAAGGCGTTCGGCGAAGCCGTCACCGCCATGGGGAGCCTCGCCGGCGAGATCAGCAACCCGTCGCCCAAGGTCCGGCAGGCCACCGATCTGCGCAACCAGGGCATGGAGGCCTGTCTCGCGGGGCGCGTCCGCGAGGGTCGGGCGATGATCGAGCAGGCCACCGCGATGCTCAAGAACTGACCAGCCGCGCCTCGGGCCCGAGCGACGGGGAATCACCAAACCACCAAGCCGCCCCGTCGCCCGGCGTCGCAGTTTTCCGCTAGCGAGGACATTGTTCGAGCGGTAGCTACAGCATCGGTCGCCGCTGCGATGTTTTGCGGCGATTGGTCGGAAAGACGAATTCAGGAGGAGGGAAGGCGGCGATGCGTGGCGGGTTGCTCTTCGTCGCTGGCTGCGCCCTCCTCGCCGGCTGCACCGGGACCGGGGCGGGGAACTCGGGCCTGGCGAGCTTTCCCGGCGTCCAGGCGCAGATCGAGTCGTTCTATGATGCCCACGCGACCGAGGACGACTGGAACTGCGAAGCGCCGCAGATGGACACCATCGACCGGGTCAAGGAGGTAGGCAGCTCCGCGGCGCAAGTGACGCTGGCGGTGAACTACTACTTCCAGTCCAGCGATCTGCAGGGCCTGCAGGCAGACCAATGCAAGGGCTTCAACACGCGGTTCTTCACCTTCGACAAGGGCGCCGGCGGCCGGCTCGGTCTGGTCTCGATGTCCGGGCAGCAGCGGGGACAGGACGGATGAGACGATTGCCAAGAACCAGGGGTCGCTGGTGGATCGCCGGCGCGGCGCTCATCGGCATGAGCGGCTGTGCCGAGTACAAGGCAGAGAACCCGGCGCTCACCGCCTTCCCGGGCATCCAGAGCCAGATCCAGTCCTTCTACGACGACAACGCGACCGAGGACGACTGGACCTGCGATGAGGTCCAGCTCGACACCATCGACAAGAGCAGGGTGGTCAGCCAGGCCGGGGATCAGGTCAAGATCGCCGTCACCTACTTCTTCACCTCGTTCGACGAGAGCCCGGGTGCCGGCGGCGACCAGTGCCAGGGCTTCAACACGCGGTTCTTCACCTTCGACAAGGGTGCCGGCGGCCAGCTCAGCCTGGTGTCGATGACCGGCCCGCAGCGGGGACCACAAGGATGATGCGCATGCGCAGCTTGGCCGCCGCGGGCGTCCTGGGGTTGCTGGCCGCCTGTACCCAGGGCTCGAGCCAGATCGAGACCGGCACCGAGCTGCCGCGGCCGCAGATCGTGGTGGTGCAGGAATTCGCGGTGGCGCCGGGCGAGGTGCAGCTCGATCCCGGCCTCAGCGGCACGATCGACGAGACCCTGGGCGCCAATGCCGGCGCGCCGCGCAGCGCCCAGGAGCTGCAGGTCGCCCGCCAGGTGGCGAGCGCCCTTGCCGACAAGCTGGTGGTCGAGATCCGCGACCTCGGCTTCGAGGCGCAGCGCGGCGAGGGGCTGCCGCCCGGCTTCGCCTCCGGGCTGGTCATCAGCGGCCAGTTCGTGTCGGTGGACCAGGGCAACCGGCTGGAGCGGGTCACGATCGGGCTGGGCGAGGGGCGCAGCGACGTTCGCGTCCGGGCGCAGGTGTTCGACGTGTCGCAGCAGCGCCGCACCCTTGCCGACGAGATCGAGGTCGACGCCAAGAGCGGCCTGCAGCCCGGCATGGCCGAGACCATGGGTGCAGGCGCCCTCGCCGGCCATTTCGTGGCTTCGACCCTGATCAGCGGCGGGCTGCAGGTCGCCGACGAATCCCTGGGCACCTCGGTCGTGGCCAACTCGGACCGCGCCGCCAAGGGCATCGCCAAGCAGCTGGCGAGCTTCTTCGCCGAGCAGGGCTGGAGCAATTGACGCGCTGCCGGCACGCGCGGTGGCTGTTCGCGGTCGCCGTTTGCGCTCTCGCGGGCTGCAACCGCGAGGCGCCACCGGTATACCTACCCGGGCCGCCGCCGGAGCCGTACCAACCAGCACCCGCACCGCCGCCTGCCGCCTCGACCGGCGAGCAGCTGACCATCGCCCGCGCCTGCGCCGGCGACATCGAGCGCTTCTGCGCCGGGGTACCGCCGCGCCAGGGCGACATCAAAGAGTGCATGAAGGCGCACGTCACCGAGCTGTCGGCCGGCTGTTTCGATACGGTGATGGGGGCCATCGCCTCGCAGCAGGCGCCATGATCAGGACTGGGCTCCTGCGTTCGCTTCTGGTCGCCTGTCTGCTCGGGGCGGCGCAGGCGCAAGGACAGACCATGGTCTACCCGAACGCCGGCCAGACGCCGGAGCAGATGAGCCAGGACCGGACCGCATGTGACACCCAGGCGGCGGCGCAATCGGGATTCCATCCGTCGCAGCCGCCTCCCTCAGCATCGGCCCCCCAGCCCGGCGGGCAGCGGCTGGCTGGCGCCGCGCGCGGCGCGGCCGTGGGCGGCATCCGCACCCAGACCACGAGCAAGAACGACCGGGAAGTGGAGAACGTCACCGGAGCGGCGGCTGCCGCGGGGGCGATGGCCGGTGGCGCCCGGCAGCGTCGGGACCGCCGCCAACAGACCGCCCAGACCCAACAGCAGCAGCAGGCCTACGGCCAGCAGCAGTCGGCCTACAATCAGGCCTTCGCGTCCTGCATGACCGCCCGTGGCTATCGGTTGCAATAGGCATGGAAAGGGACGACCCATGCGTTCGAGGATGACCCCGGCCGCAGCGGCGGCGAGCGGCGGGTCGCTTCCAAGTCTTTCAAAGATGATGATGCGCACGCAGCCCTTCGGCCGTGCTGCGATTACCGGCATGTCACCCGACATGCCGCCAACTGGGAGTGCGAAGGAATGGTGAAGCTCGTCGGCATTGTGCTCGGGGGTGCCCTGATGGTGGCGGCCTCGCCCGGCCAGGCGCAGGACGCGCGGACGATCGCGCGCGCCTGTGCCGGGGACATCGAGCGCCTGTGCGCCGGGGTGCCGCCGGGCGAGGGCCGGATCAAGGCCTGCATCAAGGCCCACATCACCGAGCTGTCGGCACCGTGCTTCGACACGCTGCTCGGTGCCGTCGCGTCCGAGAAGGAGCCGGGCTAGTCCCGGGCGGGCCGGTCGCAGGGGCGGGCGGTCCGCTGGTCCTTCGGTTGAACCAAGGTGGAAACATGAGGTCAATGCCTCGACACTGGCTGGCCGTGCTCGGCTTCGCGGTCGCCGTCATGGGTGGCGACGCCCTGGCGCAGGACACGGCGGCACCGCAGGCCCCGCCGCCGCAGGCGCGCTTCGCCCTGCCGACCCAGCCGCAGCTGGAGCCCAAGGCGGTCGAGCTCTTGCAGGCGATGAGCGCCAAGCTCGCGGCCGCCAAGACCATGAGCTTCACCGCGGTCGCGACCTATGAGAGCCCGGCGCGGACCGGCCTCACGCTCGCCTACACGACGCTGTCGGAGGTGACGCTGCAGCGGCCGGACAAGCTGCGGGTGATCACGCCCGGCGACGGGCCACGCTCGGAATTCTACTACGACGGCAAGACCATGATGGCCTACGCCCCGGCCGCCGATCTGGTCGCGGTGGCCGACGCCCCACCGACCATCGACGCGATGCTTCAGGCCGTCTTCAGCACGTCCGCGACCTACTTCCCGTTCGCCGACCTGATCGTCGCCGACCCGTGGGGCGACCTCGCGCCGACCCTCAGGCTGGCCTTCGTGGTCGGCCAGTCGCAGGTGGTCGGCGGCACGGCTACCGACATCGTCGCGTTCGCCGACGACAAGCTGCAGGCTCAGCTCTGGATCGGTGCGGAGGACAAGCTGCCGCGCCGGATCCAGGCCAGCTTCTTCGACGAGAACGGCTATTTTCGGCATACCCTCGATCTGTCGGACTGGCGGATCGACCCGGCGATCCCGGAGGGAACGTTCGCCTCGCCCAAGGCCGAGGCGGCCAAGCGGATTCCGTTCGCGCCACCCGGGGCGCCATGAGCAGGGAGGCTCGGCGATGAGGAAGATGTTGCTCGGTCTGGCGGGTCTCGCCGTGGTGGCGCTGCCGCACTCCGCCGGGGCTTGGTCCCATTCCGGCCGCTACGGCAGCGCCTCTGGCGGCGGTGGCTCCTGGAACGCCGACAGCTACCGCGGCGGCAGCGCTTCCGGTGGCGGCGGCTCCTGGAGCGGCTCCGGCTTTCGCGGCGGCTCGGCCTCCGGCGGCGACGGCTCCTGGCATGGGAGCGGCGCCTGGGGCGGCAGCGCCTCCGGCGGCGACGGATCGTGGAAAGCCAACGGCGAGCGCGGCGGCAGCGCCTCGGGCGGCGATGGTTCGTGGAGCGGCCAGGGCTGGCGCGGCGGCACGGCCTCGGGCGGGGATGGATCCTGGAACGCCCATGGTGCCGAGGGCGGCAGCGCCTCGGGCGGCGAGGGCTCCTGGCATGCCACCGCCCCGGACGGTGCTCAGGCCAATGGCGGCTACGACCATCCGACGACGCAGGTCTACGGCGCCTACCCGCACGCCTATGGCGGCTCCTACTACTCCACCTACCACCCGCCGACGACCGTCGACTACTACGGCAACAATTGCGGCAATTGCGGCGGCTGGACCGGCGGGGCGGTGGCCGCGGCCGGAGCCATGGGCCTCGCCGCCGGTGCGGCCGTCGGCGCCTCCGACGAAGCGGCCGCGACCCAGGCCAACAATGCTGCGGCCTACTCGGCCGGTGTCGCCACCGGCGAGGCCGCAGCCACACCGCCGGGCGGCGTCTACACCACGCTGCCGGCGAACTGTCAGTATAAGGCCGTCGGCACCACCAACTACTTCCAGTGTGGCAGCATGTGGCTCACCGCCGCCTACGGCGCCAATGGCCTCTACTACAAGTCCGTGCCGCCGCCGTGAGGCTGGCCGCGACCGTGCCTGACAGGAGCTGGCGCGCGCGCTAGTTTCGGCGGCGGGTTTGCAGGAGGCGCTGGCGCATGAAGACTCACTACCGGGTCGTGGTCATCGGCGGCGGCGTGGTCGGCGCCAGCGTCCTCTACCATCTGGCCAAGCTCGGCTGGAGCGAGATCCTCCTGATCGAGCGCAAGGAACTCACCGCCGGCTCGACTTGGCACGCGGCTGCCGGCTTCCATGCCATCAACGCCGATCCCAACATCGCGGCCCTGCAGGGCTACACGATCAATCTCTACAAGCAACTCGAGGCCGAGAGCGGCCAGAGCATCGGCCTGCACATGACCGGCGGCGTCAACATGGCCGGCACGCCCGAGCGCTGGGAGTGGCTGCAGTCGGCGGCCGCGATCTTCAAGACCATGGGCCTGGACAAGGCGCGGCTGGTCACGCCGGCCGAGATCAAGGAGCTGTGCCCGATCTGCGACGTGTCGGGCATCCATGGCGGCCTCTACGATGCCGACGAGGGCTATCTCGATCCCTACGGCACCACGGTCGCCTATGTCGCGGCGGCGCGCAAGCGGGGGGCCGAGCTCAGCCTCCGCAACCGCGTCCTGGAACTGCACCCGCAGACGGACGGCTCCTGGCAGGTGGTGACCGAACAGGGGACGATCCTGGCCGAGCACGTCGTCAACGCCGCCGGGCTGTGGGCCAAGCAGGTCGGGCGGATGGCCGGGGTCGAGCTGCCGGTGACGCCCATGGAGCACCACTATCTGGTGACCGAGACCATCCCCGAGCTCGCCGCCATGGACCGCGAGATTCCGCTCACCGTCGATCTGGAGGGCTTCACCTACCTGCGCCAGGAAGGCAAGGGCGTGCTGCTCGGCGTCTACGAGCTCAACCCCCGGCACTGGCACGTCGAAGGTGCGCCCTGGGACTACGGCATGGAGCTGATCCCGGAGGACATCGACCGCATCGCGCCCGAGCTCGCCAAGGGCTATGAGCGCTTCCCCTGCCTGAACGAGGTCGGGATCAAGCGCTGGATCAACGGCGCTTTCACCTTCACCCCCGACGGCAACCCGCTGGTCGGTCCGGTGCCGGGCTTGCGCAACTACTGGACCGCCTGCGGCGTGATGGCGGGATTCTCCCAGGGCGGCGGCGTGGGCCTGAGCCTCGCCCAGTGGCTGGTCGAGGGCGAGCCCGGCTCGGACATCCACGGCATGGATGTCGCCCGCTACGGCCGCTTCGCCAGCAACCGCCGCTACCTCGAGGACATGACCGCCCAGTTCTACAGCCGCCGCTTCGTCCTCACCTATCCCAACGAGCAGCTTCCCGCCGGCCGGCCCCTGCGCACTTCCGGGGCCTACGACGCGATGAGCGCCAACGGCTGCCAGTGGGGCGCCTTGTGGGGCCTGGAGGTCCCGCTCTACTTCGCGCCCGAGGGCCGGCCGTTCCGCGAGACCCCGACCTTGCGCCGCTCCAACGCCTTCCCGCTGGTGGCCGAGGAATGCCGCCGTACCCGCGAGGGCGTGGGCCTGCTCGATAGCTCGGCCTTCTCGCGCTACGAGATCACCGGCCCGTCGGCGCGCCACTGGCTGGACCACCTGCTCGCCTGCCGCGTCCCGCCTGCCGGCAAGGCCCGCCTGGCGCCGATGCTGGCCCGTTCGGGCAAGCTGCGCGGCGACCTCACCGTCTTCAACTGGGACGACCGCACCTTCTGGCTGATGGGCTCCTACTATCTGCGCCAGTGGCACATGCGCTGGTTCGCCGACCAGCTCTGGGCGGGCGAGGTCGCCGTCCGCGACGTCTCGGACGAGTTTGCCGGCTGGGCGCTCTCCGGCCCGCGCTCGCGCGAGCTGCTGGCCAGGCTCACGACCGCCGACGTGTCGGGAGAGGCGTTCCGCTTCATGTCCTGCGGCGAGATGGATGTGGGCCCGGTGGTGGCGCGCGTCGGCCGGCTCTCGGTTGCAGGCGAGCTGGGCTTCGAGATCAACCTGCCGGTGGTCGAGCATCGGCGCCTCTACCACTCCCTGTTGGAGGCCGGCCGCGATCTCGGTCTGGTGCAGATCGGCTTCAATGCCATCAACTCCCTGCGCCTGGAAAAGAGCTTCGGCATCTGGTCGCGCGAGTTCACGCAAGGCTTCACGCCCGGCATGTGCGGCCTGGACCGCTTCGTGGCCTTCGACAAGGGCGACTTCGTCGGCCGCGAGGCGGCCATCCGCGAGCGCGGCACCGCGCTGCAGCAGCTGGTGACGCTCGAGGTCGACGCGACCGATGCCGATGCCTCGGGGTTCGAGCCCGTCTGGCAGCACGACCGCCGCATCGGCTTCGTCACCTCGGGTGCATTCGGCCACACCGTCGGCAGGAGCCTCGCCATGGCCTATGTCGACCGCGAACTCGCCGCCGTGGGCACCGAGCTTGCCGTGCACATCGTGGGCGAGCTGCGTCCCTGCCGCGTCATCCCACCCTCGCCCCACGATCCGGAGGGGCTGCGCTTGCGGCAGTAGCCGGCGAGGCCGGACGAAATTGACCGCCGTCAATTCGTCCCTACGGACGCTGTGTCAAGGTCTCCTGACACCGGAGGAGGCCCACGATGAAGATCGTCCTGATCCACCCGAACTACCATTCCGGCGGGGCGGAGATCGCGGGCAACTGGCCGCCGGCCTGGGTGGCCTATCTCACCGGTGCCCTGAAGAAGGCCGGCTTCACCGAGGTGGCGTTCATCGACGCCATGACCAACCATCTCGACGACGACGCGGTGCGTGCGCGCCTGGCCCCATCGTCCGCGGCGAGGGCGAGGAGATTCTGATCGAGCTGGTCCGTGCGGTGGCCGCCGGGCGGTGGTTCGAGCAGCGCGCATCGATCAAGGGCTTGGCCTTCCGCGACGGCGAGAAGATCGTCGCCACCCCGGCCGCCCCCACGGTCAAGAACATCGACGCGATCGAGCCCGACTGGGGCATCCTGGAGTGGGACAAGTACAAGTACATCCCGCTCAACGCGGGTCGCCATCCCGAACATGGCCGGTGCCCACTCGCGCAGTCGATCTCCGTCAACCGCTCAAGAAGTTCGTCGAGTTCTGCGAGGAGCTGATCGCCCGCGGCCTGCCCGAGAAGATCCAGTGGGGCATCAACACGCGGGTCACCGACATCCTGCGCGACGAGAAGCTCCTGCCGCTCTTCCGCAAGGCCGGCCTGCTCCACGTCTCGCTCGGCACCGAAGCCGCGGCCCAGCTCAAGCTCGACCTGTTCCACAAGGAGACCACGGTCGCCCAGAACAAGAAGGCGATCCAGCTCCTGCGCGAGAACGGGATCGTGGTCGAGGCCCAGTTCATCGTCGGGCTCGAGAACGAGACCGCCGAGACGCTGGAAGAGACCTACCGCATGGCGATGGACTGGAAGCCGGACCTCGCCAACTGGTCGATGTACACGCCCTGGCCGTTCTCGGACCTGTTCCAGGAGCTGGGCGACAAGGTCGAGATCTTCGACTTCGAGAAGTACAATTTCGTCACCCCGATCATCAAGCCCGCGGCCATGGACCGGGCCGAGCTGCTCGACCGGGTGATGAACAACTACCGCCGCTTCTACATGTGGAAGGCCTTCTTCTCCTATCCCTGGCACGGCACCGGGGCCCGTCGCCGCTACCTGCTGGGCTGCCTCAAGGCGTTCTTGAAATCCGGCTTCGAGCGCAAGTTCTACGATCTCGGACGGGTCAACTACTGGGGTCCGCAGTCCAAGCGCGGCGTGGACTTCAAGTTCGACAAGGCTCGCACCATCGCCCCGGCCCAGCTCGCCGACTGGGAGGCCAAGGCCGACCGCACCCGCAAGGCCAAGGAGCGCATGGCCGCGGTCAAGGCCTGCGGCGGCGGGACCGAGCAGATGGCCGAGGACGGCGACCAGATGGTGCACTGAGGCCATGGCCGCGGCACACCCCATCGGGTTCATCGGTCCCAACGCGGTGATCCAGCTCGGCGAGGCGTTGCGCGCCATGCTCGGCGACCAGCGCGCGGCCGGCCTCTACGCGCAGGCCGGCCGCGCCGCCTGGTTCGCCACCCCGCCCGACGCCAAGGTCGACGAGCGGCGCACGGCCGCCCTGCACCAGGCCCTGCGCCGCGACCTGCCCATGGACGCGCCCCGCATCCTGGCCGAGGCCGGCCGCCGCACCGGCGACTACATCCTGGCCCACCGCATCCCGACGCCGGCGCAGTGGCTCCTGCGCCACCTGCCGGCCGGGCTCGCCGGCCCTTTGCTCCTCGACGCCATCGCCCGCCACGCCTGGACCTTCGCCGACGCCAAGGTCGACGAGCGGCGCACGGCCGCCCTCCATCAGGCCCTGCGCCGCGACTTGCCCGAGGACGCACCCCGCATCCTGGCCGAGGCCGGCCGCCGCACCGGCGACTATATCCTGGCCCACCGCATCCCGACGCCGGCGCAGTGGCTCCTGCGCCACCTGCCGGCCGGGCTCGCCGGCCCTTTGCTCCTCGACGCCATCGCCCGCCACGCCTGCACCTTCGCCGGCACCGGCCGCTTCATGGCAATGCGGGGTCACCCTGCCTGGTCGAGATCGCCGGCAACCCTCTGGTCGCCCGCGAGCGGTCGGTGGCACCGGTCTGCGTCTGGCACGCGGCCGTGTTCCGCCGCCTGTTCCAGGCGCTGGTCCACCCCGCCGCCGAGGTCCGGGAGATCGCCTGCGGTGCCGCCGATGCACCGGCCTGCCGGTTCGAGATCGCCTGGCCGAACGGCCTCCGGCGCCCGGCCGCGGTCACCCCTCCAGCCGGCGGCGCAGCTCGGCCGGCCTGACGATCGTGATCCGGCGGTAGTCGAGGCGCACCAGTCCCTCGCCGGCCAGCCCGTGCAGGATCGAGCCCACGGCGTTGCGCGACAGGTTGGCCATGGCGGCCAGGTCCTCCTGGGTCACGTCGACCTCGGCCGGCGGCTCGTCGTGCGGCTGCGCCAGCCGGCGGCCAGCGAGGCGCAGCAAAACGGCGATGCATCTTGCCGCCGGCTGGCGGATCATCAGGTCGTCGGCCCCGCCGATGGCGAGGTCGACATGGCCGATGGTTATCAGCGCGAGCCAACGCCAAGTCAGCGGATCGACCGTGGCCAGGACGTGGATCGCGTCCAGCGGCCAATAGAGGGTGCAGGTCGACCGTGTGGCCGCCACGCCGACCCGGCGCGGCTGGCCGGTGACCGCCGCCGCCTCGCCGATCCAGAAGCCCGGGCGGGCGAAATGGGCGAAGTAGGGGCCGCGCTCGCCGGGGGCGATCAGGATGGCGAGGCCGCCGCTGACCAGCCCGTAGATCCCGCCCGGCGGGTCGCCGACATGGTAGAGCGGTGACCCCGCCGCGAACGTCCGCAGCACGCAGCGCGCCAGCACCTGCTCGCGGAAGACGGGCGGCGCGTGCGTCAGCCAGCCGGCGCCGCGCAGGACCGACCGCGCCTCCTCGATCTGCCACATCGGCCGGCCCCCCGATTGCCCAACCCTGGGCAGTCTCGGCGCGCGAGGCGGCCTATACAACCCTGGTCAAGCGGGGGGACGGCAATGCGGCCGACAAGAACGCGGCGGTCATCGGGATGGGTTGCGGCCCTGGCCCTATGCTGGCTCTGGACGGGTGCTGCGCACGCCGCCGAGGACGGCGCGGTGCTGCCGTTCCCGCCGGTCCCTCGGCCAGCGTGGCCGGCGCCGACCCTGCAGGAGTCGACACACGTCCGGCGCGCCGAGCAGCGACCGCCTGCCGCGGACGCGCCCAACATCCTGATCATCCTGCTCGACGATGTCGGCTTCGGCCTGCCGGACACGTTCGGCGGCGAGATCCACACGCCGACGCTGACCCGGCTGGCCAGACGAGGGCATCAGCTACAACACCTTCCACACCACGCGATCTGCTCGCCGACCCGCGCCGCGCTGCTGACCGGCCGCAACCACCAGCGCGTCGGCTCGGGCACGATCGCCGAGCGGGCCGTCGACTGGGACGGCTATGTCGGCGTGATCCCGAAGACCTCGGCGACGGTGGCCGAGGTGCTGCAACAGTACGGCTACAACACCGCCGCCTTCGGCAAATGGCACAACACGCCGGCCATCGAGACCACCGCGATGGGCCCGTTCGACCGCTGGCCCACGGGCTACGGCTTCGACTATTTCTACGGCTTCATGGCCGGCGAGACCTCGCAGTGGGAGCCGCGGCTGTTCGAGAACACCAACCCGATCGAGCCGCCGCACGATCCGAGCTACCACCTGACCAGGACCTCGCCGACCAGGCGATCGGCTGGCTGCGCCAGCATCGGGCCTTCGCGCCGGACAAGCCGTTCTTCATGTACTGGGCGCCGGGCGCCGGCGCACGGGCCGCACCACATCTTCAAGGAGTGGGCCGACAAGTACAAAGGCAAGTTCGACGATGGCTGGGACGCCATCGCGAGCGGGTCTTCGCGCGCCAGAAGGCGACTGGGCTGGATTCCGGCCGACACGCAAGCTGACGCCGCGCGACCCGACGATGGCCGCCTGGGCCGACATCCCGGAGGCCGAGCGGCCGTTCCAGCGGCGGCTGATGGAGGTGTTCGCCGGCTTCGTCGAGCATGTCGACGTCCAGGCCGGCCGGGTCGATCGACGAGCTGGACCAGCTCGGGCGTGCGCGACAACACGCTGATCTTCTACATCTTCGGCGACAACGGCTCGAGCGCCGAGGGCCAGAACGGCACGATCAGCGAGCTCCTGGCGCAGAACAGATCCCCAACACGATCGACCAGCAGCTGGCGGCGCTCGACGAGCTCGGCGGCCTCGACGCGCTGGGCGGCCCCGAAGACCGACAACATGTACCACGCCGGCTGGGCCTGGGCCGGCAGCACGCCGTTCCAGCACACCAAGCTGGTCGCCTCGCATTTCGGCGGCACCCGCAACCCGCTGGTCGTCTCCTGGCCGAAGCGGCATCAAGCCCGACCCGACGCCGCGGCCGCAGTTCCACCACGTCAACGACATCGCGCCGACGATCTACGACGTCCTCGGGATCACGCCGCCCAAGGTGGTCGAACGGCTTCGCGCAGGACCCGATCGACGGCGTCAGCATGGCCTACACCTTCGCCGACGCCGACGGCGCCGGGCCGCAAGCACACGCAGTATTTCGAGAACAACGGCAGCCGCGCCATCTACCACGACGGCTGGATCGCCTCGGCGTTCGGCCCGCTGATGCCCTGGCTGCCGGGCGGCTCCGGGCCTCGCCACGTGGGACGCCAACACCGACGCTGGGAGCTCTACGACCTCACCAAGGACTTCTCGCAGGCCGACGATCTGGCCGCGCAGGAGCCGGAGAAGCTGGCCGAGATGAAGGCGCTGTTCCTCGAGCGAGGCGGGGGCCAACAAGGTGTTCCCGATCGGCGCCGGGCTGTGGCTGCGCCTCCATCCCGAGGACCGCATCAAGACGCCCTACACGCAGCTGGCGCTTCGACGCGACCACCACCCGCATGCCGGAGTTCACCGCGCCGGGCCTGGGCCGCGAGAGCAACCACGTCGCGATCGAGGCCGAGTTCGCGCAGACGCCTCCGGCGTGCTCTACGCGCTGGGCGGCGCGAGCGGCGGCCTGACGCTCTACATGGACAAGGGCCAGCTCGTCTACGAGTACAACATGATGATCATCGAGCGCTACGGGCCGCGCAGCGACGCCAAGCTCGCCGCCCGGCAGGCACGCGATCGAGGTCGACACGACGCATCGCCAAGCCGGCGCGCGCCGGCCGAGGTCGTCCTGAGGGTCGACGGCGCGGAGGTCGGCCCGCGCCACGGTCGACGCGCACCGTGCCCGCGCGCGTTCACCGCCAGCGAGACCTTCGACGTCGGCGTCGACCTCGGCTCGCCCGTGTCCCTGGCCTACTTCGACCGGCGGCCGTTCCGCTTTCACGGGCACGATCGAGCAGGTCGACGTGACGCTGAACTGATGGCCGCCCCACGGCTCTGGAGTACACCCATGCGCATTGCAGCCTTGATAGCCATGGCCCTGGTGGTCGCGACGACGCTCGTCGCACCGGCGTTCGCCGACGGGCCGATCGCCAAGGCCAAGAACGCGGTCGATCCCGACTGCACCCCGACCAAGGCCGCCAAGGGGGCCGCCATGAAGGCCACCGTCGGCGTCGGCAACCGCTGTGGCGTCGCCGAGACGGCGCGTGACACGGTGGGTGTGGACGGCAAGAAGGACAAGATCGCGGGTGACGGCGAGAAGAAGGACGCCGCCCAGAAGGTGCTGAAGCCGAACGGCGGCAGCTGACGCCGCAGACCGGCCAGGGGGAGGGACGACCATGCGGATCGCGGCGATGGCCGGGGCGCTCGTGGCGCTGATCGCGGGCGCCGCGGCGGCGCAGGAAACCAGGCCCAACATCCTGGTATCATGGGCGACGACATCGGCTACTGGAACATCAGCTACAACAACCGCGGGATGATGGGCTACCGGACGCCCAACATCGACCGCATCGCCGAAGAGGGCGTGAGCTTCACCGATTACTACGGCCAGCAGAGCTGCACCGCCGGCCGCGCCGCGTTCATCACCGGCCAGATCCCGGTCCGCACCGGGCTGACCAAGGTCGGCATGCCCGGCGCCGAGCTGGGCCTGCAGCCCGAGGACCCGACCATCGCCGAGCTGCTGAAGCCGCTCGGCTACGCCACCGGCCAGTTCGGCAAGAACCACCTCGGCGACCGCGACGAGTTCCTGCCGACCGCGCACGGCTTCGACGAGTTCTTCGGCAACCTCTACCACCTCAACGCCGAGGAGGAGCCGGAGCATCCCGACTACCCGAAGGACCCCGCATTCCGCAAGCAGTTCGGCCCGCGCGGCGTGCTGCACAGCTTCGGCCAACCCGACGGCACGCAGACGATCGAGGACACCGGTCCGCTCACCAAGAAGCGGATGGAGACGGTCGACGACGAGTTCCCGACGCACGCTGCGACTTCATCGAGCAGGCACACAAGGACGAGCAAGCCGTTCTTCGTCTGGTTCAACTCGACCCGCATGCACTTCCGCACGCACGTCAAGCCGGAGTGCGGCGGCAAGAGCGGCCAGGGCTTCTACGCCGACGCCATGGTCGAGCACGACGAGACGTCGGGCAAGCTGCTGGGCAAGCTCGACGAGCTCGGCATCGCCGACGACACCATCGTCATCTACACCACGGACAACGGCCCGCACTTCAACACGTGGCCCGACGGCGGCATCACGCCGTTCCGCAGCGAGAAGAACACCAACTGGGAGGGCGCCTTCCGCGTGCCGTCCTTCGTGCGCTGGCCCGGCCAAGATCGCCGGCGGCAAGGTCGTTGAACGGTATCTTCTCGCACACAGGACTGGCTGCCGACGCTACTCGCCGCGGCCGGCGTCTCCGACATCAAGGAGAAGCTGCTCCACGGCCACGATGCCGGCGACAAGCACTTCCAGGTACACCTGGACGGCTACAACATGCTGCCGTACCTGACCGGCCAGGCAGGGCGAGAGCCCGCGCAAGGAGTTCTTCTACTGTCGATGACGACGGGCAGCTCGTCGCAGTGCGCTACAGGACTGGAAGGTCGTCTTCATGGAGCAGCGCGCCAAGCCGATCAAGCTGTGGGCGGAGCCATTCGTGCCGTTGCGCATACCGAAGATCTTCGACCTGCGCCGCGACCCGTTCGAGCGCGCGCAGCACGATTCCAACACCTACTACGAGTGGATGGAGGGCGTGGTGCAGTGGGCCGGCATGCCGGCGACAGCACTGACCGGCGCCATGATCGCGAGCTTCAAGGACTACCCGCCCCGCCAGCGCCCGGCGACCTTCAACCTCGACGAGGTGATGCAGTCCCTGACGGCCGGGGGAGAAGGCAAGTGAAGGCCCTGCGCCCGCGGCTGGTGTGATCCGACGCCGCGCTACGTGTCATCCGGTTGTCGCCGCCCGCACGCTAGAGTGGGACGCGAGAGCATCCGGCGGGCGGCGGCATGGGCGTGTGGGCTACGGTCGAGATCCTGGACGGCAACAGGGCCATCGCCCTCGTGTTCCCGGGCGGGGACCGCCGCTGCTTCCACGCGATCTGGCTTCGGGACAACGCCTGGGACGAGACCACCCGGGCACCGGGCAACGGACAGAAGCTCACGACCCTGGCGGACCTGCCCGAGGACGTCCGCGTCGCCGCGGCGAGGGTCGAGGGTGGGACGCTGCGGCTGACCTTCGCTCTCGAACGGCGGACGATCGCCTACGATCTGGGCTGGCTCGCCGAGCACGCCTACGACCGCCCGCTCCCCGCCGCCCCGGGGTGGCTCGGCCCGGAGGTCGAGACCTGGGACGCTGCCCTCGGCGCGGCTGCCCGTGGGCGACTTCGCCGCGGTCGCCGCGGGCCGATCGGCGCTGCGCGGCTGGCTGCACGGCGCGCGCCGGTTCGGCGTCGCGCGGCTCCTGGGCGGACCGGTCGAGAGCGGCGCCATCGTTCCCGCTTCCGTGGCGGCAATCAGTCGACCCGGCACGATCCCCCGACGCTACGGGCAAATTGACGATCGTCAATAGCCTTGCGCCACGGTTGCGGTCGCCCGGAGGCTGCGGCGTCGCCGGGCCGCAGCCGGCCGCAGCATCGCCATGGCCGGGCACGCGCGAATTCCAAGATGTCCATCACGCGGCGGGCGGGTGGTCGTTCCCGGTCGGGAGCAGCATCTTCCAGCCCTGAACCATCAAGACCTCGTCCGCATCGGCGTCGATGGTCTCGACCCTCAGCCTGGCGAAGCCGATACCGGGCCGGGATGACGCCTCGAATGCCTCGACGATGGCGCGACAGCTCAGGCGCGTGCCCGGCAGTACCGGCCGGCGGAAGCGCAGGCGCTCGACCTCCGCACCGATCAGCGGCGTGCCGCCGAAGGGCCTGGCCTCGACCATCAGCCGCATGGTGAGCGCCGCGACGTGCCAGCCGCTGGCCACGAGCCGGCCGAACAGCGATCCCGCGGCCGCCGCCTCGTCGAGGTGCATCGGCTGCGGATCGTAGGCCGCGGCGAATGCCACGATGTCGGCGTGCGAGATCACCAGCGAGCCGGTCTCGAACACCTGCCCGATCCGCAGTTCGTGCAAGGTGCGTTCACTCATGGATGCATCCGAGCGCCCTTGGTGATTCGGTCGACGAGCTTCTTGTCCTCGCGCAGCGCCAGCCCCGCCACCTCGGCGTCCTCCGGGCCGCGGCCCACGATCCCTCTGGTCACGAACGCCGTGACGTTGAGCTTCTGCCAGCTCTGCCGGTCGTCGCGCACGACGATGGCCACCTTGGCGGTGAACATCGCTCAGCGCCGGCTGCCAGCGTCTTCAGGCGATCGAGCACCACACGAGCTGTTCGTCAACGTTCCGGCACCCATCCGATGACGCAGCTGGCGCTGGACGCGACAGGGCGGCACCCACACATGCTGCCGAGCTCTGTTTCCAGGAGACCGCCCATGTCCATCCGCCCGGTGAGGCGCATCGTCCAGTCGCAGCCCACCATGGAGGGTGCGGGCGTCCGGCTGCGCCGCGCCTTCGGCTTCGGCGAGCCCGGTGAGCACGATCCGTTCCTGTTGCTCGACGATTTCCGCAACGACCGCCCGCGCGACTACGAGGCCGGCTTTCCCTGGCATCCGCACCGCGGCATCGAGACCATCACCTATGTGCTCGCCGGCACGGTCGACCATGCCGACAGCCTGGGCAACCGGGGCTCGCTGGGTGCCGGCGACGTGCAGTGGATGACCGCGGGCCGCGGCATCCTGCACCAGGAGATGCCGCACGGCGACGCGGCCGGACGGATGCACGGCTTCCAGCTCTGGGCCAACCTGCCCTCGTCGCTCAAGATGAGCGCACCCCGCTACCAGGACGTCCCGGGTGCGGAGATCCCCGAGACGGTCGACGATGACGGCACCGTGGTCCGGATCGTCTGCGGCGAGTTCCGGGGCCGCCGCGGGCCGGTCGACGGCATCGCCGCCGATCCGCGCTACCTCGACGTCTCGGTCCCGCCCGGCCGGCGCAAGACCTTGAAGGTCGAGACCGAGCGCAACGCCTTCGCCTACGTGTTCGCGGGCTCCGGCACCTTCGCCGACGCCTCCGACCCGCACGGCGTCCTGACCGAGAAGGAGGTCGCCGGCCAGGAGATCCAGGTCCGCGAGCGCACGGGCGACCGCTCCCTGGTCCTGTTCGACCGCGGCGACGCGATCACCGTCCAGGCCGGCGAGGAGGGCATCCGGTTCCTGCTCGTCTCCGGCAAGCCGATCCGCGAGCCGGTCGCCTGGTACGGGCCGATCGTCATGAACAGCCAGGCCGAGATCGAGGAGGCAGTAGCCGAGCTGCGCGACGGCAGCTTCATCCGGCCGAACTGAGCCGGACCCGAGCCGTCGGGGGCCGGTCAGTCGATGGTCAGGACCACGGCCCGGAAGGAGCGCAGGCGCTTCTCGGCCTTCTTGCATGCGTCGCCGGCCACCTTTCGGGTGCCGTCGTCGCTGATCACGAGGACCCGCCTGGAGGGCGCCATCTCACCACCGGACATCTCCAGGAGAGGTGTCACCGCTTCGGGATGGAAGTCCGGATGGGCCTCCAGGATCCGGCGGAACGATTCGATCTCCTGTGGCGAGCCGCTGCCGTCCCAGCGGAACAGGGCGAAGCCGGGGCCCGGCTCGTCCTCGTCGTCGGTCTGCCCGGCGGCGATCAGGTAGGCCTGATGGGCCGGCGACCAGGCGATGTCGCGGATGCCCCGGTCGCCCAGGGGAAGGTGGACGATCGTGCCGAGCTCGGCCTCGTCGGCAGCACCGTCGAGGAGCGCGCGGGCATTGTCGATGGCGAACAGGATCGCCTCGCCGTGCGGATGCGGATTGCGCACGCCGACGAGCAGGGCGTCGCCGGCGCGGCTGACGGTGAGCCCCTCGATGTTGAAGCCGCGCTTCTTGGGCGCCAGGTCCTCGTCCTTCCGGTCGAGGTCGCCGACGGCCTTGCGCAGCGGCTTGTACTCGGGATCCGCCATCGCCCTGATCGCCTCCGGCAGCCGGTCGAAGGAGGGCGAGACGTCCGTCTTCCAGTGGTGCCGGGCGTCCAGGCGATGCGAGGCGAAGAGCTGGAAGCGCGACTTCTCGACCTTGCCGTCGCCGTTGCGGCCGTTGGACGAGATCCAGACGATCCGGTCGGCAAGGATCGTCGCTCCCTCGATGTCCGCCTCATCCTCGCGGCCGAGATGCGGCAGCTCGATCCGGTCGAGCCGCTCGCCGCCGTCGAGGCGATAGACGGACAGGTAGGGCTGCTCGTCGTCGCCCACGACGATGTGGTCGGCATCGAGCGCGAGCGCGGCGGAGGCGTCGCAGATGCCCTGGAAGGTCACGAGCTCGGACGCCGCGCCAGCGGCCCCCGCGGCGAAGACGCCGACGACACCGGCCACTGCCGCCACCATCACGTCACGCATGTCGCGGCCCGCGGGCGTGTCGAGGTCGTCCTCGCGCCGGGAGGTCACGACCCTTCCCCGCAGCACGCCATACCGCTTCAGCCCCACGGCCGTCTCCTTGGCTCGGGTCGGCACAAGGGACACATGCCGATCAACAGCATGTTTTTCCTATCGTTCTCCACGGCGGAGTTTAGGTCGATGCAGGGCCGCCTGGCTGTGGCGAACACCACATCGTCGAGCGGGCCCCTCGGCCGAACCGGTCAGGGCGACGCCGCGGAGCGCAGGGTCGCCGCCACCACCTCGATCGCCGCCTCGACCAGGGCGGCACGGGGCACGTCGTCCTGCGCGAAGACGCCGAAGCCCGGCATCTGCTCGCCGACCGCCGAGGCGATGCCCCAATGGTCGGCGTTGACGTAGCCCAGGAGGCGGCTGCCGGGCGTGATCTGGTCGTACCAGATCAGCCGGCCGTCGTTGCGGGGCTCGACCTCCGCGAGGCGCCGATAGAGCGGCCATGCGGCCAGGGAGATGCGGCTCGGCTCCGGTGTCGCCACCAGCGAGAACACCGGCACGCCGATCGAGGAGCCGTTGCGCCGCCACCAGGCCAGCCGGGTGTCGCGGCGCAGTTCCTCCATTTCCCGGCCGTCGCCGGCGGCACAGCCGGGCAGGGGCAGCTGCGCGATCCAGCGCCGGTAGAACGCCAGGGCGGCGTCGGCCAGAGGACTGCCGTTGGCGGCGCCCGCGACCGCGACGATCGCGGCGACCTGGCCCGCCTCCCGCGGATGCGCGACCATGAGCTCGAGCGTGTCGGGCAGGCCCTTGGAGTGCGCGAACAGGATCAGCGGACGCGGGTCGGCCGGCAGTGCCCGGATCTGCTCGGCGAGCCGTTGCGCGTCCATGCCCGTGGTGCCGCGGCCCGGCACCGGGAAGTAGGTGACGGCATAGCCGTCGCGCCGCAGCTCGCGCTCCGCATCGGTGAACGGCCGGAGGTAGCCGTCGAAGCATTCGGCGAGGAAGCCGGGCACGAAGCCGATGCGGTAGCGCCCCGCGACGTCGCCGGGATCGGCGGGGACAAGCGCCGCCTCCTCGCCGGCCAGGCGCAGCAGCACGTCCTCGCATGGCCGGCCGCCTGCCGGCAGCCGCCGGCACAGCGCCGCCCGATAGCTGGCCCGCAGGTCGATCACGCCCGCTTGCGCCGCCGGTGCCAGCACCGTCGGGGGCGTGTCGGGCCGGTAGAGCTCGCCCCGGGCGACGTGCGCCGTGAGGGCGAGCACGCCCAGGCCCAAACATGCGCCCAGGCGCCCCGCCGCGCCACTCGCCGCCATGGACCGGTTGCTCCGTCGGTCGATCTGCGCCATGCGGCCGGCGGTCAAAAGCCCACGGCCTGCCCGTCCTTGCGCGGGTCCGAGCCCGCGACGTAGCCGCCGGGCACCCGCAGGATCGCCTGCGCGCCGCCGAAGGCGAAATGGCTCTCCAGTGGC
The DNA here is from genome assembly GCA_963720725.1 of uncultured Alphaproteobacteria bacterium. GTDB lineage: Bacteria > Pseudomonadota > Alphaproteobacteria > Geminicoccales > Geminicoccaceae > Benzoatithermus. The sequence continues at coordinate 1,622,473 of CAVRGN010000003.1, forward strand.
TCGAGGACGATCTCGTGGCCGAGGGCGGCGAGCGCGGAACGGGACCGTGCCGGAAAGCCGGGCTCGACCGCCACCTGCCGGCCGCCCAGCACCCGCCAGCGCGGCGCGTCGGCGGCGGCCTGCGGGTTCTGGCCGTAGGCCAGGATGCGCGTGGCCAGCTGGACGTGCCCCTGCGCCTGCATCAGCCCGCCCATGACGCCGAACGCCATCAGCGGCTCGCCTTCGGGCGTGGTCGCGAAGCCCGGGATGATGGTGTGGAACGGGCGCTTGCCGGGCGCCACGGCGTTGGCGTGGCCGGGCCGCAGCACGAAGCCGGCGCCGCGGTTCTGCAGCGAGATGCCGGTCCCCGGCACGACCACGCCGGAGCCGAAGCCCATATAGTTGGACTGGATGAAGGAGATCATCATCCCGTCCGCGTCGGCCGCGGCGAGGTAGACGGTGCCGCCCGGGCCCGGCGCGCCGTGCCGCGGGTCGCCGGCCGCGGCCGGGTCGATCAGCGCGGCGCGCCGGGCGAGGTAGCCGCGCTCCAGGAGGGCCGCCGCAGGGTGCCGCATGTGATCGGGGTCGGCCACATGCTCCTTCAGGTCGGCCAGGGCGAGCTTCACCGCCTCGATGGCGAGGTGGGTGGTCGCCGGGTCGTCCACCGGCCGGCCGCCGATGCCCAGCGCCTCGAGCATGCCCAGCGCCATCAGCGCCGCGATCCCCTGGCCGTTCGGCGGCAGCTCGTGGACGCGCGCGCCGGCGAACGGCACCGCCAGCGGCTCGATCCAATCAACGGCGTGGTTGCCCAGATCGGCCTCGCCGAGCGCACCGCCATGCGCGCGCGCATGCGCCACCATCCGCTCCGCCAGCACCCCGCGATAGAACGCCTCGCCCGCGCTGTCGGCGATCAGCTCCAGGCTGGCCGCCAACGGCTCGTTGCGGAACGGCTCGCCCGCTTCCGGCGGCCGGCCGCCGGGCAGGAAGGCTTCGGCGAAGCCCGGCTGGTCGGCGAAGCGTTCCGGCGCCCGGCGCCACAGCTGGGCGATCAGCGGCGAGACCAGAAAGCCGTGGCGCGCGTAGCGGATCGCGGGCTCCGCCAGCACCGGCAGCGGCAGGCGGCCGAAGCGCCGGGCCAGTGCCGCCCAGGCCGAGACCGCACCCGGCACGGTGACGCTGTCCCAGCCGAGCTCGGGCATGCTCGCGGCCCCGGCGAAGCGTTCGGCGGTCCATGCCGCCGGCGACCGTCCCGACGCGTTCAGTCCGTGCAGCGCCTGGCCGTCCCAGAGGATCGCGAACGCGTCCGAGCCAAGCCCGCACCCGGTGGGCTCCACCACCGTGAGCGCCATGGCGGCGGCGATGGCGGCATCGACCGCGTTGCCGCCCCTGGCCAGCATCGCGAGCCCGGCCTGTGCCGCCAGCGGCTGCGAGGTCGCCACCAGGTTCGCCGCCAGCACCGGCGAGCGTTGCGACGGGTAGGGCAGGGTCATGTCCGCCGGCTGGCGCATGGTCATTCCCGCAAGGTCTCCTTGAACAGCTGGTCCATCGACGCCCACGACCGTGCATCGGCTTCGGCGCTGTAGCGGACCGCGTCCGGCCGGTTGACCTGCGCGGCCGCGCGGTTGGTGAAGCTGTGCACGGTCCCGCCATAGAGATGCATCTGCCAGTCGGCCCCGGCGGCACGCATCTCGGCCTCGAACGTGGCCCGCTGCTCGGGCGTGATGAACGGGTCGTCGGCGCCGATGCAGGCCAGGATCTTGGCCTTGATCCTGCCGGCGGTGGCGGGGGCGACGGTGCCGAGGCCGCTGTGGAAGCCGACCACCGCCTTGATGTCGGCGCCGGAGCGGGCGAGCTCGAGCGCCATGGTGCCGCCGAAGCAGAAGCCGATCGCGCCGATGCGGGCGGGATCGACCTCGGCGCGGTCGCACAAGGCGGCCAAGCCGGCCGCGGCCCGCGCACGGGTCTTCGCCGGGTCGGCATAGAGCGGTTGCAGGCGCTCGATCGCCTGCTGGAGATCGTCGATCAGCAGCGCTTCGCCGTGCAGGTCGCTGGCGAGCGCCACGTAGCCCAGGCTTGCCAGGCGCTCCGCCCGTCCGATCGCATGCTCGCCGAGCCCGAACGCCTCCGGGAACACCAGCACCGCCGGCCGCCGACCCGTACCGGGCCCGACGAAGAGCTCGCTCCGCATCGTCAGGCCGTCGGCCTCGTAGCTCAGCCGCTCGCGCTGCATCTCCGTCCCTCCCGTCCTGCCATCTGCCTGGTACTGTAAGCGAAAGCTGCGGTGACCGCTCCCCCGCGTCGCGCGGGATCACCAGGACCGCCAGCCGGACCTCTCCGGATCCGGCACCAACCGGTGCCGGGGCTCACCCGTGGCGAACTTGCGCCCGGCGCAGGCGGCGGAACGAGCGGTCGATGGCGTCGCGCCAGGGCTGGAACGCCGTGGCGGCATCGAGGACGGCCATGCCCTGCGCGGTCATGGTGTCGGGGCTGCCGCCATGCAGGTCCAGCGGTGCCCGTACCGGCTGCGTCGGATCCGCCGCCAGCGCCAGCGCCCCGGCCGAGCGGGTCAGCTCGGCCACCATCCGGACCGCGTCGGCCTGCGGCAGGCCCGCGGCACGCCCTGCGGCCGCGACCTCGCCCATCAGCGCGAACAGCCAGAGATGATAGCCGGCGAGCGCCGTCGCGGCGTTGAACGCAGCCTCGTCGCGGACCGGGAACACCAGCCCCACCCGCCCCAGGACCGCCTCTGCCGGTGCGTCCGGCGGGCAGATCGGCACGGCCCCCAAGCCGATCGCCGCCGCGGCGCTGGGCATGGCGCGCACCACGATGGCGTTGCCCGCCACCGACCGCAGCCCGGCCAGGTCGACGTCGATGGCCACGCAGACCAGCCGCTGCTCGCTCCGCCAGTGCAGGCAGCCGATCGTGGTCAGCACGTCTCGCGGCGGGACGGCGACCACGACCAGGGGCGCAGCGTCGACGACAGCCTGATTGTCCGCCTCGACGCGGCAGTCGAACCGCGCCGCGAGCTCGGCGGCGCGCAGCGCATTGCGTGGTGACAGCAGGATCGGCGCGGTCCAGCCGCCATGTCGCAGGCCTTCGACCAGGAAGCCCGCGAGCCGGCCCACGCCGACGATGCCGATCGCGTCCATGATGGACGACGCTAGCCCATCGCCGCCCGCAGGCACAAGCGGGCTGTGCGCCCGGCCTCGACCGCGGGCGCTACGCGGCCCGGCGCAGGGCGGCCCGCACGGCCACCGCGATGGCCTCGGGCGAGCTGGTCGCCGGCAGCGGCAGCGGCAGCGCGTCGCCGGGCCGCATCACGAAGATCGCCGAGGTGTGGGTCATCGCGTAGTCGCTCGGATCGGCGCTGAACTGAATGCGCTCGACATCGACCGCGAAGGCTTCGGTCGCCGCTGCGATCGCCTGGGGCGAGCCTGTCAGGCCGAGAAGGCTGGGACCGAAGGACCGGGTGAAGAGCGGCATGCTCATCAGCGCCACCGCCTCGGGATCCATGGCGATGAAGACCGGATGCACCGACCGGCTCGTCGGGCCCAGATCGTCGACCGCCGCGGCGATGCTGTCGAGCGCCGTGGGACAGGCCCGCAGGCAGGTCGTGTAGCCGAAATAGATCACCAGCACCGAATCGGGCGCGAAACTCCCGAGCGAGTAGGTCTCGCCTCGCGGGCCGACGAGACGGAAGTTCGCCCGGTTGGCGTCGGGTCGCTCCGTGGCCGCCACGTGGCCTGCGGCGCCCAGCCCGGCGAGCATGACCAGGCCGAGCAGGAGCGCCGTCGGGCGCCGCCTGGGCCTCCTCCGCTCCGGCATCCTACTTTCCCGTCCAGTCGTCGCTGTCGATGAACGCCATCGCATGCGGACGTGCGGCGCCGGTCCGGCCGTGATTGGGCCACACATAGGATAGCGGCCGGTTCATCGAGACGCAGGGGCGGCCGGTCAGCTCATCCTTGAAGGCGGTGTCCAGGACCAGCTTCCCGGTTGCCGTCAGCCTCGCCATGCACACCCGATCGTCGCCGCCCTGGTGCGTGCCCGGCAGGTTGAACGGGGTCAGCTGCACGAAGTAGTTCGACGAGGCGACGCGGCGGCTCTCGTGGTTGAAGGCCACGAAGTGCGGTCCGCCGCCGGTGGCGAGGTTCTCCTGGCTGTCCAGGTTGAGCTCTCCGGTGACCTTGGGGCAGTCGTCGGCACCGTTGTTGCGCGCGGCGATCAGCTGGATGGTGCCGTTCCGATCGGTCTTCACCGGCGGTGCCGCGCATTTCACGTCCTCGCCGGCGGCGAGCAGGCTCTGGATGTCCAGGGCCAGGATCCGCCGCGCATGCTCGCCCGGATAGTCGCGATTGTGGAGCGCGTCGCCGGGCGACCAGGTCCCCTGGACCGGCTGCAGCAGGTAGCGATCGTCGGGCGTTACCGTGAACACGGCGGCGGAACTGCCGGGACCGACCCGGTAGATCAGGCGGAACTTCGGCGCTGCGGCGGTGGCGTCGGGTGCGTACCAGATCGAACCGCCGCCCATCGTCGCCGCGAACACGCCCTTGTGCCGGCGCAGATGGGTCAGGGCCACCGACATCACGCCTTCGGGCGCGTTGTTCTGGACCAGCTCCTCGCGGCCGCGGCCTACCGGCAGCTGGACGATCGACCGGGGCCCGGACCCGAGATCCGACAATGTCCAGAACCGGACCGTCGTGCCCATGTCCTCGGCCGGCCCGTAGACCGTGGCCGAGGTGGCGAGGCTCAGCGGGTCGGCATAGTCCGACGTCACGACGAGGTTCAGGTCGGGCCGGATGTCGATCCCGTGCGGGTGGGCGAGCAGCCCGGCATCGGTGACGCCGTCGACGCTCGGCATGTAGCGGATCGGCCCGCCGCTCCTGGCGGCCGCGTACTCGCCCACGACCGCGCCGTCGGGGCTGAGCTCGACCAGCCCGCCCGGCGTGGTCAGGTCCTTGGCGCCCATGTAGGTGACCAGCAGGTTGCCGTTGGGTGCCCGCGCGAAGTCGTCGACGCCCGAGAAGTTCCGGACGTCCTTGGCCGTGGTAACCAGCGGGCAGGTCGGAATATCGAGTGGATCCGCGACGTCGCAGCGGAAGACATTGGCGCTGATCAGCCCGCCCAGGTAAAGATAGCGGTGACTCCCGATCGTGATCGGCTCGTGCGAGATATGGTGCGCCTCGTTGAGCACGTTCGAGGGAATGTCCTTGGCCGGAAGCTGGTATTTGGTGGTCAGGCCGAGCGCGCCGGTAAAGCCCAGGTCGTTGAGCAGGTTCCTGCCCCAGATCCGTTCCATGGCCGCGGTGTTGACCACCTTGCCGTAGGTCGGCGAGCGTGGGTCCGCGTCGATGATGGCGAGGAAGTCGGTATTGAGACGCTGGTCGTCGCTCTCCTTGTCCGACGACCACACCGCCAGGTAGCTCGATCCCGCGCGGGCATGGTCTGGAGCGGCGAGCGCACAGGCGAGGGCGGCCGCCGGCAGCGCCAAGCATCGCGCAAGTCTTGCGGCTCCGGCCTCGATACGACCGGCAACGAGCCGACCTTGCCAGGAAACGCGCCAGAACATGGCGGCCGCAAGAGATTCATTTGCCGGTGACATGGAACATATTCCTCCATTGCCCGCGCAGGAGAAGTTGAGCGTACGCCTTCTTGGGCTCGACGCAATCAATTCGATGAACGGCGACCGGTCACTATGCTGTGTCAGTAAAGGGCAAGGGCAGGCAAGCTCGATGCGGCCGGACGACCTCACCTACGATGTATTGGTGGGCGCTGCCATCCCGTGGGGCGGCTCAGCTCGCGATCGGCGTGTCCGCCTGGGCGCCCCATTCCGACCAGGAGCCGTCGTAGAGTGCGGCCGTGGGCACGCCCAGCTCGAACAGAGCGAGGTTGATCAGCGCCGCCGACACGCCCGAGCCGCAGCTGGTCACCACCGGCCGCGCCGGGTCGACCCCGGCCGCCGCCAGCGCCTGGCGCAGCTCGGCCGCGGGCTTGAGCGTGCCGTCGGCGCCGAGCAGGCCCGCATAGTGCAGGTTGACGGCACCCGGGATGTGCCCCGAGCGCAGGCCGGCGCGCGGCTCCGGCTCGCGCGCGTGGAAGCGGCCGGCGGAGCGGGCGTCCACCACCTGCTCGCGGCGGCTGGTCAGGTTGGCGCGCATCTGGTCGAGCTCGCGCAGGAGCAGCGAGTTCTGGCGCACGGTGAAGTGGCGCTCCTGCGGCCGTGCGGGCTGGTCGGTCAGCGGACGGCCCTCGGCGCGCCATTTCTCCAGGCCGCCGTCGAGCACCATGACGTCCTGGTGGCCCATGTAGCGGAACAGCCACCAGACGCGAGCCGAGGCGAACAGGCGGTTGGCGTCGTAGAGCACGATCCGGCTGCCGTCGCCCAGGCCCAGCTTGCGCACCCGGCTGCTGAACTTGGCGGCCGACGGCACCATGTGCGGGTGCAGGCCCTTGGGCTCGCACACCGCGTCCAGGTCGAAGAACACCGCCCGCGGGATGTGCGCCGCCTCGTACTCGGCCCTGGCGTCGCGCTCGCCGCCGGGCAGGAACCAGGTGGCGTCGACCACCCGCACGTCGGGGGCCTCGAGATGCTCGTCGAGCCAGTCCGTGCTCACCAGGGCTTCGGGCATGGGTCCGTGGTCTCGCTTGCGTGGGAGGGGCTCGAGCTCAGGCCAGCCAGGACGGTACCGGCAGGTCCTTCTCGCGCAGGAAGGTCGGGTTGAAGAGCTTGCTCTGGTAGCGGGTGCCGTAGTCGCACAGGATGGTCACGATGGTGTGCCCCGGCCCCAGGTCGCGCGCCAGCCGCACCGCCCCGGCGATGTTGATCGCCGAGGAGCCGCCCAGCACCAGCCCCTCGTCGAGCACCAGGTCGAACAGGTAGGGCAGGGCCTCGGCGTCGGTGATCTGGTAGGCCCTGTCGACCGGCGCACCCTCGAGATTGGCGGTGATCCGGCCCTGGCCGATGCCCTCGCTGATCGAGGAGCCCTCGGCCTTGAGCTCGCCATGCTCGTACCAGTTGTAGAGTGCTGCCCCCATCGGGTCGGCGAGCGCGATCTGGACGTGCGGGTTGCGCTCCTTGAGGTAGATGCCCACACCCGCCAGCGTGCCACCGGTGCCCACGGCACAGGTGAACGCGTCGACCTTGCCGTCCGTCTGGGCCCAGATCTCGGGGCCGGTGGTCCGGTAGTGCCCGGTCCGGTTGGCGACATTGTCGAACTGGTTGGCCCAGATCGCCCCGTTGGGCAGGGTCGCGTCCAGCTCCAGGGCCAGCCGCCCCGACAGCTTCACGTAATTGTCCGGGTTCTTGTAGGGCACGGCCGGCACCGGGCGCAGGTCCGCACCCACCAACCGCAGCATGTCCATCTTCTCCTGGCTCTGCGTCTCGGGGATCACGATCACGGTCCGGTAGCCGCGCGTGTTGCCCACCAGCGCCAGCCCGATCCCGGTATTGCCGGCCGTGCCCTCGACGATGGTCCCGCCGGGGCGCAGGAGCCCCTTCTCCTCGGCGTCGGTGATGATCGCCAGCGCCGCCCGGTCCTTGACGCTGCCGCCCGGGTTGAGGAACTCGCACTTGCCCAGGATCTCGCAGCCCGTGGCGTCGGAGACCTTGTTCAGGCGCAGGAGCGGCGTGTTGCCGACCAGATCGACGAAGCCCTCGCGAACGTCCATGCTGCGCCCTGACAGGTTTCCCCGGAACGCCGTTCCTAGTGCGGCCCGGGACCTGCGGCAAGCCATGGGAGCGTGATGTCGGAACCCGGGCAGGAGGCCGTCCTGGAATTTCTGTGCGGCGGTGCCCTCGGCCCCGGCGTCGAGCGGATCGACACCCATGCCGCCATCGTCCTGCTCGCCGGCGAGCGCGCCTTCAAGCTCAAGCGCCCCGTCCGCTACAGCTTTCTCGATTTCACCACGCTCGCCCGCCGCGAGGCGGTGCTGCGCCACGAGCTGGAGCTCAACCGGGCCTTCGCGCCCGAGCTCTACCGCCGCGTCCTCCCGGTTGCGCGCGGGCCCGCGGGGCTCGCCCTGGACGGACCCGGCGCGCCGGTCGAATGGCTGCTGGAGATGCGCCGCTTCCCGGCGGCGGATCAGCTCGACCGCGTCGCCGCCCGCGGCGGCCTGAGCGACGGCGTGGTCGACGCGCTCGCCGCCACCGTGGCGCGCAGCCACGCCGGGGCCGCACCGCGTCCGGACCTGGGCGGAGCCGCCGCCATGCTCGAGATCGCCATCGGCAACCGCACCGACCTCGAGGCCGCGGTGCCGGCACTGTTCGCGGCCGCTCCCGTCCGCGACCTCGACGCCGCCACCATGGCCGCGCTCGCGCGTCACGGCCCGCTCCTGGACCGCCGCCGCGCTTCGGGCCACGTCCGCCACTGCCACGGCGACCTGCACCTCGCCAACATCGTGCTCCTCGACGGCCGCCCGGTCCTGTTCGACTGCATCGAGTTCGACGACGGCTTCGCCTGCATCGACATCCTCTACGACCTCGCCTTCCTGGTCATGGACCTGGTCGAGAAGGGCCACCGGCCCGCCGCGGTCCGCCTGCTCAACGGCTGGCTCGAGCGCACCGAGGATCATGCCGGTCTCGCCCTCTTGCCCTTGTTCCTCTCCCTGCGCGCCGCGATCCGCGCCAAGGTGCTGGGCCTCGCCGCCTTGCACGATCCCGCCGCCGACCGCGCAGCACCGGGGCACTATCTCGGGCTTGCCGCCCGCTTCCTGGCCCCGCCGCCGCCGGTCCTGCTGGCCGTCGGCGGGGCCTCCGGCACCGGCAAGACCACGCTCGCGCGGCAGCTCGCCCCCGATCTCCCCGGCCCGGCGCCGGGTGCGGTGATCCTGCGCAGCGACGTGATCCGCAAGGCGCTGTTCGGCCGTGCCGCCACCGACCGCCTGCCGCCCGAGGCCTACGCGCCCGGCGTCTCCACCCGCGTCTTCGCCGCCATCGCCGCCATCGCCGCCACCTGCCTCGCCGCCGGCCATTCGGTGATCGCCGACGCCGTCTACGGCCACCCCGGCCAGCGCGCCGCCATCGCCGCCGTCGCCGCCGCGCACGGTGTGGCCTTCCACGGCGTCTGGCTCGAAGCACCGCTGGCCCTGAAGCTGGAGCGTGTCGCCGGCCGCACCGGCGACGCCTCGGACGCCGATGCGGCCGTGGTCCGCCGCCAGGCCGAGACCATGGACGACCGCGGCGTGACCTGGCGCCGCCTCGTTGCCGACCGCCCGGTGGCCGCATTGGCTGCGGAGGTGCGGGGGAGGTTGTCGCCACCGCGCGATCCCTCGTCCTGAGCCGGCCATTGGCCCGAAGGTCCGCTCATGCTAATCTGGTTCCGAATTGGAGCTGGAATGGAGCCGATGCCCGTCAACCTGTCGATCAAGAATGCCCCTGACGACGTGGTCGAGCGACTGCGCGCTCGGGCGGCCCAAAATCACCGCTCGCTTCAGGGCGAACTCCTGGCGATCGTCGAGGAAGCCGTCCGCCCGCCATCGCAACGGACCGCAACCGACGTGATCGCGGAACTGCGCGCGCTGGGACTGGAAACGCCCGCGGAGTCCGTCGGCTTCGTCCGTGCGGATCGCGATGCCCGTTGAGGTCGTCGACGCGTCGGCACTCGGTGCCGTGCTGTTCGTCGAGCCCGAGGCGGATCGGGTCGCATTTCGGATCGACGCCGGCACCCTGGTGGCGCCAGCACAGCTCGACGTCGAGCTGGCGAGCATCTGCCTGAAGAAGCTCCGCCATCACCCCGACCGGCGCGACCTGCTGTTGCGCGGGCTGTCCGCCCGCTCACGCTTTGCCATTCGCATCGTTCCGATCGACCCGCCCGAGGTGGTGGCACTCGCGGAAGCCACGGGCCTTACCGCCTACGACGCCTGCTATCTCTGGCTCGCCCGCACCTTGCGCGCCGGCCTCATCACCCTGGACCGGCGCCTCGCCGCGGCCGCGGACGCCTGACATGTGCGGCCGCTTCGCGCTCTCCATGCTCCCGCACCAGTTCCAGGAAGCCTTCGCCTGCGACCCGCCCGAGGGCCTGGGGGCCAGCTGGAACGTCACCCCCGACCGGCTGATCCCCGTCGTTCGCGCCACGGCCGAGGGCGGCCGCGAGGCCGCGTTCGCGCGCTGGGGGCTGCTCGGCCCCTGGATGAAGGAGGCGAACGATCCGGCCCGCCAGATCAACGCCCGCAGCGAGACCGCGGCCGAGAAGCCGATGTTCAAGGACAGCATGAAGAAGGGCCGCTGCCTGATCCCGGCCGTGGGCTTCTACGAGTGGCAGAAAGCCGGGGCCGGCCCGTCCCGCCCGTTCTTCGTGGCATTGGCCTCGCGCGCACCCTTGGCCTTCGCCGGCCTGTGGCGCCGCAACCGCCTCGCCGACGGCACGCTGCTCGACAGCTGCGCCATCCTGACCACCGACGCCTCGCCGCTCCTGCGCCCGGTCCACCACCGCATGCCGGTGATCCTGCCGCCGGCCGCCTGGCCCTTGTGGCTCGACCCGACCGTGCAGGACCGCGAGTTCGTCACCGCCCTCCTCACCCCCGTCCCCGACGCCGACCTCGCCGCCTGGGAGGTCGCACGCGCCGTCAACAACCCGCGCCACGATGGGCCGGAGCTGGCGGAGCCGGTCGAGGCGCCGCCGCGGCCGCAGCAGGCGCACCTGATCTGATACCTAGTGAGCGTTGCGGGGTACTCAGGGGATCGTTGCCTAGTCTTCCAGGAGAGCAGCCGATCCTGGGCTCCTCTTGCGTTGAACTCATCCCCGCTGCGGGTTTCCGGGAGCGGTGTGCTTCCCGACAGTCGCGTTCCCCAGCCCGCGCTTGCGGGTGCTCATGCTATCCTCGCGGCGGCCGCACCTGTCCAGCCTGTCCGCAGGCGGAAAAGGCCCCGGCTGAGCATCCGCCGCTCGCGCTCCTCCCGCGCTGCTTACGACGTTCCGGACGGGATCCAGGCTCAAGAGCTGAATCCCTGGTTCAAGGCCCACGTCCAGGCGCACTAAGCAGCCGGCGAGGGTCATGACTCCCTGAGCCGGCGGGTCACCGCCGCCTTGGCTACCGCGTCACGGCTGGCGCTGGCAGTAGGGCTGGCCTGGGCAGACGCTGAGGAAGCCGGTCAGGTTGTTGGTGTCGGCGGCGTTGCGGCTGCTGAACAACTGGCCGCCGGCGGTATAAGTCGCGTTGTAGAGCGTCGGGCCCTTCGGGCAGGACGCGCCATTCTTCTGGGCGTCCGCCGCCGAAGCGAACCAGACGCCGACATGGTAGGTGTGGATCGGTCCGAAGGCGGGATTGGTGGCCGCGTCCGACGCCCCGTGCGGACGAGGTGCCGAAGCAACACCCGGCGCCACGACGAACGAGTCGTGATTGAACCGGTTGTAGAAGTAGCGATGGGCTGACCCGACGTCGTTGACTTGGATGTCCCCGATGTAGAGTGCCACACCATAGGGCGGGCTCGGCGCCTGGGTGAGGAACAGGGTCATCTTGGTTCCGGGTGCCATACGATTGATCTGGAGCTTGAACCGGTCCGTGTAGCCACCGTACGCCCTCTCGATCAACTTGATCTGTGCCTTTGCGTTCGGTGCGCAAGTGGCCGGCAGGCCCTTGGCCTTCAACAGTTGGTACTCATTGTACGCATGTGCTTGTTGCGCACCGGCGCCACAAAGCAATACCGCAAGAACTTTGGTCCAACCAGCTCGGCTCATTTGGAGGTTCTCCAGTAGATGATTGGTGTAATCTGCCGGCTTACATGATACTGTAAGGCGACAGTATGTAACGTTGGCAATCAGGATACCTCAGATGAGGTTTTCCGAGCGCCGGCAAGCGCCAGCTTCAACCCGAAAGCACATGAATGACAGCCGATAGCGCGGCTGGTACTCGGTTTCATTTTCACCCGCCCAGCCTGATGCCGTTACCGGTTCGGACGAACGTTTTCAGGGTGTACCCAAAGGCCCACTGAGATCGTTGGTGTTGCCGGCGTTGCGGCTGCTGAACAACTGTCGGCCGGCATTGTGCGTGGGACTGAACGGCGTCGTCTTTGGGCTCGTGCAGCTCGCGCCATTCTTGCGGGCATCGGCATCCGACGCGAACCACAGGCCGACATGGTAGGTGTGGACCGGCTTGAACGCCGGGTTCGACGACGCGTCGGCGGCGCCATGCGGCCGCGGCGCCTGCGTGGAGTCCTCCGCGACGAGGAACGTCGCGGCGTTGAAGCAACTCCAGAACACGCGCGAGGCCGCGCCGGTGCTCTCGGTGACCACATCGCCGAGATAGACCGAAATCCCATAGGGATCGTTCGGAACCTGCGTCATGAACAGATGCAGCTTGGTGTTTGCGGCGAGCCCCCGGACGCTCACCTTCAGCTGCTCGGCGTAGACGAGAGGCGCCTTCGGTGTTATGGCAATTGAGGCGCTTGCCCTGGTCGCGCAGCCGGCCGGCAGATCGTTGGCGCGCAGCAGCGGGGCCGCCGACGCCTCGACGCCGACGACCGTTAAAATCGCACCGAGCAGCAGACTCGTCCCGCCAATGCGGCGCATCATTTTCTCCTTGAGGGTTGGGTCCAAGCATCACCCTTATCAACCAACAATCAAACGGGCAGTTTGATCCGCCGTCAACGTTCTTCTCGCCCAGGGTGGGGACGTTTGCAGGAGCGCTGCCGTTCCCGGCCAGCCCGAGCCGGGCTTCGGCATCGGGGCCTCGATACCGGGTACCATTAACGGGGGCTTCGGTACCGGGTACCATTAACGGGCGTTAATGTTACCTGGTACGGCGCTACGCGTCCTTATACAGGGTCGGCGTCTTCTCGAACGAACTCTAGACCCGCTTGGTCAGCGTCTGGCGATCAACGTCTGTCTTGGGCCGCAGCTCGATCGGATCCCCGGTCCGTCGACGCCGAACGCGCTGCCTCGCACATGGGCAGCCGGCGACCGGGACCCAAACGCTCGGCCTCGACGGCTGAAAGGCACATCGGCAGGCCCAAATCCGCGAACACCTTGATGAAGAAGGCGAAGTCCGCTGGCTGAGCAAGCGGCAGATCCGTTGCGACCATGCGCTCCGCGGAGATATTGGGAAACTCCGCGAGCAGCCGCGCCTTTGCCGTCTCTGCTGCGGCAGTGTCCCCAAGATAGGACAGGGAAGCGGTTAGGAAGAGCCAGGCCCGCCGGGTCCGATGGCTTTCGGGTATTGCCCGGACCGTGGCGACCGTCCGCGCGAAATTTCGTGCCAGGAAGTAGGCATCCTTGATGCCGGCAAGGTTCGCGGCGGTCGTCCTCGGATCGAGCTCAAGCGCACGGTCGGCGCAACGACAAGCCTGCTCGTTCACGCCGAGGTAGGCGAGCATGCAGGCCGCCATGGCCAGGACGTTGACGTCGCTGGGCCCTAGTTCCAGGGCGCTTACTACGTATCGCTCGCAGTCGGCAAACGAGCCGGCCAGCAGGCGGCTGTAGGCCAGCACACAGAGTGCTTCCGAATCCAGGGGGTCAATCTCGACCGCAAGCTCCGCGTCGTCACTCATGCGGCGCAACGCCAGCTGGACGTCGCCGCCGAACATGCTGTCGAAGTATTGGAGCCAAGCGCGAATGGCGTACGCTCGCGCCAATGTGGGATCGAGCTCGATCGCCCGACTCGAACTCTCGATCCCGGTCCGCACCGATACGGCCGAGGGACTGGCCTTCGCCTCGGCGCCAAGCAGGAACAGCTCGTAGGCGGTGAGGTCGGCGGGTCGGCGACGCTTCGCGCGAGCAAGCTCATTTCTGGTGATTTGGCCCATGGAGAGGTTGCCGCCGAGGCTGCCCACGGTACGCTCCGCAAGATCCGCCTGGATATCGAAGACGTCGCCAATCTCCCTGTCGTAACGAGCTGTCCAAACGTGCGTGCCCGATCGTAGCTCTACGAGCTGGGCCGTCATTCGGACACGATTCTGGGAGCGGCGCAGCGCGCCCGTGAGGACGTAATCGGCGCTCAGGCCATGGCCGGCGCCGTTGGCGTCCGCCGCATCGCGAGCGATGTCGTCCAGCGAATGCCGGGCTACTACGGCGAGATCACGGAATCGCCCAAGATCCACGACGATGTCCGCGGTCAAGCCCTCGGCGAGCCTCTTCGTGGACGGGTCGGCATCAATTGCCTTCAGCGGCACGACCGCGACGACCGGAAATCTGCCTCGCGTTGGCGCGCCGTCCGCGGGCCGCAATTCATTCTCATTGCCACTCGACGGTGAACCACCTTCCGACTTGTTCTCCAGAAGTACCCGCCAAGCATGGACAGGCTCCCTGATATTCTTGAGCTTCTGCTTCCCCGCCCACTCCGTCGCGATCGGTGCTGGCTGGGGTATCTGATCGCAGATCGATCCGGCGATCCAGATGCCGCCGGCCTCGCATAAAGCCTCTAGTCTCGCCGCTACGTTGACAACGTCCCCATAGATGCTGTGCCCGTCGGCAAGGACATACCCACAGTTTAAGCCCATGCGGTATCGCAACTTTTCAGCGAAGGGTTCGGCCGTTTCATGGCCGCGCAGGCCGAGCTGGATAGATATCGCAGCTTGAAGTGCGTCGGCTGCCCATCTAAACTCGACGATAGCACCGTCACCTTTTAGATCTACGAAGCGCCCGCCGTATTTTTCAAGCATTGGTTCAACAATATGCTTTATGATATACTTCAATCGAGCCAGTGTGCGGGATTCCTCGTCGCCCATGAGGCGGCTGTATCCCACGATATCCATCGCGAGTACCGTGGCAAATCGGCGTTCCATGTCGGACATTTCAGGTACACTCTTTGTCCCTTGCGGGCCTAATTACTTGGCGTTCAACGTACTGGGTTTCCCGAATGGACGTTAGCCATTATTCTAAGACGCATCGGACCGCGGCGACACGGCTTGCGGCTCCCGCGCCGTGACCTCACTCTGCAGCTGGACGCCTAGGGCGACTTCCGGGGGAACTCGGGGACGCCATTCTCGGGCACTCGGCTACACCATACTTAATCAACCTTTTGGCCGGTCCTCGACGACAAGTTTATGCCTTCACAGTGCTAACCGGCTGAGTTCCGCGCGCCCGGGTGTTCGCCCCATGGACAGCCTCGCCCGAGCGACCGCACGCGGTCGATCGACGGCCCTGGCCCGGCGGCGTCGGCGGGGCGTCTGCCCTGACTTCCTGGTCGGGGAGAGTGCCGGATGACCGCCGAGCATCTCATCGCCGTCGTACTGGTGTCCTGGGTCATGCTACTGATCGTCGGCCTGCGCTGGCTGCGGCGCCTGGGGTAGCGCGCCGGCCCCTTCGCACGCGGCTCCCGGCGCGTCCCAGCCCCCCGCCCGCCCCGCGCACGGGTCACCGTTGCCGCCCGTCGCCATCCTCCCCCAGCCCAATCCCGCCCCGCCATCCTCCGCCCGCCACCCACCCGACCTCGGCAACACCCGCTACCCCACCGTCAGCACCCGGTCTCCCAGGTCCGGCCACCCTCTTCCCTGCCTCGCCGTCCGCCCTCGCTCCGCTCGGGCTCCCGGCTCGCCGCGGCACCTGCTCCACCGTCCGGCCGATCTACCCCAAGATCCTTACCCTCCCGTCAACGCCCCGCCTGCCGCCCCGCTTGCATCCAGGACAAAATTCCTCTATACCCCTCCCATGTCCTTCGCCTTCCTGCCCGGCGCCGACCTGTGACCCCGCTCACCCTGGCGGTGCTGCTGGGTGCGACCCGCCGCCCGCGCCGGCGGCCGCACCCGAAGGACTGG
Organism: uncultured Alphaproteobacteria bacterium; assembly: GCA_963720725.1. Classification (GTDB taxonomy): domain Bacteria; phylum Pseudomonadota; class Alphaproteobacteria; order Geminicoccales; family Geminicoccaceae; genus Benzoatithermus. Next base: position 1,638,137 of record CAVRGN010000003.1, read on the forward strand.
CTGCGCCTCGCCAACCGCCTCGCCGGCGGCATCCCGCCCGCGGTGGCGGCCCTGCCCGAGGGCGGCAGTGCCGAGCTGGTCGCCGCCATGCTGGCGCGCGAGGACTTCCGCGCCATCGTCGCCGAGACCAGGGAGATGCTGGCCGAGCCGGTCGCCGCCCAGCGCCAGCACCTGATCGACCTCGCCCGCCAGGCCATGGCGCGGGCGCTGCATGCTCAACGACGGCCCGGTCGCCTGCTTCGTCCTCGAGGAGGAGGCACAGGACCGCGACCCCGCCGTCACCCTGGCCGACGGGGTCCTGAAAGCGCGCGAGCGCGACCGGCGCCCGCCCGCCGAGCCGCCCGGCCCGCCGCGAGCCCGCCGCACCCGCGCCCCGCGCCACCCCTTGCGGCGGATGATGGAGCGCGGTGCCGCCCGGATGCGCGAGGACGTGGCGGTCGAGGAGGCCCTGCGCCACGCCGCCCGCGCCGCGGCCCAGCCGCCGCCCCGCACCACCGCCGAGGCCGCCCGCCACGCCCTGGAGCTGGCCGCGTCCGCCCCCGGCGGCGGCCATCCGGCCGGGGCCTACGAGCACCCTGCCGCCGGCGCCCGCCCCGCCTCCGGCGCGCCCGCGACGCCACCGGCCAATGGGCATCCCAAATTGCCCCAGGCGCCCTGAGCCGGGTGCCGGGCCGCGCTCGCGTGACTAGCGCCGGGTCAGGTCGCGCGCTTGGTGCGCAGGACGGCGTATTCCGCGTCGCTGGCGGACAGTTCGCCGACCCAGGGATAGCGCCGGCGCTCGGCCTCGTCGTAGCCGAGATTGTGGGTGGTGGCGCTGCGCGGCACGGCGCGCGGACTGTCGTAGCCCGTGCCCAGGAGCCGGTCCCACCAATCGAGCGTGATGCCGAAATTGCCCTGCTCGCTGTGGAAGTGGTGGGCGAGGTGGTGCCGCTTGATCTCGCGCAGCCAGGCGTTGCGGGGCGTGAACGGCAGGTGCTGGACGCAGTGGCAGAACTCGTAGCCGGTGAAGATCAAAGCACCGGTGGCCAGGGCCGCCGCGGCCGCGGGCGCGCCGCCGATGGCCCAGCCGATCGGCAGGGTGAGCAGGAAGATCGGCGGCAGGGTGGTGTAGAGCGCGCCGAACAGGACCGAGAGGTCGTGCGGGTTCTGGTGGTGATCGAAGTGGATCCGCTTCCACACCTTGGCGGTGAGCGCGCTCTTGTAGAGCAGCCGGTTGTGCAGCACCCAGCGGTGCAGGGCGTACTCGACCAGGGGGTAGAGCAGGGCCACCGCCGCCGCGGCCAGGAGCGGGCCGCGCCAAGCGCCGGCGGTCGCCGCGGCATAGGCGATGCCGGCCACGGCCAGCGCGAGGTAGACCAGGATCGAATGGTGGGTGAAGAACGCCACCACCAGATCGCGCAAGGTCATCTTGTCGAGGAAGTATTTGCGCCCGTGCCACGGGCCCGTCTTCGCCAGCATACCGCAGGTTTCCAGCAAAAAGAGCAAGGTACTCCGCATGTAGTCCGCGCCGGGGCCCGGGCCAAGCCGTCGCGGCAGCGCGGACCCGGCCCGATCCGCGGCCCAGGGTCACGTCCCGGCGTAGGTCGCGGCGGATACGCGCCGATCGTGGCCCCGCCGCAACGCCCAGGGTGGCACGAAGCTGCCCGCCCACAGGCCGCGCCCGGCGGCGCGCGCCCGCTCCTCCTGGGCGAGGTAGGTGCGCCCGTAGCGACGGTAGGCGAGCGCCCAGCCCTGCTCGACCAGCCAGCCGCCGAGATCGACCCCGCCCACCGTGCAGGTCGCCACCGCCCGCCGGTAGCGGTCCCGCTCCCGCCAGCGGCAGGTGACCGTGCGCGCTCCCACCAGATCGGCGAGCGCGAACGCGGCGCGGCGGCCGCAGGGCCAGGTGCCGCCGTCGCGCTCGCAGCTCTGGCGCGCCTCGGGCGCGTCGATCGCGGCCAGCCGGATGCGCTCGCCCTGCAGCTCGATCGTGTCGCCGTCGACCACCGAAGCGCGCCCGGTCACGAGCTGCTCCGCCGCCACGGCCGGTGTCGCGACCGCCGCGAGCAACCATGCCGCGGCCAGCCAACCAGAGGCTTTGTTGTTCATGGCGGCAGTCTAGCCGGACATTCGCCGCCGCCAAAGACGAGCGGCGTACCGGAGGAGCCGGCTCGACCAACACCGCCAATCGAGCGAAGAATAGATCGAAACGAATTCTATTGGGAGTTGATGATCTCCTCGTAGCGCCGCCGCGGCGACGGCGGCTGCGGGCCGGCATAGCCGAGGCGGAACAGCATCTGGACGCGCGCCGGCGCGGCGACGCCGAGCTGCCGCTCCAGCTCCGCCCGTGCCGGCGCCAGCTCCGCGACGTCGCCCAGCGCCTCGCTCACCGGATGGATGGCCACGCCGGCGGCGGCGGCCGCGAGGTCCAGGCGCTGATAGGCCCGGCCCGCCGCCAGCCGGGCGGCAGCACCGTCCTCGGCCGTGGCCAACCAGCCGAAGCTCGCCGTGCCCGCGAAGAGATTGTCCCAGAACAGGCGGACGACCCACGCCGCCGCACCGTCCGGGTCCGCCAGCCGCCCTGGCGTGACCAACCCCGTGCGCCGCGCCCAGCCCGCCCAGGCGCCGCCGACGGCGATGCCGTCACGATGCGCCGCGATCTCGTCCGGGCCGAGCCGCAGCCAGCGCGCCCATTCGGCCGCGACCGCCGGCAGGGCGCGCGCCGCGGCGTGGGCGCCGGCCGCGAGCTCGCGCACCCCCGCGACCCGCTCCGGGGCGGTCACGAATCCCGCCGTCACCGTCGCTCCCGCGGCCGCGGCCAATGCCCGGGCGTGCGCCGGCGTCACCGGCTTCTCGAGATCGAAGGCGCGTCGGCTGGTGCGCCGCCGCGTCACCGCGGCGAGCAGCGGGTCGGCGGCCAGGCCGGCGTCGCGGCGCAGCCGCAGCGTCAGGGCCTCGTCGCCGGCCGGCTCCAGCCGCAGACCGTATCCGGCCGCGGCCAAGGTGGCGAGCTCGACGAAGCAGCCCAGGGCGAGCCGTTCCTGGCGACCGTCGGGGTCCCGGCCGCCGAGGCGCCGCGCCGGGTCGGAACGCAGCACGAGCCCGTCGGCCCCCACCGGCGCCACCCGCCAGGGCTGGGCGTTGGCGGGGCTCGGCGCCAGCATGGCGCAGGCCACGATCGCACGCCGCGCATCGCCCGGGCGCTCGGGCGGCGGCCGCCAGGCGGCGAAGGCCGCCGCGTCGGGCTGGTCGCATCCGCTCAACAGCGCGCCGGCCATGGCGGAGCCGGTGGCAAGGAGTCGCCGCCGGCGCAAGGCCGCGGCTCAGGGTGCCGGGCAGCGCACCATGTCGACGCCGCGCAGATCGCCGGCGATCGACTGGACCATGCGGAAGGAGTCGTCGGTGACGTCGAACGCCAGCCCCTTGACCTGCAGCGCGTGGTAGTCGCCCGGCAGCGCGTCCTGCAGCGACTGCGGCAGGGAGGCTTCGGTGGTCAGGATCTGCATCTCGATCTTGTCGTCCTCGACCAGCCAGAAGCCCACCGCCAGGGCACGGCCGCCATATTCGGTGGCGAAGGTGCCGTCGTCGCGGAACACGGTCTGCTCGTGCTCGGCACGGCTGCAATGGTCGGCTGCACCGGACGTCCAGCGCCCGGTCAGATATTCGGGCGACAAGGTCGCCGCCGACGTGGCGGGCACCGACGCCAACCAGCCGAGCAGGCCCGCGCCGACGATCCAGTGCCGCGCCATACGCCGCTACCTCTGCCTTTTGTCCACTGGCATGGTGCTTTGCCCGATGCTAGGTTCCAGCGCAAGTAGAGGGATTGGGGAGACCGCCGCATGATCCCGGGTCGCCACACGACGTGGCTCGCAGTCTTTGCCGTCGCGGCGGTCGCCGCCGCCGGAACGGCGCATGCGCACCACAATGATTGGGCCGCCCCGCTGGTGGGTGGTGCCCTGGGCGGCTACGCGCTCGGCACCCTCGTCGCCGACCAGAAGCCGCGGACCGAGAAGGTCTACGAGAGCGCTCCGGCGCCGGTCTACTATTCGACGCCCGCCTACGTGCCCATGACCAGTACCGCCTCGATCGAGGCCCAGCTGAACCAGCTCGATAAGCTCGCCGCCGGCGGCTACATCACGCCCGCGGAGTACCAGTCGCGGCGGAAGGCGATCCTGAACGAGCTGTAGCCGCCGCTCGATCGTTTCGACTTGATCCACATCAATGACCTCGGGCGCGAGGCGCGCCAGCTATCCCCGATCATCGGCTCATGCCAGGAACTGGCGGGGAATTTTGATGGATCATGCAGCGCAAGCAGAGCGAATGGGTGCCCTGGGGTTTCGCGGTCCAGCTGGAGCGTGGAGTTGGCAAGACCGGGCAGAGTAGAACGCGAGCAGCCAGCGTCGCGCCGAAGCCACAGCTGAGCCTTGGCCCGCGCCAGGTCGGCAACCAATCGGCGCGCCAGCGCTTCAGCAAAGACCTCCACTGCCGAAGGAGCCTGAGATCATGTCGACCGCACGTCCGCGCCTGCTGGCGCTCCTGACCGCCCTCTTCGTCGCCGCGACCCTCTCCGCCTGCGGCGACACTTGGCGCGGCGCCAAGGAGGACACCAGCGACAATATGAAATCGACCGGCCAGGCGATCGAGAACGCCGGCGAGAAGGTCGAGCAGTAAACCGCTCGGTGGCGGGGTGGCTGGACCGGGCTTTTATGCCCGGTCCAGGTCGTGCTCCGGGCCCTGCCAGACCCTGACGGCGGTGGGGCCCGTCTCGCCGTCGCCGGCGACGAAATGGACGACCTCGCCCTGCGCCAGCCGGTCGAAGCTGTCGTCCATCACGGCGTTGCGGTGGAAATGGAGCAGGCTGCCCTCATTGGTGAGGATATAGCCCCAGTCCTCCGCGGCATGCATCTCGGCTACTTGGCCCTGGAATCGCGGCGACTGCGGCTGCAGGTCCTCGCGCCGTTGGCGCTTGACCCGCTTGAGCTGCCGCTCGGCGGCGGCGAACGCATCCTTGATCGAGGTGTAGACGTCCGGGTTGGCGTAACGCTCCTTCGCCTTCTGCGGCTGGCGGCTGACCGCCAGCTCGGCGCCCGGCACGAGCATGTCGATGTGGACCTCGTACAGGTTGCCGGTGCGGTGCTGCCGGTGCAGCGCCTCGACCGAGACCCGGCAGGCGGTGAGCCGGTCGTAGCGCTTCTCGAGCTTCGCGAACCGTTCGCGGATCGCGGCCTCGACCGCGTCCGACGGCTCGAGATTGTGGAAGGTGATCTCCAGGGCTTCGTCCATCGCCTCGCTCCGGCTCAGTAGCGCAGGACGGCGGCCAGGGGCCAATCGCCGTCGAGTTCGCGGGCATCCACGCGATGCACGCGGCCGCCCTGCTGCAAGGTTTGCAGGGCCGCGTAGCCCACCAGGTCGTAGTTGGCGGGCGTCGAATCCGGCTCCACCACGACCCGGTCCGCGTCGGCGTCGTGCGCGCCCCAGACCGCCACTCCGGTCCGCACCAGCAGGGTGGCGACCCGCCCGAAGCGGGCCGCTCCGACGACGGTGGCGAGGTCGGTGGCGGCTCGTCCGTCGCCGGATTGCCGGTGGCTCCGGAAGCCAGCCACTGCCGCATCATGCTCCCGTTGCAGGATCGGGCGCGCGATCTCGAGCGCCTGCATGTGCAGGTCGTCCGCATTCAGGCTGTCGGGATCGCTCTGCAGCCCGGTCTCCTCCAGCGCGAGCTTGCCCGCGACCGCCCGGAAGTGACCCTGGATCTCGGGCTGCGCCACCAGGATGATGGGGGTGGCGTCCCCGGACAGCGCACCCTCCAGCGCGCTCGCCACGTCGTGGAGATGTTGGATCAGCAGGGATTTGCGGAGCTCCGCCGGGCCTTCCCCGAAGGTGTGCGACTTGACCATGCCGACCGGTGCGGGTTGCCTGGGGCGTGCGGGCGGTGCCGCATGCTGGGTGTTCTCGTAGTCGGTGCGGGCGGCGTTCGCTGCCACCGACTGGGGCAGCTCCACAGCGGCCTCCGCCAAGCCGAACGGGGTCGCGCGATGGAGATGCGCGGCGTCGGCGGTCAGGGTGAGGACGAGAAAGCGCTCGTCCTGGGCCAGGAGCGGCAGCAACGGGGCCAGATGCGGCTGCGGTGCCACGACCGCGAGGTCCGGCAGTTCGATCGGCACCCGGTGGACCTGCTGCAGGTCCTCGGCCAGGAAGATCGCCAGCGCCGCGCGCTCCATGCGCCAGAACCCGTCATCCTCCTGGAGCGCCTGGGCGGTGGCGAGCAGTGCGTCGACCTCGCTCCGCCGTCGTCCCGCCCCCAGCAGCTGCTCGCCCACGGCGGCCAGGGCATTCTTCAGGCGGATCGCACCCTGGCGGCTGTCCTGTTCCGGCGGTCGCGCCGGCAGGAAGATGGAAACCGTCGGCCACCGCGTGGCGCCGGCAAGCTGCGTGAGCTGGTCCCGGCCGAGCATGCCGCCTCCCCGATAAGCAACCCCTCCGGTCGGCAACGCCTCCTTGCCGGCACGGTTCCGAGGATGCCCGGAGCGCTTGCCACCACGGCCGAGCGGTTGACTCGCCCCCGTCGGCTGGTGCTGATGATCCCAGGTCTTGGCGCCTGACCCTGGAGGAGCGGGATGGGAACGATCATCTTCTGGCTGATCTTCGGCGCCATCGCCGGCTGGCTCGCGGGCAAGATCATGCGCGGCGGCGGCTTCGGCGTGCTCGGCAACATCGTGGTCGGCGTGGTCGGGGCCATGATCGGCGGCACCCTGTTCCGCATGATCGGCCTGGCGCCGGTCAGCACCATCGGCTCGCTCATCAGCGCGGTCGTCGGCGCCTGCGTCCTGCTCTACATCGTGAGCCTCGCCAAGAAGGCCTGAGCTTCACCCGGTCAGGGTCCGGCGCAGCCGCTCGAGCAGGGCGAGGCGCGCCGTGTCGTCGGGTTGCGCCTCTAGCCGGCGGTGCAGGTCGAGGATCAGCCGGCTCTGCGCATTGTGCCAGTCGGCGGGCAGGGCCGCGGCCTCGGCCGGCAGGCGCGAGGTCGAGGGCAGGGGCTCCGGCGCGCGGTCGGCATGGAGTGCCACGACCGCGTCCAGGGCCGGCATGTGGACGAGCTCGGGATCGACGCCGATGGCGGCGAGCTGGCCGCGGAACGCGATCATCGCCGCCGGCTCGCCATGGGTCAAAAACAGGCCGCGCCGTACCGGAAGCCGGCGCTGCACCCAGCGCACCAGCTCCTGCTGGTCGGCGTGGGCCGAGAAGGAATCGATGGTGCGGATCCGCGCCTTGACCGCGATCTCCTCGCCCTCGATCCGCACCATGGGCTCGCCCGACTGGATCAGCTGGCCCAGGGTGCCCGGCGCCTGGTAGCCCACGAACAGCACGGTGGAGGCGGCGCGCCAGAGATGGTGCTTGAGATGGTGGCGGATGCGCCCGGCCTCGCACATGCCGCTGGCGGAAAGGATGATCGCTCCGGACCGGATGCTGTTGATGGCCTTGCTGTCCTCGGCCGTCTCGCAGAAGGACAGGCGCGGATCGGTGAACAGGGCGCCCAGGTCGGCGGTCTCGGCCAGCGTGTCGCGATGGCGCGCGAACACCTCGGTCGCACGGACCGCCAGCGGTGAGTCCAAGAACACCTTGGTGCCCGGCACCTCGCCCTTGCGCATCAGGTCGAGGATGGTCGCGAGCAGCTCCTGGCTGCGCTCGACCGCGAAGGCGGGGATCAGCAGGTTGCCGCCGGCGTCCAGGGCGGCGCGGATCTCCTCGGCCAGCCGGGCGCGGCGTTGCTCGACCGTCACGTCCTCGCGGTCGCGGTCGCCATAGGTGCTCTCGACCAGCAGGATGTCGACGTCCGCAGGCGCGGCGGGCTCCTCGTGGAAGGTGGTCTCGTCCGGGCCGATGTCGCCGGAGAACAGGAGGCGGAGTGTGCGACCCGCCTCCTCCACCTCCACCTCCAGCGAGGCCGAGCCCAGGATGTGGGCGGCGTTCCACCAGCGCGCCCGCACGCCGGGACCCGGCTCCAGCCAGGTGTCGTAGTCGACCGGGCGCGTCTGCTCGAGGCAATGCTCGGCGTCGCGGCGGGTGTAGATCGGCTCGACCAGCGGCCGCCCGCGTTGCCGGTTGCGCCGGTTCAGCCGCTCGACCTCGAACTCCTGGATGTGGCCGCTGTCGGGCAGCATGAAGCGCAGCAGGTCGATGGTGGGTGCGGTGGCGTGGATCGGCCCGTGGAAGCCCGCGCGCCGCAGCTTGGGCAGCAGCCCGGCATGGTCGGTGTGGGCGTGGGTGAGCAGGACGTAGTCGATGCTCTGGGCCGCGAACGGAAACGGTCCGTAGTTCAGCTCGCGGATGGTCTTCGTACCCTGGAACAGCCCGCAATCGACCAGGAACCGGCCGCGCCCGTGCTCGATCAGGTAGCAGCTCCCGGTCACCGTCGAGGCGGCGCCGTGGAAGCTCAGGCGGACCGGCATCGCTTTCCCTTCCCGGTGAGGCTCGCTTCTTGCCAGGAAATATGGGATGCGCTGCCTCCGCAACCGTTCCGGCCGATCCCATGCCCTTTCCCGCCGCCCATCCCAGCCTGCTGCAGGCGCTCGCCGAGCGCGGCTATGCCGAGCCGACGCCCGTGCAGGCCGCCATTCTCGCCGCCGACGCCGTCGGGCGCGATCTTTTGGTGTCGGCGCAGACCGGCTCCGGCAAGACCGTGGCCTTCGGCTTGGCGGTTGCGGCCGACCTGCTCGGCGAGGCGGCACGCTTCGTCCCGGCCGACGCCCCGCTGGCCCTGATGGTCGCACCCACCCGCGAATTGGCTCTTCAGGTCGAGCGGGAGCTCGCCTGGCTCTACGCCGCCACCGGTGCCCGGCTGGTCGCCTGCGTCGGTGGCATGGACATCCGCCGCGAGCAACGCGCCCTGGCGCAGGGCGCCCACATCGTCGTCGGCACGCCCGGGCGTCTGCGCGATCATCTCGAGCGCGGCAATCTCGACATCTCGGCGCTCAAGGTGGTGGTGCTCGACGAGGCCGACGAGATGCTCGACATGGGCTTCCGCGAGGATCTCGAGTTCATTCTCGAGGCCACGCCCTCCGAGCGCCGCACCCTCCTGTTTTCCGCCACCATTCCCAAGGAGATCGCGGCCCTCGCCAAGCGCTACCAGAAGAACGCGCTGCGCGTGGCGACGACCAGCGAGCGCGAGGCGCATGCCGACATCGAATATCGTGCGCTGCGGGTCGCCCCGAACGAGCGCGAGCACGCGGTCGTCAACCTCCTGCGCTTGTTCGAGGCGCCGGGCGCCATCGTCTTCTGCTCCACGCGCGAGGCCGTGCGCCATCTGCACGCCAGCCTGGTCGAGCGCGGCTTCTCCGCCGTGGCCCTGTCGGGCGAGCTGACCCAGAACGAGCGCACCCACGCCCTGCAGGCGCTGCGCGACGGCCGGGCCCGGGTCTGCGTCGCCACCGACGTGGCCGCCCGCGGCCTCGACCTGCCCGACCTGGGCTTGGTCGTTCATGCCGACCTGCCCCACGACCGCGAGGCGCTGCTGCACCGCAGTGGCCGTACCGGCCGCGCGGGGCGCAAGGGCGTCTCGGTCCTGATCGTCCCCTACACCCGCCGGCGCCGCGCCGAGCAGCTGCTCACCGCCGCCAACCTCCGTGCCGCCTGGTCGCCGCCGCCATCGTCGGACGAGATCCGTGCCAAGGACCGCGAACGGCTCCTGGCCGAGCTGGTGCCGGCGGCGGAGCTTCCGGCGGAGGAGCTGACCGCGGCCAAGGCGCTGCTCGCCAGCCGTGACGCGGAATCCATCGCCGCGGCCCTCTTGCGCCGCCACCGCGCCGAGCTGCCCGAGCCGGAGGAACTGCTGGACCAGGCACCCGAGCCGCCGGCGATCCGCGAACGGGACCGGGGACCGCGCGGCGACGGCGACACGGTCTGGTTCCGCATGAATGTCGGCCGTGCGCGCAACGCCGATCCCCGCTGGCTGATCCCGCTGATCTGCCGGCGCGGCCACGTCACCAAGCGCGAGATCGGCTCGATCAAGATCTCCGAGCGGGAAACCCGCTTCGAGATCGCGCGCCCCGCCGCCGATCGGTTCGCCGTTGCTGCCGCGCGTCCCGACAAGGAAGACGCCTCGGTCCGGATCGAGCCGCTGCGCGGCGAGCGGCCGGCCCCCCGGGTCCATCGCCCGGCGGATCGGGTGCGGCCGCGCGTGACCAGGGACTAGCTGCGCCCCGGTGCGTCCGGACTGTCGCTCGGCGGCGCGGTGAGGCATGATCGGATTGGGAGGATCGTCGGCGCCGGCGCTGCGCCGGAGGTCGGCCGCGCGGAGGAGCGCCGTTGGAAGCACCACTGGTCGAGCGCCGGCTGGCGGCCATCCTGGCCGCCGATGTGGTCGGCTACTCGCGGCTGGTCGAGCAGGACGAGGCCGGCACCATCGCCGGGCTGAAACGGCTGCGCCGCGAGGTGCTGGAGCCGCTCCTCGCCGCGCATCACGGCCGGTTGGTGCAGGTCGTCGGCGACGGTGTGCTGGTCGAGTTCGCCTCGGTGGTCGACGCCGTCATGTGCGCGGTCGAGCTGCAGGAGGCCGTGGCTGCCAGGCAGACGGACGTCGCGCCGGAGCGGCGCTTCCTGTTCCGGATCGGCGTCAATCTGGGCGACGTCGTCGCCGACGGCGAGTTCATCCTCGGCGACGGGGTCAACGTGGCGGCGCGGCTCGAGCAGCTGTGCGAGCCCGGCGGCGTCCTGGTCTCGGAAACCGTGCGCGAGCATGTCGGCAACAAGCTGGCCGTGGTGTTCGAATATATCGGACCGCTCATGCTCAAGAACATCGAGCGGCCGGTCGGCGCGCACCGGATCCAGCAGGCGGGCGCGGCAGCCCTCCGGCCGACCGCGAGCCGGATCGAGCCGGCGCAGGCGGGCAAGCCCTCGGTGGCGGTGCTCCCGTTCGTCAACCTGACCGGCGACGCCGAGCAAGACTATTTCTGCGAGGGCATCTCCGAGGACCTGATCACCGAGCTGTCGAAGGTCTCGGGCCTGTTCGTGGCCGCGCGGCAGTCGACCTTCACCAGCGGCCAGAACACGCGCGACGCGGCGGAAACCTGCGCCCGACTGCGGGTCGGCTATGCCCTGGAAGGCAGCGTGCGCCGTGCCGGCGACCGGGTCCGCATCGCCGCACGCCTGGTCAAGGGCGCCGCCGGCGGACAGGTCTGGGCGGAGCGCTACGACCGCACGGTGGACGACATCTTCGCCGTCCAGGACGACATCACCCGCAGCATCGTGGCGGCCCTCGAGGTCAAGCTGCTGCTGGCCGAGAAGCAGGCGATGGCCCGGCCGCCGACCGCCAATGTCGAGGCCTACAAGCTCTACCTGCACGGGCTGCAGCAGCTCAGGCTGCACACCAGGCCGGCCTACGAGCAGGCGCGGCGCATGTTCCGCCGCGCCACCGTGCTGGACCCCGACTTCGCCCGCGCCCTGGCCGGCATCGCCGAATGCGACTGCAACATGTACATGCATTGCGGCGAGCGCGTGTCCTTCGCATCGATCCTCGCCACGACCGAGCGCGCGGTGGCGCTGGAGCCGCATCTGGCGGGAGCGCATGCCGTGCGCGGCTTCGCGCTGATGGCCGAGGGTCGCGTGGCGGAGGCGGAAGCGGCGTTCCGCCGGGCGATCGAGCTCGAGCCCGGCCATCCCGGCACCCACTACGCCTATGCCCGGGCCTGCGTGGAACTCGGCCGCCTCGACGCGGCCGCGGAGCTGCTGCGCCGGGCGGCCGATCTGGCGCCGGGCGACGTCGGCTATCTCAATACCCTGGCGGCACTCTACCGCGCTCTTGGCCGCGACGCCGAGGCCGAGGTCGCGGCCCGCGAATCGCTGGCCCGCGCCGAGCGCCGCCTCGCCGAGCAGCCGGCCTCCACCCTGGCCGCGTTCACCGGCGCTCGGGCGCTGGCGGCCCTGGGCGAGCACGAGCGCGCGCTGGAATGGGCCGAGCGCGCCCTGGGTCTCGGTCCCGACGACCATCTCACGCTCTACAACGTGGCCTGCACTTACGCCCTGCTGGACCTGCGCGACCGGGCCATCGACGTGCTGCAACGGGCCATGGCCGGTGCGTCGCCGCATCGGATCGCCTGGATGCGCCAGGATCGCGACCTCGATCCATTGCGGGACGACCCGCGTGTCGCCGCCCTGTTCGCGGGCGAACCGGCTCCCGGCTGAGCGATGGCGAGCCTTCATGTCGCTAGGGTCGCCACGCCTTCTGGGGCATGATCGCGGGCGTTGGTTCTCCGCCGTGAGGAGCGTCGCGTTGGTCGAACCGCAGGTCGAGCGCCGCCTGGCCGCCATCCTGTGCGCGGACGTGGTCGGATACTCACGGCTGATCGGGCGCGACGAAGCCGGCACGCTGGGCGCGCTGAAGAGCCTGCGCCGGGACGTCGTCGCTCCGGTCCTGGCGCGACACCGCGGGCGGCTCGTGCAGACCAGCGGCGACGGGACCCTGGTCGAGTTCGGGTCCGCACCCGCTCAAGAACATTGAGCGCGGGAACCGGGCGCGTTGCGAGCGCGCTGGCAGTGCGGCCAGATCGAGCAGTTGCCGCCTATAACGGTGCCAGTGCCCTGGCGTTCTGGGCGAGCGGGGGCGAGCCTTGGAATGGGCCAAACGGGCTCTCGCGATCGAGCCCGACGACCACCTCACCCGGCTCGACACCAAGGACTGCCGGCGGCATTTCCCGTTTGCCAGCCGGCCATGCGGCGGCGGCATTGTCATGCGCAGCGGCAACGAGCGGCGCGGCGAGCGCGCCGCGATCGAACTGGGGAGCGGACATGGAGCGGCGTCTGTTGGCGACCGTAGGGCTGGCGGTGAGCGCGGTCCTGGCGGCGGGTTCGGCGTATGCGATGGTCGAGCAGCTCGGGGCCGGCGAGGGGCAGGTGAGCATCGTCGCTTGGCCGGGCTACATCGAGCGCGGCGAAAGCGATGCGGCCTTCGACTGGGTCACCGAGTTCGAGACCGCGACCGGCTGCAAGGTCGATGTCAAGACCGCCGGCACCTCGGACGAGATGGTGGCGCTGATGAACGAGGGCGGCTTCGACCTCGTCACCGCCTCGGGCGACGCGAGCCTGCGCCTGATCGCCGGCAAGAAGGTGCAGGAGATCAACACCGCCCTGATCCCGTCCTGGGCGACCGTCGACGAGCGGCTGCAGAACGCCCCCTGGCACACGGTCGGCGGCAAGCATTACGGCGTGCCCTACCAGTGGGGCCCCAACGTCCTGATGTACAATACCGAAGTCTTCAAGGAGGCACCCACCTCCTGGAACGTGGTGTTCGAGGAGACGATGCTGCCGGACGGCAAGTCGAACAAGGGCCGGGTCCAGGCCTTCGACGGGCCGATCCATATCGCGGACGCCGCCCTCTACCTGATGGCCCACCAGCCGGAGCTCGGGATCAAGGACCCCTACGAGCTCACCGAGGAGCAGTATCAGGCGGCGCTGACCCTGCTGCGCCAGCAGAACCGGATCGTGCACCGCTACTGGCACGACGCCATGATGCAGATCGACGACTTCACCAACGAGGGTGTCGTGGCCTCGGGCTCGTGGCCGTTCCAGGTCAACCTGCTCCAGAGCAAGGGAGCGCCCATCGCCAGCACCATCCCGCAGGAGGGTGCCACGGGCTGGGCCGACACCACCATGATGCACGCCGACTCCGAGCATCCGAACTGCGCCTATCTGTGGCTGGAGCATTCGCTCTCGCCCAAGGTGCAGGGCGACCTCGCCGCCTGGTTCGGCTCGGTGCCGTCGGTGCCCGCCGCCTGCAAGGGCAACGAGCTGCTCACCGACCAGGGCTGCGCCACCAACGGCATCGACGATTTCGACCAGATCCACTTCTGGAAGACGCCGGTCGCCAAGTGCGACACGCAGTCCGCCGGCTGCGTGCCCTACTATCGCTGGGTCACCGACTACATCGCCATCCTCGGCGGCCGGTGAGCACCACCGCCATCGCCTTTCGGGGCGTGTCGCGCCGCTTCGGCGAGGTGCGCGCGGTCGATGGGGTCAGCTTCGAGATCGCCGACGGCGAGTTCTTCGCCATGCTCGGGCCCTCGGGCTCGGGCAAGACCACCTGCCTGCGCCTGATCGCCGGCTTCGAGGAGCCCGACGCCGGCGAGATCGTGCTGCACGGCCGGCCGATGCGGGGCGTGCCGCCCTACGACCGGCCGGTGAACACGGTGTTCCAGGACTACGCACTGTTCCCGCACATGAGCGTGCTGGACAATGTCGCCTACGGCCTGATGGTCCGCGGCGTGGCCAAGCCCGAGCGCCACAAGCAGGCGCAAGGGATGCTGGAACTGGTGGCACTGGCCGAGCATGGCGGCCGGCGGCCCTCCCAGCTCTCGGGCGGCCAGCGGCAGCGCGTGGCGCTGGCCCGGGCGCTGGTGCTCGAGCCCGAGGTGCTGCTGCTCGACGAGCCATTGGGTGCCCTCGATCTCAAGCTGCGCGAGCAGATGCAGGGCGAGCTCAAGGCGCTGCAGCGCCAGGTCGGCATCACCTTCGTCTTCGTCACCCACGACCAGGACGAGGCGCTGGGCATGGCCGACCGGGTCGCCGTGTTCAACCAGGGCCGGATCGAGCAGATCGGCACCGCCGAGGAGGTCTACGAGTTCCCGGCCACGGCGTTCGTGGCCGGCTTCGTCGGCCGCTCCAACATCGTCGACGCCGCCACCGCCCAGCGCCTGTTCGGCCGCACCGGCGCCTTCTCGCTGCGGCCGGAGCGGATCGCGCTCGCCGAGGTGGCCGAGGTCGCGGCCGAGGGCACGGTGACCGGGCTGCAATATCACGGCGCCAGCACGCGGCTGGACGTGACGCTGGACGGCGGCCCGGTCCTGGTCGTCGACCGGACCAATGACGGGCAGGGTCCGCGGCCGGCTGTGGGCGAGCGGGTGCGGGTGGGCTGGCCCGCGGCCGCCATGCAGCCCTTGCGCGAGTCCGGCCGGTGAGCATGGCCGTCCCGGCCGACGACCGGCTGCGGCGGCTCTCGACCTGGCTCTGGCGCCACGGCCACTGGCTGACGTTCTTCCTGCTGCTGCCGCCACTGCTGTGGCTGGGCGTGGTCTATCTGGGCTCGCTCCTGGCCCTGCTCGCCCACAGCTTCTTCCGCCTCGACGAGTTCTCGGGCCAGATCGTCTACGAGTGGGGCCTGCGCACTTATGTCGAGCTGCTGACCCAGCCGGCCAATCTCGACATCATCCTGCGCACGGTCGCCATGGCCGCGGCCGTGACCCTGGCCAGTGCCGTGATCGCCTTCCCGATCGCCTACATGGCCGCCCGCTACGCCGGCCCGCGCCTCAAGGCGCTGTTCTATCTCGGCGTCATGCTGCCGCTCTGGTCCAGCTATCTGGTGCGCGTCTATGCCTGGAAGCTGATCCTGGCCAAGGAGGGCGTCATCAGCTGGGCGGCGGCCGCGACCGGCACCACCTGGCTGCTGGACGGGATCCTGGCCCTGCCCTGGATCGGGGGGCCTTCCTTGTCGGTCTCCTATCTCGGCATGTTCCTGGTCTTCACCTACATCTGGCTGCCCTTCATGATCCTGCCGCTGCAGGCAGCCCTCGAGCGGGTCCCGGGCTCGCTGCTCGAAGCCGCGGCCGATCTGGGCGCGCACCCCGGCCAGACCTTCCGCACCGTCGTCCTGCCGCTGGCCGTCCCGGGCCTGGTCGCCGGGTCGATCTTCACCTTCTCGCTGACGCTGGGCGACTACATCATCCCCTACATCGTCGGCACCTCGCGCCTGTTCATCGGCCAGGCGGTCTACCTCCAGCAGGGCACGGCCGGGAACATCCCGCTGGCCGCCGCCTTCTCGGTGGTGCCGATCGCGATCATGGCGGTCTACCTGACCATCGCCAAGCGGATGGGAGCGTTCGATGCGCTCTGAGGCCGGCCTGGGGCTGAAGCTCGGGGCCACGGCCGGCCTCCTGTTCCTGCACCTGCCGATGGCCTTCATCCTGCTCTACGCCTTCACCACCGAGGACAAGAGCTACCAGTTCCCCCCGCCCGGCCTGACCCTGCACTGGTTCGCCGTAGCCTGGGAGCGCGACGACATCTGGCGCGCCATGTGGCTCTCGGTCCGAGTGGGCCTCTTCGCCACGGCCATGGCCATGGTCCTGGGCACGCTCGCCGCCGCGGCACTCTGGCGTTCCCGCTTCTTCGGCCGCGATGCCGTCAACCTGCTCCTGATCCTGCCCATCGCCCTGCCCGGCATCGTCACCGGCATCGCCCTGCGCTCGACCTTCGGCGTCCTCGACATCCCCTTCAGCGTCTGGACCATCGTCGTCGGCCACGCCACCTTCTGCATCGTCGTCGTCTACAACAACGTCATCGCCCGCCTGCGCCGCACCTCGCCCAACCTGATCGAGGCCTCGATGGACCTGGGTGCGGACGGCTTCCAGACCTTCCGCCACGTCCTCCTGCCCAACATCGCCACGGCGCTCCTCGCCGGCGGCATGCTCGCCTTCGCGCTTTCCTTCGACGAGGTGATCGTCACCACCTTCACCGCCGGCCAGCAGACCACCCTGCCGATCTGGATGCTGGGCGAGCTGGTGCGGCCGCGGCAGCGGCCGGTGACGAATGTGGTCGCCGTGTTCGTGATCGCGGTGACGCTGGTGCCGATCCTGTTCGCCTACTGGGTCACCCGTGGCACGGAAACGGTAGCCGGAACGGGCAAGTGAGCAACCTGGCGGGGTTCAAACCCTTTTTGCCGCCAGGTGCCTTTTGACCCTGCGCGACACCCGCATCAACCTGCCAATCTCGCTGGCCCCGATCCCTCCCGGACGATGATGGTCAGGCGGCGCGCGGGTGTACGTCGCGCACGATCACCGCGCCGGCCGCCAGTTCGGCCCGAGACAGGTCATAAGCGGTCTGCAGGTTGAGCCAGAATTGGGGGGTGGTGCCGAAAAAGCGGGCGAGGCGCAGTGCGGTGTCGGCGGATACGGCGCGCGGCTCGCGCTCGCGAATGATCGCGCCGATGCGGGTCGCGGGCACCCGCAGCGCCAGCGCCAGCGCGTTGGCACTGAGCCCCAGCGGCTGCATCAACTCCTCTCGGAGCACCTCGCCTGGATGCGTGCGCAGCCGTCGCATGGGGCCGGACGCACCGGTCGGCTCAACCGTGATAATCGACGATTTCGACATCATGCGCCCCTTCGTCCCACCGAAAACAGATACGCCATTGATCGTTGATGCGGATCGACCAGGCTCCCTTCCGGTCACCGCGCAGCTTCTCCAGCCGGTTGCCCGGCGGGATCCGCAGCTCCTCGATCCGCACTGCCGCGTCGAGGATGTCGAGCTTGCGTCGGGCGATCGCTGCGATGGACTGGAACTGCCGGGGTAAGTCGCCCCGGAAAAGCTCCTCGGTCGCTCGGTCCCGGAAACCCCTGATCTCCCGCCAAAGATACAACGCGGGACGTACAAGGTACGCGATTGGTGTCGCCGCCATCGTGCGGGCAAGGAGCTAGTTGCCACTCGGTTCCGCAACTTGGCCGTTTTTCAGCCTATCAGGTGACTGGGCCCTTCTTACACAAATAAGATCAATGCGCTAACCTGACCCTCACCAACCGTGTGACACGGCCTGCCTGGCATATGCAAAGCGAGCCAACCCATGTTCGACGAACCCGGTTTTCCAAGCGATCCTGACTATGACGCCACCGCGCCCACGCTGTACACTTTCGTATATTGCAGTCGTGCCGCCGATGGCGTGGACGACGCCGAGGTCAACCGCCTCATCGAGTCGGCGCAACGCCACAATCTCACCTGCGGCATCACCGGGGTGCTCGTTTTCGGCAGCGGCGTCTTCTTCCAATGGATCGAGGGGCCGGCAGCCGCGGTGCGGAAGCTGATGGCGAGCCTGCATCGCGATCCGCGCCATTACGATATCATCTCGCTGGACCAGAGCGAGGAAAAGCGCGAGCGTCTGTATCCGAATTGGCAGATGGAGCGGGTCGGTGCCGACGACATCCGCGAAGTGCTCCAGGACGCGCTCGAAAGCGCCGAAGACGAGAACAATATCGCAGCACTGAAACGTATTCTCGATCACCTTGCTACGAGGTCGCTGGATTCGCTTGGGCGAGCTAATTAGGTCGGCAACTGGCAGCTTCGAGCCGATCAGCCACTGAGCCTAGGCGGCGGAAGGGTCCATCCCCTCCGCGTCCAAAGCGCCTACCATCGACATCGCCATCCCGGGCTGTTCGCAAGATAATCAGGTCAGCAATGGCAACAGTCAACCGCGCACCAGTTGCCACTCGGTTCCGCAACTTGGCCGTTTTTCAGCCTATGAGGTGACTGGGCCCTTTCGGGGCTGGGATCATCGCTCCGCGCTCCTACCAGCTCTGCTGCTGCATGATCTGCCGCCAGACGGCAAGCGGCGGAGGCTATGCGATCAGCCTCCTGGGCGTGGCCCTCTCGCTGAGCGCGATCTGCGCACACGGCATCTAGGGCTTGGCCGACCAGAGGAGCACCATGCAGGCATCCAAGAAGCGCAGCCTTTCGCTCTGCGGCCTATTAGTCTGCCGAACCTTGGTGCCGCAGGCGAGGTGCTTGCCTTTGATCAACGGGGTAGGATCTTGAGGTGCGAGAAGGACCTAACCGGCCGCCAAGGCGGTGGGAAATCGGTGACACCTTACACAATTAACGGTTGACGGCACGTGCAAGTCTGCGCGTCACAGCTTCCCCTCCGCCAGGGCGTCCCGCCGCACGCGCTCGACACGGGCATTGTAGCTCTTGCCGGTCGCCTTGATGCCTTCGACCACATCGGCGGCGAGGCGGAAGCCGACATGGACCTTGGGCCGCGCCAGCCTGGGCCGTCCGTCCTGCGCCTTCAGGTGTCGGGCGAGATCGGGGGCATCTCGTTACGGAAAGAGGCCTGAATCCCGTTTCTGGCTCAAGAATGCGGTATTCAAGGCAATGCCTGCTCACTCGCCGCACCAGCGCCCTGGTCTCAATTGCGCGCTCGGTCGGTGAGGTCGGCGCCACCTCGACCGCCGGCCCTCAGGCCACTCGCGGCTTGCGAATCTTGCTCGATGCGGCGACTCTTCGCGGCGCCGTCAGTAGCGACCGGTACCGCCAGGGGGAGCCGCCGTGCCCGGCCCATCTCGACCTGAGCTCGCGTCGACCGAGCGCATGGTCGACTATGATCGTCACTCGCAGATGCAGGACCAGATGGTCCGCACCAACGCGGAGCGGCTGCGCGCCCTGGTCGAACGGATCGGGACTGTCGAACCGCCGTTCGTGATGGTGGACTATGGCTGCGGGCCGGGGCAGAGCGCACTCCATACCGTCCGTCCGGTGATCGACGCCTACCGTCGGTGCGATCCGCAGGGCCGGATGGTGATCCGCCACGCCGATCAGCGGGGCAACGATTGGAACGCGCTGCTGGCGCTCGTGTTCGGGCCCGACGGCTACCAGGGTGCGCACGCCGGACATTCGCACCGAAGCCGTGGTCGGCTCGTTCTACCAGCCGATGGCCGAGCCGGGTTCGGTCACGCTCGCCACCTGCTTCGCCGCGAGCCACTGGCTCAGCCGGGCGATCGCACCTTGTTCGCCGGGCACAGTGTGGTTCGCCGATCTGGAAGGTGACGCGCGCGCCGAGATGGCCGCACTCGCCCGGGCCGACTGGACCCGGTTCTTGCGTTGCCGGGCGCTGGAGCTCCGCGCCGGCGGATTCGCCGTCGTTGCAGCGCTAGGCAGCGTGCCGGACACAAGCGAGCCCAACGGCGTCCGGGCGTCGGCGAGCAGGCTCTACCGCGCGATCTTCCAGGTCGCCGACCAGATGGTCCGCACCGGCTCGCTCCAGCGGGCCGCACTCGACCGCTTCGTGTTTCCCCTTTGGTTTCCGACCGCGGCGGAAATCCGGACACCGATCGAGTGCGAGCCGGATCTGGCCGAGGCGTTCGAGATCGTCGAGGCGGGCGTGGCGCCGGTGAGGGCGCATGGCGCCGATGTCTACGAGGATGCGCTCGCCGACCCTGCCACCTATGCAAGGCTCTATGCGGGCTCCGTGCGCGGCTTCGGCGAGTCGTCCCTGCGGCTGCATCTGTTCCGGCATTCCGCGCCGGACGCGGCAGCGGTCGACCATCTTACCGAAGAGTTCTTCCGCCGCTTCACCCAACTCTACCAGGACGAGCCCGGCCGGCACGCGTCGGAAACGATGATCGTGACCTCGTCATCCGCCGGCGCTGAAGTCGCAGGAGTAGAGAGGTCCGGCTCCTTGATTGCCCGAAAGGGCGGCGCCGGTGCCATGCCTCGGCATCCAAAGTCGCCAGCAACTGATCACCAGCTGCTCGCCGCGTTTGTGGTCGTGGTGACGCGGGGGCGGGATGCGTTGGCGAGCGCGAATGGACGGTCCGCTCGATCACCGTAGCTGAGGCTATACCGGCGCGACCCGCGGCCCCAAGGCGATTCCCTCGGCGCCGGGCCCAAGAGGCCTCACCGGCTCCTTGCACGCGACCGCCCCGGGCGACCGCTCTCCTACCGCGTCGGGCTCAGGCGTCGACGAGGTAGCGCCGTCGGTGCAGCCGCCAGCCCAAATTGGCCAGCGCCGGGGGCACGATGGCCGCGACGGCCAGAATCGCCAGCGCGGCGGGGGTGCTCCAGCCCGGATCGGCCACCAGCGGCAATTCCGCGCCGTGGACGTGCGGGACGAGGTGGATCGCGGTGGCGACCACCGCCACCACGGCACCGATCAGGCCCGCCTGACGGTAGCGCCGGCGGACGATGAAATAGGACCGGTCGACCCAGGCCATGCGCGTCAATCCTCCGACAGCTCTGGCGCAACCATGGCCATATAGTGCGCTGCAGCATCGGAGATGTCATCTGACGTTTTGGTAATCAAGGTGGGGCTGGCGGATCGGGCTCCGGTGTTGCCGCCATGCTCATGAGCCCGTCGGCGGCGATGAGGTCGCGCAGGTCGCGCAAGGGTGCCCCGATCCGTCCCGGGCGCTGTACGGCCTCGCGCGCGACGTCGCGGAACAGCCGCTCGGCCAGCATGAGGCGCAGGATCGCGTCGGCGGCGGCATCGCCGGGCCAGCTCGGGCAGGCGCCGATCGCCATCCGGTACTCGGCCATGAAGGCGGCGCGGGCGAGGTCGCGCCAGGCCAGCGCCGGCGTCTGGAGCTGGTCGAAGGCCACCGGGTCGGCCTCGGCCTCGGCGAAGCGGTAGACGCTGGTCCAGGCGGCCTGGTCGAAGGAGTGCAGCATGCCCGCGAGGTCGCTCAGCGGCAGGGTCTTGCTGCGCCGCTCGGCCAGCGGCCGGCGCGCCTCGCCCTCGAGGTCGACCAGCATCACGTCGCCCTTGGCCACCAGGATCTGGCCGAGCCGGAAGTCGCCGTGCAGCCGGGTGCAGAGCAGCCCTTCCGGCACCTCGGGCGGCGAGGCGAGCAGGGCCGCGTAGGCGTCCCGGGTGGCGAGGACCGCGTCGATCTCCGCCGCAGCCGCCTCGGCGACGGCGGGGCGCAGCCGCTCCAGCGCCAGCCACGCCTCGGCCATGGCGCCGCGGGTGCGGTCCAGATCGGCCGCGAGCTCGGCCTGCCGGTAGGGCTCGGCGGCGATCGCGGGATCGTCGCCGCCCTGGGCCAGCGCCTGGTGCAGTTCGGCGGTACGGCGGCCGATCAGGCGCGCGACGGCGAGGTAGAGCCCGTGGAGCTCGGCCGCCGGCGGGCGGGCCGCCTCGGGCATGTGCCGGACCTGCTCGAGCACGCGGTCGAGATGGTCGAGGGTGAACTGCCAGCCGTCGCCCTGGTTGGAGACGAACTCGAACGCGGCGGCATAGGCGGTCGGGCTGCCGTCGCCGCCGATATGCTCGATCGCGCCCAGGAACCTGGGCGTGTGGGCGAACCCGACCACGTCGGTGAGGTAGTGGCCGAGCTCCAGCTCCGGGTGCTGACCGGCCTCGAGCCGGCGGTAGACCTTGAGCAGCACGCGCTCGTCGAGCACGAGCAGGCTGTTGCTGAGCTCCGCACCGATCCGCCGCACGCTGGCCTCGGGCGGCATCGCCAGCTCGTCGCGATGGCGGCCGGCGCTCGCCCGCAGCACCAGGTCGCCAGTAGCGACCTCGCTGCCGGCATGCATCAGCCCGACCAGGGAGCGGGCGAAATCGTCGGCGTAGGTGGCGTCGTAAAGCGCCCCGACCTGCGAGCCGCGGCGTACCCGCGCCAGGGTGTAGGGCAGCAGCGCCGCGCCCGGCGCCAGGTTCTCCTCGCCCCAGGCGACGGCGAACGGCAGGAAGAAGCACTGCCTGCCGCTCTCGGGTGCCACCGCCAGCTCGGCCAGGAGGTAGGTGCGCTCGGCACCCTTGATCTCGCCGGCCCGGGCCAGGCGCACGCCGTCGACCGCGGGGTCCTTGAACCAGCTCTGCTTGGGCAGGTAGGCCGGCAGCACCTGGCGGGCGAGCTCGAGCCCGCCGCGGCTCTCGCTGATGGCACGCCAGCTCCCGCCCAGGACGATGGTGATGAACTCGGGCAGGGGCTCGGGCGTGGGCTGGTGCCAGCTCGCGAGCTCGCCCGGCTGGGCCAGGGCCAGCCAATAGAAGCCGAAGCCGGGTAGGGTGAGGCGGTAGGTGGGCTCGCTCAGCGGCGGGAACACGGTGCGGCCGAGCAGTTCGACCGGCACCCGCTCACGGTAGGCGGCGAGCTCCAGGTCGCAGGCCTGGGCGTTGCGCGAGAGATTGTAGACGCACAGGATGGTCTCGTCCTCGTACTCGCGCAGATAGGCCAGGATCTTGCGGTTGCGCGGGTAGAGGAAGGTCAGCGTGCCGCGGCCGAAGGTGCGCCGGCCGCGGCGCACCGTGATCAGCCGCTTCATCCAGTTGAGCAGCGAGCCCGGGCTCTGCTGCTGCGCCTCGACGTTGACCGCGTTGTAGCCGTAGATCGGGTCCTGGATCGGCGGGGCATAGAGCTGCTGCGGATTGGCGCGGGAAAAGCCGCCATTGCGGTCGGGCGACCACTGCATCGGCGTGCGCACCCCGTCGCGGTCGCCGAGATAGATGTTGTCGCCCATGCCGATCTCGTCGCCGTAATAGATCACCGGCGTCCCGGGCATCGACAGCAGCAGCGCGTTCATCAGCTCGATCTTGCGCCGGTCATTGTCCATCAGCGGCGCCAGCCGGCGCCGGATGCCGAGGTTGATGCGCATCCGGCGGTCGGCGGCGTAGGTGTTCCACAGATATTCGCGCTCGTTCTGCGTCACCATCTCGAGCGTCAGCTCGTCATGGTTGCGCAGGAAGATCGCCCACTGGCAGCTGTCGGGGATCTCCGGCGTCTGGCGCATGATGTCGGTGATCGGGTTCCGGTCCTCCTGGGCGATCGCCATGTACATCCGCGGCATCAGCGGGAAGTGGAACGCCATGTGGCATTCGTCGCCGTCGCCGAAATAGGGGTAGGTGTCCTCCGGCCACTGGTTGGCCTCGGCCAGCAGCAGCCGGTCGCCGTAATGCGCGTCCATCTCGGCCCGGATGCGCTTGAGCACGGTGTGGGTCTCGGGCAGGTTCTCGCAGTTCGTACCCTCGCGCTCGACCAGGTAGGGGATGGCGTCGAGCCGGAGCCCGTCCACGCCCATCTCCAGCCAGTAGTGGAGCAGCGCCAGCACCTGCTGCATCACCGCCGGATTGTCGAAGTTGAGGTCGGGCTGGTGGCTGTAGAAGCGGTGCCAGAAATAGGCCTGCGCCTCGGCGTCCCAGGTCCAGTTCGACTTCTCGGTGTCGATGAAGATGATCCGGGTGTCCTGGTATTTCTTGTCGGTGTCACTCCAGACATAGTAGTTGCGCTTGGTCGAGCCCGGGCGGGCGCGCCGCGCGCGCTGGAACCAGGGATGCTGGTCGGAGGTGTGGTTGATGACCAGCTCGGTGATGACCCGCAGGCCGCGCCGGTGTGCCTCGTGGATCAGCCGGCGCGCGTCCTTGAGCGTGCCGTAGGACGGGTGGATGGTGCGGTAGTCGGCGATGTCGTAGCCGTCGTCGCGCAAAGGCGAGGGGTAGAAGGGCAGCAGCCAGATCACCGACACGCCGAGGTCGCGGATATAGTCCAGCTTGGCGATCAGCCCCTCGAGATCGCCGATCCCGTCGCCATTGGCGTCGTGGAACGCCTTGACGTGGGTCTGGTAGATCACCGCGTCCTTGTACCACTGGGGATCGGCGCGGGCGGGCGCCTCGGCGGCGGCGGCCGGGACTTGCGGCCGCACGTTCAACAGGTCGTCTGCGCTCATATGGCCCTGACCAGCTAGGATGGCAGGCCAGCCCTGCCCACCATGCCCCGCTCTGTCAAGGCGGGAAGCCCGCGGCCGCGGCCCCGGCCGGGCGGCGCGCGACGGCCGCCGGCACCTCCGTCACTGGATCCCATCAAAGGTAGAAAATCCAACGCTCAGGGTCTTGAGGCGGCGAGTTGGATCTCGGCCGCCGCGGCGGGGTCGGCATCCATGTTCATGCGGATGATGGTGTTGCCGCCGGAGGTGAAGTAGCGACCTGACCAACCCATCCAGCCGGCGGCAGTCGATCGTCTTAATTGCAGAAGTCATAATACAAGTTTGATCCGCCGGTAGAAGTTTGGAGAAGCCTCAATCCTGCCGCAACCAACTTTGCTTGCCGCAGAGCATCCGCCGAACTGTCCCTCGGGCGGGTTGCTCGCAGTCGGCAAAGGGCCAGCCGCTCCCCAGCCAGCGTGACCGTTCCACCATTACTCCGGGATCAGTCGAGCAAGGCGCAGCAGGGCGAGTTCATAGCCCTGAGGGCCGCAGCCGGCGATGACGCCGTCCGCGCGCTGGGAGACGTAGGAGCGGTGGCGGAAGCTTTCGCGCTTGTGGATGTTGGAGAGGTGGACCTCCAGGATCGGGAAGTCGCAGGCGTTGAGCGCGTCGAGGATCGCGATCGAGGTGTGGGTGAAGGCGCCCGGATTGATGGCGAGCCCGGCCGCGCGTTCGCGGGCCTCGTGGATCCAGTCGATCAATTCATATTCGCGGTTGCTCTGGTGGAACAGCAGCTCGAGCCGCAGTTCCTGAGCCAGCCTGCGGCAGGCCGCCTCCACGTCGGCCAGCGTCTCGTGGCCGTAGATCTCGGGCTGCCGCTGGCCGAGCAGGTTGAGGTTGGGTCCGTTCAGGACGTAGACGATTCGGCGCATCGCTGATCCACTCCGGCCATCCGGCGCGGTCGAGCCGTGCAAGCTCGCTCGCTGAGGGGCCCGGGATGCGATCGAGCGGCATGCCCCGGCCTCGGGTACCATATCCGCGGCTGACGACTTGTTAAGCGCTACGGGTCGCCGGGGGAAGGAGCGCCGTCCCGGAGCAGCGGGTGGTCCCCTTGGAACGCGGCTCGGCTGGTGCCCGCTGCCGGACTCGAACCGGCACGCCTCGCGGCCCGGGATTTTAAGTCCCGTGCGTCTACCGATTTCGCCAAGCGGGCTGGCCAGCGGCGGCCGAGTGTAGCGGCACCGCCCGGCTCAGAACAGGTCGAGCAGCTCGATGCCGCGCTCGCGGGCCTCGTCCAGGATCGCCGCGGACGCGCCGGCGATGGCCTCCTCGTCGACGCTGCGCAGCACGAGGCTGGTGCCGAAGCTGTTCTGGCGCATGAACGGATAGCTGCCGATCTCGACCGTGGGCCACAGCGCCTGGATCTCGGCCAGAGGGGCGGCGATCTCGCCTTCGGGACAGAGCACGGTCACGGTGCGCGAGCGGACCACGGCACCGCCCTGCAGGCGCGGCCTCAGTCCGGCGAACATCGCCTGCAGGATCGATGGCACGCCGGGCAGCACGTGGACATTGCCGATGGTGAAGCCCGGCGCCACGCTGACCGGATTGTCGATCAGCTCGGCACCGTCCGGTGTCTGCGCCATCTTGAGCCGGGCATCGTTCAGTTTCTCGGGCGGATAGTAGGCGCGCAGCCGGCGCTCGGCCTCCGGGTGGAAGCCGAACTCGACCCCGAACGCCTTGGCGACGCTGGCCGAGGTGATGTCGTCGTGGGTCGGGCCGATGCCGCCGGTGGTGAAGACGTGGTCGTGCTTGGCACGGCAGGCGTTGACCGCATCCACGATGTCGGCCTCGGCATCCGGGACGATGCGGACCTCCCGCATCTGGATCCCGGCCTCGTTCAGTTCCTGGGCCAGGAACGCGAGATTGGCATCCTGGGTCCGGCCCGACAGGATCTCGTTGCCGATGATGATCAGTGCCGCCGTGACCGTTCGCTCGCTCATGCCGCCCTCCCAGCTGCAGGCCCGATATAGCCTTCGCCCACAACTTGCCGATAGCCTTTCCGGTGCCATCGATGTTATCAACCTGAAGTAGATATTAGCTCGACTTGTGGAGTTTCGGGTTGCAGCGCGACGGGATCGAGGCGGCACTGGCGGAAGCGGGCCTGATGCTGGTGCCGGACGGAGCGGAGGGCCGATTCGCCGTGACCGGCGATACCTTCCGGCATCGCGACCTGATCAAGCGTCACGGTGGCCGATGGAACGGGTCCCGACGCTGCTGGCTGTTCGCCTTCGACGGCGGCGGGCTCGCCGAGGCGCCCGCTTCATTCGTGGGGCCGGCCCAGCCACGTCCGCACTATCACGGCCATCGCGAGCGGCTGCGCAACCGGCTGCGGGAGGCCGGCCCTGATGCCCTGGCCGACTATGAACTGCTCGAGCTGCTGCTGTTCTTCTCCGTCCACCGTCGCGACACCAAGCCCATGGCCAAGGCGATGCTGGAGCAGCTCGGAAGTCTGGGCGGCGTTCTGGCCGCCGACCTCGGCCGCTACGCCGAGCACATGGGGGCACTGCCCGGAGATGCCGGGCACGACATGCGCGAGACCCGCGACGACGATCTGCGGTTCACCCAGGTGCTGCTCAAGGCCGTCCACGAGCTGCTGCAACGCGTGCTGCGCGAGGAGGTCCGCGCGCGCGAGGCCATCACCTCGCCCGAGGCCTTGCGCGCCTATCTGCAGCTCGCCATGGGCCACGAGGCCGCCGAGCACCTGCGCATCCTCTTCCTCGACCGCAAGGACCGCCTGATCCGCGACGAGGTCCACGGTCGCGGCACGGTGGACCATGCGCCGCTGTACCCCCGCGAGGTCGTCAAGCGCGCGCTTGAGCTGGGCGCCAGTGCGATCATCCTGGTCCACAACCACCCGAGCGGCGACCCGACCCCGTCGAAGGGCGACGTGGAGATGACGCGGCAGGTCGCGGCGGCGCTGGCGCAGGTCGGTATCGCAGTCCACGACCACCTGATCGTCGGTCACCACCGGATCGAGAGCCTGCGCGAGCTGGGGGTGGTCGGTTGAGCCGGGACTTCGCCGCAGCCGCGGCTCTCGCACCTCTGGTCAAGCTCGGCGGGATCACCCTCAGCCGCGCCGATTTTTTCGCGAGTGAAGGCGGCTATCTGTTCCGCGGTGCCACTTTCGAGTTCCAGGATGAATTCACGTCTCACGGCTGCCGCTGGGATCCCGCCGAGCAGGCTTGGGTCGCGGACGCCGCAGCGGCCGAGAGCATGCTCGCCGAGATTCGGGCACGCCTCCAAGCCGCCGAGGCGACCCGGGTGCCGCTCGAGCCGGCTCCTGGCGTGCCGGAGTCGGGTCTGGTCAACGGGTGGGGACGCCAGGGCCTGCCGGCTGCGGCGCGCGTGCGGCGCCTCAATCGCTTGGCGCGTCTGGCGCCGGAGCTTTGGGACGACGAGGAGGTGCTCGAGATCCTGGTGGGCTTCGCCTTCCCCGACCAGGGACCGGATCTCGCCGCTTGGCTCCTGGAGCGCTTCGGCGGGTTTGGCGCCGTGCTCGCCGCCGAGGCGCCGCGCTATGCCGAGCACCCGACCTTCGCACCCACGGGCTACGCCGGTGGCGCCGACGAACGCTGCGTCCAGCTCGCATTGCTGCTCAAGGCGGTGGCGCAGATCCAGCAGCGGAGCCTGCGCGAGCAGTTCCAGGACCGGCCGGTGATCGGCTCCTGGACGGCCCTGCTCGACTATCTCCAGGCTGCCATGCAGCACGAGCCGGCCGAGCATTTCCGGCTGCTGTTCCTCGACCGCAAGAACATCCTGATCCGTGACGAGGTGCAGAGCCGGGGCACGGTGGACCACACCCCGCTCTACCCGCGCGAGGTGGTCAAGCGCGCGCTCGAGCTCGGCGCCTGCGCGCTGATCATGGTTCACAACCACCCGAGCGGCGATCCCACCCCCTCGCAGGCCGACATCGACATGACCCGGCAGGTCGTGGCGGCACTGTCTCAGGTGAACATCACCGTTCACGACCACATCATCGTCGGCAAGAACCGGCACACCAGCTTGAAGACGCAAAAGCTGATCTGAGGCACGCCGAGCAATGCGCGACATGGCGAGGGTGGCCATTTACGGCTAACGACGGCGCCATGCGTCTAGCCCTGGAACGCGCATTGCCGGTCGAGGCGGTTCTGCCCGAGCTCGCCGCCAATTTGGCGAACGCCAGTGCCGCCGTGCTCGAGGCACCACCTGGTGCCGGCAAGACCACGCTGGTGCCCTTGCGCCTCCTGGCCGAGCCCTGGCTCGCCGGGCGGAAGATCCTGATGCTCGAGCCGCGCCGGCTGGCGGCACGGGCGGCGGCAACCCGGATGGCGCAGCTGCTGGGCGAGGCCGTGGGCGAGACGGTCGGCTACGCGATGCGCTTCGAGCGGCGAATCGGTCCCGCCACGCGGATCGAGGTGGTCACCGAAGGCCTGCTCGCCCGCTATCTGCAGCGGGATCCGGCGCTGGAGGCCTATGGCGCCGTGATCTTCGACGAGTTCCACGAGCGCTCGCTGGACGCCGATCTCGGCTTGGCCCTGTGCCTGGAGGTCCAGGAGACGCTCCGCCCCGACCTGCGGCTGCTGGCCATGTCGGCGACCCTGGATGGTGCCGGCCTTGCGGCGCATCTCGGCGGCGCACCGCTCGTGCGCAGCGATGGCCGTCTGTTCCCGGTCGAGGTGGAGTATCTGGGTGGCGACTCGGCCGAGCCGCTGGAGCTTCGGGTCGCACGCGCCGTCGAGCGAGCCCTCGGCGCGGTCGCGGCCGGCGTGCTCGTCTTCCTGCCAGGAGCGGGCGAGATCCGCCGATCCATGGATCTGCTCGCGGGCAGGTTGCCCGGCACGCCGGTCCTGCCGCTCCATGGCGATCTGTCGCGCGCGGCCCAGGACGCGGCGATACGTCCCGGTGCATGGCGCCGGGTCGTGCTCGCGACCAACATCGCCGAGACCAGCCTGACCATCGAGGGGATCGCCGCGGTGGTGGACACCGGGCTGGAGCGGCGGCCGCGCTTCTCGGCCCGTACCGGGATGAGCAGGCTGGAAACCCAGCCGATCGCCCGCTCCTCGGCCGAGCAGCGCAAGGGCAGGGCGGGACGCCTCGGGCCCGGGCTCTGCCTGAGGCTGTGGTCGGTCGAGGCGGAGCGCGGCCGCCCGGCACAGCGACCGCCGGAGATCGAGGAAGCGGATCTGGCGCCGCTGGCCTTGGAACTGGCGGTGTGGGGTGCGCGCGACCCCGGCGGACTGCGATTTCTCACGCCACCCCCGGCCGGTCCGTTCGCAGCGGCCAGGAGACTGCTCGGCGAACTGGGCGCGCTGGACCGCGACGGTGGCGTCACCCCGCATGGACGCGCCATGGCGGAGCTGCCGCTGCATCCGCGGTTGGCGCACATGCTGCTCGCCGCGCGCGCCCATGGGATGGCGGCGACCGCCCTGGCCGTGGCGGCGCGCCTGAGCACGCGCGATCCCGCGCGCGGCGAGGTCGACCTGGTTGCACGGCTCACGGACCCGGCTCCCGCAGGCGACGCGACCAAGGTACGGCGGATGCTTGCGCGCGCGCTCGAGCTGCGGGTCGGCGACCTGCGCCCGGACGAGGTGGGCGCCGTCCTCAGTCTCGCCTTTCCCGATCGTGTGGCTCAGGCCCGGCAGGGCTCGCGGAGCACCTTCCTTCTGGCGAACGGCCGCGGGGCACGTCTCGATGCCGCGAATGCGCTGGCGGGCGAGCCATGGCTGGCCGTGGCCGAACTCGACGATGCGGGGTCGGAGGCGCGCATCCGTCTGGCGGCGTCGTTGCGGCAGTCCGAGATCGAGGATCTGCATCGCGATCGGCTGACGACCGTTGCGGCGGTGCGGTTCGAGCCGCGGGAGGATGCCGTGCTGGCGCGCCACGAGATCCGGCTGGGTGCCCTGGTTCTGCACGAGCGTGCCATGACACCGGCGCCCGAGGCATTGGCCGGGGCATTGTGCGCGGGCATCCGCCTGCGCGGCCTGGGCCGGCTCCCCTGGAGCAGTGCGGCGCGGAGGCTGCAAGGGCGGGTCGCCTTTCTGCGCCGTCGCGAGCCGGATCGCTGGCCCGATCTCGGCGATGCCTGGCTGCTGGCGGAGTTGGAGACGTGGCTCGGTCCCTATCTGGCGGGTCGGCGCCGCCTTGCGGACCTGGACGGCCTCGACGTCGCTGCGATCCTGGGCGATCGACTGACTCATGCCCAGCGGCGCGAGCTGGATCGCCGCGCACCGGAGCGGCTGACGGTGCCGAGCGGCCAGGCGCACGCCATCGACTACGCGGGCGATCCACCGGTGCTCGCCGTCAAGCTGCAGGAGCTGTTCGGCTTGACCGCCACCCCGGCCGTCGACGAGGGGCGAACCGGGCTCGTCCTGCACCTGCTGTCACCGGCGCAGCGGCCGCTGGCCGTGACCAGCGACCTCGCAGGATTTTGGGCCTCCGGCTATCCGGTCGTACGCAAGGAGATGCGCGGTCGCTACCCGAAGCATCCCTGGCCCGAGGACCCCCTCGCCGCGCCGCCGACCCACCGCGCGGGACGGACCTTCATCGCCAAGCGGACCTGACCGGCGCGGATCAGCGGTGGGTGGCCCCGGCGAATACGCGCTCGAATACGTGGTCGACATGGGCGAAATGGTGATCGAGTTCGAACAGCGCCGCGAGCTTGGCGTCGTCGAGGCGCGTGGTGATCGCTTCGTCCTCGCGCAGCAGGTCGAGCAGGGGTCGACCGTCCCGCCATGCGATCATCGCCCGGCGCTGCACCAGCTCGTAGGCTTCCTGCCGGGGCAGGCCGCCCTCGGTCAGCGCCAGGAGCACGCGCTGCGAGCTGTAGAGACCTTGGCTGGCGTCGAGGTTGCGGCGCATGCGTTCGGGGTAGACCACGAGCCCATCGACCAGCCTCGCCAGCCGGTTCAGGGCGAAGTCGGCGAGAATGCAGGCGTCCGGAAGCATCACCCGCTCGACCGAGCTGTGCGAGATGTCGCGCTCGTGCCAGAGGGCGACGTTCTCCAGTGCCGGCACGATGGCCGCCCGGATCATGCGCGCGATACCCGTCAGGTTCTCGGACAGAACCGGATTGCGCTTGTGGGGCATGGCCGAGCTGCCCTTTTGCCCCGCGGCGAACGGCTCTTCGACCTCTCCCACCTCGCTGCGCTGGAGATGCCTGATCTCCGTCGCCAGCCGCTCGATCGCCGCAGCGAGCAAGGCAAGCGCGGCCACGAAGGCGGCATGCCGGTCGCGCGGGATGACCTGGGTGGAGACCGGCTCCGGCCGCAGGCCGAAACGCTCGGCGACCATCAGCTCGATGCGAGGGTCGATGTTGGCGAAGGTCCCGACCGCCCCGGACATGGCGCAGGTCATGATCTCGTAGCGGCCCTGGACCATGCGCCGTCGGCAGCGGTTGAATTCTGCGAAGTGGCCCGCGAGCTTGAGCCCGAACGTGGTGGGCTCTGCATGGATGCCGTGGCTGCGGCCGATGGTCGGGGTGAGCTTGTGCTCGAAGGCGCGGTGCTCCAGCGCATCGAGCAGCGCGTCGATCTGGACCAGGATCAGATCGGACGCCCGCTCGAGCTGGATCGCCAGCGTGGTGTCGAGCAGATCGGACGAGGTCAGGCCGAGATGCAGGAATCGCGCCTCGGCGCCGCAGACCTGCTCGACGTGGGTGAGAAAGGCGATCACGTCGTGACGCGTGGTGGCTTCGATCTCCTCGACGCGTGCCGGGTCGATCAGGCGCTCACGGTTCGCCGCGATCGCGCTGCCGAGCGAACGGACCGGTTCGGCGGGAATGGTGCCGATCTCGGCCATGGCCTCGGCGACGGCCAGCTCGACGTCGAGCCAGATGCCGAGGCGGGTTTCGGGCGCGAAGATTGCGGCCATCTCGGGCCGGCTGTAGCGAGGGATCATACGGTGCTCACGGCAGGACTAGACGACACCTGTGTCTTAGCAGCTGGGCCTTTCGGGAGCGAGGCATGGTCGACTCCGATGCGCTGATCGCCTTCTGGTTCGCGCCGGCGACACAGGTTCGCTGGTTCCGGGCCGATCCGGATTTCGACGCCGAGATCCGGTCCCGGTTCGGGTCGCTGGTCGAGCGGGCCGCAGCCGGTGATGTGCCGAACTGGGCAGCAACGGCCGACGGCGCGCTGGCCTTGTGCCTCCTTCTCGACCAGCTGCCGCGCAACATCTGGCGCGGCAGTCCGCGCGCCTTCTCCTGCGACGCCATGGCGCGTAAGATCGCCTACGCGGCGATCGCCGCCGGCCGAGATCGCACCTTGGCCACCATGCGGCGCCACTTCCTCTATCTGCCGCTCGAGCACAGCGAGGATAGCGTCGACCAGGAGACCTGCGTGACCTTGATGCGCGGCCTGGGCGACGCTGAAATGCTGGATTATGCCCAGCGCCACCGCGACATCATCGCTCGGTTCGGTCGCTTCCCGCACCGCAATGCCATCCTCGGCCGTGCGAGCACCGGCGAGGAAACCGAGTTCCTGCAACAGCCTGATTCGTCGTTCTAAGGCTCGGCCGGGCGTGGTTGCGCTGGCGGGAGGCAGCGGTTAGGTGAGGCGTCAACGCGGCTCGCGGGCCGGCACTGCAGGGAGAGTGGGCGGGGTGGAGCGCGACGCGGACCGCAGCCGTGGCGACGCCTCCGGTGGGATCGGCGTGTTCCGAGATCTGGCGCGTCATCCCGAGGTCGGCGCATTTCGGGCCAAGGCGCAGCGTGTTGTGCCGTTCGTGGTCGGGGCTGCCATGTTCGGCGTCGCCGTCTGGGTGCTGCACAGCGCCCTGCGCCGCTACGACCTCGCCGACCTTCACGCCGAACTGGCCAGCCTCACGCTGCGTCAGGTCGGTCTGGCGCTGCTGTTCACCGTTGCGAGCTTCCTGGCGCTCATCGGCTACGAATGGTCGGCCCTGGGGCTGGTCGGCAAGCGCATGCCGTTCCGGCACCTGGCGACCGCGTCCTTCGCCACCCAGTCCATCGCGCACTCGACCGGCTTCGCCTTCGTCATCGGCGCGAGCCTGCGCTACCATTTCTATTCCGATCGCGGCCTGGGCATCGGCGATGTCGCCATGGTCCAGATGTATTTCACGGCCACATTCACCCTGGGCGTCGCCACCCTGGCCGGCGGCGTGGTGATGCTCGAGCCCTGGCGGCTCGCGGAAGCTACCGGCCTGCCGCCGATGCTCTGGCGCGGCGCGGCGGCGATGGCGCTCACGCTGGTGATTGCCTACGTGGTCTGGGGCGGCTTCTTCCACCGGCCGCTGCGCTGGCGCGGCCGCGAGTTCATTCTGCCCGGCGCCAGTGCCACGCTCGTGCAGATCTTCTTTGGCGTTGCCGATCTGATCGCGGTTGCGGCGGCCCTCTACGTGCTTCTGCCCGCCGAGCTCGGCCTCGGCTACATCGAGGTGCTGGCCGTGTTCATGGCCTCGATCGTGATCGGGCTGATCAGCCACGTTCCAGGCAGCCTCGGTGTGTTCGAATCGGCGGTGGTCCTGCTGCTGCAGCCGACCGAGGCTCAGACCCTGCCGCTGATCGGCTCGCTGCTGGCGTTCCGCGCCCTCTACTATCTGCTGCCGCTGGCCTGCGGGGTCGTCGTCCTGGCCGTCAGCGAGCTGCATCGCTGGCGCTCGACCCTCTGGATCCTCGGTGCGCGGCTGCGGCTCGACTTCGGGCCGCGCACCGCGAAGATCGCCGCATTGCTCGTGGCCCTGGGCGGGCTCGTCCTGATCGCCGTGGCCGTGCGGCAGGGTGCCCAAGACACGGCAATCGTGCCCAGCCAGTTCGTGCGCGACCCGTCGCGCTTCGCCCGGGCGATCGAGACCATCGGCGGTACGGCGCTGCTCCTGCTCGCCTGGGGCATCTGGCAGCAGCTCGCCTCGGCCTGGCGCTGGGTAGTGGGGCTGCTCCTGGCAACGGCCCTGGCGGCCGTGGTCGCGGGTGCGCCAGTGGCGCTGCCCATCTGCCTCGCGGTCCTCGCCGTGCTGCTGGTGGCTTGCCGAGGCGCGTTCCGCGACCTCGCACCCGGTGCCAGCGCATGGCAATCGCCGGTCCTGGCGCTGCTCCTTGCGGTGACCCTGGCCTCCAGCGTGTGGCTGATCGCCAGGGGTTG
The DNA here is from genome assembly GCA_963720725.1 of uncultured Alphaproteobacteria bacterium. Taxonomy (GTDB): domain Bacteria; phylum Pseudomonadota; class Alphaproteobacteria; order Geminicoccales; family Geminicoccaceae; genus Benzoatithermus. Next base: position 1,672,420 of record CAVRGN010000003.1, read on the forward strand.
AGCGGAGCTGCGACAGCTAGTCGCATGCTGGTTTATCGCTCCGGTAGTGCTGCTGCCAGAGATGAACAATCTTCGGCTTTAGGCGGTCGAAATCCCGCTCGTCGGCGGGTGCATCGGATTTCTGCCGGCAACGCCGCCTCCTCCGCGCCGACTTCCGGGAACTCCTACGTGTCGGCAAGTGAGGGCGTCACGAATGGTTGCATAAGCAATATTGAAAACAACCGATAAAAAACAATGAAAACACATCTTCGTTTTTGCGCTTAAGTAAACGCAATTGCAATTTGAAAAAAATACTTGAACTCGTGCTTTCACTTGGTTAACTGATTTCACCCTAGCAACGGTCGGCGTCAGTAACGCAGCGCCTTCAGCGTGTCCGCAATAGGACGAGACTTACAACAGAGGAGTTCTTCCAATGGCCGTCGCATACAATGAGCTTCGCAACTTGATCGGTCGCATCGACAACGACAATCGCCCCGGGTTCTTTGCGGTGAGGTCGGATGCGCTGGCGCGGCCGCCCAAGGTGCGTACCGACACCTTGGAGCTCGACTACGCCAACCTGGCAACGCGGCTTGAGGTGGAAACTGGGGTGCTTTGGGCGCATTTCCGGCACCGCGACCGCGCCTGCTTCACCGCCGAGCTCCTCGCCGACCTGCGCCACTTCCAGCAGTGGCTGCGCGATGCCTTTGGAGATTCAAGCCGCGAGGAGATGCCCTTTCGCCATCTGGTCTGGGCGTCGCGCTCGGCGACGGCCTGGAACATGGGCGGCAATCTCGCCAGCTTCACCCAGCTGATCCGCGACCAGAACGAGGCGCAGTTGCGCGCCTACGCCTATCGCTGCATCGACATCCTGCACGAGAATTTTCTGGGTCTCGATCTCCCGATCATGACCATCGCCCTGGTCCAGGGCGATGCGATCGGAGGCGGCTTCGAGGCCATGCTGACCAACGACGTGATCATTGCCGAACGCGACGCCAAGTTCGGCCTGCCCGAGATCCTGTTCAACCTCTTCCCGGGCATGGGCGCGCACAGCTTCCTGCGGCGGCGCGTCGGCGACCGGATGGCCCGGACCCTGATCGAGGACGGCCGTAGCCGGAGCGCGGACGAGATGCATGAGCTGGGGCTGGTGGACATCGTCTGCGAGCCTGGCGAAGGCGAGGCCGCGCTGCGCAGGTTCGTGCTCGACCGTGCCGGTCGGTTCTCGACCGACCTGGCCCTCAAGCGGGCGCGGCAGCGCAGCGATGTGCTGAGCAAGGGCGAGCTGATCGACATCGTCGACCTGTGGGTCGAGCTGGCCCTGGACCTTGGCGAATCCGAGCTGCGGCGCATGGATTGCCTCGCGCGCCACCAGGAGCGGCGGCGCGCCCATGCGTGAGGCCGCTACACGGTCAGCGTGGCGTCGAACGTGCCCCGCGCAGCTGCCATTCGGCGCGAAACCCGAGGAGCGCCCGGTGCACGCGCTCGGCTTCGGCCTTGAGCTTGGCCAGCTCCGTGCCGGCCCGCATCATCAAGGCGTGGTCGTCGAGTTCGCGCCAGCCCAGGCAGAGGTCGAACAGGCCGAGGGCACCGATATGGGCGGCGCTGCTGCGAAGCGCGTGTGCCTGGTCGCGGAACCGCCGCACGTCGGCAACGATCGCCGCATGCTCCAGCTGGCCGACAAGGGCTTGTAGATCACCCAGGAAGTCGTCGATCAGGCCGTCGAGGAAGCCGTCGCCGCTGTCGAGCTCGGCCAAGCTCGCCATCCGCGCCGGGTCGACGGAGGGTCCGGTCTGCTCCCGCGGCGGCGCCTCCGCGGACGCGGTTGACGGTACCGGGGACCGGCTCGGCTCGGGTGCCGATTCGCGCCCGTCCGTGAGCTGGACAAGGGTGCGCAGCAGGAGCTGGGTGTCGACGGGCTTGGTGAGATAGGCCGCGAAGCCGATGCTCCGGCATGTTTCGCGGGTCTGGGGCGTGGCATCCGCGCTCAAGGCGACGATCGGCGGCAGCTCGTCCACATCGTGCGTGAAGCGCAGCAGCTTCACCGCCTCGATGCCGCCCAGGACCGGCATGTTGAGGTCCATGAGGACGAGGTCGAAGGCGGAATCCTCAAGGGCCTCGATCGCGTCCTGGCCCGTCGCGACGATGGTCGCCCGGTGCCCGGCATGCTCCAGGATGCGCCCGATCACCTTCTGGTTCGTTCGATTGTCCTCGGCGACGAGGACGTGCAGCGCGCGGTCGGGGGCCTCGGGCGCAGCGGCTTCCCCAGCGCCGTGCCGGCGCCAGTCATCGCCGGGCGCGCTGCGCAGTGCCGCGCGCAGGCAGGCGAACAGCTCCCAATCCGCAGGGTCGGCGGGCAGCTCGGCGAGCGTCGCACCGTCCTCGGCGCGAGGCTCCAGGCCGACGGCGATCACGTCCAGAGGCTCCACCGTCTGCGTCAACGCGAGCATGCCGGCGAGCGCCCCGACCTCCACCGGTGGCGAGCGCTCCGCGACCAGGACCGCCTGGCGCCCTGCGCCGTGGCGGACAAGCTCGATCGCGGACTCGATCGAGGCGACGCAACGCGCTTCGCATCCCAGACGCTGGACGCGTTCCGCCAGGACCGTCGCGGTGTCGCGACCGCCGATCACGACCACCTGACCTGCGAGCCGCTCCGGCTCCTCAGGCCCCGCCTGCTCCTCGAAGGGCAGTTCCATCCAGAAGGTGGAGCCCTGGCCCGGGCTGCTGCTCAGGCCGACGCTGCCGCCCATCAGCTGCACCAGTTCCCGGGTGATGTTCAGCCCCAGCCCGCTGCCGCTGATGCCACGGCGCATGCTGTCGTCGCTGCGCACGAAGCGCTCGAAGAGTCCTTTCTGCGCTTCCGGCGTCAGGCCGACACCGGTGTCCTCGACCGCGAGCCGCAGCCAGACGGTCGTTCCGTCCCGGCGGACCGGTGCCACGTGGACGACCACGCGGCCCTGGTCGGTGAACTTGATCGCGTTGCCGACCAGATTGACCAGCGCCTGATGCAGCTGCTGCGGTCCCCCGCGCAGCCGGAACGGCGTCTGCGGCGCGAGGCGCACGCGCAGCGCGAGGCCCTTCGCGACCGCCATGTGACCCAGCAGCATGCGCAGCCTGATCAGGCTGTCGTGCAGGTCGAAGGGTTGGACGTTGATCGTGAGCCGCCGCTCCTCGATCTTGGCGAGATCGAGCACCTGGTCGACGAGGCCGAGCAGGCTCGTCGCCGCGGTCCGGACCGTGGCGGTCATGTCGCCCTGCTCGGGATCCAGCCGCGTCTTGGTCAGGAGCTCGCTCATGCCGATGATCGCGTTGAGCGGGGTGCGCAGCTCGTGGCTCATCGCCGCCAGGAAGTGGCTCTTGGCCCGGCTCGCCTCCTCGGCGCGCTCGATGGCGTTGGTGAGCTTGCGCAGCAGAACGGCGAAATAGATCGGCAGGATCACGAGCGACGCCACGAGGGCGCCCGCGAGCGCCGGAATCGCGCGCCAGGCCGGGCTGAGCAGCACCACGCCGCCGAACATCACCAGCGACAGCCCCGCCGCGGCCCACAGATAGGGCCGCCCGTAGCGGAAACCGTGGCCCAGGATGATCCACAGCAGCATCGGGTAGAGCGCCGACGCCGAGGGGCCGCCCGCCAGCATCGTGCTGGTCGGTGCGAGACTGTCGACAAAGATCGCGAACAGGCGCCGGCGCGGATTGATGGCCGGGCGGTAGACGATGTGCACGAGGATGCCGATGGCGGCCACGAGATCGGCGAGAAAGATCACGGTGACCCAAAGGACGATCGTATCGTGCTCGTCCGGCTCGTGCGGAATGGCGAGCAGGTAGACATACATGACGAACGCCACCGCGATGCGGATCAGCGCCTGCTCGTGCTCGGAATCCTCGCGTGCCCTGAGCCGCGCCCACAGGCGCTGCAGCCGCGCGCGCAGCATGGCCGGGTACAGCAGCCCGCTCCCCGGATCAGCCCCCGGCCCGCGCCGAGGCGCGTAGCACCGTCAGCTCCGGCCCGGGTGCGAGCAGGGCCGCGGGCGGAGCCCGGAGGATGCAGCGTTCCAGCTGATCGGCACTGACGGGCGGGCTGATGAGGTTGCCCTGAACCTCGTCGCAGTCGAAGGCGCGCAGGCGCAGGAGCTGGCCCTCGGTCTCCACACCCTCGGCGATCACGCGCAGCCCCAGGCTGTGGCCGAGATTGATGATCGCGCGCACGATCACCTCGTCGTTGAGGTTCTGCTCCAGGTTCTGCACGAACGACTGGTCGATCTTCAGCCGCTGTACCGGCAGGCGCTTGATGTAGGACAGCGAGGAGTAGCCGGTGCCGAAATCGTCGATCGACAGGCTCACGCCGAGCTGGTTGAGGTGACGCAGGCTCTGGATCGCCGTCTGGCTGTTCTCGATCACCGCGTTCTCGGTGAGCTCGAGATCGAGGGAGCCCGCCGGCAGGCGACTCTCGGCCAGCACGCGCTCGACCAGGATCTCCACACCGCGCTCGCGGAACTGGACCGGCGACAGGTTCACCGACATTTGCAGCCCGTCCAGCCCACTGTCCTGCCAGAGCCGCTGCTGGCGGCAGGCGCTGCGCAGGACCCAGGCGGTCAGCGGAGCGATCAGGCCGATGTCCTCGGCCAGCCCGATGAACTCGCCCGGCCGCACCAGACCACGGTAGGGATGGTTCCAACGGACCAGCGCCTCGACGCCGATCACGCGGTTGGTGCCGAGGTGCACCTGCGGCTGGTAATGCACGACGAACTGCTCGGCGGCCAGGGCCTGGCGCAGCTCGCGCTCGAGCGTCACCGCACGCCGTGCCGCCACGTTCATCTCCGCGGCGAAGAAGCGGTAGGCGTCCCGCCCCGACTTCTTCGCCCGGTACATGGCAAGCTCGGCGTTCTTCAGCAGGGTTTCCACCGCGCGGCCGTCGGCCGGCGCCACGGTGATGCCGACGCTGGCGCTGATGTGCACCTCGCGGGTGCGGATGACGAACGGCGAGGCGAAGGCCTCGCTCAGCCGCCGGGTCAGTTCGGCGGCGTCGTCGGGCCGTTTGATCCCCGGTTGCAGGATCAGGAACTCGTCGCTCTCCGGCCTGGCCAGCAGCTCCTCGCCGCTGAGCCGGTCGCGAAGACGGACCGCGACCTCGCGCAGAAGCTCGGAGCCGAAGTCGCGGCCAAAGGCGTCGTTGATGCCCTTGAACCGGTCGAGGTCCAGGTGCAGCACCGCCAGCATCTCGTGCTGCTGCCTGGTACGGGCGAGCTCGTGCTCGAAGCGCGCCCGGAACTGCTCGCCGCTCGGCAGGCCGGTGAGGGGATCTTCCAGGATTGGGCTGACGCTCGCGGTCTCGGCCGCGCGCAGCTCGGTGACATCCAGCGCCACCGTCAGCACTTCGGCGGCGCGGCCGGATCCGCCGCCCAGGGGCGCCTTTGCGGTCAACACCCAGCGAGTGCCGCCGGAGTTGGTGAGGGTATCGTAATAGGGCGCGGCCATGGCCGTCCCGGTTTCCAGGATCTTCTCGTCGAGCACGCCGCTCTGCAGCGCGTAGTCCTCGCCGTGGCTCTCCAGCAGGGGCAGGCCGAGGGCGGTGGCACGGTCGATGCCGAGCAGGTGCTCGTAGGCCCGATTGACCACGACCAGGCGTCCACGGGCGTCCACCACCGAGACCGCCGCGGGCATGGCGTCGAGCACGCGCTGCAGGACCTCGTGCTCTTCGCCCTCATGGCGCGTGTAGAGCTCGCGCTCGAGGTCGGCGGCCCGCTCGGCCAGCAGGAGCTGCTGGCGCCTCAGCGTCAGCAGGTTGCGGGCGCGCGCACGGAACTCCAGATGATCGACCGGACTGAGCAGGAAGTCGGTGGCGCCGGCCTCCAGCGCGCGATAGCAGAACTCGCGGTCCTGGTAGACGGTGATCACGATCACCGGCACGTCGACCAGGGGCTGCCGGCTGCGTAGCGCGCGGACGAAGCTGGCGCCGTCCATGTCGGGCATGTTGAAGTCGGTGATGATGAGATCGGGAACGACGCCGGAGTCGAAATCCTTCAGCGCGTCGACCGGGCCGGAGAACGCGCTGACCGTCAAACCTTCCTCGACCGACGCGGCGAGGCGTGTCAGGATGTTGCGGTTGGTAACACGATCATCGACGACGGCGATCCTCGCCATCCGGCCTCACCATAATGGACCCCGCCGGAGCGAAGTGGACGCCTGCAACCATATGATACGGCAAGCTAGTAAACAACGGCCGGTGCCGCAAGCCATAGGCTGCATGGCATCGCGTCTGTTCAACCATTGGTTTTCCGAAGTGTCCTTGGGAGTGCAGGCCTGGTCTTGGTCTCCCCGCTACGGAACGCCTCCATGACGCTGAACTTCAGCGCGCGCTCGCGCGCCGTGACCGCCGCCGGGCAGTGCTGGCACGGCGTCCTCGGTGCCTGCCTGGACCAGCTCGAGCCGATGCCCGAAGCAGCGAATCTGGGCGTCGTCTACATCAGTGAGGCACTGGCGCCGGTGGCCGATGCGGTCGTGCGCGCCTTGCGCGAGCGGACCGGTGTGACCCGCTGGATCGGAGCCTGCGGGGCCGGGGTGCTGGGCGGTCCGGCCCGCGGCGGGGCGGAGGGCATCGCCGTGCTCGTCGCCGCCCTGCCCGCCGACGCCTTCAAGATCTCTGCGGCGACGGCGCTGCGCGGGGGCCGGTTCGGTGTGGCGCTGGCCCATGCGGAGATCGGCCCCGAGGGTCCGCTCCCGATCATGGCCGACCTGGCGGCCTTGGGCGCCGGGACAGTCACCGGCGGTCTCAGCGCGGCCGGTCGCTCACCACTCCAGATCGCCGACGACGTCATGGCGGGCGGCACCGCTTGCCTCGCCTTCGCTGCCGATCAGCCGGTGTTCGCGGGCTTGGCGACGGCCGGCTCGCCGCTCGGTCCGAGCCACCGTGTCACCAGTGCTCTCGACGGCGAGATCCTGGCGCTGGACGGCCGGCCGGCCCTGGCCGTTCTCACCGAGGAGCTGGGCGATCTGTACCGCCACTCGGCGCGCCGTTTCGCACCCGGCCTGTGGGCGGCCGAGCGTGCGATCGGCGGCGCCGGGCCTGAGACGTTGCGGATGCGGCAGATCGTGGCCGTCGACCGGCAGCGCGGCTCGCTGCGCATCGATGGCGGCCGACCCGACACCGAGGTCCGGCTGATGCGTCCCGATCCGGCCGGCTCGCTCGCGCGAGTCCGCGACCTCGGCCGCGACCAGCGCGCGCGGCTCGGCGGGCGGGCACCGGTCGCGGGGATCTATCTCGCCTCGCGCCACCGCGGCCACGGGCTGTTCGGGCCGCAGGTGGACGAGATCGCGATCCTGCGCGAGGAACTGGGTGCCGTGCCTCTGATCGGGCTGGTCACCGATGCCGAGATCTTCGACGGCATCGTGCACGAGTTGGCCGGTGTCCTGGTGTTGCTCGGATAGGGGCCGTGAGCAGGGAATTTCCCGATCGCCCGGTGGTTGGGGTGGGTGCGGTCGTCTGGCGCGAGGAGCGCGTTCTTCTCATCCGCCGCGGCAGTCCGCCGCGGCTCGGTCAGTGGTCGCTGCCGGGCGGCGCGCAGCAGCTGGGCGAGACCCTGATCGATGCGATCGCTCGCGAGGTGCTCGAGGAAACCGGTCTGGCGGTGGAGCAGGTTCGGTTCCTCACCACCATCGACCTGATCGAGCGCGAGGACGACGGGCGGGTCCGCTACCACTACACGCTGATCGATTTTTCCGCCGAAGCGCCGGCCGGTGAAGCCACGGCAGGCGACGACGCGGCGGCTGTCGCGTGGTTCGCGCTCGACGAACTGGCGGGACTCGGTCTGTGGACCGAGACCCTGCGCATCATCCACCAATCCGCCGCCCTGCGGCCATGCACTGCACGTGCATGACTATTCGGGGGCTTCGCCGCCGCTGGCGAGCACCCGCGCGAGATTGCAAAGGGCGTCCTGATGCCGCCGACTGCCGATGTTGGCGAAGTTACGCGCGAGCTCGAGCAGCATGCGCTGCTGGGGCATGAGCTCGCTGGCCTTGGTGCGGCCACGCCGTTCCGGCTCCACATCCTCGAAGAAGTAGCTGATCTCGACGCCGAGAGCCTGAGAGATCTGGTACAGGCGACCGGCCGAGATCCGGTTGATGCCGGTCTCGTATTTGTGGGCTTGCTGATAGGTCACCCCGATCAGTTCGGCCATCTGCTGCTGCGTGAGCCCGAGCATGATCCGCCGCTGCCGGATCCGCAGGCTGACATAGTGATCGACGTCAAGGGCCCGACTGCGGCCGCCGCCGGTTCGCCCGGCAGGCTTGTTCGCCAACTGGTTCACGAGACATTACTCCCTCGGGCCGCGGGGCGGTGACCGCCCATCACCGCCATGGCCGCCTATCCATAATTGGCTAAAATACCCCGGAATTTTTAAACTTCCAGCCAATCTAGAATTTCTCATCAACCATAAGGGATACGCTATTGGCCTTTCGCGCTTGTCTCGGATCGCGCCAAGCCTCTGGCCACAACGCACCGACGATGGATCTCGCTTCCCTGGCTGCGACCATCGGTAGAACGGGCGCATTGTAGGCGGCGAGGTCGACGCGTTCCGGATCGATGCTCGGCAACAGGCGGCGGAGCAGGACGCGACCATCGGGCAGCTCGACCAGGGCGTCGCGCCCGACAAGCGCGGTGGCGGGATCGCCTGGGCCGGTGAGCGCCAAAGCGAGCTGGCCGGGCCGGAACACCGGTGCCATGCTGTCGTCCCGAACCCGGTAGCCCACAAGTTGCTGATCTCGCAGCTGCACGAGTTCGGCCGTAGCGTCGCCGAAAGGCTCGAGCAGCCCTGCGCGGGCGATCTGACCCTGCACCGGCAGGGTGATCTGCGAGGGCGAGCGGCCGAAATACAGATATTCCGGGCTGGTTTCGAGCGCCCGCGCGAGCTTTTCCACCACGTCGCGCGGCGGTTCGTATTCATCCCGTTCATAGGGGCCGATGGCGGTCTGATGCCGACCGATCCGGCGTGAAAGTTCCACTTGGCTGAGGCCCAGCGTCACGCGCAGGGCGCGCAACCTGCGGCCGAATGTCGAGCCCGACGTTGTGCTCATGGGCCTCACGCACTTCCAGGCCTACGAGGAAATGTCGTAGCCCACAGGTGCAACATCTAGCACAGCTGGATGTTCGCCGTCACGGCTCTCGGGTGGGGACCAGGCGGAGTGTGCCGATGGCCTGGGCCTGGAACACCGTGGCGTCCATGCTCATGGGCAGGTAGCGGCCCTCGCTCCACCACGCGACCAGGTCGCCGTAGAACGGCGAGAGGACATGTCCGGACTGGCCGGTCGCGGTGATCCACATGGATCGGTCAGGTCGTGCCAAGTCGTAGACCGCCCGGAACCCGGCACCGTGGGACGCGGGGAAATCGACGCCGTCCGCTTCGGGACCAGCGCCGGCGACGTCGACGGTCGTCGAGTCGCCGCCGAACGGAACCCGCCGGCTGAACAGGCGGCCCAGCACAGGCAAGACGTCGAAAGGCCGATGGGCGAGCACCGCCGGGTGGGCAATGCCCCACCGCCAGGCACGCCAATCGCCGCCATAGCGTTCCTCGAGGTCGGCCGACGCGGCGATGAAGGCGTCGGCCGCCATTTCGGAGCAAGTGGGCTTTGCGCCGTGACAGCCGGCCAGCGCCCGCCGTTGGAAGCCTGCGCGTCCGGCGCCGAGCGCGGCGAACTCGGGGCCGAGCGCCCGCTCCGCCAGACGGCGGCCGAAGGCGTGGCGCCAAGCGGAGAAGATCAGCGGCTCGGGCCGGTCGGGCCGCATGGTGCCGTCCCAGGCGGCCAGGGCATCGCGACTGGCGCGCAGCTCGACCGGGAGAACGACGGACGGTGGCAGATGATCGAGCAGGACCGGGGCGAGGGCCGAGACCTGGTCGAGCTGGATGCGCGCGAAGCCATCGCGATCGAGCGGACCGCCTCGCTGCAGGAGATCGGCGATGCGCTGGGCGCGGAACGGTTCGTCCCAATCCGCGGCGAGGAAGAACGGATAGGTGTCGTCGACCAGCCGATTGTTGGCGTTGACCAGCAGACCGGAGGACGGGTCGCTCAGGCGCGGCAGCGATGCTGCCGGAATCGTGCCCTGCCAGTCATACGCTCCCGACCAACCCGGCACCGGCAGCCGTCCGTCCCCCGAGCGCCGGATGGGCACCAGCCCTGGACTGTACATCCCGATGTGCCCGGCGACGGTGGCGAAGGCGATGTTCTGCTGGGCGCCGCGATAGAGTTCGGCCGCTGCCAGAAACGTCTCCGCGCTCACGGCCCGGCACAGGGCGAATCCGGCCGCCATCGTCGTGTCGGGCCCAAGATCCTCGAGCTGTGTCCACGAGAGGGCGAGGACATGGCCCTCCTTCACCGGCGCGTCGGGGAGGAGGTCGGAGATCACCGGTCCATGCCGTGTCGCGCGGATCTCCAGGCGCTCGGCCGGCGCACCTCGGACGGCGATCGTTTCGGTGCGCCGCACGAAGGGCGCGCTGCCGTCCGGCGTCAGGTAGCGGCCTGGCTCGGCTGGATCGAGGCGCTCGACGAACAGGTCCTGCGTGTCCGACCCGGTGTTGGTGAAACCCCAAGCGAGAGCCCGGTTGCGGCCCAGGACCACGAACGGCACCGATGGCAGGGTTGCGCCGATCACCGCGAGCCCAGGTGCCTCCAACTGGGCCAGGTACCATTGCCCGGGCATCTGCCAGCCGAGATGGGGGTCGTTGGCCAGGAGCGGCCGGCCCGTCGCCGTGCGCGATCCGGCGGCAACCCAGACGTTCGAGCCGACCCCCGCGGGCGGAGGCTCGGGCAGGGCCGCCGCCAGCCGATCGAGTGCGTTGCCGGAGAGGGCCGCCATGGTGATCGGACCGGCCTGTTCCTCGCCCGGCCACAGCAGCGCCATCTGGTCCGGGCGCAGCGAGCGGGACAGGCGCGACCGTTGCAGTTCCTGCCGCCAATTGCCCGACAGGGTATAGGCCATCAGCTTCAGGAACCGGACGCTGTCGACCGGGCGCCAGGGCTCCGGACGATGGCGCAGGATCAGGAACTCGGGCGGCAGTAGGAATCCATAGCGCTCAATCGCAGCGTTCACGCCCGCGGCGTAGGCTTCCAGCAGGGAGAGGGTCGGCGCATCGAGCGTCGCGGTGGCGCGCTCGGCGCTGGCCTGGATACCGAGAGTGCGCACGAACCGATCGTAGGGCAGGGCTTCGGCACCGAGCAGCTCCGCGAGCCGGCCCTGGCCGGCCAGCCGGTCGAACTCCATCTGCCACAGGCGGTCCTGGCCGTGGAGAAAGCCCACCGCGAAATAGGCGTCGGCTTCGCTTCCCGCCGTGACATGGGGCACGGCATGCGCGTCGCGCACGATGGTGACGGTGTCCCGGATACCCGGCACGTCGATGTCGCCCGAAAGCTGCGGCAGGGAAACCCATCCCAGCCAAGCCGCGGCAAGCGCGACCAACAGCGGCAGACCGGCAGCGACGAAGGCGATCCGTCTCAGCCAACGTCCCATGGCGTCTAGCTTGCGGGCAAGAGGCCCAGGGCGGCGAGCTCGGCCCGCAAAGGCTCCGCCCCGGTGAACAGATGTGCACGGATGCCCAGCGCTGCGGCTGCGGCCACGTTCCTGGGCGCATCGTCGACGAACAGGCAATCGGACGCGGGCGCCCGAATGGCATCGAGCGCGTGGCGGTAGATGGCCGGGTCGGGCTTGACCAGACGCAGTTCGCCCGAGACGAAGATGGCCCGGAACCGCTCAAGGAAATCGTAGGTCGGGTCGTTCCGGACCAGCGCGAAGGTCTCGGCCGACCAGTTGGTCAGCGCCCACAAAGGCACCAGGGCGTCGGCCAGTTCCTCGAGGATGGCGACCGTGGCCGGGATGGGTCCCGCCACCATCTCCAGCCAGCGCTCGTGATAAGCCAGGATCCGCTCACGTTGGTCGGAGTGCCGCCCGCACAATTCGGCGACCGCCTCGGCGAACGGGCGCCCGGCGTCGAGCGACAGATTCCATTCCGGCGAGCACACATCCGCCAGGAAGCGCTCCATGGCGGCGTGATCGCCGGCGAACATGCCGCGGTAGAGGTAGCGCGGATTCCAATCGATCAGGACGCCGCCCAGGTCGAAGATGACCTGGGTCGGCGAGGCGGCAGGCATCAGTCTCCTACCCCGCCGCTCGGCGCCGGCCGACGGTCCGGATCGCTCAGCCCTGGCGGGCCTTGAAGCGCGGGTTGGTCTTGTTGATCACGTAGATGCGACCCTTGCGGCGCACCAGCCGACAATCCTTGTGACGCGCCTTGGCGGTCTTCAGCGAGTTTCTGATCTTCATGGCAGGTCTCCGTGGCGCCGCCTACTTCTTGCGGCGAAAATTCTGAAAGCGCCGGTTGAACTTCTCGACCTGGCCACGCTCGAGCACCTGCAGCGACCCGCCCGTCCAGGCCGGGTGCGACTTGGGGTCCACGTCCAAAGTCATCGAGTCACCCGGCTTGCCCCAGGTCGATCGTGTCTTGAAGCTCGACCCGTCGGTCATCACCACGGTGATCTCGTGGTAGTCGGGGTGGATGTCGGGTTTCACGGCTCTTTACCTCTTCAGAAAGCCGCCGGTATATAGCGGTGGGCTGCGGCCAACTCAAGGGGCGCGGCAAGGGTGACGTCGTCCCCGCCGACCAAGCCACGATAGAGGGATCCGGATGGAGGAGAGCGCCCGCACGCTGGCGCGGCTCGGGGCCAAGCGCAATGGGACCCGCAACCTCGGCCAGCTGCGCCGCCTGGCGGCATATCTCCGGCCCTACCGCGGGCATGTGATCGGTGCGCTGATCGCCCTGGTCCTCGCGTCGGCGGCCGTCCTGTCGCTGGGCGTGGGCCTGCGTCACCTCGTCGACGGTGGCTTCGGCGCCGGGCGGCCCGGCGCGCTCGACCACGCGCTCATGGCCGTGGCGGTGGTGATCGTCACCTTGGCGGTGGCGACCTATCTGCGGTCCTATCTCGTCACTTGGCTGGGCGAGCGGGTCGTGGCCGATCTGCGGCGCGACGTCTACGATCACGTGCTCCGGCTCTCGCCGGGCTTTTTCGAGGTGACCCGCACCGGCGAGGTGCTGTCGCGGCTGACCACGGACACCAGCGTCATCCAGACGGTGATCGGGGCCAGCGTCACACAGGCCTTGCGCAACGTGCTGCTGGTCGTCGGCGGCCTTGCCCTGCTGGTGGTCACCAATCCGCGCCTCACCGGGTTCATCCTGATCGTGGTGCCGCTCGTCGTGGTCCCGATCGTATGGATCGGACGACGGGTCAGGCGCCTGTCGCGGGCGACCCAGGACCGGATGGCCGACGTATCGGGTGCCGCGGAGGAGACCATCAACGCCATCCGCACCGTCCAGGCGTTCGCGCAGGAGGATCGCGAAAGCTCCCGCTTCGGCGCCGCCACCGAGGAGGCATTCGCCTCGGCGGCCCGCTATGCACGCGCTCGGGCGCTGCTGGGTGCGATCATCATCACCCTGGTGTTCGGTGCCATCACCGTCGTGCTGTGGGAGGGTGGCCACGACGTGCTCGGCGGTCGGATCACCGCGGGCGAACTGTCGGCGTTCGTGTTCTACGCCACGGTCGTCGCCAGCGCCTTCGGCGGCCTCAGCGACATCTTCGGCGACTTGCAGCGCGCCGCCGGTGCCACCGAGCGGTTGTTCGAGCTGCTGGACGCTCCGGCCGACGTCGAGGCACCCGCCAAGCCTACGCCGCTGCCGACCGCGAGCCCGGGTGCGCTCTCCTTTCAAGGAGTGGGCTTCGCCTATCCGTCGCATCCCGAACGACTGGTCCTGGGCGATTTCGGCCTCGAGGTGCGCCCAGGCGAGACCGTGGCCCTGGTCGGGCCCTCCGGCGCCGGCAAGACCAGCGTGCTCCAGCTGCTGATGCGCTACTACGATCCGACCCAGGGCCGGATCATGTTCGACGGCGTGCCCATCAAGGAGCTGGATCCGCGCGCCTACCGGATGCGGATCGGCCTGGTGCCGCAGGACCCGGTCATCTTCTCAGCCGATGCCAGCAGCAACATCCGCTACGGCCGGCCGGACGCCTCGGAGGCACAGGTCCGTGCCGCCGCCGAGGCCGCGGCCGCGACGGAGTTCCTCGACCGGCTGCCGCACGGCTTTGCCACCTTCCTCGGCGAGAAGGGCGTGCGCCTGTCGGGGGGTCAGCGCCAGCGGATCGCCATCGCCCGGGCGATTCTGTGCGATCCGGCGCTGCTTCTGCTCGACGAAGCCACCAGCGCCCTCGATGCCGAGAACGAGCGCCTGGTCCAGGTGGCGCTCGACCGGCTGATGCGGGGCCGCACCTCGCTGGTGATCGCGCATCGGCTGGCGACCGTGCTCAAGGCCGACCGGATCGTCGTGCTCGAGGAGGGCCGGGTGGTCGAGCAGGGGCGGCACGAGGACCTGCTCGGCCGAGGTGGCCTCTACAGCAGGCTGGCCGAGCTGCAGTTCAACCTGGGTCGAGCGGCGTAGCCGTCACGGCTGGGAGCCCTCATAGCCCTCGACGATCACGATGTCGGCGTCCGACGCGCGGGTTCGCAGGGCCTTGACCGGCTGATAGTCGGGCGAGCGGTAGCAGGCGAGAGCGGCGTCGTAGCTGGGGAACTCGAGGATGACGTTGCGCTGGCGAACGGTGCCCTCGACGGTCTCGCTCGCTCCGCCGCGGACCACATAGCGCGCGCCGAACTTCTGGAACACGGCGCCGTTGGCGGCAAGATAGGCCTTGTAGGCCTCGGGGTCGTTGATGTCGACGCGTGCGATCCAGTAGCCTTTGGCCATGGCTGCGCTCCTCACTGGGTGTAGCTGGCGTCCTCGTGATCGAGGAGCGCCTTCAACTCGGCGAAATGCGCCTGGGCGTACCCGTCATACTCCGCCCACTCCCCGGCCACCCGGGCGGCGAGATTGTCCGAGATCAGCCGGAGCGGCCTCCCGGTCGAGTAGGCCAGGACCAGCTGCCGGCAGGCCATCTCCAGATAGTAGAGTTCGTCGAAGGCCTCGGCCGTCGACCGGCCGGTGACGATCACGCCGTGATTCTTGAGAAACAGGA
Source organism: uncultured Alphaproteobacteria bacterium (assembly GCA_963720725.1). Taxonomy (GTDB): domain Bacteria; phylum Pseudomonadota; class Alphaproteobacteria; order Geminicoccales; family Geminicoccaceae; genus Benzoatithermus. The sequence continues at coordinate 1,687,438 of CAVRGN010000003.1, forward strand.
TCGGCTTGTCGCCCAGCGCGGCGGCGATCCGTTCACCCTCGTCGCTCTCCATGGCGAAGCCGCCATAGTGGTCGTCATGCGCGACCCGGCCCCAGAACCGGGCGGAGTTCTGGTCGATCGGCAGGAGCCGGCTGTCCTCGAGGCTGGTGAGCGCGGTGGCGTAAGGCATGTGGGTGTGCAAGACGCAGCGGATCTCGGGCCGCATCCGGTGCAGGGCGCCATGGATGCACCAGGCCGTGGGATCGGGCGCGCCGGGACGGGCCATCACCTCGGGATCCTCGACGTCGAGCAGCAACAGGTCGCTGGCCTTCAACCGGGCGAAGTGCCGCCAGCGCGGGTTGATGAGGATGTGCCGCCCGTCGGGATCGAGGGCGAGGCTGAAATGGTTCGCGACGGCCTCGTGCCAACCGAAGCGGGCCGTGAGCCGAAATGCTGCCGCGAGATCGATTCGGGCCTGGCGCTCGCCGGTGGCGTGACTGGTCGCTGCCGCCATTGCCACAGCACTCTCCCTGCTCGCCTTGGCACCGATGGCAGGATAGAGGAAATCCTCGGAACGGCGAAGGAGGGGCGATGGCGTCGCGGCCGAACATCCTGATGATCATGGCGGATCAGCTCACCGCCCTGGCCCTGCCCACCTACGGCCACCGGATCGTGCGTGCGCCGAACCTCGAGCGTCTGGCGGCCCAGGGGGTCGTGTTCGAGCGCGCCTACTGCAACTTCCCCTTGTGCGCACCCTCGCGGGCCTCCCTCATGACGGGCCGCCTCGCTTCGCGGATCGGCGTCTACGACAATGCCGCGGAATTTCCCGCCGCCGCGCCGACGCTGGCGCATGGCCTGCGCGCGCTTGGCTACCGCACTTGCCTCGCGGGCAAGATGCACTTCGTCGGGCCGGACCAGCTGCACGGGTTCGAGGAACGGCTGACCACCGACATCTACCCCGCCGATTTCGGCTGGACCCCCAACTGGGAGGCTCCGGACCAGCGAATCGACTGGTGGTATCACAATATGGGCTCGGTCAAGGACGCCGGGATCGCGGAGGCCACCAATCAGCTGGACTTCGACACCGAGGTGGCCTTCCAGGCCGAGCGCCGACTCTCCGAGCATGCGCGGGCGGACGACGGGCGGCCCCTGTTCCTGTGCGTCTCCTTCACCCACCCCCACGACCCCTATGCCGTGCCGCGGGCCTACTGGGACCGCTACCGCGAGGAGGAGATCGATCTGCCGAAGGTGGCGCCCCTGCCCGATGCGGCCATGGACGCGCACAGCAAGCGGCTGGCAAGGGCTGCGGACATGGCGGCGGCAAGGATCACCGATGCCGACGTCCGCCGCGCCCGGCACGCCTACTATGGCGAGATTTCGTTCGTGGACGACCAGATCGGAGGGCTGCTCAGCTCGCTGGATCGGTTCGGGCTCGCCGAGGACACGCTGGTCCTGTTCACCGCCGATCATGGCGAGATGCTGGGCGAGAGGGGCCTCTGGTACAAGATGCACTTCTTCGAATGGGCGCTGCGGGTGCCGCTGCTGGTCTGGGCGCCGGGCCGCTACCGGCAGCACCGCGTTGCGACGCCGGTCTCTCTTGTCGATCTGGCGCCGACCCTGGTCGAGCTGGCTGGCGGCTTGGCCGAGCCGGCGCTGGGTGGCGACGGGCGCAGTCTCGTGCCGCTGATCGAGGGCCAGGACCTGGCGCCTCGCCCGGTGCTTGCCGAATATACGGCCGAGGGTGCGGCAGCGCCGGTACTGATGGTACGCGACGGCGATCTGAAGCTGATCTGGAGCGCCGGCGACCCGCCACTGCTCTATGATCTGGCCGCCGACCCCGACGAGCGGCACAACCTCGCCACCGAGCCTGCCGCCGCCGGGCAGCTCGGCCGCCTGGAGGCGCTGGTCCGGCTCAACTGGGATCCGGAAGCGCTGTGTCGCCAGGTGATCGCCAGCCAGCGGGCACGCCGCTTCACCTGGGGCGCCACGATGCAGGGGCATCATGCGAGCTGGGACTATCAGCCTCGCCGCGACGCCAGCCGCCAGTACATGCGCAACCACCTCGACCTCAACGAGGTCGAAGCGGCGAAACGGTTTCCGAAGCTGGCCTGACCGGCATGGCCGCGCATCCGCTGGACGGCCGCCGCGTCCTGGTGACCGGCGGCACCGGATTTCTGGGCCGGCATCTCGTGCGCACGCTGGCCGAGACGGCCGAGGTGGAGATCAGGCTGATCGCCCGCAGCGGTACCGTCGACGATCTGCCGGCACCGGCGCGGGCCCGCACGGAGCTGGTCATCAGCGATCTGTGCGCGCCGGAGGGGCTCGACGGCGTCTGCGCCGGCGTCGATGCGGTGATCCACCTCGCCTCGACCAAGCCCGCGGCCGTCGGCGTCCGTGCGGCGCCAGACGAGATCCGGCGCCTGAACGTCGAAGCGGCCGTCACCTTGGCGGTGCGTGCGGCGGAGGCCGGAGTACGGCGATTCGTGTTCGTCTCCAGCGCGTCGGTCTCGGAGCCGGTCATCGCACCCCCGACCCCCGACATCGTCGCCAAGCGGCTGGCGGAGGAGGCTCTGGTCGAGCTGTCGTCGCAGACGAGGCTCGAGTTGGTGATCCTGCGGCCGTGCCTGGTTGCCGGAGAGGGCCAGCGAGGCGGACCCTTGCTGACCATGTTCCGGCTGTGCCGGCGTGGTCTGTTTCCCGTCTTCGGCGCAGGATTGGATCATGAGCGGCCGCTGGTCGATGTCGAGGATGTCGCCCATGGTTTGATCCTCGCCGCCACGCAAGGCCGGCCGGGGGGCATCTACCCGTTGACCTCGGGCGTCCGCTACACGCTGGCGGACCTGCTCGCGGTCGCGGGTGCCCTGGTCGGCAGCCGGCGACCGTATCTCCGGCTGCCGGCCGCCGCAGGTCGCGCATGGCTCGCTGCCGCGACGTCGCTCGGTAGCCTGAGAACCCGCGGCGCGCCTTTGTCGGACGCCATGGCCGAACTCCTCCTCGGTGACCGTGGCATCCACATCGAGCACTCTCGCCGGGAGCTCGGCTACCGGCCACACTACCGCGAGCTTCGGGCGATGCTCGCGCGGACCTATGCCTGGTACGGCATGAGCGGTCAGCTCTGATCGCCACGTCCGCGAGCTGCCTCGACCGCAGCGAGCGGCGCACGCAGCCGGTAGATCAAGCCGGTGGCGCAAAACTCGACCTCGGCCGTGCCCTTGAGCTGCCGGACCGCGGTCTGTTCCAGCACGTTGCGGCCAAAGCCCCGCCGCACCGGCGCCACCACTTCCGGACCGGCCAGTTCGCGCCAGACGATCTCGAGCATGGCGCCTCCCGCTGACGCGACGGTGGTGCAGGTGAGATCCACTCGCCCGTCGTTGGTCGAGAACGCTCCGTACTTGGCCGCGTTGGTGGCGAGCTCATGCAGGACCATGCCGATGGTCTGTGCCGCCTGCGGCGTGAGCAGCACGTCGCCACCCTCGATGCGTGCCCGCGTGCCGTAGGGGCGCAGCTCGTTGGCGGCGATGGTGCTGAGCAACGCGCCGCGCCACTGGCTCATGGTCAGCAGGTCGTAGGTGCTGGCGAGCGCGTCCAGGCGGTCGCGCAGGGCGTCGCGGGCTTCCTCGATCGGACGGTCGTCGGTGAGCGTGAGCCGGACGATGGCACCGATGGTCGCCAGCATGTTGCGCACGCGGTGGTTCAGCTCGGCGACCAGGAGCCGCTGCCGCTCCTGGGCCTGATGGCGTTCGGTGACGTCGATGTTGAGCCCGACCGCGCCGAGCACGCGCTCGCCGGCGATGATCGGGGCGATGATCTTCTCGACATGCCGGGTCGCGCCCCCGACCGGCCAGCTGTGCTCGCCGCGCACGATCTCGCCGGCGAGAGCCTTGCGGTTGTTTTCCCGCCAGGCCGCGAGAAGCTCCGGCGGAGTGTCGGTCTCCTCCGGGCGCTTGCCGATCCGGTCACCCCAGTTCGCGCGCGACACCGTATTCTGCACGACGTAGCGACCCTCGCAGTCGATGACCCAGAAGTCGAACGGCAGGCTTTCGACCACGGCGCGCAGCCGAGCCTCGCTCTCGCGCGCAGCTTCCAGGGCGCGATCGCGCTCGGCCTCGCGGCGGGCAAGCTCGGTGGCCATTCCGTCGAATGCGCGGCCCAGAAGGGCGAATTCGCCGCTGCCGCGCAGACCCGCCTTCGCGGCGAAGTCGCCGGCGCGCCAGCGCTCGGCCGCAGCGAGCAGCGACGCCATCGGACCGAGCAGGAACTGCCGGCCCATGGCCCAGGCGGCCAGCAGGGCCGCGCCGAGGCCGAGGCCGATCAGCGCAATCCCGCGTTCGGTGGCGCGGTCGATCGCGGCAAAGGACTCGTCGGCGGCGATGCCGGCACTGACATAGAGCCCGCGAGCAGGGTCGATGCCGAGCGGGAGGTAGCCGAGCATGCGGCGGGTCCCGTCCTGACTCTTGACCTCGAGCGAGCCGGGCGCCGGTGCGTCCAGGAGGTATCGGAACGCCTCGGGGATAGGTTTCCCGACGAACCGCTCCGGATAGGGCGCTCGCGCGATGATGACGCCATGGCGGTCGGCGATGGTCACCGAATCCCTGCTGGGGAGGCTTCGGTCCTGCAGGTGCCGCGAGAGCCATCCGAGGTCGAGCGTTGCCGCGACGACGCCGAACGGGCGCCCGGACCGGTCGCGCAGGGCACGCGCCACCGGGAGGACCGGCCGCTGGTCGATCGGGTCCATGGCGTAGTCGCCGATCACCAGCCCATCGCTGGCGAGCGCCTGCCGCACGTAGCTGCGATCGGAGCTGTCGACGTCGCTGGATGCGCGCTGGTGTCGGCAGACGACGTGGCCGCTCGGGTCGACGACGAGAATCGACACCAGATGCGGCACCTCGAGCTGCAGATTGTGCAGGAACTCGCCGCACGGCGCGCCCGCCAGGTTCCGGACCGCGGGGACCTCGGAGACGGCGGTCAGCATGCTGCCGATGCCGGTCACGATCTGGTCCAGCTCCGAGGCCGCCAAGCGAGCCTGCTGCTGCGCCAGGCGCCGGATTTCCGCTTCGCGGCTTCGGCGCAGGTCGAGTTCGTTGTAGGCCTGGATCGCCACGGCAGGCAGCATCGCCACCGCCACCAGGATGAACAGTCGATAGGTCAGGCTCATTGCATGCCACGCCGCCGTCTGGAGGGGCTTTGATAGCCCATGGCAGGGGCGGCCGCGATGGTGCGGGCCGGCCATCGACGGAGCGGGGACGCAAGCGCCACATGCCGATCATGGTCGAGATCATCGCGCCGATCTTCGGCATCGTCCTGGTCGGATGGCTTGCCGCCCGGTTGCGGGCCTTCGACGAAGCGGCCACCCGCGGCCTCTCGCTGTTCGCGTTCAACTTCGCGATCCCGGTGCTGCTATGGCGCACCTTGGCCCGGGCCGATCTGCCCGCCCACCCCGACTGGGGTCTGGTGCTGACCTATTTCTCGGGTGCCGCCGCCGTGTTCGCGCTCGGGGCCGCCGTCGGCCGGCGGGTCTTCGGCCAGATGGGCGCGGCGCCGGCGATCTTCGGGATCTCGGCCGCCTTCTCCAACACCATCATCCTGGGCATACCGATCGTCCTGCGCGCGTTCGGCGAGGGCGCGGCCGTGCCGCTGTCCCTGATCGTGGCCTTCCACAGCGCGATCCTGTTCACGCTGACCACGGTCGTGGCCGAGATCGGCGCCGGTGGCGCCTCCCATTGGCACGGCACGATCCTCAACGTCGGGCGCGGTCTTGCCGGCAACCCGATCCTCTGGGCCATCGCCGCCGGACTGGCCGCCAACTTCCTCGACCTGCGGGTGCCGGCCGTGCTGGACCAGTTCGCGGCGACGCTGGGTGCTGCGGCGCTGCCCGCGGCACTGTTCGCGCTCGGCGCCAATCTGAGCCGCTTTCGCCTCGGCCGGAGCCTGTCCGAAGCGGCGGTGCTCGCCGCCCTCAAGATCGCGGTGCAGCCGCTGCTGGTCTACCTTCTCGGCAGCCGCGTCTTCGGACTGGCTCCGATCTCGCTCGCCGTGGCAGTCACCATCGCCGCGCTGCCGACGGGGGTGAACGCCTACCTGTTCGCGGCCCGCTACGACGCGGCGATAGCAGCAGCCACCAGCACCATCCTGCTCTCGACCCTGGTCTCGATCGCCAGCTTGGCGCTGCTCCTTTCCGCCTTGGCCGGGTGACGAACCGCTCGGATGGCTTCCGCCGCAAAAGTTTCCTCGCCACGCGAAAATAAAGTCTCTTGCGCCGACTGGGGCGAGCGCGCACTCGACATTCTGCAGTTGAATGACTTCGACGCCTATGGCTCCTCGGGAGGATGACGCGAATGGTCATGAACAGATCCACAGCATGGTACGCGATACTCTTGGCAGTGATGGCGGCGGGCATGCCGGCCAGAGCTGCGGAGGTCGGCCCTCTGGTCCGGGTAAGTCGGGGTGATCCATTCACGGGCTGCACCGCCGACAAGCTCGCAGCTCAGCCGGGCGTCAAATATCCGGCCACGGAGATCGAGCCTTACCTGGCGGTCAATCCTGCGCATCCGGGCAACCTGCTGGTGGGTTTCCAGCAGGACCGTTTCAGCAATGGCGGCTCGCGCGGTCTGGTCGGAGCGGTCAGCAGCGACGGCGGCGCGACCTGGAAGCGGTCCATACCCGGCGGCACCGCGAAATGCACGGGTGGACCTTACTTTCGGGCGTCGGACCCGTGGGTCAGCTTCGCGAGCAACGGGGTGGCCTACTTCATGCACCTCGTCCTCGGCACCACGGCGGCCGACGCCGATGCCGGCACCAATGCCATGGAGGTCAGCCGATCCTCCGATGGCGGCCGCACTTGGGGCCGGCCGATCACCCTCATTCGCGACACGAACCCGCAATTGTTCAACGACAAGAACTCGCTCACCGCGGACCCCGGCAACCCCAGCTTTGCCTACGCGGTGTGGGATCGGCTGGAGGGTGCGCTGGCCGAGGAGGAGCAGGGTGGCGGCGAGGAAATCGCAGGCGCCGCCAAGACGCCTGCGGCATCGGGCCGGGACGGTGTGCAGATCACACGAGACCGACTGCGCGCGGTGCGAACGGGCCGGGTCGATATGAAAGCGCGGGCGGCAGCCGAGGCTGTGGTCGAACTGCCGCCGAAGGGTCCTACCCTGTTCGCGCGCACGAGCAACGGCGGCAGGACTTGGCAGAGCGCCAAGGTCATCTATGACCCGGGCATCCTGTTCCAGACCATCGGCAATCAGATCGTCGTGCAACCAAGCGGGACGGTGATCGACTTCTTCAACGAGATCAACCAGGCCAATGGTGCGATGAAACTTGGCTTGGTGCGATCATTCGACAAGGGTGCGAATTTCGAGTCCAGACCGCACTACGTTGCGGCCCAGAACTTCAGCATCACTGGCACGAGAACACCAAATTTCGGCGAGTTCGTGCGGGATGCCAACATACTCTTCGACACCGCGGTCGATCCACGCACTGGTGTGCTCTACATCGTCTGGCAGGACACGCGCTTTCGCCTGGTCGACGAGGTTGCGTTCTCAACCTCGATCGACGGAGGGCTGAGCTGGTCCGACCCGATCAAGGTCAACCAGACGCCGGGCAATGTGAACTTCCTCCGCGAGCAGGCTTTCATCCCGCAGGTCGAGGTGGGGCCGAACGGGATCATCGTGGTCACCTACTACGATTTCCGCAACGATCGGGACGCGGGCGGAGAGGCGACCGATCATTGGGCGGCCTTCTGCGATCCGCGCGTGAGCAACTGCAAGCGTCCCGCCAGCTGGCGCAACGAGGTTCGGCTGACCAACAGGTCGTTCGACATCCTCAAGGCGCCGTTCGCCGGGGGACTGTTCCTGGGCGACTATATGGGCTTGGCCAGGTCCGGGCGACATGGTGGTCTCGGCGTTCGGCATCGCCGACGGCATCGACAAGACCAGCATCTATTCCCGGGCCATCAGGTTCGGCGCCACGATGGTGACCGCCAACCGCTGACCTGTGCCGACCTGCACCCGGCCCGGCTCGACCGGGACCGGGGGCTCAGCGGGTGGGGACGGGTGTCTCGCCGCGATAGTCGTAGAAGCCGCGCTTGACTTTGCGGCCGAGCCAGCCGGCCTCGACATACTTCACCAGGAGCGGGCAGGGGCGGTACTTGCTGTCCGCCAGCCCTTCATAGAGCACCTGCATGATCGACAGGCAGGTGTCGAGGCCGATGAAATCGGCGAGCGCCAGCGGCCCCATGGGGTGGTTGGCGCCGAGCTTCATGGCATTGTCGATGCTCTCGACCGTGCCGACGCCCTCGTAGAGGGTGTAGACCGCCTCGTTGATCATCGGCAGGAGGATGCGGTTGACGATGAAGGCGGGAAAGTCCTCGGCGGTGACCGGCGTCTTGCCCAGCTTCTCGGCGACGCCGCGGATCGCCTGGTAGGTGTCTTCCTCGGTGGCGATGCCGCGGATGATCTCGATCAGCTTCATGGCCGGCACCGGGTTCATGAAGTGCATGCCGATGAAACGTTCCGGCCGGTCGGTGACCGCGGCCAGCCGGGTGATCGAGATCGACGACGTGTTGCTGGCGATGATCGCCCCGGGCTTCAGGGCCGGAACCAGGTTTGCGAAGATCTTGCGCTTCAGCTCCTCGTTCTCGGTCGCGGCCTCCACCACGAGGTCGCAGTCCTCGAACAGTTCCATGCCCTCGCCGGTCTTGATCCGAACTCAGGGCCTGGGTCTTGTCCGCCTCGCCCAGCACCTGCTTTTGCACCTGGCGGCCGAGGAAGTAGTCGATCCGGCCCACCGCGGCGTCCAGGGCTTGGCGCGACACGTCGGACAGGTAGACCTCGTAGCCCGCTTGTGCCGCCACCTGCGCGATGCCCCCGCCCATCTGCCCGGCGCCGATCACGCCGATCCGCCGGATGTCGGGGATCGGCGGATAGTCGCGATGGGCGTAGGTGTTGGCCATGGATCAGGCTCCGTCCGGCACGGCGTGGCGGCTCAGCTCTTGGCTTGCTGGATGGCTTGGGTCAGCTCGGGCAGGATGGTGAACAGGTCGCCGACCAGACCGTAGTCGGCGACCTGGAAGATGGGCGCCTCCTCGTCCTTGTTGATGGCCACGATCACCTTGCTGTCCTTCATGCCGGCCAGATGCTGGATGGCCCCCGATATGCCCACGGCGACGTAGAGTTCCGGAGCCACGATCTTGCCGGTCTGGCCGACCTGACGGTCGTTGGCGGCGAACCCGGCATCGACCGCGGCGCGCGAGGCGCCCACGGCGGCGCCGAAGGCGTCGGCCAAGCCCTCGACCAGCTTGAAGTTCTCGGCCGAACCCAGCCCGCGCCCACCCGAGACGACGATCCGCGCCGAGCCGAGATCCGGGCGATCGGAGCGGGCGACCTCGCGGCCGAGGAAGGTGGCCAAGCCGACGGGCTCCACCGCCGCCACGGTGGTGATCTCCGCAGCACCACCGCTGTCCGCTGCTGCCGGAAACGCCGTGGTCCGTACCGTGAGCACCCGCTTGGCGTCGTCGCTGCGCACGGTCGCCAGCGCATTGCCGGCATAGACGTAGCGCTGGAAGGTATCGGGTCCCAGCACCGCCACGATGTCGCTGAGCTGCGCGGTATCGAGCAGCGCCGCCACGCGCGGCATCACGTTCTTGCCGGTCGTGGTGGCTGGAGCCAGGAGGTAGTCATATTCCGGCGCCAATGAGACGAGCAGGGCCGCCAGCTCCTCGGCCAGCGGCTGAGCATAGGCGTCGGCCTCGACCCGCAGCACCCGGCGCACGCCCGGCACTTTCGCCGCCGCCTCGGCCACCTCGGCGCAGTCCTTGCCCGCCACGAGCAGATCGAGGTCCGCCCCGAGCTCCGCGGCGGCGCTCACGGCGTGCAACGTTGCCTTGTCGAGGGTGGCGTTGTCGTGTTGGACCAGGACGATGGCGCTCATGACAGAACTCCAGTCTCGTCCTTGAGCTTGCCGACCAGCTCGGCCACGGAGCCTACCTTGGCGCCGGCCTGCCGCTTCGGCGGCTCTTCGAACTTGAGGTAGTGCAGCCGCGGAGCGACATCGACGCCCAGATCCTCGGGCTTGAGCACGTCCAAAGGCTTCTTCTTCGCCTTCATGATGTTGGGCAGAGATGCGTAGCGCGGCTCGTTGAGGCGGAGATCCACGCTGACCACGGCCGGCAGCTTGACCGCCAGGCGCTCGAGCCCCTCGTCGACCTCGCGCACGACGGTCGCCTGGTCGTCGGCGATCTCGAGCTTGGAGATGAAGCAGGCCTGCGGCCAGCCGAGCAGGGCCGCCAGCATCTGTGGCGTCTGGTTGCTGTCGTCGTCGATGGCCTGCTTGCCCATGACCACGAGGCCCGGCTGCTCGCGACCGACGATCGCGGCCAGGAGCTTGGCCACCGCCAGGGGCTGGAGCTCGGTCGCGCTCTCGACCAGGATCGCCCGATCCGCACCCATGGCCAGGGCGGTGCGCAGCGTCTCCTGGCAGCGCGCCTCGCCGAGCGAAACCGCCACCACCTCGGTGGCCTTGCCGGCTTCCTTGAGGCGGATCGCCTCCTCGCACGCGATCTCGTCGAACGGGTTCATCGACATCTTGACGTTGGCGGTTTCCACGCCGCTGCCGTCGGACTTCACCCGCACCTTGACATTGTAGTCCACCACCCGCTTCACGGGTACCAACAGCTTCATGCGGATACGCCTTCGCGCGCTTTCAACCCGGCATGTTCGCCATGCGTCGGGCAGGGCCCTTGCCGATTGTGCAGCGCAGCAGAATTAAGGGTCGGTCACGCCGTTGTCAATTGGCGCGCGGCGCCACGCCTCAGCGATTGGCGCCCGGAACCCAGAGTACGTCAGCAGCGCCTTTGTCGTTCAACCAGCGCGATAGAACGAACAGATGGTCGGAGAGTCGGTTCAAGTAACGGATGGCAGCGGGATTGACCGCCTCCGCCTCCGCCAGCTCGCAGATCAGCCGCTCGCTTCGGCGGGTCACCGTCCGGGCGAGATGGAGGAAGGCGGCGGCAGCGCTGCCGCCCGGCAGCACGAACGAACTCAGCGGCTGCAGCTCGGCGTTCATGGCGTCGATCTCGCGCTCGAGCCGCTCGACCTGGCTCTCGCGGACGCGCAGCGCCTTCGGGTCCTCGAAATCGCTGCCCGGCCGGCACAAGTCGGCACCGAGGTCGAACAGATCGTTCTGGATCCGCGCGAGCATCGCGTCCTCCGCACCCGAGGTGTGCAGACGGACCAGACCGATGGTGGCGTTGGCCTCGTCGACGGTGCCGTAGGCGGCCACCCGGCCGGTGTGCTTGGCCACGCGCGTCCCGTCGCCGAGCGAGGTGCGGCCCTGGTCGCCGCCGCGCGTGTAGATGCGGGACAAGGTGACCATGACGCTGCGCCTCAGCCTTGCGAGAGGAAGAGCAAGCCCAGGGTCACGACCGCCAGCAACTGCAGACCCACGCGGGCGCGCATCAGCTTGTTGCCGTAGCGGTCGTTGAAGTCGCCCCCGTGCAGGAAGCCGGCGAGACCGACGAACAGGACGCCGGCGGTGGCGAGCATCGCGAGCATCAGGACAATGGCGAGTGGGTTCATCGGTCTCCGGCGCCGATCACGGCTCTGTCAGGCGATCCGCCCATGGCACTGCTTGAACTTCCGGCCCGAACCGCAGGGACAAGGCGCATTCCGGGGTACCTTGCCCCAGCTCGTCGGGTCGGCGAGGTCGATGTCCAACAGCTCACCCTCGGGCATGGCGCGAGCGCTCGCGCGGGCAGGGCCGGCCGCCGCAACGCGGACCGGCTCGGGCGGTGGAGGCGCCGGGGTCGGTGGAGCCGGCTCCTGCATCCGGATCTCCAGGTGCGACAGCACCTGGGTCACGGTCTGGCGCAGATTGGTCAGCATCGCCTCGAACAGATCGAACGCTTCGCGCTTGTACTCGTTGAGCGGGTCCCGCTGTGCGTAGCCGCGCAGGTGGATGCCCTGGCGCAGATGGTCGAGATGGAGCAGATGCTCCTTCCACAGATGGTCGAGGATCTGCAGCAGCAGGGTCTTTTCGGCCATGCGCATCATCTGCGGGCCGTAGCGGTCTTCCTTGGCCGCCATCAGCTCGTCGCTGGCCCTGAGAAGTCGCTCGCGGATCTCCTCGTCGGCGATTCCCTCCTCCTTGGCCCAATCCGCAAGCGGCAGGTCCAGGTTGAGCGTGCGCACCGCGGTGCCGTGGAGATGCTCGATGTCCCACTGTTCCGGATAGGCCTTCTCCGGCACGTGCTTGGCGACCAGATCCTCGACGATCTGATGGCGCATGTCGCGTACCGTGTCGGCGATATCCTCGGCTTCCATCAGCTCGCGGCGCTGCTCGTAGACGACCTTGCGCTGGTCGTTCATGACGTCGTCGAACTTGAGCAGCTGCTTTCTGATCTCGAAGTTGTAGGCTTCGACCTTCTGCTGTGCCTTCTCCAGCGCCTTGTTGATCCAGGGATGGATGATCGCCTCGCCTTCCTTCAGGCCGAGGCGCTGCAGCATCCCGTCCATGCGCTCCGAGCCGAAGCGGCGCATGAGATCGTCGTCGAGGCTCAAGAAGAACTTGGATCGCCCCGGATCGCCCTGGCGCCCGGAGCGGCCGCGCAGCTGGTTGTCGATCCGCCGGCTCTCGTGGCGCTCGGTGCCGATGATGAACAGCCCGCCCGCGTCCAGCACCCGGCGCTTCTCGGCCTCGACCTCGACCCGCACGGAATCGGCTTTGGCGCCCTCCTGCTCCTCCGGCGCCAGCTCCTGGGCGATGCGCATCTCCGCATTGCCGCCGAGCTGAATGTCGGTGCCGCGCCCGGCCATGTTGGTGGCGATGGTGACCGAGCCGAACCGGCCGGCCTGGGCGATGATGTAGGCTTCCTGCTCGTGGTAGCGGGCATTGAGCACCTGGTGCTTCAGACCCTTGGCCTTGAGCAGGTCCGAGAGGTGCTCCGACTTCTCGATCGACACGGTGCCCACGAGAATCGGCTGGCCCTTGGCGTGGGCCGAGGTCACCTCCTCGACGATCGCCTCGTTCTTCTCGCGCGCCGTGCGGTAGACCTCGTCGTCCTCGTCCTGGCGCACCATCGCGCGATGGGTGGGAATCTCGGTCACGCCCAGCCGGTAGATCTCGGCGAACTCGGCGGCCTCGGTGGCCGCGGTCCCGGTCATCCCGGCCAGCTTCTGGTAGAGACGGAAGTAATTCTGGAAGGTGATCGAGGCCAAGGTCTGGTTCTCGGACTGGATCGTCACCGATTCTTTGGCCTCGAGGGCCTGATGCAGCCCGTCCGAGTAGCGCCGGCCTTCCATCATGCGGCCGGTGAACTCGTCGATGATGATGACCTTGCCGTCCTTGACGATGTAGTCGACGTCGCGGCTGAACACCTTGTGCGCCCGCAGCGCCTGCTGCGCATGGTGGACCAGCGACACGTTCTCGATGTCGTAGAGATCCGGCGCCTTGAGCAGCCCGGCCGTGTCCAGCAAGGCGTGCAGATGCTCCTGCCCTTGCTCGGTCAGGCTCACGCTGCGCTGCTTCTCGTCCTTCTCCCAGTCGCCAGGTACCAGCTGGACGATCAGCTTGTCCGTGGACCGATACAGTTCCGAGCTGTCGTCGGTCGGGCCGCTGATGATCAGGGGGGTGCGCGCCTCGTCGACCAGGATCGAGTCGACCTCGTCCACGATGGCGAAATGATGTCGGCGCTGCACCATCTCGGCCAGTGAGTGCCGCATGTTGTCGCGCAGATAGTCGAAACCCAGCTCGTTGTTCGTACCGTAGGTGATGTCGCAGGCATAGGCCGCCCGCCGCTGCGCGTCGTCCAGGTTGGGGACGATCACGCCGACCTCCAGGCCGAGCATCCGGTAGACGGCGCCCATCCAGCCGGCATCGCGGCGGGCCAGGTAGTCGTTCACCGTGACGATGTGGACGCCCTTGCCTTCCAGCGCATTCAGGTAGGCGGCGAGCGTGGCCACGAGCGTCTTGCCCTCGCCGGTCTTCATCTCGGCGATGCCGCCATGGTGCAGCACCATGCCGCCGATGAGCTGCACGTCGAAATGCCGCTGGCGCAGGGTACGCTTGGCAGCCTCGCGCACGACCGCGAACGCCTCGACCATGAGATCGTCGAGAGTTTCGCTGGCGGTCAGACGCTGCCTGAATTCGTCCGTCTTGGCGCGCAACGCGTCGTCATCGAGGGCGGAGATCGCCGGCTCGAGTGCATTGATCCGGTCGACGGTCTTGCGCAAGGACTTGACCGTCCGGTCGTTCGCCGAACCGAACAGCCGGCGAGCAAGGACGCCGAGCATGCGTATTGGATCCTTCCAGGGATGGCCGGCGGGCGCGAGACACTACTATGAGCGGTCAGATAGGTGCTGGGCCAGAGGCTGTCAATTCGCCCCCGCAGGTCCCGGCCCGCGGTTCAGCCGCCCGGTTGCTTCAACCGGCGCACATTGGCGCGTACGCGCCGGTGGAAGGGTGTCAGTAGTGCCGTGGCGACGCCGACCGTCTCCGCCGCCAGTGCCGCGGCATCCGTAGACCGCTTACGGCCGGATCGGCGCACCGCGTGGCGCGACAGCCGCTCGGCAGCCTCGCCCATGGCTGCGGCCTTCTCCGTCACCATCAGTGTGAACTCGGGATCCGCCAGCTTGACGGGCTGCGCCATGGCGGCGCCCATCATCGCGGTGCGGGTGGCGATCACCTGCGCCGCGCCGAGGCTGGTCTCCAGCCAACTCACCCCAAGACGCGCCGCCTGCTGCTGAAGATTCCACAGCCCTGCCAGTCCCGTCGCCCTTGTGCGCCGCCGTCTCGCCATCGCCCCGCCCTTCGCTGCCACCAGGACGAGGCTGCCCGAGCCTTGAGCCCGACGCAATCGACGCCGACGCATGGCAGCCCGGCGCCGCCGCGAGCAAGTCAGCCGGCCCGCAGCCTCACCACCGAGCCGGCGCCCTTGACCGAAGTACGCGACCGGATGCCGCTGGCGTCGGAGACGGTGAGGGTGAGCGCGTCGCCGGCGAGCAGGGTCACCCGGCAGTCACCGCCCAAGCCGGGCAGGGAGCGGTCGAGCGAGCCGACACCGGCGAAGGCCAGACGACGCAGCCCGTCCGGACGGCGCAGCTCCCAGCTGACCGACCATCTGGCCTGTGGATCGGCTTCGATCGCCATCCCCAAGCCACAGTGCTGCACGCTCATTTCCGATCTCGCCAGCCGGTATCGGCCAGGTCGAGATCACTGTGTCGTCGGGTCTCGTGGAACCCGAATGCCAGGTCATTGCTCACGTTCGCCCTCATTTCCTGCCGCTCTTTTTGGCGGCCAATCAAATTGATGTTGATGCAGGTCGATCAATCTGGGGGTCACCATAGGTGCGATCGGACGCTCGTGTCGATCCCGAATGCACCCGTTGCCATCCTCCGGCCCCCGAGCGGCAGGTCAGCTCGGGGATCGCCGCATTCTCGTCCTGATCCGCTCGCCCGGTAGGCCATTCCGGCGCCGCACTCACCCGGGTACCGCAAAGCAGTCCTATTCGGGCGACGCAGCCTCGATGCCTTCGCGAACCCGATCGAGAATGTAGGGGAAGAACGGGTTCGACGTCATGCGCATGAGCGAATTGAGGCTGATGATCAGGGCACCTCGCTCGCCGCGTGTCGCCATGGCGCCGAGATTGACGCCGAAATCGTCCTTGGGATCGGGATAGAGGCCGTACAGACCGTCATCGAGCGGGAACGGCAGCGCTACGTGGGACAGGGAGAAGACCCCGGGCGGATAGGCGAGATCCAGGGGGCGCGTGGTTTCGGTGGTGGCGCCCGCCGCCGTGGCGCGCTCGACCATCGTGCCGGTGGACGAGTCCGCATTGGCGATCACCACGGTCCGAAACGCCCGCGGGACCGGCGGCAGGACGCGGCCCAGGATGTTGTTGGCACCCGTGCTCAGCAGGGGACCGAACTTGATCGAGCGGTTGAGGTCGAACAGGACGAGTTCGCTGCCGTTGGCCGGCAGGTGGGCGTAGAGACCGGTGATGATCGCCCGCGTGCTGACGGTGAAGTCGATCACGGACTGGAACGTCAGCACCGGTGCCAAGTCGGACAGCCGGCCGCCGCGGGCCATGCGCGCGATCTGCGCCTGGAGCGCCCGGCTGAGCTGGAACGACTGGCGCGCGCCGTTCACCGGGAACGAGTTGTACTTGAATGGGATGAATTCGGGCAGCACCGAGAGCCAGGCCGCCTTGGCGAAGGCGGGGAAGAAGGCGGGCCAGCCCGCGATTCCCGCAAAACGCGCGAACTCGGTGATGCCGATCATGGGCGAGATCAGGACGATCCGGTCGGGCCGCGCCAGCTCGGGGTTCTCGATCGCGTCGAGGGCGTACTGCATGGCCAGTGCGCCGCCGTTGGAGAAGCCGACGAGATGCAGCGGCTTGCCCGGACCGACACGGCGCCTGGCCTCGCGCACGGCCAGCCGCGTGGCGGCCGACCAGTCCTCCCACTCGATGTCGGTGAGCGCTGCCGGAACGGTGCCGTGCGCGGGCAGCCGGGGGATCAGCGCCAGGAAGCCGTGGTCGCGGTACAGTTCGCCGAGGTGGCGCTGGCTGTAGGGTGCGTCGGTGAGCCCATGGAGGAGGACGGCTACGCCGACGGGCTCACCGTCCGGTTCCAGCACGTGGCTGCGGTTCCAGTCCTCGGACAGATGGCCCGGATAGACCGGGCTGCCGGCAAAGTAGCGGTTGACCGGGACGCGCTCGGCCCGGTCCAGCTTCTGCGTCACCTCGGCGCCGACCTCGGCGAAGATCCTGTCTTCGGCCGCGAGATATTGGGCCCAGTCGGCCCGATCGAGTTCCTCGGCGGTCAGCTCGTCTGGGATGAAGGTGTGCCAGGGTTCCAGCGGCAGGCCACGTTGGGAATCCCAGACGCGGATGCCCAGGAAGGTGGCGAGGACGATGAGCGCCAGTGCTGCTGCGAGCCGCAGCAACCCGGGCAGGCGGGCCAGCACGGCGGTTGTCCGTCTCAGTTGCGGAGCACCTGGCTCATCTCCTTGAGCTGCAGGACCAGGCGGTTGACGTAGAAGCCCTGCAGGGCAAGGTGGCTCGCGAACAGGGTGCCCCGGGGCGGGCCGTCGATCACGAACATCGGCCGCATGCGGCCGGCTTCCTGGAAGGTGCCCATGAGCTGGGCCCAGACGTTCTGCACATTGTTCTTCGGGCGGATCACCGGCTCGAAGTCGACACCCAGCTCCTGCAGCAACATGTGATAGGCGTAGAGCCTGCCCTTGACCTGGTAGAACAGGCGATCGGCGTCGAAGTGGATCGGCCACAGATTGGTCTCGCGGAGATGCCGCTCGATCAGCGCCGACTGGGCGCCGAGATCGAGCGCGATCCGGTCGACGGTGGCACCCAGCGAGTTGGTACGGACGTCGAAGGTGGCAGCTTGCGACGCGACCTTCTGATTGTAGGCGATCAGTGCCTGCCGGGCCGCGCGATAGTTCTGCGCGCTGGTGATCGTCGGCAGGACGGATTTGCTGAAGTCGAAGAACCAGATGTCGGGCGGGAAGTTGAGCAGGCCGCGGGCGCGGCCGAGATCCGAATCGACGGCCGACGAGCCGCGGGTCCGGCCGATCTGATCCTCGAGCTCGATCGAGAACCTGGCCAGCGCGCCCTGGATGCCGCGTTGGAACGCGGCCGGGTGGATCAACAGGCCGTTCGGCCAGAAGAAGGGATCGGGCGGCTGCCACGCATGGTCCACCACCTCGCGCCCGAGCAGGGCCACCGCCATGTCGACCGTCCGGCTGCCGTTCTCGGTCGGTGCCGCGGGCATGAAGCCCGGGTCGTCGTCGACGCGGTAATATCCCCAGCTGCCGACGGCATAGTAGACGACCACGAACAGCGCGATGCCCAGGACCCAGCGGACGATGCGACGCAGCGTTCCCGGGCCGGTCCTGGCGACGGCGACCTGTTCGTTCATTGTTCGCTCCGCTCCGTCCGCATGGCCGTATCGCGCATCGGCCGGCAGGGACCCGTTGCCTCCGGCGGTCGCTGTCTTGGCCGGTCGACAGGCGGCATCAACCCGCCTGCTCCTCTGGCTCCCGATGCGCCCGCAACTCGGGCGTAGGGCGTGCCTGCTCCTCCGGCCGACGCTCGAACGCCCCGCCGTCGCCGGTGCCGCGCATGGTCTGGATGAAGACCTGGGTGGCGCCGGCCAGCATGCCCAAGTGCCGCAGCGCGTAGCCCATCAATCCGAACGCGACCTCACGTTCACCCATGATGGCCAAGCCTACACCCTCCCGCGCCATGGCGGCCACCTCGCTCTCGCTGCCGGCGCGGACCGCAATCTCGATGTCCGCGTTCTGCTCGCGGGCAAGCTCGATGATCCGCGGCGTCTGGAAGCCCTCGGGCGCGGCAAGGACCAGCACCCGGGCGCTCGCGGCGTGTGCCTGCTCGAGCACTCCCAGCGCCGTCGCATCGCCCAGGACGGCCGGAATGTCCATGGACCGCAGCTCGATCACACGCTGCCGGTCTTGTTCGACGACCACGACCGGCAACTCCATCGAGCGCAGGCCTTCGACCACGATCCGGCCGACGCGACCATAGCCGACGACGATGGCGTGGTCCGCCGCCGGGACGGCCGGGCCGGCGTGGAGCACCTTCTCCTTCCCGCCTTGCCCTTCGACGGGCGGTATCGCCGCTCCGGCCCTGGCCTCGAGCCGCGCTCCGAGCCGGTGGGTCACCGCAAAGACGGCCGAGTTGGCCATGATGGAGAGGATGGCCCCGGCCAGGATCAGGTCACGTCCCTCGATCGGCAGCAGATTGAGCTGCACGCCGAGGCCGGCCAGGATGAACGAGAACTCGCCGATCTGGGCAAGGCTGGCCGAAACCAGAAGTGCGGTCCGCACCTGGTAGCCGCCCGCGATCACGATGCCGAACGCCGCCACCGACTTGGCCAGAAGGATCACGCCGAGCACCGTCAGCGTGGCCAGAGGCTCCCGGACGATGATGGAGGGATCGAACAGCATCCCCACCGAGACGAAGAACAGCACCGCGAAGGCGTCCTGCAGCGGCAGGGAATTGGCTGCGGCCCGGTGGCTGAAATCGCTCTCGGCCAGCACCACCCCGGCAAAGAAGGCGCCGAGTGCGAACGAGACCCCGAACAGCTCGGCCGAGCCGAAGGCGATGCCCAATGCGACCGCGAGGACGGCCAGGGTGAACAGCTCGCGCGAGCCGGTGCGCGCGACCTGGGTCAAGATCCACGGGATGGCGCGCTGGCCGACCACGAGCATGAGCGCCAGGAAGAGCGCGACCTTGACCAAGGTGACGGCCAGCGTGAGCCACAGGCCGCCGCCGCCGGCCTGTCCCGCCAGACCGCGCGTGTCGCCGCCGAGCGCGCCGGCCAAGGCCGGCAGCATCACGAGGGCCAGGACCATGGCGAGGTCCTCGACGATCAGCCAGCCGACGGCGATCCGCCCGGGCCCGGAATCGAGCACGCCGCGCTGCTCGAGGGCGCGCAACAGGACGACCGTGCTCGCGACCGACAGCGCGAGCCCGAGGACCAATCCGGCCCCGAACGACCAGCCCCACAGCCAGGCGATGGCGATGCCCAGGCCGGTCGCCGCGGTCATCTGCCCCAGGGCGCCCGGGACGGCAATCCGACGGACCGCCATCAGGTCGCCGATCGAGAAGTGCAGGCCCACGCCGAACATCAGCAGGATGACGCCGATCTCGGCGAGCTGGTTCGCCAGCAGCTGATCGCCGACATAGCCCGGGGTGAATGGACCGATGACGACGCCGGCGAGCAGGTAGCCGACCAGCGGCGGCAGTCTGGCCTTGTTCGCGAGGAAGCCCCCGGCGAACGCCACGACGAGGCTCATCACGATCGTGGCGATCAGCTCGGTTTCGTGATGCATTGCCTGAGCCGCTCAGCCGGACACGGCGTGCGGGTCTAGACCCCCTGCTGCCGGCGCCAATCGTTGAACAGGCGCTGCTCCTCGATCTCGATCCGGGTCTGCTCCTGCTGCAGCGCCTGCTGCCGCTGGAAGTCGAGCTGCATCTGCTGGGCGGTCTGCCGGTCCTGGACCGCCTGCTGCCGCTGGCGCTCCTCGGCCTGACGATCCACGGTCATGTTGCCGGCGAGACCGCCGACCGCACCGCCGATCAGCATGCCCGTCGTGTTGTTGCCGAACAGGAGCCGACCGGCACCCGCCCCCGCCGCCGCCCCGGCTGCCGTGCCGACGCCAGGCGAGCCGGTTCCGCCGCCGTCCATGCAGCCGGCGAGCGCGAGGATCGCCATGCCCACCAGCGGTGCCTTGAGCTTCGTCACGACGCACCTCCCGTCTCTTGCTCGACGATCGTCACCATCTCCTCGAACGAGAGGCCGCCGTCGCCGTCGGTGTCGCCCGCCTTCAGCGCGCGCAGCTTGTTGGCCATCACTTCGTCGAAGCTCAAGACCCCGTCGCCGTTGGTGTCGACGCGCTTGAACTGGGCCGGATCGTGCGGCCCAAGCTCCTCGGGCGTCAGCGTGCTGCTGCCGTCCTTGTCGAGCGTGGCGAAGCCGCGCGCCGCGTCGCGCGCCAGCTCGGCCTCGGTGATCACGTTGTTGCCGTCGGTATCGGCGGCGATGAAGGCGATCTCCTCGACCGAGTACTCCGGACCCGTCTGGGCCCTGGCGTCGGCGCCGAGGAACATCGCGGCGGTGGCGGCGAGGGACGCAAGGCCCAGTCGCCGTATCCGTCCCGCAGTCAGGGTCACGCCTTCTCTCCCCATCAAGTGGTTGCGGCTTCGCCCGCAGGCATCGCCTCGGGTGCGGTATCGGCACCATAGCAGGCGACGTAGAGTGCGGGCAGGAACACCAGCGTCAAAAGCGTGCCCGCCAGCAGGCCGCCCATGATCGCGAACGCCATCGGCCCCCAGAACACGGTCGGTGCGATCGGGACCATGCCGAGTATGGTCGACAGCGCGGTCAGCATGATCGGCCGAAAGCGGGTGGTCCCTGCCTCGATGGCCGCATCCAGGACGTTGCGGCCGGCTCGGCGTTCGGACTCGATCTGGCCCACCAGGATCACCGCGTTCTTGGTGATGATGCCAATCAGGGCCAGGCAGCCAAGCAGCGCCACGAACCCGAGCGGGCGGTCGAAGGCAAGCAGGGCCGCGACCACGCCGATCAAGCCGAGGGGCGCCACCGCCAGCACGATGAACAGCCGCCCGAAGCTGCGGAGCTCGAACATCAGCACCGTCAGCATGATCAACAGCATCACCGGCACGACGGCGACGACCGACGCCTGCGACGCAGCACTCTCCTCGACCGTGCCGCCCACTTCGACCGTATAGCCCTGTGGCAGCCCCTGGCGGAATTCGGCGATCTGCTCTCCGAGCGCGTCGACCGCCGTTGCCGGCAGGATGCCCGGGACCACGTCCGCCTGCACCGTGAGCGTCGGCACGCGGTCGCGCCGCCAGATCAGCGGAAAGTCCTGGGTGAACTCGAAGGTCGCGAACTGGCTCAGCGGCACGGTGCGGCCGTTGGGCAGGGGCACCTGCAGCGTCGGCAGCGTGGTGAGCGACACACGCTGCTCGTCGGTGGCACGCGCCACCACGTCGACCAGGTAGATGTCGTCGCGCACCTGGGTGACCGGGGCCCCGGTGAGCACGGTGTTGAGCACGCCCGCCAGCGCTTCGGAGCTGAGCCCGAGCAGCCGCGCCTCGTTCTGGTCGACGCGGATCCGGACCTCGCGGGTGGGCTCCACCCAGTCGAAGTTGGTGCGCAGCGTGTCCGGGCTCGCGGCCACCACCTGGGCGAGATCGAGCGCGAGCGAGCGCACCACCGACGGGTCGGGTCCACCCACGCGGTACTGGATCGGCCAGCCGACGGGCGGTCCGAGCTCGAGCGGTGCCACGCGCGCGATCACGCCCGGGAACTCCTCGGCCAGCCGCTGCTCCAGCTTCTGGTGCAGGCGTTCGCGCGCATCGACGTCCTTGGCGACGATCACGGCCTGGGCGAAGAACGGGTTGGCGAGCTGGACGTCGAGCGGCAGGTAGAAGCGGATCGCACCCTGCCCGACATAGGTGCTCCAGCGCAGCACGTCGGTATCCCCGTCCAACAACGAATCGAAGCGTGCCGAGAGCGTGTCGCTCGCGAAGATCGAGGCGTTCTGCGGCAGGTTCAGGTCGACGAGAAGCTCGGGCCGGTCCGACGAGGGGAAGAATTGCCGCGGCACCAGCGGCAGGAGCAGGATCGATCCCACGAACAGGCCAAGCGTGACCAGGATGGTCAGCCAGCGGGCCTTGAGCGCCACGGTGAGGAAGCCGCGATACCAGCGCACCAGCCGCGGCGGCTCGGGCGGCGGGCCGGGCTCGGGCACCTTCAAGATGAACAGGCTCAGCAGCGGCGCGAAGATCACCGCGACCAGCCAGGAGACGAGAAGTGCGATGGAGACCACCGCGAACAGGGTGAAGGTGTACTCACCCGCCGAGCTCTGGGCGAAGCCGATCGGCACGAAGCCGGCGATGGTGACCAGCGTGCCGGCGAGCATGGCGATCGCATAGGTCCGGAACGCGTACATGGACGCTTCCGGCTTGCTGTCGCCGGCGGCGAGCCTGGTGAGCGTCGCATCCGTCGTGGTCATGGCATCGTCGACCATGAGTGCCAGCGCGATGATCAGGGCGCCCAGCGAGATGCGCTGCATGTCGATGCCGGCGACCAGCATGATCGCGAACACGACCGCCAGCGTGAGCGGGATCGCCAGCGCCACGACCAGGCCAGGGCGCACGCCCAGGCTGAGGAAGCTCATGGCGAGGATGATCGCCACGGCCTGCCACAAGGACTCCATGAACTCGCCGATGGCATTCTCGACCGTCACCGGCTGGTTGGCGACCAGATGCGGCTCGATGCCGATCGGCAGGTCGCGCTGGACGCGGGCGAGCGCCGCCTCGATGTTGCCGCCGAGGGCCAGGACGTCGCCGCCGTCGCGCATGGCGATGCCCAGCCCGATCGCCGGCTGGCCGTTGACGCGGAACATGGCCTGCGGCGGATCGGAGAATCCGCGCCTGACGGTGGCGATGTCGCTCATCCGGATCATGCGGCCGTTGGCGACGAAGTTGATGTCCAGGATGTCCTGCTCGGATCGGAAGGCGCCGCTCACGCGCACGGAGATCCGCTCGTCGCCGGTCTCGATCATCCCGGCCGGCCGGACGTCGTTCTGGGTGCGGATCGCGGCCAGCAGCGCCGAGCGGTCGATGCCCAGGCTGGCCAGCTGCTCCATCGAGAACTCGACGAAGATCACCTCGTCCTGCGCGCCGATCAGGTCGATCTTCGACACGTCCGGCACGTTCAGGAGCTCGGAGCGGACCTGCTCGACATAGTCGCGCAGCTCGCGCTGCGAGAAGCCGTCGGCGGTGAAGCCGTAGATGATGCCGAACACGTCGCCGAAGCGGTCGTTGAAGAACGGTCCGACCACGCCGCGCGGCAGGGTGTGCCAGATGTCGGCGACGTCGTTGCGCACCCGCTGCCAGGTCGCAGGCACCTCCGCGCCGCCGACGCTGCCCTGGAGATCGACGAAGATCGTCGTGGCGCCGGGGCGGGTATAGCTGCGCAGGACGTCGAGTCCGGGAATCTCCTGCAGCTGGCGCTCGATCCGCTCCGTCACCTGCAGGAGCGTGTCGTCGAGGGTGGCGCCCGGCCAACCCGCGGCCACCACCATCGTCCGGATGGTGAAGGCGGGATCCTCGTTGCGGCCGAGCTTCACGAAGGCGAGCACGCCTGCCAGCACCGACAGCAGCATCAGGTAGACGACGATCGACCGGTTGCGCAGCGCCCAGGCGGAAAGGTTGAAGCCGGTCACGCCCTCGGCTCCAGCAGACGCACCTTCTGGCCGGGGTGGAGCGCCTGTGCGCCGGCGGTGACCACGAGTTCGCCTGGCTCGACGCCGCTGGCCACCACCACGTAGGCGGGCTCGAAGCGCAGCACGTCGATGGCGCGCAGGCTCACGCTCCCGCTCGCCGGGTCGACGACCCACACCGCCGGCTCGTCGCCCTGGCGGGTGAGGGACGCCGCGGGCAGGCGGATGACGTCGCCCTCGTCGATCTCCATCCGCCCGGTGACCGTGACCCCGAGCCGCATCTCGGGCGGCGGCTCGGACAGGCCCACCTTGACCTCGAAGGTGCGGGTGACCGGATCGGACTGTGCCGCGATCTCGCGGACCCGGCCGACGGCCTTGATGCGAGGGTCCTCGGTGAGGAACACCTGGATCTCGGCCTCGGCGGGAGCCGCGCGGATCACTTGGGCCGGAACGTCGAACACGGCGTCACGGCCGTCCTGGCGGGCAAGGCGGACAATCATTTGCCCCGCCTGCACCACCTCGCCCGGTTCCGCGCCGACCTCGGTGACGATGCCTTCGGCGTCGGCGTGAAGCTCGGTGAAGGCCACCTGGTCGCGGGCGAACCGGACTTGCGCCTCCGCCGCCTCGACCTGCGAGCGCGTGGTCTGGCGCCCCTGGCGGGCGCGCTCGTACACGGCGCGCGCGGCGAAACCGCGTTCTTCCAGGGTCCGTTGGCGCTGGAACTCCGCCTCGGCCTCCGTGGCCTGGCCCTCGGCGGCGGCGAGGTTGGCTTCGGCCGCCCGCAGGGCGTTCTGCTGGTCCTGCGCGTCCAGGCGGCCGATCAGCTGCCCTGCTTCGACCCGATCACCCACATTGACGCCGCGCTCGACCATGCGGCCGGAGAGCCGGAAGGCGAGCCGCGCCTCGTCCTCGGCGGCGATCCGCCCGGTCAGGACGACGGGCACGCCGGCCGGCAGCTTCTCGACCGCGACGGTGCGCACCGGACGGATCTCCGGTGGGCGTTCCTCGGAAGACGGCTCGCACGCGCTCAGGAGTGCAACGGCACAGAGGATCGCCCAAAGCGGCGGGCGCAGAACCGGTCGCCGTCGGGTTCGTTGTGGCTCGACAGGCACCGCAGGAATCTCCAAGCCGCAGCAATGAGCCAGACCGTAGCTCAGCAGACGTCCGCGCGGAAGTGCGAGCAACGCGCGGCCGCGCTGATGCCTTGCCCAGTGTGGGCCGCCGGCTAGGATCGTCCCGTCACTGCTGGGGAGCACCGCCGGATGCCGATTTTCGCCGGCCCGTTCGTCGCGGCCGGATGGCTGGCCGTTCTGCTGATGGCCGGCTACCTCCTGCATGCGGGTCGGAGTGTGCTGATCCCGCTGGCCCTGGCGGTGCTGGTCTGGCAGCTGATCAACGCCGTCTCCGCCCGGGTGCAGGGAATCAGGATCGGCGGGTTCGGACCGAACCGCTGGCAACGGCTGGTCGTGGGCACCACGCTGATCGCCCTGGCCCTGTGGCTGGTCGTGAACCTGATCGCGAGCAATGTCGGCTCGGTGTCGGCCAACGCTCCGCGGTTCGAGGCCAATCTTTTGGCGCTGCTGCCCCGGGTGGCCGGGATCTTCGGGCTGCCGGCGCCGCAGAGCGTCGGCGACCTGGTGGGTCAGATCCGGCTGGACGTGCTGATCCGCAGCATTTCCGCGGCACTGGTGGGGTTTGTGGGCAGCATCGGGCTGGTCGCCCTCTATGTCGCGTTCATGCTGGTCGAGCAGGAGACCTTCGACCGCAAGGTCGAAGCGCTGTTCACCACGCCCGAGGGTGCTGCCAAGACGCGGTCGGCGCTCGCCCAGATCGAGCGCCGGATCGAGCGCTATCTGTGGATCAAGACCCTGATGAGCCTGGCCGTGGCCATCCTGTCCTGGTCGGTGCTCTCGCTGATCGGCTGTCAGAACGCCGGCTTCTGGGCCCTGGTGATCTTCATCCTCAACTATATCCCGGTGCTGGGCTCGCTGATCGGCGTCGTCTTTCCGGCGCTCCTGGTCCTGGTCCAGTTCGGCAGCTTCGGCCAGTTCTTCGCCGTCGTCGTGCTGCTGGCGCTGATCCAGATCGGGGTCGGCAACGTGGTCGAGCCCAGGCTCATGGGCAGCTCGCTCAATCTCAGTCCGCTCGCCATCATCGCGTCGCTGGCCGTGTGGGGCGGCCTGTGGGGCATCGCCGGCATGTTCCTGTGCGTGCCGATCACCGTGATCGTGATGATCGCCTGCGCCCAGTTCGAGAGCACCCGGCCCTTGGCGGTGCTGTTGTCGGCCGATGGCCGGTTGGATCTGGGCGATCGGGCGGCACCGATCCCGCCATAGCCGAGACGCGCGATGGCGCGGATCGGTCGCTTCGTGCTTTCCTGTGGCCGCGTCCGCAAACCAAGGGGAGGGACATGACCAATCAGGAACTTCTCGCGGGGCTGGCCGCGGCACTGGCCGGCGGTGGCGTTCGGGTCGTCGACCTGACCCAGCCCCTGCGGCCCTCGACGCCGGTGATCCAGCTGCCGCCGCCCCTGGCGCCTTCGCAGCCGTTCCGGATCGAGGAGATCGCGCGCTACGACGAGCGCGGCCCCGCCTGGTACTGGAACAACTTCTCCTGCGGCGAGCATACCGGCACGCACTTCGACGCGCCGGCGCATTGGATCACCGGCCGCGAGCTGCCCAACGCGCATACCGACACCATCCCGCCGCAGTTCCTGCTGGCGCCCGCCTGCGTCGTCGACTGCACGGCACAGGTGGCCGCCAGCCCGGACTTCCTGCTCGAGCCCCCGGACATCCAGGCTTGGGAGGCCGAGCACGGTCTGATCCCGGCCGGAAGCTGGGTCCTGATGCGCACCGGCTGGTCGGAGCGCGAAGACCCCGAGGCCTTCCTCAATGCCGGCGAGGACGGTCCGCACGTGCCCGGCCCCAGCGTCGCCTGCATGCGCTTCCTGGTCGAGCAGCGCGACATTCGCGGCTGGGGCGTCGAGTTCGGTCGGCACCGACGCCGGCCAGGCCTTCGCGTTCGAGCCGCCGTTCCCGGCCCACAATCTGCTCCACGGCGCCGGCAAGCTCGGGCTCGCAAGCCTGTGCCACCTCGACCAGCTCCCACCCACGGGGGCCATCCTGATCACCCCGCCGCTCAAGATCGAGGGCGGGTCGGGCAGCCCGTTGCGGGTGCTGGCGCTGGTGGCCGCATGAATGCGTATCAGAACGATTGAGACCTTCTGCAACCGATGGGTCGGCTTCGTGCGGGTCACGGCCGAGGACGGCGCGCAAGGTTGGGGTCAGGTCTCGACCTACAACGCCGACATCACCTGCCAGGTGCTGCACCGGCAGGTCGCTCCCCATGCCCTCGGGGCCGACGCCTTCCCGATCGACGAGGTGATCGACCGGATCGAGGAGAAGGAGCACAAATTTCCCGGCTCCTATCTCAAGCGGGCGATGGCCGGGTTGGACACCGCCTTGTGGGACCTGCGCGGCAAGCTCGAGCGCAAGCCGGTGATCGAACTGCTCGGCGGCAAGCCCGGACCGCTGCGGTGCTACGCGTCGTCCATGAAGCGGGACATCACGCCCGAGGCCGAGGCCGAGCGCTTCCTCCGCCTGCGCGACGAACACGGCTTCGACGCCTTCAAGTTCCGGGTCGGCGCCGAGTGCGGGCACGACGTCGACGAGTGGCCGGGGCGGACCGAGGCGATCGTGCCGGCGATCCGCAAGGCGCTCGGACCGGCGGCGCACCTGCTGGTCGACGCGAACAGCGGCTTTTCGCCCCGGCGCGCGATCGCGGTCGGCAGGCTGCTCGAGGGCGAGGGCGTGGAGCATTTCGAGGAGCCCTGCCCCTACTGGGAACTGGAGCAGACCAAGGAGGTCGCGGACGCGCTCGCGGTGCCGGTGACGGGCGGCGAGCAGGATTGCGAGCTTGCCACCTGGCGGCGGATCTGCGCGCTACCCGCCGTCGACATCGTCCAGCCCGACGTGCTCTACGCCGGCGGCATCGGCCGCACGCTGCGCATCGCCCGTATCGCGGCGACGCAGGGCCTGCCGGTGACCCCGCACGCGGCCAATCTCGGCCTGGTCACCCTGTTCACCATGCACCTCCTCCCGACCCTGCCCAATGCCGGCAAGTACCTCGAATTTTCCATCGAGCAGGCGGACTACTATCCCTGGCAGTACGGCCTGTTCCGCAACGATCCCTACCGTGTCGTCGAAGGGCAGGTCACGGTGCCCTCGGATCCGGGCTGGGGCATCGAGATCGAGCCGGAGTGGCTGGCCCGCGCCGCCTATGAGGTGAGCGAGGTCCGGTCCTAGGGCGGCTGCCGCAACCGCGGGCCGGGCTCGACGTTGGTCCTGCATGTCTGTCCGCCTCACACGCCGGAACCTTCCGGCACTCGCCACGGCGGTCGTGCTCGCAGGTTGCGCTGCCATGGATCCGTCCGACTTCGCCGATCGCCAGCCGCCGATGCTGCCGGAACGGTTCTTCGCCGGCGATCTGCGTGGCTGGGGATTGGAGAAGGGTCCGCTGGGCGGCATCGGCCGGCGGATCCAGGTGGAGGCCACCGGAAGCTATGACGAGGGCAGCCGCGAGCTGACCTTGAACGAGAGCTATCGCTTCGACGACGGTCACGTCGACCGTCTGCACTGGCGGATCCGCAAGCTCGGCGATGGCGATTACGAGGTCGTGGAAGCGCGTGCTGCCGCACCTGGCGAGGGTCGCGCCGCCGGGAGTGCCTTCAAGATGACCTATCGGCGCGACGTGCCTCAGTCCGACGGATCCTCGACTATGTTGGGTTTCGAGGACTGGTTCATACAGATCGACCCGGAAACGGTGATGGTCACGGCGACGATCTCCAAGTTCGCCGTGCCGTTCGGTTCGATGACCGTGCTCTACCGGCGAGTCGACGCCGCATCGGACGCTCCGGAACCGGCCGCTGTGACCGGCGATTGATGCGGCAGCGCGCTCGAGCGCCACGGAGCAGAAGACATGGCCGGAACACCCCGCAACGCCGCGCCGGCGGCGGACGAGCCGCAACGCGACGAAGTCGACGAGGCCTCGATCGAAAGCATGGATGCGAGCGACCCGCCGTCCTACAGCGGCATCACCGGCGTCGGTGCCGCGGAGCCTACCGGCGACGAACGCCAAGAGCGGATCGCGAGCCGCGCTCACGAGCTGTGGCGAGAAGCCGGCTGCCCGGAGGGCGTGGCGCTCGATTTCTGGCTGCAGGCGGAACGCGACGTCGACACTGCGGAGCGGGGAGAGGGTGGATGAGCCCGACCAGATGGCCATCCGCGTCGGACCGGCTCGGGGGCACGGCGCGCCCCATTCCCCGGCCACCTTTCCCCTTCATCTTCAAATAGTTCGCGACGGCCGCCGCGATTTCAGCTGCGTCCTTCGCGCCACCAGGCGGTGGCCGCCGTGGCCAGCAACAGCAGCAGTGCGATCCAGGCCGGCAGCAACGGTGTTTCGTTCATGCCCAGGACCCTGAACGCACCGTGGCGTTCCACGCCGAGCCAGCCGCGCCCGAACGCCCGCCTGCCGGGCTCGACCCGCCGCAGGTCGGGGATGCCGTCCTCGGCGAGCCAGCGCACGGCACCGCCGGTGGCGTCCGCGGCCGGTGTCATCACGGCCGCCGTTGCGCGCATGTCCGAGAGTTCGGCCGCGGCGATCGGCCTGGGGCTGGCATAGGCCGTGTAGTCGCCGGCGGCGACGCGATAGACGCCGTCCTCCTCCGCCGCGAAGCGGGCGCGAGCGGTGCCGTCCTCTCCCGGCTCCAGGCGGACGGTGAACTCGGCGCCGGAGGGTGCGGTGACGGTCGCGTCCAGTGCGCGGCTGGTCAGCGATTGCCGTTCGACCAGGATCTCGTTGCCGACCGAGCTGGCGTGGAGCGCTTCCTCCTCGAGTTGCGGCTCCTTCATCAGCCAATGCACCAGGCGGCGCAGCAGCAGCGCCTGGGGTCCACCGCCCTCATAGCCGCGCGCCCATAGCCAGGCATGATCCGAGAGGAGCTGGGCGACGCGACCCTCGCCGACGCGCTTGAGCACCAGCAACGGACGGTCGGCGACGCCGGTCATCAGGATCTGGCTGCCCTCCGTCTCGACGTCGAGCTGGCGGAACCAGCGCCCCCATTCGGGCTCGCCCTCGCCGGCCAAGCCGGCGGTGACCGGGTGGTTCTGCCCCGCCTCGGTCACGGCCGGCCGGAAGCCGCGCTCGAAGATCTCTCCCGTGGGGCGGCCCGGCAGGACGCGGGCGAGCGGCGTGCGATACAGGCTCAAGGGCTCGGCGAACTGGGGTCCGGCCGCCTCCAGGAGGGCACCGCCGTCCTCCACGTAGCGCGCGATGTTCTCGAGATAGATGAGCGGCAGCAGGCCGCGCCGCGAATAGTTGTCGAAGATGATGAGGTCGAACTCCTTGAGCTTGACCTCGAACAGCTCGCGCGACGGGAACGCGATCAGCGCGAGCTCGCGGATCGGCGTGCCATCCTGCTTCTCCGGCGGGCGTAGAATGGTGAAATGGACGAGGTCGACCGCCGGATCGGCCTTGAGCAGGTTGCGCCAGACCCGCAGGCCCGGATAGGGCTGGCCGGACACCACGAGCACGCGCAGCCGATCACGCACGCCGCTGACCTGCAAGGTGGCGCGATTGTTCAGCGTGGTCAGCTCGCCCGGCCGCGCGGCGGCCTCGACCTCGATGACCGTGTTGCCCGCCTTGTCGAGCGTGAACGGAACCTCGGCCGTCTGCCCCGCGGCTACCGTCAGCTCGCGGACGATCTTGCCGTCCTGACGCACGGTGACCGGCACGCCCGGAGCGGGCGCGGGTGCGGCGGGCTGGTCGTCCACCCGGAATTCGATCACCTGCGGCTCGCCGACCACGCCGAAGCTGGGCGCCTTGAGGACCGCGAGCTGCCGGTCGGTCTCGTCCGGGCGGCCGGTGAGGAGGACGTGTAAGGGGGCCGGAACGTCGAGCGTCGCCGGATCCGCGGGCGCGTCGTGGGCTTGGCCGTCGGTCAGCGCGACCACGGCACCCAGCCGATCGCGGTCGCTCTCCGCCAGCGCCTCCCGGATCCGGGTGAACAGCAGGCTGCCCTGCCGGCTCTGGCCGTCGAGGCTGAGCTCGCGCAGCTCCACGCCTGGCAGGCGCTCGATGCGCTCGCGCAGCGCCGCCTCGGCCTCGGCCAGCTGGCGCGGCCGCTCGCCCAGCCCCTGGCTCGGCGAGCGGTCGCTGACCATCACGACGAGGTCGTCGAGCGGCGCACGGTCTTCGCGGCGCAGGATCGGGTTGGCCAGGAACAGCAGCAGCAGCGCCAGGAACACGGCGCGCCACAGGGCGCCGCGGGCACGGCGCCAGACCGCCAGCGCCACCAGTGCCACTGCCGGCACCGCCAGAAGGATGATCGCCCACCAGGGCAGGTGCGGTGCGAAGACGAGGCTGGTGGCACTCATTGGCCAAGGCGTTCCAGCAGCGCCGGCACGTGGACCTGGTCGGTCTTGTAGTTGCCGGTGAGGGCGTACATGGCGAGGTTGACCCCGAACCGCCGCGCCATCTCGCGCTGTGCCTCGCCGCCGGGAACCACCGGGTAGAGCGGCTCGCCGGAATCATCTTCGGCCCAGGCGCCCGCCCATTCGTTGGCACCGATGATCACGCCCGACACCCCGTCATTGATGCCCGGCGGCGCCTGGTCGACCCAGAGCGGCTGGCCGGCCCAGCGGCCGGGAAAGTCCTGGAGGAGGTAGAAGGACCGCGTCAGGACGTGGTCGGCCGGCAATGGCATCAGCGGCGGCAGGTCGATGTCGCGCAGGAGCTCGGCCAGACGGCGCTCGCCCGGGCCGCCTCCGTCCTGGCCGGGCAGCAGCCCGGCGGCGTCGCGGGTGTCGAACAGAATCATCCCCCCTTGGGCGAGATAGGCCTCGACGCGCTCGACGGCCCCGGCCGGAAGATCGGGATGATCCGGCGGCACCGGCCAATAGAGCAGCGGGAACAAGGCGAGGTCGTCGACCGCCACGTCGACCGGCCAGGGATCGGCGGCCTCGATCGAGGTCCGCATCGCCAGGACGCGGGTGAGGCCCTTGAGCCCGGCCTCGCTCTCCCGGTCGATCTCGGGCGCGCCGGTGACGACGTAGGCGAGGCGCGTCTCTCGGGTCAGGTCCAGGATGCGGTCGTCCGCGCTTCCCTCCTGGCCCCAGGCGGGAAGGGCGAGACACAGCACGACGCCGGCGGCCGCGGCCGGACGGGCCAACCGGCCGATCGGCAGCAGACCGCGCATCGCCAGGGCGATGGCGAGATCGAGCAGGCCGAGCAGCAGGGCGGCCAGGACCAACGCCGGTGCCAGGTCGCGCTCGGCGGCTCGGGCATAGGGCTCGACACCGCCGCCGACCGCACCGCTGCCGAGCGGTTCCAGGTCGGTGAGCGCCCTTTGCAGATTGAGTGCGGACCGGGCCGAATCGGCCTCCGCGTCGTCCGCCGCTCCCCGACGGCCGATCGGCGCGTAGAGGCCGGGCGGGTGGCGCGGCCCGGGCATCGCCTCGGCGAACGCGTCGGGCGGTGTCGGCGACCATACGCCTTGCGGATCTCCCAGTCGGCCGAATCCGTCGAGAACCTCGCTGGGCTCCACTGGCACGCGCTCGGCGCCTGCGACGCCGGGCCCCAGCGCCAGCACCCGCTCCATCATCTGCACGAACAGGCCGGAAAGGGGCAGGGTGGTCCAGGCGGTGTTGGCGGTGGTGTGCACCAGGATCAGCCAGCCCTTGCCGCGCTTGGCGCCGGTCACCAGCGGCGTGCCGTCCGAGAGCGAAGCCATGGTGGCTCCCGCGAGGTCCGGTCCCGGTTCGGCCAGCACCTGCCGGCTGACGCGGACCTCCTCGTTGATCGGCAGGCCGGCGAAGGGGCTGTCGGGAGGAAACGGGGCCAGCGGCAGCGGCTCCGACCAGGACAGCGCCCCTCCCAGCATCCGGTCGCCGGCGCGCAGACGCGCCGGCACGAGATCGTCGTTGCTGGCGGCCAGCTTGGGCCCGGCAAAGCGCAGCAGCACTCCGCCTTGCTCGATCCACTGCTCGAGCTTGCCGTGCTCCTCGGGATCGAGGCCGCTCGCATCCGCCATCACCACCAGCGACAAGGGCTGCTCGAGCAGGTCGGCGATCGTGCCCTCGCGCAGCTCGGCGAACGGCCGGAGCGCGCGCTCGATGAAGTAGAGCTCGGCCAGGAGCGGCTGATCGGCGGCGCTCCGCGCCGGGCCGACAAGGCCCACACTGCGGCGACGCCAGCGCTCGTCGAGCAGGAACACGCCAGGAATGCCCTGCGTCGGCTCGACGGCGACGCGGGCGATCCGGTTGCGCAGGTCGGGTGGCAATTCGATCCGCGCCGTAGCCTGCGGGGTATCGGGCTCCAGTGCCACGGGCACGCGGGCCAAGGTCTCGCCGGACGGACCGAGCGCGACCACCTCGACCCGTCGAGCGCTGTCAGCCGGAATGGCGGTGATCTCGGCGGTCAGGTCCGATGCACCGGGTTCGCCCAGCCGCAGCGCCAGCGGCAGATCGACGCCGGCGTCGGCGCGCACCTGCAGCGGTCCGAGACGGCGCAGCGCCTCGCCCAGCCGTTCGGCGTCGGCCGTGCCGGAGGCACCCAGGGCCACGCCGTCGCTGAGCCACACGACGCTCGCCCGCTCCAGCCCGGGAGTCTGGCCCAGCACCTCGCGGGCGGCGGCCCGGTCCACCGGCCATGGCCGCGGCTGCCAACCGGATACCGCTTCCAGTGCCGCCCTGGCGCTCATGGGCCGGACCTCGATGCGCTGCTCCGGATCCGACGCTGTCTCGAGCAGCAGCACCTCGCGGCCTTCGCGCTCCGCCTGTTGCAGGATGTCGCGCGCCACGGCGATCCGGCGCTCCCAATGCTTGGCCGCCGCCCAGCCGTTGTCGACGACGAGCAGCAGCGGTCCGGTGCCGTCGAGACGGGGTGCCGGATTGAGGACGGGCCCGGCCAGGGCGGTGATCAGGAGCGCGGCGATCACCAGTCTGAGGAGCAGCAGCCACCAGGGCGTCCGCGCCGGCGTGCGCTCCGGGCTGAGCAGCTTGGCCAGGAGCAGAAACGGCGGAAAGGCGATACGGCGCGGTGCCGGCGGCGTCACCCGGAGCAGCAGCCACAGGGCGGGCAGGGCGACCCCGGCCAGCAGCAGCCAGGGCTGCGTGAACGCGAACAGACCAAGATCGAGCATCGTCAGGCGATCATCCGCGGGGCGAGCATTCCCATCAGTCCGAGCACGGCCATCTCCGGCGTGCCGTCCGTGCGATGGGCCGTGAAGCGCCAGCCCTGCCGGCCGGCCTGCCCGGCGATCGTCTCGCGATGCGCCCGGAACAGTTCGCCGTAGCGGGCGCGGATGCCGCCGACATGGTCGATCAGCGCGGTGCCCTCCTGCTCCATGCCCTCGAACAGCACGCGGCCCTCATAAGGCAGGTGCTCCTCCGCCGGATCGACGATCTGCATCAGGCTGGCCCTGGCGCCGAGCGCCCCGAACTGCGCCAGCCGCCGGTTCAGCCGCTCCGGCGGCAGCAGGAAGTCCGACAAGAGCACCAGCCGGGCATGGCGCGGCAGGGGCGGCAGAGGCGCCTCCGGGTCGCGCTCGCTCGCGGCCGTGGCCAGGCAGCGGGTCAGGGTCTCCATGCCGTAGCGACCGGTGGCCGGGCGGTGGCCGCCGCCCAGGAGTGCGATGCGCTCGCCACCGCGCACCAGCAAGGCCGCCAGCGCCAGCGTCAGCAGCACGGCGCGCTCCCATTTCACCGGCAGCTTCGGCCCGGAACGGAAAGCCATCGATTCGGACAGGTCGCACCACAGCCAGACGCTCTCGGCCGCTTCCCATTCCTGCTCGCGCACGAACAGGTGCCGCGAGCGCGCGGACTGCCGCCAGTCGATCGAGTCCGCGGCGTCGCCGGCCTGGTACTGCCGGTATTGCCAAAAGGTCTCGCCCATGCCCGTGCGGCGGCGGCCATGCACGCCGGGAGCCACCGTCGCGGCGACCCGATCGGCTTCGACGAGCAGCGCGGGCAAGCGCTGGCTGAGCTGCTCGGCAGCCAGCCGCAGTCGTGGCGCGTGACGGGCGAAGCCCGCAGCGCTGTCAGGCAACATGCCGGCAGAGACGGTCGATGATGTCGTCCACGCCGATGCCCTCGGCCCGTGCGGCGAAGGTCACCGCCATGCGGTGGCGCAGCACCGGGCGGGCCAGGGCGGTCACGTCCTCCACCGACGGCGCCAGCCGGCCATCCAGCAGCGCACGGACCCGGACCGCGAGCATCAGGCTCTGGCTGGCACGCGGCCCCGGGCCCCAGGCGATCTGCTGGGCGAGCCCGGGCAACGCCTCGTTCTCCGGCCGGCCGGAGCGCACCAGCTGCAGGATGAGATCGATCAGCTGCTCGCCGATCGGCATCCGCCGGACGAGGCGCTGCATGCCCATGAGCAAGGCCCCGTCCAGCACGCGCTGCGCCTGCGCCTCCGTCCCGGTGGTGGTGGCGATGATCATGCGCCGCTCGGCTTCCAGCGTCGGATAGTCGACGTTGATCTGCATGAAGAAGCGGTCGAGCTGCGCCTCGGGAAGGGGATAGGTGCCCTCCTGCTCGATCGGATTCTGGGTCGCGAGCACATGGAACGGCGCCGGCAGCAGATGGTCGTGGCCGGCCACCGTGACCTTGCGCTCCTGCATGGCCTGCAGCAGCGCCGCCTGTGTGCGCGGACTGGCGCGGTTGATCTCGTCGGCCATGAGCAGCTGGGCGAAGATCGGACCCGGGATGAAGCGGAAGCTCTGCCGCCCGGTGCCGGCATCGTCCAGCACTTCCGAACCCAGAATGTCCGCGGGCATCAGGTCCGGTGTGAACTGCACCCGCTTCTGGGCGAGGCCCAGGACGATGCCCAAGGTTTCGGCCAACCTGGTCTTGGCGAGCCCGGGCACGCCCACCAGCAGCGCATGTCCACCTGCCAGGAGCGTGATCAAGGTATCCTGGACCACGCCCTCCTGACCGAAGATGACCCTGCCGATCTCCTGCCTGACCTGGTTCAACTGGGCGATGGTGGCCTCGATCGCCGCGGCGATGTCGGCATTCTCGTCGGTGATGGGCGACACGCAGGACCTTCCGAAGAACGGGATCACACCCCAGATTCGATGACGCTGCCCGCTAAGATGGATTTCGGCAAGCCGATTTCATGCTGGTTCTCCGGGCTCCCGCTTCCGTGACCTTCCTCAGTTCCCCGGAGCGGTGGCGGTCACGCGCCAGATGACGTTGCCGACATCGTCGGCGACGAGCAGCGCCCCGGCCTTGTCCACGGCAACACCGACCGGCCGCCCTTGCGCCTGTCCGTCCGCATCGAGGAAGCCGGTGAGAATATCCTCCGGCATCCCGGCGGGCCGGCCGTCCTGGAACGGCACGAAGATCACCTTGTAGCCGGCGGGCACCGAGCGGTTCCACGAGCCGTGCTGACCGACGAATGCGCCCGAACGATAATGCTCGGGAAATGCCGTCGCGTCGTAGAAGGTGAGCCCGAGCGAGGCGGTGTGCGCGCCGAGGGCGTAGTCCGGCACCTTGGCCTTGGCCACGAGCTCCGGCCGCTGCGGCTCGACCCGGCTGTCGACATGATCGCCATAGTAGCTGTAGGGCCAGCCGAAGAAGTCGCCCTGCTGCACCGAGGTCATGTAGTCGGGGACCAGATTGTCGCCGAGTTCGTCGCGCTCGTTGACGGCGACCCAGAGCGCGCCCGTGTCGGGTTGCCAGTCCATGCCCACCGGATTGCGCAGGCCTGAGCCGAAGACGTGCCACTCTCCGCTGGCACGGTCGATTTCGAGGATGGCGGCACGGTTGGTCTCGGCCTCCATGCCGTTTTCCGCGACGTTGCTGTTGGAGCCGATCCCGGCATAGAGCTTCGTGCCGTCCGGGCTGGCCACCAGGCTCTTGGTCCAATGGTGGTTGATCGGCCCGGCCGGCAGCTCCGCGAGTTGGGTACCCTCGGCCGTGATCTCGGTCTGGCCCGGCTGGTAGGGGAAGCGCATCACCGCGTCGGTGTTGGCCACGTAGAGCTGGTCCTCCACCAGCGCCATGCCGAACGGCGAATGCAGGTGATCGAGAAACACGGTGCGGGTCTCGGCGCTGCCGTCGCCGTCGGCGTCCCGCAGCAGCGTGATCCGGTCGGCGCTGGGAACGCCGGCCCCAGCCACCTTCTGGACCTGCTTCATCGCGAAGTCCTTGAAGCCGGTCGTCTCCTTGGGCGGCGCGTTGGTCTCGGCCACGAGCACGTCGCCGTTGGGCAGTACATAGAGCCAGCGCGGATGGTCCAGTCCATCGGCGAAGCGCTGAACCGCAAAACCGTCGGCGGCGTGCGGCAGCTCCTCGGCCGCCCAGCGGTCGACGCTGGCGATGTTGACCGTCGGCACCAGGCTCGACTCCGGCGCCGGCAGCGTGGGGTTCGGACCGAACCCGGGTTGGCCGGCAGCGCCCTGGGCATAGGCCGGGGCCGTAGCCAGGGCCGCCGCGGCGGTGGCCAAGGCGAAGGTGGTTGCTGTGCGCATGCGGTGGAACTCCGGGCGTGGATCCTCTTCGTCGCGACACAACGGCACCCGAGAGCGCGTGTTCCTTCGCCGCGCCAAACCCATATTCGGTGAGCGGAGGCTCCGCAGGACGGTCTGGCATGCGCAAACCCTTCGATCCGGACGCCATCCTGGAATCGATTGCCCGGGGGGAGCGGTCGTGCGGCGACTTCTCGATGCGCATCGCCAGCGACGGGACCTGGTTCTACCAGGGTACGGCGATCCGGCGGCTGCCGCTGGTCAAGCTGTTCGCTTCGGTGCTGCGGCGTGCGCCGGACGGGCGCTACTGGCTGGTGACCCCGGCCGAACAGGGCCTGATCGAGGTCGAGGACGTGCCGTTCGTGGCGGTGGAGCTCGCCTGCCGCGGGTCCGGTCCGGATCAGCAGCTCAGCCTGAGGACGAACCTGGACGAGTGGGTGCCGGTCGACGCCGGCCATCCACTTGAGATGCGCGCCCTGCGGGACGGCACCCGGGCGCCCTATCTGCGGGTCCGCGACTCGCTGGATGCGCGAGTGTCACGGTCGGCATTTTATCATTTGGTAGAGCTTGCCGAGCCATCACCGGATGGTGTTGAAGAAGTGTTGGGCGTTTGGAGCAGCGGGTGCTTCTTCGTGCTTGGTTCCGTCGACGAATGAGATGTGTGTCGGACTGAGGACAACCGAGACGAGAGCGGCTAGAGAGGTGCTGCGCGATCGGCTGCGGTCGTCGGGCGGCGCCCTTGGTGGCGACGGCTGGCTGAGCGGCGACGAAGGTCGTGATCGCGGGGCCGGCGAGCGCCGCTTGGCAGCAGTGCTTCTGGGCCTCGTGGACCGCCCCAGCGAGCCCCACATCATCCTGACCCAGCGCACCGCCCACCTGCGGGACCATGCCGGTCAAATCAGCCTTCCCGGCGGACGCCTGGAGGCCGTGGACGGCGGACCGGCCGACGCGGCCTTGCGCGAGGCGTTCGAGGAGATCGGCCTGGTGCCGGGCAAAGTCGAGCTGCTGGGAGGCTTGCGCCACTACGACACGATCACCGGCTTTCGCATCCACCCGGTGGTGGGCTGGATCGAGCCACCGGTGGCACTGACGCCCGACCCCTACGAGGTGGCGGAGGTGTTCGAACTGCCGCTCAGCTTTGCGCTCGATGCGCGCAATCACCGCCGCGACAGCTACGAGCGCAACGGCGAACGGCGCCATTTCTATGTCCTGCCCTACCAGGACCGCTACATCTGGGGTGCGACGGCCGGCATTCTGGTGAACTTCGCCCGGCTGCTCGCGGAGTGACTGCATGGGCCGGATCTTTCTGCAGGCCGTGCTGCCTTTCCTGGCGCCGTTCCTGATCTTTGCCGTCTATCGTCTGCTGGTGACGCGCGGGCGCGGTCTCCTGGGGCACACGCCTTGGTTCCTGCTGACCGCCGCGGGGATGGTCCTGGCCTGCGCGAGCCTCGTCTCCCTGGCCTTCCTCGGCGGTTATGCACCGGGCGGGGTCTATGCACCGCCGCGCATCGAGGACGGCAGGATCGTACCGGGTCAGGTGAAGCCGCCGTGAACGAGGCGGCCCAGCGCGTGCGTGCACCCTGGCTCGCCAGCGTCGAAGCGCATCGGGTCATGCAAGCCCTGGCCCACGACGATCGTCCGGCGCGCTATGTCGGCGGCTGCGTGCGCGATGCGTTGATCGACCCGTCCATGCCCGGCCAGGACATCGACGTCGCGACGCCCGAACGGCCGGAGCGGGTCATGGCCCTGCTCGCCCGAGCGGGGCTGAACCCGATCCCGACCGGCTTGCGGCACGGCACGGTCTCCGTCCAGTTCCGCACCCGGCGCTTCGAGATCACCACCCTGCGCCGCGACGTCGCCTGCGACGGCCGGCACGCGGAGGTCGAGTTCACGGACGATTTTGCCGCGGACGCGGCGCGCCGCGACTTCACCATCAACGCGATGAGCTGCGAGGTGAACGGGCTGCTGCACGACCCGATGGGCGGCCGCGAGGACCTCGCCGCCGGCCGGGTCCGCTTCGTGGGCGATCCGCGGCGCCGCATCGGCGAGGACTATCTGCGCATCCTGCGCTTCTTCCGGTTCCAGGCCCGGTTCGGCCGCGGCCCTCCCGATGCGGTGGCGCTCGCCGCCTGCGCGGAGCTGGCGCATGGGATCGATCGCCTGTCCGGCGAGCGCGTGCGCCAGGAGCTGTGGTCGATCCTGACCGGCCCGCGGCCGGGCGCCACGTTGGAGCTGATGGCATCCGCCGGTGTGCTCGAGCATGTGGTCCCAGGACCCCTGGCGCGCGCCGAACTGGAACGGCTGCCCGCGGGCGATCCGCTGCTCCGGCTGGCCGCACTGATCCGCCCTGCGCAGGACGAGCGCGCGAGCGCTTTGGCCGAACGCCTGCGGCTGTCGAACCACGAGCGCGAGCGGCTGCGGCTGCTGGTCTCCGCTCCGCCATTCGTTCCCTCGCCCGATCCGGTGGAACAACGGCGGGATCTCTATGGGCTCGGCCAGCCGACCTATGCCGATCTGGTTCGGCTGGCCGCGGCGTCGGGCGCGATCGACGAGGTCGGCGCGGAGCGGGCCTTGGGCCTGGCCGCAGACTGGCGGGCACCGGAGCTTCCCTTGCGCGGTGACGATCTTCTGGCGCTGGGTGTGCCGCCCGGCCCGCGGCTGGGCCGCATCCTGGCCGAGGTCCGGGCGGATTGGGAACAGTCCGACTTCACCCTGGACCGAGCCGCCTGCCTCGCCCGTGCCGCGGAGCTGGCGTCGCGCCCGTGAATTGACACCTCGGGCCGATCTGCGTATACGCCCTCGCCTGTTCGAATCCCCGACATCGAAGGTTTCGCTGTGAAGCGCACGTATCAGCCGAGCAAGCTCGTTCGTAAACGTCGGCACGGCTTCCGCGCCCGCATGGCCACCGTCGGTGGCAGGAGGGTGATCGCCGCGCGTCGCGCTC
This sequence comes from uncultured Alphaproteobacteria bacterium, assembly GCA_963720725.1. Lineage (GTDB taxonomy): Bacteria > Pseudomonadota > Alphaproteobacteria > Geminicoccales > Geminicoccaceae > Benzoatithermus. Next base: position 1,727,676 of record CAVRGN010000003.1, read on the forward strand.
GTGGACGCAAGCGCCTGTCCGCTTGAGCGGACTAGGATCACCCACCGGGGCAGCGATCGTGCGACTTCGGCGCCGCAGCGAGTTTCTGGCCGCGGCCCGCGGCACCCGGGTGAACCGCCCTTCGTTCCTGCTGCAGGCGCTGCCTCGCGGCGAGCCGGAGCGCGCCCGCACCATCGGCATCGGCCTCACGGTCACCCGCAAGATCGGCAATGCCGTGACCCGCAACCGTGCTCGGCGGCGACTGCGCGAAGCGCTGCGACAGGTGCTTCCCGGACCCGCCGGTCCGGCCACCGACTATGTCGTGGTGGCTCGGCCGCCGGCGCTGACCACGCCGTTCGCGGACCTGCAGAGCGAACTTGCCGGCGCTTTCGGCCAGATCACGCGCCGCCACGCGCGATGAGCCTTGCGGCACGCCTGTTGATGGTGCTGGTGACGGGCTATCGCTGGCTGCTGTCGCCGGTGCTGGGCAGCAACTGTCGCTACTGCCCATCCTGCTCCGAATACGCTATCGAGGCCCTGCGTCGCCACGGAGCCGTGCTTGGCCTTTGGCTGACGCTCAGACGCATGCTGCGATGTCATCCCTGGGGCGGCCACGGCTACGATCCGGTGCCGCCGCCCGCTGGCGGCCGCTGAGCGCGGTCGTTCTCAGGAGTTTTCCGCCGACATGAGCGACCAACGCAACCTGATCCTGGCGATCGCCCTGTCGGTGGCCGTGATTCTCGGGTTCCAGTTCTTCTACGAGATGCCACGCCAGCGCGAGGCGCAACTTCGCCAAGCGGCGCAGCAGACCGAGCAGAGCCAGCCCTCGTCGACCGCGCCGGCGGCACCAGGCTCGGCGCCCAGTGCCGCGACCACCGGGGTGGGCCAGCCTCTGACCAGGTCCGATGCGCTGGCGGTCTCGCCGCGGGTACGGATCGACAATGGCGCGATCCACGGCTCGATCGCGCTCAAGGGTAGCCGGATCGACGACGTCACGCTGCAGCGCTATCGCGAGACCATCGACCCGAACTCGCCCGAGATCGTCCTTCTCAGCCCTCCCGGCTCACCCAATCCCTACTTCGCGGAGTATGGTTGGGTCGGGGAGCCCGGCACCACGCTCCCCGGTCCCGAAACGCTCTGGAACGCGGAGGGCGCCGAACTGACGGCTCACGACCCGGTGACGCTGCACTGGGACAACGGCGCCGGCCTGAGCTTCGCCAAGCGGTTCGAACTCGACCCCGACTACATGTTCACGATCAAACGGACCGTCACCAACAACACCGATCAGCCCGTGACGCTCTATCCCTACGGCCTGATCAGCCGCTGGGGCACGCCGCACACGCTTGGCTACTACATCCTCCATGAGGGGCCGATCGGCGTGCTGGACGGCCACCTGGAGGAATGGAAGTACAAGAACGTTGCCGAGAAGGGCACCGTCGAGTTTCAAAGCACCGGCGGCTGGCTGGGCATCACGGACAAGTACTGGCTCGCCTCGCTCGTGCCGGAGCAGGATCTGGCGATCAAGGCCGGGTTTCGTCACGAGGCGGAAGGCGACCGCTATCAGGCCGACTATCGTGGCAACGCCGTCACGGTCGCGCCCGGGCAGACCGTGGAGGTGACCGACCGACTGTTCGCGGGCGCCAAGGTGGTTACCTTGCTCGACCACTACCGCGACGAGTACGCGATCCCCCTGTTCGACCGCGCCGTCGACTTCGGCTGGTTCTACTTTCTCACCAAGCCGATCTTCTACGTGCTGCACTGGATCCACGGCGTCGTCGGGAATTACGGCATCGCCATCCTGGTGCTCACCCTCCTGGTCAAGGCCGCCTTCTTCCCGCTTGCGGACCGCTCCTACCGTGCCATGGCGAAGATGAAGAAGTTGCAGCCGAAGATGATGGAGATGCGGGAGAAGTACGGCGACGACAAGGCCCGTATGAACCAGGAGTTGATGAATCTCTACAAGACCGAAAAGGTCAATCCGGTCTCGGGCTGCCTGCCGATCATCATCCAGATCCCGGTGTTCTTCTCACTCTACAAGGTGCTGTTCGTCACGATCGAGATGCGTCATGCGCCGTTCTTCGGCTGGATCCACGATCTTTCGGCACCGGATCCGACCAGCCTGTTCAACCTGTTCGGGCTGCTGCCGTTCTCGCCGCCTCACGCCCTCATGATCGGCATCTGGCCGCTGATCATGGGCTTCACCATGTGGCTGCAGACCAAGCTGAACCCGGCGCCGACCGACCCCACCCAGGCCAAGGTCATGCAGTTCCTGCCGCTGATGTTCATCTTCCTGTTCGCCACCTTCCCCGCGGGCCTGGTCATCTACTGGAGCTGGAACAACTCGCTCTCGATCGCGCAGCAGTGGGCGATCATGAAGCGGATGGGCGTGAAGGCGTCGTGACCGGCCAGCGGTCCTAGATCGGGCGGTCGGCGAGGAGGGCCGCCAGCACCTCGGGGGCGTAGGCGCGCAACGCCACTCGCGCGCTGTCGTGGGCCGGCTCGCCGGTCGGGTCGCCTGCGTGCTCGCAGCGTGCCGTGTAGCTTAGGCTGTAGGTGGCGGCCGCCCCAATCACGATCCGCTCGGCGGGGTCGAAGCGTTTCCCCCTGGCCGTCTCGTAGTCGCGCACGAAGTCGACCGCGTCCGCGGGCGGCGGGTATTTGCGGACCGCGAGGGACCAGATGACCGGGAAGGTGGAGGCGACGCCGCCGACCAGGACTGCTTCCGGCCCAACAGCGAGGCTGTCCCAGTCGTAGACGACACTGACCTCGCCATCGCGGCCGAAGCGCATGTTGTGGGCGCTCCAATCGCGGTGCCCGATGACCGCGGGACCGGCGGCAGCCAAGATGATCTCTCGGCTCGCCGCGGCGATCTGGTCGATCCACGCCGCCCCGGCCGTGGTCGCCGCGAAGTCGAAGAGCGCATTGTGGGGGACCGGCCAGAGCGCGTCGCGAGGCACCAGGTCGCGCGGCAGGCCGGGCAGGTCGCGAAGAGGTGCCGTCTGTTCGACGAGGCGTGCCAGCGTCGCCGCCATCGCGCCCCGGATCAGGGGGTCGTTCGCATCGGCGTCGCAGCCCTCGTCCCGGTACTCCATGATCGCGGCGTGGCCGTCGCCGAACGGCCGGGGACGCGCCAGCACGCCGGGACAGGGAAATCCCCGGGCGGCCAGGAACGCCTGCACCGCGTGCGCATCCCGCAGGAGTGCTCCGGACGTCGCCGGCGACCATGCCTTGAGGAACACGCGGCGCCCGTCGGCGAGTGTGAGCCCGAAGGCTGCGCCGACGCTGAACTCGACGAAGTCGATGCTCGCGACGCCAGCGCCGCCCATGTACGCGCGGCAGTGCTCGTCGACACGCGCCGTGATCACGTCCCCGTCGTTCGTCCCCAGGATCGAGCGTGCGAGGAGACGGTCCACCGGGTCGCTCAGGGCCCGAAGGATTGATGTCGTGGTGGTCATGCACTCCGCCTCAAAGACCGCCACTTGCCAGGAAGTATAGAACGCCCCCGGCCGAGCAGGCGGCCAGGACCTTGATCATGCCGACCTTGAACCGGAACACGGCGAGGATCGCGGCGAGAGTGAGCGCCAGGGCAGGCAGATCGATGGTGGCCGGGTTGGGCACCCCCAGGGCCATGCCGAGGGCGCGGACCTCGTGGACCTCGCCGAACAGCGTGTGGAGCGCGAACCAGATCGCCAGGTTGAGGATCACGCCGACGACGGCGGCGGTGATCGCCGAGAGGGCGGAGGACAGCGCCTTGTTGCCGCGCAGGGTCTCGACGAAGGGGGCGCCGGCGAAGATCCACAGAAAGCAGGGCACGAAGGTGACCCAGGTGGTGAGCACGCCGCCGAGCACACCGGCCATGAGGGGTGCCAAGGAGCCGGGATCGCGGAAGGCGCCCATGAAGCCGACGAACTGGACGACCATGATCAGCGGCCCAGGCGTGGTCTCGGCCATGCCCAGGCCGTCCAGCATCTCGCCGGGGCGTAGCCAGCCATAGGTCTCCACGGCTGCCTGGGCGACGTAGGCCAGCACCGCATAGGCGCCGCCGAACGTGACGATCGCCATCTTGGAGAAGAACAGGGCGATGTGGCTGAACACGTCGTCCGGCCCCAACGTCAGCAGCAGGACGAGGACCGGGCCGAGCCACAGCACGAGGCACACGCCAGCGATCCTGAGCGACCAGGCGAGGCCCGGGCGGGCGTGGGGCGGGAGCTCCTCGCCGAGTGCGGTGTCGGCGTCGGCCACGATCGGTCCGTGGCTCGGGCCGTGGCCGCCGCCGGCACGGAAGGCGGGCAGGCTGGCGCGCCCGCCCAGAAAGCCGATCAGGCCGGCGCCGAGGACGATCAGCGGGAACGGCACGCCGAAGACGAAGATGGCGGCGAACGCGGTGGCGGCGATGGCGACCATCACGCTGTTTTTCAGCGCCCGCTTGCCGATGCGCATCACCGCCTCGAGCACGATGGCGAGCACGGCGGCCTTGAGGCCGAAGAACAGCGCCTGGACGATGCCAACCGCCCCGAAGGCGGCGTAGATCAGGCTGAGTGCCATGATGGCGACGAAGCCCGGCAGCACGAACAGGGTGCCGGCGACCAGGCCGCCCTTGGTCCGATGCAGCAGCCAGCCGATGTAGATGGCGAGCTGCTGCGCCTCCGGGCCCGGCAGCAACATGCAGTAGTTGAGCGCGTGCAGGAACCGGGCCTCGCCGATCCAGCGCTTCTCCTCGACCAGGATGCGGTGCATCACCGCGATCTGCCCGGCGGGGCCGCCGAACGACAGGCCGGCGATTCGCGCCCAGGTGCGCACCGCCTCGGCGAAGGTGGGATAGGCGGCCGCCTCCCTGGCCGGACGGTCGAGAGCGACCGTAGTGCTCGCCATCTCAGGCCCCCGCCTTCGCGGACGGCCAGGTGTGCCGTTCCTCGGTGGCGTCGCGGCACCAGCGATAGCGGTGGCTCGAGAACACGTACTCGTCGTCGAACGGCGCGGCGTCGAACCGCTCGGCGACGCCGCCGACCTCCGATGCTGCCACGAACAGAAACACCGCCGCCGGACCGACGACGCGCCGGATCAGCCAGGGGCAGGCGATGCGGTCGCTCTTGGGCCGCGCCCGCGTCACCCAGATCGTGCGTCCGTGACCGTCGCGCGCCGGGATCCTGGCGGCGGGGACCAACGGCAGCTCCGCCTGCCGCCAGGCCTCGAACCCGCCTGCCAGCGATCCCGCCGGGACCCCGGCATGGCGGAGTCGGGCGGCAGCACCCCCGCTCGGCTTCTGCCGCCGCTGAAACAGGCGGGGATCCGCCGCGAAGTCTTCCTCGGTGCGGACATCGATCACCGCTGGGCGCTTCGGCGTGCCGATCAGGCGGGCGAACTTCTCGATGCTGACCCCGGTCGTCGACGACATGCTACGTCCTCCGGTGGGCGGCGGGACGCGATTCTTCGGCATGTCGCCTCGTGGGGAGATCGCTTCCCCATGGCGGTATAAACAGGCCAGCCGCGGCGGCTGTCAATTCCCCGCTTGTTGGCAGCGGCCGTCCGACAGGCTAGCACCCTGATAGCCCGAGGCCCGGGCTCGGCGGAGTGAATGCATGACCGAACCTGACCCGGACCAATTCGACGATCCGGACAGCCTTGAGGTCGGCCGCAAGCTGTTCGCCAAAGAGTCGACGTTCATCCAGGGCGTCGCCAAGCTCGAGCAGCTCCCGCCGGCGGGGTTGCCCGAGGTGGCGTTCGCCGGGCGCTCGAACGTCGGCAAATCCAGCCTGATCAACGCGCTGACCGGGCGGACCAGCTTGGCCCGGACCTCGAACACTCCGGGCCGGACCCAGGAGATCAATCTGTTCGACCTCGGCGGGCGGCTGGTCCTGGTCGACCTGCCCGGCTACGGCTTCGCCCAGGCGCCCAAGGACGTGGTCGAGCGCTGGACCAGGATGGTGTTCGCCTATCTGCGCGGCCGGCCGAACCTGCAGCGCGTCTGCGTGCTGATCGACGCCCGGCACGGCCCCAAGAAGGCCGACGAGGAGGTGTTCGAGCTGCTGGGCAAGGCCGCCGTGCCCTTTCAGCTGGTGCTCACCAAGATCGACCTCGTCCGCCGGGCCGACCTCGAGACGCTCACCACCGAGCTGCAGACCCGCCTCCAGAAGCTGATCGGTGCCTTGCCGGTCCTGATCACCACCAGCTCGCGGGCGCAGGAAGGCGTGGATCTGTTGCGCGCCTCCTTGGCAAAGTTGGCCTTGCCGCCTCAGGAGGGCTCCCACGCATGACCGAAGCACCGGCCGGCGAACCCGCGGTTCACGCCGTCGCGTCGACCCTGATCGAGGCGCTGCCGTTCATGCGGCGCTACCAGGGGGCGGTGATGGTCATCAAGTATGGCGGCCACGCCATGGGGGACGAGGCGGCGGCGCAAGGTTTTGCCCAGGACATCGTCCTCTTGAAGCAGGTCGGGATCAACCCGGTCGTGGTCCATGGCGGCGGGCCGCAGATCAAGGCGATGCTGGATCGGCTGAAGATCCAGTCCGCCTTCGTGGACGGACTGCGTGTGACCAACTCGGCCACGGTCGAGGTGGTCGAGATGGTTCTGGCCGGCAAGATCAACAAGGAGATCGTGACGGCGATCCAGGCGGCCGGCGGCAAGGCGGTGGGTATCAGCGGCAAGGATGGCCGCCTGATCGAGGCCAGGAAGCTCACCCGGACGCGGCGCGACCCTGACAGCCACATCGAGGAAGTGGTCGATCTCGGCTTCGTCGGCGAGCCTAAGCGGATCAATACCGGCCTGCTCGAGGTCTTCCGCAACACCGACATCATTCCCGTGATCGCACCGATCGGCGTCGGGGACGACGGCCAGACCTACAACATCAACGCCGACACGGCCGCCGGAGCCATCGGCGGTGCTCTGCGGGCGCGCAAGCTGCTCCTGCTCACCGACGTTCGGGGTGTGCTTGACCTGGAGAAGCGCTTCATCGCGACCCTGACCTCGGACGAGGCGCGCCGGCTGATCGCGACCGGGGCGGTCACCGGCGGCATGATCCCCAAGCTCGACACCTGCCTGGACGCGGTCGACCGCGGGGTGGATGCGGCCGTCGTGCTGGACGGCCGGGTGCCGCACGCGATCCTGCTCGAGCTGTTCACCGAGCACGGCTTCGGCACCCAGATCGTGGCGGGGAGCCACTAGTCCCTCGAATTTTGCCGGCGAGTTCATACATCTTGCTCCGAATAACCCGGAGCCGATCATGTTTTCCCTGCGCTCTCCCGCGACCCGCACCCTGGCGGTGGCCTTGGTGGGGCTGTTCCTCGCCGCCGGCCACGCCGAGGCCCGGGCCGGTCGCGGCTTCGGGTTCGGCAGCCGTGGCAGCCGCACCTGGCAGGCGCCGCCGCCGACCAGGACCGCGCCGGCGCCGGCGCAGCCGATCCAGCGCTCGACCACGCCGCAGCCGAGCCCGGGCGTGAACCAGACGGCCCCGCGTCCGGGCATGGCCCAGCCGGTGCGACCGGGCTTCTTCTCGGGCCGGGGCGGCTTCTTCGGCGGGTTGATCGGGGCCGGCCTGCTCGGCATGCTGCTGGGCTACGGCATGTTCGGCGGGCTGGGCGGCCTGGGCTCGATCATCGGCCTGCTGCTGCAGGTGGCGTTGGTCGTGATCCTGGTCCGGTTCGCGATCCGCTTCTTCCAGCGCCGCAACCAGCCGGCCTATGCCGGCGCGCCCGGCCCGGTCCCGCCTCTGCGGCGCGACGCGGCCGGCTCCGCCTACGCACCATCCGGCGGGGCGGCGATGCCGGGCGCCGCCAAGGGCCGCGAGCAGGTGCCGGTCACCCAGGCCGATCTCGACCGCTTCGAACGCGCGCTGGGCGAGGTGCAGGCGGCCTATGGCGCCCGGGACCTGGCGGCACTCGACCGGCTGGCGACGCCCGAGATCGTGGGCTTCCTGGCGGAGGAGCTGGCGCAGGACGAACAGCGCGGCGTGGTGAACCACATCGCCGACGTCAAGCTGCTGCAGGGCGACGTCGCCGAGTCCTGGCGCGAGCAGGGCCGCGACTACGCCACGCTGGCGATGCGCTTCGCGATGCGCGACTGGACGACCGACGATGCCACCGGCGCCGTGGTCGAGGGTGATCCCGAGCGCCCGGTGGAGGCGACCGAGCTGTGGACGTTCGTGCGTCCGCGCGGCGGTGCCTGGCAGCTCGCGTCGATCCAGCAGGCCTGACCGCGGTGCCGCGCTGGGGGCGATGCAGGCGAGCGAGCTCCCGACCGGTCGGCGGGTTCGCCCTCGCTGACGATCACGTCGCCCGCGTGGTAGCTGCCCGCTGCTAGGCAGGGGATCAGGAGCTCCAGGTCGGCCGGCGACAGCCGGGAGAGGATTTCGATCGGGCCGTGCGCGGCCCGACCGCTGCCTTGCTCAGGCGTCGACGCCTAACCGCGAGGCGAGGTCCTCAAACTCCTGCCGGAAGTCGCTGAGCTTGGGCAGAGCAAGTTCGTCCAGCTCGCGATCGATCTTCTTTGCCGGCTCGGAATGCAGGTCGCGCTTATAGTTGACCACCACGTCCTGGGCGCTGTCGTAGTTCCGGAACCGCTCGATCTCGCTGTGGGTGCTCGCCTGGACGTGCCGCAGCTTGCCGCGCTGGTCCTCCGGATAGTCGTCGGCATCGGCACCGACGACCGGATCGAACGCCCGTTCCTGCAGGAAGTCGACGAGCTTCTGCTTGGCGTGCTGCTCTGCCATCCTGTCCTCCGATCGAGTTCGGGGTGGTACCGTCAGTCCTGGCCATCGCCGAGTGTCGTGCCCGTGCGCTTGAGATCCTCGACGAGCCGGTCGCCGAAGCCGTCGAGGCGCTCCATCTCGTCCCAGGAGCGGTAAGGCCGACCCTCGATCAGGCGCTCGACCCGCTCGCGACCGAGGCCGCCGACCCGATCGAGGTCCTCCGGGCTCGCCCGGTTGAGGTCGACGCCCTGGGCATCGCCAATCGCGCTGGCCATGTCGGTTCTCCCTTCGTTCTGGTCGCGGGATGGGGCCGCCGCTGGCCCGCGAATGCGGTCATGCGCGGAACGTTCCACGGCCGGCGGTGGCGGCGGCGCCGCTCAGGAGCTAGTCTGGGGCGATGTGCCCGCGCAAGGGCAGCGGATCGTAGATCGAGGACAGGATGGGACCGATCAGGGACGACATCGCGGCGCTGGAGATGAGCGGGATCGGCAAGATCGCCGCCGGTGCCATGCACGACCCGGCGGTGATCCCCTTGTGGTTCGGGGAGAGCGACCTGGTCACGGCGCCCTTCATCCGCGAGGCGGCCAAGCTGGCGCTCGACGAGGGCCGGACCTTCTACAACTACCCGCGCGGCATCCTGCCCTTGCGCGAGGCGCTGCAGCGCTACCATGCCCGCGTCTACGGCATCGAGCTGGATGCCGACCGGATCACCGTCCCGGGCTCGACGATGCTGACCGTGGTCTGCGCCATGCAGTGCCTGGCCGCGCGTGGAGACGAGGTGATCCTGATCGGGCCCTACTGGCCGAACGTGCGCACCGTCTGCACGATGATGGGCGCCCGGCATGTCGATGTCCGCCTGGCGGAGTCCGGCGCTCGCTGGCATCTCGATCTCGAGGCGGTCGCGGCGGCGGTCGGTCCCCGGACCAAGGCCGTCTACGTCAACAGCCCGTCGAACCCGACCGGCTGGATCATGTCGCGGGCCGAGCAGGAGGCGCTGCTGGCACTTTGCCGCCGCCATGGGCTCGGATTGATCGCCGACGAGGTCTACCACCGCAACGTCCTGACTGGCCCGGATCCCGCGCCCTCGTTCCTGACCCTCGCCGGCCCGGACGAGCCGGTCTTCGTCCTCAACGGCTTTTCCAAGGCGTGGGCCATGACCGGCTGGCGCCTGGGCTGGATGGTGCATCCGGCGAGCCTCGTGGAGCCCATGGCGGTTCTCGCCGAATGCAACAGCACGGGCGCCAGCGTGTTCGCGCAGTATGGCGGGATCGCCGCCCTGGACGAGGGCGAGGCGTTCCTGGCCGAGTTCAACGCGCGTTGCCGCCGCAACCGCGACCTCGTCATGGCCACGCTGGGGCGGCATCCACGCGTCCGCCTGCTGGAGCCGGAGGGCGCGTTCTACGCCTTTCCGCGCGTCGAGGGGGTCGGCGACAGCCTGGCGTTCGCGCGCCGGATCCTGGTCGAGGCCAAGGTCGGCATCGCCGCCGGCTACACCTTCGGGCCAGGCAATGACGACCATGTCCGTCTGTGCTTCGCCATCGGTACCGAGCGGCTGGCGGAGGCGCTGGAACGCGTGATCTCGGTTCTCGACGCCTGATGCCCACCGCCCGCCCGCGGCGGAGCGGTGGGCCGGCGGCGCGCTACTGCGCGTTCCAGCTACGATAGCCGCCTGCGTCGTAGGCGGGCATGTCGGCCAGCTGGTCGCCGGTCAGTTCGGTCACCAGGCGGTTGTCGGCCACGCGCACCCGATCCATAGGGATGGCTAGCTGGCGCTCGCCCATGCCGAGATCCTGTCCGGCGCTGACCAGCGCCTCGGGCGAGTTGGCGGTGGCCCGGGTCACGACATCGGTGATCTCGCCGATCTCCTCGCCGTTGCCGCCATAGAGCGTGCGGCCGACGACCTGACCGCGCGTCTCCGGACCCCAGGTCGTAACCCCCGTGGTCAGCGGCAGGCCGCCGACATCGCCGGTCCGTGCGGTGTTGCCCTGGGTGCCGAGCGCGTCGTCGCTCTTGGCCCTGGGCGTCGTGGTCATCAGCCCCGTCGTGCCGCCGGTATCCTGGGCCGACGCGGCACCCATGCCGGTGGCGAGGAGCACCAGGGCGAGGGACGTGGCGGTCAGCAGTCTTGTCATCGCTCTCTCCATCGGTCATCCGTGGTGGCTCGCCCGATCATGCCGCCGGATGCGGCGACCGAGCGTCCCATCCGACCCTTGAAGGGCTGCCATTCGCGATCGTTCCGGACCTCACGGATGCCTGAGCAGGGAGAGCTGGCCCCATGATTTGGCTGCTTGCGACGGCCCTCGCGCTCATGGTCTCGGCCGCCGCTCCGGCGGCTGCGGCCTCGGCGATCGGCGAGTGGGTGACGGAGGGCGACAAGGCGCGGGTGAGGATCGAGCCCTGCGCCGCCGACGCCGGACAGCTATGCGGCAAGATCACCTGGTCCTACCGGCCGGACGACGCGCCGTCCGGTCCGCTGCTCGACATCAACAACAATGATCCCGAATTGCGTACCCGGCCGATCGTGGGTCTGCCCCTGCTCGAAGGCTTCGAGCCCGCCGGCCCCGATGCATGGGACAAGGGGACGATCTACGATCCGGAGGGCGGCAAGGTCTACAAGTCGAAATTCCGGCTGAAGGGGCCCGATACCCTCGAGGTCGATGGCTGCGTGCTGTTCATCTGCGAGAGCCAGACCTGGACCCGCTACCACGGATGACCGTCGCCTGCCGGCCGCTGACCCCCGCGCGCTGGGGCGATCTCGAACGGCTGTTCGGGCCGGAGCGCGGCGCCTGCGGGGGCTGCTGGTGCATGTGGTTCAAGCTGCGCCGGCCCGAGTGGGACGATGTGGGGCGGGCCGGGCGGAAGGCCCTGTTCAGAAATCTCGTCGAGACGGGGCCGCCGCCGGGCGTGCTGGCCTATGCCGGTGCCGAGCCGGTCGGATGGTGTGCGGTCGAACCGCGCGACGCCTATCCGGTCATCCTGCGCTCGCGTGTCCGCCAGCCGCCTGACGACCGCCCCGCCTTCGCCATCACCTGCTTCTACCTGACCCCGCGCTGGCGCCGCAAAGGGCTGATGCGGCCGCTGGTCGAGGGGGCGGTCGAACTCGCACGGGCGCGCGGGGCGGAGCTGGTCGAGGCCTATCCCCTGGACCCCGCGCCGGGCGAGCGGCCGAGCGGGGCGTTCACCGGGATCGCCGCGGCGTTCGCCGGTTGCGGGTTCGTCACGGTGGCACGGCGCTCCAAGGTGCGGGTGGTCATGCGGCGCGAGCTGCGCCGCTGAACCCGCCGCCTAAGCGTGGTCGTGGCGATGGTGCAGGTCCGGATAGTGCGCATGGCGATGGACGAGAGGCGCGTGGCGGTGGCGGTGCACGTGCGGCTCGCCCGGCGACGTGCCGACGGCATGGGCATGGCGGTGGTGGACGTCGTGCACATGGGCATGCTCGTGCTCCATGGGCTCGTGCCGGTGGTCGTGCTCGTGCCGCTCGGCGAGATGCAGGTAGAGGCCCAGGCCCATCAGCAGGCCCGCGGCCAGCAGGCGGACGGTCAGCGGCTCGCCGAGCATCGCCACGGCCAGAGCCGCACCCACGAACGGGGCCAGCGAGAAGTAGGCGCCGGTGCGGGCGGTTCCGAGGTGGCGCAAGGCGAGCACGAACAGGACGAGGCTGACGCCGTAGCCCAGGAACCCGACCAGCCCGGCCGCCATGGCCGCGGCGGAACCGGGCAGGCCGGCGCCCAGCGCCAGGGCCAGCGCCGTGTTCACCGTGCCGGCGACCAGGCCCTTGACGGTGGCGATCTGCACCGGGTCGGCGGCGGAGAGGCCCCGGGTCAGGTTGTTGTCGATGCCCCAGGCGAGGCAGGCGGCGGCAATGAGTAGCGCACCCGGGCCGAGTGCCACGCTGCCTCCCTGCCAGGACAGCACCAGGGCCCCGCCGAGGATCGCGAGCGCGCCGACGAGCAGACGGCGGTCTACGCTCTCGCGAAACACCAGCCAGGCGATGCCCATGGTCGCGAGGCCCTCGAGGTTGAGCAGGAGCGAGGCCGCGGCGGCGTCGGTCCGGGCGAGGCCCAGCATCAGGAGCAGCGGGCCGGCCACGCCCCCGGCGGCGACGACGGCCGCGAGGCGCGGCAGGTCGGCCCGGCGCAGGGGTGCCTCGCTCTCCGCCAGCCCGGCGGCCTTGCGGCCCAGCTGCACCGCCGCGAGCCCGACGCCGGCGCCGAGATAGAGCAGCCCTGCGGTCAGCCACGGGTCCATGGCCCCGAGCAGCAGCTTGGCCAGAGGCGTGCTGGCGCCGAACAGTGCCGCCGAGGCCAGCGCCAGGAGGATGCCGCGGCGATGGGGCGATTGCATGGCGCGAAGTCCGGCTGATAGGGGTGCCACTGCCACGGCGGCAGGAAACACCGAGAGGCCGTCCCGGGTCAAAGGCCGATCCGGGCGACCGTGCCGGGAGGGCGCATGAGCGAGCTGCTGCGACCCTTCGCCTGGTATGGCCTCGCCGCCCTGGGCGAGATCGGCGGCTGCTTCGCGTTCTGGCTCTGGCTGCGCCTGGACCGCTCGGTGTGGTGGGTGGTGCCCGGCGGGCTGGCACTTCTGGTCTTCGCCTGGGCCCTGACCCGCATCGAGGCCGATCACGCCGGCCGCGCCTTCGCGGCCTATGGCGGGATCTACATCCTGGCCTCGCTCGTCTGGCTCTGGCTGGTCGAGGGGGTCCGACCCGACCGCTGGGATCTCGCGGGTGCCGCGGTCTGCCTGGCCGGTGCCGCGATCATCCTGTTCGGGCCGCGCGCCCCGGCTTGATCGCGCGCCGCGATCAGCCGTCCCGGCGCGTCAGCACGTCGAGGAGCTCCTGCACCTTGATGCGCTGCTCCGCTCCGTCTCCGCTGGCGATCGCGCCCTCGACGCAATGGGCGACATGATCGTTCAGGACCTCGTCCTCGACCCGGCGCAGCGCCGCCCGGACGGCACGGACCTGGGTGAGCACGTCGATGCAGTAGCGGTCTTCCTCGATCATGCGCGCGATGCCGCGCACCTGGCCCTCGATCCGGCTCAGCCTCGCGCCGCAGTTCGCCTTGGTCTTGCTCTGCATGTCCTTGCACCATACCCCCATGGGGTATAAAGGATGGCTCGTCCCAGAAGGAAAGCTAGCCCATGTCCGCCCGACATGCAGACGGTGGCTCCTGCCACGGCCACCATACCGCCGCCGTCTCGGAGCCGGTAGGCACCATGGAGCCGGCCGAGGTCAAGGACCCGGTCTGCGGGATGACGGTCGATTCCGCGCGGTCGCCGCATCGGTACCAGCATGGCGGCCAAGTCTACCATTTCTGCAGCGCTGGCTGCCGCACCAGGTTCGCAGCCGAGCCCGGGCGCTACCTCGGTGAGGCGGCGGCACCCGCGCCGGCCAAGCCCGACGCGATCTACACCTGCCCGATGCACCCGCAGGTGCGTCAGATCGGCCCCGGCTCCTGCCCGATCTGCGGCATGGCGCTGGAGCCCGAGGACGCCACCGCCGAGGTCGGACCCAATCCCGAGCTGGCGGACATGAGCCGGCGGCTCAAGATCGCCGCGGCGCTCGCCGTGCCGGTGGTGGTGCTGGAGAACGGCATGCACCTGCTCGGCCAACGCTTCGACGACGTCGTCCCGCCCACGCTCAATGTCTGGCTCCAGCTGGCGCTCGCGACGCCGGTGGTGATCTGGGCCGGCTGGCCGTTCTTCCAGCGCGGCTGGGCTTCCCTGGTGAGCCGCAACCTCAACATGTTCACGCTGATCGCGCTCGGCACCGGGGTCGCCTGGCTCTACAGCCTCGCCGCCGTCCTGCTGCCCGGCCTGTTCCCGCCGGCCTTCCGCACGCCGGAGGGCACGGTCGCGGTCTATTTCGAGGCCGCGGCGGTCATCACGACGCTGGTCCTGGTTGGGCAGGTGCTGGAATTGCGGGCGCGCGAGCGCACCGGCGGCGCCATCCGCGCACTCCTGGGCCTGGCGCCCAAGACCGCGCGCCGCCTGCGCCCCGGCGGGGGCGACGAGGAAGTCCCGCTCGATGCGGTCCAGCCCGGCGATCTCCTGCGCGTCCGGCCTGGCGACCGCGTGCCCGTGGACGGCAGCGTGGTCGAGGGTGCCAGTGCGGTCGACGAATCGATGGTCACCGGGGAGTCGCTGCCGGTCGAAAAGTCGGAGGGTGCCGCCGTGATCGGCGGCACGCTCAACGGCCGCGGCAGCTTCGTCATGCGCGCCGCCAAGATCGGCTCGGAGACGATGCTGGCCCGGATCGTCCAGCTGGTGGCGCAGGCGCAGCGCTCGCGCGCGCCGATCCAGCGGCTGGCCGACCGAGTGGCCGGCTGGTTCGTGCCGACCGTGGTCGGTGTCGCCGTGCTGGCCTTCCTGGCCTGGCTGCTGTTCGGACCGCCGCCCGCACTGGCCTATGCGCTGGTCGCCGCCGTCTCGGTGCTGATCATCGCCTGTCCGTGCGCGCTGGGCCTCGCCACGCCCATGTCGGTGATGGTGGGCGTGGGCCGCGGCGCCGGCCTGGGCGTGCTGATCCGCGACGCGGAGGCCCTGGAGCGCCTGGAAGCCGTCGACACCCTGGTGGTCGACAAGACCGGCACGCTGACCGAGGGCCGGCCGGCCGTGAAGGAGGTCGTGCCGCTGGCCGATCTCGACGACACCGAGATCCTGCGGCTGGCGGCGGCGCTGGAGCGTGGCAGCGAGCACCCGCTGGCCGAGGCGATCGTCCGCGCGGCCGAGGCTCGCGGGATCGTGGCACCGGCGGCGCAGGATTTCCGGTCCGTGACCGGGAAGGGCGTGCGCGGCCTTGTGGAGGGCCGGCCGGCGGCGCTGGGCAACGAGGCGATGTTGGGCGAACTCGGCATCGAGCCCGGGGCTGCGGCGGAACGGGCGGCGGCCCTGCGGCAAGACGGGGCCACGGTCATGTTCGTGGTCGGTTCCGGCACGGTCGTCGGTCTGCTGGCCGTGGCCGACCCGGTCAAGGCGTCGACCCCGGAGGCGCTCGCGGCCCTGCGGGAGGCCGGCATGCGCATCGTCATGCTCACCGGCGACAACCGGGCCACCGCCAAGGCCGTGGCGGAGCGGCTGGGGATCACCGAGGTCGAGGCCGAAGTGCTGCCCGAGGCGAAGGCCGCCGTGGTCGAGCGGCTGCGCGGCCAGGGCCGGGTGGTCGCCATGGCCGGCGACGGCGTCAACGACGCGCCGGCCCTGGCGGCCGCCGATGTCGGGATCGCCATGGGCACCGGGACCGAGGTCGCCATGGAGAGCGCGGGCGATCACGCTGGTCAAGGGCGACCTCGCCGCCATCGCCCGCGCACGGGCGCTGAGCCAGGCGACGATGCGCAACATCCGCCAGAACCTGTTCTTCGCCTTCGCCTACAACGCCCTGGGCGTGCCGATCGCGGCCGGGGTGCTCTACCCGGTGCTGGGCATCCTGCTCAACCCCATGGTCGCCGCCGGCGCCATGGCGCTGAGCTCGGTGTCGGTCATCGCCAACGCCACCCGGCTGCGGACCGTGCGCATCTAGCTCAGGCCGTCGCCTGCCGCCGGCGGTCGGTGTCGCGGCGCTGCGCCTCGCGGCCGCGGAAATGCAGCCAGAGCAGGATCGCGGCGACGGCTGCGAAGCCGAGATTGAGGAACAAGGTGTAATCGACCGCGAAGCGGACCATCTCCTGCAGCTCCGGGCGCTGCTCGGGGATCTGGCCCGCCAGGGCGAACAGGTAGTGCACCGTGATGCCGGCCGCGACCATGCAGACATAGAGCAGCGCCGACATGAGCAGGGCGTAGCGCCAACCGTAATATTTGACGTGCACCCAGATCACCGTGGCTGCGACCAGATCGGCGCCCAGAAAGCTCATCACTCCGCCGAACGAGGCCTCGTGCGCCCACAGCATCGCCGCGAGCGGCACGTTGCCCATGGAGCCGATGAAGGTGAAGAAGGCGACCACCGGGGCGATCAACGCATTCTCCGCCACCACCCAGAAGGTCGGGTATGCTTGGCCGCCGCCGTCGCCGACCAGGAACAGCGCGCTCCAGAACCATTGCGGCACGTACACGGAGATGAACCCCGCGACGGTGAAGCCGAACAGGATCTCCTTCCAGACCATCTTCCATTCCATGAAGAAGGTCGTGGCGATCTTCCGCCAGCCTTCGCGCGACAGCAGCTTGTCGCGCCAGCCGCCCGGCATGCCCTTGCTCCATCGCCATGCCTTCGGCCTTCTGCGCCCGTTCCGCGTGCTCCTTGGCGCCGGCGACCAAGCCCGTCGGAAACCAGATGCCGGTGAGCAGGTAGGCGTACAGCGCCATGAACAAGCCGAGCAGGATATTGCCGAGGGTGAACTGCCACCCGACCAGCACCCACAGCACGATGCCGAGTTCGATCACGAGGTTGGTCGAGGAGATGAGGAAGGCGAGGGCGTTGGCGGGATGGGCCCCCTTGAGCAGAACCGACCGCGACGCGGCGAGCGCTGCGAACGAGCAGGAAGACGAGATGAACCCGAAGAAGGCCGCGAGCCCGGCCGCGCGCGGCCCGCGCCGGCCGAGAAGGTCCGCCATCTGCTCGCGCGTGACCAGGACCTGGATGCCGGCCGAGATCACGTAGCCGAAGATCAATGCCCACAACGCCTTCCACAACATGCCGGCACCGGTCAGCAGTGCATCGACGAACATGTCCATGGGCGGTCTCCAACGATCTCGGCCTGCGGTGGCACTCGCGCCGACGGTGGTGCTTGCCGCACAAGGATCGGCTGGGCTCAACGTTCCCCGTCCCGTTGATACGATACCCCCCTGTGGTACATGTGGCGGCAGGTCCAGACGGTCTGGACGAGCACCAGGGACGGAACGCATGCGCGTGCTCGCAAGCACCATCATCATGGTCGCCGCCACTCTGGCGGCACCTGCCCGCGCACAGGATCAGGCGACGGGGCATGACATGATGCACGCCTCACCACCCGTGGCCGGAGCGGCGGGCCCGTCCGTCGACGCCTACAACGCGGCCATGGAGCAGATGATGCAGGAGATGATGGCCCCGCCCAGCGGCGACCCGGACGTGGATTTCGCCCGCGGCATGATCGCCCATCATCGCGGGGCCGTGGCGATGGCCGAGGTCCAGCTCAAATACGGCCAGGATCCCGAGATGCGCGCACTCGCGCAGCAGATCATCGCGGCTCAGGAGCCGGAGATCCTCCAGATGCAGGCATGGTTGCGGAAGGGCGGGAACTAGCGTCCCTCGCCGCAGTACGCAGCCCGCTGGCGTGGCCGCCGATCTCTCGGATGGACCGACGGCCGAAATCGCCGGCCGTGACGTCTTGGGCTTGATCTCAAGTTAGTACCACCTAACTTTTTTGGCGGTATCGCAGAAGGGTCTCTGCGGGGGATCGAAGGCGTCCGAGATGGCGAATGAAGCGGTCGCGCGACGGCCGGGAGAGTTGCCGAGCCTGCCCGAGGTGAACGGCAGCGTCCTCGTTTCCCGCTCCGCCAATCCCCTGCGCCGGCTGCTGTCCTTCGTCGGGCCGGGCTATCTGGTGGCCGTCGGCTACATGGATCCGGGCAACTGGGCCACCGACCTCGCCGGCGGCTCCGCCTTCGGCTACACGCTGCTCTCGGTCATCCTGATCTCCAACCTGATGGCGGTCCTGCTGCAGTCGCTGGCGGCCCGCCTCGGCATCGCCACCGGGCGCGACCTCGCCCAAGCCTGTCGGACGCACTACTCCCGCCCGGTCAACCTCGCCTTGTGGGCGCTGTGCGAGCTGGCGATCATCGCCTGCGACCTGGCCGAGGTGATCGGCACCGCCATCGCCCTGCAGCTGCTGTTCGGCATTCCGCTGGCGCTGGGTGCAGCGCTGACCGCGCTGGACGTGATGCTGATCCTGCTCCTGCAGCAGCGCGGCTTTCGCTGGCTGGAGGCGTTCATCATCAGCCTGATGACGGTGATCGCGGCCTGCTTCGTGATCGAGCTGGCGCTCGCCGGACCGGACTGGGGCGGGGTGGCGCGCGGCTTCGTGCCCGACCCCGAGATCCTTGCCAACCCGGCCATGCTCTACATCGCGATCGGCATCCTGGGTGCCACGGTGATGCCGCACAATCTCTACCTGCACTCCTCGATCGTGCAGACCCGCCGCTGGGAGCCGACGCCGGCGGGCCGGCGTGAGGCGGTGACCTTCGCCACCATCGACAGCACCGTGGCGCTGAGCTTCGCCCTGTTCGTCAACGCCGCCATCCTGATCCTGGCCGCCGCCGCCTTCCACAGCACCGGGCAAACGGAGGTGGCCGAGATCCAGGACGCCTACCAGCTCCTGGCGCCGACGCTCGGCGTCGCGGCGGCGAGTACCCTGTTCGCCCTGGCGCTGCTGGCCTCCGGGCAGAACTCGACCATCACCGCCACCCTGGCGGGCCAGATCGTCATGGAGGGCTTCCTGCGCCTGCGCCTGGCGCCGTGGCTGCGCCGCATCGTCACCCGCCTGATCGCCATCGTGCCGGTGGTGTTCGTGGCCTGGCTCTATGGCGAGAGCGCGACCGCGCAAATGCTGATCCTGAGCCAGGTCGTGCTCAGCCTCCAGCTGCCGTTCGCGGTCGTCCCGCTCGTGCGCTTCACCACCGATCGCAAGCTGATGGGTGAACTCGTCGCCCCGCGCTGGGTGGCGGTTCTCGCCTGGGCCGTCACGGCGGTGATCATCAGCCTCAACCTCAAGCTGCTGGTAGACATCGCGACCTCTTGAGCGAAAAGCTCCAACTAGGCGTGGAACCAAGAAGTTCCATCCGCGAGAATAAATAATCGTACAGGTTGCTAGCTTCGGTGACGGGCGATAGATCGTCGGATCGTGCCCCCGCCCGGGCGGGCTGCCACCAGGGCGTCGAGGGCAGGCATGCCAGAAGAATGAGGAGCCGATGCCCAAGTCGAAGCCTTTTGCGGCGCTGATGGCGGCAATCACCGCCCTGGCCGCTGTCCCTGCGCTCGGGCAGGAGATCGTCGACAGCACCAACTTCCGCAATGCCGTGACCCTGAAGAACGTTCGCGCTCATCAGCGGGCGCTCCAGGCCATTGCGAACAGCAATGGCGGCACGCGCGCTTCCGGCACGCCCGGCTTCGACGCGTCGGTCGACTATGTCGTCAGCCAGTTGCCGGCCGGCGCCTATGCCATCTCGCGGCAGACCTTCCCGTTCTCGCTGTTCGAGGAGCTGTCCCCGGCCGAGTTCGCCCAGGTCGCTCCTGGCACGAAAACCTACGTCCTCGGCGAGGACTTCCTCACCATGGAGTATTCGGGGACCGCACCCGCCGGCGTCACGGCAACGCTCCAGGCGGTCGATCTCGTGCTGCCGCCGGGCCCGACGCCCAGCAGCTCGAACTCCGGCTGCGAGGCTGCGGACTTCGAGGACTTCACAGCCGGCAATATTGCGCTGATCCAGCGGGGCACCTGCGACTTCGTGGTCAAGGCCGCCAATGCCGAAGCGGCTGGCGCCCTTGGCGTGGTCATCTTCAACGAAGGCCAGCCGGGCCGGACCGACGTGCTCAGCGGCACGCTCGGGTCGCCGGACGTCTCCATTCCCGTGGTGGGAACCAGCTTCGCGGTCGGCGAAGAACTGGCGAAGCTGGTCCCTGGCGTGTCGGTGCGGTTGCGCACCGACACGAAGACCACGACACAAAGAACCGAGAATGTGCTGGCTGAGACCCGCACCGGGCGGGACAATCGCGTGGTGGTGGTGGGTGCGCACCTGGATTCGGTGTTGGAAGGCCCCGGCATCAACGACAATGGCAGCGGCACCGCCGCCATCCTCGAGATCGCTCGCCAGCTCGCCAACATTCCTGTCCGCAACCAGGTGCGCTTCGCATTCTGGGGCGCGGAGGAGAGCGGGCTGCTCGGCTCGACCTACTATGTCGACAACCTTCCGGAGCGTGAGCTGCGCCGGATCGCGCTCAATCTGAATTTCGACATGCTCGGATCACCCAACTTCGTCCGCTTCGTCTATGACGGCGACGGCTCCGCCTTCCCCGACGTTGGTCCGGGGCCTGCGGGCTCGGCGCTCATCGAGCAGGTCTTCGAGCAGTATTTCGGCTTCCTCGGCCTCCGGACCGAACCGACCGCCTTCGACGGCCGCTCGGACTATCAGGCGTTCATTTTCGCCGGCATCCCGGCGGGAGGCCTGTTCTCGGGTGCCGAGGGCATCAAGACCAGGCGAGAGGCACGGATCTACGGCGGCACCGCCGGTGAGGCGTACGATCCCTGCTACCATCAGCGCTGCGATAGGGCGAAGAATGTCAGCCGCCAGGGGCTGGATCAGCTCACCGACGCCGCCGCGCATGCCGTCCTGACCTTCGCCCAGCGGCGGCAGCCGCTGACCGCTTCGGCCTCCAGCCTCGCCGCGGCGGCCGAGGGCGCGCGGCTCGCGGCCAGCGGCATGGACTACAAGGGCCACCACCTGCGCCGGTGACAGGAGATGCCGGGGGCCGTTCGCCCCCGGCGGACCGGTCAGACCACGTGTGCCGGCGCCTGGGGGCAGGGCTCGCCGGCCTCGACCTGGATCGTGGCGTGGACGATGTCGAACCGCTCGTGCAGCTCGAGCCTGACCCGGGCGAGGAGGTCGTCGTCGGGAGCCGCGTCGGGACGGACCAGGTGGCAGGTGAGCGCCGTCTCGGTGGTGCTCATGGCCCAGATATGCAGGTCGTGCACCTCCTTCACGCCGGGCTGGGACACCAGGTAGTCGGCGACCTCCGACGGATCGATGCCACGCGGCACGGCGTCCATGGCGAGATCCACCGAATCGCGCAAGAGCCCCCAGGTGCCGGCGAGGATCACCACCGCGATGACCAGGCTGGTGACCGGATCGAGCCAGAGCCAGCCGGTCCAGCCGATCACCACGGCGGCGATCATGACGCCCACGGTGATGCCGGCGTCGGCGACCATGTGCAGGAACGCGCCTTGAATGTTGAGATCGCGCTCGCGGCCGCGCATGAACAGAAGTGCCGTCCCGCCGTTGATCAGTACGCCCAGGGCCGCTACCCACAGCACCGTGCCGGTCGCCACCGGCTCGGGCGTCTGCAGGCGGCGCACCGCTTCGAGTGCTATGGCCCCGATCGCGACCAGGAGCAGCATGGCGTTGGCGATCGCCGCCAGGATCGAGCTGCGCCGCATGCCGTAGGTCCGCCGCGGCGTCGGCTCACGCCGGGCGAGCCACGCCGCGCCCCAGGCCAATGCCAGGCCGAGCACGTCCGACAGGTTGTGGCCGGCGTCGGCCAGGAGCGCCAGCGAGCCTGCGAGCAGCCCGAACACCGTTTCCGCCGCGACATAGGCGAGATTGAGCCCGATGCCGAGCGCGAACGCCCGGTCATGCCCTTCCGGCGGGGCAGAATGATCGTGGCCGTGCGCGTGGTCGTGGGCCATGGCGAGGACTCGAGATCTCCGTCGGATTGATTGCCGCCTACCTAGACCGTCGGCGCGGGTTTGGGTATGGCCGTGGGCTCGGGGGCCCCATGGCCGGCGGCAGCGTCGTCCTGCAGCTCGATGCGCACGCGCTGCGCGAGCCCGCACAGAAGCTCGTAAGCGATGGTGCCGGCGCTGGCGGCGACCAACTCGGCCGGAAGACCGCGTCCCCACAGGGTCACGCGGTCGCCGACAGCGGCGTCGGGATGCGCGGTCAGGTCGACCGCCAGCATGTCCATGGACACCCGGCCAACCGTGACCGATGGCCGCCCATCGACCAGGACCGGGGTGCCGGAAGGGGCGTGCCGCGGATAGCCGTCCGCATAGCCCAGGGCCGCGATGCCGATCCGGGTCGGTGCCGCTGCCCGCCACGCGCCGCCATAGCCGACCATCTCGCCTTCGTGGACCTCGCGGATCGCGATCAAGCCCGTCGACAGGGTCATCACCGGGCGCAGCCCTTCGTCGCCGCCGATGCGACCGCCCAGCGGGCAGATGCCGTACAGCATCACCCCGGGCCGGATCCACTCGGCATGCGCCTCGGGCCATGCGAGCACGCCGGCCGAGTTGCAGAACGAGCGGGCGAGGCCCAGGCCTGCGGCCGCTTCGGCGAAGCGCTCGATCTGGCGGCGGGTGGCGGGATCGGTGGGCTCGTCCGCACTGGCGAAGTGGGTCATCAGCCGGACCTCGGCCACGCCCGCGCAGTCGCGCAGTCGGGCATAGGCGGCCACGGCCTCGGCGGGCCGGAAGCCGAGGCGGTTCATCCCGGTGTCGACGTCGAGCCACGCCACCAGCGGACGTCGCAGCCTCGCCGCTTCCAACATGGCGAGCTGGCCCGGCTCGTGGACCGCGACCTGGAAGTCGAGATCGGCGCACAAGGACAGCTCGTCGGCCTGGAAGGCGCCCTCCATCAGCAGGACGGGCTGCCGGGCACCCGCCTCGCGCAATGCCAGCGCCTCCTCGATGCAGGCCACGCCCAGCATGTCCGCCTCGGCCAGCGCCGGCAGCACGCGGGTGGCGCCATGGCCGTAGGCGTTGGCCTTGACGATGGCGGCGACCTTGGCGCCCGCGCCGCGGCGGCGTGCCTCGCGCAGATTGTGCCGCAGGGCTCCGAGGTCGATCGTTGCCAGGGCGGGGCGCATCAGGCGTAGCGGGCGAGGCCGAGGCCGCTGGTGTCGACGGCCGGCGCCCGGCCCGAGATCAGGTCGGCCAGAACGCGCCCCGAGCCGCAACCCATGGTCCAACCCAGGGTGCCATGGCCGGTGTTGAGCCACAGGTTGGGGTATCTGGTCGGTCCGATCACGGGTGGTCCATCGGGCGTCATCGGGCGCAGGCCGCACCAGAACTCGGCGCGGACGACGTCGCCGCCGTCGGGATAGAGGTCGGTCACGACATGCTCGAGCGTGCCGCGGCGCGGCCGGCGCGGCTTGGTGTCGTAGCCGACGAGTTCGGCCGTTCCGCCGACCCGGATCCGGTCGCCCAGGCGGGTGATCGCGACCTTGTGGGTCTCGTCCATGACCGTGGATTCCGGGGCGCCACCGGGATCGGTGATCGGGACGGTGAGCGAGTAGCCCTTCACCGGATAGATCGGCACGCGCACGCCGATCGGGCCCAAGAGCCGGGGCGAGTAGCTGCCCAATGCCACGACATAGGCGTCGCCGGAGACCATGCCGCTGCCGGTGGCGACGCCGGTCACCCGGCCAGCGTCGGTCGCGATGCCGTGGATCGCGGTGTCATGGCGGAACTCCACCCCCTGCTGGCGGCACACCCCGGCCAGGGCGCCGGTGAACTTGAAGCAGTCGCCGGTTTCGTCGCCCGGCAGGCGCAGGCCGCCCACGAACTTCCCGCGCACCCGTGCCAGCGCCGGCTCGGCTGCGATGCAGCCGTCCTGGTCGAGGATCTCCCAGGCGACGCCGTAGCGTTCGAGGACCTCGATGTCCTTGGCGGTGCCCTCGAGCTGCTCCGGCTTGCGGAACAGCTGGAGCGTGCCCTGCATGCGTTCATCGTAGGCGAGGCCGAGCCGCGCGCGGAGTTCGCGCAGACAGTCGCGGCTGTACTCGGCGATCGGCACCATGCGCGATTTGTTGAGCTCGTAACGGGCGCTGGTGCAGTTCATCAGCAGACGCAAGCCCCAGGCGATCATGGCGGGATCGGGCATGGGCCAGATCACCAGCGGCCGGTGGCGCATGAACAGCCATTGCAACGCCTTGATCGGCAGGCCGGGGGCGGCCCAGGGCGAGGAGTAGCCCGGCGAGATCTCGCCGGCATTGGCATAGCTGGTCTCCATGGCCGGACCCGGCTGGCGGTCGAGCACCAGGACCTCGTGCCCGGCCTCGGCCAGGTACCAGGCGCTCGTGACGCCGATCACGCCGCTGCCGAGGACCACCACCCGCATACCGCAGTCTCCCACCGTCATCCGGCACCAGTGAAGGCCGAGAGACCGGTGACGGTCCAGCGCTTCTTGGTGCCGGGCGTGAAAGCCGCGCGACCAGTAATTGATCTGGATCAATGCCGAGGAAGGCGACCACCTCCATGCTGGCAGGAGGCAGGCATGGAGGTGGTCGAATGGCGCGCATGATGAAAGCTGCGATCTTCGTCGAGCCGGGGCGGATCGCCCTGGACGAGAAGCCGGTTCCCGAAGTCGGCCCGCTCGACGCGCTGATCCGGGTCACCACGACCACGATCTGCGGCACCGACGTCCACATCCTCAAGGGCGAGTACCCCGTCGCCAAGGGGCTGACCGTGGGTCACGAGCCGGTGGGCGTCGTCGAGCGTCTGGGTGCGGCGGTGAGGGGCTACCGCGAGGGCCAGCGGGTCATCGCCGGGGCAATCACGCCTTCGGGCTGGTCGAACGCCTGCCTCGACGGTTGCGGGTCGCAGGACGGGGCCGGCACGGCGCATGGCTGGAAGCCCATGGGCGGCTGGCGGTTCGGCAACACGATCGACGGCTGTCAGGCCGAGTACGTCCTGGTGCCCGACGCCATGGCGAACCTGGCACCGGTCCCGGACGATCTCACCGACGAGCAGGTGCTGATGTGCCCGGACATCATGTCGACCGGCTTCAGCGGGGCCGAGAGCGGCAAGATCAGGATCGGCGACACGGTGGCCGTGTTCGCGCAAGGGCCGATCGGGCTGTGCGCCACCGCCGGCGCCAGGCTCAAGGGGGCCACGACCATCATCGGCGTGGATTCGGTCAAGCCGCGCATGGAGATGGCCCGCCGGCTCGGGGCGGACCATGTCGTCGACTACACGGCCGAGGATCCGGTCGAGGCGATCATGCGCCTGACCAACGGCCGCGGTGTCGACGTGGCGATCGAGGCCCTGGGCACGCAGACGACCTTCGAAGCCTGCCTGCGGGTGATCCGGCCCGGTGGCACGCTCTCCAGCCTGGGCGTCTACTCCAGCGATCTCAAGCTGCCGCTGGGCGCCTTTGCCGCCGGCCTCGGCGACCACACCATCGTCACCACGCTCTGCCCCGGCGGGAAGGAGCGGATGCGGCGCCTGATGAACGTGATCAGTTCGGGCCGCGCGGATCTGCGCGGGCTGGTGACCCATCGGTTCAAGCTGGACCAGATCGAAGCCGCCTACGACCTGTTCTCGCACCAGCGCGACGGAGTGCTGAAGGTCGCGATCACGCCGTGAGCGGCGTCAGAAGAACAGTCCGCCGCCGAGGCCCCAGCCGTTGTTGCCCCAGCCACCGCTGCCGACGCCGACCCCGAGCGAGACCCCCGGCATGCTGTTCGAATAGCCGGTGGTGCTGTTGCCGGGGAACAGGCGGTCGGTGACCGCGGTCACCAGCTGATCGCCCGCGGCGACGCTATCCCCGGCGGCGGTGCCCGTGGCGTCGGCCACCGGCCGTGTCCCGTCGCACAGTACGGCGAACAGCTGCAGGGGCGGCGCCGGCGGCGTTCCCGGCGTCGGCTCGCCGGTGCAGGTGGCGGCGGGGTCGCGGATGATGTCGGCAAAGCGGAACACGACCCGCCGTTGGTCGGTCGCCACTTCCTGCCGGGGAACGAAGCTGGCGCCGAGCCACGAGACGGCGTTGCTGGCGGTTCCGGCGATCTGGCTGGCACCGCCGGGAAAGCTGTCCGGCACGGTGTCGATCACCAAGGGCACCGGGCCCTGCGTGGAGGCGGCGGCGAGGATGCCGCGAGCTCCCGAGGGGTTGGACTGGGGCCCGGTCGCAACCTGCGG
Source organism: uncultured Alphaproteobacteria bacterium (assembly GCA_963720725.1). Classification (GTDB taxonomy): domain Bacteria; phylum Pseudomonadota; class Alphaproteobacteria; order Geminicoccales; family Geminicoccaceae; genus Benzoatithermus. The sequence goes on from CAVRGN010000003.1 coordinate 1,753,939, forward strand.
CCCACTGGCGCAGGCTGCGGCGGCGATCAGGGCCGCGAGCGCTGCGGCGGTGCGCAATCGTGGCAGGAACATGGTCTGGTGCGGCATGACGCAGGCAACTCCGGCGGACTCCCCAGGTTCCGCCGACTGTAGGCGCCCGATGTGGTTCTGGCGAGCGCGACGGCTTGCGCCACTGGTCCCGTGCCGGGTAGCGGTTCGGCCATGCTGATCCGCAAGCCCTCCGCTGCCGTTCGCATCCGTCGCCGGGCGGCTTCCTGCCTGCTCGCCTTTGGCGTCGCGGGCTGCACCGGCTTCGGTCCGAGCACGTTGAGCTACCAGCAGGCCGACTACGCGGCGGCCCTGGCCGACGCCGGCAAGCGACAGACGCTGATGAACATCGTCAAGCTGCGCTATGGCGACGTGCCGGCCTTCGTCACCGTCAACCAGATCCTGGCCGGCTATTCCCTCCAAGGCACCTTCAGCGCCGGCACCGAACTGCTCACCGGCGGCAGCTTCCGCCTGTCGGACGACGCCAACATCGGCGTCGGCGGCACCTTCACCAACAGCCCGACCATCACCTACGCCCCGGTGACCGGCGCCGCCTTCGCCCGCACCTTTCTGGCCCCGCTGCAGCCCGCGGATCTGTTCGGCCTCATGCTGTCGAGCGTGCCGGCCGAGCTGGTGCTGAGCCTCGGGCTGCACTCGCTGGGACCCTACAACAACGAGCGCTCGACGGTGTCGGCCCAGCTTCCGGCCGATCCGGAGTTCGTCGAGGTGCTGGCGCTCCTGCTCGAGCTGCAGCGCGCCGGGCGGTTGGCGCTCGACCTCTCCGTCCGCTCCCAGGAGCGCATCGCCACCATCAAGCTCGGCCACGGCGACACCGATGATTCGCCCGAGCGCCGGCTGCGCCGGCTACTGACGCTGCCCGACGACAGCGACACGTTCGAGATCGTCTACTCGCTGGGCACGGCCGCGCCGGGGCGGATTCCGATCCGCACCCGCTCCCTGCTCGAGGTGCTGGGCCAGCTTGCCGCCGACATCGCGGTTCCGGCGGCCGATCTCCGTTCCGGCCGCACCGAGCCCGGCGATCGGGCCTCATACCCCGGTTCGTCGCGTCCGGGCCTGGTGCCCCGCGTCCGCGTGCGCCACGGCTTCCTGCAGCCGCACGACGCCTTCGTGGCCATTCCCTACGACGGCGACTGGTTCTGGATCGCCAATGACGACTTCGCCAGCAAGCGGGTGTTCAGCTTCGTCATGCTGCTGCTCTCTCTCAGCGAGAGCAGCCGTCCGGGACAGCCGCCGGTGATCACCATTCCCGCAGGTTGAGCCTCAGACCAGCGGCAGCATCACATGCTCGCGGTAGCCGGGGCGGGCTTCCAGCCGGGTCCGGTAGGCTGCGATGTTGGGCAGGTCGGGGCGGGGTACGTCGAGATTGGCGTAGCGCCAGCAGACGCAGCCCACCGGGACGTCGCCCATGGTCAGGGCCTCGCCGGCGACGAACGGGCGGCTGGCCAGATGGCGGTCGAGGATGGTCATCGACTGCCCGAGCCGCTCGGCGCTGGCGGCGATCAGGCCGGCATCGCGCTTTTCGGGCGGGGTGCGGATCAGGCCCCAGAAGATCGGCGTGACCGCCGGCTGCAGGGTGGTGACTTGCCAGTCCATCCAACGGTCGGCCTGCGAGCGGAGCGCCGGATCCTCGGGCCAGAGCCCGCCGGCGCCGTAGCGGGCGGCGAGGTAGCGGACGATCGCGTTCGAACTCCCAGACCACGGTGGCGCCGTCCTCCAGGACGGGAATCAGCCGGTTCGGGTTCATGGCCGCGTAGTCGGGCCCGTCCAGGCCGCCGAACGGGCCGCCGACGTCGATGCGCTGGTGCGGCAGCCCGAGCTCGGCCACGGCCCACATGACCTTCTGCACGTTGATCGAGCTGGTTCGACCCCAGATCTTCAGCATGGACACCTCCCGGTTCGTTGCCGGCGCAGGTTGTCGGCAACCCCGCTCGCTGACAAGCCCGCCCCCTTTCCGGATGGTCCCCTTCGGCCAACCGGAGCTGCGACAAACATGTCACGGCGACCTCCCCCGGCGGGGCAGCGGGCGCCGCCATCTCCAGGGCCGCAGTACTCCGGTTCCCCTGTGGACAGTTCGCCACCGCGCTCACGCAATCGTTGCAGGGAGGTCACTCGTGGTGCTAAACGGATGTTAGTGGGGAACCAATGGGTGCGACGATGCGCGAGATGGAGTGGCCGACGCTCGGTGTCATGGGCGGCTGCTACCTGCTGTGGCTTGCAGTGACCGCGTTCCATGCCGAGATCGGCTACTGGCTGGCGGTCCCGTTCTTGATGATCGCCCTCGCCCAGTACTCCTCGCTCCAGCACGAGGTGCTCCATGGCCACCCGTTCCGGCACGCCATCCTCAACGAGCTCACGGTCCTGCCGGCGCTCAATCTCTGGCTGCCCTACCGCCGTTTCCGCGACCTGCACCTGAAGCATCACCGCGTGCCGACCTTGACCGATCCCCACGACGATCCCGAGAGCTTCTACCTGCCGCTGGTGCGCCGGCGGGTGATCGGGCGGTGGATGTACGCGCTGCTGACCTTCAACAACACGCTGTTCGGCCGCATGGCGATCGGCCCGGCCCTGGCGGTGGCCTCCTTCCTCGCCACGGAGAGCCAGCGGCTGTGGCAGGGCGAGCGCGGCGTCCGCCTCGCCTGGGCGATCCACCTGTCGGCCCTGCTGCCGGTGATCGGCTGGCTGTGGTGGACCGGGTTCGCGCCCGTACCCTATCTGGTCGCCGTCTATGGCGGCTTCTCGCTGCTCATGATCCGCACCTATCTCGAGCATCAGGCGGTCGAGGCCGCCGATGCGCGCACGGTGATCGTCGAGCGCGGCGGGCCGCTGGCGCTGCTGTTCCTCAACAACAATCTGCACGCGGTCCATCACGAGCGGCCGTCGGTGCCCTGGTACCGGATCCCGGCGATCTACCGTGCCGAGCGGGCCCGCTACCTCGCCCGCCATGGCGACTATCGCTACCCGTCCTATTGGGACGTGATCCGCCGCTACTTCTTCGCGCCCAAGGAGCCGGTGCTCTGGCCACTGGAGTCGCGGCCCGGCTGAGCGCGGCCGGGATGGCGCCGGTCGCCTCCCTGCCCATGTACGATCACCCGGCCGTCCGCTGGGCGACCGACGCCTGGTGGTCGGCCATGGCGGGGGCGCTGGCGGGCCGGGGCGTCGCCGCGCCACCGGCGCTCGACCGGCGGGCGGACTACCCGTCCGTGTGGCGCGCACCCGGCCTGATTCTGTCGCAGACTTGCGGCTATCCCTACGCCACGAGCTTGCGCGGCCAGGTGAGGCTCGTGGCGACGCCGGCCTACCGCGCCGAAGGCTGCGACGGGGCGCGCTACTGCTCGATGCTGGTGGTCCGCGCCGGCGATCCCGCCCCGGATCTCGCCGGGTTGCGCGGCCGCCGGGTCGCCGTCAATGCCGGGGACTCGCAGTCCGGCCACAACGCGCTGCGGGCGGCGGTGGCGCCGCTGGCCCGCGACGGCCGCTTCTTCGGCGATTGCCTGGTCACCGGCTCGCACGGCGCCTCGGTCGACGCGGTGGCGGCGGGCGCGGCCGATCTGTGCGCCGTCGACTGCGTCACCTGGGCGCTGCTCGGCCGGCACGAGCCCGAGCGCGTGGCCGGGCTGCGCGTGCTCGGCCGGACTGCTACCGCTCCCGGGCTGCCGCTGATCACCGGGACGGCCGCACCGCTGGCGGCGGTGCGCGCAGCGGTCATGGCGGCCCTGGCCGACCCGGCACTGGCCGCCGTCCGCGAGGCCCTGTTGCTGGCCGGAGCGGAACTGCTGGGCGACGACGACTATGACGCGATCGTGGCCCTGGAGCGGCGGGCGGCGGCTGCGGGCTGCGCGCCCCTGGCCTGACCGCCGGGAACGGCGGCTCGGCGCCAAGCGGGAAGCCGGGCCCTAGCCGCCGACCAGTGCTGTCATCACCACCATCCGGACGCCGGGGGCGAGCGGCGTGGCGAGGTCGGCGCGTTCGCCGGCGACGAAGACGTTGATCCCGCGGCGCAGGCGGGGGGTCGGGTCGCACAAGCGGTCGCGCATGCCGGGCCAGCGGGCCTCCAACGCGTCGACGGCCTCGGCCACGGTGGCTGCGTGGACCTCCACCTCGCGCTCCGCACCGGGGAAGAGCCGGACCAGCGCCGCCGGCAGCACCACCCGGACCCTGCTCAAGCGTCCGCCACCAGGGTCTCGACCGAGAGGATGGTCGGCAGGTGGCGGGCGACCTCCTGCCAGCTCTCGCCCTCGTCGGCGCTGGCGTAGAGGCTGCCGCTGTTGGTGCCGAAATAGACCCCGGCCGGCTCCAGCGCGTCGGTCGCCATCGCCTGGCGCAGCACGGCGAAGTAGGCGCCCTGCTGCGGCAGGCCGCGGCGCAGGTCCTGCCAAGTGGCGCCGGCATCGCGGCTGCGCCACACCGCGGTGGCGGCCTCGGGCGGGTAGCGGCCGGCGGAATCGCCGTTGAGCGGCAGGAGGAACAGCGTGTCCGGGTCGCGGGGATGGGTGGTGGCGGGAAAGCCGAAGCTCGAGGGCAGGCCCGCCTCGATGCTGGCCCAGCTGCGGCCGCCATCCTCGCTCCGGTACATGCCGCAATGGTTCTGCTGGTAGAGGCGGTCGGGCATGCCGGGTGCGATGGTGAGATGGTGCACGCACTGGCCGGTCTCGGGGTAGCGCTGCTCCTCGGGCAGGTAGTCGCAGCGGGTGCCGCGGTTCCTGGCCTCCCAGCTCCGCCCGCCGTCGGCGGTGTGGAACACGCCGCCGGCCGAGATCGCCACCCACAGCTGCTCCGGGTCGCCAGGATGGGTCACCAGCGAGTGCAGGATCAGCCCGCCGCCGCCCGGCTGCCAGTCGGGGCGCGAGGGATGCTCGCGCAGGCCCTCGACCTGGCGCCAGGTCCGGCCGCGGTCGTCGCTGCGGAACAGCCCGGCGGGCTCGACGCCGACATGGATGGTGTCGCCGGTGGCGGCCAGGCTCCAGGCCGAGCGGATCGGCGTCTCGCCGGCATCGTAGGCCAGGCCCGCGCTGGAATGGGTCCAGGTCTGGCCGAGGTCGGGCGACTGCCAGACCGCCGGGCCGAACCACTCGTTGCCGCCGGCGCCGTAGATCGTGCCGGTCGCCGGATCGGCCTTGACGTGGTTCATGGGCCAGGTCTCGCAATAGGGGCCGCGCTGGCGCCAGGAGCGGCGCGTGGCGTCGCTCTCCAGGATGAACGCCCCCTTGCGCGTGCCGACCAGCACCAGGACCCGCTCGCTCATCTCCGGTCTCCCCCTGCCCATGGATGCGGCGACTGGCCCGGCATGGTACCTCGTGCCGCAGCCGCCCGCGAGACGACGAACGACCGGGCCGCGGATCGACCGGAAGGGAGCGTCATGAAGTTCATGTGCCTGGTCTACAACGACGACGCCATGCTCGAGGCCATGCCCGAGGCCGAGTTCTGGGCGTTCTCCGACGCCCATGTCGCGGTCGACGAGGCGCTCCGGCAGAGCGGCCATTCGCTGGTGGCGGAGGCGCTGCAGCCGGGCCGGACCGCGAAGACGGTGCGGGTGCGCGACGGCCGGCGCCACGTCACCGACGGCCCCTATGCCGAGGCCAAGGAGGTGGTCGGCGGCATCTACCTGATCGAGGCCGCGGACATGGCCGAAGCGCTCGACATCGCGGCGCGCATCCCCTCGGCCAGCGTGACCGGCATCGAGGTCCGCCCGGTGTGGGAGCTGCGCAGCCACGCCGAGCGCACCGGGCGGGGCTGAGCCGCGCGCGGGCATGTGATTGGCGGGAGCGGCGGCCGGGGCGGATCGTGCCGCCGCAAGATGCCCGGGAGGCTCCGCCATGCCGTCACCGCTCCGCCCGCTCCACGCCGCACTCGCCGCGTTCGCGCTGCTCGCCGGCAGCGCCGCGCTCGCCTCGGCCCAGGACGTCACCCGCATCCGCGGCACCATCGAGCGGGTCGACGGCCACGAGCTGACCATCGCCACCCGCGAGGGTCCGTCGGTCCAGGTCACGCTCACCCCCGACTTCAAGGTCGCCGCCATGATCCCGGCCGAGCTCGCCGACGCGGCCGCCGGCAGCTATGTCGGTGCCGCCGCCCTGCCGCAGCCGGACGGCACGCTCACCGCCCAGGAGGTGCTGATCTTCCCCGAGGCCATGCGCGGCGTCGGCGAGGGCCACCGCGCCTGGGACCTGACGCCCGAGAGCACCATGACCAACGCCACCGTCGAGGCGGCGGTGAGTGCCGTAAACGGCCGCATCCTGACCCTCGCCTACAAGGACGGCAAGAAGGAGCTGCTGGTGCCGGACGGCACGCCCGTGGTGACCATGGAGCCGGGCGACCCCTCCCTCTTGGCGCCGGGCGGCCACGTGTTCCTGGGCGCCAGCCGGACCGGCGACGGCCAGTTCAGCGCCACGCGGATCACGGTCGGCAAGGACGGGCTGGTCCCGCCGATGTGACGGACCTCCGCCCGGCGCTCAGGCGGCCCGGTGGCGTTCCATGGCCGCCAGCGCCCGGCGCTGGTGCCGGTTGAAGGCCGCCGGCTCGGGTTCGTCCGGCAGTGCCGGGGCCGTGGCCTTGGGCACGGTGGCCAGGGGTGCCATGGCGGGCGGAGCCGGCTCGGGTTCGCTCGGTCGCAGCGGTGCCTCCGGCGCCGGCGGGGTGGGGACCGGCGAAGCGTGGGGACGCGGCGGGGCGAGGCGGCGGGTGCGCAAGGCTCCCAGGGCCTCCCGGGCGCGGCGCTGCTCGCGCTCGATCCGGGCCTTGTAGCGCAGGACCGTGCCGAGTGCCTTCAGCGCACGGTCCTTGGCGTTGGCACGCTCGGCATCGTCGTCGATCCGGTCGGCGGCGAACAGGTCGCCCAGTGCCTGGGCCTCCAGCCGGTCGGCGCGGCTCTCGCGCCACATCGCCCGGATCGCGGCAAGCGCGGCCTCGTGCTCGTGGACGTCGCGCGGGCGCCAGGCGGCCAGCCATTCCGCCTCGTGCTCGGCGAACGCGGCCGGGTCCTCGTCCGCAAGCAGGAAGAAGATCCGCCCGCACAGGCCATGGCGGACGCCGTTCATGGCCGAGCGGGCCTTGCCTTGGTCGCTGGCGGGGCCGGTGGACCTGGCACCGTTGTGGCGCGAGGCTTCGGACTGGGCGGGCGAGGGGGTGCTGGGCATGGCGCAGGCTCCGGCGTGTTGCCCGTCAGCTTGTCACGCGAATGGCCGGTGACGTCAAGGAATTTACGCCTAGATACATGTCGGAACCATCGGGTACGGTGGCGGATTGTGGGAAAGGACACGACCGATGCGACTCCTGACCCTGGCCTTCCTCCTCCTCGCCACTGCCGCCGACGCCGGGCAGGAGAGCCCCGGCAACGACCGGAACCATGATGGCGGCCCGGAAGACCGCCGCAACGCCTGGGCGCTGCAGCAGCGTGACGGCGCGGGCGGCGCGCCGCAATCCTGGCGCTACGACAACCGGATAGCGCCGCGCTACGGGTCGCCCTGGACCGGCTACCGGTCCGACCGCCGCCGCAACCCCTACTTCGATCCGCGCCCGCGCGCCCGGTCCTACCGCTGCGTCGAGGGCTGGAACGGCCAGCTCTACTGCGAGCGCGACACGTGGAGTGGCTGGTAGGCTCCATCCGGAGGCGCTTGGGCGTACCCGGCACCCCTACATCGGCTAAGCTCGCGCCACATCGCACGGATCGCGGCCAGTGCCGCCTCGCGCTCGTGCAGGTCGCGGGAGGCCAGAGCCAATCCGACTCGTGCCGGGCAAACTCGGCCGGGTCCTCGTCGGCGAGGTAGAAAAAGGTCCGCCCGCACAGGCCATGCCGCACGCCGTTCATGGCGGCGCGCGCCTTGCCCGCCGCGGTGGCGGGCCCGGCCGAGCGGGCGGTGGGAATGTCAGTCGGAAGAGTACGAGGAGATAAAGCTTCGGCACTTTAGGCTATCTGATCGAAATCGATAGCGAACTCACCTTTGCGCCTTCGAGCCTTGTAGACAGATGCGTGTGCATATTGCGATCTTACTATGTTCATTATATCCGCGGCTGCATGGTCTGTGGCATTGCAACCAAGATATACAGCACCAACCTCCTTCGCGGAGAATGGGTATATCTCATACGAATTTTTGGCATGATTAGAACCCATGACGATCCTCCATTCATGCTCGTAGGCCCAAACATCGCTCTTAACTAATGTAATGCCATCCTCGATCTTTTGTCGCTGGGTCTCAAAATCGAAGATATCCATAAAATCGAAAGCTGGAACATTCTTCGAATAAATCACTGGTCTTGCAACAAGTAGTGGCGAGTTTACTTCTTCAAGGACTAGGAATTGTACGACTGCTCCAGTGTGATTATTGGCGTAATGAGACCACATTAATATACTATCATTCACTTCTGATAGGCAAAAGACAAGAGCATGTCGATATACGTCAAATAATTGTTTATTGAATTGATCTATTTTAGAATTAGCCTTACTTAGATTATCTAGAACTTTAGGTACTAAGCTCAGACGCTGACGTCGTAGCAAATCGCTTACGTCGACATCACGCAGCAACTCGCGCGCTCGCTTAGCATCCGACAACGCTTTACCGAATACGAAGGTAAGTGGATCATCCTTGTCCATAATTCTCTCGAATGCATGTTGAATTAGATTTCTGGCAATCTCCTCATTGGCAACGCCGGGATTAAACTCGAACTGCATGTCAAATGGGTCGTTAAATGTGCCTGGCGTTGACCAGCGTCGACTTCCATGTGTCAGAGTCTTAATTGCTGAGTCCATTGAATAATATTTGAAAAGCCGTTTTCTTCCATGGGAATTAATGGACATTACCTTATCCTGCTACCATCTAATTTTTCTCAATGGCGGCTCGGATGCGAGCGCGCCATGTTCGCATGGCTCTCGCCGGCTGGAGACCGCCGGGACATGGTCCGAACCTGGAGTCCTCACATGCGAACCGCAGACAGCTCTATCACCTCTCTTGCATCCAGAGCGTGATGCTACATCCGTCGCACGAGACCTTTCACCCAGCTCATGCAGGTCTCTATGGCCCACTCGGTTTGTTCACTTGTAAGTCTCGGCTGCGGTTCCGATCCCGGTCCATGGCCATGTGGGTTCCTCACCTTGTAAAAAAGGCCTTTAGTGCTTCGGCCTCCCAAGGCTCGATAAAGCGACCATTTCCTTTGCTTACAAGGTTATCGATGTACCCATGCGCCCCTCCCTCTGATCCACGCGTCCAACCGTTATCATCGCTGACAATCTTCAATGTACTCTTAAGCGCCATCGCAGCGTAGAAGGCAGGGTCCTCGCCCCCTGTGGCGGCACGGTCTCGCGCCTCCTTCATATCGTGATCCACATTCGCCCACTTCGGGTCGGCAACGATGCTCCAAAATGGAGCTACGATCACCTTCTCTGTGAGCTCGTCGGTCGATGACTGGATCAGGCCATTGTGGTATCGGAAAGGAAAGTCTACTTCGCGGAAGCGCCCGTTTAGTTCCTCTATGGCAGCTCTTAGCGCCTCCGCCCTCCTGATCGGCTCTCCCTTTACGTACCACTTCACCGCGAAGTCTCTGAGGGGTGGTGCCTCGACGCCTGGATTGATTACAACTACTCGACTTTTTCTAGCTGGATCTCGGGGCGTCGTCGGTCGTCGCTCTTGTGCTAGATTTTCCTCGGCCCTGCGGAATAGAAGTTCGATCAAGCTTAGTTTCAGCGAGAAGAAATTCGTCACTCCCGAGTTTCTTGATTCAGATATTTCCAAGCTTTCCTCAAGGAACATCTTGCACCAGAGTTTAATCCTTCCATACTGGCTGATCGCGTAGTGTCGGAAGCCACACTCGCGCTCAAACTGATCGTTGACCAATTTGAAGAAATCGTCCGATAGCGAGAGAGGCTCAGCCACATCATGATAGAAAATGTGCGTGGCACGCACGAGTACTTGCCGAAGCTCCAAAGGAACCCCTGCGGGGCTGGTGAAATCTAACTGGTGTCGCTTAAAGAATAGGTCTTCAATCATACTCGTTCTCCACTCGCCTGGGTATATAAGTCCCGTGTAAACACCCCCGCCGCCTGTCGGGGAAAACAGGCATTCTTTCCGTTTCGTCACCGGGGAAGCTGGTGAGCCGAAGAGAGACTGGTAGGCTTTCGGTGCTAAATCGGTGCCAAGGGCGGGGGCAAAAACAGCTAAGCGCTTAATTTTTTGGCGCGCCCGAGAGGACTCGAACCTCTGACCTCAAGCTCCGGAGGCTTGCGCTCTATCCAACTGAGCTACGGGCGCGTGCCGGAGGGATATAGACGATTCCCGGCCGAGGTCAAAGCCTCCCGGTGTGCACGTCGGTCACGCCCGGTGCGGCGGCCTCGGTCCGGTCCTGACGCAGGGACGGTTCACCGCGCCGTCGGCCGCCGTACCGTCAGGCGGCGACGCGGCGCGCGATCGCGGTCACGTGGCGCAGGTCGGAGCCGCAGCAGCCGCCGAACACGTTGAGCCAGGGCATGCGCGCCTTGATCTCGGCATACTGGCCAGCGAGCTCGTCCGGATCGCCGTCGTCCAGGGTCGCCGCGGCGTCGAGCTCGGCGTGGCTCTTGCGGCTGGCGTTGCAGCGCAGGCCGCGGATGCGCCGGGCCCAGGGCGCATCGGCGAGCTCGGCCGAGAAGTGGTCGGGGTGGGCGCAGTTGACCATGAAGTAGGCGGGCGCCGCGTCGCTGGCGGCATCGACCTTGCCGATGGCCTCGGCCAGGGTCTCGCCGGTGGGCAGGCGGCCGTCGGTCTCGACCGTGAACGAGACCACGTGCGGCAGGCCCGCGGCCTCGGCGGCACGCGAGAAGCCCGCGGCCTCGTCGCCCTGGGTGTGGGTCATGGCGGTCACCATGTCGACCTCGGTCCCGGCGAGCCAGCCGAGCTGGGTCGCGTGGTAGGCCTCCGCCTGCCCGGCCGTGATCGTCGCGTCGGGCGCGTAGGCGTCGCCGCGCGGGCCGATCGGCGCGTTGAGGAGGATGGGCCCCTGGCCGCCCCGGAACTCGTCGCGCAAGGCCGCGACGAAGGCGATCGCCTCCTGGTTGGCCCGGCGCTGGAAGGCCTCGTCCTCGCCGAGCTCGGCCGCCCAGTGGGGATGGGCCTTCCAGGTCGGCGCATCGAGGATGCAGCCGGTCCCCAGCTCCCGCGCGAGCCGGAGATAGCCGCGGAGATATTCGGCCATCTGCGCGCGGCCGGCGGCCGAGGGCAGCAGCGTGTGGGCCGCGAA